>LM994636.1:936097-936476 GCA_000752995.2 Haemophilus massiliensis | reverse complement strand
GCAATGATGATTGGTGGAGATAAGCGGGATCGAACCGCTGACCTCCTGCGTGCAAGGCAGGCGCTCTCCCAGCTGAGCTATATCCCCATTCAGGGAACAGGTATCAGGAATCAGGCTTCAGCCATTACCCTACCTATTCTTACATTGCTTCCTTTTGACACTTCAGCTATCTCTATCAAACTATCAACTATCATCTGATACCTGACACCTGACTCCTGATACCTGAAAGTGGTGGGTCTGAGTGGACTTGAACCACCGACCTCACCCTTATCAGGGGTGCGCTCTAACCACCTGAGCTACAGACCCAAAAGGAGGCTTTCTTTTGTCCTCAATTTGTCTACAACCACCAAACAATCTGTGTGAACACTTGCTGTCGTTT
>LM994636.1:863352-935778 GCA_000752995.2 Haemophilus massiliensis | reverse complement strand
CGCTGGCAACAAAGGATAAGGGTTGCGCTCGTTGCGGGACTTAACCCAACATTTCACAACACGAGCTGACGACAGCCATGCAGCACCTGTCTCTAAGCTCCCGAAGGCACAAACTCATCTCTGAGTTCTTCTTAGGATGTCAAGAGTAGGTAAGGTTCTTCGCGTTGCATCGAATTAAACCACATGCTCCACCGCTTGTGCGGGCCCCCGTCAATTCATTTGAGTTTTAACCTTGCGGCCGTACTCCCCAGGCGGTCGATTTATCACGTTAGCTTCGGGCACCAAGTATAAAACCCAATCCCCAAATCGACAGCGTTTACAGCGTGGACTACCAGGGTATCTAATCCTGTTTGCTCCCCACGCTTTCGCACATGAGCGTCAGTACATCCCCAAGGGGCTGCCTTCGCCTTCGGTATTCCTCCACATCTCTACGCATTTCACCGCTACACGTGGAATTCTACCCCTCCCTAAAGTACTCTAGTTACCCAGTCTGAAATGCAATTCCCAGGTTAAGCCCGGGGATTTCACACCTCACTTAAATAACCGCCTGCGTGCCCTTTACGCCCAGTTATTCCGATTAACGCTCGCACCCTCCGTATTACCGCGGCTGCTGGCACGGAGTTAGCCGGTGCTTCTTCTGTGATTAACGTCAATCGTGATGCCTATTCAACATCACGCCTTCCTCACCACCGAAAGAACTTTACAACCCGAAGGCCTTCTTCATTCACGCGGCATGGCTGCGTCAGGGTTCCCCCCATTGCGCAATATTCCCCACTGCTGCCTCCCGTAGGAGTCTGGACCGTGTCTCAGTTCCAGTGTGGCTGGCCATCCTCTCAGACCAGCTAGAGATCGCAGGCTTGGTAGGCCATTACCCTACCAACTACCTAATCCCACTTGGGTTCATCTTATGGCATGCGGCCCTTAGGTCCCGCACTTTCGTCTCTCGACACTACGCGGTATTAGCGACAGTTTCCCGTCGTTATCCCCCTCCATAAGCCAGATCCCCAAGCATTACTCCCCCGTCCGCCACTCTCGCGGGAGAAAGCAAGCTTCCCCCCGCTACCGTTCGACTTGCATGTGTTAAGCCTGCCGCCAGCGTTCAATCTGAGCCATGATCAAACTCTTCAATTCAAGTTCAATCGCTCAATAACTGCTGACTAAAAAATCTAATCCAACTAACATTACGCTTAGTTGGAATATATGAATTTCAAGTTAAGCACTTATCAAGACTTCAAAATTTAAATAATTTCAACAAAGTCAATCAACAAGTGCCCACACAGATTGTCTGATAGATTGTTAAAGAACAAAAAACAACGACGCGAGTTATTTTTCAGTTTGTTTACAACGTCGCGTCGTTGTGTGGGGCGTATTATAGGGATTTCGTCAACCTTTGCAAGCGCTTTTTGGAAAAAATTTCAAAATATCTGTTAATTGAATAGAAAACCGCCATCCTGACTTGTTTTGCAGACAGTTTCAGATTAAAGTGCGATCATTATTTTACAAATTTAAAGATAATTCTATGACAGAATTCAAGCATGCAATTGGTTTAGGCGTGGCGGGCAACTTTGCCGGCCATTTAGAACAAGCTGGTGAAGCGGCTGATTTTCTACAGGTGAAAACTGAAGAAATTCACCAACCCAAAGCCATTTTTCCATTTTATGTACCAGCAGAAAAGCTTGGCGACTATCAATTTCTTTCCGTATTTCCACTTTCCAATGACAAAATTGTCTTCCCTAAAGATGCTGATAATTTACAAATCGAGTCGGAAATCGCCTTAATCTGTGATGTCGAATATTTTGAGCAAAAAGTGACCGCACTTTTACCGCGCTATTTTGCCGCCTATAACGATTGTTCTATTCGTCGTCCGAATGCCAATAAAATCTGTGAAAAGAAAAATTGGGGGGAGAACACTAAAGGGATTGCGCAAACATTGATCCCGCTTTCCGGCTTTAATCGCGGCTGTGCAATCGACCGTTATCGTATCGCCTGTTTTCATCGACGCGACGGTGTGCTGAATGTTTACGGAATCGACAGCCCGGCGTTAGGTTACAGCTATTTTCATCAAAAATTACTCGACTGGATTATCGACAAAATGAATAATCAACCGGATCAAGGGCCGATGAACCACATTGCACCGCTGTTGGCGCAAGCCGGCTATCCGCGCCAAGCGGTCATCAGTATCGGCGCCACGCGTTATACCGCATTTGGTGAACATACCTTCCTACAGCCCGGTGATACCAGCATTGTCGTGGTTTATAACGGTGAAACATACGATCACGCGACTATTGTGGAAATGGCGCGCAAAGAGGATTTTGCGGCGGATATTTCTGCACTAGTGCAAAAAGTGGTTTAACTTCAGCGTGTTATGTATCACCCCATAAGTGCGGTCAAAATTATTGCATTTTTTACCGCACTTTTGCTATGCCTTACGCAGTGATACTTCGCCGGCATTAAAGCGCAACATGTTTTCACCATCGTTGGTGGATAACAGCAAATAGCCTTCATCATCAATGCCCTGTTCAATGCCTGTGATCACTTGCCGGGTCGTAATAATATTCACTTGTTCGTCTAAAAAATGATCCAGTTCCAACCAGCGCTGACGAAAAAAGCCAACGCCTTGCTGTTGGAAAATCGCCAAATAAGCATAAAGTGTATTAACCAGCTGAATAATCAATTCATTGCGATCCACCTGTGGCAGTATTTCGGTCAATTCTGCCCAAGGTTGATCAATCTGATTATCCTGCGCGGGAACGGATAAATTCATTCCGATACCTACAACTAAATTTATCAACCCGTTTTTACTGTTGGCAATTTCTACCAAAATTCCGGCCAGTTTTCGTCCCTGCAACAGCACATCATTCGGCCATTTTAGCGTCACGTTTTCCGCACCTAATGCCTTCAATGTATCGGCAATAGCAATCCCAATTACGAGACTTAGTCCGTTCAGTGAAATCTCCGGCGCCAGTGTCCAATAAAAACTCAAGATCACCTGCCCGGCAAAAGGCGAACGCCACTGCCGCCCACGTCGCCCACGTCCTGCCGATTGATATTCCGCCAGACATAAATCGCCTTTCTGTAAATCGCTTAACCGATCTAATAAAAACTGATTGGTAGAATCAATCACCGGTTTAATCATCACACGATAAGGCGACAGCGCCCGCGTTAAACGATTGCCGTCAAGCAGCGCCATTTGCGGCTGCAAGCGAACGGTTTGCTCATCAGTCACCAAGGTGAGTCCTTGTGCCCGCAAGGCGTCAATCTCGGCACACAACACTTTTTTATCTTTACCTAAAAGTGCGGTCAGTTTTTGGTAAGAATACGCGTTGCCATCCGCCAGCAAGGTTAATAATGTGTACATATATATTCTCCGCTAAAATCATGTCGCTCTTTCTAGCATAATTTTTTAAAAAGATAAAATATTTATAAAAATTCATTCCCAAACGATTGCGGAGTCTGTATAATCCCAGCGCAATATTTTTTACATCCGTTGAATTTCAACCTTTCTAAAGAGAGAATATTGCCATGTTACGAGTAATAAAAGAAGCTTTAACTTTCGATGACGTTCTTCTGGTTCCCGCACATTCTACCGTGCTGCCAAATACTGCCAATTTATCCACCCAACTTACCCAAACCATTCGTTTAAATATTCCAATGTTATCCGCCGCAATGGATACCGTGACCGAAACTAAACTGGCAATTTCGCTGGCACAGGAAGGTGGTATCGGATTTATTCACAAAAACATGAGCATCGAGCGTCAGGCGGACCGCGTACGTAAAGTCAAAAAATTTGAAAGCGGTATTGTCTCTGAACCGGTAACCGTCTCGCCGGATTTAACCTTGGGCGAACTCGGCGAATTAGTCAAGAAAAACGGTTTCGCCGGCTATCCGGTCGTGGATGCGCACGGCAATCTGGTTGGTATTATTACCGGTCGTGATACCCGTTTTGTGAAAGACTCCACAAAAACCGTCGCCGATCTGATGACGCCGAAAGCGCGTTTAGTGACGGTAAAAGAAGGTGCCAGCCGGGAAGAAATTTTCCATTTAATGCATTCTCACCGCGTTGAAAAAGTACTGGTGATTGATGACAGCTTCAAACTCAAAGGCATGATCACCTTAAAGGACTATCAAAAAGCGGAAAGCAAGCCAAACGCGTGTAAAGATGAGTTCGGTCGTTTGCGCGTGGGTGCAGCGGTCGGTGCCGGCGCCGGCAATGAAGAACGCATTGACGCCTTAGTCAAAGCAGGTGTGGATGTGCTGCTTATTGATTCATCGCACGGTCATTCCGAAGGCGTATTACAACGTGTGCGCGAAACCCGCGCCAAATACCCAGATTTACCGATTATCGCCGGCAATGTAGCGACCGCAGAAGGCGCTATCGCCCTTGCCGACGCCGGTGCAAGTGCGGTGAAAATCGGTATCGGTCCTGGCTCTATTTGCACCACCCGTATTGTTACCGGCGTGGGCGTGCCGCAAATCACTGCTATTTCCGATGCGGCGGAAGCCTTAAAAGAGCGCGGCATTCCGGTTATCGCCGACGGCGGTATTCGCTATTCCGGCGATATTGCCAAAGCTTTAGCCGCCGGCGCCTCCTGCGTGATGGTCGGTTCCATGTTTGCAGGAACGGAAGAAGCGCCGGGCGAAATCGAGCTTTATCAAGGTCGTGCGTTTAAATCATACCGCGGCATGGGTTCCTTAGGCGCAATGTCAAAAGGTTCTTCAGATCGTTATTTCCAATCGGATAACGCGGCGGACAAATTGGTACCGGAAGGCATAGAAGGACGCATTCCTTACAAAGGTTTTCTGAAAGAAATTATTCATCAACAAATGGGCGGTCTACGTTCCTGTATGGGGCTAACCGGCTGTGCAACTATCGATGAGCTGCGCACCAAAGCACAATTTGTGCGTATCAGCGGCGCAGGTATTAAAGAAAGCCATGTGCATGATGTCACCATTACCAAAGAAGCACCTAACTACCGCATGGGTTAAGCGTTAAACAACATCGCAAGGTGGGATTTGTCCCACCTTTTTGAGTTTAAAGTGCGGTTGATTTTTTTTAAATTTTATAACATAACTTACAAGGGAAAATGATGAAAAAATTAACTATTCTGACTGCTGCATTGCTATTATCTGCTTGTGCAAATGACTGGTCATCAAGTGGTGTGCCAGATATGTATGAAGGGCAATCACAAGAAAGCGTGCTTAAGTCTTTACAGAAAAATAATTGGGTAATTAAAAAACAACAAACCGATGAAAAAGGTAACTTATATTTAATTGCCCAAGGAAAACCAACAAAACAATTTGCCGATCTTTTTGGCTCTGATTGTCGTCAAGGTGCATTTGCAATTTATAAAAAAGAAGGATTGCAAGTTCTTGAAACATCCGCTTGTAACGAATCGAAAAAATAACTTAATCACTAAGAGAATTTAAATGAACAATATTCACCAACATAAAATCCTGATTTTAGACTTCGGCTCGCAATATACGCAATTAATCGCCCGTCGTGTGCGCGAAATTGGGGTCTATTGCGAACTTTGGGCGTGGGATGTGACGGAAGAACAAATCCGTGACTTCAATCCGACAGGGATCATTCTTTCCGGCGGCCCGGAAAGCACCACTGAACAAAACAGCCCGCGCGCGCCGGAATATGTTTTCACGGCTGGCATTCCGGTGTTAGGCATCTGCTACGGTATGCAAACCATGGCGATGCAGCTGGGCGGTCTAACGGAAAATTCCAATCATCGTGAATTTGGCTATGCGTCAGTGGATTTAAAAGCCACCGACAGCTTATTTGCAAAATTAAATGATGATTTGACCGCGTCAGCGCCAAAATTAGACGTATGGATGAGCCATGGCGATAAAGTCACTCAATTACCACCGCACTTTAATGTCACCGGCACCACACCGACCTGCCCGATTGCCGCCATGTCCGACGAAAATCGTCATTTTTACGGTGTGCAGTTCCACCCGGAAGTCACCCATACCAAAAGCGGTTTGGAATTATTAACCAATTTTGTCGTTAACATCTGTGGCTGTGAAACGAAGTGGACGGCGGAAAACATTATTGAAGACGCGGTTGCACGCATTAAAGCACAAGTAGGCGATGACGAAGTGATCTTAGGCCTGTCCGGCGGCGTGGACTCCTCCGTTACGGCGCTGTTGCTGCATCGTGCCATTGGCAAAAACCTGCACTGTGTATTTGTGGATAACGGCTTACTGCGCTTAAATGAAGCGGATCAAGTGATGCAAATGTTCGGCGATAAATTCGGGTTAAACATCATCCGCGTCAATGCCGAAGAACGTTTCCTTGAGGCGCTAAAAGGCCTCACCGATCCGGAAGCAAAACGTAAAATAATCGGAAAAGTCTTTGTGGACGTTTTCGATGAAGAATCCCACAAACAAACTCGCGTCAAATGGCTGGCGCAAGGCACTATTTACCCTGACGTGATCGAATCTGCCGCCAGCAAAACCGGCAAAGCTCATGTAATCAAATCTCACCATAACGTCGGCGGTTTGCCGGATTATATGAAACTCGGTCTGGTTGAACCGCTACGCGAATTGTTTAAAGACGAAGTGCGTAAAATCGGTCTGGCACTCGGCTTACCGGCAGAAATGCTTAATCGCCACCCGTTCCCGGGACCGGGGTTGGGCGTGCGCGTGCTGGGTGAAATCAAAAAAGAATATTGCGATTTACTGCGTCGCGCTGATGCGATCTTTATCGAAGAGTTATACAATTCTGGTTGGTATTATAAAGTCAGTCAGGCATTTACCGTCTTCCTGCCGGTAAAATCTGTCGGCGTAATGGGCGATGGTCGCAAATACGACTGGGTTGTCTCGCTGCGTGCCGTTGAAACGATCGATTTTATGACCGCACATTGGGCGCATCTACCGTACGACTTGCTGGGTAAAATCTCCAACCGCATTATCAATGAAGTCAACGGCATCTCCCGTGTGGTCTATGATGTTTCAGGAAAGCCTCCCGCAACAATTGAGTGGGAATAAAAACCTCGTTTTTTATTACTATTCAACTTGTTACAACGCTGACTTAACGCCTTGTATTTACAAGGCGTTGTTATTTTATACCATTTCAATTCCTCTCAAAGGATTTTGTATTTTTGTCGGTTATTTTGATGATAAAAGATTGATCGCACTATAAAAATGTTCAAAAATACCCTCAACTCAATAACGGTAAAAATAACGTAAAATGCTAATAGATACAAAACTCAAATCTATCAAGCCTAAAGACAAGTTTATAAAGTAGCAGGCCATGACGATCTTTATGTAACTGTATTAACCGCCAGTACTATTATTCCGCTGCGACTACCGTATCAACGGAAGACGAGAAACACTAATAATCGGTAGATACGGTTCTAGCCGCGCCAACTATGCGACCCAAACATTATTGGAAGCAAATCCAGAAAACACCAGATAGTCAAAAACGATAAATTTCAAAGCCAGTATTTACTACTGACTTTTTTGCTACATACTCGCGTAAAAGCCCCGACAGCATAAACTATCAGGGCTATAAAATAATTCAGTCGGCATACTCTCACGGAAACGCTGGAATAGATAAAAACCCCGCTTTTCCTTTTCAGTTCATTCCAAAAATAATTACTTTTAAGGAAATTTTCTATATGTTTTTTATAAGTAAACCCGTTTAAATTGATGGTCGTTTTTATAGAAAAAAATTTTTAACAGGCAATAAAAAAGCTAGAATCTTATATTTTCTAGCTTTTCTATATCTTTAAAAACTTCATTTAAGTTGGTGTCCGTGACAGGACTTGAACCTGCACTGCCCGAAAGCATTAGAACCTGAATCTAACGTGTCTACCAATTCCACCACACGGACGCTAACTATTTACGGGAATGGATTCTAGCACAACAAATTTGAAAGTTTAACTACAAAATGCAGATATTTTTTCAATAGCGCATAATTTGAACATAAACACTCAAGTGCGGTCATTTTTTCCTCATTTTTCGGATAGCATGTAAAAACTGTGCGAAAAAGCACCGCACTTGCTTACAGCGCAATATATTCCAATTTCACTTCACCTAAATATGCCAGCAGTTCTTCTGCCATGGCGCGGTAAGACAAGCTGAGCGGTCGTTCGACCAGCACCACACGGGCAATATTATCCACTTCATTACCGTTTAACAGCAAATAGTTCAAGGCGTTTTGCAACGCCGGTAGGCTTGGGTTAAACGCGGCATTTTCGGCGTAACTGCCGTGAAATATTTGTTGATCCTGCAGCTGAATCGCGACACCGGAATAGCAACGGGAATACGGTGCATGAGCACGGTTTGCAGCTAACAGCGCGGTACGCACAAGGTCGTCTTGTGTGGAAAAATGCAGCCCATGTTCTTCGCGATCAAACAAACGGTGCGCAATATTGAGATCTTTAGGGCCGAATGCGTCAGGCAAATAATCAGCCAATAGATTATTTTGATTATGCGGCAAATGGATACGTAACGTATCGGCGCCGTTCAATTCGTTCATAAACTGACGACAATGCCCGCAGGGCGTGTAATTTACCGTAATATCGGTCAGCCGCGTTTCATTGCGCATCCATGCATGGGCAATGGCGCTTTGTTCGGCATGAATGGTTTGCTGAATGTGCGTTGCACAAAATTCCTGATTGGCGCCAAAATAAAAATCGCCGTGTTCTCCTTTTGCCACCGCACCTACATTGAAATGGGAAATTGTCGGATTGGCATAACAGGCGCTGAGCGGTAATAACGCCAATGCCAGTTGTTTATCCGTCATTCGGTATTTTTCACATAAATGACTGACCGTAAAGTGCGGTAAAAATCCCTGAAAATGCTGCTCACCAAAAATGCACCATAAATCCTGCGCCAGAATTTGATTTTCCATTTGATTTAACGCCTGTCGGATGCGTTGTGAGATATGTTTTTGTGAATGATTGTTCATAACGGCTCCTCTCTGAATAAACCGGGATAGGCTTATCATAGAGAATTATTGCGTGGAAATCCTCAAGCGAAATTCGATTCTGTGAGACGTATCAAAGATTTAGATTATCTATGCGGAATTTTTAAGCAGGCGCCGCGAAACGGCGCCCGAGAATAAACAGTTCAATGACGACGATTATCGTTAGCCTGTTGCAACAACTGGCGGCTTTCCGTTAAAAATTGCTGTGAATACTCGCCGAACCATTCTCGCACTCGGTTAAAGCAATCGATAAATCCCTGTTTATCGCCGTTTTCAAAAAAAGCCAGACTTTCTTCATAACTTTGTTTCAGACTTTCAATAACCGCCAGATTTTCCGGTTTATCCATAATAATATCGGCGTAAAGGGCGCCGTCCTGTGCAAATAGACGCCCAATCATCGCCAGTTCCAGCCGATAAATCGGCGAAGACAGCGCCAATAACTGCGATAACTGTACCGGCTGCTTGGATAAATGCAATCCGTTAGCAAAAGTGGCGAAATGGCGCAGCGCCTGCACATAAGTCATACTGCGGTCATGTTCGGCGGCATCCACTTGATATATTTTCGCTCCCCAAATTTGAATTTGCTCCAACAGCCATTGGTAACGCACCGCATAACGCCCGTCACAGCAAACAACCACCTGTTTTGCCATGCTGGTAATATCCGGACCAAACATCGGATGCAATCCTACGGCCGGTCCGCGGTGCACTTCCAGCATTTTTGCAAGCGGCGCGCGTTTAACCGACGTCAGATCGGTCAGCAGCATGGTTTCAGTTAAATAAGGTTTTAGCCGTTCAATGGTTTCGACGGTATTGACGATCGGTACCGACACAATCACCACATCAGCACCGGCTAAAATGCTCTCCGCCTGCGCCCAATCCTGACGGCCTAATGCCTGCACGTTGTAACCGGACAGCGTTAAATAACGCCCAAATAACGCACCAAGTTTCCCTCGGCCACCGACAATCACAATTTTTCTGATAGCGGGATTCACCGTTTTAAAGCCGAACTGATTTTCCCGACTGTAGGATTCCCGCATTAAACGGCGCAGCACATCTTCAATCAGATCCGCTGGCACGCCCATATTTTCCGCTTCTTGTCGTCTTGCCGCCAGCATATCCGCTTCCCGCTCCGGTGCGTAAATCGGCAAACCGCACCGATGCTTGATTTCACCGACTTTTTTCACCAGCGCCAGCCGTTTGGCGAATAATTGCAGTAATTCCCGATCCAGATGATCAATTTCGGCTCTGAGTTCTTTTAGCGCATCCACTTATGTCTTTCCTTCATATATAAAAAAATCCCGTTCATGGTAATAATTATAGCAAGAACAAGATAATTCGCGCGGTTAAATCATGCTTTTTTACCTAATGTCATCGCCATTTTTCTTAACAATCGTTCCGTCGTCTCCCAATCGATACAGGCATCGGTAATGGATACGCCGTATTGCATTTCGCTGACCGGCTGTTCCGCCGATTGATTACCGGCGTAAAGATTACTTTCCAGCATTAAGCCAATAATCGATTGATTGCCGCTGACAATCTGGCGCACGGCTTCTTCCGCAACAGCCGGCTGACGGCGATAATCCTTATTGGAGTTGCCGTGGCTACAGTCGATCATAATTGCACGCTCCAGCCCCGCCGCCGCCAATTCCTGTTCGCAGCGGCTGACAAATTCCGCCTGATAATTCGGTTGTTTGCCGCCGCGCAAAATCACATGACCATCCGGATTGCCCGCCGTATGCAGCAAATTGACTTGTCCGCGCTGATTAATGCCGATAAAACTGTGCCCCATCGATGCCGCTTTCATCGCGTTGATTGCTGTTGCCAGACTACCATCGGTGCCGTTTTTAAACCCAACCGCCATAGACAACCCGGAAGCCAATTCGCGGTGGGTCTGTGATTCGGTGGTTCGTGCGCCGATAGCCGACCAGCTGAATAAATCCGCCATATATTGCGGCGTAATCGGATCCAGCGCTTCGGTCGCCAACGGCAAGCCCATTTCAGCCAATTCAAGCAGCAATTGACGAGCAATATGCAAGCCGTGTTCCACATCAAAACTGCCGTCGATTTTCGGATCATTAATCAAGCCTTTCCAACCGACTGTGGTGCGCGGTTTTTCAAAATACACCCGCATCACAATATATAATTCGTTTTTTAATTCGTCGGATAAGGCTTTCAATTTTTGTGCATAATCCACCGCGGCAAGGGGATCATGAATAGAACAAGGACCGATGACCAGCAATAGGCGTTTATCTTTTTTATGAATAATATCGGCAATATCGCGGCGTGACTGTTCAATTTGACTACGCAATGCCGTCGGCAGCGGCAGTTTCGCCTTTAATTCGTACGGGGTAATCAATACTTTTTCATTCACAATATTCACATTATGGATACTGTCTTTGTGCGTAACGCTGTTCATATCGCTTTCCTTTTTGTAAATTTTTATGTACATAAAATGTATCGATTAAATTACACTTAAATTACATAAAATTCAACCGCTTTTCTTAATTTTTTATTCCCGACAAAATAAAACCGAATAACAGCACTTGCTATTCGGCTTTATATAAATAATGTAAAAAAGTGCGGTAATTTTTTTCTGAGTTTAGCGCACCTCTGCGCAATTTATACAGTATAGGTATTGCCCTTTCGGATCATTAAAACGTTCAAGCATCTTCAGCTGAGCGCTCACTTGCCCGAGTTCTTTCGGCAAGCCAATAAACTCCGCCACGGCATTTTTCAGCGTACTTTGACCGCTACGTTTAAAATCTTTCATTAGCATTCCCAACAAAGACGTATCTTCTTCTGTCAGCCATTCCACCGCGAACTGTGCAACCTGTTTTTCCGCATCCAACTTCTGATTGACCAGTTCGCCCGCTTTGCTCACCGCGCGGTCAAAATCGCCCAACTCATCCACCAGCTTATGCCGATAAGCCTCACCCCCCAGCCAGACTTGCCCTTGTGCAATACTATCCGCCTGTGCTTTCGACATTTTACGTCCTTTGCTGACTAACGATAAGAAACGATCGTAGCCTTGTTCGATTTCCAGCTGCATAATCTCGCCGTTAAGCGCTGGCAATCCGCTGAAAGCTGAACCGCGGCTAAGCTCAGTAGTGGCGACGCCGTCTGCCGAAATTCCCGCCTGCTTAATGGTGTTTTCAAAAGTCGGAAACAGGGCAAAAATGCCGATAGAACCGGTAATCGTATTCGGATCCGCTACAATATAATCCGCCGTGCTTGAAATCCAATAACCGCCAGATGCCGCCATGCCGCCCATCGACACCACGACCGGTTTGCCGGCTTTTTGCAGATTGTCCACTTCCTGTCGAATCAGCTCCGAGGCAAAAGCACTACCGCCCGGGCTGTTGACCCGCAGCACAACCGCTTTAACCGCTTTATCATGATAGGCCTCTCGCAGCAGTGCCGAAATACTGTCGCCGCCTACATTTTGCTCTTCGCTGTCGCCATCAATAATTGTGCCTTCAACATTCACAACGGCGATTTTATTCTCGCCTTCCGCCGTCATGCGATCGGGCAGGCTCGCCAAATAACGTTCCAGCTCCACTAATTTAGCATCGCCGTCATCATTTTTACCGAAAAGTGCGGTCAGTTTTTGCTCTAAATTTAAACTATCCGCCACCTGTGTGACTAATTGACGCTGCTTAGCATAAGCGGTACTGTCGCCCCCCAGCTTGCGTAACGCCGCCAAATATTGCCGCCCTTCCGGCAATACCGCTTCCGGCGTGATATTGCGATTATCGGCGACTGTAGTTTTATAGCTGTTCCACATTTCTCCCAGCCAGCGTTGCATATTCGCTTTAGCCTCGGGCGACATATCATCGCGCAGAAACGGCTCAACCGCGGATTTATAAGTACCGACACGGAAAATATGCGGCGTGACCGCTAATTTTTCCAACATGGATTTAAAATATAGATTTTCCGCCGACAGCCCTTCAATCGCCACCTGCCCCATCGGATTGAGGTAAATTTCATCGGCATAACTTGCCAGCAAATATTGCTTCTGCGTATAGTTGTCCGCATAGGCGATAACCGGCTTGCCGCTTTGTTTAAAGCGCCGAATTGCGCTGCCTACATAATTCAGCGCCGGCAAATCCGCGCCCTCAAACCGATTTAAATCCAATACCAGCCCTTTAATACGCGGATCTTCCGCTGCGGTGCTGACGGCATAAACCACATCAAAAGTAGAAATTTGACGCGGTACATATTGGTTATCCAGCTGCTTCAGGGTATTGCGCCACGACATGCTATCATCACGGTTATCCGCCAAATAACCGTCAAGATTAAGCAGCAACGCGCCCTGATCGCCACGCAATTCCCCAGTATCCTGATACATTAGACCGCTCGTCAGGCTGAGTATCGCCGCGAGGAATAACACAAAAAATAAAAACACAATATTCATGACTAAATCACGAATAAAATTCAGCATTCGCCAACAAAATTTCAGAAATCGAATAATCAGTTGCATAATTTCTCTGTCAGATTTAATAAAAGCTTAACATTTACCGATAATGCTGCGCCGTTTCAATAAAACGTTTTACATTAAGGGCGCAAACTCATCAGCGCCTTAACATACCATAACCCGCAATTTCAATAAATCCGAATTAAAAAAATATGTTAAAATAGACCGCACTTTTTATCACATTTAAAGGAATACGTTATGGATGCTCTACATCTGCTGACCAGTCGTCGCTCGGAAAAAAAATTGCACGCCCCCGCCCCGAATCGGGAACAGTTGGAAACGATGTTTCAGGCAGCACTGCACGTGCCGGATCACGGAAAGCTGCAACCCTATCATTTTGTCGTGATTGAAAAAGACGGCTTACCGCGATTTTCCGCACTGCTTAAAAGTGCGGTACATGAATTTGATTTGGGCGAAGAGCGGTTAAAAAAAGCCGAGGATCTGGCAACCCGCGCCCCGATGGTTATCGCCGTCATCGCGAAAATCAACCCTGAAATCACCAAGGTGCCGGCATGGGAACAAACCTTAAGCGCGGGCTGTGCCGCCTATGCGATACAACTGGCTGCCAACGCACAAGGATTCGATAATGTCTGGGTTACGGGGCCTTGGGTAAACGGCAGTGATTTGCGCCACGCCTTAGGCTGCGAAAAACAGGATAAAATCATCGCCTTTTTAATGTTGGGGTGCGGCGAAGAAAAAATCAGCCGCGAACCTAAACCGACCGACGCCGGCGCGTTGGTGAGTTATTTATAACCCCTCGAAGCGGATAACCGTCCGCTCCTTTATCTATTCCGTGTTATTGTGTCAGCACCGCCTCAAATCTTGCCTCAGGTTTCAACACTATTGCTGCCATACGATCCAGATTATGCTTTGTTACAATTTGCTCCAATTGCTGATATAAATAAATCAGGCGCGGCGAGTTATCTAACCGGTAACTTTGTTCGATTTTTTCTGATATATATAACAGCGAATCAAACTGCTGTTTAATCTGGATCTGCTTTTCCGCCAGTGTTTTCGCGATGTCTCGTGGATCAAGACCTTGAGTGCGCAAATCGTCTAAAATCCGATGGGTCAACGCAAGTAATGCATCTACGCGTTCCGGCGCACAGCTGAAGGTAATTTTTCCTTCAATTTGTGGCGTTTTCGCCTCTTGCGATAACCACGTATTGACCGAATAAATCCCGCTCTCTTTTTCCCGCAATGCGATGCGCAGTTTTTCCTGAAGAATATCCGCCAGCACGTCTAATATATACTCATCCTCCGCACTCCAGTTATGCTCAGCAGTTAAATACAATTCGACTTCCGCTCGCGGTTCGGTCAGTCCTTTAAGTACAAAGCGTTGTTTCGGCACCGTAATCCGCGGCGGCTCAAAAGTTCGCGTCTGTCTTCTGACATCGACGTTGGCGAGATATTTTTCCGCTAAAGATTTAACCGTCGCCTCCGGCACATCGCCGATAATAAAATAAGTAAAATCGGTTTTTCCGTTAATCATTGTCCGGTATAAGCGGGATAACGTTTCTTTGTCGGCTGCCAGAATCTGCGCTTTATGCTGGCTATAGACGGTTTCCGACGCGGGATAACGCAGTTTTGTCACCGCACGCATAAACTCGGTTTCTTTATCCATTTCGGCAAAATATTGGACAGTTTCCTGCTGATATTTCTGCCATACCGACAACGCAATCGGGCTGGACTGTAATTTTAAACGGAACAATTTAAGCAAATTCTCCAGTTCGCCGCGTTTACCAACACCGATAAATCCTTGGGAATCATCATTCAGTAAAGTCGAGAACACTAAAGGAGTTTGTGCGAACAGGTGATTGATTTGCTGCTGCGACAGCGCACCGATTCCCGTTTCATCGACAGCACTCACTGCCGCCCGTAGCAAATGATAATTTTCCTGCCCGACGGAACGTAACCCGCCGGCGGTCAATGCTTTAAAATACACTTGTTCCAGCTGCTTATCGGAATAATGGTAAATCAGGCGGCTCCCGTTAGATAAGGTAAATTCCGTTATATTTCCTTGTCGATGATATGCCGTTTTAACCGCGCGTGCCGGCGACAGATTGAAAGCCGGTAGCCTTTCAACATCATGTTTTTGCGCCTGTACGCCTTTATCTTCAATTAGCGCGGCGGCATTTTCCCATCGGCGCTGAATATCTTCAACACTGAAAGCCAGCTTTTTCGCCGGGTATGGCTGGGTTATCAGCAGTAATTTGGCTTCCTGAGCCGTTAGCCGACGAAAATCCTCATTCACCGCATCCAAGTTCACCTCGGATAATATTTTTTTATTCAATACATACTTATCGCGACGATTCAAACTGATCTGCCGATTCGCCGCCACAGGTATCAGATCATCCGCCAATTTTAAACTGCCTGCCCGAATCTCCGATTGCCGTTGATTCAGCTTCTGCAAACGACTAATTTCCGCCCGTAATTCCGATTCGGTAAAACCATTTTGCTTTATATCCGCAATAAAACCGAATAATGCATCGATCGTTTCGGAATAATTATTCTCGCTCAACTGCACGGAAAACACTGTTTGCAGGCTGTATTTGCCAAGATGAGTCTGATAAAAGTTCGCAGAATCCACCGCACTTTGCCGCTTTTCCCATTGCTGTAATCTGACATTCAGCAATCGAATCAGCATCTGTCGAATAAATTCTTGCTTATATTCACCGACAGTATTGTTCGCATAAAAATCAGTTAAAAAGCTCAGCTCAATAGACGGGGTTGTGATTCCCCGTTCATCAATTGACGCCAAACGCCAGTGTTTAATTAACGGAATGCGATAATCAATTGTATCCAACGGGGGTAATGCCGCAGGATTGGGTTGACTTAATTTTGCACTCAGCAGATTTTTTATTCTATTTTTATCAATATCGCCGACCACAATAACCGCCATATTATCCGGGCGATACCATTTTTTGTAAAAATCCTTCACTCTGCGCGCCGTCACATTTTTGATTATCGCCACATCCCCGATAGGATCTCTTAACACATAGCGCGAGCCTGCCATTTCCAAGGCGCTTTTTTTATCCCCCAAACGCAGCATCGGACTTAAGCGCGAGCGCCATTCTTCCAGCACAACGCCACGTTCCGCCGCTAAATCTTGCGGCAATACGGTAACGTGATTTATCCATTCGTTAACGACATCAAAAGCCAGGTTTAAACGTTGCGGATCATTATCCGCCAAATTTAAGGTGTAAACTGTATTTTCAAAATCGGTGAAAGCGTTAATATCGCGGGCAAACTTCATGCCTAATTGTTCCAACGCGTCAATAATCTGGTTTTGCGGAAAACGCTGGGTTCCATTAAACGCCATATGTTCGACAATATGCGCGACCCCTTTTTGATCATCCTCTTCATTCATTGAACCGGCATTCACTACTAAGCGAATATACACTCTGCCAGCGGGCTGACGGTTCGGCATAATATAATAGCGTAATCCATTATCCAACGTGCCATGGACTATTTCAGGGTCAAAAGGCAATTCTTGCATATCCCGCTCAGGATCAAATGCGCTATGACAACCGCACAACATCAATAAAAAAAGGCAATAAAACAGACATTTTTTCATAAGTATGACGATAAAAAATAATCTGCGGAATTTCTCCCGCAGAGTTTTTTGTATTGATCAGTTAGAAGTTATAGCCTAATTCCAGCCAGAATTCCCGACCGGCGCTGTAAATTCCGTATTCATCGGAAGCGGAAATACTCTTCGACGATTTTTGCCGAACGTTATTCAGCACATTTAATACATCAAGCTGAATATAAGCGGAATGCGTCCCACTTATCGGTAACTGCCAGCGCACGCTGCTATCCCATTGATAGTGCGTGCCGTAATCAAAGGAGCGATAACGAGAAATCTCTTCGGCATTGGAACTTATCTGCTCATAGCCTCTTATCGGTGCTTTGACATACAATCTGTTCGACCATGTAATTGCATAGTCCGGTATACTCATATCCAGCCCGGCGCGCACAATCCAGTCCTCAGTGCTGCTATTGACTTTTTGTTCCATTTGTCGCCGAGTCATCGCTTTACCGTCTAAATAAACCCGTTCGTTGGGATTAAGATCCTTGTCCAGATCCGCTCGTTTGGTTGTTAGCCAGTCAAATCCCAAACTGGCATTCCAATAGCTGTTTCCCCATTGCCACGGTTCAATATTATTGAGCTGCAAAGCATACACATCGACGCCGAAATCATTGCCGTTACGATAAGCCGTTTTGCGGTTCTCACGTCTCAATACAATACGGTTTTTGTTCTTGCGGTGAATATAATTCAGTTTCAACGCCCAATTGGCAATATGCTGCTCAAAGCCTAAACTCAGTTCATCCGCATAAGGGGTTTTCAGCGCACCGAATGCCTGATGCTGTCTGGAAAGATCATTATTCAACCGTAAAATTTCATTGGTCAGTTTTAACGACGAAAAAGACCGTCCGTAATAACGATTCAAACCCAAACTGAACTTGGTTTCTTGCCAAGGGCTATAACGTGCCACAAAGCGCGGTGCGATATTATTATTTTTTAAATAATCATCCCGTTCGGCACGAATGCCAGGGCGCAATTCTATATTCCGCCATGTGATTAAATCCTCTGCATAGACAACAATATTTTGATAGTTGGTTTTTACGCTGCCGGCCGGGACAATTTCTTCCTGCAACAGCATAGAGGAGGAATCGGGATAAATATCAATGAGTTTAGTATTCACCGCTCTAGGTCGATGAAAGCGATAAGAAGTACCCTGATAAATACCGCCCAAGGATATAGAATGATCGAAATTTCCCCAATTAAACGGGTTCACCGCATATTCGGTAGAAAAATGCAGATTACGCTGGGTCAGCTCGCTGTCGCCCCAACCACCTTTTTCATAGCTGTATAGTGAATCATAATTATCGTCAAGAACAGAAACGATCTCCACACTGTCGGAGCGTGATTTACGTTTATCAAAAAACTGATCATAAGCCAAGGTATTGGTCAATACACCCGACTCAAACGCGTGTACCCAAGATAAAGTCATACCGTAGGCATTATGATAATCATCAACATTGTTACCGATATTATCGCGATAATATTTGCTTTCTTTATAGCCGGAATAGCGGAAGCCTAATTCAAAACGATCGTTATCATTCGGCGTATAATTAAAATTCAACAGTGCCGTATCCGCCAGACGGGAATGATTTTCTTTATCTAATCGAACCGGTTTATCTTTTTCCGGGCGAATCAACCGATTTTGTTCAATTCGGCTGATCCGACGGCTAAACCCGAATACCATACCTAGATTATCCGTTAATCCTTGTTCTGCCGTTAAAGAGAAAAACTGTTTACCGTATTTCGGCTGGAATATCGCTGAACCGCCGTCATCAGGACGAACCTGCGCAAGCGTTTTCCGTAACGAATCATCCGTTTTCATCCTTGCCCAAGAAGAATGCGTGGTACGATATTTTAATCCGATACGATTATGACCGTCATATTGTTTGGTCTTTGCCACTACCGCCCCGCCGGTAAAGCCACCCAGACTGGCGGAAATATTACTGTCATGCAGTTCCACTTTAGACAGCATCGTCGCATCAAAAAAATATGCCTGGGTACTGCTCAGTCCCGGAACCGTCTGAACCGAACCATCAAAAATTTCACTGTCAACGGTCAGATCATTATTGATGTTCACATTATCCACAAAATACGCGGTCTGATTAAAATCCGCCCCGTTAATGGAAATATTTTCCGGCTTAATTTCGCCACGCAAAAAACCGTCTTTATCGCTGTTTTCATAGCGCACATGCGGATTAGAGGCTAAATAATCGGAAATATTGCCGTTTGTCGCCGGCGTTTTTCGCATCTCTTCGCGATTAATGGTTTGAATGGAGGATAAAGAGCGGTTTTGGTCGGCGTAAACCACGATTTCCGCCAGTTTATGCTGACTATCACCGCTACCGCTTTCAGCGGCAGATAATCCGGTAGAAAATACCGAACCGATGACAACGGCCAATAAATTTTTATTGTAATTGAACATTAAATGATCCCTAAAAAGCACAAAGCAAATGATAATTATTATTATTTAATATGATAATTTAAAGAGACTTTGGAGTAAAGAAAAGATTACAAAATAAAACTTAATAATTAGACTTCAATTTATTGAAAGGGATAAAAAAACGCCGAAATATCTATTTCGGCGTCGGCAGGTTATTTATTAATTAAGGTTAAAAACTCTTTGCGGGTTTCCCGATCGTTTAGGAAAATCCCGCCGAAGGCTGAGGTAACAGTGTAGCTGTTGGTGTCTTTAATGCCGCGACATTTAACACAAAAATGCGTCGCTTTGACATAAACCGCCACATCGTCGGTTTCCAAAATAGTCTGGAACGCCAGCAGAATCTGCTCGGTCAGTCGTTCCTGCACCTGCGGTCGCTGGGCAAAAAAAGCGACCACGCGGTTAATTTTGGATAAGCCTATCACCCATTTTTTCGGATAATATGCCACGGACACCATACCGTCGATAGTCACAAAATGATGTTCGCAGGTGCTGGTTAGCGTAACATCGTTTACCAATACCATTTCACTGACTTTCATCCGGTTTTCAATATTGGTAATTTTTGGGAAATTGGCGTAATCCAAACCGCTGAAAATTTCATCTACAAACATTTTTGCCAAACGCACCGGCGTTTCTTCAAGGCTGTCATCGGTCAGGTCTAAACCGATTAATTTCATGACTTCGCGCATATGCCGTTCAATGCCCGCACGCCGTTGTGCTTTTGTCCGCTGAAGTTCAATGGTCGGCGTTTCTATCCCTTTTTCTATCAGCGCCCGACGCACCTTTTCCGCTTCTGGTGAAATACTACTCATTTCCCGCTCCATGAATGATTAATCCGGCTTATTCTACCAGACAACAAAACAATAATAAAATGAGAATAATCGTTAGATCCTATGAAAAAAATAAGTAAAATAATCGGGTATTTTATTGAAAGAGGAATCTGCTATGCTCAGTCTCGAACAAGCTTTAAATCAAATGTTGGCACAACTACCTTTTCCATCATCCGATAATGCCCGAATCGTCAAACTGGATCAGGCGGTTAACCGCATTTGCGCTCAAGATGTGGTTTCGCCGCTTAACGTTCCTGCGTTTGATAATTCGGCAATGGACGGCTATGCCGTGCGCCTGTCGGATTTGCGTCAGTCGATGCGCCTGACTATTGCCGGAAAAGCCTTTGCCGGCAACCCTTTTCACGGAGAATGGACCGCACAAAGTGCAGTTCGAATTATGACCGGCGCCATGCTTCCGGTGGGAGCCGACGCAGTCATTATGCAGGAAGATGCTGAAGTAAATGCGGACGGAACGGTAACCTTTAAAACGTTGCCGAAGCCCGGGCAACATATCCGTCGTTGTGGCGAAGACATCAAAAAAGGGGAAATAGTTCTAAAAACAGGTGAAAAACTGACCGCACTTTCCCTACCGATGCTTGCTTCACTGGGGATTTCCGACGTTGCGGTGTTACCGCGTCTAAAAGTCGCGGTACTTTCCACCGGCGATGAACTGGTGCCGGTGGGGCAACCGTTAGAAAATGGGAAAATTTATGATACCAATCGGTTTACGGTAAAACTGATGCTGGAAAAACTGAACTGCGAGGTGCTGGACTTCGGCATTTTACCCGACGATCAACAACAGTTCGAACGGGCTTTTATCGCTGCTCAAAAGCAGGCGGATCTGGTGATTACCAGCGGTGGCGTGTCGGTCGGCGAGGCGGATTTTACCAAAACCGTGCTGGAAAAACTCGGACAGGTCAACTTCTGGAAAATCGCCATCAAACCGGGCAAACCGTTTGCTTTCGGCAAACTGGAAAACGCATGGTTCTGCGGTTTACCGGGCAATCCGGTGTCCGCGCTGGTGACTTTTTATCAATTGATGCAACCGGCTATCGCCAAACTAAGCGGTTATCGCTACTGGCAACCGCCCCGCCGCTTTCCGGCAATTGCCGTCGCTAATCTGAAAAAAGCACCCGGCAGACAGGATTTTCAACGCGGTGTTTATCGGTTGAATGCGCAAGGGCAATTCGAAGCGGAACCTGTCGGTTTTCAGGGCTCGCATATATTCAGTTCGTTTGTTAAAAGCAACTGTTTTATTGTGCTTGAAGCCGAACGCGGCAATGTGACGGCCGGCGAAACGGTCATGATCGAACCTTTCAACGATTTATTAGGTTAAGTTATGGCTGAACTCACTGCGGCGGAAGAATTCCGTTACAACCGCCAGATCGTGCTGAAAGAAGTGGATTTTGACGGTCAGGAAAAGTTAAAAGACAGCACCATGCTGATTGTCGGTCTCGGCGGGTTGGGCTGCGCGGCGGCGCAATATCTGGCGGCGGCGGGCATCGGTACATTGATTTTACTGGACTTCGATAAGGTTTCTCTGTCCAATCTACAGCGACAGATCTTACATAATGACAGCCGTCTGGACATGTTAAAAGTAGAGTCCGCTAAAATCGCCTTACAGCAAATCAATCCGCATGTTCATATTCACACCGTCAGCCGTATTTTGAACGACGATGCCTTAAGCAAGTTAATCCGTCGCGCTGATGTGGTACTGGATTGTAGCGATAATGTGACCACTCGTAACCAGCTGGATCGCTGTTGTCAACAACACACCACACCGCTGGTTTCCGGTGCGGCGATTCGTATGGAAGGACAAGTTTGCGTATTTACCTATGCACCGCAAACCCCGACTTATCACAGCCTCAGCCGGTTGTTCGGTGATAACGAACTCAGCTGCGTAGAAGCGGGCGTATTATCGCCGATTGTCGGCATTATTGGTTCCATTCAGGCGTTGGAAGCAATAAAAGTGCGGTTAAATATCGGCAAGAATTTGTGCGGTCGATTATTGATGATCGACGGACTGACAATGTCCGTACGAGAAATAAAATTGCCGGTTTGAACACGACCTCCCACAACTTAAGATTTTCTTAAGATTTGTATGTTTTACTGCCTATCGTAATCAATACGTTAATGTAAGGAGTATGTATGATTAAAAAACTGATGGCGGTTGCCCTGCTGAGTACATTTCTCAGCGGCTGTCTTCTTCCTTGGCCCGGTCCGCACGGTGGTGGCGGAGGCGGTGGTCCAATGATGCAGCAAGAGGGAGGTGCTGGCGGACATGGAAATGGCGGCGGTCCGCGCTAAGCACATTCATTGATGACTGATGACAAAGGGAACCGAGGTTCCCTTTTTCTTTTATTTTCTTTCTTTTATTTTCTTTCTTTTATTTTCGCTTATCGTTTATTGCGCACCCCAGCGCTGAAACAGATCTTTTTCCAGCTGAATGCCGAACTGATCGCATAAACGATTCACACTTTGATTGATAATATCATCCAACGTAGCGGGACGATGATAAAACGCTGGCATTAAAGGGGCAATCTGTGCGCCGATTTCCGTCGCCTGCGTCATCAATCGTAAATGTCCCAAATGCAGCGGGGTTTCCCGTACGCACAACAGCAACGGCTTACGTTCTTTCAGGCAGACGTCCGCCGCTCGGCTGATCAGATCATCGCTATAACTTTGCGCAATCGCAGACAGTGTTTTTATCGAACAAGGCACAACCAACATGCCTAAGGTGCGGTAAGACCCCGACGAAACCGCCGCCCCGATATCACGCACATCATAATTTACATCCGCCAACGACCGCACTTGTGCGACGGAATAATCGGTTTCGGCGGCTATCGTTTGTTTGGCGGCCTTGCTAATAATTAGATGCGTTTCAATATCCGGCAGGCTTTTCAGCACTTCAAGCAAACGAATGGCATAAATCGCACCGGATGCCCCGGTGATACCGATAATCAGCGACTGTTTATTTTTCATTATGTATTTCAAGATTAGTGGCGTCTTTCTCGCGTTTTTTCTTGGCATTATCATTACGCAGCCCGGCAATCGTATCCAAATATTCCGGCGTAATATCCCCCGTCACATATTCACCGGTGAATACCGAACAATCAAACGCCTTAATCGCCGGATTTTCCTGCTGTACAGAACCGGTTAACGCATCTAGATCCTGAAAAATCAGTTTATCTACGCCGATTAACTGCGCGATTTCATCCACATTGCGCCCATAAGCGATTAATTCGTGCTTAGTCGGCATATCAATGCCGTATACATTCGGGTAACGAATTTCCGGTGCTGCGGAGGCGAAATAGATTTTATTGGCGCCAGCAGTTCTTGCCATATCTACAATCTGCTCGGAAGTAGTGCCGCGCACAATGGAATCATCCACCAACAGCACATTTTTACCTTTAAATTCCGATGAAATCGTGTTCAGTTTACGCCGCACCGCACTGACACGCTGGGTTTGCCCCGGCATAATAAAGGTGCGTCCCACATAACGGTTTTTAACAAATCCCTGACGATAAGGTTTATCCAACACGTGAGCAATACGCAAAGCGATATCGTTGGAAGTTTCCGGCACCGGGATTACCACATCAATATCCAGATCGCGCCATTCGCGCGCGATTTTTTCGCCCAAGCGCTCGCCCATATGTACGCGAGCGGCATACACGGAAACGCCGTCAATATAAGAATCCGGGCGAGCAAAATAGACATATTCGAAAATACAAGGACTTAACTGCGGATTATCGGCGCATTGCTCAGCGTAATATTCGCCGTCGAAGGTGACATACACCGCTTCGCCCGGCAGAATATCACGCACAAATTCAAATCCGACCACATCCAGCGCAATACTTTCCGAGGCAAACATATATTCGGTTTTGCCCTGTTCTTCCCGCTTGCCCAATACCAGCGGACGAATACCGTGCGGATCGCGAAACGCCACCATACCGTGCCCGATAATCATCGCTACACAAGCATAAGCGCCGCGAATATCCTGATGAGTTTCTTTAATCGCTCGGAAAATGTCTTGCGCCGAGAGATGACGAGTATCAATTTGATCCAAATGGTACGCCAGAATATTCAGCAATACTTCCGAATCCGAATTGGTGTTAACATGACGACGCGCGCGGTTAAACAGGGTTGCTTTCAACTGCTCAGAATTAGTCAGATTACCGTTGTGCACCAGCGTCAAACCGTACGGCGAATTGACATAAAACGGCTGCGCTTCGGATACGCTGGAACTGCCCGCTGTCGGATAACGCACATGCCCGATGCCGGCATTTCCCTGTAAGCGCAACATGTGAACCTGCTGAAAGACATCGCTGACCAAGCCGTTAGCTTTACGCAAGCGGAAACGGTTTTCATCATCCACGGTGATGATGCCCGCCGCATCCTGTCCGCGATGCTGCAACAAAGTTAACGCATCATAAATGGATTGATTCACTGGACTTTGACTGACAATACCGACAATACCACACATATTGGTGTTGATCCTCTATTTAGTTAAGGTTGAGTTTAATAAACTGGAGTTCGCGTGTAGCTGCTGAAAAAACCACTCGACGATAAACCCGAAGTGCGGTATTAATTTTGACGATTTCCACACTTCAGTCTGGCTGAAATTGGTAAAGGTATCCACAAAAAATAATAACGCGGCGACAATCAATACGCCGCGCAGAAATCCGAAACAGGCGCCTAATACGCGATCGGTTCCGCTTAATCCGGTTTTATCCACTAACTGACTGATAATGTAATTGACAATCGCACCGACGATCAGCGTTGCGATAAATAAAATACCGATAGCCGTGCCGTTGCGCAGATAGACGGATTCAATCTGAGTCAGATAATTAGCAAGATAAGGATAAAAATGATTCGCCACTAAAAAAGCCACTACCCAGCTGGCCAGTGACATCACTTCGCGCACAAAACCGCGCAGTAGACTTACAATAACGGAAAAAATAATAATTCCGATAATAATCAGGTCAATATAATTGTTCATTAATAATCTCGAATAAACAGGACAATTTTCGACCGCACTATTCTAGCAAAAAACGAAATCGTTTGCGTAGTTTAATTACGGTCTTTAATAAATTCCTACGGTTCAATCAAAGGCGCCACTATATCACTAAATCATGGCTCGACAAAACAGGGATTAAATCTCCTGCCAAAAATCCGAGGGCAGTTTTTGCTGCGCTTTTTTCAGCACATTTGCCAGATCCTGATAAGTGGGCTGTGCTTTCGGTTCAACGATTTCGTTAGCTTTTTGCAAATGAGAGCAAATTTTATCAAACCACACCGCACTTTGTGATGGCAGCGGGGTTTGCGCTCGTTTTCCCAACCAGTATAATCCCTGTAACGGTACACTAAGCGCAAACAAGGCGGTTAATACCGCAATCGCCAGTGCCGTCGTCTCGCCCTTGGCATAAATTTGTTGCCAAACAACGGCGAACACCGCAACAAACGGCATGAATTTCTGCCCGAACAGCGTGCTTTTAATAATCCGGTTTTCCGGAAAAATCATGCCGAGTTTAGTTTCCGACGGCCAGCTGCGTAAATAGCGCTGCCCCTGTTTAAAAATGGAATAGATACGCATAATCTTTATATCACCGTAATTTGTTAAATGCTCAATTCGGCCGGCAGTTATTCTAACATAAAATCCCTATGCAAATTTTTATTCCGGCATGTTAAATTTTAATCATTTTCCGAGAAAAATTGCATTTTTTAACGTTCAGAATTTATTTTACCCGCCGAAAGGTGTATCCTATTGCACAATCACGACTTTTATGTGTCTGGCTCAATATTTGGGTCAATTTCTTTTAACTCAAATCAAAAAATAGGTTATTTATGTCACAAAAATTAGTCCTAGTGCTTAACTGCGGCAGCTCCTCATTGAAATTTTCCATTTTAGATCCAGTATCCGGTGAAGAAAAATTGTCCGGTTTGGCGGAAGCATTCAATTTGCCGGAAGCACGAATCAAATGGAAATTACATGGCGAAAAAGGCAATGCGGATTTAGGCGCAGGTGCGGCACACAGCGAAGCCCTTGCATTTATCGTGAACAATATCTTCTCTTTGGATCCGTCCTTAAAAGATGAGGTTGTGGCGATCGGTCACCGCATCGTACACGGCGGGGAAAAATTCACTTCTTCGGTGATTATTACCGATGAAGTGATTAAAGGTATCGAAGACGCAATTCAATTTGCGCCGCTGCATAATCCGGCACACTTAATCGGGATCAAAGAAGCCTTTAAAATGTTCCCGCACTTAAAAGAAAAAAATGTGGTGGTATTTGATACCGCGTTCCACACCACCATGCCAGAAGAGGCCTATCTTTACGCGCTACCGTATTCCCTTTACAAAGAGCACGCAATCCGTCGCTACGGCGCGCACGGTACCAGCCATTTCTATGTCAGCCGTCAAGCCGCACAACGCTTGAACGTACCGGAAGATAAAGTCAACGTGATCACCTGTCACTTAGGCAACGGCGCGTCGGTTGCCGCCGTTCGCCACGGTAAATGTATCGATACATCCATGGGGCTGACACCGCTGGAAGGGCTGGTAATGGGTACCCGCTCCGGCGATTTGGATCCGGCGATCATCTTCTATCTGCACGACAATCTGGGCATGTCGGTTGAAGACATCAACATTCTGCTGACCAAAAAATCCGGTTTACTTGGTTTAACCGAAGTTACCAGCGACTGCCGTTATGCGGAAGACAATTATGAAAAAGAAGTACCGGCTAAACGCGCACTGGATGTGTTCTGTTATCGTCTGGCTAAGTATATCGGTTCTTACATGGCGGTTATCGGCGAACGCTTGGATGCCATTGTGTTCACCGGCGGTATCGGTGAGAATTCTGCCCATGTTCGCGAAATCACCTTACAGCATTTGAAATTGTTCGGATATCAGCTGGATACGGAAAAAAATCTTGCCGCACGTTTCGGCAATGAAGGCGTGATCACTACAGACAATACGCCGATCGCGATGGTTATTCCGACTAATGAAGAATTAGTCATCGCACAGGATACAGCCCGTCTTTGTATCTAACATCATTGACAAACTGCCGACATTCTCGGCAGTTTCTTTTTAAGAAACAGATTATTAAGGATTACTATGTCACGTACCATTATTCTTATTCCGATTAGCGCCGGCGTCGGTCTAACCAGCGTTAGCCTCGGTTTAATCCGTGCGCTGGAAGAAAAAGGCGCTAAAATCGGTTTTATGAAACCGATTTCCCAACCGAATACCGATGAAGATAAAATCGACCGCACGACGTCAATAATTCGTACCAGCACGACGCTGGAAACAGCCGAACCGTTTATGTTAAGTGTGGCGGAAAGTTTAATCGGTCAGAATCAATCCAACGTACTGTTGGAAAAAATCGTTGAAAATCATCAACGTCTTAGCAAAGACAATGAAATCATTATCGTAGAAGGGCTAATTCCAACCCGTAAACATGCTTACGCCAGCAGCATCAACTACGAAATTGCACAGGCTCTTGATGCGGAAATAATCCTGGTTGCCGCACCCGCAACGGAAACACCGGCGGAACTGAAAGAGCGCGTAGAAGCGGCGGCCTCCCAATTCGGCGGACGTCACAATCCGAATCTACTGGGCGTTGTGATCAATAAATTTAACGCTCCGATTGATGACACCGGTCGTACCCGCCCGGATTTAAACGAAATTTTCGACGCTTATCAACACAGCCACAACAACGCCTCCGAAGTATATAAACTCTTTGAAACCAGCCCAATCAAAGTATTGGCATGCATTCCTTGGAACGCCGAACTCATCGCGACTCGAGTAATTGATCTGGTTAATCATTTAGGTGCGGCAATTATTAACGAAGGAGAAATTAAAACCCGCCGAATCCGCAGCATTACATTCTGCGCCAGAACCCTAACCAACATGGTCGAACATTTCCGTACCGGCAGCCTGTTGGTGACTTCAGCGGATCGTCCCGACGTCTTGGTTGCAGCGGCATTAGCGGCCAGCAACGGCATTGCGCTGGGTGGAATATTGTTAACCGGCGGATATAAAATCGATAGCCAAATTAAAAAATTATGTCTGCCGTCTTTTGAAAAATCCGGCTTGCCGATTTTCCGTATTGAAGGTAACACTTGGCAAACTGCATTAACTTTACAAAGTTTCAACCTTGAAGTGCCGGTTGACGATAAGGACCGGATCGAAAACATTAAAAAATATACGGCAACCCAATTTGATGCCGAGTTCATCAATTATATCGTAGCGGAATCTTCCCGTGTGCATCGCCTGTCTCCGCCGGCATTCCGCTTACAGTTGACCGAACTGGCACGCGAAGCGAAAAAACGCATTGTGCTGCCGGAAGGCGATGAACCGCGTACGATTAAAGCCGCTTCCCTTTGTGCCGAACGCGGTATCGCCGAATGTGTACTGTTAGCTAATCCGGCTGATGTGAAACGGGTTGCCGACGCTCAAGGCGTTAAATTAGGCGCGGGTATTACCGTGATTGATCCGGCAAGTGTGCGTGAAAACTATGTAGCGCGTTTGGTCGAACTGCGTAAAAACAAAGGCATGACCGAACAATCTGCGCGTGAACAATTGGAAGATACCGTAGTGCTCGGCACGATGATGCTGGAAGCCGGCGAAGTGGACGGTCTGGTCTCCGGCGCAGTACACACCACTGCCAACACCATTCGTCCGCCGATGCAGATTATCAAAACCGCACCGGGCAATTCGATTATTTCTTCTATTTTCTTCATGTTGTTGCCGGATCAGGTACTGGTTTACGGCGACTGTGCGGTCAACCCGGATCCGACGGCAGAACAGCTGGCGGAAATCGCAATCCAATCAGCCGATTCAGCCAAAGCCTTTGGCATTGATCCGAAAGTGGCGATGATCTCCTACTCCACCGGCTCTTCCGGCAGCGGTGTCGATGTGGAAAAAGTGAAAGAGGCGACTCGCATCGCACAGGAAAAACGCCCGGATCTGATTATTGACGGTCCATTGCAGTATGACGCGGCGGTAATGGAAGATGTCGCACGTTCCAAAGCGCCGAATTCACCGGTCGCCGGTAAAGCCACCGTGTTCATCTTCCCGGATCTGAACACCGGCAACACCACCTATAAGGCGGTACAGCGCTCTGCGGATCTGGTTTCTATCGGTCCAATGCTGCAAGGTATGCGCAAACCGGTCAATGACTTGTCGCGCGGCGCCTTAGTGGATGACATCGTTTACACCATCGCGCTGACCGCCATTCAAGCCACCCAATAATCGGCAAAACGTCTTAATTTACGACCGCACTTTCGCACGACAACAGCGCAAAGTGCGGTTGTTTTTTTCAGTGTTTTTATCAAAATCGCCAGGTCTAGTTCTATTCTTCCATTTCGTTTATTAATTTCATTCATGTAATTTGTGAAAATTATGATATTGCATAATATTCCGGGTTTCGGCATTATAAACCGTAAGAAAGACGTTTAGACGTCTATTTAACTAAAACGGTTTATAATTCATACAGGAGCAGAATATGACAATATTGCATTTATCCGGTTTTCCGCGCGTAGGCGCTAAACGTGAACTTAAATTCGCCCAAGAGCGTTACTGGCGCGGTGAAATCGCCGAGCAGGATTTATTGGATATTGCCAAAGCGCTGCGTGAAATCAACTGGAAACATCAAGCAGCAGCGAATGCCGACTATGTGGCGGTCGCGGATTTCACCTTTTACGATCATATTTTAGATCTTCAAGTCGCCACCGGTGCCATTCCGGCGCGCTTCGGGTTCGACAGTCGGAATCTGACGCTGGCGCAATATTTCGAGCTGGCACGCGGCAATAAAGAACAGTTCGCCATTGAAATGACCAAATGGTTTGATACCAACTATCATTATCTTGTGCCGGAATTTACTCAAAATACTGAGTTTAACGCTAATCCGTCCCATTATGTGCAGCAAATTCGCGAAGCAAAAGCCTTGGGATTAAACGTAAAACCGACCATTGTCGGTCCGCTGACTTTCCTATTTCTGGGCAAAGAAAAAGGTCAGGTATTTAACCGTTTGGATTTATTACATAAACTGGTGCCGGTCTATGTGGAGATTCTCAATGCGCTTGCCGCCGAAGGCGTGGAATGGATTCAAATCGACGAACCAGCACTTGCGGTGGATCTGCCGGCTGACTGGGTGGCGGCTTATAATGAAGTATATACGGTGCTTGCCCGTGTTAACGCGAAACTGTTGCTTGCCACCTATTTCGGCTCCGTGGCGGAGCACGCCGCACTGTTAAAAAGCCTGCCGGTCGACGGTTTACATATTGATTTGGTACGTGCGCCGGAACAGCTTGCCGCCTTCGCCGACTACGATAAAGTGTTATCCGCCGGGATGATTGACGGTCGCAATATCTGGCGTGCAAATCTGAATCGGGTGTTAGATGTCCTTGAGCCATTGAAAGCCACATTCGGTGAGCGCTTATGGATCGCACCGAGCTGCTCACTGCTGCATACGCCGTATGATTTATCCGTCGAAACGCAGTTACAGCAAAATAAGCCTGAATTATATCAGTGGCTGGCATTTACGCTGCAAAAAATTCAAGAACTACGTGTTATTAAGACCGCACTCGAACAAGGGCGCAATGCGGTACAAACTGAGCTGGATGCCAGTCAGGCGGCAGCGGAAGCTCGAGCGAACAGTCAAGAAATTCACCGTCCGCAGGTGGCGCAGCGTTTAGCCGATTTGCCGGCAGGCGCGGATCAACGCCGATCGCCGTTCGCTGAACGCATCAAAAAACAAAATGCGTGGTTAAAATTACCGTTGCTGCCAACCACCAATATCGGTTCTTTCCCGCAGACCAGCGAAATTCGCCAAGCGCGCGCGCAATTCAAGAAAGGCACACTCAGCCTTGCGGATTATGAAGCAGCGATGAAAAAAGAAATCGAATATGTGGTGCGCCGTCAGGAAGAACTGGATCTGGATGTGCTGGTGCACGGCGAAGCGGAACGTAACGATATGGTGGAATATTTTGGTGAGCTGTTAGACGGTTTTGCCTTCACTAAATTCGGCTGGGTGCAAAGCTACGGTTCCCGCTGCGTGAAACCGCCGGTTATCTACGGTGATGTTGTCCGTCCGCAACCGATGACGGTACGCTGGTCAACCTACGCACAAAGTTTAACCAAAAAAGTTATGAAAGGTATGCTGACCGGTCCGGTGACTATTTTACAATGGTCTTTCGTGCGCAACGATATTCCGCGCGCAACCGTTTGTAAACAAATCGGTGTGGCACTGTCCGATGAAGTATTGGATTTGGAAAAAGCCGGCATCAAGGTGATCCAAATCGACGAACCGGCAATCCGCGAGGGTTTACCGTTAAAACGCGCTGATTGGGATGCCTATCTGCAATGGGCGGGCGAGGCGTTTCGCTTAAGCTACATGGGCGTACAGGATGACACGCAAATTCATACGCACATGTGTTATTCCGAATTTAATGACATTCTGCCGGCAATCGCTGCGCTGGATGCGGACGTGATCACCATTGAAACCTCACGTTCGGATATGGAATTGTTGACAGCTTTTGCCGATTTTAAATATCCGAATGACATCGGACCGGGCGTGTACGATATTCACAGCCCGCGCGTACCGAAAGCGGAAGAAATCGAGCATCTGTTACGTAAAGCGTTGAAAGTGGTGCCGAAAGAACGCTTATGGGTCAATCCGGATTGCGGTTTGAAAACTCGCGGCTGGCCGGAAACCATCGCACAGCTGCAAGTAATGGTCGAGGTGACGAAAAAACTGCGTGCTGAATTAGGCGCATAAATAAAAAAATCGAAAAAAACAACCGCACTTTAGCCGAACAACAGGCGCTAAAGTGCGGTTCGTTTTAGAGAAGAATCCGCTAATAAAATAAGTTGATTAGCAACAACACCCAGATAATACTTAGCGCCGGTCCGAAAAATCCAATAATCACACCGCCAAGCCGAAATTCGGATTGCTTAATTAATCCGGTGCTGAACGCAATGGCATTAGGCGGCGTTGACACCGGCAAAAACAATGCGCAGGAAGCGCTTAGCCCGATAACCAACGGCAGAATCAGCGCATTCAATGCCGCACCGCCACCGACCATCGCTAATAACGACACCCCCATCGGAATTAAAATGGTGGTTGCTGCGGTATTGCTCATAAAATTGGATAACACTACCGTAATAAAGCCGAACAAAATCAGCAAGGTGATGAAACTAACCTGAATATGGCTGATTTGTTCTACAAAATGCGCGGCGATACGTTGTTCCTCAATTGCCAAGCCCAACGCCAAACCGCCGGCTACCAGCATTAGGGTATCCCAAGGCAGCCGGCGAATATCATTGGCATCCAGTACGCCGGTAACGGTCAGGCAGACAANTATATCAGTGGCTGGCATTTACGCTGCAAAAAATTCAAGAACTACGTGTTATTAAGACCGCACTCGAACAAGGGCGCAATGCGGTACAAACTGAGCTGGATGCCAGTCAGGCGGCAGCGGAAGCTCGAGCGAACAGTCAAGAAATTCACCGTCCGCAGGTGGCGCAGCGTTTAGCCGATTTGCCGGCAGGCGCGGATCAACGCCGATCGCCGTTCGCTGAACGCATCAAAAAACAAAATGCGTGGTTAAAATTACCGTTGCTGCCAACCACCAATATCGGTTCTTTCCCGCAGACCAGCGAAATTCGCCAAGCGCGCGCGCAATTCAAGAAAGGCACACTCAGCCTTGCGGATTATGAAGCAGCGATGAAAAAAGAAATCGAATATGTGGTGCGCCGTCAGGAAGAACTGGATCTGGATGTGCTGGTGCACGGCGAAGCGGAACGTAACGATATGGTGGAATATTTTGGTGAGCTGTTAGACGGTTTTGCCTTCACTAAATTCGGCTGGGTGCAAAGCTACGGTTCCCGCTGCGTGAAACCGCCGGTTATCTACGGTGATGTTGTCCGTCCGCAACCGATGACGGTACGCTGGTCAACCTACGCACAAAGTTTAACCAAAAAAGTTATGAAAGGTATGCTGACCGGTCCGGTGACTATTTTACAATGGTCTTTCGTGCGCAACGATATTCCGCGCGCAACCGTTTGTAAACAAATCGGTGTGGCACTGTCCGATGAAGTATTGGATTTGGAAAAAGCCGGCATCAAGGTGATCCAAATCGACGAACCGGCAATCCGCGAGGGTTTACCGTTAAAACGCGCTGATTGGGATGCCTATCTGCAATGGGCGGGCGAGGCGTTTCGCTTAAGCTACATGGGCGTACAGGATGACACGCAAATTCATACGCACATGTGTTATTCCGAATTTAATGACATTCTGCCGGCAATCGCTGCGCTGGATGCGGACGTGATCACCATTGAAACCTCACGTTCGGATATGGAATTGTTGACAGCTTTTGCCGATTTTAAATATCCGAATGACATCGGACCGGGCGTGTACGATATTCACAGCCCGCGCGTACCGAAAGCGGAAGAAATCGAGCATCTGTTACGTAAAGCGTTGAAAGTGGTGCCGAAAGAACGCTTATGGGTCAATCCGGATTGCGGTTTGAAAACTCGCGGCTGGCCGGAAACCATCGCACAGCTGCAAGTAATGGTCGAGGTGACGAAAAAACTGCGTGCTGAATTAGGCGCATAAATAAAAAAATCGAAAAAAACAACCGCACTTTAGCCGAACAACAGGCGCTAAAGTGCGGTTCGTTTTAGAGAAGAATCCGCTAATAAAATAAGTTGATTAGCAACAACACCCAGATAATACTTAGCGCCGGTCCGAAAAATCCAATAATCACACCGCCAAGCCGAAATTCGGATTGCTTAATTAATCCGGTGCTGAACGCAATGGCATTAGGCGGCGTTGACACCGGCAAAAACAATGCGCAGGAAGCGCTTAGCCCGATAACCAACGGCAGAATCAGCGCATTCAATGCCGCACCGCCACCGACCATCGCTAATAACGACACCCCCATCGGAATTAAAATGGTGGTTGCTGCGGTATTGCTCATAAAATTGGATAACACTACCGTAATAAAGCCGAACAAAATCAGCAAGGTGATGAAACTAACCTGAATATGGCTGATTTGTTCTACAAAATGCGCGGCGATACGTTGTTCCTCAATTGCCAAGCCCAACGCCAAACCGCCGGCTACCAGCATTAGGGTATCCCAAGGCAGCCGGCGAATATCATTGGCATCCAGTACGCCGGTAACGGTCAGGCAGACAATCGGAATCCCCGATGCGGCGGCCACCGGAATGCCGATCCATTTAGAGGTCAACCAGCAAAATAATGTCACCGCCAATACAATCAACACCACAATTTTTTGCAGGCGTTCCACCCGATTGAATTGTACCGCTGCCGTTTCACGCAGAAAATCGAAATTCAGCGACGCCTCCCGGTTTACCTGATATTTTTTCACTAATGCCCACCAGAAAATCAGCAACAACACCAATGCCAACGGCGTGCCGACCAGCATCCATTCTAAAAATGAAATCGGATAACCCAGTTTTTCCAGCGCACCGACGGCAATCGCATTCGGCGCCGAACCGATAATCGTGCCCATACCGCCGACCGATGCCGCCGCCGGAATTCCCAGCAATAACGCTTTGGACAGGTTTGAACTTTTATCCAACCGAGTAAACAACGGGCTGATAGTGGCAATCATCATCGCCGTGGTGGCAGTATTGCTCATCAGCATAGACATCAGCGCAGTAACCAGCATTAACCCCCACAATACACGAGCCGGTTCGGCGCCGAATTTCGGTAAAACGATTTTCAGCAAACGTAAATCCAGTTTGGTCTTTTTCATGCCTTCTGCCAGAAAAAAACCGCCCAAAAACAACCAAATAACGCTGTCCGACCAGGTTTGCAGATATTGAAAGGCATCATAAGCCTCGCTTTTCCCCATCACCAACACCAGAAAACCGACAATCAGAATGCTGACGGAAAACGGCGGAATGGCTTCCGTTACCCACAAACAAATAGCGAAAAATAATAAAAACAGTACATAATTTTGAATTTGAGAAAAGCTCTCGTCAGAAAACAGCAGGGTCATCACCAAAGCAAAAATAAAAGAAAAAATGAAAAACAATACATTTCGATTACGCACGATTTTCATTGCCTGCCAACACTGGGCGATATTCATACATTTCTTCTCCGCGGTGAACTAAATTCTTGTTTGATTGTAATGAAACCCTATAATTTTTAATGTGATCCTATTCAAACAAATACGATTTGCTTGATGTTTTTCGTTACGTTATGTGAATTTAAGGTTAAATTTGTTAAATCGCCGCATTATTTGATGCCCGATAATCTCGGGATTTTATGCTATACTCAAACCGTTCAGGGATACACCTCAACACATTCAACGAAAAAGGAGCGCCTATGCAAGTTACCACTTCAGCCATTCAACAGGGTGTTTTTGCAGATAAATACGGTAAACGCGGTACGCAATTCAGTCCGAACGGCATGCCGACTTACTCAATTCCGTTTGAAATACAAAATGCGCCTGCCGCCACAAAATCCTTTGCCGTCGTATTGGAAGATAAGGATGCCATTACCGCCAGCGGTTTTGTTTGGATCCATTGGCTGATCTCCAATTTGGAACGCCACTCGGTTGCGGAAAACGAAAGCCTGCATGCCACCGATTATGTTCAGGGTGCCAACAGTTGGGCGAGTGTACTGGGTAAATTCGATATTCAGGAAGCCTCCAGCTACGGCGGTATGGCGCCGCCGAATTGTCGGCACCGTTACGAATTAATCGTATATGCGTTGGACTGCAAACTCAATTTAGCTACGGGATTTCGCTTTAATGATCTGCATTTTGCCATGCAGGGGCATATTTTGGATCAGGCGGTGGTGATGGGAACTTACGACGTATAATTATCCGTCTCGGTTTGCGTCAAGCAGTCAGAAAAGAGCGGTGAAAAAATAAAAAATTTCCACCGCACTTTTGTTAGCTTCTTAACCCGACACCTCGATTAATCAAATAAAAAGCCACTGCATACAGTGCACTGATAAATAATGCCAATACACTGAAAGTATAAGCCAGTCCGACATCGCTGATGCCGAGAAAACCGTAACGGAAGCCGTTGATCATATAAACAATCGGGTTCAGTTTGGATACTGCCTGCCAGAACGGTGGCAGCAATGAAATGGAATAAAACACACCGCCCAGATAGGTCAACGGAGTCAACACGAAAGTGGGAATAATACTAATGTCGTCAAAAGAACGGGCAAACACGGCGTTAATCAGCCCGCCCAGCGAGAATGCTGCGGTAGTCAACAATAAAGTGATCGCAATGACCCACCAGGAATGAATGTCAAAAGAAACGAAAAACAGTGACACCATCGTCACCAATATTCCGACACCGATTCCGCGCGCCATTCCACCCGCCATATAGCCGAGAATAATAATATGCGGTGAGGTGGGCGAAATCAGCAATTCCTCCACATTACGGGCAAATTTGGTGCTGTAAAAAGAGGAAGCCACATTGGCGAACGCATTGGTCAGCGACGACATCATAATCAGCCCCGGAACAATAAACTGCATATAGCTGAAACCGCTCATTTCGCCGATACGGCTGCCGATTAACTGTCCGAAAATCACAAAATATAAGGTCATGGTAATCACCGGCGGTACCAGTGTTTGCACCCAAATGCGGGTAAAGCGACGGATTTCTTTGGTTAAAATCGTGATAAAGGCGACCCAAGATTGTGTCATATTAAGCTCCCTGTCCGTCTTCATGAGGCTTATTCAGCGCCATAGAAACAAATAGTTCTTCTAACCGATTCGCTTTATTGCGCATGCTCAAGACTTTAACACCTTGTTCGGTAAGCTGAGCGAATAACTGATTCAAGCCCTGTTCACGGCGCACTTCCACTTCAATGGTATTGGCATCCACATAATCCAGACGATAATGTTGAATGTGAGGAATCGGGCTTTTCATCGCCAGATCAAGAATAAAGGTTTCAGTTTCCAACTTCGCCAGCAGATCTTTCATCGGCATATCCACCACCAAGCGCCCTTGCTGGATAATGCCGATATTACGGCACAGCATTTCCGCTTCCTCCAAATAATGAGTGGTCAGAATAATGGTGGTGCCCTGTAGGTTTAGTTCGCGCAGAAACGACCACATGGCCCGGCGCAATTCAATATCCACCCCGGCGGTCGGTTCGTCTAAAATCAACAGTTTCGGATGGTGCATTAACGCACGCGCGATCATTAAACGGCGCTTCATGCCGCCGGATAAGCGGCGAGATTGTTGATGCCGTTTATCCCATAAATCCAGTTTTTTCAGCCAAACTTCCGCCCGCGCCAACGCCGTTTTACGTGCGATACCGTAATATCCCGCCTGATTAACCAAAATATCAATCACTTTTTCGAACTGATTAAAATTAAATTCCTGCGGCACTAAACCGATATGCTGCTTTAAACGGCTGAGATCTTTATCCAGATCATCGCCAAACACCCGCACGCTGCCAGCCGTTTTATTCACCAGTGAGCAGATAATTCCGATTGTGGTGGATTTTCCCGCACCGTTATGCCCCAATAAGGCGTAAAAATCGCCCGCTTGTACGGTTAAATCGATACCGTGCAACGCTTTGACTCCATTTTTATATTCTTTAGTTAATCCTTTGATTTCTAATGCAAACATACTGTTCTCAATTAAATTTTACTGATGTCAAAGCGGGTTAAATCAATACCGTCAGGTGTGGCATAAAATGCCGCCAACGCTTTACGCAGCGTTTCCGCGCGCTTCGGCAGCCCTTTTTGCGCGTAGGCTGCTACTTGTGCATATACCGCTTGTTTAAACGGCTGAATATCCCCCGGATCACCGTTTAAATTATCCGCACTGGCGATATAACGAAAACCGGCGGCCGTCGCCAAAATCCATTCGATCGCCTGCGGTTTGATTTCCACCTTTTCAAATTCACGTTGACGCGCCGCCGAGCGCCCGTCCGGTTCATACCAATAACCGAAATCCTCCAGCTTGCGCCGCTCTTTTCCCGCCACCAGCCAATGGGCGATCTCGTGCAGGGCGCTGCTATAAAAACCGCGTGCAAAATAAATGGCATTATACGGACAGTCGGCATTTGCCGGTACATACAGCGGTTCTTCGCCGCCTTTCACCAATCGGGTATTATATTCCCGTTCAAAACACTGATTAAAAATGGCAATAATGTCTTCCAGACGATGCTCCATCAATAACTCCAAATGAATAAAAAATTAAGGACGTCAACCCGACGTCCTCACATTATCCGCTATTCCGGCATTATTTAAAACTGTCTAAATTCTTTAACGCTTCAATCCGTTTTTCCAGCGGCGGATGGCTTAAAAACAGTGCGCTTAAACCGCCGGTTTTGCCGTTAATGGCAAATGCCGCCAACTGACCTTCCATTTCCTGCGGTTCGTGAATCTGCTGCAAACGCTGCAAGGCAGCAATCATTTTCTGTTTGCCCACTAAACTTGCCGACCCCGCATCTGCGCGAAATTCGCGATAACGAGAAAACCACATGGCGATAATGCTGGCAAGAAAGCCGAATACCAGCTCCAACACCATAGAAATCATGAAATACATGCCTTGACTGGTTTCGCCATCACGATTGCTGGCCGCCACTTTGGCAATCATGCGGGAAATAAAAATCACAAAGGTATTTAACACGCCCTGCAACAAGGTCATGGTCACCATATCACCGTTTTTGATATGGCTCATTTCGTGCGCCAACACCGCTTCCGCTTCGTCTTTGGTCATGGCGTTTAACAACCCGGTACTCACCGCCACCAGCGAATTCTTTTTACTTGCGCCGGTAGCAAAGGCGTTGACATCGGCAGAATGGTAAATCGCCACCTCCGGCATCGGCAATTGTGCCGCTTTTGCCTGCGCACGCACGGTTTCCAACAGCCAGCGTTCCTGTTCGCTGCGTGGTTGTTCGATAACTTGTCCGTTCACCGCACGCAGCGCCATGGATTTAGATAAAAACAATGAAATTAACGAACCGGAAAAACCGAACAGCGCCGCCATAATCAGCAAACCTGCCGCATCCTGCGACTGAATACCGGTCAGACTTAAAATAATATTAAAAACGACTAAAACCGCCATATTGGTTGCTAAAAATAGCAAAATTCTCATCATAGAAAGTTCCTCGCTGATAAATAAAGGTAGAGTGTAAATCGTTGTTAATAATAGTTATAAATTTGTTAAATTCAAGGGGCAATAGAAAAAATTTACCACAAACTCATCTGCGTCAAGCTTTTTTCCTCCGGCACATTCGCATGCAAACCGATTAAACGTACCTGCCGCCCCTGGCCGCGTTGCCAGATTTGGTGCAATAACGCGATAAAATTTTCTTGCTTAAATTCCACCGCACTTTTTTCCAGCGTCGTGACCTGAAAATCGGCAAATTTCAGTTTCACCCCGATTTTTCTAAATTCGGATAACGGCAATTGTGGGCAGGCATGCTGTATGCGCGCCAATAACATCGGATATAATCGTTCCAGGATGCGGACTCCGTCGTGAATATGCGAAATATTTTCCGTTAACGTGGTTTCCACGCCAACGGATTTGCGCACCCGATGCGGCTGCACTTCCCGCTCGTCAATGCCGTGGCTGAAAGCCCAAATACGCTGTCCCATTTTGCCGAATTGATGCAATAACATGTTTAAATCAAACCGCTGTACATCGGCGCAGGTTTGCAAACCTAGCTGCGCCAGACGCCGGGAAGTTACTTTTCCCACGCCGGGAATTTTGTACAAAGCTAAAGCACGCACAAATGCCGCCACCTCTTCCGGTTTAATTACACACTGACCGTTCGGTTTATTCTGATCAGAAGCGATTTTCGCCAGAAACTTTAACGGCGCGATACCGGCGGATGCGGTTAAACCCACTTCATCAAAAATTGCCTGTCGGATCGCCTGCGCAATCCAAGTGGCGGAACCGCAACATTGCCGGCAATCGGTCACATCTAAGTAGGCTTCGTCTAAAGAAAGGGGTTCGACCCGATCCGTATAACGCAAAAAGATCTGCTGAATTTGCTGTGAAACCTGCTTATATAACGGCATATTCACCGGCAACAATACCAGCTCAGGACACAGTTTCAGCGCCTGTGCCGTCGGCATGGCGCTGTGCAAACCGAAGCGGCGGGCAATATAATTACAGGTGCTTAATACACCGCGCTGGCGCGACTCGCCCCCAACTGCCACCGGTTTTGCCTGCAAATCAGGGTTATCGCGCATTTCGATGGAGGCATAAAAGCAGTCCATATCAATGTGAATAATTTTGCGTGTGGTCGGGCTCATAAAAAGTGCGGTTAAAAACAGTGAAATTTTTAACCGCACTTTAGCACAATAAACTGTATAAATAAACAGTTATTCGCGAGCCAGCGTCAGCACTTTGGAGAACAATCGTTTAAATTCCAGCGGAATGGACTGGCTACCACGTTTTTCGATTTCCGCCGCCAACGCGATGGCAAGATCCGGCTTGGAAGTGCGCTGAATCGCACGCTGAATAATTCTTGTAACCGGATAATGATGCTGCGCCGAAGTTTGCCAGTGCGCCAGACGAATAAACACCGATTCAAATCCGGCATAATAGAAAAAATGTTCTATATCGCGTTTCGGCAACACGGTGATTCGGCTGCCGCCGTTGTCATTATCATCCAGCATATTGTGCGCCGATTCGGCGTATTTGCGCCCCGCTTCATCGCCGTCGGTCAACACATACCATTCAATGCCCATCGCTTTAACATATTTCAGCAACGGGCGTAAACCGCACTGGGCAAATTCCACAATGCGAATACCTTCCATTGCCAAATCGATGCCCATTAATGCGGCAAGTTCGGTTAAAATCCAGACTTCCGTTTCCCCTTCCACCAGCAGCCACAAACGGGAAAACAGCGCCAGACTGCGATTATGGTGAATATGAAAAGTCAGGCGACGCAAATCTTCCTTACCTAAGGTTTTCGAAGTCAGCTGAAAGGCTTTGGTGCGATCCACCGTTCGGTTCAAACGACAAATAGAACGCAATTCCACCTGAGAAATCAGCTCGACGGAATTCGTTGTGGTAATCCGCTGCATCGGCAAATAACTGACCAATTCCCAAGCAATTGCCACCATGCGCGGATGCAGGCGCGATTCCGGCGCTTCAAATAAAATAATCGGGCGGATAAATTGACTCAGCGGTGCTTGCTCAGAGGTAATAAAAAGCGATGCCAAATAGCGAAACAACTGTTTCTGTACGGTGCGGGTTTTGTCCTGCCGCAGCTTCAAACAAAGCGCTTTGGCATCGTTCCAAAGTGCGGTCACATCGCGGGTTAAATCGGCACGGTCATGACGGTGCAGAAAATAATATTGCAGCAACAAACCGACTGATTGAATTTCTTTGTTCAACTGCGCGTCCTGCGTCGCACCGTACCGGGTGAGCGAGACGGGATTCGATACTACGGGTTTATGCCGATTCAAACGCGCATCGCGAAAACGGTAAACCGGATGACGAGCGATTAAAGATAAGGCGATTTGTTCGTTGTTTTCTAACGAAATCTTTTTGCCTTCCCGATCCAAAAAGGCATAATCCGTGACCACCTGATTGTCGTGAAAGCCGCCCGTAACCTGAAAATAAAGTCGCGCATAGCCGTCATCATGGGACACAAATAAGGATTGATAATCAATATTTGCGGGCAAAGATCGCTCCGCCGTTTTTTGCTCGCAAAAGGTAAATAACAGGGTAATTTCGTTGGTTTGTTCGTTTTTATCATCGGCGAGATAAAAATCCGCTGGCGTAAAGCGATACAAGGTTTTGTCGGTGTTAAAAATCAGACTGAGCGCCGCCAGTAAGCTGGATTTACCCCACGCATTCTCGCCGATCAACACCATATTCGGATAAAGTTTGAACGATAAGCGGTTGATGCCGCGAAAGCCCATTATCTCCAACCGTCGTAAATACATAAGCCCCTCTTTGTGTTTCCTGCCACGGTAACGTAAAATAGCACACAATAATCGACACCCCCTAACACTTTCATTGTAAATAATATTATGTACGAAGGATTACTGATTGTCTTAGGCCCGATGTTTGCGGGCTACTTAATCAAAACCACGAATTCCGCTCTGCTGCACCGCGTTAATCAAGCGGTGATGCTGTTGCTGTATATTATTTTGTTCGTGATGGGATTCGCCTTAGGGCAGATGGACGATCTTGCCAACCAACTCCCGCGGATCGCCTTCTCCGCCTTAACCTTTGCCGTGATTATTCAAAGCTGTAATATTGCCGGTCTGCTCGCCTATGACCGAATTTTCCCCAGCCCGTTGAAACGTCGGGGTTCGGAAATGCCGCCTCGCCGGCGAATGCTGTTGGACAGTTTTATGCTTTGTTCAATGGTATTTTTCGGTTTTCTGGCAGGATTGTTGGGCAAAGCGTGGATTGCGCTACCCTTCGGTACCAGCACTTATGTTTTGATCGCGCTGATCTTTTTTGTTGGTATTCAGTTGCGTAATAACGGTATTTCTCTGCGTGAAGTGCTGTTTAATAAGCGCGGTATTTATACCGGCATAATCTTTATTCTCACCTCACTGCTGGGCGGGATTATCGCGGCGTATGCGTTGAATCTGCCGCTCACTCAGGGACTGGCAATCGCTTCCGGCTTCGGCTGGTATTCATTATCCAGCGTAATTATCAACGATGCTTGGGGTGCCGTATTCGGCAGTATTGCCTTTTTCAATGATCTGTCACGGGAAATTCTCAGTCTTTTTATTATCCCGTTTTTTATGTTTAATCACCGCTCTACCGCCGTCGGTATCGCCGGTGCGACGGCGCTGGATTGCACGCTGCCGATTATTCAGCGCGCTGGCGGAATTGAAGTGGTTCCGCTGGCGATCAGTTTCGGCTTTATCACCAACATTGTGCCGCCTATTTTGCTGGTGTTTTTTTCTTCGATTCCGGTTTAATGGAGTAGCCGTTTTACCCGTCCGGTGGCTTAAAGCTGCTGATAAACTTTTAACGCGTAAGCATCGGACATTCCGGCGATATAATCGCAGATCATTCGTTTTTTATATTCCTCCGCGGCATTGAGCCAACGGTTTGCCGTGTTGCGCGGCAATAAGCGCAGCGGATCACTTTCGAAAATCTGAAACAGCTCGGTTAAAATGCGCTGACCTTTATACTCAATTCGCTGGGTTTCCACATCTCTGATCACATACTTCCAGACGAATTTTTTAAACACATGTAATACGGCAATCACTTCGTCCGGCAATTCGGCATTATAGCGCAGCAAAGGCTCGGAAAAATCCGCTGTGACTTTCCAGCGCACATGGGTGATAAAATAATTGACTAATGCACCGATGGCGTTTTTACGCTCATAATGAAGATCAGAAAACAGTTTCTGCGTAATAACATCAACATGTTCCCTAATCCAAGCAGAGTGGCAATTTTTCAGCGCCATCAACGCCTCCTGCCATTGATGTCGGTTTACCACACCGACGACAATGGCATCTTCCAGATCATGCACGCCGTAAGCAATATCGTCGGCCAGCTCCATAATGCTGCAATCCAGCGATTTATAACGTGTTTTCAAGGTTTGAGCGGCACTCTGCCGGTTTTCCGCGAATGTGCCGAATAAAGTGCGGTCATTTTCCGACAAGGGTTCAAGCAGCCAGTCAAACATGGCGATATCATCACGAAATAATCCTTTGCCCGGGCGCCAGTCATCGATTTTGACATAGCGGGGATCGGTATTTTCAACTGACGGCAACTGAGCATATTGCGGGGAAGATACATCCAAAATCGTCGGATATTTTACAATGCCTAGCAAGGTGCGACGAGTAAGATTCATGCCGGCGGTCGGTGTATAAGGTTCCAACCGAGTCAATAAGCGAAAAGTCTGCCCGTTACCCTCAAACCCGCCGTGATGACGCATCATATAATTCAGCGCCACTTCACCGCCGTGACCGAAAGGCGGATGCCCGATGTCATGCGCAAAACACAGACTTTCAATCAAGTCATTGGAAGGCAATAATAATTTCAACTGTCTTTGCAGTTCCGTTTTATCCGTTTCGTGCGCAAATGCGCTGAACGCATCAGCAAATTTCAGCTGAGAGACCAAACTGCTGCCGATTTGTGCCACTTCAAGGGAGTGAGTCAGTCGGGTGCGATAAAAATCATTTTCGCCCACCGCATGAATCTGAGTTTTAGCCTGCAAGCAGCGAAAAGCGGCACTGTGTAAAATACGTCCGCGATCGCGGCGAAAAGGCGGTCGGTGATCTTTTTCGCGCGGTTTATCCGCCACAAAACGAGCCTGCCAGACCATATCAATTGGATTTTTCATGTTATGTTATATTATGCGACAAAAAGGTACATGACTTTAAAGATTAAAGGCGCCAGAATGGAACTGATAATACCGCATAAGACTAAGGAAATCGAGCTATAACCGCCGGCTTTCAGATCCAGCTCCATGCAACTCACCGTACCCAACGCGTGAGAAACGGAACCGACCGACAAACCGATAGCCTGCGAATGTTTTAAGCCGATTTTTTTTAGTACCAGATAACCGAACATCGAGCCCTGCAAGCCGGCAATAATCACTCCCACCGCAGCCACGGACGGAATCCCGCCGATATTTTCCGCCACTGCCATGGCGATTGGCGTCGTTACCGATTTCGGCAGAATTGTAGCGACAATTTCAGGTTTCGCGCCCAATAACCATGCCAACAGCGCACCGCTTGCCATTGACAGCAACGACGCCGCAGTGGTTACGGTCAGAATGATTTTCCAGCGCTGACTAATCTGACGCAGCTGCTCGTATAAAGGCAGCGCCAGTGCGACAACACTTATACCGAGCAAACTATTCAGCGGCATATTACCCGTCATATAATCATCATACGGAATATCGGCGCTTAACAATACAATAATCAGAATTAAAACAGTTAACACAAAACTGTTCAGTACAACAGATTTCAACACCTTGCTGATTTGCAATGCCGCAAAAAATGCCGCAACGGTTAACAGTGAATAAAGATAAATCATGCCTGCTCCTTGGCGCGTTTTTTCAGCACTTTCTTACGTAACCCGGTAAAAGAACTCTGCGAAAACAGATAATCAGACAACAGCCCAACCACCACTAAGGTTACGCAAGTACTGACAATATTAGGAATCAGCAAGGCTTTCGCCTGACTGATTAACAAATCGGAATATTTAATCACCCCGACGCTTACCGGCACAAACAGCACCGCCATATAGCGAATCAGCAAACTCGCCCCAAAAAAGACCCAGTTCATACGGATGATCTTCGTTGCCAGACCGCTGAACAGCAGCAATAAGCCCCAGATACTGCCTGGTACACCCACCGGTATCAAATGTGAAATCCATTCGCCCAAATAAAGCATCAAATAAAGAATTGCAAAAGATCGTAATAATTGAAATATTTTTTGCCCCATCGTCTTATCACTCAACTTTTCTGATAAAAAATATAGGATAATTTTACTCTTATTTTCTAGTTTTGTTATATTTTTTCGGTACAATACTGCCGTTTCAGATCAAATTTATCCCAATAAAATGTTAAAAAAGTTCGTCTTCCTGCTCTCAATAACATTAATCGGCACGTTTCCGGCGCATGCCGAGCGCAACATCGCCTGTCTGGCGATAGCCATTGCCGACGGTGATACCTTTACCTGTCTGCTACAAAATAAAAAACAGATTAAAGTCCGCTTGCAGGAAATTGACGCACCGGAGAAAAAACAGCCCTTCGGTAGCCAATCACGACGGACGCTGGGGCGACTGATTCATAAACAAACCGTGCGCCTGTCTATTTCCGGTTATGACCGCTATCAACGGGTTTTAGCAACCGTTTATAACTTACAGGGAACGAATATCAATTTAAAAATGGTACAGCTCGGCATGGCATGGGCTTATGACCATTATGTCAGCGACCCCGCTTACCGCCACGCACAACAACAAGCCCAGCAGCGCCGGATAGGCCTGTGGCAATCGCCCGCTCCGATTGCACCGAACCAATGGCGTAAAAAATTACACACATCAGCCAAAAGAGAAACATAATGTCATTTGATTATCAACAATTCCGCCGCCAGTTTCCCTATTTAAATCAGACAGACGCAGCCGTTTATCTGGACAGCGCGGCAACCGCACTGAAACCGCAATGTCTGATTGAAGCGACACTGGATTTTTATCGTTCGTCCGGTTCCGTGCACCGTAGCCAATATGATGAAAAACAGACCGCACTTTATGAGCAGGCTCGCAGCCGAGTCAAAAAACTGATTAACGCTGAAAGCGAACAAGCGGTAATCTGGGCTTCCGGCACTACGCAAGCGATAAATATCGTTGCCAACGGCTTACTGCCGGAACTATCAGCGCAGGACGAAATCATTATCAGCCAGGCGGATCACCACGCTAATTTTGTCAGCTGGCATGCAATTGCCCGCAAAAGCGGCGCGAAAATTACCGTACTGCCGATTACCGACCACTGGTTGATTGACGAACAGGCGCTGCTTGAAGCGCTCAATCCACACACCAAGCTGGTGGCATTAAATATTGTTTCCAATGTCACCGGCACCGCACAACCGATAGACCGTTTGATTAATTTAATCCGCCGACATTCTGCCGCACTGGTGTTGTTAGATGCGGCTCAAGCTATCAGCCATCAAGCCCTTGATCTACAAGCGTTGGACGCCGATTTTATCGCCTTTTCCGCCCATAAACTGTATGGTCCGACCGGTTTAGGCGTGCTGAGCGGAAAACCGGCTTCATTGGCGCGCTTACAACCGCTGATATTCGGCGGGAAAATGGTTGATCGGGTTTCAGAATCGGCAATCAGTTTTGCCGATTTGCCTTACCGATTGGAAGCCGGCACGCCGAATATTGCGGCAGTCATCGGTTTTAACGCCGTTCTGCAATGGCTGGACCAATGGGATTTGGTGGCGGCCGAACAACATACCCTGCAATTAAGCGAACAGCTAAAAGTGCGGTTAAAAAATTATCCGAATTGTCGTTTATTCGAATCGCCGCAGCCAAGCTCGATAATCAGCTTCATCATTGAACAAGTTGCCCTGTCTGATTTGGCAACTCTGCTGGCGGAACAACATATTGCGCTGCGCAGCGGCGAACACTGTGCCCAGCCGTATTTGACCCGTCTGGGGCAACATGGCACCCTGCGTCTATCGCTGGCACCTTATAATACGCCGCAAGACCTTGAAATGTTTTTTACAGCGCTGGACAACGCACTTGATCTATTAGGAAGCGTATGAAAACACAACTCAAACAGGCATCACAGTGGGAAGAACGCTATCGTTTGATTATCCAAGCAGGCAAAAATTTGCCTCAGCCCGAACCGCAACAACTGGCGCAAATGCAACTGATTAGCGGCTGCGAAGCAAAAGTCTGGTTTCAATTCTGTCCGAAAAACGACCGCACTTTTCACTTCAACGCCTACAGCGAAGCGAGAATTATCAACGGCCTGCTCTGGCTGTTGTTACAAGAAATCAACGGCAAAAACGCACAACAATTACATAATTTCGATTTAACCGCTTATTTCTCCGAATTAGGCATTGCCCAACGCTTAAGCAGCACAAGATTAAACGGTCTGAAACAAATAGAGCGGATCCTGCATCAATTATAAGCTTAGCTTATCGCCGCAAACACCGTTATATCGGCAATTGTGCATAAATTAAAGAGGCCGAACAGTTGGAAAAAGATTTGTGTGGAATGACATTTTTTCGGGGAGATTTTTATTTACATACCGAACTAAAAACTTAACGTTTTGTCAGAGGTAATATTGATTTCTCCAACCGTTCTTATTAATGAAATATACCCTTTTATTTGTCAGTTTAATCGGCTTAACTGCTTGCCAAATGCCACAAAATAACACTCAATCCGCCTCAAAGGTTCAACAATCCGCCCCAATGGCGGCGGCCTCCAAAACGGAAGCCAACATAGCGTTGGGTAACGCCGTAGCGGCATATCAAGCACAGAATTATACATTGGCATGGACGTTGTTTGAGCAAGCTGATGAACTCGGACACATGAAAGCCGCACGCTATTTCGGCTTAATGCGCTTAAACGGCTTAGGCGTAGCAAAAGATCCTGCTAAGGCATTTGACTATTTCCAAAAAGCGGCGGATAAAGGCGACATCACCTCGCAACATTGGCTCGGATTTTTATATGAAAACGGCATCGGCACGCCGCAAAATTATACTAAAGCCCTTGAATTTTATACACAATCTGCCAAACGCGGCGATGTGATTGCCGCCCCTGCCTTGCACGCCTTAGGCAACATGTATGAAAAAGGGCTGGGTGTGGAGAAAAACAGTGTGAAGGCAAACGAGTATTATCAAAAAGCCGAAGTTGCCGCGCAAACTCATTTTCAACCTAATTCAAAATAACGGAGCATTTCATGAAAAAATTTACCTTTTTATTAACCGCTGTAACAGCGCTTTCCGCGTGCCAAGTTTCAGCCGAAAATCCAGTGTGGAACAAAGCCTACGGCGGCGCAGATAAAAGCTACGATTCACAACTTTTGAGCTTGCGCGAACAAATCGCACCGAAATTCCAACAGTTTGAATTTAAAGACAAAGAAACGGGCAAAACGCTGGCATATAATTTATATATTCCGAAAAATCTCGATCCCAAAAAATCCTACCCGCTGGTGATGTTTATCGCTGATGCCAGCACCGCAGGTAAAGGCGTGCTTGCGCCGTTAATGCAGGGCTACGGCGGTATTATTTGGGCAACGGACGAAGCACAGGCGAAAAATCCGGCCTTCGTACTGGTGCCGGCATTTAGCCAAGTTGCCGTACAAGACGATTGGAGCACGACAGACGAAGTAGGCATGGCTTTGCGTCTGTTCAAAAACATCGTACGAAACTACCCGATTGACCCAGCGCGTCTGTACACCACTGGACAATCAATGGGCGGTATGATCTCCTTTTATCTCAACAGTATAGAACCAGATTTGTTCACTGCATCGATGTTTGTCGGCAGCCAGTGGGACATCAATGTACTCAAACCGCTCACCAAAGCGAAATTTATCTATACCGTCTCCGCAGGTGATCAAAAAGCCTCTAAAGGCATGGCACAAGTAATTGATTTAATGAAGCAAAACAACGTGCCTTATACTGAAACCGAATTGTCCGCCAAACTGCCGCAAAGTGAACAAAATAGCGAAGTAAGCAAAATTCTTGCACAAGGCAAAAACGCCAATTTTATCCGCTTTACGCCAAACACTGTCGTACCGGCTATAGCCAGCGGCAAAAACGGCTCGGAGCATATGTATTCCTTTGACTACGCTTATTTGCTCGAACCCGCGCGTGAGTGGTTGTTGACACAGAAAAAATAAAGCTACATAAAAAAGCTACCCGATTTTAGATTTCGGGTAGCTTTTCTTATTTTTAACCTAAATTAAAACAACGACTTCATTAGCTGTCGCAGCCACTGATAGGCAGGATCTTGGTGAATGCGAGCATGCCAAACCAGCGTTTTATCAAAGCCCGCTATAGCAAGCGGCGGCGTGAAGGTTTTGATTTGGGGATTGTCTGCTACCAATCGTTTGGGTACGACTGCCAGCAAATTTTGTTGGCTGAGTATTTCAGGCAAAATCATAAAATTTTGTACCGACAGCGACACGCTGCGGCTTAATCCCAATTGGCGTAATGCTTCATCGGTCACACCTGCGAAATTGCCGCCCAAATAAGAGACAATCGCCTGTTCGGTTTGGCAAAATTGTGTGAGCGTGAGCGATTTTTCCGCCGCCAACGGGTGCTGCACGCCTACGGCACAGACGTATTCTTCTCGATATAAATTTAATGCATACATATCTGGTGCATTAAACGCAGGCGTGGTCAAGGCAAAATCAATCTGTCGCTGAGCAAGCTGCTGCGGCAATTGGTTTTCGTTGATGTTGAGCAACGCTACCCGAATATGTGGTGCAAGCGGTTTGAGTTTGGCCAAAAATGGTAGGACAACCACTTGCATTGCATAATCGGTACAAGCAATTTTAAGCGTCATTTCTGCCGTGGCGGGATCAAATTCAGGTATTTGCAACAAGGTTTCAATTTGTTGCAACACTTGTTTCACAGGCATTGCAAGGTTTAACGCACGACTGGTTGGTTCAATGCCACGCTGCATTCGCACAAAAAGTGGATCGTCAAAACTCTCTCGTAGCCGTTGCAAGGTGCCACTCATTGCCGGCTGACTCAATGCCAAACGCTCGGCAGCACGGCTTACATTACGCTCGTCCATTAAAACATCAAAGGCTTTAAGCAGATTCAAGTCTAGATTTCGTAGATTCATCATTTTAGATATTTGCCCAGCAAATAAAAGGTATTATAAATTACAATTTCTCTTATATCAAAAGCATCATTAAAATATGCCCATCATTTAGCAACGAGGGACAACAAAATGCAAAATTCAATCCATTTTCCAGACGGTTTTTTACCCGGTTTTTCAGACAATTTCTGCTCAAATGAAGTGATCGTGGCAGGGCTTTCCACAGCAGATGTGTGGCAATATCTCAACAACACCAAATTCTGGGCACATTATTACAGCAACGTAGCGGATGTGCGTTTTTACAACGGCTACCAAGGCACAGAACTCTTTGACAAAGCTCGCTTTTTCTTCAAAACCTTCGGCTTCCCCGTGGAAGCGGAAATCACCGAATATGTTGCCCCGAAAGCAGGCGAACCTGCCCGCATTTCGTGGCACGGCTGGGCAGGCGAAGAAGGCACGGATGAACGTTTAGACGTGCTCCATGCTTGGCTGATTGAAGATTTAGACGGCGGACGCGTACGTATCCTGACCCAAGAAACCCAAAACGGCAAACCCGCCCAAGCCCTTGCTAAAACCGTACCCAATCCGATGATCAACGGTCATCAGGAATGGCTAGACGGTATTGTGAAAAGTGCAAAAGAGAAGTTGAGTGTGTAATAGAAAGCGCCCCGAATTGTGAAAACCCGCCAATTCGGAGCCTTTATTTTTAACACCCTTTTGCTAATATTCTACAAAACCTAATCGTTAACGCCTATTCATTAAACGCTAGCATCATCATTTCATTCAACTGTTTAATTATTTTCTGCGGATGGTAGTCCTGATTTTGCTCAAAGCGGTATTTTGCACTGGCTAAAATCAGTGTCGCCAACATTTCACCTTGAAATTCAAAATGTTGGCGCCTTGTTTTAGCTTGCGCGTATTTGATGAAATTTTGTTTAATCATCAAAAACATATCAAACCAAAGATGATGACGTTTAGTGCTGATTTTCCACAATGCCAAAATCAACTCACGTTTGTCATAAAGAGCTGGAAGAGTTTTATTCATCAGTGTTTGCATGTCGAATTCATTTGAAAAACGTTCTTGTAAAAGCGCTTGATATTCCGCCTTAAAATCATCAATCATTGCCCCTGCCAAATCGCTTTTGCCTGAATAGTATTTGTAAAAGGTGGCGCGATTAACCATCGCCAAATCCACAATTTCCTGCATGGCGATTTGCTCAAACTCCTTGTTTTTCAACAACTCGATTAGAGCGTTCCTAATCATTTTATGAGTACGAATAATACGCAAATCTTGTTTTTCGTTTTTTTAATTTTCAGATTCGGGCAGCATAACAATTTTCCCCACGACTGATTAATTATCAATACAAATTCAAAATTTTGTATAGTTATCTTAGCAGATAAACGTAATTTTGATGGTATTTTTCTATAAAAATTCGGATTAAACTGACCGCACTTTATCAAGCAAACAAGGAAATCGGACGGACACAGGTTGCATTCTGTCTGAGAAGTAAAACAATCAACTTCTTGAAAATTCTACAAATCGGGCAAAAATAACAGTGTTTGTTTACATTTAACTTATTTTATTTATGAGGAGTATTTTATGAAGCGTAAAACCGATACCGTGAATTTAGGTTTACCTGTTTTTGCCAACCCCAAAAAAGATTTAATCGGCAAACCGAATGTTTTTACAGATTCGTTATACTTTTGCGACTTTGCTTGACAAAAACGGCAACCAAAACAATCACATTGCTTATTTACCTTATCGCAATATTTGGGCAAGCGAACGTACAGGCAACAGCTACCCAGCCGAACTTTACATTAAAATTCCAACAGCAAATATTGAATTAACTTTAACCGCTATGTTAGAACGACCTGAGTTCAGCCATGGTAATGATGGAGAGGTGAATATCAACGGCTGCCAAAGTCCTTGTCAAGTGCGTGGACATTATGGCGATACGCCTGTACAAAGAATGGTGATTTTGGAAATAATCGGCGATGTATGTGGTGAGTTAAAAAGTTAGTCAAACAAAAAATAAGCGGTAAACTGACCGCACTTTTGTTAAATGCGCTTTGCCCGTTAAAAGTTACTCAAAATAACGGGCAGATTTTGCGGAAAATTTGCAAAAATATATAATAAGCCGATTTTTATCCCCCTCCATCATGTATAAAACCCCTCCTGTTTTATAGGAAAAATGGGCGGTAAATACATTTTATATACTTGATTTTGTATTGTTGTCTTATTTTGTGGTGGCGTTGTGAACGCCGTGGACAGCGCATTGGAAAAATACCATCACGCCGGAATCACACTGAAAAAAAATCGAATCATGCCCCCCAAAAAAAAAGAGCTAATCCATTTACCGGATTAGCTCTTACGAACGTAAAAATCAGTTTACATTATTTTTGATAAAGCGGTGCCGGGCCCGTCTTCCCGCCCTGGATGCCGCTTTCGTATTGTTTTAGAGTTGTACCGGATGCCGAGACTTCCACACGACGGTTAGGACGCAGACAATCTCTTAACGCCTGACCGGATTCGTTATTACAAGCTTTAACTTGCTGAGCTTTACCATAGCCGACTGCGCTAATCTCGGCATTGACGCCCTGTTGAATCAAGCGCGCTTTCACTCGCTCGGCACGGCGCTGGGATAAATTCAGATTGTAGGCTTCCGAACCTAAACGGTCAGTAAAGCCCGCCACTTTTACCTGTTTGGCATTTGACGTTTTCAACTGCGCGGCAATATTATCCACCACTTCAGCGCCTTTTACCGTCAATGTATCTTTATCAAAATCAAACAGGAAATCACCGCTTAAATTAAATGACGAATTGCCGTTACAACCGTTTGGATACCAGAAGAAATTCTGAGCATTCATGTTTTTATCAAACAAAATTTTATATTGGCAGATTTTATGTTCGCCGTTTTCACGATAGTTGAAGGCATAATCCCACTCACGTACGCCGTATAAACCTTCGCTGAAATGCGGACGGCCCAATAGGTTATAAATTTGATCTTTATTCATACCGCGTTCAACCATACGCACATTATCCCAATTCGGCCAAGAACCGAATTGACTGCCGTCATGATTAAACGAAGATTGATCGATTTTCGGCCATACTAGATTATCGGATGTGCCTTCGTCGGTGACTTTGCTTAAGTTACCGCAAGCCGCTAAAGTTGTAGCCGCAACCACAGATAATAAAAGATGTGATAATTTCATTTGTGTTACCTTAAATTTTTGATTCCTGACTGTAATAGTAAGCCATAAAGTTATAGCTCAACCCTGAAGCTTCGCAGTAAACTTCGGTATCGGATAAAGTTGCATAATAGCGAAATCAGTGTTATTTCAGCGCAGTATAGTAATTGCAATTAAAATTGAAGTAAATTAAAAAAACAATAACTTACACAAATTTACATGTTATCGTGCAAATGCAGGTATTCTTTACAATAAAGTGCGTCGATCGCGCTGCAACCAACTAGTCAACAGCGTATCTGCGCTTTCTTCCGCCTGTTTACCCAGCTTTTGTGCCAACGTCTTTTTCAATGCATACTTCACGGAAAGTACGGTTTTATCTTTCAACGCCTGCAAAATTAAATCATCACTGGTAATAATTTCATCCACCAACTTTAACGTCAGCGCCTGTTGTCCGAACCAATGCTCGCCAGTAGCGATTTGTTCAATCTCGACCTGCGGACGGTTACGGCTGACAAATGTTTTGAATAACTGATGTGTTTCTTCCAGTTCCTGCTGGAATTTCCGCTTGCCTTTTTCGCTGTTTTCCCCCAGTATCGTCATGGTGCGTTTATATTCACCGGCAGTCATCACATCAACATCCACATCATGCTTTTTCAGTAAACGGTGGATATTCGGAATTTGCGCCACTACACCGATAGAACCGATGATCGCAAAGGGTGCCGCTACAATGTTATCCGCCACACAAGCCATCATATAACCGCCACTGGCCGCCACTTTATCCACCGCCACCGTCAGTTTGATCCCGCGTGATTTCAACCGTGCAAGCTGGGATGCGGCCAATCCGTAACCATGCACTACCCCGCCCGGACTTTCCAGACGCAGCAGCACTTCATCCTGCGCCTGTGCCACGGCAATAATCGCGCTGATTTCTTCGCGCAACGCGGCGGTTTCCGTTGCCGCCATATCGCCTTTAAAAGTCAGCACATAAAGATGCGGTTTACGCGACGACGCATTATCACCTTGTTTGAGTTTTTCTTTCTCTTCTTTGGCTTTCGCCTTGTCGGCTTTTTTTCGAGCTTTTTCCGCCAGTTTCAACGCCGCTTCGCTTAAATGAAAATCGCGCAGTTTTCGACTGTTTTCTTCGTATTCTTGCGATAAATCGGTAATAATCAGCTCGCCTGTCTGATGTGCTTTTTTCTGTTTTAAACTAAACGCCATTACAACAATACCTGCAATAATTAATAAAATCGTCACTATTTCTAAAATAAATAATCCATAACCCAGCATGAATTCAGACCACATAGTTTTTCCTTTTGGCTAATAAAATATAAATCCGCGCTCATCATAACTTATCTGATATAAAGTGCAATTTTCTGCGCCAATTTTTTACTGACAATTAATAATCTTTTTACTGAAACGGGCTTTATTTCTCAAAAATACATTTTATAATGACCGCACTTTCATTTAATTAAAAAGGAATTATCATGCACAATATCTTAGTATTGAAATCCAGCATTCTTGCCGAACATTCACAAACCAATCAACTTTCTGACTATCTGATTGCAAAATTACCTGACACCAATGTGGTTGAGCGCGATCTTGTCGCCAATCCGCTGCCGCATTTCGACGGTGTGGCGGCAAACGCGCTGCGCGGCGAACCGAAAAGCGAACAGGACAAGCAGTTACTGGCGTTATCCGACAGCCTAATTGCCGAGCTCAAAAACGCGGATACCATTGTCATCAACGCACCAATGTATAATTTCAACATTCCGACTCAGCTAAAAAGCTATATTGATTTTATTGCCCGTCCGCGCGTGACGTTCCAATACGGCGCGAACGGCGCAGAAGGGCTGATTACCGGCAAAAAAGCGATCGTATTAGCGGCTTTCGGCGGTATTCATCAGGGACAGGCAACCGATCTGGTGACCCCTTATCTGAAAACCTTTTTAGGCTTTATCGGCATTACGGATGTTCAATTCGTTTATGCGGAAGCCATTGGTTTCGGTGCGGAAGCTATCGCAAAAGCACAAACCGACGCCAGAGCGAAAATCGACGCTATCGTCGCTTCTCTGTAATGTCATGTTTACTGGTAAATCCTCAGGCGGTTTTCATCAACCGCCTACCGTTCTTTATTATTCACGTCACAATCATTCCGAAACATTCCAAATTTGCCGCCGGCAACAGATAACACTTGACAAAGCAATAATGCACTAGTTTAATAGTGCAAGTTAATTATTGTTTTAAGGAAGTACTTATGTCTGTTCCCTTTATTCACGTATTCAACCAATCGGTAAATTATCATAACGATCCGACTACCGTCTTTGCCACACTGTGTAAAGATCAAAAAAACACCTTATTGCTGGAATCGGCGGAAATCAGCAGTAAAAACAGCTTGAAAAGTCTCTTTCTGATTAATCCAGCAGTGAAAATTTCCTGTTACGGACAAAACGTCACATTTAATGCACTAACAGGCAATGGAGAGTTTGTGTTGCCATTAATCCAGAAAAAGTTACAGGGTCAAACCTCGGTCGTTTCTCAGCACCAACGACAACTTACGCTCAAATTCCCGCTGCCCGATCCCAATCTTGATGAAGACAGTAAATTACAAACCGGCACAGTTTTTGACGGATTGCGCTGTCTCATATCGCTCTATCGGCACAGCCATACCCCGATTTTATTGGGAGGATTATTCGCCTATGATCTCGTGGCAAATTTCATTCCAATGAATGATATTAAGCTGCAAGACGACGGTTTAACCTGCCCGGACTATGTATTCTATCTGGCGGAAAACCTGCTGGTGATCGATCATCAGGCGCAAACCTGTACCTTGCAGACTTTCTGCTTTCATCCGCAGCTGCAACATTCGTTACAACAAAGTGCGGTAGAAATTTGCCAAAAATTACGCAAAATTCAACCGCACTTAAGCACTGAATCGGCTTCGACCGAGGTGCGTACCAATCTGAACGACGCTCAATTCAAACAGATTATTCGCTCGCTCAAACACCACATTAATATCGGCGATGTCTTTCAAATCGTGCCTTCGCGCCGTTTTTCCATCGATTGCCCGAACGCGCTGGCGGCATACCGCCAACTGAAACGCAATAATCCAAGCCCATATATGGTGTATATGCAGGATGAAGATTTCACCCTATTTTGCGCCTCACCGGAAAGTGCGCTGAAATATTCGGCAGCAAATCGCCAGCTGGAAATTTATCCGATTGCCGGCTCCCGTCCGCGCGGTTTTGATGCGCACGGCAACATCGATCCCGAACTGGACGCACGCCTAGAATTGGAACTGCGACTGGATAAAAAAGAACTTGCCGAGCATTTAATGCTGGTGGATCTGGCGCGCAACGATGTGGCCCGGGTCTGTCGCAGCGGCAGCCGACAGGTAAAAAACCTGATGCAGGTTGACCGTTACTCGCATATTATGCATTTAGTTTCCCGCGTGGTCGGCGAACTGCGTCCCGAACTTGACGCACTGCACGCCTATCAAGCCTGTATGAACATGGGGACGCTGACCGGTGCACCGAAAATCAAGGCGATGCAGCTGCTCTACCGATTTGAACAACAAAAACGCCACAGTTACGGCGGTGCGGTCGGATATTTATCTTCCGACGGCAATTTTGATACCTGTATCGTTATCCGTTCCGCATTCGTGCAAAACGGTATCGCTCATATTCAAGCCGGCTGCGGCGAAGTGCTGGATTCCGATCCGCAAGCGGAGGCGGACGAAACCCGTCATAAAGCCAAAGCGGTGGTTAACGCGATTATTCAGACCAATCGTCAGGCACAGCAACAAGGATAATTCATTATGGCAAATATTCTGTTTTTAGATAATTTTGACTCCTTTACTTATAATCTGGTGGATCAATTTCGCACGCTCGGACATCAAGTGCGGATCTACCGCAATGACTGTTCGCTAGCCTTGTTAGAACAGGCGGCGACACAATACACCGACACCATCGTGGCGCTCTCGCCGGGACCAGGTAATCCAAGTGAAGCGGGCATTTTATTGCCGCTGATAAAAAAACTGGCAGGCAAAGTACCGATGATTGGAATCTGCCTCGGACATCAAGCATTAATTGAAGCTTTTGGCGGCAAAGTGGTACACGCCGGTGAAGTGATGCACGGCAAAGTTTCCGCCGTTCGGCATGATGAACAGGCAATGTTTGCCGGACTGGCGAATCCTATGCCGGTGGCGCGTTATCATTCGTTGATGGGCGAGGAATTACCGGAAGAATTTGTTGTGAATGCGGAATATAACGGTATTATTATGGCAATTCGCCACAAAACGTTGCCGATTTGCGGCTTCCAGTTTCATCCGGAAAGTATTCTGACCGTACAGGGATCAAAACTGTTGGAAAATACCGTTCACTGGTTACTGGCGCGCTGATATTTCCGCATTTACCGACAACAACCAACCCGATACCGAGAAAAAGGATACACTGATGATTATCGTTTACGGACTCAAATCGCAACTGAACCCGCGTAAACAGCAACTAATGGACATTATTTTCCACTGTCTGCATTTGGAACTAGGCATTCCACCGCGCAAGCATGCCCTGCGCTTTATCGGTCTGGACGCAGAAGATTATTTTTATCCCGAAGGCCGCAGCGCGGATTTTACCGTGATTGAAATTAATCTTATGCAAGGACGCACAGAATTCACCAAAAAGCGATTAATTAAAATGCTGTTTTGTGAACTGGAAGACAAGTTGGGCATCGCACCGATCGACCTTGAAATCACCATTAAAGAGCAACCTGCCCACTGCTGGGGATTCAGAGGCATGACCGGCGATGAAGCCCACGATTTGACTTACAGTATTCATCGCTAAAAATCACCGCACTTTATACCAATAAAAAGAAGGAATGGATTATGCAAACTGTGCAACTTCTCTCTCAACTGTTTGACAAACAACCCTTAACTCAATCGCAAACGGAAACCCTGTTTAATGCAATCATGCGCGGAGAATTAAGCAACGAACAACTTGCCGGCGCGCTGATCGCACTCAAATTACGCGNCGGTTTTGATGCGCACGGCAACATCGATCCCGAACTGGACGCACGCCTAGAATTGGAACTGCGACTGGATAAAAAAGAACTTGCCGAGCATTTAATGCTGGTGGATCTGGCGCGCAACGATGTGGCCCGGGTCTGTCGCAGCGGCAGCCGACAGGTAAAAAACCTGATGCAGGTTGACCGTTACTCGCATATTATGCATTTAGTTTCCCGCGTGGTCGGCGAACTGCGTCCCGAACTTGACGCACTGCACGCCTATCAAGCCTGTATGAACATGGGGACGCTGACCGGTGCACCGAAAATCAAGGCGATGCAGCTGCTCTACCGATTTGAACAACAAAAACGCCACAGTTACGGCGGTGCGGTCGGATATTTATCTTCCGACGGCAATTTTGATACCTGTATCGTTATCCGTTCCGCATTCGTGCAAAACGGTATCGCTCATATTCAAGCCGGCTGCGGCGAAGTGCTGGATTCCGATCCGCAAGCGGAGGCGGACGAAACCCGTCATAAAGCCAAAGCGGTGGTTAACGCGATTATTCAGACCAATCGTCAGGCACAGCAACAAGGATAATTCATTATGGCAAATATTCTGTTTTTAGATAATTTTGACTCCTTTACTTATAATCTGGTGGATCAATTTCGCACGCTCGGACATCAAGTGCGGATCTACCGCAATGACTGTTCGCTAGCCTTGTTAGAACAGGCGGCGACACAATACACCGACACCATCGTGGCGCTCTCGCCGGGACCAGGTAATCCAAGTGAAGCGGGCATTTTATTGCCGCTGATAAAAAAACTGGCAGGCAAAGTACCGATGATTGGAATCTGCCTCGGACATCAAGCATTAATTGAAGCTTTTGGCGGCAAAGTGGTACACGCCGGTGAAGTGATGCACGGCAAAGTTTCCGCCGTTCGGCATGATGAACAGGCAATGTTTGCCGGACTGGCGAATCCTATGCCGGTGGCGCGTTATCATTCGTTGATGGGCGAGGAATTACCGGAAGAATTTGTTGTGAATGCGGAATATAACGGTATTATTATGGCAATTCGCCACAAAACGTTGCCGATTTGCGGCTTCCAGTTTCATCCGGAAAGTATTCTGACCGTACAGGGATCAAAACTGTTGGAAAATACCGTTCACTGGTTACTGGCGCGCTGATATTTCCGCATTTACCGACAACAACCAACCCGATACCGAGAAAAAGGATACACTGATGATTATCGTTTACGGACTCAAATCGCAACTGAACCCGCGTAAACAGCAACTAATGGACATTATTTTCCACTGTCTGCATTTGGAACTAGGCATTCCACCGCGCAAGCATGCCCTGCGCTTTATCGGTCTGGACGCAGAAGATTATTTTTATCCCGAAGGCCGCAGCGCGGATTTTACCGTGATTGAAATTAATCTTATGCAAGGACGCACAGAATTCACCAAAAAGCGATTAATTAAAATGCTGTTTTGTGAACTGGAAGACAAGTTGGGCATCGCACCGATCGACCTTGAAATCACCATTAAAGAGCAACCTGCCCACTGCTGGGGATTCAGAGGCATGACCGGCGATGAAGCCCACGATTTGACTTACAGTATTCATCGCTAAAAATCACCGCACTTTATACCAATAAAAAGAAGGAATGGATTATGCAAACTGTGCAACTTCTCTCTCAACTGTTTGACAAACAACCCTTAACTCAATCGCAAACGGAAACCCTGTTTAATGCAATCATGCGCGGAGAATTAAGCAACGAACAACTTGCCGGCGCGCTGATCGCACTCAAATTACGCGGTGAAACGGCAGAAGAAATCAGCGGCGCCGTCAATGCCGCGCTTGCCAATGCCCTACCGTTCCCGACACCACACTATGCTTTCGCGGATATTGTCGGCACCGGCGGTGACGGTGCCAATACCATCAACATTTCTACCGCCGCCGCCATTACAGCCGCCGCTTGCGGCGTGAAAGTCACCAAGCACGGTAATCGCAGCGTATCAAGCAAAACCGGCGCCAGCGATGTGCTCGCCGCGCTGGGGGTAAAAATTGACATGGACGCCGCCACCGCGCGCAAAGCCTTAGATGAAATCAATCTCTGTTTTTTGTGGGCGCAGCACTATCATCCCGGCTTCAAATATGCGGTGCCGGTACGCCAAGCGCTGCAAACCCGCACTATTTTTAATATTCTGGGTCCGCTGTGCAATCCGGCACGTCCGAAACGCCAGTTGTTAGGGGTTTATTCGGCGGCGTTAATTCAGCCTTATGCGGAAACCGCCGCTCGCCTCGGTCATCAGCACAGTATCGTCGTGCATGGCGCCGGACTGGATGAAGTCGCCATTCACGGTAAAACCGAAGTGGCGGAAATCCGCGACGGAAAAATTGAGCGTTATAGCCTGTCCGCCTATGATTTCGGCTTTCAACCGCAGCCGCTGGAAAGCCTGCGCGGCGGCAATCCCGCTGAAAATGCCGAAATTCTCACCGCACTTTTACAAGGGCACGGCAAAGCCGAACATATACAAGCGGTGGCAATGAATACCGCATTATTGCTAAAATTATTCGGTCACGATGACATTAAACAAAATGCCGAACGCACAGCCGATGTGCTCGCCACCGGCAAAGCCTTTGACATATTGCACAAACTGACCGATTATTAATCCTATCTGATTATGGATCTTGTCTGAAGTAAGGAGATCATTATGTATAAACTCTATTTCTACGCCCCATTATCCTCCTGGTCACTGCGTCCTTGGATATTGTTGAAAATGTTGGATATTCCCTTCGCCGAACAGCAGGTTCCCTACTCCCAGGACAAAACGGAATTAAGCCGCCTGCTTGCCACTTTTTCGCCGACAGCAAAAGTGCCGGTGCTGCAAGACGGCGAACGCTATATCTGGGACAGCCTGGCTATTGTCGAATATCTCGCCGAAAGTTATCCTCAAGTATGGCCGTCGGATATCGCCGCACGCGCATGGGCGCGCAGTGCTTGTGCCGAAATGCACTCCGGTTTCGAGCAGCTGCGCACGATCTGTTCCTACGATCCGCTGAAACATACTGAATTAGCGGATATTCCGCCCGCGCTGCGCCATGATTTACAGCGGATTAACCGCTTATGGCAAGAAGGGCTAACCCGTTTCGGCGGCGAATATTTAAGCGGCAAGCAGTTTACCGCAGTAGACGCCTTTTTCACGCCGGTGGTCGGGCGCATTGAAAGCTATGGTCTACAACGCTATCTGGATCCGCAGCCTTATGCCTATTTGCAGCGTATCAGCGCCCTACCGGTGTTGCAGGAATGGTTAACCAAATAAGTGAACGCAGTATGATAACAATGAATCTGGATGATAAACCGACTATTCTGCAGCAAATCGTGCAGGATAAAATCCGCTGGCTTGAACAGAAACAAGCCGCGTTTCCGCTGGTACAATTTAAACAAAACATCCGCAAATCCGACCGCTCTTTTTACACCGCATTGGCGAAAGGTACGCATCTGCATCCGGTATTTATTCTGGAATGCAAAAAAGCCTCACCTTCCAAAGGGTTAATCCGCGCCGAATTTAACCTGCCGGAAATCGCAGAAGTCTATAAACATTATGCTTCGGCGATTTCCGTGCTCACCGATGAAAAATATTTTCAGGGCGATTTCGCTTACATTGAACAGGTTCGTCAGCGGGTCAGCCAACCGGTGCTATGTAAAGATTTCATAATCAGTGAATATCAGGTCTATTTGGCACGCTATCATCAAGCGGATGCCATTTTGTTAATGTTGTCGGTATTGGATGACGAAACCTACACCGCCCTTGCCGCACTGGCGCATGAGTTAGGCATGGGCGTGTTAACCGAAACCGCCAATCAGGCGGAATTAGACCGCGCTATCGCACTGGGCGCCAAAGTAATCGGCATCAATAACCGCAATCTGCACGATCTTTCCGTGCATATTCGGCGTACGCCGCCTTTGGCGGAACAGATCCCGACAGATCGCATTATTGTCAGCGAATCGGGCATTTACCAGCACAATCAAGTACGGCAGTTAAAACCTTATGTGCATGCGTTTTTAATCGGCAGCAGTCTAATGGGCAGTGATGATCTGAATAACGCCGTGCGCGCAGTAATTTTCGGTGAAAATAAAGTCTGCGGGTTAACTCGTCCGCAGGATGTGGAGGCGGTTTATGCCGCTGGCGCCCTGTACGGTGGTTTGATTTTTGCCGAGCATTCCCCGCGTCAGCTGTCATTGCGTCAAGCGCAGGAATTAGTGACGCGGGCGCCGCTGCGCTTTGTTGGTGTATTCCAAAATCAACCCATTGAATTTATTTGTAAAATTGCCGCACAACTCAACCTGTTCGCCGTGCAGTTACACGGTGTTGAAACAGTGGAATTTATCACCGCACTGCGCGCCGCGCTGCCTGCTCGTTGCCAAATTTGGCAGGCGATTGCCGTTGATATCGAGCAACAAAGTGCGGTACAAATTACGCCGATTTCCGCCGTTGATCGCTACGTGCTGGACAGCAAGCTCGGCAACCGACGCGGCGGAACAGGCACGGCGTTCGACTGGTCGCAGATTCCTGCCGCACTCAAAGATCGGATTATGCTGGCCGGCGGCATTGGATCGCACAATATCGACTCGGCGCTGAATCAGGGGTGTATCGGCGTAGATCTTAATTCCGGCGTGGAAAGCGCGGCGGGCATTAAAGATCCGCATAAGCTGTCGGCGGTATTCGCTAAAATCCTCGATCACTAATTCAATCTCGACCGGAGAGACGACGTGCCGCTCCGGTTTTTAGCATACCTTTAACAACTCATTCAGCCTTTGTTCAACAAAATATCTATTTATCGAAAAAAGCGCTACACTTTTATGTACTAGTGTAGTAGTATTTGGTTTGTCAAAAACAAATCACTCATAAGGAAGCTCTATGTCAGATACACTTCTCGATCCCTATTTCGGCGAGTTCGGCGGCATGTATGTGCCCGAAATTCTGGTGCCGGTGTTAAAACAGCTGGAAAAAGCCTTTGTCGAAGCCAAAGACGATCCCGCCTTTCAGCAGGAATTTCAGGATTTACTGAAAAATTATGCCGGTCGCCCGACCGCTTTAACCCTGTGCCGTAACCTAACCAAAGGGTCAAAAACCAAACTCTATTTAAAACGTGAAGATTTACTGCACGGCGGTGCACATAAAACCAATCAGGTACTCGGTCAGATTCTGCTGGCAAAACGCATGGGCAAAACCCGCATTATCGCCGAAACCGGTGCCGGTCAGCACGGTGTCGCCACGGCGCTTGCCTGTGCCATGCTGAATATGCCGTGCAAAATTTATATGGGCGCCAAAGACGTGGAACGCCAATCGCCGAATGTCTTTCGTATGCGCTTAATGGGCGCCGAAGTCGTGGCGGTGGAAAAAGGTTCCTGTTCGCTGAAAGACGCCTGTTGCGAGGCCATGCGCGACTGGTCGGCCAATTATGAACACACCCATTATTTATTAGGCACAGCAGCCGGTCCGCACCCGTTTCCGACCATCGTGCGCGAATTCCAGAAAATGATCGGCGAAGAAACCAAACGCCAGATTCTGGAAAAGGAAGGACGTCTGCCGGATGCCGTCATTGCGGCAGTGGGCGGCGGTTCCAATGCGATCGGCATGTTCGCCGATTTCATTCAGGAACCATCGGTGCGTCTAATCGGTATTGAACCGGCGGGCAAAGGCATTGCCACCGGTGAACACGGCGCACCGTTACGCCACGGTAAAGTGGGCATTTATTTCGGGATGAAATCCCCGATTATGCAAACCGAAGACGGGCAAATCGAAGAATCCTACAGTATTTCCGCCGGGCTGGATTTTCCGTCCGTCGGCCCGCAGCATGCTTATCTACATTCTATCGGCCGTGCGGAATATGAAAGCATCACCGACGATGAGGCATTGGACGCGTTTCAGGCGCTCGCCCTGCATGAAGGCATTATTCCGGCGTTGGAAAGCGCCCACGCATTGGCTTATGCCGTAAAATTGATTAAACAAAATCCGCAGCGGGAACAACTGTTAGTGGTCAATCTATCCGGGCGCGGTGATAAAGATATTTTCACCGTCGATAAAATTTTAACCGCAAGGGGGAAAATCTGATGTCTCGTTTCAATACGCTATTTGCACAACTGGCGGCCAAAAAGCAAGGGGCTTTCGTTCCTTTTGTGACTCTTTGTGATCCGGATTTTGACCGCTCTTTTGAGATTATCTGTACCTTAGTAGATAATGGCGCCGATGCGCTGGAATTGGGCTTTCCGTTTTCAGATCCGTTGTTGGACGGGCCGGTGATTCAAGCGGCCAATAATCGGGCATTACAGGCAGGTTGCAGCACGGCGGAAAGTTTCCGTTTATTGGAAAAAGTGCGGTCGAAATATCCACAAATTCCAATCAGTCTGCTGCTCTGCGCCAATTTGATTTATGCTCAAACACTGGATGGTTTTTATCGACGTTGCGCAGACATCGGCATTGATGCCGTATTGGTGGCGGACGTACCACTGTTGGCGGCAGCACCTTATATTCAGGCGGCGAAACGGCACGGCGTACAACCGGTGTTTATCTGTCCGCCGAATGCCGACGAACAAACCATACAGGCTGTCGCCGCACACAGTGAAGGTTATACCTATCTGGTTTCGCGCGCCGGCGTTACCAGCGCCGAAAATCAAACCCATGCGGCAAATTTGGATAATCTGATCGAACGTTTGAACGCTCATCACAGCGCACCGATTTTGCAAGGCTTCGGCATCGCCGAACCGACGCAGGTAAAAGCGGCGCTGCAATTAGGCGCCGCCGGTGCAATTTCAGGTTCGGCAACGGTGAAAATCATTGAACGTCATCTGAATAATCACGCACAATGTTTGTCCGAACTGGCTGAATTCGTTAAAGCGATGAAAGCCGCCACAATGTAACCCTTCCTATCATTGAAAGCCCTAGTCGTGGTCGGAGACTAGGGCTTTTTCATTGTGCAGCGATAGGATTCGGGCTATACTGTGCAGCCGATATGCAGGAGTACAACAATGAAAAAAATCGAACAGCTGTTTGCCAACAATTACAGTTGGGCAACACGCATGAAAGAAGAAAATTCCAACTATTTTAAAGAACTTGCCGAACATCAAACCCCGGGATATTTATGGATAGGCTGCTCGGACAGCCGTGTGCCGGCGGAAAAGCTTACTAATCTCGGTCCCGGCGAACTGTTCGTACACCGCAATGTCGCCAATCAGGTTATCCATACTGATTTAAACTGTCTGTCGGTGGTGCAATATGCGGTGGACGTACTGAATATCGAACATATTATTATCTGCGGACACACCAATTGTGGCGGCATCAAGGCGGCAATGGCGGAACAGGATCTGGGGCTGATTAACAACTGGCTGCTGCATATTCGCGATATTTGGTTTAAACACAGCCATTTGCTCGGCAAACTGTCACCAGAAAAACGCGCGGATATGCTGACCAAACTGAATGTAGCGGAACAGGTTTATAATCTAGGACGTTCTTCAATCGTGCAATCCGCCTGGCGCAACGGCAAAAAACTGTCGCTCCACGGTTGGGTCTATGACGTTAACGACGGTTTTTTGATTGATCAGGGCGTAATGGCAACCAGTCGCGAATCATTGGAAATTTCCTATCTGAACGCCATTGCTCGTTTATTAAAACTGGAAGAAGATGATTTTTTAAAGAAAGCGCATCAACAAACAGACGAAAATACCACCGCACTTTAAACCTAACCGACTTTTAATTATTATTGTTTATAAGGATTTTATCATGCAACACAGCGCGTTATACCCGACCGTTTACGTCTTAGGCAATGGACAACTTGGTCGTATGCTGCGTTATGCGGGTGCGCCGCTGGACATTAGCGTGCAGCCCTTGCCATTTGATGCCGTCCCTTTCAAACTACCTGCCGACAGCATTATTACTGCAGAAATTGAACGCTGGGATGCGACACCGCTAACGGAAATGCTGAGCAATCACCCGAATTTTGTTAACCGCTCGGTATTCGGACGTCTGGCGGATCGCCTGACGCAAAAATCCCTGCTTGATGACCTGGCATTGCCGACTGCGCCTTGGTGCCTATTGGAAAATCCGCAACAATGGCCGCAGGTATTCGAGCGTATCGGCGACAAAGTGGTCGTAAAACGGCGTACCGGCGGATATGACGGGCGCGGTCAGTGGATTGTGGAACGGGAAAACGCCTCAATTATCGGCGATGAACTGTTCCAGCAAGTAATTGCCGAAAAATTTATTCCTTTTGATTACGAAGTCTCCTTAGTCGGAGCCAGACTCAAAAACGGCGAAACACGTTTTTATCCGTTAACGCATAATTTGCAACAAAACGGCATTTTACGCTACAGCGTAGCTGATGCCCTGCCACCGCACCACACACAACAGCAACAAGCGGAACAGATGCTGGCGAAGATCATGGCACATTTGGAGTATGTGGGTGTGATGGCGATGGAATGTTTTGTCACCGGCGATCGGTTATTAATTAATGAGCTGGCGCCGCGTGTACATAACAGCGGACACTGGACACAGCTCGGCTGCTCAATCAGCCAGTTTGAACTGCATCTGCGCGCTCTACTCGATTTGCCGATACCACCGTTGCAAGCCAGCATGCCCAGCGTCATGGTGAATCTGATCGGCACCGCGCATAATGTTGCTTGGTTGAATACGCCGTTCAGTCAATTACATTGGTATGGCAAAGCCGTGCGACCGGGACGTAAAGTGGGACACATCAACCTGGCGCATCCTGATAAAAAAATGATTATTACGCAGCTGACCAAACTGCGCGGCGAATTACCGCAGGATTATCAATCCGGTTTGGACTGGACGATTGAAAAATTACAATAATCCGCCTGGATTTTGTGGTTTTTTGAATAAACCGATAAAAACCACAGATTACCTCGAATAAGGGCTTGCCAATGCAAGCCTTTATCAGTATAAAAGAGTTCTCAAACACATCATTTCACTTATAAGGATCACTCATCATGTTCGAAAATATCCAAGCTGCACCAGCAGACCCGATTCTAGGTTTAGGCGAAGCGTTCAAATCTGAAACCCGCGCCAATAAAATTAATCTTGGTATCGGCGTTTATAAGGATGCGCAAGGCGTCACGCCAATAATGCAGGCGGTAAAAACGGCGGAACGTCGTCTACTTACAGCGGAAACCAGCAAAAACTATCTGTCTATTGACGGGGTGGTGGACTTCAACGCTCGCACACAGGTATTATTATTCGGCGAAGGGTCGGATATTCTTGCTCAACGCCGCGCTAAAACCGTGCAAAGTTTGGGCGGCACCGGCGCATTACGGATTGCCGCCGAATTCATCAAACGCCAGACTAAAGCGCAAAACGTTTGGATCAGCTCGCCGACCTGGCCGAATCATAACGCCATTTTCAATGCGGTGGGCATCACTATCCGCGAATACCGTTATTACGATGCGCAGCGCAAAGCGTTAGATTGGGAGAACTTAATCGCCGATCTCAGCAATGCTGATGAAGGCGATGTGGTATTACTGCACGGCTGCTGCCATAACCCGACTGGTATCGATCCGACTCCGGAACAATGGCAACAACTGGCGCAAATGTCCGTGCAAAAGGGCTGGTTGCCACTGTTTGATTTTGCTTATCAAGGGCTCGCCAACGGTCTGGACGAAGACGCACTGGGCCTGCGCACCTTTGCCGCCAACCACAAAGAACTGCTGATTGCCAGTTCCTATTCGAAAAACTTCGGCTTATATAATGAACGTGTCGGTGCATTCACGCTGGTCGCAGAAAATGAAACCATCGCCGCGACGGCGTTGACACAGGTCAAAACCATTGTACGCACGCTCTATTCCAACCCTGCCTCGCACGGCGCTTCAAGCGTCGCATTGGTGCTTGCCGACCCGGAATTAACCCAGCAATGGAGCACGGAACTGGCGGAAATGCGCAATCGAATCAAACAAATGCGCAACCTGTTCGTTCAATTGCTGAAAGAATACGGCGCGCAACAGGATTTCAGTTTTATTATCCAACAAAACGGCATGTTCTCTTTCAGCGGTTTAACCCCGGCGCAAGTGGATCGTTTAAAAGACGAATTCGCCATCTACGCCGTGCGTTCCGGTCGCATTAATGTCGCAGGCATTACCGAAGACAATATTCGTTATTTATGTGAAAGCATCGTGAAAGTCCTATAAGCGATTTCGCGATTCTGCACAAAAACGCACCGCACTTTATCCGACAAAGCGAAAAGTGCGGTGCGTTTTTTATCAATTTTTACATCGGTCAAAAACGTTGTGATTTCTGACCGCACTTTTAGCCGTAAAGGTGTAAAATAAGCCTAATTTTATTCTGACATTTTTCGCTATGCTGACACCCGAACCCCACAAACCGGCTAATACGGTCGCTTTTACATTTTTATTAATCGCCTTTCTGACCGGCATCGCCTCGGCGTTTCAACAGCCGACGCTCAGTCTGTTTTTATCTCAGGAAATTAAAGTTCCGCCTTTGCTGGTCGGTGTCTTTTATTCCGTTAATGCCGTTATCGGCATTGTACTAAGCCAGCTGGTGGCAAAATATTCGGACACTCGGCAAGATCGGCGCCGCATGATTATGATCTGCTGCTTGATTGCGGTTTTCGGCTGCCTGATTTTTGCCTATTGCTGCAATTATTATGTCTTGATCCTGGCGGGAACGACGTTCTTGGGGCTGGGTTCCGCCGCTAACCCGCAGTCTTTCGCATTTGCCCGCGAATACACTGAAAGCCTCAAACGCGAAAGTGTGATGTTTACTACTGTGATGCGTACCCAAATTTCGCTTGCCTGGATTATCGGTCCCCCGCTGTCTTTTGCTATCGCGCTGCATTGGGGCTTTAGCTATATGTATCTGCTTGCCGGACTGGCATTTTTGCTGTGTGCTACAGCTGTCATTACCTTACTGCCGAAAATCACTCGCACGTTTCCGTGTGCCAGTCGGGAAATCAGCGATGCGCCGCGTTCAAATCGTAAAAGCACCGCACTGTTATTTAGCGCTTGTTTGTTGATGTGGATGTGTAACAGTATGTACTTTATTAACATGCCGCTGTATTTGATTCATCAGTTACAATTGGCGCAGGAGCTGGCGGGGATCTTAATGGGTACTGCGGCGGGGCTGGAAATTCCGGTGATGCTGATAGCCGGCTATCTAACTAAATTTTTCAGCAAAAAACAGCTGATGTTCACCGCTCTGACGGCGGGCATGTTGTTTTATCTAGGATTATTATTCGCGACCCAGACTTGGCAATTTATCGCATTGCAAGGGCTGAATGCAGTATTTATCGGCATCATTGCTACCATCGGCATGGTGTATTTTCAAGATCTGATGCCCGCTCAAATGGGCGCAGCAACAACTTTGTTCAGTAATGCGGCGAAAAGCAGCTGGATAATCGGCGGTCCGATCGCCGAGTTAATCGCACAAATCTGGCATTATAATACGGTCTTTTACCTTGCCGTACTGCTGTTACTGATAAGTGGTTTTTGCATGCACAGAGTAAAATCCGTCTAGCTGTACAGGTTATATTTGGGAACGCAAAGCATGCCTACGGCCATTTTGTATTCGGATAAGCGGAAATAGCGGGCAACCCTCTCTACATCTCATTCATAGCCGAATATTAAGGTGTAATTTGCTCAAACTTAGCACTGTCTCTTTCGGCTTATCACATATCGCCGTTTTCATGATAGAATACAAACCATTCTTAACTGCAACTGAAGGTATTTTTATGGCATATACCACCTTTTCCCAACACAAAAACGATCAGCTCAAAGAACCGATGTTTTTCGGTCAGAATGTTAACGTGGCGCGTTACGATCAACAGAAATACGAAACCTTTGAGAAGCTCATTGAAAAACAACTTTCTTTCTTCTGGCGACCAGAAGAGGTGGACGTATCGCAGGATCGCATTGATTACGCCGCCTTGCCTGAGCATGAAAAACATATCTTTATCAGTAATTTAAAATATCAAACACTGCTTGATTCCATTCAAGGGCGCAGTCCGAATGTTGCGCTGCTGCCGTTAGTTTCCATTCCGGAACTGGAAACTTGGATCGAGACTTGGACGTTTTCGGAAACCATTCATTCCCGTTCCTACACCCATATTATTCGCAATATCGTTAATGATCCATCAGTGGTGTTTGACGACATCGTCACCAATGAAGAAATCATCAAGCGGGCAAAAGATATTTCCGCCTATTATGACGATTTAATCCGCGACAGTCAGTTGTACGGTCTGTACGGAGAAGGCACTTACAACGTAGACGGTCAGGAATGTGTGGTGACTTTGCGCAATCTGAAAAAGCAGCTTTATCTTTGCTTAATGAGCGTCAATGCGCTGGAAGCCATTCGTTTCTATGTGTCTTTCGCCTGTTCCTTCGCATTTGCCGAACGTCAACTCATGGAAGGCAATGCGAAAATCATTAAATTTATCGCCCGTGATGAAGCCCTACACTTAACCGGCACCCAGCATATTCTGAACATTATGGCGGCCGGTCAGGATGATCCGGAAATGGCGGAAATCGCCGAAGAATGCAAACAGGAAGCCTACGATTTATTCGTTGCCGCAGCCGAGCAGGAAAAAGCATGGGCGGATTATCTGTTTAAAGACGGTTCGATGATCGGTTTGAATAAAGATATTCTCGTGCAATATGTGGAATATATCACTAATATTCGCATGCAAGCAGTGGGACTTCCGCTACCGTTTCAGGCGCGCTCCAACCCGATTCCGTGGATCAATGCGTGGCTGGTTTCCGACAACGTACAGGTTGCACCGCAAGAAGTGGAAGTCAGTTCCTATCTTGTCGGTCAAATCGATTCCAAAGTCGATACCAGCGATTTCGGCGATTTTGATCTGTAATTTCAACCGATAAAAAGTGCGGTGTTTTTTTTATGTGTTTTAAAAACTTTTGAAAATCCGACCGCACTTTTGACCTAATCAATAAAACTATTGCCACAAGCAAAACAATTCATAGGCATGAAAAGTTATAACATTCACCTGCTCCGTACTAACCTGAGCATTCAACATCGCAATGATCTGTCTTTGCTGGATAATCTGAAAATTCACGGTATTCATCACGAATTCCAATGCCGCAGCGGGTATTGCGGTGCCTGTCGGGTGAAAATGAAAAAAGGCAAGGTTTCTTATCACGACACGCCCCTTGCCTTCTTGAATCCGGATGAAATCCTGCTCTGCTGCTGTCAGGTGGAGGAGGATTTAGAACTTGAGTTATAAAACTGATAAAAAACTACCGCACTTTGACCACATATTCCAGATTAAATTGAATGTATCTAGCTAATACAGCAAATAACAGTGTTGTACGGTAACTATCGATTTTCTTACAGATTATTCAAATCCAATACATCCGTCATATCAAACAAACCGCTGTCTTGCGCAGCAATCCATTTTGCGGCGCGTACGGCGCCGTTGGCGAATGTCATTCGGCTTGAGGCTTTATGGGAAATTTCCACCCGTTCACCGATATCGGCAAACCAGACACTATGCTCGCCGACCACATCACCGGCGCGGATAGTTGAAAATCCGATTTCATCCGATTTGCGCTCGCCGATAATGCCGTCACGGCAGAAAACGCCTTGCGTTTTTAAATCACGTCCCAGCGTTTTGGCAATATGTTCGCCCATGGACAATGCAGTGCCGGACGGAGCATCGACTTTGTGGCGGTGATGCGCTTCGATAATTT
>LM994636.1:841486-862506 GCA_000752995.2 Haemophilus massiliensis | reverse complement strand
CAACAGAAATACGAAACCTTTGAGAAGCTCATTGAAAAACAACTTTCTTTCTTCTGGCGACCAGAAGAGGTGGACGTATCGCAGGATCGCATTGATTACGCCGCCTTGCCTGAGCATGAAAAACATATCTTTATCAGTAATTTAAAATATCAAACACTGCTTGATTCCATTCAAGGGCGCAGTCCGAATGTTGCGCTGCTGCCGTTAGTTTCCATTCCGGAACTGGAAACTTGGATCGAGACTTGGACGTTTTCGGAAACCATTCATTCCCGTTCCTACACCCATATTATTCGCAATATCGTTAATGATCCATCAGTGGTGTTTGACGACATCGTCACCAATGAAGAAATCATCAAGCGGGCAAAAGATATTTCCGCCTATTATGACGATTTAATCCGCGACAGTCAGTTGTACGGTCTGTACGGAGAAGGCACTTACAACGTAGACGGTCAGGAATGTGTGGTGACTTTGCGCAATCTGAAAAAGCAGCTTTATCTTTGCTTAATGAGCGTCAATGCGCTGGAAGCCATTCGTTTCTATGTGTCTTTCGCCTGTTCCTTCGCATTTGCCGAACGTCAACTCATGGAAGGCAATGCGAAAATCATTAAATTTATCGCCCGTGATGAAGCCCTACACTTAACCGGCACCCAGCATATTCTGAACATTATGGCGGCCGGTCAGGATGATCCGGAAATGGCGGAAATCGCCGAAGAATGCAAACAGGAAGCCTACGATTTATTCGTTGCCGCAGCCGAGCAGGAAAAAGCATGGGCGGATTATCTGTTTAAAGACGGTTCGATGATCGGTTTGAATAAAGATATTCTCGTGCAATATGTGGAATATATCACTAATATTCGCATGCAAGCAGTGGGACTTCCGCTACCGTTTCAGGCGCGCTCCAACCCGATTCCGTGGATCAATGCGTGGCTGGTTTCCGACAACGTACAGGTTGCACCGCAAGAAGTGGAAGTCAGTTCCTATCTTGTCGGTCAAATCGATTCCAAAGTCGATACCAGCGATTTCGGCGATTTTGATCTGTAATTTCAACCGATAAAAAGTGCGGTGTTTTTTTTATGTGTTTTAAAAACTTTTGAAAATCCGACCGCACTTTTGACCTAATCAATAAAACTATTGCCACAAGCAAAACAATTCATAGGCATGAAAAGTTATAACATTCACCTGCTCCGTACTAACCTGAGCATTCAACATCGCAATGATCTGTCTTTGCTGGATAATCTGAAAATTCACGGTATTCATCACGAATTCCAATGCCGCAGCGGGTATTGCGGTGCCTGTCGGGTGAAAATGAAAAAAGGCAAGGTTTCTTATCACGACACGCCCCTTGCCTTCTTGAATCCGGATGAAATCCTGCTCTGCTGCTGTCAGGTGGAGGAGGATTTAGAACTTGAGTTATAAAACTGATAAAAAACTACCGCACTTTGACCACATATTCCAGATTAAATTGAATGTATCTAGCTAATACAGCAAATAACAGTGTTGTACGGTAACTATCGATTTTCTTACAGATTATTCAAATCCAATACATCCGTCATATCAAACAAACCGCTGTCTTGCGCAGCAATCCATTTTGCGGCGCGTACGGCGCCGTTGGCGAATGTCATTCGGCTTGAGGCTTTATGGGAAATTTCCACCCGTTCACCGATATCGGCAAACCAGACACTATGCTCGCCGACCACATCACCGGCGCGGATAGTTGAAAATCCGATTTCATCCGATTTGCGCTCGCCGATAATGCCGTCACGGCAGAAAACGCCTTGCGTTTTTAAATCACGTCCCAGCGTTTTGGCAATATGTTCGCCCATGGACAATGCAGTGCCGGACGGAGCATCGACTTTGTGGCGGTGATGCGCTTCGATAATTTCGATATCGCAATAATCTCCCATCACTGTGGCGGCTTTTTCCAGTAATTTAAAGACCAGATTGACGCCGACACTGAAATTAGAAGCAAACACAATCGCGATTTGCTGTGCGGCACGCTGAATGTCCTGTTTGCCCGCGTCATTAAAACCGGTGGTACCAATAATCATTTTTTTCCCGTTAGCAGCGCAGAATTTGAGATGCTCTAACGTGCCTTCAGGGCGGGTAAAATCAATCAGCACATCAAAATGATCGCGTTGTACGAGCAGATCATCCGATACTTTAACGCCCAAAGTACCGACACCTGCCAGTTCACCAGCATCAGTACCGATTAATGATGAACCTTGGCGTTCGAATGCGGCGCCGAGACTAACGCCCTGCGCAAGCTGAATCGCCTGAATTAACTGGCGCCCCATGCGACCGCCTGCGCCTGCAACAGCAATATGTAACGTCATAGTTTTTTCCTTATTGTTTAAGATGTTGTGCGAATTATGGTGGTTATGCCGGTATAGATCAGTTCACCGCCAAACAGCAGAAAAACCAACCCGGCAAAGTTATCAATATAACGATTATATCCGGTATAAAAATTCCGCACTATATTGCGTGAAAATAAAAATGCGATCATGCTGAAATATAAGAATGTTTCCAGCGCCAGCAACAAGATGATCACAATGATTGCGGATACATCCGTAATACCGCTCATAAAACCAGATAACACGCTGGTAAAGAACACAATTACTTTAGCATTGCTCAGATTAATCATTAATCCCTTGCCGATTTCCCGATAAATATCACTTTTTGCTTCGCGATACCGCTGTGCCGATTGTAACTTAGTGTTTTCCTTTACTTTCAATAAGTTAATGCCACAATAAACCAGATAACCGCCGCCCAAACACATAATAATATACTGAATCAGATTGTGTGTACGGCTGATAAGGGATAAGCCGAAAATCACGACAGCGGCCCAAATCAAAATGCCAAGCCCAATACCCAAAGCACCGGCAACGGCGTGAGTGGTAGTATCGCTTGCCGCTTTACGGCTGATATAGAAGAAATCTGGCCCCGGGCTTAATAAGCCAGCAAGATTAACCAGCAATACGGTAAACATACGACGACCTATACCCAAAACAGGATAATTTTAATCAGTGCGACGCTGTAAAATGCCGCCAGCACATCATCAATCATGATACCGAACCCGCTTTCCAGTTTTTGATCGAAATAACGAATAGGATAAGGTTTAAGAATATCGAAAAAACGAAAGATCAAAAACGCGATCGCACACCAGAACGCGGTAAGCTGCGGTAATGCGGATAACACGATAAAGATGCCGACAAATTCGTCCCACACAATCACACCGTGATCATGCACGCCCATATCCTGCGAAGTTTTGCGGCATAAATAACAACCCAGCACAAAACAAAGTGCGGTCAAAATCAGAAAAGAATTCGGCGTCAAATATTGCAACAATAACCAACCGATAACCGTGCCGGCAAGCGAACCCCAGGTTCCCGGCGCGGGACGAATCAAGCCGGAACCGAACCCCAATGCCAGCAAATGAACTGGATTACGCAAACTTATCCGTTTTAACGGATCATTGTCGGGTTGCATCACAATCTCCTAACGAAAATGTTCAAAGCCCGCGGTATTCACCGCATCCGCCGGTTTGCCGTAACGCTGAAAATAAATGCGGTTTTTATTATGTGCACTGTGCGAACGGATCTGACCGACACAGGTATAAGCCACCCCGATATGGGTAAGCGCACGTTCCAATTTTGTTCGGTTAAGATCAGAGACGGTAAAACATAATTCGTAATCCTCACCGCCGGTCAAGGCAAATTGTTCCGCCTGCTGTTGACCGAATTCATGGCGTAACGGCGCAGATAACGGTAACTTATCCAAATGAATAACCGCGCCGCAATGACTGCGCTGCAAAATATGCCCTAGATCGGCAATAAAGCCGTCGGAAATATCAATTGCGGCATTTGCCAGTGAAGAGACCGCCAGCTCAAATCCCAGCAGTACACGCGGTGTCGGGCGTAAATGACGCTGAATAAGATAGTGCTGATCGGCATTGAGTGAATTCTGCCCCGCACTTTTGCCTTGTAACAATAAAGATAATCCGCCTGCACTGTCGCCCAGCGAACCGGAAACATAAATCCAATCGCCGGGTCTGGCGCTGTGACGGCATAGCGCTTTACCTTTCGGCACAATGCCTTGAGCGGTGATTGTAATCACGCGCAAAGCGCCCTGCGTGGTATCGCCGCCAATCAAATCCACATTATAGTGATCCAACACGGCAAAAAAACTTTGGCTAAATTCACTCAGCCATTGATGATCAACGTTCGGTAAAGTCAGCGCCAGCGAAAACCATGCAGGTTCGGCACCCATCGCGGCCAAATCGCTTAAATTGGTCGCAGCGGCTTTATAGGCAAGATCTGCGGCACTAATATCCGGCAGGAAATGGGTGTTTTCCACCATGGTATCAGTGGTAACGGCAATGCGCTGATTCTGACGATGTTCGGTAATCGCGCAATCATCACCGACTGAAACAATCACATCTTTACGGGGAAGCCTTTTCGACGCAGTGAAATACTGTTGAATAATATCAAACTCACTATCGCTCATACCGCTTCCCCTTGACATCAATTATTTACGCGATAACGCCGGCGCAACTTTATCCAATACGCCGTTCACATATTTATGACTGTCGTCCGCACCAAACACTTTCGCCACTTCAATCGCCTCATTGATCGCAACTTTATACGGCACTTCCGGTTCAAACTGTAATTCATAAACCGCCAGACGCAAAATCGCCCTTTCGATCGGATCCAACTCACTGATATCCCGATCCAAATACGGACGTAATGTCGTTTCAATCGCATCAATATTTTCCACGGTTTGACGGAACAACTTACGGAAATAAGGCAGATCTACGCCCTTCATATCCTGATCGGTAACAAACGCCAACTCAACGGTTTCCGCCGGATTTTGTGAAACATACCAAGAATATAGCGCTTGGACCGCGCATTCTCTTGCTCTGCGGCGCGGAGAAACTTTTTTTACTTGCTCACTCATAAATTACGCCGCTTCGATCTGTGTCAACAAATTCACCATTTCCAACGCAACCAGCGCAGCTTCCGCCCCTTTATTGCCTGCTTTGGTACCGGCGCGTTCAATCGCTTGTTCAATATTTTCTGTAGTCAGCACACCGAATGCGACCGGAATTTCCGCCTGCATAGCCACCTGACCTAAACCGCTGCTCGCCTCGCCCGCCACATATTCAAAATGCGCCGTACCGCCGCGAATCACCGTACCTAACGCCACAATCGCATCATATTTTTTAGTTTCTGCCAAACGACGCGCCACCAAGGGCAATTCATAAGCGCCCGGGGCTCGGACTAAAGTGATATTTTCGTCTTTAACCTGACCGACACGTTTCAGCGCATCCAATGCACCTTCCAGCAGGCTTTCATTAATAAAGCTGTTAAACCGGGCAATCACCACCGCAATTTTTGCGTTCGGCGCCGCAATCACGCCTTCCAATACTTTCATAGTCTTTCCTAACATTGATTATGCATAATAAATCGGTTGGGGATTTTATCATAAAAATAAGGGCAGAGTAACACAATCCTAAAATTCCCTGTCGCACGCCGCACTACCTCATCAGTGCGCTCAAAAGTGCTGTCATATCGACGCACTCAACCTTGGCATAACGATGCTGCCTTAGAAATAAAGGCAATAAATACAATAATATGCAATGAATTGTAAATAAATTAAAACGCTCCGTAAAAATATAATTACAAGCACTAAAATTTACGCTAGAATGACCGCACTTTTTTATATTGAATTAAGGATAATCAGTTTATGCGAAATAAAACCTTCGGAAGCGCACTGCTTGTGGCAGGCACCACAATCGGTGCCGGTATGCTGGCAATGCCGCTGACTTCGGCGGAAATGGGGTTTACTTATACCTTACTGTTGCTGTTTGCACTTTGGATTTTACTGTCTTACAGCGCGTTACTATTTGTTGAGGTATATCAGAAAGCCGAACGTAAAGATGCCGGTATCGCCACGCTTGCGGAGCAATATTTCGGTATGCCGGGACGCATCCTCGCCACTTTGTCACTGGTGATTTTTATGTATGCGATCTTATCCGCCTATGTCACTGGCGGCGGTTCCCTGTTGGCGGGCATTCTGCCGTTTTTGGGCAATTATGCCACGCCGATCTCAATTGTATTGTTCACCGTCATCTTAGGGATTTTCATCATCATCAGCACCAGTGCAGTCGACGCCCTGACGCGTTTGTTGTTTATGATTAAACTGGTGGCATTTGTCTTGGTATTAAGCATGATGCTGCCGCTGATCAGCTCAGATCACCTGATGGCAATGCCGTTAAAAGATTTCCTGATTATTTCCGCCAGCCCGGTATTTTTTACCTCTTTCGGTTTTCACGTCATCATTCCGAGTATTAACAGTTATCTGGACGGCGACATCCGTCGTTTACGCATTGCCATCATCGGCGGAACGGCCATTCCGCTCATCGCCTATATTTTATGGCAAATGGCAACCCACGGGGTATTCCCGCAATCGCAGTTCGTGCAAATCATTAATACGGATCCGACCTTAAACGGACTGGTCAACGCGACCTTCCACGCCACCCAAAGCCCGCTTATCAGCGGCGCTGTGCGCACCTTCTCCACTTTGGCGTTGATTACCTCATTCCTTGGGGTCGCACTGTCATTATTCGATTGTCTGGATGATCTGTTAAAACGGGTAAACATCCGCGCAGGACGCCTTGGTTTGGGCGTGTTAACCTTTATTCCGCCACTGGCATTTGCGTTATTCTATCCGGACGGTTTCGTCGCTGCGCTGGGATATGCCGGCCAAATGTTCACTTTCTACGGTTTAGTGTTGCCGGTCGGTCTGGCATGGCGCATCCGCAAGCTATACCCGAATTTGCAATACCGCGTCATCGGTGGCAATCTCAGCCTGATTATTGCTCTATTGCTGGGATTGCTGATTATGAATGTGCCGTTTTTGATTCAAGCAGGCTACCTGCCGCCGGTAATCGGTTAAGCGAAATCAGTTTCATGCTTCATATGGGCGACTGCGGTCGCCTTTTTTGTTTTACTGTTTGACTTGCAGTTCGCGATAGTCAAATCGCGCGGCGAATGCCTTATCTACCAATTCAGCGCACAATAAAACGACAGACAATATTAATACTCGCCTAAAATTCTAAACGCCAGCTTATCTTTTTCGGCAAAAATTCTGACCGCTCTTTGCATAAACTCGGGTGCGATCTTCTCTTTGTACAAAAAACGGCTGTTGACCGCGACGAACTCGGCATCTAAATGCTGTACATAAATCGACCCGGCATTAGCATTCACGCCCGCCATGGCGCGTCCGCGCAATTTGCCGTAAATATGAATATTGCCGTCCGCCGCTACTTCTGCACCCGCCTCAACATTGCCGTGAATAATCAAATCGCTGTTTTTGGCATAAATTACCTGCGCCGCTTTTACGTCCTGTTCAATCACTTTGGTCGGCAAATAGCGCGGCTCCGGCAACACTGCGGAAACATCGTCGCTTTTGCCCAATACCGCAAAACCGGCGGCAACGATCAGTTCTTTTTGTAAGTTATTCTGCCAGTCGGCGACACCGATAACTTGAATATTAAATTCCGCCAGCAGATTTTTCAGTGCACTTAAATTGACTTTTTCCAGCATAGCGTTAAATTGCAAAATCACGGCGATCTGTTGGAAAAACGACGGTGATTTTTTGATTTTCTTTATCAGCGCACGTTTTATCACATTGAGGCTTGCACTGTTTAAGGTAAGAAAAACGGAAGAAAACTGTCCCGTCCGCAGTTCAACAATATCTTGCGCCATAAGCTGTTCCAAACTGAAAATAAAGTGGTTCGATCATAAAGAATTGCGCTAAAATCAGCAAACTTTTTTATAAAAATAAATCAAAACAAACAGGTTACAATCAATGTTATGTGCAGTATATAAAACCAACAAAAAAGACGGTATGTATCTTTACGTGGCAAAACGGGATGCTTTCGATAGCGTTCCCGCGGCATTGCGGACGGCCTTCGGTACGCCGATTTTTGTCATGCTGTTTAATCTGAAAGGCGGCAAATCACTGGCGAACGCCGATAATCAAGAAGTGCTGAGGCAGATTGAGGCAAACGGGTTTTATCTGCAATACCCGAAAACGCCGGAAAATTTATTACAGCAGCATAAAAACTCACTGAAAAATCACCGCACTTAATCCGATAAAGCGCACCTGCCCGCTTTATCATTGCAACACCGGCGCACCTTTAACATGCGCCGGCGTTCTCTACTTCTCGTTTACACGACGTGTTTAGGTTGCTTGAATACCGTCACTTCCGGCGCCTCGCCAACAAATTTTTCAACCTGAACAATGCAGGTATTCGGTGAATTTCCTTGCGCCAGTTTTGAGGTGCCTTCATCGCGGGTCAGCACATTCGGGCAGCCGTTTTTACACAGCGGTTTTTCCGACTGACCGAGATCGGCCGGATCATACCAAGCGCCTTCATGCAGCGCGACCGTGCCTTTTATAATGCCGTCAGTGACCACCGCGCCGGCCAAAACCTGTCCGCGATGATTGAAGATACGGACGATATCGCCGTCGGTAATACCGCGAGCCGCCGCATCTTCCGGATGAATCAATACCGGTTCACGATCATTGACCGCATATTTTTGTCGCAGTGAAGTATGAGCCAGCTGGCTGTGCAGGCGGTAATACGGATGCGGCGTCACCAGCGCCAGCGGTGCCTCAGGTGTCACATTGCCGGCAAATTCCGCTGGTTCCATCCAGCTTGGATGCCCTTTGCAATCATCATAATTCATATTCGCCACCACCTCAGAATAAATCTCAATTTTACCTGACGGCGTACCGAGCGGATTAAGCAACGGATCATCACGGAATGCGGCATAACGCACCCATGCTTTGGCTTTTTCGCCAGCTTTAAAGCTCAACGGTTTATTTTCCTGCCAGAATTGTTCAAACTTCGGCATCAACACGCGATTTTTACGCGCTGTTTCAAATGCGGTCTGATAAAATGCCTGTAGCCACTGCATTTCGCTTTTATTTTCGGTAAATTGTTCACCAACACCAGCGCGCTTCGACAGTTCGGCAAAAATATCGTAATCACTTTTTGCTTCAAATTGCGGCTCAACCACTTGCTTCATCGGATAAATGTTCAACATTGAATAGTCGCCGGACATAGTCAAATCGTTACGCTCATAGCTGGTGGTGACCGGCAGTACAATATCAGCCATGCGGGCGGTCGGCGTCCAGTTGACTTCGTTGACGATCACAGTCTGCGGTTGCTGAAACGCTTTGACCAGCGTATTGGTATCCTGATGATGCACAAACGGATTGCCGCCCGCCCAGTACACCAGTTTAATATCGGGATAGGTGATTTCCGTGCCGTTATATTGAATGGTTTTGCCCGGATTCAACAGGGCGTCCGCCACACGGGCAACCGGAAATGCCATTTTTGCGGTTTCCGCCAACCAGCTTTGTTCCCCGTGCTGAACGGAAGAATTGGCAGTCATTGACCCCAGAATACCGCCGGTCGCACTCGGCACGCCGCCGTTGGCATAATGGTAGCTAAAACCGAACCCGCCGCCCGGCAGACCGATCTGACCAAGCATCGCCGCCAGTGTCACTAACATCCAGTGAGATTGTTCACCATGGCGCTGACGCTGCATGCCCCAGCCGCCCATTAACATCGTGCGTTTGGCTGAAAAATCGGCTGCCAACCCTTTAATCACTTCCACCGGCAAGCCGCATAGTTTACTTGCCCATTGGGCATCTTTTGCCTGTCCGTCGGTCTCACCTAATAAATAAGCCTCAAATTTATCGTAACCGGCGGTGTATTTTTGCAGAAAATTTTTATCATGCTTGTTTTCCGCCACCAACGTATGCGCAATTCCCAACATTAACGGCACGTCGGTCGCAGTATTAATCGGTAACCATTCGGCACCTAAAAATTCACAGCTTTCGCTGCGTACCGGATCGATACAAATCACCCGCTTACCGCTTTCTTTCAGTTTTTTGCAGTACTCAATACCTTGTTGATCCGTTGATGTCCAAGAAATCCGTAACGTCGTCAGCGGATTCGCTCCCCACAGCACCACAATGTCGGCATGTTCCAATACATTTTCCCAACTGGTTTGCTGTTCATACACCTCAATAGTGCCTAAAACATGCGGCATAATCACTTGTGCGGCGCCGGTGGAATAATCGCCTTTGGAACCGACAAATCCGCCGGTCAGATTGAGATAACGATGTAATAAAGTTCGTGCTGCATGCAGTGCGCCAGCGCTGTACCAACCATAAGAACCGGCATAAATAGCCGTTGGACCATAAGCCTCACGCACCCGTTTCATTTCATCAGCAACCAGCGCAAAGGCTTGCTCCCAAGAGATTCTGACCCATTCGTCACGCCCGCGTAACGTAGTATCTTTATTGCCGTCCAGATAACCTTTGCGCACCATCGGATATTTTACCCGAGTTTCGCTGTATAGCTGGTCTGCCACCACGCTTTGCAACTCGTTTTCCACTGACGGCGCAATTGCCGGCCCAGATTTAACGACTTTCCCGTTTTCGACCACCACCCCCAGAGGTCCCCAGTGTGCGGCGGTAACTACCGTATGCTGTTCGGCGGCAACTGCCTGCGGTGCAAGCAAACTACCAGCGATACCGCTGGCGAAAGAGGCGGTAGCAACGCCGAAGGAGGAATTTCTCAGAAAATCACGCCGGCTTAGATTAATGTTGTCTTGTTGTTTCATGTTAAACCTCATTGACAAATGATTCACAATGGGCGTTGCGAAAAGAAAAGGAACGCTATCGTTTTCCGCGCCCTGATGCAACAGGGCGTGACTTTCGCAAACAGATTGTGAAAGTAAAATAACGACACCTTTCTAAAGGGAGTGGCGTGTTCATTTCTAAACACACCATGTGCAATCGGGTTGCAGGCATTGCAGCCATATCTTTCGACTTAGGCTGACAAGCTCGGAGTCGGATTATAAATTCTCTTAGCGAGAACCGCTTATGACTGTGCTAAGCACGATCACTATCATCTTAACGAGCAGCTTCCGCCATATCTTTGGCATTATGCTGCAAATAGAGCGTCAGATTGCGCACTTCCTCAGCAGACATCGAAGTGCGATCTTTCATGGAATTCACCACACCGATCCATTGATTTGCCGTATAGTGGTCGGCACTAATCGGCGCGTGACAACCACCGCAATAGTTTTCATTCAGATTCTTTCCGTACTGATTAAGTGCGGTCAAATTTGCCGCAGTTTTTGCTTTCGGCAGTCGCACGACAAAACTGACCTGTTTCCAGTTGGACGCAGTAACATCATCATAAACCGTGCGAACAACCGTTACCTTATCTTTCGCACCCTCATCCAACAACGCGACCGTCAGCCGTTTACCTAACGCAGCATACACCACGGTTTCCGCCCCGCTTTGTTGCCAACCTTGCACAGTCGCCGTCAACTGATCGTCGTCGACTTTCCAGTCCGTCAGTTCAACATAAGGCATTAAGCGCACTTCTCCACCATCTGCCAATGTTGCCACCGACATCATTAAGGCGTAAAGAGTTTTGTCATCAGCCGCGAATTGACCGCCTTGTTTCGCCAGTTCATCGGCCGCCGTCGCGTTATCGGCTTGCGTATCCGGCATAAAATGCACCAATCCTTTGTGGCAATCAATACAGGTTTGATTGTTTTCCGATGCCAACTTGTGCATTTTTTGCGCCGCTTCCGATTGTTCCGACAAAATAATCGCCTCTGGATTGTGGCAGGTTTTACAAGCGGCAGAATCCGTTGCCTTCATCTGTGCCCAGACCGTTTGCGCCATTTGCGCGCGGTGTTTTTCAAAATCGTCCCGTTCGCTGATTTTCCCCTGCCATTCGTACCATACATCCTTCACCGCCAGCAGCTTAGCTTTGAGATAATGCCAACCTTGCGACGGCACATGACAATCCGCGCATTGCGCCCGGATTCCCTTCGGGTTGGAAAAATGCACACTGCCTTCCCATTCTTGTTTCGGATAACTCATTGAATGACAGCTGACACAAAATTCCGTCGCATTGGTCGCTTTCATCACATATTGCGTGCCGCCCCACAAACCGGCGCCGATCAGCATCAGCACTATCCCACCTAAAATAGCTTTTTTCTTGAATTTTTTTGCCATTGTCCCCCACTCCATTGCATCATAATTCATCCTTTAACGCAGTTGCTTATCATAAAACGTTTCATTTTGTGCTATTTTGATATAAGTCAACCGCAGTCAAAAAACAAAATCGTTTCTTATACCATCCGCACTTTTCTAAATAGGCGGTAATTCAAGAGGTTAATGTTTATACTGATTTTTTCCGCATTTATGAACGCGCCATAATCAAGTATAATACGGCGTAAATATTCACAAATTATTTCATCAGGTTAATAAATATGAAAATAATGTCTTTTAATATCAATGGATTAAGAGCAAGACCACACCAACTTGAAGCAATCATCGAACAATACCGGCCCGATATTCTCGGGCTACAGGAAATTAAAGTCGCCGATGAAGATTTTCCGCATAATTTGGTCGAGCATCTAGGCTATCATGTTTATTATCACGGTCAGAAAGGGCATTATGGCGTAGCGCTGCTGCTCAAACAGGAACCCAAAGCCGTACGCAAAGGCTTCTCGACCGATGCTCAGGATGCGCAGCGCAGAATTATTATGACCGACTTGGACACGCCTTTCGGCATGTTGACCGTGATTAACGGTTATTTTCCGCAAGGAGAAAGCCGTAACCACGCCACTAAATTCCCGGCAAAACAAAAATTTTATGCCGATTTACAGCACTATTTAGAACACGAACATAATAAAGATAATCCGGTCATTATTATGGGCGATATGAATATCAGCCCGACGGATTCGGATATCGGTATCGGTGAAGAAAACCGTAAACGTTGGCTGCGTACCGGTAAATGTTCTTTTTTACCGGAAGAGAGGGAGTGGATCAATCGCTTGTATGACTACGGATTGGTAGATACCTTTCGTTATCTCAACCCAACGGTCAACGATAAATTTTCTTGGTTCGATTACCGTTCTAAAGGCTTTAACGATAACCGCGGATTACGCATTGATCATATTCTTGCCAATACGGCACTGGCGCACCGTTGCGTTGGTACGGGAATTGCGTTGGATATCCGCGCCATGGAAAAACCTTCCGACCATGCACCGATCTGGGCCGAATTTAACTAAGAGGTTTCAATGGACGCAACGCAAAACTGGCAGAATTACCGTTCCATGGTCAATGATAAACCCGCTATTTTTGCGGTTAATCTGGCCCTATTTGAACAATATGGCGCTGGTGAAGAAAAATACACAAAAATACTGCAATTTTCATTGCCGTATCAAGCTGAAGATAACGGCTTGCCGCTACCGCAAGCATACCAGTCTCTGCTGAATGAAATCATTAAAGTTTCAGCCCTGTTGTGTACGCTGCCCGAGGTGCTTTATGCCGGTTATATTATTTCGGCGCAACAGGCCAAATTGCATTTTTACTGCAACCAGACGGCGCCGTTATTGGCGGTATTACAACAATTTCCAGCAATTACGGAGATTAACGAGCAAGATGATCCGCGGTGGGATATTTACTTTGACTTCCTGCTGCCCTCACCATTGGAAATTAAAATCAACGCCACGGAAGAAGTCCTGGACATGCTGGTGCACAACGGTCGTAATCTGGAAGATATTTATCTCATTGAACATAGCTTCCACTTTCCGCAGGAAGAGGATATGTATCGCTTTTTAGATTATGTTACCAGCAACGATATTACATTTACCACGCTGAAGCATACCAACATGCCGATCACATTGGATGAAGAAGAAAACGTCTATCTGGTGAAACTGGAACAAGAACTGGCGCTCAATGACGGCGAGATTTTTGCTTTTGTAGAACAATTTGAAAATATCGCGATTCAATTTGCCGGCGAATATATCGGTTGGGAAAGTCAAGATGCCATGCCGAACAAAAACCGGCTGAATTAATCCGTTAAACTCACCGGAACGAAAAAACCTCTTTCATCACAAAGAGGTTTCCATTACTCATTAAAAAATGGACGATGCCAATGTAATAATCACCGCCAAGGCTAAAACGACCGTCAGCATAGAATAACCGAATGTTCCCATCATCACGCTCCTAAAATTTGACTAAAGTGGTCGGAATTATATCAACAGGCTGAATAAAAAGAAATAACTTTTCCTTTTTAACTAAAATCTGTGATATTACGCAAATTTTTGTTGTTAATCTATTAACCTGCTCCGTCTCAATCTTTATAATAGCCGGCAAATTTTACGGAGGCTATTATGGCAACAATTAAAGATGTGGCAAAAACCGCCGGCGTCTCAACCACAACCGTTTCTCATGTCATCAATAAAACACGCTTTGTGGCGCCGGAAACGGAAAAACTCGTCCTACAGGCAATTCATGAACTAAATTATTCGCCAAGTGCGGTCGCACGCAGCTTAAAAGTGAATACCACCAAATCGATCGGCATGATCGTCACCACCAGCGAAGCGCCCTATTTCGCCGAAATTATTCATGCGGTTGAGGAGCACTGCTACCGTCAGGGCTATTCGTTATTTTTATGCAATACTCAAAATAATCCGGAAAAAATCAAAAACCACCTTGAAATGCTGGCCAAAAAGCGAGTTGACGGTTTGCTGGTAATGTGTTCGGAATATGCGCAGGACTCTTTGGATTTACTCGCTAATCTGACCGATTTGCCAATGGTGGTCATGGATTGGGGGCCGAATAATCCGCACACGGATATTATTCAGGACAACAGCTTTGACGGCGGTTATATCGCCACCAAATATTTGATTGATAACGGGCATCGAGCCATCGGTATTATCGCCGGAGAACTGACCAAAACCACCGCCAAAACCCGCTATGCGGGATTTGTCAAAGCCATGCAGGAAGCCAATCTTGAAATTAATCCCGACTGGGTGATGGAAGGTTTTTTTGAACCGGAAGACGGCTATGAATGTATGAATAAAATTCTGGCGCAAGAAACATTACCGAGCGCGGTATTTTGCTGTAATGATGTTATGGCGCTGGGCGCTATTTCCGCTATCGGCGAAAAAGGCTTAACCGTTCCTGATGATATTTCCATTATCGGTTATGACAATATTCACGCCTCGCGCTTCTATTCGCCGCCGCTGACCACCGTTCATCAATCAAAATCCCGCTTAGGCGCACAGGCGGTTAATTTACTGTTCCGCCGGATCAGCGATAAATCCGGGCGACATGATATTATTGAATTATATCCGGAGCTGGTGATCCGCAAATCCGTTAAGAGACGAATTCGCACAGCGGAATAACACATTTGACGAAAACTCTCATTTAATATTTTCCTCGCAATCTCACCTTTTCCGGCATTATGCGGCAAAGCCAAAACGCCCCGTGCGAATTGCCGCAACGACTGTTGCATAATGCCGGAAATATTGAAAAAAACGACCGCACTTTTGTCCATTCGAGCTCAGGAAAGACAACCTCCTCTTTTAACAAAAACTTAACTTTAATAAAAATAATTTAATTAAATTATAATTTTATTAATTAAAACACATAAAAATGACTTTTTATCTATTTTTTAATATTTTAAATTAATTCTGTTTGACCTTGCTCTCATTTTTCGCTATACCTATAGCCAATACCTACAATTTATTATTGACCAAAGAGGCGATTATGATTCAACAATACTCTACGATGCGTAACAATATCAATATGCTGGGGCATTTTCTGGGCGAAACGATCAGCGATGCCCAGGGCAGCGATATTCTGGATTTAATCGAAAATATTCGAGTGCTGTCACGCAATTCCCGAGCTGGAGACGAACAAGCCCGCAAGCAGCTTTTGGATACGTTGGCGACCATTTCCGACGACAATATTATCCCCGTTGCACGGGCTTTTAACCATTTCCTGAATCTAACCAATATCGCCGAACAATATCAAACCGTTTCCCGTCGACATATTGATCAGGAATCTTCCGATCGCTCTTTGGAAGCCTTATTTAAACGTCTNCTATTATGGCAACAATTAAAGATGTGGCAAAAACCGCCGGCGTCTCAACCACAACCGTTTCTCATGTCATCAATAAAACACGCTTTGTGGCGCCGGAAACGGAAAAACTCGTCCTACAGGCAATTCATGAACTAAATTATTCGCCAAGTGCGGTCGCACGCAGCTTAAAAGTGAATACCACCAAATCGATCGGCATGATCGTCACCACCAGCGAAGCGCCCTATTTCGCCGAAATTATTCATGCGGTTGAGGAGCACTGCTACCGTCAGGGCTATTCGTTATTTTTATGCAATACTCAAAATAATCCGGAAAAAATCAAAAACCACCTTGAAATGCTGGCCAAAAAGCGAGTTGACGGTTTGCTGGTAATGTGTTCGGAATATGCGCAGGACTCTTTGGATTTACTCGCTAATCTGACCGATTTGCCAATGGTGGTCATGGATTGGGGGCCGAATAATCCGCACACGGATATTATTCAGGACAACAGCTTTGACGGCGGTTATATCGCCACCAAATATTTGATTGATAACGGGCATCGAGCCATCGGTATTATCGCCGGAGAACTGACCAAAACCACCGCCAAAACCCGCTATGCGGGATTTGTCAAAGCCATGCAGGAAGCCAATCTTGAAATTAATCCCGACTGGGTGATGGAAGGTTTTTTTGAACCGGAAGACGGCTATGAATGTATGAATAAAATTCTGGCGCAAGAAACATTACCGAGCGCGGTATTTTGCTGTAATGATGTTATGGCGCTGGGCGCTATTTCCGCTATCGGCGAAAAAGGCTTAACCGTTCCTGATGATATTTCCATTATCGGTTATGACAATATTCACGCCTCGCGCTTCTATTCGCCGCCGCTGACCACCGTTCATCAATCAAAATCCCGCTTAGGCGCACAGGCGGTTAATTTACTGTTCCGCCGGATCAGCGATAAATCCGGGCGACATGATATTATTGAATTATATCCGGAGCTGGTGATCCGCAAATCCGTTAAGAGACGAATTCGCACAGCGGAATAACACATTTGACGAAAACTCTCATTTAATATTTTCCTCGCAATCTCACCTTTTCCGGCATTATGCGGCAAAGCCAAAACGCCCCGTGCGAATTGCCGCAACGACTGTTGCATAATGCCGGAAATATTGAAAAAAACGACCGCACTTTTGTCCATTCGAGCTCAGGAAAGACAACCTCCTCTTTTAACAAAAACTTAACTTTAATAAAAATAATTTAATTAAATTATAATTTTATTAATTAAAACACATAAAAATGACTTTTTATCTATTTTTTAATATTTTAAATTAATTCTGTTTGACCTTGCTCTCATTTTTCGCTATACCTATAGCCAATACCTACAATTTATTATTGACCAAAGAGGCGATTATGATTCAACAATACTCTACGATGCGTAACAATATCAATATGCTGGGGCATTTTCTGGGCGAAACGATCAGCGATGCCCAGGGCAGCGATATTCTGGATTTAATCGAAAATATTCGAGTGCTGTCACGCAATTCCCGAGCTGGAGACGAACAAGCCCGCAAGCAGCTTTTGGATACGTTGGCGACCATTTCCGACGACAATATTATCCCCGTTGCACGGGCTTTTAACCATTTCCTGAATCTAACCAATATCGCCGAACAATATCAAACCGTTTCCCGTCGACATATTGATCAGGAATCTTCCGATCGCTCTTTGGAAGCCTTATTTAAACGTCTAAAACAACAGAATGTGGCAAAAGAAAAAGTCCTTGCCACAGTGGAAAAACTGTTAATCGAGCTGGTGCTGACCGCCCATCCGACTGAAGTCACCCGTCGCTCATTGGGACATAAACACATCGAGATCAACCGCTGTTTAAACCGTTTGGAACATGACGACTTAACTGAAGCGGAAAGTACAAAACTAAAACGCCGTTTAATGCAGCTGATTGCCCTTGCGTGGCACACCAATGAGATCCGTACTCAACGCCCAACCCCGGTCGATGAAGCCAAAGGCGGCATGGCGGTAATCGAAAACAGCCTGTGGAAAGCCGTGCCGGAATTTTGCCGTCAGCTTAATTTTCATTTAGAAAAAAATTTCGGCGTCCAGCATCCTGTCGGTCTTGCGCCGGTGCGCTTTTCCTCTTGGATGGGCGGCGACCGCGACGGTAATCCTTTCGTTACCGCGCAAACCACCCGTCGCGTGCTGGCAATGAACCGTTGGAAAGCGGCGGAACTGTTTCTAGAAGACATTAAAGCGCTTGCCGATGAGCTTTCCGTGGTACAGTGTACCGCACAATTCCGGGAAAAATACGGCGATCATTTGGAACCTTATCGGGTCGTGGTCAAAGCACTGCGTACCAAATTAATTAAAACCGTTGCCTACTATGGTTACATTCTGGAAGACAAACCGTTGACCATTGATAAAAGTGAGATTTTGACCGACGATAATCAACTTTGGGAACCGTTGTACGATTGTTATCAATCCTTACATCAATGCGGCATGCGGATTATCGCAAACGGTGCGCTGCTCGATTGCCTGCGCCGTATTCGTTGTTTCGGTCTTGCTTTATCTCGTCTGGATATTCGTCAGGAAAGCACTCGCCATGCCGATGCCATTGCCGAGATCACCCGTTATATCGGTTTAGGCGATTATGCTCAATGGACGGAAGACGACAAACAAGCCTTTTTAATTCGTGAATTAAGCTCGCGCCGCCCACTGATACCGCGTAACTGGCAGCCGTCTGCACAAACGCAGGAAGTGTTGGATACGTGCAAAGTTATTGCCGAACAGCCGGAAGGCGTTATCTCCTGCTATATCATCTCTATGGCGCGTACCGCCTCCGATGTATTGGCGGTGCATTTATTGTTAAAAGAGGCCGGCGTGCCTTATCACCTGCCGGTAGTGCCGCTATTTGAAACCCTTGATGACCTCGATGCCTCCGAAGAAGTGATGACCCAGTTATTCAACGTGGGCTGGTATCGCGGTGTGATCAATAACAAACAAATGGTAATGATCGGCTACTCCGACAGTGCCAAAGATGCCGGAATGATGGCGGCGTCTTGGGCACAATATCGCGCACAGGAACAACTGGTGAATCTGTGTGAAAAATTGGGTATCGAACTGACGCTGTTCCACGGTCGCGGCGGTACAATCGGTCGTGGCGGCGCACCGGCACATGCCGCATTATTATCGCAGCCGCCGCGTTCACTGAAAAACGGCTTACGGGTAACGGAACAAGGCGAAATGATCCGCTTTAAACTTGGTTTGCCGGCAGTCGCCGTCGCCAGTTTGGATCTTTATGCCAGCGCAATTCTGGAAGCAAACCTACTGCCGCCGCCGGAACCGAAAGACAGCTGGCGTGCAGTGATGGAAGAATTGTCCGCCTCTTCTTGCAAAATTTATCGCGATGTCGTCCGCGGCGACAAAGATTTCGTGCCGTATTTCCGTTCCGCCACACCGGAACAGGAATTATCCAAACTGCCGTTAGGTTCTCGCCCGGCAAAACGTAATCCGAACGGTGGTGTGGAAAGCCTACGTGCAATTCCTTGGATTTTCGCCTGGATGCAAAACCGCTTAATGTTGCCGGCTTGGTTGGGTGCCGGTGCATCGGTGCGGTTGGCAATTGAAAACGGCAACAGAGCCATTATTGAAGAAATGTGTAAACTCTGGCCGTTTTTCTCCACTCGTATCGGTATGCTGGAAATGGTATTCAGTAAAACCGACACTTGGCTGTCTGAACACTATGATCAGCATCTGGTGAAAAAAGAACTCTGGTATCTGGGCGAGTCTTTACGCGCGCAGCTAAAACAGGATATTAAAACCGTGCTGTCCTTATCCCATGAAGATCAGCTGATGTCCGATCTGCCTTGGGTTGCCGAATCCATTGCATTGCGTAATGTTTATACCGATCCGCTGAATCTGTTGCAGGTGGAATTACTGCGCCGTTTACGCGAAAATCCGGAAAATCCGAACCCGGATGTGGAACAAGCGCTGATGATTACAATCACCGGTATTGCTGCCGGCATGCGTAACACCGGCTAGCCTTGCTGCCAATCGCACCGAAAAGTGCGGTCGATTTAAGCCGAGTTTATATAAATGGCTGAGACAAGGGCTGAGTCCGATATTATCGTCGGTCTCAGCCCTTGCTGTTCCTGCATATCGATAAGCAGCTTTTTATCCGTCTCCCAGATTTTCCTTAATTCAACAACCGTCTTTTCCGTAATCTGTGGACAGACCTTTGTACCCGTTAAGCTAAAATCTAATGTGCGATATCGAACATTCCCTTGTTTTTCTTGTCTTAGTGCATACATTGTATAAACAACGATACTATTTTAAATGGAGAAACAACGTGAAAAAGAAACATTTTCTATTAACCGGTATTGCGCTCGGCTTGAGCGTATTAACCACTTCTATAGCAACACAAGCCGCTTTTCCGGCGTTTATGGACGGACAACAAACCTCAAGTCTCGCACCGATGCTGGAAAAAGTGCTACCTTCGGTAGTATCCATTGCGGTGGAAGGAAAACAGAAATCCGCTTTCCAAAATGACGACATTCCTGAAGAATTCAAATTCTTCTTCGGCCCGGATGTATTCGGTGGCAATTCTCCGCGTAATTTCAAAGGACTGGGTTCCGGCGTAATTATCAATGCGGAAAAGGGTTATGTTTTAACCAATAATCATGTAATCGATCAAGCCGATAAAATTACGGTAAAACTGGAAGACGGGCGCGAATTCAAAGCGAAAGTCGTGGGCAAAGACGAAATGTCGGATATTGCGCTGATTCAGCTGGAAAATCCAAAAAACCTTACCGAAATAAAAATTGCTGACTCGGATAAATTGCGAGTCGGTGATTTTACCGTGGCAATCGGTAATCCGTTCGGCTTAGGTCAAACGGTCACCTCAGGCATTATCTCCGCACTGGGACGCTCCACCGGTTCCGACAGCGGCACTTACGAAAACTATATTCAGACCGACGCAGCAGTCAACCGCGGCAATTCCGGCGGTCCGCTGATTAATCTGAACGGCGAGCTGA
>LM994636.1:788312-839809 GCA_000752995.2 Haemophilus massiliensis | reverse complement strand
AACCAACACCGCCATTATTTCACCGAGCGGCGGTAATGCGGGTATTGCATTTGCTATTCCAAGCAATATGGCAGACAGTCTGGTTAAACAAATTCTGGAATACGGCGAGGTGCGGCGCGGGCTGCTGGGTATCCGCGGCGGTGAATTAAACACCGATTTAGCGAAAGCCTTTAATGTTGACGCCCAGCAAGGCGCATTTGTCAGCGAAGTATTACCGAATTCTGCGGCGGAAAAAGCCGGTATTAAAGCCGGTGATGTGATCACCGCGATCAACGGTCAACGATTGGCAAGTTTTGCCGAATTAAGAGCAAAAATTGCAACCACCGGTGCAGGTAAAGCCATTGAACTGACCTATTTGCGCGATGGTAAATCACAGAACACCAAAGTTACGCTGCAATCCGATGAACAGAGTCAGGCTAACGCAAGCGGTATTTTACCGGCGTTAGACGGCGCAGATCTGACTAATTACACTGAAAAAGGTCAGAAAGGCGTTTCAATCACAAACGTTAAGGCAAAATCGTTGGCGGAACAGCGCGGCCTGAAAGCGGGCGATATTATTATCGGCGTAAACCGTCAGCCGGTGGAAAATCTGGGACAGTTGCGTAAAATTCTGGACAGTAAACCATCTGCGGTCGCATTGAATATTCTGCGCGGCGATTCTAATTTTTATCTGCTTATTCAATAACGCAGCGAGATAAAAAAGGCGGCATCCACTATGCCGCCGTTAAAATGAAATCAGGACGAAAAGGCTTGGTGATGTAGTCGGCATACCAAGTGTTTTTTACAGACTATGAATTTACCATAAAGCGTTCCCGCAGTTCATGCAGCTGATCCCGTACCGCGGCGGCTTTTTCAAACTCCAGATCCTGCGCATACTTGTACATCTGCTGCTCAAGTTTTTTGACTTGCTGTTGATATTCTTTCGGAGTTTTCGGCACATGATAAAGTGCGGTCGGTTCTGACGCTTTTTGTACGCGTTGTTTATGTTTGACTTTATTGACCGTTCCCTGTCCGATATCCAGCAATTCGCCCACTTTTTTATTTAATCCTTGCGGTACGATGCCATGTTCCTCATTAGATTTCATCTGTTTTTCACGCCGGCGCTGCGTTTCGGTAATGGCTTTTTCCATGGATTTTGTGATGCTGTCCGCATACAAAATCGCTTTGCCTTGTAAATTTCGTGCCGCCCGTCCGATTGTCTGAATCAACGAACGCTCCGAACGCAAAAAACCCTCCTTATCGGCGTCCAAAATCGCCACCAAAGAAACTTCCGGAATGTCCAGTCCCTCGCGCAACAAATTGATTCCCACCAACACATCAAACTCGCCTAAACGCAAATCACGAATAATTTCCACCCGTTCCACCGTATCAATATCCGAATGCAGATAGCGCACCCGCACGCCGTGTTCTTCCAGATAATCGGTCAGATCCTCTGCCATGCGTTTGGTTAAGGTGGTTACCAACACTCGCTCATTGCGTGCGGCGCGCAAGCGCGCCTCCGATAACAGATCATCCACTTGAATCGATACCGGTCGTATTTCAATTTCAGGATCAAGCAAACCGGTCGGACGCACTACCTGATCGATAATCTCAGTGCCGGATTTTTCCAATTCATACGGCCCCGGCGTTGCAGAAACATAAATAGTTTGCGGCGCCAAGCGTTCAAATTCTTCAAAGCGCAGCGGACGGTTATCCAGTGCAGAGGGCAGACGAAAGCCGTATTCCACCAGCGTTTCTTTACGCGAACGGTCACCGCGGTACATCCCGCCGATTTGCGGCACGGTCACATGGGATTCATCAATAATCAGCAAACCGTCCGACGGAATATAATCAAACAAGGTCGGCGGCGGTTCGCCCTCATTGCGACCAGACAAATATCTGGAATAATTTTCAATTCCCGAGCAATAACCGAGCTCATTCATCATTTCAATATCAAACTGCGTGCGCTGAGTCAGCCGCTGCTCTTCCAACAGCTTATTGTTTGCTAACAATACCTTGCGCCGCTCTGCCAGTTCTTCTTTGATCTTCTCAATGGCGTCCAGAATCCGTTCCCGCGGCGTGACATAATGGGTTTTCGGGTATACGGTAAAACGCGGAACAGCACCGAACCCGGTGCCAGTCAGCGGATCAAACAGGCTCAAACGCTCGATCTCATTATCAAATAATTCGATACGCACCGCCTGCTCATCCGATTCGGCAGGAAAAATATCAATAATTTCACCGCGTACTCGAAAAGTGCCGCGCTGAAATGCCTGATCATTACGGGTATATTGCAATTCCGCCAGACGCGCCAGAATCTGACGCTGATCGATAATTGCTCCGGTTTGCAAATGCAGCATCATTTTCAGATAGCTGTCAGGATCACCCAAACCGTAAATCGCAGACACCGAGGCTACCACAATGGTATCACGCCGTTCCAAAAACGATTTGGTTGCAGATAAACGCATCTGTTCAATTTGATCGTTAATAGAAGCATCTTTTTCAATAAAGGTATCGCTGCTCGGCACATAGGCTTCCGGCTGGTAGTAATCATAATAGGAAACAAAATATTCCACCGCATTTTCCGGAAAAAACGCTTTCATTTCCGCATATAGCTGCGCAGCAAGGGTTTTGTTCGGCGCCAGCAGCATCGCCGGACGATTTAAACGGGCAATCACATTGGCAATGGTAAAGGTTTTGCCCGAACCGGTCACCCCCAGCAAAGTTTGATGCGCTAAGCCGTCATTAAGATTTTCCACCAGTTTTTCAATTGCCTGAGGTTGATCACCGGAGGGCGAAAAATCAGAATGCAACATGAAAGGTTTAGTATTAATTTTGTTGTTCATTACGGTTAATTCCAAAATAAAGTGCGGTGAATTTTAACACATTTTTTCGTCTCAAACGGCAAGTAAAAATTTAAGTTTTACACAGACTTATATTTGTCAAGTTTCAAACCTCGCAAAATTTGAAAATTTTTTTAAAATTTTTCTGGAATTTTTATAACTCATTGAAACACATAAAAATGTTATTTTACAACCAATTTTCATTGAGGCTCGCAACAGGCTAGTTCTTATCAGGGGTCGGCGCGTTTTTAAAATAATAATTCACAGAGTTATCCACAGGCTCTGTGGATATAAAAAAATAGCATAATGATTCAAATTTTTTTTATTCTATAGGTTGACAAGGCAGAACAAGATCATTATTATGCACCACCTATTCCTTGTGATACAGAATTATTCCTCCTTAGTTCAGTCGGTAGAACGGCGGACTGTTAATCCGTATGTCGCTGGTTCAAGTCCAGCAGGAGGAGCCAATTTTTCTTTTGGCTAGTTTTTATTTGTCTCCTTTTATAAAAGCTTATTTTGTCCAAAAGAGTTTGAGCCCATATCCTCCTTATGGGCTTTTATTTTTTGTTGTAAAAAATTTTCCGCTTCCATTATACTTTCCCCGCTTGTTATTTTTTATAAGGTTTATTATGTTGCTTCCTGTTTTCGCCTTATTAGCCGGCTTAATTGTACTGGTTTGGAGTGCTGAACGCTTTATTGAAGGCGCAGCTGCTTTCGCTGCGCATTTAGGCATGCCCCCGCTGTTAATCGGCATTATCGTAATCGGTTTCGGTACATCAGCACCGGAGATGATCGTTTCGGCCCTGTCTGCGCTCAATCACAGTCCCGGTATCGCGCTGGGTAATGCTTATGGTTCCAATATTACCAATATCGCGTTAATCCTCGGTTCAACCGCCCTGATTAAGCCGATTATGGTCAATCCCTCGGTGCTAAAAAAAGAACTGCCGATCCTGATGCTAATCACCTTGCTTTCCGCCTTTCTGATTTACGATTCCACAATATCCCGTGTTGATGCAGTGGTTTTATTACTGGTTTTTATCATTTATATGTTTTGGACCATTGAACGGGAAATGCGATCCAAAAAACGCGCGCATTCTATCAGTGAGGTACCGCCCCAATCCCGTCCCAAGCCAGACATGCCACTGCGCTCAGCGCTGTTGCTGATGCTGGGCGGGCTGGTATTATTAGTCGGCAGTTCACAGCTTCTGGTCTGGGGTGCAGTGCAAATTGCCGCTTATCTCGGCGTCAGTGATCTGGTTATCGGACTGACAATCGTTGCAGTCGGCACCTCGCTGCCCGAACTGGCGGCCTCCATTGTCGCCGCAAGAAAAGGACAGGCGGATTTGGCACTCGGTAATATTATCGGTTCCAATTTGTTCAACACATTAGCGGTGGTTGGTATTGCCGGTGCCATTATGCCGATTCAGGTAGAAAATGAAATTTTTAGCCGCGATTTTCTGATTATGGTATTATTAACCCTGTCACTGTTTGTATTCGGCTACGGATGGCGTAAAAAAACCGGTATGATTAACCGGTTTGAAGGCGCGTTTTTACTGTTAGGCTATCTCGCCTATACGCTGTATCTGTTGAAAACGGCACTGTAGCGGCAATAAGAATTCTGCCTTTAAGCGCCGAATAACGCCGCACCGCCCTGCACCGGCTGCGTGCTGGCATACAGCAAACCGAGTGCCAAAAAGATCACTATCGTCCCGACGGTCAGCTTAATCAGTCCGTCGGCATTACGCTGTAATCCCGGCGACAAATACCACTTACCCAGCTTCACCGCGCCGGAACGTGCGTATTGCACCATTAACGCGAACGCGGACAGAGTCAGTCCGGTTCCCAACGCCATCACCAGCGCAGCCGCCACGCCCCACAGATACAAATCCAGCATATAGGCGAAAAACAGAATAAAAATCGCACCGGAACATGGGCGCATACCGATACTTAGCACGATCAAAAACTGCGATTTGAAGTCCGCTGCCTGCGCCAGCTGCCGTTGATCCGGCAAATGCTGATGTCCACAGCCGCAATGCGAATCGTGCCGATGACATTCTTGCCGATTTAGCACCGCACTTTTTTGTATCTTTTGTATCTTGTCAGTCGACAACGACGTGATGCGATATACACTCGAAAATCCCCGTTGTGCAAGCGCTGTTTTACGTTGTTGCCAGAGTGTTCTGCCGCTCTGATAAACCCATTGCACACCGAGTAATAAAATTAAACCGAACGCGATCCGCTCCAGCCATAGCTGGCTGAATTTAAAATAGGCGGAAGAAAGACGCAACATCACCACAATCACGGAGGTTGCACTAACGGCAACGACGCCCTGCATCAACGATGACAGCAAGCTCAGCCGCATACTGGTTTTTAACTGTGATTGATGGGTTGAAAGATAACTGGCGAGAATAAACTTGCCGTGTCCTGGCCCCAGCGCATGCAATACGCCGTATACAAAGCTCAGTAGGATCAACAACCCCCCCGCATGCAGCGGCGCCTGTTTAATCTGGTGCAGATAAGCAGATATCAGCTGATTAAATTCTCGCTGCCACAGTACAATTCGGGTAAACAGATAAGGAAAACAATAAACGGCGGCGCAAACCAGCAGCAGCGGTAACAATAAATAGACATATTTGCGCTTTACTTGCATGAAATCACCACCTTTTGTGCAAACACCTCGCCTAAAGTAGCGTCTTCATCGCGTTGATTGCGATCCAGCGAGGCGGCGTATTGTTTCATTTTTTCATCCACCTTAGGCGCAACGACACGACCGCTGCAATTTTGTGGTAATGCGGAAAAATCCACCGCACTTTTTACCGGTTCGTCATAATACATGGACACATAATAGGTGGGATCATAGGTGCTAAGCTCAAAATCATCATGCGCCAGCAACTGCGGTTTGGACAACATAAAATCGAAATAATACAGCACTTGCGTACCGCTTGATTTCATGCCGTAATTCTGCGGCACAGAACTGTATTTGATTTTTTCCCCTTTTTTATTAAATAAATAACTGAAATAATGTTCCTGCACGATATTTTTTATCACCTCATCGATCAGCTTCTGTAACGCTGGCTGATCGCCCTGCGCCAGGGCTAAATCATACAAAATGGCGGAAGAACTGGGTTCATCAAGAATCCATTGCATAGAAAAACCGGTCAATTGATTATTTTCCACCAACACTTTATTTTTCATATCAATAAAGGCATGGGGATGGGCTAATCCCTGAACGGGAAAAATCAGCGCCATAATCAACGCCGATAATACAGTGTAATATTTAGTCAAAACGAGTGCTCAACAGATAAAATCAACTAAGTACGACATTCTAGCATTAACGCGTCAATGAAACAAAATATGTTAAAAAATAAGCTACTTTAGATAAAAAATAGCATAAACCACACAAATTATGTGACATATGTCAAAAAAATATAAAATTAATATTACGTTAGCATAAAAATTTCTGTAAGATACCGCGCATCAAGTGATAGCTTGGTATTCATAAAGTTCCTAAATAAAATAATCATAAATAGCTAAACTACTTTCCTACCTCCCGCTTCGGGAGGTTTTTTTATGCTACTCGAATCAATAAAATTCGGCGACTTATTATTCCATGAAAAATAAGTTAACCACTTTCCGTTCTGTCGTCTCAATACGAGTTTTTTGCTTAATTGAACTTACAAAGCCCCATAATTTCAAGTAAAATGACCGCACTTTTTTCATCAAAATGAGAATTATTATGTCATCACAATTCGTTTACACTATGCACCGTGTCGGTAAAGTGGTACCGCCGAAACGGCATATTTTAAAAGATATTTCGCTCAGTTTCTTTCCAGGCGCCAAAATCGGCGTACTTGGTTTGAATGGCGCCGGAAAATCCACTCTGCTACGCATTATGGCGGGCATTGATAAAGACATTGAGGGTGAAGCGCGCCCGCAGCCGGGCATTAAAATCGGCTATCTGCCGCAGGAACCGAAACTGCAACCGCAGCAAACTGTACGAGAAGCCATTGAAGAAGCCGTAGCCGAGGTTAAAAACGCACTGACCCGTTTGGATGAAGTATATGCCTTATATGCCGATCCCGACGCGGATTTTGATAAACTGGCGGCGGAACAGGCCAATCTGGAAGCGATTATTCAGGCGCATGACGGTCATAATCTTGCTAACCAGCTGGAACGCGCGGCGGATGCATTGCGTTTACCGGACTGGGAAGCAAAAATCGAACATTTATCCGGTGGGGAACGCCGTCGTGTGGCATTGTGCCGTTTGCTGTTGGAAAAGCCGGATATGTTGCTGCTTGACGAACCGACCAACCACTTAGATGCGGAATCCGTCGCTTGGCTAGAACGTTTCCTACACGATTACGAAGGTACAGTGGTAGCAATTACCCATGACCGTTATTTCTTGGATAATGTTGCCGGCTGGATTTTGGAACTCGACCGCGGCGAAGGAATTCCTTGGGAAGGCAATTACTCCTCTTGGCTGGAACAAAAGGAAAAACGGCTGTCGCAGGAAGCGGCAAGCGAATCGGCACGGCAGAAATCTATTGAAAAGGAACTGGAATGGGTACGCCAGAATCCGAAAGGTCGTCAGGCGAAAAGCAAAGCGCGCATGGCACGCTTTGAAGAACTTAACAGCGGCGAATATCAAAAACGGAATGAAACCAACGAATTGTTTATTCCGCCCGGTCCGCGTTTAGGTGATAAAGTCATTGAAGTGGAACATTTAAGCAAGAGCTATGGTGAGCGAAAACTCATTGATGATCTGTCTTTCTCTATTCCCAAAGGTGCGATAGTCGGTATTATCGGCCCGAACGGCGCCGGTAAATCCACCCTGTTCCGCATGTTATCCGGGCAAGAACAGCCAGACAGCGGCAGCATTACGCTGGGTGAAACCGTACAGCTCGCCTCGGTGGAACAATTCCGTGACGCCATGGACAATAAAAAAACTGTCTGGGAAGAAGTGTCAAACGGGCAGGATATTTTACGCATCGGCAATTTTGAGATCCCAAGCCGTGCCTATGTCGGTCGTTTTAACTTTAAAGGCGTAGATCAGCAAAAACGCGTCGGTGAGCTTTCCGGTGGCGAGCGCGGACGTCTACATCTGGCAAAATTACTACAGACCGGCGGCAACGTATTGCTGCTGGACGAACCGACCAATGATCTTGATGTGGAAACTCTGCGCGCACTGGAAAATGCGATTCTGGAATTTCCGGGCTGCGCTATGGTGATTTCCCATGACCGTTGGTTCTTAGATCGTATTGCCACACATATTCTGGACTACGGTGATGAAGGCAAAGTCACCTTCTACGAAGGCAATTTCTCCGACTATGAAGAATGGAAAAAGAAAACTTTCGGCGCGGAAGCACTGCAACCTCACCGCATTAAATATAAACGTATCGCAAAATAATCAAAATCCCCGCTTGGGGATTTTTTAGGCGAAACCAATGTATAAATATTAATCAACCGTGTCGCCGCAGCATTAAAAAATTGTGCAAAATTTCGCAAGGCGGTCGGGTGCTTTCAAGCTGAGCACATCGGTAAACGATTGCTCAATTTATCGACGCAGATATAAAAAATCAGGCGGTGATTACACCGCCAGATAAGAGCAAGATTATTTTGATAACGCTTGAATTTTCTTAATCACATTACTGGTCGAACAGCCGTTTTCAAAATTCAGCACTCTGACTTCACCACCGTTCGCCCACACTTCCTGACTGCCGGCAATTTCCTCCGGCTTATAGTCTCCTCCTTTTACCAGTAAATCCGGCAAAATTTCGCCGATTAAACGCTGTGGCGTATCTTCGTCAAAGGCGACCAGCCAATCCACCGAAGACAGCCCCGCCAATACAGCCATTCTGGCGGCCAGATCATTAATCGGCCGGCTTTCCCCTTTCAGCCGCTTCACCGATGCATCACTATTAACGGCGACAATCAAACGATCACCGAGCTTACGGGCGTTTTCCAGATAAGACACATGACCGGGATGCAGAATATCAAAACAACCGTTAGTCATTACGATTTTTTCACCGCGTTGTTGTGCTAATTTGACTGCACTTTTCAGCGCATCTTCCGTCATAATGCCGAAACCCGAAGTACTGCGACCATGAATTGCATTTTCCAGCTCAACCTGAGAAACGGTAGAAGTGCCCAATTTGCCAACCACAATACCAGCGGCCACGTTAGCCAGGTAGCAAGATTCCTCAAAGGAACGACCGTCCGCCAGCGCAATCGCCAGCACGCTGATCACCGTATCGCCGGCGCCGGTAACATCAAACACTTCTTTAGCCACCGTCGGCAAATGGAACGGTGGCTGATCCGGACGTAATAATGTCATGCCTTTTTCCGAACGGGTAACCAGCAACGCGCTTAAATCAATATCCCGAATCAGCTTCAGCCCTTTATCAACGATATCCTGTTCCGACTCGCATTTCCCGACCACCGCTTCAAACTCCGACATATTCGGAGTAAGCAACGTCGCACCGCGATAGCGCTCGAAATCGGTGCCTTTCGGATCAATCAATACCGGCACCTTGGCCTGGCGGGCGATACGAATCATCAGTTGCACCTGATTGAGCGTGCCTTTACCATAATCCGATAAAATCAAAGCGCCGTAATTTTCCACCGCACTTTGCAGTTTTTCCAACAAAACATCACTGCACACATTCTTGAAGTCTTCTTCAAAATCAAGGCGTAATAGTTGCTGATGACGAGATAAAATGCGCAGTTTGGTAATGGTCGGATGAGTATCAAGACGCACGAAGTTGCAACCGATGTTCTGTCCTTCCAACAGTGCAGTCAGCGCGCTGCCGGTTTCATCCTGTCCGATTAATCCCAACAATTCCACCGGAACATTCAACGAGGCGATATTCATCGCCACATTCGCTGCACCGCCCGCCCGTTCTTCATGCTCCTGTACACGTACGACCGGCACCGGCGCTTCGGGAGAAATCCGATTCGTAGCCCCGAACCAGTAACGATCCAACATCACGTCCCCTAAAACTAACACTTTTGCATTCTGAAATTGTGCTGAATATTGACCCATTTTTCTTCTATTCCTTAATCGCAATTGGAAAAATTTCGCTGATTTTACCACAGGATAAATGCTATTTACTAAGAATTCCGCTAAACTAATCGCTAAGGTCTGTTAAACTAAGCTAGTTTTATAACACGTTGTATTTTTATTATGGCAAAAGCATCACTTCCTACTTTCAGCAAATCATTTCTAAAGCCAAAATATTGGGGATTCTGGCTCGCATTGGCTATCTGGCGGCTGATTCTGCTGCTGCCTTATCCGCTACTGATAAAAATCGGCGGTCTGCTGGGTTGGCTGTTTTCTAAACTGAAAGTCGGTCAGCGCCGGCTCAAAATCGCACGCCGCAATTTACAACTGTGTTTTCCGAACTATTCCGCCGCGCAGATCGAGGCAATTGTGCAGGCCAATCTGAAATCGACCGGAATGGCGATTATAGAAACGGGCATGGCATGGTTTTGGTCTGATAAACGGATCAAAAAATGGTCTAAAATCGAAGGCTTGGACTATTTAGCACAGAATCTGCAAGACGGCATTATTTTCGTCGGCATCCATTTTCTGACCCTTGAACTCGGTGCGCGCATTGTCGGCATACACCAGCCAGGCATTGGGGTGTACCGCCCTAACGATAATCCGATGATGGACTGGCTACAAACCCGCGGGCGGTTACGTTCTAATAAAGATATGCTGGATCGCAAAGACTTACGCGGGATGCTCAAAGCACTCAAACACGGTGAAATTATCTGGTATGCGCCCGATCATGACTACGGGCATAAAAATGCGGTTTTTGTGCCCTTTTTTGCCGTTACTCAGGCTGCCACCACTACCGGCAGCTATTATTTACTCAAAGCATCGCCGAACAGTAAAGTGATTCCCTTTGCACCGCTGCGCAACCACGACGGTTCGGGTTATACCGTCACCATTTCAGCACCGGTGGATTTCAGCGATTTGACCACGGAAACCGATATCGCCACACGTATGAATAAAATCGTTGAAAAAGAGATCCTACGCGGTATTGAACAATATATGTGGCTGCATCGCCGGTTCAAAACCCGCCCGCACGCTCAAGACCCGAGTTTGTACGATTGATTAAATGAAAAAAGCATCCGAGGATGCTTTTTTAACACCCAATCGTCTCATCTGATTTAGCGCATCGAATACGGCATTCATATTCTTGTTAAAAATCAACCGCACTTTTCCCCGATACAGTATTACTTATCCAGCATCCAGCTTTCAAATCGGCAAATATTTGCATTAGAACTGATAAATTCCGTTACTTCCTGCTCAAATATTCTTATCGTTTCCAGCAAACTCGGCTTAGCATACCGATGAGTCAGCAGGTAACAAATTCTTGGCGGTGGCGGTTCCTGAATTTGATAGCAAGCAATCCGATAGAATTCCTTAATATATGAAACCAAAGACATAGGCGCAATTGCCCAATAACCCGGTTTATCCAAATAACGTGCAATTAACGATCCGGTATTGACAGTAATTATTGGATGTTCATGCGGATCCCAATGTGCGTGATGCCATTGCTCAAAATCGGCCCCCCAACGTAAATAAATTTCATTGGTAATATCCAATTCAGCAGGATGAATATTATCGTAATAATCACTTTCCTGATGACAAATTAAATACATTTTCTCTCGGTAAACCGGTTTAGAGATAATATTTTGATATTTAATTTGACTAAAAACAAACCCTATATCAATAGTACGATTTTCAATAAGCGAATGAATCTCAGGCGAATGAAAAGTATTAATACATAACTTAGTATAAGGGTATTGATTCAAATAACGTTGATAAAGCGGAAAAAAAGTAAAATTATTAATTAAATCCACACTACCAATATTTAAAATTTGTATTTTACCTTGTTCAGTAATTCGTTTCGTATCCTGCCATAAGCTAAGCCATTGTTGTGCAATAGGAATAAATTCTTTGCCATGAGGTGTTAACTCAATACTACGCACGCCCTTACTTCTAATTAATAACTGAACGTCCAATTCTTCTTCTAATAATTTGATTCGGCTGCTGATTGTAGATTGTGAAGTAAACAATATAGTTGAGGCGGTAGAAATATTACCGCATTCAATAATCGTCAGAAATGTTCTGATTTGGTCAAAAGTCATATTATCTCCTAAATATCTATTTTATAGATATAAAATATCACAATTATTCGTTTTATAAATATATATCTATATGTTAGGTTAAAAAAGATACATTATTAACCGAAACAAGGAGAAATCATGAAAAATGTAGGATTTAGGATTATCAAAAATTTTACCCGCACTTCTTCACACCAACTAGAAAAATTCCGTGATATTCCCGTCTCTGTTCTAGATGACAGCATGAATAGAACAGCAGCAATATCCTCTCAATTCTTTGCAGTTAATGACAAATTGATGTTAGGTACAGCGTACACCGTTCGAGTACAAGGTGGCGATAACTTATTATTCTATTACGCTATTGCGCAGGCAAAAAAAGGCGATGTTATCGTTGTTGACGGCGGCGGCTTTAACGAAAGGGCACTCTGCGGCGAAATTATGGCACAGTTGGCTAAAGCGCGCGAACTTGCCGGCTTTATAATATACGGCGCAATTCGTGATAAAAAAGAGTTAGAAAAGATAGATTTTCCCGTTTTTGCCTGTGCATCCACACCAAACGGCCCTTATAAAAACGGACCGGGTGAAATTAACGTGCCGGTAAATATCGGTGGTCGCATTATTTTTCCGGGCGATATTATTGTGGGCGATGAAAGCGGCGTAATTTCTATCCGTCCCAAAGATGCGGAAGATGTTTTAATAAAGGCGGCCCAAATCGCCAAAAAAGAACAACAAATGTTGGCTGAAATTCATACCAATAAAAATCTGAATATAGATTGGGTATATGACAAATTGGCACAAAGCGGATGCGAATTTATTGACGAGGAAGTAAATTATGATAATTACCTTTGATTTGTTACAAACTGCAGCGGTAGCCGCAGTATTATTTCTACTGGGACAATTCATTAAGAGCAAAATCAAATTCTTTCAAACTTATTTTATTCCGGCTCCCGTTATTGGCGGACTATTATTTAGTATTCTGATGTTTATCGGTATTAAAACCGGTACTTTTGAAATTAAATTAACAAATACATTACAAGATTTCTTCATGAATATCTTTTTCACTTGTACCGGATTTACCTGTAGTTTCTCCGTTATTCGTAAAAGCGGAAAATTAGGCGCCATTCTGGCTATCGTTGCGGTCAGTCTGTTATTTTTCCAGAATTTGCTTGGTGCGGGGCTTGCCCATTTATTCGGATTACACGCATTACACGGTGTGGCGATGGGTTCCATTTCCATGTCCGGCGGTGTGGGATCGGCTGCCGCATTCGGTCCGACCCTCGAAGAATTCGGTGCTGAAGGAGGAATGACAATCGGTATTGCGGCGGCAACATTCGGTTTATTGCTGGGTAGTTTAATCGGTGGGCCGGTCGCAAAACGGCTTATCGGTAAATATAATTTAACGGCTGAAAGCACTGAAAATCGGGATGAGCAAAATAACTCACCGTCTGTTTTGAATGGCAAAAATCTATTACACAGCACAATTATGATTTTAGTTTCTGCATTAATCGGTTCTTATATTTCAAAACTGCTGAATCTAACCGGTCTAACCTTCCCATACTATGTCGGCTGCTTATTCGGAGGTGCACTGATTCGTAATCTTGCAGATCTGGATTTATTAAAGCTGAGAATGAAAGAAATCGATATTATCGGTGATATTTCATTAAATTTATTTTTATCTATGGTATTGATGGCGTTGAATATTAACAAATTACTCGATCTCGCCCTACCAATGGTGATTATTCTGCTCTCTCAAGCCGCATTAATGATGTTATGGGCTTATTATATTACCTTTTTCGCTATGGGCAGAAATTATGATGCCGCGGTTATGGCAGCGGGGCATTGCGGTGTAGGTTTAGGACAAACCCCCAACGCCATGGCAAACATGTCTGCTATCATTGAGAAAAATGGCCCGGCGCCGACTGCCTGGTTTGTATTACCGGTGATTACTGTTGTATTCATTAATATAACCAATCCGATCATCATTACGCTATTTATCAACTTATTTAAATAACGTTATTACTATGCCTAAAAGTGCGGTTAAAAAACACATAAATTTTTAACCGCACTTTATTTTAAGAATACATTAGAACGTATATTTCAAATTCGCAAAGTAAGATCTACCGCGTTCGTTATAAATCCGGGCGGTAGTGGCATTACGATAAATACGTTTATCTAAAATATTGTTTACACCGACACGCAGGCTGAAATTATCATTGAATTTATAGCCGACGTTTGCCCCCCAAATCCCATAACTACCCATTTGGTATTGTTTCATAATACTTTCGCCAGTGGTGTAAATCACCTGCATGAAGTTTTCCGGATTCACCACGGTTTTTTGCTTACCGTATCGAGTGTAACTGGTATTAATATCCCATTGATCATTAATACGCCAGTTCAATGAGGTGTTGATGGTGTATTTCGGTACTAAAGAAATCGCATTACCGGTTTTCTTATCCTCGTTTTTGATCATATAGGTGAAATTCGTGCCGAATGTCAAATCGTCATCAAAAAACGGTAAGGTGATATTACCTTCAAGCCCTTCAATAATAGCACGCGGTGTATTGCCCCAACGATAAACATTAGTTGCGGTGTAGTTACGCCAAACCGGTACACCGCCGGGCACATTTTCCGTACGAATTTCACGATTATAACCACCGGTCGGTGCGTCGATAGTGGTTAAGAATTCACCGTTAGCGACGATTTTGTTACGGTAATCATTGTGGAAATACGCCAAGGAGAACAGTTTGCCTGCGTTTTCATATTCAAAACCGATTTCTTTGTTCCAACTGGTTTCCGGTTTGATATTTTCATTACCTAAGAAGTAACAGGCGCGTCCCCAGTCAAAGCCTTTGTCATTGGCGTTCATATAAGGATCTGTACTTGTTCCTGCACCACCGGTAAAATTTAATGCATTCGGATTTGTCCAGTTGTTTGCACTATCAATCGGACAACCATTACTTGCATTAATTAACAAATAGTTTGGTGAAGATTGGTAAAGATTCGGTGCTTTATACGCTCTTGCTACCCCACCTTTGATTTTCCAGTTTTTACTGAGTTGGTGAGAAAAGTTTAATGACGGGCTCCAATTGGATTCGGAATTGGTGCTGTAATCAAAGCGCACTCCCGGTGTCAAAATGGTCTTGTCGTCAGGCAGCATGATGTTATCTTCCAGAAATGCCGCATATTCGTTTTGTGCAACTTTGCCGCTACGGCCTTGATCCGCTAACCAAGGCACAATAGCATAAACCTGCATGGTTTGTGTCATAGAGGCGGCATCGTTTAATTCGGAACGGGATGCTTCAACACCAACGGTGACCATATGACTGGTGCTGCCCAAGATAAAGGGAATGTAGAGTTCGTTGCTGAAACGATAATTTCTGAGTAAGCCGACGGATTTATTTAAGCCGTTATAAGCGCCTTCCGTACTACCTAGTAAACCTTCCGGATAGTGGTAGTTGCGGGTCTGATCAAAGGTAAAGTAAGTGCGGTTATCTAACGCGCCCCATTTTCCTTCGTGGGTTAAGCTGTAACTTTGACGATAAAGGGTTGACGTTTCGGCTTTTTGATAGGCTAAATCATTACTGATAGTTTGCGGGCCGGAAACTAAAACGGAACTGTTTTGCGTATCACCGTTATAAATATTCCCTTGGCGACTGTAAGACGCGTCAAACGTTAATTTTTGATCCGGCGTAATATTCCAGACTAGCTGGCCTGCGATGTCACGGTTACGTACTCCCTCACGACCGGCATACATCGTGTTGGAAGTTCGTGCTGCGCTGTTGCTTTGCGGAACCTCTCTGGCATTAATATCAATGGCATCTTCTTTGGTTTTAGCAATATTACCGTATAAACGGAATCCCAATACATTCTTAATTAACGGACCGCTGAAATTAAAACCCAAGCGATTAGTATAACCTTCTTTGCTGTCTTCCGGTTGTTCGGTGAAAAGACTTAGACTACCGTGATATTCGGCGGTCGGTGCTTTGGTTTTGATATTCACCACACCGCCCATTGCGCCGGAACCATAACGGGCTGCTGCCGGGCCGCGTAACACCTCAATGGACTCAATCGCATCCGCCGGTACCCAGTTGGTATCACCACGGGTATTACGCGTGCCGTTTCTGCCGTAACGTTCGGAATTACGGGATTTCACCGGTTTACCGTCCACTAAAATCAATGTGTTTTCCGGCCCCATGGCACGAATATCCACTTGACGTTTGTTACCGCGAGCCCCGCCCGGCGCGTTGGTACTTAGGGTAACGCCAGGTTGCTTAGCGATAATTTCGGAAGCATCGTTTTCTATCGGATTACGCTCAAGATCTTTTTTCGTGATGACAGATACACCCAGCGATTGTTTCACTTGTTGCTCTGCGGTGACTTGAATCTCATCCAGTTTTTGAGTTTCTTCTGCCTGCGCAAAAGTTGAGATCACAGCCAAACTCATCAGACTGAGTTGAGAGAATTTCTTCATAGTACGTCCTTAGATTGAATAAAAATCGAGCAATAGTACAATCGTTATATAAAACAATAAATAACCATAAGGACGTAAATACCGTGTGAATTTTAAAAATTTAAATGCTGCTGCCATTGTAGCGTTAAAGTGCGGTCGATTTTCACCAAGAAAATTGCGTAAGAAATACAGATTTATTAACTTGTTTAACTAACGATATTAGATGCGGATAAAAAGTATCTTTGTGATACTTTTTATCTTATTACCGTTTCGCTTTCTTCCAGTTCATCAGCCATTGCGGATAAAATTGCTTTACTAAGCAAGGCAAGCGAACGGTAAAAAGGCAAGGCGGCGTTGGCTTCGACTAAAGACAGAAATTGAGCGGCACAAGGCAGTAAAAAATGTTCGAATAACGCGCGTTGTGCGACGATGGAATCCAGATTATCTTCAATCCAAGAGGCGGTTAACAAAACTAACGCAAAATGATCCGCACTTTTCACCGGCGGCATGGCTCTGACGGTTCTGAAATCAATGAATGCCGACACATCAAGCCCGTATGCTGAAATTCTCGGATCTACCGACGGGGTTTCGCCGCCAAACAAGCGTTGATATTCTTTATCCAATAACGCTAAATCAATCGGCATCTGCAAACTGTCTAACGCCTGCTCGCTTTGTTTATCGGTATCCAATGCCCAAATATGGCTCAAACCTTTTTGTTGCAGCCAGATAAAGGTTTCCGCCAGTACGGGATCGGTCGGCGCACGATAAAATAGGTTGCCGAATAATCGGCTGATAAGAGAAAAATTATTTAATTGATACGCCGTAGTCATAATGCACCTTTTTCTTGTTCTCGGTTAGTAAAAAGTGCGGTCAAATTTTGTTGAGTTTGTCGGGCGACATCTTCAAGCATTAGCCTACGAGCCTGATCATCAATCACATGAATATCACCGAATACTTGATGCTGAATATCCGTAATGCCGCAGTAATTAAACAAACCGTTAACCAAGCAATCACATAAAGATTGCGCAAAGCCGAGTTTGCGATATTTGTCGACATTATTGCCAATCGTCATGAAATGCTGCATTTTTTTCCCACCCAGCAAGCCGACCGATACGCCCGCTTCAGTTTTATAGGCAAAACCGTGGCTTAATACGCGATCCAGATAGCCTTTCAATATTGCCGGGAATCCCATCCACCACAACGGATAAATCAGCGTGATTAAATCTGCCTGTGTAATCAGTCGCTGTTCATGGCTGATTTCCGCCGGCGTAATGCCGCGATATGCCGCCTGTAATTCTTTCCAGCTCAGCAGCGGATTAAACTCCAGCGCATAAAGATCCCGCACCACGGTGTCAACCGCCAAATCCCGACTTGTCCGCACCACCGCATCCAATATCGCTTTATTAAAACTTTGCTCACCGTTCGGGTGAGCAAAAATAACTAAATGATTCATACTATTTTTCCACTTTACGTACCCACAACGTGATGCCTTCGACACGCTGCACCTCAACAATATCGCCCACCTGTAAATTTTGCCCCTGAATGCGCCAAGTCGTATCGCCAAAATAACCGCGCCCAATACCGTTGTCACTCACTTCACGCACGCTGCCGCGCAAACCGAGCATAGCGTGATCACGCTGATTCAGCGAGGTTTTCGCCTGATCGGCACGGTCTTTGCCATGCTGATATTTCCACCATAATAAACTGAGGATAATCGCCAATAAGGCATAACCGACAATCACGATGGATAGAGGTAAGGTCGGCACCAGCGCCACAACGGCAGCTATCACCAGCGCCGCCAATCCCCACCATAACAGAAACACGCCCGGCAGCAGAATTTCGGCAATCAATAAACTAAAGCCGAATACCAGCCAGTGCCATACTGTCCACGTCATCAACCATTGCATTATAGCCCCCTTCAAATCGGCAATCCGAGAAATCCATTCAGGTTTGCCGCTCAGATAATTCTATTCCTGATAAATAAACGCTTTCGTACATCATATCCAACGACACCGAGCAACGAGAGCGGTTATGCGCCGAAAACAACGGCACGGTCCGACAGGCTATTTTTTCTCGCCTTTCAGCAACTCGGCAATGCCCGCCACGGAACCGATAAGATTACCCGCCTCAAGCGGCATTAATACCACTTTGCTGTTATTGGAACCGCCGATTTCTTTCAGCGCTTCGGTATATTTCTGCGCGATAAAATAATTGATCGCTTTAGTATCGCCGCTGGCAATCGCCTCGGAGACCATTTGTGTCGCCTTTGCTTCCGCTTCAGCGGCACGTTCCCGTGCTTCAGCCTGTAAGAAAGCCTCTTGACGCTCCCCTTCCGCTTTCAGAATACGGGATTGTTTTTCGCCCTCCGCGCGCAGAATTTCCGCCTGGCGCACACCTTCTGCCTCCAAAATATCCGCGCGTTTATTGCGTTCCGCTTTCATTTGCGCGTTCATCGCGGCAATCAGTTCATGAGGCGGGCGTACATCGCGAATTTCGATACGGGTCACTTTAATTCCCCACGGGTTAGTGGCTTCATCCACAATCGCCAGCAGACGACCATTGATATTATCGCGTTGCGACAGCATTTCATCCAGCTCCATTGAGCCCAGCACAGTACGAATATTGGTCATGGTCAGGTTGATAATAGCCTGTTCCAAATGGTTGACTTCATAAGCGGCGCGGCGGGCATCAATAACCTGCACGAAACATACGGCATCAATCGATACATTGGCGTTATCTTTGGAAATCACTTCCTGTGAAGGAATATCCAGCACCTGTTCCATCATATTAATTTTGCGACCGACGCGATCCACAAACGGCACCACAAAATTTAACCCCGGGGTTAAGGTGCGGGTATAGCGCCCGAAACGCTCAATCGTCCAATGATAGCCTTGCGGCACGGTTTTTAAGGTTGAATACAGGACGATAACGATCAGTAATACGAAAATAATGATGGCTGCGGGAAAGCCGTCCAGAAATTCCATAATAATTCTCCTATGCTACACTTGGAATTAACAAAAGTCTAACAAATCAGACCGCACTTTGTATATAGTAATATTTCCCATTTTTTGCAATAAATTCAAATAAATGGGTAATACAGGCGGGAGCGTCCTGCGTATGATGAGACACAAACAGCAACTGCGTCGCACTATTATTAACCAATTGGTCAATAAAATGCTTAACCAATATGCGGTTAGCGGCATCCAGCCCTTGTAAAGGCTCGTCTAAAATCAGCACGGGCGGGTGTTTTACCATGGCACGGGCAATCAGTAATAAACGCTGTTGTCCCCAAGATAAAGACCGAAACGGCTGCTGCGCTACGGAGGTTAAACCAAGCCGCGCCAGCCATTGCATCGCATTTATCCGCAGCGCTTCCGGAACTGTCCGATAAACACCGATACTGTCGAAAAAACCGGAAATAATCACCGCCAAAACGGAGCAATTGACTCGATAATCCATATGCAACTGACTGCTGACATAACCGATTTTTTGCTTAATCTCCCAGATCGTCTCGCCGCTGCCGCGCCGGCGACCGAATAAAATCACATGATTGGCATAAGACTGCGGGTGATCGCCGGTAATAATGGATAACAATGTCGATTTGCCCGCGCCGTTCGGACCTTTAATCCACCAGTTTTGCTTCGGCAACACCGTCCAGCTTAAATGATCCAGAATTTTTTTATCGCCATATTGAATGCAAACGTCCTTTAATTCAAACCGTACCGCCTTCGGATCCAGTTCAATAAAAGGGGTAATCACTGCCGGCAGCGGTGCATGAACGGCAGTTTGTGCATAGCGCAGCTGTCGGTAAAGGCTTTGGTTTTCCAACTGACAGCGTTCGCCCTGTAAAATGATTTCTCCATTTTCCATTACAGCCACATGATCCGCTTGCGGCGGAATATCATCAAAACGATTGATAATCAGCACCAATGCCATTTGATGATGTAACGCGACAAGCAATTCCCACCAGTCTTGTACCGATTGCACATCCAAGCCTTCAAAAGGTTCGTCTAAAATCAGTAAATCCGGCTGTTTAACCAATGCCTGACACAGTAACACTTTTCGACTTTCACCGGTTGAAAGCTGTATAAACGGACGGGGCAGCAAAGCGCTGATTTTTAGCTGTGTAGCATAGTATTCACATAATTCCTCCTTATCCGAACCCGCTAAGATAATGTCCGCGGCAGTTTTGCCAAAATCATCCGGACTAACGCCGTCATTATTGCGATCCTTAAAATTCTGCTCAACAAGATGCTGTTGCTGTTCAAAAGACAAACCGGCAATAGAATGAAATGTGCTGTGATATTCGCCCTGCCGTACAGTAAAATTGCCCCGCAATGCCTGAGCCAGCGCACTTTTACCGCTACCGTTCCCTCCCACTACAACCCAAAAACTGTGCGGTCGGATCGTCAGCTCCGCAATCTTTAAGCATTTATTCGAACTTAATTGAAATATCGCATTATTTATTCTGATCATAAATACCACCGATAAAAAAAGCGGATATCAAACCCGCTTTAGTTCTAAATTATGTCGTCTCAGGCGTTATTTTTTTCTTCCGCCATACAAACCGCCGCAGTGAAAACAACGTCGGTGGAAGAGTTCAACGCGGTTTCCGCCGAATCCTGCAATACGCCGATAATAAAGCCGACCCCAATCACCTGCGCGGCAATCTCATTCGGGATCCCGAACAGACTACAAGCCAACGGAATCAGCAATAACGAACCGCCGGCCACGCCGGAAGCGCCGCAACCGCACAGACTCGCCACTATGCTCAGCAAAATGGCTGTCGGTACAGATACATTAATACCCAATGTGTTCACCGCCGCCAGCGTTAAAACGGTTACCGTAATCGCCGCACCGGCCATATTAATGGTGGCGCCCAACGGAATAGAAACAGAATAAGTTTCTTCATCTAAATTCAAACGTTTTGCCAGTTCCATATTAACCGGAATATTGGCTGCTGAACTGCGGGTTAAAAATGCCGTTAACCCGCTTTCACGCACACATGTCCAGACTAACGGATAAGGGTTGGAACGGATTTTCCAAAACACCAAAATAGGATTCACTACAAAAGCAGTAAAGAGCATAGAACCGATTAACACAACCAATAGCTGTGCATAATCCCGTAATGCCTCCAATCCTTTATCTGCCAGTGTCGATGCCACCAAACCAAACACCCCGAATGGTGCCAAGGTAATAATAAAATGCACAATTTTTGAAATGCCTTCGGAGAAATCGTTAACCACGGTTTTTGTCGTATCCGAAGCATGCCGCAATACTACGCCGAGTGCGATCGCCCAAGCCAAAATACCGATAAAATTCGCGTTGAATAACGCAGCCAGCGGGTTATCCACCGCATTTAAAAATAACGTACTGAGCACTTCGGAAATATTTCCCGGCGGCGATAATTCACCTTCATGCGCCACCAACGAAATGGTGGTCGGCAGAATGAAACTGGCAATCACTGCGGTTAATGCGGCTAAAAAAGTCCCTAATAAATAGAGTACAACAATGGATTTCATATTGGTTTTGGTGCCGATACGTTTATTCGCAATCGCAGCAATAACCAGTACAAACACTAAGATCGGTGCAATGGCGCGTAACGAGCGGACAAAAATCGTGCCTAAAAAAGCCACACTCTTGGCAATATTAAAACCGAGCGCACTTTCTAAAGCCGGTGAAATCAGAGCTACAATCACCCCCAGTACAAGACCGATTGAAATGCGTTTGATAAGACTTCCATGAAAAAATAATGAGAATAAACGAGATGAATTCATAATTAATTTCTATATTATACAAGGCTGACTTGCCGTTAAACTTCGGATCGCACAATAGCGATCCCCCGAGCAGCAATAAAGATAGCGCAAATTGACTATAAAGCAAATATTAAATAGCAAGTTTATATTAAATCTCCTGTTATTTATTAAACAAAGCAATAAATTCCCCGATTAAATTTAGAAATTATTTATACAAAAAAATTTATTTATCGCCTATTGACTTACTGTATATAACAACAGTATTATTTGCTGTACAAATTCACAGTGGTTTATACAGAGGTATATGATGAGAGATGTCAATAATATGGTACGACGCGATAATACTTATTCTTACCGTCCTATGCCATTTTACGATGATACTGATCGATTAACCCCAAAATTCAGTAAAAAACTGGATTTAAATCTTTATTGTATAAAACGCCCGCAGCAAACCTGCTTTATTCAGGTAACCAATCCGAACATGCTGGCATGGGGAATTGAGGTCGGCGATATGCTCGTGGTAGAAAAAACAGATAGCTTGTCCGTCGGCGATCTGGTGGTACTGGAATTGCATAACACATTCCAGATTTATGAATTTGTTGCCCATAACAATGAGGAATTTATTTTCTTTCCGTTGGCCGCCAAGATGAAAACAATCAAAACACCGCACTGGGATAACCTGCCTATCCTCGGCGTTGTCACCAACAGCATACATCAAATGAAACCGAGGAAAACGATGAAATTTGCCGCCTGATTGGTCATAAAAGAAAAGAGCGGTCAAAAAACTCTCAGAATTTTAACCGCTCTTTTATGTTTTTTGCTTACCGATTATTACAAAACTCGCCGTGATTGCGTATAGGTACGACTCCAGTAATTTTCGTCCATTGAACTTATCATCACGCCACTGCGGGTACTAGCATGCATAAACTGATTATTACCGATATAAATACCGACATGGCGATTCGCACGGAAAAAAACTAAATCACCTAACTGTAATTCGCTTTTTTGAATCTTTCTGCCGACATGCCGCTGCTCTGCCGTCGAACGCGGTAAATCAATACCGTAAGCCTTGGCAAAAGCAGTTTGAGTAAATCCGGAACAGTCAATACCAAGTTTACTTAAACCGCCTAAACGATAACGCGTACCCGCCCATTCTCGATACACTTCGGATAACTGTTTATCCATTACAGCTGAATATTGGTGAGGTCTGTTGGTTTTTAAATTACCGATAAGTGTGGTGAGTTGTGCATCGTCACGTTCATCAATAGAAACGTTCCTTTGCGTATTTGAACAGGCGGTTAGTAATCCTAGCCCCGCAATCATCAATATTTTTTTCAGCATAAGTTTACAATCTAAATAACTTTTAAAAAAACACTGCCCGGGATACTACAGAAATTTTAGCTAAATAGCCAGCTTTTCTTATTTTTTTTACCGTTTTTGCGATCTAAGTCGAATTTTTTATCAGAATATCTATAAAAAAGCCTTTCTATCCATAGAAAGGCTTTAATCTGAAAATCGTAAGAATTATTTTTTCTTCGCTTTTGGATTCGGTAAATCAGTAATGGATCCTTCAAATACTTCTGCCGCTAAACCGACCGATTCATGTAATGTCGGATGCGCATGAATGGTTAATGCCAAATCTTCCGCATCACAGCCCATTTCGATTGCCAAACCGATTTCGCCCAGCAATTCACCGCCGTTGGTACCGACAATGGCGCCGCCAATAATGCGATGACTGTCCTTGTCAAAAATAAGCTTGGTTAATCCGTCCGCACAATCGGAAGCAATGGCACGTCCGGAAGCCGCCCAAGGGAATTTAGCCACTTCATAATTAAGACCTTCTGCCTTACATTCTTTCTCGGTTTTACCGACCCAGGCCACTTCCGGCTCGGTATAAGCAATGGACGGAATAACTTTCGGATCAAAATAATGTTTTTTACCTGCAATCACTTCCGCCGCCACATGCCCTTCATGGACACCTTTATGCGCCAACATCGGTTGACCGACAATATCACCGATCGCAAAAATATGCGGTACGTTGGTACGCATTTGTTTGTCAGTACGAATAAAGCCGCGATCATCCACTTCGACACCGGCAATCGGCGCGTCAATAAGTTTGCCGTTCGGCGTACGACCAATCGCAACCAGCACTGCATCATAACGACGGGTTTCGTTTGCCGCTTTACCTTCCATTGAGACATAAATACCGTCTTCTTTGGCTTCTACCGCGGTAACTTTGGTTTCAAGCAGCAGATTGAATTTTTTCTCAATGCGTTTAGTATAAATCTGGACAATATCTTTATCCGCCGCCGGAATCACCTGATCAAACATTTCCACCACATCAATGTTCGATCCCAGTGCATGATAAACCGTTCCCATTTCCAAACCGATAATGCCGCCGCCCATAATCAGCAGATTGTCAGGTACTTCTTTGAGTTTCAGAGCATCGGTTGAATCCCAAATGCGCGGATCTTCATGGGGAATAAACGGTAACTGAATCGGACGGGAACCCGCTGCAATAATCGCGTTATCAAATGTGATCGTGGTTTCGCCCTCTTCACCGGCAACGATAATGGTATTCGGGCCGGAGAATTTTCCGTAACCGTTAACCACCTGAACTTTACGCATTTTCGCCATGCCGGCTAAGCCGCCGGTCAGCTGGTTAATCACTTTTTCTTTCCAGCCGCGGATTTTTTCTACGTCAGTGCTCGGTTCGCCGAACACGATACCGTGCGCCGCCAGCGCTTTGGCTTCTTCAATCACTTTGGCCACATGCAGTAACGCTTTGGACGGAATACAGCCTACATTTAAACAAACACCGCCCAAAGTGGAATAACGTTCGACAATAACGGTGTCTAATCCAAGGTCAGCACAACGGAACGCAGCGGAATAACCGGCCGGCCCCGCACCAAGTACAACAACTTGTGTTTTAATTTCTTTATTCATCTCTTACCTCGTTAAAACTCTGCGATTTTCCACCGCACTTTTATGGCGGCGTTTCCAGCAAGAAAAACGCCGCACAACATTGATTACATGACTAAACGACGCAGATCGCTTAATACGCCATTAATAAAGGTAATAAATCTCGCACCGTCGGCGCCGTCGATCACGCGGTGATCATAAGATAACGATAACGGCAGCATTAAACGCGGTGTGAAGTCTTTACCGTTCCATACCGGCGTCATTTCAGAGCGGGAAACACCTAAAATTGCCACTTCAGGCGCATTTACAATCGGTGTGAAATGCGTACCACCGATACCCCCCAGACTGGAAATGGTAAAACAGCCGCCCTGCATATCGGAAGCGGTAAGTTTACCGGCTCGCGCTTTCTTGGAAATTTCCGCCAGTTCGCGCGACAGTTCAATAATGCCTTTTTTATTGACATCGCGGAACACCGGTACCACCAGACCGTTCGGCGTATCCACCGCCACACCGATATTAACATATTTTTTCAAGGTAAGGCGCTGACCGTCTTCAGATAACGAGCTGTTGAAACGCGGATAGGCTTCCAGCGCTTTGGCTGCCGCTTTCATAATAAATACTAACGGTGTGATTTTTACATCCAGTTTCTGTTTTTCCGCTAACTGGTTCTGCTCTTTACGGAATTTTTCCAATTCTGTAATATCCGCTTTATCCCATTGCGTAACATGCGGGATCATCACCCAGTTACGGTGCAGATTGGCGCCGGAAATTTTCTGGATACGACCTAATTCCACTTCTTCCGTTTCACCAAATTTGCTGAAATCCACTTTCGGCCATGGCAATAAACCTAATCCTGCACCATTCGCGGCGCCGGCTGCCGGTGCAGAAGATACCGCCCCACTTTCCACCGCTTTAATTGCGGCTTTCACATAGGCCTGTACGTCTTCTTTTAGGATACGCCCTTTGCGTCCGGTGCCTTTCACCTTATCCAGATTGACGCCGAATTCACGCGCCAAGCGACGAACAACCGGTGTCGCATGGGCATAAGTTGTGCTAGCACTGACATCGCTCTGGTTCGCTGCTGCATTAGCCGCAACGGATTCTGTGGCTGTTGGAGCAGGTGCGGTGGTTTTTTGCTCGGTTTTCGCAACCGGTGCAGGTGCCGCACCTTTCACCGCAAAACGCATAATCAATGAACCGGTGGACACTTTATCGCCGGATTTCACCAAGATTTCTTTTACTACGCCGGCAAACGGTGCTGGCACTTCCATTGAGGCTTTATCGCCTTCGACGGTAATCAGCGATTGTTCTTCCTCTATACTGTCACCGACTGCAACCATAATTTCAGTGACGTTGACTTCATCGCCGCCGATATCCGGCACTTCAACATCTTTCACGGCTTCACCGGACGACGCAGCGTCATTCTGCGCTGTAGCTTGTGCGGAAGTATCCTGACTTGGCGCCGTACCTTCCGCTTCAAATTTCATAATCAATGATCCGGTAGACACCTTATCGCCGACCTTGATTAAAATTTCTTTCACCACACCGGCCACTGGCGCCGGCACTTCCATTGAGGCCTTATCACCCTCAACATTGATAATAGATTGTTCCGCATCCACACTGTCACCAACTTTCACCAGAATTTCGGTAACATTCACTTCATCACCGCCGATATCCGGCACATTGACATCAACCACGGCGCCGCCTACACTTGACGCTTTCGTTTCAGTCTCTGGTGCAGGGGCGGAAGGCATTTCCGATTGGGCCGCTTTGCTGTCTTCCGCGTCTAAGACAAACATCGGTGTACCGGTAGAAACTTTATCGCCGACTTTTACTAAAACCTCTTTGATCACGCCAGCTTCAGGAGAAGGCACTTCCATTGACGCCTTATCGCCTTCCACATTGATGACACTTTGATCTACGGCAACACTATCGCCCGCTTTAATCATCACTTCCGTTACGGTGACTTCATCACTACCGATATCCGGGACTTGAATTTCTTTTGACATATTTTTTGTATCCTCTCGTCGCTCTCTTATCGCATCACGAAAAGAGAGCCGTTTAATTATGCGTAAAGCGGATTGATTTTTTCTGCATCAATACCATATTTTTCAATTGCCTGTGCGACCACTTTGTTATCCACTGTGCCCTGTTTGGCAAGCTCGGTTAATGCCGCTACAACGACATAATGTGCATTGACTTCAAAATGTTCGCGTAGGTTCTCACGGCTGTCGGAACGACCGAAACCGTCGGTACCCAGCACACGGTAACTTTGCGCCGGAATATAAGCACGCACTTGTTCGGCAAACAGTTTCATATAGTCGGTAGCCGCAACTGCCGGAGCATCGTTCATCACTTGCGCGATATAAGGCACTTTGGCTTCCGCTTGCGGATGCAACAGATTCCAACGTTCGACATCTGCACCTTCGCGCGCCAATTCGGTAAATGACGGTACACTGTACACATCGGAGCTGACGCCGTACTCATCCGCCAGCAATTTCGCCGCTTCACGTACATGACGTAAGATTGCGCCGGAGCCCAGTAACTGGATTTTACCTTTGCCCTGACCGGTCACGGTTTCAAATTTATAGATACCTTTACGAATACCTTCTTCCGCACCTTTCGGCATTGCCGGCTGTTCATACGTTTCATTTAAGGTGGTGATATAGTAATAGACGTCTTCCTGCTCAGGACCGTACATACGGCGTACACCGTCTTGCATAATCACCGCCACTTCAAATGCAAATGCCGGATCGTAAGAAATACAGTTCGGAATCGTTAACGCCTGAATATGGCTGTGACCATCTTCATGTTGCAAGCCTTCTCCGTTTAACGTAGTACGTCCGGATGTACCGCCGATCATAAAGCCGCGCGCACGCTGATCGCCAGCCGCCCACATTAAATCGCCTACGCGTTGGAAACCGAACATGGAGTAATAAACAAAAAACGGAATCATCGGCACGTCATTGGTCGAATAAGACGTGGCTGCGGCCAACCAAGAAGCCGTTGCGCCCAGCTCATTAATTCCTTCCTGCAATACCTGACCGTCGATAGACTCACGGTAATACGCCACTTGTTCGCGATCCTGCGGGGTATAGTTCTGACCGTGCGGGTTGTAAATACCGATTTGACGGAATAATCCTTCCATCCCGAAAGTACGCGCTTCGTCGGCAACAATCGGCACAATGTGTTTACCGATTGATTTATTTTTCAACATGACATTCAATGAACGGACAAATGCCATAGTAGTCGAAATCGGACGCGCCTGTTCTTCAAATAACTGGGCAAAATCTTCTAATGCTGGCACCTCGAAAGTCTGAGTAAAACGTGTTGCGCGAGTCGGTAAATAACCGTTTAAAGCCTGACGGCGTTCATGAAGATATTTGTATTCTTCAGAATCCGGTGCAAAGGTAATATACGGCAGTTTCTCAATGTCTTCGTCGGCAACTGCGATATTAAAGCGATCACGCACATGTTTAACGCCGGACATATCCATTTTCTTCACCTGATGCGCGATATTTTTGCCTTCCGCCGCATCGCCCATACCATAGCCTTTGATGGTTTTGACTAAAATCGCCACCGGCTTGTCCTTAATCTGTTTGGCTTTATTAAAGGCGGCAAATACTTTCAACGGATCATGACCGCCGCGGTTTAAAGCCCAGATTTCATCATCGGTCATTTCCGCCACTAACGCTTCAGTTTCCGGATAACGACCAAAGAAATGTTTACGTACATAAGCGCCGTCTTTAGCTTTGAATGTCTGATAGTCGCCGTCAACCACTTCCATCATCAATTGCAGTAATTTACCTGAAGTATCACGCTGCAATAAACGATCCCAACGACGCCCCCAAATCACTTTGATGACTTCCCAGCCAGAACCGTTGAACTGGCCTTCAAGTTCCTGAATAATTTTACCGTTACCGGTTACTGGACCGTCCAAACGCTGTAAGTTACAGTTGATAACAAACACCAGATTATCCAGTTTTTCACGCGCGGCAAATGCGATTGCTCCGCGAGATTCCACTTCGTCCATTTCACCGTCACCTAAAAAGGCGTAAACGGTTTGATCCGCGGTATCTTTCAGACCGCGGTTGTGTAAATATTTTAAGAAACGTGCCTGATAAATAGCATTCAACGGCCCCAATCCCATTGATACGGTCGGGAACTGCCAGAATTCCGGCATTAATCTCGGATGAGGATAAGAAGAAAGACCTTTACCATGGGTTTCCTGACGGAAATTATCCAGTTGCTCTTCAGTCAGGCGTCCTTCGACAAAAGCGCGGGCATAAATTCCCGGTGAAATATGACCTTGGAAGAAAACTAAATCACCGCCGTTTTTCTCACTACGCGCTTTAAAGAAATGATTGAAACACACCTCGTAAATTGTTGCGGAAGACTGGAAAGATGACATATGACCGCCCAATTCCAGGTTTTTTTTCGACGCTCTTAATACCATCATAATCGCATTCCAACGGATTGCACCGCGAATACGACGCTCTAAATCCAAATTACCCGGGTAATTCGGTTCCTCCGATGCCGGAATCGTATTGATATAATCGGTTGTCACGCCGCTCGGTAACGAAACTGCATTAGCGCGTGCATGCTGCATTAACTGCTCAATAATAAACTGCGCTCTTTCCACGCCTTCTTCACGAATTACTGAATCGATCGCTAATAACCAATCGTTGGTTTCGATCGGATCTACGTCATTTGCCAAAATATCTGACATAGTCTTTTCCTTATTTGTTAATTTAAAGTTATGTTTAATTTTTCAGTCTAAAATTAAACGCCGGGTAGATAACAAAATGCCTTAAATTTGATTTGCCGGTATTTTACAGCCATCGGCATGCATTTACAAATCTTTAACAAATTTAGTAAATATTATTAAATTTTTTGAAAGAAAGATAGTGCTTTTTTAGCACAAAGGGCTAAAAACCAATGTTTAAACATGGAAGATGGTTTTATTTTGATAAATGATTAAATTTCTGACCGCACTTTTGGGCCGTTGCATAACTCTGCAGAGGTACACTTTAGTAGCTAATAAAAAAGCCCATTCGATTTTGAATGAGCTTTTTTACATCCGTCGTCTTATTTTTTCAACACTAATACCACAGATTCACCGGCAACCACTTCACCGGTTTTTTTATCCATACTGCTGATTTCGTCCATATTGGAGATAACCACCGGAGTCAGTACGGATTTTGCTTTTGTTTCCAATAACGCTAAATCGAATTCAATGACGGTATCACCACGTTTTACCGATTGTCCTTCCTGCGCCACACGAGTAAAACCTTCACCTTTCAATTCAACCGTATCAATACCGAAATGAACGAACAATTCAACGCCTTCTTTCGACTCCATTGAAAACGCATGATTCGTTTCAAAAATTTTACCAATTACGCCGTCCACCGGAGCAACGATTTTATTACCGGTAGGGCGAATAGCGACACCATCACCGACAATTTTTTCTGAAAACACGACATCAGGCACGTCTTCGATGTTGACGATCTCGCCGGAAAGTGGCGCATAAATCGTGACATCGACAGCTTTATTGTCTTTTGAACCGAATAGTTTATCGAAAAAGCCCATTTTAAGTCTCCTACTAGTGAATGTTTGAGCTATTCTAGCGCAAAAATTTCACAATTGGTATCTAGTTTAACGCTTTTTCAGCTAAAAAATCAGCAACCAGCTTTTCAATATCAGCGGCTGTCGGCTGTTGCAGAGCTTTATCGGCTAATTCTTTCGCATCCTGATAATTAACATTACGAATTAACTTCTTAATGCGCGGCACGGAAATCGCACTCATACTGAATTCGTCCAGCCCCATACCAAGCAGCAGCAACGTCGCTTTTTCATCACCTGCCAGTTCACCGCACATACCGGTCCATTTGCCTTCGGCATGTGAAGCGTCAATCACCTGTTTGATTAAATTCAACACTGACGGTGCCATTGGATTGTACAAATGAGAAATTAATTCATTACCGCGATCAACGGCCAAAGTGTACTGGGTTAAATCATTGGTACCGATACTGAAAAAGTCCACTTCTTTCGCCAAGAATTTTGCATTCACCGCCGCAGATGGAGTTTCCACCATAACACCGACCTGAATATCTTCGTTAAAGGCTTTGCCTTCATCGCGCAATTCCTGTTTTAGGTTTTCAATCACAGATTTCAATTCGCGAATTTCTTCCACGGAAATGATCATCGGGAACATCACAGCCAGATTACCGAACGCAGATGCCCGTAAAACGGCACGCAGCTGGGCATGTAAAATCTCACGGCGATCCATTGCGATACGGATAGCGCGCCAGCCAAGAAACGGATTCATTTCTTTCGGCAGATTCAAATACGGTAATTCCTTATCGCCGCCGATATCCATCGTACGTAACACGACAATACGTCCGTTCATTGCTTCAACCACTTCTTTATAAGCAATAAACTGTTCTTCCTCGCTCGGTAACTGATCGCGATCCATAAATAAAAACTCGGTGCGATATAACCCGACCCCTTCCGCACCATTGCGATCCGCGCCTTCGACATCACGGATAGTACCGATATTGGCCACCACATCCACACGATGTCCGTCCAGTGTCAATGCTGGTAAATCTTTTAATTTCGCCAGTTCGGCTTTTTCTTCCGCCAGCTGAGCCTGTAAGTTTTTAAACCGCTCGATCTGTTCCTGCGTCGGATTCACATACACCTGATTATTTACAGCATCCAAGATTAAATAATCCCCGGTATTCACCAGCTGAGTCACATTGTTGGTACCCACAATCGCCGGTAATTCCAATGAACGCGCCATAATCGACGTATGCGATGTTCTGCCGCCGATATCGGTAATGAATCCCAGTACTTTATCTAGATTCAGCTGTGCGGTTTCCGACGGCGTCAAATCGTAGGCAACCAAAATGGCTTCTTCGCTGATGTCGCCCAAATCAATAATATGCATGCCGAGAATATTTCTGATCAGACGATTGCCGATATCCCGAATATCACCGGCACGTTCTTTCAAATATTCATCGTCGATTTCCGAAAGCATTGCGACCTGCTGATCAATAATCTTACTCGCCGCTACGCCAGCATTGACTTTATTGCTACGCAGATAATCAATAATTTCTTCTTCTAATTCTTCATCTTCAAGAATCATCAAATGACCTTCAAAAATCGCCGCTTTTTCTTCGCCTAACGAGGCATAAGCACGGTCTTTAATTGCGGTTAATTGCTCAATGGCGGCGGTTCTACCCTGATAAAAACGTGCCACTTCCGCTTCAATCTGATCATCTTTAATTTTCTGCGTATCGAGGACAATTTTTTCTTCTTTTAACACCAATGCTTTACCAAAAACAATGCCCGGCGATGCTGGAATACCTGAAATCATATATAACCTTCCGAAATGATAAATTAAAACTTACCCTAAATAGAACAATAGCCATAAAACCCGAGCTTTCATCAATCACGATAAAAACCGCCGTTTTATGGCTAACTCCGAATTATTCTAACGTAGGAATTAACGCGACTAAGTGATCAACCGCTTTTTGCTCATCTTCGCCGTCGGCAGAAATAGTAATCACGGTACCTTGTGTTAAACCTAAAGTCTGTAGTTTAAATAAACTCTTAGCACTCGCACTTTTACCTGCGGATGTGACGGTAACTTCGGAAGCAAACGCTTTCGCTTCTTTCACAAATTGAGCGGCAGGGCGTGTATGTAAACCATTTGGCGCGGTAATTTCAACATCTTTTGAGTACATAATCGTATCCTCTAAAATTTAGTAAATTCTAAGTATTAAAAGTTAATAACAGATTTAAACCACAAACCTATTAAATTCGGTTTAATATTTATTTTATATTTAAAAATAAATCGTCGCGTAGTATCAGGCTTGGCAATAGAATAATCAAGGTTAATCGCAATAAAATTTGAACTAAATCACAAAAAAACAGTAAATTTGTTTATTTTTTATGCTGACTTTAACTTTTATTTAACCGTTTCAGCTTATAGAAAAATATCTTTGCGACTTGGTTTCCGATAGACCGGCGAGCAAGCGGTGGTAATTTTCAAATCTGAGCGGATGGATCTTGCCCTGACGTACCGCTTCCCGCAGCGCACAGCCCGGATCATCACCATGTTTGCAGTCTCTAAATTTACAGGTGCCTAAAAAATATTGAAATTCACGATAGCCTTTAGTTATCTGTTCTCTGTCCAGATGCCATAAACCGAATTCACGAATGCCCGGCGAATCAATCAAAGCCCCGCCCTGCGGCAAATGATATAAATGTGATGAAGTGGTGGTATGCTGCCCCAAACCGGAAATTTCACTCACCTCGCCGGTGGGAACATCGCTTTCCGGTAAAATACGGTTAATCAAACTGGACTTCCCCACTCCCGACTGTCCGACCAACACGGAAGCCCCGCGGGCTAAAAGTGCGGTCAGTTTTTGCATATTTTCACCGCTTGCCGCCGATAGCATCATAGTCTGATAACCAATATTCCGATAAATATCAAGCTGCGCCTGTACTTCCCGGCGCTGTGCATCGGATAACATATCCGCTTTATTTAATACGATCACGGCGGGAATGCCTGCGGTTTCGCAGATCACCAGATAGCGATCGATAATATTTAAAGACAGCGCCGGCACCACCGCCGAAACGATAATAATTTGATCGATATTTGCGGCAATTACCTTTAAGCCGTCATAATAATCCGGGCGCGCGATGGCGTTTTTACGCGGATGCACCGCCTCAATCACACCACTCACGCCTTGCAACTGCCGATTGCCTTTGCGCCAGACCACCTTATCGCCCACCACTAAACCGGATAACGTGCGACGCAAATTACAGCGCAATACCTCTCCGTTTTCCGCTTCCACATCCGCATGAGCCGAATAACGCGTCACCACAATTCCCGCCTGCGAGTCGCCTAACATGTCATCCAGCCATTCGATAGCATGGTGCTGTTTGCCCTGATGACGATGCAGAGTTTTAGTATTATTGGATTGAATACGTCGCTGCTGGTTGCGGGTTAATTTACGTTTGCTCAAAGATAAATCCTTAAAGTGCGGTCAGTTTTCAGTTAGAATAACAAAAATTTTGTATAGGATATCTTATATTATGCAACTGGATAAACAAAATCTTATTTGGATTGATCTTGAAATGACCGGGCTGGATCCCGTAAAAGAACGTATTATCGAAATCGCCACCATCGTCACCGACAAAAATCTTAACATTCTGGCGGAAGGTCCGGTACTGGCAATACATCAGCCCGACGAACTGCTCGCGAACATGAGTGATTGGTGCGTGAAAACCCACACGGCAAACGGGCTGGTAGAACGGGTGAAAGCAAGCAAACTGAATGAACGCGCAGCGGAATTACAAACTCTTGATTTTCTGAAAAAATGGGTGCCGAAAGGCGTATCACCGATTTGCGGTAACAGTGTGGCGCAGGATAAACGCTTTTTATTCAATTACATGCCCGAACTGGCGGATTATTTCCACTACCGCTATCTGGACGTCAGTACGCTAAAAGAGCTGGCATCGCGCTGGCAACCGGAAATTTTACAAGGATTTGAAAAGAAAAATACACATCTTGCGCTGGACGATATTCGGGAATCCATCGCCGAATTGGCTTATTATCGCACTCACTTTATTCGCTCAGCCGATAAATAATTATTCAATTTGGTGAATAATCAAGCGAGCGTAAGACTTTTTTTCCGATTACGCTTGCCAGACACAAATTTTTTCGTATAATACGCCCTACATTCAGCACGAATGACCAACAAATTAACGCGGGAATAGCTCAGTTGGTAGAGCACGACCTTGCCAAGGTCGGGGTCGCGAGTTCGAGCCTCGTTTCCCGCTCCAATTTCATACAGATTATCAATAATATCTGTGTATGCGGGAATAGCTCAGTTGGTAGAGCACAACCTTGCCAAGGTTGGGGTCGCGAGTTCGAGCCTCGTTTCCCGCTCCAATTTCTTCTTTATTCCGATAGCCCTTTTCATTAATAAAAGAATTTTATCGTTTGCACTATAACAATCACAATGATGCGGACGATTTGTCCGCCATATATTAAAAATTCGTCATGCGCTGCGGGCGGATCACATTATGTTCATCCACTTGCGCAACGCCCAGAAAAAGATTCTCATCGGAAAATAACCGCACTTGACCATAAAGCGCCTGTAGGTTGTCGAATTTTACCCGCTGACCGAATTTCACCGCCCGGCTTTGTTCAGCGCTTAAACACAATTTCGGCAAACAAGCAACCGCACTGTCCGGCGGCAGTAATAAGGCGTCCATTTCAGCCAGCGAAGCAGTTTGTGCGATCTGCTGCAACTGCGCTAAGGTCAGCATATGCTCTGCCGGATAATCCGCCACCGCTAAACGGCGCAACATCGTGACATGCGCACCGCAGCCCAGCGCCTGCCCCAAATCATCAACCAGTGTGCGGATATAGGTGCCTTTGGAACAATGCACCTCGAGGGTGAGAAAAGGCGCCTGATATTCGATAAAGCACAGCTCGAAAATCGTAATAGGACGGGCTTCGCGCGCCACACTAATACCTGCGCGGGCATAGTCGTACAGCGGTTTTCCCTGATATTTTAGGGCAGAAAACATGGTCGGTACTTGCATAATCTCACCGCGAAACGGCTCAAGTGCGGTCAAAATCTGCGACGTTTTTACCTCAACGCTTCGGCGCTGAATAATCTGTCCGTCGGCATCGGAGGTATCGGTTCGCTCGCCCAACTTGGCAGTTACTCGATAGCGTTTATCCGAATCCAGCAAATACTGCGAAAATTTTGTCGCCTCACCTAAACAAATCGGTAACATTCCTGTTGCCAGCGGATCCAGCGCCCCGGTATGCCCGGCTTTATTGGCTTGGAAAAGGCGCTTTACTTTCTGCATGATGTCGTTGGAACTCATTCCCTGTGCTTTATCCAGCAAAAAAATCCCATGCACATCACGCCCTTGTTTACGCGGTTTGCTCATTACTGCTCTTCTTTATGTTTTTTCTCATCTTCACGCACGACATTCGTCACCAAATTCGACATGCGCATGCCTTCCACCAAAGAGCGGTCATAAACAAAACGCAATTCCGGCACAATGCGCAGGCGCATGGCTTTCGCCAGCAACGAACGAATATAGGGTGCAGCTTTGTGTAGCCCCTGCATTCCGTTTTCAATAGCACTTTCATCATGGTCAAATAAGAATGTAACGAATATTTTCGCATACGCCAAATCGCTGGAGACCTCCACATCGGAGACCGTCACCATACCGATGCGCGGATCTTTAACCTCACGTTGTAAAATCAGTGCGACTTCTTTCTGCAATTCCTGCGCCACGCGATCACTGCGCTTAAATTCTCTCATTGATACTCTCCTGAATAAGACAGAGGCGAACAACTGTCCGCCTGAATAAAATAATGCATACCCGAGCGGACAACACCGCTCGGCATACCATCGAATTAAATCGAACGTTTAACCTCGACCACTTCAAACACTTCGATTTGGTCACCGACTTTTACGTCATTATAGTTTTTCACTCCGATACCGCATTCCATACCGCTGCGCACTTCGGAAACATCGTCTTTAAAGCGGCGCAGAGATTCCAGCTCGCCTTCAAAAATCACGACATTATCACGTAATACGCGAATCGGATTATTACGTTTAACCATGCCTTCGGTCACCATACAACCGGCAATCGCGCCGAATTTCGGATGACGGAACACATCACGGACTTCCGCCAGACCAATGATTTCCTGTTTGAACTCAGGCTGTAACATCCCGCTCATCGCTGCTTTGATTTCGTTTAACAGCTCGTAAATAATGGAGTAATAACGCAGATCGATATTTTCATTTTCGATAATACGACGCGCAGACGCATCGGCACGCACGTTAAAGCCGACAATAATTGCATTGGACGCCGCCGCTAAAGTGGCATCGGTTTCGGTAATACCGCCGACCCCGGACCCCACCACATTGACTTTAACTTCATCGGTGGACAGCTCCTGCAACGCCTGAACAATGGCTTCAACCGAACCCTGTACGTCGGCTTTCACAATCACGTTCAGTTCTGCAATATCGCCTTCTTCCATATTGCTGAACATATTTTCCAGTTTGGCTTTTTGCTGACGCGCCAGCTTCACATCACGGAATTTACCCTGACGATACAATGCCACTTCACGGGCTTTCTTCTCGTCACGCACCACCGTGGCTTCGTCACCGGCCGCTGGCACACCGGACAGCCCCAACACTTCCACCGGAATAGACGGTCCGGCAGAATCAATATCTTTGCCGTCTTCATCACGCATTGCGCGTACACGACCGTATTCAAAACCGCACAGCACAATATCGCCACGGCGCAACGTTCCCGATTGAACCAAAATGGTCGCCACCGGACCGCGTCCTTTATCCAGATAAGATTCAATCACCACACCGCTGGCCATACCGTCTTTCACGGCGGTCAATTCTAATACTTCGGATTGTAATAAAATCGCATCAAGCAATTCATCAACACCGATCCCTTTTTTCGCCGACACATAAACAAACTGCGTATCACCGCCGAATTTTTCCGCGATTACCTCGTGTTGCAGCAACTCCTGTTCGACTCGATCCGGATTGGCTTCCGGTTTATCGATCTTATTGACCGCCACCACAATCGGTACGCCCGCCGCTTTGGCATGCTGAATGGCTTCAATGGTCTGCGGCATCACGCCGTCGTCCGCTGCCACCACTAGCACCACAATATCCGTTGCTTTTGCGCCGCGCGCACGCATGGAAGTAAACGCTGCGTGTCCCGGCGTATCCAAGAAAGTAATCATCTTACCGTCTTCGGTTTCGACATGATAAGCACCGATATGCTGAGTAATACCGCCCGCCTCGCCGGCAGCCACTTTAGCTTTACGAATATAATCAAGCAATGAGGTTTTACCGTGGTCAACGTGTCCCATAATGGTCACGACCGGCGCACGATTTACTTTTTCTGCGTTTACATCACGATCTTCCAATACCGCTTCTTCCAACTCATTTTCTTTACGCAGAATCACCTTATGACCCATTTCTTCCGCCACCAGCTGGGCGGTTTCCTGATCGATCACTTGGTTAATCGTCACCATTTCGCCCATTTTCATCATCGTTTTGATGATTTCGGTGGCTTTTACCGCCATTTTATTCGCCAACTCAGCAACCGTAATGGTTTCACCAATCACCACGTCACGATTGACCGGTGCGGCAGGTTTGGTAAAGCCCTGCTGCAATGTGCTGCCTTTTTTACCTTGTTTACCCTTGCCACCTTTGATGCCGCGAGAATCTTTCTGATTACGACGGTTGGATTCACGTTCGGTTTTGGAATTATCATCCTCACGTCCGCCTTTTTTCGCTTTCACAACTTTATTTTTACCACGACCGCGCCCTTCGTTACGCCGTTCTTCCTCATTTTCCGCCTCAAGCGCATAGCTTGATGTCAAATGATAATCGGCATATTCATCCGCATTTTCACTGCCGTTTTGCTCCTCCGCGCTTTCCGCATAACGTTTGGCTTCTTCCGCGGCTTTTCGGGCTTGTTCTTCCGCTTTTTGGCGGGCCAATTCTTCCGCTTTGCGGCGCAATTCCGCTTCTTCCGCTTTGCGCTTTTCTTTTTCCGCATCAAGCGCTTTGTTTTCCGCTTTAAGTGCGGTGGTTTTTTCCGCAGTTTTTTTCTCCGCAGCCTGTGCAGCTTTCGCTTGCTGTACTTTTTCCGCTTCAATACGCGCTTTTTCTTCCGCTTCGCGCTGTGCTTTTTCTGCCGCGGCTTTTTTCTCGGCATCTTCTTTTGCTTTCAAACGTGCCTGTTCTTCCGCTTTTCTTGCCGCCTCGGTTTGCACCATACGTTTTTTACGCACTTCGACCTGCACTTCTTTACTACGTCCGCCGCTGGTTGTGCCACTAACTGTAGTTTTGGTTCTCCGCTGTAAGCTCAGCTTTTTCGGCGCACCCGATAATTTTATTTCATCCGTCATAGTGTTATCACTCCTTATTGTCCGCTGAACCAGCAAATATTACGCGCCGCCATAATTAAATCCGCCGCCTGCTCTGCGTTCAGATCCTCAATATCCGATAAATCATCCACACCTTGCTCAGCCAATTCCTCCAAGGTGGTAATCTGTTTCGCCGCCAGTTGCAACGCAATTTGACGATTCATCCCTTCCAGATTTAATAATTTATCTTCAATATGCGCCTGTTTCAACGCTTCTTCTTCCGCCAAAGCCGCCGCAGTGAGTGCATCTTTCGCTCTGGTTTGCAGCTCTTCTACCAAATCCTCATCTTCCAGCCCGTCGATTGCAGTCAGTTCACTGACCGGTACATAAGCCAGTTCTTCCAGTGTAGAGAACCCTTCTTCGACTAAAATCTGCGCAAATTCTTCGTCGATTTCCAATGTATCCATAAACAGTTTCAGTACTTTATTATCTTCCGCCTGATGTTTTGCATTCAATTCGTCGGTCGTCATCACATTCAGCGTCCAGCCGGTAAGCTGAGTGGCAAGACGTACATTCTGCCCGTTACGTCCGATAGCCTGCGCCAGATTCGCCGCATCCACCGCAATATCCATCGCATGTTTATCTTCGTCCACCACAATGGAACTGACATCCGCCGGTGCCATGGCGTTAATCACAAACTGTGCCGGGTTGTCATCCCATAATACGATATCCACGCGTTCGCCGCCGAGTTCATTGGTAATCGCCTGCACCCGCGCACCGCGCATACCGACACAAGCACCGACAGGATCAATACGTTTATCGTTGCTTTTCACAGCAATTTTTGCACGGGAACCTGGATCACGCGCCGCACCTTTAATTTCAATTAATTCTTCACCGATTTCCGGCACTTCAATGCGGAACAGTTCAATAATCATTTCCGGTTTCGCACGGGTAATAAACAATTGTGCCCCTTTGCTTTCAGGATTGACATTATATAGCACCCCGCGCACGCGATCGCCCGGACGGAAATTCTCACGCGGCAGCATATCTTCACGCAGAATCACGGCTTCCGCCTGCTGACCTAAATCCAACATAATGCTGTCACGATTCACTTTTTTCACCGTACCGGTCAGAATTTCGCCTTGATGGGAACGGAACTGCTCAACAATTTTATTGCGTTCCGCCTCGCGGATTTTAGTACTGATAACCTGACGCGCGGTCTGCATCGTAATGCGGTCAAAGGCAACTGATTCAATCTGATCTTCCACATAATCGCCGAGTTTCGCATTCGGATCTTCAAATTGCGCCGCTTCCAACGTAATTTCTTTGGTCGGATTATTCACATGCTCGACCACCAACCAACGGCGGAAAGTATCAAATTCACCGGTTTTGGTGTTAATCACTACGCGCACATCGATTTCCTGTTCGTATTTCTTTTTGGTGGAAAGGGCAATCGCACTTTCCAACGCTTCAAAAATCTTTTCGCGCGGCAACAGTTTTTCATTTGAAACGGCTTCCGCCGCCAATAAAATTTCTTTACTCATGGTCTTATTTTCCCCTGTATAAAATCAGAATTTAGGCATAATGTTGGCTTTCTGAATATTGCCAAATACGAACACGTGCAGCTGTCCTTCAACATTTAAGGTCAGCGTGTCGTTTTCAATTTTTTCCAGTTTTCCCTGCCATTTGCGACGATCGCCTACCGGAATGCGCAGCTGCATGGCAATGTCCTGTCCGATAAAACGCTGATATTGCGCTAAAGTAAACAGCGGGCGATCCAGCCCCGGCGACGAGACTTCCAGATTGTATTTATCCGCAATCGGATCTTCAACATCCAACACCGCACCGACCTGACGGCTGACATCAGCACAATCGTCCACCGTCACACCGCCTTCTTTATCAATATACAAACGCACGGTTAAAAAACGCCCGCTGCGCTGACATTCAATTCCCCAAAGCTCACAACCTAAATCTTCCACCGAGCCTTGCAGTAATTCCTGTAACTTTTCTTCTAAAGTTGCCAAAACAACCTCCTGATTAAAATCAAGACATAAAAAAAGGGCGTTCAGCCCAGTCCTACATCTAATATTGCTCGTACAAAAAAACCCCATACTTGGGGTTCCTTTACTGAACTTGTTGTAAAGTGGTTGCGGGGGCCGGATTTGAACCGACGACCTTCGGGTTATGAGCCCGACGAGCTACCAAGCTGCTCCACCCCGCGTCCGAAAAGATGAGGCGCATTATACGGGGTTTATGCACCAATATCAAGTTTTTGTTACAAAAAACGCAGATTATTCTTCATATGAATACTATATTCCAAGGAAAATCACAGAAAAAATCACCGCACTTTCTATTGTATTGCTGCCGCACCAACATATTATTAGGGTAAAATTTTGCCGCTCAGAAACGGATTCCACTGCCGATACCAATGCCCGCACCAACACCGTTACTGCCTCCGCCAACACCAAAACCGCCGCCCACCGAACAGGCTGTAAGTATCACAATAAACAGCGTAATAATCACTTTTTTCATGTTATTTCCTCTTGATGTTCCAGTTTACGCAGAGTCTCAAACAGCCGATAAATGGCAATTAAATCCATCTTCGCAATTGGCCTGAACGGTCGCAGAACGGTATACAGCCAGCGATATCTCCGCACGGTGTCAAAGGTGGCTTGTCGGATCGTCGCTTCGCAGTCGGCGAAATAACGTTTTACTACACTCAAAATCCGCTCGTCGGACAAACTTGCCGTCCGCCCTAAACTGTGAATAAAAATTAAATTATCACGCACTTTCTGACGAACTAATGCGGCGGCGGAATTCGTCTTCACCAATCCCGATTCAAAATCAATGAAACTCACCCGTCCGTTATCCCACAGCATATCCCGTAACGCCGGACGCCCGTGTACCAGCCCTTGACGGTGTAATTGCGCCAGCGCACGTGCGCCGTCATCCAGCATTTGATCTTTCAATGCCTGCGCAACCTTATCATCATTCAGCTGCGAACCAATAGATCTGCCACCGTCGCGCAGCACAAAAAAATCCTCGCCGGACAACACAATTTCCGGCACCGGTGCGCCTTTTCCGACAAAATAGCGCAACGCCTCGATTTCCTGCCGAAAGGCTTTGTGCGGATAGGGTTTTAACAGGCGCCAAACGCCTTTCACTCGCTCCGGCTGTTTCAGCCAAAATGCCTCACCGCCATAGTCGAACGGTGTGATTCTCTTTCCGTGATATTTCTGTAATAATTGCCGAACATAATGTTCAAACGTCTGTTGTTCAGAATTTAACATATCGCCTATCCATAAAAGTGCGGTCTAAAATTAATACGTTTTTATCTTCGCATCGATAAAATTCGGTTGATTTAACTTATTTTTTGACTTTACCGAGATAATCACATAAGGAGTATTTATGTTTTACAAAGCCGTGATTACCGCTATGCTGTGCCTCTGCAGCCTGTTTATGCCCGCCGCCCATGCGTTCATTTCCCCCTTTGCCGTCAGCGAGGCGCAAGTCAACGATTATCTTGCGCAACACGCCAATATCAGCGATCAGTTCAGTTTTCCGGGGCTTTTTTCCATGCAATATCAATTACGGGACTTAACCGCCAGAATCGGACAAACGACGGAAAACCGAGTGGAAATCGACGGTAGCATAGACGGCACATTTAAACTGAAAGACAAACAATTTGCCGCCAAGCTCAACCTGACTTTCGATACCACGCCCTACTACGACCCACAGAAAGGCGCAGTGTATCTGAAAGACATACGCATTCTGCGTTGGTCCGGTTCACCGGACAGTTACATGCAGCAATTACAGACGCTGATGCCGTTTCTGAGTACGAATCTCTCCGCTTTAATCAACCATATTCCGATTTATACGCTGGACGACAATAACGCACGCGATGTTCTGATAAAAAAATTCGCCAAGGAAATCCGTGTAGAACCGGGAAAACTGGTACTGGACACAGGAATTTTATAAAACATACCATTGCCCGCCCTCACTGCGGGGGCAATGGCATTAACGGTATTAACGGCTTAAAAACAGTGCCGCAGCCCCGCGCACACCGCTTGAATCACCATAAATCGCTTTTTTAATCACCGGCGCAGAGGCGCCGCGCATTAACTGCCCCGGTAAAATGTTCGGCAACGCCTGATATAAATAGTCGAAATTGGATAAGCCGCCGCCGAACACGATCAGATCAGGATCGAAGACCACCGCTAAATCTCCGATACAAATCGCCATTAATTCCACAAACATATCGACAAATTCAACCGCTTTTTTATCACCGGCATAAAACCGCTCAATAATGGCTTTGGCGGGTAAGGGTTCGCCCTGTAAATCGCGATACAAAAATTCAAAACCGCGACCGGACAAATAGGTGTCCAGACAAGCCTGATTGCCGCAACCGCAGGTATAAATCGGCGCCTTATCCCAGCCGAGTAATTTCAGCGCCTGATAATTTAACGCAATATGCCCTACTTCGCCCGCCATTCCGCTTTGACCGGAATGCGCCTTACCGTTAACGATCAAACCGCCGCCAAAACCGGTACCGATAATAAATCCCATAACGCTTTGATATTGCTGATTTTCTTCCGCCCAAGCTTCGGATAGTGCAAGACAGTTGGCATCATTTTCCGCCCGCACTTCACGCCCGAGACGTTCGGTTAAATCGATTAAAATCGGTTTTTTATCGGCGGCGCGGATATTGCTGATTGATGCAATACCGGTTTTCGGATTGACAAATCCCGGAATTCCCAGTCCCACCGAGCCTCGACAGCCGAATTTCCGATCCGCGCGACATACCAAATCTTCAATCACATCAAGCCATTGCTGATAATCCTCTTTCGGTGTCGGCACTCGTTCGGAATAGTGTTTTTCCAGTTTTTCGTTAAACACGGCAAGCTCGATTTTCGTTCCGCCGATATCAAAACCATATAGCATGTAAACCTCTTTGATCAATTACAATAAAATAGCGCTTATTCTAACCGCACTTTCAAGGGTTTTCTTTGCGAAAGATCGCCTTTTTTGCTAAAAAGACGAAAAGCACGCAATGTACCAGCCACGCGGTGAGTATTGAAACGAACAAATCAATCGGATAGTGCATGCCCAAACGTAACCGGCTGACCAGCATAAGCAGCGCCCAAACCGCAATCACGCCGGTTAACAGCCGCATTTTGACGCGTTGTCCGCCCAACAGCCGACCGAACCCCACCGCCAGCATCAACCAAGCCGCGGCAAACAAGGTATGTCCGGAAGGGAAGGAATAACCGGTTTCATGCACGCGATGGCGCACCAACCAGTCCGGCGTCTGCGGCTTATCCGCATAATACAAGGAAACAATCTGTTCGCGCTGCGTGCGCGTTTGATCGTAAAAATACTCGGTGGAAATATCGGATTGCTCCGCCAGCGCGGTAACAAAAGGACGCGGTTCGGCAAACAGCAGTTTTAGCCCGCTTTTCATTCCCTGTGTGATAGCGATGGAACAGGCCATAATCACAATCACCCAAACGGCTTGTTTCTTATTCGGAATCAACCAAAGATACAACCCGGCGAAGAGCGCACAGGTGATAATCGCATAAGGCGAACTACCGCTTTCCGTCAACCAATACAGTGCATGATCAAAGCCACTAAGCGCACCATCTCCCTGCCACTGCCAGCCGGTCGCCCAAACAAAAAAAGGTACAATAAGCAATAATAAGGTATATAATGACAGCCGTTTTAACATTTTAGTAACCATCTCGGATTGTAAAAAGAACGTATTCTAACACCATTACAAAGAAAAAAGGATAAGGATTTAATTATGTCAAAAATTCAGCGTGTGACTGAAGCCAACCTGCCAACCGAATTTGGACTTTTCCGTATTGTCGGCTTTGAATTTCCGGATACTAAAAAAGAGCATGTAGCGCTTGTTATGGGCGATATCAGCGATCCGAATGTGCCGGTATTAGCCCGTATTCATTCGGAATGTTTAACCGGTGATGCGCTGCACAGTTTAAAATGCGACTGCGGCTTTCAGCTTGCCACCGCATTACGCCAGATCAGCGAAGAAGGACGCGGCGTGCTGATTTATCACCGCGAAGAAGGACGCGGTATCGGGTTAATTAATAAAATCCGCGCCTATTCTCTGCAGGATCAAGGCATGGACACCATCGAAGCCAATCTGGCGCTGGGATTTGCTGCCGACGAGCGCAATTTTGCCGTCTGCGCCGATATTTTCGAACTGCTCGGGGTCAAACAGGTGCGTCTGCTCACCAATAACCCGAACAAAATCGACACGATGAAAAAAGCCGGTATTAATGTTGTGGAACGTGTGCCGCTGAACGTCGGAGAAAACCGCTACAATACGGAATATCTGGATACTAAAGCGAAAAAAATGGGGCATTTTATTGTCCATAACAATCAAAAGCATCTAATGAATTGCCCGCACTGTCAGGAAGAAATTCCACAAAAATGACCGCACTTCGGGACGTTTTGCCAGTATCTCACACTGCGCTTACCAGCTGAAATACCGAATAAAATCGCTGTGTTCGGTTGAAAAAACACATAAAATACACGGCATAATTGCACCCGAACAAAAATCTTGTTAAAGTGCGGTAAAATTTTGTGCCGAATGATGATTAGGAAAAACACATGAGCCAAGAATATTTAGATTTTGAATTACCGATTGCCGAACTGGAAGCCAAAATCGAATCTCTCCGTTCCGTTACGCAGCAAGACGACAAAATTAATCTTGATGACGAAATCGCCCGTCTACAAAAGAAAAGCGCGGAACTAACACAAAAAACCTTCGCCAATCTGGATGCATGGCAGGTTTCACGCATGGCGCGGCATCCGAACCGTCCACATACGCTGGATTATATCAAACATATTTTTACCGAATTTGAAGAACTTGCCGGTGATCGCGCCTTTGCCGACGATAAAGCGATTGTCGGCGGCCTTGCCCGTCTGGACGGCAGAGCGGTGATGGTGATTGGTCATCAAAAAGGTCGCAGCGTAAAAGAAAAAGTCATGCGCAATTTCGGCATGCCGGCACCGGAAGGCTATCGTAAAGCATTGCGTTTAATGCAAATGGCGGAGCGTTTCCATTTGCCGATCATCACGTTTATTGACACACCGGGGGCGTATCCGGGGGTCGGTGCGGAAGAACGCGGTCAGTCGGAAGCCATTGCCCGTAATCTACGTGAAATGTCAACCTTGAAAGTGCCGGTTATCTGTACCGTAATCGGCGAGGGCGGCTCAGGCGGCGCATTGGCAATCGGCGTGGGCGATAAAGTCAATATGCTGCAATACAGTACCTATTCGGTGATTTCACCGGAAGGCTGTGCGTCTATATTATGGAAAAGTGCAGAAAAAGCCTCTACCGCCGCGGAAGTCATGGGATTAACCGCACCGCGCCTAAAACAGTTAAAATTAATCGATAATATCGTGCCGGAACCGCTTGGCGGCGCACATCGCAATTATGATGAAATTGCGCAAAATCTGAAACAACGTCTATTAACCGATCTGGCAGACCTTGATGTCTTGGATCAGGAAACATTGCTGGATCGCCGCTACCAACGTTTAATGGGTTATGGTTACTGCTAAGTCGCATAGAATTCCAAAGGGGACGGTTGTCCGTCCCTATTTTCTGTCAATTACCCGGAAATAATCAATATCATGAAAAATATTCTTTCAATTCAATCTCATGTTGTATACGGCTATGCCGGTAATAAATCGGCAACCTTTCCGATGCAGTTGCTCGGTGTTGATGTGTGGGCGCTGAATACGGTGCAGTTTTCCAATCATACGCAATACGGCAAATGGACCGGCATGGTGGTGCCGAAAGAGCAAATCGGCGAAATCGTAGCCGGTATTGACGCTATCGGCGAACTGCATCACTGTGATGCCGTCGTTTCCGGTTATATCGGTTCTGCCGAACAGGTAGAAGAAATTATTAATGCGCTGCATAAAATAAGAGAAAAAAATCCGCGCGTTCTGTATCTTTGCGATCCAGTCATGGGTCATCCGGATAAAGGCTGCATTGTTGCCGACGGCGTGAAAGAAGGGCTGATTAATCTCGCCATGGCACAAGCGGACATCATGACCCCGAATCTGGTGGAATTGCGCGAGCTCAGCGGACTGACGGTAGAGAATTTTGATCAAGCAATCGAGGCGGTTAAAGCGATTTTGCGTAAAGGTCCGAAAAAAGTGTTGGTCAAACATTTAAGTAAAGTGGGACAAAATCCGCAGCAGTTTGAAATGTTACTGGCAAATCAGGACGGCATTTGGCATATCGCGCGTCCGCTGCATTCATTCGGCAAAGAGCCGGTGGGCGTGGGTGATTTAACCGCCGGTTTGTTTATCGCCAACCTGCTGAACGGCAAATCCGACGTCGAAGCCTTTGAACACACCGCAAACGCAGTAAACGATGTAATGGCAATCACGCATCAGCATGGTTCTTATGAATTGCAAATCATTGCGGCGCGTGATCACATCGTTACGCCGCGCAGCAATTATCGCGCAGTAAAAATCGCGTAATTCACACAGTCTGTCTGTCGGCGCAAATGCGCCGTCAGAATTTTTCGGATTCTCACCATGTCGCTGTTTGAACAATTCCGCCGCCAGATTGCCGATTATGTGCCCTCGCAGACCGAATTTCTGCTCGGCTTCAGCGGTGGATTGGATTCCACTGCCCTGCTTGGCTTATTTGCCGAACTGCGGAAAAAACAACCGCACTTCATGCTGCGCGCCGTCCATATTCATCACGGCTTAAGCCGTAATGCGGATCAATGGGCACAACATTGCCAGAACCTCTGTCAGCAGCTGGATATTCCTCTGATTATCGAAAAAGTCAGGGTCAATACTCGCGCAGGCATTGAGGCAGGCGCCAGAGATGCGCGTTATGGCGCAATCAAAAAGCACCTGCAAGAAAACGAAATTCTAGTCACCGCCCATCACTTGCAAGATCAAACGGAAACCATTTTTCTCGCGCTCAAACGCGGCAGCGGTCTGCAAGGGTTGAGCGCCATGGCAGTAAAAAGTGCGGTCAATAATCTGCCGATTTTTCGCCCGCTGCTGCCTTTCAGCCGCGCACAACTGGAAGATTACGTGCGCGCGCTCAAACTGCCGTGGATTGAAGACGAAAGCAACGCCGACAACCATTACGAGCGTAACTTTTTGCGTCATCAAATCCTGCCCCGATTACGCCGTCGCTGGCCGCATTTTGACCACGCGGTACAACGTTCCGCCCGGCATTGTTTCGAGCAGCAGCAACTAATCGACGAGCTTATCAACCGGGATTTTCAGCAATATTATGCAAAATCCGACCGCACTTTTGATATTAGTGGGTTTGCACAGTTTTCCGTCCTGCGACAAAAAGCCTTGCTGCGCCGCTGGCTGGCGGAACTTAACCTGACGATGCCCTCCGTAGTACAACTGGAGCAATTGATTACCGATGTAGTTAACGCCCGAGCCGACCGCAACCCGCAGTTTCACTGGCAAAATCAGGTGATCCGCCGCTACCGAAACTGGCTTTATCTCACAGAAAATTTTGCCGATTTGAGCAACATTCGTCTTGATATTCAACCCAATCAAACAATCAGCCTGCCTGACAATCTGGGAACATTGCGGCTGTACGAAACCCAAGAAGGTTTACTGGCGCAATGGCAGCATTACCGCCAACCACTGCCGACCACGGATTTGGCTATCCAAATCCGCTTTGCTTATTCCGGCACGGTACGCAATAAAAACGGTGTGAATCAGGATATCAAAAAATTATGGCAGCAAGCCGAGGTACCCGTCTGGCAACGCCGCCGGATTCCGTTGATTTTCTACGGCGAACAGTTTAAAAGTGCGGTGGGTTTTTTTGTCAATTCTGTATAATCCGGACAGCAAAACGTCCGCACTTTTATAGCAAGCAGGCAACAAAAAGGGCGCTAAACCGCGCCCGCTAAGTCATCTATCGATTATTTGCCGATCACTTCAAGCCCGCCCATATACGGACGCAATACTTCCGGAACGGTGATACTGCCGTCGGCATTCTGATAGTTTTCCAAAACAGCGACCAAGGTACGACCAACCGCCAGTCCGGAGCCGTTTAAGGTGTGTACCAAACGGGTTTTCTTCTCGCCTTTGGCGCGGCAACGAGCCTGCATACGGCGCGCCTGAAAATCCCACATGTTGGAACAAGAAGAAATTTCACGATAAGTATTCTGTGCTGGCACCCAGACTTCTAAATCATAGGTTTTCGCCGAACCGAAGCCCATATCGCCGGTACACAGTAAAACTTTGCGATACGGCAACTGCAACAATTGCAGAACTTTTTCTGCATGAGCGGTCAATTCTTCCAGCGCTTCCATGGATTTTTCCGGCGCAACAATCTGTACCATTTCCACTTTATCGAATTGGTGCATACGAATTAAACCGCGGGTATCACGCCCGTAAGAACCTGCCTCGGAGCGGAAACAAGGCGTATGTGCGGTCATTTTTATCGGTAAATCCGCCTCATCCAGAATTTCATCACGCACCAAATTGGTCACCGGCACTTCCGCCGTCGGGATCAAAGCATAAGGTTGCTCACCTTCCAGCGGTTTGGTGTGGAACAAATCTTCGCCGAATTTCGGCAGCTGCCCGGTACCGTACAGCGTATCGTGATTTACCAAATAAGGCACATAGGTTTCCCGATAGCCGTGCTGCTCGGTGTGCAGATCCAGCATAAACTGCGCCAATGCACGGTGCATTCTGGCGATTTGTCCTTGCATTACCGCAAAGCGCGCGCCGCTGAGTTTGGCACCGGCGGCAAAATCCAGCCCGCGGAGCTGCTCGCCCAAGGTAACGTGATCTTTAACTTCAAAATCGAAGGTTCTCGGCTCGCCCCAGCGTGAAATTTCTTTATTTTCGCTGTCATCTTTGCCCAACGGCACTTCGTCCGCCGGAATATTCGGGATCGCAATCGCAATATTATAGAGCTCCGCCTGCACATCATCGAGTTGCGCTTTCACCATGCTCAATTCAATGCCCATGTGTTCGACTTCTTCCAGCAGCGGCGCAATATCTTCACCGCGCGCTTTAGCCGCGCCGATAGCTTTGGAGCGGGCATTACGTTCCGCCTGCAAGGTTTCCGTTTTAACCTGCAACGTTTTGCGCTGTTCTTCCAAGCGGCCGATACTTTCCACGTCCAAATCAAAACCGCGTCTGAGCTTTAATTTTTCTGCGACTTCCGCAAGATTATTACGTAATAAATTCGGATCGATCATAGTGTTACCCCAACCTGTTAATTTGCAATATGTGTTACTTTGATACTCGGCTATTCTAGATCGGATTAACAAAATAAACCAGTTATCCGCGTGATTTATAACGGATAATTGGGCTTTGTTTATCCGATTCGCGCAAGCGGGCTAATTTTTCGCTAATCTGAATTTCCATGCCGCGCTGGGTCGGAAAATAATATTGAGTATTTTGCAGCTCCGGCGGAAAATAGTTTTCTCCCGCCGCATAAGCATTCGGCTCGTCATGCGCATAGCGATATTCTGCGCCGTACCCCAGTTCCTTCATTAAATGGGTCGGTGCGTTGCGCAAATGCGCCGGCACATCGTAATCCGGACTTTCCGCCGCCTGTTTTTTCGCGGCGTTAAAGGCGTTATAAACCGCATTGCTTTTCGGTGCGACGGCAAGATATACAATAGCCTGCGCGATAGCGCGTTCGCCCTCCGCCGCACCGACGCGGGTGAAACAATCCCAAGCTGCCAACGCCACCTGCATTGCTCTCGGATCCGCATTGCCCACATCTTCGGAGGCAATTGCCAGCAAGCGACGCGCCACATACAAAGGATCACCGCCAGCGGTAATAATCCGCGCATACCAATATAAGGCGGCATCCGGCGCGGAACCGCGGACAGATTTATGCAGGGCGGAAATCAAATCATAAAAACGGTCGCCCTGTTTATCAAAACGCGCCTGCCGTTCGCCCAGCACTTCGATCAATAAAGTGCGGTCTAATATTTTGCCGTTTTCACTTTCTTGCGCCATATCCGCCATTAATTCAAGACAGTTCAGCGCCAGACGGGCATCACCGTTAACATATTCAGCCAGCATATGCAGCAGATTCTCTTGTAAAATCAACCGCTCTTTACCCAACCCGCGAACTTCATCGGTTAACGCCTGCTCCAATACCTGTTCGATATCTTGAGGACTCAGCGGCTTTAAAAAATACACTCGCGCTCGTGACAGCAACGCATTATTCAGCTCAAAAGAAGGATTTTCGGTGGTCGCCCCGATAAAAATGACCGTGCCGTCTTCAATATGCGGCAGAAACGCATCCTGCTGGCTTTTATTAAAACGATGCACTTCATCTACAAACAATATGGTACGCCGATCCGATAAGCGGTTTTGTTTCGCCCGCTCGATCGCCTCACGAATCTCTTTGATGCCGCCGGTGACCGCCGAAATTCGCTCAACCTCCGCATTGATGTGGCGGGCGATAATCT
>LM994636.1:618306-788195 GCA_000752995.2 Haemophilus massiliensis | reverse complement strand
CAAAACGCGCCTGCCGTTCGCCCAGCACTTCGATCAATAAAGTGCGGTCTAATATTTTGCCGTTTTCACTTTCTTGCGCCATATCCGCCATTAATTCAAGACAGTTCAGCGCCAGACGGGCATCACCGTTAACATATTCAGCCAGCATATGCAGCAGATTCTCTTGTAAAATCAACCGCTCTTTACCCAACCCGCGAACTTCATCGGTTAACGCCTGCTCCAATACCTGTTCGATATCTTGAGGACTCAGCGGCTTTAAAAAATACACTCGCGCTCGTGACAGCAACGCATTATTCAGCTCAAAAGAAGGATTTTCGGTGGTCGCCCCGATAAAAATGACCGTGCCGTCTTCAATATGCGGCAGAAACGCATCCTGCTGGCTTTTATTAAAACGATGCACTTCATCTACAAACAATATGGTACGCCGATCCGATAAGCGGTTTTGTTTCGCCCGCTCGATCGCCTCACGAATCTCTTTGATGCCGCCGGTGACCGCCGAAATTCGCTCAACCTCCGCATTGATGTGGCGGGCGATAATCTCTGCCAGTGTGGTTTTTCCCGTACCCGGCGGTCCCCAGAAAATCATTGAATGAACATGACCCGCCTCAATGGCTCTGCGCAGCGGTTTGCCCGGCGCAACCAAATGCGCCTGCCCGCAATATTGCGCCAATGTCTGCGGTCGCATGCGGGCGGCTAAAGGACGGAAATCGTTTTCGCTGAAATCAAAGGCTAGATTGGACATAGTAGGTTCTCATTGATTATCTCTAAAACGGATTGAGGGGACAACATACTTTATTTCGAAAGCAAAACCGGCACGCTAAAACGCATGCCGGCAATCATTCTGCGCGTTATTTTTTATTGCGCTGATCGTCTAATTCCACGCCTTTCGGCAGTGTAAATTGGAACAGACTATCCGCTAACGGCTGATTGGTAATATTGCGCAACAGATACAAATTCGCCTGTCCGTCTTTTTCAATGGTACTGAAATTTTTCAGCACACCGTCGGCATCAATCCGAATATCAAACTGTTTAATATTGCTTTTGGCGGATTTTGGTTTCAGCACAAAGGTATCGGCGCGTTGCTCCACCGAATATTGATTCCAATGGCTTTTATCATCGCTGGTCAGCAGCACAAAAGGCGTATCATTTACCGCATCTTTCACCCAATTGGCGGTCACCTGCTCGACAAAAGGATCGTAAAACCACAAGGTTTTGCCGTCGGAAATAATCTGAGTTTCTTGCGGCGCTTTATTATCCATACGGAATAAATTCGGACGTTTAATCTGAATTTTACCGCTGCCCTGCTGAATTTCCTTACCTTTCGGATCGCTGACTTTCTGGCTATAATCGGCGCTCAGTACCTCGACTTTGTTCAACCGCGCCTGTAATTCCGTTACGGCATCCGCCCAGACCGAGCAGCTGACGCCGGCCAGTAAAAGTGCGGTGAATTTTAATGCTGTTTTTTTCATTGTTGCTTTCCTTAAACAGAAAATAAATGGCATTTGTTAGACAATCAAAGCGGCGATTAATTCATTCGCCGGTCTCTAGGGCGATATGCTAATAATCGGTTTGTCGGGATAAAATCTCACGCTTGCCGTTTTGCATCGCCGATACAATGCCCTGTTCTTCCAGTTGATCCATAATTCGCGCGGCACGATTAAAACCGACACGAAAACGGCGCTGAATGGCGGAAACCGATGTCGTTCCGGTGCTGATCACAAATTCCATCACTTCATCAAACAGATCATCCAATTCACCGTCATCAAAACCACGCTCGCCGTCGCTTGATTCCTCATCTTCCGCACTCTCTAAGATGCCGTCAATGTAATTCGGTTTACCGCGTGCACGCCAGTCATCCGCCACGCGTGCCACTTCATCGTCACTCATAAATGCGCCGTGTACGCGAATCAGATCAGAAGATCCCTGTCCCGAATACAGCATATCTCCACGTCCCAGCAGGGCCTCCGCGCCGCCCTGATCAAGAATGGTGCGCGAGTCAATTTTACTTGCCACGGTAAAGGCGATACGGCTTGGAATATTGGCTTTGATCAGCCCGGTAATCACATCCACCGACGGACGCTGGGTCGCCAAAATCAGGTGAATACCGATGGCGCGGGCTTTCTGTGCCAAACGGGCAATCAGTTCTTCAATCTGTTTACCGGCAACCATCATCAAATCAGCAAATTCATCGACGATCACCACAATATAACTGAGCTTTTCCAGCGCCGGCGGTAAGGTATCCATGGTATCGCCCGGTCGCCAAATCGGATTCGGGATCGGCATGCCCATGGCATTATATTCTTCGATTTTTTCGTTATAGCCTTCAATATTGCGCACGCGCAGTGCCGATAATAACTGATAACGGCGTTCCATTTCATCCACACACCAACGCAGCGCATTCGCCGCTTTTTTCATATCGGTCACCACTTCGGTCAGCAAATGCGGAATACCGTTGTAAATCGACAGTTCCACCACTTTCGGGTCAATCATAATAAATTTTACGTCTTCCGGTTTAACCCGAAACAGCAAACTCAAAATCATGGTATTCACCCCGACAGATTTACCCGACCCGGTGGCACCCGCTACCAACAAGTGCGGCATTTTCGCCAAATCCACCACCACCGGCTTCCCGCTGATGTCTTTACCCAGCGCCATAGACAGCGGAGATGCGGAACGGCGGAATTCATCACTGTCCAGCACATCGCGCAGTGGCACTGTCTGGCGCTGCACGTTCGGGGTTTCAATTCCGATATACGGCTTGCCGGGGATCACTTCCGCCACGCGAATTGAGCGGAACATTAATGCGCGCGCCAAATCCGTATCAATGCCGGTAACTTTCGAGGCTTTCACGCCCGGTTGCAGTTCCAGCTCGTAACGGGTAACGACCGGACCGACCAGTACATCTTTCACCGTCGCTTTCACATTAAAATTGCGCAGTTGCTGTTCAATGCGCTGTGAGGTTTCAATAATTTCTTCTTGAGTGATATCCTGCGCTTTGGTCGGTCGATGCTCCAACAAATCCAAACTTGGCAATGGCGTCGTCGGTTTTGCCGTGGTCGTGATTTTCTTCTGCAATGCCGGATGAATCAGCGAACCGCCGTAAGAAGCATATTGGGGCGTCGGTGGAGCAGTTTCAGCCGTTTTCTGCGGTTCAGCTAAAATCACTTGCAGTGCATCTTCCGCATGCATGGCTTTGGCACGCTGCTCCATTTCCGCCAAACGCTGCTGTTCCTGTTCGGCAAACTGACGCGCCAACTCCGCCATTTCCGCTTCATTGCTATCCTGCGCGTCCTGTTCCATCTGCCCGCCATTTAGCGTAAACGAAGAAGAATCCTGCGGTGAATTCATATTATGTTCAGGAATAGATACCGTAGGCATTGAAATATCAGTATAAACCGACGAATACCCGCCCTCCGTAAGAGAATTCGAGGCAAAATCCACCGCACTTTGTACCGTAGCGGCAGTTTGCTCGGAATAAGGCGATGCACCGGCGGGTGCCGGCGAAGTAATACTGACTTGCGGCAACTCACTGCTTTGAGGTATATCATAAGCAGCAAACGCTGGCGTCGATGCGGCTTGCCGCGGTGATGACAACAGCTCGCCTTGCTGCGCTGCGACATTGCTATCATCGCCGGTATGTAATCCGCTGATATTAATCAAGCTGTTAATATTCACCAATCCATCGCTGATTTCACCGTCGCCTTGTTTAACGTCCGTATTTCCTGCGGATTGTGTGTTATCCGCAGCTGACAGGGTAACAGTATCCGGCGGCTTGCGGATAATAATTTCCTCCAGCGGCTGCGCCACGGTTTCTTTGCCGAGACTGTCCGTCATCGCCTCATCGGCTACCGGTGTCTGTTCAGCTCGCGATTTATCTTCGTTTTTCATTATCAGCCAGTAGTAGAATTTCATCAGCACGCGCAACAATGAAGCGCCGGAACAGAAAATAAAGCCCACCACAGTGAAAATTACCGCGGTAAATAAAATACCGAATTTGCCCAACAGCGGAAAAAACCATACCGTCAGACTTGCGCCCAGCACGCCGCCCGCCAGATAGTAATGCGTATTGGACAACAGCAAGGTCGCCAGCACGGTTAAACCGCACAGCAACAAGACAAAACCGAATAAACGAAAGCTAAACCGCATCCATGTCAAACTGTCAGTGCGTTTGGTTTTAATAAAACTGATCGGCGCGACGCACAGCACAAAAGGCAGAAGATTTCCGATATGCCCGAACAAGGCGAAAAACAAATCAATAACCCAAGCGCCAAGCGCACCGGCTTTATTAATGGTAACGGGCTGCGAGGTTGATACCGACCAAGAACTGTCCAGCGGACTATAACCTGACCATGCGATAATCAAATATAGTCCGAAAAGTGCGGTCAATCCTAACAATAATTCGACCAAATATTGTTTCGGGGTAAAATGATGAGTAATTCGTTTAATCATTATCTATTTATTTTTAATTGTAAAAAATTCGTCTGTTTCACTTCTTCCATCACCACATAGGTGCGGGTATCATTCACGCCGGGCAAACGCAGCAAAGTGGTGCCGAGCAATTGCCGGTAAGCCGCCATATCCGCCACCCGGGTTTTCAGTAAATAGTCAAAATCACCGGACACCAAATGGCATTCCTGAATTTCTTCCAATTGCTGCACCGCCTCATTAAATTCTTCAAACACATCCGGTTTGCCGCGCACCAGCGTAATTTCCACAATCACTAACAGCGGCGAATTCAACAATTCAGGATTCAGCAGCGCGCGATAGCCCATAATCACGCCTTGTTTTTCCAAACGTTTTACCCGCTCCAAACAAGGTGTCGGCGACAAACCGACTTTTTTCGACAAATCAATATTGGAAATTTTGCCATTGCGCTGTAATTCATTCAGAATTTTTATATCAATATTGTCAAGTGCTCTCGTTAATTTCTTTTCCATAAAATCTCCAAATTTAACTGACCCGAAATAGGTAAATAACGTCAAAACCACGGAAGAACGTCTGATTTTACACTATTTCATTAGATTTTTATGTGATTTTTTTTATAAAATGTCAGCTCGCAATCATTCATTTTGAGGCTGTTAAAATGACCAATCCGTTTATCGCCCATTGGACCGCCAGCGGCAATACATTATGTTTAGGTCACTGGGAAATCACCTACCAGAATCGGGCATTAATTCTTCCCGAAAAGATTCGCGAACACGATATGGGCACCCGAGGAATCTATTATTTTATCGATCCCACCGATGAGCTGTATCTAGAAGGGCTGGATGAAGACGACTGGATTTTAGCCAATATCGACTGGCTGAGCGAGCTGTTTATTGATGCGGATATTCCGCTGGAAGAAGAATATATGCGCCTGTTTTATCAGGCGGTCAATAAACAGGACTGGCGCTGCGGCAGTTGCGGCGGCTGTATTTAAGCTCAAGTCCGCAACACAGATTAAAAGTTTTCCACAATCGCCAATGCATCCGCCAACTTTTTCACGGTAAAAACCTGCATATTTTGCACCGCACTTTTCGGTTTATTGGCAAACGGCACAATCGCCCGTTTAAACCCATGTTTCGCCGCTTCGCTGATACGTTCCTGCCCGCTCGGCACAGGGCGGATTTCACCGGCCAATCCCACCTCGCCGAACACCACTAAATCCTGCGGCAGCGCTCGGTTGCGAAAACTGGAAATCAATGCCAGCAACAGCGCCAGATCGGCACCGGTTTCCGCTACCTTCACGCCGCCGACCACATTCACAAACACATCCTGATCGGACATTTGTAACCCGCCGTGACGGTGCAATACCGCCAGCAGCAGAGCCAGTCGGTTCTGTTCCAGCCCCACCGCCACTCGACGCGGATTTGCCAGCATGGAATGGTCCACCAGCGCCTGAATCTCCACCAGCAGCGGGCGCGTGCCCTCCCAGATCACCATAACCGAGCTGCCGGCGGTTTGCTCTTCGCCGCGGCTTAGGAAAATGGCGGATGGATTTTTCACTTCGCGCAGTCCCTGTTCGGTCATGGCGAATACGCCCAACTCGTTTACCGCGCCGAACCTATTTTTATGGCTGCGTAGCGTGCGGAAGCGGGAATCCGCTTCACCTTCCAGCAATAAAGAGGCGTCGATCACATGTTCCAGCACTTTCGGCCCAGCCAATGTACCGTCTTTAGTGACATGCCCCACTAAAATTATGGCTACCTGACGGGTTTTCGCATAACGGGTCAAAAAAGAGGCGCATTCGCGCACCTGTGCCACGCTGCCCGGTGAAGATTGAATATCAGCTAAATGCATTACCTGAATAGAATCGATCACCATAATCTGCGGCGTTAACTGATCCGCCAGCTGACAAATTTGCTCCACTGAGGTTTCCGACAGCAGATTTAACCGATCCGACGGCAGCCCCAGCCGATTGGCACGCATCGCCACCTGCTGCAAAGATTCTTCCCCGGTTACATAAAGTGCGGTCATATTTTTCGCCAAATCGCACATCACCTGCAACAATAAGGTACTTTTGCCGGCGCCGGGATGTCCGCCGATTAAAATTGCGCTGCCCGGCACAATGCCGCCGCCGAGCACGCGATCCAATTCGTTGAATCCGCTGGTAAACCGCGGCAATTCCTGCAAACTAATTTCCGACAGAGTTTGGATTTTTGCTTGTGTTTCACCGGCATAACCGCTAAAACGATCGTTTTTACTCGGCTTTGCCGAGACCAGTCGTACTTCGCTGATGCTGTTCCATGCCTTGCAGGCTGAACACTGCCCTTGCCAACGAGCAAACTCCGCACCGCACTGATTGCAAACATAAGCGGTCTTAGGTGCTTTCGCCATTCTTGTTTCGTTCCGTTTAATTTAAAGTAAGAAAAATCAAATGCAGCATTCGCTTCACATAAAGTGCCGATTGCAGCAGCTCAAGCAGTTTGTCCAGCGCCTGACGGTTGTTTCTGTTTTCGCTGTGCAAACAGATGATCGCCTTAATCTGCGACAACAAACGGGTGTTGCTTTCCACAAGCGCCGTCAGATTCTCCTCTCCCTCATCGGCAGTCAAGCCCTGTTCCAGCCGTTCATGCAGCGCGCCTTCGAGTAAACCGCCGTTTTCTGTATAAAAATGATACAAATTGAAAAACGCCCCGATACGTTCGACGGTGCACAGAAAATCCTGCGCCAAATATTCGGCGCCCAATGCAACGGTTTCTTCAATCAGATCCTGCTCCAGCTGAAAAAGTGCGGTCAGTTTTTGCCGAGAATTTATTGCCTGCTGTGTAAACTGTAAAAATTCACGCCAACTTTCCAGCCAGTTTTTGATTGTCACGGTTTCCCGCCCCGCCAGACGATAGCCCCGTTGCGCCTTGCTGAGGGCGCTTAAGCGTACGCCGTTCTCCAGACTCAATGCCGCAACAAAATGCAATAAATCTTCAATGCGCCCCTGTTTCAGCTCAAATTCCACTTCACAAATCGGTTCGCGTTTATCACCTGCGCGAATCTCGCCTTGATCCAACGCGATTTCTACCACCACGCCGTTACCGCATTCCACCAGCCACGCACGACGTTCAAAATCGGTGGCGAAAATCGGTTGCAGAGTAAAATTACGCCAAGCCGGTTCCAGCCGATAGGTGTTAATTAACTTCGGCAGGTCAGGCTGCGGGTTATCCAGCTCAACATTATATTCCGGTCGGATATGCAAGCCGCCTAAGCTTTTTCCGTCGGTTTTCAGGGTGAAGGTGTAACGCTCACCGGCTTTGCGCACCCGCAGCCCCATATGCTGCGCAGCAAAAAAATACTGCGGCGTATCGTAATAACAGTTGCCGAGCAACTGTGTTTCCTGCGCCAAAATGCGGAAAGCGGAAATTTCCTGACTTAAAAAAGCGGCAAAATCGGCGGACACCGCCAATTTCAGTTCAACTTCATTTTTCATAACATGCCTTGATTTAAGAGTAAAAAATTCACCGCAGTGCGGTCGGAATCGTGCAGAAAGCCTGTCAGCATTATCCAATAAATCCGGATCTTTTTCGATTAAAATCGTGAATTTTTCATTCACATAAGGTAATATGCGCGCTGAATTACTTTCAACCCCCTTAAGGAGTTAGCTAAATGGCAGTAAATAATATTTTCGGTTTATTTGCCCACTCACCTTTAAAGCCGCTGCAACAACACTCGGACAAAGTAACCGAATGTTGTAGCTTTTTGGTACAGTTTTTCGAATATACCTTTGAAAATGATTGGCAACGCGCAGAACAGATGCGCCAGCAGATTTCCGAAGCGGAACGACAGGCCGATGCACTGAAACGGGAAATCCGGTTAAAATTGCCGCGCGGGCTGTTTATGCCGATTGACCGCACCGACCTGCTTGAGCTGGTCACTCAGCAAGACAAACTCGCCAATTATGCCAAAGATATTGCCGGACGGATGATCGGACGCCAATTCTCGTTCCCGACCGAAATGCAGGATGAGTTTATGCGTTATGTCTGTCGCAGCTTGGATGCCACCGTACAGGCGCACAAAGTCATCAATGAAATGGACGAATTGCTGGAAACCGGTTTCAAAGGGCGCGAACTCACTTTTGTCAATAATATGATTCAGGCGTTGGACGATATTGAAGACGATACCGATCAAATGCAAATCAAGCTGCGTTTAATGCTGCGCAGCGTGGAAGACCGCTACAATCCTATTGATGTCATGTTTTTATATAAAATTTTGGAGTGGATCGGCGTACTCGCGGATCAAGCGCAGCGTGTCGGCTCCCGCATTGAATTAATGCTGGCACGCTCATAATTATCATTACAAACATAGGGAAACACTATGGAAATTATTCAAGAATATGGCACATTGCTTGTCATTATTACCGCCGCGTTCGGCTTTTTTATGGCATTCGGGGTCGGTGCCAATGACGTATCCAACGCAATGGGAACGTCAGTTGGCTCAGGCACTATTACAGCAAAACAAGCTATTATCATTGCAATGATCTTTGAATCCGCCGGGGCATATCTTGCTGGCGGCGAAGTAACGGAAACCATTAAAAGCGGCGTGATCAACACCGTCGAATATGCCGCAACGCCGGAAATTCTGGCGCTGGGCATGATGGCGGCGTTATTTTCTTCCGGTTTATGGCTACTGATTGCCTCCAAAATGGGTTGGCCGGTTTCCACCACGCACACCATTATCGGGGCGATTATCGGTTTCGCCTGCGTAACCGTCGGTCCGCACTCCGTGGATTGGGGTTCAATCCGCAATATTATCGGCAGCTGGTTTATCACCCCGGTACTCGCCGGGATCGTCGCCTACGGCATTTTCTTCAGTACTCAAAAACTCATTTTCGATACCGAAAAACCGCTGCATAACGCACAGAAATACGGCCCTTATTATATGGGCGTGACTATCTTGATTTTATGTATCGTCACCATGACCAAAGGGTTAAAACATGTGGGACTGCATTTAAGCGGATTTGAAACAACAGTGATTTCCCTGTCTATCAGTGCCGTTTCCGTGGTGCTGAGCCGCTTTTATTTCCGCAGCCGCATTTTCCGTCATACCATGCGTTCCGGCACCTTCGGTGCGGTGGAAAAAATCTTCAGTATTCTGATGCTGCTCACCGCTTGCGCTATGGCGTTCGCCCACGGTTCTAACGATGTCGCCAACGCTATCGGCCCGGTGTCTGCGGTAGTTTCTATTGTAGATAATCAAGGGCAAATCATCGCTAACAGTCCGTTGGCATGGTGGATTCTACCTTTAGGCGCGGCCGGAATTGCACTCGGACTTATCGTCATGGGTTATAAAGTGATGGCGACTATCGGTACCGGCATTACCGATTTAACTCCAAGCCGCGGATTTGCCGCCCAATTTGCTACCGCCACCACTGTGGTGCTCGCTTCCGGTACCGGATTGCCGATTTCCACCACCCAAACACTGGTCGGCGCCATTTTAGGCATCGGCTTTGCGCGCGGTATCGCCGCGTTAAACCTCACGGTTATCCGCAACATCGTCGCCTCTTGGATTATCACCCTGCCGGCAGGCGCGCTATTTGCGATTCTGATTTATTATATCCTGAGCGCGATTTTCATCTAATCGGCGCGCGGATCACTACGCAGCGACGATGCCGGTTGAGTGAAAACTTTGTCAATAAGTTAAAGTGCGGTACAATCTACCGCACTTTTTTATTTGCTTAATTTACTTAGGATGTTTGTATTATGCAAAAAATGACGACTATGCTTCTTTCCGCCCTACTGTTTGCGCTTGCACTGCCGACGGCACAGGCGGAAACTCAATATGTTACTGAAAATCTGTCCACCTTTTTACGCAAAGGTGCCGGCGATCAATATAAAATTGCCGGCGCCATTCAGTCCGGCGACGCTGTTACCGTGCTGGATCGCAAAGATAAATATACCCTTATCCGCGACGGCAAAAACCGTGAGGCTTGGATTCTTACCAACGAATTAACCTCCTCCCCGAGCAGCAAGCAGGAAAATCCGAAATTAAAAGCGCAGATTCAAGAAATTACGCTCAAACTCAACCGGTTGGACAGCGACTGGCAGCAACGTACCAGCGAAATGCAGCGCCGTACCAAACAGGCGGAAGAACAAAGCAGCCAGCTGCTGGAACAGAATTCACAGCTAAAACGCGAGCTGGAAATTACCAAAAATAAAAACCGTGATCTGGAAGCCATGCTGGATGCCGGCAAACGGGAAATCGCGATTCAGTGGTTTATTTACGGTGGCTCGGTGTTAGGCGTCGGCTTACTGCTCGGTCTGATCATTCCGCTGATTCTGCCGAAGCGCCGCCGTCGCGACGGTTGGGCGTAATCCTTACCGCGGGCGATATGCCCACTTTATTCCCTGCACAATAACGGTGATTGAATATGCAAATTTATCTTGTGGGCGGTGCAGTCAGAGATCAATTGCTGAACCTGCCGGTTAAAGATCGCGATTGGCTGGTGGTCGGTGCCACGCCGGCACAATTGCTGCGGCAGGGTTATCAGCAGGTCGGCAAAGACTTTCCCGTATTTTTGCACCCGCACACTAAAGAAGAATACGCCCTTGCCCGCACCGAAAAAAAAGCCGGCCGTGGCTATACCGGCTTTATCTGTGATTTCAGCCCGCACATCAGCCTTGAGCAAGATCTGATGCGCCGGGATCTGACCATTAACGCCATTGCGCAGGATCAACAAGGCAATCTGCATGACCCTTATCACGGCGTCTCTGATTTACGACAACGGATCCTGCGCCATGTGTCGCCGGCTTTTGCCGAAGATCCGCTACGAGTCTTGCGGGTCGCCCGTTTTGCCGCCCGTTATCATTCTCTCGGATTTACCATTGCACCCGAAACCTCTCATTTAATGCGGTGCATTGCACAACAGGGCGAACTGGCGCAGCTCACCGCCGAGCGGGTTTGGCAGGAAACGGAAAAAGCGCTGAACGAAAAAAATCCCGAAGTGTATTTCGAAACCCTCAGACAAACCGGTGCGCTGCAAGTACTGTTTCCCGAGCTCGATGCACTCTACGGCGTACCGAATCCGCCGCATTATCACCCCGAAATCGACAGTTTCGCCCACAGCATGCTGGCGTTACAGCAAGCGGTACGCCTGACAGAGAACGGCAATTGTCACAAAAGTGCGGTGCGTTTTGCCGCCGTTTGTCATGATCTGGGCAAAGCACTGACTCCGCCCGCCATGCTGCCGCATCATTACGGTCACGAACAAGCGGGTATTGTACCGCTCCGCAATCTGTGCCAGCGACTGAAAGTGCCGACCTATACGCAAACGTTGGCAGCGCTGAGCTGCGAATATCACAGCCATATCCATAAAGCTTTTGAACTGCGTCCTGACAGCATCTTGAAGCTGTTCAATCGGTTGGATATCTGGCGCAAGCCGTTGCGTTTCAACGAATTACTGCTGGTTTGCCGCGCCGACTGCCGCGGGCGGACAGGCTACGAACAGGCGCCTTACGCACAAGCTGATTTTCTGCTGACACTCTACCACAGTGCCTCGCAGGTGGATGTTCGACAGGTCATCAGCGACGGCTTCAGCAAGCAGGGAATCCGAGACGAACTGAATCGTCGGCGCAAACTTGCTCTTCAACAAAAACGCGCGCAAATCCTACCGCACTTTACTAATCCCGGCTAACGCCGTAAAATACGCACAAATTTTTTATTCGTTATGATTATGCCCTATTTGAAACACTTTTTTTTCCTGTTATTCGCTGGTTTTGTGCTCAGTGCCTGTACAACCCTTGATATTGACAGCAACCGTCCGACCAACGTGCAGCATATCGACAACAGCGATCCCGCATGGCAGCGACATTTGCAACAACTCAACACGATCCAATCTTACAGCGCCGTCGGTCAGCTCGGTTATATCAGCGCGAAAGAGCGTTTTTCCACTCGTTTCGACTGGCAATACCGTAATCCGCAATCCTATACGCTGCTGCTTTCATCCACCATCAGCAGTTCCACTCTGAAATTTGAGATGAATCCTCAGGGGATGACCATTTCCGATCATAAAGGAAACCGACGTTCTGAGGCGGATGCCAAAATGTTGCTGCGGGAGATTGTCGGCATGGATATTCCGTTAGAACAACTGGCATTCTGGTTAAAAGGTCAGCCCGATACCAATGCGGACTACCAAGTCGGCACCAATCATTTACTTGCCGGTTTCAACTACCCGCTCGACGGTACAGTCTGGACGGCAGATTATCTGAATTACCACAACGACCGAGCCATTGCGCTGCCGCGCGATATTCTGCTGAAAAATGCCACGCAAACCTTAAAAATCCGTGTGGATAACTGGCAATACTGATGAAAACTTATCAATTTTCCACCGCACTTTTGCCGGATAATACGCACGACCCGTTGCGCTTTCCTTGCCCAGCCAAACTGAACCTGTTCCTATATATTAACGGCAGACGTGCCGACGGCTATCATGAATTGCAAACCCTGTTTCAATTTCTGGATTTTGGTGACTGGCTACGGATTTCCGTGCGTCAAGACGGAAAGGTCACCCTGTCGCCATCCTTTGCCGATATCAATACCGAACAAAATTTGATTTACCGCGCCGCTCGCCTGCTGCAACACGAAACCGGCTGTACGCTGGGAGCGGATCTGCAACTGGACAAAATCCTGCCAATCGGCGGCGGTATCGGCGGCGGATCTTCCAATGCCGCTACAACATTGGTAGTGCTGAATCGCCTGTGGCACACCGGACTGACAACAGAACAGCTTTGTGCACTGGGCTTACGCTTAGGCGCTGACGTGCCGATCTTTATTCATGGCAAAGCCGCTTTCGCCGAAGGCGTCGGTGAACAAATTACATATTGTACGCCGCCGGAAAAATGGTATCTGGTACTCAAGCCGGCGGTCTCGGTTTCTACCGCGCAGATTTTCAGTCATCCCGCTTTACCGCGCAATACGCCGAAAAAAACGCTGACACGATTACTAAGTGAAAATTATGCAAACGATTGCCAAAAACTTGTGCTGGATCAGTATTCGGAGGTTGAAGAAGCCCTCCGCTGGTTGTTACAATATGCGCCGGCAAGATTAACCGGCACAGGCGCCTGCGTTTTTGCAGAATTTGACGACGAACAATCCGCGCAGGCGGTATTGCGCAATAAACCGGAACAATTATTCGGTTTCGTTGCTAAAGGGGTTAACATTTCGCCGTTGCAGCGTATGTTAGCGTGTACCTTTAACGAAACCTATTGATGGCTTTATATACACTTTCTTATCATCTAAAATCCTTGAGGTTAAATTTACAATGCCCGACATTAAACTCTTCGCTGGTAATGCCACACCAGAACTAGCCAAACGCATTTCCGAACGTTTATATATTTCATTGGGAGACGCCACCGTCGGTCGTTTCAGCGACGGTGAAATTCAGGTTCAGATCAATGAAAACGTGCGCGGCAGCGATGTTTTTATCATCCAGTCCACCTGCGCACCGACAAATGACAATCTAATGGAACTGATCGTCATGGTTGATGCCTTACGCCGTGCATCGGCAGGTCGCATTACCGCGGTAATTCCGTATTTCGGTTATGCCCGTCAAGATCGCCGCGTTCGCTCCGCCCGCGTACCGATTACCGCCAAAGTAGTTGCCGATTTCTTATCCAGCGTCGGGGTGGATCGCGTATTGACCTGCGATTTACATGCCGAACAGATTCAGGGCTTTTTTGATGTGCCGGTTGATAATGTGTTCGGTTCGCCGGTTCTGATTCATGATATTCTGAAAAAATCCGATCTGCACAATCCAATTGTGGTGTCACCGGATATCGGCGGCGTGGTGCGCGCCCGCGCAGTGGCGAAGCTGCTCAACGATACCGATATGGCGATCATCGACAAGCGCCGCCCGAAAGCCAATGTGGCGCAGGTTATGCACATTATCGGTGACGTTGCCGATCGCGACTGTATTTTAGTGGACGATATGATCGACACCGGCGGTACCTTGTGCAAAGCGGCGGAAGCGCTGAAAGAACGCGGTGCCAAACGGGTATTCGCTTATGCGACTCATGCGGTATTCTCCGGTTCGGCGGCAAAAAATATCGCCAGCAACGCGCTGGATGAAATCGTCGTCACCGATACCATTCCGCTTTCACCGGAAATCAAGGCGTTGGGTAAAGTGCGCATTCTGACCCTTTCCGGCATGCTTGCCGAAGCCATTCGCCGTATCAGCAACGAAGAATCCATTTCCGCCATGTTCAACTAAACGTCGTGGTGCTTATCCGCTAACGGGCGAGGTAAATCGCCCGTTTGTTTTTTGCTCATTTCAGCGTTGAAAATGACCGCACTTGCATTCAGTGGTTTTCGGTACTTTCAAATAAAAAAATAACGACCCTGCTGCAATAACAGGGTCGCGGGCTAGTTTAATGCAAAGGCTGCCTAAAACGGAAAAACGCGCTATTTTTTCACCGCACTTTCCACTTCGTCAATCATAATGGCCATACTTTCCAAGCCACCGAAAGTTAAATACCAGTTGGCAGCATTCAGATAAACGATATGATTGTCTTTGGCGGCTTTGGTTTGTTTAATAATCGCATTATCCAGCACGGTTTGCGCGTTGTTGGCTTTATCAGTAATCGCGGCGGTACGATCCACCACAAATAAATAATCCGGATTTTTTTCCAGAATGTATTCGAAACCGATACTCATGCCGTGGGTGGATGCTTTGATCGCCTTATCCGCCGGAGTAAAGCCGAAACCGGTATAAACAATCGCATAACGGGAATTATCACCAAACGCGCTGATTTTGCTTTCATTGACTAACGTCATTAACGCCGTTTTGCCTTTCGCCTGTTCAGCCAACTGTTTCATGCGGCTGTCGAGGGCAACCAATTTCTCTTCCGCCAGCGCTTCTTGAGCGAAAATCTGACCGAAGGCGCGGATATTTTGCTGAAAACTCGGATAGAAATTATCATAATCAAGTTTCACGAAAAATACCGGCGCAATTTCTTTCAGGCGATCCAGCACTTTTTCCTGTCGCCCGGTGGCGATAATTAAATCCGGATTTAACTCATTGATTTTCTCAAATGCCGGTTCCGGCGGTACGCCCACATTGGCATATTTCGCTGCACCGAATTCGCTTAAATATTCCGGCACTTTACCAGCATTGGCGACACCGACAATAGCATCTTTGGCCCCCAGCAACCGAATAGTATCCACGGCGGAAAAATCCAGCACCACAACCCGCTGCGGGTTTTGCGGCACAACCTGTTTGCCGGCGGCATTTTCTACCGTAATATCCGCCGCATTGGCAGTGGCGACCCCCAAAAAACCGAGTAAGGCGACAGCGAAGGTTGAAAACGTTTTTTTCATCATAGCGATTGCTCCTGTTGTGTTGTGATTAATTTCTAAAATAAACGGCGATTTTATGCCGGTTGATTTCCTGAATCGGGATCGGCATATCATAAATCGACTGCAATACCGTTTCCTGCATAATGTGGTTCACTTCGCCCTGCTGCACCAGTTTACCGGCTTTCATGGCGACGATATAATCCGAATAACAGGAGGCAAAATTAATATCGTGAATGACGATAACCACGGTTTTATTTAGCTCGGTGGTCAACTTACGCAGCACGCGCATAATCTGTACCGAATGTTTCATATCCAGATTGTTCAGCGGTTCATCAAGCAAAATGTAATCAGTGTCCTGTGCCAGCGTCATGGCGATGTAAGCGCGCTGTAGCTGACCGCCGCTGAGATTGTCGATATAGCGTTGGCGCAACGGCGCCAGGTTCATATATTCAATGGCATTATTAATAAAAGTGCGGTCATTTTCGGTTAAATTTCCTTTGCTGTAAGGAAAGCGCCCGAAACTGACCAACTCTTCCACTGTCAGACGCAAATTAATGTGATTTGACTGTTTTAAAATTGACAGCTGCTTGGCAATATCGGCGCTTTTCTGTTCGTTCAACAGTGTGCCGTTAAGATAAATTTCACCGCTATCGGCATTTTGCAGTCGGCTGATAATTGACAGTAACGTGCTTTTACCCGCACCGTTAGGACCGATAAAAGAGGTGATTTTTCCCTGCGGGATCGTCAGTGACACATTGTCCACCACCTTTTTGCCACCGTAACTTTTATTGATATTCCTAATTTCTATTGCCATTTTTTACTCGCTCGTAATAATAGATAGATAAAATAAACGCCGCCGACAAAATTCACAATAATGCTCAATGTGGTATTGAAACTGAACACCTGTGAGACCAAAAGCTGACCGAATACCAGCGTAATCACGGCAATCAGCATCGCCGCCGGAATCAGTACCGAATGCCGATAAGTGCGGATAAATTCAAAAGTAACATTCATCACCAGCAGACCGAGAAAGGTCAGCGGACCGACAAGTGCGGTGGAAACCGAGGTTAAAATCGCTACCAGAATCAGCAGGCGTTTTGCAATTTTGTGATAATCCACACCGAGGTTAACGGCCTGATCGCGCCCTAATGACAGCACATCAAAATAAGGCAGGTAACGGACGGCATAGATAATGGCAGCGATCAAAATTGCCAGTGCGAACCATAAAATATTGATGTTGATGCGGTTAAAGCTGGCGAAACCGATATCCTGCGCAATCTGAAACTCATTCGGATCGATCAACACTTCCATAAAGGTCGTCAGACTTTGAAAGAAGGTGCCGAAAATAATGCCGACCAGTAACAGGAAAAAAATATTTTGCTGCGCTTGATTAAATAAAAAATGATATAACAGTAGCGAAAACAGTACCATAGCGCCGGTACAGAGTACAAACAGCAGCACCGAGTCGATTGCCATCAATGTGCCGGACCCGAACACAAAGATAATACCGGTCTGAATCAGCAGATACAGATTATCCAGCCCCAAAATCGTCGGAGTAAGAATTCGGTTATTGGCGATAGTCATAAAGATCATTGTCGCCAGCGCAACCGACATACCGGTCACCACAATGGCGGTCACCGCCAGCACACGACTATGCAGTGCGTATTCCCAGCGATTAGGTAAGTTGTAAAACAAATATAACGCCACAGCAAGTATGGCTAATATCGCCAGTATTATCAGCTGGCGAAAGTGCGGTGTTGTTTTAGCCATGCTGATACCGTTTCAATAATAAATACAAGAAAATACCGCTACCGAACACGCCGACCATAGCATTAATAGAAATTTCGTACGGATAGATCACCGAACGTCCCAGAATATCACACACCAGCACAAATACCGCACCCAACAGTGCAGTATGCGACAATATTTTTTTCAGATTATCACCTAAATACAGGGTGACGATATTCGGGATAATCAGCCCCAAAAACGGAATCACCCCCACCGAAACAATCACAATGGACGACACTGTCGCCACAATCGCCAACCCCAGATACAACACCTGCTGATAATTCAACCCGAGATTAGTGGCGAAGTCCTGTCCCATGCCGACAATGGAAAAACGGTTGGCGAACAGATAGGCAATTAACAAAGCGGGAATGCTGAAATACAGTATTTCATAGCGCCCGGACATCACCAGCGAAAAATCTCCTTGTAGCCAGCCGGAAAGATTTTGCAACAAATCCTGCTGATAGGCGATAAACGCGGTAATTGAGCTGATAATATTGCCGAACATAATGCCGACCAACGGCACGAAAATTGTATCTTTAAACTTCAAGCGGGATAAAATCGTCATAAATAACAGCGTGCCGACAAATGAAACCACTATGGCGACCGCGGTTTTTAACAGCATGGAAGCGCCTGGAAACAGTAATATCGCAATTAAAATACCTAAACGCGCGCTGTCCATCGTGCCCGCCGTGGTCGGTGAGACAAAGCGGTTGCGGCTGAGTTGCTGCATCACCAAACCGCAAATACTTAAGGCGGCGCCAGCGATAAGAATGCTGATCAGGCGCGGAATGCGGCTGATTAAAAAGATTTGCCATTGCATGGGGTCAAAATGCAATAACCCTTGCAGATTCACCGTACTCACCCCGAGAAAAAGCGAAATCACAGAAAGCAACAATAATAAGATAAACAGATAACGGCGTTTAATCATAATATGCTATATAAAACTAAAAATGAGAATAATTATTATGAATAAATAAGCATATTATCATGCCTAATTTCAAGTGCAACAACAAGCATAAAAAATGCAGCGGAAACGTCGATTTTTTCCACCGCACTTTTGCTTACTACCAGGAGAAAACTAAATTAGCCTACATTTTTAACTGTCGCTCCGCTTCTTTCGCGCGAAGCAAGAATTGACGACGTTCCGCCGTTGACATTTCACTGCTGGTGCCCGGCAATTTGACCGTCAACGGATTAACCGGGCGACCGTTAATATGAAATTCATAATGCAAATGCGGACCGGTAGAACGTCCGGTGTTGCCCGATAACGCAATGCGTTCGCCGCGTTTTACGCTTTGGCCGGCTTTCACCAAAGGCTTGCTTAAATGCATATAAACAGTCTGATATTCACGACCGTGACGGATAACAATATAGCGTCCCGCACCGCTTGCCTGATATGCCACTTTTTCTACCCGCCCGTCTGCCGGCGCAATGATCGGTGTGCCGATAGACATTGCAAAATCCACACCATTATGCGGACGAACACGACCGGTGACCGGATGTCGGCGCGCCGGATTAAACGGCGAGGAAACCCGCGCCTGACGCTGCATGGGATAACGGGCAAAACCTTTTCCCAGTGTTTCGCCCTGACGGCTGTAATACCGCCCGTTACCGGCTTGAATGGCATAATAGCTTTTTCCGCCGGAAATAATGTGAATCGCCTCCACATTCCCTTGGCCGGTTAATTTGTTATCCAGATATTCGCGCGACACCAATACGGCAAATTTATCGCCTTTTTTCAGTCTGTTCATGCTGATCTGCCATTGCAGCGCCGTGATTAATTGACTGATCTGTTTACCGTCCAGCCCTAATCGACGCAGGCTCGTCGCAAAAGAACCGGTAATCTGCCCTTTCAAGGTTTCTTTTTTCCAGATACTTTTCTTTTCCAGAATCTGGCGCTTGAATTTTCCGTCTTGCTGTCGTTCGTAAATGCGCTCTTCTTTTTCCGAAACCAGCCAATTTAAATATTCCAGCTCATTATCACGGTTTAAAATCCAGTAAAACTGCTGTCCGGCTTTCAGTTTTTTCAATTCAGGATAGGCAGCAATTAAGTTCTTGCTGGTTTCATCCTCAAGACCGGACTGTTCCAGCACATCTCTCAGCGTATCACCGCGCACCACTGTATGGCTGAACTGATTTTTAATCCGCAGCGCCTGATCCGCCACATCCAGCAAATCATTTAGCACACTTTGCGCATCTTCCGGCAGCTGCGACATGCCGTCATCTTCATCCAGATTGACCTGATCCACTTCATCATCCTGCCCCTGCAAATCGTCATCATAGGAGGTGGCGTCTTCCGTCGGCGGCGGAAGCGGACTCTGCTGCGGCAAATTGTGCAACAAGGTTATGCGCATCGCGGTGTTCAGCGCCATAGAAACAGCATTGGCTTCGGTTGATGCGGGCGCATCGGCAAGCTCCTTCACATCGGTAAACTGCGTGCTCACCGAATCGGGCTCGAGCGGTGTGGTATCGGTTAAAGAGCGGTATTGGTTTTGATCGCTGACAACAACGGTATCCAGTTTGGTTTCCACTGTTTCTTTCAGACTCAGCAGCATTCCGGCCAGAATAGATAGAATCGCCAAAAAGAAAATCGCTGCTTTAATCCGCGATTTTCTTTTCCGTCTGTCCCTTGCCAACTTAACGTGCCGCACTACCTATTTTTCCTTTGATGACCACTGCATAAGATGATTGCATGCTATTCAGACCAATGATAGTGCAAAAAATTCAGCGCGAAATTGAAAAAAACCATTAACCGAATAAATTATAAACATAATTCATGTTCAACTTGTTAAAAACAGGAAAATAAGCTATTTTAAGCCGATTATTTGGCAGTTGAATACAGCGACAATGCAGATCCGTTCCGTAACACATCCCCTGATTGAGTTAAAGCATATAAATGTGCGTTTTGAGCAGAAAAACGCTTTACAGAATATCAATTTAACCATTTATCCCAATTCGGTGATTACTATTGTCGGCCCGAACGGCGGCGGTAAGTCTACCTTATTAAAGGTGCTGCTGAAACTGCTACCGCCCACCTCCGGTGAAGTCATTTATCACCGCAATGTGCGGATCGGCTATGTGCCGCAGAAAATTCATCTGGATCACAGTCTGCCAATGACCGTGGAAAAATTCCTGTCGCTGAAAAAAGGAATCAGCACAAGCGCAATCCGCGACACACTGGCGTTATTATCAATCAGCGAATTACTGCATAACAGTATGCAGAAGCTGTCCGGTGGGGAAATGCAGCGGGTATTGCTGGCACGCGCCATTTTAAACAAACCGCATCTGCTGGTATTGGACGAACCGACGCAGGGCGTGGATATTAACGGACAGGCGGAACTATATCAACTAATTCATCAAACACGGGAGACACTTAACTGCGCGGTGTTAATGGTTTCCCATGATCTGCATATCGTTATGGCGGATACTAACGAAGTGCTGTGCATTAATCAGCACGTATGCTGCGCCGGCAGCCCGGAAAGCGTGTCCAATGATCCCACTTTTATTCATTTCTTCGGCGATCAATTATCGAAAAATATCGCTTTTTACACCCATCATCATAACCATAAACACGACATTCACGGCGACGTCTGCTGCAATCGTTATTTTCATTCGCAGCAATGCGTCCATCGGCTAAAAAACAAGGATAACTAATGTTTGATATTTTGCTTCCCGCTTGGCTGACCGGGATTTTACTGTCATTAATCACCGCTCCGCTCGGTGCCTTTGTGGTTTGGCGAAAAATGGCTTATTTCGGTGATACGCTGGCGCATTCCGCGTTGCTCGGTGTAGCGCTGGGTATGTTTCTGCAAATCAATCCTTACCTGGCGATTGTCGTCCTTACCTTGCTAATTGCGGTGCTGATGGTCTGGCTGGAAAGCAACACCCAGTTTTCGGTTGACACGCTGCTCGGTATTATCGCGCACAGCTGTCTTTCTCTCGGGGTGGTAACTGTCGGATTGCTGCACAATGTGCGGGTAGATTTAATGGCGTATCTGTTCGGCGATCTGCTGGCAATCAGTTACGAGGATTTATATTTTATCGGCGGCGGAGCGGTTTTCGTGATGCTGGCGCTGTTTTATTTCTGGAAACCGCTGCTGTCCACCACCGTCAGCCCGGAACTGGCCCAAGTGGAAGGGATTAATATTCGCCGGATGCGTTTTATCTTAATGATGCTGACCGCGCTAACTATTGCGCTGAGCATGAAATTCGTCGGTGCACTGATCATTACGTCGCTGCTGATTATCCCCGCCGCAACCGCCCGACGTTTCGCCCGCACCCCGGAAACCATGGTGGGGATCGGCATACTGGTCAGCATGCTCTCCGTATCGCTGGGCTTAACCTTATCGGCATTTTACGATACTGCCGCCGGTCCGTCTGTGGTGATCTGTTCGACTTTGTTATTTTTATTGTCATTATTCAAGAAAGAAACGAACTAAAAAATCACCGCACTTTAAGCATAGATGCAAACAAAGTGCGGTGTAAAATTCGAACGTTTTACGCCTTATGCCGCAGGGCGCACACCTAAAGTATGACAAATCGCATAGGTAAGTTCGCTGCGATTTAGGGTGTAAAAATGGAAATCTTTCACACCTTCGCGCGACAATACGCGCACCATATCCATCGCAACGCTAGCGGCGACCAGATTGCGCGTGGTTTGATCATGGTCCAGACCGTCGTACATTTTTGCCAGCCAGCCGGGAATTTTCACATTGGTTATTGCTGCCATTTTCTGTAATTGCTTGAAATTTGTCACCGGTAAAATCCCCGGCACGATTTCCGCATCAATTCCCACAGAAGCGCAGCGATCACGAAAACGCAGGTAGCTGTCCACATCAAAGAAAAACTGCGTAATCACATGATTGGCGCCGGCATCAATTTTACGTTTCAGATTGATTAAATCCGCCTGTGCCGATTTGGCTTCCGGATGCACTTCTGGATACGCCGCCACCGAAATATCAAAATCGGCGATGGAACGCAGCAGCGCCACTAAATCCGCGGCATAAAACGGTTTTTTTGCATAGCCGGGCGGCTCGTCGCCGCGCAGCGCCACAATGCGACGAATACCGCTGTTCCAGTAATCCTGCGCAATTTGTTTTAACTCGTCCGATGTGGCATCAATACCGGTCAAATGCGGCGCCGCCTCCAGACCGGTTTCCCGCTTAATCCGTTTTACTACGCTGTGTGTACGGTCGCGTTCACCGGAATTGGCACCGTACGTCACCGATACGAATTTCGGCTTCAACACCTTTAAACGCTGAATGGAATCCCACAGAATCTGTTCCATTTTTTCATTTTTGGGCGGAAAAAACTCAAATGACACATTAATTTTCCCGTTGATGTCGGTAATGTGATTATTTAACGTATCAATTTCTTTGGCATAACTCATAATTCGTTCACTCCCGCATTCTGCCGTATTCTCGGCGGTTCATTATCAACAATTCATGCAAAGATGAATAATCAACAGATTTCGGCATTAAAATTAATCGTAGAATGAACATGTGTCAATTTCAAATATTTCATTATTTTCATGAACGGAATTCATAATAAACTTATTTGTAGTCACCTGGCGAATTCGCTATACTCAAGGAAATTTCAACTTGTTAAGTTTAGGAATAAGATGAATAAAAAAGCTAAAGTCACCTTGACCTTATCCGCAATCGCCGTCGCTTTAGGCATCGGCGCTCAATTTTATACCAATTATAAAATTGATCAGGTTTTACAGAATTTTCCTTATTCGCTGCGCGATCAGCTGACATTAAACGTCACCCAGCAAAATGCCAATTTCTTCAGTCGCGAGCTAACATTCAGCATTACCGACGCTAATGCGCAACAAACCGATATTATCAACACCAAACTGACCGCCCTGCCCTTTGCCGTAACCGCAGAATCGGAACTGCCGCAAAATCTGGTGCGGGAGCTAAATAAAAAACTGAAAATCACCATTGATAAGAATATGATCAGCAGTAAATTTTCAGTGATCGGTGATTATCTGCAATCCAGCATTTCAACTCAGTTCCGTGATCTGGCGAATACCTCACAAACACTGGAAGTTGATCTGAATTTTGCTTCTAAAACAAAATTTATGGAAATTCAAAGCCGACTGACAGGCTTTAACTATGACGCCAATTCCAAAATCAGCGGGTTGAAAACGAATTTGACGCTCATTCCGGTCGGACGTAGCCAGTACGATCTGGCGGATCTTGACCTTAGTCTGAACAATGCGGATATTTATCTGTTGGACGGCGATAACACCCATATTCAGCTGAATAAACTCAATTACAGCATTAATAAATCGGTTTCCGCCAATACCTATGATCTCAGCACAAATATCAATGGGGAAAAAGTATATCTTTCCGATAAAAACCGCAAAGAGGATAAAATTGAAATCAGCGGATTGCAGATTTCTACCGCACAAAACGGCATCCCGAATGAGCTGGTTTTTGCGAATATTTTGAATATGTCGGATAAAAACAGCATTGATTATTCAAAAGCGATCAACCTACTATTGGATCTCTTGTTTAATAACCGACAATCGGAAGCCAATATCAGCATAGCGGCATTGAATGTGCCACAACAGCAGCAAACCGTCCTTGCGCTGAAAAATGCCAATTTAGTGTTTAAAGGCAATTACCAGGACAAACACAATGCCGAATTTAATCTGACCTTTCGCCTTGATGAACTGACCGCCAATCCGCAAACCAAACAAGCATTGAGCATAAGTGGCATTGAGTTGGAAAACAAGGTTTCTCAGTCTGATTTAGCCGCCCGTTTAACGTGGCTGAAAGGTGCTTTTACGTTATTTAACCGCACACCGGATAATAACGAAAACAAAGCGCCGGCAAAAGATAACCCGGAATTTTTAACGGCATTAACGGATTTCGCCCACAATTTCAATGAAACCACGGCGCTCAAACTACGTGTTAACCGCTTGTCTTGGCAGGAAAATACGCAAGTTAACGGCTTAAATCTAAACTATACTGAAACGCCAGCAGACGAGAGCGGCTATGCCATTAAACTTGACGGTACGCTGGAAAAATATCGCAATGAACAGGACGGTCTACAACTCAGTAACGTTAGCCTGAATCTGCCGGCTAAGGTGGGCGATTTTCAGCGCCTGTTGCCGTATTACATTTGTTCTCAGCACCTCATCGATGCTTATTGCGCCGCCAATTTGACGGAGAAAACCCTATCCAAACAGCTGGCTGATGTCATTAATATCGGCTTCAGCATGACAGGCGATATCGGCGCTAATCTGGATTCCGTACCAGCAAGCGAAAGCGCCGACATCAGCGCATCGCTGCAAGTCAATATTCCGTCGTCAACAAACGACAAGAGCGAAAATCACGCAACACTGATGGGCGAACGTCTGGAACAAGCCGACATGGTTATTACGCTTAACGTACCAACTTCGTTACTTAACGACGAAAATCCGGTCAAAGCCAAACTGAAAAGCGAAAGCCGTTTCTGGCGAGGGCTGAATACTATCATCAAACCGGACAATCAGTTATCGCCTTACTTTGTACAGGAAAATGATAACTATGTGTATCGTTTTGAAAAAAATTCAAACGGCGAATTCGTCAACGGTAAACCGTTGTCGCAGCTGGAACAGGAAATAGAACAGCCGGAAACGGAAGATCATGCGGTTCCAATCGCACCGACAGAAACTGACGAGGCAACGCCGCAAACGGTAAAATAAAGCGCAAAGTGCGGTGAAAAAATCGAAAATTTCTACCGCACTTTCTTTACAAATCGGAAAATCCTCCTACAATAGCCATTCCCTAAATGACCTGCCCGCGCGGCAGGTTCTGACTTGTAATCAGACACAAAGAGAAATTTATGACGACTCCGTTCAAGCCCGAACTGCTTTCACCGGCAGGTTCACTGAAAAACATGCGCTATGCCTTCGCTTACGGCGCCGATGCAGTGTATGCCGGTCAACCGCGTTACAGTCTGCGCGTGCGCAATAATGAATTCAATCACGCCAATTTAAAAATCGGTATTGATGAAGCCCATGCTTTAGGCAAAAAATTCTATGTGGTGGTCAATATCGCACCGCACAATTCCAAATTAAAAACTTTTATCAAAGACTTACAACCGGTCATCGAAATGAATCCCGATGCGCTGATTATGTCCGATCCCGGTTTAATCATGTTAGTACGCGAACATTTTCCGCATATGGATATTCACCTGTCGGTGCAGGCCAATGCGGTAAACTGGGCGACGGTAAAATTTTGGCGGCAATTGGGGCTGACCCGCGTAATTCTCTCGCGCGAACTGTCGCTTGAGGAAATCGGCGAAATTCGCCGGCAGGTGCCGGATATCGAAATTGAAATTTTCGTGCACGGCGCCTTATGTATGGCGTATTCCGGGCGCTGCCTGCTGTCTGGTTATATCAATAAGCGCGATCCAAATCAGGGCACCTGCACCAACGCCTGCCGCTGGGAGTATTCCGTCAGCGAGGGCAAAGAAGATGAAATCGGCAATATCGTTAACGCCGCGGAGCACATTCCGGTCAAAAATATTGCCCCTACCTTGGGCGACGGCGCGACGACCAATAAAGTGTTTTTACTGGCGGAAAGCCAGCGTCCGGAAGAAAAAATGTCCGCCTTTGAAGATGAACACGGCACTTACATTATGAATTCAAAGGATCTGCGCGCCGTACAACATGTGGAACAACTGACAAAGCTGGGGGTTCATTCGCTGAAAATCGAAGGGCGCACCAAATCCTTCTATTATTGCGCCAGAACCGCACAGGTGTACCGTAAAGCCATTGACGATGCGGCAGCGGGCAAACCGTTCGACCAAAGCCTGATGGATACACTGGAAAGCCTTGCTCACCGCGGTTATACCGAAGGTTTTCTACGCCGTCACACGCATGACGAATATCAAAACTATGAATACGGTTACTCAATTTCCGAACGCCAGCAGTTTGTCGGCGAATTCACTGGCGTGCGCAAAGACGGTCTGGCGGAAGTGGCGGTAAAAAATAAATTTTTACTCGGCGATGAAGTGGAATTGATGACCCCACAAGGCAATATTGTCTTCACTATCAAACGGTTGCTTAACCGCAAGGGAGAACAGGTCGAAGTGGCGCCCGGCGATGGGCATTTTGTCTTTCTGGATGTGCCGAAAGAGATTGATTTAAATTACGCCCTGTTAATGTGTAATTTACCAGGTACGGATACCAGAAATCCGCACAATAAGAAAAGCGACTGAATTGTGATGCAATATTTTTGTTAAAAAAATGTTGCAATTGTAAAATTCATGTGTATAATGAGCCCCGTACCCTAAAAAGTATGACTCCAAATATATTCGCCCTTTCTGCTGAAAGGGCATTTTTTTGCGGCAAAATTAAAACCGAATTTTGCTTGTACTCACCGTCAATTCGCACTAGACTACGCCATTCAGTTTTTTTAATCTGCAAACAAAAATTATCCTATGCGTGTTTCCGATTTTTATTTTGATTTACCAGACGAATTAATTGCCCGTTACCCGAAACCTGAGCGCACTGCCAGCCGTTTGTTACAGCTAAACGGTGAAAACGGTGAAATTTTTCACCGCACTTTTACCGATATTGTTACGCTGATTAATCCCGGCGATCTACTGATCTTCAATAATACCCGCGTGATCCCGGCCCGGATATTCGGGCGCAAAGCCAGTGGCGGCAAAGTGGAAGTGCTGCTCGAACGGATTCTGACTGAAAACCGCTTGCTCGCCCATATACGCGCGTCCAAAGCGCCGAAAGAAGGCGCCGTATTATTGTTGGGCGAAGACAAACTAGGCACAGGTAACGGCATTAGCGCTACTATGGTCGCGCGTCAGGGGGCGTTATTCGAACTGGAAATTGCGGAAAAAAGCACCGCACTTTTAGATTTGTTGCAGCAAATCGGTCATATCCCGTTGCCGCCTTATATTGATCGCCCCGATGAAGAGGCGGATAAAGAACGCTATCAAACGGTCTATAACAAAGTGCCGGGTGCGGTGGCGGCGCCTACTGCCGGTTTGCATTTTGATGATGAATTACTGACTAAATTAAAACAAAAAGGCGTGAATTTTGCTTTCGTCACTCTGCACGTCGGAGCCGGTACATTTCAACCGGTGCGAGTGGAAAATATCGAAGATCACATTATGCACGCCGAATACGCACAGGTGTCACAAGAAGTGGTGGATGCCGTGCTGGCGACCAAACAACGCGGCAAACGCGTTATTGCCGTCGGCACTACGTCCGTGCGTTCCATCGAAAGCGCCGCATTAGCCGCGGCACAACAAGGTGGCGGACAATTACTTGCGCCTTATTTCTCCGATACCTCGATCTTTATCTATCCCGGCAAAACCTTTCGAGTTACGGATTGCTTAATCACAAACTTCCACTTGCCGGAAAGCACCCTGATTATGTTAGTCTCGGCATTTGCAGGTTATTCGCACACCATGGCGGCGTATCAAAGTGCGGTGGAAAATCGTTATCGTTTTTTCAGTTACGGTGATGCGATGTTTATCACCAAAAATGCGCATGTGGTGGGGTTGGATTAAGTTTTCGGCTGAAAAATACGGTTCCCCGTGTAAGCCGCCCGTTCGAAAAGAGAATTTTTAGGAAAGTTACGCCGAGTGAGAGCGTAGCGAACATCAGGCTAACTTTCTGTAAGAAATTTTCTTGTAGAACGGAAAAGCGGCTTAGTCGGGGCACTTTTCTTTGCCTACGTTCTTTTGTGCACGCAAAAGAACGTAGGTGCTACACAACCCCCGATATAAAGACAAAAACCCTCGAACTGTTTATTCGAAAAGGAAAAAATAACAATGACTATGAAATTTACACTGCATAAAACCAACGGTACGGCTCGTCGCGGCACGATGATATTTAATCGCCCGCAGGGCGAATTTGAGGTTCAGACTCCTGCATTTATGCCGGTCGGTACTTATGGCACGGTAAAAGGTATGACACCGGAAGAAGTGCGTGCCAGCGGTGCCGAGATCTTGTTAGGCAATACCTTCCATTTATGGCTGCGACCGGGGCAAGAGGTTATGCGCAAACACGGTGATCTACATGATTTTATGCAATGGCACCGCCCGATTCTGACCGATAGCGGCGGCTTTCAGGTATTCAGTCTGGGCAAACTGCGCAAAATTACCGAACAAGGAGTAAACTTCCAAAATCCGATTAATGGCGAGCGGATTTTTCTGTCGCCGGAAAAATCTATGGAAATTCAATATGATCTCGGTTCCGATATTGTAATGATTTTTGATGAATGTGCGCCCTATCCGTCCACTTTCGACTATACCAAAAAATCTATGGAAATGTCGCTGCGTTGGGCGCAGCGTAGCCGTCAGCGTTTTGACGAATTAGGTAACGGCAATGCGCTGTTCGGTATTGTGCAGGGCGGTGTGTTTGAAGAACTGCGTCAAATTTCTCTTAAAGGGCTGATTGATATCGGCTTCGACGGTTATGCGGTAGGCGGTTTGGCGGTGGGCGAACCGAAAAAAGATATGCACCGCATTTTGGAATATGTCTGCCCGCAGCTGCCGACAAATAAACCGCGCTATTTAATGGGCGTGGGCAAACCGGAAGATCTGGTAGAAGGCGTGCGCCGCGGTATCGATATGTTTGATTGCGTTATGCCGACCCGTAACGCCCGCAACGGTCATTTGTTCGTCAGTGACGGGGTTGTGAAAATCCGCAATGCGAAATATCGCGACGATACCACGCCGCTGGATCCGGAATGCGATTGTTATACCTGCACGCATTACACCAAATCCTATTTGTATCATTTGGATAAATGCGGAGAAATTCTGGGCGCACGATTGAACACCATTCATAATCTGCGTTATTATCAACGCCTGATGCAACAAATCCGCACCGCGATTGAGGAAGACCGCTTTGAGCAATTCGTACAGGATTTTTATGCTCGTATGGGTAAGCCCGTTCCGCCGCTGCAATCCACCGCCGCATAGTGTAAAGAGAGGGAAAACAGGATGCTTAATTTCAATACGCCGCCTTCGGTAGGCTGGGATGATCCCATTGATATGCTATATGCCTGTCACGGTAAAGTGAAAGGGTTCTGCCGCCAACTGCGAATTCTGCCCGAGTATTTACAGACGAAGGGAATCAATCAAGCGGTAAAAAACGATGTGCGGCAAATTCTGACTTATTTCAATCATTCGGCGCCGCTGCATCATGAAGATGAAGAAAAAGATTTTTTCCCGGCGTTGCTTAGATATGTGCCTAATGCACAACAGGATATTGATGTTCTTGAACGGCAGCATCTTGATTTGCACCAGAATTGGGTGCGCCTGTCCGTCCAGTTGGAAGCGCTGTTAAATGATGAACGTATGGACGTTGACCACACCTTAGTTGATGCTTTTATCGCCGCTTATGACCGCCATATCGCGCGCGAAGAGCCGTTGTTTGAATTGGGCAAGCAACAACTGTCGATAGACGAACTGCAAGCCATGGGAAAAATAATGGCAGCGCGACGGAAAATATAAGGTGAGCGCACAAGATGACTGAATATGCACTGGATTTAACCGAATTCAGCTGTCCGATTCCGTTATTAAGAACTAAACGGGCACTGGCTCAATTACATCCGCAGGATATTTTATACCTGCACTTGAATCTTTTCAGTTCAATTGATGATTTTCAATTATTATGTCGCCAAACAGGCTGGCGACTTATTCGTATCGAGCAGTTTCCCACATATCAGCGGCTGGTGATCGGAAAATAATTCCGCGCCGCCGTTTTTGTGCGCCTCCAACATAAAATATTTTTCACATTAAGCCGGTTTTATGCTATTTTAGCCACCTGTTTTTTCTGGAATTATGATTAATTTAACTTAAAAAGGATAAAAAATGGAAGCTCAACAAGGTAGCCCAATGTCAATGTTGTTTATTTTCGTGATTTTCGGTCTGATTTTCTACTTTATGATTTATCGTCCGCAAGCGAAACGCAACAAAGCCCACAAACAATTAATGTCCGAGTTGGCAAAAGGAACCAAAGTGCTGACTTCCGGCGGATTAATGGGCAAAATTACTAAAATTTCGCCGGACAGCGATGATGTAGTGATCGCCTTAAACTCTAAAACTGAAGTCAGTATTCAACGCAACTTTATCGTTTCTGTCTTACCGAAAGATCAACCAATCAGCGATCTTTAATGTTTAATCTATTCCGCAAGGGAACAGGAAATCTATGTTAAATCGTTACCCTTTATGGAAGAATATAATGGTGATCCTTGTGGTCGCCATTGGTCTTTTATATTCTCTTCCGAATCTTTACGGCGAGGATCCTGCCGTACAAATCTCAGGAACTCGCGGGCAGGAAGCAAATACCGCATTGCTTGGTGAAGTTCAACAGGTATTAACCCGAAATCAATTACCGCTTAAATCGATCATACTGGAAAACGGTTCTATTTTAGCCCGTTTCAATAACACCGACGATCAGCTGTTAGCGAAAGACAAAATCACCGAAAAATTAGGCAATAATTATTCCGTCGCCCTTAATCTTGCACCGGCAACCCCTAAATGGTTAACCGACATCGGCGGCAACCCGATGAAATGGGGTTTGGATTTACGCGGCGGAGTACGCTTCCTGATGGAAGTGGATATGAACACCGCATTAGGCAAACGTCAGGAACAGCTACAGGATAATCTGCGTACCGAACTGCGCAAAGAAAAATATCAATACAGCGCTATTCGCGGCGGCGAAAACTTCACCACATTGGTCACATTGGCTAAACCGGAGCAATTATCCGACGCACAGCGTTTTCTGCGTAAACAGCATCCGACCCTTGAAGTGAACGAGGTTTCAAGCAATACCTTGTCATTGGGCTTATCTGATACCGCATTGAACGAAGCGCGTGATCATGCTATCGAACAGAACTTGAGCATTCTGCGCCGCCGCGTGGAAGAATTAGGCGTATCCGAACCGGTAATTCAGCGACAAGGCGCAGAACGTATTGTGGTAGAACTACCGGGCGTACAGGACACCGCGCGGGCAAAAGAAATTCTAGGTGCCACAGCGACACTAGAATTCCGGCTGGTCAACCAAAATGCCAATCTTGAAGCAGCAGCACGCGGTATGGTGCCTTCCGATTCGGAAGTGAAACAGGATCGCAACGGCAATCCGGTCGTACTGTACAAGCGTGCGGTTCTCGGCGGCGAACATATCACTAACGCCAGTTCCGGTGTCGATCAGAATACTGCCTCCCCGCAGGTAAGCGTCACGCTGGACAGTGAAGGCGGCGAGATTATGTCACAAACCACCAAGCTGAATCTGAAAAAACCGATGGCGACTTTATATGTGGAATATAAAGACAGCGGCAAAAAAGATGAAAACGGCAAAACCATTCTGGCAAAACATGAGGAAGTGATTAATGTCGCCACCATTCAGGGACGTTTCGGCAGTCAATTCCAAATTACCGGCATCGACAGCCCGGCGGAAGCGCAGAATCTATCCGTGTTACTCCGTTCCGGCGCATTAACCGCACCGATTCAAATCGTTGAAGAACGCACCGTCGGTCCGTCGTTAGGTGCGCAAAACGTTGAACAAGGTCTGAAAGCCGGCGTTTGGGGACTGGCTATCGTTATTCTGTTTATGCTGGTGTACTACAAACTGTTCGGTCTGTTCGCCAATATCGCCTTAATGGCAAACATGGTATTGCTGGTCGGCTTAATGTCGCTGTTGCCGGGCGCAACCCTGACAATGCCCGGAATTGCCGGGATTATTCTGTCGGTCGGGATGTCCGTTGACGCCAATGTGTTGATCTTTGAACGCATTAAGGAAGAAATACGCAACGGACGTTCCGTTCAACAAGCTATTCACGAAGGCTATAACGGTGCCTTTACCAGTATTTTCGATGCCAACCTCACCACCATTTTGACTGCCGTCGTGCTATACGCCGTCGGTACCGGACCGGTGAAAGGCTTTGCTATTACGCTGTCTTTAGGTGTGGCGATTTCAATGTTCACCGCAATTACCGGAACCCGCATGTTGGTTAACTGGTTGTACGGCGGCAAAAAAGTAGAAAAACTGTCAATTTAGCGTGAGGATAAGATTGTGAGTTTATTAACAAAACAGAAAAAAGTTCACGAGTTCCAAGGCGTTAAATTACCTTTCGAACTGATTGAATTTATGAAATACCGCAAATGGGGTTACCTATTTTCGGTGATCGTTATTGCCGTTTGTTTCTTTTTTATCTTCACCAAAGGCTTTAACTGGGGATTGGATTTCACCGGCGGCACCGTAATTGAAACCCATTTCTCGCAGCCGGCGGAACTGGAAAAAGTGCGTGCCACCCTAAAAGAAAACGGTATTGAAAGTGCGTTGGTGCAAACCACCGGCGGCGTGCGTGATGTAATGATCCGCCTGCCGGCAACCGCCAGTGATGCGGAAATCGGCAATAAAATTCAAACTATGCTCGGCAAATTGGATAACGATATCCAAATTCGCAGCGTGGAATTTGTCGGTCCGAATGTTGGCGAAGAACTGACTCAGGGCGCCATTTACGCCACCTTAGCCACGTTACTGATGCTGCTCGGTTATGTCGGAATGCGTTTTGAATGGCGCTTAGGCACCGGTGGCGTATTGGCGCTGGCGCACGATGTGATCGTAACGCTGGGCGTATTTTCCTACCTGCAAATTGAAATGGATCTCACCTTTGTGGCGGCAATTCTTTCCGTGGTGGGCTATTCGCTGAACGACAGTATCGTCGTATTCGACCGCGTACGTGAAAACTTCCGTAAAATCCGCCGTATCGGAACGATGGATGTGATTGATATTTCCTTGACTCAAACCCTGTCAAGAACCCTGATGACGTCGATCACTACCCTGTTCGTGGTTATCGCCTTGTTCGCATTCGGCGGGCCGACCATTCACAGCTTCTCATTGGCGTTGTTGATTGGTATCGGTTTCGGTACTTACTCTTCAATCTTCGTTGCCATTGCGATTGCTTTTGATCTCGGCTTAAAACGCGAACATATGATTGTTCAGAAAGTGGATAAAGACGCAATTGACGAAATGCCGTAAAATTTCACCGCACTTTTAAACCGAAGTGCGGTCTAATTTAACGTTGTTTATTAATTCTTAAACCCGATTTAGTCGGGTTTTGTGCTATTTAACGGGAATACATTATGAATGCAAAACAGCTTTTACTGGGACTTCTGCTTTCATCAAGCGCCTGTGTGGTCTTGGCAGCACATAACCCAACCGCAGCGACAAGCGCCCAAAGTCAGAAATCCGAGTTCTCGTCGGAACAAATGTCCGATTCTTCCACAAGCCAACAAAAGCGCACTCCGAACTCAACCGAACAAAAGATCAGCGCGCTGGAACAAGAAATTCAGCGCCTACAAAAGGTACAGCAGACACAACAACATCTTGCCCGACAACGTTCCGACTATCAGCGACTGACTCAAATATTAAGCGCATCTTCCAGCGAAAACACTCGCCGCATTGTGCAGGCATTATTAGCGGATTTAACTGATTATCCGCTTTATCCTTACGCCGAATATCAGTTGCTTCACGCCAACCAAGACAATATTACGCTGACTGAAATTCTTGCCTTTCAGCAACGAAATCCAAATTTTTCTGTGACGGATCTCAGCTCCGACTGGCTACAACAGCAGCAAAAAAATCATAACTGGCGAGAGATTCTGGATAACGCCGAATCGCTGCCGTCGGATCAACGCAGCCGTTGTATTATCATGCAGGCAAGACAGGAAATCGCCAAAACGGATAAAAAACAGACCGCACTTTCCGCCCAAGATCTCACCCAACTTTGGCTGACCGGCAACAGTCTGCCACGACAATGTGATCCGCTGTTGGATCAATGGTCAAAAACCGGCGGCATCACACCTGAGCTAGTTAAACAGCGTGCTTTGCTGGCATTTGAAAAAAACAACGGCAATCTGATTACGCATTTGGAAAGACAGGCGACTGACGATGCCCTAAAAAAATGGCTGGCGGATCTGAACCGACTACTAAACACGCCGCAAGATCTGCATAATCCACAAAATACATTCCATATCGACAAATTATCGCCGCATAATGCCGAAGATAAACGCCTGTTACTGGCGACAGTTCCTGCCTTAATTAATACATTGCCGAAAACAGCACTGCCTACTGCAGCGCCCTTTGCCGTATTTGCCGATTGGGCAGAACGTTTTGGTTTAACGCCGGCGCAAACTATGCAATGGAAAAAACGCTTGCTCAGTCGGATTTTTGATACGGATGATGTCAATCTGCAACAATGGCGAGACAGTACATTATTGAACTTAAAAGACGATGCATTGCTGGAACGGCGTATTCGTCTCGCCATTCGCCAACAAAGTGAGATAACGCCTTGGCTACAGGCATTGTCGGATAAAACCGCCGCCAAAGATGAATGGCGCTACTGGTCGGCAAAAGTCCTGCAAAAGCAGGGAAAAAATGCTCAGGCACAGGCGATATTGAAAGCGATGCAACAAAATGCCACAGGCTTTTATCCGATGCTGGCGGCTGAAGAACTGGGCATTGACTATCAACCGCAAATGAAAACCCTGACCCCAACCCGAACTCAAACCGAGATTGCCCGACAATATGCCGAACCGCTCGCTCGTATCCGGGAATTGCGCTATGTTAACGATACGGCAAACGTTAACCGCGAATGGCGACAGTTACTTGAACGAGCTGATTTCGAGCAAAAATTACGGCTGGCGGAATACGCCGAGCAACAGCAATGGTACGATTTGCAGGTAGAAGCCACCATTCAGGCAAAAGCGTGGGAATTCATTCAATTACGCCTGCCAAATGCTTATCAGAACTGGTTTGATCTGTTCTTAAACGATAAAAAAATCGACCGCACTTTTGCTATGGCAATCGGCCGACAGGAAAGCGCATGGCGCCCCTATGTGTCCTCTGCCGCCGATGCACGAGGATTAATGCAGCTGCTGCCGACAACCGCCAAGCTGACCGCACAAAAATTCCGCCTGCCGTATAGCAATGACCAACAATTGTTCGATCCGTTTATCAATATTATGCTGGGAACCACCCATTTACAGGAATTATACGATCGCTACGGCAATAACCGCATATTAATCGCTGCGGCTTATAATGCCGGCGCACGGCGAGTCGACAGCTGGCTGGAAAGATCCGCCGGCAAGCTAAGCATGGCGGAATTTATCGCCTCAATTCCGTTCTATGAAACTCGCGGCTATGTCCAAAATGTGCTGACTTACGCGTATTATTATCAATTATTGCAAAAGCGGCCGATACAAAAATTTACCCAACAGGAATATAATCGATTATACTAGTGCAACAGTACTACACTATGAGGTAAATTTATGTATGTAAGTCGTAATATGGCACAGTGGCGCGCATTTATTACTATTTTGCGCCACGCCTTTGAACAGGGCAAAGAGCAGGAGCTACTAACCCTGCTGCTGACGGCGGATGAACGGGACGCAGTGGGATTGCGGTTACAAATCGTTGCTCAATTACTGGACAAAGCGCTACCGCAGCGAGAAATTCAACAGAATTTAAATACCAGCGCGGCAACCATTACACGCGGATCAAATATGATCAAGACTATGCCACCTGACTTTATGCAATGGGTAAAAGAGCAGCTTGATGGGCAAACGGAAGAAAATTAGTCTGCAAAAAACAGCTCGCCTGCTGAAACAAAACGGCTGGCGCTGGGTATGCCGTCTGATATTATTGTGCTGTGGCATTACATTGTTTTTTCGTTTTGTGCCTGTGCCGTTTTCCGCTTACATGGCACAACAGAAAATTGCTCATATCCTGCAATGGGAAAGCTACGAACTGCATTACCGCTGGACAAATATTGAAAATATTGCATGGCAAATGCAGCTTGCCGTGATTGCCGCCGAAGATCAGGTTTTTCCAGAACATTATGGCTTCGACTGGAATGCAATTGAAAGCGCATTCAGGCATAATCAGCGCTCAACACGGATTCGCGGCGCCTCCACTATTTCACAGCAAACGGCGAAAAACCTTTATTTGTGGCACGGTCAAAGCTGGCTGCGCAAAGGGCTGGAAGTCCCCGCTACCCTAATGTTGGAATTACTATGGTCAAAACGGCGGATTTTGGAGGTCTATTTAAATATTGCCGAATTCGGTAACGGTATTTTCGGCGTTGAAGCCGCCAGCCGGCATTACTTCAAAAAATCGGCAAAACAGCTGACTCAACAGGAAGCGGCGCTGCTTGCCGCCGTATTGCCGAATCCGCTGTTATTTAAGGTCGACCGACCTTCCGCCTATGTTCAGCAGCGACAACGCTGGATAATCCGGCAAATGAACGCGTTAGGCAAAAATTATCTGCAACAACTGTAAGGAGTAAAGTTATGACTATTCTCGTCACCGGCGCTTCTGCCGGTTTTGGTAAAGCGATCTGCACCGCGTTTGTCAATGCAGGCTATCAGGTTATCGGTGCTGCGCGCCGCACGGATAAATTACAGGCGTTAAAACAGGAATTAGGCGATCATTTTTATCCGTTGCAAATGGATGTCTCTGATCCTGCAAACATTGACAGCGCACTTGCTCAACTGCCTGAAAATCTAAAAAATATTGAGTTATTGGTGAACAATGCCGGCCTGGCTTTAGGGTTAGAACCCGCGCATCAGGCGGATTTCAATGACTGGCAGACGATGATCAACACCAATATCGTCGGGCTGACGTATCTGACCCGTCAAATCTTGCCGCAAATGGTCAAGCGCAATCAAGGACACATTATAAATCTGGGTTCCATCGCCGGTACCTATCCTTATCCGGGCGGTAACGTGTACGGCGCGACCAAAGCCTTCGTCGAACAATTCAGTTTAAATTTACGCGCCGACTTAGCCGGCACGCAAATCCGAGTTTCCAATATTGAACCGGGACTATGCGGTGGAACGGAATTCTCCAACGTACGCTTTAAAGGCGACGACGCCAAAGCCGCGGGGCTATATCAAAATGTGGACTACATTCGACCGGAAGACATCGCCAATACGATTTTATGGATTTATCAACAGCCTGCGCATGTAAATATTAACCGTATTGAGATCATGCCGGTAGCCCAAACTTTCTCGCCGCTGGCAGTCAGCCGTAAATAATAATTCACATGTAGAAAGTGCGGTTTTAGGCTACCCTGTAAAAATTTAGGGCGTCACATGCTCCTCAAGGAATAGGTGAATGCTGACAACCGCACAATAACGCTCTGATTTATCCCTCAAAGGAGAAGTTACATATTCTTTCTTTAATAAATCAGTTCATGACTTAAGCGCGTTGGCTCCATTCGCATAGCTTAGAATTTTTTATACATAGACTTCATTTGATTCCAATAAAAATTTCATTAAAAAAACCGCACTTTTGCGCTTATAAATTGCACTCCCAATTTTGAAGTTTTAACCCGATTGCCTGAACAAAGCAACTTATTTGACACTGACCGCAACCATTGCATCGTTCAGTATCAAGCTGTAAATCTGGCAAAATCGCTTGTTTCGGGCAATCTTGCTGGCATTGTTGGCAAGGTTGCCCTTGCTTTTGCAGGCAATTTTCTAAAAACTGCGGACGCCAATGAGTATCGGCAGGAAAGGCAATGTGCAATGCTTGAGTTGGGCAAGCGTTGGCGCAGGCTTGGCAAAAATCACAAGCCGAAAAATCCACCTGAAACGCCGCTTTGCCTTGTTGTATTTGAATTAAACCGTAAGGACAAGCGGCTTCACATTGAGCGCAGCCCGAGCAAATATCAAAAAATAAATGAGCGGGCGCGGCAAAAGGTGGGCGAGCTTGATGAGATTGCGCTGAATTTTGGTTCGAATTTTGTGCCGCAGCAGGCAAAAACATGCCGCGAAATAAACCTCGGCGAGAAATGCGATGGTGGTTTAAATAGGCTTGATAATATTTTTCGTCTTTTGGCGGCACAGTCATGATGTTTCCTTCGTGGCGCGTTTAGCGATAAAGCGGCAATGTTTCCGGTTCAAGCGCCAGCTCCCTTTGCCACGTTTGTAAGCTTTCTTTGGTTAATTGCGCCAAATTGCGATAAAAGGAGGAAATGCGCTGCGCAATCATCAAATCTAAAAATCGATAAGCCCAAGGCAAAAAATGTTGTGCTAAAAATGGTGTGATAAGCGCTTGATGTTGCTCACTTAAATAAGCGGTCAAAAACAACATTAAGCCAATGTGATCTTCCGGCGCATGGTCCGGTGCCACAAAATGAAGTTGGTTTTGTTGCAAAAATTCACGCAACTTCAACAAAGATTCGCCAAAAATCACACCATCTTTATCTAAATATACTGAGCCCCAAGGCGGTGCGGGCAGCGCATTCGGACCGATAAATAAGGCTTGATATTGTTGCGCCAGGGTCTCTAAATCCGCTTCAAAAAGTGCGGGTGTTTTTTGCGCTGTTTTGAACACCCAATTATCTTGCCAATTTTCTTGCTGAAAGAAATCAAGGACTTGCTCATTGCGTGGATCGTCGGGGGCGTAATAAAACAGCGAGCCGAGTAATCGGCCGCTGATAGCAATTTTCGGATGAATGTCCATTCCTAACCCTTAAAACTTAACCGTTAATCGCCATGCCCTGCGTGAGGTGTACGGCATAAAACAGCGCTCGGCCAATAAATTCTGCAACGATGACTAAAATCGCAGCAAAATATAAAGTGGCAGTGTTCGGCGCTTTAAGAATGAGCCAAGTGGCCAAACCAAGCAAGCTAAAACGTAACGCCGTTAAAGGGGCATAATCCGGCACAAGGTTAAGCGCCGATTGAATGGCGGATTGGGTTTGCGCTAAATGTTGCAATTGATACACCGCACAAATGATCACCAGCACAAAGGCCACAAAATACACCACCGGGAAGCCTTTTAGGCAATAATTTGCCTCTGGGTTATTGGCTAAAAATGCATAAGCCAAAGCACTTCCACCCAATATCAGCGTTAAATAAAATTGCCAACTGGTGAGGCTGGTATGCCAAGTCGGCACTGTTGGAATTTGGTATAAATTAGCCATCATATACATAAACACTAAGCCCAAAAGTGCGGTACAAATTGCGCCGATTTTAAGCAATGAAGCAGACAGTTTATGGAGAATCGCTAACAACCAATAAATACCTGCCGCGGCAAAGAATAATGCGCCCGTTGCAATTTCATTACTCAACATGGATTGCCCCACCCTGTTGAGCGAATTAAAGGCACGCCATGGCGAACCTAAATGCAACACAGAAGCAATAAAACCAATAGCCAATAAAATCAATAAAATAAATTGACCTCGGACAATATGCTGCTGTCCATTTTGGGTTTGACATAGCGCCACAGCACACAATAGCCAAGCGCCCACTACCACTTGTGCAAGGACGGTAAAAATAATTAAAGGAAGTTCATGTAATCCGTTCATCTTACACCTCTCTTGGATTGCCTAAAAAGCCGGATTGATCGCCACTTAAACAAGCATGTTTATTGGCTTTCACCACTAAATTTGGGCTGGTTAATACTGCTGGTGGAAGTGGTGCAATAGAGGCTTCGGTGCCATATTTGGCGCGTAATTCCTCAATGGGCGCAAAATCCAAGGCTCGCAACGGACAGGCCTCCACACAAATGGGTTTTTGCCCTGCTTTGACTCTGGAATAGCAGCCGTCACATTTGGTCATGCAACCTTTTTTGGCGTCGTATTGCGGCGCATCATAAGGGCAAGCCATGTGGCAATAACGACAACCGATACAGGTTTGCTCGTTCACAATCACAAAACCATCGGCATTTTTGTGCATGGCGCCACTTGGGCACACCTTCACACAAGCGGGGTTTTCGCAATGGTTACAAGAAATAGACATGTAATAAGCAAAGACATTTTGTTGATAACAGCCGTCTTTGTCCTGTGACCATTCGCCACCCGTGTATTCATAAATACGGCGGAAATTTACTTCGGTATCTAAATCTTTGTAATCTTTACAGGCTAACTCGCAAGTTTTACAACCGGTGCAGCGCTCGGAGTCAAAATAAAAACCATATTGTTCGCTCATTTTTCACTCCTTACAGTTTTTCAATTTGAACAAGATTTGAGTGTTGCGGATTGCCTTTTGCCAACGGCGACGGACGCTGTGTAGTCAGGACGTTAATACAACCTGAATGATCTACGCGATTGGCATCGGGCGCATACCACGCCCCTTCGCTTAAGGCAATCACCCCCGGAATAATGCGAGGCGTGACTTTGGCATGAATGCGCACTTCGCCACGATCATTAAAAATTCGAATCATATCGCCGTTTTTAATGCCTTTTGGCTCAGCATCTATCGGATTAATCCAAACTTCTTGCGGGTTCGCCGCTTTTAATACGTCCACATTACCGTAAGTGGAATGCGTGCGAGCTTTATAATGGAATCCGCTGAGTTGCAACGGATATTTTTCCATTAGCGGATCGCCAAAATGTTCAAAGCTGTCCGCATGAACAGGTAACGGATGAATCACTTCATCTTCTTTCAGCACCCAAGTTTTAGCAATTTCAGCAAGGCGAGAAGAATAAATCTCGATTTTGCCTGACGGGGTTTGCAATGGTTCTTTCTCAGGATCTTCTCGGAAATCTTTATAAGCAATATAAAAGCCTTTTGGATCGACTTTCTTGAAAATACCCTGCTTACGGAATGCTTCAAAGGTTGGTAATTCAGGAAGATTGGTGCGAGATTGCTCATATAAATGGCGCAACCAACCTTCTTGGCTGCGACCTTCGGTGAATTTTTCTTTCACACCAAGTTTTTCTGCTAAATCGCTCATCATGTCATAAAGATTGCGGCATTCAAAAGACGGCGTCACTACTTGATCAGCAAAAATCACATAGTTCATATTGGCCACAAAGGCATCTAAACAGAAATCCATTTGCTCGGAAGTCATGCAATCCGGTAGCAAAATATCGCTGTATTTTGCGGTAGATGTCATATGATTTTCAATCGTCACAATCATTTCACATTGGCTTTCATCTTGTAAAATTTCGTGAGTACGGTTAATTTCCGCATGCTGATTAATCAAGCAGTTACTGGCGTAATTCCAGATAAATTTAATCGGTGCCGAAAGTTTTTCTACGCCCCGAATACCGTCGGTTAATGCTGTCATTTCAGGACCGCGAATAATCGCATCCGTCCATAAGAACATTGGAATACTGGCTTGCACAGGGTTTTCTAAAGTTGGCATGCGTACAAAAGGCACACCATAAGCACTTTCACGCGCCCCAGTATTACCACCGCTAATGCCCACATTACCCGTTAAAATCGGCAACATAGCAATGGCACGAGAAATCAGCTCGCCATTACTACGGCGCTGCGGACCCCAGCCTTGAGAAATATAAGCGGGTTTAGTGGAGCCGATTTCACGGGCAAGTTTAATAATGCGATGTGCTGGAATACCGGTAATTTTTGCTGCCCATTCAGGTGTTTTCGCCACACCATCATCGCTCTGACCTAAAATATAAGCCTTATAATGACCATTTTTCGGTGCATTCGCCGGCAAAGTTTTCTCATCGTAGCCCACGCAATATTTATCCAAGAACGGCTGATCTACCATGTTTTCCGTAATCAACACATAAGCAATGGCAGAACAAAGCGCGGCATCCGTGCCCGGGCGAATCGGGATCCATTCATCTTCTTTGCCCACGCCGGTGTCGGTATAACGCGGATCAATGATGATCATTTTGGCACCTGAGCGCGCCTTGGCTTGTTCAAAACAATAGGTTAAACCGCCACCGCTCATGCGGGTTTCTGCGGGATTATTACCAAAAAGCACAATTAATTTGGTATTTTCAATATCCGCTAAGCCATTGCCCAGCGCCCAGCCGCCACCGTAGGTATAATCCAAACCCACGGCAATTTGCGCGGTACTGTAATCACCGTAATGATTTAAATAACCGCCGATACAATTCATTAAGCGAGCCACGAGAGTGGAACCTGGCGGCCAAGATTTGGTCATGGTACCGCCTAAAGTACCGGTACCATAATTCAAATAAATACTTTCATTACCATATTGTTCAATATTTTTACGCAAGGCTTGAGCAATTTCTGTTAAAGCCTCATCCCAGCTAATGCGTTTAAATTTTCCTTCGCCACGTTTACCCACACGTTTCATTGGATATTTCAAACGATCAGGATTATACACACGGCGGCGCATGGAGCGACCACGCAAGCAAGCTCGGATTTGATGATCGACGTTGTAGGTATCTGTGCCTGTATTATCCGTTTCAACATATAAAATTTGGTTATCTTTCACATGCATACGCAACGGACAACGGCTACCACAGTTTACCGTACAAGCCGACCAAACCACTTTTTCTTCGCCACTGGAAAGCGCAGCAGCTGGTTTTTCCTCCGCCGCAATAGCATTAAAAGGCAGCGCAATATCCGCCGCCACCGCAGCGGCCCCCAAAGAAGCGCCCTTTAGAAAGGTTCTTCGATTAAGCGGTGGATTGAATTTATGACTCATTTTTATTTATTCCCCCACGATTTATGATTAATTTAACAATAAAAAATTAAAGCCGAATTTAACCATAAAGAGGGAGAAAACTGTTGTGATTAAGATCACAAAAAACTGTTATAAAATAAGAAAATGTATAATAAGATGATTAAGATCAATGAGTTAAAAAAATGGGAATTATTATCACTTAAATTAAAAGAGAGGCTTTTTCCACTAAAATTTTTTACTAGAATTTAGTTTATAACCCAACGACAAATAATAAACAACAAGAAACAAAGAGATAAAAAAGTTTTTGCTTGTATGGAATTCATTTTATTGAGTTTATTTGCTGTCCAGCCATGGAATTAAATAACCATAATGTTCCTCTTCCATTTTGTGCAGCGGGATAAATCGGATTGCCGCACTATTAATGCAATAACGCAACCCGCCACTTGCCACCGGACCATCATCAAACACATGACCTAAATGCGCTTTGCCCGAGCGGCTCAACACTTCCGTTCTGATCATATTAAAACCGATATCTTTTTTATAATTCACGACTTCCGGCACAATCGGTTTGGCAAAACTCGGCCATCCGCAGGCAGAATCAAATTTATCCGCCGAACTGAACAAGGGTTCGCCGGTGGTAATATCCACATAAATTCCCGGTTCACAATGGCGCCAGTATTCATTATGAAACGGACGTTCCGTATCACCTTTTTGTGTCACTTGATATTGCAGTGCACTCAACCGCACTTTCAATTCCGCTTCACTTGGTTTCGGATAGGCTTGCGGATCAATGAGGGCTTTTTTGGCGTTAGCCAAATCACTATGACGCGAATCGTCGCGATAACTCATCAGCTTATACCTCCTTACCGTATTTAATCATTTTCCAACACGGCAACAATCTGTTTCAGCCATTCGATTGCCAGCCGTCGTCTGTCATGCAGCGCGTTCCAAATCGCATCCTGCGATAATACGCTATAATTACCCTGCATAGTTAACCGGCTTTCATCCACCGTTTCGCATAATTCCAGCCATTGCGGGTCAAAATAAAACGCCTGTAACCGGTCAAGAATTTGCGAGGCGTTTTTCCATTGTGCCATGCTTTTTTCTAATTCGGGCAGCAACTTCATCCATTGAGCATACAGATCCTGCATTTCCTGCACTTGCTGAAGCATATATTCTCCTTATAACGCTATCGTTCTTTTTGCTCATCTGTAGGAAATATGCGGTGCCTCCCTGCATTATGCATTTACGGCAAAATATCGTAATTTTGCACCGCACTTTTCAGCTAAGCAGAAGACAAGTAACTATCTGCCGAACATCATAATCGCGGCAAACAATGCCATTTGCACTTCTTGATCGGAAAGCGGCGCACCATTGAAATTCAATTGGTTATTTTCCAATAGTAAATGCAGGCTCAGTTGGTTGTCGGTTTCTTTGAATAAGTTGGCTTGTCTAGCCTGACGCAACAGTTCTTCTGTCTGAGTTTCGGCAAGCGCCGCCGCAGTTTCACGGCTTAAATCCGCCGAATTGGTTTGTTCGATAAGGGTCAGATATTCGGTTAACGCTGCTTTATCCAACGTAATATTCAGCCCCAGTTCGTTAAACAAACCCAGCACGGTTTTCTGCTCTCGTACCCGCTGTTCTACATCTTTGGTCAACGCCAGATTAAAATCTGCCGACAACGTTCCTTTCGGATTGGAAAATGTAAAAGGTGTGATCTTAATTTGCGGCGAGTTATTCAAAATCACTTTCGCTGCTTCATCGGCAAGCGGTGTAAACGCCACTTTATCACCATGCTGCTTATTTATTTCATCAATAATGACATTTAAGGATTTCGTATCCAAATGATTAAACTGCATGATCATATCGGCATTGCCGAAAGACAATCCGTTATGTGCGATATCTTCCGCCTTATACATTACCGCTACATCTACAAACGCCTTATCCTCTTTTATAGCAAGTCCCAGCTCGGCATTTTTAACCGTCGTATTCACCTCCTGACCGCTGCGGTTTTTGCCCTCTAGATGGAAATTCTCCGTTTTAACATAATAAGACCCCGGAATCGGTTCGTTCAATTGTTCATTCGGAACCGTATCCAGCTCAATATGACTATTAGTTGCAGTGATCACCGCATTTTGCAGTGCGTCACGCTCAGCAGCCGCATTGTGCTGCGATTCGTCCAGCATTATTTTTACCAGCGGTACATCAATACTGGTTTTGCCGTACCCGTCTTGATCCGTATCGAAATCGGCCGACAACGACCATTCCAGCCCGCCGTTATCTTGTCGGCTGAATACCTCGGAATGCAGCTCGCCTTTAACGCGTTGATCATAAGTCAGTTTAAACGCACCTTTCAGCGGATTACTGTGTTCATCTTTAAACCAATGTTGAGTTTGCGAATTTTTTACCATCGCCACATCCGCCGAAAACAGCGCAACGGAAAAATCATTAATCGTGAGCGGGCCATGATACATAGTTCCGGCAAACGGAATGATATAGGTTTTATCATCCTTTGTTGAGCGAACCGTCACATCATAGCTCACAGCGGAACTAAATAAACCGCGCTCAAAGACGACATTTTCAAGGCGCACGCTCAGCTCGCCGCCAAGATTGAGTTTTGCCAGTTTTTGACTGCTTTGCTCCAGCTGTTGTTGATACTGCGCCTCCGCCGTTTTTCCGGTGTACCACGCCCCACCGGTCCACAGTGCGCCGAATGCCACGATAATACCGAGCGCAATTGATGACTTTCTCATAATCAGTTCCTTTATCTTGAATATTATTTTATCTATCGAGGTTAAATTAGCATAAATACGCAATAAGTTAAAAAATTTTTACGCTTTCCCCTTGAATTCCGTTTTTCCGCTCGCATTTACTGTGGCAAGAGCGAATGGCGCCCGGAAATACGGTTTTTTATTACCGCACTTTTTCAAACTTTTTATTGAAACTCACTTGAAATAGTAAAACCCGGCCCAATCTTAGCGACATGCAGCAAATTTAACAGGAGAAAACATATTATGGGAAAAATTATTGGTATTGACTTAGGTACAACAAACTCTTGTGTTGCCGTTATGGACGGCGACAAACCGCGCGTAATTGAAAACGCGGAAGGTGATCGTACTACTCCGTCAATCATCGCATACACGAATGATAACGAAACCTTAGTGGGTCAGCCGGCAAAACGTCAGGCGGTAACTAATCCGAAAAACACATTATTTGCGATCAAACGTTTAATCGGTCGCCGTTTTGAAGATCAGGAAGTGCAGCGCGACGTCAACATTATGCCGTTTGAAATTACCAAAGCGGATAACGGCGATGCGTGGGTTTCGGTTAAAGGTGAAAAAATGGCACCGCCGCAAATTTCTGCCGAAGTACTGAAAAAAATGAAGAAAACCGCAGAAGATTTTCTGGGCGAAGCGGTTACCGAAGCAGTTATTACCGTACCGGCATATTTTAACGACGCACAACGTCAGGCAACCAAAGATGCCGGTCGTATCGCGGGTCTTGAAGTGAAACGTATTATTAACGAACCGACCGCGGCGGCACTAGCTTACGGACTGGATAAAGGCAAAGGCAACCACACTATCGCCGTTTATGACTTGGGCGGTGGTACATTCGACTTGTCTATTATTGAAATCGATGAAGTGGGCGGTGAAAAAACTTTTGAAGTATTATCCACCAACGGCGATACCCACCTCGGCGGTGAAGACTTCGATAACCGCGTGATCAACTACTTGGTTGACGAGTTCAAAAAAGAACAAGGCGTTGACCTGCGTAACGATCCGCTCGCAATGCAACGTTTGAAAGAAGCCGGTGAAAAAGCGAAAATTGAACTGTCTTCCGCACAGCAAACCGATGTCAATCTGCCATATATTACGGCTGATGCGACCGGTCCTAAACATTTGAACATTAAATTGACCCGCGCGAAATTAGAAGCATTGGTCGAAGATTTAGTAGCGCGTTCATTAGAACCGGTGAAAACCGCATTGGCAGATGCTGGATTAAGCGTTTCACAAATTGATGATGTGATACTGGTGGGCGGTCAGACTCGTATGCCGTTGGTACAGCAGAAAGTTGCAGAATTCTTCGGCAAAGAACCGCGTAAAGACGTCAACCCGGACGAAGCAGTGGCAATCGGTGCTGCAGTACAAGGCGGTGTATTAGCTGGCGACGTGACCGACGTATTGTTGCTGGATGTCACGCCGTTATCCTTAGGGATCGAAACTATGGGTGGTGTGATGACAACCTTGATTGAGAAAAACACTACGATTCCGACCAAAAAATCGCAGGTATTCTCAACCGCAGAAGACAACCAAAGTGCGGTCACAATCCATGTGCTGCAAGGCGAACGGAAACAGGCTTCTGCCAACAAATCGCTGGGACAGTTTAATCTGGAAGGCATTAATCCGGCACCGCGCGGTATGCCACAAATTGAAGTGACATTCGATATTGACGCGGACGGTATTATCCACGTGTCGGCAAAAGATAAAGGCACTGGCAAAGAACAGCAGATCACCATTAAAGCCTCTTCCGGCTTGAGTGATGAAGAAATTCAGCAAATGGTACGAGATGCGGAAGCCAACGCTGAAGCCGACCGTAAATTCGAAGAGCTGGTTCAGGCACGTAATCAGGCGGATCATCTGGTTCACAGTACCCGTAAACAGTTAAGCGATGCGGGCGATAAATTGCCAGCGACAGACAGAGCGGCGATTGAATCGGCGGTCAACGATCTTGAAAGCGCAGCGAAAGGCGAAGATAAAGCGGCTATCGAAGCGAAAATTCAAGCCTTAATTCAGGTATCGGAAAAACTGGTACAAGCCGGTCAGCAGCAAGCGCAGGCAGACGCTCAGGCGCAAACCCAAAACGGCAAAGGCAACGATGATGTTGTAGATGCCGAGTTTGAAGAAATGAAAGACAAATAATCTGAGTCTTTAAATCATTACAAGGGCGTAGCGATACGCCCTTTTAGCATATAAACCTTCTGCAAAGGCAAAGACCTTGCGGTTTTTGGCAAAAAATCTCAAATAACGATTATGGCGAAAAAAGATTACTACGAAGTTCTTGGTGTAGATCGGAACGCAGACGAAAAAGCGATAAAAAAAGCCTATAAACGTCTGGCAATGAAATATCATCCTGACCGCACAAAGGGCGATAAAGAAAGCGAAGAAAAATTTAAAGAGGTGAATGAAGCCTACGAAATTCTCGCCGATAAAGAAAAACGCGCGGCTTATGATCAATACGGTCATCAAGCGTTTGAACAAGGCGGTGCCAGTGGATTCGGCGGTTTCGGCGGTGCCGATTTCGGCGATATTTTCGGTGATATGTTCGGTGACATTTTCGGCGGCGGACGAACTCGCCAACGTGTCGTGCGCGGTGAAGATTTACGTTATGACATTGAAATCACACTGGAAGAAGCGGTGCGCGGCGCTAAAAAAGATATTCAAATCAATACGCTTGCCGAATGTGATCATTGTCATGGTTCCGGCGCGGAAGCCGGTTCTAAGGTGGAAACCTGCCCGACCTGTCACGGTTCCGGTCGTATTCGTCGGCAGCAAGGCTTCTTTATGACTGAACAAACCTGCCCGACTTGTCACGGCAGCGGTAAGAAAATCGAAAAACCTTGTACCCAATGCCACGGCGAAGGTCGCGTACATAAACGGAAAAACCTTTCCGTCACCATTCCAGCCGGCGTGGATACCGGCAATCAGCTGCGTCTGGCAGGTGAAGGGGCGGCAGGAGAAAACGGCGCACCGGCAGGCGATTTATATGTGGTGATTCATGTTAAAGCGCATCATATTTTTGAACGCGACGGCAACAATCTGTATTGTGAAGTACCAATCGGATTTACCATGGCGGCGTTGGGCGGTGAAATTGAAGTGCCAACCTTAGACGGTCGTTTGAAGGTAAAAATTCCGGAAGAAACCCAAACCGGCAAACTACTGCGGCTGCGTGGTAAAGGTGTCACCTCCGCACGAGGTGGTTATGCCGGCGATTTAATCTGCAAAATCATCGTGGAAACGCCGGTTAAATTAAATGAAGAACAGAAAGAACTGTTACGCAAGTTGGGCGAAAGTCTCGGCGGCGAAAAACACAGTCCGAAGTCCTCCAGCTTTCTCGACGGAGTGAAAAAATTCTTCGATAATTTAGGCAAATAAGCAAAAGTGCGGTAAAATTGACCGCACTTTTTTCTTTTGTGGTATTGCTATGTTTCCGTGTTCCTTCATAAAAAAAGCGATGAATGTATTTTTTCGTCAGGGCATTAACGAAAAAAATCGACAGGAGTTGCATAACCACAATATGTCGGTTATCGCTAGTAACTGCAACGGCGCCTTTATTCTGCACGATCTGGGCGAGCGTTTTAATTCCCCTTTTGTAAATCTCTATCTAAGCCCGCGAGATTTTATTAAATATCTGCAACAGATTGATTATTATCAACACCATCCGCTGCGCTTTGCCGACTCGAACGCGTCACCCTATCCTATCGGCTATTTGGACGATCTTGAAATTCATTTTATGCACTATCACTCCGCGCAGGAGGCGGAAGCAAAGTGGCAGGAAAGAAGCCGGCGTATCGATCCGACTAATCTGTTTATTATGATGACCGACCGTGACGGCTGCACCTATCAGGATTTGCTGGATTTTGATCGTCTGCCTTTTACGCATAAAATCGTGTTTACCCGTAAACCTTATCCGGATATCCAATCGGCATTTTATATTACAGGTTTTGAGACCAAAGAATCGGTCGGCGATTTATTTGAATATTCCGGTTTTTTCGGCAAAAAATATTATGATCAGTTTGATTATGTGGCATGGTTTAATCAAGCGCAATAAGCACCGATTTTATTATCGCTTCCCAAAGTGCGGTGAAAAATTCTCGAGTTTCAACCGCACTTGCTCGGCGTTATAGGGTAATTTCGTCAATGCTGCGCCCGAAACTCGGCACAAATACCCGGATAAAATAATCCATTTCATCACTGCGCCAGTCATTCATCAGTTTTTCTAACCGCACTTTTGCCTGCGCAAATTCCTGATTCCCATTTTCCAGTTCAAATTTTACTTTAATATAGGCGCACAGTAGATCCGCTTGTTTAACAATGTGTTTTTCCTGTGCGGAAAACTGTTCGCTGTCAAGGTAAGGTGCGAAATCCTGCTGTAGCTGCGCCGGCAGCAAACTGAGCAAATGTAGCTCGGCGGCGCTTTCGATTTGCTTATAGGCCTGCGTAATGGCGGGATTAAAGTATTTGATCGGGGTCGGCAAATCGCCGGTAAAAATTTCCGAGGTATCGTGATACATTGCCATCACTGCAATTCGCTCTGGGTTCAGCCCGCCGGCGTAAAATCTGTTTTTGATTATCGCCAGCGTATGCGCCACAAACGCTACCTGCAAACTGTGCTCGGCAAGATTTTCCTTTTCGATATTACGCATTAGCGACCAGCGCTGAATCAGTCTTAAACGATCCAGACAGGCAAAAAAATGGCTGGTTTTTATTTCCGGCTGCGACATATCAATTCACCGTATATTCTTCAATTGTGACCGGCATCACCAAGGTTTTACCCAAACGGGAAATCACGACGTTAATGGTGGTATTCGGTCTGATGTTGCTGATCACATTCATCATCTGTGCCGGCGATTTAGCCTCAACATCGCCGAATTTTAAAATCACATCGCCGGGTTGAATACCGGCTTTCGCCGCCGGGCTGTTTTCCATTACGCTGGTAATCACAATGCCTTTATCCGTTCGGGCCCCTTGTCCGTTACTGAACAGAATATCGCTTTGCACGCCGAAAAAGCCGCGGATGACCCGCCCATCGCGGATAATTTTGTGCATCACGTCACTTGCCAGTTCAATCGGAATAGCGAAATTCAGCCCTTCAGCGATTTCATTTGCGTTTTTGCCGATACTTAGCGTGCTGATGCCTACCAACTCACCTGCCGAATTAATCAACGCGCCGCCGGAATTGCCGCGGTTAATAGAGGCGTCGGTCTGAATAAAATTTTGCCGCCCAATAAAATCCCCCACCGCATTGCGCCCCAGTGCACTAATGATACCCTGCGACACGCTCTGTCCCAAATTATACGGATTACCAATCGCCAGCACGATATCGCCCACATGCGCCTGACGGTTCGGATTCTGTGGAATCGTGGATAAATTATCCGCTTTTATTTTCAGTACGGCGAGATCGGTCAGATTATCGGAACCAATTAAGCTCGCTTCAAAAATTCTGCCGTTTTGTAGGGCAACCACGATTTGATCGGCATTTTGAATCACATGCTTATTGGTCAGAATATAGCCGTCTTTCGACATAATAACGCCGGACCCCAAGTTATTCACCTGAGACTGATAATTATTATTGGCAGAGGCAAATGCCTGATTATACACATTCACCACCGCCGGTGAGGCGATTCGCACCGCATCTTTAAAAGAAACGATATCCGTTTGGATAAGGGAGGGTGAGCTGCGAAACCACGGCAAAACAAACAAAATCAGGGCGGCGGCAAACAGACCGATAACAATTGATTGAATAATTTTCTTTAACATCACAGCTCCATGTTTAACTGTTGTTCTGACGCCGATAAATCATTTTAACGTCCATATCAATTTGCCGCACGGACTGCAACGACCATAAAGGCGCATCAGCAAGCCGCTGAATATGGGATAAATCATATAAGCCGCGCGCCTGATTGCCCAGCAATTTCGGTGCCACATACACGATCAGCTCATCCACCAGATTTCGTTCAATCAACGCGCCGGCAAGCCCTGCACCGGCTTCGACCCACAAACTATTGATTTGATATTGCCCCAGAGTCGATAGCAAAGCGTACAGAGAATCCTGTCCGTCCTCAACTTCCAGGCGAATATGCTGGCAGAAGTCGGGAAAGCCAGACATATCACGTGCATCACGGCTGACCAGCCATACCGGCGCGGGAATCCGAAACAGCCGGTGGGCGGGCTGAACCAAATGCTGATTATCTAGAATAATTCTGATTGGTTGGCGCAGATCCGCTTGTCGGTACTGATGCCGCACCTCATCCGGCAGTTGCTCCCAGCGTACATTCAACAACGGATCATCGGCTGCAACGGTTTTTCCGGTAGATAAAATTGCCGAGGCTTTCGCCCGTTCTGTCTGTACATCACGACGTGACAGCTCGCCGGTAATCCATTTGCTTTCGCCGCTTGCCATCGCGGTTTTACCGTCGATGCTGATTGCCATTTTCAACTGCACAAACGGCATACCGCAACGCATTCGTTTGAGAAAACCTTTGTTCAGCAATTCTGCTTGTTCCTGCAATAATCCCACCGCCGTTTCCACCCCGCCAGCGCGTAGCATCGCCAGTCCTTGACCGGCGACCTGCGGATTGGGATCCTGCATGGCGGCAATCACTCGGCTCACACCGGCATCAATCAGCGCCTTGGCACAAGGTGGCGTTCGCCCGAAATGGGAACAGGGTTCCAAGGTAACATAAGCGGTGGCACCACACGCACGTTCACCGGCATCAATCAATGCCATCACTTCCGCATGTGGCTGTCCCGCTTTAAAATGAAAACCTTTTCCCACCACATTGCCATCTTTCACCAACACGCAGCCGACCGCTGGATTCGGCGCAGTGGTAAAAATTCCGTTGCTGGCAAGCGCCAATGCCTGCTGCATATATTGCACATCATGTTCGGTAAATCGGGTTTGCATATTAATCCTTTAACTTCTCAATTTCCTGACTAAACTGAGTAATATCGTCAAAACTTAAATATACCGAAGCAAATCGGATATACGCCACTTTATCCAATATTTTCAACTCATTCATTGCTAATTTACCGATAAGTTCGCTCGGCACTTCCCGTTCGCCGGTAGCACGCAACTGATGAATAATGTGACTGATAGCCTTTTCTACATCATCGGAACTGACCGGACGTTTCTCCAGTGCATGTAAAATCCCGCGACGCAGTTTATCTTCATTAAAAGGCTCTCGGCTATGATCGCTTTTGATCACTTTGGGGATAATCAGCTCTGCGGTTTCAAAAGTGGTAAAACGTTCGTGACATTTACCGCATTCCCGCCGGCGGCGAACCTGATAACCGTCGGACACCAGACGGCTGTCGATGACTTTGGTTTCTTCAGTGGAACAAAAAGGACAGTGCATAAAACCCTCTGGACATATAACAGATATAGACCGCTGCATTTTAGCAAGATTTACATTGATTTACGATATTTTTCGCCACGGATAACAATTCCGCCAAAGGTCTGTACGAATGGCAATACAATATTTTTTTATCGACAGCTTGCATATCGACCGGTTATTTCCTACTATATCGCTCAACTTTTTTATATTTGGAGAAAAACATGCAAAACGAACTGATTTGTTACAAAAAAATGCCGCTATGGGATAAACACAGTCTGCCGCAAATGTTTCAGGAAAAACATAATACGAAAGCTGGCACTTGGGGCAAACTAACCGTTGTTGCAGGCAAGCTCAAATTCTTTCTATTGACGGAAAACGGTGAGCTTATCAGCGAACATATTTTCACAGCCGATCAGGACACCCCATTAGTAGAACCACAGCAATGGCACAAAGTAGAACCTTTATCCGATGATCTGGCATGCTATCTGGAGTTTTACTGTAAAAAAGCCGATTATTTCAGTAAAAAATATAATATGACCGCCACTCATTCGGAAGTCAAAAGTGCGGTACAAATACTCAAGCCTTGCAAAACACTGGATCTCGGCTGTGGGCAAGGTCGCAATTCACTGTTTTTAAGCTTGTTGGGTTACACGGTGACGGCGCTGGATCATAATGAAGCCAGCCTTGCCTTTTTAACTCAGACTGCGGAGAAAGAAAATTTAAAAATAAATACCGCACTTTACGATATTAATTCGGCAGCCATTCAGGAAAATTATGATTTTATTCTATCCACAGTGGTCTTTATGTTTTTACAGCGCAGCGCGATACCAGCGATTATTGAAAATATGCAGCAGCACACTAATCCGGGCGGCTATAACTTGATTGTTGCGGCAATGAGCACCGACGACGTTCCTTGCCCGATTCCGTTTTCCTTTACTTTTAAAGAAAATGAGCTGAAAACTTACTATCGCGGCTGGGAGTTGGTGAAATATAACGAAGAAATGGGTGAATTGCACAAAACCGACGAACAAGGCAATCGAATTAAAATGAAATTCGTGACTATGCTGGCAAGAAAGCGATAAGTGCGATTTAAGGGTGTCAAGCACCCTTATTGCATTACCGATACGGCTTTAATCTGGGCATAGACCGTCTGCCCGACCTGCAAATTCAATTCCTGTAAAGACCATGGGCTGATCGTCGCCCAAATAAGCTGTTTAGCCACGTCAATTTGCACGTCCACTCGGTTTTCCCGCGTGAAAAGTGCGGTGATTTTTCCGCGCAAAATATTACGAATGCTGCTTTTCTGTGGCAACGTCAGCGCCACAGAAACATCGGAACCGGCAATACAAATGCGTACCTTTTCATTCACCCGCTGTGAAACCGTGCCGACCCATAACGATTGTTCGCCCAATGCCAGTGCGGTCATCGGATATACCGGATGGTGAAAATGAACCGGCAACGCCAGCACTGCACTTTGTTCATTTTCGGTTTTCCACGGATCAAATAACGGGCTTTGCCAGATATTTTCCAGCATATCATAGGCGCGAACACTGCCGTCATCCAATAATACCACGCGTTCTGCCAGACGCAGCAATTCGTCCAAACTGTGCGTAACATATAAAATAGGAATATTGATTCGCTTCGATAATTTTTCCAAATAGTTAAGCAATTCCCGTTTACGCGGCAGATCCAACGCTGATAACGGCTCGTCCATTAACAAAATTTCGGGATCCGTCAACAATGCCCGCCCAATCGCAACCCGTTGCTTTTCTCCGCCGGATAAGGTTATCGGGTAGCGCTTCAATAAATGTCCGATTCCCAGCAGTTCGACAATATCATCAAACTCCTGCCGGCTTGCGTTTTTAATACCGTAACGTAAATTGCCTTTTACCGTATAATGCGGAAACAGACGGGCATCCTGAAAAACATAACCGATCTGCCGCTGGTTCGGCGCCAAATTAACATTATTTTGTGTGTCCACCAAAGTGCGGTGATTTAACCGGATATATCCTGCATCGGGGGACAACAATCCGCTGATTAAATTGATTAGCGATGATTTTCCGGATCCCGATAAACCGAATAACGCGGTAATGCCCTGATTCGGAATCTGTAAATTGGCAGCAAACTTCATCTGCCCCAAGGTTTTACTGACATTAATTTCCAGCATTCATCTGCCCCAATTTTTTCTGTGTGCGTTTCGCCAGCCATTCCGATAACAATAATGAAATCAACGAAATAATAATCGCAATCAAACAAAGCCGTGCTGCCGCACCTTCTGCACCCGGCGTTTCAATAAAGGAAAACATCGCAAGCGGAATTGTCTGAGTGACTTTCGGAATATTGGAGACAAAAGTAATGGTGGCGCCGAATTCACCTAAAGAGCGGGCAAACCCGAGAATTAGTCCGGCCAGTATTCCCGGTAGAGAAAGCGGTAAGGTAATGGTAAAAAAAGTTTTTAACCCAGATGCACCTAATGTTCTTGCCGCCTGCTCCAGCTTAAAATCTACGCTTTCCAGCGCCAATCGAATTGAACGCACCACCAGCGGCAATGCGACAATCGCCGATGCCAGCGCCGCACCGTACCAGTTAAAACCAAAACTGAAATCAAACCATTGCTGCAAATAACGTCCGATAATGCCGTTGCGTCCCATGATAACCAACAGCAAATAACCAATCACCACCGGCGGCAATACCAGTGGCAAATGAATAATGCCATTTAACACCGATTTTCCCCAAAATGTTTTACGCGTCAGCAACCAAGCAAGAAAAATCGAAAGGGGGAGACTTACAAAAATAGAGATCAACGCGACTTTAAGACTTAATAAAATCGCGTTGATCTCGGGCTGAGAGAGTTGGAAATAATCAAACAATGATGACATAAAGACGCCAAATAATCCGTTTTCCTATAATCGCGTAACGAAAAAAATGCGGAGGCTATTTATTTCCTCCGCCCGTCTTTATTATTTACTGGAAAAACCGAATTGTTCAAATATTTTTTTCGCTGGTTCGGATTTTAAATAATTCAAAAAGTTCCGACTTTCCTGATTATCATGACCGGCGACGATCGCAGCGGGATATTCTACCGGCGGATGCGAACCATTCGGGAATACCGCAACCACTTTCACTTTCTTGCTTGCTGCCGCATCGGTGGCATACACTACGCCTAACGGCGATTCACCCTGCTCCACTAATGCCAGTGCCGCACGCACATTATTTGCGCGCGCAAGTTTGTCTTCCAGCGCATTCCATTGGTTTAAATGAGTAAATGCCGCTTTGGCATATTTGCCCGCCGGAACATGTGCCGGATCGCCAACCGCCAGATAGCTGTCTTTTAATACGGCTTGCCATTTATCATCAGTTAAATCGACATGCTCAACCTGGCTTTTTTCCGGCGCAATCATCACTAATTTGTTGCCGACCAAATCAAAACGGCTATCCGACACAATAGCATTTTTTTCTGCCAGGAAATCCATCCATTTTTGGTCCGCGGAAATAAATACATCCGCCGGCGCCCCTTCAGTAATCTGGCGGGCCAGTACGGAAGAAGAAGCAAAGGAGAAATCAATTTCTTCATTCGGATTGGCTTTCAGATATGCCGCTTTCACATCTTCCAACGCATTGGTCATTGACGCCGCAGCAAAAACGGTGATTTTCGCTTGAACAGATAACGCAAGTACTGCGCAGCTCAACATAACGGCACGGGCAAATTGTTTAATATTAGGCATAATGTTCTCCATAAATGTAACATAGAAGCAATATGCATGGGATTATATAACGAATCGAAAAATAAAAGCTACAGAAAAAAAGAACTTTCCATTAAAATAAATCAACCAGTCAACATGGAGCAATACTTATGTCGGAAACAGAAATTCTTCTCACAATAAAACTGCAACGACAACTTTTTGTCGATCCGAAGCGGATCCGTCTGCTAAAAGCAATTCAGCAATACGGTTCAATTAATCAAGCGGCGAAAAATGCACAAGTCAGCTACAAAAGTGCATGGGATCATCTGGAAGCAATGAATGCGATCAGTCCGAAACCCTTGCTCGAACGCAATATCGGCGGCAAAAACGGCGGCGGTACAATGCTGACGGTGTATGCCCAGCGCTTGCTGCAACTCTATGATTTACTGGAACAAACCCAACAAAAAGCGTTTGCGATCCTACAAGATGAAAGCGTGCCGCTTGACAGCCTGCTTTCCGCCACCGCCCGCTTCTCTTTGCAAAGCAGCGCCCGAAACCAGTTTTTCGGTCAAGTCAAATACTTGCGTTTACAAGATATTCACTGCTATGTGGAAATCGGCATTAATGGTTTTCCGCAGCCGCTTATCGCTTCAATTACGGCGCAAAGTGCGGCGCGTTTGCAGCTTGTTTCCGGCAAAGAAGTGATGATTATGGTGAAAGCGCCTTGGGTAAAACTGCATCATACCCCGCCGGTAAACACCCAAAACTGCTTTTGCGCAAATATCAGTGCAATAACCGACAAAGCACATGTCAAAGAAGTGATTCTATCACTCAGAGACAATACCGAATGCTGCGCGACCGTCGGTAAAAATGAAGAATTCCGTGTGGATGAAGAAGTCTACTGTACTATTGATCCGGAACAAATCGTATTGCTCACGTTGTATTAAGCCGACTTAGCGGCAGCCTTATTCAGCGCAAGGCTGCCTTTCCCCATGCTCAAAGTGCGGTAATTTTTTTCACAGTTTTTCCAATTTTGCCAACGCGGCAATCAGCCATTTAATGCCCTGTCCCTGAAATGCAACTTGCAAACGGGTTTGGTTGTCCGCGCCTTCCACGTTGATGACGGTTCCCACGCCAAACTTCGCATGTCTCACTTTTTGTCCGCTTTTCCAATCACTTTCCGACAATACGGATGCCGGCGCAATACTGCCCACCGCACTGCGGTTATAGGCGCGGGTGACGGTGCCGCGCAGGCGCACTTCCTGAATGCAGTCGCTCGGCAATTCGGCAATAAAACGCGACGGCAAATGACGCTCTTCTTTGGCATATAAACGGCGGCTTTCCGCATAACACAGGGTCAATTTTTTCTTCGCCCGAGTAATACCTACATAAGCTAAACGGCGTTCTTCCTCCAGTCTACCCGGTTCTTCAAAGGAACGAAAACTCGGAAACAGCCCTTCTTCCACGCCGACAATAAACACGCGAGCAAACTCCAGCCCCTTCGCCGAATGCAGCGTCATCATCTGCACACAGGATTGGTGCGGCGAAGCCTGTTCTTCGCCTGCTTCAAGAGAGGCGTGAGTTAAGAAGGCGGTCAAATCAGACATTTCCTCTGCCTCGTCCGGTTTAACAAATTCCCTGGTGGCAGTGACCAATTCTTCCAGATTTTCGATCCGCACTTCGCCCTTCTCGCCTTTTTCCTGCTTATACATATCATATAAGCCGGAATGCTTAATCACGAAATCCGTCTGTGCAAATAACGGCATTTCTTCCGTATCGCGTTGCAGTGAGTTAACCAGTTCAAGAAACCGCACAAGTGCGGTCGCAGCGCGAACGGATAGCATATTTTCCTGAATCGCCACCTGCGTTGCCTGCCATAGCGTGATCTGCCGTTCGCGGGTTAACGTCCGCAAACTGTCAAGCGTACGATCACCGATACCGCGCGGCGGCGTATTGACCACGCGTTCAAAGGCGGCATCATCCTGACGGTTGGCGATCAAACGCAAATAAGCCAGCGCGTCTTTAATTTCCTGTCGTTCAAAGAAACGCATGCCGCCATAAATGCGATATGGAATTTTCGCCCGAATCAGGGCTTCTTCAATCACACGTGACTGGCTGTTGCTACGATACAATACCGCGCAATCATCCAGTTTACCGCCCTCTTCCAACCAGATATTAATCTGACTTGCCACAAACAACGCTTCATCCAATTCATTGAACGCCGCATAAATCCCAACCGGTTCGCCCTGCTCGCCGTTAGTCCATAAATCTTTGCCTAGTCGGTTATTGTTATTGGCAATTAAGTGATTGGCACTTTGCAAAATATTGCCCGTCGAACGGTAATTCTGTTCAAGGCGAATAGTCCGTGCATGACGGAAATCCTGCAAAAAGCGGTGAATATTCTCAACCTGCGCGCCACGCCAGCCATAAATCGACTGATCATCATCACCGACAATCATCAGCTTGCCCTGTTCTCCGGCAAGCAATTTAATCCACGCATATTGAATTTTGTTGGTATCCTGAAATTCGTCCACCAGAATGTGTTGAAAACGCTGGCGATAACGCTGCAAAATAACCGGTTTTTTCAGCCATAGTTCATAAGCGCGCAGCAACAGTTCGGAAAAATCGACCAGACCTGCGCGATCACAGGCGTCCTGATAAATGCGGTAAATGCGGATCCATTCCCGCTCCTGCGGATCATTGTTATCATCAATCTGATCGGGGCGTAACCCTTCTTCTTTTTTATTATTGATATACCAGCACGCTTGTTTGTAAGGGTACATTTTTTCGTCGTAATGATGCAGCTTCATCAAACGCTTCACCAGTCGCAGCTGATCCTCGCTGTCCAGAATCTGGAAATCCTGCGGCAGATCGGCGTCAGCGTGATGTGCGCGCAATAGACGATGAGCGATACTGTGAAAGGTGCCGACCCACATACCGAATAAACGCTGCGATGAATATTGAGTCAGCGTGGCATCAATCCGCTGACGCATTTCCGCTGCCGCTTTATTAGTAAAAGTCACCGCCATGATACTGCCTTCCGCGATATGTTCCACCGCAATAAGCCAAGCAATGCGGTATGTCAGCACTCGAGTTTTACCGCTGCCCGCTCCAGCCAGCACCAGATAATTGCCTAAGGGCGCGGCAACTGCTTCGCGTTGTTTATCATTTAATCCGTCAAGTAATTCAGAAATATCCATTACATCACCACTGTTTTTTTATACAGGCTAAATTATATTGAGTTTTTCCGCAAAGGACAATAAAAAGTGCGGTCGGAATTCGAGAAGTTTTATTGCAGACAATCGGCGCGGTATGCCGCACCGATGTAGCTTTAGCGAGTGAGCTTAATATGCACGGTAATTTCTTCCCGGTCATGATAAAGATGTTTAGCCTGCATAGAAAAACGCAATCCCTGTTGTTGCAGCACCTGCCGGATGTCATGCAAACAGCGGCATACTTCGGCATAACGTTTTTTCATCGGCAATTTCAGATTGAAAATGGTTTCGTTGCACCAGCCGTTAATCAGCCATTTGCTGATTAAGGCGGCAATGCGACTTGGCTGCTCTACCATATCGCACACCAGCCAATCAATACGGCGGTGTTTCGGCGGCTGAAATTTAAAACCATCTTCCGCACAATGTTCAATGCGTCCCGTATCATACAGGCTCGCCGCCATTTTTCCGTGATCAACGGCATACACAAACAGACCGCGCTTTACCAGCTGATAGGTCCAACCGCCCGGGCAGGCACCGAGATCCACCGCGTACATATTTTCATTGAAATGCCGTGCCTCGTGCCGACGCGGAATAAAAGTCAGAATCGCTTCTTCCAGTTTCAGCGTCGAGCGACTCGGTGCCTGAGGCGGGAATTTCAGTCGCATAATTCCCATAAAATGCGGCGAATGATTGTCGTTATAAGAATAGCCAACATAACAACGGTCGGATTGGATGAAAAAAATGTGCAATGTCAGACCGCACTTTTCATTCGCCTGAGTGCACAGCCAGCCCTGTTGTTTCAAGGCGTTGCGCAACGGTACGGTAAATTTTCGGCAAAATCCTGAAAGCGCTTTGGCATCGTTGGTATCGGCGGTTTCCACCCGAATCTCATTGCTTTGGTGTAAAGGGACTAACCGTTCAATTCGCTGGTACTGCGCGATAATCGGGCTAATGCGATCCTGCGGTGGTAAATCTTGCAACAAGTCCGACACGACCATCATCTGGCGAGCGAAAATCAACTGATTAAACGGAATTTCACGCACCAGTCGATCCGCCTCATGCGGTTGATAACATTCAAAAATCACATAACCGCTGTTCTCTATAACGCGAGCAAAACCGAAAATATTCAGTTGTGTCGCTTTATCGGTGATTTCTGCGGCGGCTTCTTTTTCAAACCCGGCACGGCAATATAATGCTAACTTATTCATCGCTGCCACTCTGTTTCATTGCCTTGATGATCCAATCACGAAATGCCGCAATTTGCGCGTCATTGGCTTTATCGAGGCGATTTACCACATAAAAGGATTTCGGATCTTTCAAATTGGTCGGTAATACGATTTGCAGATTGCCGTTGCTGATTTCTTGCTGTGCCAACACGCGGTTTGCCAGCACAATACCTTGCCCGTGCACCGCCGCCTGCAACGCCATAAAAGTGTGGCTGAACAGCGGTCCGTGCTGAATATCCAGGCCGTCCAATTGTAAATAATTCGCCATATTTTGCCAGTTATCGCGGGTATAAATGTGAATTAAGGTATGCTTTTTAAGATCTTCTTGTGAACGGACCGGTTGCTGAGCTAGTAATTTCGGCGATGCCAGCAGCAATAAATGTTCTTCCGCCAGTTTTTCCACCTGCAAATTATCCCAGTTTCCTCGGCCGTAATAAATCGCTACATCCACATCTTTATTTAATAGCCCTTCATCCTGATCTACTCCTTTCAGACGCACTTCAATATCCGGATGCAACTGATGAAACTCACTCAACCGCGGTACCAGCCATTGCATACCGAACGTCTGCGGCACGCTGATGGCCAGATATTTGTCGTTTTTCTGCGCCAATAAATTATCCGTCGCTTCCGCCAAACGGTGCAGAATTTTGGTGACATCGGTAAAATAAGCTTTACCGAATTCGGTTAATTCCAGCGAACGATTTTTACGTTTAAATAGCTCAATGCCTAAAAAATCTTCTAATAGTTTTATCTGGTGGCTGATCGCCGCTTGGGTAACAAAGAGTTCATCCGCCGCTTTAGTAAAGCTTAAATGACGGGCAGAACATTCGAATGCTTTCAGTGAATTCAGGGGAGGCAAACGTTTATACATAAATCTTCCCAATAATAAAAATTTAATTTATAATAAGTTACTGATTTTCGGATTAGTTTTTCTAATATATCAAATAAAAAAATATCCATTGTCCAATCCGGACGACCTCTCTACAATACGCGCCATACTTAATGATTGGTAATTCCTTACTGGTTAAAGAGTTTCGGACTTAAGTATGATGTTGTGTTTGCATATTGTCCGGGAAACCGGACAGAGTAACTGATAAAGTTACTCATTTCACTTCCTGTATATTTTTTAAACCCTATTTAGGTTATACGCACCGCTCTTATATGAGCGGTGTTTTTTTATCTGCGCATACTACCACAATCTCACTGAAATTGCCCTGTCAAATTAAATAAATTGATAAAATCCCCCGATTTTAATCCAAAACGGTTTTCAACCCATAAGGAATGGTGTAGATTAAATTTATCGTATCAATGTGTAAGGAAATAAAATGAGTAAAAATATTGATTGGCAACATTTAGGTTTCAGTTATATAAAAACTGATTACCGCTATATTGCCTATTGGAAAGACGGGAAATGGTCTAAAGGCGAATTAACACAAGATAATCAACTACATATCAGCGAAGGTTCAACCGCACTACATTATGGTCAACAATGTTTTGAGGGACTGAAAGCATACCGCTGCAAAGACGGTTCAATCAATCTGTTCAGACCGGATCAAAACGCACTACGTATGCAGGCCAGCGCACAACGCTTACTGATGCCGAATGTCCCGGTTGACATGTTTATTGACGCTTGCAAACAGGTGGTGAAAGCCAATGAAGAATGGCTTGCGCCTTACGGCAGTGGCGCAACCTTATATTTACGCCCATTCTTGATTGGGGTCGGAGACAATATCGGCGTCAATGCCGCACCGGAATATATTTTCTCAATTTTCTGCTGTCCGGTTGGAGCTTATTTCAAAGGCGGCATGAAACCAACTAATTTTATCGTTTCCGAATACGATCGCGCGGCGCCGCACGGTACCGGCGCCTCCAAAGTCGGCGGAAATTATGCCGCCAGTCTGTATCCGGGTAAAAAGGCCAAAGAACGCCATTTCAGTGATTGTATTTACCTTGATCCGGCCACGCACACCAAAATTGAAGAAGTCGGTTCGGCAAACTTTTTTGGGATTACGAAAGACAATAAATTCGTTACCCCGCTATCGCCATCTATTCTGCCTAGTATCACCAAATATTCGCTGCTTTATTTAGCCAAAGAACGCTTAGGCATGGAAACCGTTGAAGGCGATGTGTACATCAATGAATTGGATCAATTTAAAGAAGCCGGCGCCTGCGGTACTGCCGCGGTGATCTCGCCAATTGGCGGCATTCAATATGGCGATAATTTCCACGTATTCTATTCCGAAACCGAAGTCGGCGAGGTTACCAAAAAACTTTATGACGAACTGGTCGGTATTCAGTTCGGTGACATTGACGCGCCAGCAGGCTGGATTGTCAAAGTAGAATAATTCTCCTGTAATCACTGAAAAAAGATTGGATTATAATCCAATCTTTTTTCCTCAAAATACCCCTGTCCAAGCCGCATAATTTGTTTTAAAATACAGTCGAATTACCGACTACTGACCGAATTTCTATGAAATTGAATTTTCCTACCATTCTGACATTATTCCGGGTCGTACTGATCCCTTTCTTTATTATTGCCTTTTATCTTCCTTTCACTTGGGCACCTCTGGTAACCACAATTATCTTCTTTGTGGCATCCATAACCGACTGGTTCGATGGTTATCTGGCGCGTAAATGGAATCAAAGCACGCCTTTCGGAGCGTTTTTAGATCCTGTGGCCGACAAAGTCATGGTTGTCGCCGCACTGGCTTTAGTCATGGAATATCAGCATTCTTTCTGGGTCACACTCCCCGCAATCATCATGATCTCGCGTGAAATCATTATCTCTGCCTTACGGGAATGGATGGCGGAGATCGGCAGTCGCAGCAAAGTCGCGGTATCATGGCTGGGAAAAGTCAAAACCGCCTCACAAATGCTGGCACTGGGCGGCTTACTATGGCGTTATAACGTACTGATGGAAATCGCTGGCATTATTTTTTTATACATCGCCGCAATCCTGACCGTCTGGTCAATGCTGCAATATTTAAAAGCGGCAAAAGGTAATCTATTAAATGAGCAATAATTCACTTTATTGCAAAAGTGCGGTCAAAATTAACCTAGTTTATGACATTAACAGCGTATAAATCAGGCGTGATTTCTTTTTAGGCAATTGGACTTAAATTCTTCATTTTCTATTTGACTAATAGCAAGAAATCCGTAAAATCCACCACGTCCTCCGGTAGCGAAATGCTGCCGTCAGAATGCGGGAATAGCTCAGTTGGTAGAGCACGACCTTGCCAAGGTCGGGGTCGCGAGTTCGAGCCTCGTTTCCCGCTCCACTCGCCCGAGTGGTGAAATCGGTAGACACAAGGGATTTAAAATCCCTCGGCTTTCGGGCTGTGGCGGTTCAAGTCCGCCCTCGGGCACCATCTCAAACAGCGAATTTTCAGCTAGAAACTTGCTTTCTAGACAGAATTAAAGTATTTAGTTTAATTTTGATAAAAAATGAGTTAGCCATGACAAGTTCAACTCACAATTCTACTAAGCTTCCATTTGTAGTCAGCGTATTACCGACTAAAGATGAAGTAATTAAAAGCAGCAACATTGCTAACAGAGGTAATGCCCGTTTTATTTTATGATCCAAATCAGAAAACCCATTCTTTCCAGCCGCGGCTGATTTCCTTTTAACTGTCTGAATGTTAGAATCCCCCGCATCTCAATAAATATTAAGCGATGACAAATGATATTTTCATTAATTTATCTTCATATTATCTGTGCTTTCACCAGCCTGACATTATTAATCGTGCGTGGGCTGATGCAGTTTTTCGGCAAGAACTGGCGGGTGATAAAACTGTTAAAAATTCTACCGCACTTATCCGACACATTATTGATTGTCAGCGGGGCAATTATTTTATTTACGATGTCATTCGGCTTCCCATTGTGGATTATCGGCAAGCTGGTTCTGCTTATTTGCTATGTGATCTGGGGCGCAAGCTATTTTCATAAAAGTACGACGCCGCCCAAAGCCAGTAAATTATTGCTGGCTTGTGCGGCATTTGTCGGCGCAATGCTATTAGGTTATTTCCATTAAAAAATGCCGGACGACACTAACCGTTCGGCATTCTGTAATTTATTTATCAGGCACTAACCGCCCGCTAATTTCACGCAAAAACCTTTCTGCACCAAAAGTTGCTTCAGTAATTCGCGTTTTTCTCCCTGAATTTCAATGCAGCCGTTTTTCACCGCCCCGCCACAACCGCAACGTTTTTTTAATTCTGCGGCCAGAGTTTTCAGTTCATTATCATTTAAATCCAAGCCGCTAATTAGGCTGACGCCGCTACCTTTTCGACCACTCACTTGCCGATGAATGCGGACAATACCATCGCCTTTCGGTCTGTCCGGCTGTTTTTTCTGCTCTTTTATTCGTCCACTTGCCGTCGAATAAACCAAGACGCTATCTGACATATCAGCCTTCAATTGACGTGTTAATCGCGCGTAATACCTCCGCCGGATTCTCCGCTTGGGTGATTGGGCGTCCGATCACTAAATAATCGGAACCGGCCTGAATCGCGGCAGGCGGCGTCATCACTCGGCGCTGATCGCCAAAATCCGATCCGATAGGGCGAATTCCCGGTGTTACCAGCGTAAAATCTTTACCGCAGTGAGCACGCAGAATTTCCACTTCCTGAGGTGAGCAGACTACTCCGTCTAAACCAGCACGCTGAGTTAAATTAGCCAAACGGATCACCTGTTCCATCGGTGAGGCGTTAATCCCAATCTGCAATAAATCCAGATCTTCCATACTGGTCAATACCGTTACGCCAATCAAAATCGGCGCATCTTTGCCGTACGGTTCAAGAATTTTTTTCGCCTCTTCCATCATGCGCAAGCCGCCGCTGGCATGTAAGTCCACCATCCATACGCCTAAATCAGCCGCCGAACGTACCGCTCTGGCAACCGTATTTGGAATATCATGGAATTTTAAATCCAAAAATACGTCAAAATGACGCTGCTGTAACTGCTTGATAAAATGCGTACCCAATGTAGTAAACATTTCTTTTCCCACTTTCAGACGACATAAACTCGGATCGATTTGATCGACCAGTGCCAGCGCCTGTGCTTCTTTTTCATAATCCAGTGCAACGATGACTTTACTGCTCATAACTTTTTCCTTATTAAATCAATTATGCTCAATTCCACGAATCGGTTTGATACTTTCCCATTGACGGCAGGACGGGCAGCACCAGGTCAGTTTGTGAGTCTGATAACCGCAATTTATACAACGATAATCAAAGCCTTGTTTTATTCGCTCCCCGACCATTTTATGTAACAGAATCAGGCTATCTTTCGCCCTTCCCGATTCCGCATTATCAATCTGATATTGAATAAAACGGTGGAAAATAAATGTACTCGGGTTCTGGTTCAGCTGCTGATATAATTTTGCCTGAGCAGCAAATGAACCGTCTTTTTCGGCAATCAGATCCGCAAGCGCCAAATCCACTGCGCTGTTATGACAAATTTGACTAGCTTTAATTAAAAACAGTTCGAAACTATCCAGTTGGTTTAATTCCTGATAACAATATTTCAGCGCCGGTAACACCTCACCCACATAATCCGCATTCTGATGCAGAATATTTTCAAAATTTTTGACCGCACTTTGGTAATCCAACTGCACCATATAGGCTTCCGCCAGCAGCATTGAAGCGCGTACACAGTTCGGTGCGACTTTCAGCGCCTGCTGTAAAATATCAATCGGTTTATCTTTACTTTCGGCATTCAGCCCTAGTGCATATTCACAATAGTAATGGGCCAATTCAATGTTATCTTCTTTCGGCGCGATTTTCGCCAATTTCTCGGCTACATTAATGGCTTTTTTCCATTCTTTGGTTTTTTGATAAATAATCGCCAGCTGCTGTAGTGCGCCTTCGGCAAACTCCGGTTCATCCACCAGCGTAATATACAGATTCTCTGCGCGATCAAAAAAACCGACCGTCATAAAATCTCTGGCAAGCTGCTGTTTTGCCAGCAATTTCTGTTCAAAGCTATAGTTCGGGCTACGATCTAACGCCTGATGAATGCGCAATGCACGATCCACCTCGCCGCGTGAGCGAAACAAATTACCTAAGGTCAGTTCCGCTTCAAATTGAGAAGCACTTTCTATTTCGTTTTCGGCTTCCTGCTTTTGCAGCATATCCAAAAACAAATCCACCGCTTTATCCGGCTGATTGGATAATAGAAAATTCACACCGGTAACATAATCACGGGAAAGTTTATTACTGATATCTTCCTGATCTTTTTTCGCGCTGCGATGCCCCATATACCAGCCGTAAGCGGCGGCAATCGGCAACAACAGAAAGAGCAGTTCAAGCATTATTAGGCGGCCTTGTCGCGGCTGGTGGCTAATTCGTTAATTTGTAATGTCTGACGTTTAATCTGACGAGCGAGAGACATATTTTTTAGCTTTAACTTCAAATAAAAAAACGCTGAAATCAGCCAACCTAAAAATAATCCCAGCCCGAATAAAATCGCAACCAGAGTGGAAAGCTGCACCTCGCTTTGCGCAACGATATAATTAAACGAAATGATTTGATCATTATTGGCACCGACCGTAATCGCAACCAACACAACGGCAAGCAAAATAATAAATCCGAAAATATATTTAATCATAGCTGTTCTCCCGCAAAATACGTGCATATCATTATGCCAAAAATAAACACAAAAAACGACACTTAAAGTGCCGTTATTTCAATTAGTTGATATATTATGCCCGAACGTCCACGCGTTCTCTCAGCTCTTTGCCCGCTTTAAAGTGAGGTACCGACTTGGCTTCCAATTTTACCTGATCGCCGGTTTTCGGATTACGACCTATACGCGGTTGGCGAAAATGCAATGAAAAACTGCCGAAGCCGCGAACTTCAATACGATCACCGTTTTCTAACGTCTGCGACATCTGTTCTAAAATGTCCTTCACCGCGTTTTCAACATCTCTTACCGCTATGGAAGGATTTTTTTGAACTAAATTTTCAATAAGTTCTGACTTGGTCATAATATTCTCCTCATCTCTTACCAATCGGCACGATAAAATACCGTGCCGACCATTTTAAGGGAATGCTTAATTATTCGCCTTTTGCCGCTTTGAACGCTTCAGCAAATGCATTCGGCATAGCAATATCTTCCTGCTTGTTGTTGACACTTGCAACCGCCGCAGCTTCTTCTGCCTGATCTTTTGCTTTCACTGATAAGTGAACGATACGGGCTTTACGATCTACACCGGTATATTTTGCTTCAACCGTATCGCCGGCGGCAACTTCACTGGTTAAATCGCCTGCACGAATATAGCCTTCAACACCGCCGTCTAATTCAACTTTAGCGCCTTTTGCATCGGCTTCAATAACTTTAGCCGTAACGATAGCGCCTTTTTTGTTCAATGCAACGAAGTTGTTGAATGGATCTTCTTCAAGTTGTTTAATTCCTAAAGAGATACGTTCTTTGGCAGAATCCACCTGCAATACAACGGCAGACACTTCATCGCCTTTCTTATAGCTACGAACCGCTTCTTCGCCCGGTACATTCCAAGAAATATCAGATAAATGTACTAAACCGTCAATACCGCCTTCAAGACCGATGAAAATACCGAAGTCAGTGATAGATTTGATTTTACCGGAAACTTTATCACCCTTATTGTGAGTTTCGGCAAATTGTAACCATGGGTTAGGTTTGCACTGTTTTAAACCTAAAGAAATACGACGACGTTCTTCATCAATTTCCAATACCATGACTTCAACTACATCACCGAGGCTAACCACTTTAGATGGGTGAATATTTTTGTTTGTCCAGTCCATTTCGGAAACGTGAACCAAACCTTCAACACCTTCTAAAATTTCCACGAAGCAGCCGTAATCGGTCAAGTTGGTAACTTTACCGGTTAATTTGCTGCCGACCGGATGATTTTCAGCAATAGCAACCCATGGATCCTGACCTAATTGTTTTAAGCCTAAGGATACGCGCGTGCGATCTTTATCGAATTTCAATACTTTAACTGTGATTTCATCACCGACGTTCACGATTTCGCTAGGATGTTTAACACGTTTCCAAGCCATATCGGTGATATGTAACAAGCCGTCAACACCGCCTAAATCAACAAACGCACCGTAGTCGGTAAGATTTTTCACTGTACCTTTCACTTCAGCGCCTTCCGACAGGCTGGCTAAAATTTCTTCGCGATCTTGGCTGTTTTCAGATTCGATCACCGCACGACGGGAAACAACCACGTTATTACGTTTTTGATCCAGTTTGATGACTTTGAATTCCAGCTCTTTGCCTTCAAGATGCGCAGTGTCACGTACCGGGCGGGTATCAACTAATGAGCCAGGTAAGAATGCACGTACGCCATTCAGCTCAACTGTGAAGCCGCCTTTCACTTTACCGTTGATTAAACCGGTAACAGTTGCTTGTTCTTCGTATGCTTTTTCCAGTTCGATCCAAGATTCGTGACGAACGGCTTTCTCACGGGATAATTTAGTTTCACCGTAACCGTCTTCAACAGCGTCCAAAGCAACATTGATCACATCGCCGACTTTCACATCCAGTTCGCCTTGAGCATTCTGGAATTCCTCCGCCGGAATACGCGCTTCGGATTTTAAACCTGCATCGACATATACGAAGCCTTTTTCAATCGCGACAACGGTACCGTTAACGATAGAACCCAAACGGGTTTCCAGGCCTTTTAATGATTCTTCAAATAGTTGAGCAAAAGATTCTGACATAATTAATCTTCTAAGTTAGTTAATAACGTCCACTTCTTATCCATAAAAGTGGGGCTGATCATACATATTTATTCGTTCCCTGAATAAACGGATTGCAATGATTTCGACCGCAAGTCAAGCCGTTGCCGAATATAGACTAACGCGCGCTCAACAACCTGATCAATACCTAATTCGGTACTGTCTAATAACAGCGCGTCTTCTGCGGGTTTCAGCGGCGCCACCGGACGATTTCTGTCGCGGCAGTCACGCGCTTTTATCTCGGCCAAAATCTGTGCAAAGTTACCATTAATCCCCTTAGTTTGCAACTGATTATAGCGTCTTTTCGCTCTTTCTTCCGCGCTGGCGTCTAAAAATAGTTTAACCTGCGCCTCGGGAAAAACCACGGTGCCCATATCCCGCCCGTCTGCAATCAATCCTTTTTGCGTAGCAAAATCGCGCTGCAGTTGTAACAATGCCGCTCGCACCTGCGGAAACACCGCAATTTTGGAAGCAGCCTCCGCCACTTCTTGCGTACGAATCTGCGCACTGACATCATCACCATCAAGGATAATCCTCACTTCACCCGCCTGCGGCAAAAACTGAATTGCTAGCTTGTCCGCCAGCTCAGCGAGCGCCGCTTCATCTGTCAGCACCACTTGCCGTTTCAACGCCGCTAGTGCGGTCACACGATAAATCGCCCCGCTGTCCAATAACGCAAACCCCAGCTTCTCCGCCAAGGCATAACATAACGTACCTTTTCCCGCCCCGCTCGGTCCGTCAACGGTAATTACAATATTGTCTGTCATTATTTACTCTTTCTAACCTACAAAATCTTTTAAATTCGACCGCACTTTTTACCTGTTCCCATACGATCATAACCTGTATGATTTTACCTGAAGATCATCATAATCCATAAAGAATAATTTCCCAATAAAAAACAGTTTATCTTTCACGGTGTTACAAAGCATAACAAACATAATTTACCGCGCTTATCTTAATGAACCGAGTATCAGACAGACTAACACTTGCTTTTTCAAAAAAATAGGTATAGTTTACGCCTATTATTTTGTAGCAAACACTTTCCATTTACATTGCATGAACCAACATAAGGAGAAAAATGTGGAAACGATAAATAAAGAATTTGAGCTAAAACGGCAAGGAAAAATTCCGCGTTTAACTAATAAAACCTTTAAGTTCGATCCCCGCATTAAAGACGGTTGGTTCTCCGCGGTGTATTTCCTGAAAACAGCAGAAATCATTAAACAGCGCCGACCGAAACAGCGAGTGACAATGCAATTTTTCCAGAAAAAAGATGCGATTCTCTGCGGTGTTGATGAAGCGATTGCATTACTGCACACCTTTGCCGTTAATCCGCACAACTTAACCGTCTGGGCATTAAACGATGGTGATAAAATTAAGCCTTTTGAAACCGTCTTGATGATCGAAGGTTATTATGAAGACTTCGGCTATCTGGAGGGCTTAATCGACGGCGTACTGGCGCGTCGCACCTCGGTTGCGACCAATGTCTATAATGTGGTGCAGGCTGCTGGCAGCAAACAGGTGATTTTCATGGGAGATCGCGATGATCACTTCTCGCAACAGGCGGGCGACGGTTATTCCGCTTATATCGGCGGGGTGGCGGCACAAGCCACCCATGCAATGAACGAATGGTGGGGCAAAGAAGGCGTCGGCACTATGCCTCACGCCTTAATTCAGTTATTCGATGGCGATTTAATCAACGCCTGCGAGGCCTATTTATCCACTTACCCGGCAGATAATTTAGTTGCGTTGGTGGATTATCACAATGACGTAATCACCGACAGCCTGAAGGTTGCCCGCCATTTCGGTGCGCGCCTGTACGGCGTTCGTCTGGATACCGCCGCCAACATGGTAGATCAATATTTTTTACGCAATCAGCACGAATTCGGTCAGGAAGATCTGCGCGGCACCAATGTCTGTTTGGTACGCCGCCTGCGTGAACATTTAGATGCCGCCGGCTTTCAACGGGTTAAAATTATCGTCAGCGGTGGTTTTGACGCTGATAAAATCCGTCGTTTTGAAGCGCAAAACGCGCCGGTAGATTCTTACGGTGTAGGTTCAAGCCTGCTCAAAGTCAATATCGGTTTTACCGGCGACTGCGTTCTTCTTAACGGTAAAGAGCAAGCCAAGCAAGGACGTCGCTATAGCTTTAACCCGCGCCTAAGTGCGGTGGAATTTTCGCCAGTTTCCGCAGGCTAAGCACCATGGCAAACAAAACATTTAAAACCTTTCTGGCTGTGCGCAATGTTGAATTCAGCCTGCGCCGTTATGCGATCGATGCGATGAACTTTATGGCATTGGGCTTATTCGGCTCCCTGATTATCGGGCTGATCCTGAAAAATCTGGGCGGCTGGCTGACCCAATCGTGGTTGGTTGAACTGGGTGCGCAAGCCCAAGCAAGTATGGGAGCGGCTATCGGTGTGGGCGTGGCTTACGCCTTAAAAGCGCCGCCACTGGCACTGCTCACCAGTACCACCACCGGCATGTTAGGTGCGGCATTAGGCGGGCCTATCGGCTGCTTTATCGCCGCCGCAAGCGGTGCCGAATGCGGTAAATTGGTCAGTAAACTTACGCCGATCGATATTTTAGTCACTCCTGCCGCTACGCTGATAACCGGGACGGTCGCGGCAACATTAATCGGTCCGCTGCTCGCCTCATTTATGCGCGAAACCGGCGAGTTGATCATGTGGGCGGTAGAACTTCGGCCGATTCCAATGAGCATTATTGTTTCCGTACTCATGGGAATGATTCTAACCCTGCCGATTTCCAGTGCCGCAATTGCGGTAACCCTGTCATTAAGCGGTCTGGCGGGCGGTGCCGCAACCATCGGCTGCTGTGCGCAAATGATTGGTTTTGCGGTGATGAGCTTTCGTGAAAACCGTTGGGCGGGCTTACTTAGCCAAGGGCTTGGCACCAGCATGCTGCAAATGCCGAATATCGTGAAAAATCCTAAAATCTGGCTGCCGCCGACATTAGCCGGCGCCATTATCGCACCTTTTGCGACAGTCTGGTTTCAGATGCAGAATATTCCTTCCGGCGCCGGTATGGGTACCAGCGGGCTGGTGGGGCAAATCGGTACAATCGACGCCATGGGTAATAGCTTGGCGGTCTGGTTGGCGGTTATCTTGCTGCATTTTGTGCTACCTGCCGTATTAACCTTATTATTTGCCGCCTTTATGCGCCGCAAAGGCTGGATTAAACCGGGCGATCTCACACTTGACGTATAATATTTGCTACAAAATCAAAGGACACATTGATGAAAAATTATCTGAATTATTTACTGCAATGGCTGGAACAACAGCGTCTGGATTACGGCGCAAACGGTTATGTAGTCGGGATTAGCGGCGGTATCGATTCTGCTGTTGTCGCCCATTTATTAACGCGCTGCGGCGCGCCGGTACAAGGCTTAATTCTGCCGTCCGAAACTACTTCCGCGCAGGATATCGAAGACGCCTATCTGGTCGCCGCAAGTGCAAAATGCCCCGTGCTGGAAGTACCGATTATCGACACTTACCGCACCTTTATGCAAACCATGCAACCGCTTTTTAATGCACAGGCAGAACGCCAAAATGTCATCGCCGGCAATTTGCAAGCGCGTTTGCGCATGATTTCATTATATGCTTATGCACAAAGCCATCAGGCAATCGTAGTCGGCACCGATAATGCGGCGGAATGGCTGACCGGCTATTTCACCAAATTCGGCGACGGCGGCGTAGATATCGCCCCGCTGCTGCGCCTGCGTAAAGAGCAAGTGTATGAACTGGCGGCATTGTTACAAGTTCCGCAACCATTACTGCAAAAATCACCAAGCGCAGGCTTATGGCAAGGACAAACTGACGAAGACGAAATGGGCGTCAGCTACCGCGATATTGATGCCTTTCTGCGCGGCGAATCAATATCCGCGCAAGCCTTAACACAAATTGAATTCTGGCATAATCGTTCACACCACAAACGCCGTTTGCCGCCGGTGCCGAAATCGGTCGAGGAAATTGCAAACGCATAAAAACGCTGAAAAAACCGACCGCACTTTACTCCGTATCCAAAACTTACCTTTAACTTAAACTTCGAGCACTGCCATTTGCAGGGCTCAAATTTTAAACTTAATTTAGTGCGTTTTACTTTGCGCGCTAAAGTGCGGTGGTTTTTTAACAAGTTTCCGCGGCAAAAAAATCCTTAATCTGCTGTGCGGTGTGATCAAGCATGGCGTAGCGTTTGCGATACATGGAACGCTTTTTACTTGGAATCGCCGCCGGGCATTTACGTTCAGAATTGCGCGGTAACTTCCAATATCCGCGCGATTTGTCATAAACACCGCCGTTTTCCTGCCAGAATTCGTCATAATTAAACAATAATTTGGTCGAATCATTCCAGCGATACTTAGCCTGATTTTTATGCGGAATACCGCATAATTCACAGTTTAGGGTTTCGCTCAGCAACTGAAAGGCATTAATCAGCATAAACATCGGGCGCACGCCGTGTAAATTCTTAGTTGCCTCTCGGATCACATTCTGTGCCTGCGCATAATGCGGCCCCTGAATTGAAGTTATTAGCAATGTGTTAGGCGGCAAAAAGGCAAAAGAGGCGTCGTACACGCTTTCTTTATGTTGATTAATAATATTCAGCGAGAAAAAACCTTCAAACGGATCGATTTTGTTGATATTCAAATACAGATCCAATTCTTCCGTCAATTCCGCCAACCGCAAGTTCTCTTCCTGAATCAGCGATTGCGCCTTAGCATAGGTAAACTTTTGTTCCGCCAACATGAAATTCGCAGTAATCGCCCCAAGTCGCCGCTGGATACCAAAACGTTTATCGCAGTATTTTGCCAGCAGCGTATTAATGCGATAAGGCAGGCGGGCGAACAGGGTTTCCCATAACGGATGGAGGTGTAAAAAATACATTAATTCCCGACAATAACGAGCATAAATTAATGTATAAAAACGATAACGAAGATAACTGCGGAGCCTTTTCTGCCAACGTTTTTCAGCAGGATACATTTCCGCAAAAGTTGGAAAATGAGATAATTTATACATGTTATATACCATTAATACGAACATATTAACGGCGGCGGATTTTAACAAAAAATAACCGCACTTTTAAGTCTGGCACTTGTTAATCGTCGAAAAAAAAGCCAATACTTGCCCAAATATTTAATACTGTAAATTAATAAGCCTATCTAAATCTTAAAATTTAATATCAATTTCCAACTTAAAAGTAGAATTTTATTTCAAAAATTTACATTACGCCGGAAAAAACGCAACCAAATTCAATTCAAGGGCTGATACTCTTTTGCACGTAGTACAGAGGATATGCAATATCCATTTAATAATCCATCCGTTAATTAAGGAGAATTGATTATGGCTTTTAATCTTAAAAACCGGCATTTGCTCAGTCTGGTACATCATTCTGAACGCGAAATAAAATATCTGCTTGATTTATCAAGAGACTTGAAACGTGCAAAATACGCCGGTACTGAACAGCAGAATCTGAAAGGCAAAAATATTGCGCTCATTTTTGAGAAAACCTCAACCCGTACTCGTTGCGCTTTTGAAGTTGCGGCATATGATCAGGGCGCACAAGTGACCTATATTGATCCCACTTCATCACAGATCGGGCATAAAGAAAGCATGAAAGATACCGCACGCGTTCTCGGACGGATGTATGACGCCATTGAATACCGTGGTTTTAAACAAACCGTGGTGGACGAACTGGCGCAATATGCCGGAGTGCCGGTATTTAACGGGTTGACCGATGAATTTCATCCGACGCAGATGCTGGCGGATGTGCTGACTATGATCGAACACTGCGACAAACCGTTAAGTGAAATTAAATATGTGTATATCGGTGACGCCCGCAATAATATGGGTAATTCTCTGCTACTGATCGGCGCGAAACTCGGTATGGACGTGCGGGTGTGCGGACCAAAAGCCTTGTTACCGGATGATGAACTGGTGGATTTATGCCGACAATTTGCCAACCAAAGCGGTGCACGTTTAACCGTTACCGATGATATTGACAAAGCGGTGAAAGATGTGGACTTCGTCCATACCGATGTTTGGGTTTCTATGGGCGAGCCGTTGGACAGCTGGGGCGAACGTATTGCTCTGCTGATGCCGTATCAGGTCACCCCTGAACTGATGAAGCGCACAGGTAATCCAAAAGTGAAATTTATGCACTGCCTACCGGCATTCCATAATAGTGAAACTAAAGTCGGTAAGCAGATTGCGGAAAAATATCCTCAGTTGGCTAACGGTATTGAAGTAACCGAAGCGGTGTTCGAATCACCGATGAATATCGCCTTTGAACAGGCAGAAAACCGCATGCACACCATTAAAGCGGTGATGGTCGCCAGTTTAATTTAACCGGAGGATGCCATGAGAATTGTTATCGCCTTAGGCGGAAATGCGCTGCTGCGTCGCGGTGAACCCTTATCCGCCGAAAATCAACGGCAGAATGTGCGTATCGCATGCGAACAAATCGCCAAAGTTTATCCGAATAATGAACTGGTGATTACCCACGGCAACGGGCCACAAGTCGGTTTGTTGGCATTGCAGGGCGCCGCTTACAAAGAAGTGTCCACGTATCCGCTGGATGTATTGGGAGCGGAATCCGTCGGCATGATCGGCTATATGATCCAGCAGGAATTGGGTAATTTGCTGCCCTTTGAAGCGCCGTTCGCCACCCTGCTTTCACAAGTGGAAGTGGATCCGAACGATCCGGCGTTCAAGAAGCCAACCAAGCCGATCGGTCCAGTTTATACCAAAGAAGAAGCGGAAAGTCTGGCACAGGAAAAAGGTTGGTCAATCGCCCAAGACGGCGATAAATACCGCCGTGTTGTGCCGAGTCCTCTGCCGAAACGGATCTTTGAAATCCGTCCGGTGAAATGGTTGCTGGAAAAAGGCAGTATTGTGATTTGTGCCGGTGGTGGCGGTATTCCGACTTATTATGATGAACAAGGCAATCTGCAAGGAGTTGAAGCGGTCATTGATAAAGACCTGTGCTCGGCGCTGCTGGCTGAAAATCTGGATGCCGATTTGTTTATCATCGCCACCGATGTCTCCGCAGTATTTGTGGATTGGGGTAAACCGAGCCAAAAAGCCATCGCCAAAGCCAATCCCGATGCCATCGGGGAAATGGCTTTTGCCTCCGGTTCCATGGGGCCGAAGGTGCAGGCGGCACTGAATTTCGTGCGGCATTCCGGGCATGACGCCGTTATCGGCTCACTTTCCGATATCGTCGACATTGTGAAAGGTAAAGCGGGAACAAGAATCACCGCGCAAACAGAGGATATCGAGTATTATTAATCCGCTCGTCAAAGATGCGTCTGCATGGCGCATCTCTGATTTTAACCTAAGCCGTATCACGAGGAGTTCATCATGGGCACAAAGAAAGCATTTAAATTTCCTACGGCGTTTTCAATTTTATTTATTATTTTGATTATTGCTGTCGGACTAACTTGGATTATCCCGGCGGGTTCCTATTCCAAGCTCACCTACAATTCATCCACGAATAATTTTGTGGTTAAAACCTATCAGCAACCCGACCAAATTCTTCCGGCGACAACCGAATCGTTGGAAAAATTAAACATCAAAATCGCATTAAACAATTTTACCGAAGGCACCATCAGAAAACCGATTGCAATTCCCGGTTCCTATCAGCGGGTTGAACAGAATCCTAAAGGCATTAAAGATATCACCATTAGTATGGTAGAAGGCACGATTGAAGCCGCCGATGTTATGGTGTTTATCTTCGTGCTGGGCGGAATGATCGGCGTAATCAACAAAACCGGCGCATTTAATGCCGGGTTAAGTGCGCTGGCGAAACGAACAAAAGGCAATGAATTTCTGATTGTATTCAGCGTTTGCGTACTCATGGCGATCGGCGGCACAACCTGCGGAATCGAAGAAGAAGCCGTGGCGTTTTATCCGATTTTAGTGCCGGTATTTCTGGCGCTGGGTTATGACGCTATTGTTTGTGTAGGTGCCATTTTTCTTGCCTCATCCATGGGTACCGCCTTTTCCACCGTCAATCCGTTTTCCGTGGTGATCGCCTCCAATGCCGCCGGTATTCAGTTTACCGAAGGCATCGCCTTCCGCTTTATCGGGCTAATCTTAGGTTCCGCCTGCGTGATTAGTTATATGTACTGGTATTGTAAAAAAATCAAAGCGGATGCCAGTTTTTCTTATACCTATGATGACAGGGAAGAATTCTATCACCGCTATATGCACAACTACGATCCGAGTACGGAACTGCAATTCAGCACCAGACGAAAAATCATTCTCAGCATATTCTGCATTGCTTTTCCGATTATGATCTGGGGCGTTATGGCGGGCGGCTGGTGGTTTCCACAAATGGCGGCGTCATTTCTGACTCTGACAATCATCATTATGTTTATTTCCGGGCTATCGGAACAGGATATTATTGATTCCTTTACCCGCGGCGCTTCCGAGCTGGTCGGCGTATCGCTGATTATCGGACTGGCGCGCGGAGTAAATTTAGTGCTGGACGAAGGTATGATCTCAGATACTATTTTGGCTTATATGTCCGATATTGTCGCCGGTATGCCGACGACGATCTTTATTCTGACACAGCTGGTAATCTTTATCATTCTGGGTCTATTTGTACCGTCGTCGTCCGGGCTTGCCGTGTTGTCCATGCCGATTATGGCGCCATTGGCGGATGCGGTGGGAATTCCGCGCTATATCGTCGTCTCTGCCTATAATTGGGGACAATATGCCATGCTCTTTTTGGCACCGACCGGTCTGGTGCTTGTCACGCTACAAATGCTGCATATTCCGTTTGACCGCTGGGTCAAATTCGTATTGCCGATGATCGGCGCGTTACTGGTGATCGGTTCCGCGTTGCTCGTCATTCAGGTGCAGATGTACGCTTAACTCCTGCAATATGAACAGGTTACTTTGCCTATCCAATAATCAAAGTAACCTGTCCGACCGTGAATTTTATATAATCAATTACTTTTACAATAAAAAATATGAATTCATCATAACCGTTTCAGAAATGGATATTCCCTGTCCCTGACAAAAAAGACAGATTTAAGGAGGAAAATATGGCCAATAAAATATTGGATAACATTAATACCCGAATCTTACGCGCCTTACAGCAAAACGGTCGTTTACAAAATAATGAATTGGCTCAGGAGGTCGGCTTATCCAATTCCGCCTGCCTAAGACGCGTTAATCTGTTGGAACACAACGGGTTCATCAACAAATATACGGCAATTCTTGATCCGAAAAAACTGAACTGCGGTTTGACGGTCTATGCTTTAGGATCATTTTTTGAAGAAGATATAAAACAGCGGGAAAGGTTTATGTTTGAAATGAAACTGATTCCACAAATCACCGAATGTCATCTAATGGCTGGCGATTACGATTTTATCCTAAAGCTGCAAGTTGCCGATTTAGATGAATTTTACGCCTGCAAAAAGAAATATCTCACCAAAGAACTCGGCATAAAAAATCTAAAAACCGAGATTATTCTCAAAACCGTCAAGAACACCACCGAATTGCCGCTCTAATCTGTTTTTACTGAAACTGGCATAATACCGAATTTTAGGCAAAAAACGACCGCACTTTTCTCACCGGTTTTCGCACCGGCAAAAGTGCGGTCATATTTTTTAGCGTTTTTCCACTTATTTTTTCAGCTGCGGCAACAGCACATCGTTGTTCACCGCCAATAAACCGGCATCGGAATAAACGCCCAGTTTAGCGCGCGTGTCCACAATATCCAGATTCCGCATAGTCAGCTGACCGATACGGTCAATCGGATCAAACGGTGCATTTTCCACTTTTTCCATACTCAGACGTTCCGGCGCATAAGTCAAGTTCGGCGAGTCGGTATTCAGAATGGAATAATCATTACCGCGACGCAACTCCAGCGTTACTTCACCGGTGATCGCGCGCGCCACCCAGCGCTGTGCGGTTTCACGCAACATCAGCGCCTGCGGATCAAACCAGCGTCCTTGATACAGCAAACGCCCTAACCGCAACCCATTGATACGGTATTGCTCAATCGTATCTTCATTGTGAATACCGGTCACCAGACGTTCATAGGCAATATGCAGCAGCGCCATACCCGGCGCTTCATAAATGCCGCGGCTTTTCGCTTCAATAATGCGGTTTTCGATTTGATCTGACATCCCCAACCCATGACGACCGCCGATACGATTGGCTTCCAGAAACAACTCCACCGCATTGGCAAAGGTTTTACCGTTTAACGCCACCGGTACACCTTCTTCAAAACGTACTGTTACGGTTTCCGTTTTTACCGCCACTTTTTCATCCCAGAACGCCACCCCCATAATCGGTTTTACGATTTTAATACCGGTCGTCAGCAACTCCAGATCTTTTGCTTCGTGTGTTGCGCCGAGCATATTGGAATCGGTGGAATAGGCTTTTTCCACCGACATTTTATAATTAAACCCGTTGGCGATTAAAAACTCGGACATTTCATGACGCCCGCCCAATTCATCAATAAACTGTTGATCAAGCCAAGGTTTGTAAATTTTAAGATTTGGATTGGTCAACAATCCGTAACGGTAAAAACGCTCAATATCATTGCCTTTAAAGGTACTGCCGTCGCCCCAGATATTCACATCATCCTCTTTCATCGCCGACACCAACATCGTGCCGGTTACGGCGCGTCCTAACGGCGTAGTATTAAAATAGGTTGCTCCGCCGGTAGAAACATGAAAGGCACCGCACTGAATTGCGGCAATGCCCTCATAGGCCAGCTGACTGCGACAATCGATTAAGCGCGCATTTTCCGCACCGTATTCCATAGCTTTACGCGGAATCGCCTCGTAATCTTCTTCATCGGGCTGCCCCAAATTAGCGGTATAAGCATACGGCACCGCGCCTTTTTGGCGCATCCACAGCAATGCCGCGCTGGTATCCAGTCCACCGGAAAACGCAATACCGACTTTTTGACCGACAGGAAGATGTTGTAAAATTGTGTTTGACATAAGTAATACCTTATTATTGTGGTTAAGTAATCGTTTTCGTAACTAAAAATCGGCTTATTATCATTGAAAACAACGTTAAAGTCCACCGCACTTTAACGGCAACGTTATTCTAGCGGCAGCATCTGGTAAGGGTCGGGATACTGATAAACAAAACCCAGCTCCCGGCAAATTTTATCCGCCAGAATAATTCGCTGCGGATCCTGTGCACTGCAAATAAAATGCGGCGGCGCCAATCCTAATTGACGCGCCATGGTGCCGTAATATTCCGCTTTATTCGGATGCAGCGGCGCGGATAAATGGTACAAACGCTGATAGCTCGGGGTTTCCAGCAGCAACTGAATAGCGCGCGCGCAATCGTCCACATGCACCAGATTAACCGGCGTATTACCGCCGCTTAATGCGGTTTTGCCCGCCAGAAAGCGCACCGGATGACGATCCGCGCCCACCAGCCCGCTGAAACGAACGATATCGCAGTCAATATCGGATAACTGAAACAGCCACTCTTCAATGGTTTTCAGCGCCTTTCCCGTTTCGCTGTCCGGCTGCGGCGGCACGAATTCATCAAAACGGCCGGAAATCTCAGCGAACACCGAGCTGGAACTGATAAAAATAATATGCTGCACGCCCTGCAATAGCGCTTCGTTCACCAGATTTTGCACCCCTTGCACATAATGATTCAGGTCAAAAAAATATTGGCTCGGCGGAATATTAATCACCAGCGAACGGACGGCAAACAGCGCGCTCAGATCATCCGGATCGGCATTAATATCGGGATTGAGTTCAAGATGATAGGTTTCCAGACGCAGCAGGCGCATTTGCTCGACACCGTCGTGAGTACGTTTAGTGCCTTTGACTTCCCAACCCAGAGTTTTCAAATGACGGGCAAGGGGCAGCCCCAGCCAACCTAACCCGACGATTGCAACCGACCTCATAACACCTCAATGAAAATAGCCAAAAGTGCGGTCGATTCTAGCGCAAAATACACCGCACTTGGGAAAAATTTCGCTACTTGGTTAATAAATCCAAGGCTTCTTGATATTTATCAACTGTTTTGGCAATGATCTCGGCAGGCACTTTCGGTGCCGGCGGTTGTTTGTTCCAGCCGCTTTGCTCCAACCAATCGCGCACGAACTGTTTATCGAATGACGGCGGATTGCTACCTTCGCGATAGGTTTCCACCGCCCAAAAACGGCTGGAATCCGGCGTCAGCACTTCATCCATCAACGTCAGCACGCCGTTTTCATCCAGTCCGAATTCAAATTTGGTATCGCAGATAATAATGCCCTTACTTAGCGCATAGTCTGCCGCTGCCGTATAAAGTGCAATAGCTTTTTGCTTAACCTGGGCCGCCAGCTCCGCGCCGATCAACTTTTCGCACTGCGCATAGCTGATATTAATATCGTGATTACCCACTTCTTCCTTGCTGGACGGGGTAAAAATCGGTTGCGGCAACTTGCTTGCCTCCACCAATCCTGCCGGCAACGCCAAACCGCAAATAGTACCGGTTTGTTTATAATCCTTTAATCCGCTGCCGGTTAAATAACCGCGCACAATAGACTCGATTTTAATCGGCTTCAAGCGTTTTACTACCACGGCACGATTTTTTACCGAATCCGCTTCCGCCTTCGGCAACACGTCATAAACGGTTTCGCCGGTGAAGTGATTCGGCATAATCGGCGCCAATTTGTTAAACCAGAAATTAGAAATTTGAGTCAGAATTTCACCTTTACGCGGAATCGGATCATCTAAAATCACATCAAATGCGGATAAGCGATCGGTCGCCACCATCAGCATCCGTTTGTCGTCAATTTCATACAGATCGCGCACTTTACCGGAATAAATTTTCTTAAGGCTGAGTTGTGTCATTTGCTATACCTTTTTGGTTATATGAAAAATCGGCGCATATTGTACCGCACTTTTTTAATTTTTGCGCAAACGATTACGCCTGATTATCACTTTTCTTTGTCAACACAAAGAAAAGGCAAGCGATATTGCGCCGAAATCAATTTTCGGCGACAATACGCCCCAGTTTTTTTACATCAATTTTTACACCAAACAGAAATACATCAAATGTCATATCCGGAACAAATCAACAAACGCCGCACTTTTGCGATTATTTCCCACCCCGATGCAGGTAAAACTACGATCACCGAAAAAGTGTTGCTGTACGGGCACGCCATCCAGACCGCCGGTACGGTAAAAGGCAAAGGCGCCACTCAACATGCCAAATCCGACTGGATGGAAATGGAAAAACAGCGCGGCATTTCAATTACCACTTCCGTAATGCAATTTCCTTACAACGATTGTCTGGTTAATTTGCTGGATACGCCGGGACACGAAGATTTCTCGGAAGATACTTACCGTACACTAACCGCGGTGGACAGCTGTTTAATGGTTATCGACAGCGCCAAAGGGGTGGAAGAACGCACCATTAAATTAATGGAAGTCACTCGTCTGCGCGATACGCCGATTCTGACCTTTATGAACAAACTCGACCGCGATATCCGCGATCCGATGGAACTGCTCGACGAAGTAGAAAATGTGCTGAATATTCGTTGTGCCCCAATTACCTGGCCGATCGGCTGCGGCAAGCTGTTTAAAGGTGTTTATCATTTATATAAAGACGAAACCTACCTATATCAAAGCGGACAAGGGCATACCATTCAGGCGGTGCGGATCGTCAAAGGGCTGGATAACCCGGAACTAGATGCCGCCATCGGCGACGATCTGGCACAGCAGCTGCGCGACGAACTGGAACTGGTGCAAGGCGCATCCAATTCCTTTGCGCTGAACGCCTTTTTAAATGGTGAACTGACACCGGTATTTTTCGGTACTGCGTTGGGCAACTTCGGCGTGGATCACATGCTCGACGGCTTGACCGAATGGGCGCCGGCGCCGCAAGCTCGTCAGGCGGACGTACGCTTGGTGGCAAGTGAGGAACAAAAACTGACCGGTTTTGTGTTTAAAATTCAAGCCAATATGGATCCGAAACACCGTGACCGCGTAGCGTTTATGCGCATCGTTTCCGGCAAATACGAAAAAGGCATGAAACTGCGCCACGTGCGTATTGGCAAAGAAGTGGTGATTTCCGACGCGCTGACCTTTATGGCCGGCGACCGCACTCAGGCGGAAGAAGCCTATGCCGGCGATATTATCGGGCTGCATAATCACGGCACGATTCAAATCGGCGACACCTTTACCCAAGGCGAAGAGCTGAAATTTACCGGCATTCCTAATTTCGCGCCGGAATTGTTCCGCCGTATCCGCTTAAAAGATCCGCTGAAACAAAAACAGCTGCTGAAAGGCTTGGTGCAACTGTCCGAAGAAGGCGCCGTGCAGGTATTCCGCCCGCTTGCCAATAACGATCTTATCGTCGGTGCGGTGGGCGTATTGCAGTTTGATGTAGTGGTATCCCGCCTGAAAACCGAATATAACGTGGAAGCGATTTACGAAAACGTGAATGTTGCAACCGCCCGTTGGGTGGAATGCGAAGAGGTGAAAAAACTCGACGAATTCAAGCGTAAAAACGAGCAGCATCTGGCGCTGGACGGCGGCGATAATCTGACGTATATCGCGCCGACAATGGTCAATCTGAACCTGACGCAGGAACGTTATCCCGACATCACGTTCTTTAAAACCAGAGAACATTAATCCGCAACGGGCGATTTGTCCGTTTTTTTCACCGCACTTTTCGGTTCATTCGCCTATTCGGACAACCGGCACGGCAGTTATCAATCTGCTTGCCGATCATTGCACAGTCCGTTAAACAATATAACTTAACACAAGGAGAACATGATGAAATTAAAATATTACATGATTAGCATGACACTTATCGGCGCTGTGGTTTCCAGCGCAATTGCCGCCCCCAAAACACCTTATATTCAAGAAGGTGTAAACGCGCGCATGCTGGAACAACAAGCGCCGATAAAATGGGTATCCATCGAACAAATAAAAGACAGTCTCAAAGATCTGCCGCCGATAAACGTTAGCTTTGATATTGATGACACCGTTGCCGCCACCAGTGGCTGTTTCCATTACGGCAAACAAAAATATTCACCGGAAGATTTCAGTTATCTGAAAAATCAGGACTTCTGGGACGAAATTAATGCCGGCTGTGATAAATACGCCGTTCCCAAAGAAGTGGCAAAAGCGCTGATAAAAATGCATCAGGCACGCGGCGATCAGGTTTATCTGATTACCGGGCGGACAGCAGGTAAAGATGATCAAGTCACACCAATTATGCAAAAAGCGCTGGGGATCACAAACATGCAACCGGTGAATTTTATGGGCGGCAAAGCGCACAGCACAACATATGATAAAACTCCAGCGCTCATCGCCCATAAAATCAGCATCCATTATGGCGACAGTGATGATGATATTTTAGCGGCAAAAGAAGCGGGAATCCGCGGGATTCGCGTCTTAAGAGCGGCAAACTCTAATTATCTGCCGCTTCCGCAAGCCGGCGGCTATGGCGAGGAAGTGATCATTAACTCCACTTATTAAATCGGCGCTGCGAACATCCGTACCGGACAACCGCACCGGTACGGATGCGAAGTTTATTAGCGCAGCAATATACTGACTTGCAGCCCTGTTTCTCCGTTGGAATTCGTTACATTTTTTAACCGCACTTGATAATGGTGCAGTTGTGCGATGCGGTAAACAATGGACAAACCAAGCCCGCTGCCCTTTTCGTTCTGCCCGGCCGGGCGATAAAAACGCTGTCCGAGTTTTGCCAAATCGGCGTCTTCCACACCGCCACCGTTGTCCTCCACAATAATCTGATCGCGCTCCAACCGCAACGTAACCGTACTGCCTTGGCGGCAATAACGAATGGCATTATCGATTAGATTACGTAACATCAAGGATAACAATAACGGCTGTCCTTGCTGTTTTTGCGGCAATTCCTGTTGCTCAAATACCAATTCTATGCGGCGTTTTCGCGCATTGAAATATAATTCGCCAATCAGCGAGGGAATCAATTTATCCCAATGAATATCCGCCAAATTATCCAGCTGTTTAAGATTATCCAGACGAGAAAGAGTCAGCAGTTGTTCCACCAGTTGAGTGGCGCGATCGATGCCCTGGGTTAAATGTGTTAATGCCTGTTCGCGCACCGCCTTATCTTCACCGGCAAGCTGCGCTACTTCGGTCTGAATACGCAGCGCCGCCAACGGACTGCGTAATTCATGCGCGGCATCGGAAGTAAAACGACGCTCGCGCAGCAGCATGCCGGAAGTGCGGTCGAAAAACCCGTTTAATTCCTGCACCAGCGGCAAAATCTCACGTGGAATATGGTGCACCGATAACGGGCTGTTATCATCCGGTGCTCGTTGGCTGAGCTGTTCCCCCACCCGACGCAAGGTGCGCAGCTCGCGGCTGATAACCCACACGATTAAACCGAGCAGAAACGGCAGACTGGCAAACCAGATCCACATTTGCCCGAACACCATATTGTGAATCAGATTTTCCCTATATTCCAGTTCCTGCCCGACCGCCACAATCAAGCGTTCACCCAGCGGCAGCCAGAAAATGCGCCAGTGATCATCACTGTCGCGTATTTTCGCCACGGAAAACCCTCGCGCCGGCGCAAAAACAAAACTGTCGCCGTTTTCTCCATCACTCAGCACAATTTCGCCGTTAGGCGTAAAAATAGCGAATGCCAACGCATCGCTGTCATAGCCTTTTTTCGGTATAAAATGACGGCGGTTTTTGTAACCGTTGATAAACTCGGGGCGACGCCGTTCAATCAATATCGTGCGTAAATCGGAAGATGCCAGCCGTTTGGCAAATAAAATCTGCTGGGCGTCAAACACTTCGTTGACTTCTTTGCGCACCTGTAGCCATGCCAGCGCAGTGGATATCGCCCAAACGATCAGAGCGATAAACGATAACATCACAATTAAGCGAAAACGCAGGCTGGTAGGTTTAGCTGTGTTCATCCTGTTTTCCCAACGCATAGCCGACACCATGTACGGTGCGGATAAACTGTTTGCCTAGTTTCTGCCGCAGATTATAAATATGCACTTCCAGCGCGTTGCTGCTCACCTCGTCGTCCCAAGCGTAGAGTTTTTCCTCAATCGCCGAACGCGACAGCACTCTGTCCTGATGGAGCATAAATAATTCCAGCAGTTTGTATTCACGGGTGGTCAGCGTAACTTCATCACCGTGCAAAAACACTTTGCGTTGGTTCGGATCAAAACTGACCGCGCCGTATTCAATCACCGGATTCGTGCGACCGTAACGGCGACGAATCAACGCTTGCAGGCGAGCGACTACTTCCGCCAGTGCAAAAGGTTTGCATAAATAGTCATCGGCACCGCGCTGCAAGCCGCTGATACGTTCGTCCAGCGTATCTCGTGCGGTCAAAATCAGCACCGGCACATCTTCGCTGTCTTTACGCCAGCGTTGCAAAATATCCAGACCGTCCATTTTCGGCAACGTCAGATCCAGCACCACCGCATCATAAGGCGCGGTTTTCAGCGCCTGCAACCCGGTTTTACCGTCAGTAAACCAGTCCACGCTGAAACCGGATTTGGTTAAACCGACTTTAAGCCCGTCACCGATTAACGGATCGTCTTCAATTAATAAAATTCGCATAATTTCGACCGCACTTTTTCTGTCATGATGTAAAAATCGGCGCGCCCTAACTTAAATCCAGCCCCATTTGCCAGAACGCGGATTCCATTCGGGTCGCCGTGGTGAAAATTTGCTGAATAACGCGCAGCTGTTCCACCGTTAACGGTCGGCATAGCGTATCCAACATGCGCGTAAAATCTTGCGCCGCTTGCTGAAAATCCTCGCCAGCGTATGTATCGATCCACGCCTGATAAGGGTTATTTTCCGTTTTCACGCCCGCCAGCCGTTTCCCGATCGCCGCATAGCCCAGCATACAGGGTGCCAGTGCGGTGTAAAGCTCCGCCAGACCGCCTTTAATGCCGCAATCCAGTACATAGCGCGTATATGCTACACAGGCCGGCGACTCCGCCTCGTTCATCAGCGCCTGTGGAGAAATGCCCCACTGACGGCAGAATTCGATATGCAGCTGAATCTCTTTCAGCAGCAGATCATTGGCTTGATGCGCATACTGGATCTGCGTGAAATTCTCCGCTTTAAAAATCCCGAGCGATAACGCGCGACTGTAATGAAACAGATATAAATAATCCTGTTTCAGATAATGCTGAAAACAGGATTTCGGTAATGTGCCGTCCGCTAAACGGTTAACGAACGGATGTTGAATATAGGCTTCCCAATCGGTATGTGCTGTTCGGATCAGCTGTTGTACGATAGACATTGATTCGCTCCCATAAAAATTGATCAAACGAAACTGTCGGGAAACGCCGCGCGCGAAACACATTACGTTATCAATCAAACTGCTGATAACCAAATTAGTTTCCTACGTCAGTGCTAACTGCTTCAGGTTCACGGGTATAATCTCAGCGCGTATAACAGGCGCACCCCGACTAATTTCAGTGATTGAGTTTAGCGTAAAAAAAATAATTTGCCACCGAAAATTATTCTTTCACTTTCTCAACATGATGGATTTCAATATCGGTTTTCTTCCAAGATTTGTCCACTTCACCAAATAATTTCACTTCATCATTCGGTGTAATTTCCTGACCGTGCCATGCGCGACGGCTGATTTCGACTTCAATCTCACCACTGGCATCACGAAACAGAAAATCCTTCTTACCGACCTGCTCAACGATTTTACCCTGCAAGACAATAAACTGATCGTCTTTCCATGAGCCGGCATCCGCCACTTTCAGCGGCGGTAAATTAAATTCCGGGCGATGCGGCTGATTGGCTTTTTCTGCCGCAGGCTTGCTCGGATCGTTAAATCCGCCGCGCATATCGTCCCTGTCGTTCCAATCGCCGCGATGTTTTTTATCACCGTGATATTTGCCGCCGTGATAATCGCAGCGGTCTTTATTCTTTTGCACCGGCTGGGTCATCTGGGTGCTGCTTTTTTCTTGCGATACGCTAATCTGCTCGTTCTGTGCCGCAGCAAACAGACTAACGGTTGATAATGCTAAAATTGTTGCTAAACTAAGCTTTTTCATAATAGGTCTCCAAAATAATGTCATTAATAACAAGACACTTTTGTCTTGCTGAGGCTTATTAAAACAACTAAAGATTAAGAAAAACTTAAGACTAAAAAAATTTTTAACCCAAGGAAAATGTATGTATTGTAATAATTCGCAGTCTTCTGACACCTCGGACGCCTCACAGACGGCGCATAATATCGCCAATCAGCCGCATACCGCACTTCATCAAGATATCGAACAATCGCTGTTAGAAATCGTAAAACGGGAAGTCGTGCCGGCACTTGGCTGTACTGAACCCATTTCGCTGGCGCTGGCGGCGGCTACCGCGCGCAAATACTTAGGCGTGTTGCCACAAAAAATTGAGGCGAAAGTCTCACCGAATTTAATGAAAAACGGTATGGGCGTTACGGTTCCCGGAACCGGCACGCTGGGGCTGAAAATGGCGGCGGCAATCGGCGCAGTGGGCGGCGATCCCGACGCCGGTTTGGAAGTCTTAAAGCATATCAATGCCGAGCAAGTCGCTTGCGCCAAGACAATGCTGGATAACAAGCAGGTGAATGTGTCAGTGCTGCAAACCGAGCATATTTTATATTCCGAGGCGACTTTATTTCATGAGCAAGATTGGGTTTGTGTGCGGATCGCGGCGCATCACGCCAATATTATTTATATCGAAAAAAACGGTGAAACCCTGTTTGCCAAACCTTGTGCCATTGAAAATGAAAATTCTCAGGAAATTTTCACCGCACTTTGCGCCAAAGATATTTTTGATTTTGCTATGTGCATAGATGAAGACCGTATCGCCTTTATCGCCGAAGCGGCAGAGCTGAACGAAGCGCTGTCGCAGGAAGGGCTGCGACAAGATTACGGCTTGCATATCGGGCGAACGTTACAAAAACAAATCCGCAATGGGCTGCTCAGCGATGATTTAATGAACCGAATCGTCATCGCAACCACCGCCGCATCCGATGCCAGAATGGGGGGCGCCAATTTACCGGCGATGAGCAACTCCGGTTCGGGCAATCAGGGCATTACCGCCACCATGCCGGTCGTGGTTGTGGCGCGCCACCTCAATGCTGACCGTCAGCGCTTAATTCGCGCGCTGTTTCTCTCGCATTTAATGGCAATTTATATTCACAGCAAATTACCGAAATTGTCCGCCTTATGTGCGGCGACTACGGCGGCAATGGGCAGCTGTGCGGGGATCGCTTGGCTGTTAAGTGGTCAATTCGACACCGTCAGCATGGCAATCAGCAGTATGATCGGCGATATCAGCGGGATCATTTGCGACGGTGCAGCAAACGGCTGCGCCATGAAAGTCTCCACCAGTGTAACATCCGGCTATAAAGCCGTGTTAATGGCGCTGGATAATATCAGAGTCACCGGCGATGAAGGCATTGTCGAACACAGCATTGATCGTTCGATCAACAATCTGTGCGACATCGCCTCGCGCAGTATGCAATATACCGATCGACAGGTTATCGAAATTATGGTCAATAAGCCAGCAACCTGAAAATCATATACGAAATTCATTCCGACAAAAAATAAGCGGCGAAAGTGATCGCCGCCGTATGTAAAAATCAAGATGAGGAGTTAAGCGTAAACCGGCAGCCGTTTACAGATTTCCAGCACTTTGGCTTTGGTGGAAAGCACCACTTCTTCATGATTGTCTTTACCGATACTGTCAAGCACATCGCACATCCAACCTGCCAGCGCTTTGACATCATCTTCCTTAAAGCCGCGGCGGGTTACCGACGGCGTACCGACACGGATACCCGAAGTAATAAACGGTTTTTGCGGGTCATTCGGTACGGAATTTTTATTTACTGTAATATTTGCCGCGCCTAATGCCGCATCCGCCGCTTTACCGGTAATGCCTTGCTTGATAAAGCTGACCAAGAACAGGTGATTCTGGGTACCGTTGGATACCACATCAAAACCGCGCTGTTTAAACACCTCAACCATCGCCTGCGCATTTTTCACAACCTGCGTCTGATACGCCTTAAACTCCGGTTCCAAGGCCTCTTTAAAGCACACCGCTTTGGCCGCAATCACATGCATTAACGGCCCCCCCTGACCGGCAGGGAACACCGCACTTTGCAGTTTTTTATACATATCCTGATCGCCGCTGGCGGACAGAATCAAACCGCCGCGCGGACCGGCTAAAGTTTTATGCGTCGTCGTCGTTACTACATGAGCATGCGGCACCGGGCTTGGATACACGCCGGCGGCAATCAGTCCTGCCACATGCGCCATATCCACGAACAAATACGCGCCCACTTCATCTGCGATTTCACGCATTTTCGCCCAATCAACCACCTGAGAATAAGCGGAAAAGCCGCCGACGATCATCTTCGGTTTCACTTCCTGCGCCTGTTTACGCAAAGCGTCATAATCAATCAGCCCTTCTGCGGTAATGCCGTATTGTTCCGCGTGATAAATCTTGCCGGAAAAACTGACCGACGCCCCGTGGGTTAAATGACCGCCATGCGCCAAACTCATGCCGAGAATGGTATCGCCCGGATTCAACAGTGCCATATACACCGCCGCATTAGCCTGCGAACCGGAATGCGGCTGCACATTGACATAATCCGCCCCGAATAATTCTTTCGCGCGGTCAATGGCTAACTGCTCGACGATATCCACATATTCACAACCGCCATAATAGCGTTTACCCGGATAACCTTCCGCATATTTGTTGGTTAGCTGCGAACCTTGCGCCTGCATCACACGCGGGCTGGCATAGTTTTCGGAAGCAATCAGTTCGATATGTTCTTCCTGACGGCGATCTTCATCTTGAATGGCTTCCCACAATACGGGATCATAATCGGCAATATTCATACTTCTTTTTAACATGGGGTCTTCCTCATTGTTGGTGATTGTAAAAAGGTATTTTACGTGTTTTCGAATAAAAGTTTTATTGGTAAATTTTCAATATGTAAATGAAAATTTTTCATTCCAAAACATTCGCAAAATTAACCGCACTTTTACTAACTGAAAAAGTGCGGTCAGTTTTTATTTATTTTTTTCTCTCGCCACGGCACGATAGCCGATATCACGCCGATAAAATCTGCCTTGCCATTGAATCCGTTCCGCTAATTTCAAGGCTTTCTGCTGTGCCTCAAAAACGCTATCGCCTAATGCGGTGGCGCAAAGCACTCGTCCGCCGTTGGTGAACAACTTGCCATTTTCCGCGTTGACACCGGCTAAAAAGACTTTTTCATCCGCCCGGTCTTCTTGTGGTAACCCTTGGATTTCATCACCTTTGCGATAATCGCGCGGATAGCCTTCCGCCGCTAACACAATACCCAGTGCAGCTTCCTCACGCCACTGGGATTGCACTTGATCAAGCTTCCCTTGGCAGGCTTTTAGGCAAAGTTCTACCAGATCAGATTTCATCCGCAGCATAATCGGCTGGGTTTCAGGATCGCCGAAACGGCAGTTAAACTCAATCACTTTCGGCTGAGCGTTTTTATCAATCATTAACCCGGCATATAAAAACCCTTTGTACGGATTATTTTCCGCCGCCATGCCGCGCACGGTCGGGTAAATAATTTGTTCCATCACGCGCTGATGAACTTCATCGGTCACCACCGGCGCCGGTGAATAAGCGCCCATACCGCCGGTGTTCAGCCCTTCATCGCCCTCACCGACGCGTTTGTGATCTTGGCTGGTTGCCATCGGTTCCACATGTTCGCCGTCCACCATCACGATAAAACTGGCTTCTTCGCCGTCTAAAAATTCTTCGATAACAACACGGCTGCCTGCATTACCGAAAGCATTGCCCGACAGCATATCTTTCACTGCATCTTCCGCTTCCCGCAACGACATCGCCACAATCACACCTTTGCCCGCCGCCAAGCCGTCGGCTTTCACTACAATCGGCGCGCCTTTTTCACGTAAATAGGCAAGGGCCGGTTCAACTTCGGTAAAATTTTGATATTCCGCGGTCGGGATCTTATGACGCGCCAAAAAATCTTTGGTAAAGGCTTTTGAACCTTCCAGCTGTGCCGCTGATTGACGCGGGCCGAAAATGGTTAAGCCCGCTTGCTCGAAAGCATCCACCACGCCCACCACCAACGGCGCTTCCGGACCGACAATCGTCAATCCCACCGCATTATCCTGCGCAAATTTCACTAACGCCGGCACATCCGTCGCGGAAATCGCGACATTTTCCACCGCACTTTCGCGCGCCGTTCCCGCATTGCCCGGCGCCACAAACACTTTGTCAGCCAACGGCGACTGTGCCGCTTTCCAAGCCAGCGCATGCTCGCGCCCGCCATTTCCGATAATTAAAATATTCATAATCGCATTCCTTGAATAGCAAGTTTCACTTGCAAAAATAATGAAAATTTCTACCGCACTTCTCTAAATTAATGACGGAAATGTCNCACAACCGCCATAATAGCGTTTACCCGGATAACCTTCCGCATATTTGTTGGTTAGCTGCGAACCTTGCGCCTGCATCACACGCGGGCTGGCATAGTTTTCGGAAGCAATCAGTTCGATATGTTCTTCCTGACGGCGATCTTCATCTTGAATGGCTTCCCACAATACGGGATCATAATCGGCAATATTCATACTTCTTTTTAACATGGGGTCTTCCTCATTGTTGGTGATTGTAAAAAGGTATTTTACGTGTTTTCGAATAAAAGTTTTATTGGTAAATTTTCAATATGTAAATGAAAATTTTTCATTCCAAAACATTCGCAAAATTAACCGCACTTTTACTAACTGAAAAAGTGCGGTCAGTTTTTATTTATTTTTTTCTCTCGCCACGGCACGATAGCCGATATCACGCCGATAAAATCTGCCTTGCCATTGAATCCGTTCCGCTAATTTCAAGGCTTTCTGCTGTGCCTCAAAAACGCTATCGCCTAATGCGGTGGCGCAAAGCACTCGTCCGCCGTTGGTGAACAACTTGCCATTTTCCGCGTTGACACCGGCTAAAAAGACTTTTTCATCCGCCCGGTCTTCTTGTGGTAACCCTTGGATTTCATCACCTTTGCGATAATCGCGCGGATAGCCTTCCGCCGCTAACACAATACCCAGTGCAGCTTCCTCACGCCACTGGGATTGCACTTGATCAAGCTTCCCTTGGCAGGCTTTTAGGCAAAGTTCTACCAGATCAGATTTCATCCGCAGCATAATCGGCTGGGTTTCAGGATCGCCGAAACGGCAGTTAAACTCAATCACTTTCGGCTGAGCGTTTTTATCAATCATTAACCCGGCATATAAAAACCCTTTGTACGGATTATTTTCCGCCGCCATGCCGCGCACGGTCGGGTAAATAATTTGTTCCATCACGCGCTGATGAACTTCATCGGTCACCACCGGCGCCGGTGAATAAGCGCCCATACCGCCGGTGTTCAGCCCTTCATCGCCCTCACCGACGCGTTTGTGATCTTGGCTGGTTGCCATCGGTTCCACATGTTCGCCGTCCACCATCACGATAAAACTGGCTTCTTCGCCGTCTAAAAATTCTTCGATAACAACACGGCTGCCTGCATTACCGAAAGCATTGCCCGACAGCATATCTTTCACTGCATCTTCCGCTTCCCGCAACGACATCGCCACAATCACACCTTTGCCCGCCGCCAAGCCGTCGGCTTTCACTACAATCGGCGCGCCTTTTTCACGTAAATAGGCAAGGGCCGGTTCAACTTCGGTAAAATTTTGATATTCCGCGGTCGGGATCTTATGACGCGCCAAAAAATCTTTGGTAAAGGCTTTTGAACCTTCCAGCTGTGCCGCTGATTGACGCGGGCCGAAAATGGTTAAGCCCGCTTGCTCGAAAGCATCCACCACGCCCACCACCAACGGCGCTTCCGGACCGACAATCGTCAATCCCACCGCATTATCCTGCGCAAATTTCACTAACGCCGGCACATCCGTCGCGGAAATCGCGACATTTTCCACCGCACTTTCGCGCGCCGTTCCCGCATTGCCCGGCGCCACAAACACTTTGTCAGCCAACGGCGACTGTGCCGCTTTCCAAGCCAGCGCATGCTCGCGCCCGCCATTTCCGATAATTAAAATATTCATAATCGCATTCCTTGAATAGCAAGTTTCACTTGCAAAAATAATGAAAATTTCTACCGCACTTCTCTAAATTAATGACGGAAATGTCTCATTTTGGTCAGCACCATCACCATGTTATGTTCATCTGCGGCGTCAATCACTTCCTGATCACGCATTGAACCGCCCGGGTGGATCACGCATTCAATGCCCACTTTCGCCGCCGCGTCAATGCCGTCACGGAATGGGAAGAAAGCGTCTGATGCCATCACACAGCCTTTTACTGCTAAGCCCTCGTCTTGCGCTTTAATGCCTGCGATTTTCGCCGAATAAACGCGACTCATCTGCCCGGCGCCGATGCCGATGGTTTGGTTGTTTTTGGCATACACAATGGCGTTGGATTTGACGAATTTCGCCACTTTCCAGCAAAATAACAGATCCTTTAATTCTTGCTCGGTCGGTTGACGTTTGCTGACCACTTCAAGATCCTCCATATCAACCATACCCAAATCGCTTTCCTGTACTAACAATCCGCCATTAACCCTTTTGAAATCAAGGCGTTGTTCTGCTTTGCTCCACTCACCACATGCCAACACGCGCACATTTTTCTTTTTCGCGGTAATTTCTAACGCGTCTTTGGAAACGCTCGGTGCGATAATCACTTCTACAAATTGGCGTTCGACAATAGCTTGTGCAGTTTTGCCGTCCAATTCGCGGTTAAAGGCGATAATACCGCCGAAGGCTGAAGTCGGATCGGTTTGATAAGCGCGGTTATAGGCTTCCAAAATATCTGCGCCTAATGCCACGCCGCAAGGGTTGGCATGTTTGACGATCACGCAAGCGGGTTCAGCAAAGGATTTCACACATTCCAACGCCGCGTCCGTATCGGCAATGTTGTTGTAAGACAGGGCTTTGCCTTGTAATTGTTTGGCGGTAGAAACACTGGCTTCTTTGATTTCATTTTCCACATAAAATGCCGCTTTTTGGTGTCCGTTTTCGCCATACCGCATAGTTTGTTTACGCACAAAATTCAAGTTTAAAGTGCGTGGAAATTGACCGCACTTGGCATCGGCGTCTTCTTCTGCTGCGACAAAATAAGGTTTGACTAATTGACCGAAATAGTTGGCGATCATGGCATCATATTGCGCGGTATGTTCAAAGGCTTTAATCGCAAGATCGAAACGGGTTTCAAGAGTGAGGCCGTTTTGATGTTGATCCATTTCGGCAAGAATGGCATCAAAATCGTCGTTATTCACCACAATTGCCACATCTTTATGATTTTTCGCGGCGGAACGCACCATGGTCGGACCGCCGATATCAATATTTTCTACCGCATCTTCCAAGGTACAATTCGGTTTTGCTACCGTTGCCGCGAACGGATACAGATTCACCACCACCATATCGATAGGTTCAATGTGATGTTCACCCATGACATCGTCATCAATGCCGCGGCGTCCTAAAATACCGCCGTGAACTTTCGGATGTAAGGTTTTCACCCGCCCGTCCATCATTTCCGGAAAACCGGTGTAATCCGATACTTCTGTCACCGACAAACCATTATCCGCCAATAATTTTGCCGTGCCGCCGGTGGAAAGCAGCTTAACGCCGCGCTGCACGAGACCTTGCGCAAAATCGACAATTCCTGTTTTATCCGAAACGCTTAATAGTGCCTGACGAATGGGGCGATGTGATTGCATTGAAAAATTTCCTTTTTAATTGATAAATAACCAGAAATGAAAAACCGGGGCATTATAACGCAAACGGTTGCTTTTATGTAGAGACAATTCATAATTTCACTACAAAAAAACCCGCATAATGCGGGTTTATTCGTCAGGCATCCGAAACAGTTTATTGCTTAGTGCGTTTGTTATCCAACGCAAAAGCACCGGCGCCGGCAAAGACAAAATATAAAAAGACCAATGAATATAATGCCGCCAGTTCGCCCTGATTGACGATCGGCAGCAACAGGTTATCCGCCGAGGCGTGAATCAGAAAATAGGCGTATGCCATTTGACCGGATAACACAAATGCCGCCGGGCGAGTAAACAGCCCTAAAATCAGCAGTAATCCGCCGACGGTTTCGATAATTCCCCCGATACCATATAAGGAAAGCAACGGCACGCCGCCGTTTCCGCCGGTCATTGAAACCGGAAATTCAAACAGTTTCGCCGTACCGTGCAGTAAAAACATATAACCGGCGATAATCCGTAATAATGCCAAAAGGTATGGGCTGTATTTGTTAAGTGTATTCATAAAGTGTTCCTTTGCTACTAACTAAAAAAGACCTGTTATTGCTCAACAGGTCCGAGGAGTTTGCATCATAACTGAATCTGCCTCACCTCACAATAACTGTTTAAAGAAAATGACTTTTTCGTATTAGTTAAAAATAAAAACTATTGCGCCATATTTTTCAATAATTGGTTAAGGAAAGGTTGCGCCGGCATAAAGCCGGTAATCCGCGAATTGGCAATTTCCTCACCTTGTGCGTTAAAGAAAATGATCGTAGGTAAACCGATTACTTTCAGTTTTTCCGTTAATTCCGTATTTTGCCGGCTGTTTTCGGTCATATCCACCTGTAGCAGCAGCACCTGTTCAAATGCCGTTTGCACCTTCGGATCTGTAAAAGTATATTTTTCAAATTCTTTGCAGGCGACACACCAATCGGCGTACAGATCCAGCATGGCGATAGCTTTCGGATTATCGCGCAAAGCCTGCTGTAATTCGGCATAGCTGTGAATCCGTTGAAAGCTTGCCGCCTGAGAAACTGCGGAATTTTGTACCGCACTTTCCCGCCCGTGTAGCGCGGTTCCCCATGCCCAATCCTGTAACGGTTTAACCGAAATCAATGCACCGATCAAAAACAAAATGCGCAACAGCCAACCGATACCGCGTTTTTTCATCTGCATCGCCAACCATAGGGAAAACGACACGCCCCAAAGCGCCCATACACGAGTTTCCCAGATTTCCGGCAGCAGACGGGAAAGCAGAAAAATCGGCAATGCCAGCATCACAAAACCGAATCCCTGTTTGACTTTTTCCATCCATTCGCCGGATTTCGGCAAAATTCGATTGCCGAACAACGTAATCAACACTAACGGCAAGCCCATGCCTAATGCCAGTAAATACAGGGTTAACGCACCGGTCAGCAAATCACCGCTTTGTGCCACATACAGCAACGCCCCCGACAGCGGCGCGGAGGTACAAGGCGAGGCAACCAATCCGGCGATCATCCCCATCACGAACACCCCGCCGAACGCACCGCCCTTTTGCCGTTGGCTGAGCAAAGTCAAACGGGTTTGCCATGCGCTTGGCAGTTGCAGCGTAAACAGCCCGAACATCGACAGTGATAACAATACGAAAACAATGGATAAACCTATCAGCACGTAAGGACTTTGCAACGCAATCTGAAACGGCAATCCGATTGCCGCCACCGCTAAGCCGAGCAGGGTATAAGTGAGCGCCATTCCCTGCACATAGGTTACACTCAGCGCTAACGCCCGCGCCGTATTCGGACGCTGCCCGCCACCGATCACAATCGCGGATAACAGCGGCAACATCGGTAACACGCAAGGCGTAAAAGCCAGTCCGATACCAAGCAAAAAGAACCCGAATACCGCATAACGGCTGTTAAATAGCGTCTCCGCCAGCCGATCCTGTTCTGTCAGATCATCTGCAAGTACAGTACGTTTTGGCGCAGAATGGGTAAGCTGCTCACTTGCCGCTGACTTATCCACCGACCCACGTAACGAAATTTCCCGCGTTTCCGGCGGATAACAAAAACCGGCAGTACAGCCCTGATAGGTAACACGCAGCAGGTTGTTGCCGTGCGTTTGGGCTAAGGGCACGCTTAAGTTTAAGGCGTGACGATAAACGGCCGTATCACCGAAAAATTCATCATGATGATTTTCCGCTGGCGGATAATCAATATGCTCGATTTTGCCCTGCGAATCTTCGATCAAAATTTCTTTTTTATACAGGTAGTAATCCTCTGCGATTTTCCATTGCAGTAACAGGCTGTCCGCCTGTTGTTCAGCAACAAACTGAAACGCTTCATCCGCTTTTAAAAACGCCGATTTGCCGCCGAACAAGCCCGCTTGTACCGATAGTGCGGTGAAAATCAAAGCGATAATAAGAACATACTTTTTCATAGCTAAACATTATCATTATCAACAAAACCATTTCGGCCAGATTTTAACACAATCATCAGCAAGACGGAAAAATCATCAATGGCAAAACAACTTAATTTATTTAAAAAAATAAGTTTGATAATTGTTTTTATTTGGTGTAGTATGCGATCCAGATTTATTTTTCGTCACAAAATAAGAGGTGTTTTAAACAATGAAAAAAGGCATTCATCCGGAAAACTACCGCACAGTGCTATTCTATGACAGCAATGCAAAGCAGGGATTTCTAATCCGCTCCTGCGCGCGCACCAGCAACACGATGAAATGGGAAGACGGTAAAGAATATCCGGTATTTATGTGCGATACCTCCTCTGCCTCTCACCCGTTTTATACCGGTAAGACCAGACAAATCGCCAATGAAGGGCGTGCCAGCGAATTTGCCAACCGTTACGCCCGTTTCGGTTCATTAAAAGCAAAATAAGGAGCGATTTACATGCAGGTATTGTCATCTTTAAAAAGCGCTAAAAGCCGTCATCCGGGTTGCAAAATTGTGCGCCGTCACGGTGTTGTGTATGTCATTTGCAAAGAGAATCCTCGTTTCAAAGCCCGTCAAGGCGGCAAGAAAAAAAGATAGTTTTTTTATTTTTTGGTATCACTCCTCAACATTTCTCCCTCCGCTTACGGAGGGAGTTTTTTTGCTTTAAAAATCAATATCCATGATATAGATCATAAAATTAGAGGTTAATTAAATAAATTCAATATTTCTCGCTTGTTACAATAATGTTGCAATTATACAATTACGAACTTAAAATACCTGAGGTTAATCATCCGTTTAAATCCATTAAACGGATATAGAATGTTCGCGAGGAAGGAATACGATAATGGCTACTCCACAGATTTTAATTGTTGAAGACGAAGCAATTACCAGAAATACGTTGAAAAGCATCTTTGAAGCGGAAGGATACGACGTATTCGAAGCCTGTGACGGCACGCAAATGCACAAAATCCTTTCCACACAGGGAATTAACCTTGTGATTATGGACATTAATTTACCGGGAAAAAACGGTTTGATGCTCGCTCGTGAACTGCGCGAACACACCGACACAGCCTTAATGTTTTTAACCGGCAGAGACAATGAAGTGGATAAAATCTTAGGTCTGGAAATCGGCGCCGACGATTATATTACTAAGCCGTTTAACCCGCGTGAGCTAACTATTCGTGCCAGAAATTTATTACAGCGCACCATGCAGGAAAATCACAAAACCGCAAATCAGCATATCGAACAATACCGTTTTAACGGCTGGACACTGGATCTGAACAGCCGTTCACTGATTAATCCAGAAGGTGAAGAGTATAAACTGCCGCGCAGCGAATTCCGTGCAATGCTGCATTTCTGTGAAAATCCCGGCAAAATCCAGACCCGCGAAGAATTATTAAGAAAGATGACCGGTCGTGAGCTTAAACCGCAGGACAGAACCGTCGATGTGACTATCCGCCGCATCCGCAAACATTTTGAAGACCATCCCGACACGCCGGAAATCATCGCCACGATTCACGGCGAAGGTTATCGGTTCTGCGGCGATATTGAGGACTAACATAATTCCCATCAACAGCGGACATGAAAGCGAACATAAAAAAGTGCGGTGAAATTTCACCGCACTTTTCGTTTACGCTCTGTTTATACCATTTATACTGCGGCTCAATCAATCGTCATCATCGCTATCCGGCGTAACCGCATCAACCACTGCGCCGGTGGTTTTGACAGCAACCTTGCCGGCGGTGGCGACCGTATCGACGGCTAACCCTACTACCGAAGTAACGATACATCCGTTTAACAGCACACAACCAAACGCGATACACACAAATCGGGCAAACACTGTCATTTTGTTCCTCAAAAGTTTATCTCCCAATACTAAGCCTCAACGTGGCGGAAAAATCCCCAGACTATCCCAAATAGCATCAATTCTTTCCACCACCTGCGGATCTTTTTTAATCGGTGTGCCCCACTCGCGCTGGGTTTCGCCCGGCCATTTATTAGTAGCGTCAATGCCCATTTTTGATCCCAATCCTGCAACCGGCGAGGCGAAATCCAGATAATCAATCGGCGTATGCTCGACAATCGTACAATCACGTGCCGGATCGCTGCGAGTGGTAATCGCCCAAATCACGTCTTTCCAGTCGCGCGCATTAATATCGTCGTCGCACACAATCACAAACTTGGTGTACATAAACTGGCGCAAAAACGACCACACTCCCATCATTACCCGCTTGGCATGACCGGCATACTGTTTTTTGATCGTCACTACGGCAAGACGATAAGAGCAGCCTTCCGGTGGTAGATAAAAATCAACGATTTCCGGAAACTGTTTCTGCAAAATTGGAACAAACACTTCATTCAGCGCCTCACCCAGTACCGCCGGTTCATCGGGCGGACGTCCCGTATAGGTGGAATGATAAATGGGATCCTTGCGCATGGTGATATGGGTGACGGTAAACACCGGGAAATATTCCTGCTCATTATAATAGCCGGTATGATCGCCGTATGGGCCTTCAAGCGCGGTTTCGTTCGGATCAATATAGCCTTCAAGCACAATTTCCGCTCCGGCTGGCACCTCCAGATCATTGCTGATGGATTTTACCACTTCGGTTTTATTGCCGCGCAGCAAACCGGCAAACGCATATTCCGACAGATTATCCGGCACCGGCGTCACCGCCCCCAAAATAGTTGCGGGATCGGCGCCCAGCGCCACCGACACCGGAAACGGTTGAGCGGGGTAAGCCGCTTGCCAGTCCTGCAAATCCAGTGCACCGCCGCGGTGAGAAAGCCAGCGCATAATCAGTTTGTTTTTACCGATCAACTGCTGGCGGTAAATGCCTAAATTCTGACGCGCTTTATGCGGTCCGCGAGTGATCGTCAGCCCCCAAGTTACCAGCGGCGCCACATCGTCTTTCCAGCACTGCATAATCGGCAGCTGATATAAATCCACCTGCTCGCCGCTTAGCACTTGCTGCTGGCAATCCGCCCTGCCCAGTACTTTGGTCGGCATATTCAATACCTGCTTAAACTGTGGCAAGGTTGACCATAAATCCTTAAACCCTTTCGGCGGCTGCGGTTCTTTCAAAAACGCCAGCAATTGACCGACTTCACGCAGTGCGGAAACCTCTTCCCGCCCCATGCCCATGGCGACCCGTTTCGGCGTACCGAACAAATTGCACAGCACCGGAATACGATAACCTTTCGGGTTTTCAAACAGCAGCGCCGGGCCGCCGGCACGCAAAGTGCGGTCGGAAATTTCCGTCATTTCCAGATAAGGATCAATCTCCCGGGTAATCCGTTTCAGCTCGCCTTTTTCTTCCAATAAAGCAAGAAAATCGCGTAAATTTTTATATTTCATAGGCTTATTATTATCCTGATTAATGATTTCCGCATTGTTATAAAGAATACCCGCCAATGCAAGCCTTTTTGCTATATTTTCCAATATTCGGTAGAATGAGCGCCAATCCAATTCAGGAAATCAGCAGGCAATATGACCAAGAAAAAAGCAAAAGTCGGTTCAAATACAATCGCCTTAAACAAACGGGCACGACACGACTATTTTATTGAAGACGAAATCGAAGCCGGGCTATCTCTGCAAGGCTGGGAAGTAAAATCCATGCGCGCTGGCAAAGCCAATATCAGCGACAGCTACATTATTTTTAAAAACGGGGAAGCCTATTTATTCGGCGCCAGCATTCAGCCGTTGAGCGTCGCCTCCACCCATGTAGTATGCGACCCGACCCGTACTCGCAAATTATTATTGAACCAGCGCGAACTGGCGTCCTTATTCGGCAAAGCCAACCGCGACGGTTTCACCATCGTCGCCCTTGCCTTATACTGGAAAGGCGCTTGGGCAAAAGTCAAAATCGGTTTGGCAAAGGGCAAAAAACAGCACGACAAACGGGAAGATATTAAAGAGCGTGAATGGCGGCTGACCAAAGATCGAATTATGAAAAACGCAGCGCGCGGCTAACGGCGCAGTCCGATCAATAAATGCGTACAAGTGCGGAAAAACGCCGATTTTTGACCGCACTTTTTTATGCCTATTTATCGCTAACCGCTTCCACCCGGCTTTGCACGCTGCCTTGTTGCAGGCGAGTAGTAAGAAGTTCGCCGATAGTCACCTGTACGGCATGGGTAACGGCAACGCCCTGTGCGTTATAGGCGATAGAATAACCGCGCGCCAGCACTTTCAGCGGGCTAAGCCCATCCAATTTACCGCATAATGCAGCAATCCGATGCCGGTTCCGAGCAAGATGTTTTTCCGCCGCCAGATTCAACCGCACCTGTAGCTGAGCAATATCCTGATGCCGTTGCCGTAACCGGTAAGGCAGCGGATTGTTATCCAAGCGCTCGCAAAGTGCGGTCAGATAATGGCATTTTTTTTCCATCAAACGTATGATTGCCGCATGCAGGCGTTGCTCACACTGTTGCATTTCACGCCGGCGCAATTGCAGCCGAGTATGCGGATGCTGGTGTTGTAAACGCAGTAAAAGCTGCTCCAATATCTGACGCTGTTGTCCGAACAGGCGATCGAACGCCATTTCCAATCGTTGCCGCTTGTCCTGAATGCGCCGCTGTAATTCCTGTTGATCGCGGCTCACCAGTTCGGCCGCGGCGGAAGGTGTCGGGGCGCGCAAATCAGCGACAAAATCGGCAATCGTCACATCGGTTTCATGTCCGACGGCACTGATTACCGGCAGCGCAGAATGAAAAATCGCCCGCGCCACCGCTTCTTCATTAAAGCACCATAAATCCTCCAGCGATCCGCCGCCACGTCCGACAATCAATACATCTACTTCCCGCCGTTGATTTGCCAGCTCAATGGTGCGCACAATTTCCGCCGTTGCTTCTTTACCTTGCACCGCGGTGGGATAAATCACCACGCGCAAGCCCGGATCACGACGCTGCAAAATATGCAGAATATCCTGCAATGCGGCTCCGGTGGATGAAGTAACGATGCCGACAGCACGACAAAAGTGCGGTAGATTTTTTTTCAGATTCTGCGCAAACAAACCTTCCGCCGCCAGTTTCATTTTCAGTGCGTCAAACTGCTGTTGCAGCAAGCCCTCACCGGCAGGGTGCATGCTGTCGATTATCAGCTGATAATCACCGCGCGGTTCGTATAAACTCACATTCGCCCGTACCAGCACCTGCATGCCGTTTTGCGGACGAAACGTTACACGCAGATTTTTCATCCGAAACATGGCACAACGCACCTGTGCGTTTTCATCTTTTAGAGTAAGGTACCAGTGACCGGATACCGGCTGGCTGAAATTGGAAATTTCACCGCTTAACCAAACTAACCCGAGCTGCCCTTCCAACAATTGACGTACCGACTGATTCAGCTGTGAAACGGAATAAATATTTGCTTCGTTCATTATTAATCGTCCAATAACACCCAGCCGTCATCCAGCCAGTTACAAATGCTATCCGTCAGTAATACAAGTGCGGTCTCTTTTTCTTGCGTTTTTTCCTGTGTTTGTGTCGCCAGTGCCAAAATATCTTGCCAAGTAAGGCGGACGCCGTCCGCCAGCCGTTTTAAAATCTGCGCCTCCAACGGACTGAGTTCATCCAGCCATTCGCCGTTGGCATAAACCCGTAGCGGTTGCTGCGTATAAATCAGTTTACAGTTGTTATCCTGTACCAGTACGCCGTTTTCCTGCGCTAAAAATGACCGCACTTGTTCCGGCTCGAACATTTCTTCAGTCGGCAGCAATTCATAGCGACGCGTACTGACCGCCATGGCGACAGCCTGTTGGAACAGACGATCAAACTGCGGCGAATCCGCCAACGCTGCCAACAGTTGTCGTTTCATTTCCGCCACCATTGTCGGCTCAAGTTCGCCGCATTGCTGCACCGACGGGCGCAAACGTAGCGGGATCGCAAACTCGCTCAAATCAATATCGGAATGTTGCTGAACCAATCTTTTATTGAGGTTTTCCAATAAGTCCGTCAGGTTCGGATAGCGCAGTCCGAAAGAAAAGGTCAGACAATCATCCTGCGCCACTCCGTAATGAGATAAACGCGACGGAATATATAGCACATCCCCCGGAGCCATTACTTCATCCAGTACCAACTCGCCCATATCGTCAAAAATACGGATCGGCTGATTCGGCTTAAACTCGGTATCGGGAGCGCACCATTTGCCCAGCTGCCAGCGCCGATGACCATAGCCTTGCACTAAAAAAACATCATATTCATCGTAATGTTTGCCGACTGAACCGCCTCGTGGCGCGTAAGAGACCATAATATCGTCGCGCTGCCATTGCGGGATAAAACCGAACGCCTGCCAAAGCTGCCCCAATTCCGTTGACCACTGTTCCATATTCTGCACCAGTACGCTCCACTGCGGCGGCAGCTCGGCAAAATCCGCCTCCGCCAGCGGGCTGAGCGTCAGCGTCCAATTATCTTCGCCATACTGCTTAAGCAAACGGGCGGTGACATCCTCGCTGCGTGCTAGTTCAATAATATCCTGCGGTTCAAACTGACCGACAATCTGCGGCAATCCGTTACGGATCAGCAGCGGTTTTTTCTGCCAGTAATCGCGCAAAAAGATTGCCGGCGTAATGGATTCGGGTAAACAGAAATTAGTCATTTTGCGCCTCCTTTTGCGCCGCTTTGGCAGCTTTTGTCGCCAGTTTTTCCGCTTGCTTCCGCGCCTGCTGCGCTTGTTGCTGCTGTTCCGCCCGCTTACGGCGAATATCTTTCGGATCAGCCAACAACGGACGATAAATTTCAATCCGATCGCCGTCTTGCAGCGGATCGGTCAGCTTTGCCGGGCGACTGAAAATCCCGACCTTATTTTCACGCAAATCAATTTCGGTAAATTGCTGCAACACACCGGATTGTAAAATAGCCGTCTGCACGCTGGTGCCCGCATCCACCTGAAAACGTTTTAAATAATAATGATCGGGAAAGGCATAGGCGATTTCAATGTTTATCTGTGACATCACAAGCTCCTTATTGGTAGATCGCTTTCGCCCGTTGTTTGAACGCATCCACCATTTTGCCCGTTAAATGGGTGAAAATGCGTCCGAACGCCAGTGCAATAATCGGATTAGCAAACTCAAATTCTAAATGTAGAGAAATTTGACAGCATTGTTCATCAAGTTCCTCAAAGATCCATTGACCGTGCAAAAAACGAAACGGCCCTTCCACCAAACGCATACTAATATCGCGGTTCGGCGTCATCCGATTGCAGGTGGTAAAACGCTGACTGATCCCCGCTTTGCTGATGGTAAGTTCCGCTGTCAGTTCCTGCGGATTCGGCGTGACGGTGCGGGCGGCAATGCAGCCCGGCAGGAATTCCGGATAGCGTTCGTAATCATTGACTAAAGCATACATTTGCGCGGCACTATAAGGCACCAGCGCACTTTGATTCACACGTGGCATGGCAATCGCTATTATACAGTTAAAAAAACTCTGCTATTATAGCGAAAAAGTACGGTCACAAAAATAAGGAAAACTTATGAATTGGTTATGGTTTGCGGTCGGCTCGGCGTTCTTTGCCGGTCTTACCGCGATTTTCGGCAAACTCGGGGTAGAGGGAATGAACAGTAATCTGGCAACTTTTATCCGCACCATCGTCGTGTTATTCGTTGCCGGCGGCATTGTCACCATGCGCAATGAGTGGCAGCTACCGCAGCATATCGCTACCCGCCCGATGACATTTTTACTGCTGTCCGGCGTTGCCACCGGCTTATCTTGGCTGTGTTATTACCGCGCGCTGCAACTGGCGCCCGCATCCTGGGTGGCACCGATTGATAAACTTAGCGTGGTAATCGCCATTATTCTAGGCGTCGTCCTGTTAGGCGAACCGCTCAGCAGCAAGCTGATTATCGGTTCGATACTGATTTTATCCGGTGTCCTGGTACTGGCGTTATAACCTTTAATCAACGAAATGCCGATCGCAAGCATGCATTGTCTGATTAAAACCCGGTCAAATCCGGCGTGTTAATCAACGTATCCGTACATGCGTTGGAAATATCATTTGTCGGAAAGGGACTAGAGCCGCCCGCCTTTTTCCGCTACAATACCCCACTATTTTCAGCTTATGGAAGCAGACTGATGTCAGAAATCAAATTAATTGTCGGGCTGGGCAACCCGGGCAATAAATACGCCGAGACCCGCCATAACGCCGGCGAATGGCTGATTGACCGCTTAGCGCGACAATTTAATTTCAGCTTAAAAGAAGATAATAAATTCTTCGGCAAAACCGCACGCGCCCTTATCGACGGACAGGAAGTGCGGTTTTTAGTGCCTTCGACCTTTATGAATCTCAGCGGCAAAGCGGTGGGCGCAGTGGCGACATTTTATCGAATTAAACCGGAGGAGATCCTGATTATTCACGATGAACTGGATTTACCGCCGGGTGTGGCTAAAATCAAATTGGGCGGCGGACATGGCGGGCATAACGGCTTGCGCGACAGCATCGCCCAGCTCGGTAACAATAAAAATTTCTATCGGTTAAGAATCGGCATCGGTCATCCGGGCGACAAAAATTTGGTTTCCGCTTATGTACTGAGCAAACCCGCGCCAGCAGATCGGCTGCTTATCGACAAAGTCTTAGACGAAGCTGCACTCTGTGTGGGTATTTTAATGCGCGAAGGCATCACTAAAGCCACCAACCGATTAAACAGTTTTAAAGCATAAATAAAAATGAAAGGAAAATATTATGGGATTTAAATGCGGTATCGTAGGCTTACCGAATGTAGGCAAATCAACCCTTTTTAATGCGTTGACCAAAGCCGGTATTGAAGCGGCGAACTACCCGTTTTGCACGATCGAACCGAATACCGGTGTTGTGCCGATGCCGGATTCACGTTTAGACGCGCTGGCGGATATCGTAAAACCTGAGCGCGTTTTGCCGACCACGATGGAATTCGTCGATATTGCAGGCTTAGTCGCCGGCGCCAGTAAAGGCGAGGGACTGGGCAATAAATTCTTAGCCAATATCCGCGAAACGGACGCTATCGGCCATGTGGTACGCTGTTTTGAAAATGACGATATCGTACATGTCGCGGGCAAAATCGATCCGGCGGAAGATATTGACACCATTAATACCGAACTGGCATTGGCGGATTTGGACAGCTGCGAACGCGCTATCCAACGCTTGCAAAAACGCGCCAAGGGCAGTGATAAAGAGGCGAAATTCGAGCTTGCGATCATGGAAAAAATTCTGCCGGTATTGGAAAATGCTGGCATGATTCGTTCCATCGGGCTGGATAAAGAGGAATTACAGGCGATTAAAAGCTACAATTTCCTGACCCTAAAACCGACCATGTATATCGCCAATGTCAACGAGGACGGTTTTGAAAACAATCCGTATCTGGATCGCGTGCGTGAAATCGCCGAGCGTGAAGGCGCCGTAGTAGTGCCGGTATGTGCGGCAATTGAAGCCGAAATCGCCGAGCTGGACGACGATGAAAAAACCGACTTCCTGCAAGATTTAGGCATTGAAGAACCGGGCTTGAACCGTGTGATTCGCGCCGGATATGCGCTGTTGAATCTGCAAACCTATTTCACCGCCGGGGTGAAAGAAGTGCGCGCGTGGACAGTTTCCGTCGGCGCCACCGCGCCAAAAGCCGCAGCAGTTATCCACACCGATTTTGAAAAAGGTTTTATCCGCGCCGAAGTCATCGCCTATCGGGATTTTATTCAATATAAAGGCGAAAACGGCGCCAAAGAAGCGGGCAAATGGCGGTTGGAAGGAAAAGATTATATCGTCCAAGACGGCGATGTTATGCACTTCCGGTTTAATGTTTAAATCGTTGCCTTGCTTTTGGGTTTGTGCAGAAAAATCGCCAAAAACACACCGCACTTTGCCGTTCAAGGCTGCGTGCGGTGTTTTTTTACCGTCGATAACGTTTGCTAATAATTAAGGTCTTTATCTACACCGTTTGAACAGGTCGCTCTTTTGTATCCGAACAATAAAGCAAGCCTGTTGCAACTCAAGCAAGGTCGCGATATATCATATTTAATACAGTCAGGAAAATACAGCAATGACAATCACTCTCCTCGACGGCGGTATGAGCCGTGAATTAATGCGCCTGAATGCGCCGTTCCGCCAGCCGGAATGGTCGGCGCTGTCGCTATATGAGCAACCGAGCGCCGTGCGGCAGGTGCATGAAAACTTTATTGCCGCCGGCGCACAAATCATCACCACTAACAGTTATGCCGTGGTGCCTTTTCATATCGGTGAGCAACGTTTTCATGCCGACGGCAAAATGCTGGCGCAACTCGCCGGACGGCTAGCCCAAAGTGCGGTAAAAAATTCAGGCATTTTGACCACACAAATCGCCGGTTCATTGCCGCCGTTATTCGGTTCTTATCGCCCGGATTTGTTCCGCCCTGAACGGGTGGAAGAAATCGCCCGACCGATTATCGACGGTTTGGCGCCCTATGTGGATCTGTGGCTGTGTGAAACCCAAAGCAGCATTATCGAACCGCAAACCGTTAAACCGCTGCTGCCGGATAATCGCCCGTTTTGGGTTTCGTTTACGTTGAAAGACGACGAACCGACGCCGACACCGCAGCTGCGTTCGGGCGAAACGGTGCAAAGTGCGGTGGAAAAAATGGCAGAATTAGGTGTTGACGCCATTTTGTTTAATTGCTGCCAACCGGAAGTGATTGAACCGGCCTTGCACGTTACCCGACAAACGTTACATCACTTGCAAGCGGAACAGATTCGCCTCGGCGCCTATGCCAATGCCTTTGCCTCACAACAGGAAAATACCGCCAATGACGGCTTAGACGAAGTGCGCAAAGACCTCGATCCGCAGGCGTATTTAAATTGGGCGACACAATGGATAAATGCGGGCGCAAGCATCATCGGCGGTTGCTGCGGCATCGGGCTTGAGCATATCAAAGCATTATCCCAGAATCTTAAATAATGCAACCGACACAATAGATTTACCCGAACAAATCGCTATCCGTGATTTATTCGGCGCATTTCTCTTTGCCCGACTTTTATGCCAATAGAAGAAAGGCGATCGCCGTTTGCGCAATTTTTATGCTTATAACAGGAAAGCGACTATGTCTAATAAAAAAATCGGTTTAATCTCCCTTACCGCGCTGGTGCTCAGTTCCATGATCGGTTCCGGCATTTTCAGCCTGCCGCAAAATATGGCTGCCGTCGCCGGTGCCGAAGCCTTACTGATCGGTTGGTTGATTACCGGCATCGGTATTATCTTCCTCGGTTTATCCTTCTTTTATATTTCCCGCTTAAAACCCGAACTGGACGGCGGCATCTATACCTATGCGCGTGAAGGATTCGGCGATCTGATGGGCTTTATCTCCGCTTGGGGGTATTGGCTGTGCGCCACTATCGGCATTGTCGGCTATCTGGTTGTGGCATTCGAGGGAATCGGTACCTTTACCGACAGCGAAAATGCCGTTTTATTCGGACAAGGCAACACCTTCGCCGCTTTTATCGGTTCTTCGCTCATCTTATGGCTGGTGCATATTCTGATCGCGCGCGGCATCAAAGAAGCCGCCGCCGTGAATTTGCTCGCCACGGTGGTCAAGGTTTTTCCGCTAATCTTATTTATTGTACTGGCGTTATATTATTTTTCACCGCAGACGTTCATGCAGGATATGCAAGGCGCCAGCTTGAATGTTTCGGTTACCGATCAGGTTAAACACACCATGCTGATCACGCTATGGGTGTTCACCGGCGTGGAAGGCGCGGCGGTGCTGTCTTCCCATGCCAAGAAAAGAAGCGATGTAGGACTTGCCACGGTGCTGGGGATCAGCATCGCCTTAGTGCTTTATGTGGCGATTACCTTGCTGTCTCTCGGTATCTTACCGCGCGAAATTATTGCCGGCATGTCCAATCCGTCCATGGCGGGACTGTTAAATGCGATGATCGGTGCAAGCGGTAAAATCATCATTACTGTTTGTCTGATTGTCTCCGTACTGGCTTCTTACATCAGCTGGACGATGTATTGCGCCGAAGTGCCTTACCGTGGCGCAAAACACGGCGCTTTCCCGCAGATTTTAAATAAACTCAACTGCAACGATGTGCCGATTAACGCCTTATGGTTCACCGGTTTGGTGGTGCAACTTTGTTTGCTGCTGGTATTGATGACCGGCAAAAGCTACGAAACCTTGTTGCTCATTTCCACCTCAATGATTCTGGTGCCGTATTTATTGATCGGCGCCTACCTGCTGAAACTGTCAATACGACAAAAGGCGGCTTGGTACATCAAACTGACCGGTTTTATGGCAACGCTATACGGATTGTGGATTTTATACGCGGCGGGATTGCAATATTTACTGTTGTCCGCGGTGCTGTATGTGCCGGGCATTCTGCTGTTTTTGTATTCCAACTGTCGTTTCCATCATAAATTAAAACTAACCGGCATTGAAAAAGGTATTCTTAGCTTTATTTTGGCGGTATTTTGCTACGCCTTGTACCGCTTGCCGACATTACTGGCGGCCTAATCGTCGGATAAACTAACCGAAAGTGCGGTGGAAAAAACGAAAATTTTTAACCGCACTTTCGCTTATCTGAGCAACCGTTTGCTTAAGCCTGAAATTACAGTATAATTCGCCATCTTTTTATCATCTCAAGGGAAATTATGAACACGAATCTGCTTTATTCCGTCGAAGACAAACCGCCGTTCGGTTTAACATTGCTATTAGCCGCTCAGCATTTATTAGCCGCACTGGGCGGTATTATCGCGGTGCCGCTGGTAATCGGCAATGTTTTGCAACTGCCGACCGAGGATACGATCACCTTGGTCAATGCCGCACTGCTGATTTCCGGCGTGGTCACGATTATTCAATGTCGCGGACTCGGGCCGATCGGTATTCGTCTGCCCAGTGTTATGGGCACCAGTTTCACCTTTGTCGCCGCCGCGCTGGCTATCGGGTTCAGCGAATCCGGTGTGGCCGGCATTCTCGGCGCCTCGTTGGTCGGTTCGCTGGTGATGATTATCGGCAGTTTTTTTATGCCTTATATCCGCAAACTGTTTCCGCCGGTGGTAACCGGCACCGTTGTGATGATGATCGGGCTGAGCCTGATTCCGGTTGCGGTGGACTGGTTTGCCGGCGGTCAGCGCGGTGATGCCAATTACGCCACCCCGGAAAATCTAATGATGGCAAGTTTCGTGCTGATTATCGTGGTCATTCTGGTGCAATGGGGCAAAGGGATTTTCTCGGCGGCCGCTATTGTTATCGGTATGCTGACCGGCTATATCGTCGCGCTGGCGCTAGGCTGGGTTAGCTTTGCAGGAGTAAAACAGGCACAGGTTTTCGCCCTGCCGCAACCGCTGCACTTCGGTCTGGAATTTCCTATCGCCGGCATTATCGGTATGTCTATCGCCTATCTGGTGACGATTGTCGAATCCAGCGGCAATTTCTTGGCCTTGGGCAACGCCACTAAAACCGAAATCACCGGCAAGCATTTACGCGGCGGTGTATTGTGCGACGGGTTGGGCTCCGCACTGGCGGCGATTATGTCTACCACGCCGTTTTCCTCTTTCTCGCAGAATATCGGCGTCATTTCCTTAACCGGCGTTGCCAGCCGTTATGTGGTAGCGTTTACCGGCGGGTTGCTTGCCCTTGCCGGTCTGTTTCCGGTATTCGGCGCTTTGATTGTGTCCATTCCGCTGCCGGTGTTAGGCGGTGCGGGGTTAATGATGTTCGCCATGATTATCGCGGCGGGTATTCAAATGCTGGACAGCATTGAACGCAGCAAACGCAACGGATTGATTATCGCCATTTCTATCGGCTGCGGGCTGGCGGTCACCACCCGCCCGGAATTATTGGATAAACTGCCGCACTTTTTCAAAGAGGTGCTGGGTTCAGGAATTACCGTCGGTTCATTACTGGCGTTGATTTTGAATCTAATTTTGCCGCAAGATAAACCGGCTAAGAATGCACAATAAATCTAAATCACAAGGGCAATCGCCGAACACGCATTGTCCTTCGCACCACAAATAGTACACACAAGTGCGGTCAAAAAACCGCACGTTTTTACTTTTTCCCTCTGATGGAAATCAGCCGCTACAAGCCTAAAACAAAATGATACGAAGTCGGCTCCTTAGCCATCAAATAACGAACCGCACGCAAAACGCGGGATCGTTATTTTAATCTTCGTTATCATTCGCTAAATACAGACAGGCATCCGCCAGCACTTCGCTAAATCGCATATCATGTGAGGCAATCAACATCGGAAGTTGTAACTCGCGCAAAAGTGCGGTCAATTTTGCGATATTTTTAGCATCCAGTCCGTTGGTGGGTTCATCCAACAACAAAACCCGAGGTCGCATCGCCAGCACGCCCGCCAGCGCGGTAAAATTTTGCTCGCCGCCGGACAGGGTGTTGACCGAGCGATCTTTTAATCCCGTAATATTCAAGCGTTCTAACTGCTGTAAGGCCAGTCGGTATGCCTGTGCTTTATCCAGCCCCTGATTCAGCGGCCCGAACGCCACGTCATCAAGCACTGTCGGGCCGAACAGTTGGTCGCCGGCATGTTGAAAACAAAGACCGACTTTGCCGCGCAACGGTGCGAAATCCTTTTCCTGCCGACAGGCACGCCCAAACCAGCGGATCTCCCCTTGCTGCCCCGGCGTAAAGCCGAGCAAACTATGCAGTAAGGTTGATTTACCGCTGCCGATATCACCCTGCAAAAACAGGCGTTGATGCGATGGCAGTACAAAAGAAAGGTTATCAATAATTACGCGCCGGTCGCGTACCAGCCGTAATTGGCTGACTTCAAGAACATTCATGAGGATTTATCTTTCGTTTTCACATCATACAGTTGAAATCCGCGTGCTTTCAGCGCCATTTCCGTTTTTTCAGCCTTAATCAGCGCATGAATTAATAATAAAGCGACCCGCTGCGCCGCCAGAAAAAGCGTTCTGCGGTTAAATCCTGCTCGGTACCCGCGTGCGCGCATAGCTCTGTCCATATTTTTATGCACTTCGCCCAATACCGCGATATAACGCACGGTCAGCACAAACAGATGGAGCAGCTTCGCCGGCAACGGCAAACGACACAACGCCTGTAGCAACAGGCTTTCGTTCATATCAATCAACAGCAGCCGTGTCGACCCCAGAATCAGATTAAAGCGCAAACTGATCAGCAGCGCCAGCCGAATGCCCGTCGGATTCGGCACAATACCCTGCTCACTGAGTTTCCAGCTTAACGTCAGCCATATCAACAGAGTAAACAGGTTCAGTTTTAGCCAGTGCCCGATGTAGCGGATAACCGATTTACCATTTGCCGCTAGCGCAATCGACAGCGCAACGAACACCGCCAGATTTAAACCGACCAGCAGCGAAATATGCTGCAACGCGCTGACCGCTAATCCCCACAAAAACACATAAATCAGCCGTAAGTGCGGTTGAAAAACGGCGGAAATTTTCATTTCACCGCACTTAGTACCGCCGGATACATTTTATGCAGCAATAGGATCACCCCAACGCTAACGATACTGTCGATAACAAAAACCGGGATATGCGATATGATCAGTAACATGATCAAATCGGTATAATCTTTGCCGCCGTCCAGTGCCAACACTAGTGATACCAGCAATGCTGCACCGCCGACACCGATCACGCCGGCACCAATACCGGCGGCGATTTGAGTGCGGCGGGAATGGTCGCGCTCAAGTCGATTGGCAAATAACATATGCACACACAGCGCCGGAAACGCCATGACGCATAAATTCACGCCCAATACGGCAAATCCGCCGAAAGAAAACAGTAGCACCTGTAGCACCAGTGCAATAAAAAAAGCCGGAAACACCGCCCAACCTAGAAACAGCCCCGCCATGCCGTTTAAAATCAGATGCACACTGCCGATCCCCACCGGCACATGAATGGTGCCGGCAACAAAAAAAGCGGCGGCAAACAGCGCAGTGAGCGGCAATCGCTGCGGTTCAATTCGGCGCAAACCGAGTATCACACCGCCGATAGCAATCAGCGCACCGCCGAGCAGCACCGGCGTATGCAACACTCCTTCCGATAAATGCATATTAGTTGTCCTTAACTTGCGTTTTACGATTCAGACTGTCCGCCCGGTATAACGCCCAAATACCGATAACGCCCAAAATATAACCGATCCCACCGAGAATATCGTGCAGATAAATTTTATCTTTCAGCTTGGCGATATCTTCACGCACCAGCATCAAATCATTATCTCCGTGATTTGCCGTTTGCGGCGATATTCTGTCGGCAACCACGGCAGCTTTATGCCCCTCCTCGCCTTCCACCACAACTTTAAGCGTACCTTCACTGTCTAACGCATAGGAAAAACGCCCTTCGCTGTCGGTTTTGCCCTCGAGCAACGGTGCCGTCTGTCCGAGTTGAAGAATTTCCAGATAGGTTTCCGCCGCAGGCGTCATATCCGAATAATAGGCTTTGCCGGAAACCGTCCGCCCGTCATATTGGGCGAACAGATACAGGCTGTGAGCAAATACCGATTGAGCGCCCAACAACGCACAAAGTGCGGTTAAAAATACCCGTATTTTCATTATTTCACATCAAAAGTCAGCATATATTCAATACTGCGTTCGTTGTAGTCAGGGTTTTCCGCCACCGGTTCATCAAATTCCGCCCAGACTTTATTGTAGCCCGCTTTAGGGGTGAATTGCGCGATGCCTTTTTCATTAGTCAGATTAAACGGATGATCTTCGCCTAAACCGACTTTTACGCCGTGCGCCGGTTTGCCTTTTACCAACACCAAAATATCCAGCGGCTGCCCGGCTTTCGGTTTACTCTGTGGAATCAGTTCATAATCCATATTATGCGCTTTATAGGCCTGCTCATCCCAAACCAATACCGCTTTGCCGAATTTTAGCGGATTAATACTCAACACCGCACCCGGCGCCTGTTGTTTGGTTTTCTCCACATATTTACCGTTTGCCAGTTTCGACCATACACCGTTATCAAAACGCACAAAAACAACAGACGTATTGGGCGCGGTGAAATAGGCTTCGCCCTGTTTAAAGGTTACATCCGCGTTACGCAATTGGCCCTTGCCATCCAACAGACGCACCGCTTTTAATTTGCTTTGCGGATAACTTTCCGTTTCCTCATGACCGAATTTGATCACATATTGCCCGCCATCACTACCGACCGGTTCAAGCCAGACATTGTGCGCGTTTGTCATTGCCGCGGTAAAAAGTGCGGTTAAAAATACAGCTGTTTTTTGCATCATTATTTCTCCTTTTTTATATTGTGGGTATTATGATAAAGTATGAAGTAACTTCAGGGTCAAGGGGATTTAACAAAAAATGAAAATCGGTCAGTTAGCCGCCGTTGTCGGCTGTAGCGTAGAAACCGTGCGTTTTTATGAAAAACAGGGATTAATTGAACCGGCGGAACGGACAAGCGGCAATTTTCGCCTTTATACGGACGAACATCTAAAGCGCCTTTCCTTTATTTGTTACTGCCGCAGTCTGGATATTTCGCTGAAAGAAATCAAAATGCTGCTTAACCCGCAGCATGCCAGTAAAACGCAGGAGCGAGAAATCAATGCCCTGTTGGATCGGCATATTAAAGAAGTGGCGAAACGCATTCATGAATTGGATCATCTGAGAATTCAATTAATTCAGTTAAAAGGTAAATGCCGTCATTTCGAACAGGATAATGATTTGATGAACACCCTGTTACAACACAGTGGGGTTAATTTTGTGCGGTTAAAATAACCGCACTTTTCATGACGGTTTACGCCAGCGCATCCAGCATCGCTAAGACCATTGCCGATGAACGCTGTGCGGCTAAAGGCAGAAATTCTTCAAAGGACATGCCGGCTGCGCCGTCGCCCGTATCGGAAACGGCACGCACCACCACGAACGGCAACGCAAACGCATGACAAACCTGCGCGATTGCGGCAGCTTCCATTTCTACCGCCATAACTTGTGGAAAATCCGCTTTAATCCGCGCCAGCGCCTCACCGCCGTGAATAAAGCTGTCGCCGGAACAAATCAGCCCAAACCTTACCCGTAGCCCTTGATTTTCCGCCGCCTGCGCTGCCAACATAGTCAGTTTTTGGTCGGAGGTAAAGGTCGGCGGGCAACCCGGCAACTGCCCTTTAACATAACCGAAAGCGGTTACATCGGCATCGTGATACGCGGTTTCATTGGAAATCACAATATCTCCTACTTGCAACCCCGGCGCGACACCGCCCGCCGACCCGGTATTAATTACCACATCGGGTGCGGTTAGCTGCAACAGTGCCGTAGTGCCCATTGCCGCCGCCGTTTTGCCGATGCCCGATTGCAGCAATGCCACAGATTTGCCGTGAATCTGCCCTTGATAAATGGTACAGCCGGCGATATGGGTCACGCTTTTCTCCGTCATAAGAGAAGATAAGATTTCAACTTCCTGCGCCATCGCACCGACAATTCCGATTTTCATCATTATTTTCCTTGTGTGAGTTTTGTCATTAAAAAATCCAGTACCGCGAAGCTGTAATCGTCATTATATAAGGTGCTTGCGGTCAATACGTATTTGCCGCCCACAATCACATAAGGATAAGTAAACACGCCGTAATCTTCGGTCATTTTAATTGCATCGCGCACCTTGGCGCGTATTTCGGCGGAAGCATACAGTTTTTTAAAGGCTTCGGTATCCACGTTTTGTGCCTGTAACCAGCCAATCAGTGCGGGGAATTGGGAAAGCTCAATAAAACGCGGTTTTTCTGAACTTTCAAACAGTAATAAATCCGACACGCTACCGGCCTGTAATGCCTGCAAAGTGAAAAAAACCGTCGCACCGGCGTTGGCTTTTTCCGTTGCCACCGGGCTTTCAAGCAAAATCACTTTATCCGCATTAATTTGGCTGTAGAGGGTTAGAATATCCTGCGCCAATGAGCAGACACGACAATCATAATCAAAAAAGAACTGGATCAAAATTTTTTTATCACTGCGCGCCGGCTGCGGAAGCGGTTCCTGATAAGAAAAATAATCCCGCCCATCTTTAAATTGGGTAATCCGCAATGTAGGCGGCTGTTCGCCATTCGGCGCCGCGGCTGTCTGGCCGTTGTCAGCATAAGCCGCACCGCACAGAAGAAAAAACATTAGCCAAAACCCAATTCGTTTCATTTCCGTTAACCTGCCATCGGCTCAATATAATCCACTAATAACTGAATGGTACGATTACCGCGGTATTCATTAATATCTAATTTATATGCCAATTTCGCATTTTTAATGGAAAGATCAGGATAACAGCGGGTATCCACATTAAATGCGATAGCATCCAGCAGCGGTCCGCCCTGTGCCGGTTCCACCATCATTTTCAGATGCCGTTCGCCGACCAGACGCTGTTGCAGCACACGAAACTCACCGTCGAACAAGGGTTCCGGAAAAGCCTGCCCCCAAGGTCCTGCCTGTTTTAAGGCTTCCGCCGTTTCCAAATTCATAAAGCCGACGTTTAACTCGCCGTCGGTCCATACCACACCGCGCAGTTGTTCCGCATCCAGCATATCACATACCACCTGATTGAACGCCTGCTGAAATTGTGCAAACAGCGCCTCTTTAATGCTCAACCCCGCCGCCATCGCATGACCGCCGAATTTCAGGATCATTTGCGGGTGGCGGGAATGAATACGTTCCAGCGTATCACGAATATGCAAACCGTCAACAGAACGCGCCGATCCTTTTAGAACCCCCGGTTGGTCCTGCGCAAACGCAATAACCGGGCGGTGAAACTGATCTTTCAGGCGCGATGCCAATATCCCCAGCACGCCCTGATGCCAGTCCGCCTGATACAATGCAATGCCGAGCGGTAAATCCCGCTTAAGTGCGGTCAGATTACGGCAAATTTCCAACGCCTCCAGTTTCATGCCCTGTTCAATTTCCTTGCGGGTTTGATTCAGCCCGTCCAGTTCCAGCGCTAAGGCTCTCGCAGTCTGCATATCTTCTGCCAGCAGCAGCTCCACGCCGACCGACATATTGTCCAGCCGTCCCGCCGCATTCAGGCGCGGGCCGACGGAAAAGCCCAGATCCGAGGCGGTAAAACGGCGAATATCCCGATTCGCCACTTCCGCCAGTGCGCGAATACCGCAACGGCAGCGTTCAGCACGAATCCGCTGCAAACCTTGATAGGCCAAAATCCGATTATTCTGATCCAACGGCACTACATCGGCGATAGTTCCCAGCGCCACCAGATCCAGCAATTCGGTAAAATTCGGCTGCGATTGTGCGCTAAAAAAACCTAAATCGCGCAATTTTGCCCGCAACGCCAGCATCACATAAAACGCTACGCCGACACCGGCTAAAGATTTGGAGGGAAACCCGCACTGCGATAAATTCGGATTGACGATGGCATCCGCCGGCGGCAATATATCGCCGGGCAAATGGTGATCGGTCACAATGACCTTGACCCCGCGCTGTTTCAAAAACGCCACACCGTCGCAAGAGGACACACCGTTATCCACCGTAATCAGCAGCTCCACCAGCCTATCCAATGCCGCCTGCGCCACTGCTACGCTCAGACCGTATCCCTGCTCAAAGCGATTCGGCACCAGATAATCCACTGCCGTAAACCCCAGCCGGCGCAACGCCAGCACACTCAGCGCGGTACTGGTGGCACCGTCGGCATCAAAATCCCCGACAATCACGATCTTTTGTTGCGTCTCACGCGCCTGCACCAATAAATTTATCGCATTTTCCATCCCGAGCAATAAATCCGGCGGCAGTAGCGCGCTTAAAGTGCGGTCCAATTCCTGCGCGTTTTTCACCCGCCGGGCACGGTACAGTCGATCCAGTAAAGGATGCTCGCAGACAGGCGCGCCCTGCGGCACCAAACGACGTTGAATCACTTTATTCACAGCTTGAGTTAATCCTTGAATTCCGGCTGAAAACTATTTCCCTTCCAATACCTCTAATAATTTTTTCGGTTCCAGATAGCCGCCGATTACCTCGCCGCTTTCGGTGATAATGCTCGGTGTGCCGCGCACGCCGAACTGCACGCCCAGTTCATAATGCTTTTTCACCATATTCGGGGTTTTCAATTCCTGCGGTAAATTGCCATTTTCCGCTTCATTGAGTGCAAATACCGGATCTTTCGCCGTCCAGATCGCTTCCATTTGTTTCGCCGTATTATTGTTTAAACCGCTGCGTGGAAACGCCAGATAACGCACAGTAATGCCTAAATCATTATATTCTTTAATTTGCTGATGTAATAAATGGCAGTAATGGCAGGTAATGTCCATAAACACGGTGACCGTATGCTTAGGATTGCCAGCCGGATAGACAATCATTTCGTGTTGATAAGCGTTTAATTTATCCACCAGCATTCGTCCGCTTAAATCCACCGGCCCTTTATCCGTCAGCTCATAAAGTTGCCCTTGCAGCACATAACGACCGTCCTCGGAAATATAAAAGACGCCTTCATTGGTGATCACGGTTTTCAATCCGTTAATCGGAGAAGATTTAATTTCAATCTCGGACGCGCCGAGTTTGTTCAATTGTGTTTTAATCGCCGTTTCGTCGGCATTTGCTCCCAAAGACAACAAAGCAAGTGAAAGTGCGGTCAATATTTTTTTCATAATTATAATTTCCTAATGCAACATCCTAAAATTAAAAGGCCGCCGAATTTTATCACAATCGGACAAAACAAGCTAATTCGGTAAAGCACTTTTGCCACCCGTTCCATCGCCGCTGATCCCAGCGGTCGCAATGCACAACGCTGCAACCGCTAACAAGCCGACCGGGACAAAGGAATTCTTCGCCGCCTCTATTAAATTTTCCTGAAATAGCATATAATTTGGCGCTTAATTATCTTAACGGAAATCTTTTTTTATGTTTGAAATTAACCCGGTTAAAAATAAAATTGCCGACCTCGCCGAGCGTACTCAGGTGCTCCGGGGGTATCTTTGACTTTGAGGTAAAAATCGAGCGTCTGGAAGAAGTCAACGCGGAGCTGGAACAACCCGATGTATGGAATCAGCCGGAGAAGGCGCAGGCATTGGGCAAAGAACGCGCAGCTCTGGAAGTGGTGGTCGATACGATCAAAAATCTGGAGCAAGGGCTGGAAGATGTGGACGGTCTGCTGGAACTTGCCATCGAAGCCGATGACGAAGACACGTTCAATGAAGCCGTCGCCGAGCTGGACGAACTGGAACAAAAACTTGCCGGGCTAGAATTTCGCCGCATGTTCAGCGGACAGCACGACAGTGCCGACTGTTATGTGGATCTGCAAGCTGGTTCCGGCGGTACGGAAGCGCAAGACTGGACGGAAATGCTGCTGCGTATGTATTTACGTTGGGCGGAAAGCAAGGGCTTTAAAACCGAATTAATGGAAGCGTCCGACGGCGATGTCGCCGGTATTAAATCCGCCACGGTTCGCATTTCCGGCGAATACGCTTTCGGTTGGTTGCGTACCGAAACCGGTATTCACCGTTTAGTGCGCAAAAGTCCGTTTGATTCCAACAATCGCCGGCATACCTCTTTCAGTGCGGTATTCGTTTACCCGGAGATCGACGACGATATTGATATCGACATTAACCCGGCAGATTTGCGCATTGACGTTTATCGCGCCTCCGGCGCCGGCGGTCAGCACGTTAACCGCACCGAAAGTGCGGTGCGAATTACGCACATTCCGAGCGGTATCGTGGTGCAATGTCAGAATGACCGTTCCCAGCACAAGAACAAAGATCAATGTATGAAACAGCTGAAAGCCAAGCTGTATGAAATGGAATTGCAGAAAAAAAATGCGGAAAAACAGGCGTTGGAAGACACCAAGTCCGACATCGGCTGGGGCAGTCAGATCCGTTCTTATGTGCTGGATGACGCGCGGATTAAAGACCTGCGCACCGGGGTGGAAAACCGCAACACCCAAGCGGTGCTGGACGGCGATCTGGATCGTTTTATCGAAGCCAGCTTAAAAGCAGGATTATAAACATAACGGGCAGGCTGAAATCCCCTGCTACTAATCAATTCAAACCAATATTTTTTTAAGGTCATAACAATGTCACAACAACAAACCTCAGAACTTGATTTTCATGGTGAAATGGCGGTTCGTCGTGAAAAACTCACTGCGTTACGTCAAAAAGGCAACGCGTTCCCAAACACATTCCGTCGCGATGTACTGGCACAGGATCTGCATGCACAGTATGACGCTATCGACGGTGAAACGCTGAAAGCACAGGAAACCGATGTGAAAGTCGCCGGGCGAATCATGACCCGTCGTGCCATGGGTAAGGCGACCTTTATTACCTTGCAAGATATGAGCGGACGTATTCAGCTTTACGTGGCGCGCGATAACCTGCCGGACGGCGTTTATAAAGACGATGTGGGCAACTGGGATTTGGGCGATATTGTCGGCGTGAAAGGCACATTATTCAAAACTAAAACCAACGAATTAACCGTCAAGGTGCATGACGTTCAGCTGCTGACCAAGGCGCTGCGGCCACTGCCGGATAAATTCCACGGCTTAAGCGATCAGGAAACCCGTTACCGCCAGCGTTATTTGGATTTGATTTCCAACGAAGAATCCCGTCGCACCTTTATTATTCGTTCTAAAGTAATTGCTGGCATTCGCGAATATTTCATCAATAAAGGCTTTATCGAAGTGGAAACGCCGATGTTGCAAGTGATTCCCGGCGGCGCGGCGGCACGTCCGTTCGTCACCCACCATAATGCGCTGGATATCGATATGTATCTGCGTATCGCCCCCGAGCTTTACTTAAAACGGTTAGTCGTCGGCGGTTTTGAGCGAGTGTTTGAATTAAACCGCAATTTCCGTAACGAAGGGGTTTCCGTGCGCCATAATCCGGAATTCACTATGATTGAATATTATCAGGCTTATGCCGATTATCACGATTTAATGGATAACACGGAAGAATTGCTGCGTAAACTGGCACTTGATATTCTGGGCACGACGCTGGTGCCTTACGGCGAATACCAATTTGATTTCGGCAAACCGTTCGAGCGGATTACCATGCACGAAGCGGTGGTAAAATACGGCGCGGACCAAGGCATTGTGAAAGAAGATTTATACGATTTGGAACGGGCAAAAGCGCTCGCCGCCAAATTAGGCATTGAAGTACAGAAATCTTGGGGCTTGGGCAGTCTGGTCAACGCAATCTTTGAAGAAGTAGCGGAACATCATTTAATCCAACCGACATTTTTAACCGCACACCCAGCGGAAATTTCCCCACTGGCACGCCGTAATGATGACAATCCTGAGGTAACCGATCGGTTTGAGCTGTTTATCGGCGGACGTGAAATCGGCAACGGTTTCTCCGAGTTAAACGATGCCGAAGATCAGGCCGAACGCTTTGATGCACAAGTTGCCGCGAAAGAAGCCGGCGATGATGAGGCCATGTTCAAAGACGATGATTTTGTAACCGCACTTGAACACGGTTTACCGCCGACAGCCGGTGAAGGACTGGGAATCGACCGTCTGGCAATGCTGTTCGCCAATGCGGCATCAATCCGCGATGTGATTTTATTCCCGGCGATGAAACACAAAGGTTAAAAATAAATAAGATCGGTATCCTTGCGGATACCGATTTTTCATTAAAAAACGTCGCAAAAAACGACCGCACTTTTTTGAATGATCGATAGCCCTGCGACAATAACGCGATACAATATACGCACATTTCAATTTCATAGCTAATCGAAAGCCTACAATACGACTTCGCTACGATTTTCGATAACCAAATGCGAAATGAATGAGCCGCTCTTATAACAGGATTTATTATGCAGAATAAATTTGCCATTTATCTTGCCGCTATCGGACATTTAGTCACCGATATGGCGCAAGGTGCGCTGCCTGCCTTATTACCCTTGTTTATTAAAAATTACGGATTGAGTTATCAAGAAGCGGGCGGATTGATTTTTGCTAATACCGCGCTTGCCTCCGTCATGCAGCCTTTATTCGGCTATCTAGCGGATAAACGTTCTATGCCTTGGCTGATTCCTCTGGGAATGTTGTTGTCGGGATGTTGTATTGCCGCCATGGGGTTCGTACATTCTTACCGAAACTTATTTGTCTTCGCGATGATTGCCGGCATCGGTTCCGCCTTATTTCACCCGGAAGGGGCGCGGCTGGTTAATCGTATGTCGGGAAAACAAAAAGGCAAAGCAATGGGCATTTTTGCTGTGGGCGGTAATGCGGGTTTTGCGATAGGCCCGATGCTGGCCGGCTTGGCTTATATTTTTAACGAGCATGCATTAAGTCTTTTCGCTTTGACAAACAGCCTCATCGCCCTCATTCTGTTTTTACAATTGCCTAAATTAACCGGTGTTAAACATCCAAATAACCAAAAAGTGAGTTTAACCACCGAACTTAAAAATGACTGGCGAAGTTTCAGTAAATTATCGGTTATTATCTTTGTGCGCGCGACTAACTTTACGGTACTCAATGCGTTTATTCCTATTTATTGGATTGGCGTTCTGCAACAAAAAGAAACCGACGCTAACCTTGCGTTAACCTTATTCTTATCCGTGGGGGTGCTGATTACCTTCCTCGGCGGTTTACTGTCCGACCGCTTAGGTTATGTACGCGTTATTCGTTATGCCTATGTAATTTTCTTACCGACCATTTTTATTTTCACGCAAAGCGAAACGTTATGGCTTTCTTTCTTATTACTCATACCGCTCGGTTTAGGCGTATTCACGCAATACAGCCCAATTGTAGTACTCGGACAAACTTATTTAGCCAAAAGTGTCGGTTTTGCCGCGGGAATTACGTTAGGTTTAGGCATCACCATGGGTGGGGTATTCTCACCGATTGTAGGTTGGCTTGCCGATCACTACGGAATTCAACTCGCGTTACAAACCTTATGCGTGTTGAGCCTATTCGGTTTGGCATTTTCTTATTGGCTTAAAATCGGACAGGAGAAAAAATAACGGCAACTACCCCGTCGGGTAAAAGTTCTGAAATTTCGACCGCACTTCAACCGAAGTCTAATTTCAAATATGATAAAAAAACCGATTAAAATGTATACTGTCGTTGATTAGGAAAAACTATGCACGAAATGTCACTCGTTCAAAACATCATGGAAATTGTGGAAACACAATGCTGTCGTCATCAGGTGAAAAAAGTCACAGATATTTGGTTAGAAATTGGTCCGCTTTCCTGCGTGGAGCCGCAAGCCATCGAATTTTGTTTTGAGGTAAGCAGCAAAAACACCATAATGGAAAACTGCAAGATTCATTTCGTTCCCGTCCCTGCTCTCGCCTATTGCTGGCACTGTGAGCAAATGGTGGAAATCCAAAGCCACCAAGACGCCTGTCCGCAATGTGGCAGTATTCATTTGCAAAAACAAGGCGGAGACGATTTACGTATTAAAGAAATTGCAGTGAAATAAAAAACATGCGATTTTTTAACCGCACTTTTGATATCTTATTATCCTCCGATAATCAGAGGAGAACCCGAACGGTTCTCCGTTTTAATTTTAACGCTGGATCAAATAGCGTAATTTGGTGCCATCCTGCTCCACGCTCAATAAAGTATATCCGTGATTTTTAGTGTCAATCGGAATATTATTGATCGACTGCGCACAATCGCTCAGCAATTCGAGAATTTCACCTTTTTGCAGCTGCGGCATGGTTTCCAACATGACAATCGCCGGATAAGGGCAAGGCTCGCCCAAGGTGTCTAAAGTATAATCCGGAGTAATCTCTTTCGGATCCTTATCTAATTTTTGTACAACGGTAAATGCCATCATCAGTTCTCCTATCAGTTAAGCCAAATTGATTGATGTGTTGGCTATTTTAGCCTTTGCTTTGGCTAAGAAACGCTTTTCCCACCACAGCACGGCAATTAAGCACACAATCAATAACCCATAATTCACCAGTAATCCGCCTACCGGGCCGAATTCTTTCAGTAAATTCAGTTTTTCATAATCCAACGCCAGCACCGGTGCGATATCGTCCCACACATACGCCAGCAGTGTCGAACCCGCCACATTGCCGACACCGACCCACATAAAATGTACCTGTCCTTCCATTGAACGATACATCCAACCGGTTTCGCAACCGCCGGCCAGTACGATCCCGAAACCAAACAGTAATCCGCCGATAATCGCATTCGGTCCCGCCCACATGATTTTTGCCGGAACGCCAAGCTGAATATAAGAAAAGACGCCGATAGTGCCGGCAAGAATGCCGAAAATAATCGCTTTTGCCATATATGCCCGCCCGGTTACCCATAAATCGCGGAAGGCGGAGGTAAAGCAAATCTGCGCCCGTTCAATCAGTAAACCGAATGCCAAACCGCACAGCATCGCAAAACCTAGTTTGACGGAAGACTGCATCACATACAGCGCGGCGATAAAATACGCGAGGAACACCAACATACCGAGGCGAAACCGGCGGGCAGCTCGTTTCGGATCGCTTTCCTGCAGCTTTGCCGCGCCTTTTTTCAGTTGTAATTTGACCCGAAACATCGGTAACAAGGTAAATTTCACCCCGCAATAAGTGCCGATTGCCGTGGCGATAGTAAAAAACCAGGCGTGTACGGAAAACTGCGGAATACCGGTAAACAGCGACGCCAGATTACAACCCATAGCCAGACGCGCACCGAATCCCGCCAGCGCACCGCCGACCAACGCTTGTAAAATGCGACGTTTATGCGGCTGATTGCGCCACTTGAGATTATTCGCCCATAACGCCGCCGAAATACAGCCGGCAAACATGCCTAAAATCATCACGCCATCAATACGGGTAAATACCGTACCGTCCATGCCGATAATTTTATAATAGCTCCACTGCGTTACATCCACGCCTAAGGCTTGCAGCGCATGACCGCCCCAACGGGTAAATTCGCCGGTTACCGCCCAGTAAGTGCCGGTAACACCGAAATAATAAGCGGAAATCAGCCCAGCAGCGATCACCGCCACGACGGGATTCCAATATTTAATCAGATAATTTTGTTTAAACTGTTGCCAAATCTCTAACATAAGTTCTTAAATCCTAAGAAAAGTTAACGATTTGCAAGAAAGGTATATGATGAAAAAACTGAAATTGAGTCACACAACCAATTTGATTTGATCATTTCCTATACACAAGACTTGCGATATATCAATGAATGCGGTGAGGCAAAGGGATTATAACCAAATTTGCGCGTCGGGCAAATAATTGAACAGAAAAAAAATCGGGCGAACCGTCAAGTTCGCCCGTAATACAACATCATCTTTATGGCATCAAGCCACAAGTGCGGTCTGTTTTAAACGCGTTTTTAACTTCGCGTATTCCGTCACCACATAACGTTCCGCCCAGTGCTGATCGTCAATTTTTTCGATGCGCACCGCGCTGTATTTGTATTCCGGCGTTCTGGAACCCGGATTCAAATGTTCGGCGGTCAGTTCGTTACATTTGCCGATCCACCACTGATAAGTCATATAGCAGGCGCCCTGGTTAGTACGGCTACTCACCTCAGCACGCGAAATCACTTTCCCGCGCGGCGACGCAATCCACACCAGATCGTTATTTTTAATGCCGAGTGCGGCGGCATCCTGATCGTTCATTTGTACGAATCCCGGTTCATCGGCAAGCGCCGCTAACGCGCGACAGTTGCCGGTCATGGAACGGCAGGAATAATGCCCTACTTCACGCACGGTAGAGAGAATCAACGGGAATTCTTCGCTGACCTCTTCCATCGGCGGCGCCCAATCGGTAGCAAAAAACTCAGCTTTGCCGTTCGGGCGATCAAATATCTGACCTTTGTATAGATAACTGGTGCCCTGATCCTGCGGTCCCTCATCGGTACAAGGCCACTGAATATAGCCCAACCCGGCCATTTTTTCGTAGGTTGCGCCTTTATAAATCGGGCACAAGCCTCGCAGCTCATCCCAGATTTCCTGCGTGTTATTGTAGTGCATCGGATAGCCCATGGCGGTGGCGATTTCGCTGATAATCACCCAGTCGTCTTTCACATCGCCGGTCGGTTCCACCGCTTTATAGAAACGTTGAAAACCGCGATCCGCCGCACTGTACACGCCCTCATGTTCGGCACAAGAGGTTGCCGGCAACAGCACATCGGCTTCCGCGGCGGTCTGAGTCATAAAAATGTCCTGCACAATCAGAAACTCCAGCTTTTCAAAAGCTTTCTTCACCGCATTTACATCGGGTTCGGTCTGCAAAGTATCCTCACCCATGATATAGAAAGCTTTGATTTTATCTTCCATAATGGCTTCCGGCACTTCACTAAGCGGCACGCCCGGTTTCGGGTTTAATGCCGGCACACCCCATGCTTTGGCGAATTTTGCCATCGCCTGTTCATCATCCAAGCGCTGATAACCCGGCAATGTATTGAACAACGCGCCCATATCACAAGCGCCCTGCACATTATTTTGACCGCGTACCGGGTTTACCCCCACATTCGGTTTGCCCAGATTACCGGTCAACATGGCAAGGCTTGCCAACGCGCGTACAGTTTCCACTCCCTGCCGGAACTGGCAAACGCCCATGCCCCACAAAATTGTGGCAGTTTCCGCTTTCGCATAAGTGCGCGCAATTTCGCGCAGCATTGCCGGTTCAATGCCGGTGATATGTTGTGTGCTTTCCGGCGTATAACTTTTCACCACCTCATAAAAGGCGTCAAAGTTTTCCGTATGTTCATCAATAAAGGTTTGATCTTGAAGATTTTCCTCCAGAATCACATTCATCATGGCATTTAAAAACGCCACGTTGCTGCCATTCGCAAGTGGGGCGTAAATATCTGCAATACGCGCAGTTTCTATTTTGCGCGGATCACAGACAATCACTTTCGCGCCTTTCTGTTTGGCGTGATTAATCCGTCTTGCCACAATAGGGTGTGATGTGGAGGCATTATAACCAAAAATAAATAGGCACTGCGTTTCTTCAATCTCAACAATGGAGTTGGACATTGCGCCGTTACCGACCGATTTGAGCAGACCTGCTACAGAAGGGCCGTGTCAAACACGTGCACAACAATCAACGTTGTTATTGCCTAGCACCGCACGGGCAAATTTTTGCATCACATAATTGACTTCGTTGCCCGGCCCGCGCGATGAACCGGTAACCATAATGGATTCGTTGCCGTATTTTTGCTTGATTTCCTGTAAACGCTTGGCGGTATAGGAAATCGCTTCCTCCCAGCTGACCGGCGTAAAGGCCTCACCCCGTTTATAGCGGATCATCGGCTGAGTTAAACGCGGCGTTAAAATTTTGGTGTCATGAACAAAGTCCCAACCGTAATAGCCTTTGAGACAGAGTTCGCCCTCGTTGGTTTTGCCGTTTGCACCTTCCGCCCCCACGATCTTGTTGTTTTCGACCAATAAATTGATCTTACAACCCGAGGCGCAATACGGACAGACAGTAATCACTTTTTTCATCATGTACGTCCTTAATGGTTAAGCTAATGCTCAGTTGTAATTTTATTTCTGAATTAAAATAATCGTTTATAGAACAATGTATTACCATTCAGATTTATTATTTTTACAACGCCGTAAGCGTTGCAAAATCCCCCTGATTTTGTAAAAAATCATAAATAAAATGCACCGCACTTTTCACCTTATCCGTCATCGGAAAAGCAAACGACACAATATCTGGCTGAATACCTAAAAAAATAACCTGTTCAATATCTTCTTCCAATTGCTCAATTAAAAAATTCAGCGGCAAATTGTGAGTACTCATAAAAAACATCTCGGCAATCATCTCTTTATTGATAATTCGGATTTCACCCGGCGCCAGCCCCATATCCGCCGCATCCACGATCAACAAGCGCTTCGGTCTTAATTCACGCACGGTATGCACACTGTTTTCCGGAGCCGAACCGCCATCAAGTGCGGTCCAATTTTCGATAGTTTTTTCCTGCATCAGGCGATACAGCAACGGCCCTGCGCCGTCGTCGCCCATCATGACATTTCCCACTGCCAACATAAGATTTTCGTTATTCATCGCGTCGTTTCACCATAATGTACATCACCGGTTCTTTCTGAATTGCCGCCAGCGCTTGCATCAAGGCATCTGCCCATTGGCGGTGTAGCGGGCTGAAATGCGCTCGGTTATCATCAATTGCTCGCGCCAGCAAATTCACATGGCTGCTGTCGATAACAATCTCGCCGAAACGAAGTAAGCCTGTCAGCTTGCGTTTTGCATCTCCATCGGTAAAACTGTCCACAAACCGTCGGTATTCGGACTCATCGCACACCAGTAGTTTCTTAAAGCAATCGATCACGCCGACGTGATGCCCGATTGCCAGCGAGTAGTACATCACTTCCTGTGCCTGTGCGGGAATCTGTTCATCGTTTTCCACAAAACGTTGATTTAATAAATAAAAAATAACCTGTGTCGTCATCATTTATCCTTATCCGGAAAACGGCATACTAATGGCGTGCAGACGGTTCAGGATCTCGCTTAGGCGCGGATCCCCTTCACGTTCCAAATATTCGCCCAAACGCACTCCGAACGGCACCTCGCTTTTTTCCGTCATCATAGACATAAAATGATCCGCCAGATCACCGCCCTGCCGGTATCCCGCCAGTCGCCGCGCCTCACGCTCCAGACAAACGCGTAAATCATAAGGAATCGTCGGGAAACGCAGCTGTGCCTGTGCATTCGGATCGGCTTTTTCCTGTTTGCCTTTTAATTTCTGATCCAGCAGCCCCAGCGCCATAGCAAACCCATAAATGGTCGCCGCCGGGGTTGGCGGGCAGCCCGGAATATACACATCGACCGGCACAATTTGATCACTACCGCCCCAAACGCAATACAGATCATGAAAAATACCGCCACCGCAACCACAGGCACCGTAAGAAATACAGATTTTCGGATCGGGCGCCGCCTGATAAGCACGCATCGCCGGAGTGCGCATGGCGCGGGTCACCGCACCGGTAAACAGCAAAATATCTGCATGACGCGGCGATGCCACTACTTTGATGCCGAAACGCTCGGCATCGAACGTTGGCGTGATGGTACTGAAAATTTCGATTTCACAGCCGTTGCAACCGCCGCAGTCCACACGATACACATAAGCGGAACGCTGGATGTCTTTCAGCAACGTTTGTTTCATCTTCGCCAATTGCTCGTCAACACTGAACGGCGTGGAAATACCGTTTACCGGCATCGGAATCTGTGTGTTCATTTCGTCCCTCCCTGCTGTTTAAACATAGCCAGTTTCAGGCGCATATGCGCTTCCATATCCGCGGTTTTTTCCAGACTGTTATGCCGTTTGCAATCCGGACAGGTATGCAATACCACCAGTTTTTGCGCAACCGATTCAGGGTTATCCGCATTTTGCTTCATCAGCTCAACGGTATAATTAAGTTCTTTATAAGAAGTAAAAGGCTTGCCACACTGCTGGCAGTTCACTGTTGCGAAAGTAGTTTCCTGATACAAATCTTGTTTATTGCGCACCGACAGCTCAAAATCCTGGCTGAGACGAATGGCTTTAGTCGGGCACACTTCTTCACAACGGCCGCAGAAAATACAACGTCCTAAAAACAGCGACCATGTGCGCTCACCGTTTTGTACATCGGTGCGCATTGTCAGCGCATTAGCCGGACAGGCTAGCGTACAGGCGCCGCACACGATACATTGTGCGGCGTTTAGTTCCGGTTTACCGCGAAAATCGGGATCGACCGCATAAGGTTTAAAGGGATATTTGGTTGTGGCATCGCCCGTTTTAAATACCGTTTTAAGTAACTTAAACATTATCGCCCTTCCTATTTCAGCGGTGAGTTTTTACGTTCAATGGCGTAACGTTCAATAGCTTTATACTCGACGGTTTTAGCCTGCCGTTTACGCACATCCACCACCGTAACGCGATCGGTACAGGAATAACAAGGATCCACACTGCCGATAATCAGCGGTGCATCCGATACCGTATTGCCACGCAACATATAACGCAGTACCGGCCAGTTGGCATACGTCGCCGCCCGACAACGCCAGCGATACAGTTTCTGATTGTCGCCCAACATCGACCAGTGCACATCTTCACCGCGCGGCGCCTCGGTAATACCTAAGGCGAAACGCCCCGGTTTATAAGTAAAGCCTTCCGCCAGCAAGTCGCCGTTCGGTAAGTTATCCACCATATATTCAATGATATTGATACTTTCAAACAATTCTTGAATCCGCACGGAAAGGCGCGACATCACATCACAGTTATCGCCGGTAAAAATCTTAAAAGGAACCTCACCGTAACCGGAAAACGGATGGATTTTGCGCACATCGCGGGCAAAGCCGCTACCGCGAACCATAGGACCAACCGGACTGTAATCGCGGGCAATCTGCTTTTCCAACCGACCGACGTTTACGGTGCGCTGTTCAATATTCGGCGTATTCAGCAAAACATCCACCAGTTCTTTAGCGCCGTCTCGAATGGCATGAATCAGCGTAATACATTCCTGCCGCTGACGTTTCAGCATATCGCGCCGTACACCGCCGATAAGGTTAATACCATAGGTTTTACGCGCGCCGGTCAACACTTCCGCCAATGTCATGGACTTTTCCCGTACTCGGAAAAACTGCATAAAACCGGTATCAAAGCCGACAAAATGGCTGGACAGTCCGATATTCAACAAATGACTGTGTAGCCGTTCCACTTCCAGCAAAATAGCCCGAATCCATTGCGCCCGCGGCGGTACCACCAACCCGAGAGCATTTTCCACCGAATTGGCATAAGCCACGCTGTGGGTAAAACCACAGATTCCGCAAACCCGATCCGCCAAAAAAGTCACTTCGTCGTAACCCATGCGGGTTTCCGCCAGTTTCTCCATACCGCGATGCACATAAAACAGACGGTAATCCGCATCAATAATATCCTCACCGTCCACAAACAGGCGAAAATGTCCCGGTTCATCAGAAGTAATATGCAGCGGGCCAATCGGGACAATTCGCGCCTCACCTTTTTCATTAATAAATTCATAGGTCTCGGTCGCTGTAGTCGGGTCAGGGCGTAGACGATAATCCATCGCATCTTTGCGCAACGGATGCAAATCATCCGGCCAGTCATCGGGCAGCACCAAACGCCGCTGATCCGGCAGCCCGACGGCTTTTAAACCGTACATATCAAACAATTCCCGTTCTCCCCACACGGCGGCGGGCACTTTCGGTGTTACCGACGGAAATTCTAAAGCAACAGGATCCACCAACGCCTTAATGGTGATGAATGTTTTTACCGCCCCTTCCATAGACAGTACGTAATACACTGCATAACTGCCGTGTATCGCCCGTTCATCATTGCCGAATACCAATGGCAACCAGCCATCGTGAGTATAATAAAGATAGCTGACAACATCGGGCAACATATTGGTTTTTATAGTTAAAGTGACCTGATTCGGCGTTGACCATTCTTCATCCAGCACCGTATCCGGAAATGTTTCTCTCACCGCTGCCAGATAATTCTTGCCGAGCATGCTGCTCGGATCAATCGTTGTATTTTTGCTTAATTCCATTTTTATTCCCCCGCACTACTGGCCGAAACGCTGCCAAGGCAGAATCAACATATCACCGAAAGCTACACTTTCCTGTCCCAAAATAATACCTACCGCGTTTTTCAATAATTGCAAAATAGGTTCTGCGATATAAAGTCCCATAATCAACATTAAAAGTAATAATATCGCCATTACGATTAACGACACCGTATCCGTTTCCCCCGGCTCAATCGCTTCGGGCTGTTTCCCCAGCACGACTTTCAGTACCATCATCGCCAACCCGGCAAGAACAATTGTCAGTAACACTAAACACAGCACCACCAGCCAAGTCTTGCCGGCATAAATTCCGGCAGCCACAATACTGAATTCACTCACAAATATATTAAACGGCGGAATACCGCCCAATGCCAACGCACCGGCAGCAAACAACAGCGCACTAACCGGCGCAACACGCCATAATCCGCTGATTAGTTTCATATCTCGGGTACGGTATTTCAGCAAAATATTACCGGAAACGCAGAACAACAGCGTTTTTGCCAGACTGTGGTTAATCGTATGTAGTAAGCCGGCAAAAACACCTAACGGGCCGCCCAGTCCAAAAGCAAAACTAATAAGTCCCATATTTTCAATACTGGAATAGGCCAGCAACCGTTTGATATCAGATTGCATCACAATAAACAGCGCGGCGATCGCAACGGACAACAATCCGAACACCAATAACAAAGTTTGCGGATAATCCGAGCCGACCGCTTTTGACACCAAAATATAATAACGCAGCACCACCAACATCGCGCAGTTCAGCAATACCGCAGATAAAATCGCACTCACCGGGCTTGGCGCTTCACTGTGTGCATCCGGCAACCAAGTATGCATCGGAAACAGACCGCACTTGGTGCCGAATCCGATTAAAATAAACACAAACGCCAAGTGCATTAAAGTCGGATTCAATCCGCCGGCTTGTTGATTAATAGCAGACCAGAAAATTGCTTGCGTCGGATCGCTGAGCAGACTGTTAGCATCGGAGAATGTCAAAATCGTACCGTATAGCCCGAACGCCACCCCGACAGAACAGATAATAATATATTTCCACGCCGCTTCCAGCGAGCTACGGTGCTTATAGGTGCCCACCAAAAATGCCGAACTTAGCGTTGTCGCCTCAATACCTACCCACATTAAAATCAGATTGTTGGTCGTCACCGACACGAGCATGGTAAAGAAAAACAGATGCAAAAATCCGTAATAACGGGCATAGCCTTGCCCGTCGATATGCCCTTGCGCCGCTTCGGTATTGATATAACCGATAGAATACGTGCCTGCCAGCACACCAACGATACCGATCAAACCGATAAAAATCGCCGCCAGACTGTCGATATAAATCCACTCACCTAACGCCGTTAACGCACCATACGCTAGTACACCGGCGATGACTTTCAGACTGAAAAGAAACATTAATACAAGCCCGGTAATATGAAGTGCGGTACAAAATTTACGATTTTCTATGTTGGCTGCAATAAAACAGGCGATAGAAACACATAACGGCGCGATTAATAACCCGTAGATCCATCCTAATTCAAGCATCATCTCACCCCTTTAATTCCATCAGTTGTTTCGCATCCAGCGTATTGATTTTGCGGTAAATTTTATTCACCAACAGTAACATAATCAGCACGGCAAATAAGGCATCCGTAGCAATACCGATTTCCACCAGTTCCGGCGCTTTATTTGCCAACAGCGCCAAGGTTAAATGCGAACCGTTTTCCATTAGGCAATAGCCGAACACCTGTTTAAGAATATTGCGCTGACTGACGATGCACAGCAGCCCCAGTAAAAAATGACTGAGAGAAACCGACAGCACCGGCTTTAAATGCGCTGACAGCGGCAATGCAATCGGCATGACCAACCAATAACACAGTACTACAATCACCGCCACAATAGGGATCAGCCAGGCGCGGTTCATTCCGCGCGGCGTGGTACTCTCGTCCAGCTTTTTAGTGGCATAAAATAACAACACCGGCACTAATAGCACCTTAGTGATAAACGCGCCAATCGACCACATATACAATTCATGCGCCTGCATTTCATGTGCCAGACAAACAAACAGCAGCACCAGCACAAAAGACTGCAAAGCATAAAAGCCGGCGGACTTATGCGCCGTTTTCGCGGCGATTACGCATAACGATGTCAGAATCAGCAAACCTGCTAATGTATTGATTATTAACATAATTCCCCCTTAACTCAGCCACCATGCGGCAATCACACTGGACAACACCGACATAATCATTAACGTTATCAGCACAATACGCATAGAAAACGGCAATGGCTGTGCGTTTATCACATCTTCCGACGGTGCGCCAATTACGCATTGCCCGAATTTGTACAACAGCCAAACAAAGGTCGCGATACTTTCAAGCAGCGCGATAACCATCAGCACCGTGATCCATGTATATTCACCGCCCAGCTGAAAACCCGCTGCAAACAGTGGAAATTTACTGAAAAACCCGTTAAACGGCGGCACCCCGGCAATCGCCAATGCAGCGATCCCAAATCCTGTTCCCACCAACGGCAGAGTGCGCATAATCCCACGCAAGCGCGGCATCATGCGGCTGCCGGTAGCATAACTTAACGAGCCGGCGACCAGAAAAAACAGACTTTTCGCAAAAGCATGGTTAAAAATATAGGCAATGGCAGCAATAAAAGCGAGTTTGGAGCCTAATGCAGCTAACGACAGCCCGATAAAAATATAAGCAAGCTGAGTAATGGTGGAATATGCCAGCAGGCGTTTCAAATCGGTCTGCGGCAAATACATTAAAAATCCATAAATTAAGGTGATCATCGCCATGAGTATACCGACTTCACCGACAATATGCGGAATTTCACCGGCGGACATCACCGCACGGGCAAAAATATACACACCGACTTTAACCATTGAGGCGGCGTGCAGATAGGCACTCACCGGGGTCGGCGCTTCCATAGCGTTCGGCAGCCAGATTTGCATCGGCAGTTGCGCCGATTTGCCCCAAGCCGCAAACATCACTCCAAACAGAACAATCGTTTTTGTGCCCGGTTCAAGCTGCGCCAGCGCATTGAGTGAAAAAGTCCCGGACCGGCTGAATAAAAACGCGGCAGCCAGATATAAACCGATAGCACCAACATGGGTAATAATCAACGCCTTCATGGCAGAAGCCATGGCTTTCGGGGTCTGATAATAACTAATCAACGCCCAAGAACAGGCACCGGTGATTTCAAAAAACAGCAGCTGCCCTACTAATGTGGAAGACAGCACCAAACCTGCCATGGCACCAACGAAAACCAGCAACAGCGCATAAAAGCGTGGCAGCCCATTATGCGGATGTTCGCGGTTTTTATCGGTTAAATAACCGCAGGAATACAGAATAATCAAAAAACCGAGGGCGACCACCGCAAAACAGATCAAGGTACTGACCGCATCCAGCGTAATACCGAAAATCACTGTTTGTCCGAATGCAACCAGATCATAGGTAACGGCTTGCCGACCATAGGCATACCATTGCTGCGCCAGCAAGAGACTGAATAAACTGGTAAGTGCGGCGATAATTGTCGCCATTTTCGCAAAACTTTTCTTATTCACCCCCACCAGCAACGCGCCGACAAAGGGCAAAATGATTGTAATTAGAGCTAAAGATTCCATTTTTCCCCCTTACAATCCGGTCAGATAAAACACAAATGCCAGCACCGAAATACCGAAGCCGACCACGGTAAAACGCCCGGTCAGCATAAATCGAGTGCGCGCCAGACTGTTTTCGACGACACAGGCGAGCAGATAGGCAATGCTCAGTTTGACAAAGAAAAAAACGATGCCAAAAACCACCGCACTTACGCTCACCTCCCGCGCGGCACCGAAGGGCAACAGCACGCTGACTAAAATCGCCGCAACCACCATTGATTTCAAACTCAGACCGATTTTAATCAATGCCAACGCCGGGCCGGAATATTCCGTCAACGGCCCTTCCTGTAATTCCTGTTCAGCTTCCGCCAGATCAAAGGGGATTTTGCCCATTTCAATAAATACCGCAAACGCACAAGCAATCAGCGCCAGCATGGTCGCCACCGGCAATGCCCAACGCTGCGTCGCCAGCGCGGTACTGATAACGCCGAAATTGGTAGAACCGACAATCAGTGCAATCACCAACAATGCCAGCATTAACACCGGCTCCACCAACACGCCCAGCGTCACTTCACGGCTGGCGCCCAAGGCAGAAAACGTACTGTTACTGTCTAAACCGGCAATGGAAAAAAAGAAACGGAACAGTGCGAACAAATAAATTGCCGTAATTAAATCCCCGCCAGCACCGAAAGGCGAAGTCAGGGTAAACAGCGGCAAGCTCATCGCGACCACCAATACCGAGCTGATAAGCACATAAGGCATAACTTTCGACACCACGCCAGCATTATCCGGCAAAATATTCTGCCGTTTCATCAACTTGGCAATATCGCGATAATCCTGTAGTAAACCCGGACCGCGACGCGATTGCATACGAGCGCGGATCATGCGCGAAAGGCCGGAAAACAGCGGCGCCAGCAGCAACAATAACAACGCTTGCAGCACGGCCAGCAGGAACATTGCGCCGTTGGTGGCGATCCCAGAAGGTAATGTCATCATCGTTCTCTCCTTACACTATCGCCGTAGTGAATAGCAGTATCACCAATGCAATCACGAAATATACACAGTAAATGCGGAAATCGCCCCCCTGTAGCCATTGCAGCTTCTGTGCCAGTCGCGGAATACAATGTGCAATCGGCATAGTGACTTTTTCTTCCCAAACCGGTTCTAGTTTGCTCGCACCATGAATTGCAGCGTTTATCCCTTTCTGTCCGAGCGGAGCAGGATCCATCGTACGTCGAATGGTATAAAGCGGTTTGAATATCGTGCGCAACGGTCGGGTGAAACTGCCCGCAGAAGCCGACATATCTGTTTCATAAGCATAACCGCACGCCCACGGATTGCCTTTTGCCCGATCGGCAAGACGCCCTTTTTTGGTCAACGCATAATAGCCAAACGGCAGCAGGAAAAACGCAATCAGCATAATTGTCAGCAGCGGCGTGGAAAGCGCGGTATAAGGTCGGTCGGAAGAGACCAATATACCTTGTTCTACCAGCGGGAATGATTGGCTATGGGAAAGTGCGGTCGCAATTTGCGCAATAATCGGCGTCATCACCGAGGCGCCAACGCCCAATAACACACAACACAGTGCCAGTAATGCCATTGCCGCCAGCATCGGTTTCGGCACCTCACGCGCCTGCGCGGCTTTCTCGCTGCGCGGCATGCCGCCGAAGCTGATACCGTATACTTTGACGAAACACAATGCCGCCAGTGCGCCAGTTAATGCCAGCATGATGATCGCGATCGGGCCGATCAGTTTAAGCATGATATGCGGCTCCTGACTCAGGCTGAACAACGATTGGTACGTAAACCATTCGCTGACGAAACCGTTAAACGGCGGCAAGGCGGAAATCGCCATGGTACCAATCAAAAAACAGAGCGCAGTATAAGGCATTAACTTGCCTAAACCGCCCATTAAATCCATATCCTTGGTATGCAGACGATACATCACCGAACCTGCGCCGAGAAATAACAACCCTTTAAATACCGCATGATTTAATAAATGATATAAACCGCCGAGCAAACCGACCACCGCCAGCACGGGCTGTTTAATCGCTATGCCAATCATGCCGACACCGACGCCCAACATAATAATGCCGACATTTTCTACCGTGTGATAAGCCAACAGGCGTTTAATATCATGTTCGGCAAGCGCATACAGTACGCCCAGCACAGAAGACACCGCGCCGAAGCCCAACACAATCACACCGAACCATAAACTTGTTGCGCCCAGCAAATCAATACCGACTTTGATAATTCCGAAGATACCGATTTTCACCATCACCCCCGACATCAAGGCAGAGGCATGAGAAGGTGCTGCCGGGTGGGCCTGCGGCAGCCAGCCATGCAGCGGAATCATCCCGGCTTTGGCACCGAAACCTAAAAACGCCAGTATAAACACAGTAAAGGCAAGCGGTTCAGACAGCGTGGTTTGACGAAACGCTTCAAAGTCAAAACTGCCAGCATAGCAATAGAAAATAAAAAAGGCGATCATAATCAAAACGGAGCCAGCGTGGGCAATAAAGAAATACAGCAGCCCTGCATTTACCGCATTGTCATCCTGTTCGGTCAGTACCAGAAAATAGGACGCCAGCGACATCATTTCAAAAAATACCAGAAAATAAAACGCATTATCGCAAACCACCAAAGCAATCATAGAAGCGATAAAAAGGTTCATAAAAAAGCCCATACTGCCAGCGCCTTTGCTCTTGTATTCCTGCACATAAGAGAAAGAATACAGTGCAGTAACGATAACCAGCAGTGAAATCACGCACACCATAAAGGCGGCGAGCCCGTCTATACGGAAAGTAAACCGGGCAAAGTCGAAAGGTGTTTGGAATACGTCAATGACGGGGTTGCTGCTCATTAACACGGGGGCGCAGGCAATGATGCCCAATGCTCCACCAATGATACCGGTCACGCCGGCTATATTGATTGAAAGTTGCTCGTTTCGGCTGACGCAGAGCGAAACGAACGCACCGGCGAGATAAATCAACAAGGCAGCGATGAGTACAGATATCGGATAACTCATAATTCACTCCATTGATTAAAACGAGATAATTTATTTTGCAATCGCAGGCGATGCGGTCATTGCCAATTCCCGTTTCGCTTTATTGGCTTGTGTCATACTTTCATCGCTGATTAGAAACAGCGTTTTGGTCGGACAAGTCTGCACGCAGGCCGGCCCGTCCGCGCGGAAATAGCACAGATCGCATTTCACTGCAACGGCTCTCACCCCCGGCTGCCACGCCAGCATATTATGCAGATCAGTATTATCCGGTGCGGTGCGAATATCACGGGCAACGGCATCCTGAAAAGAAAAATGTTCATAATAAACCGGCATATCCAGCGGCGAACTGCCGTGCTGGGTAATAGCGCCGAAAGGACAGGCAATGGCACACAGCTTACAGCCGATACACAGACTTTCATTGAGCTGAATGGTTTGATTTTTATGCGTAATCGCATGTACCGGGCACACCGTGGCACAGGGCGCATCATCACAATGACGACACAAAATCGGCACGGTGATATCATCATTACGCATCACTTCCAGACGCGGATGCGCCTGTAGCCCGAAGGCTTTATGTACTTCACTGCAAGCCGCCATACAGGTATTGCAGCCGATACACCCTTGCGGATCACCGATCACAAAACGGTTCATACTCTCCCCCTTGAACAAAATAGATACTTGTTATAATAACCACTCAGTTTATAAGGATACTCCTGTCAAAAATTAAAGCTCAAGAAAGAATATTGAAAATTTTGATTCAGATCATAAAGATTTTCACGATTAGTAAAAATACCCAGATGAATGTAAAACAATATAATTTCATGCTAAAACAATTAGTTAAAATTTAATAAAATGTTATCAATGAATCAGTTTAAATATCGTTGTAAAAATTTATATGATAAAATCACCGCCCGACGGCAGGCTATCGCACAGCAATAGCAAACGAAAAATTCTCATTTCAATCCCAACTAAGGATAAATTATGTGTTTAGGTATTCCGGGGCAAATCGTTCAAGTGGCGGACAGCACATTGCAGCCTGCCGTAGTGGATGTGTGCGGAGTAAAACGAGAGGTTAATATTGCATTAATCTGTCAGGAGGATCCGCAAGCCCTGCTCGGTAAATGGGTACTGGTACATGTGGGCTTTGCAATGACCATCATTGATGAAGAAGAAGCCAAACAGACTCAACAAGCCTTAATCGCCATGAGCCAGCTGGAACACGAAGTGGGTGATTTCCTCGGTTTGAACCAACAATAACGGAACGGTTTATGCAAGGGATTGAATTACGCATTAAAGGCAAAGTACAGGGTGTGGGGTTCCGTCCTTTCGTCTGGCGACTGGCGAATCAATATGGGCTGACAGGCGATGTCAATAACGACGGTCAGGGGGTGCTGATTCGCTTTTCGGCACCTGACCCCGAGGCGGTGCGACAATTTCTATCTGCGCTGCAAAGCGAGCTTCCGCCGCTGGCACGAATTACCGAAATCATCCGCCGCGAAAGGGACTGGTCGCACATTTCCGACAGCGCGTTTGTCATTCGGGAAAGCGAGCAGACTCAAATGGACACCCAAATTATTCCCGACGCCGCCACCTGTCCGCATTGTCTGGCGGATTTATTCGACCCGAACAATCGCCGCTATCATTATCCTTTCACCAACTGTACCCATTGCGGACCGCGCTTTACCATTATCAAAGCCATTCCCTACGACCGAAAAAACACTGCCATGGCAGGCTTTCCGTTTTGTCCGCAATGCGAAAAAGAATATCGAGATCCCGCCGACCGCCGTTTTCATGCCCAGCCTAACGCCTGTCCGGTTTGCGGTCCGCACATTTGGCTACAGGATCAACAGCACATACTTGCCGAGCGCGAAACAGCGTTAAAACAGACCGCACTTTTACTGCAACAAGGCAATATTATCGCGATTAAAGGGCTGGGCGGTTTTCATCTGGCTTGCGACGCTACCAATCCGAATGCGGTGCGTCTGCTGCGTACGCGCAAACATCGCCCGAGCAAACCGCTGGCGGTCATGGTGCCAGATTTAAGCGTACTGTCCGCGCTAAGTCCGCAGGAAATCACCCTGTTAACAGGCACCGCCGCGCCAATTTTGCTGCTCGACAAACGTAAAGTGCCACCGCTTGCCGACGAAATCGCACCGCACTTGCAGGAAATCGGGGTTATGCTACCGAGCAATCCGCTGCAACATCTCATTCTGCGCGCCGTTAACCGACCTTTGGTGATGACCTCCGCCAACCCGAGCGGGCAACCGCCGATACTGGATAATCAAAGTGCGGTGGAAAATCTGGCGGATTTGGCGGATTTTTACCTTTGCCACAACCGCGATATTTTACAACGTGCCGATGACAGCCTACAACGCGTCGCTTTTGACGGCGTGGAAACCCTGCGTCGCGCACGCGGTTATGTACCGGACGAAACCCCGCTGATCATACCGAAGCATGCAAATGTACTGGCGTTGGGCTCAGATCTGAAAAATACCTTCTGCTTGCTGCGCGACGATCATGCGGTGGTCAGCCAACATATCGGCGATACCGCCAATGAAAAAGTGCGGTCACAATTACGCGAGAATCTAGCATTATTTCAGCAGATTTATCAATTTAAACCGCAACGGATTGCCGTGGATGCGCACCCGGGCTATTTTTCCTCCGCCGTCGGCAAACAACTCGCCGAGCAACAACACATTATGGCGGTCGAAATATTACATCATCACGCCCATATCGTCAGCGTCATGGCGGAACATCATTGCAATGAAAACGTCATCGGATTGGCATTGGACGGCATCGGCATGGGCGAAAACAGGCAGCTTTGGGGCGGCGAATGTTTGCTGGCAAATTACCGACATTGTCAATATTTGGGTGGATTACCCGCCGTTGCACTGCCCGGCGCCGATCTGGCGGCAACACAGCCTTGGCGCAACTGGCTTGCCCATTTGCAGCAATTTGTCGCCGACTGGCAATCCATCATCGCACAAACCTGTGCCAATTATGACTGGCAATTATTAAGCCGCGCCATTGCGCGCGGTATTAACTGCCCGCCGATTTCCTCTGCCGGTCGTCTTTTTGACGCTGTTGCTTACGGTTTAGGCATCGCGCCGCCGACTATTTCTTGGGAAGGCGAAGCCGCCTGTCGATTGGAAGTGATCGCCGCGCAATCGCCGTTTGCCGAGCATCCGTCGCACGCCGTGACAATTCCGGTCAGCATGCCGTTGCGCGACAATAAGCTGGATCTTGCCCGCTTTTGGCAAAGTTGGTTAAATTACCGCGCCGATACGGCAGACAAAGCCTTTGCCTTTCATTATGCGCTAGCGCAAGGCTTCGCCGAGCTGGCGCGCCGTCAAGCGCAACGACATCAATGCCGCACCGTGGTATTGTCCGGCGGCGTGATGCACAATCAGTTATTACGGCGTTTATTAAAAGACAATTTGCAGGATTTTAATGTTCTCAGCGCTCATCAATTCCCGATGGGCGACGGCGGTCTGAGTCTGGGGCAGGCAGTGATTGCAGCAAGTCAATAACGGCAATATTATGTCGCGCAGTTATTCAGCTACAACGTAAAAATGCGCCACAAAAGGCAAGCGTTGCGCACGCTGAAATGTATTTACTCAACCCGCCAGAATTTATTCTTTCAGTACAAATTCACGCGGGTTTTTACTTAACAAATCCGTGGTAGCGGTTCGTTGACGGGCAAATCCAGTAGCCGACTTTGTCCGAAAATCCCGACGGCGCGCACTTTACTATCCGCAGTGATCTCGCCGATAAGTGCGGCATTTTTTCCCAACGGATGACGATGAAGTGCGGTCAAAATTTCCGTCGTTTTCGCTTGTTCGGCGATAATCACCAGCTTGCCTTCATTGGCAAAATTCAGTGCATCCAAACCGAGCAATTCGCAAATTCCACGGACTTCCTGCCGAATCGGTAAGGCGGTTTCGTCAATCTGTACGCCCAGCCGTTGCGCCTGCGCAAATTCATGCAACACCGCATTCACACCGCCGCGGGTGGCATCGCGCACCGCTTTTACGCCGGAAATCGGACGCAATATCTCAATTAGCGGGGTTAATACGGCACAATCGCTTTGCAGCGCCGTTTGAATGCCGAGTTTTTCACGCAGATTCAGAATGGTCGCACCGTGATCGCCCAAGGTACCACTGACAATCACCTGATCACCCGCTTGAATGCGGTGTACGCCCCAATCCAACCCGGTCGGGATCACCCCGATGCCGGCGGTATTAATAAAGAGTTTATCCACCGCCCCTTTCTGCACAACTTTGGTATCCCCGGTGACAACCTGAATATTCGCCGCACGACACGTCTGCGCCATGGATTGAATCAACCGTTGTAAGTCGGCTAACGGCAAGCCTTCCTCCAAAATGAATCCACAGGACAGGTATTTCGGCATTGCGCCACATACCGCCACATCATTTGCGGTACCGCACACCGCCAGTTTGCNATTACCCGCCGTTGCACTGCCCGGCGCCGATCTGGCGGCAACACAGCCTTGGCGCAACTGGCTTGCCCATTTGCAGCAATTTGTCGCCGACTGGCAATCCATCATCGCACAAACCTGTGCCAATTATGACTGGCAATTATTAAGCCGCGCCATTGCGCGCGGTATTAACTGCCCGCCGATTTCCTCTGCCGGTCGTCTTTTTGACGCTGTTGCTTACGGTTTAGGCATCGCGCCGCCGACTATTTCTTGGGAAGGCGAAGCCGCCTGTCGATTGGAAGTGATCGCCGCGCAATCGCCGTTTGCCGAGCATCCGTCGCACGCCGTGACAATTCCGGTCAGCATGCCGTTGCGCGACAATAAGCTGGATCTTGCCCGCTTTTGGCAAAGTTGGTTAAATTACCGCGCCGATACGGCAGACAAAGCCTTTGCCTTTCATTATGCGCTAGCGCAAGGCTTCGCCGAGCTGGCGCGCCGTCAAGCGCAACGACATCAATGCCGCACCGTGGTATTGTCCGGCGGCGTGATGCACAATCAGTTATTACGGCGTTTATTAAAAGACAATTTGCAGGATTTTAATGTTCTCAGCGCTCATCAATTCCCGATGGGCGACGGCGGTCTGAGTCTGGGGCAGGCAGTGATTGCAGCAAGTCAATAACGGCAATATTATGTCGCGCAGTTATTCAGCTACAACGTAAAAATGCGCCACAAAAGGCAAGCGTTGCGCACGCTGAAATGTATTTACTCAACCCGCCAGAATTTATTCTTTCAGTACAAATTCACGCGGGTTTTTACTTAACAAATCCGTGGTAGCGGTTCGTTGACGGGCAAATCCAGTAGCCGACTTTGTCCGAAAATCCCGACGGCGCGCACTTTACTATCCGCAGTGATCTCGCCGATAAGTGCGGCATTTTTTCCCAACGGATGACGATGAAGTGCGGTCAAAATTTCCGTCGTTTTCGCTTGTTCGGCGATAATCACCAGCTTGCCTTCATTGGCAAAATTCAGTGCATCCAAACCGAGCAATTCGCAAATTCCACGGACTTCCTGCCGAATCGGTAAGGCGGTTTCGTCAATCTGTACGCCCAGCCGTTGCGCCTGCGCAAATTCATGCAACACCGCATTCACACCGCCGCGGGTGGCATCGCGCACCGCTTTTACGCCGGAAATCGGACGCAATATCTCAATTAGCGGGGTTAATACGGCACAATCGCTTTGCAGCGCCGTTTGAATGCCGAGTTTTTCACGCAGATTCAGAATGGTCGCACCGTGATCGCCCAAGGTACCACTGACAATCACCTGATCACCCGCTTGAATGCGGTGTACGCCCCAATCCAACCCGGTCGGGATCACCCCGATGCCGGCGGTATTAATAAAGAGTTTATCCACCGCCCCTTTCTGCACAACTTTGGTATCCCCGGTGACAACCTGAATATTCGCCGCACGACACGTCTGCGCCATGGATTGAATCAACCGTTGTAAGTCGGCTAACGGCAAGCCTTCCTCCAAAATGAATCCACAGGACAGGTATTTCGGCATTGCGCCACATACCGCCACATCATTTGCGGTACCGCACACCGCCAGTTTGCCAATATCCCCACCGGGGAAAAAAATCGGATCGATGACAAAGCTGTCGGTAGAAAACGCCAGAGTTTCACCGCATCGGGTCATGTCACGCAACGCAAGCCGCGCTTGATCCTCACCCTGCGCAAGAATCGGATTACTGAACGCCGCGACAAAATAGTCTCGAATCAGAGTTTGCATTGCCGCACCGCCGTTGCCGTGCGCCATAGTAATAAAATCAGTCATGCTTATTCTCGTCGGTATTGATAATAAGCGGCGCAGGCGCCTTCGGAAGACACCATCAATGCGCCGTAAGCATTATCGGGGTTACATTTTTCCGCAAATAACGGGCAATCAGCAGGTTTACATTTGCCGATCAGCACATCACCGCAGCGGGAATCGGGATCATCCGCCACTTGCTGCGGCTTGCTGGCAAAACGGATTTCGGCATCAAACCGGCGATAATCGTCGGTCAGTTCCACGCCGGATTCAGCGATTTCGCCTAAACCGCGCCATTCGCTGCTGGCTTTCAAGCGAAACACCTCCGCCATCGCCTGTTGTGCCAATAAATTACCCTGCGGCTGCACGATGCGTTTATATTGATTTTCCACTTCGCAGCGATTTTCGGTGAACTGGGTTACCAGCATCACAATCGATTGCAGAATATCCAGCGGTTCAAAACCGGTGATCACAAAGGGCTTATGATATTTCGCGCACAGCGCCTGATAAGGCCGAGAGCCGATCACCATACTGACATGCCCGGGCGCGATAAAGCCGTCAATATTGACTTGCTTATGCGCCAACAAACTGTGTAAGGTAGGAATAATGGTAATATTTTGACATACCACGAAAAAATTGTCGGTTTGCTGTCGTTTCGCCTGTTGCAGGGTAATCGCCGCACTCGGCATAGTCGTTTCAAAACCAAGAGAAAAAAAGACGACCTGTTTATCCGGGTGATGCAGCGCAATATTCAGCGCGTCCAGCGGCGAATACACAATACGCACATCGGCGCCCTGCGCCTTGGCTTCCAGCAGAGAACCTTGCCGTCCGCGCACCCGCATGGCATCGCCGAACGTACAGAAAATGACGCCCGGTCGCCGGGCGATCTCAATACAAACATCGATCCGCCCCATGGGCAAGACGCACACCGGGCAGCCAGGTCCGTGAATAAACGCAATACTTTCCGGCAATAACCGATCCAGTCCGAATTTAAAAATGGTATGCGTATGTCCACCGCACACTTCCATCAGATACAACGGATTGTCCCGCGTAAAGTGCGGTAGTTTTTCCATTAGTTTCCGCAATCGTACCAACAGACTTTTTGCCAGCGTCGGATCACGGAATTCATCAACAAACTGCATTGCATGCCCCTATTTACGCCTACGACCGCTGTAACCAAGCCAGCCATTGCGACAAACCTTCGCCGCTTGCCGCAGACAATTGAATCACCTCAATCGTTGGGTTGACCCGTTTGGCGTAATCAATACACTTTTGCACATCAAAATTCAGATAAGGCAATAAGTCCGTTTTATTTAAAATCATTAATTGCGCGGCAGCGAACATATGCGGATATTTTAACGGTTTATCCTCGCCCTCCGTCACCGACAAAATAACGACTTTAGCTTTTTCGCCCAAGTCAAATTCCGACGGACAAACCAAATTGCCCACATTTTCAATAAACAACAGACTGTTTTCCTGCGGCTGTAATTTGGCGAGCGCATTGCCGATCATTTGCGCATCCAAATGACAGCCTTTTCCCGTGTTAACCTGAATGGCCGGCACGCCGGTGGCGCGAATACGCTCCGCATCGTTTTCGGTTTGCTGATCGCCTTCAATCACATAGCAGGCGCGTTTATCTTTTAACGCGTTTAAAGTGGCGGTGAGCAGCGTGGTTTTACCTGAGCCCGGACTGGAAACCAGATTGAGCGCTAAAATATGTTGTTTAGCAAAAAAGCTGCGGTTGATTTCCGCCAGTTGATTATTTTTGCCTAACACGGCCTGCTCCACTTTCAACAGCCGCTGTTCGGTCTCATCCGGCTGTACGCTGTTGCTAGGACGGAAGGAAGAATGAGAAAAGTTCGGTAATTTCACCGCACTTTTGGCGGTGGAATCATCATGCGCATGCGGTAATTCTCCGATTCTGACTTGTTCGGGATGCCCGCAGCCACAGGTTGTACACATAAGTCACCTCAATAATGTTCGTTTGTGCCGTAAATACCCGGAATCTTTGATAATTCATCGGCATTAGGATAGCATATTCTCAATTTTAAAGATATTTCTTCTTATTTTGCATCAAATCCTTTACCATGCTTTTGTTCCCCCCAATCCATAACGGATAAGTATGAACCATTTAGCATTAGAACGCATTATCAACCAAAAACTTAACAGCGAGGCAATCTCCGACTATGCGCCGAACGGGTTGCAGGTGGAAGGATGTGCCGAAGTGAAAACCGTTATTACCGGCGTGACCGCCTGTCAGGCATTGCTTGATTATGCCGCGGCCCGACAAGCAGATGCCGTTATCGTGCATCACGGTTATTTCTGGAAAAACGAAAATCCCTGCATCCGCGGCATGAAAGGGCGTCGAATCAAAACCCTGTTGACGCATAATATCAATCTTTATGCGTACCATCTGCCCTTGGATATTCACTCCGACCTCGGTAATAACGCCCAATTAGCGCGGCGACTTGGCATCGAAAACCTACAGCCGCTGGAACAAAGCGCATTCAGCATTCCAATGTACGGTACTCTGCCTCAGCCGTTAAGCACTGAAGCCTTTGCCGCCCGTATTGAACAGGTATTGCAGCGTAAGCCACTGTTTTGTGGTGAAAATGCACCGCACTTTATCCGCACAGTCGGCATTTGTACCGGCGGTGGTCAGGGCTATATTGATCTGGCTGCCGTACAAAAATTAGACGCTTTTATCAGCGGCGAAGTCTCGGAGCAAACCGTGCATTGTGCGCGGGAACAGGGTATCAATTTCTTTGCCGCCGGACATCATGCCACCGAGCGTTACGGCATTCAGGCCTTAGGTGAATGGCTGACAAAAGAATACAACTTAGACGTGGAATTTAAGGATATTGATAATCCGGCTTAGGCGCTTACATACCTCCTGCTTAACTTGACATCCTAGCCAAAGCCATGTATAAAAATTAATAGCTATTTCATTTTTAACACTAGAGGAGAACTATTATGAGCGAATCATTTGAACAAAAACGTGCAGAATTATTAGAGGAATTAAATGAAATTCTGAACAACGCTGAAGAGCTATTTAATGAGAAAACCGAAGCGGGTGCCGATGAACTGAAAAAGCTAAAAAAACGCTTAAGCGCACAAGTTAAAGAAGCAAGAGGTCAATTCGGTTCCTTACAGGAAGAAACCGTAAGAAGAACCAAACGGGCGATTCAGCAAACTGATGAACTGGTACAGGAAAATCCGTATAAAGCCATTGGTGTTGCAGGTGTTATCGGCTTGTTGCTCGGTGTCCTGGTCAGCAAAAAATAATCTTCCGGATAAGGCTGTCTTGCACAGCCTTATCCATTCACTTACCATTCCGAATATTAACGTGTAAAAATGCAGATTATCACTAAAATTAAACGGGCGTTCATCACCACAGTTGAATTGGCACAAATTCGTTTACGTATGCTGAGTATTGAGCTGATCCAGCTTAAAAACTCACTACTCGCCATATTCAGCATGCTGTTGCTGGCATTTATTACATTACTAACCGGATTCATTAGCCTACTGTTCGGATTGGAGCATTACTTAACGCCGGAAAGCAAAATGTCCGTTTTTTTCAGCATTAGTGCGGCAGCATTTCTGCTGCTGTTGGGATTTATCGTGATCATACTAAGATTAATCAACCAACAACGCCGTTTTATGCTTTCAACATTAAGTGAAATACAACGTGATGTCGGCGCCTTAAAACATGCCCTTGGCGCGTCAAACAATGATCGGGAGGTTTTATAAAAATGACATTGGAAGAGGAAAAAGAACTGCTACGCCTGAAAGGGGAAATCCTACGTCTAAAATTTCGCTCGCAAACCACATCTGCCAAACAGGAAATGTATCAGCCGATACAACATTTCAACACATTCCGTTCCTCTTTATTGCAGCCGGTTATCCGTTCATTATGTATGAACTTATTAAGTCACCGACTGTTGACTACCCGCAATTTGCTGCTTTCCAGCATTGGTGTCGTAGTTATCGGTTTACTCGGTAAACCTCGCTCACAAGATCGCTAACCGCCCTTCAGTACTTGCTGGTCTGACATAATTGCCCTGTATACCAGAAACGGGTATAATTGCCGCAATTTTTATCACAGCAAGGAAAACACAATGGGTTTCTTAACAGGCAAACGTATTTTAATTACCGGTTTGGCAAGCAACCGCTCTATCGCTTACGGTATTGCAGCGGCAATGAAACGTGCCGGTGCCGAACTGGCATTCACTTATTTAAACGATAAACTGAAAGCCCGCGTAGAAGATTTCGCGCGGGAATTCGGTTCCGAAATTGTGCTACCGTTAGATGTTGCCACTGATGAAAGTATCGAAAATTGCTTCAAACAATTAAGCGCACATTGGCAAAAATTCGACGGTTTTGTCCACGCCATCGCCTTTGCACCGGGCGATCAGCTTGACGGCGACTATGTCAATGCGGCGACGCGAGAAGGATTCCGTATTGCTCATGATATCAGCGCGTACAGTTTTGTCGCCATGGCGCAGGCGGCGCGTCCGATGCTCAACCCGAACGCCGCGCTGCTGACCCTCACTTATCTTGGTGCGGAACGTGCTATTCCGAATTATAACGTGATGTGCTTGGCTAAAGCTTCGCTGGAAGCAAGCACCCGCGTAATGGCGGCGGATCTGGGCAAAGACGGCATCCGCGTTAACGCCATTTCAGCCGGTCCGATCCGCACACTAGCGGCTTCCGGTATCAAAAACTTTAAGAAAATGCTGGCGACCTTTGAGCATACCGCTCCGCTGCGCCGTACCGTCACCATTGAAGATGTGGGCAATTCCGCCGCGTTTCTGTGTTCCGATTTGGCCTCCGGCGTCACCGGCGAAATCCTGCACGTCGATGCGGGTTTCAGTATTACCGCAATGAGCGAATTAGGTGCGGAATAGTTTTTTACCTCATTCAGCGGGCAGACCAATGTGTCTGCCCTTTTTTATCAAATATCAGATTGACTATATTTATGTTTCAAAATAATCCCCTGCTGTCTCAATTAAAACAACAAATTCGCGCCAGCAAACCGCATGTCGAAGGCGTCGTCAAAGGATCAGATAAAGCATACGGTTTTCTTGAATGCGACAAAAAGAGTTATTTCCTGCCACCGCCAGCGATGAAGAAAGTCATGCACGGTGATAGAATCAAAGCCGTGATTGATACCGTCGGCGACAAAGAGCAAGCGGAACCGGACGAATTAATCGAACCAATGCTAAGCCGTTTTATCGCTAAAGTGCGGTTCAATAAAGACAAGAAATTACAGGTTTTGGCGGATCACCCGCAAATCAATCAACCCATCAGTGCCAGTCAAAGCAAAGCGGTACAGGAAACGCTACAAGAAGGCGATTGGGTGGTTGCCGTATTAAAAAACCACCCGCTGCGCGATGATCGTTTTTTCTCCGCTCAAATCAGCGAATTCATCTGCCGCGGCGACGATGAATTTGCCCCTTGGTGGGTCACCCTGGCACGTCACGAGCAATCCCGTTATCCGGTACAGGGCGCCGCCCGTTATGACATGCTCGACCAGCAAAATCGTCAGGATCTGACCGCACTTCATTTTGTCACCATTGACAGCGAAAATACGCAGGATATGGACGATGCACTATATATTGAAGCGGTCGAACACGACGGCGCGCAAATTGGCTGGAAACTGGTCGTTGCGATTGCCGATCCGACAGCCTATATCGGGATAGATTCGCAAATTGAACAAGACGCTCGCCAACGCTGTTTTACCAACTATCTGCCGGGCTTTAATATTCCGATGCTGCCGCGCGAATTGTCCGACCAACTCTGTTCCTTAATGGAAAACCAAACCCGTCCGGCACTGGTCTGTTTCATTGAAACGGATTTACAAGGTGAACTCAGCGCCAAACCGCACTTTGTGTCCGCCTACGTGCAATCCAAGGCAAAACTGGCTTATCATAAAGTATCAGACTATTTGGAAGGAAAATCAGACGGCTGGCAACCGGAAAATACAGTGACCGAACAGCAAATCGCTCATCTGCACCGGTTTACTTTGGCACGCATCCAATGGCGCCAAAGCCATTCCTTACTGTTTAAAGAAAAACCGGATTATTCCTTTGTGCTGGCGAAAAACGGTAAAGTGGAAGAAATCAAGGCGGAATATCGTCGCATTGCCAACCAAATTGTTGAAGAATCCATGATTCTCGCCAATCTCTGCGCTGCGCAGTATCTAGATGAAAAATTGCACTGCGGAATTTTTAACACCCATGCCGGATTTGACAAAAAATATTTGGACGCCGCGCACCATTTTCTGCTGGCGAATCTGGCAAATGAGGAAAACTACAGCCAACTGGCAGCGCGTTATTCCGTGGAAAACCTTGCCACGCTGCAAGGTTATTGCCGTATGCGCCATGATATTGAACCGATTGAAGGTGATTATCTGGAGCTGCGCCTGCGCCGTTTCCTGACTTTTGCCGAATTTAAAGCCCAATCCGCACCGCACTTCGGATTGGGACTGCCCGCTTACGCGACTTGGACTTCACCGATCCGAAAATATTCCGATATGGTTAACCATCGGTTGATTAAAGCGAGTTTAACCGGACAGCCTTATGAAAAACCGTCGGAAACCGTGTTACAGCGTTTACAGGAAGCTCGCCGACAAAATCGGCTGATCGAACGGGATATCGCCGACTGGCTGTATTGCCGTTATTTAGCCGACAAGGTAACACAACAGCCGCAATATGCGGCAGAAGTGCTGGATGTCATGCGTGGCGGATTGCGGGTGCAATTATTGGAAAACGGGGCATCGGTGTTTATTCCGGTTTCAACCCTGCACGATAACAAAGAAGAAATTCAACTTAATGCCGATGAGATCGCATTATATATTAAGGGTGACAGACGCTATAAAATCGGTGATATGATCCATGTTCGTATCACGGAAGTCAAAGAAGAAACCCGCAGTATTATTGGGCAGATCGCGGCATAAAGAAAAGGCGCCGCCGCGCCTTTTATCAAAAATCTCACCGCAAAGGGCGGAACAATATCCGCCCGCATAACAAACTTAAGCGCTATAGCGTCCCACACCCAGTTCGTCTTCCTTACGGGTGCGATTGATTACCGCCTGCGGCGACTGCTGTACGCGCAGTCCCATTTGCTCTTCGGTACGCACGACTTCACCGCGTAACGAATTGGTAAATACATCGGTAATTTTAATATCGACAAATTTACCGATCATATCTGGGCTGCCGGCAAAATTAACGATACGGTTGTTTTCCGTACGACCAGTTAATTCCATCAAATCTTTTTTCGACGGCCCTTCCACCAGCACTCGCTGCTCCGTTCCCAGCATTGCACGGCTGTACTGCGCCGCCTGATTATTGATGCGCTGTTGCAATAAATATAAACGTTGTTTCTTCTCTTCTTCCGTCACATCATCGGGAAAATCCGACGCTGGCGTGCCCGGACGGGCGGAATAAATAAAACTGAAACTCATATCAAAATTGACTTGCGCAATCAGGTTCATCGTATCTTCAAAATCCTGCTCTGTTTCGCCCGGAAAACCGACGATAAAATCCGAGCTGATCTGAATGTGCGGTCGCACTTTTCTTAACTTGCGAATAATGGATTTATATTCAAGCGCCGTATGACCACGCTTCATCATATTCAACACGCGATCGGAACCGCTTTGCACCGGCAAATGCAAAAAGCTGACTAGCTCCGGCGTATCGGCGTAAACGTCGATAATATCATCCGTAAATTCAATCGGATGGCTGGTGGTAAAACGTAGTCGATCAATACCGTCAATGGCCGCCACCAACCGCAACAGCTCGGCAAAGCTACAAATGCCGCCGTCATGCGTCGGTCCGCGGTAGGCATTGACATTTTGCCCCAACAGATTCACCTCACGCACGCCCTGCTCGGCAAGTTGCGCGATTTCAAACAGCACGTCGTCCAACGGGCGGCTGACCTCTTCACCGCGGGTGTACGGCACCACACAGTAAGTACAATATTTATTACAACCTTCCATAATGGATACGAACGCCGTCGGACCTTCCGCTTTCGGTTCCGGCAGGCGATCAAATTTCTCGATCTCCGGAAAACTGACATCCACTACCGCACTTTTGCCACCGCGGATCTGATTGATCATTTCTGGTAAACGGTGCAATGTCTGCGGTCCGAAAATAATATCCACATAAGGAGCACGATGACGAATATGCTCGCCTTCCTGCGATGCCACACAACCGCCCACCCCAATGACCAGCCCTGGATTTTTTTGCTTCAATTCTTTCCAGCGCCCCAATTGGTGAAACACTTTTTCCTGCGCTTTTTCGCGAATCGAACAGGTATTTAACAACAATACATCCGCCTCTTCCGGCATTTCGGTTAATTCCAGCCCGTGCGTACTATTCAGCAAATCTGCCATTTTCGAGCTGTCATATTCGTTCATCTGACAGCCCCAAGTTTTAATATGTAATTTCTGCATCTTTTAATTCAACGTCATCATCCGATAAAAAATTGATTGGCTATTTTACAGGCTTGCAGCAATGGTGGCTAGTTAAAATCGGATTTTCTTTTCTATTTCGTGCATTAAGGATAAAATCAATGACAACAAAATATCCGAAAAAACAACCGCACTTTTGGTGCCGGAAAAACGCAGACAATCCCGTCCACAGCAAGGAGCAACGCAAATGACAACAAAACCAAAAGATATTATCGTCATCGGTGGCGGCATGATCGGTGCCGCCTGTGCGGCAGGACTGGGCAAACTAGGGCTGCAAATTCAGCTGATTGAACGTGCGCCGCTGCCCGCATTTAACCCTGACGCGCCTTATGACATCCGCATTTCCGCCATTAGCGCGGCCTCGGTCGAATTACTGAAACACCTCAATGCCTGGCAGCACATTGAAGCAATGCGGGTGTGCCCGTATCGCGCCTTGGAAACATGGGAAATCGACGGCTTTTCAGCCTATTTTCACAGTGACGAACTAAACCTGCCGGCGCTCGGCTATATGGTAGAAAATAATCTGATTCAGCTCGGATTATGGCAGGCACTGCGCGCCTTTGAAAATATCCAAAGCACAATCGGCAGCGCAATTACCGACGTGAAAATGTGCGGTGAAAATTGGCAGATTTTTTTAGATAACGGCGACAGTTACAGCGCGCCGCTGCTTATTGCCGCCGACGGCGCAAATTCACAAATCCGCCAAATTGCTGGCATCGGTCTGAGCGGCTGGCAATACCGCCAGCATTGTATGCTGATTCTGGTGGAGACGGCATTACCGCAGCAGGACATAACTTGGCAGCGGTTTTATCCTTCCGGTCCGCGCGCATTTCTGCCGTTATGCGGGCAACGGGCTTGTTTGGTTTGGTATGACAGCCCGCACAAAATCCGCTTACTGCGTCAGCTGTCAAAAGAAAAGCTGAGCGATGAAATTCATCAGTCGTTTCCGTCGCGTTTGGGCGACATTCAAGTGCTGCATGCCGCCGATTTTGCCCTGACCCGCCGCCACGCGCAAGATTATGTAAAACAAGGCGTGGTGCTAGTCGGCGATGCGGCGCATACCATCAACCCGCTGGCGGGACAAGGTGTCAATCTGGGCTTTAAAGATGTAAAAGCGCTGCTGAATGTGATCGAAAGTGCGGTGCAAAAAAACCAACATTTTGCGGCGGATGACGTACTGTTGCGTTATCAGCACCAACGCAAAGCGGATAATTTATTCATGCAATCGGGCATGGATCTATTCTACAAAGCCTTTAAAGAAGACCTGCTGCCGCTGAAAATCGCTCGTAATTTGGCGCTTGTCATCGCCGATAAAGCCACGCCGTTAAAAAAACAGGCGTTGAAATACGCACTAGGGCTATGATTCAAAAATCGTTTTTTTACGCTATAAAAAAACCCATTGAATATATTCCTAAATTTGCTATGCTGTCTGAGCAATTTCTGTAGCTATATAATGTTGATGTGACGGACAATTTGACTACCACAAGGAGATACGTGTTGGCTGCAAGATATATCGCCCACCTTCGTCGCGCAGACGGCGCCATTCAATCCGTAGAAACCCACCTGACAGAAACCGCTGCCATTGCACAAGTTTTGGCGAAAAAACTCAATTTAGCGCCAGCCGGCGAACTACTCGGGCTTATGCACGACTTCGGTAAATATTCCCGACATTTCCAAGATTATATTAAAGCGGCAACGGGCATCAATCCTGATGTTGATGTGGATGATGTTTTGCCAAACGGCAAAAAAATCGACCATTCCACCGCCGGGGCGCAATGGGTTTACCGTGAGTTGAGAAAATACGGGGCGGCGCAGGATATTGGCGAATTGTGCGGGCAGATATTGGGATTGTGTATCGCTTCGCACCACGGGGAGGGGTTGATTGACTGTTTGGATCAAGAAGGCAAGGCAAAATGGCTTGAACGTTTTACTAAAAAAGATGAATTAACCCATTTAGCGGAGTGCGAGCAAAATGCCGATGAAACAGTTAGGCACAGAGCACGGGAATTGGCAGGCGAAACACTGATCCGCAGTCTATTAAACGCATTCAAGCCGATACTGTCTGATAAGCAAATCAATAATAAAATCAAAGAATTTTATCTCGGCTGCCTAACCCGTTTCCTCTTTAGTTGCCTGATTGACGCCGACCGTATCAACAGTTCGGATTTTGAAAAAGAACATCAAAAAGACATCCGCCGACTTGCCCAAAAGCCCGATTGGCAGGTAGCAATAGATAAGTTGGAAACCCATTTGGCGGGTTTTGAAATCCGCTATCCCATTGATGAAATCCGCCGGCGAATTTCAGACGACTGCTTAAAAAGAGCGGTCGATTTTCAAGGTATTTATACGCTGACCGTGCCGACCGGCGGCGGTAAAACGCTGGCGAGTCTGCGCTATGCCCTGCATCACGCACAAAAGCACAATCTTGACCGTATTATCTACATCATTCCTTACACGTCCATCATCGACCAAAATGCCCAAGCCGTGCGCGAAATTCTCGGCGAAGATTGGGTGCTGGAACACCATTCCAATTTAGAACCTGAACAGCAAAGCTGGCAGGACAAATTGCTCGCCGAAAACTGGGATAAACCCATTATTTTTACTACCATGGTGCAGTTTTTGGATGCCTGGTTCGGCGGCGGCACACGCGGCGTGCGCCATATCCACCCGATGGTAAACAGCGTTTTGATTTTCGATGAAATCCAAACCTTGCCGGTGAAATGCGTCCATCTGTTTTGCAACGTATTAAATTGGCTGACGAAATTCGGTAAAAGCACGGCGATTTTGTGCACGGCGACGCAGCCTCTCTTGGGGGAATCGGGGCTACGGAATTTCCCTGAAGAGAAAAGGGAAACCATCGCGGCACGCGGTTTGTTAAGGCTGCCTGAAAACGCTGAAATTATGGGCGAGCATCAGGATTTAGATAAATTGTTCGACGAATTATCCCGTGTGGAAATCCGGTTCAATGAAAAATCTGGCTGCTGGAATGTGGAGGATGCAGGCGCATTTTTGCTAGAACAGTTTCAGACGACCCAAAGCTGCCTGTTTATCGTCAATACCAAACAATGGGCGCAAGACCTCTATCAATATTGCAAGGCGCAAAATGTGCCGCCCGAAGCCTTATTTCATTTAAGCACTCACCAATGCGCAGCGCACCGCAAAGCGATTTTCGATACCATCAAAGGCCGTCTGAAAAACAACGAACCTGTTATCTGTATCAGCACCCAGCTCATTGAAGCAGGCGTGGATATTTCCATGGCTTGCGTGATTCGTGCATTGGGCGGACTGGACAGCATTGCCCAAGCGGCGGGGCGTTGTAACCGGCATGGCGAGAAAGGCGGCAAAGGGCAGGTTTGGGTGCTCAATCTGCAAGAACCAGATTTTCAAAAGGTTTTGCCCGATATTGCCCAAGGCAAAGAAAACGCCGAACGCGTGTTCCGCGATTTTGCTGGTCAGGATATTTTGCAGCCAGAAGCGATGAAGCGTTATTTTCAATATTATTTTTACAACCGCAGCGGCGAGATGGTTTATCGTATTAAAAACAGCGCGACAGGCTCGCTGTTTGATTGGTTGAGCGACAATAAAAACAATCCTTACGGCAATCAAAACGATAAGAGAAATAAGCCGTTTCCGCTACTGATGCAGTCTTTCAAAAGCGCAGGACGGGCGTTTCAAGCTATTGACGCGCCGACCCGCGCCGTGATTGTGCCGTATGGCGAAGGGGCGGAATTGATTGCCAAACTCTGCGGTGAGTGGAATCCCCAAGAAATGCACCGCACTTTGCAAAAAGCCCAGCGTTACAGTGTGAACGTTTTTCCTAACGTTTGGGATAAATTGCAAAAAGAAAACGCCCTGCATGAAACCATTGAAGGCTCGGGCATTTATTATCTGAAAGAACGCCATTACAACAATGAATTCGGCTTGTCTTTGGACGAAACAAGCGACATGACTTTTTACGACCTATAAGGAGCAATATGGACTATAACAACCATAAATTCAGTTTCCGCGTCTGGGGGCGACAAGCCTTATTTACCGACCCCGTTACCAAAATCGGCGGCGAAAAATTCAGCTATCAAGTGCCGACCTATGAAGCCATTAAAGGCATCGTCAAAAGCATTTACTGGAAGCCGACACTGATCTGGCATATCGACCGCATCCGCGTGATGAAACCCATCCGCACCCAAAGCAAATCCACCAAACCGCTGGATTGGAACGGCGGTAACACGTTGGCAATTTATACCTTTTTGCAGGACGTGGAATATCAAGTGGAAGCCCATTTTGAATGGAACGAGCATTGGGCGGAATTGGCGGGCGACCGCAATTTCGGCAAACACATCGCCATTGCCAAACGGATGCTGGAACGCGGCGGACGGCAGGACATTTTCCTTGGCACGCGCGATTGCCAAGGCTATGTCGAACCTTGCATTTTCGGCGAAGGCAAAGGGTTTTACGACGAAATCGACAACTTGGATTTCGGCTTGATGTTCCACAGTTTCGGCTATCCCGAAGAAACCGGAAAGCCCGAACTGGTCAGCCGTTTTTGGTCGGCAAACATGCAAAACGGCGTAATTGAGTTCCCAAGCGTAAACGACACCGAAGGTCGTCTGAAAACCCGATTTATCCGCAACATGCAGCCGGAAAAACCGTTTAAACATGGCGAAAACGTCAAGCCCGTAGAAGACGAGGCTAAGGAGCTGGGATTATGAGCTGGATGCAGAAACTTTATCGGACGTATAACGAGATTGAGAAAAATCCGAACTTATTAGATTTGGAAAAAGAAAAATTAGCGCCATTGTGGCATAGCCCGCAGACTGCTCATATTCAAATTACTTTGGATGGAGAAGGAAATTTTCTTGGAGCTAAAGTTTTAACTGATAAGCCGATTATCATGTTGCCCGTAACGGAAAGCTCGGAAGGACGGACAAGCGGTTTGGCTCCTCATGCCTTGGCAGACAGTTTGCAATATATCGCAAAAGATTTGGGACTGACTTATCAAAAAGAGGTCATTACGGAAACCGAAGGTAAAAACGGTAAAAAGAAAAAAATAAAAACCAAGCAAGAAGATTTGATTTTCAATCTGTATGCAGAACAATTGGATAAATGGTGTGCGACAATAGACAACAAAAAAGTATTGGCAATACAAAAATATGTTCATAAGGGAACGGTATTAGCCGATTTGCTAAAAGAAAAAGTCATTCCCATAGATGATAACGGCGAGTTGCTGACAAATTGGATTGAAAAGGAAAACAAAGATAAGCAAAAACCTGAATTATTTAATGTTTTGACTAAGGAACAAGGGAAGTTTGAAATCCGAAAAGCCCTTGTTGTTTGGTCGGTACAAATTCCCGGCGATTTTGTCCCTGAAACTTGGAAAGACAGGGATGTTCAGCAAAGTTGGGGAAATTATTACCAGCAAACTTTAAAAAGCCAATTTTGCACAATAACGGGAGATGAGCAGAAAATTCGTGAAAGTCATCCTGCAAAATTGCTTTATTCAGGCGACAAAGCAAAATTGATTTCTTCTAATGATAAGGAAGGATTTACCTACCTAGGAAGATTTGAAGAGGCAAATCAGGCGACAACCATCTCGGCTGAAGTTTCACACAAAGCTCATGCTGCACTTAGATGGCTGATTGATAGACAAACTGCCGCACGGAATAATGAACAAGTTACCGTCGCGTGGGCAATCAGCGGCAAGCCCGTTCCGTCGCCGATGAAAGACATTTCCGGAGAAATTGATTGGGACAATCTGGACATAAGTGCGGTTGAAAATGCCGATGAATTTTCATCACAAACATCATCTGAAAACATACAACCGTCCCCCGATTGGTCGGTGAATATTGGGCAGGCTGCCGCGCAAATCATCAAAAAGAAATTGCATGGTTATCAGGCAGAGTTGAAAGCCCACGAACAAATCTCCCTGATTATGCTCGATTCCGCTACACCGGGGCGCATGGCGCTGACCTATTATCAGGAATTTTTGCCCGCCGACTATTTTGCCAATTTAGATGCGTGGATTGATGATTTTGCATGGTATCAGCGTTACAGCATTGAGCAGCCGAACGCCAAAAAATCAGATAAAAAGAAAATGTTTTGGGTATTCGTCCCGCCGTCGCCTTACAGCATTGCCGATGCCGTATACGGTAAATCCCTGTCCGATACGCTTAAAAAACAGCTTTACGCCCGTCTTTTGCCCGTTATCGCCGGCGGCAAATCCATGCCGATTCCTGAAGATTTAGTTCGGAAGAGCTTTCAGATAGCCTGCAATCCTAATGGTTGTGAAAACTGGGAATGGCAAAGAAACATCGGCGTTGCCTGTGCCTTATACAAGGGCTGGCGCGCCCGTCATCATTCATCACCACGGAGATACTCTATGAGTTTAGACACCGAAAATCGCTCGCGCGATTATTTATACGGCAGACTGCTTGCCATCGCCGAAAACACCGAATCTTATGCCCTGTATCTGGCAGGCGAGAAACGCGCCACCACCGCCGAGCGCTATATGCAACGTTTCGCCGAACACCCATTTGCCACATGGCGCAACATTGAGCTGGCGTTAAAACCATATCAGGAACGCCTGCGCAACAACGGCAAAGACACCGGTGTACAGGCAATCGGCGAAATTATGGAATTATTTAAAACCAACGATTTCACTCGTGACGACAAATTAAGTGGCGAATTTCTCTTAGGCTATCATTGCCAAAAGATGGAAATTGCTCGCCGTATTGCCGGCTTTAGCAATAAATCCAAAACCGACGAATAACCCAACTTAAAGGAAAATCAAAATGAGCTTAACCAAAAAAATCGACTTTGCCTTAATTCTGAAAGTAACCAACGCTAACCCTAACGGTGACCCTTTAAACGGCAACCGTCCACGCACTGATTTCTCTGGCATAGGCGAAATGACTGACGTCTGCTTAAAACGCAAGATTCGCGATCGCCTGCAAGACAGCGGCGAGAGCATTTTCGTGCAATCCGACGAAAAGAAAACCGACGGCATGACCAGTCTTGCTAACCGTGCCAAAGACAAAGACGTTGGCTTGGGCGCAGACGCCTTTAATGCTAAAAAAGCCAACAAAGACGATACCGCTAAAAAAGCTTGTGAAAAATGGCTCGACGTACGCAGTTTCGGTCAAGTCTTCGCCTTCAGTGGCGACGGCAGCAGCGGCATTTCCATCGCCGTACGCGGTCCCGTTACCATTCAGTCAGCATTCAGCGTTGAGCCGATCAGCATTACCAGCACTCAAATCACCAAAAGTGTCAGCGGCGAAGGCGACGGTACGAAAAAAAGCTCCGATACCATGGGCATGAAACACCGCATCGATCACGGTATTTACGTCGCTTTTGGTGCTATGTCACCACAGCTTGCTGAACGCACTGGTTTTTCAGACAACGATGCCGAAAAAATCAAAGCCGTATTGCCAAAACTCTTTGAAGGTGATGCCTCCTCCGCGCGCCCCGAAGGCAGTATGGAAGTGGTCAAACTCATCTGGTGGGAACACAACTGCAAAGCAGGGCAATATTCTTCCGCCAAAGTACACGGCAGCCTGAAAGTTCATGCAGACGGCAGCTACGAACTGGAAAATCTCGATGGCTTAACTCCGCAGGAAATTGACGGCTTCTAAAACACATAAAAAAATGACCGCACTTTCACCCAAAACCCAAGGGGAAAATCAGGATAAACGCCTGATTCCCCTTTCCGCCTTGCAGCATTTCGCCTTCTGCCCGCGTCAGTGTGCGTTAATCCACAACGAACAGGTGTGGGCGGAGAACTATTTGACTGCGCAGGGAAGTGCGCTACACGAACGGGTGGATTCGGGCGAGCCGGAGACGCGTAAGGGTGTGCGGTTTGAACGCACCGTGCACGTTTCGGCGGAAAAGCTGGGCATCAGCGGCATTCTGGATTTGGTGGAGGTTGAGACGAAAACAGGTCGTCTGAAACCCGTGGAATACAAACGCGGCAAGCCTAAACCCGATCCGATGGACGAAATCCAGCTTTGCGCCCAAGGCTTGTGTCTGGAAGAAATGACGGGGCAAATCGTCAGCGAGGGCGCGCTGTGGTATATGCAAACCCGCCACCGCGTCCCCGTCGTATTTTCAGACGACCTGCGCGCCAAAACCCTCACCACCATCGCCGCCGTCCGCGAACTCTTAGGCAGCGGACTAACCCCACCGCCCGACTACGGCAAACGCTGCAAAGCCTGCTCGCTGGTGGAAATCTGCCAGCCGGAGTTGCTGGGGAAACGGGATAGAAGTGTGGGGTATGTGGAGGGGTTGTTTGACGTAAGTTAGAACAATCTATTGGTCAAAATTATGAGGTAAGGATGAGTGATTTAAAGACTAATTTATACAATGAATTAAGTAGAATCGAAGAAGATTCTTTGTATTCAATGAAAGGACATTACAATGCATCGGAGAGATGGAGATGGTGGTATAACACACTGGGAATTATTAATGTCATCTGCTCTGTTGTTGCAGGAATAACGGCTTTTTCTGAAATTGAGATAGCAATAAAAATAGCAGCTATTATTACAGCAATAGTAACAGGATTAACTACATTTTTAGAATGCTCTAAAAAGGCAGAAAGTCATAAAATGTCAGCTAATTCTTTTTTAAAAATAAAGAATAAGGCTAGATATTTAAGAGAAGTAAAAAGTAAGGTAATTAGCGATGAAGAATATGACAGACTAGTAAATGAACTTTTAGAACAGAAAGATGAGTTAAATTCAATTAGTTTGGCTATTCCTAATTTTGCATATAAAAAGGCGCAGACTGAAATAGAAAAAGGGTTTGCAGATTATCGTATTGACAGTAAAAAGGATTGAAGATGACAGTAAGTTCATATTTAAATGATTTGTCTGAAAAGTTGATCATTAGAGATTCAGAAAAAGATTCTATCAGAAGATCTTTCAGTGCATTAGAGTCTCGTTTAAGTAATTATTTTGGAAGCGGTATCGGATTTGTAAGGAAATTTGGTTCATACCATAGAGAAACCATATTGCCAAGAGACTATGATTTTAATTCTGACGTTGATGTTTTAGTTGAATTTACAGATAAATCATATAAGCCTCAAACATATCTAAACAAATTAAAAAGATTTGCGGAGTATTGGTATTCACGTTCAGAAATTTATCAGTCAAGTCCCACTATAGTATTAGAGCTAAATCATATTAAGTTTGAATTGGTCCCATGTATTGAAGCTGAATGGTATGAAGGTGGCAACTATAAAATACCATCAAAAGCCAGTGATTATCAGGAATGGTTATTAACATCACCATTTGAGTTTAATGACGAACTTACAAGAAAGAATAAAGTATTTGACTATAAAATTAAGCCGTTGATTAGGATTCTGAAAAGATGGAATGGAAATACTAGATACTCAAAAGTTTATGATTCTTTTAAATTGGAAGAAAAAATTGTAAGCCATGGTTTTTCTTACTTAGATAGCAGTCTAAAAGATTATTTCTTTGATTTTGTAATGAGTATGAATGGATTTGATTTACCTGATTACAAAAGAGAAGAAGTTAAAAAACTAGTTAATAAGATAAAGGAAATACAGCGTGATGAACATAAGTATCCTATTTGGGCTGAGAATGAATTGAGAAAATTTTTCGATTAGTAAATCCATGCAATGTATAAAACCTAAAAAGCGGTCAAACCCCAAGGAGTCCTCCCATGCGCAAACTGCAAAACACGCTGTATATCACCACGCAAGGCAGTTATCTGCATAAGGAGCGGGAAACGTTGGTGGTGGAGCAGGAGCGTAAGAAGGTGGCGCAGTTGCCGGTGCATTCCATCGGGCATATTTTCTGTTTCGGCAATGTGCTGGTGTCGCCGTTTTTATTGGGGTTTTGCGGTGAAAATAATGTGAATTTGGCGTTTTTTACCGAAAACGGGCGTTTCTTGGGGCGGCTTCAGGGGCGGCAAAGCGGCAATGTGCTGCTGCGTCGGGCGCAGTATCGGGTGTCGGAGCAAAATCCAGTGCCGATTGCGCGCAACATCATCGCGGCAAAAATTCAGGCGTCAAAACGCGTATTACAGCGACGACTGCGAAATCACGGGGAGCATCAAGCCGTGCAATCAGCGATTTCAGCCTTAAATATCAGCTTGCAACAATTAAAAAGAGCTGAAAATCTAGACTTTATTCGAGGCATTGAAGGTGAGGCTGCATCGCGCTATTTTGGCGTATTTGCAAATTTATTCACCGAGAAAAACGAATTTACGTTTGATGGTCGTCACCGTCGTCCGCCACGCGATGGTATTAATGCGCTGTTATCATTTTTGTATAGTATCCTAGGCAAGGACATCAGCGGCGCGCTACAAGGCGTGGGGCTGGACCCGCAGGTAGGATTTCTGCACGCAGATCGTCCGGGAAGAGATAGTTTAGCGCAGGATATTCTTGAAGAATTTCGAGCTTGGTGGGTTGATCGTATGGTGCTGAGTTTAGTCAATCGCGGTCAAGCCAAACCACAGGACTTTATTACCGAGGCGAGTGGCGCAGTCAATATGAAGCCTGAATTACGTAAGCTGATATTTCAAACGTTACAACTGAAAAAACAAGAAAAAATTATTCATCCTTTTTTACAGGAAGAAGTTGAAATCGGACTACTCCCCTATATCCAGGCAATGCTATTAGCACGGCATCTTCGTGGCGATCTAGCAGAATATCCACCGTTTTTAATGAGATAAAACCATGCTTATGTTAATTACTTATGATATATCATTTGAAGATCCCGAAGGACAGGCCCGATTACGTCGTATCGCCAAATATTGCTTAGACTACGGGGTTAGGGCACAATACTCAGTATTCGAATGTGATGTGACGCCTGAGCAATGGGTAAAACTAAAACGGAAGTTATTAGAAACCTATAATCCCGAATCAGATAGCCTCCGCTTCTATCATTTAGGTAGTAAATGGCGAAATAAGGTGGAACATCACGGCGCTAAACCTGCGCTGGATATTTTTAAGGATATATTAATTCTCTGATCGCTAACCGCTGGTTCACATAAAATCCTTCTAGGTTAGCGAATTTTATGTTTCTTTAACAAATCAGATACTTAACTTATTGATATAACATAAATACAATTATGTTATACTTGCAGCCTGCCTTTTTGTTGAATATCAGCGAATTCTTGCATTTCAGACCAGAACCCTCGCCTTTTGCCAACAAGGCTCCGGCTACCTACGCGTAGCCGTGTGTTGAAACCGATAATATCGCAATTCTTGATACAATCATTGCGCCGGCTACCTACGCGTAGCCGTGTGTTGAAACAATATCTTGAATATAGATAAGTGTAGCGAACGAACCGGCTACCTACGCGTAGCCGTGTGTTGAAACATCAGCCGCCACATCCGCGCCCAGCTCGTTCAGGGCCGGCTACCTACGCGTAGCCGTGTGTTGAAACTTTTTTGAACTTATGAACAATTAACTCATGCAAACCGGCTACCTACGCGTAGCCGTGTGTTGAAACAGTTTTTCTTGCAACGGTAAAATTTCGTTGATACCGGCTACCTACGCGTAGCCGTGTGTTGAAACTGACTTGTTCAAGCGTCGCAAATTACGTAATAGCTCCGGCTACCTACGCGTAGCCGTGTGTTGAAACATCAAATATTCGTCGCAGAATGAGCAACTTCTTTCGCCGGCTACCTACGCGTAGCCGTGTGTTGAAACCAGCGAATACCAGCGCAACTGTCAAGTATCAGATCCGGCTACCTACGCGTAGCCGTGTGTTGAAACATGTCGCAAGTCCAACAGGAGGAGCAAGAGTTGCACCGGCTACCTACGCGTAGCCGTGTGTTGAAACCTCAAAAAATTTGAACAAGTCCTAGATGAAAATCCGGCTACCTACGCGTAGCCGTGTGTTGAAACACGCTGTTAAATACGCGAATGGTGCGGTAGTAGCTCCGGCTACCTACGCGTAGCCGTGTGTTGAAACAACCAACGGCCCTCAACTAGAGGGCTTTTTTATCCGGCTACCTACGCGTAGCCGTGTGTTGAAACTGTACCATTTCTAAGGTTTCCCAACCGCCTAACTCCGGCTACCTACGCGTAGCCGTGTGTTGAAACCATAACATGCGGAATTTAATATGTTCAATGTTGACCGGCTACCTACGCGTAGCCGTGTGTTGAAACGGTTCATTTCGAAACTGAACAATATCGCCGGGATTCCGGCTACCTACGCGTAGCCGTGTGTTGAAACTTGGGATATTGGAACACACCCATTCTTCCAAGAAGCCGGCTACCTACGCGTAGCCGTGTGTTGAAACCAACACTTTCGGCGGCGTGAGTTTGGATAAATCGCCGGCTACCTACGCGTAGCCGTGTGTTGAAACATCAATAACAGCATTCGGAACCTGTAAAAAATTGGGCCGGCTACCTACGCGTAGCCGTGTGTTGAAACAACCAAATCCTATTTAAAGCCAGCCACGGCAATGCCCGGCTACCTACGCGTAGCCGTGTGTTGAAACAAGGTGATTAAATTCAATGCCCGTGACCTCTTTTCCGGCTACCTACGCGTAGCCGTGTGTTGAAACGACCTGTGAAGTATATCCACTCTCCGAAATATTCCGGCTACCTACGCGTAGCCGTGTGTTGAAACGACCTGTGAAGTATATCCACTCTCCGAAATATTCCGGCTACCTACGCGTAGCCGTGTGTTGAAACTGTACCATTTCTAAGGTTTCCCAACCGCCTAACTCCGGCTACCTACGCGTAGCCGTGTGTTGAAACTAAATCTGCCGTTTTTGCTTTCGCTCTGCGCCAAACCGGCTACCTACGCGTAGCCGTGTGTTGAAACTAAAAATTTTTGCATTGTTTTGCGATAATTGGCATCCGGCTACCTACGCGTAGCCGTGTGTTGAAACTACAACCCTGATCGGAAACGGTCGGGGTTTTTTATCCGGCTACCTACGCGTAGCCGTGTGTTGAAACTTCTTTGTGCATTTTTCCTCCTGCCCCGTTAGCCCCCGGCTACCTACGCGTAGCCGTGTGTTGAAACAATTGTTTGATAATTTGCAAAAGCCTTATCTAACCCGGCTACCTACGCGTAGCCGTGTGTTGAAACCATTAATGGAAATGCATAGACGGGATAGACAAGAACCGGCTACCTACGCGTAGCCGTGTGTTGAAACGTCATACTCAATCGTGTCCGGGAACCCGAGCTTATGCCGGCTACCTACGCGTAGCCGTGTGTTGAAACAATTTCGTTGATCTGACCGCGAAAAGAATCGCCATCCGGCTACCTACGCGTAGCCGTGTGTTGAAACAATAGTCTCGATAATCTGCGCTTTGAGTGCTTTATCCGGCTACCTACGCGTAGCCGTGTGTTGAAACATCGGTGCAAATCGGAGATTGTGGCGGTTGCGGACCGGCTACCTACGCGTAGCCGTGTGTTGAAACATTATCCCCGCCGGTATGCCGACGGCTGGGGAATTTCCGGCTACCTACGCGTAGCCGTGTGTTGAAACAGTTAGATTGATAGGGATTGATAGGGATTGAAAACCGGCTACCTACGCGTAGCCGTGTGTTGAAACATTTCCCCTGTAAACCAACCTTTGATAGATTGCCCCGGCTACCTACGCGTAGCTGTGTGTTGAAACAAGCATACTTATATGACGGAAATTTTGTTTGAGCCAGCTATCTGCGCTTGGCTTATGTTGAAACAAACCTCAGTACGATGGAAGATTTTTCCGGTGATTAAACGCAGGCTCTTTTTACCGCATTGATTTGAAAATATTGAACGAAATGAAGAATAAGTAACGTTAAAATTAAAAGGACTAAGCCCTTGCAATGCAGAACTCAGTCCTTGAATTAAGTGAGTCTAACTTTTTGAGGTCAGATCAACGCAGTCTTTAATCTCATCGTTTTGCCTTAAAAGCTGATTAATTCCACCGCACTTTGTTAATAACCGTCGCCTAGCATATTCGGCAGGAAAACGGCGTGCTGAATGCGTTTTACCCGCGATTCAATGCGTCCGTCGTCATACAATTCGATTTCACGCCAGCCGGGTTGTAATGTGTCCAGCGCAAAACTGTTGCTGTCCGGCTTGAACTGAACACAGGTGGAAGGTGTTGCCAGCACGCGATAACCGTACCATTCGCCGTCCACTTCCTGATGAATATGCCCGTATAAAATACCTTTCACGTTACGAAACGGTGACAATGTATAAGCCAGATCCAGCGAATTACGCAGGTTGTGTTGATCCAGCCAAGCTGAATGAGTAGACAGAATATGATGATGCAACACAATCAGGGAATAACGTTCCGGATGATCTTTCAATTTTGCTTGCAACCAATCTATCTGATATTGTCCCAACTGACCGTGTGGGACACCAAATACTTGGCTGTCAAGCATTAAAATCTGCCAATGCTCACCGAGTAAAACATGTTTTATCGGGCTGATATTACCGTGTTTCTGCTCTAAAATATCAAACATTTTTGGCTGAAAATCATGGTTGCCTGGAATCCAAAACACCATTTTCTGCAACTTTTTGATGCTTTCGCAAAAGCGCAGATAACCTTCGTCACTGCTGTCTTGCACCAAATCGCCGGTAGCCAGTACAAGATCATAATTAAAATCGCTTTGGCAAATCTCGGTTAATACTTGATTAAAGCTCGCCTGGGTGTTGATTCCGAGCAATTCGCCGTTTTTTTCATCTTTAAACAAATGGGGATCAGTAATTTGGATTAACCGTATAACCTTCTCCGAGGTTTGATATGTATAAGTGTTTACCAAGTGATCCGTCCTCCCTTAATATCCTTATATTTTATGTTCCAAACTGAGCTATAACTTACGGATTTGAAAAAAATTTGCATCAGTAAAATCCAAAAAATGTTAACACTGTCATATTTTCACAGCGATTTTATGCCAAAAATAAAAGCTGTATCACATTTTTCCGTCCCATTTTTGCTGCAACATGAGGTAATTCAGCTGTAACCATAGCAAACCGGTCACCGCAATGCCGTTATCAATTTTGCCTTGGCAAACCCATTGATAAGCGGTTTCCCGCGCGATCACATGGACGCGAATATCCTCATGTTCCTCCGCCAGTCCATGAATGCCTTTCGCCTTTGCGCTGTCCACCTTGCCGGCAAAAATATGAATACGTTCA
>LM994636.1:565471-617015 GCA_000752995.2 Haemophilus massiliensis | reverse complement strand
ATCCGGCTACCTACGCGTAGCCGTGTGTTGAAACATCGGTGCAAATCGGAGATTGTGGCGGTTGCGGACCGGCTACCTACGCGTAGCCGTGTGTTGAAACATTATCCCCGCCGGTATGCCGACGGCTGGGGAATTTCCGGCTACCTACGCGTAGCCGTGTGTTGAAACAGTTAGATTGATAGGGATTGATAGGGATTGAAAACCGGCTACCTACGCGTAGCCGTGTGTTGAAACATTTCCCCTGTAAACCAACCTTTGATAGATTGCCCCGGCTACCTACGCGTAGCTGTGTGTTGAAACAAGCATACTTATATGACGGAAATTTTGTTTGAGCCAGCTATCTGCGCTTGGCTTATGTTGAAACAAACCTCAGTACGATGGAAGATTTTTCCGGTGATTAAACGCAGGCTCTTTTTACCGCATTGATTTGAAAATATTGAACGAAATGAAGAATAAGTAACGTTAAAATTAAAAGGACTAAGCCCTTGCAATGCAGAACTCAGTCCTTGAATTAAGTGAGTCTAACTTTTTGAGGTCAGATCAACGCAGTCTTTAATCTCATCGTTTTGCCTTAAAAGCTGATTAATTCCACCGCACTTTGTTAATAACCGTCGCCTAGCATATTCGGCAGGAAAACGGCGTGCTGAATGCGTTTTACCCGCGATTCAATGCGTCCGTCGTCATACAATTCGATTTCACGCCAGCCGGGTTGTAATGTGTCCAGCGCAAAACTGTTGCTGTCCGGCTTGAACTGAACACAGGTGGAAGGTGTTGCCAGCACGCGATAACCGTACCATTCGCCGTCCACTTCCTGATGAATATGCCCGTATAAAATACCTTTCACGTTACGAAACGGTGACAATGTATAAGCCAGATCCAGCGAATTACGCAGGTTGTGTTGATCCAGCCAAGCTGAATGAGTAGACAGAATATGATGATGCAACACAATCAGGGAATAACGTTCCGGATGATCTTTCAATTTTGCTTGCAACCAATCTATCTGATATTGTCCCAACTGACCGTGTGGGACACCAAATACTTGGCTGTCAAGCATTAAAATCTGCCAATGCTCACCGAGTAAAACATGTTTTATCGGGCTGATATTACCGTGTTTCTGCTCTAAAATATCAAACATTTTTGGCTGAAAATCATGGTTGCCTGGAATCCAAAACACCATTTTCTGCAACTTTTTGATGCTTTCGCAAAAGCGCAGATAACCTTCGTCACTGCTGTCTTGCACCAAATCGCCGGTAGCCAGTACAAGATCATAATTAAAATCGCTTTGGCAAATCTCGGTTAATACTTGATTAAAGCTCGCCTGGGTGTTGATTCCGAGCAATTCGCCGTTTTTTTCATCTTTAAACAAATGGGGATCAGTAATTTGGATTAACCGTATAACCTTCTCCGAGGTTTGATATGTATAAGTGTTTACCAAGTGATCCGTCCTCCCTTAATATCCTTATATTTTATGTTCCAAACTGAGCTATAACTTACGGATTTGAAAAAAATTTGCATCAGTAAAATCCAAAAAATGTTAACACTGTCATATTTTCACAGCGATTTTATGCCAAAAATAAAAGCTGTATCACATTTTTCCGTCCCATTTTTGCTGCAACATGAGGTAATTCAGCTGTAACCATAGCAAACCGGTCACCGCAATGCCGTTATCAATTTTGCCTTGGCAAACCCATTGATAAGCGGTTTCCCGCGCGATCACATGGACGCGAATATCCTCATGTTCCTCCGCCAGTCCATGAATGCCTTTCGCCTTTGCGCTGTCCACCTTGCCGGCAAAAATATGAATACGTTCAAGCACGCCGCCCGGGCTGTCCCACATGCTCAGAGCATGAGTTAACTGCGTGACCTGTATGCCGGCTTCTTCCTCACTTTCGCGTAATGCCACTTCATCCGGTCGTTCGCCCTCTTCCACCATGCCGGCGATTAATTCAAACAACCAAGGCGATTGAGCTAAATTCGGATCATATGCCCCAATGCGCACCTGTTCGACTAAAATCACCTTGTCCGCCTGCGGGTCATAGGCAATCACAGCCGACGCCGCACCTTTTACCAGCAATTCGCGAGTAACCACATCGCTCATACCGCCGGCAAACAATTTGTGTTTAAACTGAATTTTTTTCAACGTAAAGAAACCGCTGTACAGGGTTTCCTCGTGCAAAATTTGAATATCCTGTTGTGTAAATTGTTGATCTGCGTTCATCTTACAATCCTTAAGCGTGGTTGACGCCAATTTCCGTATATCACATAACATCGCACCATGGGCGAAAACAGAATACCTGCGATTATTTTTGACTTTGCCGATAAAAAAAGGTTCACTCACGTAAACCCTTTATTTGAGCGAAAACTGCCTCAGCTTTTTCGTAATCGCTCGGTACTGACTAAAAACAAGGCGATAACCATCAATAAAATCGCACCGGAAAATAATATTGCATTAATCGGGCTTGAATGATCGACAATGATTAAACGCACCATGGCAGTAATACCGATATAGATAAAATAGCGCAGCGGAAAATGGTAATTGGTTTTAAAATATTTGACGATTAGCGCCAGAAACTCAAAATAGAGAAAATACACCACGATTTTTTCCACCAGCAGATAAGACGCCTCTTTCGATGGTTCAAATAAAACCAGCACCAATCCACAGATTTCTTTTGCCAGAAAAACCACTAAAATCGCTGCCAGCACCAGCAAGGAAATATTCAAGATCCATTGCAGCAGAGCGGAAACCCCTTTACTGAAATAATTTAAGCTTTCTTCCGTTGTATGTTTTGTCATAATTTAGTGAATAAAAAACTGTTCAAAAAGCTGCGCGAAATGCGCGGTTAACGTGGCTTTACCGGCAATGCTTTCATGCTGCCATGCGGCAAGCAGTATATCCGGTCCGAATTGGCGCTGAGCCTGATCGGCAATCGGCAGGTAGCTGATATGCCAAGGTTCGCGCCCGATCGCCAGCTGTGGGGCAAGATGCAAAAACGGCAAGGCGAAATCAAAGGCATTTAAGTTTTCCTGCAACCATTGACTTAATTCAAAAAAATAACCGTTTTGCTCATATTCCCAAGGCTCCAACTGCAATTTTTGTTGCGCGGGCAATAAATCAGGATCAAAAACGTCAATCTCCGTTCCCCAATGGTGTCGGCTGCCGCCCGGCAGCGCCGACCAGCGTAAAATTGCGCGACATTTTTCCCAATCAGAAAGTGCGGTCAGATTTAACGGATTTCCTTGATCATCATGCACCTTGCGTTCGCCGCAAAATTTTTCGTTCCAGATTTGCTGCTGACGAGAAAAATCCCGAAAACTGCTAGCCGGCTGTAAATTAAAGCCATTTTGCACCGCACTTTTTTGCAACGCCTGAAACGCCTTTAATGCTTGCGGTTGTAGAAAATGGTTATCCGAAAACGGACAGGGAAGATGCTGTAAATGCGCGCGAGATTTTCCGCTCAGCATCTCGGGGGTAAATAACAGGGTCGTCATGCTTGGTATTGCCTCTTTCGGTCTAGACACCGCTGTTGTTGTGCGCAGTTTCAACCGCAGAATCGTCCAGCAGTTTAACCAGCATGGACTGATACACCCGCCCCAGCAGTGCCAGATCATCGCAGCTAACACATTCATTGACCTTATGAATGGTGGCATTAAGCGGTCCGAGTTCCACCACTTCCGCCCCCATTAAGGCAATAAAACGTCCATCGGAGGTGCCACCGCCAGTTTCAAGCCGCGGGCGAATATGAGCGATTTGGTGCAGGCTTTCTACTACCGCATTGACCAATCTGCCCGGCTCGGTGAGAAACGGTTTGCCGGATAAATTCCATTCGATACGATAAGTCAAACCATGTTTTTGCAGCATCGCCGCAACGGTATTTTGGATGATTTCATCAGTCACTTCAGTGCAATAACGTAAATTAAATTGGACAAAAAGCTCGCCTGGAATCACATTATTGCTACCCGTGCCAGCCTGAATATTGGCGATTTGCAGGCTGGTCGGCGGAAAAAAAGCATTGCCCTGATCCCATTGATAAGCGGTCAGTTCACTCAGAAACGGCAGCGCTTTATGTACCGGATTTTGCGCCAAATGCGGATATGCCACATGCCCTTGAACGCCTTCAATATATAGATCCGCCGTGATTGAACCGCGGCGTCCGTTTTTCACCACATCTCCCACACGTTGCGCGCTGGAAGGTTCGCCGACCATACAATAATCGATGTTTTCACCGCGCGCCATTAAGGTTTGCACCACCCGAACCGTGCCGTCTTTCGCCGCCGCTTCTTCATCGGAGGTAATCAACAACGCCACAGTGCCGCTGTGCGTCGGGTTGGCTTGCACATAAGCTTCCGCCGCAACAATCATCGCCGCCAGCGAGCCTTTCATATCCGCCGCGCCGCGCCCGTATAGCATATCGTTGTCAATATGTGCGCTAAAAGGTGGATAGCGCCATTGAGTTTCATCCCCTGCTGGCACCACATCGGTATGCCCGGCGAACGCCACTACCGGCGCACCATGACCGTGTTTTGCCCATAAATTTAAGGTATTGTTAAAAGGCAACCATTCAATACTGAATCCCAGCGCCTGCAAACGCTCGGCAATCATCTGCTGACACCCCTGATCATCGGGGCTGACAGAAGGTCGTTGAATTAACTGTCGGGCTAAATCAACAATGTTTTTTTTCATTTTTTATATCCTGTTAATCATTCGCCTTGCATTAACGCAGCCGCATAAGCTTGTTCGTCAAACCCGATTAGAGCAATATTGTCCTGTAGAATAATCGGGCGTTTAATCAGAGTCGGCTGTGCCAGCAGCTGTTCAAGTGCGGTCTGTTTTGACAAAGTTTCTTTCACCTGTTGATCTAAATGGCGCCAAGTAGTGCTGCGTTTGTTGACCAGATTTTGCCAGCCGAAACGGTTTTCTGCCTCCACCAGCCAGGCACGCATCAACCCGTCGGTACGATAATCGTGCAGCTGATGTTCAATATGATGTTCTGCCAGCCATTTCAGGGCTTTTTTTACCGTATCGCAATTTTTAATGCCGTAAACCGTAATCATTTAATCTTCCTGTTGTAAAAAATCATTATCCGCCAGTACACGCAGCGGCTGCATATCACTGTTGCCGACAATAACACGACTCGGATCGGAACGCAAACAGCTGCCACCGTAATGCCCGCCGACGGTAAAGGTGCAGAGCTGCACATAGACCTCTTCTACTTTCGGCAAACACCAAAGTTGCTGATAAATATATTCTTGCTGATGAAAACGCCCGTCCGTTTCATCCAGCACGGTTTTAGTGTCGCCGACTAAGGTCACATTATTGCCGCAACGACCAGCAATCGGTTTTTTCGCATAGCCGTTTTTCAGCAGCGCTGGCGTTAATTCAAAGCTGGATTCCAATAAATAGCGATGATTCGGGAACAGCGACCATAGCACTGGCAAAATCGCTTTATTGCTCGGAATCGCAGTTCACAGCGGTTCATAAACCAGCACTTCAGGGCGCAACAAAACATCAATTAAGCGCACATGGTCTTCGGGATAGCCGGTCCGAATCGGCGGCGCCACCGCGCGCCCGCCGGTTTCTTCACGCAACTGCTCCAATACGGTTTCCCACGCCCAAGTTTTCCATACGCTCAGCACCTGATGTTGTTCATCATCCAGCAAACGACCGCGCTGATCCCAATGTAGCCCTTGCGTGCCATGAATAATTTTCGCCTTGTAGCCTGCCTGTGTCAGTGCCGATTGCATAAACAGCGCATGATAATCCTCCTCGCTGTCGTTATCCTGCAAAATATGCACCAACGGTGCATGCTCGCGATGCTTCCAGCAATCGGTCAGCGCATCACGCAAATGCGCGCCCGGATCACTGCCTTCATGCAAGCCACCCTGCTGCGCCCAACGAGCGAGAATCGCGCCGGCTTCCGCGTGGCAGGACGCCGAATCCGCATTATATTCATATACTTTCAGACCGCGTTCGCTCAAACAAAAATCAAGGCGACCGGAAATCGTCTGGTAACGGCGGTTTTGCCAAGACAAACGCAGACGCGGCCACAATAATTCCGGAATATTGAAATAGCGTAATAAATTATCGTTCTGCAACACTTTTTCAGTAGCATGCAGATACATTAAATGTAGTTCATTTGTGGCGCGGATCAGTTCATGCTGCGCACTTTCGGAAATTGTGAAATAACGATATTGATCGGAAAAATTGATGCGATGCCCTTTCATCGCGGCGATATAACGACTTTCCAGCGGATCGGCATCGTTCAGCCATTGTTCGCTGAACTGTCCGTTATCTTCCAGTCTGCACGCATGAATACGCAGGGTTTGCGGCGCCGGTGTTGGGCGTGGCAGGCTATATGTCGTATCCTCAGTCTGAATCATCCAGCCCAGAATTTCCGTATCGGGGAAAGTATCCTGCACATAATAACCGTCATCATTGACTGTCATCGACAACTCACGTGTCCATTGCTGACCGCTTGGCAAGCGATAGTGAATCACATTCTGTTCCGCGATCCGAATACTGTGCGCCAGCACCTCGGTAATAATCGCCACATGACCGGTTTCTTTAAATTCGCCGCCCTCCTGCCAAATCAGCAGTGCGCCCGGTTGCGGCGCTTTCTTGCTGCCGTTGGCAAAAGCCTGTAGCGGCACCAGCGCATCGTTGACCACCTGACGCAGAAAACGCAGGGAAAAAATCTCATAAGCCATGCCCACATCGCTGAACACCATACCGTAATTTAAATATAGATAACGGCGGGCGAACTCCACGCACTGCCATTTATAGCCCATATATTCGCGTCCCAAATAGCTGCGAAATGCCGCATCGTCGGGAAACTCGTTTTTATCGGCGGTGTCATAATCGGAAGAATAAATCGCAATGCCGCCCGGCGCATAACCGAGTAAACTGCCGAAAGGGTCATGGGTAGCAATATTGGGTGAAATCTCTGATGCGGATAATTCAGACATGGCAGGCTCCGAGTAGATTAAAATACGCGCGTAGTATAGATCCAATCGGAAACAAAAACAAAAGTGCGGTGGTTTTTTCCGAGGTTTTTAAAACGCCCGCCAAACCGACCGCACTTTTCCGGCATAAGATTTATTTCTTCAACAAATAAGCGCGCAGTGCCGAAAAATCATTTTCCATTTTATCGGATAATAACGGCAGCCGATTATGCTTATCCAACGCCGCCGGCAAATCCAGCTGAACAGACAAAATCCGCTCCACGCTTTCTTTAAACTTGGCCGGATGCGCCGTGCACAGGAACAACCCGCTTTCGCCCGCTTGCAGATCCTGTTTTAGCGCCCGATAAGCTACTGCTCCGTGCGGTTCGCATAAATAGCCTTTGGCATACATATCGCGCAACGTATCTTCCGTTTCGGCGTCTGTTACTGCGATGGAATGCAGCTCGGATAACGACCAATCATTGCGTTTAAACAATTCTTCCACTCGCGGCCAGTTATTCGGACGGCTGACATCCATGGCATTAGATAAGGTGGCGACCGTGGCATGCGGATCCCAGTGACCGCCCGCCAAATAGCGCGGCACGGTATCATTAGCGTTGGTGGCGGCGATAAAACGTTTAATCGGCAAGCCCAAAGTTTTTGCGATTAAACCAGCGGTTAAGTTGCCGAAGTTACCGCTCGGCACGCAAGCCACCAGATTTTCTCGTTCCTGTTTCGGCAATTGCGCCGCCGCTTCAAAATAATAACAAACCTGCGCCAATAAACGGCTGATATTGATTGAGTTAGCCGAATTCAACCCGATAGCCTGACGTAGCGCTTCATCATCAAAAGCCTGTTTAACCAGTGCCTGACAGGCATCGAAATCGGCATTTACCGCAACCGTGCGGATATTGCCGCCCAGCGTGCAGAACAATTTTTCCTGTAGCGGGCTGATTTTCCCTTGCGGATATAAAATTACTACCTCAATATTTTCCAGCCCATAGAAAGCATGCGCGACCGCCGCGCCGGTATCGCCGGAGGTGGCGGTTAAAATAGTGATTTTGCCATCACCGCGCACCGCTGCCAGCGCCTGCGCCATAAAACGACCACCAAAATCCTTAAACGCCAATGTCGGTCCGTGGAACAACTCCAGCGCATAGACGCCCGTTTCCACCTTCGCCACCGGTGCCGGAAAATCGAACGCATTGCGCACCATTTGATTGAGCTGCTCGCGCGGGAGCTCCTCACCGATTAACGCGGCTAAAATTGCCTGACTGCGTTCAACCAGTGGCAGCGCCAGTAATTGTTCGATATTGTCCAGTTGCGGGATCTGTGCGGGAAAGAAAAGTCCCTGATCCTTTCCTAAGCCCTGACGTACCGCCTGAGCGAAATTAACCCGTTGCTCCGGGTGTTTGATATTGTATAAGTCCATAATCTGTCCTGCTCGGTTAATCGGTTAAATGTGTAAATCCTGATCCAATTTCAATCAACTTAATTCGCGCGCGCCCTGATTATCCACCTTACAGATATGCACGAAACCCTCGTTATTCTGCAAATAATGGTTTTCCAGATAGGCGGATAAACGCGTGGCGATGGCAAGATCCGGCGCAATGGCGAAGATAGTCGGGCCGGAACCGGAAATGCCCGATGCCAGCGCACCCAGATCGCGTACCGCCTGTTTCACTTCGGCAAAGTTCGGCAATAGTGCCTCGCGATACGGTTCGGCAACCACATCCTTCATCATATATGCCGCCAAGGCTTCCTGCTGCGTATGACAAGCATGTACAAAACTGCCAAGATGCCGACCGTGGGTAATCACATCCTGACGGGTATAGCTTTTCGGCAAAATCGCCCGCGCTTCGGAAGTCGGCACTTCAATACCAGGATAAGCCAGCACCCAATACCAATTGTCGAAAAACGGCAGCTGCTGGCAGATATTGCCAAGCGATTGCACCATTAGCTGCACGCCGCCGAGATAGCAAGGCGCAACATTATCGTAATGAATCGAGCCAGAAATGCGTCCTTCCAGTTCACCCATCATTTCCAGCAGCTCCATTTTGGAAAACGGCTCCTGATGAAAACGGTTTAACGCCACCAGTGCGGCGACAATGGAACAGGCACTGGAACCCAGCCCGGAGCCGATAGGCATATTTTTTTCCAGCGTAAGACGTAAGGCTTTGACTTTACTGTTGCGCAGTTTCAGGCGTTCGCTGAATAATACATAGGCCTGATAGACAATGTTTTTCTGCGGTTCTTTCGGCAATTTACGCACAAAATAACCCGCACTTTCCAGTTCAAAACCGCTGTCTATGCCCTCAATTTGAACCACATCGCCCAGTAAGGAACCGTCAATCGGAGAAACCGCCGCACCTAGCGTATCAAAGCCCACGCTGATATTCGCACTGGATGCCGGTGCATAAATTCTTAACATTCCCATTCTCCCGTTAGTGATGTAGCGTTCTCAAAATATCGGCGAAAATACCGGCGGCAGTGACCGCATTACCGGCACCGTAGCCGCGTAATAATAGCGGAATCGGCTGATAGTAGCGAGTATAAAATGCCAATGCGTTTTCGCCGTTTTTGACTTTATACAGCGGATCATCACCGTCCACTTCGACAATAGACACTTTACATTTCCCCTGTTCAATCTGCCCCACATAGCGCAACACCTTTTCCTGTGCGCGGGCGTTTTCCACCCTTGTGCGAAATGCGTCATCCAGCTGCGGCAGCTGCGCCATAAATTCTTCCGTTGATTTTCCTGCGGCAAATCCTTGCGGCAGAACGCTTTCTACTTCAATATCTTTTAATTCCAGCGGCAGACCGGTTTCGCGTGCCAGAATCAACAATTTGCGCGCCACATCCTGACCGGACAGATCATCGCGCGGATCAGGCTCGGTAAACCCTTTTTCACGTGCCAATGCAGTGGCTTCCGACAAGGATAAGCCCTCTTCCAGCTTACCGAAAATAAAGGATAAAGAACCGGATAAAATGCCGTTAAAGCGGATCACTTCATCACCGGCGGCAAGCAAGTTCTGTAAATTCTCAATCACCGGCAAACCCGCGCCGACATTGGTATCATACAAGAAATTACGCTGATTTTTACGCGCATTTTCACGCAACAGATTGTAATATTCAATATCGCGGGTATTGGCTTTTTTATTCGGCGTCACCACATGAAAACCCTCGCTTAAGGCGCGTGCATACAAACCGGATACACTTTCCGCCGAGGTGCAGTCCACAAATACCGGATTTACCACGTGATGCAATTTGATGAAGGATAATAAAACATCGAAATCCGACGGTTGCGTGGCGTTTTCCAGATCTTCCTGCCAGTTGTCTAAATTCAATCCGTTTTCGTTTAATAACATTTTGTTTGAGTTGGCTAAGGCACAAACACGGATTTCAATATCCTTTTTTGCCAAATACTCCTTTTGATTTTTCACCTGCTCAATGAGTTCGCCACCGACACCGCCGACACCGACCAGAAACATATCAACGATTTTTTTATTGTTAAATAACGCCTGATGCGTGGCTTTTACCGCTTCAATCGCTTTATTTTGCGCCACTACGGCGGAAATAGACCGTTCGGAAGAGCCTTGCGCAATTGCCACTATGCTGATATTTGCTTGCGCCAGTGCCGAGAAGAAACGCGCTGCAATGCCTTTTGCCTGACGCATACCATCGCCCACCACCGAAATAATAGATAAATCTTTAATCACTTCAATCGGTTCCAACGCGGCGGTTTTCAGCTCTTGTGCAAATTCATTTTCCAATGCCAGTTTGGCGGTTTCAATAGCTTTCACCGGCACACAAAAACTAATGCTGTATTCCGATGAAGATTGTGTGATTAAAATTACCGATACGCCAGCATTCGACATTGCAGAAAACACCCGTGACGCCATACCAACCATGCCCTGCATACCGGGTCCGGAAACATTAAACATCGCCAGATTATCCAAATTGGTAATCCCTTTGACATGCAAACCTTCCGCTTTCACTTCGCCATCAATAATGGAACCCGGCGCATCCGGATTGCCAGTATTTTTGATCAAACAGGGAATGTTCGCCTGCACCAACGGTCCGATAGTACGCGGGTGGATTACTTTCGCACCGAAGTAAGACAATTCCATTGCCTCACGATAAGACAGGCTCGGCAGCAGGTGCGCATCCGGCACCAAACGCGGATCACAGGTATAAACCCCGTCTACATCCGTCCAGATCTCGCAGACCTGCGCATTTAAACAGGCAGCCAGACAGGCGGCGGAATAATCGGAACCGTTGCGCCCCAGCAGCACCAGTTCACCTTTATCATTCCCAGCGGTAAAGCCCGCCATTAACACAACATTGTCTTTCGGAATCGCGCCGGCGTTCACTCGTGCAGCAGAAGCTTCAATATCCACGGACGATTCCAAATAACCGCCCTGCGCCAATAATTTTTCCACCGGATTAATTAATGTCACGCTATAACCGCGCGCTTCAAACCAAGCTTTCATCATGGCAATGGATAATTTCTCACCGCGTGAATCAATAGTGGCTTTCACTGCATCTTCAACGCGCCCGTTTTGTCTGATAGTTTCCAGTAATCCCTGAATCTGCGCAAATTCGGCATCAATGAACGCTTTCGTCGCGGCTAAATCAAAATTCGCATTTTCTGCATGCAGTCCATTGATAATATTATAAAAAATTTCGACGGCTTGATTAAAATCGGCTTCGGTAGGTTGGTTTTGCGCGGCTTTTTCGGAAAGGGCAACTAGATAATTGGTGATTTTTGCCGGCGCAGACAGCACCCCTGCCGCCTGATCTTCCAAATGAGCCCGTTCAATCAGCCGGGCGGCCTGTGAAAACCGTTCGGGATTGGCCAAAGACGTGCCGCCGAATTTAAGTACGCGCATAATAATCTCCTAAATGTTGTGTATAAAGTTAATCTGAAAAACGGTTATAAAAAAACCCGCACTTTGTATGCGGGTTTTGTAAATTCTGTTTTTAACGCACTAACCCGCCCCATTAATCATCGTAATGGTCATCATAATAATGGTGGTGGTCATAGCGAAAGTGCGGTTTGTCATCATGTTATTGCATCATAAAAACGAATGCGTTAGAAATACCGAAATTTTCACAACTTGTCAAACGGAAAATGAATAAATAAGATAAATTTCCCCTCTTTGTTATAAATCCTGTAAAATACGGCGTGATTCTATGTTTAACTAATAAAACCCTTATGATGAATATTCAGCAAAATCTTAATCAAATCCGACAGCAAATCGCACAACATTGCCAACAGGCACAACGCAGTACCGAGCAAGTCCGCTTATTGGCGGTAAGTAAAACCAAGCCCGTTGAGGCTATTTTAGCCGCCTACCAAGCCGGGCAAACGGCTTTCGGGGAAAACTACGTACAAGAAGGTGTGGAAAAAATTCTGTTTTTTGAACAACAAAACATCGCGCTGGAGTGGCATTTTATCGGTCCGCTGCAATCCAATAAAACTCGTCTGGTCGCCGAACATTTCGATTGGATGCAAACCCTTGATCGGGAAAAAACCGCTGATCGCCTTAACGCCCAGCGCCCGCATTTTAAGCCGCCGTTAAACGTTTTGATTCAAATCAATATCAGCGATGAAAGCAGTAAATCCGGGATTCAACCGACAGAGATGCTGGCGCTGGCAAAACACGTACAAAATCTACCGCACTTATGTTTACGCGGCTTAATGGCAATTCCGGCCCCAACCGACGATCCCGCATGTCAGCAACAGGCGTTCAATGCGATGAAAACGCTTTTTCAGCAGTTACAGCACGCATTGCCCGATGCCCGCATCGACACCCTTTCCATGGGCATGAGCGATGATATGCGCACAGCAATACAGTGCGGTTCGACCATGGTGAGAATCGGCACCGCCATTTTTGGTAAACGCAGTTAATACACCATATAAAGTAAAAAATCATATTGAGCACAGATGTTTTTTTGCCGCGCTAAATAAGCAAGCGTCAGCAAAAAACAGCAATATTCAAGTCAAAATGCCAGTCAAAAAGAAAGCCGCTCATTGAGCGGCTTATTATCGGGTTCGGGTTACGATTAGAAGTAAACGCGTAAGCCTACACCGTAGAAGTTTTCGTTGTCTTTAGTTGCATCAGCAACATCAGCTTCTGTTAATTTCACACGGCTATGTGCATATTCAACATAGGTGACAACGTTTTTAGTAAATGCATAATCAGCACCGATTAAATACACATTCTGTACGGCTTTATCACCATTGTTTAATGACACATTGCTAAGTGCGGCTTTAGCTAAGCTGTAATCAGTTTCAAAGTCAGTTGTTGTTCTGCCTTTGAATTCATTACGCTGCCATTGCAGGTAAACTTTGGATTCTGGCAATACTTGATATTGTGCGCCGACTTCTAAGAAACGTGCTTTACCGTCAGTAGAGTCGGTATCCACATTATTAACATTTTTAAATGTGGACTGACCATATTCTGCACCTAATGCAGCCGGGCCGTAGTGTAATAATGAAGCGACACGCCAGGATTTTTTCTGCTGAGCACCGGATGTGTCGATAGCATTATCAAATTTATCGAAGGTTGCACCGGCATTTAATTCTAAACTCAGGTCGTCAGTATACTGACCGTTATAGAATAATGCCGCGCCGTAGCCGTGTTTCAGTTCGCCAGCTTTTAAGTCTTTTTTATTAGACTGACCGAACAGGTAATCAAGACCGAAAGTTAAAGTCTGACCTTGTGCAATTTCAAAATCAGCGGAACGGAAAGTAACAACTTTTTTACCGCCGTCAGTTAAGTTATTGTTACCGCCGAACAGATAGGTTGGATCATTCAGCTGAACATCATCACCGCTGGTATTTTGGCGACCGAAAGTTAAACGACCGATATTATCCGCCTGTAAACCTGCCCATAATTTGTTAGTTGTCGGATCGTTAAAGCTATTACTGCTGTCCCAACGGTCACCATTTTCATTAAAACGAATACGTAAATGTGCTAATGCTTTTACGCCGTCTGTGATCTGATGTTCTGCATGGAAATCAATACGAGATTCATTATTACGTAAATCACCACGTTGGTTGTCACCGAATTTACCTAATGCAACATCAACACGACCACCGATATCAAAGGTTGTACCGTCATTACTATAGACTGTTGTTGCGCTTGCTGATACTGCTGCAGCTGCCACTGCTAATGCTACTAATGTCTTTTTCATAATAAATTCCTTTCAGAATTAAGTTGTTATAACAATTAAAGCTGAACTTTTCATTGAATGAAATGTCAAAGCCTACCTCGTTTTTGAAGCAGCTGTATATTGGCAAAGAAATATACCGGTGTCAATGTAATTCATAAAAAGTTCACTTAATTTAGTGATCAGGATCACAATTCTAAAAGGAACCGAATCGTTTCAGGATAAAAACCAATCAATCACGCCAAACCTTAATAATTATTTATTTTTACCCTCGATTAACAGAAAAAAATCCCGCAACCAACAACAGTTGCGGGCAGAATCGGACATTGATAGCAAATACGGCAATTAGAACAAGATACGGGTACCCACTGCGATACGTTTTTCTTTTTCAACGGTTACGCCGGAATTCTTAGTTTTAAACGAACCGCCTTCCGCATAAACAATCACATGTTTATTAAAGTGGTGATCCGCACCTAAGAACCAGCCTCTGAATTTATCGTTCTCGACGCCCTGTGTTTTACCGATACCCCACAGATATTCAGCATATACTTTATTTTGCGGTGTTACATGATATTTGAAGCCGATTTCAAACTGATCGACTTTTTCATTTTTCACATCACCGACACGGAATTTATGATCCAAATGACCTACTGGCGATTTCGCCTGTGACCAGTCAAAACCTAATGCCGCCGGACCGTAAGAAAGCTCAGCCGCTGCACCTGCACCTTTCGCTTTATATTCATCCGCCTCGAAAGTGCCTTTAGTCAATTCACTATAACCGCCTTCTACCGCAAAGCCGAATTCACCAACTTTGGTTTTATAGAATGCGCCTAAACCGAAGCCTTGACCGTTATCTGCAAGGTGATTACCGTTATCATCATCTTTCTTGGCATCACCGAAATAATAATCCGCCCCGAAACGGAAGCCGTTAAACTCGGCAGACATAAAATGCGCCGCTTTATTGTGGGCATCCACCACTTTAACGATAGAACCCAATTCATAGGTGTAATCGGATAAGCCGATGTGATCCCCAACGGTCAATTGACGACCGAATGTTAACGACCCCACATCCGCGTGAGTTAACCCGGCAAATAAACGTTTGGTATGAATGCCATCACCAATAGTACCGTTTTGGGTAAAGCGGATTTCAGCCGCACCTAATGCGGTGAAACCGTTACCGATTTCTTGGAATGCACGAACCCGAACACGTGAACCTTTATCAAGTAAATCAGTACGTTTACCGGTTTGATTAGCGATTTGTAACGCAACACGACCGTCCAAATCAATTTTAGTACCGTCTTGTGAATAAATTACCGTTGCATTGGCTGCGGTTGAAGCAACGGCTGCGATTGCTAGCGCGATAAGCGTCTTTTTCATAATTTACTTCCTTATTTTCAGAGGAGTTTTCTTATTTTTGATTGAATAATACTAATGCTCTATTCAACCGACTGATAAAACAATTGTCCAGAATGATTTCTGTCGGAAATAATATAAGTAAGTTATTTTCTAATGTCAAAAGGAAGTGAACTTTTTAGCACTTTAATAAACATTATTTAAAACAATATGTTATATAAAATCTTGGTTAAAAAAGACGAATTCCAAAATGTTATCTTGATCACATTTTTTATGATTATTTTTATTAACATATAGCTAAAAGAACAAATTATCTTATTGATATTTAAATAAATATATATTTAACCAGTTCATTTAATGAAAAACAATTTCATAACAACTTATTTTTTTAAATATTTAATTCATTTTTGTGAAACGGATCACATTTTCGTACATAAGGTAACAGGTTGAAAAATAAGCAGTATTCTAACAAATTTGAGGCTAAAATTTCATCAGAAATTTATTTTATTGATAAAAAATAAACCGTACTGATATTCCGTGAGCGAAGTCACATTTTTACCGCTCATTTGATTGTTTTTCCAAACGAAAGGTACTGATGAGAAAAAACAGAATTCTGTCTAAAAACAAACCGCACTTTTTATCACGACACAAGGAAACCATTGAGAAACCGTTGAGAAGTGCGGTCGTTTTTTCATTTAAATCCGTTGGTAACGGTCAGGCATTATCAATGCCGAAAGCCAACACCTCGCTGATTTTCTCAGCGCCCAAGGCAAGCATAACCAATCGGTCAACGCCCAATGCCACGCCGGAACAATTCGGTACGCCCGCCTGCAAGGCGGCGAGAAAACGTTCATCAGGTTTATGCGGCGCTAAGCCCGCCTTTTCTCTTAACCGATTATCCTGTTCAAAACGCCGCTGTTGTTCGCCAGCATCCGTTAATTCATTAAAGCCGTTCGCCAGTTCCAATCCTTTGTAATAGAATTCGAAACGTTCCGCCACCCGATGATCTTCCGAGCTGATTTGCGCCAGCGCCGCCTGTGTGGCCGGAAAATGATAAACCGCAACCGGGCGGTTCAGCCCGATTTTCGGTTCCACTACTGTGCTGAACAAAAACTGCAATAACGTATCGCGATCTTCATGTTCCGCGCCGCTCAAATGGTATTCTTTGGCTTTTTCAACCAATTCATGTTGTTCGGCAGATAGCGGATCAAGACCGACATATTCCTGAAAAATAAACTGATAACTGAAATTTTCCGCCGCTTCGCAATCCAGAATCTGCTGCAACAGATCATCAACTTCATCAATCAAACGGTACATATCGAAATACGGGCGATACCATTCCAGCATGGTAAATTCCGGGTTATGTTTACGCCCCGCTTCTTCGTTGCGAAACACTTTACATAGCTGAAAAATCGCGCCGCTGCCGGCGGCAAGTAGCCGTTTCATGTGATATTCCGGGCTGGTTGAAAGCCATAGCGTTTTGGATTGCTCATGAAAAGGCGAAATAAATTCCGTACAAAAGGATGCCAGATGCACATCCGTTACGCCAAACTCGCTCAATACCGGCGTTTCCACTTCCAATAATCCGCGATCGGTAAAAAAACGGCGAATTTCCGCAATGATTTTAGCCCGCGCGAGCAAATTTTTGATCGATGCCGACGGATGCCATTGAGGTTCTAAAAGCATAATTTATAGGTTCCAATATAAAAATAACGTGTGTCATTTTACCTTAAATCCCACAGGCTAAAAACCAATGATTTGATATGATGCCTGTATTTTAGGCATTCAAATGATATCAGTTATCATCTGTCATAAAACAGACTGTTAACAATTTTCTAACTTTTTGAGTTAGATCACGAAACTGAACTTTTCTTCCGCCATTTTGTAAAAAAACAGTTAGCGCTCATGCAAAAGCATGGCAGAATATTTTCACCTGTTATTGATTTCGCTCTGTTCGAAATCTTTATTTTTTACTCTCATCATTTATTGGAGGAATATCGTGCAAACTGTTAATGTCGATATTGCAATTGTCGGTGCCGGCGGTGGTGGCTTACGTGCAGCGATTGCCGCAGCACAAGCTAATCCTAATTTAAAAATTGCATTAGTTTCAAAGGTCTACCCTATGCGCAGCCATACCGTAGCGGCGGAAGGCGGTGCAGCGGCAGTGATTAAAGAAGAAGATTCTTACGATAAACATTTTCATGACACCGTTGCCGGCGGCGACTGGCTGTGCGAACAGGATGTGGTTGAATATTTTGTTCAACACTCTCCGGTTGAAATGACCCAGTTAGAACGCTGGGGTTGCCCTTGGAGCCGTAAAACGGACGGCGATGTCAATGTACGTCGTTTCGGTGGAATGAAAATCGAACGGACTTGGTTCGCCGCGGATAAAACCGGTTTCCATTTATTGCACACGTTATTCCAAACTTCAATTCAATACCCGCAGATTCAACGTTTCGATGAACATTTTGTATTAGATATTCTTGTAGATGACGGTCATGCCCGAGGTATGGTCGCGATGAATATGATGGAAGGCACATTAGTGCAAATTAATGCTAACGCCGTAGTTATCGCCACCGGCGGCGGTTGCCGTGCATTCCGCTTCAACACCAACGGCGGCATCGTCACCGGCGACGGCTTATCAATGGCATATCGCCACGGCGTGCCGCTGCGCGATATGGAATTCGTTCAATATCATCCAACCGGTCTGCCGAATACCGGCATCTTAATGACCGAAGGCTGCCGCGGTGAAGGCGGTATATTGGTTAACAAAGACGGTTATCGCTATTTACAGGATTACGGTCTGGGTCCGGAAACCCCAATCGGCAAACCGGAAAACAAATATATGGAATTAGGTCCACGCGATAAAGTATCACAGGCATTCTGGCAGGAATGGCGCAAAGGTAACACCTTGAAAACCGCAAAAGGCGTGGACGTAGTTCACCTTGACCTGCGTCACTTAGGCGAAAAATATTTACATGAGCGTTTACCGTTTATCTGTGAATTGGCCAGCGCTTATGAAGGCGTCGATCCGGCCAAAGCGCCGATTCCTGTGCGTCCGGTGGTACACTATACCATGGGCGGTATTGAAGTAGATTTCAACAGTGAAACCCGTATTAAAGGCTTATTTGCGGTGGGCGAATGCGCCTCTTCCGGCTTACACGGTGCAAACCGTTTGGGTTCAAACTCACTGGCAGAATTGGTAGTGTTAGGTCGTGTTGCTGGCGAATATGCCGCCCAGCGCGCCGCCGAGGCAACACCGGCGAATCAAAGTGCGGTCGATGCGCAGGCAAAAGACGTGGTACGCCGGTTGGAAGAATTATACAATCAGGAAGGCAATGAATCTTGGTCACAAATTCGTGATGAAATGGGCGATTCGATGGAAGAAGGCTGCGGTATTTATCGTACACAGGAAAGTATGCAGAAGACCGTCGATAAAATTGCTGAATTGAAAGAGCGTTATAAACACATTCGCATCGCCGACCGCTCAAGCGTGTTTAACACCAATGTACTTTATACCGTCGAGTTAGGCTATATTCTGGATGTTGCGCAATCTATCGCCAATTCGGCAATCGAGCGTAAAGAATCCCGCGGCGCGCATCAGCGCTTAGACTATACCGAACGTGACGATGTCAATTACTTAAAACACACACTGGCGTTTTATAATGAAAGCGGTGCACCGCGTATTGAATACAGCGATGTGAAAATCACCAAATCTCAACCGGCAAAACGTGTTTACGGTGCGGAAGCAGAAGCTCAGGAAGCGGCTGCGAAAGCTAAGGAGCAAGCAAATGGCTAATCAAGCAATTATGAATGTCGAAGTATTGCGTTACAATCCTGAAACGGACAAAGAACCGTACTTAAGAACATATCAAGTCCCTTATGACAGCCAGACCTCTTTATTAGATGCGTTGGGCTATATTAAAGACAAACTTGAACCAGAATTATCCTATCGCTGGTCCTGCCGTATGGCAATTTGCGGTTCCTGCGGCATGATGGTTAATGATAAACCCAAACTAGCCTGTAAAACGTTCCTGCGTGATTATAGCGGACATATGCGGATTGAGCCGTTGGCGAATTTCCCGATTGAACGCGATTTAGTCGTGGATCTCAGCCACTTTATCGAAAGTTTGGAAAGTATTAAACCTTATATTATCGGCAATCAGGCGCCGGAACTAGACGGCAAACCGCATCCGTCCGCCGAACTGGCTAAAAGCCGGACCAAACAAACACCGGCGCAACTGGAAAAATACCGTCAATTCTCAATGTGCATTAACTGCGGTCTATGCTATGCGGCCTGTCCGCAATTCGGTTTAAATCCTGAATTCGTCGGCCCTGCCGCGCTGACCCTTGCGCTACGCTACAATCTTGATAACCGCGATCACGGTAAAGCGGAACGTATGAAAATCCTTAACGGTAAAAACGGCGTATGGAGCTGCACTTTCGTCGGTTATTGTTCCGAGGTATGCCCGAAACATGTCGGTCCGGCATCCGGGGTTAACCAAGGTAAAATCGAAAGTGCGAAAGACTATGTTTTTGCAATGTTAAAACCGCAAAGCTAAGGAGAAGGTAGCATGACAACAACAGTAGCAAGCAAACGCAAAAAATATGTGCGTGAAGTCAAGGCGACATGGTGGAAAAAGTTAGATTTTTACAAATTCTACGTATTGCGTGAAAGCACCTCCGTACCAACCGTATGGTTTTGTTTAGAACTCTTCTATGGTTTAATCTGTTTAACCAACGGTACATTTGGTACGACTTTTGTCGCATTCTTACAAAACCCGGTCATCGTGATTCTAAATATCATTACCTTAGGTGCGGCGTTATTACACAGTTTCACTTTCTTCAACATGGCGCCTCAAATGATGAATGTTATCGTCAAAAATGAACGTCTCGATGCGAAACTGGTATCCCGTATATTCTGGGGTGTAACGGCAGTAGTCAGTATCATTACCTTAATTTTGGTGTAGGGAGAAAACAAAATGGATAACTTAACTCCAAAACGTTCAAATGAACCGGTCGTCTGGTTACTGTTCGGAGCAGGCGGTGCGATCAGCGCGGTATTTTTCCCTGTATTAGTTTTAATTATCGGTTTTCTGCTACCCTTCGGCTTAGTGACACCGGATAATATCATTGCCTTCGCCCATACTTGGATTGGCAAACTGGCGATCCTCGCGCTGTTAATTTTCCCGGCTTGGTGCGGTATTCACCGTATTCATTTGGGTTTACATGACTTTAAAGTGCATGTTCCCGCCGGCGGCGTAATTTTCTACGGACTGGCAACACTGTATTCGGTATTAACGCTGTTCGCGGTATTTAATATTTAAATAGACATTCCGATATAACCCAAACAAAAAACCTTTCGTTTCCGAAAGGTTTTTTTATCGAGATAGCTTGATAAAATACAATAAAAAAGCGATAAGCTACTCTATTTATGGGTTACTAACCAGCAATTATGGATCTGTTTATTGCGCTCAAAATCCAACGGTCGGGTTTTAGCTGAAATTTCCACCGCACTTAATCTCAATTCATCGAGGCTGGCAAAATCCATTTTAAAACCGCGTTTATTATTGGAAAAAACAATTGTGCCGCGCGGTCGCAAAATCCGTTTTAGTTCACTCATCAATGTAATATGATCACGCTGAACATCCCAGCTGTCTTCCATCCGTTTGGAATTGGAAAATGTCGGCGGATCAACGAAAATCAGATCAAACTGTCGCTCGCATTTTGCCAGCCATTGCAGGCAATCCGCTTGAATCAACGTATGCTGCTTGCCTTTCAGTTCATTTAAGATAAGATTTTGCTCCGCCCAGTTTAAATAGGTATTCGACATATCCACCGTGGTTGTAGAGCGGGCTTTCCCCAGCGCAGCATGCACCGTCGCCGAACCGGTGTACGCAAATAAGTTTAAAAAATCCTTATCCTGCGCCATTTCCCTAATCATTTTTCGGGTCAACCGATGATCCAAAAATAACCCGGTATCCAGATAATCGGTTAAATTGACCCACAATTTAGCGCCGTATTCGTTCACATAAAAATACTCGCCTTTGTTCGCCAACTTTTCATATTGATTCGTGCCTTTTTGCTTTTGGCGCACTTTTAAAATCAATTTGTTAGTTTCTACGCCCGTCACTTTCAAGGTGGCATTTATCGCATCCAACAAACGCTGACGCGCTTTGTTTTCATCAATATTTTTCGGCGCGGCATATTCCTGCACCACAATATAATCACCATACCTATCAACCGCCAGATTGTATTCGGGCAGATCCGCATCATATAATCGATACGCATCCAGCCCTTGCTGCATCGCCCATTTTTCAATTTTTTTGCGGTTTTTCTGCAAGCGATTGGCAAAATCCGGCGCAATTTGTGCGGTATCGGTCTTTAATTCTCCGTATTTTTTCACCGCACTTTCAGTCTGAGCCTCCACCTGCGTTTCGGCAATTCGATAATTTTTCTGCACACATTCGAGCGGGCCGTTTTTCGCTTTAAATTGCCGGTGCGAACGTAACCGCAAGCAATCCAGCAACGCCGGTTCAGCGCTGAAAACCGACAAAGCCCAGCCGCCGAACTGCTCTTTTACCCGTTGTCCAAATACTGAATACAACGCAATCAATGCCGGCGTAGTGCCTAAACGTTCGCCATAGGGAGGGTTACAAATCAGCGTACCTTTCTCCCGACTCGGATTTTTTAACGCCGCCACATCCCCCTGTTTCCACTGAATTAAATGAGCAACGCCCGCCCTTGCTGCATTTTTCTGTGCTTTTTGCAACACCCGATAATCAAGGTCAAAACCATAAAAGTGCGGCTGCGGATTGGTGTTAAATTGCCGTTCGGCTAAGGTAATCGCTTCGGCTTTCACCTTGTCCCACGCTGCTTGATGATGTCCTTTCCAAAAATCAAATCCCCAGTGCAGACGATGCAGCTGCGGTGCAATGCGCGCTTCCATTTGCGCCGCTTCAATCAGCAACGTTCCCGAACCGCACATGGGATCAATCAGCGGCGTTCCCTGCTGCCAGCCGGAACGCAACACAATTGCGGCGGCCAGCGTTTCACGCAACGGCGCTTTACCCGTCTCCTCACGATATCCGCGTAGGTGCAGCGCTTCGCCGCTTAAATCCAGTGATAAAACAACATCTTCACGGTTCAAATAGACGTGAATGCGAATATCCGGCTGTGTTTTATCAACATTCGGGCGGCATTTGCCGTGGCGCTCAAAATAATCCACAATGCCGTCCTTTACCCGCATCGCACCAAACTGAGTATGACGAATATCACGATTTGTGCCGTTAAAATCAACTAAAAACGTCGCATTCTCATCAAAATAATCCAGCCAATTTTGTCCAACCACGGTCGAATAAAGATCCAAATCACTATAAATTTTACTGCTGACAATCGGCAACAAAATACGCGAACTTAATCTTGACCATAACAAGGTGCGATATAAGGTCTCGTCATCGACTAAAAAATGTACGCCGCCCTGTACCACTTGACAATCACTTGCGCCCAGTTCGGTCAACTCGGTCTTTAATAGTTCTTCAAAACCACGGGCGGTGGTCGCAAACAGTTTTTTCATAAATCTTCTCATCAGCACTAAAAAATTGCAGCGATTATAGCAGAGAGGAAAAGTGTGGTCGATTTTAATTGAGAATTCGAAAAGGCGCAGACCGAAATCGGTCTGCGTCCTATTGGGAAAGGGTTATTTCAAACAATCAAAATAACTGTCGGCAGTATATTGCAGGAAGGCGGCGTAAGAATTTTTACCCAGTTTCACCGCATCGCCCATCGGATCCAGACGACCGACTTTCACACCGGTGCCTTTGTGCAGGGTGTCGATCACTTTCGGGGTAAATTGCGGTTCGGCAAACAAACAACTCACTTTATGTTCTTCAATTTCATGCTTAATTGCCGCAATGGTTTTCGCACCCGGCGCAACCAGCGGATTAATGGTGAATGCGCCGATCTGTTTCAGATCATAAGCCCCGTTAAAATAGGTGTAGGCATCGTGGAACACATAAAAGCCTTTATCATGTACCGGCGCCAGTTGGTGCTTAATTTTTTCGCTTTGCGCCGCTAAAGTGCGGTTGAATTCCGCTAAGTTTTTCTCAATTACACTGCGTTTTTCCGGATATTGTTCATCTAACCGTTGAGCAATTTTCTTAGCGACGATGGCGCTGATTTCCGGTGAATACCAAACATGCCAGTTGATGCTTAAATTATCGTGCTGATGAGCATGCCCCGCCGTATGCGAATCCGCTTTATGCTCATGATCGTGGTCGTGGTCGTGGTCGTGGTCGTGGTCGTGGTCGTGGTCGTGGTCGTGGTCGTGGTCATGACCATGATGGTGATGTTCGCCTTTATGCAACATATCGTCACTAATTTCCGAAATTTCAGTGATGGTCAATACATTTTTCCGATCAACATCACGCAATACGGAATTATCAAGGAACAGATCCACGTCTTCACCGACCCAAACAATCAGCTCAGCAGATTTAATTTTCTGCAAATCGGAGGGTTTTAAGCTGTAATCATGTGGTGAAGCGCCCATCGGCACCAGCACTTCAGTGTCGGTTACACCGTCGGCAATGGATGAAGCAATAAAGCCCAGTGGTTTGATTGAAGTTAATATAGTTGCACTCGCAACGGCGGAAAAAGACATGACTGCCGCAGCCACTGCGGCTTTTTTAAACGTATTATGCAAAGCGTTCATATTCTATCCTCTAGTTAAGAATAATTATCAGAAACCGCACTAGCTTATACGCTTTTTACCGGAATTACTATCTTTTTTTTTGTAAAAAAATAAGTTATTGCTGCGGCAGCAATAATTTGTCGATCACCTGAGCAACGGCAAAAAAACCGAATGTGGCGGTAATCATAGTTGCCGCCCCAAACCCGTTGGCGCAATTCATGCTTGCCGAAGTCTCACAGCTGCCGTCTGTTTGTGGGAAAATAAGCGGCTGAGTAGAAAAAACGCAGCTGACACCGAATTTTCGCTTCGGATTTTGAGTGAAACCGTATTCCTTGCGTAAAACCGACCGCACTTTTGCCGCCAGCGGATCCTGTATGGTTTTGCTTAAATCGGCAATCTGAATCTGACTCGGATCGGTCTGACCGCCGGCACCACCAATTGTAATAACCTTAATTTTATGCCGTTTGCAGTATGCAATCAGCGCTGCTTTAGTTTTTACGCTGTCAATGGCGTCAATCACATAATCATAGTCCCGATTCAGATAATCAGCCAGATTCTCCACGCTAATAAAATCATCAATAATATTAACCTGACATTCCGGATTGATCAGCCTAACGCGTTCCGCCATAGCTTCGGTTTTCAGCTGTCCGATATGACCGCTCAGGGCGTGGATCTGGCGGTTAATATTAGTGACGCAAATATCATCCATATCTATCATGGTGATTTGCCCGATTCCTGAACGCGCCAGGGCCTCCACTGCCCAAGAGCCTACGCCGCCGATGCCGATAACGCAAACATGTGCCTGTTGCAAACGTGCAAGTGCAGCGCTACCGTATAAGCGCCCGATGCCGCCGAAACGGCGTTCATAGTTGTCCGTACGTTGCTGCATTATTGTAATAACCACACTCGTCCGTAATGTTTTGATAAGCCGGCGATATGCCCCGCCTGATCGCCGACACCGCGGTACAAGTCGAAATGATGACCTTTCACTGCACCGCCAACATCAAGCGCCACCATTAAATGCAGTTTATGTTCACCGGTCCAGTTACCGTTATTGTCAATTTGCGGCACTTCCACCAACACCACCGAGCCGGACGGAATCAGGTTGCGATCAGATGCAATGGATGCCATGGGCACTAAAGGCACGCCAGCGGAGCCTTTTACCTGTCCGGTCGGATCGTTTTTAAAGAATACATACGACGGATTACGTTCCAATAATCCCTGCAAACGGGCAGGATTAGCCTGTGCCCAGTCTTTAATCGCCTGAATGGACATTTTTTCTTTCGGAATCTCGCCGTCTTCCACTAACAAACGCCCGACCGCTACATAATCAAAACCGTTTTGTCCGGCGTAAGCAAAATAGTTCAGATCGCCGTTACCGAAGTCCACATAGCCGCTGCCCTGCACGCCCAGCAGGAAATTATCGATCATGGAATCGCTGTATGCCAGTTCCAACCCTTGCCCCTGCAACGCGCCGGCATAAATCTGTGCGCGACTGAAGCGCTTTTGCACAGGTAAAGCATAAATCGGCTGATTATATTTACCCTGCTGAGTGCGACGGGCATGGATAACCGGTGAATAATAGCCGGTCATCAACACATTCTGATAACCGTCCTGCCCTTTCATAAGCATCGGCTGAATACCGAAGGTGGCCAACTCATCAACATTTGCGCCGGCTAATACCCAGTTTGTCACTTTGCCGTAAGTCGGAGCAAAGCGGTTGGTTAAACGACTCGAATAGCTGCGCACATTGGATAACTGGGTTAAAAAATCTCCCTGATTTATGACCGCACTTTTATTTTCTACCGATAACACCGGCATCAGAACAGCCTGCTGATAAGTGCGCCCGGCATATTTTGCCCCAAATAATTCCGGATTGGCTAAGCTGTTATCGACACTGCCGCTTTTACCGGACTGAGGTTTGGAAGAACAGGCCGCTAATACGGCGATGCCGAACAGAGCGGCGCATTTGATTGTCATTCTTAGTTGAACACGCATTGTAATACCTAAAAGACCGAGTCAATGGAAACGCCATAAGGTAACAAAAAACGCCCTGAATATATAGTGATTTTTAATAAATTTTCCTTGTCCGGCTACGGGAAAATGTATCGAATCGTTTATTTTTATAACAACCGTTCAACATTTACTGCATTTCCACTTGCATTAAAAATTTTATCGCGTATAGTACGCCCTCACAGACGCGGGGTGGAGCAGCTTGGTAGCTCGTCGGGCTCATAACCCGAAGGTCGTCGGTTCAAATCCGGCCCCCGCAACCAGATTCTTAAGCCGTAAATAATTTATTTACGGCTTTTATTTTTTATCTCTTATCAAGTAATCAAAGGCACAAAAAAACCGCTACGCTTGCGGGTAACGGTTTATGAAGAAGTTGTTTGATTACGCCAGAATCGTTACGTTCTCGGCTTTTTTTCCGCGTTTATCATCAACAATATCAAAAGCTACCGCTTGACCTTCTTTCAGGGTACGAAATCCGTTTGACTGGATTGCCGAAAAATGCACAAACACATCTTCTCCGCTTTCCGCCTGTAGAAAACCAAAACCTTTTGTTTCATTGAACCATTTAACGGTTCCTTTATTTTGAGACATTACATAATCCTAATTAATAAACAATACTGAGATAACGCAATAATATTGTGATGATATTTACTCCAGCCACGCACTTATTCGGGTTATCCTTTTCGCTTGATAAAGCGAAGTTATACTATCAGTATATATGACAAATAGCACGCGTTATTTAGCATCAATCGTATGATTTGCCATCGACAATTTATCCAGTATCTTCTGATGGATACCGGCGAAGCTACCGTTTGACATCACCAATATGTTATCCGTTGGTTTCGCTTCACGCACAATCATATCTGCCAATTTATCCGGATTTGCCGACCAGCTCGCCGGCTGTACGCATTGGTTGGCGATATCCACCACATTCCAAGGAATACTTTCCGGCTGCAATAAGAACACGTGATCGGCACGTGCCAGCGCCGGTGCCAGATCATCTTTATGCACGCCCATTTTCATGGTGTTGGAGCGCGGCTCAAGCACCGCCAAAATGCGCACACCGCCGCCGACTTTGTCACGAAGTGCGGTCAATGTTGCCAGAATTTCCGCCGGGTGATGGGCAAAATCATCGTACACAGTGATTCCGTTAACTGCACCTTTTACTTCCAAACGGCGTTTGGCATTGACAAAATCGGAAAGTGCCGCACAGGCATGCTCAACACTGACGCCAACATGATAAGCCGCCGCAATTGCCATTAGCGCATTGTGCATATTATGCTGTCCGACGATATTCCATTTTACCGTACCGGCAACTTCGCCATGATGAAAAACATTAAATTCAGTACTGTCGTTGGTAATACGTTCCGCATACCAATCCTGATCCGCGCCTAAAAACTGGGTTTCCGACCAACATCCCATCTCAAGGGTTTCTTTCACACTTTGTTCCGCCGCCACCGAAAGAATGCGACCGCTGGCGGGAATAGTGCGGATCATGTGATGAAACTGCCGCTGAATCGCTTCCAAATCGTCGAAAATATCCGCATGATCAAAACCAATATTATTGATAATCAAAGTTTTTGGATTGTAATGAACAAATTTGGAACGTTTATCGAAAAATGCCGTATCATATTCATCGGCTTCGATCACAAAGAACTGCCCTTTACCAAGCCGAGCTGAAGTACCGAAATTACCGGCAATACCGCCGATTAAAAAGCCCGGTTCCAACCCGTTTTGTTGTAAAATCCAGCTCAGCATGCCGGTTGTAGTGGTTTTGCCGTGCGTACCGGAGACAGCCAACACCCAGCGCTCGCGTAATAAATGATCATGCAACCACTGCGGGCCGGAAGTATAAGGCAAATTATGTTCCAACACATATTCAACACAGGGATTACCGCGTTTCATCGCATTACCGATCACGACCAAATCCGGCGCCGGCTGTAGCTGGGACACTTCATAATGCGGGATAATCTCAATACCGCTTTGCTGCAAAAATGTGCTCATCGGCGGATATACATTGGTGTCCGAGCCTGTAACTTTGTAGCCCATTTGCTTAGCGATAATTGCGACGCCGCCCATAAAGGTTCCGCAAATGCCCAGTATATGAAGATGTTTTTGTATCATTTGTTATCTCTTGATAAAAAAGTTAGTATAAAAATGTGGTTAGGATCACAGATTAAAAATCAGCTTTGTAGCCCGAAACTAAAGGTTGCTATAATAAATCAACTCTCAAAGAGAGTAAATTTATTAATCAAACAGGATAACAATATGAAGACATTAGGACAGTTCATTATAGAAAAACAAGCGGAATATCCGAACGCCAAAGGTGAATTATCGGGTATCCTTTCTTCCATACGATTAGTGGCGAAAGTGATTCACCGCGATATCAATAAAGCCGGATTGACAAATAATATTATCGGCAACTCCGGTGTTGAAAACGTACAGGGCGAAGCACAAATGAAACTGGATTTATTTGCCCACAATACTATGAAACAGGCATTGGTTGCGCGGGAAGAAGTGGCGGGCTTTGCCTCCGAGGAAGAAGAAAATTTCGTTGCTTTCGATACCGAGCGCGGTCGCAATGCCAAATACGTTATTCTGACCGATCCGCTGGACGGTTCTTCCAATATTGATGTCAATGTAGCGGTAGGCACCATCTTTTCCATTTACCGCCGAATTTCGCCTATCGGCACACCGGTTACGTTGGAAGATTTCCTGCAACCGGGTAATCGTCAAGTCGCCGCCGGTTATATCGTCTACGGCTCTTCCACCATGCTGGTTTATACCACCGGCAATGGCGTTAACGGTTTTACTTACGATCCGTCGCTCGGCGTGTTCTGTTTATCCCATGAAAATATTCATATCCCGCCAAGCGGCAAAATTTATTCCATTAATGAAGGGCAATATCTGAAATTCCCGCTCGGTGTTAAAAAATACATTAAATACTGTCAGGAAGAGGATAAAGCCAGTGAACGACCTTATACCTCACGCTATATCGGCTCGCTGGTTTCCGACTTCCACCGTAATATGCTGAAAGGCGGTATTTATATTTATCCAAGCGCCACCACCTACCCGAAAGGTAAACTGCGTTTGCTGTATGAAGGCAATCCGATGGCATTTTTAGCGGAACAGGCGGGCGGTATTGCCAGCGACGGTTATAACCGCATTCTGGATATTCAACCTACGCAGCTGCATCAGCGTATTCCGCTGTTTATCGGTTCTAAAAACATGGTCGAAAAAGCGCAGGACTTTATGCGCGAATTCGGTTAACAAAAAAATAACCTAAAAGCAAAACGGCAACTAAAAGGCTGCCGTTTCATTTGTGAATATGAATATCCGGATTACTCACCATCGTGATCGGAAAAACGCTCAATGCGTGCGCCCAACGCGCGCAGTTTTTCCTCAATATGCTCATAACCGCGATCAATATGATAAATACGATCCACAATGGTTTCACCGGTGGCAATGCAGCCCGCCAGCACCAAACTGATCGAGGCGCGTAAATCGGTGGCCATCACTTCGGCACCGGAAAGCCGTTCGACCCCATGACAAATTGCAGTATTGCCTTCGATTTCCGCTTTACCACCCATACGCACTAATTCAGGAATGTGCATAAAACGATTTTCGAAAATGGTTTCCGTAATAATACTGGTTCCGCAGGCAACCATATTCAGTAACGTAAACTGTGCTTGCATATCGGTCGGGAATCCCGGATAAGGTGCGGTGCGAATATTCACTGCTTTCGGACGATAACCGAACATATCCAAGGTTATCGTATCTTCCTTAATATCAACCTGAGCGCCCGCTTCGCGCAGTTTATCAATCACCGCATCAAGAGTATCCGCTTTTGCATTTTTACACACGATGCGTCCGCCGGAAATCGCAGCGGCAACCAAAAAAGTTCCGGTTTCAATCCGATCCGCAACAATGCTGTGTTCACAGCCGCCTAGGCGTTCCACGCCCTCAATGGTAATCGTATCGGAACCTGCGCCGCTGATTCTCGCCCCCATTTTATTCAGGAAAACGGCGGTGTCGGTAATTTCCGGTTCACGGGCGGCATTTTCAATTACGGTCGTACCTTTTGCCAGTGTCGCGGCGATCATAATGGATAACGTGGCGCCGACACTGACTTTTTCCATTACAATGCGAGTACCTGCCAGTCGATTGTCCACATAGGCTTTCACATAGCCGTCTTCCAGCGTAATTTTAGCACCTAAACGCTCCAAACCGCTGATATGCAAATCGACCGGTCTTGCTCCGATAGAACAGCCGCCCGGTAAAGAAACCTGCCCCTGATTAAATCTGGCGACCAGCGGCGCTAGTGCCCAAATAGATGCGCGCATGGTTTTAACCAGCTCGTAAGGTGCCGTGAAATGATCAATATGAGACGCATCCAAATGCACTTTGCCCTGCTCATCCCGCTCAGCCACCACACCTAGACGGCGCAAAATCTTTAAAGTCGTATCAATGTCTTTAAGTTCCGGCACATTGCTTAATACAACCGGCTCTTGCGCCAAAATTGCAGCAAATAAAATTGGCAGCGCGGCATTTTTTGCCCCGGAAATATTTACCGTACCGCTCAAACGGGACTGCCCATAAACACGAAATTTTTGCATAATAATTTACCACAGCTTAGTTTAGAGGATTGAGCAAACGTTCGCGTTTCCATTTTTCAACGCTGAAAGTTTTGATTGTCAGCGCATGAATCTCACCGCTGGAAAAATAGTCCATTAACGGTGCATAAATCGTTTGCTGCTGCTTAACTCGGGATAAACAGGCGATCTCATCATCCACCACAATAACGCCGAAATGGGCGTCTTCTCCCTGCACGTACACTTCATCAAGATTTAAAGCCTGTTTTAGAATTCGTTCAATTTCCTGAGTTTCCATTAAGTTTTCCGTCAAGTTGTAAAAAAGGGGCCATCCACTCGGACAAACCGAAAAGATCCGCTAACGTCACCAATTGCCCGGGGGCATCCGCTATCTGTTGTCGATTCACATTCAGGCGCTGACAAAGGTGAATAAAATCGCACAGCAAAGCAAAACCGGCACTGTCAATACGTGTAATGCCCGCCAGCTCCCAAACCACGAACCGCCCACTCAGCTTCTGCACCGATAAAAAAGAATTACGTTGCCGCCACAATGGCAGCAACGTATTTCTGGATAGTTCTCCCGTTAATCGAAGCGCTATCTTATCATTATTGTGTGTAGATTCCCAACTCAAACCGTTATTGCTTTGCATCAGATTATTTGCCTAAGGTTACCGGCACATTAGCCGCTTTACGCACCTGAGCGGTCAGTGCGTCAATACCGTCTTTACGCAAAATAGGTGCCCATTCCTGTTTTTTGGTATCCACCATGCTGACGCCTTCCGCAGCCATGTCATACACCTGCCACTGTCCGGTTTTACTGTTTTTACGCCAGAAAAAGTTAAGATTAATCGGCGCGGCATTGCCGTTTTGCAGCACTTTTACCCGAATACTGACCTGATTATCGGACACGTTTTTCGGTTTTTCTATTTCAATTTTCTGCTGCGTATACATCGTCAGCGCCTGTGCATAAGCCTGTTCAATAAATTTATCGAACGCGGCGAAAAAGTTTGTCCGCTGCTCCGGCGTGGTTGATTTAAAATATTGTCCCAATACCAGTGAACCGGCATAATTCACATGCACATAAGGCATTAAATCTTGGCGTACGATGGTTTTTAAATAATTCGGATCTTGTTTAATACTGCTCTGATTGGCGGCAATATCGCTGAACAGCTTATCTGACGCCTGCTGCATTAAGGCATAAGGGCTGTCATCGGCAAATGCTTGCAGCGTAAAAAGTGCGGTCATAATCACGAAAGTTTTCGCTAACCAACGGTTTAATTTAATTTTTAACATTGAGTTCTCCCATTCAAATAGCGTTAAAAAAGAGGTTCTGCATTACTTACTGTTGAACCGCGTCGGCAGAATCCTTGTCCTGCTCGGCATGCTCAGATTTATTTTTATCACCGTACAGGAACTGACCGATAAGATCTTCCAGTACCATGGCGGATTTGGTGTCAATGATTTTACTGCCGTCTTTTAGCATTGCGGTGGTTTCGCCGTCATCAAAACCAAGGCTCAGCGCCACATATTGTTCGCCCAACAAGCCCGCGGTTTTAATCGACAGCGAACTGTTGTCCGGAATTTCGTTATATTCCTGATTAATCGCAATTTTAACCACCGGCAGATAGGTTTTAGGATCCAGCTCAATATCCGTTACCCGACCAATTACCACACCGCCGACTTTTAACGGCGCCCGTACTTTTAGTCCGCCGATATTGTCAAAAGTTGCACTGATATGATAGCTTTTCGCTTCGTTAAACCCCTGCACATTCGCCACTTTCAGCCCCAAAAAGACCAATGCCGCAATGCCGAGTAATAAAAATAAACCGACCCAAAATTCGTATTTAGTTGTTTGTCGCATAAAATGTCCTGATTTTTTTACCGCACTTTTAATTCACTTAACCCGCTCCGAACATCACTGCCGTGAGCACAAAATCCAATCCCAGCACCACCAAAGAGGCGTTCACGACCGTTTTGGTGGTGGCTTTACTGATTCCCTCCGAAGTCGGAATACAGTTATAACCGTTAAATAACGCAATCCAAACCACCGATACGGCAAAACAGAGGCTTTTAATAAATCCGTTACAAATATCGTAGCTCCAGCTGACCGAATTTTGCATCACCGACCAGAAACTGCCGGCATCCACGCCTTTCCAGTCCACACCGACCAGCGAACCGCCCCAAATCCCGACGGCGGTAAAAATAATCGCCAGAATCGGCATCGCAATCACACCGGCCCAAAAGCGCGGCGAAATAACCCGACGTAGCGGATCTATCGCCATCATTTCCAGACTGGACAATTGTTCGGTCGCTTTCATTAAACCGATTTCCGCCGTTAACGCAGAACCGGCACGTCCGGCAAACAAAAGTGCGGTCACAACCGGCCCTAATTCGCGCAGCAGCGAAAGCGCAACCAACTGTCCGAGGCTGGTTTCCGCCGCAAAATCCACTAAAACCACATAGCCTTGCAAACCAATCACCATACCGATAAATAAACCGGACAGCATGATAATCAATAAAGATTGCACGCCTAACACATGCAACTGCTTAATTAGCAAAGGAAAATGCTTTCTCACCTGCGGTTTACCGATTAACGCGCCCCACAGCATAAAACCGGCGCTGCCGAGCGAGCGGCAGACATTTATCGCCGAGCTACCCAATGCGGAAATCATATTTACTATCATTCAAATAACTCCTGCACATAATCCCGCGCCGGGTAATGGAAATGCACTGGGCCGTCGGCCTCACCTTTAATAAACTGAATCACCTGCGGATCATCACTGGCGAGCAGTTGCTGTGCGCTGCCCTCTGCAATAACCCGTTTATCCGCAATAATATACGCATAATTGGCAATACTCAGCACTTCCTGCACATCATGAGACACCACAATGGAAGTCAGTTGTAACGCTTCATTTAAGCGTTTTATCAGGCTGATAATCACGCCCATGCTGATCGGATCCTGCCCGGTAAAGGGCTCATCATACATAATCAGATCCGGATCCAGCGCAATGGTTCTTGCCAGCGCCGCTCGTCTTGCCATCCCGCCGGATAACTCCGAAGGCATCAGGTCGGCGGCACCGCGCAGCCCGACGGACTCTAATTTCATTAATACGATTTTACGAATCAAGGTTTCCGGCAGACGGGTGTGTTCACGAATGGTAAAAGCGACATTGTCAAAAGTGGACATGTCGGTGAAAAGCGCGCCGGATTGAAATAACATTCCCATGCGATTGCGCGCGCGATACAGTTCAGCACGGGACATTTTACAAATATCCTGCCCGTCGAACAGAATTTCGCCCCGTTCAGGAATTAACTGCCCGCCGATAAGTTTCAGCAAGGTGGTTTTACCGATGCCCGACGGTCCCATAATTGCGGTAATTTTGCCTTGTTCGACCCGCAAATTAAGATTGTCGTAAATAATGCGTTCACCGCGTTTAAAAGTGAGATTTTTCACCTCAACCAAGGGTTTAGCCATAAAACCGTTCTTTGCCTTGTTTTGATACAAAAAATGAAGTTAGTGATATTCCACGAATTCAGCCGGAATGTCAAACTAAATCCGCTTTCCTGTTTGACCGCGATTTAACAAAAACGTTCCTGCATAAATATTTCCGCTAAAATATCACCGCACTTTTATCCGCATTTATAGGCTTTTTATCGGTGCTGGTTATTTGCTTTTAAAAATTATGCTATTATTCGTTTCTGATTTTTTAATAACCGACGAGCCGACACACTTATGAAGATCCGCTGGAATATCGTTTTATCCGTCATCACCTTGGCATTACTTGCTTGGTTTTACAGCCTGCATCAAGATGATGAAAACCTCAATGATCTTATCAAGTCCGATGACAGCCCGGAATATATCGGTCAGAAAATGCAAACTACCGTGTATTCGCCTAGCGGTAAAAAACAATATTTGGCACTTTCCGAAAAGGTGGAACATTACGCCAATGACAAACATACGGATTTCCACAAACCGATTGTTTACCTGTTTGATATTCAAACCGAACAATTAGGTGGGCAAAGCTGGAAAATCAGTGCGGATAACGCCAAATTAAGCAACGAAAATATGCTGTATTTAACCGGTAACGTCACCGTCCAAAGCCTGTTAGCCGATTCCCGCTTGCAACGGGTGGAAACGCAAAGTGCGGTGGTGAATTTAAAGACGCAGGATATTACATCTGATACAATGGTCACCATTAACGGCTTAAACTTCAATTCCACCGGATTAAAGCTAAGCGGTAATTTACAACAACAAATCGCCACCTTGAAAGAGCAGGTAAGAACACATTATGAAATCAATAAACAATAAAGTTTTATTACTCACAACCCTGATGATGGCATCATTGCCGGCCCTGGCATTAAAAGACGATACCAATCAGCCGATTAATATCGAATCCGACAATCAGTCTCTGGATATGGAAAACAGTGTGGTGACATTTTCCGATAATGTTGTGATTACGCAGGGTTCTATTCTGATCAAAGCCAATAAAGTGGTGATTACCCGACCGCCGGAAAATTCGGGCAAAAAGGAAACTGTCGATGCGTTCGGCACGCCGGTCACCTTCCATCAGCTGCTGGACGACGGCAAACCGGTGGACGGTAAAGCGAATAAAGTTCATTATGATCTGGGCACGGAGTTTCTCACCCTGGCCGGCAATGCCGAATTAAAACAGCTGGACAGTAAAATTAACGGCGAACTCATCACTTACGATGTGAAAAAACAGCAGTTGAAAGCCAATGGCGATGGAAAATCGCGCGTGAAAACAGTGCTTATTCCGACCCAGTTAAATGAGCAGAAGAAGAAAAAATAGGATTTTGATGTTATGTCTATTCTTTATGCTGAAAATCTTACCAAAAGTTACAAAAGCCGCCAGGTGGTCGCCGACGTCAGCTTAACCGTGAATTCAAATGAAATCGTTGGGTTGCTCGGGCCTAACGGCGCAGGAAAAACCACAACCTTTTATATGGTGGTCGGTCTGATACGTCATGATCAGGGCAAAATTCGTATTGATGACGAAGACATCAGCCTGTTGCCGATGCACAACCGCGCCCAACGCGGGATCGGCTACCTGCCGCAGGAAGCCTCCATTTTCCGTCGCCTCAGCGTGTATGATAATCTGATGGCGGTACTGGAAATTCGCAAAGATCTTAACGGCAGACAGCGCCGAGAAAGAGCGGACGAACTGATTGACGAATTCAACATCGGGCATATTCGCGATAATTTGGGGCAATCGTTATCCGGTGGAGAACGTCGCAGAGTCGAGATCGCACGCGCGCTTGCCGCCAATCCCAAATTCATTCTGCTGGACGAACCCTTTGCCGGCGTCGATCCGATCTCCGTAATTGATATTAAAAAAATCATTATGGATCTGCGCGATCGCGGACTCGGCGTGCTCATTACGGATCATAACGTGCGCGAAACCCTGGATGTCTGCCAACGCGCTTACATTGTCAGTGCCGGTAAAATGATCGCCACCGGTACCCCGGAGGCAGTGATGAACAACGAGCATGTCCGCCGCGTGTATTTAGGCGAACAGTTTAAATTATAGCGGCGGTTTTATGATGGCGGCATTCACCCAATTACTGACGCCCGACAATATTCGTCAAGGCGTAGTGTGTTCCAGCAAAAAACGCGTATTTGAAATGATCGGACGGATTGTCGCACCGCAGCTTGAACTGCCCGACGGCGAACATTGCGGTTTCGACTCTCTGTTTAATCGCGAGAAACTGGGCAATTCAGGCTTAGGCAACGGCGTCGCCATGCCTAAAGGCAGATTGCCGGAGGGTAACAAACCGATTGCCGTATTTCTACAGTTGGATACCCCGATTAACTATGAAGCGGCGGATCACCGTGAGGTGGATTTGATTTTCGCTTTATTCATCCCTTCGCGAAACTGTGCCGAATTTTCACAGTCGGTATTACCGGAATTGGCGGAAAAATTATTAGATAAAACATTGTGCAAACAGCTGAGAAGCGCACAAAGTGCGGAGGAAATCTGGCAGATTTTTGCCCATGCCGATCATATTCATCAGGAAATCCCTGAGCCATCACCAAACGAACAATAACAGGTGCAAGTTAATGGAAATCATCATTATCAGCGGTCGTTCCGGCGCCGGAAAATCCGTAGCGCTGCGAGCATTGGAAGACATCGGATATTATTGCGTTGATAACCTGCCAGTAGATTTACTGCCGCAGCTGGTCGAGATTCTATCCGTTAATCAGTCTTCCGTTGCCGTCAGCATTGATATTCGTAATCTGCCGAATACTGCCTCACAGCTGGAGCAAGTGCTCTCCCGGTTACAGGAGCATCACCAGCTTAAAATTATCTTTCTGGATACGGATCGCAGCACCTTAATCAGACGTTACAGCGATTCACGCCGCCTGCATCCGCTGTCAATTCAGGATTTATCTCTTGAGGCGGCGATTGAGGCGGAACAGGCCTATCTGGAACCGCTGATTCAACAAGCCAATATCATTATTGACACCGCCCATTTATCCACGCACGAACTGGCGGAACGGCTACGCGAATTTCTGCGCGGCAATACGGAAAAAGAACTGAAAATAGTAGTGGAATCCTTTGGTTTTAAATATGGTTTACCGCTTGATGCGGATTATGTCTTTGACGTGCGTTTTCTGCCGAACCCGCATTGGAACCCGGAACTGCGCCCGATGACAGGCTTAGATAAACCCGTTGCCGAGTTTCTGAATAAACATAATGAAGTCAATAATTTTATTTATCAAACCCGCAGCTATATCGAAACTTGGCTGCCCATGCTGGAACAGAATAATCGCAGTTATTTAACCATTGCGATCGGCTGCACCGGCGGCAAACACCGTTCAGTATATATCGCACAACAACTGGGCGAATACTTTCTGGCGAAAGGAAAAAACGTTCGGATTCAACATAAATCCTTAGAACGGCATAAAAAGTAACGCAGAGCATAAAAAAGTGCGGTAATTTTTACCGCACTTTTGGCTATTTAAGATTTATACATAATTTGGGCATTTTCTTATCTTTTTTCGAAATAACCAAGCACATAAGAAAGTGCGGTGGTTTTTACCGCACTTTTCCGTTGTTTAAGGCTTATAAATAATTTCGACGCCTTCTTCGTCTTCTTCCGACCAATCGTCCCAGTCATCCTCGTCTTCATCATCTGCCATGGCGTGTTGCGCCAGCTGGGTCTGATGATAATCATCCCATTTAAACGCTACTTCGGCAGGCTGTTCAAGCGCTTGTCCGGTTTCACGCGGATTGGCATCGATAAAGTCCATAATATCACGACACAGTGACTGTACCTGTTTGCCGGTTGCCGCGGAAATCAGATAATAATCCTCTTCCCATGCCAAACGCTGAACAATGTCTGCCGCACGCTGCCGCGCCTCTTCATCGGACATTGTATCAATTTTATTAAACACCAGCCAACGCGGTTTTTCCACCAGTGTTTCGCTATAGCGGAATAATTCCGTTTCAATAATAGCGATATTATCCGCCGGATCGCTGCCGTCAATCGGCGCGATATCCACCAAATGAATCAGCACACGACAACGTTCCAAATGCTTTAAGAAACGAATGCCAAGTCCCGCTCCGTCAGCCGCTCCCTCAATTAACCCCGGAATATCGGCAATCACGAAACTGCGGCTGGCGTCAACGCGAGCGACCCCAAGACTCGGCACTAAAGTCGTGAAAGGATAATCCGCCACTTTCGGTTTTGCCGCCGACACGGCACGGATAAATGTGGATTTACCGGCATTCGGTAATCCCAACATGCCGACATCGGCCAACAGCATTAATTCCAGCTGCAAATCCCGTTTTTCACCCGGCGTTCCGTTAGTTTTCTGGCGCGGCGCGCGGTTTACCGACGATTTGAAACGGGTGTTACCCAAACCGTGATAACCACCTTTTGCGATCAGCATTTTGGCGCCGTGTTCGGTCAAATCACCCAACACTTCTTTGGTATCATTATCAATCGCTCGGGTCCCCACCGGAACACGTAAAGTAATATCCTTGCCTCGCCGTCCGGTGCAATCGGAACTACGTCCGTTTTCGCCCCGTTCGGCGGCAAAACGTTTTTCAAAGCGATAATCAATCAACGTATTCAGATTTTCATCCGCCAGCAAATAGACATCGCCGCCGTCACCGCCGTCACCGCCGTCCGGCCCGCCTTTCGGAATATATTTCTCGCGACGGAAACTGACACAACCGTTACCGCCGTCACCGGCCTCGACACGAATCAAGGCTTCATCAATAAACTTCATGTTGTCTCCTCATGGTTTTCTATCCTATTTATTTTCATTAAAAATTGACCGCACTTTAACTGACCGCCGGTTTAGTCCGGGATTTTTATTTTCTGTACCGACTTCGGTTTGATAAAACGGTGTCCGATCGCAGAGGTCATGGCCCCCAAAACAACCACCAATGCACCGATATAACTGACTGAATTTAATTCCGGTGCGGCAAAATACTGCGGTAAAAAATAGTGCAGCAAATGGGAAAATAAAATGGTAAATAACGGCACCAGCGTAATCACTACGCTAACTTTCGCCACATCCCAACGATTCAGCGCTTCAGCATACGCGCCGTAACCTATCAGGGTATTCAGGCAGCAATAAATAAAACACAGTAAGGTAAAGCCGCTTAAAGCGTTCACCTGCGCAACTTCGGCAAAGGGTGTAAACACAACGGCACAACCGAAGTAAATCATCAGCAGCACCTGCTGCGAACTGAATCGGCGCAACATTAATTTTTGCGCTAAACCGTAAGTAACCCAGATAATTGATGCACAAACGCTCAATATGACTCCGATAAAATAATCATTTAAGCGAGTTAAATCCTCAAACCGATCATTAAAAAACAGGCATAAACCGATAATCAGCACAACAATCCCAATTTTCTGATGTAGCCCCAGCGTTTCCTTAAAAATAACAACGCCGCAAAACAACATCATAAATGACGATAAATGAATAAAGATCTGTGCCACTGCCGGTTCAATAAAGCGCAGCGACGAATTAAATAACGAAAAATTGCCTGCCAGACCGAGAATACCGATAATCGCCAACCCGACAAAATAGCGGTTAATCTGAGAGAATTTCGGCAGTTTTCCGCTTAAACCAAGCAATAACAATAATGCCAGCGTAGCCACCAGAAAACGATACCAGACAATAGTCAATGTATCCATGGCGGTTAACACCTGTTTTAAAGCAAGCGGTAGCGATCCCCATGCCATCGCGGTGATTAACGCAAACATAAAACCTAACAACGGTTGCTGTTTCATCCCGATTCCTTCACTTACAATAATCTAATCAATTTTAATTTATGCCCTAATGCCGATAATAAGGCGCCCAACACAACACAAAGTGCGCCACAATAGCTTATCCAGTTTAGCTCGACTGCGGCAAAGCGCTGCGGACTGATTGCCACCGCCAAATGAGAAAAAATCAACGTGAACACCGGAATCTGGGTCAAAATAGCGCTGACTTTCGCAATGTCCCAACGGTTTAATGCCTCGGCATAGCAGCCGTAAGCAATAATTGTATTAACGCCGGATAAAATCAGACAGATCTGTTGAAAAGTGTTCAATTCAAAAATCTGCGGCACATCGGTAAAGGGTAAAAAAACCAACGCACAACCGATATAAATCATTAATAGGATTTGCTGGGAATTCAAGCGTGCCAGTAATAATTTCTGTGCAACTGCATACAAGACCCAGATAAAACTGGACAGTACAATAAAGATTACTCCTTTGGAATACAGGTTCAATTGTAAAAAATCATCTACCCGTTCATTAAAAAACAGCAGCAACCCCAGAATTAAAAAAACTAGCCCGATCTTCTGGTGCATTCCCATTTTTTCTTTAAACAAAAAAACACCGACAATCAGCATAATAAACGAAGATAACGGACTGAGCACCTGACTTGTGGTTGGTGGAATATATTTCAACGCCAGATTATACAGAAAAAAATTCACCGACAGCCCGCCAATACCGAGCAGAATAAGCAGCATGTCTTTCCCATTCACGCGGCTAAAGCGACGCGGCTTACCACCTAAACATAATAGGATAAACAACCCGACGGCGGCTAAAGCAAACCGATACCAAACCGACGTCTGAATATCCATTACCTGCACCACTTGCTGCACAAAAATAGGCAGCGAACTCCACATAAAAGCCGCTGTCAGCCCGAAAAGAAAGCCGGATAAAGGTTGTTTCATTGCTGTCCTTTAATAAAAAAAGCCCCACAAACAATTTGTGAGGCATTTCGCGATTTATTGCGTGTTGTTGAAATTACTCGGTAACGATACTGACGTATTTACGATTTTTCTCGCCTTTCACTTCAAATTTCACTTTACCGTCCGCGGTTGCAAATAGAGTGTGGTCACGTCCGATACCGACATTAGTACCGGCATGGAATTTAGTACCACGTTGACGAACGATAATGCTGCCTGCTAATACGGATTCCCCACCGAAACGTTTCACACCAAGGCGTTTAGCTTCAGAATCGCGACCGTTACGAGTTGAACCGCCAGCTTTTTTAGTTGCCATCTACTTGATCTCCTCTGAAATTATGCTTGAATCCCAGTGATTTTCACTTCGGTGAACCACTGACGATGACCTTGTTGTTTACGACTGTGTTTACGACGACGGAATTTAACAATTTTAACTTTATCGCCGCGACCGTGAGAAACCACTTCAGCCACTACTTTGCCGCCGGCAACAACCGGGGCGCCAATTTTTACATCTTCACCGTTAACGACCATTAACACTGAGTCAAACTCAACGGTTTCGCCAGTTGCGATTTCAAGTTTTTCTAAACGAACAACCTGACCTTCGCTGACTCGGTGTTGTTTACCGCCACTTTGGAAAACTGCGTACATAAATACTCCGCTATACATTGTGCTTATAATGTTAACCCATTCAGCACATCAAAATTCATATAAATAGGTCGCAAATTCTACGTAAAAAACGGGCTGATAGCAAGAACTTATTTGCAATAAAATAAAAAATTTCCGATTTGTTCTGGTTTGATTTCAGAAAGCTTAGAAAATCAGGTACAATCAACCGCACTTTAGTCTTTTACTGATATTCGCGATGACAGAAAAAATCAATCTAATGGATATTCATGCAATCCAGACGCTAATCAGCGAGGATATGCAAAAAGTAAACGCTACCATCTTGGCTCAGCTCAATTCCGATGTGGCGTTGATTAACCAGCTCGGCTATTACATTATTCAGGGCGGCGGCAAGCGTATTCGCCCGATGATTGCCGTGCTGGCGGCGAATGCGCTGGCATATTCCGGTGAAGATCACATAACCTGCGCGGCATTTATCGAATTTACGCACACCGCCACTTTGCTGCATGACGATGTGGTTGACGAATCGGATATGCGGCGCGGCAAACCTACCGCCAATAACGAATTCGGTAATGCGGCAAGTGTTTTGGTGGGCGATTATATTTATACCCGTTCGTTCCAGCTGATGACGCAGGTGAATTCGTTAAGAATTTTAAAAATTATGTCGGACGCAACGAATGTTATTGCCGAAGGCGAAGTGCAGCAATTGATGAATGTCAACGACCCGGATATTACGGAAGAAAATTATATGCGGGTCATTTACAGTAAAACCGCCCGCTTATTTGAAGCCGCCACTCAATGTGCGGCAATTGCCGCCGGCGCCACCGCGCAACAGGAACAAGCGCTACAGGATTATGGACGCTATCTCGGCACCGCATTCCAATTGGTTGATGACATATTGGATTACAGCGCCAATGCGCAGGCGCTGGGTAAAAACGTCGGAGACGATTTAGCCGAAGGCAAACCGACACTGCCGTTGCTGCACGCCATGCGGCAGGGAAACCCTGCGCAGGCGAGCTTAATCCGTCAGGCAATCGAACAAGGCGGTCAACGTGAAATTTTAGCGCAGGTATTGGCAATTATGGCACAGCACAACTCGCTGGACTATGCCATGCAACGCGCGCGCGAAGAAGCGCACAAAGCCGTCGAGGCAATTGCGATATTGCCACAAAGCGATTATAAAACTGCATTAATTTCATTGGCTTATCTCTCGGTAGAACGTGAATACTAGCGCACGATAAAAAACCACACTGATAACAATACCCTTTAGCATTATGACAGAACAACATATACCACAAAAATTAACGCGCAAAGGCAAAGATCCCAACGCGCCGTTCATTCGCCCGCAACTCACTCTACCGGGCGGACATCATAAACTATTGCTGCATTCCTGCTGCGCGCCCTGTTCGGGTGAAGTGATGGAAGCCATTCACGCTTCCGGTATCGACTTTACTATTTACTTCTATAATCCGAATATTCATCCGCTGAAAGAATACCTGATTCGGAAAGAGGAAAATATTCGTTTTGCGCAAAAATGGGGCATTCCGTTTATTGATGCCGATTACGACCGGCAAAACTGGTTCGATCGCGCCAAAGGCATGGAAGATGAACCGGAGCGCGGCATTCGCTGTACCATGTGCTTTGATATGCGCTTTGAAAAGGCGGCGCAATACGCCCATGAAAACGACTTCCCGGTATTTACCAGCTGTCTGGGCATTTCTCGCTGGAAAGACATGAATCAGATTAACGGTTGCGGCCACCGCGCGGCAGCCAAATATGACGATGTGGTTTACTGGGATTACAACTGGCGCAAAGGCGGCGGTTCACAGCGGATGATCGAAATCAGCAAGCGTGAACGATTCTATCAGCAGGAATATTGCGGCTGCGTTTATTCCCTGCGCGATACGAATAAATGGCGCGAGAAAAACGGTCGGCAGAAAATAGAAATCGGCACGCTGTTTTATAACGCAGATTAACCGTCAAAAACGGATAAAAAAAATAACCGCACTTTGGGGAATACTCAAAGTGCGGTCGTTTTTTGACAAGTTTACGGCATGATTAAGCGCGTTTTGTCTGTGCTTTTTTCACCAGAATAACCGAAAGCGTAAATGCGACACAGAAAGAAATCAGCATACCGATGCAATACATTGCCAGACTATCCGGTTTAATCGACGGAATGCCCAATAATCCGGCCGCACCCAGCGCCTGCGCTTTGACGTTAAAGAATGCGATGAAAGCACTGGATAAACCGGAACCGATCATCGCCGCTAAAAAGGCTTGACGATACCGTAAGTTCACCCCGAACATAGCCGGCTCGGTAATCCCTAATAATGCTGAGACGCCGGACGGAATCGCCAAGCCGCGTACTTTAGGATCTTTCAAAGCAAAAGCCACGCCCAGACAAGCGGCGCCCTGTGCAATATTCGACATCGCCGCAATCGGGAAGATGAAAGTGCCGCCGGATAGCGCCATATTGGATAACAATTGTGTTTCGACAGCGATAAAAGTTTGGTGCATACCGGTAATAACGATAGGCGCATAGAAGGTTCCGAACACCCCGCCGCCGACAAAACCAAGCGTATCATATAACCAAGTGAGTCCTTTGGTAATCAAATCACCGGCTTCACGCCCCAACGGGCCAATGACGGTAAACGCCAATAGTCCGGCAATAAACAGGGAAAACAGCGGTGTAATCAGATTATCCAGATATGACGGTACGAATTTACGGAAGGTTTTTTCCAAGCTCGCCAGTACCCAAGCAGAAACCAACGTTGGAATTACTGTGCCCTGATAACCGACTTTTTCAATTTCTAGCCCTAACACGTTCCAATAAGTGATTTTGCCTTCGGCGGCGGTTAACGCATAATTCCAGCCGTCAGCCAGCGCCGGATGAACCAAAAGCATCCCCAATGCCGCACCAAGAAACGGATTGCCGCCAAATTTACGCGTTGCGGAAAATCCGAGCAGCACCGGCAAAAAAACAAACGGCGCATTTGCGATAGTATTAATAAAATCAACCAAATCGGAGATCGCGGCATATCGGTCAACCACGGAAAAACCGCTAATTGCCTGCCCGGCATCACGCAACTCTTGCGGAATAGTCCAGAAAAACCCTTGTGCCGTGAGCATGCTATGAATACCCATTAACAAACCACCAGCAACAATTGCCGGGATAATCGGCACAAAAATATCCGCCAACCCTTTGACAATCCGCATTAACCAGTTCTGTTTTTCCGTGCTGGCCGCGGCAACTTCATTTTTAGTCATATCGCCCATATTGAGTAGCGCGGACATTTCGGCATGCACCTTGTTAACCGTGCCGGAACCAAAAATAATTTGATATTGACCGGATACTGAAAACTGTCCTTTTACGCCTTCAATATTTTCAATAGCCTCTTTATCAATTTTGGACTCATCCTTCACGACGATGCGTAAACGGGTTGCACAATGAGCTAACGCGCTGATATTGTCCTTGCCGCCAAGTTTGTCAATCACTTGTTTGGCAATATTAGGGAAGTTCATATCGTTCTCCTGGAGGGTTGATGATAAAATTTGTCAGCAAATTCTAACTAAAACGGTTAAGCGATTCTAGCAAAATCAAGAGAAAATCACTGTTTCGTGATCTATTTCTAAAAAAACTGCTAAAAAACCACCGCACTTAAGCACAAAACAATGCAACCCGAACTGTTCAGTTCAATTTTCAAATCAGGTATTATCAAGCCATTGTTCCAGCCGTTCTACATCCGCCGGCCAATCATCGGCTAATGCCCGAACCCAATCGGCTATTTGGCTATGCCATGCTTCAGTATCCGGCGTCTGTGCCTGCGCGGCGATATGCTGGATGCGTTTTAAACCGATAGAGGCAGCAGCGCCTTTGATTTTATGCGCTACAGACGCCACCTCGGTTCGGATATTTGAGGTTTGATAATTTCGATAAGCCGTTAATAATTCATCAATATAAGCGGGCATAGTTTGCCGGAATAACAAGACATTCTTTTTTATAAATGCCGTATCCAGAATTTCACGCAACTCGTTTAACATTGCAATATCAAGAAATTCGTCATCCTGCCATTTATTATTCTGCTCCTGCGGTGTCAGCACTAAAGTGGGTTTTATTTCTTCGCCGAAATACTCTTGTAAACAATGGGTCAGCTCATCTAATGATAACGGTTTGCGCAAAACGTCATCCATGCCTTTTTGGCGATAGGTCTGTTTACTTTGCATGACATTAGCCGTTAGCGCGATCAGCGGCGGCAGAAAATCATAGATTCCCTCTTCATAATTTCGTCGCAAATGCGCCGCCACATCAAAACCGGACATATCTGGCAGCTGAATATCAAGCAAAACCAGATCATAATAATTATGCTCGAATTTTTCTATCGCCTGCTCGCCGGTCATCGCTACATCAACAGAATAACCGAGTTTTTCCAAAACGGATTTCGCTACGACGATATTTACCTCAATATCCTCGACTAACAAAATGGATAAGGTGTTCGGTATATTCTGCGTTTCTTCCAGCGGCTTGGCGACTTCCTGCGCGTGTAACGTGAATAAAAAAGTCGAACCCTTGCCCGGCTCGCTGGTGACAGTCAGATCACCTTGCATTAAGCGTGCTATGGTTCTGGAAATGGCTAACCCGATACCGCTACCCGCCCGTTGGTGTGAATCGGATTTCACCTGATAATACATGGTAAAAATATTTTCCAATTCTTGCGGCGCGATGCCGATACCGGTATCGGAAATGGCAAACGAAAATGTTTGCGCATCGAGGCGACGCACATCCAGCTTAACCCGGCCCTGCGGCGTAAATTTAACCGCGTTACTAATCAAATTCCATAACACCTGACTTAATCTTGCACTGTCGAGCATCAGCCAATCGGGCAAATCCGGCGCACAATACATCTCAAATTTTAATTTATTTTGTTCCGCCATCAGGGTGGCGAAATTGGCAATATCACTTAAAAAAGAACGGAGATCAGTCTCCCTGTAATTTAATTCAATTCGTTTCGCATCAATTTTTTCCAAATCCACAATATCACTGAATATATGTCCGAGCGATATGGCACTCATGCTGATCGTTTTCAAGTAATCCCGCTGTTGTTCATTAAGCGGCCCGTCCAACAGAATACGACTTAAACCAATAATGCCGTTTAACGGCGTGCGCAGTTCATGACTGATCGTTGTCATTAATGCCGTTTTATTCCGATTGTTCTGCTCCAGATCATTAAGGGCGACGGAAAGTTTTCGCTCGGCAAGAATGCGCTCGGAAACCTCCGTACGCAAATTATCTACCAATTTAGCAAGATCGAGTCTGGATTTTTCCAGTCGTTCCACCAATAAAGTAAAAAAATAAATCACAAAAGGTGCAGAAAACAACCCGAATATCACAGAACGGGCAACATCATCCCAATACACGGTACCGACAATAGAAAGACTTAATAATATCTGAACGAATAAGGCAAAAACGGCCAGGACGCAAACACCCAGCAAAGAAAATTTAAAGCGTCCTAAACGAATCACCCAATCCACATATTTTTTTGCGAAATATCTTACATTTTTCATACAAATCAAAAAATGAAACCAACTTGTCAATCATTCTATCACTCTTGTTAAAAACTGCATACTTTATGCCATAACACAATGAAAAATATCGCAAAACACACCGCACTTTTATACTGATTGAAAAAGTGCGGTGTGTTTTTTAATTATTTTGAGCCTGTTCGGGATTGCGCGGTGTGTGATGGTTTCCGACTTAATAGTGAGCTGAATGATTGAACATTGAAACTGGAACGGGAATAAAACTTTTAAAATTCATAAAAACAGGAATAAAAATTCACATTAAGATTTAATCTTAATATGAAGATTATAAGATTAAGATTTAAGCCTAAAATCCGTTTATCCGCCGTATCCGCCGCGCTGGCGCTGATTATCCGCTATAAAAATAAAAAAACCACAAGCATCAGCTTGTGGCTCTTCTCTTATCCCTAATTAAAAAACCCGGCGGTGTCCTACTCTCACATGGGGAACCCCCACACTACCATCGGCGTTACAGCGTTTCACTTCTAAGTTCGGCATGGGATTAGGTGGACCCACTGCACTATCGCCGCCGGAATATTCCGTTATGATGTCTTTTATCTCTTATCGCGTTCTTTTCTTTTTACTTCTCTTTTTATTTACACTCTCAATCCAAAACAAGCTGTCTGATATCTGTCTAATTCTCTCTTCACGCTCTCAGCAGTTCCTCTCATCTGATACCCCATTTGATACCCGACTCCTGAACCCCAAAACCCTTGAGCGTTGTATGGTTAAGCCTCTCGGGCTATTAGTATGTGTTAGCTCAACGTATCACTACGCTTACACACCACACCTATCTACGTCTTAGTCTTAAACAACCCTTACCAACTTATAGTTGGGGAGAACTCATCTCAAGGCAAGTTTCGTGCTTAGATGCTTTCAGCACTTATCTCTCCCGCATTTAGCTACCCGGCAATGCGTCTGGCGACACAACCGGAACACCAGGGATGCGTCCACTCCGGTCCTCTCGTACTAGGAGCAGCCCCTTTCAATTCTCCAGCGCCCACGGCAGATAGGGACCGAACTGTCTCACGACGTTCTAAACCCAGCTCGCGTACCACTTTAAATGGCGAACAGCCATACCCTTGGGACCTACTTCAGCCCCAGGATGTGATGAGCCGACATCGAGGTGCCAAACACCGCCGTCGATATGAACTCTTGGGCGGTATCAGCCTGTTATCCCCGGAGTACCTTTTATCCGTTGAGCGATGGCCCTTCCATTCAGAACCACCGGATCACTATGACCTGCTTTCGCACCTGCTCGACTTGTCCGTCTCGCAGTTAAGCTTGCTTTTACCATTGCACTAACCTGACGATGTCCGACCGTCATTAGCAAACCTTCGTGCTCCTCCGTTACTCTTTGGGAGGAGACCGCCCCAGTCAAACTACCCACCAGACACTGTCCGAGACCACGTTTCGTAATCTTCGTTAGAACATCAAACCTTAAAGGGTGGTATTTCAACAACGGCTCCACGATAACTGGCGTTACCGCTTCTTCGCCTCCCACCTATCCTACACATCAAAATTCAAGGTTCAGTGTCAAGCTATAGTAAAGGTTCACGGGGTCTTTCCGTCTAGCCGCGGGTACACCGCATCTTCACGGCGATTTCAATTTCACTGAGTCTCGGGTGGAGACAGCCTGGCCATCATTATGCCATTCGTGCAGGTCGGAACTTACCCGACAAGGAATTTCGCTACCTTAGGACCGTTATAGTTACGGCCGCCGTTTACTGGGGCTTCGATCCGATGCTTCTCTTCCGATTACACCATCAATTAACCTTCCAGCACCGGGCAGGCATCACACCCTATACCTCCACTTTCGTGTTTGCAGAGTGCTGTGTTTTTAATAAACAGTTGCAGCCAGCTGGTCTCTTCGACTTACTTCACCTCCATCCGTTTCGGACTTTAACTACCGTAAGCGCACCTTCTCCCGAAGTTACGGTGCTATTTTGCCTAGTTCCTTCACCCGAGTTCTCTCAAGCGCCTGAGTATTCTCTACCTGACCACCTGTGTCGGTTTATAGTACGGTTTAGTAAAACCTGATGCTTAGTGGCTTTTCCTGGAAGTGTGGTATCAGTTACTTCAGCTCCGTAGAGCCTCGTCATCATCTCTCGGTGTTAAGGTGAACCGGATTTGCCTAACTCACCCACCTACCAACTTAAACGTGCATATCCAACAGCACGCTAACCTAACCTGCTCCGTCCCCACATCGCAGTTTTACCAAGTACGGGAATATTAACCCGTTTCCCATCGACTACGCTTTTCAGCCTCGCCTTAGGGGCCGACTCACCCTGCCCCGATTAACGTTGGACAGGAAACCTTGGTCTTCCGGCGAACGGGTTTTTCACCCGTTTTATCGTTACTTATGTCAGCATTCGCACTTGTGATACGTCCAGCAAACTTCTCAATTCACCTTCATCCGCTTACACAACGCTCCCCTACCCAATCAGAGGACAGATGACAGAAGACTGATGACAGAATAAATACCTATGACCAACTTTTATGTAAGCCATTTAGCATTTTTGCAATGTCTCGATAAGCTATTTCTAACTTTTCGTAGGCAACTTCATTTAAATATCCTAAGTCTTTACTGTAACTTAGCCATACTCGCATTTCGTCTGCACTTCCCATTGCCATTAATATAAAACGTTTAAATTCCGCTTTGCTCACACTTTGTTTCCCAAAGCCTTCTGCAAGATTTGCACAGATTCCTTTACTTGCTCTACGCATTTGGCTTGCTAATTCAAACTGTTCATATTTTGGATAATTTAAAGTATGTTTATGAATTTTCAGTGATAATTGATACGCTTTCTGCCATACCAATAAATCCCGATAATCCGTAATGCTTTTTCCGATAACCATTTATTCTGTCCTCTGTCTTCTGTAATCTGTCCTCTGAATGCCGCAGCTTCGGTGCTATATTTCAGCCCCGTTACATCTTCCGCGCAGGCCGACTCGACTAGTGAGCTATTACGCTTTCTTTAAATGGTGGCTGCTTCTAAGCCAACATCCTAGCTGTCTAAGCCTTCCCACTTCGTTTCCCACTTAATATAGACTTCGGGACCTTAGCTGGCGGTCTGGGTTGTTTCCCTCTCCACGACGGACGTTAGCACCCGCCGTGTGTCTCCTATGCATTACTCTTCGGTATTCGCAGTTTGCATCGGGTTGGTAATCCGGGATGGACCCCTAGCCGAAACAGTGCTCTACCCCCGAAGGTATTCACATAAGGCTCTACCTAAATAGATTTCGGGGAGAACCAGCTATCTCCCGGTTTGATTGGCCTTTCACCCCCAGCCACACGTCATCCGCTAATTTTTCAACATTAGTCGGTTCGGTCCTCCAGTTAGTGTTACCCAACCTTCAACCTGCACATGGCTAGATCACCGGGTTTCGGGTCTATACCTTGCAACTTCTCGCCCAGTTAAGACTCGGTTTCCCTTCGGCTCCCTTATTCAGTTAACCTCGCTACAAAATATAAGTCGCTGACCCATTATACAAAAGGTACGCAGTCACCCCATCACTCAATCCCACTGCTTCTTTTGGGGTTGAATTTTTTGCAAAGTTTTGCAAAAAATTAACCGCTTGTAAGAAGTATTGAGTTTATCACTTCAATCAATACGATTGAGTGATGGGGCTCCCACTGCTTGTACGTACACGGTTTCAGGTTCTCTTTCACTCCCCTCACCGGGGTTCTTTTCGCCTTTCCTTCACAGTACTGGTTCACTATCGGTCAATCAGGAGTATTTAGCCTTGGAGGATGGGCCCCCCTTCTTCAAACAGGATTTCTCGTGTCCCGCCCTACTTCTCGTAAGCTTAGTACCACCACAGATTTTTTAGATACGGGGCTATCACCCTGTCTCGCAAAGCTTCCCAGCTCTTTCTCCTAAATCTATCGCTATCACTTACTGGCTACTCCGCTTTCGCTCGCCGCTACTCACAGAATCTCGGTTGATTTCTTTTCCTCGGGGTACTTAGATGTTTCAGTTCTCCCGGTTCGCCTCTTATACCTATGAATTTAGTATAAGATAGTAGGTTCTTCACCCACTGGGTTGCCCCATTCGGATATCTTGGATTACACGCTCCTTATCAGCTCATCCAAGCTTTTCGCAGATTTGCACGTCCTTCTTCGCCTCTGATTGCCTAGGCATCCACCGTGTACGCTTAGTCACTTAACCATACAACCTCAAAGGCTCTCGCCTTCTCGCGTCGTATATAACTAAACACTTAGCCGCCTTTTCTCGACTAAGATTTTCTTTCTCAGACTTGATTCATCCAATATCTCTCATCGGCATCTCTGCCCATAACAGCATATCGGCTGAACTCAGTTTTCAGCTTGTTTCCAGATTGTTAAAGAACAA
>LM994636.1:535215-564611 GCA_000752995.2 Haemophilus massiliensis | reverse complement strand
CCCCGGTTACCGCCGTGAAAGGGCGATGTCCTAGGCCTCTAGACGATGGGGACAACAGTTAAAGATAATTTTAACCGCTCACACTTTTTGTTTATGCTTACCCGGCCTAGGAGGGTAACTGAAAAGTGCGGTCTTTTTTTTGCAATTTTCTTGCGTTTTGTTCCTACATTGCCTACAACCACCAAACAATCTGTGTGAACACTTGCTGTCGTTTTAGGCTTGCTCGCTTTCGCTTTACTCGCCTCTTTGTCTTGGTAAGGAGGTGATCCAACCGCAGGTTCCCCTACGGTTACCTTGTTACGACTTCACCCCAGTCATGAATCATACCGTGGTAAACGCCCCCGTTTCCGTTAAGCTATCTACTTCTGGTACAACCCACTCCCATGGTGTGACGGGCGGTGTGTACAAGGCCCGGGAACGTATTCACCGCAACATTCTGATTTGCGATTACTAGCGATTCCGACTTCATGGAGTCGAGTTGCAGACTCCAATCCGGACTTAGATGCACTTTCTGAGATTCACTCCACCTCGCGGCTTCGTCGCCCTCTGTATGCACCATTGTAGCACGTGTGTAGCCCTACTCGTAAGGGCCATGATGACTTGACGTCATCCCCACCTTCCTCCGGTTTATCACCGGCAGTCTCCTTTGAGTTCCCGACCTAATCGCTGGCAACAAAGGATAAGGGTTGCGCTCGTTGCGGGACTTAACCCAACATTTCACAACACGAGCTGACGACAGCCATGCAGCACCTGTCTCTAAGCTCCCGAAGGCACAAACTCATCTCTGAGTTCTTCTTAGGATGTCAAGAGTAGGTAAGGTTCTTCGCGTTGCATCGAATTAAACCACATGCTCCACCGCTTGTGCGGGCCCCCGTCAATTCATTTGAGTTTTAACCTTGCGGCCGTACTCCCCAGGCGGTCGATTTATCACGTTAGCTTCGGGCACCAAGTATAAAACCCAATCCCCAAATCGACAGCGTTTACAGCGTGGACTACCAGGGTATCTAATCCTGTTTGCTCCCCACGCTTTCGCACATGAGCGTCAGTACATCCCCAAGGGGCTGCCTTCGCCTTCGGTATTCCTCCACATCTCTACGCATTTCACCGCTACACGTGGAATTCTACCCCTCCCTAAAGTACTCTAGTTACCCAGTCTGAAATGCAATTCCCAGGTTAAGCCCGGGGATTTCACACCTCACTTAAATAACCGCCTGCGTGCCCTTTACGCCCAGTTATTCCGATTAACGCTCGCACCCTCCGTATTACCGCGGCTGCTGGCACGGAGTTAGCCGGTGCTTCTTCTGTGATTAACGTCAATCGTGATGCCTATTCAACATCACGCCTTCCTCACCACCGAAAGAACTTTACAACCCGAAGGCCTTCTTCATTCACGCGGCATGGCTGCGTCAGGGTTCCCCCCATTGCGCAATATTCCCCACTGCTGCCTCCCGTAGGAGTCTGGACCGTGTCTCAGTTCCAGTGTGGCTGGCCATCCTCTCAGACCAGCTAGAGATCGCAGGCTTGGTAGGCCATTACCCTACCAACTACCTAATCCCACTTGGGTTCATCTTATGGCATGCGGCCCTTAGGTCCCGCACTTTCGTCTCTCGACACTACGCGGTATTAGCGACAGTTTCCCGTCGTTATCCCCCTCCATAAGCCAGATCCCCAAGCATTACTCACCCGTCCGCCACTCTCGCGGGAGAAAGCAAGCTTCCCCCCGCTACCGTTCGACTTGCATGTGTTAAGCCTGCCGCCAGCGTTCAATCTGAGCCATGATCAAACTCTTCAATTCAAGTTCAATCGCTCAATAACTGCTGACTAAAAAATCTAATCCAACTAACATTACGCTTAGTTGGAATATATGAATTTCAAGTTAAGCACTTATCAAGACTTCAAAATTTAAATAATTTCAACAAAGTCAATCAACAAGTGCCCACACAGATTGTCTGATAGATTGTTAAAGAACAAAAAACAACGACGCGAGTTATTTTTCAGTTTGTTTACAACGTCGCGTCGTTGTGTGGGGCGTATTATAGGGATTTCGTCAACCTTTGCAAGCGCTTTTTGGAAAAATTCTTATTTTTTTAATTAAGCGACGTTTTTTTATACGAAATGACAAGCTCCCCTACTTTTATCGTTCATTATCAATATCCAGTAAGCGTAACTCTCGAAATCCCCATAATGAAAGCGCTTGCTGAAATACAACCTCATATTTAAAGTTCTGGGTACAAAAAATCAAATTTTGAGTTTCGCTAATCGGTCTGACCGTAGTGTGAATATCTAGTAGTTTTTTTACTCTCAATGCAATGGCTTTGCCCGGATCGACAAAATATTTGACTTGCGGCAGACAAATTTGGATTTCCTCTTTAATTAAAGGAAAATGTGTGCAACCCAGTATAACCGTATCCAGATCGTCCAGCTCCCGCCAGATTTTCAACTCTGCATTCAAGGCGAGCAAATCCACCGAAGCTCCGCGCAATTTTTGTTCCGCAATTTCAGCCAAAACCGTACTACCAAGTTTTTCAACCCGACAATGCGCAGCATAATTATTAATTAATTCATTGACATATTGACGCTTTACGGTACCTTTTGTCGCCAGCAGACCAATATGCTTGCTAACCGAAATTTCCGCGGCAGGTTTTATAGCAGGCACAGTGCCGACAACAGGAATGGCGAAATGGCTTCTCAAAGTCGGCAACACAATAGTACTTGCCGTGTTGCAGGCGATCACAATGAGATCTAAAGGATATTGTCGGTCTATTTTTTGACAGATTGCCAGCGTGCGTTCGATGATCACCTCTTCAGCTTTCTCGGAATAAGGAAACCCCCCATTATCAAAGCAATACAGATACTGATAATCAGGCAAAAGCTGTTTGACTTCTTTATAAACACTAAAGCCGCCGACACCGGAATCAAAAAATAGGATTGTCGGTTTCAAACTCATCATACTATTCAATCCCAAAAACGTTTAAATTTATGACCGCACTTTTCAAATCTTATCAGGCGTTGGAGTATACTGCCCGATTATTTAACCAGCGCCGAATCAGATGATCAGCCACATCAGGATGGCGTTTAATTAGCTCACGGGCATAATGCTGAACCTGCGGGATCATTTTGCGATCGCGCATTAAATTCGCCACTTTAAATTCGGCGATGCCCGTTTGTTTCGTACCTAGCACTTCACCCGGCCCACGAATTTCTAGATCTTTTTCCGCAATATAAAAACCGTCCTGACTTTCACGCAAAACCTGCAAACGTTTTTGCGAAATTTTGCCTAACGGCGGTTTATACATTAATACGCAAAAAGACGCTGTGCTGCCGCGACCGACTCGACCGCGCAACTGATGCAGCTGAGACAATCCTAACCGTTCGGCATTTTCAATAATCATCAGACTGGCGTTCGGCACATCGACACCGACCTCAATAACGGTCGTCGCCACCAACAAATCCAGTTCGGACTGTTTAAAACTCGCCATGACGGCCTGTTTTTCCATTGCTTTCATGCGACCGTGCACCAAGCCGATCCGCAAGTGCGGTAAACTTTTGCGCAAATCCTCCGCGATTGCTTCCGCGGCCTGCGCCTCCAACACTTCGCTTTCATCAATCAGCGTACATACCCAATAGGCCTGTCGTTTTTCATGCACACAGGCATGATGTACACGAGCGACAATTTCGGTGCGACGCTCTTCAGACACCGCAATGGTCGTCACCGGTGTGCGTCCCGGCGGCAGTTCATCAATAACGGAAGTATCCAGATCCGCATATACCGTCATCGCCAACGTGCGGGGAATCGGTGTCGCCGTCATAATTAACTGATGAGGATAACAGCCGGCTTTTTCTCCTTTTTCGCGTAGCATCAAACGTTGATGCACGCCAAATCGATGTTGTTCGTCAATAATCACCAGTGCCAGATCGGCAAAGGTAACATCTTGTTGAAACAACGCATGGGTACCGACAACCATGCTTACGCTACCGCTACCGATTTTGGCTAATGCCTGCTGACGGGCTTTACCTTTCACTTTTCCTGCCAGCCAACCGACTTCAATGCCTAAAGGCACAAACCAACTACGAAAATTCTCTGCATGCTGTTCCGCCAGAATCTCGGTCGGCGCCATTAATGCAACCTGTTTGCCGTTGTCGATAGCCAACAACGCCGCTAATGCCGCCACCAGTGTTTTACCGGAACCGACATCGCCCTGCACTAAGCGCATCATCGGATGGTTTTTAGTCAAATCCTGTTCAATTTCATCACTGACACGAAGTTGCGCGCCTGTCGGTCGAAACGGCAATTGGGCTAAAAATCGTTGGACTAAATCTGTTTGTCGATACAGCGGCAATGCCGAAAACTGTTGCATTCCCAACCGCACTTTTTGCATTGCCAAATTATGCGCTAACAATTCTTCAAAAATCAACCGCTGCTGGGCAGGATGCCGCCCTTCCTCTAACTGTGACAAGGAAATCTCCGGCGGCGGTCGATGCAAAAAACGAATCGCCTCTTTCAGGCTGAAAGGGTACGGATTAAATCCATCGGGCAGAATTTCTGCGATCTGAACATTTTCCAATAATGCCAATGCTTGATCCGTCAACTTACGCAATGTGGTCTGTTTTAGCCCGTCCGTTGTCGAATAAATCGGCGTGAGGGTTTCCTCTAACATAAGCGGCGCCTTATCGCGGATAATCCGATATTCGGGATGATGAATTTCTGCCATAAAACGTCCGCGTTTCACTTCACCGAACGCTTGCACGCGAGTGCCGATCTGGAAACTGTTACGCATCGCCGCATTAAAATTAAAAAAGCGTAATGTTATTTTTGATGTGCCGTCCGACAGCGTGACGGTTAAAATCGGACGGCGTCCGAATTGCACCGTGCAGGTTTGCACGATTCCTTCAATAGTGGCATAGCGGTCAAGGCGTAAATCGGCAATAGGCGTAATGCGAGTTCGATCCTCATAGCGAATCGGTAGGTGAAAAAGCAAATCTCGCAAATTATCAATACCGATGCGGCTTAATTTTTCGGCAATAGCAGCTCCCACACCAGATAACGAGGTTAGCGGCACCGCATCAAGTATTCGGTTATTCATTTAGCTGTTGGTGTTGCGTTCAATACTCACAAAGCCCGGGATAGTTTTAATTCTACGGATAATATTGGCCAGATGATGAGTATTCTTGGTTGTTAATAACACTACAATTTGGTACAAACGCCCGTCCTGTTCTTCTGTCCAAATACTGTGGATATTGCTGTCCAGCGCGGAAATCGCCGAGGTCAGATTCGGTAATGCACCTTGCTGGTTAATCATTTCAATGCGTAATTCCGCCTCAAATTCCATTTTGTTATCGCTTTGTTCCCATGTCACCGGCGTATAATGTTCAGGATCGTCTTTGCGCTTTTTCAGATTCATACAGCATTCGTGATGAATCACCAACCCCTTGCCCGGACTGGCATAAGCCACAATCGGATCACCGGGAACCGGATGACAGCATTGGGCAAATGTCGTCAGCAGCCCTTCGCTGCTTTTGATTTCCAGCGGATTTTTATTATTGTTCAATTCACCGTCGGTATCGATTTCTATTGCCTCGCCCAATAACCGATAAGCAATCACCGCACTCATTTGATTACCCAATCCGATCTCGGTCAGCAGCGCATCAAAATTATCCAGTTTTAATTCCGCCAGTAATTCATTAATCCGCAGCGGGTCAATATCGCTTAATTTTTTCGGCAATAAGGCGTTGATTAACTGGCGTCTACCCAACACTAAGGCGGTATCGGCGCGCAAATCCTTCAGCGCATGGCGAATATTGGTTCGCGCCTTTGCCGTAACGACAAAATTTAACCAACCCGCATTCGGTTGTGCGGTGGCCGAAGTGATAATTTCAATCGTTTGTCCCGATTGTAACGCTTGTGATAACGGGTAAGGCTTGCGATCCACATTTGCCGCCACGCAAGAACTGCCGATATCGGAATGCACGGCATAAGCAAAATCCACCGGCGTGGCGCCAGCCGGCAATTCTACGATACGTCCTTTCGGCGTAAACACATAAATTTCTTTCGGAAAAAATTCTGATTTAACGCTTTCGATAAACTCAAAAGAATTACCCACGCTCTGCTGCAATTCGATCAGACTTTGCAACCAGCGTTGTGCACGGATCTGGGCGGTGGTACTGTCGTTTTTGCCGCCCTGTTTATAAGCCCAGTGAGCGGCAACCCCCATTTCCGCCATTTGATCCATTTCCTCGGTACGAATCTGGACTTCCACCGGCACGCCATGCGGTCCGATCATGGAAGTATGCAAGGATTGATAACCGTTGGCCTTAGGCACGGCGATATAATCCTTCACTCGGCCCGGACGCGGTTTGTATAAACCGTGCATTTGTCCCAGCACGCGGTAACAGGTATCCACATCTTTGACTATAGCGCGAAAAGCATAAATATCCATAATGGAATGGAATTGCTGATCTTTCAGGCGCATTTTCTGATAAATCGCATAAAGGTGTTTTTCCCGCCCAAACACTCGTGCGTCAATCCCCATATCGTCCAATCGCCCTTTGATTTCATCGGCGATACGCTGAATCATATCCTTACGATTACCGCGCGCAATTTGAATGACCTTCTGTAATACCGCATAACGCTGCGGGTACATAGCTTCAAAGCCGAGATCTTCCAGTTCATTTTTAATATGTTCAATACCGAGACGATGCGCCAGAGGGGCGTAAATTTCGAGGGTCTCTTTAGCGATACGGCGGCGCTTATCAGGACGCAGCGCACTCAGCGTGCGCATATTATGGGTGCGGTCGGCAAGTTTTATCAGCACCACGCGAATATCACGTGTCATAGCCAAAATCATCTTACGGAAATTTTCCGCTTCGGCTTCTTTGCGAGTACGGAATTTCAGTTTATCCAGTTTGGATACACCTTCTACGATCTCGGCGACGCTGGTGCCGAATTCGGCTTTCAGCTGCTGTTCCGTGTATGGGGTGTCCTCAATCACATCATGTAGCAAGGCGGCCATTACCGCTTCGTGATCCAACCGCATTTCGGCAATAATCGACGCCACCGCCACCGGATGAGTGATATAAGGCTCGCCGCTTGAGCGTGTTTGTCCTTCGTGCGCATCTCTGGCGATAACAAATGCACGTTTGACTAATTCAATCTGTTCAACTGGCAAATAGCTCTGAATGATTCGCTCTAAACTTTCAAATAAATACAAAGGACACCTGACTTTTCATTAAGATGAAACCAATTGTCTGATAAATTAAAGAAAAACTGACCGCACTTTTGCGATTATTCGGACAACAAAGATACCGCGTGCAGCTCCGCCGATTCCTGTTCCAATGCGTCATGACGGTCTTGTGCGTTCATGATGTCATTATTGATCAAACCTTTTTCGATTTCACGCAAAGCGATAACCGTCGGTTTATCATTATCTTCCGGCACCAGCGGTTCACGGACATGCAATTGCAACTGTCTTGCACGACGCGCCGCGGTTAAAATCAAATCAAAACGGTTGCCGATTTTTTCAACCGCATCCTGCACTGTTACACGAGCCATAAATTACTCCACCAATAAATTAATCTTTAAAAATAAAAAAGGGTGATTATGATACTAAAACGCCGCTTATTTTGCCAGTAATTGATGCAGTAACGCGCTATTTTGTGTCCGCTGGTAATCAAGGGTCAGGCGTTCTGCGCGCAGTATATGCTCCAAATCTGCCACCGCCCGCTCAAAATTTTCATTAATAATGACATAATCATATTCGTCATAATGAGACATTTCATCCACCGCCTGCGCCATACGTGCGGCGATCACCGTCTCGCTGTCCTGCCCGCGCCCGATTAAACGGCGTTCCAACTCCTGTATGCACGGCGGCAAAATAAAAATGCTTTTTACCGTAGGCAGTTTGGCACGGATTTGCTGAGCGCCCTGCCAATCAATATCAAGAAAGACATCAATACCGCTCGTCAGGTTTTGTTCAATTGCCGGCAACGAAGTGCCATAATAATTATCGCCGAACACCTTGGCATATTCTAAAAATAAATCCTGTTCAATCAACGCTTCAAACTCACGATGTGAAACAAAATGGTAATGAACGCCGTCAATCTCGCCCGGGCGCGGGTTACGGGTGGTATGCGATACTGAAACCATCATCTCTGCGCCCTTGTTCTTTTCCAGCAATGCGGCGATTAATGAGGATTTTCCCGCCCCGCTCGGCGCGGAAATAATATACAAATTGCCCTTACTCATAATACTCATCCTTTTCAACTAGCAATAATGCCGCTCATTATGCCGATAAATCAATAAAAAATCAGTAAAAGTGCGGTGCTTTTTTAACAAATTTATACCAAATCACATTTTATTTTTGAATCACTTAGCTAAACCTCGGAATAATTTTGACATAGATCACAAAAAGATTATCTGTTATAGTTTTCCGCCTAGTGCGGTTTTATCCCGAAAAGAAACCGTGCTATAATCTGCAACCGACGGATAGCGGGGTAACGCTTGGCGGCATCCTGTGAAACGTAAGAATTTGTTTAACTTAAATTATAGGTGAAAATCTTATGGCAATTAAAATTGGTATCAATGGTTTCGGCCGTATCGGTCGTATCGTATTCCGTGCTGCACAATCTCGCGACGACATCGAAGTTGTAGGTATCAACGACTTAATCGACGTAGAATACATGGCTTACATGTTAAAATACGACTCTACTCACGGTCGTTTCGATGGTACCGTTGAAGTAAAAGACGGTCATCTGGTGGTTAACGGTAAATCTATCCGCGTAACATCCGAACGTGATCCTGCCAACCTAAAATGGAACGAAATCGGTGTAGATATTGCCGTTGAAGCGACAGGTTTATTCTTAACCGACGAAACCGCGCGTAAACACATTACTGCCGGCGCTAAAAAAGTGGTGTTAACCGGTCCGTCTAAAGATGCGACTCCAATGTTTGTTAACGGCGTAAACTTTGATGCTTACAAAGGTCAGGATATTGTTTCCAATGCTTCTTGTACCACAAACTGCTTAGCACCACTAGCGAAAGTCATCCATGAAAAATTCGGCATTAAAGACGGTTTAATGACCACTGTTCACGCAACAACGGCAACTCAGAAAACTGTTGACGGTCCGTCTGCAAAAGACTGGCGCGGCGGTCGTGGCGCATCACAAAACATCATCCCGTCATCAACTGGTGCGGCTAAAGCAGTAGGTAAAGTACTTCCGGCATTAAACGGTAAATTAACTGGTATGGCATTCCGTGTACCGACAACAAACGTATCTGTTGTTGACTTAACCGTTAACCTGGAAAAACCGGCAACTTATGCTGAAATCTGTGCTGAAATCAAACGCGCTTCCGAAAACGAAATGAAAGGCGTATTAGGCTATACTGAAGATGCCGTCGTTTCTACCGACTTCAACGGTTGCGCACTAACATCGGTATTTGATGCTGCAGCAGGTATCGCATTAACCGATAGCTTCGTGAAATTAGTTTCTTGGTACGACAACGAAACCGGTTATTCAAACAAAGTATTAGACTTAGTTGCACATATCTACAACTATAAAGGCTAAGTGCGACAAGTGTCGTGCTTACTGGGGTTAAACCCTTATATATCAGGGGTTTAGCTCAAGGGGAAAACAGTATTATTACTGTTTTCCCCGACTATTCAATACTACAATAGTGGTAATTGGGTAGCAGGCTAGAAAAGGAGCGTTGCTCAAGATCTAGTTCTAAGTTGGTAAAGGTAAATCGACCAACTCTAATAACAATAAGGTATGATCTTCACTCTGATGTACTTAATCTTAAAGTTATAGGATTAAGGAGAGTAGGAAAGCAAGATCCGTTGTTAGAAAGTTATTTCTTAGTTTATTTCCAAATAAAAGGGAATAAAGAGCAGCACAGCATACACTAATGAATATGCAAATTGGCTTAGGGTATTTAAACCTCAGATTAGAGAATGCATTTACAAACCTACTATAAATAAAGCCCAAAGTTCCGTCAGCCTCTAGAAAACGGAACAGAACTAAGCACTGGTAATGCTTAGTGAGGAGAGGCGTATTTTTACCAATAAATTTTATCTTCACTAAGGGAAGTCTTCTACCGAAGCCCCATTTCAACTAAGTGGTTGAACCGTGTATTTGCTTGCGGAAATGAATAAGCGATGTCGTTCGACCTGAATTCTACCAAGAAAACATCTAATATAAAGGACATCCTTGAGCTATCCAAAATTTACCTTAGGGAGATTTTGAGTAAAAGTGAGAGATGTAGCGCCTTATAATTAGTATTATTATTGGTTGCGAACGGAGTTAGAAATAACGAAAGGTAAATTTATGAAGTATACGGCAAGGGCTTATTTAGTGCTGGAATAGGAACTAACTTATTTAAGTATGAGTAAGCTGTTATTACTATTGTTACAATTTATTTTGAAGTGGATATATGCTGTTACGGAAAGATAAATGAGTGTAACCTGCTATGTGACTAACAGTAACCTAGGGATAGCGCATTACTGGCAACGGTTTTGTGTGGAGCTTCCTGACAATGCACCCCCGATAAGGTTATTAATATTGTGAGATATTAATAAAATACTCGAAACGACCATTGGGTTGAGGGGCTAGGTTGGATAGAAAGATAAACGTAAGTGAATAGTCGTAATTCTCGTTATGTAGAACAAGCCTACGGTCGCTATCGGCTTGAACCAAAAGGTATGCAGTGGGTTATCTCATTTTAGCCTTGGGATACGTCACCATAACACTGTCGGGAAACAGACTATATCTTCACTATTCGTGTAGTAATAATGGAACTTGGTAAGCCTATATTTCCGCCTGAAAAGGCAGGCAAAGCGTAAGCAATGTTGTTGGGGGTGTAGGTAAGAGAAGTTAGAGAAAGCGAATGCTGTACTGTAATGGCGCAGATAGGGTGTGAAATATAACCTAACCCGAAAGGGTGCAGACTTCTAACTGGTCTTTCATCGCAATGATGTCTGGCTAATTCCTTAAAAGTTTAAACGGGATAAAACGAGCGTTGGCTTGCTGATTAGAAATAATCAAACAAAACCAACGCAAGCACTCTTTATCCTTAGTGATAACCAAGAGTGTAAGTCTATTGGTAATGATAGCAACTCTTGAAAGTTTTCACAGACCAGAAAGAGGAACTATCTGTTTACCAAGAAAACTTATCTCTAAACGGAGGTAAGTATGAAAGAGCGGACTCATCATACTAAGAAATTAGTAAATAATCTAGCTCCAGCGACCCCGAACATATCAAAATGGCATTATATCGATTGGTATAAAGCAAATCGATATGTGAAAGGAATGCAGGTGCGGATTGCGAAGGCGACACAGGAAGGCAATTGGCGTAGAGTAAAAAATCTACAAAGAATGCTGACCCACTCATTTTATGTAAAAGCATTAGCAGTAAGACGGGTATTTATTCCAAAATCAAATGGAAAACAACGTCCACTAGGCATACCAACAATGAAAGATAGGGCAATGCAGATGTTATATTTATTAGCATTGCAACCCATTGCGGAAACAACAGCAGACAATAACTCGTATGGATTTAGACTAAACCGTTCAACGGCAGACGCTATCTCACACATACACATTATATTTTCAACAAAGGGTAATCAATCTCACCAAATGGCAGAATGGGTACTAGATGCAGATACAGGGTTGTTTTGATTATATTAGCCACGACTGGTTGATAGAGCATATTCCTATGAATAAGCGAATACTCAAGAAATAGTTAAAATCGGGCGTTGTTGAATTTGGACAGCTAAAAGCAACGAAAGCAGGTACGCCGCAAGGTGGTATTATCTCGCCAACGTTAGCCAATATGGCGTTAGATGGGTTAGAAAAGGAGCTAATCAAGCACTTCGGTGCAAAGAATACGCTTAAACTAGCAAAACATAGAACATACCTAGTCAGATATGCAGATGATTTTGTGATTTCAGGTGTATCAAAAGAGTTACTGGAGCAAAAAGTCATACCGATAGTTAAAACCTTTCTGTCTGAAAGGGGACTTTCATTATCTGAGAGTAAAACTAAGGTAGTGCATATCGATCAAGGATTTAACTTTTTAGGTTAGACGGTAAAGCGATTTGACAAGAAATTGATAATTAAGCCAAGTAAGGAGAATGTGAAAGCATTTTATGACAAGGTGAAAAAAATCATTTCTAAAATGAGAACCGCTAAACAGGACGATCTTATTAAGGTATTAAATCCAATGATCAGAGGTTGGACAAACTATCACAAGCACACAGTGGCGAAAGTGATATTCAACCGAATGGACAGTTTGATTTGGAAAGCCCTATGGCGTTGGTGTAGCCGAAGACACCCACATAAGAGTAAAGTTTGGATAAAAGAGAAATACTTTTGTTCAAATAGTACTCGAAATTGGATTTTTGGTACGGTAACCAATGATAAACAGGGCAAACTAATCCCAATAGATTTAATTTATTGTGGGTACGTTAAAATTAAACGGCACCAAAAGGTAAAATCACAGTACAAGCCATTTTTACCCGAATGGGAATTGTATGGGGAAAATCTTGTTCAAAGTAGAATGTATGATGAACAATCACACAGACGACAATGGCAAGTCTTATACAAAGAGCAAAAAGGGAAATGTGTATTATGTGGTTTTCCAATTACAAAAGAAACGGGCTGGCACGATCACCATATTATTTACAAAGTGTATGGTGGAAAGGATACGCTAAACAATAGATGTTTGGTACACCCTGAGTGTCATCGTCAAATTCACCGCCTGAATTTGAAAGTAATGAAGCCGACTGCCTAACAGTTAATAGAAAGGCTTGAGCTGTATGCAGAGAAATTTGCTTGTACAGTTCTTAGGGGGCTAAGCTGTAGCAATACAGCTTGGCTACCCGATTATTAAAACTTTCTCATGTTAAACCGCCCTTTTACGGGCGGTTTTTTCTCGCCGGCAAGGCATATTTTATACTTCTCACCGCCGTATCTTGGTATTGTCGCAATCCTGTTTTCGTAATAAAACCTGAACAGCTGTATTACATTAGAAAATGTTATCGACTTCACAAAATCTATAATTTGCTTACTTTTTTGATTTTTCTACTGGAATTTTATCCTGTTAGCCATTATATTAGCGCACAAGTGTTCGCTTAAATAACAAGAATAGCCAAACCGAATAAAATTATTGTTAAGGGGAAACAAAGAAAACATGGAGCAGCTTGATTTTCACTTCATTAACCGCATTCATCATCAGGCAAAAACATTGGCCGATCGCACCGCACTTCGTTACCACGAGCATAACGGCTGGAAAGATATTTCTTGGTCAACTTTCCGGCAGCAAATCGACGACGTGTCGCGGGCATTATTGGCAAACCATATCGGCATACAGGATAAAATCGGCATATTCGCCCACAATATGCCGCGCTGGACAATAGCGGACATCGGCGCATTACAAATTCGCGCAGTAAGCGTACCCATTTATGCCACCAACACCGCACAGCAAGCAAAATTCATTATCAATGATGCCGATATTAAAATTTTATTTGTCGGCGATCAGGAACAATACGAACAATCATTGGCGATTGCCGAGCAATGCCCGCAGTTACAGCGTATTGTTGCCATGAAAGACAGCATCCGACTGTCGAATAACGCGATTGCCTGTTACTGGCAGGATTTTATCGCCGAAGGTTCTGAACGAAATCAATCCGATCTGGCATCCCGTCTGGCGGATAAACGACTGAGCGATTTATTTACCTTAATTTACACCTCCGGTACGACCGGAGAGCCCAAAGGCGTGATGCTGGATTATGCGAATCTCGCTCACCAGTTACAAGCGCACGATAAGGCGCTGCAACCAATCGATATGCATGATATATCGCTGTCGTTTTTACCGTTTTCGCATATTTTCGAGCGTGCATGGGTCGCCTATGTGCTGCATCGCGGTGCGATAAATTGCTATATTGAAGATACCAATCAGGTACGTTCCGCACTAAACGAGATCCGTCCGACATTGATGTGCGCAGTGCCGCGCTTTTATGAAAAAATTTATGCCGCTATTCACGATAAAGTGCAACGGGCACCTTTTCTTCGCCGAGCACTATTTAACTGGGCAATAAAAATTGGTTTGCATCATTTTCAATTAACCTCCAACAAACGGCCGGTTTCATTTGTTACTCGCAACCAATTTCTATTGGCGGATCGATTGGTGTTGAGCAAACTGAGAAACCTGCTGGGCGGGCGAATCCGTATGATGCCGTGCGGCGGTGCGAAACTGGACCCGTCCATCGGGCTATTTTTCCAGAGTATCGGCATCAATATCAAGTTGGGCTACGGCATGACGGAAACCACCGCAACCGTTTCCTGCTGGCAAGACGCGCATTTTGAACCGAACTCAATCGGCGAACCGATGCCCGGCTGCGAAGTGAAAATCGGCGCAGATAACGAAATTTTGGTGCGCGGCGGCATGGTTATGCGCGGTTACTACAAAAAACCGGCAGAAACCGCCGATGCTTTCACTGCCGATGGCTTTCTGAAAACCGGTGATGCCGGACAGTTTGATGCACAGGGCAACCTGTATATAACCGATCGCATCAAAGAATTAATGAAAACCTCTAACGGCAAATATATCGCGCCGCAATATATCGAAGGCAAAATTGGTAAAGACAAATTTATTGAGCAAATTGCCGTGATTGCCGACGCGAAAAAATACGTTTCAGCCCTAATTGTACCTTGTTTCGCCTCATTGGAAGAATACGCCAAGCAACTGAATATCAAATACCAAGATCGCCTTGAACTGGTTAAACATTCCGATATTATTCAACTGTTTGAAAAACGAATTAACGAGCTGCAAAAAGAGTTGCCGAGTTTTGAGCAAGTGAAAAAATTCACCCTGCTGCCACAGGCGTTCACTACTGCGATGAATGAAATCACACCGACCCTAAAACTGCGCCGCAAAGTCATTCTTCAACGCTATAAAGAACAAATCGAATCCATGTATAAATCATAATCTCAAAAGTGCGGTAATTTTCACCGCACTTTTTTGTTTATTATTTAAACGATACAATAAATAATATGATCAATATCACAAAATATAAATTTTAGTTGAGAATAATTCTCATAAAAAATCGATAATTTCCCCAGTAAAACCAATCACTAACCCATAGTTTGCATAAAAAACCGACGAAAGACTACTATATCTAGTAGTTGAAATAAAAATAATATCTATATATAGTGTATCGCGAATTTAATCGGCAAAACATGCAGAGGTAGTTATGGGCACATTTTTCGTAATTAAACGTGACGGCTCACGAATCGGATTTGAAATACAGCGCATTATCAACGCCATAAAAAAAGCGGCGCTCGCCGTCGGTATCAATGACGACCGTTATTGTTACAGTATCGGTCAGCAGGTATGCGATGAAATTTTCGCACATCATCAGCAAGAAATCGACATCAGCCGAATTCAGCAAATTGTGGAAAATCATCTGATGTCTAGTCAGTATCCGCAAATCGCTCGTGCATATATTGAATACCGCCACGACAGAGATCTGGCGCGTGAAAAGCGCAGTAATCTAACCAAAGAGATTGAGGGATTAATTGAACAGAGCAATGTTGAACTGCTGAACGAAAACGCCAACAAAGACGCCAAAGTGATTCCGACTCAACGGGACTTGCTGGCGGGGATCGTCGCCAAGCATTACGCCAAACGCTATATTCTGCCGCGCGATGTGGTAGCGGCCCATGAAAAAGGCGAAATCCATTATCATGATTTGGACTACGCGCCGTTTTTCCCCATGTTCAATTGTATGCTGGTGGATTTAAAAGGTATGTTGACCAGCGGATTTAAAATGGGCAATGCGGAAATTGAGCCACCCAAATCTATCGGCACCGCAACCGCGGTTACCGCACAAATTATCGCGCAGGTCGCCAGCCACATTTACGGCGGCACGACAATTAACCGTATTGATGAAGTGCTGGCGCCTTATGTGCAGTTAAGTTATGAAAAACACTTAAAAACCGCCGCACTTTGGCAGATTCCGCAACCGGAAGCCTACGCCAAGGCGTTAATCGAAAAAGAATGTTTTGACGCCTTCCAATCACTCGAATATGAGGTCAATACACTGCACACCTCAAACGGTCAGACTCCATTCGTCACCCTCGGTTTCGGATTGGGCACTGGCTGGCAGGAACGACTGATTCAGCAATCTATTTTGCGCAACCGCATTCGGGGATTGGGCAAAAACCACAAAACGCCGGTCTTCCCGAAACTAGTGTTCACCATTAAAGACGGCGTAAACCATAGTAAAACCGATCCGAACTACGATATCAAGCAACTAGCGTTGGAATGTGCCTCAAAACGCATGTATCCGGATATTTTAAATTATGATCAGGTGGTGAAAGTTACCGGTTCGTTCAAAGCGCCGATGGGCTGCCGCAGTTTCCTCGGTGCCTACCAAGAAAACGGCGAATATGTGCATGACGGGCGCAATAATCTGGGCGTGGTCAGTCTCAACCTGCCGCGCATTGCATTAGAAGCCAAGGGCGATGAACAGCGCTTTTACGATATTCTGGAACAGCGTCTGGCGCTGGCGAAAAAAGCGCTGATGACACGTATCGCACGACTGGAAAATACCAAAGCCCGGGTAGCGCCGATTCTGTATATGGAAGGCGCCTGCGGTGTGTGCCTGAAAGCTGATGACAATGTAGCACAAATTTTCAAAAACGGACGCGCCTCAATTTCGCTGGGCTATATCGGTATCCATGAAACCATCAATGCGCTGTATCATCACCATATTTATGACGATGAACAACTGCGCCAAAAAGGGTTGAAAATCGTCGAACGGCTCAGCGAGGCAACTAAACAGTGGCGCGCGGAAACCGGTTATGCGTTCAGTTTATATTCTACGCCGAGCGAAAACCTGTGTGACCGTTTCTGCCGGCTGGATACGCGCCAATTCGGCATTATCGACGGCGTAACGGACAAAGGCTATTACACCAACAGCTATCATTTGGATGTCGAGAAAAAAGTCAACCCTTACGACAAACTGGACTTCGAAATGCCTTATCCGGCATTAGCCAACGGCGGTTTTATCTGCTACGGCGAATATCCGAATATTCAGCATAACCTGAAAGCGCTGGAAGACGTGTGGGATTACAGCTATGCGCGCGTGCCTTATTACGGCACCAATACGCCGATTGATGAATGCTACGAATGCGGCTTTACCGGCGAATTCGATTGTACCAGCAAAGGCTTTACCTGCCCGAAATGTGGCAATCATGACAGCGAAAAAGTATCGGTCACCCGCCGCGTATGCGGTTATCTCGGCAGCCCGGACGCCAGACCGTTTAACGCCGGCAAGCAGGAAGAAGTCAAACGCCGAGTTAAGCATATGTAATCTGCCATCACCTTGAACAAGGCGGCGCAAAAACGGATGCCGTTTTTATCTGCCGCCTCTTCAATAAAGAAGCAGGATTTAACCACAGGCATTGTCGTACCGTAACAATGCAACCGCTTAATATTCCGTCGATGTGGCTTGATGTGCATGTGCCAATAATGTCGAAAAATAAAAAAAATTCACCGCACTTTAAGCTAACAAAGGCAATATTCTGCAATGTCTCATCACTGACACGAAAACAAATGAATTATTTACAATATTATCCTGTCGATATCGTCAACGGTGAAGGTACACGTTGTACCCTGTTCGTCAGCGGTTGTACCCACCAATGCAAAGGCTGTTACAACCAGAAAAGCTGGTCTTTTTCCGCCGGGGTATTGTTCGATCAAGCGATGGAAGATCAAATCATCAACGATTTACAAGATACCCGTATTAAACGCCAAGGGCTCAGTCTGTCTGGCGGTGATCCGCTGCATCCAAACAATATTCCGACCTTGTTAAAGTTGGTACAACGGGTAAAACGCGAATGTCCAAATAAAGACATCTGGCTATGGACGGGTTATAAACTGGACGAACTCAATGCTCAGCAGCAAACCATGTTACCTTATATCGACGTCCTCATCGACGGCAAATTCATTCAGGCGCAGGCTGATCCGGCGCTGGTTTGGCGCGGTTCCGCCAATCAGGTGATCTACCGTTTCAGCGCCGATAAAATCCAATCAGGCAAATAGCCGCACACTGTTGTGCCAAAGCGCTTGCGCAATAACTTCCGCCGGTTCGCGACGCAACTGACAAAGTGCCTTGAAGGTCTCAACAATCCGCTCAGGGCGATTCGGCTGTCCCTGAAAACCGAATACCGGCATATCGGGGCTGTCGGTTTCCAGTACCAAAGCATCAAGTGGTAATTTCGCAATCGTCTGCCGAGTTTTATTGGCACGTTGATAACTAATCACACCGCCGACACCAATTTGATAACCGAGATCAACAAAACGCTTCGCCTGCTCATAACTGCCGGCAAAACCGTGCACAACGCCGCATTTCGGCAAATCTGCCTGCTTAAGAAAGGTGTACAGCGATTCATGAGCTTTGCGTGAATGCAGATTGACCGGCAACCCATATTGTTTGGCAAAACTTAACTGGGCGGAGAAAAAATCCTGCTGTTTTTGCCATAATACGGCGCTTAATAATTCAGGCTTGGCGCGTTCCAAGCCGATTTCCGCCACCGCCGTACATCCCTGCGGACGCTTTGCCAACAGCCGGTTCAGCCGTTCCAAATCCGCTTGTGTGTGCTGTTGAATATACAGCGGATGCAGCCCCAACCCATAATACAGCCGCTTCGGATAAAGTGCGGTCATTTTTGCCAGCGTTTCAAAGTCTTTTTTCATCACCGCAACGATCAGCATTTTCCGCACGCCCGCCTGCGCCGCATTTGCCATAAGACAGGATAAGGGTTCGCCGCTCATGCGCAGCAAATAATCCAGATGCGTATGGGTATCAAAAAATGTCATCATCAATCAAACAAGGTTTTCCAGCTTGGCGCATAGTGTGCCTCAAAACACATGCGCACCTGCGCTTCATTATTTTTTTCCGTACACAGCGGTGGCAATGTTTCCAGGCTAAAATAGCCGCTGTCAATGGTCTCGTTGTTCGGTCGGAACTCACCGCCAAGTGCGGTACAATAAACGAACGTTTTACACACTTTGTGCGCCATTTTCGGCAGATTATGCTTATCCCGATCCAAAATGGCGATAATAAAATCGGCGCTCACCGCCAAGCCTGCCTCTTCCTTCACTTCTTTAATGGTATTTTCCTTAATGGACAGATCCACATCCACCCAACCGCCGGGCAGCGACCATAAACCGTTTTCTTCCTGCACCAGCAAAATCCGATCCTGCTGGAAAATTGCTGCCCGAGTATCCAGCTTCGGGGTCTGAAAACCGGTTTCATTACAAAACAGTTGTTCTACTTTTTGTGCCGAAAGCCCCGATTTATACTGAACCATTTCTGCGCTGATTTCTCGAACGCGCTGAAAACGCTCAATATCAAATTTATTCGGTGAATAAAACAGCCCTGCCTGCGCCAGACTTTGCAGTTCCACCGCCCATTGCAGCCAGCGATCCTCTTGTTGCATGCTCACCTCCAATAAAAAAGCGGGCTGACAGCCCGCCGAACCAATTAGTCTTCCAGCGTAACGGATTCAATCACCACATCATCCTGCGGCACATCCTGATGAAATCCTTTATTGCCGGTTTTCACGCCTTTGATTTTATCTACCACATCCATACCGTCAACCACTTCGCCGAACACCGCATAGCCCCATTCCTGCACAACAGTTTTGCCGAACATTTCTTTCGCGCGGTAATCTAAAAAGCTGTTATCCGCCACATTAATAAAAAACTGCGCAGTAGCGGAATGCGGATCGGAGGTGCGTGCCATGGCGATAGTGCCGCGTTTGTTGCTCAGGCCGTTAGCGGCTTCATTTTGAATCGGCGCATCGGTGGCTTTTTCGCGCATGCCTGATTCCATGCCGCCGCCCTGAATCATAAAACCGTCAATCACCCGATGAAAAATCGTGTTGTTATAAAACCCTTTTTTGCAGTAATTTTCAAAATTTGCGGCAGTCAACGGTGCCTTTGCGTGATCCAATTTAATCCGAATATTGCCGAAGTTTGTATGTAATGTAATCATTTTCTTATTCCTGTCAAATATAAAGGCGTTTATTATTCCATAAAAGCCCAATAAGTGCTATAAATTACGCTTTAAAGTGCGGTCGGTTTTGCCCGCATTTTTATGACCTTTTCACGAGAACAACACAATGCTAAAAATTTTTAATACATTAACCCGAGAGAAAGAAATTTTTAAACCTATTCACGACAATCATGTGGGGATGTATGTGTGCGGCGTCACCGTCTATGATTTATGTCATATCGGACACGGACGCACTTTTGTTTGTTTCGATGTGATCGCGCGTTACCTGCGTTATCTGGGCTATCACCTGACTTATGTGCGCAACATTACCGATGTGGACGACAAAATCATTAAACGCGCGTTGGAAAATCAGGAAAGTTGTGAACAGCTGGTGGATCGCATGGTGGCCGAAATGTATCGGGATTTCGATGCGCTGAATATCCTGCGTCCGGATTCCGAACCGCGCGCAACGCATCATATCGCGGAGATTATCGCGCTGGTAGAAAAGCTGATTCAGCGCGGTCACGCCTATGTAGCGGAAAACGGCGATGTGATGTTTGATGTGGAAAGTTTTCAGCAATACGGCAGACTTTCCCGTCAGGATCTTTCTCAATTGCAAGCTGGTGCACGGGTGGAAATTTCGGAAATAAAGAAAAACCCGATGGACTTCGTGTTATGGAAAATGTCCAAACCGCACGAACCGAGCTGGCAATCGCCGTGGGGAGCAGGTCGCCCGGGCTGGCATATCGAATGTTCGGCGATGAACTGCAAACAACTTGGTGAGCATTTTGACATTCACGGCGGCGGTTCGGATTTAATGTTTCCGCACCATGAAAATGAAATCGCCCAATCCTGCTGCGCGCACGACGGCAAGTACGTCAATTACTGGATTCATTCCGGTATGATTATGGTAGATAAAGAAAAAATGTCAAAATCACTGGGCAATTTCTTTACCATTCGTGATGTGCTGACCCATTATGATGCGGAAAGCGTGCGTTATTTCTTATTAACCGCCCATTACCGCAGCCAGTTGAATTACAGTGAAGAAAATCTGAATCTGGCACATGGCGCACTGGAACGCCTATACACCGCGCTGCGCGGCACCGATCACAATGCGCCGGCCTGCGGCGGCGAGCATTTTACTGCCGCCTTTAAAGAAGCCATGGACGATGATTTCAACACACCGAACGCTATTTCCGTTTTATTTGAAATGGCGCGCGACATCAATAAACTGAAAACCAGTGATATGGCACAGGCTAACGGTCTAGCCGCCCGCATGCGCGAACTTGCCGGCGTACTAGGATTGCTGGTACAAGATCCGGAACACTTTCTGCAATCCGGTTCCGATGCCGATGAAGTGGCCAAAATCAACACATTGATCCAACAGCGTAATGACGCCCGCGCCACTAAAGATTGGGCGCAGGCGGATGCCGCCCGTGATGCGTTAAATGCAATGGGGGTTGTGCTGGAAGACGGCCCGAACGGCACAATCTGGCGCAAACAATAATCCCCGACGGCACGCTACATCGTGCCGCATATTGAATTTGCCTACCGTTCCAGATGCTCGCTCATCAACGCAAACCATGCTTGCATACGCCGGTTGATGGCTCGGATTTGCAGCTCGCTCGGCGGCGTGCGAGCAAAAACCCGCTGCCAGTAAAGATCCGGCGATGTATAAACAGTGCCGCTAATAAGACTGTCCAACTTCTGCGCGCAGGCTGTGAAATCCACGGCATCTTCCGCTTTAAACAGTGTGCTTCTATCCATACGGAGTAAATTCAGATAGCTGTCAATCGCACTTGTGATAACCGGCAACGGTTGGCGCCATCCCTGAATAAAATCTTCTACATATACCGCCAGTTGCGCAAGTGCGGTGGTTTTTTCCAAAGTTTTAAAGCTGATTTTCTCTTTTTTAGCATAATAAAGCGCAGGTGCTGCATTATGCTGTACGGCACATTGCAACAGATAATAAACCCAGCTTTCAATCGCGTCCTGATCTCTAATCGCGCCGACTCGCCAACATATCCGTTGCAGCATACCGTTTTCCTGCGCATATAAATGATCCAAATCACCATATAAACGAACCGTTCCGCTTGCGCACTCAACAAACAATTCTATCGCTTGCCGCTGCTCATCCCGTGCCAAATAATCCGCCACACATGCTTTTAACTCTTGAATATCGCGTTTTAGCTGTTTTTCATAAACCTGTGCAAAGCTGCCGCGCGGCATTACGCCTTTAATCATCAGCGCGGTAAAAAATGCTTCCTGCGCCGATTCATCACAATAAAGTAATTGATCATGAATATAATACTGATCCAGCTTATTCAAACTAAAATTTTCACTGTCGCCAATTAACGGGTTTTCATCATTAAAACTCACACCCAGTCGTTGCTGCAAAAAATATTTCAGCGGATGTTGGACAAATGCAATTAAATCAGGCAATGCAATCTCACTTATCAGCAGGTCTTCCGGCGGTAGCGGCTGCATAAAATCGGACGTATCGGCATGCTGCACGCGTCTTGCCAGTGACAGCCATTTGCGCGCAAAAGTGCGGTCTTCTCCACGGAAGTTTTGTTCGCTGAATGCCGTCATCGCATGCTGCTTTACTAGCAACGCGCGCCAATCCTGCGGCGGGTTATCCGTATCTTCACCATCCGTCGCACTCAGGTTTTCCGCCACATAATCCAATAACTGACTGACCAGCACAGAAGGTTCTTTGGGTTGATCGTCCACCACAGAACGCCCGACATAGCTGATATAAAGATAATGCTGCGCCGATAACAACGCTTCCAAAAAGAGGTAGCGATCATCATCGCGGCGGAAACGATCCCCTTTCTGATGATGGTATTGCATTAAATCGAAACTGTTCGGAGTATGCTGACGCGGATAATCTCCTTCGTTCATGCCAAGCAGACACACCACCTTAAACGGAACGGAACGCATCGGCAGTAACGTACAAAAATTCACCTTACCGGCAAGAAACTTCAAGCTGTTCGGGCTGTCTTGCAAATACTCGTTCAACACTTCGTCAACCACTTCGACACTCAGCGGTTCATCAAAATGCGCCGCCTGTAGCTGTTCGGTAAAACGTTGAATACACTCTTTCAAATACCACAGCGTTTCATTGTTCTGTTCATTGGCGGCAAAAAATGTTTCAATCAGCGTCAGCAAATGCTGCTGCCATTGCAACGCGTCGTGCTCTTCCGCCAGTACTTGCCGCCATTGCGACAGGCTATCAATAAATGCGGTCAGATAACCCGCCAACCGCCCGTTCAAACCATAGCTGTTATCCAGCCCCAAGCTATCCTGCCAAACACCGTTTTCTTCGCGCATGGCATATCCGAGCAACATGCGTTCCAGCCCCGCCTGCCAAGCATTATAATTATGCTGAGCAGCATCCGTATATTTATCCAGCCCAAAACGGATCCCGCTGTCGGCAACCCAATGGTGAATCAATGCCAGATCATCAGATTCAATATGAAAACGTGTGCGAATCGCCGGAATATCCAGCAATGCCAAGATTTCTTCCGCCCCGAACAAGCTTTCTTTCAAATTCAACAAACTAAGAAAGCCGGAAACCAACACATCGCTTTCCGATAGTTTATTATCGGAAATGGAAAAAGGAATATAGTGCGGTTCCTGACTGAACACGGCGCGGATATAAGGCGTGTATTGATCAATATCCGCCACCATAACCACAATATCTTTCGGCGTAAGACCGTTATCTTGATTAAACAGATGCAGCAAGTAATCATGCAGCACTTCCACTTCCCGCATAGCGCTGTAACAGGCATGAAAGCTCAGCGACTGATCCGCTGCCTGATAATGCAGCGGCTGTTTTCCGCTCGGCACTAAATTTAGAATGCGCGCTTGGATTTGCGACAATAGATTGTTTTCCGGTGGTTCGACATAAGCACTGATTTCATTACATTGCAGCTCGGTTAATAAATATAAAAAATCGCGCCCCTGTTTTCCCCACGCGGACAGCAAAGGATGCCCGATCTGTAAAAACTCGTTATCATAGGTATATTCAATTACGTCGTTTTCCAGATTACTGACTTGCTGTGCCGAAAGCAGCGGTTGAGTGCGTTTATCCGTATAAAAAGTGCGGTGGCGAATCTGTAATTTTCGCCAATAGGATGGATCAATAATATCGCCCCAATATTCCCGGCAGCCGTTATTAAAAAATAAGTGCACGTCACAATAGGCGCTGATCGCATGCAGCGTGTCCAGATAGGTTTTCGGCAACGCGGAAATACCAAACACAAAAACCCGTGCCGGCAGCTTTTTCGGCGCGCCCTGAGCCAATAACGTCAAAAAGCGCTGATGCAACCGCGCGCGATGCTGGATTTCGCCGGTCTGCGTCCAAATTTCATTTGTCAGTGCACGCCACAATGTGCCCTGCCATTGCACATGACGGGTGATCTGGGCGAATAATTGCTGATTACCACCGTCGATTTGCTGCCCGATTTGGCTGCTAACGGGCAGATCGTTTCCCTGTTCCCAGGCGCTTATCCATTCCGGGCGATACACTAAATATTGGTCAAATAAATCGGCAATCTTATGCGCCAACTGATACAGTTTCTGCTGTTCCGCCTGCACGGAAGAACTTAGATAATGACGTAGCGGTTGAAACTCCGGCTGAGATAAATAGCCGGGAATGAGTCGCATCAGTCGCCAAGTCATACTCTCTTTTTCAAACTGGCTTTGCTGTACCACCTCCGGCAAATTTTCCACATATTGCCGCCAGATAAAGGTTGCCGGCATCGGAAACTGTAAATTTGCGGCAATGCCTTGCTTTTCCGCAATTTGCCACTGTAGCCACTGCGCCATGCCCGGGCTTTGCACCAAAATCGTTTCTGCCTGCAACGGATCATTTAATGGTTGTTGCTGCATTAAATGAATAAGGATTTCTTTTTGAATATCCAGTTGATTGGAATAATAAACAGTAAACACGTCTGTTCCTTTTTATAATACGATTTCGCCCACAGGATAATGCACCGTGACTTGCGTCGGCGAGCAGCTGATACGAAAAGTGAGCCGATTCTGTTCAACGCGCGGCTGGCACGCCAAACCTAAAAATAATCGTTGTCGCTGGTTTTCTGCGATCTGTATTGCCTGATAACGCTGATAAATCTCCACCGCACTGTGACGCTGCACCGCAATCCATTGATTAACGGACAGAAAAATACCACTAAATAAAGTTAAAGTCACTAATAGGGAGAGTAAATTCATGCCCTGATAATTTACCGCGCTATAAGGGTTCGACATCATACCAGCTTTTCTCCGCTAACTGCCATCGACTGTATTGTCTGACAATATTAGCCACCGTCTCTTTATGGTAGGTAATCTGCACTTGCTCGCTCTTGTGAAAATTTCCGCCGGTAATCAAGGCGCCGCTGATTTTGCCTTTACCTGTAATGTGAAGATCGCCTTGTGCCACAATGACGGCATAGATATTGCCGTTAAGTTCCCATTCTGTTTGTTGCCGGTTAAACCAGTAAAGCTGCTCTGTTTTCGGCAGGCTTGACGGCGGCGGGTGTAACTCAGCGGCAAACAAAGATTCAAGTTCCGGCACGAGATATTGTTCAAATGCGGCTGGATTCAGTGCCTTTTTTGGCGCCTGTTTAAACAACGACAGACGCTCACACCAAACAAAATGAAAAGTGCGGTGACTTTTTTCATTGTTTTCAAAGCGGATGCGCCGGGTTTTATCATCATTATCTAAAGGCACGCTATTACATTCGGCATGAGCCTGTTCATGGCTGATATGTTGTAACTCCAGCTGTGCCTGCAAATAAATTCGGCGCTGTGAGGGCAAGGCAGAATACAGCCGTAGCAGCTCATCATCAAACAGCATAAACGTCACCAAAAATGCGCTAAGCAACATTAGCAGTGTCAAGGTCATTATACCGCGATACGACATTATTCCGCCTCCTGATTGATTAACGGCACAATGATGGCGGTTTCATAGCGTATATACGGTCGCCGTTTTAATTGCCCTGCCAGCTGTATTTGCACCGCTTTTCCTGCGATCAACCAATCAAACTGCAACTGCGTAATGGCAATTTCGCTATCGTCCAATAAATCTACCCAGCCGCCACTGTTGCAAGCCGGTTGCTGTATATAACTGCGACATTGCTCCTGAGTACAGTATTGGAGCACGGTATTTTTATAAGTCAGGCGAGTTTCCAACATGCTATCGTGTAGCCGATAGCCGAATAATTCACGCTCAATTTCTCGGGCACTGTTTTGCCCTGCTGACAGACAAAGACCGGATTTATAAGCGGTACCGATACAACCTGTGGCATCCAAATCATAGAAAAACAAGATACAACTGTTCGGGCTTTCGCCGTCTGCCTGTGCAATTACAACACTGCGCCCCGCCTCATCCTGTTCGAACAACATCAGATTATTACGGGTTAATTTCTCCGCGACGGCACGGAAACCGGCACGACGCAAATCTTTGCCGATAAGCTGTACTGTGCGTTGCAATTCACTTTGTAAATACAACTGTAACAAAATTTCCTGATTTTGCCGTCGGGTCTGCCCGTAAAACTGGATTACCGTCAACAGTAGCAATGAAGAAAGCGAAAGAGACAACATCAACCCGATCAAACTTTGTCCGCGATATAAGGGCTGCATATTCTATGCCTCATCATTCACACAGGCACTCAATGCCTGATTATCTTTTAGTTTCAGACTGCCGATATTAAAAAACGAAAACAGGGTTCGACTTTCTCCCGCTTGCAATACCATGCAAGCGGTCGATATGGTATTACGAATACCGTTTAACCGGGTAATTTCCGTTGGGTAATAAGATTTACTGATCAACATGGTTTTATCGGCATAATCCGGATAGTAAAACTGTGCTGAAAGTTGAGCGGAACAATGCTGCGGCGTTAAACAATCACAGATCTGTTCGTTTTTAATCTGCGCCGTAAGACACCAGCGATGGTGATAACTATCCCGATTGGCAATCAGCAACCAAATATCGTTGGAATTCTCTGCTCGTGTCTGAATATAGCGCAGAAATAAATACAGCCTGCGCTGCTCTCTTTCCAAAATCGCCCGATCGCTGCCATATTGCCAAGCCGGCAAAGTCAACAACATCACACTGCTGAGAATCACCAATACAGTCAACATTTCCAATAAGGTAAACCCTTTCGCCACATTATGTCCCGTTCTCATCTTGCATAATTAAAACGTTGTGTTTTAACACCGCACTTTAAGCATGAAAGAATCTTTTAGCGACAGAATCGGCACATTTCTGCGATACTGATCGCAAAAATAAAAAAACTTGAGATAAAAATGTTGAAATACTTTTAATAGCAAGGAAAAGGTTGGTGGGTCGTGAAGGATTCGAACCTTCGACCAACGGATTAAGAGTCCGCTGCTCTACCACTAAGCTAACGACCCATATAATCTTAGGCGGATAGTTTCAACTAATTGGTGGGTCGTGAAGGATTCGAACCTTCGACCAACGGATTAAAAGTCCGCTGCTCTACCGACTGAGCTAACGACCCGAAAATATATTTAAGGAATATCACCGTTAATTGGTGGGTCGTGAAGGATTCGAACCTTCGACCAACGGATTAAAAGTCCGCTGCTCTACCGACTGAGCTAACGACCCGTAAGTATATTTACGGAATGTTACGTTTGAATGGTGGGTCGTGAAGGATTCGAACCTTCGACCAACGGATTAAAAGTCCGCTGCTCTACCGACTGAGCTAACGACCCATAGAGATATCATCGCGTAACGGAGGCTTATAATACTGGTTTTATTTTAATAATCAATAAAAATTTTTGATTTTTTATTCATTTGAATGAATACTCGCCAGATATAATAAGAAACTAACGGTTTTTGCGCAGATAAAAACCGAGCCTGTTCGGACTCGGTTTTCATATTAAAAAGGAATGCGTAAAAATTAGTATGCTAACACTGCACGACGGTTTTTCGCATAGGCTGCTTCGTCATGACCTAACTCAGCTGGTTTTTCTTCACCGTAAGAAACGGTTGAAACCTGACCAGCTTGAACACCTTTAGCTGATAAGAAGTTTTTAACAGCATCTGCACGACGTTGACCTAATGCAATGTTGTATTCCGGAGTACCACGTTCGTCAGTATTACCTTCAACTAACACTTTAGATGCAGGTGTTGCATTTAAGTATGCCGCATGCGCATCTAAGATCTGTTCGTATTCACCTTCGATATTATATTTATCGAAACCGAAATAAACAGTGTTGTAACGTTGCTGTAAATCCTGAACGGAGTAACCGCCGAAGGTTTGAGCATTTGCGTCAGCGCCAGCGCTTTCATTTTTGGATGAACTACAAGCTGCTAATACTGCTACAGAGCCAGCTACGACTAATAATTTTGCAAAGTTTTTCATTAACTTTTCTCCTAGTTTTTACTCAAATATGGTGACCAAGCTGGAAATTTAACTTGTCCATCACTTCCTGGTAGACGGGCTTTGAATCGACCGTCAGCAGAAACCAATTGTAGCACCTTTCCTAAGCCTTGTGTAGAGCTATAAATAATCATAATTCCGTTCGGCGAAATGCTCGGACTTTCATCCAAGAAAGTGGAACTTAGCATCTCAGTTTCCCCTGTTGCCAAGTCTTTTTTCACGATATGATCGCCTGAAATCATGATTAATGTACTACCGTCGGCGGAAATTTGCCCGCTATAACTGCGGCCGCCCGAGCTGACCAATGAGGCACCACCACCTGATGCACTCATACGGTAAACCTGCGGCGATCCGCTTCTGTCGGAAGTGAACACAATTGACTGCCCGTCCGGAGACCAACCCGGTTCGGTATTATTACCTGCACCACTGGTCAGCTGAGAGACCTGTCCACTACCTAAATTCATAACATAAATATTTAACACACCGTCTTTGGAAGAGGCAAACGCCAATCTTGAACCGTCCGGTGAAAATGCTGGTGCACCGTTATGCCCTTCAAAGGAGGCGACCACTCTACGCGCACCGGAATGCAGATCATGTACCACTAACTGAGCCTTTTTCTTCTCAAAGGAAACATACGCCAGTTTGCCGCCGTCCGGTGACCATGCCGGTGACATCAGCGGCTGGGAACTTTGTGTTACGATAAACTGGTTGTGTCCGTCATAGTCCGCCACACGCACCTGATAAGGTTGAGAACCACCGTTTTTCTGCACAACATAGGCGATCTTGGTTCTGAACGCGCCGCGAATTGCGGTCAGCTTTTCAAAGACTTCATCGCTGACCGTATGCGCGCCCAATCGAATTGCATTGGCGGGCACGGCATATTGGTTTTGACTCAAAACGGTACCCGCCGTACCTGACGCCCCAATAG
>LM994636.1:370939-533443 GCA_000752995.2 Haemophilus massiliensis | reverse complement strand
CCTTCGACCAACGGATTAAAAGTCCGCTGCTCTACCGACTGAGCTAACGACCCGTAAGTATATTTACGGAATGTTACGTTTGAATGGTGGGTCGTGAAGGATTCGAACCTTCGACCAACGGATTAAAAGTCCGCTGCTCTACCGACTGAGCTAACGACCCATAGAGATATCATCGCGTAACGGAGGCTTATAATACTGGTTTTATTTTAATAATCAATAAAAATTTTTGATTTTTTATTCATTTGAATGAATACTCGCCAGATATAATAAGAAACTAACGGTTTTTGCGCAGATAAAAACCGAGCCTGTTCGGACTCGGTTTTCATATTAAAAAGGAATGCGTAAAAATTAGTATGCTAACACTGCACGACGGTTTTTCGCATAGGCTGCTTCGTCATGACCTAACTCAGCTGGTTTTTCTTCACCGTAAGAAACGGTTGAAACCTGACCAGCTTGAACACCTTTAGCTGATAAGAAGTTTTTAACAGCATCTGCACGACGTTGACCTAATGCAATGTTGTATTCCGGAGTACCACGTTCGTCAGTATTACCTTCAACTAACACTTTAGATGCAGGTGTTGCATTTAAGTATGCCGCATGCGCATCTAAGATCTGTTCGTATTCACCTTCGATATTATATTTATCGAAACCGAAATAAACAGTGTTGTAACGTTGCTGTAAATCCTGAACGGAGTAACCGCCGAAGGTTTGAGCATTTGCGTCAGCGCCAGCGCTTTCATTTTTGGATGAACTACAAGCTGCTAATACTGCTACAGAGCCAGCTACGACTAATAATTTTGCAAAGTTTTTCATTAACTTTTCTCCTAGTTTTTACTCAAATATGGTGACCAAGCTGGAAATTTAACTTGTCCATCACTTCCTGGTAGACGGGCTTTGAATCGACCGTCAGCAGAAACCAATTGTAGCACCTTTCCTAAGCCTTGTGTAGAGCTATAAATAATCATAATTCCGTTCGGCGAAATGCTCGGACTTTCATCCAAGAAAGTGGAACTTAGCATCTCAGTTTCCCCTGTTGCCAAGTCTTTTTTCACGATATGATCGCCTGAAATCATGATTAATGTACTACCGTCGGCGGAAATTTGCCCGCTATAACTGCGGCCGCCCGAGCTGACCAATGAGGCACCACCACCTGATGCACTCATACGGTAAACCTGCGGCGATCCGCTTCTGTCGGAAGTGAACACAATTGACTGCCCGTCCGGAGACCAACCCGGTTCGGTATTATTACCTGCACCACTGGTCAGCTGAGAGACCTGTCCACTACCTAAATTCATAACATAAATATTTAACACACCGTCTTTGGAAGAGGCAAACGCCAATCTTGAACCGTCCGGTGAAAATGCTGGTGCACCGTTATGCCCTTCAAAGGAGGCGACCACTCTACGCGCACCGGAATGCAGATCATGTACCACTAACTGAGCCTTTTTCTTCTCAAAGGAAACATACGCCAGTTTGCCGCCGTCCGGTGACCATGCCGGTGACATCAGCGGCTGGGAACTTTGTGTTACGATAAACTGGTTGTGTCCGTCATAGTCCGCCACACGCACCTGATAAGGTTGAGAACCACCGTTTTTCTGCACAACATAGGCGATCTTGGTTCTGAACGCGCCGCGAATTGCGGTCAGCTTTTCAAAGACTTCATCGCTGACCGTATGCGCGCCCAATCGAATTGCATTGGCGGGCACGGCATATTGGTTTTGACTCAAAACGGTACCCGCCGTACCTGACGCCCCAATAGTATCAACCAACTGATAAGCAATGCTATAACCGTTTCCGTTCGGCGTTACCTGACCAACTACAATGGCATCGATACCCAAAGACGACCACGCATCCGGCGTCACTTCGGATGCCGCACTTGGCTGCTGCGGCATACGGCTTACCGGAATCGGATTGAATTTACCGCTGTTACGCAAATCGGCGGAAATAATATCCGCAATATCTGCCGGCGCAGCACCGGGACCGTTCCATTTAAAAGGCACAACGGCAATTGGGCGTGCGCTGTCAACCCCTTCATCAATTACAATACGAACTTCGTCATCGGCAAAAGCTGAATTCGCTACTAACAAAAACAGCATTGTCAATAAACTCATTATACGTTTCATGTCGTTTTCCTCAGGTTAAATTACTTTCCTAAAACCATACCAGTTATTTAATATCAAAATCAATAATCGGGGCTTTATATTTACTATAAACCGCATCAGACGGTGCCGCCGGCACTTTTTTAGTTCGCGCTACCGCACTCAATGCCGCAGTACAAATATCATCCGGCCCTGAAACTTTTTGGTAGCCGGAAATGGTACCGTCACGTTCCAGCTGAATTTTAATCCGGCAAACCTTACCGGCAAAACTCGGGTCTTTTAAGAAACGGCGCTGAATTTCTTTTTTAATCACACCGGCATACTGATCGCCGACTTTACCGCCGTCGCCGCTGCCTAATCCTGCACCACGTCCCTGGCTACCCTGCCGATTGGCGTTACCACCGACAGAGGCGCTACCACCGCCGATATCACCGCCGTTTAAAAAGTCGTCCAATGCTGCCTGCTCCGAACGCCGTTTTGCTGCTGCCGCATCCGCTTTTGCCTTGGCGTCAGCTTTGGCTTTTGCCTCCGCCTCGGCTTTTGCTTTCGCTGCCGCTTTGGCTTCTGCCTCCGCTTTCGCCTTAGCATCGGCTTTCGCTTTAGCATCAGCCTTCGCCTTAGCATCCGCTTCAGCTTTCGCTTCTTTTTCCGCCTTAGCTTTTGCCTCTGCCTCGGCTTTAGCTTTTTGTGCCGCTTCTGCCGCAGCCTTTGCCTTAGCCTCTTCCTCGGCTTGTTTTGCCGCAGCCGCCAACCGCTTGGCTTCGGCATCAGCTTTCAGTTTTGCCGCCTCGGCCGCCTGTTTGGCTTTGGCTTGTTCAGCCTCTTTCTGTTTTTGCAATGCCTCTAATTTGGCTTTTTCTTCTTGCTGTTTTTTCTGCTGCTCAGCAAGCTCTTTCTGGCGCGCCTGTTCTTTTTGCTGTTCTAACGCTTTCTGGCGTTCCTGCTGCTTTTCACGTTCTAATGCCTGCTGGCGTTTTTGTTCTTCAAGCTGTTCCTGCTTATCTTGCTGCTTTTGTTCATCAATCGGTTCCGGTTGCTTCGGCTTGTCGGCATCACCTTTTTTCTGTTGCTGTAAACGCCCCCATTCCTGCGCAGCCGATCCGGTATCAACCATTACCGCACCGATAACATCGCCGTCACCTTCACCGCCGCCCATAATTTCGACATTGTGATAGAAAGAACCTAATATCAACAAACCAAACAAGATAATGTGCAGTACGATAGAAACAATGACTGCATCGATACCTTTATTCTGCTGATTATTCCGCACAATTATACCTACTTATCAGTTAAATCGGGTTAGTCATTAATCCGACGGATTTAATGCCTGCAAGGTGAAGCAGATTCAGCGCTTTGATGACTTCCTCATAAGGCACATCTTTTGCACCGCCTACTAAAAACATCGTGTTGTTATCTTTATCATATTCCTGTTTAGTCATTTGAGTGACCATTTCTTCCGTTAGTCCCTCACTGCGCTCTCCTCCCACAGAAAGCGTATATTGACCGATACCCGATACTTCCAAAATCACCGGCACTTTATCTTCATTCGATACGTTCTGGCTGTCAACCGCATCCGGCAGTTCAACCTGTACGCTCTGGCTGATAATCGGTGCGGTCGCCATAAAAATCAGCACCAGTACCAATAATACATCTAAAAAAGGCACGATATTAATTTCGGATTTAATATCGCGGCGTCTGCGACGATAAGACATAGTTGCCTCTAAAAAACTTTTCTAAAACCGACCGCACTTTTGCGCGGTCAACCTGCAATTTCAATTAGTTATGATGATTACGACCGAACACCTGACGATGCAAAATGGTGGTGAATTCATCAATAAAGTTACCGTAATTCTGCTCTAACTTGTTGATGCGCAAACTTAAACGGTTATATGCCATCACCGCCGGAATCGCAGCGAATAAACCGATTGCGGTGGCAATCAGCGCTTCCGCAATCCCCGGCGCAACCATTTGCAGAGTTGCCTGTTTGGCGCCGCTTAATCCCATAAACGCGTGCATAATCCCCCACACCGTACCGAATAAACCGATATACGGGCTGATGGAGGCGACGGTCGCTAAAAACGGTACGCGGGTTTCCAAATCTTCCACTTCTCGGTTCATTGCCAAATTCATGGCGCGCGAGCTTCCCTGAATAATGGATTCCGGTGAATCCGGATTAGCTTGTTTCAGGCGGGAAAATTCTTTAAAGCCGACATAAAAAATCTGTTCGCTGCCGGACAATCCGTCACGACGATTGGATAATCCTTCATATAATTTATGCAAATCTTCTCCTGACCAGAAACGATCTTCAAAAGCTGACGATTCTTTCAGTGCTTTCGTCAGTATGCGGCTGCGCTGAATAATGATCGCCCAAGAGGCGATCGAGAACGAGACCAAAATTAAAATTACAATTTGAACAACAATACTTGCTTTTAGAAACAGTTCTAAAAAGTTCAATTCAGTAGTCATTAGATAACTCCGAGAAATTAATATACCTAAACGTCAGTTCATCTGAAACGCAGACTTGATCTCAACAGGAATCGCCATCGGTTTCATTTTACCCAGATTAACACAAGCCACTTTAACGGTGGCTTTGCATAAAATCACATCATCTCTTCTTAATCGTTGTGTAAACAAAATCGTTGCGCCTTTGACTTCGGTTACGTCAGTTTCTACCGCCAGCAAATCATCCAAGACTGCCGGAAAACAGTAGTCAATCTGCATTGATTTGACCACAAATGCGATATTACGTTCATGTAATAACGCTTGCTGCGAAAAATTCATNCCCCCCCCCCGCCGATATCACCGCCGTTTAAAAAGTCGTCCAATGCTGCCTGCTCCGAACGCCGTTTTGCTGCTGCCGCATCCGCTTTTGCCTTGGCGTCAGCTTTGGCTTTTGCCTCCGCCTCGGCTTTTGCTTTCGCTGCCGCTTTGGCTTCTGCCTCCGCTTTCGCCTTAGCATCGGCTTTCGCTTTAGCATCAGCCTTCGCCTTAGCATCCGCTTCAGCTTTCGCTTCTTTTTCCGCCTTAGCTTTTGCCTCTGCCTCGGCTTTAGCTTTTTGTGCCGCTTCTGCCGCAGCCTTTGCCTTAGCCTCTTCCTCGGCTTGTTTTGCCGCAGCCGCCAACCGCTTGGCTTCGGCATCAGCTTTCAGTTTTGCCGCCTCGGCCGCCTGTTTGGCTTTGGCTTGTTCAGCCTCTTTCTGTTTTTGCAATGCCTCTAATTTGGCTTTTTCTTCTTGCTGTTTTTTCTGCTGCTCAGCAAGCTCTTTCTGGCGCGCCTGTTCTTTTTGCTGTTCTAACGCTTTCTGGCGTTCCTGCTGCTTTTCACGTTCTAATGCCTGCTGGCGTTTTTGTTCTTCAAGCTGTTCCTGCTTATCTTGCTGCTTTTGTTCATCAATCGGTTCCGGTTGCTTCGGCTTGTCGGCATCACCTTTTTTCTGTTGCTGTAAACGCCCCCATTCCTGCGCAGCCGATCCGGTATCAACCATTACCGCACCGATAACATCGCCGTCACCTTCACCGCCGCCCATAATTTCGACATTGTGATAGAAAGAACCTAATATCAACAAACCAAACAAGATAATGTGCAGTACGATAGAAACAATGACTGCATCGATACCTTTATTCTGCTGATTATTCCGCACAATTATACCTACTTATCAGTTAAATCGGGTTAGTCATTAATCCGACGGATTTAATGCCTGCAAGGTGAAGCAGATTCAGCGCTTTGATGACTTCCTCATAAGGCACATCTTTTGCACCGCCTACTAAAAACATCGTGTTGTTATCTTTATCATATTCCTGTTTAGTCATTTGAGTGACCATTTCTTCCGTTAGTCCCTCACTGCGCTCTCCTCCCACAGAAAGCGTATATTGACCGATACCCGATACTTCCAAAATCACCGGCACTTTATCTTCATTCGATACGTTCTGGCTGTCAACCGCATCCGGCAGTTCAACCTGTACGCTCTGGCTGATAATCGGTGCGGTCGCCATAAAAATCAGCACCAGTACCAATAATACATCTAAAAAAGGCACGATATTAATTTCGGATTTAATATCGCGGCGTCTGCGACGATAAGACATAGTTGCCTCTAAAAAACTTTTCTAAAACCGACCGCACTTTTGCGCGGTCAACCTGCAATTTCAATTAGTTATGATGATTACGACCGAACACCTGACGATGCAAAATGGTGGTGAATTCATCAATAAAGTTACCGTAATTCTGCTCTAACTTGTTGATGCGCAAACTTAAACGGTTATATGCCATCACCGCCGGAATCGCAGCGAATAAACCGATTGCGGTGGCAATCAGCGCTTCCGCAATCCCCGGCGCAACCATTTGCAGAGTTGCCTGTTTGGCGCCGCTTAATCCCATAAACGCGTGCATAATCCCCCACACCGTACCGAATAAACCGATATACGGGCTGATGGAGGCGACGGTCGCTAAAAACGGTACGCGGGTTTCCAAATCTTCCACTTCTCGGTTCATTGCCAAATTCATGGCGCGCGAGCTTCCCTGAATAATGGATTCCGGTGAATCCGGATTAGCTTGTTTCAGGCGGGAAAATTCTTTAAAGCCGACATAAAAAATCTGTTCGCTGCCGGACAATCCGTCACGACGATTGGATAATCCTTCATATAATTTATGCAAATCTTCTCCTGACCAGAAACGATCTTCAAAAGCTGACGATTCTTTCAGTGCTTTCGTCAGTATGCGGCTGCGCTGAATAATGATCGCCCAAGAGGCGATCGAGAACGAGACCAAAATTAAAATTACAATTTGAACAACAATACTTGCTTTTAGAAACAGTTCTAAAAAGTTCAATTCAGTAGTCATTAGATAACTCCGAGAAATTAATATACCTAAACGTCAGTTCATCTGAAACGCAGACTTGATCTCAACAGGAATCGCCATCGGTTTCATTTTACCCAGATTAACACAAGCCACTTTAACGGTGGCTTTGCATAAAATCACATCATCTCTTCTTAATCGTTGTGTAAACAAAATCGTTGCGCCTTTGACTTCGGTTACGTCAGTTTCTACCGCCAGCAAATCATCCAAGACTGCCGGAAAACAGTAGTCAATCTGCATTGATTTGACCACAAATGCGATATTACGTTCATGTAATAACGCTTGCTGCGAAAAATTCATCGTGCGTAAATACTCTGTTCGCGCGCGTTCAAAAAAATGCAGGTAACGCGCGTGATACGCCACTCCGCCGGCATCGGTGTCCTCGTAGTACACTCGTACCGGAAACGAAAATATACTCATATCAACATTCGACCTTGAGAGCTATCGACACTATTTTATCAGGAAGAAAATTCGCGTATTTTAGAGCGACTGGCTCGGATTAGCAAGCAATAAAGTGCGGTCGGAATTAATTATTTTTTATAAAAATTAAACAATTTTCATAATCTGTTATTATCCAAAACAGGCATTATCAATCTCATACACAGCACTATAGATAAACTAAAAAAGTGGGTGCATCCCCACTTAGGCGAGTTATAGTAGGTTATGCAACAGCGCAATGAGCCCAACCAGATAACCGAACGGCGGAAAAAACACGCTTTTCCAGATAGCGGTGCGAATTTCAAACCCAATTCCGTGAATCCATAAGATCATGGTTGCCCAGATCACCGCCATTACCCAAAACGGTGAGACAACACGCAGCTGAGAAGCAAACTCATTAATATTAAAGAAAAAGAATAAGGTGATAAGCACTGCGATAATAAATGAAAGGGCCCGCCACGAGCCCTTATTTACCATTTGATACAATGTATTAATCATTGACTTACTCGTCAAATTTGCCTGTTTTTTCAATACCGATCGTAATCACGGCACTGATCATAACGGCGAACAAAACACCCACTACCCATAACACATAAAACATAATTTATCTCCTTAGTATAATGAGTTTTTGTTTTCTTCGATGAAATCACTGTCAAGACGACCGAACATCTTCATATATGCCCAAATCGTATACGCCAGTAAAATCACAACGAATACTAATGCCAATCCAAGCATCAACGTCAGCGTCAATTCACTTGAAGTTGCATCCCACATCAGTAAACTCATTTCAGGATGCGTGATCGACGGCATAACGAACGGGAACATAGAAATACCGCAAGTCAGAATAATACCCGCCATGGTTAATGATGAGAACAGGAACGCTAAGCCGCAGCGGTTCGCCTTTGACGCCAGAATATTCAGCAATGCGCCGCCCACCGCCAATGCAGGGAAGACGAGCAGGATCGGTGCCGCCTTGTAATTATCAAACCATGCGCCGGCTTGAGTGATTACTTCTTTGCTAAGCGGTGAAGACGGTGCATTGTGATCAAGCACACTGGTCACCACGAAGCCGTCTTTGAAATACAGCCAAACGCCAGCTAACACGAAGGTGATTAAGGTTGCAAATGCACCTACCTGCGTCACGACACGAGCACGTTCACGCAATTCGGAGGTGGTTTTCATTTGCAGCCATGCACCGCCGTGAGTGGTCAACATCGCTAAGCTAATCACGCCACATAATAAAGCAAACGGATTCAATAACGCAAAGAATGAACCGGTGTAAGTAACCTGCATCAATTCGTTGAATTCAAACGGCACCCCCTGTAATAAATTACCAAATGCGACACCGAACACCAATGACGGCACAAAACCGCCTAAGAATAACCCCCAATCCCATGCCGTACGCCATGTCGGATTGTTGATTTTAGCGCGATATTCAAAGCCCACCGGACGGAAGAATAAGGCGGCAAGCACCAGAATCATCGCAATATAGAATCCGGAAAATGAGGTTGCATAGACGATTGGCCAGGCGGCAAACATTGCTCCGCCGGCGGTTAATAACCAGACTTGGTTGCCGTCCCAGTGCGGTGCAATCGAGTTGATCATAATGCGTTTTTCCACTTCTTTTTTGCCTGCGAAAGGCAATAGCGTGATAACGCCCATATCAAATCCATCAGTTACTGCAAATCCAATAAGCAATACACCGACTAAGATCCACCAAACAAAACGTAGAAATTCATAATCAATCATAGTGCACTCCTGCTTATTTAGATGATTGTTCAAAATAGTAACGACCGGTCTTTAACGAACTTGGACCCAGACGACCATATTTGAACATTAAGTACATTTCGACTACAAGGAATATGGTGTACAAGGCACAAATTAAGCCGATAGAGAACCACAGATCGCCCGTCGTTAAATTAGAAGCGGCGACACCGACCGGCAGTACATCATAAATTGCCCACGGTTGACGACCGTACTCAGCTAAGAACCAACCACTTTCAATGGCAATCCAAGGCAGCGGTAGACCCCATAATAAGGCCTTCAGCAATAACGGGCTACGACCTACGGTTTTACGTACGTTCTGCACAAAGGCTGCAACCATCAGGAGTAAAATCAAGCCGCCGCACAGCATCATCACGCGGAATGACCAGAAAGTCGGTCCGACATTCGGAATAGTATCCGCAGCCGCAGCTTTGATTTGTGCATCCGTTGCATCAACAACTTTATCCGTATAACGTTTTAATAACAAACCAAAACCAAGATCATTTTTAACCGCACTAAACTGGGCTTTTAGCTCTTCGCTTACCTGACCTTGCGCTTTTTTCTCCGCTTTTAGCTGTTGTAATAAGCCATAAGCGACAATACCATTGCGTACACGCTCTTCATTGCGCGATTGTAAATCAACCAAACCCGCGAACTGTTTATCAATAGAACGAGTCACAATCAATCCCGCGGCATAAGGGATCTGAATGGCAAAATCATTTTTCTGCTCTGCCTGATTCGGAACAACAACCATATTCCACGACGCCGGTGCTGGCTGAGTATGCCACTCCCCTTCCATCGCCGCTAATTTCACAGGTTGAGTTTGACCGATTTCATAACCGGACTCATCCCCCATCACCAATACGGTAAGTACGGAAATTAAGCCGAATACCGACGCAACGGAGAAAGAACGTTTGGCAAAACCGAGATCGCGCCCTTTTAAAATATAATATGCGCTGATACCCAATACAAAGAACGCACCGGATACATAACCGGCGGATAAGGTGTGTAAGAATTTACTTTGTGCTACCGGGTTTAACCATAACTCCATAAAGCTGGTCATTTCCATACGCATGGTTTCAAAATTAAACTCGGAACCAATCGGATTCTGCATCCAGCCGTTTGCCACCAAAATCCACATTGCCGATAAGTTTGAACCGAAAGCCACACAATATGTTGTTAACAAATGTTTGCCTTTTGATAAACGATCCCAGCCAAAGAAGAACAACCCAACGAAAGTTGACTCTAAGAAAAACGCTAACAATGCTTCAATCGCAAGCGGTGCACCGAAGATATCACCGACATAATGAGAATAATATGACCAGTTGGTGCCGAACTGGAATTCCATCGTAATACCAGTGGTGACCCCCAGAGCAAAGTTAATACCAAATAACTTACCCCAGAATTTTGTCATATCTTTATAAACTTCTTTGCCTGTCGCTACATAAAGCGTTTCCATTATCACCAGAATAAAGGATAATCCCAGTGTTAACGGCACAAACAAAAAGTGATATAACGCAGTTAATGCAAACTGCAATCTAGAGAGTTCAACAACGTCTAACATCTCAACTCCTTGTAAATGCTACAAGTTCTTCACAAATGATTACCATGTAATCACCCCATACGCTTAAAAGAATGTTCCTTAAGCAAGCTCCATTGAATTACCTTTATAATTATTACTACAACATAAAATTCACACTATTTTTACAGCCAGTAATTAATTATTATTATAGGTACCCCAAGACAGGTACGTATTCTACTACTAAAGATAAGGATAAAAAACAGTAAAAATGCAATACTGATCACATTTTTGTATTTAAATCAAAAATAATAATAAATAGGTATAATCTTATTTATTGATATAAGTCAAATTGTATATATCATTAACATTTTCACAACATTTATTATGCGTATGATCACAAGACGGAATAAAAAACCAACCAATACTAGACATTACCCCGATATTCTGATAACTTTCGTTGCGTTTGATTTTTAGTATTTAAAAATTAATAAAGGGGTCTTAATGAAAACAACAATAAAATCAGTGCTGACGGCTTTTTTTGCAGTTGCCACCTTCACTACGGTTTCGTTATCAGCACAGGCACAATCGATAGAAAAACAAAAAGAAATTCAAGCATTACCGCAGCAATGTGAAAAGTTGTTTAAAGAAACGGAAAATCTGATTGCCGAAGCGGAAAAACAACCGGGTACTCACACTCAGTTACGTAAAATTAAAAGCAAACTGAACCAAAGCAAACAGCAAATTCTTGAAATGGAACTTGCCACCCAAATCCGAAGCTGTGATATCGGGTTAGCAAAACTGACTTCCAAACAACAATAAAAAACCATATAGAAAAAAGCTTGCAAATCGGATCTGCAAGCTTTTTTCTTTCAGTTTATTCCAACAAGAGCGGCACTACTCCTCTAATACCACTTTACCGATATAACCTAAATTACGATGGCGTTGTGCATAATCAATGCCATAACCAACCACAAACTCATCAGGAATAGAAAACCCGATCCAATCCACCGGCACCTCCACCTCGCGTCGAGAAGGCTTATCCAGCAGGGTACAGATCGCCAGTGATGCCGGCTCACGTAAATTTAAAATCTCACGCACTTTCTGCAAGGTATAACCGGTGTCAATAATGTCTTCCACAATCAAAACATGTTCGTTTTTAATATCGCCGTCCAGATCCTTGCTGATCTTCACATCATGATTTGACGTCATACCCGAACCGTAGCTCGCGGTCGTCATAAATTCAATTTCCACCGGCAGCCGTATTTCGCGCACCAAATCCGCCATAAACATGAAGGAGCCGCGTAGCAAACCGACGATAATTACTTTATCCGCCCGTTTATGTTGATAGAATTGTGTGATTTCACACCCCAATTCCTGAATACGGGTTTTGACCTCTTGCTGCGGAATTAAAATATCAACATGATGTTTTTTCATATCTATCCTTTTATCAATAAGCTATCCCTACCCTGCGGGCGAGTGTCGCGTATTGTAGCAAAAAAAAAGCTGAAGTATAAACTCCAGCTTTTCAAATACCCTAACGAATTTACTTTCTACTCTACTTTTGTTTGGAGTATCTCAAAAATGACCTCTACCCAATCATTTTTAACCGCAATACTTAACAAACGCGTTCATTCTAACAAAATCGCCGCCATTGTCAATAAGAATTATTCTCATTTATAAAATTAATTTAATTACCGGAGATTTTCATTGGCGTGAGTAATACCGAACCGGTCTGAATATTTGAGCGATGCTCAATATCATCCGCCACCGCAACCATATTACGCAACATATCCGTCAGTTGACCGGCGATCGTAATTTCAGCCACCGGATACTGAATCTCACCGTTTTCCACCCAAAAACCGCTTGCGCCGCGAGAATAATCGCCGGTCACCGGATTAACTCCCTGTCCCATTAATTCCGTAACCAGCAAGCCGCGCCCCATTTGACGTAAAAGTGCGGTCAATCCGCCGCTTAAATTCGGCTTGACCAACCAATTATGAATACCGCCGGCATGACCGGTAGTCTGCATCCCCAGTTTTCGCGCACTATAACTGGTCAGTAAATATATCTGCAAGATCCCCTGTGTAATAATCTCGCGCGAAACCGTTTTAACGCCTTCACTGTCAAAAGGAGACGACGCCAGCTGCCCGATTAAGTGCGGTCGTTCGCTTAACTGAAACCAATCCGGCAAAATCTGTTTACCCAACTGATCCAACAAAAAGCTGGCTTTACGATACAAACTGCCGCCGCTTATCGCCGCCGCCAAATGCCCGAATAAGCCGGTTGCCACATCATTTAAAAATACTACCGGCACTTCCTGCGTGGCGATTTTTTGCGGTTGTAGACGCGCCAGGGTTTTCTGCGCGCAGTGAGTTCCGACCCAATCCGCTGTTGCCAGCCGGTGTATATTACGCGCCACCGTATATTCATAATCACGCTCCTGCTGTGCGCCATGGGCGGCGATCATAGAACAAGACAACGAATAGCGGCTCGACAGATAACTTTGCAGCATGCCATAGCTGTTGCCATACACTCTGACACCGGCATGAGAATTAAACGCCGCACCTTCGCTGTTTACGATCCGCTTGTCATAATCCAATGCAGCCTGCTCTGTTTGCAATGCCAGCTCCACTGCTCGCTCCACATCAATATCTGCATGATGATACAATTCCAGATCCGGCGCTTCAAAAGCCATTAATTCCCGCGCCGCCAAGCCAGCACAATCATCAGGAGAAGTATATTTCGCAATCGCCAACGCCGCTTCCACCGCACTTTTAATCGCGCTGCGACTTAAATCGGAGGTTGAAGCATTGCCTTTTTGCCGCCCCAGATACACCGAAATACCCAGCGCACCATCATTATTAAACTCCACATTTTCAATTTCCTGTAAACGGGCAGAGACGGACAGCCCGCTGACTTTCGTTACCGATACTTCCGCGCTGGCACCGGCTTTGCGCGCCGTATCCAGCGCATACTCCACCGCCTCGCGCAATGCTTGTTCTTGCTGTTTTAAAAGTGCGGTTGAATTTTGTTGATTTTCCATAATGAAACCTTTGTATTAAACATATTACGCATTTTAGCTTATTTTGCGCCGTCTCGCTAATTCGGACGGAATTATGCTAAACTAACGACGTTTTTATTTTAATGTAGGACGTAATAATGGCAAAACGTAAAAAGGACGTATTTGATTGGGAAGAAGAGCAGGAAGAGATTATCTGGGTCAGCAAAAGCGAAATCAAGCGGGATGCCGAAGCATTAAAAAAGCTGGGCGAAAAACTGGTGAATTTAACCCAAACCAATTTAGCTAAAATTCCGCTAGATGACAGCCTGTCGGATGCGGTGGAACTTGCTCGCCGCCTACAGAAAGAAGCCAAACGTCGGCAGCTGCAATATATCGGCAAACTCTTACGCAACACCGATGTCGCCCCGATTCAAGAGGCGCTGGATAAAATCGAAAACCGACACAATCATCAACAGGCGATGCTGCATAAATTAGAACTGCTGCGTGATGAACTCCTTGCCAAAGGCGATGATGCCCTGAGCCAGCTACTTACCGATTACCCGCAAGCAGATCGCCAGCAATTGCGCAATCTAATCCGTACGGCACAAAAAGAACAGGAACAAAACAATCCACCGAAAGCTTATCGGGAAATATATCAATATTTAAAAGCACTAATCTTAGCAGAATGAAAAACCGGGTGAAGAAATTCACCCGGTTTTGTTATCAGCCGATTATTTCGGCGCCTGCATAAAGCGGAAGAAGTCGCTGTCCGGTTTCAGAATCATCATATTTTCCGATTTGGCAAAGCTATTCTCATAGGCTTTCATGCTGCGCACGAAACTGTAAAATTCCGGTTCACTGCTGAATGCATCGGCATACAGTTTCGCCGCCGCGGCATCACCGTTACCACGCAATTCCTGTGCGGTTTTATTAGCATTGGCAAGAATCAGGGTCACTTTACGGTCAACATCGGCCTGAATAAACGCCGCTTTTTCTTTCCCTTGCGAACGGTGCTCGCGAGCAACGGCATCACGTTCGGCGCGCATGCGCTGATAAATGGAAGAAGACACTTCGTCCGGCAGATTGATTTGTTTCACCCGTACATCGATCACTTCAATGCCCAGTTCCGATGTACTGTCCTGCCCGTTATTTAAGGCTTTCTTGGCACCTGCCATTAATTCGCCGCGCGTGCCGGAGACAATATCCTTAATGGTTCGAGAACCGATTTCGGAACGCAGCCGGTCGTTGACTTTACGGCGCAGTAAATTCGACGCCTGAGTATAATCCCCACCGCCGGTCGCCGTAAAGAAGCGCCCGAAATCGCTCACGCGCCATTTCACATAGGAATCCACCAGCAAGTCTTTTTTCTCCACGGTGACAAAGCGATCTGCCTGTCCGTCTAAAGTGCGAATGCGAGCATCCAGTACGGTGATACTGTCGATAAACGGAATTTTAAAATGCAGTCCCGGATGATACACCGCCACTTTATTATCGGCATCACGCTGCACCTTACCGAAACGCAACATAATACCGCGCGTGCCTTCATCAACGATCACAATGCTTGAATAAATTACGACGATCAGAACAATAATGATCGGAGTTAACAATTTACGCATTAATTAAATCTCCCTTGACGATTTTCCGAATTGTGTGGTGCATGAGATGGCGGATTGTTTTCCCCATAAACCGGCTTAGCATTGACCGCACTTTGTGATGAGTCATTTTTCGATTGCGCGCTCGGCGTCGCTTTTGCCTGTTTACCGGCTAAAATCTGCTCCAGCGGCAACACGGTCAGGTTATTGCCGTTATTACCGTCCAACATCACTTTCGGCGTATTCGCCATTACTTTTTCCATGGTTTGAATATACAAACGTTCACGCAATAAATCCGGCGCGGCTTTAAACTCCGGCAATAAACGGCGGAAACGTTCTACTTCCCCCTGCGCATTCAACACAATTTGATCTTTATACGCGGTCGCCTCTTCAATAATACGTTGTGCATCACCGCGAGCAATCGGTTCCTGCTCACGGGCATAGGCTTCCGCTTCACGGATATAACGTTGTTCGTCCTCTTGCGCTTTAATCGCGTCATCAAACGCAGCTTTGACTTCTTCCGGCGGGCGTGCAAATTGGAAGTTTACATCCAAAATATCCAGCCCCATATTGTACGGCTGAATAATATCTTTCAAAGCTTTCCAAGTGTTTTCGCGCACAATAGCCCGTCCGGTGGTTAAAATATCATCCATTGACATATGTCCGATTACATAGCGCAACGCACTGTCCGTCGCTTGATTCAAGCTGTCGTCCGCATTGCTGACACTAAACAGATATTTGGCGGGATCTTGCACGCGGTACTGCACCGTCATTTCGACTTTCACCATATTTTCATCCTGCGTTAACATGGAACCCTGCGTTCTCAGCTCTTTGACTTGTTCCACATTAACCGGCACCACCCGATCGACAAAAGTCGGTTTCCAGTTCAGACCGGGCTGCACAATAGTATGCAACTCGCCGAAACGCAGCACCACGCCGCGTTCCGCTTCCTTAACCGTATATAATCCGCTCACACCCCACAGAATAACCCCGGCGGCAACGGCAATCGGCAACAGTTTACCGGCATTGAACGACGGTTTTTTGCTGCCACCGTTTCGATTACCGCCACCCAATTTTTTCAGCAAATTACCGAATACTTCTTCAAGATCTGGCGGCGACTGCTGATTATCACGGGTCAAGTTATCATCCCAATTCGGCTTTTGTTTACCGTCATTCGGCTGATTGTGCTCGGGCTTTTTTCCGTTACTGCCCGGCTTACCCCAAGGATCTTGATCTGAACCGTTAAAGGACATGCTTCTCTCCATTTGTCAAAAAATTGTTACACAGTCTAAACAAAATATCACGCTAAGTCTAATGAAAGTCGCTATTATTTAAGGTCGATTTTGTGATTTTAAAGAGGTCAATTCAATGATTGACCGAATAGACTATCGAATGTTCCAGCTCTTCCGCCACTAAACCGTCTTTACCCCAGCGAAAACAATGGGCTACGATCGGTTCGACATTGGCGAAAAAGGCTAAATAAAAAGGAAACTGAGTGCTGAAAATCAACTGTCCGCGCGGACAATATGCCGAGTGAAGGGATAAACGCAGCGGATCATGACGTACTTCCGACAGTTTCACAATCCCCACGCCTTGTGATTTCAGCAGCGCTTCGCGCAAACACCAGATACGATAAAAACTGCCCGTCGCATCTTGCTGACGCATAAACCACTGCTGCTCGGCTTCAGCGGCAAAATGACCTAAAAGTGCGGTGTAATTTCGCGACTTTTGCACATATTCAATATCAATCCCCACTACACTGTCAGACGATGCCGGTTTGATCTGTAAAATAACCGCCACCCAATCGCCGGAATGACTGATGTTAAAATCAATATGACGCAGCGAAAACTGAGGACGACCGCTTGCGGTACGCGAAATATTGCCTAAAAGTGCGGTATTAATTTGCGCTTTTTTTAGCAATTCCCACAATAGAAAATGCGCCACCCAGCGACAACGATGACGCTGGCGCACGCGGGGATGCTCATTCGGCTGGAATAATAATTCATCGGTTAATAACTCGGCGGGTATATCCTGTAGCGGATAATATTGTTGAATATTGCCGCAGGCAATCAATAATGTCATGCTTTATTCCAAGAAAAGCCGCAAAATACGGGCTGGTATTATTTTTTCTGCCGCGTCAACTGCGCCAGACGCGCTTTGCAAATACGCTCCTGCCCCGCAACGGACAGCGTTTTCAGCCCGGCTTTGGTGTCGTCAAATCCGCGCGCAATCGCCGCCAATTTATCCGCCGCCAAGGTGGAAGCCGCTAAATTCCGTTCGATATGCGCAAAATAAAGCTGACAACTTGCAGATAATTTTTCTGTTTTATAACCGCTCATTGAACAGGCTGATAACAAGAAAAGCGCCGCGAACAGCATCTTTTTCATAGGTCGTCCTTATAAAACGTGCAAAAAATAAGTGCTGCCGCCCCAAGGACGCACAACACTTATATTCTATCCGAATTTACTAAGATAACAACCGGTTTACACGCTTAATGAACGCCGACGGATTCTCCAACGCACCGCGTTCTGCCAGCATCGCCTGTTCCAGCAGCAGTTCCACCCAATCGGCAAACTCGTCCTGATCGGCGATATCGGCGGTTTTCTGCACCAACGGATGCTGCGGATTCAGTTCGAAGGTATATTTCACTTCCGGCACGCTCTGACCTGCGGCGGCAAACAGTTTCGCCATTTGAGTGGTCATTTGATCGTTATCGGTGGACACCAACGCCGGCGTATCGGTCAGACGATGCGTTAAACGTACCGCTTTTACTCTGTCGCCAAGCAAGGTTTTCACCCGTTCCACAAACGAACCGAGCGCGTCATCCTGCGCTTTTTGCGCTTCTTCCTCTTTATCCGCCAGCTCGCCTAAATCCAGATCCGCCTTACTGATCGGCTGCAACGGTTTGCCGTCGAATTCGGTTAAATAGCTTAGCATCCACTCGTCGATCCGATCCGATAACAACAGCACTTCAATATCTTTCTTGTTAAACAGCTCCAAGTGCGGGCTGTTTTTGGCGGCAATATAGCTGTCGGCGGTAATATAATAGATCGCTTTCTGCCCTTCTTTCATGCGCGCCACATAATCTTCCAGCGACACATTCTGCTCGCTGCTGTCTTGCTTGCTGGAAGCGAAACGCAATAATTTGGCAATTGCGTCTTTATTGGCGAAATCTTCCGCCGGACCTTCTTTCAATACCAAGCCGAATTCTTTCCAGAATTGCAGATATTTTTCTTTATCGTCTTGCGCCAGTTTTTCCAGCATTTGCAGCGAACGTTTGGTCAGAGCTTTACGCAACGCCGCGGTGACTTTGTTATCCTGTAAAATTTCACGGGAAACATTTAACGGCAGATCGTTACTGTCAATCAAACCGCGCATAAAACGCAGGTAATTGGGCATAAACTGTTGTGCATCATCCATAATAAACACGCGTTGTACATAGAGCTTCAGCCCGTGTTTATGGTCACGGTTAAACAAATCCCAAGGCGCTTTCGACGGCACATACAGCAAGCTAGTATATTCCTGATTGCCTTCCACTTTATTGTGCGCCCACAGCAGCGGATCGGCGAAATCATGGCTTAGATGTTTGTAAAATTCTTTGTATTCGTCATCCGAAATATCGCTTTTTGCTCGCGTCCACAATGCCTGCGCTTTATTGATTTTCTCCCATTTAACGCCGCTTTCTTTGCCCTCTTCATCATATTCTTTAGCTAGAATTTCAACCGGCAGACCTATATGATCGGAATATTTACCAATAATTTCGCGCAACCGCCATTCACTAGCAAATTCTTTTTCTTCATCGCGCAGATGTAATGTAATTTCCGTCCCGCGCGTTTTTTTCTCGATATCCGCAACGGTGTAATCGCCTTCGCCAGCGGACTCCCATAAGACGCCGCTATCTGCACTTGCACCGGCGGCACGGGTTTTCACGCTGACTTTATCGGCAACAATAAAGGCGGAATAAAAACCCACCCCGAACTGACCGATTAATTGACTGTCTTTCGCCTGATCGCTGCCAAGTGCGGTTAAAAATTCCTTCGTTCCGGATTTAGCGATCGTACCCAGATGATCAATCGCTTGTTCACGCGTCATACCGATACCGTTATCGCTGACGGTCAGCGTGCCTTTTGCCTCATCAAAACTGATGCGTACTTTTAAATCGCCGTCGCCCTCATATAATTCCGGTGCCGACAACGCTTTAAAACGCAGTTTATCCGCCGCGTCCGATGCGTTTGAGATCAATTCGCGTAAAAAGATTTCTTTATTGGAATACAACGAATGGATCATCAAATGCAGCAGTTGTTTGACTTCCGACTGAAAACCGCGGGTTTCTTGATTTTTACTCATAATAATATCCTCTGTGACTGAATGTTTTTGTATATAGGAACAAAAGCGAGGATTTCAAGCATTATTACGCGACTAATCGCTGATTTTTTCAGCGAACGGAAAAAGGAAAACAAGCGGGGAAAAACGATTGTTCAAAGAAAAAGTGCGGTAAAAATTACCGCACTTTTAGCATAACCGAAAAATCAGAATGTATAACGCAAACCGACTTTGGCACCGTATTGATTGATTTTAACATCATCGATTTTGCCTAAACGGTTATATTCAACCGTCCCGGTCAACGCCCAGTCCGGCGCCAATTGATAGCTCGCACCGGCAAAAGCGCCGTAACCGAATTTGGCAGTATCCTCACTATGCGCATACACGGTGCTGTTTCCACGGCGATAATGCTCGTCCAGCTCAACCACGTTTGAAGATAAGCGAACCCCGATATAAGGTTGTAGATCCGTATTCAAATGCAGATCGTAAATCGCGGAAAGCCCAAATCCTTGAATCTTCATCTCGCCGTTACCGACCACGCCGTTGCCGCTATAACTATATTCCGATTTACCGTAATGGGTATAATCCGCAGCCAAGCGCCAATCAACAAATTTATAGCCGACACTCACACTCGGGGTGAACTTACTTTTATTAATTTCCCCATAATTCGACCCGGAGGTTTTGATTTTAGAATAACCTAAATCACCTTCAACATACCAGTTTGCAGCCGCCGTTGACGCCACGGCTGATGCCGCAATAACGATAGCCAATAATGATTTTCTCATGCACTTACTCCTTTTGATTAGTCATTAAGCGTGAGAAATATAGCACACCTGCTGCGTAAATTCATCTAATTATTCGGATTGACTAAGGATAACGGCTGATGACATTTGCGGCAAAAATAGACCGCACTTTTTTGCTGAATGCTATTATGCCGTCTTACACTCAACTGATGTTGGCGGCAAGCGCATTGATAAATAAAGGTTTTTCCCTGCACGTTTGCCACATTAAAGCGGTGGCGGGTTTCTGCCGGCAGCTGAAAAAGCTCGGTCATCAGCGCTCGCCATTCGGTTCCATGCGGTTTCACCCGCCCGAACACCTGATACACGATAAGATGCGCCAATTCATGCGGCACTACCTGCGCAATAAATGCCTGCGGATTTTCCAGCAACAAAGTGCGGTTCAATCTGATTTCGTTTTGTGCCAAATAGGCGACACCCGCTTTTACACCGCGCAGGCGATAATTTACCGTCGGCGGCGGAAAAGAACGCTCAAAATGCTGTTCGGCAAGCTGCAAACAGGCGTGTAATTTACGCCGCACCTGCATATTAAGATGACGAAATTGGGTATGTTGATCGGACATAAGAAAAAAGAAAAGGCGCAAACAAATTGTCCGCGCCAATCAAACTACTTATTTTAGCCCCGCGGCAGCACGCAGTTCCTGTGCGCGATCGGTTTTTTCCCAAGGGAACTGTTCACGCCCGAAATGCCCATAGGCAGCGGTTTGACGATAAATTGGTCGAATTAAATCCAGCATATTGATTAAGCCGTAAGGGCGCAAATCAAAAAATTCGCGCACTAATTTCACCAATAAGGCTTCACTGACTTTTGCGGTGCCAAAAGTTTCGATCATAATCGAGGTCGGTTCAGCAACGCCGATAGCATACGACAGTTGAATTTCGCAGCGCGCCGCCAGTCCTGCGGCAACGATATTTTTCGCCACATAACGGGCGGCATAAGCGGCGGAACGGTCAACTTTCGACGGATCTTTGCCGGAAAACGCACCGCCACCGTGACGTGCCGCACCGCCGTAGGTATCTACAATAATTTTACGCCCGGTTAAGCCGCAATCACCCATTGGTCCGCCAATCACAAAACGTCCGGTCGGATTAATAAAAAACTTGGTTGACGCGGACAGCCACTCGGCCGGCAACACCGGTTTAATAATTTCTTCCATGACGCCTTCATGCACGTTTTTTTGGCTGACCTCATCGCTATGCTGAGTGGAAAGCACCACCGTATCCACACCAACAATGCGATTATTGTCATATTTCAGCGTAAGCTGGCTTTTGGCATCGGGACGTAGCCAAGCCAGCGTGCCGTTTTTACGCACCTGCGCCTGACGTTCCATTAAACGATGAGCATAAGTAATCGCCGCCGGCATCAGTACATCCGTTTCATCGGTGGCATAACCGAACATAATGCCCTGATCGCCTGCGCCCTGCTCCAGCGGATTGCCGCGATCAACGCCCTGATTAATATCGGAAGACTGCTTACCGATCGCGTTTAATACCGCGCAGGAATGCCCGTCGAACCCCATATCGGAATGTTCATAACCAATCTCGCAAATAACCTGACGGGTTAAGTGCTCAATATCCACCCAAGCGGAAGTCGTGATTTCGCCGCCGACCAGCGCCATGCCGGTTTTGACATAGGTTTCGCAGGCAACGCGTGCGTTCGGATCCTGTTTTAAGATTGCGTCTAATACCGCATCCGAGATCTGATCGGCAATTTTGTCGGGATGCCCTTCCGATACGGATTCGGAAGTAAATAAATATGATGACATAAGATTCCTTTATTCGCTGTTCGTTTAGATGTTTTTCCGTCTGGACGGCTATAATACGCTTTTTTGCTTAAAAGGCAAGCGCTATTTCCGCACCGAAAAGGATTGGTAGTGATACGCTAAAACGGCGTGCAGCGGCGAATATCTTAAGTAATAATTAGCTGTGTTGCCCAAAAACAGCGCCGCATAATATGTTGATTATGCGGCGGTTGAAAGTTCAGCGCTGATTATCTGTTGCGTAAGGCATGGTTTTATCGCGGGCAAATCTCCGAATCGACAAAGAAATAGGCAATTTCACGCGCCGCACTGTCTAGGCTATCGGAGCCATGCACGGAATTCCGGCTTTTACTCTGCGCAAATTCACGGCGCAAGGTGCCTTGCTCTGCCGTTGCCGGGTCGGTTGCGCCCATTAAAGTGCGGTAATCTTTCACCGCGTTTTCTTTTTCCAACACGCAAACCAGCACCGGCGCCGAGGTCATATAGTCCACCAGATCGGCAAAAAAACTTTTGCCTTCGTGCTCGGCATAAAATCCTTGCGCCTGCGCTTTCGTCAAATGCACCATTTTTGCGGCAACAATACAAAATTCATGTTGTTCTAATTGCGCCAAAATCCGCCCGATTAAATTGCGTTCCACCGCATCCGGCTTGATAATGGATAACGTTCGTTGCTGCGCCATAAATTCCCCCTTTTGCGCTATCCGTTCGCTTTCAATAATAAAAAATTCGCCAGCGTCTGCACCCCGATCCCGGTGGCGCCGACAGCCCACAGCTCGTTCGCCGATTTACGATATGTCGCCGAACAATCGATATGCAGCCAGTTTTTCTGATATTGCGCGACAAAATAAGATAAAAACGCCGTGGCTGTACTGGCGCCCGCGCTCATCGGCACAGCGCCGATATTACCGATATCGGCAAAATTTGAGCTGATCTGCGCACGGTGAAATTCCTCAAACGGCAAACGCCAGAAAGGTTCCTGCACACATTTCGCCGCCTCAAACAATTGCGCGACCAACGCGTCATCCATAGAAAGCACCGAGTGATAATCATTGCCCACCGCCACTTTCGCGGCACCGGTCAATGTCGCGCAGTCAAGAATCAACTGCGGATGTTGCTTATCCGCTTCAATTAAACCGTCCGCCAGCACCAAACGTCCTTCCGCATCGGTATTCAACACTTCCGCGCTGACGCCGTTGGCATAAGTGATAATATCGCCCAGTTTCATGGCATCTGCGCTGACCATATTTTCCGCGCAGCACAAATATAATTTCACCCGTCGATTCAGCCCGCCAGCAATCGCCATGCCGAGCGCGCCAGTCAATAATGCCGCGCCGCCCATATCAGTACGCATCGTACTCATGGTTTCGCTCGATTTAAGGCTGTAACCGCCGCTGTCAAAGGTGATGCCCTTGCCGACCAAACAGGCAAAAACCGGTGCCGCCGGGTCGCCGCTCGGATTAAAATCCAGCTGCAACATTGCCGGTTTGTTGGCTGAAGCTTTACCGACCTGCCAAATCCCCTGATAACCTTGTGCCGACAAAGCTTCACCGGAAATAATCTGAAAAGAGACCGCACTTTTATCGGCATACTCCGCTGCCAGTTCACTAACAAACGCCGCCGCGCGCTGTGCCAGTTCCTGTGGCGTCACCACCGACGCCGGCAAGTTGATGATTTCCCGCACAAAATCACCGCATTGAATCCGCGCCAACAATTCCGCCTGCGGCTCGTCATCCAAATGCGGAAATTCAACCGTATAATCCTGCTTTGCGGTATAAAATCCCTGATAAAACGCCCAACAAGACTCCAGCCCCCATTGTTCACCAACCAGCTCGGCTGCCTTAATCCCCTGCCCGCGCAACTTACGCGCTGCCTTTTGAATTAAAGTGCGGTCTGTTTTTTCATCGTTTTTTACATGAATCACCGCCTGATTATCGCTGAAACTGAGCAACGCACCGCTACCCCAACTGTCAGATGCGGGCGAAAAAGAAAGCAATACCTTCATAACTTGATATCCTATACAAAAAAACCGGTACAGCGGAACTATACCAGTTTTTTCAATTTGTGTCTTAATTGTTAAGAAAAAATTAAATGGGATGTTTTACAAACACGCTGACAAACAGAACGCTCTAACGATAAAATTCAGCATTTTGACTATTCAGATACCATTCCACAGTTTTACGCATAGCACTTGCAAACGTCTCTACCGGTTTCCACCCTAACTCACGCCGAATTTTAGACGCATCAATAGCATAACGGCTATCATGTCCCGGGCGATCGGCAACATAAGTAATCAAATCTTCGTATTTTGCCACGCCGAGTGGCTTATTCGGCGCCAGTTGTTCCAATAAGTCGCAGATCATACGCACTACCGCTATATTGGTTTTTTCATTATGCGCACTAATATCGTAGGTTTCGCCAATCTTACCTCGTATTAAGACTTGATATAATGCACATGCCAAATCTTCCACAAATAACCAATCGCGAATTTGCATACCGTTGCCGTAAAGCGGCAATCTTTTACCATTCAGCGCATTTAAAATCACTAATGGAATCAGCTTTTCTGGAAATTGATAAGGTCCGTAACAATTGCAGCTATGCGTTACTATAACAGGCAGACCATAAGTACGAAACCACGCACGCACCAGATGATCACTTGAGGCTTTAGAAGCGGAATAGGGACTGCTCGGCGCATAAGGTGAAAACTCTGTGAAAAAACCGACCGCACTTTTTAAATCGCCATAAACTTCATCGGTGGAAATATGGTGAAAACGGAACGTCGCCTTGCGAGTAGCCTCCAAGCTCTGCCAATAACGGCGCGCCACTTCCAAAAGCTGAAACGTACCGACGATATTGGTTTGGATAAACTCGCTTGCGCTGTTAATTGAGCGATCTACATGAGTTTCTGCCGCCAAATGCATTATCGCGTCGGGCTGATGCCGTGCAAATACAAGCTCCAACGCCACAGAATCGCAAATATCCACGTTTTCAAAAAAATAACGCGAATTATCTGTGATAGAAGTCAGAGAAGATAAATTTCCGGCATAAGTNTTTAAGGCTGAAACCGCCGCTGTCAAAGGTGATGCCCTTGCCGACCAAACAGGCAAAAACCGGTGCCGCCGGGTCGCCGCTCGGATTAAAATCCAGCTGCAACATTGCCGGTTTGTTGGCTGAAGCTTTACCGACCTGCCAAATCCCCTGATAACCTTGTGCCGACAAAGCTTCACCGGAAATAATCTGAAAAGAGACCGCACTTTTATCGGCATACTCCGCTGCCAGTTCACTAACAAACGCCGCCGCGCGCTGTGCCAGTTCCTGTGGCGTCACCACCGACGCCGGCAAGTTGATGATTTCCCGCACAAAATCACCGCATTGAATCCGCGCCAACAATTCCGCCTGCGGCTCGTCATCCAAATGCGGAAATTCAACCGTATAATCCTGCTTTGCGGTATAAAATCCCTGATAAAACGCCCAACAAGACTCCAGCCCCCATTGTTCACCAACCAGCTCGGCTGCCTTAATCCCCTGCCCGCGCAACTTACGCGCTGCCTTTTGAATTAAAGTGCGGTCTGTTTTTTCATCGTTTTTTACATGAATCACCGCCTGATTATCGCTGAAACTGAGCAACGCACCGCTACCCCAACTGTCAGATGCGGGCGAAAAAGAAAGCAATACCTTCATAACTTGATATCCTATACAAAAAAACCGGTACAGCGGAACTATACCAGTTTTTTCAATTTGTGTCTTAATTGTTAAGAAAAAATTAAATGGGATGTTTTACAAACACGCTGACAAACAGAACGCTCTAACGATAAAATTCAGCATTTTGACTATTCAGATACCATTCCACAGTTTTACGCATAGCACTTGCAAACGTCTCTACCGGTTTCCACCCTAACTCACGCCGAATTTTAGACGCATCAATAGCATAACGGCTATCATGTCCCGGGCGATCGGCAACATAAGTAATCAAATCTTCGTATTTTGCCACGCCGAGTGGCTTATTCGGCGCCAGTTGTTCCAATAAGTCGCAGATCATACGCACTACCGCTATATTGGTTTTTTCATTATGCGCACTAATATCGTAGGTTTCGCCAATCTTACCTCGTATTAAGACTTGATATAATGCACATGCCAAATCTTCCACAAATAACCAATCGCGAATTTGCATACCGTTGCCGTAAAGCGGCAATCTTTTACCATTCAGCGCATTTAAAATCACTAATGGAATCAGCTTTTCTGGAAATTGATAAGGTCCGTAACAATTGCAGCTATGCGTTACTATAACAGGCAGACCATAAGTACGAAACCACGCACGCACCAGATGATCACTTGAGGCTTTAGAAGCGGAATAGGGACTGCTCGGCGCATAAGGTGAAAACTCTGTGAAAAAACCGACCGCACTTTTTAAATCGCCATAAACTTCATCGGTGGAAATATGGTGAAAACGGAACGTCGCCTTGCGAGTAGCCTCCAAGCTCTGCCAATAACGGCGCGCCACTTCCAAAAGCTGAAACGTACCGACGATATTGGTTTGGATAAACTCGCTTGCGCTGTTAATTGAGCGATCTACATGAGTTTCTGCCGCCAAATGCATTATCGCGTCGGGCTGATGCCGTGCAAATACAAGCTCCAACGCCACAGAATCGCAAATATCCACGTTTTCAAAAAAATAACGCGAATTATCTGTGATAGAAGTCAGAGAAGATAAATTTCCGGCATAAGTCAGCTTATCAATATTCACCACAATATTCTGCGTATTATTGATAATATATCGAATAACAGCAGAACCGATAAAACCGGCTCCGCCGGTGATGAGAAATTTCATAAGATTAGTCTAGGGAAAAATAATAATTAATTAAAATTAATTAGTTGATGCTATTCTTACTTTTTCATTAAATACCCGGAGTTAATATGCTCCATTTCTTTTTAAAACAACTTTCACTGTTTTAAACAAAATAGCAATATCATTCCAAAGCGACCAATTTTTTACATACCAAGAGTCAAAATAAACCCGAGTTTCATAATCCACATTATTTCGACCACTCACTTGCCAAAGTCCGGTCATACCGGGTTTTGCCATTAGGTAGTAATCAATATTCTCTTCGTAATAAGTTAATTCATGGCGAACAATCGGCCTCGGGCCAACTAGACTCATTTGACCAAATAATACATTAAATAATTGTGGTAACTCATCAAGGCTCATCTTACGAAGAAGAAAGCCTAATTTCGTAATTCTTGGATCGTTTTTTAGTTTACAATCTTTTTCCCATTCAGCTTTAGCTATAGGATCTTGTTCAAGTAAATTTTTCAACACTTCATTTGAATTTAATACCATCGTTCTAAATTTCCAGCATCTAAAAGGCTTTCCATTTCGACCTATCCTTATATGACCGTAAATGGCACTTCCTCCATCCCAAGATATGAAGAGATACAATAAAAATAATACTGGAGAAAATAAAATAATTAATAGAGAAGAACCAATAACATCCATTGTTCTTTTTAGAATACGAGAAGAACGTTTTGCAAGATTATTATTTATTCGAAGAAGAATCACTTCATAACTAAAGATAAATGACATATCCGTACTATACAAAGGAAGTCCGCGCAGTGTTGGGATAACAGAAACTGAACGATAATGGTTCTTTGAAAGATACCTTAACCAATAGTCTCTCTCTTCGGTCTCATTATCTTCTAATGCAAGAATAAATTGATCAGTCTTATTTATCTCTGAATTTAAAAAATTTCCTTTAGAATCAATAAGTATAGCTATACCTAAATCTTCTAATTTTGTGTTACTCTTTTTTACAATAAAATATTTTATTTTAAAACCAAGGTATGGTTCACTCATCAATGCATAGTATGCATCAATTGCATTATCCCCATCTCCAATAATAATTGTATTTTTTAGAAAGACCTTACTCTTAATCAATAGTTTCTTAATCAAAATACGGCCAATAGGAACAATAATTAAAGCCCCTGCCCATGTTAACACCCACAAATATCGAGAAAAATAAAGTTTAGAAAATGCAATAATTGCTAATTCAATAACAGAAAAAATTACTAATGTTCTTAATATTTCTTTAAGTTCAAACCAGAATGGCCTACGATAAGTATAATGGCGTAATCTAACCCAGAACCACATCATGCAAATTAAACTTAAGACAAAATGTATAACTACTCTTTCTTTAAGTTGATTATAAGGTATATATCTAGAAACTTCTCCAGTAAAAAAATCAAGTATTACTAATGCTATTAGCAACGAAAAAAAGCATAAAATAAAATCTAAAAAAGCTATTATGTATTTACAAATATATTGACTTCTCATTATAGTAACCTTTTTAGCTATTTTCCACATAGAAATTTCCTTTTAATAAAATTAACTACTTTAAGGAAAGTTCTTTCTTTTTCAATATTAATTATACTTATTTCTTTTACTATAATGTTATTCTTAAGTAACCAAACATTGAACAATCTTTCTGCAATAAAACCAAAAACTCTTTTCTGATAATTATCATACTTTGTTATATCAATTCTAATTTCTAACTCAAACAAAACATCAAACACCCATTTACAGTACTGTTCAAAGAGCTCTTTTTTCATTACAAACATATTATATAAATATAACTCTTTTGAATTCATTATAGTATAAAAAGATTCCATATAATCTGGATATTTCTCTTTTAATATACACGCTGTAACATCTAAGTCTACTATATTATGAGCATGCTTATAATGTTCATATATCGTTTCAATATAATAGTTCCTTTTTTTGGGAACTATACAATCTGAATGCTTTAAATAGTCTAAAATCTCATTATCTGAAGCAATTCTTTTGTTACTTAATTTAATTTCTTTTCCTTTAAAATATCGTCGATAATGAACCAATCCAACATATAAACATTCTTTAAAAAAATTATTTTTCCAAGCCCAATAAAGGGCTGTTAATTCACAAAAAGAGGAATTTTTTAGCGATATATTATCTCCCGTATCATCACCAGATATGTTTAAAAAAATATTATTACCAAGAGCCCTTCCTACCCCAATAGGAAAATAATATCTCTGAAGGGGAAATATATATTGCTTATGCATAGCTATAAGTATTTTAAGTTTTTCCATAGCTATAAATATTCTTTATGATGTGAGAAATCCTTTTTTAACCCATGATATATCGCCTTAAAAGCCAGTCTTAACTTTAAGAAATCTGGTTTTGTAAATAAATAAAACCACAAGATCTTAATACAAAATAAAACTGCAATTAAAACATTTTTATAATCTAATAAGTTTCTTATATTATTTCGACACATACAATATAGCTTTAATTTCGAATTAGTATCATTAAACTTCAAAAGGTTAAACAACATTGGAGTACCAAAAGAATATTCTCTAGGATGATAAAATTTTGCACCTATTACAGTAAAAACATTAAATCCAAAACGTTTTGCTCGCAATGTATATTCTATATCATCCCCCCAAATAAAGTATTCTTTTTTAGGTAAACCAATAGTTTCAATTAACTTTCGAGAGAACAAAATACCATTAAAAGGCATAACAATATTTGGAATAATCTTTTCAAAACCCATAGTTTCAATATCAACTAGAGATGAAAGTACTGTTTTACGTTTTTCCAAACGCAGTGGAAAAGTTAAGGTGCTACTATCATTAGAATCTATCACTAGTGGCCCAATATAATTACCTTCGCTAGCAAATTCAAATAATATAGATAAGCAGTCTTGCGAGGGAAAACCGTCATCATCCATTAGCCAAATATAATCGAAGCCTTTATTATATGCATAATTAATTCCAGTATAAAATCCTCCGGCTCCTCCTTGATTATCAGCTAATGAAATTAAAGTAAAAGTATCACTATCTACCCAACCATGTTCAGATAGAAAATCTACCGTACCGTCTTGGCTTGCATTATTTATCACAATAATATGAGTTAATAAAGCAAACTGAGAACTTAATTTACACAAACAATCTAACAGTAATTCTTTGCGATTATAAGTAACTAAAACTGCACAAATAGACTTATGATTCATTTAGATTTCCATATTTATATAAAAAGGTTTAAAAGGTTGATTTCTTTTCAAAGAAAGTTTTATTATATCAGCAACTTCTAGAGCCTCTTTAATAGTCACATCCATATCTAAATAACGATATGTCCCTAAGCGGCCAACAAAAGTTACTTTATCTTCTTTATTAGCTTTTTCAACATATTGTTGTAATAACGCTTTGTCTTTTACTAAGCGAATTGGGTAGTATGGAATGTCGTTTTCGCCACATAAACGGCTGAATTCACGGTAACAAATTGTTTTTTCATGATTTTCCCACGGCGCAAAATGTTTATGCTCAGAAATACGTGTGAATGCTACTTCTTCATCGCCATAGTTGATTACTGCATTACCTTGGAAATCGCCTTCTGCTCGGAATGCTTCGAAATCAAGGGTACGATAACCTAAGCGACCTAATTCAAAACCGAAATAGGCATCTAACGGACCAGACCAGAAAATATGATCAAATTCTGCTTTCATTGAATCTGCAAATGGCGTACCTAAACGCACTTCGATGTTATCGTGTTTTAAAATTTCTTCCACAATCACGGTGTAACCGTCTTTCGGCATGCCTTGGAATTTGTGCGCAAAGTAGTTATCGTCGTAGTTAAAACGTACTGGCAAGCGTTTTAAAATGCTCGCTGGTAACTCTTTTGGCTCAACACCCCATTGTTTTTTGGTGTAACCATAGAAGAATGCTTTGTACAAATCTTTGCCCACGAAACGCATTGCTTGTTCTTCAAAGGTTTGCGGGTCAGTAATTGACATATCCGCTTGGCTTTCAATTAATGCTTTTGCTTCCGCTAGTGAGCAAGTTTTACCAAAGAATTGGTTGATCGTGTGCAAGTTGATCGGCAGTGAATATACCGCACCTTGGCTAATGGTTTTCACACGGTTTACAAACAGCATCCACTCACCAAATTGGTTGATGTAGTTCCATACTCGTTCGTTGTCAGTATGGAAAATGTGTGGACCATAAATATGCACCATTACATTCGTTTCTACATCACGTTCAGAGTGGCAGTTCCCTGCCACATGATTACGTTGATCGATAACTGTTACTTTGTAACCTTGCTCTGCAAGTTCACGAGCGATAACTGCATTTGAGAAACCTGCGCCGACTAAAAGAAATTTTTTCATAATAAAAACCTTATAATTAGATTAATTTTAAATATCTATTCAGCGTATTATCGGCCTCTTTGATAGCCTCATTTTTTCTAAACCAATTTATTAAATTAATTAATGAAGATTGTGATAAGCTATTATACCAAATATCATGTATATCACTTCCAACTAAATAAACCCCTCTCCCAACAACGCGCTCCCATGGTTTAAATCCATGAAAATGAATAGCCCTAGCATATAAAGGGATACGATTACCTGTATTACCAAAAAACATCTGGGATAAATTACTTTCCATATCAGAGGCAGTCCAATTATCTTTATAATAATTAATAAAATACCCGTGATCCCCAATACCAGAATAATTACTAGGATTTTTTATAGCATTATCAACAAATTGATGGAATAACAAATAACTCGGTTGTAGTGATATAATAGATACTGCCATTTTAGGTGCTGACACAGGATGTTCATAGGTATAACTACAATATAAATCTTCCTTTGAATCTAAATAATCTTGTAATGATCCCCTTACTAACATATCACTATCTAAATAAACTAGACGTTTGATCGGCTCCAATCCAAGAATAAAAAATTTAGTTAATGTATTAAAATATCTATCTGCAGTTTTTCTATCATTAGATATTTGTAAATTTGGAACCTTTTTTAGATAAATTTTATTACTAATATTATTCTTTATTAAATCCAAATCAACATCATCTGAATATAAAATAATCACAGGCTCATCATGGTATTTGTCAAGACTTTGACATAATGCAATAGTACCCCATTCATATCCTTTTGATGTGATAGTTATAAAACATTTATCTTCTAAAATATCAGCTGTAATTCTTTTACATACACTTTCAATATAATCATCTGACACTGAAATTAAATCCACAATATCCAATTTAGAATTTTTATTCAATAACTTATTTCTAAGAGACATAGAAATTAAATTAAAATACTTAGCACTATCAGAATTAATATTCCCTGTATGTAATGTTAGTATTTTTTCTAAAATTTTTAAATCTGGCAAGGCTTTTTTTCGGATATAATCTTTACTTTCTTCAAAATCAAAATTGTTCAATACAATAGAATCTACATTAATATTAGTTAATTTATAATACAATGTAAAAAGTAATATATCTGAAGCATTCTCTATTAGCTCCACACTAATACCATTATCAATCAAAACATAATATATATTAATTGAGTTTGGAATATATTGTTCAACTCTATTACAGTAATACACTTTAGATATATTAGAATAATCATCTATCATAAATGTATAATTTAAGGGAGATAAGAACAAATCAAAATTTGATCTAATTTCAGCCAAATCATCTAATTTAAAATTAAAAAACACTTTATATGCATCACCATGAACATAGTTATACATTATTGACTGATTTAATTTATTAAAATTGAGATTTATAAGTGATAATTGCATATTTCTCCTTATTTCTTTGAGCTATTAAGAAGTGCTAATGCAGCCTTAATTACATTTAACTGACCGTTTAATTTATTAACATCAGTTCGCAATGCTTTAATTTCTTTTAAAAGTTCTGCATTGTTGTTAGTATGATTAGAAGATTTATCGGTAGCCATTTTCTTATTCTTATCTTCAGTTTTTTCTTCAATTTTTAATTTATGGAAAATAAAACGTTTCACTTTTTTTAGGGTAGATGCCGTTCCTTCCGTTTTCCATGTATGTAACGCTAATTTTATCAAATAAATAAAAGCATTACCCTGTTTAGCAGATTCTAACTTTTTAACATGGACTTTATGGCGAGCAATTAATGCAAATCCTTTTTTATCATTTTTGATTGCACTAGAAATAAGCTCCGTTCCTCTAGTACCAACTACCGGTGTATTCAATATATTCTTAACAAAATCAGTAGGATAAAGTTTTAACTCTTCTGCAAAAATATTACATAACTGCTTTAATAATTTTTCATCAATCTTTTCTGAAATCCAAGATGTATTACCGACTAACCAACCTATACATTGCACTTTATATTGTTCAAATAAGTCTGCATCCTTCAACATAGTAATAATGGTTCTATGATGTTCATACATTGCTAATAAACGGCGATCAGCTGTTCCCATCGTTTGCCCTGGGCGATTAATTCTATGATAACAACCCACAAAATTTTCAAAAACAAATTTAGAAGCTTTAGCAACATTTTCCCAATGGAACGGATTATCTTCAAAAAAATAATCTCCCTCTGGAAAACGGATATGATTAAGTTCTATAAAATCACGTTTATAAATTTTACGCCAAGGAACAGGATTAAAACGCAAAAATAATTTTTTGAATGACTCACTTTCTTCAAGATCACCATTAAATTTAATTAAATCATTCCATTTTTTAGCGTCTGAAGGTTCTTTATTTACATTATTTACTTCGTCATATTCGAGATAATTACAAAAAGCAATCTCTGCATCAACAGCAACAGCTTTATTATATAATTTCTCGAACATATCTAATTCATACCAGTCATCACCATCAGCAAAACCAATATAATCGCCTTTAGCTGCATTTAACCCGGCATTCGCTGCAGTTGCAACACCACCTACCGTATTTTTATCAAATAAAATAGGCGTAATTCTAGAGTCCTTTTCAGCATATTGCTTAATAATTTTTCTCGTATTATCTGAAGAACCATCATCTACAATAATAACTTCAATATCTTTAAGAGTTTGATTACAAATTGAATCAAGGCATTTTGGAAGATACTTATCAATGTTATACGTAGTTACAATTATAGATAGTTTACTCATATTTTTTTCATCCCTAATTTGAAATACACAGTTTCTGCAGCAATATTTGGCATCTTTTCTGCAACGCTAAATAAGAACTCATGATCCATTAATGAATATGACTCTCTCACTTTTTCATTAAACTCTGCCAAAAGTTCTTCATTATCTTTGAATTTAGCCTTTGCCCATTTTAATAAACTAAGTTTAAATTTTAAGAAGAAATGATAATAAAGCTCAAAAAATCTACTATTATTAATAATTAGTTCTTCTAATTCACGAAGCACATCAAAAATAACTAATCTTCTAGAATCAGCAATATTAGTAATCTGATTATTTCCTTCCAAAACAAAATGGTTACAAATTGAAGTATTCACTAAAGTAATTTTTTTACTGTTCATTAACACTTGCCAATGTGCAAAAATATCATTATGAACAGGAGTGCATGAAAAATGTAAATCAATCCCTTTTAAATAACTGTAACGAATCAATTTATTCCAAGGATAATTTACCATCTCTAGGAAAAAACCATATTTTTCAATATCAAAACTCATAACATTTTTGTCTTTAGCAACTTTTTTCCAAATTTCATTATCATTACGATTCATACCTATTGATAATAAAGGATTAGAATGCTTAATATAATCATATTTAGCTACTACAACATCACAATCAGTATTATTCGCTTGAACAACTAACTTATCCAACGCACCATTTGGCATTGTATCGTCGCCATCAAAGAATAAGACATATTTCGTTTCATGAGCAATTTTACTCATGCCCAGATTTCTTGCCCCACCGGCACCTACACCAAAAGACTGATCATTATGGTACACTTCTCCATTATATTGTGCATCAGAAAATAAAGTTTGGACATTATTAAATGTTTCATCATCTGAATTATCATCAATAACAATAAAACTCATTGTCGTTGCATTGTTATCCGCTATAGATTTAATACACGTTATAATTTTTTCTTCTTCATTTTTTACAGGAATAATCACTGTAACAACTGAATCTTTTAACATAATTACCTACTTAATTTATAATGACACCTCTAGAAATTTGATCCACTGATTATTAACATTTGCCAATAATTCCGTTTTCCCATTTCTAGCTAACTTACAATTCTTAAATTTCGCATTTCCCGCATAAGCAAAACCAGCTAATCTAGTTTTATAATTACCTGAACCTTCTACTTTTACCTCACTTAATATCGTATTATCTGATGTTACTTGAACAGACTTTATCTCATGATTTGTTTTTGAAACGACAATACAATCTAATACTAAATTTTCTTCATCTAATCTTGGTTGTTCAAAAATACAAATAAATTGATCGTTCTGAATAAATTCTTTTAGCATCACTTTTTTAGATGAAAGGAAAACATCTAAATTATACTCTGGGAAAACTTCTATTGGTTTTCCTTGTCTTCGGACAATACCATTATCAACCCAAATAACTCTATGTGCTAATTTAGTAATTTGTGCTTCAGAATGAGAAACTAAGACAACTGTTATATGAGAATTAATTTTTTCTTCAATCGCCGTTTCCGCTTTTTTCTTAAATTTTGCATCTCCAACGCCAAGAACTTCATCAATTAATAATACTGCAGGTGTTGCAAACATAGCTATAGAAAACCCCAAGCGAGCATTCATTCCTGATGAATATGTTTTTATTGGTTTCTCAAAAAAATCACCTAACTCAGAAAATTCTTTAATGTTTTCTAACAAACCTATAATATCTTTTTTAGTATGCCCTAACAGCATACCACTAATAATAGCATTATTGCGTCCGGAAAGATTCATATCAAATCCTGCTTGTAATGCCATTAATGAGATACTATTTGTATGAAAAACTATTTCTCCACTATCAGGCTTAATTATACCGGCTAATAAACGAAGTAATGTAGATTTACCTGCCCCATTTCTTCCAATAATACCAACAGTTTCACTTTCATAAATATCAAAATTCAGATCTTTAATAGCCTGATAAGTCTCTTTTTGAAAAATTCTTTTCCGTTCTATATAAGTTACTCCGGCATGCTTAACTTCGATGACAACTTTATTCATAAAACAGCCCTTGGTAATAAAAAATCTAATTTTTTAAATAAAAAAGAAACTAAAAATAATAATACAACACTTAGCGTTAATACATATAAGAAGAGTTCCATAGGTAAAAAAGTACCGTTAATAAAAATATCTCTATATCCTCGTAAAAATATAGCCATAGGATTAATAAAAAAATACTTTTGAATATTTAAAGGAATACTCTCATAACGATAAAACACTCCACTCACAAACATAAAGAACTGTAATACAGTCGGAATAATTAAAGAAAAGTCTCTAATAAATGGAACAATTAAAGATGCTAGTAAAGAAATAGCAATCGTAAATAAAAATTGAATAAAAATTAATGGAATAAGCCAACACCAAGATAATGACGGAGTTAATCCTATAAACAAGATAAACATAATTAATATACTAAATACAACTATTTGTTTAATTGCATCCTGAAATAATCCTGTTAATGGAAAAAATATTTTAGGTAGATAAACCTGCCCCATCAATCTCTTAGCACCTAAAATACTTCCTTGAGCATGACTTACAGATTTAGCAAACCATAACCATGGAATTAACCCGGTCATTAAAAATACAACATAATCATCACCGCCACGATGTAATAGTATTTTAAAAACAAAATAATACACCACCATATGAAGTAATGGCTCAATAACCCACCATCCATAACTAAGATAATTAACTGATGTCTCTGAACGTAAATTCAGACTAGCTTTAGTAATAACTAGTTCAAGCAAACGTTTAACGCCTAAATTATACATAATAACTAATCTTTCCCAAAAATATCACGTGTATAAACTTTCTCAGCGACATCGCTTAGCTCGGCGGACATTCGATTAGATAAAATAATATCACTCGCCTCTTTAAACTTACCTAAATCTTTAATCACTTCTGAATGGAAAAATTCATCCGAATTGAGCGTCGGTTCATATACCACTACTGTAATGCCTTGGGCTTTAATACGCTTCATGATTCCTTGCATAGCCGAAGCTCTAAAATTATCTGAACCACTTTTCATGATAAGCCGATACACACCTACAACTTTAGGCTTTCTAGATAGGATATCATCAGCAATGACATCTTTTCTCGTTCTATTTGCGTCAACTATTGCACTAATTAAATTATTTGGTACTTGATCAAAATTAGCTCTTAATTGTTTTGTATCTTTAGGTAAACAATATCCTCCATAACCAAAGGAAGGGTTATTATAATGCAAACCTATTCTAGGCTCTAAACACACACCTTCAATAATTTGACGTGCATCTAATCCATAACGCATAGCATAAGAATCCAGTTCGTTGAAATATGCAACACGCATTGCCAGGTAAGTATTAGAAAACAATTTAATAGCTTCAGCCTCTGTTGACCCTGTATAAAGAATGTTAATATGTTCTTTTAACGCCCCTTCGGCAAGCAAATTTGCAAAAATTTCTGCTCTCTCACTCTGCTCACCAACGATAATTCTTGAAGGATACAAATTATCATACAGCGCTTTCCCCTCTCGCAAAAATTCTGGTGAAAAAATGATATTATCGACACCTAATTGCTTTTTTATTCTTTTCGTAAAACCAACTGGAATAGTCGACTTAATAACAATAGTACAATTAGGATTTAATGCTATGGCTTCACTAATCACGGTTTCAACAGATGAAGTATCAAAATGGTTAGTATTAGGATCATAATCAGTTGGCGTTGCTACAATAACAAAATCGGCATTCTTATAAGCAAATGTTTTATCTGTTGTCGCAATAAAGTCTAAATCTGTTCGTTTAATATAGTCTTGAATTTCCTTATCTGCTGCAATAGGTGAAATCCGCTGATTCAGCTTTTCTACTCGCTGCTCATCAATATCTAATGCTATCACTTTATTGTGTTGAGCTAGCAATAGTCCATTAGACAGACCGACATACCCGACACCAACAACAGTAATATTTCTATTCATTTAATAATCTCCCATGATACTCAACGATTCTAGCTTTATGACACTTCTCAAACACCCTATGACACATAAAGTCTCCGAACAAGATAAGTTAATCCCTAATAAATTAAGCAGTTATCGTTAATTTAGATAAAGTTTCATAAAAATTCGCATGTATTGTAAAGCTTATAGGTATCAAAAACAAATTCAATTACATAAATTTGCTTATTTATAAAATAAATTCTAAATGGTTATTAATTTTTATAGGAAATCCCTCTCTCTACTTTAATTCTTCTCTTTTAGAGAGTATAATCCGTCCGTTTTGTTTCGTATTACCCCAAATTAGAGGAAAAAATGGCTAAAGAAGATTGTATTGAGATGCAGGGAACCATTTTGGAAACTCTGCCGAACACGATGTTTCGTGTCGAGTTGGAAAACGGTCATGTTGTGACCGCGCATATTTCAGGAAAAATGCGTAAAAACTACATTCGTATTTTAACCGGTGATAAAGTCACTGTTGAAATGACCCCTTATGATTTAAGCAAAGGCCGCATCATCTTCCGCAGCCGTTAACGGATGTGCGTGATGAACACCAAGTCCGATACTTGGTGTTTCGGTGAAACGCGGAAAATTCAGACCGCACTTTTTATCAGTCGGCGTTTGATCACAACGCTCACTCCCCGCAATAAAATCAGCAATATACTTAACAGATATAACGGCATTGTACCCAATACGGCATAAGGCGTTTTGCCTTCTGTTGGGGCGATGCGGTGAGTCAGTACGGTTTCGGTAAATTGCGGCGCCTGCGCGACAATTTTGCCTTTTTCGTCAATAAATACCGTAATGCCGGTGTTTGTGGCACGAATCACCGGTTTACCGGTTTCCAGCGCGCGCATTCTCGCCATTTGTAAATGCTGCCACGGACCGATGCTGTCGCCGAACCAAGCATCGTTGGAAATCGTTAGGATAAAATCGCTTTCCGCTGTCAGATTCTGCTGTAGCTGGGCGCCGAAAATAATTTCATAACAAATCGCCGGAGTAAAACGGCGGTTTTTAGCCGACAGTGGCAGCTGAATTTTATCGCCCTCCTGAAAAGCCGACATCGGCAGATTAAACACAGTGCCCAGCGGGCGCAGTAAATGTTCCAGCGGTACATATTCGCCGAAAGGTACCAGATGATGTTTACTGTAACGGTTTGCCGTATCGGGGCGATAAGGCAATGTCGGATTACCGATATTGATAATGGAATTTAATAGCTTACCGCGCGTTTCGTCTTCATACACCGTGCCGATAAGCAGCTCACTGCCCGCCTGTTGCGCCGCCTGTTGTAAGGTATCGAAAAACGGCTGAATCTCATTTTCCCACACCGGCAGCGCCGCCTCGGGCAGAATAATCAGATCAGTTTTCCCCAGCTGTTGATTGATTAATTTACTGTAAATCTCAAAGGTTTGATAAGCATAGGCGGGATCCCATTTCAAATTCTGTTCGATATTCCCCTGCACAAGACTAATGTTCAGCGCTTTATCTTCCACCTTGCGCACATAATCCAAGTTGGAAGAAAGCGCGCTTAATCCGCCAATCACAAGCAGCAAAACAGTATGAGCCAGCGCGATATTCAGCTTTCTCGGCGTGTTCAGCAGCGCGGAAACGATGCTGAAAAGCACCGCACTTACCCACATCACAAAAAAACTCAGTCCTTCTATGCCGAACAGCGGCGCCAGCCCGGCAAAGGGGCTGTCAATCTGCGTATAACCGAATTGCAGCCACGGAAAACCGGTAAACAACCAGCCGCGCAAAAATTCGGTCAATGTCCAAATCACCGGGAAAACCGCCGCGCCGCGCACCTGAAAGCGCTGCACCAAATAGGCAAACAGCAGCGGATATAAAGACAAATACGCCGCCAGCAACGCCACCAGCAAATAGCTAATCAGCAGCGGCGCCCCACCGAATTGGTGAATACTGACGTGCAGCCAGTTTACGCCGAAGGTGAAAAAACTCATTCCCCATAAAAAGGCACCGAAAAGTGCGGTCTTTTTTCGTTCCGTTTTTGCCACAAATAGCAAACCGATTAACGACAGGTAAGCAACGCCCCACAGATCAAAAGGAGAAAAGGCGAATACGCCCAATCCCCCGCTGATTAACGCGATAAAATAGATAACATAATTTTTCATGAATGATCGTCAGTCTTTTCTTCCGCTTTTTCCATTTCCGCCAGCTGTGCATCCGGTACGGTCACACGCAGTTGGATAATACGGCGGCTGTCTGCCGACGTCACCTTAAATTCCAGATTGTCCAGCGTAATTTCCTCACCGCGTTTCGGCAGATAACCGAACGCCTGCATCACCACGCCGCCGATGGTGTCCACTTCCTCATCGGCAAAGCGGGTACTGAATTGCTGATTGAAATCATCAATATCCGTCAGGGCGCGCACGGTATAGGTATGACGTGAGAGCTGGCGAATATCCACCACATCTTCCTCATCAAATTCGTCTTCAATATCACCGACGATCTGCTCCAGAATATCCTCAATCGTCACTAGCCCGGACACCGCCCCGAATTCGTCCACCACAATCGCCATATGAAAGCGTTCGGAACGGAAATCTTTCAACATGCGATCCACTCGCTTGCTTTCAGGCACAATCACCGCTGGACGCAACAACGGCAACAAATCAAATTCTTGTGCATCGGAATGCAGAAATTTGAGTAAATCTTTGGCATGCAAAATCCCGGCGATATTGTCACGCTCACCGTTAATCACCGGGAAGCGGGAATGCGCACTTTCAATAATGGTTTGCAGGCAAGAATCCTGATCCTGCGAGGTTTCAATAAAGATAATCTGCGAACGCGGGATCATAATATCGCGCACGCGCAATTCGGCGATTTCCATCACACCTTCGATCATTTCACGCGTGTCCAGATCGATTAATTCATTCTGTTCGGAATCTCGGATCACTTCCACCAATTCGTCACGGTTTTTAAGTTCGCCTTGGAAAAAGCGTCCGAAAAGAGATTGGAAAAAATTTTTTTTAGCGGTATTTTCAGATTGGTTTGAATTTTCTTCGTTGTTCATAGTTTAGTTAAAACATTGCCGTCGTATCGACAGTGGAAAATTATCATATTTTATCATTGATCGCAAAATAAAAACGCCTCCGGATTTGCCGAAGGCGAAGTCATTATCAAACAACACTAGCAAAAGCGATATTCCGTCCAGTGTCGATACGGTTGTCCGGCTTTGCTGATGCCGCCAAAACGCAGCCATTCAGGATGATTCGGGGTATCCGGCAGCGCCTGCGTTTCCAGCGCGATGCCAGCATAGTCGGCATACTCGCCGCCATCACGATTCGGTGTGCCGGCAAGATAATTTCCGCTATATACTTGCAGTGCCGGCTGTGAAGTAAATACCTGCAAACTCACCGAACGGTCAAGTGCGGTCAGTATTGCGCAAGGTTTGTCCGTTTGCGGATTAAGCAAAAAAGCGTGATCATACCCTTTAGTAAGCCGCTGCTCTTCCTGCATAAAATCCAGCCCGATAGGCTTTTCTTCAGTAAAATCAAAGCTGGTATATTGTACCGATTTCAACGGCGCATTAGGAATGCCGTCGCTGTCCACCGGTAAAAAATAATCCGCATTCAGCTGCAAAGCATGCCCGCGGATGTCCGTACCGCGCCGCGCATCGTTTAAATTAAAATAGGCATGATTGGTCAGATTCAGCGGCGTATCGCGATCCGCCAGCCCGTCAAATGTTATCTGTACGCGGTTATCCTCGGTTAAACGATAAGTTACGGAAACCTGTAGATTGCCCGGAAAGCCCTGATCGCCGTGCGCTGAAAAAAGGCAAAAACGCACGAAATTTTCACCGCACTTTTCCACCGCCCAGCGCCGCTTATCAAACCCGCAGCCGCCGTGCAACTGATGTGCGCCCTGATTGGCGGTAAGTTTCACCGTTTCAGCATTTAAGCGAAAACGCGCGCCGGCAATCCGATTGGCATAACGCCCGATACTGGCCCCCAGATAAGCCTGCTGGCGCGGATAATCCGCCGGTTTACAGCCCAGCAGCATTTCTCGTGTCTGTCCGTTCACCGGCACGCAGCAGGAAAGCCAGCTGGCGCCCCAGTCCATGACACTAATATGCATACCTGCGCCATTGGTTAAGGTGAAAATGCGAAACGGTCGACCGTCCGGCGCCGTCGCTTGTGCATACTCTCTTAACATACGCTGACTCCTTGTGAAGCGGTACATACATAAAAGTCTTCTTTCAGCCCGGTTTGTTTTTCGTAATTATCGGCAATGATTTTACGCACCGCCTCCACTTTATCGACCGGCGCCAACGCCACGATACAACCGCCAAAACCGCCGCCGGTCATACGCGCCCCGCCGCTGTCGCCGATTGCGCGCTGCGCCAGTTCAACCAGATAATCAATTTCCGGCACGGTAATTTCAAAATCATCACGCATTGAGGTGTGCGATTGCGCCATCAGCTTGCCTAATCGGGATAAATCGCCTTGCTGCAAAGCCTCAACCGCTTCCAACACGCGCTGATTTTCGGTCACGACATGCTTCGCCCGTTTCGCCGTTTCCGCATCCAGTGCAATCAACGCCTGCTCTTGGCATTTGAACTGTTCGAGCGAAACATCACGCAACGCGCTGACTCCGAAAAATGCCGCGGCGCGCTCACACTGCCGACGGCGCGTATTATATTCGCCGCTGACCAGATCATGTTTTACGTGTGAATTGACGATCATCACCGCCACATTTTCCGGCACCGGCGTCGGTGTGGCGGCAAGCGTGCGGCAATCAATCAGCAGGAGATGATCTTTTTGCCCCAGCGCGGAAATCAGCTGATCCATATTGCCGCAGTTGGCGCCGACAAATTGATTTTCCGCCTGTTGCCCGATCAACGCAATATCCGTATCAGTCAGCGGTAAATCGCCGAGCTGCTGGCAGAATTTACCGACCGCCACTTCCAGCGAGGCGGAAGAGCTTAAACCGGCGGATAACGGCACATTCCCGCTGATAACCAAATCTGCCCCCAGCTTAAACGTCGGACAGCGCGCCTGAATAAATTTCACCACGCCGCGCACATAACCCGTCCATTTTTCCGCCGTATTCGGCACAATTGCCTGATCCAGAGAAAACGTATCAAATTGTTCAAAATCCGCCGCATAAACCCTAAATAGATTGTCTTCCCGCTTCGCACCGCTGATTGCCGTACCGTAATTAATCGCGCAAGGCATCACAAAGCCGTCGTTGTAATCGGTGTGTTCGCCGATAATATTCACTCGACCGGGCGCATAAACGGTCAGTTCACAAGTGCGGTTGAATTTTTCGTTAAATAGTCGCATTGCACTTTGTTGAGGGGTCATAATATTCTCCAAATAAATCAATATGTTGAAAACACTGAAAGGTCGCCGTGATAGTTATTTTTGCGTATAATGCCGTTCGCTGAGTGCGCGCAGACGCTCCGCCGCCTGTTCTGCGGTCAAATCGCGCTGGCTTTCACCCAACATTTCGTAGCCGACCATAAATTTGCGCACCGTTGCCGAACGTAATAACGGTGGGTAAAAATGCGCGTGCAGCTGCCAGTGTTCGTTGTTTTCATGATTAAACGGTGCGGCATGAAAGCCCATAGAATACGGAAAAGACACTTCAAACAGGTTGTCGTATTTTGTGGTCAAGGTTTTTAGCGCCAGCGCCAGATCGCGGCGCTGTGCAGCGTCCAACTCGGTTAGCCGCATAATATGCGCTTTCGGCAACAACAGCGTTTCAAACGGCCAGACCGCCCAATAAGGCACTAACGCCACCCAATGTTCGGTTTCCGTTACAATGCGTTCTTTCAGCGCCAACTCACGCCGGACATAATCAAGCAAAAGCACCGAACCGTGCCGGCGCAGATAGTTGCGTTGCGCGATGTCTTCGCGCGCCACTTCATTGGGTAAAAAACTGTTAGCCCAGATCTGTCCGTGCGGATGCGGGTTTGAACAGCCCATTGCCGCGCCTTTATTTTCAAAAATTTGGACCCATTGATACTTCTCTCCGAGCTCATTCAGCTGTTGCTGCCACACCAAAATCACATCGTTGATTTCATCTATGCTGAGCAACGGCAGCGTTTTACTGTGATCCGGTGAAAAACAGATCACTCTGCTTTCCCCCCGCGCCGGTGCGGTTCTAAACAGCGGATCGACACTTTCCGGCGGTGCCGGCGTATCTTCCAGCAAGGCAGAAAAATCATTTTTAAAGACGAAAGGTTTACGGTAAGTCGGGTTTTGTTCACCGCTAATCCGTGTGTTGCCCGGACAGAGATAGCAGGCAGGATCATAGCTTGGTTTATGCTCTTCCGCGGTTTTCTCCTGCTGCCCCTGCCAAGGGCGTTTAGCGCGGTGGGGTGAGACCAACACCCATTGTTCCGTTAACGGATTATAACGACGATGCGGATGCTCAGTCGGGATAAATTGCTCTGTCATAATCACCTCTTACTGAAAACGGTTACAAAAATATTGCTGCATAAGATAACAGATAAAAAAAAATAAACCATTATCCAGATCACAAAATAGGAAAAAAGTCGGCTTTTTTTATAAATTGAACGTTATTTTTCAGCGTAACCGCTTTCAATTTTAGCGATTTTGTATATCATATAAGCTTCGGATTAAGATAAAAATGCAGGAAAATGCTATGATTACGATTCGCGATGTGGCGGAACAAGCCGGTGTTTCGGTTGCCACCGTTTCCCGGGTATTGAATAATCATCCTTCATCCAGTAAAAAAGCACGTCTGGCTGTGCAAAGCGCGGTGGAAAAACTGGGCTATCGCCCTAATGCCAACGCACAGGCGCTCGCCTTGCAAAATACGGAAACCATCGGTGTCGTGGTAACGGATGTGACCGATCCGTTCTTTGCCATTCTGGTCAAAGCGGTGGATAAAGTCGCCGAAGAACATCAGAAAACCATTTTAATCGGCATCGGTTATCATAATGCGGAAAAAGAACGCAAAGCCATTGATACGCTACTGCGCAAGCGTTGTAGCTGTCTGGTGGTACATTCTAAAGCGCTCAGCGACGATGAATTGCGCGATTATCTGAGTAAAATTCCTGGCATGGTGATTATCAACCGCATCGTACGGGGTTATGAAAAGCGCTGTGTCAGTCTGGATAACCGAAAAGGCACCTTTTCCGCCACCGAAATGCTGATTGGTTTGGGACATAAAAATATCGGTTACATCGGTTCCAATCATAAAATTACCGATGAGGCGGAAAGAATTGAAGGCTATTTGAGCGCGCTTAAGCATTATGCGCTTTCGGTCAAAGCCCATGCTATCGCACACAGCAGCCCCGATTTTGAAGGCGGAGAGGAAGCAATGATCAATCTGCTTAGCTATAACTCCGATCTGACCGCGGTAGTGGCCTATAACGACAGTATGGCTGCGGGCGCAATTTCCGTTTTGAGTGAAAACAACATCAATGTGCCGAAACAGTTTTCCATTATCGGTTTTGATGATATGCCGATTGCCAAATATCTGATCCCAAAACTCACCACGATTCGCTATCCTATTGATTTAATGGCAACTTATGCCGCTAATTTAGCGCTAAGTTTAGTCGATAACACCATCAAAACCCCTGAACATATTCAGTTTAATCCGACCTTAGTCAGACGTTTTTCCACCGCTAATTTCGCCTAAGTCGTGATCCGCCTCACATTTTTCGATATCATTTTGTAATCGTTTTCATAATTGTGAGAGCGATCACAGTCTTCCGACCACTTTTCCTATATTCTCTCAATCCAAGTTGCTCTGGTATCAGCTGAGATTAACAGAGTAACAGCAATCAACTGGTCATCAATGTACTCGAGGAGTGTTTTTATGAAAAAAACAGTATTAAGTGCGGTCGCTTTAGCGGTAGGTTTGGGCGTTGCCGCCACTGCGGCACAAGCGGCAACCCGTATCGGTGTAACCATTTACAAATATGACGATAACTTTATGTCATTAATGCGTAAAGAAATCGACAAAGAAGCGAAACAACTTGAAGGTGTTGAGTTACTGATGAACGATTCGCAAAATGCGCAATCCATTCAAAATGACCAAGTTGATGTATTACTTTCCCGCGGCGTAAAAGCCTTGGCAATCAATCTTGTTGACCCGGCGGCTGCGCAAACTATCATCAATAAAGCCAAACCTGATAATATCCCGGTGGTATTCTTTAATAAAGACCCGGGCGCCAAAGCCATCGGCAGCTATGAAAATGCCTATTATGTGGGGACTGATCCGAAAGAGTCCGGTATGATCCAAGGTGACCTGATTGCCAAACACTGGAAAGCCAACCCTGCGTATGATTTAAATAAAGACGGCAAAATCCAATATGTATTATTGAAAGGCGAACCGGGACATCCTGATGCGGAAGCGCGTACCAAATACGTGATCGAGCAGCTAAACGCACAAGGCATTCAGACCGAACAGTTGTTTATTGATACCGGTATGTGGGATGCGGCGATGGCGAAAGATAAAACCGACGCGTGGTTATCCAGTTCCAAGGCAAACGATATCGAAGTGATTATCACCAATAACGACGGTATGGCAATGGGCGCGCTGGAAGCAACCAAAGCGCACGGTAAAAAATTACCGATTTTCGGTGTGGATGCTTTACCGGAAGTGTTGCAGTTGATTAAGAAAGGTGAAATTGCCGGTACTGTGCTCAATGACGGTGTCAATCAGGCAAAAGCCGTCGTGCAGTTGTCCGATAATCTGGCACACGGCAAAACAGCGACCGAAGGCACTAACTGGAATTTACAGGAACGCGTGGTGCGTATTCCTTACGTTGGTATTGATAACGATAATTTAGCTGACTTTTTAAAATAACAGTCGTAATCTTCAGGGGAGCTTTGTCTCCCCTTTTCTGTGAGGTTGGAGATGACAGTACACACTCAAACTCAAGACAGCGAAGTGCTGCTCACCATGACGAACGTCAGCAAATCCTTTCCCGGGGTTAAAGCGCTGGATCACGCCAATCTGACCGTCCGTTCGCATTCGGTGCACGCCCTAATGGGGGAAAACGGCGCGGGCAAATCCACATTGTTAAAATGCTTATTCGGTATTTATGCCAAAGATGAAGGCGAAATTCTATTTTTAAATCAACCCGTTAATTTTAAAACATCGAAAGAAGCGCTTGAAAACGGTATTTCCATGGTGCACCAGGAACTGAATCTGGTACGTCAACGTAATGTAATGGATAATCTGTGGTTGGGCCGTTATCCGTTAAAAGGGCCGTTTGTTGATCACGCCAAAATGTACCGGGATACCAAAGCGATTTTCGACGAGCTGGACATTCATATTGATCCGAAAGAAAAAGTGGCCAATCTGTCGGTTTCCCAAATGCAGATGATCGAAATTGCCAAGGCGTTCTCCTATAACGCAAAAATCGTAATTATGGATGAACCGACCTCCTCATTATCGGAAAAAGAAGTCGATCATTTGTTTAAAATTATCGGCAAGCTCAAAAATCGCGGCTGCGGTATTATTTATATCTCACACAAAATGGACGAAATCTTCAAAATTTGCGATGAAATCACCATTTTGCGCGACGGTAAATGGATCAACACCGTACCGGTCAAAGGCTCGACCATGGACAGTATCGTCGCCATGATGGTCGGGCGTGAATTAACCCAGCGTTTTCCGGAAAAAACCAATACGCCGAAAGAAGTGATTTTGCAGGTTGAAAATCTGACCGCCAAAAATCAGCCGTCGATTCAAGATGTCAGTTTTGAACTGCGTAAGGGCGAAATCTTGGGCATCGCCGGTCTGGTGGGAGCGAAACGAACCGATATCGTCGAAACCATTTTCGGCGTACGGGAACGCAGCGGCGGTTCGGTCAAGCTACATGGCAAAACTGTGAAAAATAACACCGCACTTGAAGCCATTAACAACGGTTTTGCTTTGGTGACCGAAGAACGCCGTTCCACCGGGATTTACGCCAATCTAAGTATTGAATTCAACTCATTGATTTCTAACATGAAATCTTATATCAGTTCATGGGGATTGCTCAGTAATAAGAAAATGAAAAGCGATACTCAATGGGTGATCGATGCGATGAATGTAAAAACGCCGTCTCACAGAACAACTATCGGCTCGCTGTCCGGCGGCAATCAGCAAAAAGTGGTTATCGGTCGTTGGTTGCTGACCCAGCCGGAAATTCTGATGCTGGACGAACCGACCCGCGGGATCGATGTCGGCGCAAAATATGAAATTTATCAGTTAATCATGCAGCTCGCCCAAAAAGATAAGGGCATTATCATGATTTCTTCCGAAATGCCGGAATTGTTGGGCATTACCGACCGTATTCTCGTGATGAGCAACGGTAAGGTCGCTGGTATCGTGGAAACGGCGAAAACTTCGCAGGAACAGATTTTGCAGCTTGCTGCCAAATATTTATAACAAGCGTAAAAAAGGAATATTGTTATGGCTGTTAAACAAAATAAAACGTGGGACTTTTTTAAACAAAATGCAATTTACTTCGTATTGCTGCTCCTGCTTTTAATTATTATCTCGCAGGATCCGACATTCTTAAACTTGATGAATTTCAGTAATATTCTGACCCAATCCTCCGTTCGTCTGATTATTGCGTTGGGCATTGCCGGTTTATTGGTGGTACAAGGTACCGACCTGTCCGCCGGTCGTCAAGTCGGGTTGGCGGCGGTGGTTTCGGCGACCATGCTTCAATCGATGGAAAATATGAACCGCGTATTCCCGGATTTACCGGAAATGCCGATTCCACTTGTTATTCTGCTGGTTTGTGCGGTCGGTGCCGCTATCGGTCTGCTCAACGGGTTCGTTATTGCGGTGTTAAACGTTACTCCGTTTATCGCCACCATGGGAACCATGATTATTGTGTACGGTATCAACTCGCTTTACTATGACGCGGTGGGTTCCTCCCCAATCGCCGGTTTTACTGAAAACTTCTCCACCTTCGCACAGGGATTTTTCCGACTCGGTTCCTTTAAGTTATCCTACATCACCATTTATGCGGTGATTGCGACGATTATCATGTGGATATTGTGGAACAAAACCCGCTTCGGCAAAAATATCTTTGCTATCGGCGGCAATCCTGAAGCGGCACGGGTTTCCGGCGTCAATGTTGTTCGCAATCTGTTGGTTATCTACACCTTAGCTGGCGTATTCTACGCTTTCGGCGGCATGCTGGAAGCCGGTCGAATCGGCAGCGCAACCAATAACCTGGGTTTTATGTATGAAATGGATGCCATCGCAGCCTGCGTGGTGGGTGGCGTGTCCTTTGCCGGCGGTGTCGGCACCATTATCGGAGTAGTAACCGGGGTGCTAATTTTCACTGTAATCAACTACGGTTTAACCTACATCGGCGTCAACCCTTACTGGCAATACATTATCAAAGGTAGCATTATTATTCTGGCAGTGGCGATCGACTCGCTTAAATACGCCAAGAAAAAATAATCGCCACAGTTGGCAAAAGGGGCCCTATCCGATTAAAAAATAACAAAAAAATACCGCACTTTACATTAAAGTGCGGTATTTTTTCGCAACAATTTTAGCAAGAGATGAGCCGATATGATGGCGGCAAAACGCGCTGTTCGCCGCCGATTGAGTTACTTGGCTAAGATATTCTGCAGTGCTTGATAAACGCCTTGCGCCTGATCGCCGGATAAGGCCTTGCCGTCTTCATCAGAAATCACCACCGCACTTTGCTTGCCGAGCGAACTGAGCTGCATAGAATAAGTACCTTTTTCTAAATCGGGTTGTGTTACGCCAAAACGCAACCATTCCTGCGCATCCAGCGGCTTGTATTTTAATTCGCGATAGCCGCGACCGCCGTTTTCCGATTCGGTTGCAAAACCGAGCAGAGACAATGTTTCACCCAATCTTGCCCAAGCATAATTAAAATCCGCGCCCAGCACCAACGCCACCCGTCCGTTGGTATCCGTCGTCAATGCGGACGGCACCGGTGTGTGCGCCGCATTATGTAAATCTTGCTGCTGTTTGCGGTATGCCGAATTCAACTCGCCGATCAATTGATTCAAGCGATCCGAACTATAACGTTGCTTATCGGTGGCATTCGGCGTAAAAATAATGCCGTCACGTTTCATTTGCTGCACGGAAACGGTCAAAGCGCTCGCATCGCGAGTGGCAACCTGCTCAATGCGATAACGGATTTGGGTATCGCCCACCTCATCGGCGCGCCCGGTCGGTGCCCAGTCAGTCAAAATCTGGCTATTTTCCGCCGAATAAGCAATCCCCTGTTCTTTCAGCAGGCGTTCCACCTGTTTTAAATTATAGACATTTTGCTTCTCCAGCGGATAAACAATCAGTGAACGCTCGCCGTCAAATTGAGCAATTGAATTATGAATCATCGCGATCGGCATTGTCGGCGGGCGAATATCCACGCGTTGACCTTGTTTAATGTTCACCTGCGGCAACTGATAGGTTTGATCCTGTTTCGGCAAATTCACACCGCCGCTTGCCAGCGGTGCAAAGGCAGGCAGTTCACGGCTTTTTTCCTCAAAATTATCATTTGACTGCTGCTTACTCTCGTTACTTGCAGAACAAGCCGTCAAAGTCGCTAAAATCGTTGCGGTAAGTAACCACTTTTTCATACATTTATTCCTCAGGTTCAAGTCGAAACGGATTGCGCCGTCTTTCGCGATATTTTCGTCACTGTTTGACAATAAAAGAAACAAAAAGTTTAGGGCCTACACTCATGCGTGCAGACCCTAAGATAATAACATAAGTCGGTTTATAACAGACCGGCGCTGTTTAACGCTTCGATCACTTTCGGCTGGGCGGCGTCACTTAAAGTCGTCAGCGGCAAACGCAGTACCGGTTCCGGAATCAGCCCGAGCTTATAACATGCCCACTTCACCGGAATCGGGTTAGATTCAATAAACAGGTTTTTATGCAGTGCCATTAAGCGTTGATTGATTGCCTCCGCCTCATCAAATTTACCTGCCAGCGCAAGATTGCACATTTTCGCCATCTCCGCCGCCGCCACATTATTGGTAACGGAAATCACCCCTTCGCCACCGGCTTTCATGCTTTCCAGACCGGTCGCATCGTCTCCGCTTAATACAATAAAATCTTCACCGGCAAGCTGTTTGATTTTCGCTACGCGGCTGACATCGCCGGTCGCTTCTTTAATCGCCACGATATTTTTTACTTCAGACAACCGCCCCACAGTTTCCGGCTGCATATCACTGCCGGTGCGCCCCGGCACATTATAAAGAATCTGCGGTAAATCAGTACACTCGGCAATGGCTTTAAAATGCTGGTACATGCCTTCCTGTGTCGGTTTATTATAATAAGGTACCACGGACAAACATCCCGCCACACCGCTGTCGTTCAACAGCTTCGTCATGGTGATCGCTTCACTGGTTGCATTCGCACCGGCACCGGCGATCACCGGAATGCGTCCGGCAGCAAATTCGACAGTTTTTAAAATGGTTTTCACATTTTCTTCAATGCTTAAGGTGGCAGATTCGCCGGTAGTGCCGACCGAAACGATGCCGTGCGTACCTGCCGCCACATGATATTCAACCAGTTTTTCCAATGCGTCGAAATCCACTTCGCCGTGGTTATCCATCGGTGTGACCAACGCGGTAATACTACCGTAAAATAAAGGGTTATTTGCAGCCATAAAAACCTCCCGATTTATTTTTGTTATTCGTGCTGAGTTTGCTTGAAAAAGTTTCTTTAAGATCGCTAAAATAGCCATAATTTGCAAGCGATTTTTTCTATTTTTTAGATATGGCACAACTTTTTTAAGGAGATTTTAAATGAACCGTTTAAAAGTCGGCGATTTCGCACCGCACTTTTGTTTACCGAACCAGCACAATACTTCAGTTTGCCTAACGGATTTTCAGGGCAAAAAAGTCTTGGTTTATTTCTATCCCAAAGCGCTAACCCCGGGCTGTACCACACAAGCCTGCGGACTACGCGACAGTAAAAGCGAACTGGACAAATTAGGCGTAGTTATTTTAGGCATCAGCCCCGACAGCCCGAACAAATTAGCCGCTTTTGAACAGAAAAAAGCGCTGAATTTTACTCTGCTTTCTGATGCGGAGCATCAGGTTGCCGACCAGTTCGGCGTATGGGGCGAGAAAAAATTTATGGGGCGTACCTTTGACGGCATTCACCGCATCAGCTTTTTGATTGACGAACAGGGCAAAATCGAACACGTCTTTGACAAATTTAAAACCGCCGATCATCATCAGGTAGTGTTGGATTATCTGTTACAAAAACAAACAAAAAAATAACCGCACTTTAAAATGCGCCGCAACAAATACGGCGGCGCGTTTATTTTACTGGCGCTTACAGCTTGCCAGAATGTCTAACTGCGGGTGGTAAACCGAGGTTTTCAGATTCATATCCATCATGCCGATGACGGTACTGAACAGGTTATCATGAGAAAAGGTTTGTGTTTTCGCTCTTTCTCGCAGGCAATTTAAATCAACGCCTTCATTCTTTTTCCAAGTATTGGAAAACCAGAATATCATCGGTACCCGCGTTTGCTGTTCCGGTGCGATAGCGTAAGGCGTGCCGTGTAAATACATACCGTTCTCACCCAGCGATTCGCCGTGATCAGACACATAATAGACCGCACTTTCCAAATCGTCACGATGTTCCAGCTTGCTGATTACCGTATTTAAGAAGTTATCAATATACAAAATGCCGTTATCATAGGTATTTACCAACTGCTCATTGCTGCAATTTTGAATTTGGTTGGTATCACAAGTAGGCAAAAATTGACGATATTCCGGCGTATAGCGTTCATAATACGTCGGACCGTGATTGCCGATAGTATGCAAAATCAGCACCGTATCTTTCGTGCTTTCATTCAAAATCTTATCAAAATCCCGCAGCAGCACCTCATCCAAACATTCACCTTCGGTACAATAGTCTTTCAGCGTCATATTCACGGTTTCATTCGGCACGCGAAGACAAACCCCTTTACAATCGCTGTTGTTATCCAGCCAAAAAATATTGACACCGGCACGCTGCAATACATCCAACAGGTTATCCATTTTTTCCGCCTTCGAGCCGTTATACTGATCTTTGTTTAAATAAGAGAACATACAGGGAACCGATACCGCCGTGGCTGTACCGCAACTGGTTACTTGTCTGAAATTAATCACATCATCACCGCGCGCAGCCAGTTTCGGCGTAGTCTGGCGCGCATAACCATTTAATCCCCAGTTTTGTGCGCGGGTGGTTTCACCGACGACAATCACGGTGAAATGGCGATACGGATCCGGTTTTGCCTGCCGCGCATCCAGACCGATTTGTTCATAAGGGCGGTTTGCATCACGCAGACGTTTGATTTCATTTATGCCGGCGGTAATAAAATTCGACGGCAGGATTAAATTGACCACCGGTTTGTTATTACGTACGAACGCGGCGTAATCCTGATAGAAAAACTTCGCAATGCCCACAATCACCAGCGCGGACAGCACAACCGCTCCGATTCGGTAGGTGATTTCCATAAACCAGCGACGATAATCCACCTTCACTGCAACATACAGCAAAGCGGGAATCACGCCGAATACCGCCAGCCATAAGAGATATTGCCAGGTTACCATGCGCGCGCTTTCCGCCGGCGTGGTCTGCAACACATTTTCCAGCATATCAGTGCTGAAATAAACGTCTAAAAACACTTCGCTGTAGGCAATGGCGGCACTGATTATCAGCAACAGCGGCATAATGATTTTATGCAGCAGCGGCAATGCCAACAGTTGAAACACCGCATTTAGGGTAAAGAAAACAAAGAACGGTACGGTCAATAAAAAATAATCTTCCGCTTTACCGCCAAACGGATGAAGTGTCAGTACCTTGCTATAAAAGGCGTAATTCAACACTAAGGTAAAATACAGCGCGGTCAGCGCAATTAACGCTGAACTGGTTAAATGCAAACGAGGAAATCGAAACATAAAAATCCTAATAAATTCACGGAATACTACGTCGGGATTAGACGAAAGGGGAAAAGAAAAGTTCGCACGGGAAAAAGATATTTCAAATGCGGAACTTTTTTATATTCGACAGGAAAAACAACGGATAAAAAAACCGCACTTTAAAAGTGCGGTCGATTTTATCATTGTTTTTACGCTTAATGTGTACTGGTGCTGGTCGTAGTGCGGTTAGCGCGTTTGCGATCCATTTCCGTTAAGAGTTTTTTACGGATACGAATCGAAACCGGTGTGACTTCCACCAATTCATCATCATCAATAAATTCTATCGCTTGTTCAAGGGAGAACTTAATCGGCGTGGTCAGCTGAATCGCATCATCCTTACCGGAAGCACGCATATTGGTCAGCTTTTTGCCTTGCAGACAGTTGACGGTTAAATCGTTGGAACGGCTGTGAATACCGATAATCTGCCCTTCATACACTTCTACGCCGTGATCAATCATCAGCTTACCACGTTCCTGTAAACCCCATAACGCGTAGGCAAGCGCTTTGCCGGTCGCATTGGAAATCAACACCCCGTTTTTACGCTGACCGATTTCGCCCGCTTTAACATCGTCATAATGGCTGAATGTGGAATAAAGCAGCCCGGTTCCCGATGTCATGGTCATAAATTCATTGCGGAAACCGATTAAACCGCGGCTTGGGATAACATATTCCAAACGGGTGCGCCCTTTGCCGTCCGGGATCATGTCTTTCACTTCGCCTTTGCGGATTCCAAGGGCTTCCATTACCGCACCCTGATGTTGTTCCTCAATATCAATGGTAACTTGCTCAAACGGTTCCTGTTTACGCCCGTTTTCTTCTTTGTAAATCACCTTCGGACGGGAAACCGCCAATTCGTAGCCTTCGCGGCGCATGTTTTCGATTAATACGGAAAGATGCAGCTCACCGCGTCCGGAAACCCGAAATTCGTCCGGATTCTGCGTTTCTTCCACGCGCAATGCCACATTGTGCACCAATTCTTTATTCAAACGTTCCAGAATCTGACGGGAAGTAACGAATTTGCCCTCTTTTCCACAGAACGGTGAGGTATTCACACAGAAGAACATCGTAACCGTCGGTTCATCTACGCTTAGTGCCGGCAAGGCTTCTACATTATTAATATCGCAAACGGTATCGGAAATGTTCAGCTCGCCCAGCCCGGTAATCGCGACAATGTCACCTGCCTGCGCCAAATCTTCTTCATAGCGCTGCAAGCCTAAATGTCCCAGCACCTGACCGATTTTACCGTTGCGGGTTTTACCTTCGCTGTCAATAATCGTCACCGACTGATTCGGTTTGACCGTGCCGCGTTTGATGCGCCCGATTCCGATAACGCCCACATAGTTGTTGTAATCCAGTTGGGAAATCTGCATCTGGAACGGTGCATTCAGTTCCACTTTCGGCGGTTCGACATATTTGACAATGGCTTCAAACAGCGGCGTCATATCCGCCGCCAGTGCTTCGTGTTCCAAACCGGCAACACCATTTAACGCAGACGCGTAAATAATCGGGAAATCCAGCTGCTCGTCCGTGGCTCCCAAATTCACGAATAGATCAAAAACCTGATCCACCACCCAATCCGGACGCGCGCCCGGGCGATCCACTTTATTGATGACGACAATCGGCTTTAACCCGTGCGAAAAGGCTTTTTGCGTAACGAAACGGGTTTGCGGCATCGGACCGTCAAAGGCATCCACCACTAAAAGCACGCTGTCTACCATGGAAAGTACGCGTTCCACTTCACCGCCGAAATCCGCATGTCCCGGCGTATCTACGATATTAATACGATACTCGTTCCAGTTGATTGCGGTATTTTTCGCGAGAATAGTAATTCCGCGTTCCTTTTCCAAATCGTTGGAATCCATTACTCGTTCGTCGGCGTCGGTGCGGCTGGCTTCCAACGTACCGGATTGTTGCAGAAGTTTATCCACCAGCGTCGTTTTACCGTGGTCAACGTGAGCGATAATTGCGATATTACGCAATTTGTTAATATCAATTGTCTCTGTCATTTGTATTCTTAATCATTCAATATAAAGGTATTCTTGAAGCAACGGACAATGCGCAACCTGTGGGCATTATTCGAAAGGTCGCAGATTATACAACTTTTTCCGCCGCCGGGCTATTAAATAATACGGCTCCAGATGATAGTGAACCCGGTATAAATTCAATAAAAACAAGTTTAATTAAAACAAATATAAAAAATTAATCTTAAATCAAATAAAACAACATAAAATCAATAAATTTATTAACAATCTTCAAACTGACGTTTGTTTTTTATAAATGATATGCTATTTTTAGCAACGTGCTTTATAATACACGACACCCGAATCTCACCTATCTTATTTTTATAGAGGATCATCTTATGTCAAATGCAGCTGCTGTTGCGAATGTATTTAAATTGATCGAAGAAAACGACATCAAATTCGTTCTTCTTCGATTTACCGATATTAAAGGCAAAGAACATGGCGTTTCACTGCCCGTTAATCTGGTCGATGAAGACCTGTTTGAAGACGGTAAAATGTTCGACGGTTCATCCGTCGAAGGCTGGAAAGCCATTAATAAAGCAGATATGTTGTTAATGCCGATCGCAGAAACTGCGGTTGTTGATCCTTTCGCGCAAATCCCGACTTTATCCCTTCGTTGCAGCATTTACGAACCGAGCACGATGCAAAGTTATGATCGCGATCCGCGCTCAATCGCTGCCCGCGCAGAGAACTATATGCGTGCCAGCGGGATTGCTGACAACGTATTCTTCGGCCCTGAACCGGAATTCTTCTTATTTGACGATGTGCGTTTCGACACGTCTATGAACGGCAATTCCTATGTAGTTGACGACATTGAAGCCGCATGGAACACCAACAAACGCTACGAAGGCGGTAATAACGCTTACCGTCCGCTAAAAAAAGGTGGCTATTGCGCTGTGGCGCCAAACGATACCGCACACGATCTACGCTCCGAAATGTGCCTGCTGTTGGAAGAAATGGGCTTAGTAATCGAAGCACACCATCATGAAGTGGCGACTGCCGGACAAAATGAAATCGCGACCCGTTTCAATTCCTTGACTTTAAAAGCGGATGAAACCCAAATTTATAAATATGTGGTACAAAACGTCGCTGCCGAACACGGCAAAACCGCTTGCTTTATGCCAAAACCGATTACCGGCGACAATGGCTCGGGTATGCACTGTAATATGTCGCTGAGCAAAGACGGCAAAAATATTTTCCAAGGCGATAAATATGCCGGTCTTTCCGAAACCGCACTGTATTATATCGGCGGTATTATCAAACACGCAAAAGCACTGAACGCATTCACCAACCCGTCCACGAACTCTTATAAACGGCTAGTGCCGGGATTTGAAGCACCGGTATTGCTAGCTTATTCCGCCAGCAACCGTTCCGCCTCAATCCGTATTCCGGCAGTTACCAGCCCGAAAGCGATTCGTATTGAAGCCCGTTTCCCGGATCCGTTGGCAAATCCGTATTTAGCGTTCTCCGCATTATTAATGGCGGGTCTGGACGGCATTATCAATAAAATCCACCCAGGCGATGCTATGGATAAAAATCTTTATGATCTGCCACCGGAAGAATTGAAAGAAATCCCTGCGGTATCCAGTTCGTTGGAAGAAGCGCTCAACAGTCTGGAAAAAGATTATGAATTCTTAATTCAGGGCAGTGTGTTCAGCAAGGAATTCGTGGACACCTTTATCGCGATGAAACGCAAAGAAGTGGAACGTCTGAATATGACGCCACACCCAGTGGAATTTGAAATGTACTACGCCTAAGCGCCGTATTATCAATAAATACATGTTTCAATCCGCACCTAAGATATTGCACAACAATAATATCGGGGGCGGATTTTTCAGTATTATGTAGCAGTTGCACCAAGATTTAAGATAAACAATCTCCATTGATGACACATTTAATGGGGATTTTTTTATGGCAAGGTACAAAGTCAGTTCAAGAACATAGCGTGAAGTATTTAAGGAATAAATAAAGAAATATAGTCTGATTTTTTAAATGATATTTTCTATAGTTACGAATTATTTTCGAATATATAAATTTTTATACATAAATATTGTTTTATAGAAAAATTTATATAAAATAAATGGAAATCGTCCAAAATAGAAAAATCGATGAACCCAAAACTCAAACCTTATATTTCCACCGCTGAAATGCTCGTGCAAACACTGGGTAAAGAATGCGAAGTGGTTTTGCACGATTTGGCAGATCCTGAACATTCCGTTGTCTATGTAGCAGGGGCGGTTACGCATCGCCAAATCGGGCAAAATTTTGACCATCTTGTCACACAAGTGATGATGTCTGACCGTTTAAAAGATGACTTTGTAGCAAATTATTACTTTGAATCTCAGGGGAAACTCATCCGTTCTTCAACCCAGCTTATTTTTGATGAAGATGCACAACCTGAGCGCAAATTGATCGGTGCATTGTGCATTAACATTGATACGGCTCCAATCACCGCCCAAATTGCCTATTTACAAAGCTTTTTACCGCAATTACCGAAAAAAGAAACCGCCGCACCAAATGAAGATTTACCCTTATCGGCAATGATGATCCGCTTAATTGATAGCGTATTGGGCAATTCGCAGCCGAAAAATCTCAACCGTGATGAAAAAATCGAAAAAGTGCGTTTTATGGAAGAAAAAGGCATATTTTTAATGAAAGGCGGCATCGATATTGTGGCGGAAAAATTAGGTGTGAATAAGGTCACTATTTATAGCTATCTTGATGAAATAAAAGGTAAACGCTAATGGAAATGATCTTACCGAATCAAAGTAAGGGGCATTATACTCCTGCAATAAAATCTAACGGTATGCTCTATATTTCAGGGCAGCTGCCAATGAATGAACAAGGACAAATTACAGGCGATATTGTTGCTCAAACTCGCCAAGCATTAGCCAATTTGGAGACTGTTTTACAAGCGGCAAAATGTCAGAAAAATCAGGTGGTGCAATGCCGTGTCTATCTTTCGGATATTGCCAATTGGGATATTGTCAATCAACTCTATGCCGATTTTTTCAGCGACCATAAGCCTGCTCGCACGATTGTGCCTTGTGGCAATTTACATTACCACGCATTGATCGAAATTGATGCTATTGCTGAATTACTGTAAGGAATTAAGATGAAATTTATCTGCTCAAAATGCCGAAAAACGGAAGACGTAACGACTCGTCAAGCCAAATGCCAATGCGGAGGCTTGTGGAAACTCTCCTATCAACCGCCTAAATTTGATCTCAACGAGATTGATCATAGCGAATGGAGTGTATTTCGTTATCGTAAATTTATGGCGTTAAAAGATGAATCTTGGCGTGAGATTTCACTTGGCGAGGGAATGACTCCGATTGTATGTTTGGATAAAAATGTCTTACTCAAAATGGATTATTTTATGCCTACGCTCTCTTTTAAAGATCGAGGAGCAGCGGTTCTCATCAGCCATTGCAAAGCGATTGGTGTGGATAATATTGTGCAGGACAGCAGTGGCAATGCGGGCAACAGTGTGGCGGCTTATGCTGCCAAAGCAGGTATCCAATGTGAAATTTTTGTTCCTGAAGGCACATCACCGAAAAAGATCAATATGATCCAAGCTCACGGTGCAAAAGCCAATGTGATTGCAGGTTCACGCGATCATTGTGCTGACGTATGCCGAGCCAAAGTTGAGCAGGAAGGTGTCTATTACGCCAATCACGTTTACAATCCATTTTTCTATGAAGGTACAAAAACCTATATCTACGAAACCTTTGAGCAACTCGGCAGAATTCCACAACATATCGTTGTGCCAGTAGGCAACTGGTACGCTGTTTATCGGCGTGATAAAAGGCTTGGAGCATTTGCTCGAAAGCGGTGTAATCAACGAATTCCCAACCATTATTGCCCTACAAAGTGAACATTGCGATCCTTTGCTACAAGCGGTCAAAAATGGTAAACATGTTGCAGAAAAAGTAAACGTGCAGCCAACGCTCGCCGAAGGGATTGCCATTGGCGAACCAATGCGTGCAGAAGAAATTTTAGCTTATACGGAAAAATACCCAATCCGTTTTATCCACGCCCCCGAAGATAAAATTATGGCGGCACGCCAACAACTCGCACGAAAAGGCATATATTGTGAACACACCACTGCGGCTAATTATGCCGCTTACTTGCACTACTGCGAACAATATGGCGAAACACCCGACTGCCTTATCACAATGTGCGGTGCAGGGTTAAAATCGGATCACTAAGGAAACACAATGTCAGAAAAAACGTTTGAAAAATTAACCGCACTTTTACGTGAACATCAGGCTCGTTTTCGTGTGGTTGAACACCCAAGTGCAGGAAAATCGGAAGAAGTCGCCAAAATGCGAGGGACGAAAATCGGGCAAGGGGCAAAAGCCCTTGTTTGTAAAGTGAAAGGCAATGGCGTAAAACAGGCGGTACTCTGTATTTTGCCTGCGGATTATCAAGCGGATTTAAGCCTAATTGCCACGCATCTTGGCGGCACAAAAGCCTCCCTTGCCAGCCCTGATGAAGTTAATACGCTAACCGATTGTGTCTTCGGTGCAATTCCGCCATTTAGCTTTCACGATGATTTGCTTTTAATTGTCGATCCCAGCCTGACGGAACGCTATGATGAACTGGCATTTAACGCAGGCACATTAGAAAAATCGGTGATTTTAAATACGCAAGATTATGTACGTATTGTGCAGCCTAGCTTAGTAGAATTTGTGAAAAAATAGAATGAGTATTAGACGTTATTTCCACAAAATACCGTTAACTCATCATAGAATTAAAGGTATTTTTTATTACCGGGATTGATTTTAACCTTTACGCAAGAAGCACATAATACTGAATTTTTATACCTATTTTTTCTACTTTATTTATCGGCTAAAATCACCGCTCTTTTCGGCGCGGGATAGCCTTCAATGGTTTTACTATGATCCTGCGGGTCAAGAAAATCAATCAGGCTTTCATTTTCCAGCCAATCGGTTTTACGCTGTTCCTGCAAGCTGGTAACCGCCACATCCACACAACGCACATGTTCAAATCCCGCTTTCTCCAGCCAATTGATCAAGGCCGCCACGGAAGGAATAAAATACACGTTTTTCATTTTGGCATAGCGATCCGCCGGCACCAGCACCGTATTCACATCACCGTCCACCACCAGCGTTTCCAGCACCAGTTCACCGCCTTTACGCAATTGGTTTTTCAGTTGACTAAGATGATCGAGCGGAGATTTGCGATGATACAGCACGCCCATAGAAAACACCGTATCAAATACGCCCAGCGGCTGCATTTGCTCAATGCCGAGCGGTATCAGGTTGGCGCGACGGTCATTGTTCAGTAATTTACGCACCGCTTCAAACTGGCAGAGAAACAGTTCGGTCGGATCAATCCCCACCACCATTTTGGCACCCTCGCCGACCATACGCCACATATGATAACCGCTGCCGCAGCCAACATCCAACACAAGACGATCCTGCAACGGCGCCAAATGCGGCAACACCCGTTCCCATTTAAAATCCGAGCGCCATTCGCAGTCAATATGAATGCCGTGCAGATGATAAGGCCCTTTGCGCCACGGCATTAACTGTTTGAGGTGATGAATAATACGCTGCCGCTCACCTTCGGACAGTGCAGAATCGCTTTCGGATCTGACCGCACTTTTCAGATCAACCCGCTCTGCCGTCAAGTGCGGTAGAAAATCAATGAGTTTCGCCCATTTGGCGTAATCACCGTGGGTCTGCTTTTCCCATTGTTTCAATTGCAGCGGTAAGGTTTCAAGCCACGGCGATAACTCGCCGACGGCTATTTGTTGATAAAAAGGACGAAAATCAATCATAATGCCTCTTTATAAGCCTTTTTTGCCTGTTCAAAACGGTGAATAACCGCCTGCTCCGGAGCGCCGGAAAGCAGGGATACCACCATAATCGTCAGACAAGCTAAACCGAATCCCGGAATCATTTCATATACGTCGTGCCACATACCGCTCGGCGCAAGCACGCTTTTCCAGCCGAACACCGTCAGCGCGCCGACCAACATTCCCGCCATTGCCGCAGAAGCCGTCATGCGTTTCCAAAACAGAGAAAACAGCACTACCGGCCCGAATGCGCTACCGAAGCCCGCCCACGCGAACTGTACCAGCTGCAACACTTTGCTGTTTTCATCCTGCGCAATCCAAATGGCAATGGCCGCAATCAGCAGCACCATCGCACGCCCCAACCAAACCAGCTCTTTTTCCGATGCCTGCGGGCGAATAAAGCCTTTGTAAAAATCTTCACTAATCGCGCTGGAAGAAATCAACAATTGACAGCTCAGGGTACTCATCACCGCAGCCAAAATAGCGGACAGCAGCACGCCTGCGATCCAAGGGTTGAACAGCAATTTCGCCAGTTCAATAAACACCTGTTCCGGCTCATGGTTTACCGTTGCCGCCACTTGCGGTTGAGCATAAAAATAGGCGATACCGAAAAAACCGATTCCTATGGCACCAAGCAAACAGAGAATCATCCACGTAATGCTGATCCGGCGCGCATTGGTTAAGGATTTTACGCTGTCCGCCGCCATAAAACGCGCCAGTATATGGGGCTGACCGAAATAGCCCAGCCCCCATGCGGCAAGGCTTAACAAGCCCCACGTTGTCGTGCCGCCGAACATATCGGTAAAATCCTTATGTGCCACACTTTCCGCCTGATTTAGTACCGCGCTTAACCCGTCAATGCCGCCCAGCGTAATCATCACCATCACCGGCGTGAGAATTAATGCGAAAATCATCAAGGTAGCCTGAATGGTATCCGTCCAGCTGACCGCCAGAAAGCCGCCGATAAAGGTATAAGCAATGGTGGCTAAGGCGCCGTACCAAAGTGCGGTGGAATATTCCACAGAAAATAAATTTTGAAACAATTTCGCACCGGCAACCACACCAGAAGCGCAATAAATCGTGAAAAAGACCAAAATCACTAAAGCGGAGACAATTTTCAGCGCACAGCGGTCAGTACCGAAACGGTGATGAAAATACTCCGGCAAAGTTAAGGCATTGTTGTTGATTTCGGTATAAACCCGCAGCCGCCCGGCAACAAACAACCAGTTTAAATATGCCCCTAACGTCAGCCCGACGGCTATCCAGCCTTCCACCAACCCCGCCAGATAAACGGCGCCGGGCAGCCCCATTAACAACCAGCCCGACATATCCGAAGCGCCTGCCGACATCGCAGTGACAAAACTGCCTAAACGGCGTCCGCCAAGAATATAATCGGACAAACTATGGGTATAATAATATGCCAAAACCCCTATCAGTAACATCCCCAAAATATAAACCACAAAGGTAATCAGCGTCGGATCCCATCCAAACATCACGACCTCACAAAACATATTTTATCTTATAAAAATTTGACAAAGGTCGCATTTTACCCCATTTGGTACTATTATTCTATTTTCCTTTTCGCTAGACTAATGTTCGGTAAATAATAAATTTAATTCATTTTTAATTATGGAATCTGTTGAATTATTAGTGAACATAACGCCGAACGAAACCCGTATCGCGTTAGTTGACACAGGGATTTTGAAAGAAGTTCATATTGAGCGTCAGGCAAAACGGGGAATAGTCGGCAACATTTATAAAGGGCGGGTCACTCGAGTCCTGCCGGGGATGCAGTCGGCATTTGTAGACATCGGGCTGGAAAAAGCCGCCTTTTTACACGCGTCGGATATCGTTTCGCATACCGAATGCGTTGATGAAAATGAGAAAAAACAATTTATCGTCAAAGACATCGCCGAATTAGTGCGCGAAGGGCAGGATATCGTGGTGCAGGTGGTGAAAGACCCGCTCGGCACCAAAGGCGCGCGGCTTACCACTGATATTACGCTGCCTTCCCGCTATCTGGTGTTTATGCCGGAAAACAGCCATGTCGGCGTTTCGCAACGCATTGAAAGCGAAGCGGAACGTGGGCGCTTGAAAGAACTGGTATTGCCGCTGTGCGACGAGCTGGGCGGATTTATCATCCGTACCGCCGCCGAAGGCGCAACGGAAGAGGATCTGAAACAAGACGCGGATTTTCTCAAGCGCTTGTGGCGGAAAGTGATGGAACGGCGTGGTAAATATCCGACCCGCTCCATGTTATATGGCGAACTGGCGCTGACCCAACGGGTACTGCGGGATTTTATCGGTGCCGGTCTGGAAAAAATCCGCATTGATTCAAAACTATGCTTCACCGACGTAAAACAGTTCACTGAAGAATTTATGCCGACCTTAACGGATAAACTGGTGTTGTATTCCGGTAGTCAACCATTATTTGATGTCTATGGTGTAGAGGCGGCCATTCAAACCGCCCTGGATACCCGCGTGAATTTAAAATCCGGCGGTTATCTGATCATTGAACAGACTGAAGCCATGACCACGATTGATATCAATACCGGTGCATTTGTCGGTCATCGAAATCTGGAAGAAACTATTTTCAACACCAATATTGAGGCGACTAAAGCGATTGCGCAGCAGTTACAGCTGCGCAATCTGGGCGGGATTATCATTATTGATTTTATTGATATGCAAACCGAAGAACACCGTGCCCGGGTGCTGGAATCGTTACAGGAAGCGTTGTCCAAAGACCGGGTAAAAACCAGTGTCAACGGCTTTACCCAACTCGGACTGGTGGAGATGACCCGCAAGCGCACGCGGGAAAGTCTGGAACATGTATTATGCGGCGAATGCCCTGCCTGCAAAGGGCGCGGAAGGGTGAAAACCGTGGAAACCGTCTGTTATGAAATCATGCGCGAAATCATCCGTGTACATCATCTATTTGCCAGCGAACAGTTTGTGGTGTATGCCTCAAGAGCGGTGGCGGATTATCTGATTAACGAGGAAAGCCATGGCTTGGTAGCGGAACTGGAAGTGTTTATCGGCAAACAGATTCAAATCAAAACCGAAGTGTTTTATCATCAGGAGCAATTTGATGTTGTCGTGATGTAAGCGCCGGCATTAAAAAATGAGAAAAAAAGCACCGCACTTTTTATTCTGCCCGACAAAATAAATACGCCGCTCATTGATTTATCCGGAAATTTTATTTAATTATTATCATGATCAGCATAACGAATCGGTAATTTCGGTATTCCGCCCGTTCAGCTCTCAAGGGGCGGACTGATCATCAACTCATGAGAGATTTATGTTAAACAAAGTAACGCAAACCCTACTGGGTCAAAGCCATTTATCGTTGCAAGACTTACCCAATGTATTTGATCGTCTTTCCGGGCGCAATATTGATTACGCGGATCTGTATTTTCAGCTCAGTCAGGATGAAAACTGGGTATTGGAAGACGGCATCATCAAAGAAGGCGGTTTTCATATTGATCGCGGAGTCGGTGTGCGTGCCGTCAGCGGTGAAAAAACCGGCTTTGCCTATTCCGATCAAATTAATCTGACGACATTGCGGCAATGTGCCGATGCGGTGAAAGGCATCGCGCAATCACAGGCGCAGCGGTTGATCTCGCCGCAAGTCTTTAATCCGCTCAACCCGACTTTACGCTATGCCGCGCTGAATCCGCTCAATAGTCTAAGTAAAGCGGATAAAATCGAGTTGCTGCATTTAGTAGATCGTACCGCGCGAGCGGAAGACCCTCGAGTCACACAGGTATCAGCGGGGTTAAGCGCGGTATATGAAGAAATATTAGTCGCAGCAACTGACGGCACGCTGGCAGCCGATATCCGCCCGCTGGTGCGCCTATCGGTGTCCGTGCTGGTAGAACAGGACGGCAAACGTGAACGCGGCGGTGCCGGTGCCGGTGGGCGTTTTGCGCTGGATTGGTTCCTACAGCCTTATCAGGGCGAAATTCGTGCCGTTTATTTCACTAAACAGGCGGTTCGTCAAGCTTTAATCAATCTTAGCGCCGTGGCAGCACCGGCCGGCGCAATGCCGGTGGTGCTAGGCGCAGGCTGGCCGGGCGTATTGTTACATGAAGCGGTGGGACATGGTTTGGAAGGTGATTTCAACCGTAAGCAAAGCTCGCTGTTCAGCGGTAAAATCGGTGAACTGGTCACCTCACCGCTATGCACAATTGTCGATGACGGCACCCTGCCGGATCGCCGCGGTTCGCTGACTATTGACGATGAAGGTGTGCCGAGCCGCTGCAATGTGCTGATTAAAGACGGTATTTTGCAAGGTTATATGCAAGATAAAATGAATGCGCGTTTAATGGGAACGCAACCGACCGGCAACGGGCGCCGCGAAAGTTATGCTCACTTGCCGATGCCGCGCATGACCAATACCTATATGCTGGCAGGGCAAAGCAAATTTGACGATTTGATCGCCTCTGTCGAACGCGGTATTTTCGCTCCACACTTCGGTGGCGGGCAAGTGGACATCACCTCGGGTAAATTCGTCTTTTCCACCTCGGAAGCCTATTTAATCGAAAAAGGCAAAATTACCAAACCGGTGAAAGGTGCCACCTTAATCGGCAGCGGCATTGAGGTAATGCAAAATGTTTCCATGGTAGCGGACAATGTTGAGCTGGATCACGGCATCGGCGTGTGCGGGAAAGAAGGGCAAAGCATACCGGTCGGAGTCGGACAACCGGCATTAAAAATCGACAGAATTACCGTCGGCGGCACCAATTAACGAATTTTTATTCATTAATTTGACTAGATATTCATTTAGGATTATGCTGAAAGCAAATTCCATCCGCTATGTAAAATAAGGACAACCACATGAATACCTATACCAGACAAACTTTCGATCAAGTGATGATCCAGAATTACGCACCGGCAGATTTTATTCCGGTAAAAGGAAAAGGCTGTCGGGTATGGGATCAAACCGGGCGCGAGTATATTGATTTTACCAGCGGCATTGCGGTCAACGCATTGGGGCATTGTCCCGATGAAATTGTCGCGGTGCTAAAAGAACAAGGCGAAATGCTGTGGCATTCAAGCAACTGGTTCACCAGCGAACCGACCCTTGCACTGGCAAGCAAACTGACCGCCAAAACCTTTGCCGAGCGCGTCATGTTTGTCAACTCCGGCGCAGAAGCCAATGAAGCGGCGCTTAAACTTGCCCGCCGTTATGCGTTTAATCATTTCGGCGCGCAAAAAAGCAAAATCATTTCCTTTAAGCAGAGTTTCCACGGACGCACGCTGTTTACCGTCAGCGTAGGCGGTCAGGCCAAATATTCCGACGGCTTCGGTCCGAAACCGGCAGATATTGTTCACCTGCCGTTTAACGATTTAGCGGCGGTCAAAGCGCTCATTGACGATCACACCTGTGCGGTTATCGTTGAGCCGATTCAAGGCGAAAGCGGCGTTCAACCGGCGGATCCGGCGTTTTTACAAGGTCTGCGCCAGTTGTGTGATGAAAACGACGCACTGCTGATTTTCGATGAAGTGCAAACCGGGCTAGGGCGCACCGGTTATTTCTACACTTATATGAAATATGGCGTTACACCGGATATTTTAACCTCGGCTAAAGCGCTGGCGAACGGCTTTCCTATCGGTGCAATGATGACAACTCACAAAATCGCCGCCAGTTTCACGCCGGGCGTACATGGTACCACCTTCGGCGGTAATCCGCTGGCGTGCGCCATTGCCGCCAAAGTCGTGGATATTCTCTCCGCGCCCGAATTCTTAGCAAATGTGAACCGCACTTCTGCACAGTTTGTCGCCGCGCTGGAAGCGCTTAACCAAAAATACGGTTTATTTAAACAAATCCGTGGCGAAGGTCTTTTAATCGGTGCCGAACTGATTGAACGTCATCAGGGCAAAGCCGCCGAGTTTGTCAAAAAAGCAGCAGACAACGGCTTAATGATACTAATTGCCGGACCCAATGTATTACGCTTCGCACCGGCACTTAATATCTCACAGGAAGAACTGGTTCTCGGTCTGGCACGATTAGAAAAAACACTGGCACAGTAATCCACAAAAGTGAACAGGGCTGACGCATTTCAGCCCTTAGATTAGCCGACTAACCGCTTGAAATTCAGCAAAAACTGACCGCACTTTTACGTTCTCACTGCATCAACTCCTTCCATAAATAATTAACCTAAGGCAAATAACCTCTTTCACTTAAAAGAACAAACTGCCAGTCTTTACAGGCAACATTGGGTAGAACTCACTGAATAACGTCAATCTGATGAATTGACACAACAGTTTTTTCAAACGTAATTTAAAATAGCCTGTCAGACATGACAGATATCATGCTATCAATACACAAATTAAGTTATCTGGATACAACTAATGCGATACCTTGCCCTCCACCAATACATAATGTAGCGAGTCCGTTTTTAGCGTTTCGCCGTTTCATTTCATACAACAGGCTGACTAAGATTCTTGCTCCAGAAGCGCCAATCGGATGACCCAATGCAATAGCACCGCCGTTTACGTTAGTTTTAGCCGGATCCAGATTTAATGCCCGCATAACCGTTAGTGCTTGCGCTGCAAAGGCTTCGTTGGCTTCTACCAAATCTAAATCGGCAATGCTGAGTCCGGCCTTTTTTAACGCTTTTTGACTTGCCGGTACCGGGCCATATCCCATAATGCTCGGTTCAATCCCAGCACTCGCCCAAGCACGAATGGTGGCCAGCGGCGTTAGATGCAGTTTTTCCGCTTTTTCTTTGCTCATCAGTACAACAATTGCGGCACCGTCATTCAATCCGGAAGCGTTGCCTGCAGTCACAACGCCATCTTTTTTAAAAGCGGGAGGCAGTTTGGCAATTCCTTCAATGGTTGAACCATGACGCGGATGCTCGTCCGTTGCGACAGTCACGGCAGATTTCTTACCTTTGACTTCCACCGGTACGATTTCTTCTTCAAACTTACCGCTCTTTTGCGCCCGCTCTGCTTTTAACTGGCTGGACAGAGAAAATTCATCTAATTCTTCACGGCTCAACGTATACTTTAGGGCTAAATTTTCCGCTGTAATCCCCATATGAAGTTTGGAAAAAGCATCGGTTAAACCGTCACTGATCATTGTATCCGCTAATTTAACTTCGCCCATTCTGGCCCCCCAGCGAACAAAAGACGCGACATAAGCCGCATTGCTCATACTTTCTGTTCCACCGGCGACAACCACTTCAGCATCGTTGCATATAATAGATTGCGCGCCAAGTACTACAGATTTCAGGCCAGAACCGCAAACTTTATTCACAGTAAAAGCCGGTGTTTCAACGGGAATACCCGCGTGTATCGCTACCTGTCTGGCTACATTTTGTCCAAGACCAGCAGATAATACGTTACCCAGAATCACTTCGTCCACATCGCTACTGCCGATATGTGCTCTTTTTAACGCTTCCACAACAGAAATTCGGCCTAATTCCACCGCACTTATATCTTTAAAACAGCCGCCGAAACTGCCGATAGGAGTTCTAACTGCTGAAACAATCACTACTTCTTTCATATACAAATGCCTATAATGTAATACCGTTATCCACAACCATAATCTGACCGGTTACTCCGCTTGCCTCATCAGAAGCGAAGAAAAGAATCGCTCGAGCCTGTTCTTCCGCACTCGTTTCCGGTAAAGACATATTCATATGTTTCGCACATTGTTTGGCAAAATCGTCAAAGGCGGCTAATTTTTCCGGAGTGTTCAATTCCGTCGGCGTCGGCCCCGGACAAACCGCGTTGCAACGAATACCTTTGCCGGCATATTGAATGGCGATGTTTTTGGTCATACCGATTACTGCGCTTTTGGCCGCAGAATAGGAAATACCTGCCGAACCAAACACACCACCGATAGAGGAAATATTTACGATAGATCCCTTCGTCATATGTTCCAAGGCCGCTTTAGTGATATAAAACACAGAAGTCTGATCCACTAAAATAACCTCATTCCACCACTCAGTGGAACATTTAGTAATCGGCAGATGTTTATCCGCAATACCGGCATTATTAATTAGAATATCCAGCTTACCGAACTCCGCTACGGTTTCTTCCACTACCCGACGGCATTCGCTTTCAGAAGTTAAATCCGCCGAAATTACTTTGGCCGTACCATTTTTAGCTCGAATAGCCGCTGCTAATTGTTCTAGACGTTGTTTGCGTCTTGCAACCAATACGACGATTGCACCTTCTGCGGCAAACAATTCTGCAGTTTTTGCACCGATGCCTGAACTTGCGCCGGTAACGATGGCGACTTTATGCTGTAATCTCATATTATTTACTCCTATTCCATTTTTACCGAATTTATGCCTCCGCAGTCACTGGAGTTAAATCCGTTGCCAGAATCAAAACCAGCGAAACCACGCCTATCCCCACAAGCAGCAAATATGCGCCGTCATACCCTCCCAGATAAGCCAGACCGAAAGCCAATACGGAAAAAGCACAGCAACGAACGATAGATTGAATCGGATGAACCAGACCAATCGCACGTACATAGGCCTGACGCGGATATTTAGTTGATACAAAGGCAGTGCTGTAATTCGTGGCTCCCGGTAGTGCAAGGCCGATCATAAACATGGAAACAAGCAACATTGTTGAAGATGAGGAAAGATTGAGTAAAATCGCCGCCTGCCACCAAAGGTTATAAATAATCAATGCAATCTTTATACCTACTTTATGATTAAGCCAGCCCCAAGTATAAGCGCCGAAAGTCCCGATTAAGGCACTGACACTCATATACAAAATCGCCGTATTAAGATCAAACCCGAGGCTGACTAAACGCGGCACGATCTGACTAACAACGCCGACTAACATAATATAGATAATTCCGGTCGATACGCCCATAAACCAAATGTCTTTCGAGCGCAGTAATGTTTTCCGGGTTAAACCGCTGAAATCGCTATTTTGCACATTTTGAACTATAGGAACTGTCTGCTCGAATTCGTTATCCGGTAATTCACCTACGTCTTCCGGTCTGTTAAAAATAAATTTCAGCACAAACAAGAAAATAAGCAGCATAAGCAACGACATGCCCCAGAAGCCGTGATGAACTCCCCAGACACCAAAGGTGACGCTTAATACCGGCACAAAAAAAGCACTGGAAGTGGTTTGACCGAAGGTGATAAAGCCCAAAGCCAGACTTTGTTTACGTACAAACCAATTGGCAACCAACGCAGTGCCGGCAATATAAGCGTAGCCAGTCGCAAAGAAAGACACGCCAGCAAAAAGCAGCGCGAAAATCATAATTGAGTCAGCGTAACCAATTAATCCCCAACAGAGTGCGCATAATAGTAAACATAAACAGATAACAAATTTATTGCCTTTCTTTTCACACAACCAAGCACAAAATGGTGCGGCAGGAATAGCGGCCCATGAAGCGGGAGTCACCACGAAGAGTAACTCTTCATAGTTAAGTTGATAATATTCAGATATTGCAGGAAGAACGATATTTAGACCGTGAGTTGCGACACCGGCTCCGACCCAAAACATGATCGCTTGATTAATAATCACTAGCCAACCGTTTTTGCCAAAGTTAAGGCCTTTTTGATCTTTATCTAAATTAGCCATAGCGTAATTCTCCTTGGGAGTTACAATAAAGCTCCGCCGAATATGACAGAGCTCCAAAGTAATATTGATTATTTAATTTCATCCTCTTCCTGACCGCCGTTAACGCGTGGACGAATAACTTTGCCCTTTTTCTCAGCGGCGCGTACTAATGCGGCTTCTTCTTTAGCACGTTCCCAATAATCGGCTTCATGCGGAGAATGTTCCGTTGCAGTAACAAACATTTCCGTAGCGAAGGCACTGCGAAGTTCTCTGGCAATATCTTCTTTCCAAGGCTGACGAAGAACCTGAGTCGTAATCCGACGGGTAACACGGGTACCGGTACGCATAATCAATTCCGCAATTTCCCAAGCGCGCTCATAAGCGGCTTCAGTATTTTCACAGATTTCATTGACCATCCCCAAAGCCAACGCTTTACGAGCAGTAATAATCTCACCGGTTAATTCTGCATAAGCGTAACGTTTACGCCCCATTAATTCGCGCCATGCGATTTGAACCCCATCACCGGGAACCATGTTGGTACGAAAGTGCATTTCAGTAGTCCAAGCGTCTTCGGTGGCTAAAGTAATATCGCTGAATAGCACTAAATCAGAATGAAAAGTTGCACCGGCCCATACGCCGATGGTAGGTACTTCCAAGTCAAAGATTTGACCTTCAATATCATTGGTACCGTCGTAGTATTGATAGTTATACATACGCCAGGCTACATCCGGCTCCGATGCAAATTCTGTTGCTGGCAACCATTCACCCTGTTTATTTACCCGACCGATACCTTTAAAAGTGTCTGGTCCGACACCGCCTAAAATAATTACTTCGTTATCAGGATCGCGACCCGCCCAGTCAAAAAAATAATGCAGCCCTTGGTGAAGCTGAGCGCCCCATTGAATGGGACCGCCGTTAGTATGCATACGCGCTTCAAGGATCCCGTTTTTACGTTTCATAATGAAACAATCTTTTAATTTTTCCGAATATTCCTCAAAGGTCATGTGAGGAAGAGTGCCAAGTTCCTCATGAGACATTTCTTTGCGTTTATTATGATCTGATTCATAGTTTGCTTTGATAGTCATAAATAACTCCTTGATTAACAATTAGATATCTTCACCAATAAAGCTAAATCAGCACACTGGTCTAGCTATAATTTGCAGAATACTATTTCACAAGAAAGTGTTGAAATGCCTTTTTTGTCATTGGTTATCCGATTTATATATAACCAACCAATTTGGAATAAAGATCACAGAAAATAGTCTATATATCCATATAATTCACACTATGTTGAATGGCAGATAACCGGAGGAGTTGGCAATGAAAATACGTTTATTAAGAGAGTACATCGCTTTAAGCGAAATTCTAAACTTTACTCAAACGGCTACTAAATTATATACAACGCAGCCGATTTTAACTCGTCATATCAAAGAGTTAGAAGAAAAGTTCAATACCAAATTATTCATTCGCAATACCCACAATGTCACCTTGACTCCAGCAGGCGAGTTGTTGCTACAGGAATCGAAGAAAATAGTCAGGCAATATGACGATTCCATGTCAATAATGAATAATTTTACTGGCATATCGAGAGACAAACTGTCGATTGTTTATTTAGGTGACGCTTTCTTTAACCTCCTGACGACCTTTCTCGGTCAATTCAAAGAAAAATATCCAAACGTGAATGTAAATTATCGGGATTCTGATTTACTGGAATCCTTTAATCTATTAAGAACTAAGGAATATGATATCGGCATGGTGCTTCGTCCTGTGTTCGTACAGGATCTGGCACAGGAAATTCTGAAAGAAAAATTAAATTTTCGCACATTACCGCTTTCTTACGATCCTTTATGTGTGGGTCTCAATAAAAAACACCCTTTGGCATCTTTGGAAAATGTGTCATTGGAAGAAATCAGCAAATATCCAATTATTGTTGAAGAGTTAAAAGAATCGCCGTGGGCGAAACTATACAGTACGGATTTTCTGCAAAGACAAAATATTCCGTTTACCGTGTATAAAGAATATCCAAATATCAAAACCTGCACTGTTGAATTAGAGTTAAATACAAATGTAATATTGCTTTTACCAAAACACCGAAAATTTCTCTTAGGCCCAAATAGTAAAATATTAGAAATCAATGATACGAATCGATATTCCTACATCATGGAACTCGTCTGGAATGCGCACAATATCAATCCTTACGTATCAAAATTCATCAATAAATTAGCCCAATCCTTTGATGATAAAGAAATAATTATGTAAAAATCGACCGCACTTTAATCCGCCCTCAAAATTACCCAAACTCATCAACTGAAGATTAAAGTGCAAACCTTTATGGGCAAAGATTATTGACTTGAATTTATGTACATCATCAAACACAGACTATTTGCAGAAAAGGACACGGCAGTTCTTTTTCAGCGTGTTAGAATTGAAACGTTTCCAATTGCGGCGATGTACTGATATTACGGAATCAGAGCAACCCCCCATACCGATATTCATTATGGCAACGAAAAAATGAAATTAAACTCAAAAAAGTTGAGCCCTGTCGATGACAGAGCTCAATGTTTAAGTTAAATTACCCGCCCAAGTTTTGGAGGCCGCCCATAAAGTTTCCAGAGCAGCTGATTTAAATAAAATAAACTTATTTCACGCGGGAAACATATTCGCCGGAGCGGGTATCTACTTTGATCACTTCGCCGATCTGTACGAATAAAGGCACTTTTACCACCGCACCGGTACTTAAAGTGGCCGGTTTACCACCGGTACCTGCGGTATCGCCTTTCAAACCCGGATCGGTTTCGATCACTTCCAGCTCAACGAAATTCGGTGGTGTAATGGAAATCGGCGCGCCGTTCCACAAGGTGACAATACAGTCCGCCTGATCCAATAACCATTTGTCCGCATCACCGACGGCTTTTTTATCGGCGGAATATTGCTCAAAGGTTTCCGGATGCATAAAGTACCAGAATGCGTCGTCTTTATAGGAATAGGTTAAATTTAAATCCATCACATCTGCCGCTTCTACGGACGTGCCGGATTTGAAATTGACGTCCAACACCTTGCCTGAAATCAGCTTACGGATACGGGTGCGGGTAAACGCTTGACCTTTGCCCGGTTTAACGAATTCGTTTTCCACGATAACGCAAGGTTCGCCGTCCTGCATAAATTTTAGACCTGGTTTGAAATCACTGGTAGTATATGTAGCCATATTATCCTCAAAGAAAAGAGATTGTTTTTTTAAAGTGCGTATTTTAACCCGAAACAACCCGATTAGAGAAGAACAAAATTGGACGGATTACCTTGCCGGCGCAATTTCCGATCCGCAAACGTTATTGACCGCGCTCTCGTTGCCGTGCGATCAATTCGGTTCGGATATTGCCGCCCGTCGCTTATTTCCGCTGCGTGTTCCCTTACCTTTTGTGGAAAAAATGGAAAAAGGTAACCCGCAAGACCCGCTTTTTCTACAGGCGATGTCCTCTCGACAGGAGTTTCTGAGTGCGGAAGGATTTAGTAAAGATCCGTTGCAGGAGCAACATAACGCCGCGCCGAATATTCTGCACAAATACCACAACCGACTGTTATTTATAGTTAAAAACAGCTGTGCGATTAACTGTCGCTATTGTTTCCGCCGGCATTTTCCTTATGCGGAAAATAAGGGCGATAAGCAAAGCTGGCTGAAAGCCATCGACTATATCGCGGCGCATGCGGAAATTGAGGAAGTCATTTTTTCCGGCGGAGATCCGCTGATGGCAAAAGATCACGAGCTGGAATGGCTGATCATGCGGCTGGAAAAACTACCGCACTTACAGCGCTTGCGTATTCACACCCGTCTGCCAGTGGTAATTCCGCAGCGTATTACCGAACAATTTTGTCAGCTATTAGCTCAAACGCGCCTGCAAACCCTATTGGTCACGCATATCAATCATCCAAATGAAATTGATCAACAACTGGCGGCAGGCATGCAGAAACTCAAGCAGGCAGGTGTTACTCTGCTTAATCAATCGGTGCTGCTGAAAAATGTCAATGATAATGCACAGGTACTGAAACGTTTGAGCGATAAACTGTTTGCCGCCGGCATCCTGCCCTACTATCTACATCTGTTGGATAAAGTAGAAGGTGCCAGCCATTTTTATATTGATGATCAGCGTGCCACAAAAATTTACAATGAATTACAAAGCCTAACCTCCGGTTATCTGGTGCCGAAACTGGCGCGCGAAATTGCCGGCGAACCGAATAAAACTTTGTATTCGGCATAGGAAAATCGCGAAAGATCCTTTAAAATAAGCGAAATTTCGACCGCACTTTTAAGTGCATTTATTTTTATTGTTAGCATTAAGGTATAACCGTGACAACTGAACAAAACAAACCAGAGACAGGGGCGGAAAATAATCCGGCGCAAAACGAGTTGGATCTCGAATTTAATCAAATCGAGCCCATTACGCCGAAAAAAAACCTTGCCTCTGAACTTTCATTTTTCAACAAGGCGAAAGGTATTATGAATTCTTTTACTCGCAAAGAGACCCCGGAAGCACAATTCAGCGTGCGCAAAGAACCGACTTTCGGTGCAAACGCCGACACCCAAAACGCGCCGCAAAGCAATCAGACAAACAGCGTAGCGCCGACTGCGACATCGGTTAACGATACCGCTACCGGCGAATCCGCCACCAATCCGCAGTCGGATGCGGCATCCTTAAATACGCAACAGCCACAAAATACTTCGGCACCGACAAAAAACCTGAAAAATCCTGAAAACTGGGCGATTTTACAGGCACTACCGCCGAAATACCGACGTATTTTTATTGCATTGCTGATCGCAATTATTATTCTGCTGATTGTATCTTGGTTAAAACCGAGCTCGGAAACCGTTCATTCCTTTGAGCAATCCTCAACCTCTATTCCGACTCAATTTCAATCTCTTGATCAAAGCCAGCCACTAGAAAACACGGTATTAGATAACATTAATAATGCACAAAACGAGCAACCTGCCGATACGCCGGCGGTAAATGCAACCGATGCGAATGCACAGCGCGAAGAACAAAATGCAGCAAGCCCGACAGCGGATAACAGCACGCTGCACCCTGCCGACAGTCAGCCTGCGGCAACCCAAGCGCCTGCCGTACAACCTGTGCCAAGCCAGCCAACATCAGAAAATAAAGCCAATACCGAACCAATGGTTGCGCCACAACCTGTTCAGCCGCAGCCGGCACAACAACTAAGCCGCAGCGGCACAGTTCAAAGTGAAGCTAATAAACCGGCTCGCCATGAGCAAGCTACAACAAATAAACCGGCAAAACAGGTTCAGAGCGCCAAAGCAAGCGAAAGCAAAACTGCACCGACAACAAAAGCGGAACGCAAAGGCGCACCGGTAGTTGAAGCGAAAGCGGCTGGCGCATCCGCAGCCAAACAGAGTGCAAATACGACAACAGGCAAAACCCTTACCGTACCGCAAGGCGTCACCTTGATGCAGGTATTTCGCGATAACAATTTGAATATCGCCGATGTGAATGCGATGACCAAAGCCAACGGCGCCGGCAACGTGTTAAGCAGTTTTAAACCGGGCGATAAAGTTCAGGTTTCATTAAACGGACAAGGCAGAGTCAGCGAGCTGCGCCTGTCTAATGGTAGCCGGTTCGTGCGTCAGGCAGACGGCAGTTATCACTATAAAAAATAATCTTCAGGTGGGAGCATTCCCACCTTTTCATTGCATTTAAACGCGCTTTCCCAGCACAATAAAAGGGGATGTTATGTCAAAAACGGGACTTTTATCTATTTTTATATTCGGACTTGCGGCCTGTAGCCAACCACTGCTCCAGCCTGCTGCACCTAAAACCGCACCGAAAACACCCACAGTGGTGGAAAAAACGACCCAACAAGGCGGCAAGGCAACGCGTTACCTGTGCAAAGATAACAAAATCGTACGTATCGTGCGCACACCAGGTAATAAAAAAAGAAAACTGAACTCAATTACCCTCACGTTTGAGCAAAGCACGCAAAAACTCACTCAGGCAATTTCTGAAAGCGGACGAAAATTCACTAATATTCATTGGCATTGGACTGAACGTAGCGAATACGGCACCCTAACCAGTGCGGTAGGTGATATATTGGCCGAGCAATGTGTAGAACAGCGATAAATATCAAATAAAAAAGCGCAATGTGCGCGAATAACTGACAAACCCGCCATACTTATTAGCATAAATCCGATATAACGGGCTTTGTCGATGATTTAAATCCGATAATCCTCGGATTTTTTATTCGCTCTTACACACGCTCCAACAAAGCGGAAAATCCTTGCCCGCCCCCGGCGCAAAAAGTAATCAACCCCATATTCAAATCCTGTCGTTCCAGCTCATACACCAGTTTTGTAGCTAAAATACCGCCGGTGCCAGCCAATGGATGACCTAAGGCTAAAGCACCGCCATTGACGTTTAATTTGGCGATATCCATCTTCAGTTCACGGATACAGGCTAAAGATTGCGCAGAAAAAGCTTCATTCATCTCAATTAGATCAATATCTGACAAAGACATACCAACATTTTTCAGCAGTTTTTGAGTAGCGTAAACCGGGCCAATCCCCATAATAGACGGTTCCACTCCCACCGCGGCAAAACTCACGAATTTAGCCCAAATTTTTAGTCCTAACGCCTCAGCTTTTTTTCTTTCCATAATCACTACCGCACCGGAACCGTCACTCATCGGCGAACTGTTGCCGGCGGTAACGATACCCTCTTTCATAAAAGCCGGCGGTAATTTGGCCAATGCTTCAAGATTGCAATCGGGACGTAGCGCTTCATCACGATTCACTAAAATATCACCGTTACGATTTCTCACCGTAACCGGTACAATTTGCGTGTTAAAATAACCGCTGTCCCAAGCTTTCGCCGCTTTTATATGGCTTTCAACGGCAAACTGATCACATTCTTCACGAGTTAAATGATATTTTTTAGCCAAATTTTCTGCGGTGATCCCCATCGGCATATCCATTTCTTTCGGCGCCGACATCGGCACTACCCATGCGGGCGGACTCATCTGGTAAGCTATCGTCGGTTTTTCCATGATATAACAACGGGTTGAATCGCTTTCTACTCCGCCAGCCACCATAATATCGCCATAGCCCGCCTGAATTAGTGCAGCGGCGTAAGCAACGGCATTAATACCGGAGGCACACTGGCGGTTTAAAGTAATTCCCGGCACGGTAATCGGCAATCCGGCCGCCAGCCCGACTACTCGCGCCATATTCACACAATCTGTGTTTAACAAATTACCGAAAATAATTTCATCGATTTCCTTGGGATCGACACCAGAACGTTTAACCGCTTCCTGCACGGTTAATCGCCCCAATTCCCAAGCCGGCACTGAAGCTAAAATACCTCTCGCCTTACCAACGGGAGTTCGCACCGCAGAAACAATAACCGCTTCACGCATAATAATATTCTCCTCATGCTGTTAAAATTCTAAAAAAATCGACCGCACTTTTTCATTAATTCTTGAAGATTAGGGGCGCCTCAGTCCGGCTTATTACCTCTTCTTTATTGACACCCGGAAACAATTCCCTTACCACGATACCTTGCGGAGTGATATCAAATACGCCGAGTTCCGTCACAATAATATCCACCACTTGATAGCCAGTCAGTGGCCAAGTACATTTACTTAAAATTTTTGCCGCACCATTTTTCGCGTTATGCTCCATTGCGACGATGACCTGTTTCGCACCAGAAACCAAATCCATAGCGCCGCCCATACCCATAATGCGCCCGCCCGGAATACTCCAATTGGCAAGACTCCCCTCTGCATCTACCTGTAATGCCCCTAGTACCACCGCAGTGAGTTTACCGCTACGAACCAACGCAAAAGCACCTGCGCTGTCGGAAACAGACGCACCCGGTAGTAAGGTAACAATTTGACCACCGGCATTAACATAGTTAGGCACTTCTTCACCAGGTTTTGGGGACGGACCATAGCCTAACAGACCGTTTTCTGCATGTAGCAGTACTCCGTCTACAATATATTCGCGTACTAAACCGGGAATACCGATCCCCAGATTTACGACATCACCTGCTTTAAAAAAACCGGCAATTTTTTTCGCAATAAGTTTTTTTGAATCAGTCATAATCATTACTCCTCATTGCTTAAAATCATATCGACAAAAACACCGGGAGTAACCACCACTTCAGGATCGAGTTCCCCAACCGCTACAATTTCATCCGCTTCAACGATAACCAGATCTGCCGCCATCGCCATCATAGGATTAAAGTTACGAGCAGCACCCTGATAAACCAGATTGCCAAATTCGTCGGCTTTAGCCGCACGAATAATCGCAATTTCAGCTCTAAAAGGTTTTTCAAAAATATATTTTTGTTCATCAACTTCCATAAGTTGGCGACCTTCTTCAGCAACCGTTCCCAAACCAGTTTTAGTCAACACGCCCCCCAAACCTGCGCCGCCGGCACGAATTTTTTCTGCAAGCGTTCCCTGCGGAATCAATTCAACAGTAACCAGTCCACGATTAATTAATTCCGTTACATAAGGATTCATTCCGATATGAGAATGGTGTGCCTTACTAATAAGATGGGCGTCATAAAGTTTACCCAGTGCAACACCGGGATCGCCCGCATCGTTAGAGATTAATTCGATATTTCTACAACCTTTTTCCACGATAATGTCGACAAGCCTATCGGCACAGCCTTTACAAGCAAAAATGCCCGCCATCAATTTCATTCCGTCATGAAATTTTGCGGCAATTTCCGCTTTTGAATAAATTTTATTATTCACCATATATCTATTCCTTTCATTGTTGTGCAGCCTAAACATCCGCTATTTCTATAGAGGAATCGCTACACTTATATGAAAAAAGCGCATTTTAGGATCATTTTCAGAATGCACTGAGGCTAATAATCTGGCACTGACTGAAAACTCACCGAAATCGTAACCCAGCAACGGACCGAACATCACATGCTCAATACGACTACCTGCCGAATGTAAGCCCTGCACTACTGCGCCATATTTCTTATCGTCGGTAAATTGTTTGGTCCAATTGCCGATAATACCGACCGTCCATTTATTCATACGTTTCGTTGCTGTCAGATCAAGATAATAGGTATTCCCCGAACGGTAATCGGTTTTCTTGTTTTTGCCGTTAAAATCAAAAGTATTGTTAATGGTAAAAGCCCAATCGTTTTTAAAGTAGGTTAACGCGATATTGGGCTGAACAGTATAGTAGCGGTTGGCGAGATTTTCCGGTGTGTTGCTACAGAAACCACCGTTGCAAGCGGTAGCATGTTTTCCGTTTTTAAATACAAAAGCGGTCCCTGCTCCTAAATGAAATCCATTGCTTAAATTCCATGATAGTAAAAGCGGCATAATCGTGGTGCTCATCAAACCATGATTAGAATATTTACTTTCTCCTCCGGGCATATTTAAGGTGGTATGTGCGATTTTATACGGCTGCGCAACTCCCATGGCATAGTTCGCACCAAGGAATTTATACGGCGTTGACCATAACAGAGTGGCAACCATACTGACATTACTTGCTTTAATCCTTACATTGGGCGAATGTAGTTTTCCCCATTCATAATCCACGTCGTATCCGAAATAAAAGCCTTCGGGTGGCAACGCACCGGCATGATTACCGGTGGTCGCACCGGGCTGCAACGGTGATACACCTTCTGCCCCCTGCGCATTTGAATTCATTAAAAATAACATTACGGCTACTGGTAAAATACGACCGAGTTTTTTTAACATATGATTAAATTTCATACTGGTATCCCTCGCTAAGTTGAACAACAAAAAGAATGTGACTTGCTATTTACCAGCATTTCTTAACCCCAGCATTTTTCTGGCTTCATTCGGTGTCGCCACTTCTTTATCCGCTTCATTAATAATACGTACTGCACGTTCAACAAGCATTTGGTTGGTTGCGGGAACGCCTTTCTTATAATACACGTTGTCTTCCAGACCAACCCGAATATTACCGTTCATGGCAATCGTCGCCATCATGATCGGCAAATGAGCACGCCCGATGCCGAAAGCACTCCAAGTGGCATCTTGTGGCAAAAGGCTTTTTAAATACACGAGATCTTCAACTGTCGCCATAGCCGCACCGAGTACGCCCAAGCATAATTGAAAATGCATCGGTGCCTTTAAACTGCCTTGTTTTAAATAATATTGGCTGGCATGTACCATACCGCTGTCGAAAATTTCAATCTCCGGTTTGATATCAAGTTCCAGCATAATATTACCGAGTTTTGTTAAAAATTGCGGTGAATTCATGAATACCCCATTCGGCATCCAATTAAATGAGCCCGCATCAAAAGAGGCCATTTCCGGTTTGACATAAGCTAAATGTTCCATGCGTTGCTCATCTGAAGCGCGATGATCACCGCTGGTCGTGATGTTAATCACCACATCGCATTTATCTCTGATACGATCCACGGCTTCTTTAAATTTATGTTTATCCATGCTGCCTACCCCCTGATCGTCACGCATATGCAGATGCACGACAGAAGCCCCCGCTTTCCAGCATCGATAAGCGTCTTCCGCGATTTCTTGAGGAGTAATAGGGATATAAGGCGCGATCTCTTTAGGTGTAACTGCGCCGGTTAACGCTGCGGTTAATATCACTTTATTGCTCATAGCCTTTACCTCGTTTGTGATTGTGAATATATAAAACTCAAATAGAAATCAACGAACCTTCTATTCACTGCCATGGACTTTAACATCCGAACAATAGGTAGCTGAAATGCTTTTTTATACATTAGTTATGTATTTTTAGAATAAATCTTGAAGTAACGAGGAAAGACAAAATAAAGAAAAAATCGACCGCACTTTTTTTAAAGCGCAATAAAAAACCCGGCGTTTGCCTTGTCGGAAACGTCGGGTTTAACTGATATTTAATGAAAAAGCAGTAAATAATTAGGCTTGGTATTTTTTGAACACCAGCGCGGCATTCGTACCGCCGAAACCGAAGCTGTTTGACATCACCGTGCGCAGACCGGCATTTTCTTTGGTTTCCGTTACGATATTCATTCCTTGTGCCTGCTCATCCAGTGTGTCGATATTAATGCTCGGTGCGATAAAGTCATGTTCCAGCATCAATAAACTATAAATCGCTTCATGCGCGCCGGCAGCACCCAGAGAATGACCGGTCATGGATTTGGTGGAAGAAATCGGCGGAATCTTATCGCCGAAAACGTTTTTAATTGCGCCCAGTTCTTTTACATCGCCGACCGGTGTGGAAGTGCCGTGCACATTAATATAATCGATCGGTGTATCCACTGTTGCCATCGCCTGTTTCATACAGCGCTCGGCACCTTCACCGCTTGGGGCAACCATATCATAGCCGTCGGAGGTCGCGCCATAACCCACAATTTCCGCATAAATCTTCGCACCGCGCGCCAAGGCGTGTTCCAACTCTTCGACTACCACCACTGCACCGCCACCGGCAATGACAAAACCGTCGCGATCGGCGTCATAAGCACGCGAGGCTTTGGTCGGCGTATCATTATATTTAGTGGAAACTGCACCCATCGCATCAAACTCCGAAGCACATTCCCAGCCCAATTCTTCCGCACCGCCAGCAAACACAATATCCTGTTTACCCAGTTGAATCAATTCCAACGCATTGCCGATACAATGCGCGGAAGTCGCACATGCGGAGCTGATACTGTAGTTTACGCCGCGGATTTTATAAGGCGTCGCTAAACAAGCTGACACGCTGGATGCCATGGTTTTTGTTACCGCATAAGGACCGACCGCTTTAACACCGCGCGGGCCGCGAACGGCGTCACAGGCAATCAACTGATTATGCGCAGAACCGGTACCGGCACCGATCACTAGACCGGTACGATCATTGGATACTTGCTCCGGTGTCAAGCCGGCGTCTTCAATCGCCTCTTTCATAGAAAGATAGGCATACGCCGCCGCATCGCCCATAAAACGATAGACTTTACGATCAATGAATTCCGCAGGATTTAACTTAATGGTACCGGCAATGTGACTGCGCATCCCCATTTCAATGAAAGAAGGTACCGATTCAATACCCGATTTACCTGCTTTCAATGAGGCCAGCACCTCATCTTTATTATTGCCGATACTGGAGATTACACCGAAGCCCGTAATCACTGCTCTTTTCATAGATCATTCCTTATGTGATTCAACTGTTAAAAATAAGAACACGGTCGCTAACTTACTACGAAATGAAAATATTGCAAGTATTTCTTTGAAGGTTCGACCAATGTAGAGATTTTCGCTATTATAGCAAAATAAGTATTTGCCACAAAGGACCAGAATATGCGCTTTAAAGTCACGCCCGCCGAGGTCTACTTTAACCAAAACGCCACGCCCGTCTCCGCTCGGTTTGATGATGTTTATTTTTCCGATCAGGACGGCTTACAGGAAAGCCGTTATGTGTTTCTACAAGGCAATCAGCTTTGGCTGCGCTGGCAACAGTGTAGCGAACAGCATTTTGTCATCGCCGAAAGCGGTTTCGGCACGGGACTGAATTTTTTTGCCGCCACCGAGCTGTTTCGTCGCTTTCGCCATGACTATCCGCAATCGCCGCTGAAACGCCTGTTTTTTATTTCTTTTGAAAAATATCCGCTGACCGCCGAGCAGCTGACCGAGGCTCACCGCGCTTATCCGGAATTCAGCACACTGGCACAACAGTTACAGCAATATTGGCTTGATCCGATTGCTGGCTGCTACCGTTTTCATTTTGCCGAAACCACATTAGATCTATGGTTCGGCGATATTGCCGAGAATCTGCCGCAGTTGGGCGACTATATGGCTCAGCGCATTGATGCTTGGTTTTTGGACGGCTTCTCACCGGCTAAAAACCCGCAAATGTGGAACGATGAACTGTATCGCAACATGTTCCGCTACACCAAGCCGCAAGGCACCTTCGCCACCTTTACGGCTGCAAGTGCGGTGCGTAAGGGACTGCAAAACGCCGGGTTTCAGGTCAGCAAACGTAAAGGGTTCGGACACAAACGCGAATGTCTGCAAGGCATCAAACCGACCGCAACGGCAGACCATCACATTAATGCACCTTGGTATCTGGCGCAGCCGGCGCAGTTCAATGGGGCAGAAGATATTGCCATAATCGGCGGCGGAATCGCTTCATTATTCACCGCACTTTCCTTGTTGCAACGTGGCGCCAAGGTTACACTTTATTGTGAAGACGAACAACCCGCGCTGAACGCGTCCGGCAATAAACAAGGCGCGTTTTATCCGCAACTGAGCGACGACGATCCGCGCAATATCCGTTTTTATATCCATGCGTTCGCCTATGGATATCAACGGCTGCACTGGGCTATTGAACAGGGCATCGAATTTGAACATCAATTCTGCGGCGTAGCGCTGTGCGCCTATAATCAGAAAAGTGCGGTCAAATTAGCCAAAGTTTCCGACTATGACTGGCCACAGAATATTTATCAATCTCTTGATCAACAAACCTTAAGCGAACGAGCCGGTTTGCCGCTGCCGTGCGGCGGCGGATTTATTCCGCAGGGCGCATGGTTGGCACCGCGCCAGTTTGTACAAAACGCCTTCGCTTATCTGCAACAAGCAGGATTGGTTATAAAAACAGCGCAAAAAATCACCGCACTTGCGCCGTTTGCCGACGGCTGGCAGCTTACCAATACGCAGGGCGAACATTTTACCCACACTGTTGTAGTGCTGGCTAACGGTCATCAGCTCACCCAGTTCACGCAAACGGCAAAACTGCCGCTGTATCCGGTGCGCGGTCAGGTCAGCCAGATTCCGACCTCCGACAATCTGCTGAAACTGAAAACCGTATTGTGTTACGACGGCTATCTCACCCCGGCAGATCAGGCAAAAACCAGCCATTGCATCGGTGCCAGCCATGTACGCGATAGTGCGGATCGCCGTTTCAGCCCGCAGGAACAGCTGGAGAATCAGCAAAAAATTCAGCATAATCTGGCGGGGTGCGATTGGGTGAACGAGGTGAATACCTCGGCTAATCTGGCGCGTATCGGCGTGCGTTGTGCCGTTCGGGACAGAATTCCGATGGTCGGCAACGTGCCGAATTTCACTGCTCAGACACAAGATTATCATAATCTGTTCAATCTGCGCCGGCGCAAACAAGCCATTAGCCATGCCGCCAATTACCCGAATTTGTATTTAGTCGGCGCGCTGGGGTCCAGAGGATTAACCTCAGCACCGCTGTTAGGCGAAACCCTGGCTTCACTGATTTACGGTGAGCCTTTGCCGCTGAGCGAGGAAATTCTTCATTGCTTAAGCGCCAACCGCAGCTGGGTGCGGAAATGGCTGAAAGGCACACCGGTCGATTAAAACGCATAAAAAATCCCTTAATAAAATTAATATTAAGGGATTTTTTCAATGTGTTGGATGCCTTATTTTACTCGACTGCCCGGCTGCGCGCCCTGATCCACATCCAGCAGGAATAAATCACTGCCGCCGCTACCTGCCGATAAGATCATCCCTTCGGAAACGCCGAATTTCATCTTGCGCGGCGCCAGATTGGCGACCATAATCACAAAGCGCCCTTCCAACTGCTCCGGCTTGTCATAGGCGGCTTTAATGCCGGAAAATACCTGTCGGGTTTCCACGCCTAAATCCAGCATAAATTTCAGCAGTTTATTGCTCTCCGGTACCGCTTCGCATTTCAATACTTTCGCCACACGCAAATCCAGTTTGGCGAAATCATCGATGCTGACCGTCGGTTCAAAAGGTTCAACTTGGGTTGCAGAAACTCCGCCATTTTTCACCGCACTTTGGTTCACTTGTGCGTTTTCCGCTTTTGAAGCGGCGATCATCGCCTCAATTTGCTTCATCTCCAAACGAGCAAATAAGGCTTTAAACGGAGCAATCTGATGTGTCAGTAACGGCGCGGTTAAATTCTCCCACGTCAGTTCAGTTTGCAAAAACGCCTCGGCGCGCTGCGCCAGTTGTGGCAATATCGGCTTTAAATAGCCCATTAACACCCGGAACAGCTGAATGCCCATAGAACAAACCTGCTGTAATTCAGCCTCACGTTCCGGTTGTTTGGCAATCACCCAAGGCGCTTTGTCGTCAATGTATTTATTCGCCTTATCGGTCAACGCCATAATCTCACGCACCGCTTTGCCGAATTCGCGCTGTTCATAATATGTCGCGATTTGCTCCGATTGTGCGGTAAATTCTGCAAATAATGCCTCATCGTCTAATTTATCCGCCAGTTGACCGTCAAATCGTTTCTGCATAAAACCGGCATTACGCGAAGCCAGATTGACCAGTTTATTAACTAAATCTGTATTGACGCGCTGCACAAAATCTTCCAGATTTAAATCCAGATCATCAATTCGGCTGCTTAATTTCGCCGCGTAGTAATAACGCAAACATTCCGGATCCAAATGTTTCAGATAAGTCGCCGCTTGAATAAAGGTACCGCGCGATTTAGACATTTTCTCGCCGTTTACCGTGACATAACCATGCACGAAAATATTATTCGGCTTACGCAGCCCCGCGCCCTCCAGCATTGCCGGCCAGAACAAGGAATGGAAATACATGATATCCTTACCGATAAAATGATAAAGTTCGGCTTGGCTGTCATGCCGCCAGAAACTGTCGAAATCAAGCGTGCCTTTTTTATCGCAAAGATTTTTAAACGACGCCATATAACCGATCGGTGCATCCAACCAGACATAGAAATACTTATCCTGTGTATTCGGAATTTTAAACCCGAAATACGGTGCATCACGGGAAATATCCCATTGCTGTAGCCCGGCGTCAAACCATTCGCGCATTTTATTCGCCACTTCCTGCTGCAATGTGCCGGAATGGATCCAGTCTTTCAGCATGCTTTCAAAACTCGGCAGATCAAAAAAGAAATGTTCGCTTTCTTTCAGCACCGGAGTGGCACCGGAAACCGTCGAATGCGGATTAATCAGCTCGGTCGGGCTATAAGTCGCCGAACAAACCTCGCAATTATCGCCGTACTGATCCGGCGATTTGCATTTCGGGCATGTGCCTTTAACGAAACGATCAGGCAAAAACATGCCCTTTTCCGGGTCGAACAACTGTGAAATAGTACGACTTTTAATAAACCCGTTGGTTTTTAATGCCTGATAAATCGTTTCGGACAACAGCTTATTTTCTTCGCTATGAGTGGAATGGTAATTATCAAAACTGATATTGAAGCCGGCAAAATCCGCCATATGCTTTTGCCGCACATCGTCAATCAGCTGCTCCGGTGTAATGCCCATTTGATCCGCTTTTAACATAATCGGCGTACCGTGTGCGTCATCGGCACAAACAAAGTAAATTTCGTTGCCGCGCATACGCTGAAAACGCACCCAAATATCCGCCTGAATATGTTCTAACATGTGACCTAAATGAATCGGTCCATTGGCATAAGGTAATGCACAGGTGACCAAAATTTTACGCGCCGGATTTGACATGATTTATCTACCTTTCTCCTCAAAAAAATCGGCGTAGATTTTACCTGATTCACGGTATTTTTTCCAGCTCAACCGCACTTTTCGCAATTTTGACTTAACACGGCCGATTCGGCGTGTTTAAATATATCCGACAAATTTACTTCACCAGCTTAAAGGAATATCAGTTATGGCTATTTTCTTTTCTGAAAATCTGACCGACACGCAAAAACAACAAATTCAATCACAGTTTCAACAATTCCGGCATCCCGCATTACAACGAGATCTGCTCGTACTGAACGCCGTCAAAAAAGTGGAAAAAGGTGGCGAAACTCTGCGCGTTGAAATCACCATGCCCTTTGCTTGGAACACCGGATTTGCACAATTACAGACCGCACTTTCCGAACCGTTGCAAAAAATCAGCGAAACCCGCCAAATTAAATGGCTGCTGACCTACCAAATCGCCACGTTAAAACGCGCCAATAATCATCCGGCAGTCAAAGGCGTCAAAAATATTATTGCCGTCAGCTCCGGCAAAGGCGGGGTGGGAAAATCCACCGTAGCGGTCAATCTGGCACTGGCATTGCAAGCACAAGGTGCGCATGTCGGCATTCTGGATGCAGATATTTACGGTCCTTCGATCCCGCACATGCTTGGTGCGGCAGACCAGCGCCCAACCTCTCCGGACAATCAACATATTAACCCGATTCAGGCACACGGCATTATCGCCAATTCCATCGGTTTTCTAATGGATGCCGACAGCGCGACAATATGGCGCGGTCCGATGGCAAGCAGTGCCTTAAACCAGCTGCTGCAAGAAACGCTATGGGCTAACGACGGCAAAGAACTGGATTATCTGGTTATTGATATGCCGCCGGGTACCGGCGATATTCAGCTTACCCTGTCGCAGCAAATTCCGGTAACCGGTGCCATTGTAGTGACAACACCGCAGGACATCGCATTAATCGACGCAATCAAAGGCGTGGCAATGTTCCAGCGCGTTGCCGTACCGGTACTGGGAATTGTAGAAAATATGTCAGTCCATATTTGCAGCAACTGTGGTCATCAGGAACCGATTTTTGGCACCGGCGGCGCGGAAAAAATGGCGGAAAAATATCAGGTTAAAGTCTTAGCGCAGCAACCGCTGCATATCCGTTTACGCGAAGACATGGACAATGGCACCCCGACCGTCATCTCCGCACCGCACAGCGAAATCGCCCAATCCTTCCTGCTGCTGGCGGAAAAAGTCGCCGCCGAACTCTACTGGCAGGGAGATGTCATCCCGAGTGAGATCATGTTTAAAGAAGTGAAATAATACTCTGAAAAAACTTGCCATCTTTACGATAATAACAACTGTCACGCCGACTCATACGTTGACGCGCCTGGGAATATAATTATAAAAGCCGGAGATATTTACTCCGGCCGGATATTATTTATGTAGGATTTCGTGTAATTCAACCCGACGGTGTTCTTTTGCTGATAATGTGCAGGCATCCGCAGTGGCGATTGCAGCTCTTGCCGCTTCCCCGGTGAGCAATTTTATAAATTCTTCGGTAGGCTTCATACCATGAAGGATATCATTGAGGTATTTCATCTCTTTCTTCATAATAGAACTTAGCCACATTGGGGTGCGTTTTCCCGGTTTACCGTATTGAATCGCACCATCCATTTCCGAACTAGTATAAATCCTTGTTCTGTCATCATCTTCTTCTTGGCTTTCATGAATAAGGAAATGACTGTCTTTGCCATCAACACGCAAAGTCCCTTTGCAGTGATACATATCCAGTTTAATCGCACCTTTTGTGCCTTGAATGAGAACATAATGCTCCCCCCAACGAAAAGCCGAACCCCATTCTAAAACCGCAAAACGATTGTTATCAAATTCCAGATTGATGAAGATCATATCATCTTCATCACCAAATTCAGGAGTATTATGCGCGACATTAGCGGCATTCATATAAACGGCTTTCGGCATCCCGCCCATAAGAAACTGTACGCAATCTAATTCGTGAATATGGTGATACAAATGTCCGCCGGATTTTTCACGAACTTTTTTCCAAGATATGCTGGGCTGGGCTTCTTCCCAACCATTGCGGGCAGTATGGCAATATAATACTTTACCGATTACTCCCCGATTAATGAGATCTTTAGCACGATGAACACCGTTAAAAAAGTTCATTACGTGCCCGGCCATAAAAATTACGCCATTTTCTTCACAGCTCTTGACCATTTCATCACAATCTTTATAACTGAGTGCAATAGGTTTTTCACAGAAAACATGTTTTTTATGTTTTGCGGCGAGGATAACCGGTTCTTTATGCAGATAATTCGGCGTGGCGACAATCACACAATCCACATCATCACGGCTTACTAATTCATCTAAACTACCTGCGGAATCACAACCGAGTTCGTCAGCAATCGCCTTGCCGTTCTCAGGATCATAAACGACAGTAATTCGTGCATTATCAAATTCATTCATAAAGCGAGCAAGATCCGCACCGAAATATCCTACTCCTACAACGCCATAGTTGATCATTTTTTGTCTCCTACATTTGAGAGAATTAAGTTTGTATTAAGAATTAGATTAAGATATTAGATTTATTTAACTGACCCTTCAGATAATCCTCCCGCAATCTTATTCTGGATAAAACAAAAAAATAGTACCGATGGAATGACTACAATAACCGATGCCGCCATCATATCGCCCCAGTCAAGAATTTCTGCGCCGTTAAGGGAACGCAAGGCAACGGCGACAGTCATCTTGCTAGTATCATTAACGAGAATGAGGGCATATAAAAATTCATTCCACGCATTAATAAAAGTATAAATAGCGGTTGCAACGATACCCGGTGCGACAAGCGGTAATACGATTCTGAAAAAAATCGTAAATTTACCTGCACCATCTATTTTGGCCGCTTCTTCGATCTCAATGGGTACAGTTTGGAAAAAACCGACTAATAGCCACACGGCATAGGGTACACTGAAAGAGAGATATACGACGATTAACCCTGTAGTTGTATTGGTTAAGCCTACCTTTGCCATTGCGATGGAATAAGGTATAGCCAGTAAAATAGGCGGGAAAATATAGGTTGTGACTAATAACCTTGACATCACCGCCCCCAGTTTTGGGAAAAATCGCACTATGCCATAGGCTGCCATTGCAGAGATTGTAATGGCAATGGCAGTGGTAACCAGCGAAATAAATAGGCTATTTTTAATATTTATAATAAAATTTAGATCATTTATTACATGTTCAAAATAATCCAGCGTAAATACTTTTGGCCAGAATCGAGTAGGTTCACTTGTCAATTCTCCCTTGCTTTTTACAGAGGAAAGAAAAATCCAAATTAACGGAAATACTGCGATAATCGCTGAACAAACCAAAAAGAGATGAGAAATAATATCTCCTGGTAATGAAGATTTCTTTTTCATTTTATTTATTCTCCTTTTCCCAATGTTGAATAATCTTGAAATAGATAAAGCAAATTGCCAGCAGGAATATAAAGAGTAATACAGTCACCGCAGATGAACGACCTAATAACTTACTTCCCCACCCCATGTCGTAAGCGTATATCGGCAGAGTTATCGTAGAATCCGCAGGCCCACCACCGGTGATCAGATAAATAATGTCAAAATTATTAAATACCCAGATAGTACGTAATACGACCAGCAACCCCACGACGACTTTAATATGAGGAAAGGTAATGTATCGGAATACTTGCCACATATTTGCACCATCAATTTTGGCAGCTTCATATTGATCGGAAGGAATTGTTTGAAGTGCGGATAAAATATTGACCATAATCAGCGGGGCTCCAAACCAAATATTAATAAATACCAAACAAACAAATGCCCAGGTACGATCTGCCAAAAAATTCGGTGCAATCTCCATAAATCCCAGTTGAACAAGTATATTCGGCAGGTACCCATAAACACCGTTGAGAATCCACTGCCAAGAAAATGCGATAACAATAGTTGGGAATGCCCAAGGTACGATCAATAGTATTTTATAAAGCCATTTAAGATGTTTAACTCGGTTTAATGCTAATGCAAGCGCAAAGCCCACCAGAACTTGCCCTATCAGAGAGAAAGCAGTCCATATCAGCGAATGCCAAAATGATAGCCAAAATTTAGGATCGTAAAGGACAGCCTTATAATTTGCTAATCCTACAAAGGAATATGTCGGTATGATTAAATTTTTATTCGTGAAGCTATAAAAAATACTCGATAAAAACGGATAAATAAATAATACTGAAACGACTAATAATGCAGGTAATACAAATATCCATCTTGCGTAATTATTATGACGATAATACATAAGGAAGACTCCTTACCAATTTTTTAGACAATAATCCCCTTAATACTTTTAATAAAAGTATGTTTTATTAATGATTAGGGGATTGTAATAAGTTACTGTGCGATGATCGCCTCAAATAGACTATTTAATTCTTTTTCCGCTTTTTGTGCGGCAACCATAGGATCCGTGCCGTTAACAACGATATCTTGGAACATCTTCTCGATAATATGCTGATTGGTTAAAATACCTGCCTGTACATTAGGGCCGTGTTCATAGCCGATTGCAATACCTTTCTCAAGTGCCTGAGAAATAACTTTTTCAGCATGGCTAAATTGTTGTATAACTGGCTCCTCCCTATAAGAAGGTTCATCAGAGATACCTTTAATGGCAGGTAGCATACCTACCGGGACTGCTTTTAAGAACTGGATATATTTCTCTTTATCATAGAGAGTTTTCATAAATGCTTTAGCAACATCAGGATATTTAGATGCTTTCCAGATCACCATCGGTATGTTTGCTCTTTCAATACCTGTTTCAGGATCATCGGCATGGATGCGAGGTAACGGGTAAGCGTCAATCTGCTCAAGCAATTGTGGTGAGTTGGCTTTTACACCGCCGATTTGAAAACCGGAGTTAAAATCAAATGCCGTTTTACCTTGATAATATAAGGTTGCTTGCTGTAATACATTGTAGTTCACCGAATCTTTCGGTGAGGTTTCTTTATACATTTTTACCCAATATTTAATTCCTTCTTGGGCGATCGGACTAGTAAGATTAACTTTTAAGTCTGGAGTTAATAAACTTTCGCCCGCACTTCTCACATAAAGGTTTAAAAAACGTGTTGCCATAAAGTCATTACTTCCCATCGGTACGGATAACCCGTAGATCCCATCTTTGGTCAGTATTTTTGCAGCATGATAAAGTTCATCCCAGGTTTTTGGAACAGATAAATTATTCTGAGCAAGTAAATCTTTGCGTATCCACATAACTTGTGCATGTGAGTAAAGCGGAATTGCATAGTTTTCGCCTTTTACGGTACCTTCATTAATCGCACCTTCTGCAAACTTATCCCGGCCAATACTATCAATAACATCGCCAATAGGTTGTAACGCACCGAAATTAATCATCTCAATTACATGATTTGGTAACGCTGTACTCATATCAGGTACATTGCCGGAAGATAATCCCGTTGTCCATTTCGTATAAAAATCATTCCAAGAAAACGTTTCAATTTTAATTTTGACTTTCGGATGTTTTTGTTCAAATTCTTTTGCAGCCTGCTGAATAACCTCCAGACGAGGCCCTTGAGTGAAAGAATGCCAAAAGGTAATATTGCCTACCAATTCCTGCCCCTCTTTAGGCATCTCACTGTGAATCTGAGCGGTCTCTTTATTATCACAGCCTGCCAATACTGATATACCGGCAATGATAGAGAATAATGTTGAGAACAATCTTTTTAGTTTCATGAAATAGTCTCCTGTAAGCCGTATCACGGTACTATAATTGTAGTAATGAAATTTCAGTTTGTGGGTCAAAAAAATGTGCATGTTTCATATCAAACGCTAAATGGATATGTTGCCCCATTTCAATATCTTGATGGGAATGCACAACGGATTTTATAGGTTGTCCGTCAATGTCGGTATGTAAGATATATTCAGCCCCCAATAATTCCGCAACATTAATTTGAGCCAGAATTATTGCCTTTTGATGTACCCCCAGTAAAAGAGGATCATTAGAAATATTTTCGGGACGAATACCCAATATAATGCTTTTATTTTCAAATCCTTTATCCCGGATTAAACCATACCATGCATCAGGGATAAGTAACGATATAGTCTCTGTACAGAAATAATTGTTTCGAATGATACCTTGAATAAAATTCATTGTAGGGGCGCCAATAAAACCTGCTACAAAAAGATTATTCGGACGATTATAAATCTCTTTTGGCGATCCAATTTGCTGTACTACACCATTTTTCATAACGACGATACGATCTGCCATTGTCATCGCCTCAGTTTGATCATGAGTCACATAAATAGTTGTAGCATTTAAGCTTTTATGAATACGAATAATCTCCGCGCGCATGTTACTACGCAGTTTAGCATCTAAATTTGAAAGCGGTTCATCCATTAAAAATACTTTGGGAGAACGAACAATAGTTCTTCCCAATGCAACGCGCTGGCGTTGACCGCCAGATAAGGCTTTGGGTTTTCGGCTGAGTAATTGTTCCAAACCTAAGATTTTTGCTGCCTGTTTGACTTTATGATCAATTTCTTCTTTTGAGAAGTGACGAAGTTTTAGTGCAAACGCCATATTGTCATAAACCGTCATATGCGGATACAGTGCATAGGATTGAAACACCATTGCAATATCACGATCTTTGGCTTCAATATCGTTGACTAGAATATTATCAATGTAAAACTCTCCTTCAGTAATCTCATCCAATCCCGCAATCATTCTGAGTGTCGTAGATTTACCACAGCCAGAAGGACCGACTAAGGCAATAAATTCTCGGTCAATTACTTCAAGATTAAAATCTCGAACAGCTTCAAAACCGTTGTTATATCGTTTATAAATATTCTTAAGTGATAGTGTTGCCATATACTCACCTTTTTATACATTGGAGATATAAAATAATTAGTGCTTTACAACAGATATATTTAGATAGAAAATTAAGCTACTACACGTCAACAGACATCATACGTCTTATCTTTTAAACATATGATGTCTTACTTTGATAAATAAAACTGTGATCTTATTCACAAAGAAGAGAAAAAGATGAGAAAATCTGAAAAAAAAGCGGCTTCTTTGGATTTACAAGAACAAATAAAAGAGTTGATTATTCAGCGTAAATTAAAGTCCGGTGATTTTATGCCGACGGAAAATGAACTGATTGAATTATTCAATGTTAGTCGATCTAGTTTACGAGAAGCCATTAAATCACTAGAGGCTCTTCATATATTGGATATTCGTCATGGTGTAGGTACATTTGTCGGTTCCTCCTCTCTCATTCCCATGATCAGGGGATTAACATTTTATGCTCAGTTACACTTGCAGGATAACCTAAAAAGTATCATTGACATTCTTGATGTACGGGAAATTTTACAATATGGTTTCGCCCCAATGGCATTGCCGAAAATTACCGATGATGAAAGCCGAACACTACAGGTTCTTGTACGTGTAATAGAAGAAAATGCGTTAAGAAACTGTTTTTCTATTACGGAGGAAAAACAAATTCATTTATTGATTTATCAACCACTGCAAAACCATCTGCTTAGCCAGTATTTGGATGCATTTTGGGAAATTTATGAACAATTAAGTACACAGCTTCCGCCTATTCGCCTTTCTCCTATTACGCTTGCTCAGCAATATCGAGAGTTGGTCGATGCTGTTGAAGCCAAGGATCTTGAACGAATGCAACAAGCTATTCTGTATTATTTCCAAGAAATCCGACAATGTTTACTAAAAGGAAACAGTAATGAAAAAAATTAAGGTCGCTTTAGTCGGTTGTGGTTTTTTCGGTAAACAGCTGGCTCACATATTTAATAAATCGAATGCAGAATTAGTCGGCTTTACCGATCTTGACTTCCAGCTTGCAAATAAGCTAGCAGAGAGCTATGCCGTCCGAGCTTATGATGATGTACAGGAACTGTTATCTGCAACAAAGCCGGAACTGGTAATTATCGCAACTTACAATAATGCGCATAAATTACCGGCGATTGCGGCTCTTAACCATAACGCACATATTTTTATTGAGACGCCTTTTACTATCGAAGGGCAAGAATGTATAGAGATTGAACGGCTTGCTCAACAAAAACAAAAAACAGTATTTGTCGGACATTTATTAAGAACATTGCCGGGTATAATGAAAGCAAAACAATTTATAAAAGAAAATGTGCTGGGGAAAATTACCGTTGCAAGGGCTACCCGCCAACGCTGGATTGATAGTTCGCCAAATAAAGGCTGGTGGAAAAATGATGTCTCGCTAACCGGTGGAAAATTATTCAATGAGATTCATGAACTGGATTTACTCTGCTGGTTATTAGGGGATGTACACTCGGTTTATGCGCAGTCAACTAATCGAGCTCATCCTGAGCATATTGATAATCATGATGTGATTCAATTGCTCTTACAATTTAAAAGCGGTGTTCTTGCATCTCTTGAAATGGGAACCGCTTATCGGCTGCATGAATGGGGAATTTCGTTACACGGAGAGCACGGCGCGCTACTCATCAACCTCTTTAATTCTACAATGACGTTGACTTTGGCAAACGGACAACGTCAACAGTTTAATTTATATGATGAATTTGAGGCAGATCTATCTTTACGGGAGAACGGCAAATCCACCCAGCGTTATAATGAACTCAATGCAATCGTACCACTATGGCTGAGCCGAGCCACTGAGATTGAAGCCAAAAGTGTTTTGAATCATTTAGTAAATCAGCAGAAATCGGTACTCACTCAACAAATAACGGATGCCGTTATCGTTGCTTCCGCCGCTCGGGAATCCATTAAATTAAGAAGACAAATTAATATTAAAATGTAACGGTAAACTACCTTTTATATAACAAAGTGCGGTGAAAAATAGAAAAATTTCCACCGCACTTTTCCATTCTATGGGCTATTCTTTTTTCAGTAAAAACACACCATGTTCGGCGAGATGGACATAGGCGTTATGCAGATTGGGATCAAAGCTGTCGGGATTGGCGTTGATCAACAAGGCTTGTCCGCTCCAGTCGGCGACGATTTCCCAGTGATTTCCCATATACACCGCGCTGGTAATGGTGCAATATTGCGCCGTTTCACCTGTCGATTCTAAACGAACGGCTTCCGGACGAACGCCGACCAAGCAGGTGCCGTCGGGCAGACCGAAACGTTCAATATGCGGCAGAGTGAAGCGATAGCCGTTGACGGTAATAGTGCCCTGATGCAGTTCGCCGTCGAAAATGCTGCTTTCGCCCATGAAATTAGCCAGAAACAGAGAATTCGGGTGTTGATAGAGCGTTTTTGCCGGCGCTTTTTGCATGATTTTACCTTTGTGCATAACGATAACTTCGTCGGAAACCGCGAACGCCTCGGTCTGATCATGCGTGACATAAAGCGACGTAATCCCTAGCCGTTGTTGCAATTCGCGGATTTTTTCACGCATTGAACGGCGTAAGTTGGCATCCAGATTGCTCAACGGTTCGTCGAAGAGCAGCACTTTCGGTTTTAACACTAAAGCGCGCGCCAATGCCACCCGCTGTTGCTGACCGCCGGAAATTTGGTCGACATAGCGATCTTCAAACCCTGCCAGATCCACCAGTTCAAGCGCCTCTTTAACCCGTTGTCGGCGAGCTTCTCCGCTAATACCTTGCATACGCAAACCATAGCCGACGTTATCGCCGATAGACATGTGCGGGAACAAGGCATAGGACTGAAAGACGATGCAGATATCACGGTTTTGAATGGAGGATTTGGTGACGTCTTCTCCGTCGATAAAAATATGTCCTGCAGTCGGACTTTCCAGACCGGCGACTAAGCGCAACACCGTGGTTTTGCCGCAGCCTGAAGGACCGAGCAACGTCACCATGGTGCCGCGTTTAATGCTAAGATCCAGATTGTCGATCACAACGGATTTGCCGAAGGCTTTAGTGATATTTTTTAGTACTAAGAAATCATGATTATTCATAAAACAACCTATTGATATTGATTATTCGTTGTTACGCCGCAATGCCGTTGAGTGCGGCGATATTTGTCTGTTCAATGCATTTTTTTCGCTTTGGAACGAGCAATGCGGGTGTCGCCGATCAACCAGTCAAACAGCAGAATAATGGTCATCATTACGATAATCAATATCGAGCCGTAAGCGATTGCAACGCCGTATTCGCCGTCTTCCACTCGGTTTAAAATATAGGCGGTGGCAACCCGGGTGTCGGCGGTGACTAAGAAAATAATTGCGCTGACGGTGGTCATGGCACGCACGAAGCTGGTTACCAAGGCAGACAATAATGCCGGTTTTAACAGCGGAAAAACGATAAACCAGATCGTTTTAAGGGAGCTACCTTTTAATGATAATGAGGCTTCGTCCAACGATTTGTCCAACTGCCCCAGCCCGGCAATGGCGGCGCGCATACCGATTGGCAAGTCGCGCATGACCATAGAAATAATAATGATGATGCCGGTGCCGGTGATATACATCGGCGCATTGTTAAAAGCCAGGATATAAGAAACCCCGGCAACGGTGCCCGGCACGGCAAAGCACAACATGGTGAGAAATTCGAGGCTTTTTTTACCCTGAAAATCTTTGCGTACCACAATATAAGCGATGAGCAAGCCGAACAATGCGGTTAACGGAGCGGCGATACCGGCGTAAATCAATGTATTGATGAGAGAAGGCCAAGCTCCGTCGCTGAACCCCTGACCGAATAACATGGCATAATTTTGTAAGGTCAGGGTGTAGTTGACCCCCCAATTGACGGTAAAACTGCCGTAGAAAATGCTGCCATAAAGCACCAGATTAAATATCACCCAAGCGCCGAGCATTGCGATAATGGTGTATTTAAGCCCGGCGGGCAATTCCTGCACATCGCCGCGATAGGATTTGCCGGAAACGGTGACATAAGAACGGTTACCAATCCATAAATATTGAATAATAAAAATGCCTAAGGAGAAAATTAACAGCATAGAACCGAGCGTGCTTGCCGAGGCGTAATCCAGCTGTGAGCCGGCGATATAGAAATAAATCTGGGTGGCAATCACATCAAAACTGCCGCCAAGTACCAGCGGGTTGCTGAAATCCGCCAATGATTGGATAAATATGATTAAAAACGAATTTGCCAGCGCCGGACGCAATAATGGAAAAATAATATTATAGAATGTCTGATAACGGTTTGCGCGCAGGGTATAAGAGGCTTCTTCAATTGACGGATGGATGGATTTCAGCGCACCGTCCAGAATCATAAAGGAGATCGGCGCAAACGCCAGAATTTGCGCAATGGCAATACCGCTAAAACCGTATAACCAATTATGATTGGTAAAACCCAGATAAGTATCCAGAAATTCCGTCACATAGCCGGAACGACCCAGCATTAAGGTAACGCCTAAACCAACCACAAAAGGCGGGGTAACAATCGGCAGAATGGAAAAGATTTTACCGATAAATGCAGTGCGTCTGGCGATACGAGTGGTATAGAGCGCAAACGCCAAACCGAATACCGTTGAAATCAGCCCGACAAAACCCGACAGCATTAGCGAGTTGGTGATAATACGCAGAATATATTGCTGACCGAGAATGCGGACGACCTGTTGCGGCGCGAAGGTGCCGCCGTCATAAAACATGGAAATAAAGATCGCAACAGTGGGATAAACGATAAAAAAGAAAATAATCAAAATAATGCTGATCAGTGCCGCCAGAATGAATTTGTCGCCCTGCATGATTTTCAATTTGGCCAGCGCTAACGTGGCGAGTGCGGTCAAACTGAGGGCTAATACAATTGTCGCATATCCCATGCTGACTTGATATAGCGTGGCACTGACAAAGGTAAACAAGGCGATAAAAGCGATTAAACCCAACTCCGCTTTTGCCTGTGTTTCCACTGACAGTTTCAGCCGCGGCAATACGAAAAAACCAAGCAGCGGAAGAAACCAAAATATGCTGATATTCCATGAAGACCAGCCCATAGCAGCCAAAAACTCATCGGCGGTGCTGTCCAGTATACCGTAATCAAGTGCGGTGGCGGGAAGAAGTAAAAATGCGCTAAAAGCCAGCGTGACCCAAAACATTGAACGGTCAAGAATCGGTAATGTTGCGGAATTCATAATGCCTCGCAGAAAAAACAAGAATGTGGTCACCAAAACGGCCACATTCTTGCACAGTTAGAGTAATTATTGTGCCAATTTGACTTCATTGACCCATTTATTAATTAAACGCTTACGCTCATCGGCGGCGCCGTATTTTTCAAAATCATAATTAATCAAATTAAGTTTGGTCGGATCAAACGCAACCGGCGATTGTTCTGCGGTTGTGTTGGTTAAGGTTTGGAAAGATTTTCCTTTTTTCCATGCCACTTCCTGACCCTCTTTCGATAATGCCCAGTCTACAAACAGTTTCGCATTATCCATATTGCGTGCACCTTTGAGAATGCTGACGCCGCCCAATTCATAACCGGTACCCTCACAAGGCACGATCATTTCAATCGGCGCGCCCTGCTGTTTTTCCAGTGCGTAATCATGCAGGAAACCGATGCCCACGGTGGTTTCGCCGCGTGCCGTATTGCGCGACGGTGTGACACCGGATTTGGTGTATTGCGAAATATTCGGATGTAATTGCCGGAAGAACTCAAAGGCCTTGTCTTCGCCCCACAGCTGAACAAAGGTGGCAATCGCCGTATAAGCGGTACCGGAGCTTTGCGGGTCGGCGATTTGAATTTCGTTTTTCAAGCGCGGATCGGTTAAATCTTTCCAACATTTCGGCATATCGCTGATGCCCAGTTTTTTCAAACGTTCAGTATTCACCGCAAATCCCAGAATCCCCATATAAATAGCGGAAGTTAAATTGCCTTTTACTTTTGCCGGATCCTGAAAACGTTTGATAATCTGCTCGACATGCGGCGAACGATAGGCTTCCAACAGCCCTAATTCACCGGCTTGAGACTGCGGATCCAGTGTACCGCCATACCAAACATCAGCCTGCGGATTGCTTTTTTCCGCTTCGATTTTCGCAAAAGTGCTGCCGGAACCGTTGCGGATAAATGCGGTTTTGACATCATATTTTGCCCCGAAAGCCTGCGTTTCGGCTTCGCACATTTCATTAGTCGCGCTACAGTACACGACCAGACGCCCTTTTGCATTCGCCGGCGTAGAAGCCAGTAATCCCGCGCTTAAAAGTGCGGTCGAAATTGTAAGAGAAATTTTCTTTAGCCTCATACGGATATCCTCCATGTCTTTATGCTTATTATCTGTTAATCAATTAAAATGTGGCACGATTCGCTCTTTCGCCCGATACCAAATAGGGCGTATGCTACAGGAAACCGACTCAAAATAACGTGAAGGGAATCACAGAATAACAATTGTGTGGTTTTATTTACCGATCTTGTGCTAAATGATTATCCAAACTGCAAATTTTTCTTTATAATTGCGGGTTATCATTTTCACTGATTCGGATCATCAATATGTCAGAACCATCTTGCATTATCATTGCTATTGCCGGCGCATCGGCATCGGGTAAAAGTTTAATCGCCTCCACCATTCATAAAGAACTGCGCGAGGAAATCGGTTGTGACGACATCGGCATTATTTCGGAAGACAGCTACTATCGAGATCAAAGCCATCTGGCATTTGAGGAACGAATTAAAACCAACTACGATCATCCCAATTCCATGGATCGCAATCTGCTGATCGAACATCTGCGCACGCTAAAATCAGGCAAGGCGGTGGATATTCCGGTTTACAGCTATGTGGAGCACACCCGAACCGGCGAGGTGACGCACTTTGAGCCGAAAAAAGTGATTATTCTGGAAGGTATTTTGCTGCTGACCGATGAGCGGGTGCGACAGGAAACCAATATTTCGGTCTTTGTGGATACGCCGCTGGACATCTGTTTTATCCGCCGCTTGAAACGCGATATGCAGGAACGCGGCCGTTCATTACAATCGGTGATTGATCAATATCGTGCCACGGTTCGTCCGATGTTTTTACAATTTATCGAGCCGTCAAAGCAATATGCGGATATTATCGTTCCACGCGGCGGGAAGAACCGCATTGCAATCAATATGTTAAAAGCGCAGATTCGCCATCTGTTAGGCAAAAATAAGGGTTAATCGTCATGAGATTATGTGATACCGATATTGAACGCTATCTGGACGACGGCATTATTTCTTTAACGCCACGCCCGAGCAATGACAAAATTAACGGTGCCACCATTGATGTTCGCTTAGGAAATTCCTTTCGCGTATTTCGTGAACATACCGCACCTTACATCGATTTAAGCGGTCATAAACAAGAGGTTGCCGCTCAGCTGGATGCGGTGATGAGCGAAGAAATCCTGATTGCCGACGGCGACGCGTTTTTTCTGCATCCCGGCGAACTGGCACTGGCAACGACACTGGAAGCGGTAAAATTACCGGCAAATATTATCGGCTGGCTGGACGGGCGTTCATCGCTGGCACGGCTTGGGTTAATGGTGCACGTTACCGCACATCGTATCGACCCGGGTTGGGAAGGCAAAATCGTGCTGGAATTTTTTAACTCCGGCAAACTACCGTTGGCGTTGCGCCCGAATATGGTGATCGGCGCGCTGAGTTTCGAAGTACTGAGCGGCGAAGCGGCGCGCCCGTATAATCGGCGGCGGGATGCCAAATATAAAAATCAGCAAAATGCCGTCGCGAGTCGGATTAGCGAGGATTAGGCGATGTGGAAAAAGATCGCATTGGGTTTTATGGTTGTCGTTATTGCGATCTTATCAGTGATGTTCGTGCAAAAAGATCGGCTAGAACGTCAGCTAACCGCCGGCTTGCACAAGCACGGCATTCAATTTGAAAAACTGGACTTTCAGTTTTTTCTTTCCCCCAAACTCACCTTGGAAGGTGTCGATCTGACATTGGAGCAAGGGCGTAGGTTTACCTTTGCACAAATCGATATCGCACTAAATCCGCTTTACAGTCTGATTGGCGATGTGCGTTTTTCATCTATTGCATTGCATCAAGGGCGTATTACTAATCCCGACTTGCATGATGTGGATATTGTTATAAAACCGACCGCACTTTGTCTGGAAGATTTACCGAATGTAATGAATTTTATCGCAACGAAGCAGATTGAGCCGAGCGCACTGTGGTCGGCGGATAAATGGCGTTATATGGTACAATTTAGCGCTAAAGACCCGCTTAATAACCAAGTTGACCTCCAAACGGAAGTATTCTTTTCCGGTCTGGAAACGGAATTCAGTCAACTCAAACTGGCATTGAATTTGCACGAACCGCTTTACAGCGATAAAAAACAATTTGATTTCAGTCTGGAACAGGGCATTCTTTCACCCCATGAAGACGGCCATCATATCCTGATTTTAAAGGATCTCACCTCGAACAATGAAACCTTTCGCTATATCAATATTGATCTGAATACTCAAGCAGACGTGTTGACCGGCTATTTGGTTAATGCAGAAATGGCGAATATCCGCTTTAAACTTGACCCCCACGCAAACGATGAACGCCAGCTTGCTCATTTGGAAATTACCGGCAAAGGCGTTGCCGTGAATAAATGGTTCAATATCTTAAAACTGCCGGCAGTAATTTCCGGAAAGGGCGATGTGCAGGCGAATATATTCTTTGACCAATGGCGGATAACTTCAGGGCAAGCGGCCTTCGAACTCACGAACGGTGAGTTTAACGGCTTAAACATACTCAATATTATTGCTCAGCACCTTCCGCTTAATTATGATGCCGAAGCGCTGCAAAACGCTAACAGTCAATTCGATCGCTTGCAGTCTGATTTGCGTTGGGATAAAGAAATCATGCTGATCGATCATTTACGGCTGACGAATCGCAATATTCAGCTGTTCGGCAGAGGCATGCTAGAGCTTAACGATATGCGCTGCGACATTTCGCTGAATATTGGTTTAACCGATGAAAAATATAAAGATTTCACTTTACCGCTGCGTTTTTTCGACAGTTGCTATTCACCGCAGTATAAAATTGAGATGACGCAGGATATTCGGCATCAGATCAAAGAGCTGCTCAGACAGAAACTTGAGCGTTAAAGATGACATTTCATACCGGGGTGCTAAAATAACCTGTCTTTTTCTCGTTCAAGATTGCATTCATGTTATCACCGAAAATTGTTCGCCGCCTTAAACTCTGGCGCGTGATTTGTCTGGCTTTTTCCGCGTTTATTTTTAATACCACGGAATTTATTCCGGTGGCGCTGTTGTCCGATATTGCGCAGGGTTTTCACATGCCGGTGGCGCAAACGGGGCTGATGATCACCATTTATGCTTGGATTGTCTCGTTATTGTCGCTGCCTTTTATGCTATTGACCGCCAAACTGGAACGCCGTAGCTTGCTGATTAAATTGTTTATTCTGTTTATCGCCAGCCATATTCTTTCAGCTTGTGCTTGGAATTTCTGGGTGCTGTTGATTTCTCGTATCGGCGTGGCGGTAACCCATGCGATATTTTGGTCGATTACCGCTTCATTGGCGGTGCGTCTGNGTTTCGAAGTACTGAGCGGCGAAGCGGCGCGCCCGTATAATCGGCGGCGGGATGCCAAATATAAAAATCAGCAAAATGCCGTCGCGAGTCGGATTAGCGAGGATTAGGCGATGTGGAAAAAGATCGCATTGGGTTTTATGGTTGTCGTTATTGCGATCTTATCAGTGATGTTCGTGCAAAAAGATCGGCTAGAACGTCAGCTAACCGCCGGCTTGCACAAGCACGGCATTCAATTTGAAAAACTGGACTTTCAGTTTTTTCTTTCCCCCAAACTCACCTTGGAAGGTGTCGATCTGACATTGGAGCAAGGGCGTAGGTTTACCTTTGCACAAATCGATATCGCACTAAATCCGCTTTACAGTCTGATTGGCGATGTGCGTTTTTCATCTATTGCATTGCATCAAGGGCGTATTACTAATCCCGACTTGCATGATGTGGATATTGTTATAAAACCGACCGCACTTTGTCTGGAAGATTTACCGAATGTAATGAATTTTATCGCAACGAAGCAGATTGAGCCGAGCGCACTGTGGTCGGCGGATAAATGGCGTTATATGGTACAATTTAGCGCTAAAGACCCGCTTAATAACCAAGTTGACCTCCAAACGGAAGTATTCTTTTCCGGTCTGGAAACGGAATTCAGTCAACTCAAACTGGCATTGAATTTGCACGAACCGCTTTACAGCGATAAAAAACAATTTGATTTCAGTCTGGAACAGGGCATTCTTTCACCCCATGAAGACGGCCATCATATCCTGATTTTAAAGGATCTCACCTCGAACAATGAAACCTTTCGCTATATCAATATTGATCTGAATACTCAAGCAGACGTGTTGACCGGCTATTTGGTTAATGCAGAAATGGCGAATATCCGCTTTAAACTTGACCCCCACGCAAACGATGAACGCCAGCTTGCTCATTTGGAAATTACCGGCAAAGGCGTTGCCGTGAATAAATGGTTCAATATCTTAAAACTGCCGGCAGTAATTTCCGGAAAGGGCGATGTGCAGGCGAATATATTCTTTGACCAATGGCGGATAACTTCAGGGCAAGCGGCCTTCGAACTCACGAACGGTGAGTTTAACGGCTTAAACATACTCAATATTATTGCTCAGCACCTTCCGCTTAATTATGATGCCGAAGCGCTGCAAAACGCTAACAGTCAATTCGATCGCTTGCAGTCTGATTTGCGTTGGGATAAAGAAATCATGCTGATCGATCATTTACGGCTGACGAATCGCAATATTCAGCTGTTCGGCAGAGGCATGCTAGAGCTTAACGATATGCGCTGCGACATTTCGCTGAATATTGGTTTAACCGATGAAAAATATAAAGATTTCACTTTACCGCTGCGTTTTTTCGACAGTTGCTATTCACCGCAGTATAAAATTGAGATGACGCAGGATATTCGGCATCAGATCAAAGAGCTGCTCAGACAGAAACTTGAGCGTTAAAGATGACATTTCATACCGGGGTGCTAAAATAACCTGTCTTTTTCTCGTTCAAGATTGCATTCATGTTATCACCGAAAATTGTTCGCCGCCTTAAACTCTGGCGCGTGATTTGTCTGGCTTTTTCCGCGTTTATTTTTAATACCACGGAATTTATTCCGGTGGCGCTGTTGTCCGATATTGCGCAGGGTTTTCACATGCCGGTGGCGCAAACGGGGCTGATGATCACCATTTATGCTTGGATTGTCTCGTTATTGTCGCTGCCTTTTATGCTATTGACCGCCAAACTGGAACGCCGTAGCTTGCTGATTAAATTGTTTATTCTGTTTATCGCCAGCCATATTCTTTCAGCTTGTGCTTGGAATTTCTGGGTGCTGTTGATTTCTCGTATCGGCGTGGCGGTAACCCATGCGATATTTTGGTCGATTACCGCTTCATTGGCGGTGCGTCTGGCGCCGAAAGACAAAAAAGCACAGGCGCTCGGTTTACTGGCAATGGGTAGTGCGCTGGCAATGGTCTTGGGGCTACCGCTGGGACGCATTATCGGTCAGGCGTTGGGCTGGCGCGCAACTTTTGCGGTCATCGCGCTGGTTGCCGGCGCCGTGCTGTTATTACTGTATAAATTATTACCGCACTTAGTCAGCATCAATGCCGGTTCGCTATGCAGCGTACCGCAATTATTCCAACGTCCGTTGTTGGTGGGATTATATACGCTGACTGTCATTGTGGTGTCGGCGCATTTTACTGCTTACAGCTATATCGAACCTTTTATGCTGAATATTACGCAAATGGCACCGAGCCTAACGACTGCCGTATTGCTGGTATTCGGTCTGTCCGGCATTATCGCCAGCCTGCTGTTCAATCGTTTTCACCGCTTCGGGCCGGCAAAATTTCTGCTGTCATCCATGGTGCTGCTCACCCTGTCTTTAATTTTATTGCGGGCACTAAACGGCAATGAAATGTTGCAATTTATATTGGTGTTCATCTGGGGCGTCGGCATTGCCGGCATTGGACTTAGCTTACAGGTACGGGTTTTGCAGCTGGCGCCAGATGCCACCGATGTGGCAATGGCAATATATTCCGGCATTTATAATATCGGCATCGGCGGCGGCGCATTAATCGGCAATCAGATTATGAATTCCGTCGGGCTGCAATATATCGGTCTGGTCGGCGGCGCACTGGCATTGCTTGCCATGCTGTTATTCGTGTGGCTGCATTTACGTTTCCGTCATTTGCCGATTAAAGCCATTCAGTAAAACGCCGCTAAATGAAAAGTGCGGTAAAAAATCGAATATTTTCTACCGCACTTTTCAGTATTATCAAACAACACGGGCAGCATGGGCTTGATCTCCGCCCGTCAATTGAATTGTTATTTTTTCGCTTTTTTAATAAATTTCATTAACCGTTTGCGCTTACGCAACTGGGTCGGTGTGAGTTTATTGCGTTTACCGGCAAACGGATTATTGCCTTCTTGCAGCAACAGGCGAATCGGCGATCCGACGATTTTCAAACTGCGCCGATAATAATTGGATAAATAGCGCTTATAGCTGTCCGGCAGGCGTTCAATCTGATTGCCGTGCACCACAATAATCGGCGGGTTATAACCGCCCGGATGTGCATATTTCAGCTTAATTCGGCGCCCGCTTACCATTGGCGGTTGATGCTCGTCCGTTGCCATTTGCAAAATGCGGGTCAGCATTGACGTCGTCATTTTTTGCGTAGCGCAAGCGTAGGCTTCACGGATTGATTCAAACAGATTACCAACACCGCTGCCATGCAGGGCAGAAATAAAATGCACGCGGACAAAATCAATGAAATCCAGACGACGATCCAGCTCAGACTTCACCCGATCTTTAATATCCTGCTCCAAACCATCCCATTTATTCACCACGATAACCAGCGAACGACCGGCATTGAGGATAAACCCGAGCAAAGAAAGATCCTGATCGGAAATACCGTCACGCGCATCAATCGTGAGCAGAACCACATTAGCATCCTGAATAGCCTGTAAGGTTTTGATCACTGAGAATTTTTCCACCGTCAGGTGCACTTTGCCGCGTTTGCGCACGCCGGCGGTATCAATAATGGTATATTGCTGCCCGTCGCGTTCCATTGGAATATAAATACTGTCGCGGGTGGTGCCGGGCAAATCATAAACCACCACGCGATCTTCGCCTAAAATCCGATTGGTCAGGGTGGATTTCCCCACATTCGGGCGTCCAACAATCGCGATTTTGATGTTTTTATCGTCGCCGCGCTGCTCTTCTGCCAACGCATCGTCTAATAATGCGGCATCTTCCTGATTGTCAAAGTCGAAATCTTGCTCCCATTCGTCCTGCTCTTGCTCGGCATTATCCGCCGTATTCTGCACTGTGGCTTGTTCGCTGTCGAGGGTTTCCGCCAGCGGAGCAAGCACCTGTTCCATCAGCGCCGTCACACCGCGCCCCTGTGAGGCGGCAATCTGCGCGATTTCCCCCAACCCGAGCTGATAAAATTCCGCGCAGTGGGAATCGGCATCAATACCGTCGGTTTTATTGGCAACCACAACGGTAAGTTTATGTTGACGTTGACGCAAATAATTGGCAATGCCGATATCCGCTGCGGTCAGACCGGCGCGAGCATCCACCAAAAACAGCACCACATCCGCCTCTTCAATGGCAAGTAACGATTGTTCCGCCATTTTCTCTTCCACGCCTTGTTCCGTGCCGTCAATACCGCCGGTATCAATCACGATAAAATCATGGCCGGCGATATTCGCCTGACCGTATTTGCGGTCGCGGGTCAACCCGGGAAAATCGGCCACCAGCGCATCTCGAGTGCGGGTCAGCCGATTAAATAAAGTCGATTTACCGACATTAGGGCGACCGACCAGCGCAACAACAGGAGTTGTCATAAAAAACCTCTTTATAATCAACCGCACTTATGCGGTATTTATCAATGGCGGGCATTATAGCGGATTTCAGGGGGAATGAAAAATTGATCTGCGCCGAGCTGTATTGGCGTTTTTTTGCGAACCGAAAACAGCCTAAAAGAAAAATGAAATTGTGCGTATTTTTAACAAAAATACAGGAGCGATAATAAAGCAAAAAAGCACTGAAAAGTGCTTTTTAAGTTGAATTTCACCAAACTTGGCGGAACGGACGGGACTCGAACCCGCGACCCCCTGCGTGACAGGCAGGTATTCTAACCAGCTGAACTACCGCTCCATATCTGAGGTGTAAACAAATTGGCGGAACGGACGGGACTCGAACCCGCGACCCCCTGCGTGACAGGCAGGTATTCTAACCGGCTGAACTACCGCTCCGCGTAATTGAGAGGCATAATAATCATGAATAACATGCGCGTCAAGCGATTTTTCCGCTTTCCAGCCCGGTTGCTTAATCCATGAACGTTAATGCAGATTTTCCGTTTCCGACAGCTTATCCCACAGGCAGTTATCCTTGCTTTTCTTGTTAATCAGCCGCAGATAATCCTGGTGCGCCTGCATTTCTTCCTCACTCGGCAACAGCAGTTTCAAATTATGGGAAAAAACCACCGCACTTTGCTGTTCCGTTACAGAGGCACTGTATAGGGTTTCCTGTTCGTTGTAGTCAAACAGGCTGGTCTGACCGCCGGTCATCGCCAGATACACATCACCTAAAATCTCCGCATCCAATAACGCGCCGTGCAGGGTACGCTTACTGTTATCAATATTTAGGCGTTCACATAAGGCATCTAAGCTGTTTCGTTTGCCGGGATAAGTTTTGCGCGCCATTTGCAACGTATCGGTGACCAAACAGATTTCATCGGTTTTAATCTTGATGCCATGCTTGCCGAATTCATAATCCATAAAACCCACATCGAAGGGCGCGTTATGAATCAACAGTTCCGCGCCTTTAATAAAGGCGATAAATTCATCCACCACTGCTGCAAACCCCGGTTTGTCTTGCAGCATTTCGTCGGTAATGCCATGCACTTTAATCGCCTCGGGATCCACCGGACGGTCGGGTTTTATATATAAATGCAGCTTGCGCCCGGTATAACGGCGGTTAATCATCTCCACTGCGCCGATTTCAATAATGCAGTGACCTTCGTAATGGGCGCCGAATTGGTTCATGCCAGTAGTTTCCGTATCCAGTACGATCTGACGATTGGTATTTATGTCGATAGTCATGAGTTTCGCTATATCTTTAAATCAATTTGCGCTATTATCGCCTGATTTAGACAAAATGAGTAGCTTAAATTTATGCGCAAACAGATTGAAATTTTTACCGACGGTTCTTGTCTGGGTAATCCCGGCCCGGGCGGTATCGGCGTGTTGTTGCGTTACGGCGCGCACGAAAAACAGCTCTCACAGGGCTATTTCCGTACCACCAATAACCGTATGGAGCTGCTGGCGGTGATTACCGCACTGCGCAGCTTAAAAGAACCTTGCACGGTGACACTGCACAGCGACAGCCAATATATGAAAAACGGAATCACGCAATGGATTTTCAACTGGAAAAAAAACAACTGGAAAGCCGCCGGCGGTCATCCGGTGAAAAATCAGGATCTGTGGATTGCGCTGGATCGCGCGGTGCGACCGCATGAAATTCGCTGGCAATGGGTAAAAGGTCACAGTGGACACCGGGAAAACGAGATCTGCGATCAACTGGCAAAACAGGGCGCAGAGCATCCGACACAGGAAGATACCGGCTATACGGCGGAATAAACGGTAATCCGGTGAGAGACGGAATAAAGTGCGGTGATTTTTCGGCAAGTTTTTTATTTTACTGAAAAAATCACCGCACTTTTATTTCCACAGGATTAATATCAAACTGATGTTACGGCAATTTAGCCACAACGGCGTAACCTGACTGTTCCGCGTCGATCATATAACGGGTGTCTGCGCAGATAAACGCAGATTCACCCTGCGTCAGCGTCAGTGTGCTGTGATTTGAGGCGATTTTTACTGCCCCTTGCATCACCAGCACAATCTCGGCACTGTGCGCCTGTCCGTGCAGACGGTCGGCGGCAGCGTATTGAAGGCGGGTCAGCGCGAAATCCTGCGCCGGTGTCCAGTAGGTGAATTGCGCCTGATCGTGCGACGCGACAGGAATAATTTCCGGCTTGACTTCACGGCAATCCACCACTTGCAGCAACTGCGCAATATCCACATGTTTGGGCGTTAAACCGCCGCGAATCACATTATCCGAGCACGCCATTAATTCGATATTCTGCCCGCGCAGGTAAGCGTGCGGCATGCCGGCATCCTGATAAATGCCCTCGCCCGGCTTGATATGCACGATGTTGAATATGTAAAAACAAATTAAGCCCGGATCCAGTTTATCCGAGTGAATGTCCATAGCTTCCATGCTGTAGAGCACCCAGTAGTCAGGGTTATCCGGGAGCAATCGGTCTGCGGCATAAGCACCTCTGTTGTGTGTAATAATCGGATGCAACCAGCCGGCAAGCTGTGCTTGAGACGCCTGCATGATATCGGCATAAAAGTTATGCAGATCCTGAACGACCAATTTTTCCGCCAGCGCTGTTAACGAAGGGCGAGCATTTAAATCGGCGATAATATCGGCTTTGGGTTTAAAACCGTGCAGCAGCCAAAAATCGGAAAGCGCGATCATCATTTCCGGTTTATGATTATCATCTTTGTAAGTGCGGGTCGGCGCATTTAAGGCGATACCGGCGGCATTTTCCCGCATAAAGCCGGCTTCAGCTTGCTGTTTGGTCGGATGCAGCTGAATGGAAAGCGGTTTTTCCACATCCAGAATTTTTAATAAATAAGGCAGTTGATTACCGAATTTTTTGCGGCTGTCATTTCCAAGTGCGGTCGGATTTTCCGCTAAAAATGCGGTCAAAGGCTGCCATTCGCCGCTGATTTCCAGCATTGAGGGCGAAGACGGATGAGCGCCAAGCCACCATTCCGCATAATGCTGATGTGCCTGTTTAGGAAGTCCGAGCAATCCGGGAAGGTAATCCCCGCCGCCCCATTGATAATACTGTAGGCTACCTTTGAGTCTGTAAATGCCGTTCATTTCGTTTTCCTCATTGCAGTTTTGCCGCTGCCGTTTGTTTATAACCGCCGAAAAACGCTACCACTTTTGCCGTATCCTGTGGGTCGTGCAGCGGTGCGATAAGCCGTTTGTCGTTTTTCAGCTCAATAACCAGTATATTGCCGTCGGCAAGGTTGATTTGACGGATTTTCTCATAGCGAATAAACAGGTTTTCATAAAAAAAGCCGTCTTCTTTCAGCAGCAGTACGGGAAAGCGGATAAACGCAATATACAGGCTGAGGATCACGGCAGTCGCCAATAAATACAGGGTCAGCGGGCGAATATTTGCTTGAGTCTGATAAAGCATAACGGCGATTAGCGCGATAAAGATCAACGCATCAATTTTTGCCCGTTTTTTTAACCGCACTTTTAGGCGAGTTTTCCCCTTCAACCAGTCCATGCCGAACTGATCGTAAAAGGCGTAAATAAAAAACAGTACGATGCCGCTCAATAGGAGTATGTCGATCATAGCTTAAATCACACTAAAAGGCGGGCGTGAAAGCCCGCCGCAATGCGCCTATTATAAGCTAGGCAAGAATGCCTGTCCAAGCGCCAAAGATACCGATAACAAAAATACCGGCGATAATCCATAACGCATTGACGCGGTTGCGCAATAACCACATACAGGCAAAGGTGAACAGTAACGGTAGCAGACCCGGCATTAAACTGTCCAGAATGCTTTGTACGGTGGTGGTTTCCACGGTGCCGTCTTGTTTTTCAATCACGGACACGACCAGCGGCACATGAATACTGGTCCATTTCTGCACCAACGCCCCCATAATAAACAAACCGAGAATCGAAGCACCTTCAGTCAGCTTCTGCAATAAGCCGCCGCTCATATCCTGCACCACATCCAGCCCTTTGCGATAGCCATAGGTGACACCGTAGTAACGAGTGGCAAGGCGAACCAGATTAAATAATAAGAAGAACAGAATCGGACCTAAAAGACTGCCGCTTAATGCCAACCCCGCCCCCAAGGCGGCGAATACCGGACGTGCAGTCCCCCAGTAAATCGGGTCGCCTACCCCGGCTAATGGTCCCATTAATCCCACTTTGATCCCGTTGATAGCGGCATCGTCGATTTCTTTACCGTTGGCGCGCTCTTCTTCCATCGCAATGGTGACGCCCAATACCGGCGCTGCCATAAACGGCTGAGTGTTAAAGAATTCCAAATGACGTTTAATCGCATCTTTGCGTTCCGGCGAATTCGGATCCGGGTATAAGCGCTTGATCACCGGCACCATAGAATAAGCGAAGCCGAGCGCCTGCATACGTTCAAAGTTCCATGAGCCCTGAAACAGGTTGGAGCGCAGTACCACGGAGTTTAAATCACGCTGGGTTACTTTTTTAATTTCTGTAGTCATATTTCTTACCCTATTAATCTAATCTGTTATCAAGATCATCATTGCCGTTTGCGACAACCTGCACCACTTGTTTGCTTTGGTTGTATTTCGGATGCAGCTGAATATACAGCGCCGCCATAATCGCACCGAGTACACCCAACGCCACCAAATTGAAATCGGTGAAAGCGGCGACAACAAAACCGGCATAGAAGAACGGCATTAAGTGACCGGCACGCATCATGTTGATGACCATGGCATAACCGACTACGGCAATGATACCGCCGGCGATTTTAAGCCCGTTGGTAACCACCTCAGGAATCGCGTGTAACATGGACTGAACGACATCCGTACCGGCGGTGAGCGCCACGATCAGGGCAGGAATGGCAATACGCATCGCCTGTAATAACAACGCGCTGCAATGGATCCAGTCCAAACGGGTCAGATTGCCGTCCTGAATGGATTTATCCGCCGCGTGTTGAAAACCGACGGTAATCGCACGAACAACGTAAGTCAGCACCTGACCTGCCGCCGCCAGCGGAATAGCAATCGCAATACCGGTGGTGATTTCCTGACCACCGACGATAACCAAAATAGTGGAAATCACGGAAGCCAGTGCCGCATCGGGCGCCAGCGCCGCACCGATATTCATCCAGCCGAGGGCAAGCAGCTCTAAGGAACCGCCGACAATAATGCCGGTTTTAATATCGCCCAGCACCAGACCAATCAGGGTACAGGCGATTAACGGGCGGTGAGTCTGAAACTCATCAAGAATCGAGCCCATACCGCATATACAGGCGACGATAAAAACGAGTATGACTTGGAGTGTTGAAATTTCCATTGTGAATATTCCTTAAACTAAGTTATGTTTCTTTAATAAATCCATCATGTGCTGACGCGTATCGTTAGAGACCTTACGCACATCAAGCTCGATACCCATACTATCAATAGCTTTAAACGCCGCAATATCGTTATCATCAACGCATACTGCACTGGTAATTTGCTTTTTACCCTCTTTATACGCCATACCGCCGATATTAATCGACTTCATATCAACGCCGGCTTCCAGCAGCTTCAACACATCAGCGGGATTGGTAAATAACAGCATGACACGTTCATCGGCATATTCCGGATTATTATAGACACGGATCATTTTATCCACGTTAACAACATGAGCCGTCACTCCCGGCGGCGCCACGCTTTTCAGCATAGTGGAACGGACATGATCTTTCGCCACATCATCGTTTACTACAATAATGCGGCTGACTCGGCTTTCTTTAGTCCAGCGGGTAGCGACCTGACCGTGAATCAACCGGTCATCAATGCGGGCAAGACCGACGACCAAATGCCCCTCTTTGTTTGCCTGCACGGTCTGTTGCGGCGCGGATGCCGGCTGTGCTGGCACAACCGCTGCGGGTGCGGCGGTTTCCTGCTCAACATATTTTAATGCGCGGACACCGGTCCGACCTGTTTCCAATGCGATGGCAACCAGCTCCGATAAATCCGGACCGTCATCGCGGGCCATAAAGGTTTCCACCAACATTGGAATATTCACACCGGTAACAACATCCATATTGTCTTTGCCTTCGGCAACGCGGTTTGCAGCGTTAAACGGACTGCCGCCCCAAGTATCCACAAGGAATAACACCTGATCACAATGGGATAAGCTGGTCGAGAGTTGTTCCTGATATTTCGCCATAATCGTTTCAGCATTTTCGCCGGGCACGAAATCGATGGTGGCTACGTCATCTTGCTCACCGATCAACATTTCGGTGGTTTTCAGCAGTTGTTCCGCTGCCACACCGTGTGTCGCTATGATGATCGCAATCGTCATTCTGACTCCTTAAACATAATAAAAGTGACTCAAATCAAATAGAATTATTTGACCGGCGGATTGTAAATGAAAACGCTCCAGAATAATGTGATTACGATCACGAATTTGAGATAAAAATACCTTTATTTTGTGATGTAAGTCACAAATTAATCCAATGGATTGAAAAACCAATTCGGTTATGATATTTATTTTTTATATTTTAGAAATAAAACTCCATTAATTTCTACACAATATTAGTTTTACTGAAAAATATTGTGCTGGCGGAGAAAAGTGCGGTGAAATTTTTATCAAAATCACCGCACTTTTTTGCTTACCCGCATAAAAAAAGCTCCCGACTAACGGAAGCTTTTATCCAGACGAATCACAACAATTAGCGACGTAAACCTAAACGAGCGATAGTTGAAGCGTAAAGCTCAAGATTGGTACGTTTTAAATAATCCAAAAGTTTACGACGACGGGAAATCATACGCAATAAACCGCGACGACCGTGATGATCCTTTTTATGCTCCGCAAAGTGAGCTTGCAAATGGTTAATCTGTGCGGTTAATAATGCGATCTGCACTTCGGAAGAACCGGTATCTTTCGCATCACGACCAAACTCGGCAACGATTGCCGCTTTTTTTTCTGTGCTTAGAGACATAATAAAATCCTCTTAAATAGGCTTTGTTAACAATACATCGTTCGCCGATCTCTAACTCAGCGACGACAAATGAACGCAAATTTTAACATCGGAGGGGGAAAATGCAATAAATATTATTAGTAGCGCCTGAATTTATCATAGTATTATTTTATATCCGCGATAAAAATAGGATTCGACAAATGGAACTGAATAAACAAACGGCGCAGAAAATTGTAAAGCGGGCGATGAATATCATTCACAATTCAGTCAATGTTATGGATAAAGACGGGATCATTATTGCCTCCGGAGATTGTTCTCGCTTGAATCAAAAACATATCGGTGCGGTTATTGCCATTCGGGAAAATCGCGTTGTTGAAATTGATGATGAATTGGCGCAGAAATGGGATTTTGGCACCAAACCCGGCATTAACGTACCGATTAATTATTTGGGTAATACACTCGGCGTAGTCGGTATTTCCGGCGAACCAGAAAAAGTTCGCTCTTATGCCGAGTTGGTTAAAATGACAGCCGAACTGATTATTGAGCAGCAAATTTTACTTGAACGAGAACGCTGGGCATATCGTTATAAAGAGGAATTTATTTTACATTTGTTGAATGAAAAACTGCAAATCAATGCACTAAAAAGTCAGGCAGCATTTTTTAATATCGACCTTGATTTACCTTACGTTGTTGTCATTATTAAACTCTGCCAATCTTCCAGCGAACAATTACAGGAGCTGGTAACCTATTTAAATCAACCGCAATTCAAGCATCATTTAGCGATTCTGTCGCTAAACACCGTCGCCGTTCTAACCCTTGCACAACAAACCGATATCAAACAACTTGATAAATTATTACCGCCAAACAGCCCACCGCATAGCTATAAAATCGCCGTTGGAGCCCACTTAGAGAATGAATTCAAGCTGCACTTTTCTTATAAAACCGCACTTAGCACTTTAAATTATGGGCAGAAATGTTATCCAAAACGAATATTTTACTTTTTTGAACAATATCAGCTGCCGGTTTTGTTAGACAATTTGACCGATTCTTGGCAAGCGGAAGAATTGTTAAAACCATTACAAAAGCTCTATCACCAAGATTCGTCTCGTCAATTACGCAAAACGTTGCAACAATATTTTTTATCAAATTGTGATCCGTCTCTCACTAGTCAAAAATTGTTCATTCACATTAATACGCTGCGTTATCGACTGCATAAAATATCACAAATAACCACTTTATCTTTCAATAAGATAGATGATTTATTCATACTTTACTTAAGCACTATACTGACTAGATAGAATTAGATAAAAATACAATTAAATACCATTTCAATTCATTTAATTGTATTTTTTTACAAAGCATTTTTAAATTAAATACGATAATAATCAACATAGGATCTCAACAACACAAGGGGGGTTTTCTATGAGCGGTATAGCACTGATTATCTGTTTTATTATTGCCATTATCGTTATGATCTGGATGATTGCAAAACTAAAAGTTCATCCTTTCTTAGCGCTAATGACAATCTCCCTGTTGCTTGCTCTGATAGCCGGCATCAGTCTAAACAAAATCCCGGCAATTGTCGGCGAAGGTTTCAGCGGCACATTTAAAAGTATCGGTATCGTCATCATTTTCGGTGCCATTATCGGTACAGTCCTGGAGAAAACCGGTGCCGCACTTAAATTAGCGGATATGGTAGTCAATATTGTCGGACAAAAACGTCCCGAACTCGCTATGTTGATTATGGGCTGGGTTGTCGGTATTCCAGTCTTTTGTGACAGCGGCTTCGTCGTTTTGAATCCGATTCGGGAAGCAATCCGCAAAAAAATCGCGGCAAATCCGGTAGGAACAGCGGTAGCGCTAAGCGGCGGTCTCTATACTGCACACGTATTTATTCCACCAACACCGGGACCAATAGCTGTAGCCGGTGCGGTCGGTTTAAGTCACAATCTACTATTGGTTATTGTCATGGGGCTAATCGTCTCCGTACCGGTATTAATCGCCAGTTATATTTTTGCCAAACGAATCGGTAAACAGATCATCTTATCAGAGACCGAAGCCGATACCATCATTACTCAAAGTTATGATGAATTAATTAAACAATACGGTAAATTACCGAACGGTTTCTTAAGCCTTGCACCAATCCTCATGCCGATTCTACTAATGGCATTGGGTTCTATCGCCAAAATCATAGGAATAGGTAGTTTTGCCGGTGATTTAATTCTATTCTTAGGCAATCCGATTATTGCATTAGCGATCGGAGTCATCTTTTCAGTATTCTTATTGCTGAATTCCAGCAAAATGAAAGAATTTGATGCTCTCACCAATAATACGCTGAAAATCGTCGGACCGATTCTATTTATTACCGCCGCAGGTGGTGTATTAGGTAAAGTGATTATAGAAGCCGGTTTTGTCGAATACATTAAACAAAATGCACATATTATCAGTACAGCTGGTATTTTCTTCCCATTCATTATTTCAGCAGTTCTAAAAACTGCACAGGGTAGCTCAACGGTCGCAATGATCACAACAGCAGCAATTATGGGTATGTTTGATGCAAGTGATTCACTCATGAATGCCTTAGGATTAACCTCTGAAATAGCCGCTGCATTAACGGTAATGGCTATCGCTTCCGGTGCAATGTGTATTTCTCATGCCAATGACAGCTACTTTTGGGTAGTCACTAACTTCTCAAAAATGACGCCGCAGCAAGGTTACCGAACACAAACCATGCTAACTTTCATCATGGGTACTGTCGGTATGTTAAGTGTCTATATACTCTCTTTAATCTTACTGTAACAGGAGAACAATAATGAAATTCGTCATTGCTCCGGATAGCTTTAAAGAAAGCCTGACTGCATTAGAAGTGGCGGAAGCGATCGAAATCGGATTCAGAAAAATTTTTCCTGATGCCATATATGTCAAAATCCCAATGGCCGACGGTGGGGAAGGCACCGTTCAATCACTGGCGGATGCCACACAGGGAAAACTGATCAATGTCGAAGTATGTGGGCCGTTGGGTAACAAAGTATCTGCTTTTTTCGGATTATCCGGAGACAGTCGAACTGCTATTATCGAAATGGCTGCCGCTTCAGGTTTACACTTAGTTCCCTCGACACAACGCAATCCGTTAAAAACCACCAGCTTCGGCACGGGTGAACTAATTCGCGCTGCGCTTGATCACGATGTAAAAAAAATCATACTGGGTCTTGGCGGTAGCGCCACTAATGACGGTGGAGTCGGCATGCTGCAAGCATTGGGTGCAAAATTTCTTAACCAGCAAAATGAACAGATTGCGTTCGGTGGTAAAAATCTAACACAGATTAAAACCATTGACCTCAGCAAATTGGATCCCCGCTTACAACAAATAGAACTGGACGTTGCTTGTGACGTCGATAATCCTCTTTGCGGCGAAAGCGGTGCTACAGCAATATTCGGTCCACAAAAAGGCGCAACAGAGGAAATGATACACATACTGGATAATGCGCTGCTGCATTTTTCACAGATTGCCGAGCAGCAATGCGGGATGAATATTCGCGATAAACCGGGTGCCGGGGCGGCGGGTGGCATGGGCGGTGGTCTATTGCTGTTGCCGAAAGTGCGGTTAAAATCAGGCGTGAATATTATTACTGACACCCTAAATCTAAAGGAGCACGTTAAAAATGCCGACATTGTGATTACCGGAGAAGGTCGAATGGACGGGCAAAGCGTTCGTGGCAAAACACCGATTGGTGTTGCAAAAACGGCAAAAATCTTTAATAAACCGGTCATCGCTATCATTGGTAGCTTACGGGAAGATTACGAAGCAATTTATGAAAACGGCATCGATGCTGTCTTTCCGATTATCCGCCAGGTTAAAAGTCTGGAGGATACATTAAAGTGCGGTCGGGAAAATTTAATTTCTACTGCACAGAATATCGCAAGATTGTATCAACTACTGAAATAGACAGCTACAGGGCAAGTTAATTTGCCCCGTATTTTCATTTAGTTTTCTTACTTTTATTCATCAACAATTTTCTCCACCCCAAAATGCCGATAAGTTCTTGATGTGGCGATGCGGCCGCGGGGGGTGCGTTGTAAAAAACCCTGTTGAATTAAATAGGGTTCCAGTACATCTTCAATAGTATCGCGCTCCTCGCCGATTGCGGCGGCAAGGTTGTCTAAACCGACCGGGCCGCCGTCAAAGCGTTCGATAATCGCGCTGAGCAGTTTGCGATCCATAAAATCAAAACCCGCAGGATCGACATCCAACATGGATAATGCGGATTCTGAAATCGCAACGGAAATCACGCCCCCGTTTTTGACATCCGCATAATCGCGCACACGGCGCAATAAACGGTTGGCGATGCGGGGCGTGCCGCGCGAACGGCATGCGATTTCCTGCGCGGCAGCAGGCTCAATGGTTAAATTTAAACAAGCGGCGCTACGGGTTACGATTGAAGTTAAATCAGCCACTGAATAAAATTCCAAGCGCTGTACAATACCGAATCGGTCGCGCAACGGCGAAGTCAACGAACCCGCCCGCGTGGTTGCGCCGATTAAGGTAAATGGCGGTAAATCCAGTTTTATCGAACGGGCGGCGGGGCCTTCGCCGATCATAATATCCAGCTGATAATCTTCCATGGCAGGATAAAGCACTTCTTCAATCGCCGGCGACAAACGGTGTATTTCATCAATGAACAGCACATCATGCGGTTCCAGATTGGTCAGCATTGCCGCCAAATCACCGGCTTTTTCCAGTACCGGTCCCGAGGTGGTACGAATATTCACGCCCATTTCATTGGCGACAATATTGGCCAATGTAGTTTTACCGAGCCCCGGCGGGCCGAAAATCAGCAGGTGATCCAAGGCATCCTGACGCAGTTTTGCCGCCTGAATAAAAATTTCCATTTGCCCGCGCACCTGCGGTTGTCCCACATAATCGGTCAGCAATTTGGGGCGGATTGCACGGTCGATATATTCATCGTCCGCTTTGGCGCCGGCACTGATAATTCTGTCTGCTTCAATCATTTTGTTTATCTTTTATAAAGCGGCTTTTAGCGCTTCACGAATGAGTTGTTCGCTATTTAATTCCGGTTTTGCAACTTTTTTCACCATTTTCTCAGCATCATTTTGTTTATAGCCCAGCGCAATTAGGGCAGCTACGGCATCATCCAGTTGAATATCCGCATGCGATGCGTTTTTCTCCGCAGCCGGCAAGCGGTTACTCTGAACAAAGAAATCCGCTTGCTGCAAACCGTTGAATTTACCTTTTAATTCCACCAATAAACGTTCCGCCGTTTTTTTGCCGACTCCCGGAATTTTGGTCAGCCGGGATAATTCTTCCCGTTCGATGGCATATGCAAATTCCGTCACCGACATTGCCGAAAGAATAGCCAGCGCTAATTTCGGCCCGACGCCGTTGGTTTTAATCAGTTCGCGGAATAAAGTGCGGTCATTTTTATGCGAGAATCCGAATAATAAATGGGCGTCTTCGCGCACGGTCAGATGGGTAAACAATGTGACTTCCTGCCCGCTCTCCGGCAGGTCATAAAAACTGGTCATCGGCAACAGCAGTTCATACCCGACGCCCTGCACGTCCAGCAAAATTTCCGGCGGCTGCTTTTCAATAAGCAATCCCTTTAAACGACCAATCATAATATGATTTACCTTGGCTAAAAATTTTCCCTAGCATAAAATAAAACTGGATAAATATCCAGTTTTTATTGTCAGATTTTAAGTCGAAAGCGTCCGCGGCTGTATCGCGTACGTAAAAGTGCGGTCATTTTTTCCGGTGTTTCCAAGACGTTCACACTGTCTGCCACGCGCAGCGAATGTTGTATTGAATGTGCATGCGTAATTGCTATTGCCAGCGCGTCTGCAGCATCCGCCTGCGGCATATCGGATAATTTCAGAATACGGGTGACCATATCCTGCACCTGCTTTTTATCCGCTGAACCGGTACCAACCACTGTCTGCTTCACTAGCCGCGCGGCATATTCAAATACCGGCAAATCATGATTCACCGCGGCGACAATTGCTGTGCCGCGCGCTTGCCCGAGCTTCAGCGCGGAATTGGCGTTTTTGGCCAGAAACACCTCTTCAATAGCAAACATATGCGGTTGAAACTGGGTGATAATTTCCGTCACGCCGGCATAAATACGTTTCAGCCGGGTCGGTAAATCCTCTGCTAGTGTACGGATTGCGCCGCTGCCAAGATAGTCCAACCGCCGCCCCTGTTGGCGGATCACGCCATAGCCGGTGACGCGCGAACCGGGATCAATGCCTAAAATAACCGTCATAAATCTTACTGCAAAAAATAAGCGAGCTATTGCCCGCTTATCCCCGATTATTTAACCGATTTCGGTGTCGAGCAGTATTTTACCAGAATCTCATCAGATTCTTTACCGTCAACATACAGCATACTGCCACTGACTTTATCAACGTTATCTAGCGTAAAGTTATCGGCTACCCAGACAAATTTGTCGGCGCTAGCAAATCTTGCGCTGTCTTTATCATTCATGTCGCGCATAAAGCTTGAAGTCGATACGCTCTGGCCTTTATAAGTGACCTCTGCTGATACGGCCTCCTGGCCCTCAAAACGATAAGTGACAATAACCGGTTCATTGCTGTCAGCACCACACGCATATTCCACCGTTTTTGTCACTACCTGTTGGTCGGCTGGCGCCTGAGTTTTAACTGCATCCTGTGCTTTAGTCGGCTCCTGTACTTTGGCTGCTTCCTGTGTTTGAGCCGGCGGCTGAGGGTTTGCCGGTGCGGATTGCGGCTTATCATCACAGCCGGCTAATGCGACTGATAAACCGATTAATGCTAAAGAGGAAATGAATTTCATTGGTTTCTCCTGAAAAATTTGTCAATTAAAGCAATGCAGCGACTTCATCGCTGATCTCGCCGTTATGATAAACGTTCTGTACGTCATCGCAATCTTCCAGCATGTCGATTAATCTTAGTAATTTCGGTGCTGTTTCCGCATCCAGATCCACTGTTGTGGACGGGATCATCGTCACTTCCGCTTCCTGAATCTTAAACCCTGCCGCTTCAATGGCATCACGCACCGCGCTTAAATCTTCCCATGCGGTATAGATTTCAAAACTGCCGTCGTCTTGCGGCTGAATATCGTCGGCGCCGGCTTCGATCGCGGCCTCGGTTAATGCATCTTCATCACCGTTTTCAATTAAGATCAACCCTTTCTTGCTGAATAAATAACCGACCGAACCTTCCGTGCCCAGATTGCCACCACATTTGGTAAAACTCGGGCGCACCTGCGAAATGGTGCGGTTGGCGTTATCACTTAGACACTCAACCATCACAGCAGTTCCGCCCGGACCGTAACCTTCGTAAATTTTTGTTTCCATATTGGTGTCATCACCGCCGCCTACGCCGCGGTCAATAGCACGATTAATGGTATCGCGGGTCATATTGCTGGCCAGCGCTTTATCAATCGCCGCACGCAAGCGCGGGTTCGAGCCGGCATCACCGCCGCCGATTTTCGCCGCCGTAACCAATTCGCGAATTAATTTGGTGAAAATTTTACCGCGCTGCGCGTCCTGTGCCGCTTTGCGGTGTTTGATATTGGCCCACTTACTATGTCCTGCCATATTATTTTCCTTTTAAGTTGCTCCCGTTTCCGAGCTTTGCCGCAGCAAAGCGAAAACTTCACTATCATCTTTAAAGTGCGGTTAAAAATTTGCTATTTTTCAACCGCACTTTTATCTATTAAATACTTTTTGATTGCCTGCGCATTATTCGGTGATTTGGTTATCGCCACCGCCTGTTGCGGTGCCAACCATTGATAGGCTAAATGTTCGCTTAACACCGGCGTTGTCTCCTGCGGCAGTGCCAGCAAAAATCGATATTCCGTGCAATGTGTGACATTCGGCGCGTATTTATACCGAAAATGCGGAAAAATTTCAAATTTTATGCTGTCTCTGCAATCAATTAAATTAAGCCGCTGCGTCGCAATATCAATGCCCGTTTCTTCTTTCACTTCCCGTATTGCCGCCTGACGGGTAAATTCGCCGTCCTCCAGCGAACCGGTCACCGACTGCCAGAACGCGGGATCGTCCCGACGCTGTAGCATTAAAACCCGTCCGGTATTTTCAGCATAAATTACGGCAAGAATAGAATAAGGATTTTTATATTTCATCGGCGTTGTCGATTCGGAAATAAATAAAGATCATTTTCCACAATAAACAGAAACAAAATCCTACTCCTTGCAAGAACATCTCGGCATTCAAAGCGATGCGCACGGCGAACGGATTACCGAAAAAGGGCGTTTTAAATACGCCCTCAAGCTGAATTCTATTCGTTTTTTGCCACTGCAATGCCTAATTCCGCCAGTGCCTGCGGATTTGCCGTGCTCGGCGCTTCCGTCATCAGACAGGCTGCCGCGGTGGTTTTCGGGAAGGCGATCACATCGCGAATGTTATCGGTGCCGGTGAGCAACATGACTAACCGATCCAGCCCGAATGCAAGCCCGGCGTGCGGCGGCGTACCGAATTTTAACGCATCAAGCAGGAAGCCGAATTTTTCGCGCTGCTGCTGTTCATCAATGCCTAAAATGCGGAACACGGTTTGCTGCATTTGCGGGTTGAAGATACGCACCGAACCGCCGCCCACTTCATAGCCGTTAATCACCATATCATAAGCATTGGCCACCGCTCCGGTCGGGTCGGCTTCCAGCTGCTGCGGGGTAAAATCCTTCGGCGAGGTGAACGGGTGGTGCATTGCGGCTAAATGACCTTCGTCATCACGTTCGAACATCGGGAAGTCAATCACCCAAAGCGGCCGCCATTCGTCCGAACGGGTTAAGCCTAAATCGCGCCCGAGTTTCAAACGCAATGCACCCATGGCATCGGTCGCCACATTCCATTTATCCGCACCGAAGAATAGAATATCGCCACTTTGCGCCGAAGTGCGGTCTAAAATCGCCTTGATTTTTTCTTCGTTTAAGAACTTAGCAATTGGGCTCTGCACGCCGTCTAAACCGACATTCGCATCATTGACTTTCAACCATGCCAGTCCTTTTGCGCCGTAAATGCTGACAAACTGAGTATATTCGTCAATTTGTTTACGGCTGATGTTCGCGCCGTTCGGCACGCGGATCACTGTGACGCGCCCGTTCGGATCTTGTGCCGTAACACTGAATACTTTGAAGTCCACGTCTTTGACAATATCCGCCACATCCACCATTTCCAGCGGGTTACGCAGATCCGGTTTGTCGGAACCGAAACGCTGCATGGCTTCCTGCCAAGTCATCACCGGAAATACGCCTAAATCCACGCCGAGTGTATCCTGCCATAAACCGCGAATCATCCGCTCCATAAGCTCACGTACTTGCGGTGCGGTTAAAAACGAGGTTTCCACATCAATCTGGGTAAATTCCGGCTGGCGATCAGCACGCAAGTCTTCATCACGGAAACATTTTACGATCTGATAATAACGATCAAAACCGGACATCATCAGCAATTGCTTGAAAAGCTGCGGCGATTGCGGCAACGCATAGAATTTGCCCTTATGCACGCGGCTCGGCACCAGATAATCGCGCGCACCTTCCGGCGTAGCTTTGGTCAGCATCGGTGTTTCAATATCTAAAAAGCCGTTGGCATCCATAAAACGGCGCACAAACGCGGTAATTTTCGCACGCGTTTTCAGACGTTGTGCCATTTCCGGACGGCGCAGATCCAGATAGCGATATTTCAAACGCTGTTCTTCGGTATTATTCTGATTAAAATCCAGCGGCAATACATCGGAGGCGTTATAAACCGTTAAGGCTTGCGCCAGCACCTCCACTTCGCCGGTCGCCATGGTTTTATTAATTTGATTATCTGGGCGGGCAATCACTTCACCTTTAATCTGAATACAAAACTCATTGCGCAGTGCTGCAGCGGCATTTAAGGCATCGGAAAACTTCGGATCAAAACAGACTTGTACGATACCTTCGCGATCGCGCATATCAATAAAAATCAGTCCGCCTAAATCGCGACGTTTATGCACCCAGCCGCTTAAAGTCACTTCCTGCCCGATATGTTCGCGGTTTAACGCACCGCAATAATGAGTTCGCATCATATACTATTCCTTGAATAAAACGAGATAAATTAACCGACCGATTATAGCGAAAATCAAGGCAAAAAAACATGATTTGTTTTCACCGCACTTTACTGGTAACCCAACATCCGTATTTTCTGCTCCGACCAATCACGCCCATATTTGATAACACCAAAATCTCTGCTAACATTATTTTCGATAAAAATTAATAAATCAAGGATATTTAATGTTTACTATCAATGTGTTATTCATCATAATATTAGCTATTCGGTGTTACTCTCTGTCAATTTCCATTAAAAATGAAAAAAATTTGATCAAAAACGGCGCACAACAATACGGCAAAGGCAATTCCGCGCTGCTTTCCATCGCCCATATCGTTTTTTATTTTTCCGCCATTATTGAAGCCAACCGTAATCAGATAAACTTTGATAGCGTTTCGTTGTTCGGACTTTGCCTGATTGTTTTCGCACTCGCGGCATTGTTTTATGTGATCCGTCAGCTGAAAGAAATCTGGACGGTAAAAATCTATATTTTGCCCAACCACCAGCTCAATCGTTCCTTTTTATTTAAATATGTGCGCCACCCGAATTATTTCCTCAACATCATCCCCGAACTGATCGGTCTCGCACTGCTCTGCCACGCTACTTATACGGCATTGTTCGGTCTGCCGATATATTTGTTGATCTTATTTGTTCGCATAAAACAAGAACAGCATGCAATGGCGCATTTGTACTAAATCATTTGTCGGATAGCGAAACTTCTTCTAAAATGACCGCACTTTTTTTACTGAACGATAAAAAATAATGCCAAAAGATACGCTATTTTCGACCCCAATTGAAAAGCTGGGCGATTTCACATTCGACGAAAACGTGGCAGAAGTGTTTCCGGACATGATCCAACGCTCGGTACCCGGCTATTCCAATATCATCACCGCTATCGGCATGCTGGCGAACCGGTTCGTCACCGCCGATTCTACGGTGTACGATCTCGGCTGTTCGCGCGGCGCCGCGACACTTGCCGCACGACGCAATATCCGGCAGCCGAATGTGAAAATCATCGGGGTGGATAATTCCCTGCCGATGGTCGAGCGCTGCCGCCAGCATATCAGCGCCTATCACAGTGAAATTCCGGTGCAAATTCTGTGCGATGACATCCGCAATATTCCTATTCACAACGCTTCCATGGTGATTTTAAATTTCACGTTGCAATTTTTGCCGCCACAGGATCGTCTGGCATTGTTGCAAAATATTTACCACGGACTGAATCCAAACGGCGTATTGGTGTTATCGGAAAAATTCCGCTTTGATGACGGCACTGTCAATGACCTGTTGACCGATTTACATCACCAGTTCAAGCGCGCCAACGGTTACAGCGAGCTGGAAGTCAGCCAAAAACGCACCGCACTTGAAAATGTGATGCGTACCGACAGTATCGAGCAGCATAAAGTGCGGTTAAAATCCGTCGGATTTTCGCATACGGAACTGTGGTTTCAATGTTTCAATTTCGGTTCGATGATCGCCGTAAAATAACCCTGTCAATCCGCATGCTCAAATATATTCTTCTGATTTACGGTTTGTGTGCCGGTTTCTTGCAATCGGCACTGGCACAGGAGACGCACTCCAACAATCTGATAATTTTCTATGATCGGACTCAAACCGATGCCGATTCTTTAATTGCCTATGCCTATCGGCAAGGAACAACATTGCTTTATCGCTATAACCATCTCAACGCCATTGCAGTACATGTGCCGGAAAACAGCGACTACCGGCAGATACGGCGCCGTTTTGCCGCGCGGAAAGGCGTATTGCAAGTCAGTCCGGAGCAAATTCTGAGCTTAGATTCGGCAATGCCAAACTAACCCTAAGCGACAATTTGTCATAACTGTTTCGCCGGCTTAATGATTTTTACGCCCGCTTGTGGCATAATTTCAGCGGTTTATAATTCAAATCAATCGGAGGCAAGAATGCGAATTTTACATACCATGTTACGCGTGGGCGATTTGGAACGGTCGATTACATTTTATCGCGATGTATTGGGTATGCGTTTGCTGCGTACCAGCGAAAATCCCGAGTATCAATATTCACTGGCATTTTTAGGTTATGACGACGAGGATAAATCATCAGTGATTGAGCTCACTTATAACTGGGGTGTCAGCAAGTATGAAGCGGGCAACGCATTCGGTCATATTGCAATCGGCGTGGACGATATTTACCGCACCTGCGAGGCGGTCAGCGCTGCCGGCGGGAAAGTCACGCGCGCACCGGGGCCGGTCAAAGGCGGTACAACCGTGATTGCCTTTGTAGAAGATCCGGACGGTTACAAAATCGAGTTTATCGAAAATAAAAACGCACAGGCGGGTTTAGGCAACTGATTTCACTGTTTATGCGGCGGACGGCTCATTGTCGGTCTGCTATTATTGTTTTGCGGGCGGAACAATTAAGCCGCCCGTATTTTTATTAATCCACTCATTTGGAATTTATACTGATGACAACCACAGCCGACCCCATTAACTATAATCTGCTGAAAAACCGCTTTCGCGGCTACTTCCCGGTCATTATTGATGTCGAAACCGCCGGTTTTAACGCCAAAACGGATGCATTGCTGGAACTGGCGGCCATTACCTTAAAAATGGACGAAAACGGCTTATTAGCGCCGGATCAGCGATGCCATTTCCATATTCAGCCCTTTGCGGGCGCCAATATCAACCCTGACTCATTAAAATTTAACGGTATTGATATTGACAATCCCTTGCGCGGCGCCGTTGCGGAAAATATTGCGCTGAGCGAGCTGTTCAAAATGGTACGCCGCGCACAAAAAGACGCCGAATGCCAGCGCTCCATTATTGTGGCGCACAACGCCGCATTTGATCAGAGTTTTCTGATGGCCGCTGCAGAACGCACCGCGCTCAAGCGCAACCCGTTTCATCCTTTCGGTATGTTCGATACCGCCACATTAAGCGGACTGATGTTCGGGCAGACGGTGCTGGTGAAAGCCTGTCAGGCGGCGAAAATTCCATTCGACAGCAAACAGGCACATTCTGCCCTTTATGATACGGAACGCACGGCGGAACTATTTTGTTATATGGTCAATCATTTAAAAAATCTCGGCGGTTTTCCTCATATTTCTGAATAAAATCAATCCGATTGGCATAAAGTGCGGTGTATTTTATAAAAGTTATAGACAAAACTTTTATTTTTAGTACATTGAACGGCGGTTTTCTATTATTCATTCCATAAGGACAATACACCATGTTATTAACTAACCCGGTTGTTATTTCTATCATTGTCTTGTTGGCATTAAGCCTGCTGCGCATTAATGTGGTGATCGCCTTGATTATCGCCGCCTTAACCGCAGGTATTTGCAGTGATCTGAATATCAGCGAAACAATAAAAAGTTTTACCGGCGGGCTGGGCGGCGGTGCCGAAGTCGCGATGAATTATGCCATTCTTGGCGCTTTTGCCGTGGCAATTTCAAAATCAGGCATCACCGATTTACTGGCGTTCAACGTTATCAAGCGGCTCGGTCGGGAACCAACAAGCCGTTCAATGGCCGGCTTCAAATATTTTATCCTCGCAGTACTGCTGTTATTCGCCATTTCTTCCCAAAACCTACTGCCGGTGCACATTGCGTTTATTCCGATTGTCATCCCGCCGTTGCTTTCCATTTTCAATAAACTGAAAATAGACCGTCGTGCAGTAGCCTGTGTGCTGACTTTCGGATTAACCGCCACCTATATGTTGCTACCGGTCGGTTTCGGAAAAATCTTTATTGAAAGCGTACTGGTGAAAAATATCAATCAGGTGGGCGCACCGTTAGGTTTACAAACCAGTGTGGGCGAAGTATCGTTGGCGATGACCATTCCGGTAATCGGCATGGTGTTGGGGCTGTTGACCGCGGTATTTATCAGCTATCGTAAACCGCGTGAGTATACAGCTTCACATCAGACGCTGACCACAGCCGAAATAGAACGACATATTGCCAACATTAGACCCTTTCATGTAATTACCAGTGTCGCCGCGATTATTATCACTTTCGGACTACAGCTAATCACCAGTTCCACAATTATCGGCGGGCTGGCAGGATTAATTATTTTTGCGCTGTGCGGAATTTTTAAATTAAAAGAAAGCAACGATATTTTCCAACAGGGATTACGTCTGATGGCAATGATCGGCTTTGTGATGATCGCCGCCTCCGGTTTTGCAGCGGTCATCAACGCAACAGGTGGCGTCAATATTCTGGTGGATACCTTCAGTCAGGGGTTGGGCGCCAATAATAAAGGGCTGGCGGCATTTTTAATGTTGCTGGTTGGTTTATTTATCACCATGGGAATCGGCTCCTCATTTTCCACCGTACCGATCATTACATCGATTTATGTGCCACTGTGCCTGTCGCTGGGCTTCTCGCCGTTGGCGACAGTTTCGATTGTCGGCGTTGCGGCAGCATTGGGTGATGCCGGCTCACCGGCTTCCGATTCGACACTGGGCCCGACCTCCGGTTTGAATATGGACGGTAAACATGATCACATCTGGGATTCAGTGGTACCGACGTTTATCCACTATAATATCCCGCTGTTGATTTTCGGCTGGATAGCGGCAATGTATCTTTAATTTTTTACGGGCGCACTACAGCGCCCGCTTTATTATGCTATGAATCAATCCGAACTTATTCTACGCCTGAAACAAACGGTAAAGCGGTTTTACACGCAATATCATGTTGCGGAAAACCGCAAAATCTCGGCAAAATTCGACCGCACTTTATTCAGCGAAGATTTCCAATCTTTTGATTTTTATGTAAAAGAGCTGGAACAAACGCTGACGGTTTTAGAAAATTTACAAAGCAATGAGCAAGCACAATATCAATTTTACAGCCAAAAATTGCTGGCGCAGTGCAATGCACTCGCCGATGCGCTGACGCTTTCTCCACACCGCCCCGTCATCGCAGCACAAACAACATCACCGTCACGCGAACGACAGAAACAACTGATTCACCAACTGCCGCCACGCAAACGGCTGGAAAAATATTACGAGGCACTACAAGCACTGAATGACAAACTGGAACAACAGCAGGCCAACTCTACTCATGTAAATAACCACGCAGAAAAACAATACTATTTACAGCAGGTGGAAATCACCAAACAACGCCGCACCCGCTGCCTCGAAGCCATTGAATTGCTGGAAGACTACCTGGCACTAAAAAACGATTGATAAAAGCAAAAGAAAAGGGAAGGTTATAATAAAAAACCTGTCAGATTACTCTAACAGGTTTTATTGAATTTGATGGCGGAGGAAGTGAGATTCGAACTCACGGAGGGCGTAAACCCTCGCCGGTTTTCAAGACCGGTGCCTTCAACCACTCGACCATTCCTCCGTGATTTAAGCGTGAGGAATAATACGTGCTTTACCCGGTTAAGTCAAGCGAAGAAAACCCGTTTTGATTTAATTGCTTTTTTTTGCAACAACTTCTCATGGCAAGAAAAATCGATAAAAAATCCGAAAGCCAACACTTTCGGATTTTACTTTAATTCAATAACGAATTATTCCGCTTTTGCCCGGGTCGGTTCCGAATATACATGACTGACAGCGCTGTGATGCCCTGCCGAACCTTTACCGTAGAAATAATAACGGGAGTCCTGCCATTCTACAATCGGATAAGGTGGATTTTGACCTTCAATCGCTTTTGCCTGCGTCATTTCCGCTTTGGTATGCGCCACCGCAGAAATGGTACCTAACTGACCGACAAAGGTATAAGTGCGGTCGGTTTCCGGCATAATTTCCACTGAATGCGGTTTATTCTCAATCGGCGGTTGTTCAATCGGCATTACCGACTCCGCTTCGGTTTGTGCAACATTCAGACGCTGTAACGATTCCTGCACTTTTTTCTCTACCGATTCATTGGCAGGTTGCGCCACAAAATTCTCTAGCGGTTTCGACTCGCTTTGTCCCGCTTCTACCAGCACTTCAGTAGCCGGCAGTACCACTGCAAGCTCTTCCGGCTGATTCTGCTGTTCAAGTAATTCATCTACGGATAAAAACGCATTATTTTTCGCAGCATTGAGCTCTTTCACATTAATCCAGACTTTACCGCTTGCCAGTTCCGGCGATGCCACTGCGGCAAATAACGGCATTGGTGCTTTAGCTTCGTTGCTACTATTGCGGCGGCGTTGTTTGCTGACCCGCAAATGGCGCGGTAAACGGCGCTGACGATTATTATCGCGGTTATCCCGACGTTTTTCATTATCGGCGCTTTCCTCGGCAGCAACTTCGGCTAACGGCACAATTGAGTTTTCCGTAGCCGCCGGTTCTGCCACATTCACTTGCGATGCAACTTCCACTTCTGCCTGCGGTGCAACTTCTGCTTGTGGTACGATTTCTACTTGCGCTGTAACTTCACTTGATTTTTCCGGTGACGGATTTTCATTTTCGTTCACCCGCACTTTTTTGCGCAAATCACGACGCTGACGGCGTTGCGGAACCGATACCGGCTCACGATTTTCATCATTCTCTGCCCGATTATCCGCAATCTCTTTAGGCGTTACCCCTTCGACTGTCTGCGCTTTCTTCGTACGTTTATTACGATTTGAACGCACGTTATCCGGCGCTTTTTCCGTATTACGCTCGCTGCGCTCATTGCTTTCATCGTCATTTTTACCGTTAGTTTGATTTTCATTCCGGCTACGGCGACTGTTGCGGCGTTCCTGATTGCGACGATTTCCATTACGCTGAGTTTTATTATTGCGCGTTTCTTTCGGCTGTTCTTCTACTGTTTCAGCGGCAAACAAACTTTTAATTTTGGCAATAATTCGCTCAAACAGGGACGTTTTTTCCTCTTTGCGCTCAGTCGGCATTGGTGCCGGTGTATCAATAGCCAGAGAAACAGCGGCATTTTCCAGAATGTTTTCCGTAGTAACCGCCGCAACTTCTGCATTACGGTTTACCAAAGATTCCTCTGCGGTAAAACTATTTTCTTCGTTTTCATGCAATTTTGCCAAATTGTAACTTAATTCGTTCACATCTTCGCCGTCACGCACACGGAAAACGCTGAATTGTGGCGTTTGCATCGTTTCACTCGGCGCCACCACAATATCCACATTATGACGTTTCTCAATACTACTAATCGCCCGACGTTTCTCATTCAGCAAATACGAAGCAATTTGCACCGGCACAATAGTATGTACCTGCTTACTGTTTTCTTTCAGCGCTTCTTCTTCAAGCAAACGCAGGATGGATAACGACAGAGATTCATTGTCACGAATTTTGCCCGTACCCTGACAACGCGGACACACATGATGGGTCGATTCGCCCAGTGACGGACTCAGACGCTGACGAGACATTTCCAGCAAACCGAAACGGGAAATACGGCTGATCTGGATACGTGCGCGATCCTGCCGTACGGCATCTCGCATACGGTTTTCCACTTCGCGCTGATGACGCACCGGCGTCATGTCAATAAAATCGATCACAATCAGTCCGCCCAAATCACGCAGGCGCAATTGACGGGCAATTTCATCCGCCGCTTCCAAGTTAGTGTTCAGCGCGGTTTCTTCAATATCACCGCCGCGCGTGGAACGGGCGGAGTTAATATCAATAGCGGTTAAGGCTTCGGTGACATCAATCACAATTGAACCGCCGGACGGCAAACGCACTTCACGCTGAAACGCAGATTCAATTTGCGACTCGATCTGATAATGGCTGAATAACGGCACTTCGCCCTGATACAGTTTGACCCGATTAATAAAATCCGGACGAACCAGTTTGATGTGCGCTTTCGCTTTTTCATAAATTTTCGGACTGTCGATTAAAATCTCACCGATATCACGGCGCAAATAATCACGGATCGCACGGACGATCACATCGCTTTCCTGATGAATTAAAAATGGTGCGGGACGGCTCTCGGAAGCCTGTTTAATCGCTTCCCAATGATGCAATAATACTTTTAAATCCCATTGCAATTCTTCCGGTGATTTACCAACCCCGGCGGTACGCACGATCAGACCGACGCCTTCAGGCACATCCAACGAACTTAACGCATCTTTCAGCTCAAGGCGTTCATCACCCTCAATACGACGGGAAATCCCGCCTGCACGCGGGTTATTCGGCATAATCACCAGATAACTGCCCGCCAGAGAAACGAAAGTGGTGAGCGCTGCGCCTTTGTTGCCGCGCTCTTCCTTGTTGACCTGCACGATCACTTCCTGCCCTTCGCTTAAAATATCGCGAATATTCGGACGCCCCTGATAAACATAATCAGCCGGGAAATATTCACGTGCGATTTCTTTCAGCGGAAGGAAACCGTGCCGTTCGGCACCGTAATCGACAAAAGCGGCTTCAAGGCTTGGCTCTACGCGGGTAATGCGACCTTTATAGATATTCGCTTTCTTTTGTTCGTGACCCGGACTTTCAATATCCAAATCAAATAAACGCTGCCCGTCCACCAGAGCAACGCGCAACTCTTCTTTTTGAGTTGCGTTAATCAGCATTCTTTTCATTAAATTGTCTCTTATATTTTCATAATTCTTTGATTAAAATAACCGCACTTTGCTTCGCAATCGACCTCGTGTCTGTCGCGCCATGTCAGTCTCCCGACCGTCAGTCGCTGGGTGCATTAACTGCGTTATCGGAATCAAGTGCAAACTACAGTATTCCGATAAAACAAAACCGATTAAATCATCATTTTGCAAGCTGTCGTTTATCTTAATCAGGCTAACTGATTGAATTCGCAATGTCTTATGCCGTATGCCGCATCGCCGAACTCAACGATATATAACGCATTTTTAAGCGGTTTCGAGTCACTTAAAAAGCCGCCTTATTATCCACCGACCAGGCTATTTTGGCAAGGTAATTCCGTCATTTTATGGTATGATACCCGCTCAATTTTATTGAGCATTCCGAAAAATCACATGAGCAATGATAACCAAGCAAAAATCATCAATCAGGGGGTAAAACTCCTGACCGTTACAGAGGATGAAGCCGGACAGCGAGCGGATAATTATCTGGCGGCAAAATTAAAAGGCGTGCCGAAAAGCCTGATTTACCGTATCCTACGTAAAGGCGAAGTGCGGGTAAACAAAGGCAGAATCAAGCCGGAATATAAATTACAACATGGCGATACCGTACGTCTGCCGCCGGTGCGCGTTGCGGAAAAAACACAATCGCCCATTTCAAAAAATTTAAACCAGGTCGCCCGACTGGAACATCAAATTATTTTTGAAGACGATTACCTGCTGGTGCTGAATAAGCCATCAGGCATTGCCGTGCACGGCGGCAGCGGGTTGAATTTCGGTGTGATCGAGGCATTACGCACCTTGCGCCCGCAAGCCCGCTTTCTGGAGCTGGTACATCGTCTGGATCGCGATACCTCAGGTATTCTGCTCATCGCCAAAAAACGCGCCGCACTGCGTAATCTGCATGAACAGCTGCGTGAAAAAACGGTACAGAAAGATTATTTGGCGTTAGTGCGCGGGCAATGGCAATCCCATTGCAAAACAGTTAAAGCGCCGTTACTGAAAAACGAGCTGGCCGGCGGCGAACGTATCGTCAGAGTTGACGAACAGGGGAAACCGTCCGAAACCCGTTTCAGTATTGAAGAACGTTACGCCGAGGCAACCTTGATTAAGGCATCGCCGGTTACCGGGAGAACCCATCAAATTCGCGTGCATACTCAATACGCCGGTCATCCTATTGCGCTGGATAATAAATACGGCGATAAAAATTTCGACCAAAAAATGACCGCACTTGGTTTAAATCGCCTGTTTTTACATGCTTATGCAATCCGCTTCGCTCATCCTAAATCGGGGGAGCTGCTGCATTTAACCGCGCCACTGGACGAGGCAATGAAAGCGCTGTTAAAAACCTTACGAGAAACGAAATAAAAACGCGGAATCCATTAAACGAAAAAGTCCCGCCTGATGCGGGACTTTATTCCAGTTCAGATTTGATTAACTCATCGGTTAGATATTTTGATTAACAAAATTCGCCAACTGATTTTTGGGTAACGCACCGACCTGTGTTGCTGCCGCTTTACCTTCTTTAAACAGCATTAATGTCGGGATGCTGCGCACGCCGAATTTTGCCGGGGTTTCCTGATTTTCATCAATATTGATTTTAACCACTTTCACTTTGCTGCCAAACTCGACCGCCAGTTCATCCAAAATCGGAGCGACCATACGACACGGACCGCACCACGGCGCCCAGAAATCCAATAATACCGGCACATCGGATCTCAATACATCCTGTTCAAATGTCGCATCTGTTGTATGTAATACTTCACTCATTTTTATTTCCTTTGTTGTAAACCATGTCTCATAATATGGTGACATTATTGTTAAATTCAAGTGCGGTGATAATAACACAAAGATTATCACCTCCGCACTAATCGTTTCGATAGTCAAAGACTAAGAAGGCAATACGGCATTGGCACAAGGCTGACCGGTCTGCAAAGTATAAATATTCGATAACGTTACATCGGAAATACTGATTAACGCCTCTTCGGTCAAAAACGCCTGATGACCGGTCAACAATACGTTGTGGCAGGCAGATAGGCGACGGAAAATATCATCCTGAATGACTTCATTGGATTTGTCTTCAAAGAACAACTCACGTTCATTTTCATAAACGTCCATGCCCAATGAACCGATTCGACGCTGTTTAAGCGCATCTATCGCCGCCTGGGTATCAATCAATGTACCGCGGCTGGTATTAATAATCATCACGCCGTCACGCATTTGAGCAAACGCATCGCGATTCAGCAGATGATAATTTTCCGGCGTAGCGGGACAATGCAACGTGATCACGTGGGATTTGGCATATAATTCATCCAGTTCGACATATCGAGCGCCCAGTTCTTCCGCCATAGGATTTTTAAACGGATCATGTGCCAAAATGTGCATACCAAACCCTTTCAGGATACGCATTACCGCCACACCGATTTTACCGGTACCGATCACTCCGACAGTGCGCCCGTGCATATTAAATCCGATCAATCCTTCCAGCGAAAAATTCGCCTCACGAGTGCGCTGATAAGCGCGGTGAATATGACGGTTTAAAGCCAGCATCAGCCCTACCGTATGTTCGGCAACGGCTTCCGGTGAATAAGCCGGCACGCGCACCACTTTTAAACCGAGTTCTTGCGCCGCTTTTAAATCCACATTATTAAATCCGGCACAGCGCAGCGCCACCATTTTCACACCAAGTGCGGCCAGTTTTTCCAGCACTTTACGACTGCCGTCATCATTGACAAAAATACAGACCACATCACAATATTCCGCCATTTTGGCCGTGTTTTCATTCAGCATAAAGTCAAAAAATTCAATCTCAAAGCCGTATTTGACATTCACCAGTTCTAAATATTTCCGATCATAACTTTTGGTACTATAGACTGCGATTTTCATATTCATCTCCACCTTGCGAAAGCTCTGTGTCATTATTAGCCGTTTAATTGTGCGAAAGCCTGCTGCAAGTCGGCTTTAATATCTTCTACATTTTCCAGCCCTACGGAAAAACGCAGTAAACGGTTGCACACGCCGCGTGCAATACGTTCCGCGGCAGGAATATCCATGTGAGTCTGAGTCGCCGGATAAGTGATAAAGCTTTCCGTACCGCCAAGGCTTTCGGCAAAGGTAATCAGTTTCAAGGCTTTTAAAAACGGGTTCACCCAGTTTTCGTCCTGCAAACGGAAGGACAACATTCCACCTTTATTCGGATATAACACATCGGTGACCTGCGGCTGAGCGCGTAAAAATTCCACTAGCGCCTTGGCATTTTTTTCATGCCGTTCCATGCGTAGCGCCAGTGTTTTCATCCCGCGAATCGTCAGCCAACTGTCAAACGGCGACAACACCGCGCCGGCACCGTTTTGAATATAAAACAGACGCTCGCCCAATTCCTGCCCTTTCGCCACAATCAGCCCGACCAACGCATCATTATGACCGGCAAGATATTTAGTACCGCTGTGAATCACAATATCCGCACCGTGCTCAATCGGGCGGAATAACACCGGCGTTAGGAAAGTATTATCCACAATCAATAATAAGTGATGTTTTTTCGCAATCGCCGAAATCTGTGCCACATCACACTCTTCCATCAACGGATTGGACGGTGTTTCCACAAAAATGGCTTTAGTGTTCGGCGTAATCGCCGCTTCAATCGCCTGCGGCGATGCGGTATCGGCATAAACCGGCTTAACGCCGTTATTATGTTTATAGGCAAAATCCAACAAACGATAAGTTCCGCCGTACACATCGCTGGACACAATCCATTCGTCCGGCGCGCTAAACAGCGACATCAGCAGCTGAATCGCCGCCATGCCGGAAGCACAGGCAAAACCGCGATCTCCGCCTTCCAGCGCGGCAATGGTATCTTCCAGCACGGTGCGGGTCGGGTTTTTGGTGCGGGTATAATCATATCCAGTACTCTCACCGATGCCGCGATGACCATATGCGGTGGAAAGAAAAATTGGCGTAGAAACCGCGCCGGTCCGTTCGTCGGTTCGATTGCCGGCTTGTGCTAACAAAGTATCGATTTTATATTGCTGACTCATAATTCCTCACTAAAATTATTAAAAAATGCACCGCACTTTATACCTGCTTAACCTGCTTGTTATCCGGCAATCGGCGCATATCGGCCCGAAAATGAATCTTCACATTCTGGCACAAACTCAGCCGCGATAAAAGCAGATTTTCGTTTTCCGTTATGCAATTTAGGCATGGCTTATAATGATCCGTTCCCCGTCGTTTTCGTCTTTGAGTTTGCATTTTTTTTCAGCAGTCAGCTATTTTTTTTCACCCGCCCCGTTGACAGATTGCCAGAAGTCAGTAAAATGCACGCCACTGACAGCGAATGTGTTGCAGCGCAAGCGGGAATAGCTCAGTTGGTAGAGCACGACCTTGCCAAGGTCGGGGTCGCGAGTTCGAGCCTCGTTTCCCGCTCCAATCTACGCTACGGCGTGTTAGCAAAGCGGTTATGCACTGGATTGCAAATCCATGTAGCTCGGTTCGACTCCGGGACACGCCTCCATTATGCAACCGCAGTCAGAGACAATTTGCCCGAGTGGTGAAATCGGTAGACACAAGGGATTTAAAATCCCTCGGCTTTCGGGCTGTGGCGGTTCAAGTCCGCCCTCGGGCACCATTTAATTAAACTGTATCTACAAATCAGATAGTTATAGTTTACATCCTTAACTGGCTTAAAATTATTAAGCATCCTGTAATTGTATAGTGATTATAATCGATACTTCTTATTAACTTAATTTTTCGTCAACCGTGTTAAAATATGAGCAGGTTTGCCACTTTTTCATACCGTTTTTGTCAATTATTCTATAGGATAAGGCAAAAATAAAATCAATCTTTTCAATACGATATCAAACTTCGAAATATTGCTAACATACAAGCTTTATATCATTAATATTAAAGCGAATTCGAGGACCTAACACAGCTTTTCTAGATTTAATGCCATTAATGAGAATACAATTAAATTATAAAGATCTTGTAAAATATTTTTATTGTAAAAACACTTATAACCTAAAAAGGTTAACTATAATTTCTTAAATAGCTTAATAATTTTGTTATACAGCTTTTGAAATGCCTTTTAATATTTTCTAATAGCTTTATTTTTTTACCTTTGCTAATTTACTACCTGAACCTTTTTAGCTTTTTGTGTATGTTACAAATAATATGAATATAACGCAGGGTATTGCCGCCAGTCAGATGAATGCTGCGCTTGGTACGATGAAACAACGGCACGCCGATTTTCTGTTCCAGCAGTTTTAAAGATTGACTGGCGGAAGGCACCGCAATCTGCAATTTACGCGCCGCCGCTGAGATGCTGCTTTCTTGGGCGATAGTTTGGAAGACATTGAGTTGCCCGTAGAATGAATTGTCCATTGTTTGTTTCTGCCTAATATTGTTTTTGCTATATTGTATCTAATCATCATAAATCTTTTCGTTATAATACACCGCATCAGCAAGCGGTTAAGCTTAGAAACGCTTAAAAAACAACCGCACTTTTAGGACTGTTAAGCATGGCAATGACCACCCAAGCCGCGCCGATTATCAATCTGTTCGAGCTCGACATTCAAAACGGCAAGAGCGCGCAATATGATGCCGTGGGCGAGCACAATATCAGCACCTCCGTTCAGGATGAAAAAGGCACGCTGGCGATGTATTCGGTGAAACAAAAAGCCGATGCGAACATGGCGTACATGGTGGAAATTTATGCCGATGAAAACGCTTATGAAACCCACCGCACTTCGGCGCAATATAAGGCGTTTTTAACCGCTTCGCCGGAGATTTTAACGGATCATAAAAAACATACCGTGCTGGAACCGCAGTTTTTAGCGGATAAAAAAGTGCAGCAAACGGACGAAACCCGCACTAATTTGGTGATTGTGGATGTGAAACCGTCGGAAAATGAGAAATTTAAAGCCGTTGTCTTGCCGGAAATGGCGAAATCCCTGAACGTGGAACCGGGCGTGCTGGCGATGTATGCCGCCACCGTGAAAGAACAGACGAATCGCTGGGTGTTCTTTGAAATTTACGCCAACGATGAGGCTTATGCGGCACACCGCGAAACCCCGCATTTTAAAGATTATTTAAAACAAACCGGTGATATGTTGCAGGATAAGCAAAGTATCGAAATCCGTCCGACCTATTTGGGTAACAAAGGCGGTTTGGCCTTCGACGGTTCAACGAATAAATAAGGCAGGCTTACGATGAAAAAATTTTTGTTAACCGCCTTGGCGCTCAGCCTCGGCTTTTCCGTCGCCACGCAGGAGTTGCGCACCTTGGATTTGGTGGATCCCGATGATTCAACACGGACGGGTTCAACTGGGCAACTGGCTGGAGAAATGCGCCATTAAATTAAAAGCGATTTGACCGTCTCTTTTTTCATCTCTTATCTCACCACCAATGCCTGAATGCTATTTCAGGTGCCATGTTTTTTCTTCTATCCTTCATTTTTCCTAAAACTGAATTTGTGATTTACCGGCTAATTTGTAAAATCAAAGTCCGTATAATAAATGCACAACAGGCGGGACGTTAAAAACACCGACAAAAACGACCGCACTTTTTATCTGAATGACAGGAGAAAACCATATTAGAACTCAATGACAAAGTCGCGTTAATCACTGGCGGCTCGGGTATCAGGCGTAGCATCGCCAAAACTATGGCGCAGCATGAAAATATCCATTACATCGTTGCCGATGTGGAAAAATCGGATGACATCACACGGGTGCCGGCGGAAATCGAAAGCCATTTCAGTCGTTTTTCCGAGCCGGACGAAATTACCAAAATCGTCGGTATTATGTAGTCGTTGCTCAAAATCTCGTAGGGGTACACATCGCTCCTCCCTACATTTAAAATCTTTGTACAACTACCACATAATATCGGGAAGATGGGTTAAAAACTCCATGAAAAAATAGCCCTAATTATAAATAATTAGGGCTATTCGCTTTAAAAATTAAATTATTGTTGTTTTTCTTTTCCAAAAGGCTCGATCATGGTTAACAATAAACATAATGTAATGAAAGAGCTGATGGATAAGAAAATAAACACTTGTTCCCAACCATAGGTATCTAAAAGCAAGCCTACAACGAATGGAGAAACAGCACCGCCAATTGAACCTACAGTGTTAACAATGGATGCAGCAAGCGGTACTTTCGCTTTCGCCACTAACCCCATTGGATAAACTAAGAAAGTTGAATAACCAATATTTAATAAAATTCCAGTTAAGAAGAATAATACGCCAATAACAACAGGAATAGCTGGAACATTAATTAACAGATACATCATAATCACTGTAGATGCAGTGGTAATTAACATCACTGGTTTTCTTCTGCGATTGAAGAATTTATCGGATAAATACCCGCCAATAATATTTCCTAAAATTGCGCCAACCCAAGGTGCGGCTGCCACAATCCCCATACTCTTGATGGATAAGCCTTTTTCATTTAATAAATAGGTTGGTACCCAAGTCATAATAGAATAAGTAATCCCCACCATTAGACCATAACCAATTGCACAAGCCCAGTTATTCCAAGAAAATAAAATAGAACGGTTGTCATCTAATAATTCCACTTCTTTACGGCGAATTAATTTATCTAACCAAATATTTTCTTTCACTTCTGTCACTGCTGATTTTTTGTCAGTAGTAGCGGGGGCGTCTGAATTTAAAATGTAATCACATTCTTCTTTTGAGCAATATTTACTTTCTCTTGGATCGTCTTTAACAATAACCCACCAAACAATAGAAAGTAAAATTCCAGGCACCGCAAAAATATAGAAAACTTCGCGCCATCCCCAAGTAAGAATAATAAAGGTACAAAGTGGTGGAACAAATGCAGGCGCAAATTTAATGGCGGACATAAAGATCCCCGTTGCTAAGCCTTTTTCTTTTGCAGGGAACCAACGGTTAATGGTTGATACGATACCAATGTTTAATGGACCTTCTGCCGCACCAAGAATAGCGCGGAAAATTTTCAATTGTACAACATTAGTCGCAAAACCCATCACTAAGGTTGAAAGTGAGGTTAAAATCATGGCACCAGAGAAAATTTTTCTTACACCATATTTACTAAACAAGAAACCGATAGGAATTTGAATCGCTGCGTAAGTGATATAGAACAAGGTTGCCATTAATCCAATATCAACGTTGGTTAAATGGAAATCTTCTTTAATAAAAGGAACAACCACGCCAATGTTTGCACGGTCAGCGCCCGCAATCATATACACTAAGAAAAAGATAACGGCAATAACCCAGCGGAACTTCCCGATTTTTTTAGGTGGTGATTGCTCTTTAGTATTTTCACTCATAGTAAAACTCCAACTCTACATTTAAATTTCAATTAAAATTTACAGTAATCGTCAATAATTTCAGTGCCAATTTTAGCAAGGGATTTATCTACCCAAGTTCTGTCGTAACAACCGTTTTCAATATCTTTGAAGATTTGTTTTTCTTTTTCACCAACAGCAATGGTTTCTTTTAAAATTTCTTCGGCTTTTTCAGCTGGTACAAAAACCACGCCATCACAATCGCCAACAACAATATCACCAGGACGAACTACTGCGCCGCCACAAGAAATCACTGTATTAATTTCACCCGGACCATCTTTATAGGGACCCATTGCTGCGTAGCCTTTAGAAAACACAGGGAAATTATCTAATTCAGCAAGACCGCCGTAATCACGAATTGAGCCATCAACAACCATGCCTGCGATACCGCGTTTTCTTGCATGACGTGCAATAATTTCGCCTAAAATTGAATTGGTGACATCGCCTTGAGCGTCAATAACAATGACGTCGCCCGGTTGTGCCATATCAATAGCTTTATGTAAAAATAAATTGTCACCGGGACGTACTTTTACCGTAAATGCACAACCTACAATAGTCATCTCAGGTTTAACGGCTTTAATGGATGAATGTGCGCAAAACATACGAGACATATTGTCTGCAATATTTGGCACAGGAAGATTTTTGAATTGTTGAATTAATTCTGGGGCAGGGCGGTTGATTTTTGTATAAATACGATTTCCAATTGTAGTCATTTTCACCTCATAAATGAATAAAAAAAGTTCAAACAAACAATAAACGTATTTCATTCTAATCAGATTAAATGAGAAAACAAAGTAAAAATACTTAAAAATTGGTAGGATTTAACATAAAAAGAACAATTGAAGGATTAAGAGAGGGTTATCAGTTCAAATAAAAAACATTTATTTAACAAATAAAATAAAATAATGGATCGCTTTACAAAAAATTTGAACGCGAACTGCTTCCCTCTATGTCGTGAAGACAATATTGCCCTTACACCTTACAGCGCCCTTGCCTGTGGACGCTTGTCCCACTTGTCGGGCACAACTACCAGATGAGCCAAAGAGGAGGTCTATGCCAAAGGCAAATACGACGCCACTGAATTACAACTTTCTGCCAAAGATGCGGCTTATCTGAAAGAAACCTACCAACCGCATCGTCTCGCCGGCATCATGGCGCAAAATACGCCGCAAACCAAAGATGTCAAACAGGTGTGGACGCGCTAGAAAATTTTAGCAAGTTAGAATAAGTTATTTAGACTGTAAATAATAAAAGATAGGCGCATTAAACGGCTTTTTATCTCTTTCATTCTTGTTTTTGGACAAAATCAGTCCGGTGATAACATATCAAATTTAATAAAAACCTCTTTGCCGACAGACAATAGTCTGTCTACAAATAAAAAAGTAGCGACTATTTCATATAAGAAAACCCTATCCATAACGGCAGGCTGGCGCTGATAAACAACAGAATCAATAACGCGTTATAGTCCAAGCTGCGTTTGAGGAAAATATGCAGCCCGATGATTCCTGCAATCAGCAGATGTAAGATAAAATACAGTCCAAGCGCCAATTCATTGGCAAAAACTACCGCACTTGCAAACGCATAAGCCAATAACGCCAGCACAATCAACGCATTGATTAACAATAAAATCAGCATGGCGAAGGGGAATAAAGCGATCAGCGCCCGCAGACGGTTTTTCGCCGTTACCAACGCAATATTGCAAAGGATCACGCCCGTCAGCAATTGTGCGGTTAAGTTATATTGCATCGCATCCAGCAGCGGTAATTCGATAAACATTAGCGTATAGGTGAGCATGCCTAATCCCGCCAGCAAGGCGCCGAGCACCAAAAGTGATTTGCGCATCTGTGCATCCTGCGGCTGTAGCCAAATCGCCAGCGTAACGGCAATGCCACACAGACTGACAATATCCGTCAGCACATAGTGATAATTGGAAAACAGGCTTAACACAAGCCATAACGCCCAATACATCAGAAAATAAAGATTGACCTTCACCAAGCGCGCACGTTGTCCGTTACAAATTTCGCCTTTCGCAAATACCAGAATACACAACAGTTGTGCCGTCAACACGGCAAAACTCAAATGAGCCAGCGCTTTGGACTGCGCTTGTAAATACAAGGCGAAAATATCTAACAGACAAAGCAGCAGCACCGGAATAAAGGATAATGCTGCGGTTAACGATTTCGATTGTTGTTCTGACATAAAAATTTCCTACTCGGGACAATTGAGGCGCACATTATGCAAAAATTTAAAAGTGCGGTCAAAAATAAGCGCATTTCAATCTTTCGCTTCACTGGCATTTTGCCCGATTCCTCTCTAAAATACGCCAAAACAGACCGCACTTTTCATCAGGAGCCTTATGCTGCTCAGCATTTTATATATTATCGGCATCACCGCCGAAGCAATCACCGGTGCACTGGCGGCCGGACGGGAGAAAATGGATATTTTCGGGGTGATTATTATCGCCTCGATGACAGCTATCGGCGGTGGCTCGGTGCGCGATGTGCTGCTCGGTCATTATCCGCTCGGTTGGGTGAAAAATCCGCATTATTTTTTAATCGTGGCAAGTGCTGCCGTATTAACCGTGGTTATTGCGCCGCTGATTAAACATTTTATTCGCTATTTCCGCACCGTCTTTTTGGTGTTGGACGCGCTGGGGCTGATCGTCTTTTCGATTATCGGCGCACAGATCGCGCTAGATATGGGACACAGCATAACAATCGCCATTATCGCCGCGATTATTACTGGCGCATTCGGCGGCGTTTTGCGCGATTTATTGTGCAACCGTATTCCGTTGGTCTTCCAAAAAGAACTTTATGCCAGCATCGCGCTGTTGGCGGCAATCATTTATATCGGCTTACAGCAGCTGCATATTAATCAAAATCTGGTCATTATCGTTACGCTGGTAAGCGGCTTTATTATCCGTTTGCTGGCAATTTATTTTGAATGGGGGCTGCCGGTGTTCGATTATCAGGAAACGCCGATTGCCGCCAAAGAAAACACCGACAAATTACCGCAAAAAACCAAATAGGATCAGTTATGACAGATTTAATCGAAATGGGAAAACAGGCTAAGCAGGCGGCTTTCGTCCTTGCTCAATTATCGGCAAAAGACAAAAACAACGCCCTACTGCTGATTGCCGAACAATTAGAAGCACAGACGGACAAAATCCTTGCCGCCAATGCACAGGATATCGCACAAGCCAAGCAAAACGGACTTTCCGCAGCATTAATCGATCGCCTGCTGCTCACCGAAGCGCGCCTGCATGCCATCGCCGAAGATGTCCGCCATGTCATATCGCTGGCGGATCCGGTCGGCAAAATTATCGACGGCGGCACGCTGGACAGTGGGTTAAAAATCGAACGTGTACGTGTGCCTCTGGGCGTAATCGGTACCATTTATGAGGCACGCCCGAACGTGACCATTGACACCGCCGCCCTGTGTTTAAAAACCGGCAATGCGGTTATCCTGCGCGGCGGCAAAGAAACCCGGCATTCAAATGCCGCGCTGGTTGAGGTCATACAGCAAGCGCTGCAACAGGCGGGGTTGCCGAAACATGCCGTGCAGGCGATTACCAATCCCGACCGCGAACTGGTGCTGCAATTACTCAAACTGGATCGTTACGTTGATATGATTATTCCGCGCGGCGGTGCCGGTCTGCACGCACTTTGTAAACAGCATTCCCACATTCCGGTGATTACCGGCGGGGTCGGCGTATGCCATATTTTCGTGGAACAAAGCGCCGATTTACAGCGCGCGTTAGCTTTAATCGCCAATGCCAAAACACAACGCCCGAGTACCTGCAATACGCTGGAAACCCTGCTGGTACAGCGCAGTATCGCAGCCGATTTCCTACCTCGACTCGCGGCTTACTTAAAGGATAAACAGGTAAAATTTCACGCCGATCCGACCGCACTTGCGCTTTTACAGCAGGCTGGCGCCGAGGTTGCGGCGGTACAGGAGGCGGAACTGCGCCAAGAATGGGGTTCGCCGGATTTAAACGTCGTGATTGTACAAGACATTGAACAGGCTATCGCCCATATTACCGAATATGGCACGCAACATTCGGAAGCGATTCTAACCGCCTCACAGCAGTTCGCCCGACAATTTGTCAATCAAGTGGATGCCGCCGCCGTGTATATTAACGCCAGTACCCGTTTCACCGACGGCGGACAATTCGGGCTGGGTGCAGAAGTGGCGGTCAGTACGCAGAAGCTGCACGCGCGCGGTCCGATGGGATTGGAGGCGCTGACCTCATATAAATGGATCGGCAGCGGCGATTATCTGGTTCGCGGCTAATTAAAAATTATTCGATTTTAATTGCCAAAAACAAAGAATAACAGAACGCCATTTAACAGAATGGCGTTTTTCTTTTATTTTATAAAATAATATTTGACAATTTTTGTTTAAATCGTTATCTGTATTGTTGAACACAATATCGCTTACCATTAATTATTAAGGAACTAACTTATGCCTAATCTTTCAGTAGCCAAATTCGGCGGCACCAGTGTCGCCAATTATGCCGCTATGCGAGCTTGCGCCGAAATCGTCATTGCCGATCCCGCCACCCGCGTAGTGGTGCTTTCCGCTTCAGCCGGCGTTACCAATTTATTGGTTGCGCTTGCCAACGGTTGCGACGCGGCGGAACAGGCAAAACAGGTGGCGGAAGTACGTCAAATTCAGGAAAACATTTTAAATGAATTACAGGATGCTTCACAGGTTCGCCATAAAGTGGAAGCCATCCTCAACACAATTGAAAGTTTGGCGGAAGCCGCCAGTTTGGCGACATCCCCGGCGCTGACCGACGAATTAATCTGTCAAGGCGAAATGATGTCCACCTTAATTTTCATACAGGTACTGAAAGAACTGCATGCCAACGCCACTTGGATTGATGTGCGGACGGTCGTCGCCACCAACAGCCATTTCGGCAAAGCCGTACCGAATGACGAACAAACCCGTAAAAACAGCGACAACATTCTTAAACCGTTACTTGATCGCGGCGAACTGGTGATCACACAAGGTTTTATCGGTCGCGATCCACAAGGTAAAACTACCACATTGGGGCGTGGCGGTAGCGATTATTCCGCAGCACTACTGGCAGAAGTATTAGATGCCAAGGATGTGTTAATCTGGACGGATGTCGCCGGTATTTATACCACCGACCCGCGTATTGTGCCGGCCGCACGCCGCATTGATACCATGAGTTTTGCCGAAGCGGCGGAAATGGCGACTTTCGGCGCCAAAGTCTTGCATCCGGCAACCCTGTTGCCAGCGGTACGCAGCAATATTCCGGTTTACGTCGGTTCCAGCAAAGCGCCGCAAGACGGCGGCACATGGGTCACGCGCGATCCGCAGCCGCGTCCGACCTTCCGCGCCATCGCCCTGCGCCGCGATCAGACCCTGCTCACCCTGTCCAGCCTCAGCATGCTGCATGCGCAGGGTTTTCTGGCCAATGTGTTCAGCATTCTGGCAAAACACAAAATTTCGGTGGATACTATTACGACCTCCGAAGTCAGTGTCGCGCTGACGCTGGATAAAACCGGCTCCGCCTCTTCCGGTGCCAATATGCTGTCCAGTGAATTGCTCGCTGAATTAAGCGAAGTATCCAGTGTAAAAGTAGATACCGGGCTGTCGCTGGTGGCGTTGGTCGGCAATGATTTGCATATTACCGCCGGGCTGGCAAAACGTATTTTCGGCACACTGGAAACCTACAATATCCGCATGATCAGTTACGGCGCCAGCAGCAATAACGTTTGTATGTTGGTGCAAAGCGAACAGGCGGACGACATCGTGCGTGCCCTGCATAAAAACCTGTTTGAAGCATAACAGCAAAAGAGCGGTAAAAATCACCGCTCTTTTTTATTGCCGGAAAAGGGGTAAAGAAAATAACAATTTGGATTGAGATTAAGCGGATAAAATAGTAAAGTAATCAGCTGGTTGTTCATTTATAAAAATTTAGCTTAAAAGGCGGAATATATGGGAAAAAGTGTTGTTATCTTGGGCGCTCAGTGGGGCGATGAAGGTAAAGGAAAAGTTGTCGATTTACTCACCGATCGTGTAAAGTATGTGGTGCGTTATCAAGGTGGTCATAATGCGGGACATACGCTGATTATCAACGGTGAAAAAACTGTGCTGCGTTTAATTCCGTCCGGTATTCTGCGTCAAAATGTCACTTGTCTGATCGGCAACGGCGTAGTGCTTTCACCGTCCGCACTGTTACAAGAAATGGGTGAGCTGGAAAGCCGTGGCATTAAAGTACGCGAACGTTTATTGATTTCCGAAGCCTGCCCGTTAATTCTGCCTTATCACGTCGCTATGGATCACGCCCGTGAAGCAGCGCTGGGTAAAAAAGCCATCGGCACCACCGGGCGCGGTATCGGCCCGGCTTACGAAGATAAAGTGGCGCGCCGCGGTTTGCGAGTCGGCGATCTGTTTGATCGCGCGGCATTTGCCGAAAAATTAAAAACGATTTTAGACTATTACAATTTCCAACTGGTCAACTATTATAAAGTCGAGCCGGTCGATTACCAAAAAACACTGGATGAAGTATTTGCCATTGCCGATATTATTACCGGTATGGTGGCTGATGTTACCACTATTTTAGACAGCGCACGTAAAAACGGCGACAATATTCTGTTTGAGGGCGCACAAGGCACAATGCTGGATATCGATCAGGGCACCTACCCGTATGTCACCAGCTCAAACACCACCGCTGGCGGCGTATCCACCGGTTCCGGCTTCGGCCCGCGCTATATCGGTTATGTATTGGGTATCGTCAAAGCTTACTGTACCCGTGTCGGCGGCGGCCCGTTTACGACCGAATTGTTCGATGACGTCGGTGCGGAAATCGCGCGCAAAGGCAACGAATTCGGTGCAGTTACCGGTCGCCCGCGTCGTTGCGGCTGGTTTGATGCGGTAGCAATTCGTCGTGCTATTCAGGTGAATTCAATTTCCGGATTCTGTATGACCAAATTGGATGTGCTGGACGGTTTCGACGAAGTGAAAATCTGTGTCGGTTATAAAATGCCGAACGGCGATATTGTCGAATATGCGCCGCTGGCGGCAAAAGACTGGGAAGGCGTTGAACCGGTGTACGAAACATTGCCGGGTTGGAAAGAAAATACCTTCGGGATCACCGATGTTAACCTGCTTCCGCAAAATACTCGCAACTATATCAAACGGATTGAAGAAGTTACCGGCATACCGGTGGATATTCTTTCTACCGGCCCTGACCGTGTACAAACCATGATTTTACGCGATCCTTTTGCGGCTTAACCGATATCAAACACATAAGGGCGAAATATATTCGCCCCTTATTTTCACTGTAATCGGCATAGCAGAGAAAATAGTTAATCAGAAAGAGGATTGAGTCTGCCGACCCGCTGAAACATTGATTTTTATTACCGCACTTTTTCCCCGCCGAATTCCTCCAACAGGTTTGCAGTCAATTTCGCCAATATGCCGGTCATCAGCACAAAATCCGCGTCAAAGCGCTGCGCAACATCTTCTTTCAGAATATCATCGTTTTTGTCACGAATTTGATCGGCAAATTTCAATCGTTTTAAGCTGCAATCCTCGTTCAGCACAAAAGTTAAATGCTCTTCCCATTCCAATGCCAGTTTACTGATCTGTTTGCCCGCCTGCAACAGCAATAACATTTCATCCGCATCCAGTGCCTGCTGCTTACAACGGATCACCGCATTATCCTGACTGCCTTTCAATTCAGCGTCTTCCAACACTGTCAACCACTGCGGCCGCTTATCACGCGCCACCCAATCGCTCATTATCAACGTCGGTTCATTGGCAAAACTCAACGGCACCACCGGCAGTGAGCCCAAGGATTTACGCAATAGCGCCAGCACATCTTCCGCCCGTTTGCTTGATGCCGCATCCACATAAATTAAATCGTTTTCCGCATCAATCCACAACGCGGTTTGCTGATGTTTGCTAAATGCACGCGGCAATAACAGAGAAACCACATCATCTTTTAACGCTTGCTTTTCCGTTTTCTTCAGTTTGCGATTTTCTTTTTGTTCCTGCGCCTCAATGCGACTGTCCAGCTCACGCTTAACTACATGAGAGGGCAGAATTTTCTCTTCTTTATGCGCGACCAGCAAAACCTGCTTGCCGACGGAAAAATGCAATAACTCGCTGCCGCGCAACGGATTTGCCCAGCCAAATTTACTCATATCCGCTTGGCTACAAGCATGGAATTCACATTGCACCAACTGTTGCTGCAAACGCTCCGAATCCCAATCCAGTGTTTTTGTCAGACGGAAAATCATAGCGTGCTTAAACCAAAACATAGTAGATCCTTATTATTATTCAGGTAAAATGTATGCCTATATCGGTTTTCTATTGTAACTTATTCGGGGCAAAAATATGCAACATAAATTCATTGCGTTTATCGGCGGCGGCAATATGGCGCAAGCAATTGTTTTCGGGCTGTTAAAAAAAGGCTATCCGGCACAGCAAATTCTCGTTTGCGATCCGAATGCAGACAGACGGGAGCTGTTCGCCCGTCAAGACGTGCAGGTAACGGCAGATAATCTCTCGGCGGTAAATCGGGCCGAAGTAGTATTGCTGGCAGTAAAACCACAGATAATCGGTACAGTCTGCGCGCCCTTAAGTGCGGTGGATTTTTCAGATAAATTATTGATTTCCATCGCCGCCGCCGTGCCGATTGCACGTTTGCGAGCATTGTTGCCCGGCGCACAGCATATCGTGCGAGTAATGCCGAATACGCCAGCGTTGGTTTCCGCAGGAATGGCAGGGCTATTTGCCGAACCAAACCTGCCCTCGGCGTTCAAAACCTTTGCGCAGGATTTATTAAATGCGGTCGGCGAAAGCTGCTGGGTGGAAAACGAATCGGATATGCATCTGGTAACCGCCGCTTCAGGCAGCAGTCCGGCGTATTTTTTCCAATTTATGCACGCCATGCAGCAGGCATTGACGGAAATGGGACTGAGCGAAACACAGGCACGAATGCTGGTACAGCAATCAGCTTTGGGTGCGGCCAAAATGGCAGAGGAAAATCCGCAAATTTCATTAGCTCAGCTGCGCCAAAACGTCACCTCGAAAGGCGGGACCACCGCGGCGGCACTAGCGGTATTCGATCAGCATAAACTTGAACGAATTGTGCAACAGGCAATGCAAGCCTGCGTGCAGCGTTCACAACAAATGGAAACACTGTTTTAATGAAAATCGCTCCTTTTACTTGGCTGGCACTGAGTTTTTTCGGTTATTACTGTGCCTATGGTGTTTTTGTGCCGTTTTTTCCCGTGTGGTTGAAATCGCAGGCGTACGGCGCCGAAACTATCGGCTTGATTTTAGCTTCCTCCTATTTATTCCGCTTTATCGGCGGTATTTTCTTCTCCGCCTCGGTTAAACGCGCCTCACAACTGCTGAATGCGTTGCGTTATCTGGCTTGGTTAAGCTGCGCGGTCATGTTGATTATCGCATTTCTGGCCCAAACTTTCTGGCTGCTATGTGGTGCAATTTGGCTATTTGCGATGTTAAATGCGGCGGGAATGCCGCTCAGCGATACCTTGGCGTCCACTTGGCAGAAACAGATTCGACTGGATTACGGTAAGGCCCGCTTGATCGGTTCCGCCGCCTTTGTGGTCGGTGTTACCTTGTTCGGATATCTGATCGGGGTTATCGGGGAAGATTCTATTGTTTGGATCCTAGCCGCGCTGTTAGGACTGTATGCCGTTATGCAGATGAATTCGCCGCATACGCCGCCCCATGACGAGGCGGAAAGTGCGGTCGAAAATACGCTAACATTTAAACAATTGCTGAAAGGCAACACCACGTTGCGCCTGCTGATTGCCATTTCACTGATTCAAGGCTCCCATGCGGCTTATTATGCCTACAGCGTACTGTATTGGACGGATTCGGGCCTGTCGGTGCAGACTACCAGTTTGCTGTGGGGATTAAGTGTCGTGGCGGAAATCGTGTTGTTTTTCTTTTCCACGAAATTATTCAAACACTGGAACGTCAGCCGTCTGTTTTATCTGTCTGCGCTGGCGGCAGCGCTGCGCTGGGGCGTGTTGGGGTCCACGCAGGAATTGGCGGTTATCGCCTCGGCACAACTGCTGCACAGCCTGACTTATGCTGCCGGTCATTATGCCATGGTGCGTTATATTACGACTCAGCCGCAAAATGCGATTGCCAAATTACAGGGATTGTATAACGGCTTGTCCGGTTGCGCCGCCGTAGCGCTGCTGACGGCACTGTCCGGCGTGCTGTATCCGATTTCACCGTCACTGACGTTCGCCGTTATGAGTGCAGTTGCCTTAATCGCGCTGTTATTTATTCCGCCGAAAGTGGAAGCCTTTTTACTTCGGAATGACGTTTCATGAAAGATTCGGCACTGCTTGAACTGTTTCTCAACGAACTCTGGCTGGAAAAAGGCTTATCGGAAAATACCGTGCAATCTTACCGGCTGGATCTGACCGCACTTTGTCGCTGGCTGGAAAAACAAAACGGTAATCTGCTGACCTTAGATGCCGTTGATCTGCAAACGTTTCTCGGCGAACGACTGCAACAAGGCTATAAAGCCACCAGCACAGCACGTCTATTAAGCGCGCTGCGCAAGCTGTTTCAATATCTATACCGGGAAAAATATCGTATTGACGATCCCAGTGCGGTATTAAGCTCGCCGAAACTGCCGGGACGGTTGCCTAAATACCTGAGCGAACAGCAGGTTACGGACTTGCTGAACACGCCGAATACGGATGAACCGTTGGAATTGCGCGATAAAGCCATGTTGGAACTGCTTTATGCTACGGGGTTGCGGGTCAGCGAGCTGGTTTCTCTGACTATCGACAGTATCAGTCTGAATCAAGGGGTTGTACGGGTCATCGGGAAAGGCAATAAAGAGCGCATTGTGCCCATGGGCGAAGAGGCGGCTTATTGGCTGCGCCAGTTTATTCTGTATGGACGGGCGCATTTACTCGCCGGACAAAGCGCCGATACGTTGTTTCCGAGCCGTCGCGGCAACCAAATGACACGCCAGACATTTTGGCATCGGATTAAGCACTATGCCATTTTAGCGGAAATCGACTGCGACGCTCTGTCGCCCCATGTGCTGCGTCATGCCTTTGCCACGCATTTGGTGAATCACGGCGCGGATCTGCGGGTGGTGCAAATGCTGCTCGGGCACAGCGATTTATCCACCACGCAAATTTATACCCATGTTGCCAAAGAACGGCTGAAACATCTGCACGCACGTTATCACCCGCGCGGCTAGAACATTAATCAATACCGATCAATTTATGGGTTTGTAGGCTCAACAACCATTTCGGTTTGTTTTTGCGCTGATTCAGCAAGCCTAACTGACGCACGGTATGCAGCAGATTCATCTCGCCGTCGCTGTCGCAAGGCGATAGATAATAATAAGTCGCTCGAATCCGCGTTTCGATTTCCGCACAAAAATCCAGCACTTCGCCGTCTGCGACAATCCGCACTTCATCGGCGGTTTTAATGCAGCGGTGGCGGTATTTGTCCCGATATTCCGCTTTCGGACTCACCGCAATATAATCGATTTGCGCCGCAACGGGTTTTAATCCGTTGGTTTCAATAGCAAGAAAGTAGCCTTCCTGTTTCAGTTGCACCAAAAGTGCGGTAAGTTTCGGCTGAATTGTGGGTTCGCCACCGGTGATAATAATATTCTTGGCGGAAAAAGACCGCACTTTGCGCATAATCTCGCTTAAGCTCAGCCAGTGGAAACGGTTGAATTCCGTATCACACCAAGAACAAGCCAGATTGCATTTGCCGAAACGGATAAATACGCAAGGCATACCAGTATTGGCGCCTTCGCCCTGTAGGCTTTCAAAAATCTCCACGATGGCATACTGCGGCTCATCGGCGGCGGTCAGCATAATCGGTTCAATCTTCATCATAAGCACAAAACGAAGTCGGCGTTTCCCATAAGCGAATCGCCGATACCGGTAGTCCGGCTTCCCGTTTTAGACGCTGAAAAATAAAACGCGCCATTTCTTCCGCCGTGGTACGGGTCGGTATGCCAAAGGTTTTCGAGTCCAACTCCTGTAGCAGCGCCGCAATCCGGCATTCCCGTGGGCTGGAAGTATCATAAATAAAGGCATGATCCATCGGTTCTAAAATCAACGCGTTGACCACCGCCTTGAGATCGGTAAAATCCATTACCATGCCTTTCTTTGCACCCTGCGGATGCAAATTGCCCGCAATTTCCACCTGTAGTTTATAGGTATGTCCGTGCAGATTCCGGCATTTGCCGTCGTGTCCGTCGAGCAGATGCGCCATATCGAAACTGAATTCTTTTGAAACCTTAAACATTTTGCACCGCACTTTTTTGTTGTAAGTACTCATTCAGCCCTTTTTCGCGCAAGATGCAGCTCGGACATTCGCCGCAACCGTGTTCAACGCCCATGTAACAAGTGTGAGTATGTGTGCGGATATAATCCAGCGCGCCCAGCTCGTCTGCCAGCGCCCAAGTTTGTGCCTTGGTCAGATACATTAAAGGCGTACGCACGTTGAACTGATAGTCCATCGCCAAATTCAGCGTAACGTTCATAGATTTAATAAAGACATCACGACAATCGGGATAGCCGCTGAAATCCGTTTCGCACACACCGGTAATAATATCGCGAATGCCTTGCCCTTTGGCATAAATCGCCGTATAAAGCAAAAACAGCGCATTACGCCCGTCCACAAAAGTGTTCGGTACGCCGTTATCGCCCGCTTTAATTTCGGCATCCGTCCGCATTAACGCATTGGTGGTGATGGTGCTTATTACCGAGGTGTCAATTAAGGTTTGTTTGACACCGAGATCCTGCGCAATCCACGCGGCTTTTTCCAATTCAATGGCATGGCGCTGACCATAGCGGAACGTAACCGTTTCGACGTGCTGTACGCCATAATCAGCAATCGCCTGAATCAGGCAGGTGGTGGAATCCTGTCCGCCGGAGAAAATGACAACCGCTTTGCGGTTGCCCGTTTGAGTTGATAGAGACATAATTTTCCTAGTTTTTTTGCGTGGGAGGGTTGCGAACCACGTGCATATAAAGTGTCGCCATTTTACCGTGAAAGCGACGATTGTCCAACAAAAAAGCCCGTCATCACGGACGGGCTGAATTAAGATCTCGGTTGATTATTCGGCAAACGAATCTTTTAAACGTTCGTCGGCGCGCCGAGCTTCACCTTTATGCTGCAATTTATTCAGTTGTTTTTCTAATTTTTCTTCAACTTCATTAATCGCTTTATACATATCTTCCGATTGACTGCTGGCAAATAAATCACCAAGCGGCGTACCAATTGAGGCGTCAACGGAGAAACCTTGCGGAAGTTTGTTTAAAATAAAATGCGGATTGATTAACTGAGTTTGCCATTTACCTAACTTAGCAAGTCTTTCTTCGACGTGAGCACGAATTGCCGGGGTGATATCCATTTGTTTACTTGTGATATTTAGAGTCATAGCATTTACCTCTTTGTTTTAATGAAGAGTATTTCTACTCCGTGAAATCCTTTAGTAACAAAATAACGTCGTTATTCTGACTTTTCAAGCACTTTATCGCGAATTTTGCCGGAAAAAAGAAAAATTATGATCCGAGTGGAAAATTTAAAAAAAGATACTGTCTTTTTAGTTGAAAGTTGCTATGATGATAAAGTTTTTTACCCGAAGAGTTGCTAATTTTAGTTAGCAACTCTTTGTTTTGGTTTACTTTTTAACCAAGTCTTCGGTATTATGCCAGCTCGTCTTGATCAACCTTACGCAGTTGCAGGCGGGCAAAATACGCTTTTGTTTCCCCCACCACTACATGACGCAGCCCGACCAATGCAATCAGATTCGGAAATGCCATTAATCCGTTGACGATATCCGCCAAAATCCAGATTAACTCCAGATGAATGAAAGCTCCACAGCCCACCAGCACAATAAACACCGCACGGTACAGTTTAATCCCTTTGACTCCCGCCAGATAAACAAAGCAACGCTCACCGTAATAACACCAGCCCAGAATGGTGGTAAAAGCAAAAAACAGCAATCCGACGGTAACGATAGTCGCCCCGATGCCGCTGCCTAAGCCTTGCGAAAACGCATAATTGGTCACTGCGGCGCCCGCCATCTCCGACTGCCATGCCCCGGTCAGTACCAGCACGATTCCGGTCATCGAACAGACGATGATCGTATCCAAAAAAGTACCGGTCATGGAAATCAGCCCCTGACGCACAGGTTCTTTGGTCTGCGCCGCAGCGGCGGCGATCGGCGCACTGCCCAGCCCCGATTCATTGGAAAAAATACCGCGCGCCACACCGGACTGAATCGCTTTCATCACCGTATAGCCCAAAGCACCACCCAGCGCCGCCTGTGGTTCAAAGGCGCTATGAATAATCAACGCAACCGCATCAGGCACCCGCTGCCAGTTGAAAATAATAATCACAATAGCCGTCGCCACATACAGCACCGCCATAAACGGCACCAGCACGGAAGAAACCGTCGCAATGCGTTTCACCCCGCCGAGAATAATCAACCCGACCAACAGCGTCATCACCGCAGCACTCAGCACCACCGGCACATGGAAAGTATCGTTCATCGCATGGGTAATTGCCTGAATCTGCGGGAATGTACCGATACCGAAAAACGCCACCAGCACACCGCAAACGGCAAATAGTTTTGCCAGCCAGCCGAGCCCCAAGCCGCGTTCAATATAATACATCGGCCCGCCCGCCATAAAACCTTGCTTATCCCGCACGCGATATTTTACTGCCAACAGACATTCGGCATATTTAGTCGCCATACCCAGCAATGCGACCAGCCACATCCAAAACATCGCACCCGGTCCGCCTGCCTGTACGGCGGTCGCCACGCCGACGATATTACCGGTACCAATCGTCGCGGCAAGTGCGGTACAAAGCGCGGCAAAGGCGGAAACATCGCCTTTTTTTTGTCCCCGTTCTTTTTTAAACAAATAAACCAGCGCGCGCGGCAGATGAATAATCTGAATAAAGCCAAGGCGCAAAGTAAGATAAAGTCCGGTACCAGACAGCAAAATCAGCAGCGGCGGGCCCCAGATAAATGAATTGATGGATGATAATATCGTTTCCAGCGACATGTGAATTCCTCGTAAAAAATGACGGTTTACAAGGAGGCGAAAAGATGTTTGGCGAATAGATAAGAAATAACGCGATTTCTGTCGAAATATCAGCGTCAACGTCACCTGAATAGTCTCTTGCCCCTGTCCTTTTGCCTGAGCGTTTCAAAAACTGTCGTAAAAACGACCGCTCTTTTGCGCCTTCGGCGTCCATTTTGTGCCATTGCACAGTGGATCTCTCCAAGGGTTCGTCCAGTAACAGTCCTCGCTAATCTATTAGCACCTGAAAGATTTTACCTCGTCGGTGCAGGGTCAATTCCCTACTCTCCAGCTACCTTCATCCGAACTTGTCTTTTATCACAAGAATAAAAGTGCGGTAAATTCTAGCAGGATAAGCGCTGAAGCTCAATAACCGTCGCCGGATTTATTCAGCCCGCCGCTTATTCATGCTTGCCAACAACATGCTGGGCAAACAAAACGGGCGATATGTACGCCCGTCATTACGCATTATCGCAAGATATTAATAAACTCAACGGGTTTCCTTTTCCCATTTTTTTGCAATGTAACTACAGCCGGGGATCAGAGTCAGCTGCCGTTCGGTAATAAAAGCCCGCAGCGCGCCGTATAATTTATCCGCCACGCCCTGCCCGCGTAAATGTTCCGATACATAGGTATGATTGGCGTTAATAGTGTTCGGATCGACAAAATAATATGTCAGTTCCGCCACCCGCTGATTATCGTCATCGGTCAGAAAAAATACGCCGTCCTTTTCGCCCTGTTCATGCTGAATGTTCATCAATGTTTATTCCAATCTTCGCCAAAGCGTTCATCGCTTACAAAATCCGCCGTTTCACACGGGATGGATTTTTCCTCGCTCGCCCATTCGCCCAAATCGATCAGCTGACAACGCTTGCTGCAAAAAGGGCGGTACGGACTTTGTTCCGACCATACCACCGGTTTTCTGCAAATCGGACAAGGTACTGTAAAAATATCATCACTCATGTTCAATCTCTGCCTGTTGTAAATAATAACGGTGCAATTCTAACACTTTTTGTTTTATGTTTGGCAGCGATTCGCTTAAATCACGGTTGTTGTCAATCACATCATCGGCAGTACTAAGGCGCACCTCGCGACTGACCTGCGCACGCATAATCGTTTCGATCATTGCTGCATTATTGTTATCCCGCTTGGCGGCGCGCGCAAGCTGCGTTTCCGGCGTTACATCCACTACCAGCACCCGCTGGCAAAGTGCGGTCAAATTATTCTCAATTAATAACGGCACCACCCAAAGCACATAAGGATAGTTCTGCGCATGCAAACGGCATAGCATTTCTTCCCGAATGGCGGGATGCAATATATTATTCAGCCATTGCCGTGCATTATCATCAGCGAAAATCAGCGCACGCAACGCTGCACGGTTTAATTCACCCTGTTCGGTTAATATGCTTTCACCGAAATGCTGGACAATCCGCTCCAGCAACGGCGTACCTTTCGCCACCACTTCGCGCGCGATAATATCCGCATCAACCACAGGGACACCGAGTTCGGCAAACAAATTCGCCACGGTGCTTTTACCGCTGCCGATACCGCCCGTTAAACCCACAATATAGGTCATTCTTTTTCCTTAATGCCATCAAATGGTTATCCCGCAAAGGTGTTTTTGATTTCAACACATGAATGGGTTAATGCCCGAAAAAATGCGGGATAAACGCACAAATTGAATGAACATTATTGTGACATATCTCGCCGAAATTGCCCATATAAAAGATAAACCCCAGTCCGCCGCCTGCGCATAAAAACGGCGCAAAGGGAATCAACCGAACATGTTTGCCGCGCATACGTAAATAAAGCGCGTAACTCATGCCGCCGAAACAGGCAAAAAACACTGTTAACATCAGCTGTTGAGCGGGGACAAAACCACCCAGTCCCAGCATTAACCAGTAATCGCCCCGCCCCAGGGCTTCGCGACGATAACAGACTTTAGCCAGATGATAAATCAAGTAAAAACTGCTAAATCCGACCGCCGCACCAAGCAGACTTTGTTCTAACGTTAACGGCGTTAAACGCGCGTATGCACCGCCTACCGCCAGCACCAACAACAGCTGACACAGTACAGGCGGAATCAGACGATATTGCCAATCAATGAAACTAATAACAAACAATAAACTACAATATGCCGCAATCCACAATGCAAATAATAAATGTGAAAAGCCGACAAAACAGCATAGAAAGAATGCCCCGAAACCGATTAAATAAACATAAAACGCACCGCACTTTTTACGTTGTAATGCAGCATCGCGCGGGCAAAAGTGCGGTGGATTTTTACCGAAAATCTGCACATAATTGCGATAAACCTGCATGACCGTATGTTCGGCAAAAGTAGAAATATAGTGAAAAATCCAGCCTCCGACCAAGATGCCGCACAATATCACAGCGAAATAACTCATTCAATTAACGCCCCTATAGTAAAAATCGGCAGGTACATCCCCAGCATAATCATGCCGATAAGCCCACCGATAATCAGCATTAATAGCGGTTCCAACAACTGCGATAATAAATCAATCCGATGATCAAGGCGCTGTTGGTAGTGCTCGGCAATATGCTGCAACATCATAGTGAGATTGCCGCTTTGTTCACCGATTTGCAGCATTTGTCGTGCCTGCGGCGGAAATAACACCGAACCGATACTGTGGGAAAAAGCATATCCCTGACGAACCCGCTGTAACATATATTCCACCTCGGCGATTAACACCGGATCGCCGTCGTATGGTGCGCGCACCTGCCAGCTTTGTACTTTCGGCAGAAAAGATTGCAGCGCCTGATCCAGCGGTACGCCGGCATGCATCATTAAACGCAAGCTGCGACAGAACGCCACCAAACGCGACAGCCGAATAATCTCGCCCAATATCGGCGTATGCGCCAGTAACCAGTTTTTGCAGCAATTAAGGCGGCGAGAACTTTGCAAACGTAAACGGATAAACGCCACCAGCAACGCACTCAATAACGCAAACTGAATAATATACTGACGCAGTCCGTCGGACAGATTGATCAGCAGTGCCGTAAATGTCGGTAGCGAAGCATTGTGGCCGACATACATTTGAGCAAATTGCGGTACGATAAAAATCAGTAATAACAAAGTTAAAATCAGTGAAACCGCCAATACCAGCAAAGGATAGAGTAGCATTTTCTGCACTTTGCGCTGCAAAGCCAAGGCACGCGCTTTATGCTGCGCAATTTGCTCACAAACGTTTGACAGTCTGCCGGTTATTTCACCGGCTTTAATCAGCTGACGTTCCTGATAAGTAAAATATACCGCTTGATGATCCAGCGCCTGTGAAAGGCTCAACCCGCGTTCAATATCGGCAATTAACAAGTCCAACCATTGATAAAGCACCACATTGGTACAATGCCGGCGCAAGATTTCTAAACAGCTTTGCAGCGGAAGTGCCGCCTGTAGTAGCACCGCCAGCTGCATCGTCAGATCAGTGATTTCCGCATGCTGTGGTGCGCGCGGCCATTGCCAGTCCGGCTGTAACCTAAGTTGGTGCAATCCCTGCCGAAACAAGACCTGCCGCGCCTCATCAGCACTTTCCGCCACAATCTCGCCCCGCTGTTTCTGTTGTAACTGATCAATGCCCCGCCAACGAAATCGTTTAAATTTATTCATCACCTTTACCCAGTACCCGTTCGACCTCCGCTAAATCTGTCACGCCCGCCTTCACCTTTTCCATTGCACTGGCGTGCAAATCGGCAAAATCCGTTCGATATGCCGTTTGCTGCGTCGAAAAGTGCGGTCGTAAAAACTGATAAATACCGATACGTCCTTTATATCCTTGATAACAATCACAATTTTCTGCCCGATGGACAGCACAGCATTTACGCACCAAACGCTGAGCAATCACCAGCAACAACGTACTCTCAATTTCATGCTGACGAATACCCAGTTGCTGCAAGCGGGAAATCGCGGATGCAGCATTATTGGTGTGCAAGGTGGATAACACGAGATGCCCGGTCTGCGCAGCGCGCAATGCCATCGCCGCACTTTCTTCATCACGAATTTCGCCGAGCATAATAATATCGGGATCCTGCCGTAAGAAAGTGCGCAACAATCGGCTAAAATCCAAACCGATTTGCAGATTGACTTGCGTTTGAATAATACCCGGCAATTCGATTTCAATGGGATCTTCGGCGGTCATAATATGTTTTTCCGTGCGATTCAGCCATTCCAGCGCTGTATAAAGCGTAATGCTTTTACCGCTGCCGGTCGGACCGGTTACCAGAATCAAGCCCTGCGGTCGCGATAGTGCCTGTTGCAATGCGCTTTGCTGCGCCGCTGTCATCCCGAGCTCGGCAAAACTGAGGCTGACCGGTTTATTTTGCTGTAAACGCAACACCGCTTTTTCGCCCCGATTGGTTGGCAACACGGATAAACGAAAATCCAGTACATCGGAAAAAGCAGTTTTAAACTGAAAACGTCCGTCTTGCGGCAGACGGTTTTCGCTGATATCCAGCCTCGCCAGCAGTTTTAAACGGGAAATCAGACGTGCCGCCAGTGCTGGCGCCACCGCGGTCTGTTGCTGTAATACGCCGTCGATTCTGAACCGCACTTGCAGACCGTCGGATTGCGGTTCCAAATGAATATCGGAAGCCTGCCGGCGCAGTCCGTTTTCAAAAATCTGTTCCAGCAGACGAATCACCGGTTCATCAGCCTGCGCCTCTTGCACCGGCGGTGCGCTAACTTCTGTCGGAGCATAAAACACCGTTTGCGGTTCTTCTGCCACGGGCGGCGTAAGCGCTTGCAGCAAGGCTTTCAGCACAGTGGTATCGAGTAAAACCGGTTCGACGATTTTCCCGCTGATAAACGAAAACGCTTCGCAGGCAGCAAGGTTAGCCAAATTATCAATGCCCAGCCACAGCGAATGCGCGTCTTCCTGCACGGGAAAGGCAAAATAGCGCAGTAGCAACGCTGTTTGCTGGCGGTTTTTGCTCCATAAGTGC
>LM994636.1:201808-368930 GCA_000752995.2 Haemophilus massiliensis | reverse complement strand
AAGCCCTGCCGCGCCTCATCAGCACTTTCCGCCACAATCTCGCCCCGCTGTTTCTGTTGTAACTGATCAATGCCCCGCCAACGAAATCGTTTAAATTTATTCATCACCTTTACCCAGTACCCGTTCGACCTCCGCTAAATCTGTCACGCCCGCCTTCACCTTTTCCATTGCACTGGCGTGCAAATCGGCAAAATCCGTTCGATATGCCGTTTGCTGCGTCGAAAAGTGCGGTCGTAAAAACTGATAAATACCGATACGTCCTTTATATCCTTGATAACAATCACAATTTTCTGCCCGATGGACAGCACAGCATTTACGCACCAAACGCTGAGCAATCACCAGCAACAACGTACTCTCAATTTCATGCTGACGAATACCCAGTTGCTGCAAGCGGGAAATCGCGGATGCAGCATTATTGGTGTGCAAGGTGGATAACACGAGATGCCCGGTCTGCGCAGCGCGCAATGCCATCGCCGCACTTTCTTCATCACGAATTTCGCCGAGCATAATAATATCGGGATCCTGCCGTAAGAAAGTGCGCAACAATCGGCTAAAATCCAAACCGATTTGCAGATTGACTTGCGTTTGAATAATACCCGGCAATTCGATTTCAATGGGATCTTCGGCGGTCATAATATGTTTTTCCGTGCGATTCAGCCATTCCAGCGCTGTATAAAGCGTAATGCTTTTACCGCTGCCGGTCGGACCGGTTACCAGAATCAAGCCCTGCGGTCGCGATAGTGCCTGTTGCAATGCGCTTTGCTGCGCCGCTGTCATCCCGAGCTCGGCAAAACTGAGGCTGACCGGTTTATTTTGCTGTAAACGCAACACCGCTTTTTCGCCCCGATTGGTTGGCAACACGGATAAACGAAAATCCAGTACATCGGAAAAAGCAGTTTTAAACTGAAAACGTCCGTCTTGCGGCAGACGGTTTTCGCTGATATCCAGCCTCGCCAGCAGTTTTAAACGGGAAATCAGACGTGCCGCCAGTGCTGGCGCCACCGCGGTCTGTTGCTGTAATACGCCGTCGATTCTGAACCGCACTTGCAGACCGTCGGATTGCGGTTCCAAATGAATATCGGAAGCCTGCCGGCGCAGTCCGTTTTCAAAAATCTGTTCCAGCAGACGAATCACCGGTTCATCAGCCTGCGCCTCTTGCACCGGCGGTGCGCTAACTTCTGTCGGAGCATAAAACACCGTTTGCGGTTCTTCTGCCACGGGCGGCGTAAGCGCTTGCAGCAAGGCTTTCAGCACAGTGGTATCGAGTAAAACCGGTTCGACGATTTTCCCGCTGATAAACGAAAACGCTTCGCAGGCAGCAAGGTTAGCCAAATTATCAATGCCCAGCCACAGCGAATGCGCGTCTTCCTGCACGGGAAAGGCAAAATAGCGCAGTAGCAACGCTGTTTGCTGGCGGTTTTTGCTCCATAAGTGCGGTACGATTTCAAAACGTTTTCCGTCTGTGGCGATAACGCTTTGCATCGGTTCGGCACGATAATCGGACATGGCGTTCAACCCCTAACTAGCTGCAAGCACCTGCCGGAAAAATCTCAGCCGGCGAGCAGGAAGCGTTCCACGAAATGCCTTGGGCGGCATCACCGTCAGGCGTTAAAATGTAGGTGGTATCCGCCAGACTGTCACGCCCGCTAACCGTAATCACGCCGCTTTTTACTTCCACGGAAGCTACCCGCCCTCTATTTTCGAGTTTATTCTGAATGCCGTTGCTGCCAGCATGGCAGTTTTCTCTGCCGCCTTGTTTGTAAATACACAGCTCCACTTCCGAACGATAGGGCGACGACGCTTGCAGCAATTCTGCCACGGCGGCTTTTTTGGTATAATTCTGATAAGACGGAATCGCGATAGTCGCCAAAATCGCGACTATCGCAATGACGATCATTAATTCGATCAGGGTAAATCCCCGCTCAATTTTTGCCGAATAGGACAAGTGCATAGTGGTTTTCCTCGTGTTAGTCTGAACTGCCATAAAAGCATGGTTGGCAGTGTGACGAAAAGAAAAACGCACGCCAAATGTACCGCACTTTTTTTTCGATCAGGATCGCAAAAATACTTTTTTATGACAGCAAAAACACCACATATTTCTCACGGCTGGCTTACCGACGCCAGAAAACTGCCCTCGCCTCATTGTGATCAGCGCCCTGATCCCCATGATATTTCGTTATTGGTGATTCATTATATCAGTCTACCGCCGGAGCAGTTCGGCGGCAGTTATATTGATGATTTTTTTCTCGGACGGCTTGATCCGCGCATTCATCCTTATTTCCGGGAAATTTATCAGATCCGCGTCTCCGCCCACTGCCTGATCGAACGTTCGGGTCGAGTTACCCAGTACGTGAGTTTTGAGGAACGCGCCTGGCATGCCGGTTTATCTTGTTTTCAGGGGCGGGAAAAATGTAATGATTTTGCAATCGGCATTGAGCTGGAAGGCAGTAACGCACAACCGTTCACCGAATCGCAGTACCGCGCGCTCAGCCGAATAACCCGTCGCATCATGGCAGAATATCCGTTAATTGATAAAACCCGCATCGTCGGACATTGCGATATTTCTCCCGGACGCAAAATTGATCCCGGTCAGTATTTCGACTGGGATTACTATCTGTCCCAGCTATAACGGTATACACCGAGGCGCTATCGATTAATAAATAACCGCCTGTTTCAGGCGGTTTTCCATGTACTGAAAAGTTTCAAATAAAACAACCAATATATTGAAAAATAACGATATTTTAAAATTTAACCGGCTATCTTTCAAACTTTTGCAAAGTTACTCGGACTTATCCCGCCGGTCAGCCACACAGTTATCCACAGAAATTCTGAATAACTCACAACGATGCCGTAAAAAGCAAGACATTCCGATTATACGGTAGTAAGCTGCTGATTTTGTCGGCATAAATCGGCGTAAAAAAGTGCGGTCTGAAATATTCAAGGATCGGCCGCTTAAGAAAGCGAAGATCCTTTATTGAATCGCCGCCATATCAATAATAACAATGCTCCTACGCGAATCATTTTTTTCTGTTACGCGTTTATGCGCTGTCTGTACACAATGTTATCCACATATTTTTGAATGTTGACTTTTGCGCCGAAAATCATGATTAGCGGTTGTGAAACAGAACGGATTATGAAACAATTTAGCGTTATCAATATAATCAAAAAAATTAAGGTGAGGGATAGTGATCGATTTCGATGGCTACCGTCCGAATGTGGGTATTGTGATTTGCAACCGCAAAGGACAAGTACTCTGGGCAAAAAGATACGGGCAGAATTCTTGGCAATTTCCTCAAGGCGGTATTAATGATAATGAAAGTGCGGAGCAGGCAATGTACCGCGAACTGTTTGAAGAAGTGGGACTCAGCCCGAAAGACGTCAGAATTCTGTACGTTTCTAAGCAATGGCTGCGCTATAAACTGCCCAAACGTCTGCTGCGTTACGACAGCAAACCCATGTGTATCGGACAAAAACAGCGCTGGTTTTTGCTGCAACTGATCTCGGATGAAACCAATATTAACGTGCAATCCAACAAATCCCCCGAATTTGACGGCTGGAGCTGGGTCAGTTTCTGGTACCCGGTTCGTCAGGTGGTTTCGTTCAAAAAAGACGTTTATCGTAAAGCGATGAAAGAATTCGCCGCTGTGCTGTTCGATCAAAATAAAGAAATGCTCGCCGGCAAGGCTTCCGCTTACCGTCACGATAATAAACATGCGCAGCCGGTCAAAAAGTCCGGTTCCGCCAAACATCAAAAACGTTCATCACATAAAACAAGGGGTTAATATGTTGACCTTTTTTCTTATTTGTCTGGCAGTCGGTTCGCTAGTCGGTTTTCTCGCCGGGTTATTCGGTATCGGCGGCGGTCTGGTTATTGTGCCAGTGCTGGTTTATCTGCTGCCGATGGTCGGCGTACCGGATAATCTGTTAATGTCCACCGCACTTGGCACTTCTTTTGCCACCATCGTTATTACCGGCTTTTCATCGGCCCAACAACACCACAAACTCGGCAATGTGGTGTGGGATGCGGTAAAAATTCTGGCACCGATGATTATGCTCTCAACCTTTATTTCCGGTTTATTTATCGGCAAGCTGGATAAAGCGATTTCCAGCAAAATTTTTGCCTGTCTGGTAATTTATCTGGCGGTCAAAATGCTCTTATCCATTAAACCCAAAGCAGCGCACAAACCGCTGACAACCACCTCATCGGTGATCGGCGGCGCGCTGATCGGAATCGCTTCCAGTGCAGCCGGCATCGGCGGCGGCGGATTTATCGTACCCTTTTTAAATTCACGCGGTATTGAGATGAAAAAAGCCATCGGCTCATCCGCTTTCTGCGGCATGTTGCTCGGTTTATCCGGTATGCTGAGTTTTATGGTTGGTGGCTGGCATACAGCAAACATGCCAGCGTATTCATTGGGTTATGTATATTTGCCCGCGGTTATCGGTATCACACTTACCTCGTTTTTTACCTCAAAACTCGGCGCCACCACCACAACTCGATTACCAGTACCGACCCTAAAACGCTATTTTGCGCTGCTGTTGATCGCTATCGCTATTGATATGATTATTTAAATAAAGGAGACTTATGAACTCGGAATTTTTACCTTTCCCGCAATTTGATCCGGTGATCTTTTCACTCGGTCCCATTAGCCTGCGTTGGTACGGCATGATGTATTTAATTGGTTTTGTGTTTGCCCGCTGGCTGGCAGTGCGCCGCGCTAATCAACCGAACAGCGGTTGGAGCACAGAACAGGTCGACAACCTACTGTTTAACGGCTTTTTAGGTGTTTTTCTCGGCGGGCGTATCGGTTATGTGATGTTCTATCAGTTCGACTATTTCCTACAAGATCCGCTTTATCTGTTCCGTGTTTGGGAAGGCGGCATGTCTTTCCACGGCGGTTTAATCGGCGTCATTCTCGCTATGTACATCACCGCCAGACTGCAAAAACGCGGTTTCTGGGCGACGGCGGATTTTGTCGCCCCGCTGATTCCGTTCGGTTTAGGTATGGGGCGTCTCGGGAATTTTATCAACGACGAACTGTGGGGACGGGTTACCGATGTGCCTTGGGCGGTCTTATTTCCCTCCGGCGGTTATCTGCCGCGTCACCCGTCACAGCTTTATGAAGCGGTATTGGAAGGCTTGGTGCTGTTTTTTATTCTTAATCAGTTTATTAAAAAGCCGCGTCCGACCGGTTCCGTCGCCGGTTTATTTTTAATCTTTTACGGGCTGTTCCGTTTTATCATCGAATTCTTCCGCGAACCGGACGCTCAGCTAGGGCTATTTTTCGGACAACAGATTTCCATGGGACAGATTCTGTCCACGCCGATGATTATTATCGGTTTAATAATTATCGCCGTCGCCTATAAAAGTGCGGTCAAAAAAGGATAAGTTTATGCATCAATATTTAGAGTTATGCCAACATATCATTGATAAAGGCCACTGGGTTGAAAACCAACGTACCGGTAAACGCTGTCTGACCGTGATCGATGCGGATCTCACTTATAACGTAGCAGAAAATCAATTTCCGCTAATCACCACCCGGAAAAGTTACTGGAAGGCTGCCATCGCCGAATTTCTGGGTTATCTTCGCGGTTATGACAACGCCGCCGATTTCCGCAAACTGGGTACCAAAACATGGGATGCCAACGCCAATGAAAACCTTGCTTGGTTGCGTAATCCGCAGCGTAAAGGCACTGATGATATGGGACGGGTTTACGGAGTGCAAGGGCGCGCTTGGCGCAAACCGAACGGCGAATCTGTCGATCAACTGCGCAAAATCGTTGATCATCTGCGTGCCGGTATTGATGATCGCGGTGAAATCATGACTTTTTACAATCCGGGTGAAATTGATCTCGGTTGCCTGCGCCCCTGCATGCACACGCACACCTTTTCGCTACTGGGTGATACGCTGTATTTAACCAGTTACCAACGCTCTTGTGATGTGCCGCTGGGGCTGAACTTTAACCAGATTCAGGTATTCACCTTTCTGGCGCTAATGGCGCAAATCACCGGCAAAAAACCGGGGCAGGCGTTCCATAAAATTGTCAATGCGCATATTTATGAAGATCAACTCGAATTAATGCGCGATGTACAACTGAAACGCGCCCCCTTTCCGCTGCCGCGACTGGAAATTAATCCGGCAATAAAAACGCTGGAGGATCTGGAAACTTGGGTGACGCTGGATGATTTCAAAGTCATCGGCTATCAGTGCCACGATGCCATTAAATATCCGTTTTCGGTGTAAAACATGAAAGTCGTTATACCTTTCCTGCTGACCGCGCTGATGCTGAACGCACAGTTAGCTTGCGCTGACAATTACAGCACGGAAACCGAACCGGCGCTGTTACAGCAAGGCGCCGAGCAGGGCAATGCCGAGGCCCAGTTCTATCTGGGTGAGCAGTATGAACAAAAGCAGGATTATACCAATGCCGTCTTTTGGTATGACAAAGCTGCGCAGCAGAATCTGCCGATGGGTTTGTTTAATCTGGGTTATTTGTATGAAAAAGGTTTGGGCGTAGAACAAAGTTATCATACCGCCGCAAAACTGTATAAACGCGCCGCAGAACAGCACGTAGCACCAGCACAATATCGCCTTGCCTATATGTATCTGAACGGGCAAGGGCTACGGCAGGATATGAATATCGCGCAAACATGGCTGGAAACCGCGGCGGAACAAGGTTACGCCCAAGCCCAGTTCGATCTGGCAATGATGTATTACAAAGGGCTGAACAATATTGCGCAGGATATGCACAAAGCGAAACATTGGTTTGAACAAGCCGCCGCACAACAACATGCGCCAGCACAATTCAGCTTAGGCTTAATGTATCAAAACGGCATCGGCGTAACGCAAAATTATCAAACCGCCGTCGACTGGTACGACAAAGCGGCTGCCCGCCGACACGCCCCTGCGCAATTGAATCTCGGCGTGTTATACGAACAGGGAAAGGGCGTACCGCAGGATCTGAAAAAAGCTAAAGCGTTGTACGGCGATGCCTGTGACAATGGCGATCAGCGCGGCTGTGATTATTACAAAGATCTGAACCAGAAAGGAATCTAAAAGTGCGGTCGGATTTTGATCAGAAAATGATGCGTTATGCACTGGCTTTAGCGGATAAAGCGGAAGCGTTGGGCGAAATTCCGGTCGGTGCGGTTCTGGTTGACGAACAGGGAGAAATTCTCGGCGAGGGCTGGAATTTATCCATTGTCAACTCCGATCCCACCGCCCATGCGGAAATCATCGCCTTGCGTGATGCGGGACAAAAAGTGCGCAACTACCGTTTATTGAATACGACCCTGTATGTCACTCTCGAACCCTGCACAATGTGCGCCGGTGCAATTTTGCACAGCCGGATTAAACGATTAGTATTCGGTGCGGCGGATTACAAAACCGGCGCCGTGGGTTCCCGCTTCCATTTTTTCGATGATTATAAAATGAATCACATACCGGAAATTACCGGCGGAGTGCTGGAAGCGGAATGCAGCCGGAAACTGAGTGAATTTTTCCGCAAAAGACGCGAGCAAAAAAAATCCGCCAGACAACCGGCGGCGGATTGATAATAAAACAGGCGGAATGCCGCCGGTACGAGTTAATCCGATAATTATGCGGCAACCATTACCATCGCCGGGCGAATAACCCGTCCATTCAGTAAGTAGCCTTTCTGTAATACGGTGGTAATCTGATTGCTGTCAAAACCTTCCGTCGGCTGCATGGAAATCGCCTGATGTAAATCCGGATTAAAGGTTTCACCAACCACGCCGACCGGTTCAACGCCAAAACGCGCGACCGTTGCCAGTAATCCTTTCAAGGTCAACTCAACACCGTCAACCAATGCCTTAATGCTTTCATCTTCAAGCGTTGCCGGTGTGGCCAATGCACGTTCCAAATTATCAATGGTTTCCAGCAAATCTTTTGAAAATTTTTCCAGCGCGAATTTATGGGCTTTCTCCACATCTTGCTCGGCGCGGCGGCGAATATTATCCATTTCCGCGCGGGTACGTAATAAAATATCCTGTTCTTTTTTAGCGGTTTCCGCTAATTGTTCTTCCAATTCCTGCACCCGAGCAATCGCTTCTTCCAGGGCATCCTGTTCTTCCGCATGTTCTTCAACCGGCTGTTGCGGTTCCTGTGCCGGCTCTTCCGTTAGGTTTTCCGCCTGATTTTCCGCTTGTGGATTTTCTACTTTCTTTTCTTGTTCTGACATGCTCTGCTCCATTCATCAAAAGGTGTCATCTATTGTAACAAAAAACATAAAAATTAACACTTGCTCCGTGCTGCGCTGGCAAGTAAAAAACTTTATGTGTAATATAGGCATTAATTTTATGAATTCAAGTGCGGTTATTTTTTGGCACAAATGGAACCTCTATGTCCAACGATAATTTAATTGACAACAACGAATTGCATATTTCCTTTCATACTATCGGTTTAGTGGGAAAACCGCGTAAAGACCTCAATCTGCAAATGCACAAGAATCTGTTCCAGTGGCTATCGGAACGAGGCTATAACGTGTTGGTCGAAAAAGCCATCGGTGAACGTCTCGGTCTGCCTTTTCATCATCTGGCGGAACTCGATGAAATCGGGCGTCTGGCCCAACTGGCGATTGTCATCGGCGGGGACGGCAATATGCTCGGGCGCGCCCGGATTCTGGCGAAATACGACATCGCCCTGATCGGTATCAATCGCGGCAATTTGGGCTTTCTGACCGATATTGATCCGAAAAATGCCTATGCGCAGCTGGAAGCCTGTTTGGAACACGGTGAATTCTTTGTAGAAGAACGGTTTATACTGGAAGCTGCAGTCGAGCGCGAAGGCAACATCATCGCTCGTAGCTACGCGGTCAATGAAGCGGTTATCCACCCGGCAAAAATCGCCCATATGATTGATTTTCACGTCTATATTAACGATAAACTGGCTTTTTCTCAGCGTTCCGACGGCTTAATTATCTCTACCCCGACCGGTTCTACCGCCTATTCGTTATCCGCCGGCGGCCCGATTCTGATGCCGCAGCTGAACGCGCTGTCATTGGTGCCGATGTTCCCGCATACGTTGTCTTCCCGCCCGTTGGTGATTGACGGCGACCAGAGAATTTCCATTCGTTTTGCCGAAGACAATACTTCGCAGTTAGAAGTCGGCTGCGACAGCCAGATTGCGCTTTCCTTTACCCCGGACGATGTAGTGCATGTGTATAAAAGTGAACACAAACTGCGCCTGCTACACTTAAAAAGTTATAATTATTACAAAGTGTTAAGTTCAAAATTAGGCTGGTTAAGAAATTCCGCCTAAAATTCCGGCAAAAAAAACTTTACTGTATATAAAAACAGTTATAAACTGACAAACATACAGTAAAGAGGATTTTGCCATGCTCACTCAACTTACCGTCAACAATTTTGCCATCGTTCATCATCTGGATATAGAGTTATCCACGGGAATGTCAGTGATTACCGGCGAAACCGGCGCCGGTAAATCCATCGCACTTGATGCGCTGGGTTTATGCCTCGGACAGCGTACGGAAAGCGGTATGCTGCGCGAAGGACAGGAACGCGCGGATATTTGCGCCGCTTTCCAACTCCCTGCACAGCACCCTGCATCGCAATGGTTGCAGGAACAGGAATTACAGGATCAAGATAACCCCGAAAGCTGTATTCTGCGCCGCATTATCAATGCCGACGGGCGTTCAAAAGCTTTTATTAACAGCACACCGGTTTCCGCCGCACAGTTGAAAGCACTGGGGCAATATTTGGTACAGCTCAACGGGCAGCACAGTTCACAGCGTCTGCTGAAAAACGATTACCAACTGCAACTGGTAGATAATTTCTGCGTCCACCCGCAATTATTAACAAACATGCGTGAAAGTTACCGCACTTGGAAACATTTACAAGAACAAATCGCCGCTTTTCACCGACACTGCGCAGAAAATGAGGCGAAGAAACAATTGTTGCAATATCAGGTAGAGGAACTAGACCAGTTCGCCTTAAAAGAAGGCGAATATCAGGAGCTGGAAGAAGAACATAAGCGCCTGTCCAACAGCGATACTCTCAACTCGCTTTGTCAATCGGCGCTGCAATTACTAAGCGAAAATGACAGCGTAAGCATCGATGCGCTGCTGCATCGGGCCAATCAATATATTGACGAGCTGTGTGAATTGGATCCGCGTTATGCCGATGTACAAAGCATGTTACAGGAGGCGCTGATCCAAATTCAGGAAGCCACTTCGGAAGTGCAGCATTTATCCGCCAATATTGAGCAGGATCCCGCTTTATTACAACAAGTGGAACAGCGCATGAGCCTAGCGCTGCAACTTGCACGCAAACATAACGTATCTGCGGAACAACTGGTGAAACGCCACCAAACCTTAAAGCAGGAATTAAATCAACTGACGGATTTCTCACACAGCGAAGCAGAATTGCACCGGCAGGAACGACTCGCTTATCACAAAATGCTTGATGCCGCGACGGCACTCAGCAACAGCCGTCAGCAAGGTGCAAAAAAACTGGCGGCGGCAGTGACTGAATCAATCAAACGGCTTGCTATGGAAAATGCGCAATTTTCCATTCAGTTTGAAACGGCGGAGAATCGTATCAGCGCAAATGGCATGGATAACCTAACATTTATGCTGCGCGCCAATTTGGGGCAATCTGCACAGCCATTGGTGAAAGTGGCATCCGGCGGCGAATTATCCCGTATCGCACTGGCTTTACAGGTACTGACTTCGGATAAATCTGCCGTATCAACACTGGTATTTGATGAAGTAGACACCGGTATTAGCGGCGCTACCGCAAGCGTGGTGGGCAAACTGTTACGTCAACTGGGACAAAAATGTCAAGTGCTGTGTATCACGCACTTACCGCAAGTTGCCTGTTGCGCTCATCAGCATTTCTGGGTAAAAAAACAAACTATCGATGGCAAAACGGAGACAAAAATGACCGCACTTTCCGCCTCGCAACGAGTAAACGCACTAGCAAAACTGTTAGGCGGCAGCAAACTTACCGACAGCGCCCTTGCCAATGCACGTGATATGCTGGATGCGGTCGACTGAAAAGCATAACGCGCCGGACACCGCATTTAAGCATCATCGCATTTAGCATATACACAGAAGAAAGAAATAGAGGAAATAAGAAAAATAGCAAAATAGAAAAAACAGAGAGACTAGATTGCACCAGTTACCGCCAAGAGAATGGCTCAGCTGGAACTGAGGGCGCGATGAAATGAAAAAATTAGATCTTATATCGCGCCGGAGCGGCAATAGCACAAGGGTAACCTGTCAAATATCAAGTAAAAATTCATGCTATTGCCGGAGCATATTGGATTTTATGCCACGATTTTATTAAACTCGTCAAAAAATGTCGGGAACGTTTTTGCCGTACATTGCGGTTCCAAGATAGTAATCGGCGTACCCGACAACGCCACCAATGCAAAACACATCGCCATACGATGATCATTATAGGTCGCAATTTCTGCATGACGGAATTGATCCGCCGGCAACGGTTGAATCCGAATAAAATCCTCGCCCTCTTCCACTTCCGCGCCGACTTTACGCAATTCGGTAGCCATCGCTGTCAGACGATCCGTTTCTTTCACCCGCCAATTGTAAATATTGCGGATCACAGTTTCACCCGTGGCAAATAATGCGGTTGTAGCAATCGTCATTGCCGCATCAGGAATATGATTCATGTCCATGTCAATGCCACTCAACTTGCCTTGTTCCGCCTGAATAAAATCCTCGCCCCAAGTGATCTTAGCGCCCATTTTTGCCAATACATCGGCAAACAATCGATCACCCTGAATGGAATGTTGCCCGATACCGCTGACTTTCACTCTGCCCTTAATCGCGCCGGCAGCAAGAAAATAAGAGGCGGATGACGCATCGCCTTCCACCAGATACGTATGCGGCGCAATATAACTCTGTCCGCCCGGCACGAAAAAAGTACGGTAATTATCATGCCGCACCGTGACGCCGAAATCCCGCATCATCGCCAATGTGATATCAATATAAGGCTTAGAAACCAGTTCACCAATAATGTCTATCTCCATATCCTGCGCCGCAAGGGGCGCGGAAATTAAAAGTGCGGTTAAAAATTGGGAAGAAATCGAACCGTCAATGCGCACTTTTCCACCGGACAGACCGACATTGCGAATCGCCAGTGGCGGGTATCCCTCATTTTCCAGATACTGAATATCAGCGCCCGCCTGTCGCAGCGCATCCACCAAATGCGCAATCGGGCGCTCTTTCATGCGCGGTTCGCCGGTCAGCACCACTTCCGCCTCCGTCGCGCCTTTCAGGCATAATGCAGCCGTCAGCGGACGCATCGCCGTTCCAGCATTACCTAAAAACAACGCTAAGCCGTCATGACATTGAAAAGCGCCGCCCGCGCCCTGAACATCACACTGTGTTTTGTCGTCTGACAATTGATATTGAATTCCTAAAGCTTTCAGTGCATTCAACATATGGCGAGTGTCATCACTGTCCAGCAAATTGGTGACTTTGGTGGTTCCTCTGGCAAGCGCCGCCAACAATAAGGCTCGGTTGGAAAGGCTTTTCGAACCGGGCAAATGAATATCGCCATCCACACGAGCAATAGGATTAAGGGTGATTTTATCCATGATTGTTTCACTATCCATAATGACTGGGCGATAACTCTCGCCCCAAGTTTGAACACTATACGTTGATAACTGCGTTTATACCAGATTCAGCACTTTCAAAAGTGCGGTGAAAAATCGGTCATTTTCTTGCGGTAAACCGATACTGACACGCAGATGATTCGGCATGCCATAGCCGGCTATCGGGCGCACGATCACGCCTTCGCGCAACAGCGCATCGTAAATCGGCGCGGCGGGACGTTTAAAATCAAGCGTAATGAAATTCCCTTTCGAGGGGATATACGCCAGTTGGTGCTGCCGGCAAAAATCTTCGTAACGTTTCATCTCGGCACGGTTATTTGCTGCGGCTTTTTGCACAAATTCGTCATCATTTAACACCGCAACGGCGGCAACCAATGCCAAAGCGTTACAATTGAACGGCTGCCGCACGCGGTTTAACAAGTCGGCAATTTCTGGATGAGATACCGCATAGCCGATACGCAGCCCCGCCAGACCGTAAGCTTTGGATAACGAACGGGAAACAATCAAATTCGGATACCGCTCCACCAGCGCAAAAGAATCCACACGCTCATCCGGCGCAGTAAATTCGGTATAGGCTTCGTCCAACACCACGATCACATGTGCCGGTACCTGCGCCAAAAAGCGGTTTATTTCCGCCTGCGTTAAAAAATTCCCGGTCGGGTTGTTCGGATTGGCGATATAAATCAGCTTGGTGTTATCGTTAATCGCCGCCAAAAAGCCGTCCAAATCGTGCCCCCAGTTTTTCGCTGCAATTTCACGTGCGGTTGCACCGATGGCTTTGGTAATCAACGGATAAACGATAAACGCATATTGCGAATAAATAATTTCATCATGTTCGCTGGCAAACGTGTGAGCGAACAATTCAATTAAATCATTGGAACCGTTGCCGAGGGTGATCTGATCGGCATGCAGACCGAATTTTTCGGCAATGGCGGCTTTCAGTTCAAAACCATTGGCATCGGGATAACGGGTCAGATCATTGAGCCGTCGCTCAATGGCCTGCTTAGCGCTTTGCGGAAAGCCGAAAGGGTTTTCATTCGACGCCAGTTTAATGATATTACGGATACCGAGCTCACGTTCAAGCTCTTCAATCGGCTTACCCGCCTGATAAGGGGAAAGGGATTTGACCCCTTTGTTTGCGATATTGATAAATTGCATAGGTTTCTTTTTATCGGTTGTAACAGAAAAAGATAAGGGCTTTCACCTGCCCTTACCTGTGATATTAACGGTTTTGCGCGGCAAACTGGCGCATAAAGGCAATCAAAGCTTCGACGCCCTCAATCGGCATCGCATTGTAAATAGACGCCCGCATACCGCCCAATACTTTATGACCTTTCAGCGCCTGCAAGCCTGCGGCGGTGGCTTCGGCGACAAATTTCGCATTTAATTCGTCATTGCCGGTGGTAAAGGTAACGTTCATTAAAGAACGATTCGCCGGCGCCACATGGTTGCGATAAAAATCGCTCTGATCTAAATAGGCATACAGCAATTCAGCTTTGGCTTTATTACGCCGTTCCATTGCTGGCACCCCGCCGGTGGCAAGCAAATGTTTAAACACTAGTGAACATAAATACCACGCAAAAGTCGGCGGTGTATTGATCATCGAATCGCTTTTCGTCTGCACTGCATAATTCCAGATGGACGGTGTGGCGGTGCGCGCCTTACCGAGTAAATCTTCACGCACAATCACGATGGTGATCCCCGCCGGTCCTAAATTTTTCTGCGCGCCAGCATAAATCAGACCGAATTTACTAACGTCGATTTCACGTGACAGAATATTGGATGACATATCGGCGACCAATACCGCCTCACCCACATTCGGCAGGTCAAAAATCTCAACGCCGCTGATAGTCTCGTTCGGGCAATAATGCACATAATCGTATTGCTGCGCAATATCACTGAAATCCAGCGTTCCTACTTGTAGCGTTTCACCTTCGGTTAAAAGATTAATTTCATCAACCTCGCAGAACAGGCGCGCTTCTTTCGCCGCTGTCGTCGACCAGTGACCGCTGGTTAAATACAGCGCCTTGCCTTTTTCAGTACACAAATTCATCGGAACGGCGGCAAACTGACCGCGAGCGCCGCCCTGCAAAAACAGGACTTTATAATTTGCAGGAATATGATAAAGCTGGCGAATATCCTCTTCCGCCTGCGTGATCAGTTCCATAAACAACTTGCCGCGGTGGCTGACTTCCATGACTGAGGTGTGCTGTTCCTGCCAGTTGAGTAATTCCCGTTGAGCCTGTTGCAATACTGCCGGCGGCATCATTGCCGGTCCTGCGCTGAAATTAAAGACTTGAGACATATTTTACTTCCTGAGAGATAATTGAGAAATAATAGAATAATTCAATATTTTTATCACCTCGGGATAGCGTAAGCAACGACTTTTATGAAATTCATCAAATTTTTTACGTTTAGCCGGAAAAAGCGTGCGAATACTTTGACGAAAAGCCTAAAAAAGACTACATTAATCGGGATTTATTTTTAATTAAAGGCAGAGAGTATCAATTATGGAAAACGTGAATAAACAATCGTTCCAAGAAGTGTTAGAGTATGTGCGTATGTATCGTTTAAAAAATAAATTATTGCGCGATATCGACGATAACAATCGTAAAATTCGCGATAACCAGAAGCGTGTACTGTTATTGGACAACCTGAACCAATATATCCGTGATGATATGAGCATCGAAGATGTGCGCGCCATTATTGAAAATATGCGTGACGACTATGAAACCCGTGTGGATGATTATACTATCCGCAACGCGGAGCTGTCTAAACAGCGACGCGAAATCAGCGGTAAAATGAAAGGGCAGAAAAAAGCCCATGCCGAGTTATTAAAAAAATAACCGATATCCAAAACAGTCAAAAGTGCGGTGAAAAATAAAAAAATTTTCACCGCACTTGTTTAATTTCTCACCGAATATACCTTAAATTTTCCCGTTTTTGCCAACACTTGATGAGTGCCGAAATGCTCGTCCAGCAAATTAGGATAAGGCAGGAACGCATTTGCCACAATCCGCAGTTCTCCGCCGGCGGTTAAATGTTGTCTTGCCTGTCGAATTAATGTTTCCACCGCGCGATAAGCAGTATCAATGCCGTCATGAAACGGCGGATTAGAAAGAATTATGTTGAATTTTTCGTCAATGTGAGAAAACACATCGCTTGCCACCACCTTGCCCTGCAACCGATTTTCCGCCAACGTGCGTTCAGCGGAGACCAGCGCCATTGCGTGAATATCCGTCATGGTAATCGCGACTTGCGGGTTGCGTTGTTTGATATAACCGCCGATCACACCCACACCGCAGCCCAAATCCAGCACCTTGCCGTTAATGGGCGCGTCAAGGGTAGATAACAGCAACGCCGTACCGGCATCAAGTTCATGGGCGCTGAATACACCCGGCAGGCTATAAACGGTGAATGAATTCAGCGGGCGATAAGTTTTCCAGTATTCATCAAGCTGAAAGTGCGGTCGGTTTTTCAGAGAAAAATGGTATAGCCCGCAGCGGCGAGCGCCGTCAATTTTTGCGATCTCCCCATAAGGTGCCAGCAAATTTTCCGCCGAACGAACACCGCTGCGGTTTTCGCCGACAATCAACAACTCCTGTCCTGACGACGCATTAGCCAGCAACTGCATCAACTGAAAAGCGACCTCCTGCTTGTTTTTCGTCCAATAATAAACGACTAACTCTGCATCGCCGTTAAAAACGGCAGAAAAATCCACCGCACTATTGGTTCGAGCATAATCAAAATAACACGACCAAATGCGAACGGATTTCGCTACCTTTTGAATCTGCTGCGGAAAATGATCCTTAATGCCACCGGCGAATAAAACCGCTTTATCCTGAAAAAACGCCAAATGACGTTCCAGCACCTGACTTTCGAGAGAAATCACCCTATCAATCCTCTGCGTTATTGGTTAAAATTGGCGCCTATTATAAAGGAAATCAGATATTGATGAACAGACGCGATCTTCTCTTACAGGAAATGGGCATTACTCAATGGCAGCTTAATCGTCCCGATGCCTTAAAAGGCGCGGTCAATCTTGCTGTCGCGCAACATATCCGTTTGATTATTATTGCCGAACAGGCAATTCCCGCCACCCAACAGCTGCTACAGGATATTTTGCGCAGTCTGGAAATTGGCGCGCAAGATTGTTTATGTATTAATTTCGATTTCGCGCCACTAATGAAGATTCAGCATCCGGTCTGTTACTGGTTATTAAGCAATAATCCGCAAAAAATCGACCGCACTTTAGCCTACTGCAAACAGGCGGTGGCGCAATGGCAATCGCCGGACTGGCAAAGCTTACGGCAAGACCCGCAGGCGAAGCGTCAGCTATGGCGACAAATTCAACAACAAGCCGATTAATTATGCCGTATATTACTCATATTGAAGAACAGGATTTTCCCCGCTTATTTGCCATTGAACAGGCGGCACATGTCGTGCCTTGGTCATTCGGTACGCTAAAAAATAATCAAGGCGCGCGCTATCTCAATCTGAAAATACAAGGTGATGACGGCGAAATTCTCGGTTTCGCCATTTGCCAGACCGTGTTGGACGAAGCGACCTTGTTCAATATCGCCATCGATCCGCCCTTTCAGGCCCAGGGTTTGGGAAAATATCTGCTAAATCAACTAATTGAAAAACTGCGCGAACAAGGCATTCGCACGCTGTGGTTGGAAGTGCGCCAATCCAATATCGGCGCACAACGGCTCTATGAACAATGCGGGTTTAATCGAGTAGATACCCGCAAAAACTACTACCCGACCGCGGCGGGGGGGCGGGAAAACGCCATTATTATGGCACTGTATTTGTAAAGTGCGGTGAATTTTCGCGCGTTATCGGCATTCCTGCACCAGCTGCACAACCGCTCTCGTCAAACGCCCGATTTCCGCCCAGTTTTTCGCCCGAATCAAGGAGTTATCCACAAACCAAGAACCGCCGCAAGCAACCACATTCGGTATCGCCAGATAATCACGAATATTATGTATGCCGATGCCGCCGGTCGGCATAATCTGCAACTGCGCATACGGGCCGAGCAACGCCTTAATCATTTTTACCCCGCCGCTGGCCTCTGCTGGAAAAAATTTCACCGCCGTTAATCCCATCTCCAGTGCCGCTTCAATGGACATCGGGTTGTTCACACCGGGCGTAACCGGAAAATGCAGATCCTGACAAAGCCGTAGGATTTTTGGATTCAATCCCGGCGTCACCACAAAATCAGCGCCGGCATTTCTTGCCTGCACGACCTGTTCGGCAGTCAACACCGTGCCCGCTGCAATCAGCATATCGGGCCGATGAGCGCGCAACAAGCCTATCGCTTCTGCCGCCGCGGCGGAACGAAACGTAATTTCCACCACCGGCAAGCCGTTATCCGCCAGCACCTGCGTCAGCGGCACAATATCCTGTGCTTCATCCAGTGCGATCACCGGAACTACTTTGATTTGTCTAAGTTTTTCAATCAGTTGTGCTGTTGTATAAGCCATTAGCGTTCCTCATTAAATTGTTCAATGAAATGGACTGTGGCGGCAGAAGGAATAATCGCGCCTTTGTGTTGAATCACAATGCCCGCCAGCTGATTCCCCAGTCTGCAGCAGGTAATCAAATCTTTTTGTTGCAAATAGCCGTTTAAAAAACCGGCGTTAAAAGCATCACCGGCAGAGGTGGTATCCACTACCTGCGCAACCGGTGTTGTCGGCACGCTAATTTGTTGACCATTTTGGCATAAAATCACACCGCACTTTCCTTGTTTTAAAACGATTTTATTAATGCCATGGGCGGCTAAACGACGAAGACTGTCCTGTGCATCCGGATCACCCCACAGCAGCTGTTCATCATCAAAAGTCACCAATGCCACATCAACCAGCGGCAACAACGCCGCATAATATCGTTGCGTCTGTGTCGAACTCTGCCATAATTGCGGACGATAATTACTGTCGAAAATAATCTCAACCCCGTTATTACGTAAAGCACTAAGCTGTTGAATAAACAAAGTGCGGTCATTTTCCGGCAAGATTGCCAAACTGATGCCGCTGAAATAAATGGCATCGACCTGTGCCAGCTCGGACAGCACGCGAGGATAATCACGATGTTGTAACAAATACCGTGCGGCAGACTGGTTGCGCCAATATAAAAACGTGCGTTCGCCATGTTTGTCCAGCTGGATCAAATACAATCCCGGCTGACGTACGGGATCACATAGCACCCAATCCGTCTTAATTCCGTCTGCCTGCCAATGCTCAAGCATGCCCTGACTCAGTCTATCCGTACCAAGGGCAGATACATAATGTACTTCAATCTTATCCGGCGAACTTACCCGAGCGACATAAGTCGCCGTATTGAGCGTATCCCCGCCATAAGTCTGGCGCATATCACCAAATGGCTCCCCATTAAGCTCGATCATACATTCGCCGAGTAGGGCGAGTTTTTTCATTGAATCACCTTATTTAAAATAGTTTTTAGCATTACGGTAACAGATATTACTTATCATATTTCCCAATAATTCAATATCATTCGGCGCTTCGCCGTTCACTACCCATTTCCCCAGCATTTCACATAAAATGCGGCGGAAATATTCGTGGCGCGTATAAGATAAAAAACTACGTGAATCCGTCAACATACCTACAAATTGACTTAATAAACCAAGTTGTGAAAGCTGTTGTAATTGGCGTTCCATGCCATCTTTTTGATCATTGAACCACCAACCGGAGCCAAACTGAATTTTTCCGGCAATACCGCCGGTTTGGAAATTACCAATCATACTGGCTATCATTTCGTTATCACGCGGATTCAGACAATACAAAATAGTTTTAGGTAATTGCTCTGTTTCATCCATCGCATCCAGCAAGCGGGACAGCGGTTCGGCAAACGTGCGATCGCCGATAGAATCAAACCCGCAGTCAGGCCCGAGGAGTCGGAACATGCGGGTATTATTATTGCGCAACGCACCGATGTGCATTTGCATTACCCAGTGACGTTTACAATACTCTTGTGCAAACCAAACAAGAAGTGCGGTCGAATATTGCGCAATTTGTAATTCTGTTAATGGCTGATTAAAGTAGAAAATCTTCGCACATAAAAGGCTTCATTATTTTATCCCCTCATACGCCGCTGTAAGCGGAAAAACCACCGTCAATTGGCAGCACCACACCGTTAATAAAACTTGCGTATTCTTCATCCATTAAGAATAAAATTCCGCCCAGCAATTCATGTGCTTCTCCAAATCGCCCCATCGGAGTGTTAGTTAAGATTTTATGCGCGCGCGGCGTCGGATTGCCGTTTTGATCAAACAACAATGCTCGGTTTTGGTTACCCACTAAAAAACCCGGAGCAATGGCATTGCAGCGGATGCCTACATGAGAAAAATACACTGCCAACCATTGAGTGAAATTACTGATTGCCGCTTTCGCACCGGAATAAGCCGGAATTTTAGTAAGTGGAGTGTAGGCATTCATGCTGGAAATATTAATAATGTTTGCGCCTTTTTTGCCAATCATGTCTTTTGCAAAAACTTGCGTCGGTAATAACGTTCCCAGATAATTCAGATTAAATACAAATTCAATACCATTTTTATCCATTTCAAAAAATGATTTCGTCGTTTCACTCAGATTAAATTCATGGAATTCATTATCTGTTGTCGCTTTCGGACTATTCCCGCCCGCGCCGTTAATTAAAATATCGCAAGTGCCGAAATCCCGTTCGATAGCATCCCTCACCATCTGAATACTGTGCAGATCCAACACATCAGTTTGATACGCTTTGGCGATATAGCCCTGTTGAACAATCTCTTCGGCAAACTTAGCAGCGGCCTCGAAATTAATATCTAATAACGCTACCTTCGCCCCGGTTTTTGCGATTTCCTTGGCAAAAAAAGCACATAACACACCGCCTGCGCCGGTAATCACCACTAATTTGTCTTTGAAGTTATGTTTTTTGGCAATACTATTCATTATATTCTCCCTATTAAATACTTATATCTTTATTTTAGGATAACCAATTCATTGGCGTAATTACGATGTTCGGAAAAAAAACCATAAGCAGTAATATGACAAAATAGATTAATAAAAAAGGAACTATACCTCTTGAAATTTTACTTATTCCTAATTTAGCAATTCCAGATCCTACATAAAGAACAGTGCCTACTGGTGGAGTGATTAATCCAATTGATAAGTTAATTACCATCATTATCCCAAAATAAGCAATATCAATATTGTAAGCCCTTAATAGCGGAAGAAGAACTGGAACAAAAATCAAAACTGCTGGAATTAAATCCATCACACAGCCAACAAGTAATAAAAAGACCATAATAACTAACATTAAAACTGTCGGGCTGTCTGTCATACCTTTAATAAAACCTACCAGTTCATTAGGAATCTGCGCTACCGTAATTGCAAATGCCGAAATCATCGCGGCGGCGGCAACAAACATCACCATCGATGTAGTCTTGATTGTATTAATAAATACTTCCTGTATTTTACTAAACGATAAAGTACGGTATAAAACACTCACAATTGCAGCATAAATCGCAGCAACAACCCCTGCCTCAGTCGGTGTAAATATCCCGCCACGAAGTCCAACTATAATAATTATAGGAAGCAATAATGGCCAAAATGCCTGTTTGAATGCAATCCAACGTTGTTTACAACTTTGTTTAGGTGCTAAATTGCTTTCTTCCTTACGATATAAAAATTTCCAGATAATCCATAAACCAGCTACCATTAAAAGTCCAGGGACAGTTCCTCCCATAAATAATTTAGTGATTGACGCACCTGCTGTAATTCCATAAATAATCATCGGAATACTCGGTGGTATAACAACAGAAATAATCCCAGCTGCACAAATTAATCCAGTTGAACGTGCTGTATCATATTTTTTTGCCACCATCATTGGTATCAGAATTGCTCCTAATGCGGCAGTATCTGCCACAGCAGATCCAGATAAACCAGCAAAAATCAACCCAGAAATAATTGCGACATATCCTAAACCTCCCTTAATATGCCCAACCATACTCATAGCAAAATTGATTATGCGTTCGGATATCCCCCCGTGTTTCATTATTTCACCAGTTAGCATAAAAAACGGAATTGCCATTAATGGAAAATTATTTGTTCCCATTACAAAATTTTCTGTGATCAACTGAGTGTCAAACATATCCATCTGAATTAACATTAGACTCGCGCTTAACAGCATAGATAATGCGACAGGTACCCCCAGAAAAAGAAGCAAAAACAAACTGCCTAAAAATAGCCATAACATTATCTACCCCCTTGTAATGCCCATTTTATATGTTGCCATAAATTTATAAACACAACTAAAAAATAGGATATGGATGAAATCACTGCCGCTAAGTACAGAAATGCCGAAGAAATTCCTGTTGCAGGCATTTGTTGATTATAAGTCAATAACATTAATTGATAAGCGCCGATAGTAATAAACGATGTTGCAACTAAAACTAAAATATCGGCTAAGAATAGAGCAATCATTTGATATTGGGCAGGTAATGCCGCAATTACAATATCAACTGTTAAATGACCTCTTTCTTTTGCAACTAAAATGATGCCCAAAAAAATCATATATACAAAACAGATTCGTGCAAATTCCTCCGACCATGCTATTCCAGAATCAAAGAAATAACGTAGTACAGCATTAAAAAAGACTAAGACAATCATAGTAATCAAGGCAAGAATGGATAATATTCTCAAAGTATTATCCAATGTTTTAGAAACATTCATTCGGATATCTCCTGTAAACTATTCGATTTCATAGCCAAATGATAAAGAGCAAGACGGTAGAAGAGCAAAAAATTACTCTTCTACGAATTTATATACTATCAATCACTTAGCTATATTAATTTGTTGTATAATCTCTTTACTCCAATCATATTTTTGATAAAAATTTTCATATACTTTTTCAGAAGCCTTCAACATGTCAGCCTTAAATTCTTCATTAGGAATAATTATCTCTTTACCATTTTTATTAAAGAAATCTTTAACTTCCTGTTCCATTTTCATTGCCAACTCCCATTCTTTTTCTTGATAAAGCTTGGCTGCTTCTATAAAAATATCTTGGTCTTCTTTTGTCATTTTATTCCAGGTTTTCAAACTAATTTGTAATAATCCCGGAGAAAAAATATGGTTAGTCTGAATAATATATTTTTGTACTTCATATAATCCAGAATCTTTAATTAGCATGTACGGATTTTCCTGGCCATCAATGACTTTTTGTTCCAACGCTGTGAATACTTCACTTAATGGCATACTCTGTGGGTTAATATTCATTGCATTAGCCCAATCAACAAACAATGAATTTAGTGGAACTCTTAATCTTAATCCTTTAAAATCATCAAATTTTTCGACTTTTTTATTTGATGAAATAACTCTGAATCCATTCATACCATAGGCCAATAACTTAATGCCATAATCCTCCATTTTATTACCTATTTTTTGCGCAATAGGAGATTCTAAAACTTTTTTCGCTTCTTCATTATCTTTAAATAAATAAGGCCATTCCCACACTCCAAAAATAGGATTGACATTTTGTAGCAATAAACCTGTAATACCGGCTTCAATCGTACCATTACGTAAACCATTAACAATTTGATCTTCTCCTCCTAGTTGATTATTTGGATAAATTCTGATTTCGTAACGATTATTCGTTTTCTCTTCAATTATTTTTTTAAAGTATTCTTGTAATGCAATATTTGATGGATGGGCATCAGAATTATAGTGGCCTAATTTTATAATTACCTTACCCAATGCGGTACCTGAAAAAAATAAACTTGAGACTAAAATTGTTTTTAAAAGTGTTTTAAGTTTCATATAAATATCCTCATTTTATTAGTTTGAAATCAGTAATTAAAATACTGCGTTAATTTTCAAATAATCCGATGGATTATCTGAAAGCTCTTTTATATACTCAGGAATTCCATCAAATTTGATAACTTTGCTGATAATATCGTTAGGTCTAATTCTTCCACTAGATAACAATTCTAGCGCCTCTTCAAATTCTCCCTTACTAGTCCTTGAACCATAAATATTCAATTCCTTAAATGTGATCAAATTCGTAGCTAATGCAGTTTCAGTTTTAGGCCAACCAGTTAGTCCAATCCGACCAGCAAAGGAGGCATATTTCAATGAATTTTGAATAGATACATTTGCGCCAGATGCTTCTATTACGACCTCGGCCATTCTTCCATTAGTAATATTTTTAATAATCTCAATATCATTTTCTTGTTGAGGATTAATTGTGTGTTTTATACCTAAAGAACGTGCATATTCAAGGCGCTTATCCAAAACATCAATCAGAATCGGTACTGCGCCATACACTTGAACAACCAGAGCCGCCATTAAACCAATAGCTCCAGCCCCGATAATTACAACGTGTTCCCCGTGTTTTACTTGAGTCCGATGAATTGCATGTAATGAAATCGTCAAGGGTTCCGCTAATGCCAATTCTTCAATTTTCATATCAGGTACTTTTACTATTAAATGCGCAGGATGTCGAATGACTTCCTGCATAGCACCATCAATATGCACACCAATTACTTTTAAAGTTTCACAACAATTAGTTCTTCCAATAGAACAAGGATAGCATTTACCACAATAGACATAAGGATCCACTATAACTCGATCGCCAACCTTAATATCTTTTGGAATACCAACTCCTGTTTCTAAAACAATCCCAATCGCTTCGTGACCTAAAATTCTAGGGTACGTAATCAATGGATTTATCCCTCTGTAAGCCGCAATATCAGAACCGCAAATTCCTATGCTTTCAACCTTGATTAAAACATCGGTATCCCCTTTTATAGGATAGCGAACAGATTTAACTATTACCTTTCCCGGTTCTTCAAGACAGATAGCTCTAACGTTCATCTGCATAGATTATTTCTCCTCATATTAAATAATGTCGACTTATTGCTTATCTAATGCTATTTTTACGGTGCAGATTATAGATCGAAAAATCTTTTTTGGCATGCCAAATATTAAAATCTGTGATCGCGCTCATAAAAATAGATTTTTGGTATTCCAATATGAGGGAATTTATGGAAAATAGCGGCAGAACATATAGTCGTATAGGTAAATTGCTAAAAGAAGAAATTTCACAAGGCAAATATAAAATCGGCGATAAACTTCCAACAGAAAGAGAGATATCAGAGAAGTTAGGGGTCAGCAGAACAATTGTCCGAGAGGCAATGGTTATGTTGGAAGTAGAAAAGTTAGTAGAAGTAAAAAAGGGTTCAGGCGTGTATATCATAAGAACGCCAGAATTATTAGTTGAACAAGAAACAACAGGTGAGTTAAAAGACGTCGGACCATTTGAATTGCTACAAGCAAGACAACTTTTAGAAAGCAGTATCGCTGAATTTGCAGCCCAACAGGCAACAAAACAAGACATTCTACAATTAAAGCAAATTCTAGATAAAGAAAAAGAGTTATTGACTCAAAATTTAGATGATTACAGCGCAGATAAAGAGTTTCATTTAGCGTTAGCCGAAATGACTGGAAATGACGTTTTAATTCAATTACAAGAACAATTATGGAAATATCGCTTTAATAGTGCCATGTGGGCGCAATTACATGCTCGCATTTTACAGAATGATTACCATTACTTATGGATTCAAGATCATGAGGCTATTTTAAAAGCAATACAAAAAAAGAACCCTGCATTGGCGCGCAAAGCTATGTGGCAACATTTGGAGAATGTTAAAGTAAAACTTTTTGAATTATCCGATGTTGAAGACCCTTTATTTGACGGATACCTATTCAATAAAAATCCTGTTGTTGTAGGTATCTAATACTTACTTACATAACAAGGAGTTTTCTATGGAACAAACTTGGCGTTGGTACGGGCCGAATGATCCCGTGTCATTATCCGATATCAAACAGGCCGGCGCGACCGGTATTGTGACCGCGCTTCATCATATTCCGAACGGACAGGTTTGGAGTATTGTGGAAATTCAAAAACGTAAAGCGGTAATTGAACAAGCAGGACTTAGTTGGTCGGTGGTGGAAAGTGTGCCGGTGCATGAGGAGATTAAAACTCAAACCGGGCAATATAAGACTTGGATCGAAAATTATAAACAGACCTTGCGTAACCTTGCGCAATGTGGGATTGATACCGTGTGCTACAATTTTATGCCGGTGTTGGATTGGACTCGGACCGATTTGGCATACCAAATGCCGGACGGTTCCAAAGCATTGCGTTTTGATCAGATTGCATTTGCCGCTTTCGAACTCTATATTTTGCGGCGTCCGAATGCAGAGCAATCTTATACGCAGGAAGAGCAGCAGGCGGCTAAGCGCTATTTTGACGATATGTGCCCGCAGGATATTGAACAACTGACACAAAACATTATCGCCGGTTTGCCAGGGGCGGAAGAGGGCTATACATTAGCAGAGTTTCAAGGGCAACTTGATCGTTATAAAGATATTTCGGCCGAAAAATTCCGTACCCATTTAGCTTATTTTCTTAATCAAATCATACCGGTAGCGCAACAAGTCGGTATCCGAATGGCAGTTCATCCGGACGATCCTCCGCGCCCGATTCTAGGCTTGCCGCGGGTGGTTTCCACGATTGAAGACATGCAGTGGTTTGTTGAAATCGAACCGCTGCCGGCAAACGGTTTTACGATGTGCACCGGTTCTTACGGTGTTCGTTCCGACAACGATCTCGTCAACATGACGAAAAAATTTGCTGATCGTATTTATTTCGCCCATCTTCGCTCCACCTGCCGTGAGGAAAATCCGTTGAGCTTCCATGAAGCCGCACATTTAGCGGGCGATGTGGATATGTTTAATGTAACGAAAGCGTTATTAACGGAAGAATATCGTCGTAAAGCCAACGGCGATCAGCGCCTGATTCCAATGCGTCCGGATCACGGACACCAGATGCTTGATGATTTGCATAAAAAAACCAATCCGGGCTATTCCGCGATCGGTCGTTTAAAAGGTCTGGCAGAATTTCGTGGCTTGGAACTTGCATTGAAGAAAGTGTTTTTTGAAAAATAACCTCTGTTGACAATCGACTAATGTAAGCTTTAGCAAGCGTAAATAAAGCTTACATTTTTTCCACCATTACCGAAAAGAAAATCGATGAATTTTGAAAAATATCGCGGTGAAATACTGCTATTTATTGTCACTCTGATTGCTGCTTCCGGCTGGTTTTTTTCCAAATATTCAATTGCGGAATTTCCTCCGCTCGGATTTATCGGATTACGTTTTACCCTTGCCACGCTATTATTTCTGCCCTTTGCCTATCCGCAATTAAAACAATTATCAGCAGCGCAGATAACACGAGCAAGTGCGGTGGGATTTTGCTATGTTTTTTACTTGACGTTATGGCTGTTAGGTTTGGTAAACAGCGAGCACTTCGGCGAAGGCGCATTTCTGGTCAGTTTATCCATGCTGATCGCGCCATTACTATCATGGCTGTTTTTCAAACAGGCGCCACACAAATCGTTCCGTTTATCTCTGCCGCTCGCCGCCATAGGACTATATATGTTGTCTTATAAAGCTGGCGGTTTAAGTCTGTCCTTAGGCAGTATGATCTTTCTGTTCTCGTCATTATCCGCTGCGATTTATTTTATTTTGAACAATAAATATGCTAGAAATATTCCCGTGCTGTCACTGACAACCATTCAAATCGGCATCGTCGGCATTTGCTGCGGGCTATATTCCCTATGTTTTGAAAACTGGTCTCACCCCATTTCCCCACAAGGCTGGCTGTGGTTTTGCGCCAGCGTACTCATCGCAACCAATCTGCGTATGTTGCTGCAAACCCTGGGGCAAAAATACTGCGATGTCGCCAACGGTGCGATCATTATGATCTTGGAACCCGTCTGGGCATTGATATCAAGCATAATAATTTTGGACGAAAAATTGACTTATTATAAACTGACAGGTTGCGCTTTCATTCTGTTGGCTTTAATCCTCTATCGTCTGCCCCAGCTGCGGGTGAGTAAGAAATAATAAGCATATTTATAGCCAACGACGGACTTTTGCGCAATATGCCTGATATGCTGCACCGAACAGTTTGGCTAACATGATCTCTTCCGGTTTTATCTGCAAATAATTCATCAGCCCGATAAAAAGCAATGGCCCGATTATCGCACTGATGGTGCCCAGCCATAAAAGCCAAGCAATTAAAGCGAGCAGCAGGCTCAGATACATCGGATTACGACTGAAAGCATACACACCGGTCACCACCAAAACTGACGTGTTATTCAGATTCAGTGGACTGGCAGTGGTGTTTGCCCGATAAAGCTGGTATAACCCGCCCGCCGCTATCCCTGCGGCAATTAACAGAATAAAACCTATCACATATCTATTTGCGCTAAATTCATAAACAGGCGGTAAATACCACATCAATCCAGCGCAACCAATAAACAGCAGCGGCGGCGGAACAGTTAAGCGTTTCATTGTCATTTTACCTCTGTTTGGTTAAATACGATATCGAAAGAAAAAAGGCCTGAGAATCTTCCCAAGCCTTGTGTCGTCATAAAAACTATAAATTATTTAACCGCACTTGAATCAACTGCGCCTCTAACGGGCCGGCGTTCTGCAACGCTTGCTCAAAATGGGCTTTGGCGCCCGCCTTATCACCTTTGGCTAATAGAATATCACCGCTCATTAAATTTTTGCGGCTTTCCCAGCCTTGTCCTTTCACTTGTTGCAGACTTTCCAGCGCCGCATCAAACTGCTGTTGCTGAAGCTGAACCGCAGCCAAACGCAAGGTACTGAGCGAAAGTAAAATATCATCACTAGAAGCGCTGACAGCTTGTTTCAATAAATCTTCAGCTTGCGTAAAATCCTGCTTGTTCACTGCGGCACCCGCTGCATCCAACAAAGCAAAAACCGCATAACTGGTTTTATCGTTTTCTTTCACAAACTGTGCCAGTTTGGCATTTTGCGCAGCGCTATCTTGTTGCGCGGCGTAAATTAATTGATCATATTGTGCCGAAATTTGTTGCATCTTGCTGACTTGATGATCCTGCCAGTAACGCCAGCCAAACACGCCAGCAAAGGTTAGCACCACAATCACAATAATGGATTTATAATTTTCTCGCCACCAGTTTTTCAGCTCATTGAGCTCCTGTTCTTCTTCAACGGTATAAGCCATGTCAACTCCTTTCTTATTTAAATACAGTATTCAGGTAAGCGCTCACTTCTGCCAATGAGAACGTCCGCTGTTCTGTGCCACCCAATAAATCTTTCACGATCACCTGCTGATGCAGTGCTTCGCTTTCGCCGATAACCAAAGCCAATTTAGCCCCGATTTTATCCGCGCGTTTGAATTGTTTTTTGAAATTCCCGCCGCTGCAATGGGTCATAATACGTAAGTGCGGTAATTCTGTACGCAGTTTTTCCGCCAGTTGAAATGCCGGTAAAGTGGTATGTTCACCGGCATACACCACATAAATATCCACCGCCGCAGGCAGCGCAATATTAGCATTGACTTCCTGCACCAGCAATACCAACCGCTCCAGTCCCATGGCAAAACCTACGCCCTGTGTAGCATGACCACCCAGCTGTTCAACCAAGCCGTCATAACGTCCGCCGCCGCAGACTGTTCCTTGCGCGCCCAGCGCATCGGTCACCCATTCAAACACGGTTTTATTGTAATAATCCAGCCCGCGCACTAATTTCGGATTAATATCGTACTGAATTCCCATCGCATCCAGCAAGCTACACAGCTGCTGAAAATGCGCACGGCTTTCTTCGTCTAAATAATCCAGTAATTTCGGTGCATCATTCAACACCGCTTGCAGCGCTTGATTTTTGGTATCCAAAATACGCAACGGATTTTTAACCAGCCGTTCCTTTTCTTCTTCACTCATCAGTGCGGTGTGATTTCCCAGAAATTTGACTAATGCCGAACGATAATTCGCCCGCGCTTCCAGCGATCCGATAGAGTTCAGTTGCAATGAAACGTGCTGCTCAATGCCGAGAGCTTTCCAAAGACGAGCAGTAAGCAGAATTAATTCCGCGTCGACCTCCGGGTTAGGAATACCGAAAATTTCCACCCCAGCCTGGTGAAACTGACGATAGCGCCCTTTTTGCGGGCGTTCATGGCGAAACATCGGGCCGAGATACCACAGACGCTGTTCATTATTATAAATCCAACCGTGTTCAATCGCCGCTCGCACGCAACCAGCCGTACCTTCCGGACGTAGCGTCAACTGTTCGTCATTATCCCAAAATGTGTACATTTCTTTGGATACCACATCGGTCACTTCACCGATAGCACGGGCGAACAACGGTGTACTTTCCACAATCGGCATCCGCACTTCCGAATAACCGTAGCCCGCAAGCACGCCGCGGATTTTGCCCTCAACCCATTGCCATAAAGGGCTTTCCGTCGGGGAACAGTCGTTCATTCCCCGAATAGCTTGAATGGTTTTTGCCACAATATCTCCCTTAAATAATTCTGTTTTTCGGATCTTGCTGTGCGACTTTCGCACGGATTTTCGCTTCTAACTGATTAATCAGATCGTCGTTGTCAAACCGTTCTCGTTGGCGTTCACCGTCAAGATAATAACCGCTTTTCTTATTACCGCCGGTCACGCCTAAATCGGATACCAATGCCTCGCCCGGCCCGTTAACCACACAACCGATAATCGACACATCCATTGGCGTAATAATATCTTCCAGACGCTGTTCCAGCGCATTTACCGTGCCGATAACATCAAATTCCTGACGGGAACAGGTCGGGCAGGCAATAAAATTAATCCCACGCGAACGAATACGTAAAGATTTCAAAATATCAAAACCGACTTTAATTTCTTCCACCGGATCCGCCGCCAAAGAAACCCGCAACGTATCGCCAATACCTTCCGCCAGCAGCATACCCAAGCCAATAGCAGATTTCACCGCGCCGGCACGCGCCCCACCCGCTTCGGTAATGCCCAAATGCAACGGCTGTTTAATCGCTTTTGCCAGCAAACGGTAGCTTTCCACCGCCAAAAACACATCGGAAGCCTTAACGCTGACTTTAAATTGATCAAAATTGAGACGATCTAAAATCTCCACATGGCGCAACGCACTTTCCAATAACGCCTGCGGCGTCGGTTCACCGTATTTTTCCTGCAAATCTTTCTCCAGCGAACCGGCATTCACACCGATACGAATCGGAATATTATTATCTTTGGCGCAATCTACGACCGCGCGGATACGGTCTTCCCGCCCGATATTACCCGGATTGATACGTAAACAATCCACACCGTATTCCGCCACTTTCAGTGCGATACGATAATCAAAATGAATATCGGCGACTAAAGGCACATTTACCTGTCGTTTAATCAGCTTAAAGGCTTCCGCCGCATCCATCGTCGGTACCGAAACACGTACAATATCAGCGCCGACCCGCTCCAGTGATTTGATCTGCGCCACCGTCGCTTCCACATCGGTTGTGCGGGTATTGGTCATGGATTGAACCGCAATCGGCGCATCACCGCCGACCGCCACATTGCCCACATAAATTTTTGTCGATTCGCGACGCTTAATATCCGGTTTGGCTAACATTTTTTACTCTCTGTTTTACTGCAATTTAAACTTCGCAACGCGCCCGTCAACGGTCAGCGGATAGGCCTCGCCTTTATAAGTAATTTTTACATTACCCGGCGCCCCGATAATTAGCGAATAAGGCGCACCTTGATTAAAGCTCAGCAGCTCGCCCTGTTTATATTCTTTCTGCGCCAACACTTTACGATTACCGTCTTTAACGCTGATCCAGCAATTAGGGCCAGTGACTTCAATTTGCAGTTCGGCTGTCGGTTGGACAGAAACGTCGGAATTTTGCACCGCACTTTGAGCGGCATTTTCCTGTCCTTCAGCCGTGCCTATTCCATTGATTTTATTCATTTCCGATTGCAGAGTCTGAACCGAGGTCGCATGATTGCTTTGCGGCACTTCCGCCGCAGAGGAAAGCACATTCGCATTAGCGTCGGCATCCGCAACATTCGTCACCGGCACTGCAATCGGATCGGCAGAGACAGGCGCTGTCACGGTCGGTGCGGCGGTTTGCGCTTCCTGTTTATCAGCACCGGAATTGGGCGCCGTACCGGAATCCGCCGTTTCACCGACTGGTACAGCAGCCGTACTCTCAACATAATTTTGCACTAAATGATCGCGCTCGGCATTGGATTTCTGATAATTCTCCCACCACCACATTGCCGTCATTCCGGCCAAAATCAGGATCACGATCACCGTAATATAGCCAACCCAATGATTATGCGAAGAATACTGATTAACGGCACGGGTCGCTCGCGCGTTTTTACCTAAATCGTTATGCGTGGTTTCGCTGAGCGAAGTCACAATACCCAACCAATATGTTTCCGGCACGCGCAAGAATTTAGCATAATTTTTCACATAACCTTTCATGAAGGTGGACGGGATTGATTTATGCGTAAATTCATTGTTTTCAAGGCGTTGTAAAATTGAAGGGCGTAAATTAATTTTTCCGGAGACATCTTCCAAAGAAAGGTTCAGTTCCTCTCTTGCCCGGCGAAAGCGTTCGCCTAAAGTTAACTCCGTGTGTTCCTGACTGTGAGTTGGCGCGGTCATATCGGTTCTTCTTGGTATCTGATTTCAGTTAAAATTCAAAAGCTAAAGTTTAAAGTCGCAGGGCATATTTTGCAACAGTTATTGTCAGGATCGCCAATAAAAACAGCGGGCGGATATGCCAAGCAAAACGGCTAATCCGCATTATTTTTTGACCGCTAAAACACTTAGTGCCTGAGCCCGCACCGGCGACAGTTTGTGTAATAAATCCAGATAACGTTGGAAAAGTGCGGTGTTATTTTCCGATAAAGCGCACAATGCGATATTCTCGTAAGTGTCCGCCTGATGATAATAATTCAGTGTATTCAAAGCATGCTGAAACTGCGTATAGGCGTTGTCAAATCGCCCCTGCGCGCACAAAAAAGCACCATAATTGTTATACACATCGCCTTGTTTCTTATCAAATTTCAGCGCCGTTAAATATGCATTTTCCGCTTGCACCCCATCGCCCTGCAATTGATAAAAATACGCCAGTGCGGCATGCACCAGATAATAATCCGGCGCATAAGAAAGGGCTTTATCAAAATTCAGTTTCGCCTGAACGGGATTTTGCTGATTTAGATAACCCAGCCCCAATTCAACACGCGCTTTTGCCGCCTGCTGCGTATCAAAATCTGCCGGTGTATGCACCGGAGCGGTGCAGGCGGACAATATCAGAGCGAAAACAACGGGAAATAAAGACTTTAATATCGACATCGTTATGCTCTCCTATTCTGCGATGACAGGCTATTGTACCTGCATTGCGGCGATTGCCTGTCCGAAACGTTTTTTCTGTGCCGTTCTTTTGGTTCTATCAATCACATCCCCCGCCAGCTGGCCGCAAGCCGCATCGATATCGTCACCGCGGGTTTTGCGTACAATCACGGTAAAACCGTACTCCATCAGCGTCTTCTGGAAGCGATCGATACGCGTATTGGAACTTTTTGCATAAGGCGCCTGCGGAAACGGGTTCCATGGAATCAGATTAATTTTGCAAGGGGTATTTTTCAGCACAGCTGCCAGCTGATGAGCATGCTCAATACCGTCATTTACATGATCCAGCATCACATATTCAATCGTGACTTTGCCGTGGTTGGCGTTGGATACGCTTAAATAACGGTTAACCGCCTCGATCAGCATATTAATATTATATTTTTTATTAAGCGGCACGATCTCATCACGCAGCTCGTCGTTCGGGGCGTGCAGGGAAATTGCCAGCGCCACATCGATCATTTCATGCAGTTTATCCAGCGCCGGCACCACACCAGATGTGGATAACGTTACACGGCGTTTGGACAGCCCATAGGCGAAATCATCCAACATAATTTCCATCGCCGGCACCACATTCGCTAGATTCAGCAGCGGTTCGCCCATGCCCATCATCACCACATTGGTAATCGGTCGCACGCCGGTGACCCCGAAATTGCCGATAATTTTCGACGCCCGCCAAACCTGTCCGATAATTTCGGATACAGTCAGATTGCGGTTAAAGCCTTGCTGGGCGGTAGAACAAAAGGTACATGCCAGCGCGCAACCCACCTGTGACGACACACACAGCGTCGCGCGATCCGCCTCCGGAATATAGACAGTTTCTACCTGCTGATCGCCCACCTGCATCGCCCATTTAATCGTGCCGTCCGCCGAGCGTTGTTCCACCGCCACTTGCGGCGCTTTGATCTCCGCCACCGCTTTCAGTTTCTCACGCAACGGTTTGTTAATATTGGTCATATTATCAAAGTTGTCTTCGCCGAAATGGTAAATCCATTTCACCAATTGATCGGCGCGGAACGGCTTTTCGCCCAGTTCGTTAAAAAACTCGCGCATCTGGCGGCGGGTTAAATTCATTAAATTGATTTTTTCTGACATGCTGTGCCTCGTTATTACACCTTGCGGCAATCTAAAAAATAGGCAGCGATTGTACTGATTTCAATGCAATTAATCTAGCAATTTTGCGCCGCCGTGCAAAACAAAAGAAAAAAGCACCGCACTTTTTTGCGATCCCGATCGCAGGAATCACTAAAAGTGCGGTGTATTTTTCGATTTTTTCGTTATTCTGCGCTAATCTGCGCGACATTCGACATTATTCCGCTGTCGCAAAACCGCGTTTTATCTTATTCCGCTGGCTTGTTTTGTACCGAAAACTGCTTGACATCACCCAACAGTAACGCATATTTAATCGTAGTCGGGCTGGCCTCCAACGCAATTTTCAATACCATCGTTAGCGGCACCGATAAAAACATGCCGACCGTGCCGAGTAGCCAACCCCAGAATAACAGGGACAAAAACACCACCAGCGTGGAAAGCCCCAGCGTGCGCCCCATCATTTTCGGTTCCACCATATTGCCCATCACCATGTTGATCGCAATCACACCGGCGGAAACGCTAAAACCGGTCACAAAACCGTTCAGCAAAAACGCCTGTACGATAATCGGGACAGCGGCAATGATCGAGCCGATATTCGGAATATAATTCAGAAGAAAACTTAACGTCGCCCACAGCACGGCATATTGCACTCCCATAATTTTCAACAGCACAAACACCAGAATTCCGGTTATTAGGCTGACAAGAGTTTTAACCCCTAAATAAGTGATCACGCCTTGTAAAATGCGGTCGATATATACATCGTGCTGAACATCCTGATTGTCTTGGCTGAACACTAATGCCAGTTTGCGTTTTGCCATCGGTGCTTCCAACAGCATAAACACAACCACCAGAAACAGTATGAAGACATTGGTGACTACGCCGGAAAAGCTCAATAAAAAGTTACTGACAAAATTCATTATTACACTTGGATCAAAGTTTTCCATGACCTGTTCACGGGAGATCCCGAAAGACAGATGAAAACGCCCCGCCAGCGCGGTAATATCACTAAGGCGTTGCGATAACAAGTGCTGATACTGCGGTATGGAACGAGTAAATTCCTGCGCCGTACTGTTAATTAAACCAATCAAAAAGAAAAAGATGATCAAAATCATCACAAACAACACACCGATTGCCAGCCAATGCGGCATTTTTCGTGCCGTCATAAAATTGATAATCGGCGAGCAGATAATGGCAATAAACAGAGACAGCAGAAACGGCACGGCTATTTCACTGGCAGATTTTACACCGGCCAAAATAATCACCAACGCGGCAATGCCCACTAAGAATCGCAGTAAGGTTGAATGTGTTTTTTCCATCGCTTAAATCGCTTCCTCATTTTCTTCGCCGGTGCGAATCCGGATCACCTGTTCCACATCGTAAACAAAAATTTTGCCGTCGCCGATTTTGCCGGTCTGCGCCGTATCAATAATCGCCTCAATACATTGCTCTGCCAACTCATCGGGAATCACTATTTCCATTTTAACTTTCGGCAGAAAATCCACCATATATTCCGCACCGCGATATAATTCCGTATGCCCTTTCTGGCGTCCGAAACCGCGCACTTCGGTTACGGTCATGCCGGTAATGCCAATATCCGACAATGCTTCTCGAACATCATCCAGTTTGAAAGGTTTGATAATCGCTTCGATTTTTTTCATCATAAAACTCCTTGATTTTTCACCGCACTTTTGTGCTGCACCGGCGGCTAACGTCGGACAGATTTGGGTCTGAAACTTTCAATTACCGCGGCGTTGGTGTCAATATAAATGCCGTCGATCAACTGTAAACAATAAGGCACAGCGGCAAATACGCCACGAACCAGCACCTTGCCGTCCGCATCTTTCACTCCTTCCAGCGTTTCTCTAATCGCTTTCGGCTGTCCCGGCAAATTCAAAATCAAGCTGTTTTTACGAATGACGCCCACCTGACGGGATAAAATTGCGGTCGGTACAAAATGCAGACTGACCTGTCGCATTTGTTCGCCAAAGCCCGGCATCTCGCGGTCTGCCACCGCCATCGTGGCATCCGGCGTCACATCGCGTTTAGCCGGCCCGGTGCCGCCGGTGGTCAGTACCAGATGACAATGATGCACATCCACCAACTCGCATAAGGTTTGTTCAATAATCGCCTGTTCATCAGGGATCAGACGGGTTTCCAGTGCAAAAGGCGCACTCAGCGCCTGTTCCAGCCAAGTTTGTAACTCCGGGATGCCCTGATCCTGATAAACGCCTTGCGAGGCGCGATCCGATACGGAGACTAAGCCGATTTTTAAAAGTGCGGTCATATTTTTCCTTATTTCTTAAACGTAAATATCATTGTCAGCGCTGTGATTGCAGGCTTTACCCATTAATGCCACGACATCAGAACGGGAATAATACCGGTACGAGGAAGATAGTGACCAACATCACTAAAATCGTAAACGGTACGCCGACCTTGACGAAATCACTGAATTTATAATTTGCCGGCCCCAGCACCATGGTATTGACCGGTGAGGAAATCGGCGTCATAAAGGCGGCGGAAGCAGCAACCGCAACGGTCATCGCAAAAGGCACCGGCGATAAATTCAGATGCTGCGCCATAGTAATTGCAATCGGTGCCATTAGAATCGCCGTTGCAGTATTGGAAATAAACAGCCCGATAACTGCCGATAGCATAAACAGGCTGATGAGAATCCAGTGTTTCCCCATTTCGCCGACGGTATTGATCATAAAATCCACAATCAGGGCGATCCCGCCGGTTTTCTGCAATGCAATGGAAAAGGGCATCATACCGACAATCAGAATCAAACTTGACCAATGGATCGAACCATAGGCGCTTTTGGCATCCACGCAGCGGAACTTCGCCAGCAATAAACAGGCAATTAGTGCCGCCACCACATTCGGTACGATGCCGCTGACCATCAACGCCACCATCACAAAAATGGAAAATAAGGCGTGCGGCGCCTGACTTTGCGCTGGTACCGCACGCTCGATTTCCGCCGGATAGTCCAGCACAAAGAAACTTTTGGTTTTATTGCGCATATCTCGGATCAATTTCCATGAACCGATCACCAGCAGCAAATCGCCGGCCTTTAACGGTTCTTCCACTAAATTGCCGGTTAAAATTTCGTTATTGCGTTTGATCCCCACCACATTTAATCCGTAACGGGAACGAAACCGCACTTCCGCCACGCTGCGCGTTAAATAATCGCTGTCGGGAATCGGAGTGACTTCGACCATGCCCATGGATTTGGATTGCTGACTGAAATCATAACCGCGGATTTCCGCTGGCTCCAGCTCATGCTGACGGCAGAACTCATCCAAATCCAGCTCGGGATTACCTATATCAATCAATAAAATATCTTTTTCTTTAATCTCTTCTTTCCCTAATGAGGAAGACAAAAAAACCGGGCGAAAACGCTTCCAACGCTCAATCGCCAACACGTTTAACGCATAATTGGAACGCAGGTGCAGCTCTTCCAGCGGCTGACCGATAAAATCCGAACCGGCGCGCACGACAAAACGCTTAGTCCGTTCTTGCAGATTATATTCATCGATCAACTCACGAATAGAACGCCGACCGGCGGATTGGTTGCGCTCATCCTCAGCACCGCCCAACCAGTTGCGTGCGATCAGCATATACACAATGCCCATAATCAGCACCACCAAACCGATCGGGGTGAACGAAAAGAAACTCAAACGTTCGTCCGCCGCCCGGATTAATTCCGCATTCACCACCAAATTCGGCGGCGTGGCGATTAATGTCATCATACCACTGATAAGCCCAGCAAAACTGAGCGGCATCATTAAACGCCGCGCTGAAATATTCATTTTTTGGCAAATCACCAGCACCACCGGAATAAAAATCGCTACCACCCCGGTGGAACTCATAAACGCCCCCAAGCCCGCCACCGCCAGCATCAATAAAACCAGTACACGGGTTTCGCTGTTTTTCGCCATTCGCAGCAGCCATTCGCTGACCTGATAGGCAATCCCGGTACGTACCAATCCTTCACCGACAATAAACAGCAACGCAATCAGAATAATATTGGGATCACTGAACCCCGCCAAGACTTCCTGTACAGTTAAAATACCGCTCAGACTAAACGCCAGTATCACCAACAAGGCGATTACGTCCATGCGAATTTTATTGCGTACAAATAAAACTATCGCAACGACAAGAAATGTAACCACCCAGAATAAAGGGTCTGAAAATACCGTCTCCCGCCACTGTGCAAACAGTTCTGCCACGCTGTCCTCCTTTTTAACTTAAAATTGCGTTCCGTGTTCGATTATACGCGTTCCAGCAGTTTTCTAACAGGCGAAAAACTGCGCCGGTGCTGCGCTAAAGGACCGAATTGCGCCAATTTTTCCAAATGCAGTTTGGTCGGATAACCTTTATGGCGGGCAAAGGCATACTGCGGATATAATCGATCCAGCTCCTGCATTTCCCGATCTCTTGCCACTTTCGCCAGAATTGAGGCGGCACTGATTTCCGCCACCAAACTGTCGCCTTTTACGACCGCCTGTGCTGGCATATCAAATAGCGGCGCACGGTTGCCGTCCACCAGCACAAAGTGCGGTTGAATTTTCAGCCGTTTTACCGCTCGCTGCATGGCAAGCATAGTCGCCTGCAAAATATTCAAGCGATCAATTTCCTCCGGTTCGGCGCGTCCTAGCGCCCATGCCAGCGCATTTTGCTTGATTTCAGCTTCCAGCAGCAGGCGTTTTTTTTCCGACAGTGTTTTACTGTCGGCTAATCCTGCAATCGGTCGATGCGGATCCAAAATAACCGCCGCGGTCACCACCGCTCCCACTAACGGCCCGCGCCCCACTTCATCGATGCCGGCAATTAAATCGTAAGCAGGATAGATAAATGCTGCCATATTCTATGTCTCTAATAAATCAATTACGGCCTGTGCCGCTTGTTTATCGGCATCGCACTGAATTAACCGATGCAGTGCGGTAAAGCGCTCGATCAAATGCTGCCGTTTTTGCACCGCACTTTCCGTGCTTTCCAGATAAGGCGACAGCGCTGCCGCTAATTTTTCCGCACTGCAATCCTGCTGGATCAACTCGGGCACCAGCATCTCGTCCGCCAACAGGTTCGGCAAGGAAATGTACTTGCTTTTCACCAATCGTTTTGCCAGAAAATAAGTCAGCGCCTTCATACGATAGCCCACCACCATCGGCGACTTGCACAGCATACATTCCAGCGCCGCGGTGCCGGATGCCAACATTGTCGCTTCCGCCGCAATCATCGCTTGGCGCGCGTTGCCGTCCAGCAACATAACCTCCAGCGTCGGCGCCAGCTGCGCTTTAATCCGTTCAAACTGGCGACGGCGTTTATCGTTAATCAGCGGCACTAAAAAGCGTAGCTCCGAATATTGCTGTTTAAGCAATTGTGCCGCACGCAAAAACGGTTCGCTCAGAAATTCCACTTCGGCACGACGGCTGCCGACCAGTATCGCAACATAACGTTGCTGCGGATCCAACCCCAAAGCCTGACAGGCCTCGGCTCGATTCGGCTTCAGCGCAATCGCATCCGCCATGGTATGCCCGATAAAACGGCAAGGCACGTTAAAGCGGTCGTAAAAGGCTTTTTCAAACGGCAGAAACGCCAGCACCAGATTGGTGGCTTTTGCGATTTTATGAATCCGTTGCTGACGCCATGCCCATACCGACGGGCTAACATAATGCACGGTGCGAATGCCTTGTGCTTTCAGCTTCAACTCAATATCCAGATTAAAATCCGGCGCGTCGATACCGATAAAAATATCGGGTTTGCGCGCCAGCATCGTCTCAATCACCATTCGGCGAATTTTCAGCAGGCGGGGCAAATGCTTCACCACTTCTACCAGCCCCATAACAGCGATCTCCTCCATATCCACTAGCGTTTGACAGCCTACGTCCTGCATTTGCTGACCGGCAATACCGATAAAACGCGCATTCGGATAGTGGATTTTCAGGCTGCGAATTAAGCCTGCGCCGAGAATATCGCCAGAAACCTCACCGGCGACGAGGGCGATTAACGGTTGCTTATTTGCTTGTTGCATGACTAAATTCCATAAAAAATAACCGCACTTCATATTACAAAAGTGCGGTCAAAAAATTAAACGTTTTTGCAACCTTAACGGATAATACCGCGAGTCGAGCGTTTGAAGAAATCCAGAAAGAAACTGATCGCGGCTTCGGTCTGCGCGTACTGTTCGATTTGCGGCATGGCTTCCTCTAAGGTTTTTCCGCTGCGGTAAATCAGTTTATAAACATTACGGATCGCGTGCAGCGCCGGTTTATCAAAACCGCGACGTTTCAGCCCTTCAATATTCACGCCGAAAGGCTGTGCGTGATTGCCCTGTGCCATCACATAAGGCGGGACATCCTGACTCACCATGGAACCGCCGCCCAGCATAACATGCGCACCGATAATAACAAATTGGTGGATCGCCGACATGCCGCCGACAACAACAAAATCGTCCAGTTCTACATGACCTGCCAGCGTTGCGTTATTCGCCAGAATACAGCGGTTTTTAATTTGGCAATCATGGGCGATATGCGCATTAATCATAAACAGATTGTCATCGCCCACACGGGTAACACCGCCGCCCTGTACGGTACCGCGATGAATGGTGACACTTTCACGAATCCGGTTACGGTTACCGATAAAGGTTTTGGTCGGTTCGCCCTGATATTTCAAATCCTGATTAACTTCACCGATACTGGCGAACTGGAAAATTTGGTTATCTTCGCCAATCTTAGTCACACCTTTCACAACAACATGGGAATGCAGTACCGTTCCTTTGCCGATTTCAACCTCCGGGCCGATAATACAGAAAGGCCCGATGACGACATTTTCACCGATTTTAGCACCATCTTCTACAATGGAAGTGGGATGAATTTTCGCACTTGGGTGGATCATAATCGCTCCTTATCTGCGGGCACACATTAATTTCGCTTCACAGGCGACTTCGCCGTTTACCGTCGCAACGCCGGTAAATGCGGTTACGCCGCGACGCTCTTTAATCACTGTGACATGCAACTCCATTTGATCACCCGGCAACACAGGGCGCTTAAAGCGTGCCTCATCAATACCGGCAAAATAAAATAATTCGCCGCCTTTCAATTCATGGGTTTTAAACGCCAAGATCCCCATTGCCTGTGCCAGTGCTTCAAGGATCAACACACCGGGTAAAATCGGTTCCGTCGGAAAATGCCCGGTAAAACAAGGCTCGTTCACACTTATATTTTTTACTGCTTTAAGCCATTTCCCTTCTTCAAAATCCATTACGCGGTCAACCAATAAGAACGGGTAACGATGCGGAAGCAATGTCATAATCTCTTTTGCTTCAATAATTCTGCTTGCAGTATTTTCAGTTGTCACACTAACACCTTTCTAAAAAAATAATGAGAGAATAAACCGAGTGAATTATACGATAATTAAGGCATTAATACAAAAGATAGCACGGAAAACAAAAAACCTTCCGTTGATAAACAAGAAGGTTTTTTCCGTCAGCTCAGCTTTTTCTCCACCGCTTTGAGCCGTTTATTCATTTTGTCGATATCCAGCGTTAACGCGGCGGTTTTGCGCCATGCTTTATTCGGCTGCAATGGAATACCGGAAGAATACACCCCCGGTTCGGTAATCGGACGCATCACCATACCCATGCCCGTCACCGTGACTTTATCGCAGATTTCCATGTGTCCGTTGATCACGCTGGCGCCACCGATCAGACAATAACGACCGACTTTCAGGCTGCCCGCCATAATCACGCCGCCAGCAACCGCAGTTCCCGTTCCGATATGCACGTTATGCGCAATTTGGCACAGGTTATCAATAATCACATTATCTTCAATCACAGTAGCGTCCAGCGCACCGCGATCAATACAGGTACAGGCGCCGATTTCTACATGATTACCGATAATCACTGTGCCGGTCTGCGGGATTTTAATCCAGCGTCCGCGATCATTGGCATAACCGAAACCGTCACTGCCGATCACCGCACCGGATTGAATCAGGCAATGCCGCCCGATTTGCACATCATGATACACGCTGACATTCGCCCAAAGCTGCGTACCGCTGCCGATTCTGGCATGCTTGCCGATAAAACAACCTGCGCCGATAATCACATTATCTTCCAGCACGGCACCCTCTTCAATCACCGCATTGGCGCCCACGCAAACATTCTTGCCTAGACTTGCAGCGGGCGAAATCACCGCACTCGGCGCAATGTCCGTTGCGGCTTGCGGTGTCGTATCCATATATTGCGCTAAAACGGCATACGCTACATAAGGATCCTTCACAATCAGCAGATTGCTGTGTTCGGCACAAAATTCAACATCGTTTTCGCTGACAATCAGAATACCTGCCTGAGATTGAGATAACAACTCGCGGAATTTCACATTGGAAATAAACGTCAGTTGTTTTTCGCCAGCTTTATCTAAGGGAGCGATGCTATCAACAACGACATCGGCGTTACCACGAATGGTAGCGCCGATTTTTTCCGCCAATTCCTTAAGAGAATATGCGCGCATTATTATTTAGCCTGTGCCGGAGCCGGAATAGCTTTAAGCACTTCTTCGGTAATATTTTTACCGTCTGCGGTATAAATCGCCGCTTTTTCATCAAGCACCGCGGTATAGTTTTTCGCTTTTGCCACTTCGGTCGCTGCGGTCTGAATGTCACTCAACAGTTTTTGCTGAATCGCCATTTCTTTTTTCTGACCGTCTTCACGGAATTTCGCCACATTTTTCTGATGCTCATCCACTAAAGCTTTAAATTCACCGTCACGTTTTGCCGCCAATTTGGAAATCTCGTCCTGACGTTTTTTAATATCGGCTTGACGCAATTTCGGCGCATCTTTTTCCAACGCTTTCACTTTACCGTCGATTTCTTTTTCAAACGCGGCTTTCTTTTCCTGCAATGATTTTTCTACCGCTTGCAGTTTTTCGGCAGGCGCTTTAAATTCATCATCTAATTTCTGTAATTCGATTTTACGCGCCGGGTGGTTGGCAAATAAATAATCCACATTGATAAATGCGATATTATCTTCGGCCAGCGCCGCGGTACTAAATGCTAACGCCAAAGAAAGTGCGGTCAGTTTTACTGCTTTTTTCATTTTATTTTCCTTAAAATAACGATTTGTTAACTAATTCCGTACCGCTCAGCGCGGTACAGACTCTCATTTAGACTATGCGATACAAAATAAGTTCCGTTTAGAAAGTGCCGCCGATACTGAACTGGAACTGTTCGATTTCATCGCCGTCATATTTTTTAATCGGCTTAGCATAAGAGAACACCAACGGTCCTATCGGCGATTGCCATTGGAACGCTATACCGGCAGCCGCTCTCACTCGAGAAGGATCGCCGTAATCCGGCAGATTCGGATATAACGATTTGCCATCGGATTTCCACTTGGTATTCCATACGCTGGCGGCATCCACAAACAGCGAGGTTCTGACCGAACGCTGATTTTTATCCGCCACAAACGGTGTCGGCACAATCAGCTCCGCACTGGCGGTGACCATCGCATTCCCGCCGATAATATCGTTATTCACATAACAATAACCGTCGGTGCCGCCTTTACAGCTGCTCTCTTTCCAATAAATTGCCTGCGGACCGACCGCGCCATAAGCAAAACCGCGTAAGCTGCCGATACCACCGGCAGTGTAGTTCTGATAAAACGGCAAGCGTTTGCCGCCGAAACCGTTGGCATAAGAGGCGCCGGCACGGGCGGACATCACCCAAGTTTGATCGCGGTCAAGCGGATAGAAACCTTGCACATCGGCGCTCAGTTTATAGTATTTATTGTCGGAACCCGGAATGGTGACTTTACCGCCCAGCGAGGCTTTTACCCCGGATGTCGGGAAATAACCGCGGTTCAGATTGTTATAATTCCAGCCGAAAGACAATTCGAAATCATGGGCTTTAAATTTCCAGCTGTCGTAATTCATGGATTGCCGATACAGATTACGGGTGAATTCCGGCACGATGTCTTTTAATTTGTTATAGACATAACCCAAGCCGATATAATAAGAGTTATTTTCATTAACCGGGAAACCGAGGGTGCCGTTGATGCCGTAAGTGGTACGGCTATATGAGGCGGAGGTGCTGCTCTTTGAGTTATCATAATCTTCAAAGAAGATGTTACCGCCTAAGCTGACACCGTCTTTAGTAAAATAGGGTTCGGTATAGCCCAAATTCACGCTGGTACCGTAATCGTTACGCGACCCGCCCAAACTGATAGTGGAACCCATGCCGAGGAAGTTATCCTGTTTGATACTGGCCTGATAACTTAAACCGCTTTCGGTACCGTAGCCGATACCGAAGTTAATGCTGCCGGTATTACGTTCTTTCACTTTATAAATCACATCCAGTTCATCATCCGTACCGTCCACGTTTTCCGTTCTGGAATCCACGGTTTCAAAAAATCCGGTACGTTCCAACCGCACTTTACCCAGTTCCACCAGTTTAGAAGACAACCAAGTCCCTTCCTGCTGGCGCATTTCCTGACGCAGAGTACTGTCGGCACTGATCGTATTACCTTCGAAACGGATTTGACGCACCGAATAACGGCGTCCCGCATCAACGATAAAGGTTAGCGCTACGGTTTTATCAACATCATCAAATTCCGGACTGACATTAACCTGCGCGCTGGCATAGCCCTGTTCGCCCAGAACGGATTTAATCCCTTCTTCAACTGCGGTCACATCGCTGCGACGGAAAGTATCATTCACATGAATATTTTGCAGCAACGGCGATAAACGTTCCGACATACCGCCGACGTTACCGATAATACGCGCGCTTTTCACCGTATATTTATCACCTTCATTGACTTTAATCAGCACCCGCGCTTCGGTTTTTTCGTCATTCAACTGCACATCCGCATCGGCAATCTGGAATTTGGCATAACCGTTATCCAAATAATATGAACGAATAGTTTCTAAATCCTTACCGAATTGGGTGCCGTCAAATTTGTTACCAAAGAACTTCCACCAAGCATCCGGCTGCAATTCCATTTGTTCTTGCAATTTACTGTTACTAAACGCAGTATTACCCTCGAAAGTCACCCCTTTTAATAACGCAACATCATTTTCTTTAATCTGGATTTTCACTTCCGCCCGGTTATTCGGCAGCGTATTGACCAGTGTTTCCACTTTGGCGTTGTAGCGACCGACACTTTTATAATGTTCCAGCAGGCTCTGACGAAATGCTTCCAGTTTTTCCCGGTTCAGCACATCACCGGCGGCAAAACCGTTGGCATTCAAATTTTCTTTCAGCGCTTCATCGGGAATGGATTCGTTACCATCCAGCACCACATCGGCAATAATCGGCTTTTGCTGTACCGAGATCACCAGCGTATTGCCTTCACGTACCGCGCGTACATCTTCATAACCGCGCAAAAACAACGTTCTCACCACATTGGCAATATCGCTGTCCGTCGCCCGTTGTCCGACACGCACAGGCAAGCCCGCCAGCACATTGGCTTCTGACCCGGATTGAACGCCGTCAACCCGAATATCTTGCACGACAAAAGGTGCGGCAACAACCGTCGTTGATCCAAAGAGTAAACTTGCAATTAAAAGTTTTTTCATTGTGACTTTTATCCTGTAAAAAGAAATAAATTATTATAAACGTAAAATATCGTTAAACAGCGCAAAAGCTGTCAGCATTAACAATAAGACTGCACCGATTCTATACGCAAAATTCTGTACCCGTTCCGACAGCGGCTTACCCTTCACCGCCTCCGCTGCCAGAAACAGCAGATGCCCGCCGTCCAATACCGGCAACGGAAACAAATTCATAATACCCAAATTGACACTGATCAGCGCCATAAAACTTAAGTAATAAACCAAACCGATTTCGGAAGACATTCCAGCGCCCTTGGCAATAGAAATCGGACCACTTAAATTATTCAGCGAAAGATCGCCGCTGAACAGTTTACCGATAACTTTTACCGTCAATACGGAGAGCTGAACCGTCTTTTCTACGCCTTTTTGCAATGCTTCGAAAATACCGTATTTTAATTCGCTGCGATACATATCTGCAATGGGGTGCACAGTCGGAGACACGCCGACATACCATTTGCCCTTTGCATCAAGCGCCGGCGTTAAGGTTTTCGTCAGCAACTCGCCGTTACGCTCAACTTTTAGCGTAATCGGTTCTCCCTTCGCAACAAGATCAATAAAATCCTGCCACTCAAGCGGTAGGCCCTGCGCGTAATGTAACTTATCACCGATGAGCAACCCCGCTTTTTCGGCCGGTGAATTTTCCGCAACCTTAGACAAGGTCATCTCGACTTTAGTTCGCACCGGCACAATCCCCAATGCACCGAAAGCGCTTTCTTTTTCCGGATCAAAACGCCAATCAGTCAAATTCAATACCTTATGCCGTTTAATATTCGAACCGAAAGGCGATACCGTAATGTCAACCGTTGCACTGCCGGTTTTGGTGGCCAACAACATATTGACGGTTTCCCAATCGGGCGTAGCGGTGCCGTCAACGGCAAGAATCTGGCTACCGGGTTGCATATCGGCACGAGCGGCAATGGAATCCGGTCGGATCTCTGCAATCACTGGTTTTACGCTCGGAATACCCACCGCATATACCAGCCAGTAAGCCAGCACGGCGAAAATAAAATTTGCCACCGGCCCCGCCGCGATAACAAATGCTCGTTGTGATATGGACTTGCTATTAAAGGATTGAGATTGCAGATGAACCGGCACTTCTTCATTGCGTTCATCCAACATTTTGACATAACCACCGAGCGGAATCGCTGATAGCGCAAATTCAGTTCCCTGCTTGTCAACCCGCGACCAAAGCACTTTACCGAATCCGATAGAAAAACGATGTACTTTTATACCGCACTTTCTTGCTGCCCAAAAATGACCATATTCGTGAACGGAAATCAGTACGCCGATTACAATAATAAAGGAAACTAACGACCACAAAAATGACATGAAACACTGCGCCTACAAGTAAAAATAAAAATAGGTGAAAAACGGTACCGCCGCCGTCAAACTGTCAATGCGATCTAAAATGCCGCCGTGACCGGGGATCAGATTACTGCTGTCTTTGATCCCGCTTTCGCGTTTAAACATGCTTTCGGTTAAATCGCCGAGAATCGACACTGCAACGGTGAACACCGACAACACAATAAACGGCACGGTAGTCATGGAAAACAAATTATTCGGCGTCAACCCGATAAACACCGCTGCCAGCAATGCTGCGGTAATCAGCCCGCCGATCACACCCTGCCAGCTTTTATTCGGCGAAACTTTCGGCGCCAGTTTATGTTTGCCGAAGCGACGACCGACGAAATACGCACCGGAATCCGCCGCCCATACCAAAACAAACACATACAATAACAGCATAACGCCGTGATAAGGATTGGTGATATATTCATCCAAACGCAAGCGCAACACGCCGACCAAAAAAGGAATTAATGTAAGCAAGGCAAATACAAACTGCAACAGGGTCGATTTGCTCCAAATTTTTGCACTGTTCGGATAACTCAGCACAAATCCCAGCGCTACCAGCCACCAGAGTACAGACACCAGCAATAACGGCTGTGCATAGCCGGTAAATACGCGTCCGACGTTAAGATAATCCGCTTCGCCGAACATCCAGAGAAATAAAAACGCGCCAGCAAGCCCGCTAATCAATAATCGCCAAAAACCGACCTTCACTTGAGCAAACTGCGTCCACTCCCAAATACCCAGCGTCACCACCGCAGCCACTGCCAACGCAAAATAAAACGGTGAAAATAGAAATAGCGCAACAAAGACAATAGCGATTAATACAATCGCCGATAACACGCGTTGTTTAAGCACAGTATGTTCCCCTTATTCGGTGCCGCCAAAACGACGGTTACGCTGCTGATAAGCCGCAACAGCCCGGTTAAATTCTTGTTGATTAAAATCCGGCCACAGCACATCGGAAAAATACAGCTCCGCATAAGCTATTTGCCACAATAAAAAGTTGCTGATCCGCTGCTCGCCGCTGGTACGGATTAACAAATCCACCATCGGCTGTTCTTCAGTCACCAAATAACGCTGAAAAACCGCTTCATTAATTTCATCAACGGTCAGACATTTATCCTGCACCTGCGTTGCAATTTTTTGTGCCGCCTGCACAATGTCCCAGCAGCCGCCGTAATTCGCGGCAATATTCAGAGTAAGTGCGGTGTTTTTTTCGGTTAAATATTCCGCATCGGCAATTTTTTCCCGCAACCCGGCGCTAAAACGTGCCGTATCGCCGACAATTTTCAAACGAATATCGTTTTTATGCAGTTTTTTGACTTCTCTTTCCAACGCCTGCATAAACAATGTCATCAGGGCATTGACTTCTTGCGCCGGGCGATTCCAGTTTTCACTGCTAAAGGCATACAGGGTTAACACTTTGACCCCGATTTTGCGCGCATAGGTCACCGCTTCGCGCACGGCGGAAACACCGTTTTTATGCCCGAAAATGCGCATTTTCCCTTTCTGCTTCGCCCAACGACCGTTACCGTCCATAATAATGGCGACATGTTGAGGAATATTATTCGGATCAAGTTCTATCATTTTAATTTACTTGGCTTATCAAGTGCGATTTTGCCCGCCACTATACCACAGGGATAAGGCGGTTAAAAAGTCAAAATCATCTGTTTTGCCAAAAGTCGTGCATTTTGATCCAATTGCAGCACATCATCAATACTGTCAATCCGTTGCGGTGCGATTTTCTCCATCACGGCGGCATTAACGCCGGCAATATCCGTAAAGCGAATACGACGATTTAAGAATGCCTCTACGGCAATTTCATTTGCGGCATTGACTGCGGTGGTGGCGTATTGCCCAGCGGTAAAGGCGTCAATCGCCAGTTTCAGACAAGGATAGCGCTGATAATCCGGCGACATAAAGGTCAGTCCGTTCAGCTGATAAAAATCCAAGGAATCCACCCCGGCAACAGTGCGGTTCGGATACGCCATGGTTTGCGCAATCGGCGTACGCATATCCGGGTTGCCCATTTGTGCGATCACCGAGCCGTCGGCATAACGCACCATGGAATGAATAATGGATTGCGGGTGAATAATCACTTCCATTTCCTCCGCCGTGGCATTAAACAACCAGCGCGCTTCAATATATTCCAATCCTTTGTTCATCATTGTAGCGGAATCCACCGAAATTTTTCTACCCATTGACCAGTTCGGATGTGCCACCGCCTGCTCCGGCGTAATGCTGTCGAATTGACTTAAATCCGTGTAACGAAAAGGGCCGCCCGAACCGGTCAGTACAATTTTATCAATGCCTAACTCACGCAGCGGACAAAAGCCGATCTGTTGCTGCGCCTGCGGCGGCAGAGACTGAAAAATGGCGTTATGCTCGCTGTCCACCGGCAATAATTGTGCATGGTTCTTTTTCACTTCATCAATAAACAGGCGACCGCAAGTGACCAGCGCTTCTTTGTTCGCCAGCAGTACCCGCTTACCCGCTTTCACCGCCGCCAACGTAGGCAACAATCCCGCTGCGCCGACAATCGCCGCCATCACCTGATCCGCCTCGGGATGTGCCGCCAGTTCACAAATCGCCTGTTGTCCGGATAATACGCAGGTTTGCAAACCAAGTGCGGTCAGTTTTTCACGCAAATCCTGCGCGGCACGTGCATCATTCAGTGCGGCAAAGTGCGGTCGAAATTTTATACATTGTTGCAACATTAAATCGACATTGCGCCCGCCTGCCAACGCAAAAGCGCGGTAACGTTCCGGGTTATGTTCGATAACCGACAGAGTACTGCTTCCGATTGAACCGGTTGAACCGAGAATGACAATATTTTGTGTATTTTGCATCATATTTTGACCGCACTTTAAGGTGATTATTAGTTTTTATGCTGCTTGTTGGGCTGTGCCGCTCGCCACTAAAAATAGTAAAAAGGACGCTGAGTGCGTCCTTTGCCGAAAACGAGAAAAGTTAGAAATCCATCAGTTCTTTTTCTTTTTCTGCCAGCACGTCGTCCACTTTTTTCACGAATGTGTCGGTGATTTTCTGGATTTCATCCTGTGCTTTGCGTTCTTCATCCTCACTGATTTCTTTATCTTTCAGCAGAGCTTTGATTTGATCATTAGCGTCGCGACGCACATTACGTACCGCAATTTTGCCCTGTTCCGCCTCGCCTCTAACGATTTTAATCAGATCGCGGCGGCGTTCTTCCGTTAACGGCGGTAACGGTACCCGAATTGTGGTACCGGCCGACGCAGGATTCAAACCTAAATCCGAGGTTAAAATCGCTTTTTCCACCGCACTGATCAGGCTGCGATCAAACACCGTCACCGCCAGCGTGCGCGCATCTTCCGCCACCACATTAGCCAACTGACGCAACGGCGTCGCCGCACCATAATATTCCACCTGAATGCCGTCCAGCAAACTTGGCTGAGCACGACCGGTTCTGACTTTAGCAATATGTCCTTTGAAAGTTTCAAGGCTTTTTTCCATACGCGCCTGCGTATCTTTTTTAATTTCGTTAATCACAGCAATTCCTTTATAAAATGAGAATAATCAATCAGTAAACATCACTTAATACGCAACTTAATCGCAGATTAAAGTGCCTTCTTTTTCGCCCACAATCACATTGCGCAAAGCACCCGGTTTACCCATATTAAACACGCGAATCGGCATGCCGTGATCGCGCGCCAGCGTAAATGCCGCCAAATCCATTACCTGCAATTCTTTTTCGATCACCTGTGCGTAGGTTAATTTATCAAACAATACCGCTTGCGGATTTTTGTTCGGATCACAATCATACACGCCCGCCACTTTGGTGGCTTTCAATACAACGTCCGCTTCAATTTCGATACCGCGCAAACAGGCGGCGGAATCGGTAGTGAAAAACGGACTGCCGGTACCGCCGGAAAAAATAACCACCCGTTTCTCACGCAACATTTTGATCGCTTCGGACCAGTTATAAGTATCACAAATCCCGTTTAACTGAAAAGCCGACATCAGTTTGGCATTGACATCTGCACGGTGCAACGCATCACGCATCGCCAATCCGTTCATGACCGTCGCCAGCATCCCCATATGGTCGCCGACCACGCGGTTCATACCGGCTTTCGCCAATTTCGCTCCGCGGAACAAGTTGCCGCCGCCGAGTACCACACCGACTTCCACACCCATTGCCAGCAATTCTTTAATCTCAATCGCCATTCGATCTAAAATCGACGGATCAATGCCGAATCCTTCAGCGCCTTGCAGGGCTTCTCCGCTGAGTTTGAGTAAAATACGTTTATACACAGGTTTGCTCATTGCTTCCTCACAGAACTTGGACATAAAATTCCGCTTATTATAGAGCAACATCCGCTCACTGAAAATAGCTGCGGCTAAAAATAGCCATGGAAGCGCCTTGTAAAATTCAGTAAAATAAGTAAAAAAATCGGACACTCAGCAAGGAACCTATCGTGTCGTCCACCTCAAACAAATATCCCCGAATACCGAATTCAATCCAGTTAATGATGGCGATCATTGCGCTGATATCGCTGTATCTTGCCGTTCAGCTGGCGTTAATCGGCTCCGGGTATTTTCCCGAACCCTCTTTACGGGATATTTTATTATTCTCGTCGCTGATTATTATTCTTAACGCATCGAAAACATTATTTTATTTCGTTCTGCTGCCTTTATTATCAGTTTATGCCCTCTATTCTCCGGTCGGACTGACTTTCGGCGCGCCATCCTACCAATATATCGCGTCGGTATTCGCCACCGATCTGATGGAAGGCCGCGAATTTCTCGCCCAGCTACCGTTGTTTAACTATTTGCTACCGTTTCTGATTATCGGTTTCGTACTGTTGTTTCGTTACTGTACACAGAAATTTCACCTTTATTTACACAAAAATAAGCTATTTCTTGCCGCTGTGATCATTTTTGCCCTGTTCGACAGCATTCCGTTCAAGCCGTTACAGGATATTTATCATGCCGGTCTGAAAGTCGCTCGCGAACTGGATATGCTGAATAATCTCAGCCTCGACAGTCAGTGGGGAAGCTCGCGGTTAAATGCTGTCTCTCGTTATGACGATTATGTGCTGATTATCGGTGAAAGCGCACGCAAAGATTATCATCACGCTTATGGTTATCCAATAGAAAATACGCCGTTTATGTCCTCCGCCAACGGGATATTGGTGGACGGATTGACCGCAGGCGGCACCAATACTATCGCCTCGTTAAAACTGATGCTGACCAAACCCGATACGCAAAACTGGGAAGGCAATTACGCCCTGAACCTGATTGATCTGATCAAATCCGCCGGGATCAGAACCTATTGGTTGTCCAATCAGGGTTATCTTGGACAATTCGACACGCCGATTTCAGCCATCGCCAAAAAAGCGGACGAACGTTTTTTTCTGAAAACCGGTGATTCACTGAATACCAATGTCAGCGATTTTGCATTGCTGCCGAAATTCGCACAAATTATTCACCAGCCTTTTTCGGGCAAACGTTTTATCGTTCTGCACCTATACGGCTCGCATCCGATCAGCTGCGATCGGCTGGAAGACTATCCTAAAATCTTTGCCGATGATCAGATCGGCAAAAAATATTTCAACGTAAACTGTTATATTTCTTCCATTAAAAAGACCGACGAACTGCTGCGACGGGTTTACACCAGCCTGCGTGAAAACGAACAAAAAAATCACCGCACTTTTTCCATGCTTTATTTTTCCGATCACGGGCTGGCGCAGCATGTCAGTGCAGACAGTATTGTTATTCATAATAGCAACGGTAAAAGCAAACGCCATTACGACATTCCGTTATTCAAAATTTCCAGCGATGATACACACAGAAAAGTTAGCAAAGTCTTTAAATCCGGCTTGAATTTTACCGATGATATTGCCAATTGGATCGGTATTGATAATCCGCAGCTGAATAAAGCCGCGAATTTATTTGATGATCAACCCGATACGGATGATTACGGTTTAAAACATATTATTGAAACCATTCACGCGCCGGATGATCCGGCCGTTAGCATACCGCTGCCAAAAGGATAACAAAAAAGCAAGTCTTCAGACTTGCTTTTCGATGTATCAATGCGAGCAATTACGCTTTTGACATAGCCGCTACTTCGGCTGCAAAATCGCTCTCTACTTTTTCGATCCCTTCGCCTACTTCAAAACGTAAGAATCCGCTGACCTGCGCACCTCTTTCTTTCAATAAATCACCAACGGATTTAGATGGATCCATAACAAACGGCTGACCAGTCAGAGATACTTCACCGGTGAATTTTTTCATACGACCTTCAACCATTTTCTCTGCGATTTCACGCGGTTTACCGGACTGCATCGCAATATCCACTTGAATGTTGCGCTCATGTTCAACCACATCGGCCGGCACATCGCTTGGATTGACATAATCCGGACGGCTTGCCGCTACGTGCATCGCAACATGTTTAACCAATTCATCATCCGCATTGGAGGCTGCTACCAACACACCGATTTTCGCACCGTGCAGGTATGAACCGATCACATCACCGGCAATTTCAGCCACACGACGGATAGTCATATTTTCACCGATTTTCGCTACTAATGCGGCACGTTTTTCTTCAAACTGCGCCTGTAATTCTTCAATTTTAATGCCCGGATGCGCCAATGCATAATCCGCAATTTCATTAGCTAGCGCTTGGAAACCGGAATCTTTGGCGACGAAGTCGGTTTCACAGTTCATTTCCACCAATACACCGCGACCATTTTCAACACGTGCGATGATCACACCTTCAGCTGCTACACGACCCGCTTTTTTCGCCGCTTTAGCCTGACCTGATTTACGCATATTGTCGATGGCCAATTCAATATCGCCATTCGCTTCAACTAATGCTTTTTTACATTCCATCATACCTGCGCCGGTACGATCACGAAGTTCTTTTACTAATGATGCTGTAATTTCAGCCATGTTAAAATCCTCTGTTCACACAATTCCGTACGATTTTTTACCGCACTTTTATATGAAAAAAGCAGGGAACCGAAAGCCCCCTGCCAACCAATTAATCATTGTGATTAATAAGGGCTTGCGCCTTACTCAGCTGAATTATTCCGCCGCTTCGGTTTTTTCAGCTTCAACGAAATTTTCTTCCGTTACCGCTTCCTGACCGCGACCTTCTTTTACCGCCGCCGCTGCCGCGGAAAGATACAACTGAATTGCACGCGCCGCGTCATCATTGCCCGGGATAACAAAATCAATACCGTCAGGATCAGAATTGGTATCAACGATGGCAAATACCGGAATACCCAGATTGTTCGCTTCTTTGATCGCAATATGTTCATGATCTGCACCAATAACGAAAACCGCATCCGGCAAACCAGCCATATCTTTGATACCGCCCAGGCTTAATTCAAGTTTTTCCATCTCACGGCTGCGCATTAACGCTTCTTTCTTGGTTAATTTTTCGAAAGTACCGTCTTGAGACTGAGTTTCTAAATCTTTCAAGCGTTTAATGGATTGACGAACGGTTTTCCAGTTAGTCAGCATACCACCTAACCAGCGATGATTTACATAGTACTGCTGACAGTCTAATGCCGCTGCCTGAACCGCTTCGGTCGCCGCACGTTTGGTACCGACGAACAGAATTTTACCGTTGTTGCTTGCAATACGGGTTAACTCGGCCAGTGCGTCGTTGAACATCGGAACGGTTTTTTCCAAATTAATGATGTGAACACCGTTGCGCGGTCCGAAAATGAACGGTTTCATTTTTGGATTCCAGTAACGGGTTTGGTGACCGAAGTGAACGCCAGCCTGTAGCATTTCGCGCATTGAAACTTGTGCCATGATAAATTTCCTTTTGTTTGGGGTTTAGCCTCCACATACCAAGCAAATCGACCGTTTGGCACCCCGATTTACCCGAACGATATGTGTGTGATTTAAAATAAAAAGTTTATTTAACGATTATTTTGAGAAATTCAAAACAACGGCGTGCTTTATACCATAAAGTGCGGTCAAAAACTAGCGAATTTTACTGAAAACATAAAATATCGCGCTCGCACTGCGATTTTTAGCCCAAAAATACTCCCGCACCAAAACGGGAGTATGTTTGCAACCAATATCGGTACAATATTATTATTCCTGCCGCATAAAGTCTTCATTAATTTCAATCTTGGCTTTGCTGCGTAAAGCCGTTAACAATGCCGACTGTAATTCCGTTTGACGCACTTGCTCCAACTGACGGCGGAACTGCCGGAGCTGTTCGGCATTCAGTTTGCCGTCCTGAACCCGACTTAATTCAATCACCACCACATTGTTGTCTGCAGTTTTTGCCGCTGCATACACCGGTTTATCAGACGGTTTTGTCATTGAGAAAATCACATTGTTTAATGTCGGGTCTTTATTTTCGGCATATACCCATTTTTCCGATTCACCGAATCTCACCTGTTCAGGTAATGCGGCTGCACTATCGGCGGATAATGCCTGTACGGATTTTTCCGCTTCGGCAAGCACGATTTTCTCCGCTTTTTGCTGTTTCAGATAAGCACCGATATCCGCCTGCGCCTCTTCCAATGTTTTTACGCCTTCCGGTTTGTGTTCTACTACCCGCACCACAATGGAATGCTGATCGCCCACATTAATGGCTTCGGAATTTGAACCGCCCTGAGCGATATCGGAATCAAACATCGTCGATACCAAATTGGAATAATTCAGCTCCGCCGGAATATCCTTACGAGAAAAATAACCGGTTTCCTGCACTTTTACATTCGCTGCCTGTGCCGCCGCATTCAAATTTTCCGGATTTTCAAAGGCTTTCTCATTCACGCGTTTTTCCAACGCATAAAACTCATTAACCGCCAGATCATTGCGGATTTTCGCCGCAATGTCATCTTTCACCTGCTCCAGCGGACGCACTTTTTCGTCTTCAAGTTTAATAATATGATAGGCGTTATCCACTTTCACCGGCTGGCTGTATTGACCGATTTCTAGTTTAGCCGCCGCCTCTTCGAATGCCGGTGGCATCATACCGGCGACCACCCAGTCCAGATCGCCGCCCTGTGCGCCGGAAATTTTATCCGCCGAATACAGTTTCGCCAACGCAGCAAAATCCTCACCTTTTTGTAAGCTGTCGTAAACCGTTTTGGCTTCCTGTTCGGTCGGCAACTGAATATGCGCCAAACGCTGAGTCATATACTGCGCTTTGTTATCCTGATAATACTGCGCTACTTCCACATCGCTAACATTGACATTTTTTTCCGCAACGGCACGGGTCAAATCAATGTACTGCACTTTAACCGATTCCGGCACTGCAAATGCGGCGCGGTTTGATTCATAATAGGATTTGATTTCCTGCTCCGTTACCTGTTGTTTCGCCACTTCATCCGCTAAGGGAAAAACGGCAAAACGAACGTCACGCTGCTGAAAAAACAATTTTGCAAGATTGTCCGCCTGTGCTGGCACAATAAAATCGGAACTGACTAAGCCGCTTTGCAGTTGTTCGAAGCGTAATCCTTCCCGCACGTATTGCGCATAGGTATCGCCGTTAAGCCCGTTTGCCGCCAGCATTTGCTGATACAGACGGTTATCGAATTTGCCTTCGCTCTGAAACGCTGGGGTGGTGACGATCGCCTGCGTAATCTGGCTGTCGGCCGCATCCAGTTTCAATTCCGTGGCATACTGACGCAGCAATTCCTGATCAATCAGCCGGTTTAAAATCGTCTGTCTCAGCCCGTTGGTAAATTCCGGCGAATCCGCCACCGCGGCAAACTGCGCACCCAACTGCTGGCTCATTTTCTGATATTCATCATTATATTGCTGTAAAAAAATTTGCTGGGAAATTTCCTGTCCGTTGACTTTCGCAGCCGAATTGTCCACCTGAGTAAACACATAACCGGCAACACCGCTCAGTACGAACGAGACCCCGATAAGACTAAACACAATTTTCCACAGGATGCTGTTTGACGCACCGTTGAGTTTTTCCATTAACATTGAAGTTATCCTATAAATGTTATATTTAAATGAAATTTGACAGATTATAATCGAAACTCAGCTTATTGGCACGATAAAATAAGCCGGATTCAACAATCCGGCTTATTAAAGATTATGTGATGTAAAACCTAAAAAACGCTGAATTAATTGACCGCACTTAAACGCGGTGCGGTTTTGCGACCCCGACGGGGTTTAACTTTATTCACCGGAGTGAGTTTGACGAACTCGACGCCTTCCGGCGGATTTTCCAACGCGATACTCAGCACTTCGTCGATATTTTCCACCGCATGAATAGTCAGATTATTCTTCGCATTATCCGGAATCTCTTCCAGATCTTTCACGTTTTCTTTCGGAATAATCACGGTTTTAATACCGCCGCGATGCGCTGCCAGCAGCTTTTCCTTTAAGCCGCCGATTGGCAGAACTTTACCGCGCAGGCTGATTTCACCGGTCATCGCCACTTCCGATTTAACCGGATTGCCGGTCAGACAGGAAACCAGTGCGGTACACATGGCGATCCCGGCGCTCGGACCGTCTTTCGGCGTTGCGCCGTCCGGCACGTGAATATGAATATCGCGTTTTTCATAAAAATCCGACGCAATGCCCAGTTTTTCCGCCCGTGCGCGGACTACGGTCATCGCCGCCTGAATGGACTCTTTCATCACATCGCCGAGCGAACCGGTAAACGTCAGTTTGCCTTTGCCCAGCACAGAAGCGGTCTCAATGGTCAATAAATCGCCGCCCACTTCAGTCCACGCCAGCCCGGTGACTTCTCCCACTCGATTTTGCGTATCGGCACGTCCGAACTCAAAACGTTTCACGCCAAGATAATCATGCAGGTTATCCGCGTTAACGGTAATGGATTTCAATGCCGGGTCAAGCAGCAGTTTTTTCACCGCTTTACGGCAGATTTTTGAAATCTCGCGTTCCAGATTACGCACGCCCGCTTCGCGAGTGTAATAACGAATAATGTCAATAATCGCATTGTCTTCAATCGTCAGCTCGCCGGCTTTCAAACCGTTGCGCGTAATCTGTTTCGCCAGTAAATGACGGGTGGCAATATTCAGTTTTTCATCTTCCGTATAGCCGGACAGGCGAATGACTTCCATACGATCCAACAGCGGGCCCGGAATGTGCATTGAATTGGAGGTCGCCACAAACATTACGTCCGACAGGTCATAATCCACTTCCAAATAATGATCATTAAAATGTGAGTTCTGTTCCGGATCAAGTACTTCCAGCAAAGCCGAGGCGGGATCACCGCGCATATCGGAAGTCATTTTATCGATCTCATCCAGCAAAAACAGGGGATTTTTCACGCCGGCTTTCGCCATTTTCTGAATCAGTTTACCCGGCAGCGAACCGATATAGGTTTTACGGTGCCCGCGAATTTCCGCTTCATCGCGCACGCCGCCGAGCGCCATACGCACATATTTACGTCCGGTGGCATTAGCAATAGACTGTCCCAGTGAAGTTTTCCCCACTCCCGGCGGGCCGACCAAACACAGAATCGGACCCTTGATCTGATTTAAACGACTTTGTACCGCCAGATATTCCAGAATACGTTCTTTCACCCGTTCCAGACCATAATGGTCGGCATCCAAGATTTCCTGCGCCTTGGCAATGTCTTTTTTCACTTTGCTACGTTTATACCAAGGCACCTGTAACATCCAATCAATATAGCTGCGTACCACGGTCGCTTCAGCGGACATCGGCGACATCATCTTCAACTTTTGCAGTTCTGCCAGCGTTTTTTCGCGCGCTTCCTGCGGCATTTTCGCTTCTTCAATTTTCTGCCGCAGCTGTTCCACTTCATCAATGGCATTTTCACCTTCGCCGAGTTCTTTCTGAATGGCTTTCATTTGCTCATTCAGATAATAATCGCGCTGGCTTTTTTCCATCTGTTTTTTCACTCTGCCGCGGATGCGTTTTTCCACCTGCAATAAATCCGCTTCGCTTTCCATTAAACCAAGCAAATATTCCAGACGCGCTTCCACGTTAGCCAATTCCAATACGGCCTGCTTCTGGCGCACAGAAACCGGCATGTGAGCAGCCATAGTATCGCTTAAACGCTCGACATCACCGATACGTTGCAGCGCCGCCAACACATCCGGCTGAAGTTTTTTATTCAAACCGGCATATTTCTCAAATTCACTCAACACGGCGTTTTTTACCACTTCAAGTTCTTTCTCATCGCCGAATTGGGTCTCGATCGGATCGACAGTGGCGGAGAAAAATTCGCCGTTATCCTCCAAATGCCAGATTTTTGCTCGTTGCTGCCCTTCAACCAGCACTTTTACCGTACCGTCCGGCAATTTCAGCAACTGAATGATATTGGCAATAGTGCCGACATCATACATGTCATCCACGGTCGGTTCTTCCAGATCTGCCTGTTTTTGCGAAACCAGCAATAATTGCTTTCCGCTTTCCATGGCTTCGTCAAGACTGCGGATTGACTTCGCTCTGCCGACGAACAGCGGCATCACCATATAAGGAAACACTACCACGTCACGCAACGGCAGAACCGGGATAATCTTTTGTTTAGTTCGTTTTGCGTTCATATCTACTCTCTTATGTCAAAATGCGGAATTATGCTCTGATATTGGGGCGGTTTGATAAAGATCAAGGCTTGTCAAAAGTGCGGTGTTTTTTTACCGCGATTATGCTGTTTTATATGCCGACAGCAAAACTTTTTTATAAGAAATGTCTTTTATTTTTCGCTGATAACAGCAAGATAATATGCCAAACGGATAAAAAATCCAATCATAAATATGATTGGATTTTCCAAGAATATGGAATATCAGACGGATAACGGGAAAAACGCCGTAAAATCCGACCGCACTTTTCCCGCCAAAGACCTTAACGCATAGTCACGAATTCTTCCGAACCGGTCGGGTGAATGGCAACGGTATTGTCAAAGTCCGCTTTCGTAGCACCCATTTTGATCGCCACTGCAAAACCTTGAATCATTTCATCCACGCCGAAACCAATGCCGTGCAAACCGACAATTCGCTCTTCCTTACCCGCACACACCAACTTCATTCGACAAGGCTGACGATGCGCCGTCACCGCACTGTACATCGGTGTGAAAGAAGAAGTATACACTTTCACATTTTCAGCCCCGTACCGCTCGACCGCTTTCGGTTCGGTAAGCCCGATCGTACCGATCGGTGGATGGCTGAACACGACCGTCGGCACCAGATTGTAATCCAGATGTTCGGTCGGTTTATGGTTGAACAATCGTTCCGATAAACGCCGTCCCGCCGCCACCGCAACCGGTGTCAGTTCAATGCCGCCCTCAATAATATCACCGACCGCATAAATATTTTTGGCGCTGGTGTTCTGATATTTATCGACCTGAATAAAGCCCTGCGAATTGGTTTTTACACCGACAGCATCCAGATTTAATTTATCGGTATTCGGTTCACGTCCGATAGCCCAAATTAAGGTATCGGTAACCTGCTCGCGTCCGTCTTCCAGTTTCAGCGTTAGCGAACCGTCCGCATTTTTTACCACTTCCTGCGGAATTGCGTGGGTATGCAGATGAATACCGTCCTGCGCCATCACCTCTACTAAGGTATCTGTAATTAAAGGGTCGAAATTGCGCAACGGTGCATGGCGACGCACAAACAAATGGGTGTCGGCGCCCAAACTGTTTAGCACGCCGGCAAGCTCTACCGCAATATAACCGGCACCGACCACCGCCACGCGTTTCGGCAGCGTGTTCAGCGCAAATACGCCGTCGGAATCAATGCCGTATTCCGCGCCTTTAATTGCCGGACGACTCGGACGACCGCCGGTGGCGATCAAAATATGATCCGCACTAATCCGTTCACCGTTCACCTCAACGGTGTTGGCATCCACAAATTTCGCCCATCCCTGAATCACATCCACATTATTTTTCGCTAGCACATTTTCGTATGAGGTGTGAATACGTCCGATATACACCTGACGGTTTGCCACTAATTTGGCGAAATCAAAGCGATTCAAGCTAACGTCAAAACCGTAGTCCGGTGCATAAAGTTTAATCGCTTCCGCCACCTGTGCGCCGTACCACATCACTTTTTTCGGTACGCAGCCCACATTAACGCAGGTACCGCCTAAATATTTTGCTTCAATAATAGCGCATTTTTTACCGTAACTTGCTGCGCGGTTAATAGACGCAATACCGCCACTACCGCCACCGATAGCTAAATAATCATAATGTCTGCTCATCATAATCTCCCGATTTCATCAAAAATTCCTACTATTCTGCCCAAAATCATCACTCGATACAAAACGTCTGAGTGAATTAATCCGATTGGTATTTTCTTACTCCGGCACGATCCATTGCAGTGACCAATTGCCGGTTCCTTCCGGCACCAACACTCGGCTCAAATAAGGCAGAACCCGCCGCATCTGCGCTTCCAGCGTCCACGGCGGATTAATCACAATCATGCCGCTTGCAGTCATGCCGCGCTGATCCGAATCCGGACGTAGTGCCAGTTCGATTTGCAAAATCTTACGGATACCACTTGCCTCCAGCCCTTTAATAATACGCTTAGTCTGCTGGCGCAGCACCACCGGATACCAAATCGCATAGATGCCGGTGGCAAACCGCTTGTAACCCTCGATCACCGCTTGCACCACCAGATCGTAATCCGTTTTCAGTTCATAAGGCGGGTCGATCAGCACCAAACCGCGCCGTTCTAGCGGCGGTAATGTGGCTTTCAGCTGCTGAAAACCGTTATCCCGTTTGCTCGTCACATTGTCAAACTGCTTAAAATTATTGCGTAGTAAAGGATAATCCGACGGATGCAGCTCCGTCAACAGGGCGCGATCCTGCGGGCGCAATAGACTTGCTGCAATCAGCGGTGAACCGGCATAATAGCGTAACGCCTTTCCGCCGTGATTGATTTTCCTGATCAACGCCGTGTAGCGCGCCACTTCCTCCGGTAAATCTTGGCGCTCCCACAGCCGCCCGATTCCTTCGGCAAACTCGCCGGTTTTTTCCGCTTCATCGCCGAATAAACGATAACGCCCTACACCGGCATGCGTATCCAAATAATAAAATCCTTTTTCTTTTTGTTGCAGGCTTTCAATAATCAGCATTAAAACCAAATGTTTCAATACGTCGGCATGATTACCGGCATGAAAACTGTGACGATAACTCAACATAACATCCGCCTTTAAAAATCAATAAAAAAGAGACCGCACTTTAAAAGTGCGGTGAGTTTTGCATAAGATTCAGAATAATTCCTGCGGTTCCGACTGACCGAAGCCACCGTTCAGACGCTGTTGCAGTTCAGGCGGTACATAATATCCGCGTTCTTCCACATAGGCGCGCTTCGGCTCCGTTCCCTTGATAAAATATTCGCTGCGCCCGCCGCCGTTGGACAACAAACCGGAGCGAGTATCAATATTTTTCTGCACAATATTCTCCGGCAGCGCCAATTGTCGTTCCGGAATATCGCTCAGGCTGGTCTTCATATAGGCAATCCACGCTGGCATGGCGGTCTGAGCACCAGCTTCACCGCGCCCAAGATTGCGCTTATTATCGTCAAATCCAACATACACCGCAGTGGTGATGTTTGCCCCGAATCCCGCATACCAGGCCACCTTGGAATTATTGGTGGTGCCGGTTTTGCCACCGATGTCCTGTCGGGAAAACTCTTTTGCCATGCGCCAACTGGTGCCTTTCCAGCCCAGTCCTTTTTCGCCGAAAATGGCGGTGTTCAGCGCGCTGCGGATTAAAAACGCCAGCTCGCCGCTAATTACCCGCGGTGCATACTGCACCTGAGAATCCGAGGTTCTGGCATCCGCCATAAAGTCCACCGTACCGTCTTCCAGTTTGCCGCTGCCGGCGTTCAGTTCGGGCACATCGGCCTCTTCTCCGTCCTGATCCACTTCTTCACCGTTGGTATTGCTGTCCGTGCGTTCCAGATGATCTGCCGCGGTTAAATCAATATTTTTAAATCCGTCCAGTTTTTCCGTTTCACCATACACCACCGGAATCTGATTACATTCAATACAGGCAATTTTCGGGTTAGCCAAAAAGATTTCTTTACCCGAATTATCCAGAATTTTCTCTATCAGATAAGGATCGATTAAAAATCCGCCGTTATCAAACACGGCATAAGCGCGCGCCATTTCCAGCGGTGTGAAAGATGCCGCCCCCAGCGCCAACGCCTCACTGGCAAAATACTGCTCACGTTTGAAGCCGAAACGCTGTAAGAAATCCGCAGTAAAATCAATTCCCGCCATTTGCATAGCACGCACTGCGATCATATTTTTCGACTGTCCCAGCCCCACACGTAAACGCATCGGTCCGTCATAACGGTTCGGTGAATTTTTTGGCATCCATACCTGCTGACCGGGTTTTTTAATGCTGATCGGTGCATCCTGCAACACGCTGGACAGCGTTAATCCTTTTTCCAGCGCGGCGGCATAGATAAACGGTTTAATTGATGAACCGACCTGAACTAAAGACTGTGTAGCACGGTTAAACTTACTCTGTTCAAAACTGAATCCGCCCACAATCGCCTCAATCGCGCCATTATCACTGTTTAATGACACCAGTGCGGAATTGACTTCCGGAATCTGTCCCAATATCCAACCATCTTCACCATTTTGACGAATCCAGATTTGCTCTCCGGTTTTCGGGGTTCTTTTGCCCGCCCAACGCATCGCTCCATTGGATAGCGTCATGTTATCCCCGTTTGCCAACAGCAATTCCACCCCGTTTTTGTCAGTACTCAGCACCGCAGCCGGAATAAACGGATCGGAATTCGGTAGTTTTCTTAAAAAACCGATAATTCTGTCGTGTTCCCATGGGGCTTCGTCTTTCTTCCATAAGGGCGCACCACCGCGATAACCGTGGCGCATATCATAGGCAATCGCATTGTTTCTGACCGCTTTTTGCGCTTCCGACTGATCTTTCGACAGCACGGTGGTATAAACCTTATAACCGCTGGTATAGGCATTTTCCTCGCCGAAACGTTTCACCATTTCCTGACGTACCATTTCGGTGACATAATCGGCACGGAAATCCAGCTGCGCGCCGTGATAGCTGGCGACAATCGGCTCGTGCAGCGCCTGTTCATATTCTTCTTTACTGATAAATTTCATATCCAGCATACGCCCCAACACCACATTGCGGCGCTCTTCCGCACGTTTCGGAGAATACAGCGGGTTCATGGTGGAGGGTGCTTTCGGCAAGCCGGCAATCACCGCCATTTCTGACAACGTAAGCTGTTCAAGGTCTTTACCAAAATAGGTTTTTGCCGCCGCAGCCACACCATAGGCGCGATAACCCAAATAAATTTTATTCAAATACAATTCAAGAATTTCATCTTTATTCAGGGTATTTTCGATTTCAATAGCTAAAATCGCTTCTTTGGCTTTACGGATCAGATTTTTTTCCGGCGTTAAAAAGAAGTTTCTTGCCAACTGCTGAGTAATGGTGCTGGCGCCCTGCGATGCGCCGCCTTTGCTGATCGCCACTGAAACCGCGCGCATAATCCCCACCGGATCCAGCCCGTGATGTTCATAAAAACGGCTGTCTTCCGTCGCCAGAACCGCTTCAATCAGCTTTTTCGGCACATGCTCCAGTTTCACTGGAATGCGGCGCTGCTCGCCCACTTCGCCGATTAATTTACCGTCTGCGGTATAAATTTGCATCGGTTGCTGCAATTCAACATTTTTCAGCGTTTCCACATTCGGAAGGTCGCTTTTAAGCTGAATATATAAAATTCCGGCCACAACACAGCCCAACACGACGATAGTCAACAGGGTACTCAATATTAATTTTGCGATCCGCATCGTAAAATTCTCTCTTGTTTAATGCAATATAGAAAATAATCAGAAAAACTTAACCCCTATCTACTCGGTAAATAACGGCAATGTAGTCCGTAAGTATAAAGACAACCGATATAAATCAAAAGTTAAAAGTAACATTTTAAGTGTAAAGATAAGGTAAAGAGCCAATGTTCAGTCGCCATAAAACTCCCCGTTCTCCGCTGCAAATCGGGTTGCAGAAAACCGAAAATCATTACCACTGCCTATGGTTCGATCAGCACGACCGAGCGCAGTCTGCCGTTTTAACCCCGCCCTTATCCCTTGCTAAACTCCGTGCGGCTATGGGTCACATCGCCCAGGAACGGCGCAACAATCTCAGTTTTATCATCTCCATTCCGGGATTATATGTCTGGACGCAGTCTATACTGCTGCCCCACCACCTTAGCCCGGCGGAATCCGAACAGCAATGCCGTTTTCTACTGCAAAACGCACTGCCGACGCCAGTGGATAATATCTGGTTTGATTATGTCGCCACTCCGTTAACACAGGGCATTCGCTTAGATATTTTCGCCGTTCGGCAGGACATCGCAGAAAAATATATCCGGCAGTATTCTCCGCTGCCAATCAGCATATTAGACAGTAATATCAACGCCATAGTTCGCGCGTTTCTCTACCTGCTGGATGAAACCGTTGATGACGATGCGCTGTTTATTTATCAGGACGAACAGATAAACCTTGCTATCCAGCAAACCGCACAGCAGGTGAATGTCACCCAACAAACTGACCGCAATTTGACCGCACTTTATGAGCAGTTCTGTCAATCTTATCACCGTCAGCCGCGTTCAATCTATGTTTATAGCCATTTAATGCCGGCACAGCCTTTTCCCGACCATTGGCAGGTAATCGAAACTGACCTCCCAGTGATTGCCTTGGGCAACGCTTTATGGCACCGTGATTCGCCGCAGATAACGCATTAATCGGAGCGCCCAAGCATGCAAAAACCCGTTGCGATTAATTTGTTACCTTGGCGCTTATATCGCCACCGACAAAAACTGAACGTGTTTTTATGGAAAAGTCTGTGCTGTTTATTGTGCAGTGCGTTCATCGGCACTTATCTGTTGTACTTGATACAGCAACAACGGCACATCGTCAGCGACTATCATCGCCAACTGCATCAGTTATCGCACCAGCTGACGCAACGCATTGAACAGACCAATAAGCTGCGCCACCATTATGCCGGGAAGGAAGAACAAACGTCAGTACCGTCGGCAGCGGCGCTGCGTTTTCTGGAACTGCTCACCCAACTGCCGCTGGAGCAGGGTGAATTATCCGAAGCGACCCTTTCTACCGCTCAATCGAAACTCAAAGGGCAGGTTGAATATCAACAGGAATTTGAACGGATTCAGCACTTTCTGAGTACACACCCGTGGCTTTTGGAGGCTAAGCTGACCGCTTTCACGCCGCAGCAGACGACATTATGGTTTGAATTCGGTCTGACATTGAAGGAGGCGCAATGAAAAACGGCGTACTCAACAATCCGCACAACTTATTCGGTAAATTGGCCGCCTTGACACCGCTGCAGCAAAATCTGTGGTTAAGCCTGTTAGGGCTGTTTTTAATTGCCTTTCCGCTGAGCGGCTATATTCAGCAATCCCGCCTATTACTTCAGCTGGAACAGGCATTAAATGACAAAAACCAGCAGCTGACACACCAACAAAACTTATTGACTGCATTGCAGCAGAAATCTGTCCAACAAGCGTTGGATCCGCGCTTAACCGCAGCCTTGCCGGCAATAAACCGACAGGTGCGACAATTCTTACCAACCGACCTACGGCTGCTTGTCAGTGACTGGGAATTTATCCGAAATCCGCAGCTGCACCTACAATTAGAGGGGCACTTTACCGATTTTAATCAATTTATGACCGCACTTTTAACCGCCAACAAACAACTGAACGTCGTTTCGCTGCAAATTAATCGCGCAGACAACGACCACCATGCCACTTCCATTCGAATTGACCTGTTACTCCGCTTACATTTTGCTTAAGGTGAACAACGATGCTAAAAAAAATGCTGTTGATTGTTATGGTTATCATGAGTATCCCGCCCGCAGGGGCAGATCCTTTCGATAAAACCAGACGTAATCCAAGCGCGACCGATAGCGCACCGTCTAGCGCTCAAACGCAACAAACGGACACAGCTTGTTACGCGGGACAACCGGTAGTCGCCGGTGATACCGCCTTTGATGAATTCACCATTATCGGCGTGGTGCTCCATCCGCAACATAGCGAAATATTGTTGACGGCGAAAAATCATGCGCTGTTCAGTGTTCGTCAAGGGGATTTTATCGCCCGTGAAAAACTCAAAATTGACAATATTGATACGCGCCAAATCCGTTTTCTGCGCTGGCAGCAAGAAACAAACTGCACTCAACCGAGTACGGTTACAGTGACGTTCTAGGGGGCGAGATGAAATATCTTCCTTTATATTTAAAGTGCGGTCTGTTTTTATTGTGTTTTTGCCCTTTCGCGGCGGCGACTGAAAACCCCGCTTTCTCCATTCGTCTGAAGCAGGCGCCATTGGTTCCCACCTTGCAGCAGCTGGCGCTGGAACAGAATATTAACCTGATTATCGACGATGAACTGGAAGGCACCGTCTCTCTGCAATTAAACCATACCGATATTGATCAACTGTTACACGCGGTGGCTAAAATCAAACAGCTTGAGTTATGGCGGGAAAATGACATTTATTATCTCGGCAAAGTTGCCGGCCAAACTACCGCACAATTTGCTGCCACACCGCTGCCGGATGAACCCGCGCAGCTTCCCCTTATCGAAACGCCGGCGCTGACTACCGCATCCGTCAAGCTGCATTACGCGAAAGCGACCGAAGTGATGAAATCGCTAACCGGTGGCAGCGGTTCACTGTTGTCACCGAACGGCAGTATCGCATTTGATGAACGCGCCAATCTGTTACTGCTGCGGGATGAAAAACAAATTGTTCAGCAAATTAAACGCCTGATTGCCGACATGGACAAGCCGATCGAACAAATCGCCATTGAAGCGCGCATTGTCACGATCAGCGACGAAAGTCTGAAAGAACTGGGCGTGCGCTGGGGTATTTTTAACGCTACGGAAACCAGTCATAAAATCAGCGGCAGCCTGAATGCCAACGGATTCGACAATATTACCAATCAACTCAACGTTAATTTCGGCACGGCAACTACCCCGGCTGGTTCCGTTGCGTTGCAAATCGCTAAAATCAACGGTCGGTTACTGGATTTGGAATTAACCGCGCTGGAACGAGAAAATAATGTCGAAATCATCGCCAGTCCGCGCTTGTTGACGACCAACAAACAAAGTGCCAGTATCAAACAAGGGACGGAAATTCCCTATCTTGTCAGCAATACCAAAAATGACATTCAGTCGGTAGAATTCCGTGAAGCGGTGCTGGGATTAGAAGTCACACCGCATATCTCACGGGACAATACCATACTGCTGGATCTGGTTGTCAGTCAGAATTCACCGGGCAACCGCATCACATACGGACACAGTGAAGTCGTTTCCATTGATAAACAAGAAATTAATACGCAGGTGTTCGCCCGCGACGGCGAAACTATCGTGCTGGGCGGCGTCTTTCACGATACGATCACCAAAGGCACGGACAAAGTGCCACTGCTAGGCGACATTCCGCTGGTAAAACGCTTATTCAGCAAGGAAAGCGAGCGACACCAAAAGCGGGAGTTAGTCATTTTTGTCACACCGCATATTCTACAGCCCGGACAGCGCCCGAATAATTTCAACGTAGAAAAAAACGCGTCCAAAACAGACCGCACTTTAAAAATTTCCCCGGAGAGGAAATAAATCTGTCTGGAAGGTTGAAAAAGGTAAGCATTTATTGCGATAATCTCACTTATTTTTTTGGGTGATCTTTTGACAGCCACATGTTTATGCTTTGTGGTTGCGTTTTTTATTTGGTGAAAAGATCAATTTGTTTTAATTAATTTAAGAAGAATAAACAAGAAATGGCAGAAAAACGTAATATTTTCTTGATCGGACCGATGGGGGCAGGTAAAAGCACTATCGGTCGTCAGTTGGCGCAACTCCTCGGCATGGACTTCATTGATACGGATACAGAAATTGAGCAGCGTGCCGGCGCCGACATTAGCTGGATTTTTGATGTGGAAGGCGAAGTCGGATTCAGAAAACGTGAAGAGCGCATTATCAACGAACTCACTCAGAAACAGGGGATCGTACTTTCTACTGGCGGTGGCGCAGTGTTATCGAAGGACAACCGCAATCATTTATCCGCACGCGGTATCGTCATTTATCTGGAAACCACGGTAGATAAGCAATTCCAGCGCACACAGCGCGATAAAAAACGCCCGCTGTTGCAAAATGTGGATGATCCGCGGCAAGTGCTGGAAGAACTGGCGCAGATCCGTAATCCGCTGTATCGTGAAGTGGCAGACATTACCCTGCCGACGGACGAACAAAGCGCCAAAGTAATGGCAGGTCAGATCGTCGATTTAATTGAAAATTTCAACGGTTAATTGTTACCAAAAGGAAATCAGTATGTTGTGCGTTAATGTGGAATTAAAAGAACGCGGTTATCCTATTCATATCGGCGCAGGATTATTATCGGATCCGGCGGTATATCCGCTCAAGAGCGGAGATAAGGTCATGATCGTCACTAATCCGACCGTCGCACAATATTATCTGACACCGGTGACAACAACGCTGGAAAATATCGGCTGCGTTGTAGAGCAAGTACAACTGCCGGACGGAGAAAAATACAAAACGCTTGACTCCCTGAACCTGATTTTCACTGCCCTGTTGCAATCCAACCACGGCAGAGACACCACTATTATCGCATTAGGTGGCGGTGTGATCGGCGATGTGGCAGGTTATGCGGCGGCAAGCTATCAACGCGGCGTGCGCTTTATTCAAATTCCCACCACCTTACTGGCGCAAGTGGATTCTTCCGTCGGCGGCAAAACCGCCGTTAATCATGCGCTGGGTAAAAATATGATCGGCGCCTTTTATCAACCTTGCGCCGTGATTATCGACACCCTGACGTTAAACTCACTGCCCAAACGCGAAGTGAGCGCCGGTCTGGCGGAAGTCATAAAATACGGCGCGATTTTGGATTATGCTTTTTTTGAATGGCTGGAACAGCACATGGACGCCCTGATCGCGTTGGATCAACCGGCGCTACAACAATGTATCGCCTGCTGCTGTCAGCTGAAAGCCGATGTAGTTGCCCGTGATGAAACGGAACAAGGCGACCGCGCGTTACTGAATTTAGGACATACCTTCGGGCATGCGATTGAAACGCATCTCGGCTACGGCAACCTGCTGCACGGTGAAGCGGTGGCAATCGGCTGTATGATGGCGGCGGCATTATCGGAAATGCGCGGCGATCTGACGTTTAACGAAGCCGCACGATTGGAAAGACTGTTAGCTCGTGCCAATCTGCCAACCGTCTCGCCGGATACGATGCAGCCAGAAGATTATCTGCCGTATATGCTGCGCGATAAAAAAGTGTTGGCAGGCAAATTGCGTCTGGTACTGCTGAAATCATTAGGTCAGGCTTATGTTACAACCGATCCCGATCAAGCCTCGGTTGTAGCGGCAATCCGTCGCTGCTCACAAAACGACTGACCGAATGCAACCGCCCCGTTTCGCAACAAAATCCCACCTAAAACACCGCCCTTTCCTGAAATGGGCGGGTGGTAAATTTCGTTTAACTGAAGAAATCAATAAACTGTTGCCTAAAAAAAAGCAGTGTCTAATTGAACCCTTTGTCGGCGCCGGTTCGGTTTTCCTGAACAGTCAGTTTGAACGCTATGTACTGGCGGACATAAATCCCGATTTAATCAATCTGTTCAATATTGTAAAACAGGATGTCGAGCACTATATTGACGCCTGCCGCGTGCTGTTCGTCCATCCCGATGCCAACAGCGCGGCCTACTATTATCAGCGGCGCGAGCAGTTTAACCGTTCACAAAACAGTTTTGAACGTTCAGTCTTATTTCTGTATCTGAACCGTTTCGGCTTTAACGGGCTTTGCCGCTATAACTCAAAAAATGAGTTCAATGTGCCTTTCGGCAGCTATAAAAAACATTATTTTCCGGAAGCGGAACTGCGTTATTTTGCTCAAAAAGCACAAAGTGCGGTGTTTATTTGCGCAGATTTTCAGGAAGCTTTTAAATTTGCTGACGAACACTCGGTGATTTATTGTGATCCGCCCTATGCACCACTGACGCAAAACAGCAACTTCACCGGTTATGCCGGCAACGAATTTTCGCTCCTGCACCAGCAAACCCTTGCCGCACTGGCAAAACAAACGGCGAGCGAACGTAAAATTCCGGTGATTATATCCAATCATGATACCCGCTTTACCCGTGAGATCTATCGGGGCGCAAAATTAAAACGGCTGAAAGTACAACGGTCAATCAGCCAATCTTCAGTGCAACGAGTGAAAGTCAATGAATTAATTGCATTGTTTAAAACCTAAAGGAGTGTTATGGATTATCTGGATCGTTTGCTGCAACTGACTAAAATTGAGGGCGAAATCAATATTTTGTGCCGTTTCCAAGACGACTGGATAGTTTCTCATCCACAGCAGCCCGAGGCGCTCGGCATCTTTCATCTGATCTCGCAAGGGCATTGCTTCCTGCAAACGGACAAACAGCGTTATCATCTGCAAGCCGGCGATTTGTTTTTTCTGCCGTACGGTTCGCCACATACCCTCAGTAGCAGCCCAACCATACCGAAAAATCAAGTAGAGACAATTCGCAAACAGCAGCAAGGCTGTCTAACCGTCTGCTATAATAATTCGGTATCTCATGATTTTGAAATGTTTTGCGGCTATTTTCGTTATGCCAGCAAGGCATCGCTGAAATTTCTGCAACTGCCCGAACTGCACTTATCGGTAAATAACCACGCAATTACCTCTCTGCTGACGCTCTTGCAGCAGGAAACCCTGCCCTTACTTGCCGGCAAATCAGTTATTGATTCTTTATGTACAGTACTGTTTACCTATCTTATCCGAGATTATTTGCACACACATACCGTCAATGCCGGTATTCTGGCGGCATTACAGGACAAACGCTTATTTCATGCGGCCAATGTCATGCTGCAACATCCTGAGCATCCGTGGAATATGGATAATTTAGCCAAACTATGTGCCGTATCACGCGCCAGTTTTATCCGCTTATTCAAACAAAAAACCGGCGAATTGCCGGGTAAATTATTACTGGATCTGCGTATGCAAAAAGCGCTCATGCTGGTGCGCTATTCCAATAAATCCATGTTCGCTATTGCCAATGATGTCGGTTATCAATCAGAATCCCATTTTAGTAAAACCTTTAAACGTTATTTCGGTGTCGCACCAAGTCAATACCGGACATAGCCCCTATCAGCACTGAAACTCCAGTAACTGGCGGCAAAACTGCGTTTTTTCAGCGCAAGGCAATCCCCTGCGCTGAGATGAAGTGTCACCAAATCCATCTTTTATGCCACGTTACGCTGCGCCAGAATCCGTTTCGCGCATTCGGCAGCCGCCACCAGCCCGCCTGCCATCATAATAATATCCTTTATAATTAAACGACCTGCTGCGGAAAGATAAGGAAAACCGTAATGTGGTGTCGGCATATCTCCCCCTAAATTCGGTACCCAAGTTTCAGGCGTAAATATTAAAAACGACAAAGTCACAATCGACATACCAAAGGTAAGCAAACCGCCAAACATACCGAATGTCGGCGACCAGATACCGGCTAAAGTCAACAGACCGATGGTAACAATCATCGCGCCAATAATATAAGAGGCGGTGTAAGTACCATTTTGTTTATGCCATTCAATATTCTTGCTCACCATTTTACCTTCAGGATTTTTATATAGGGTATATTCCTTTACCATTTCACCTTTTTCATTCGGCACAAGATTTGCCCCATTTTTATATAAAAAACTGAGAAATGGATTATTGGCGACAAAATGGGCAATTCCATCAGCCTCATATTGGCACACTTTTAAACCGCCGATCCAGACCATCACAATACAAATGGCAATACGAACAAAATTGATAAATTGACGTTGCATCGGGGCAACAATTTTTGCTAATAATTCAATTAAAGTATTCATTTTCACCTCTAAATACAAACAATATGATAAAAATTACTAAAAAATCATTTCGTTACACCTAATAGCAAGGGATAAACCACCCAGTTACAGTTATTGCATATATTCTCCTTATCTCGACGATTGACAGCTTACCAGGCAATAACTATAACGATGTGATACAACAGAATTGATGACTACCGTCAAATGATGTTCAAGATGAGACTAAACCAGCAGAGGTTAAGACTTAAACTCAAATCAGAAAGAAAAATTAAGGATAAAACGGCTATACACGATATAGATAAACGGATGCGACAGTAACGGCTCGTCGCTGTGCAAATTAGTAAAAATCAGTAAATTTCTACCGCACTTGCCACAGTATTATGATACGACAGATCATGCTAAAAGCTGGCAAAAACCCTTTCTTTAGCGACGATAACATTAATCTAACGATAAAGCGGCATGACTTTTACCTGTAGCCCCATGGCTTGTTGCCAGTGATTAAGCAAGGCATCCGCCAGCAGCGCCAGTCCGGCATAAAAATCCGAGATCTGCTGCTCGGCAAGCAGTGTCAAAAAGCGATGACTCCACGGCAGCAAATGCTGCGTTAGATATTCTGCCAATAAGTGCGGTTGATTTTCCGCCAGAAAAGCCAGCAGCATTAACATTAAGCCGAAATGATCTTCAGGTTGATTGCGGGGCAGTGACAATTCAATGCGGTTTTTCAGCAGAAAATCCCGCATCCCCAGTAATGAAGAGCCAACGGTCGCCGTATCCTTATCCAGATACGGCGACCCCCATGGCGGTGCAGGCAGCTTGTTCGGTCCGATAAACAGCTGCTGATATTGCGCTGCCAGTTGTTCCACATCGGTCGTGCTGCGCATAAATGCCGTTTGAATACGCTCGATACTCTGCGGTGCGAGAAAACCGACATCCGTCTGCCAGTTTTCCTGCTGGAAAAATGTGATCAGCCATTGATTTTGCTCCTCTTGCGGCGCGTAATAAAACAACGACCCCAGAATCCTTCCGAAATGAAATATTGAATGATAAATATCCTGCATTGTCTGTCCTTAGCCAAAAAGTCAATCACCGTGCAGTATGTTGCGCCAGTTCAGGGTTGATTTTAAAAATCAACTGTCGCACCTGCGGATAATCACGCTTAATCAATACCAGCAATTCCTGCTGTCTGAACAGCAACCCTTGCCGCACCATGCCATTTGCCGTGTCAATAAACAATTTATCCTGTGCTAAATGTGCCGCACGGTAAAGCCCTTTAAACTGCTCGGGAAATACCCGTTGGATCCGTTCGTTCAGATTATGCACCAGCAAGCCCTGCTGCATAATGCGCGCCAGTTCGGAATGTTCCAGCACATCCTGCACATTGACCGGTTTATGGTATCGTGTGGATTTCATCGACTTGTTTTACCCGTTTTTGTCCCAATATTTGCAACGATAATGAGACATTGTAACGAATTTCGGCTACAATGGTGCAGTTTTTTAATGGGCAAAATAAATATCCGATGACTTCAGCAAAAGGTAAGCAGCATTTCTGGTCGCGATTACTATTAAGTATGATCGCGATTTTGGTCTTGCCTGCCGCACAGGGACTGGAAACATCGAGTCTCAGCACGGAAAATTATCCGAACGAACAACGGCAGGCACAACAGCAAATTCAACATGCCGTTTCACTGGTCAGACAAGTGCATCGTCAACCGTTGCAGCAGCCGCGACGCGTATTTAATGAGCAACCAATAATCGGTGAAAACCGACCGCACTTTTGCTGTCTCCCCTTTTATACTAATGCGCCGATCCGCGCTGGTCCGACAGCGATCTAAGCTTATTTATTCCCTTATCCGAATTCGCAGTTTAACCGAACGTTAAACCGCACCGATTAATTTTATTTAGAAAAGAAAAATCATGTTAAGAACTATTGCAACTAAAATCTTCGGCAGCCGTAACGAGCGTATTTTACGCCGCTTAAATAAACAGGTTGCCAAAATCAATAAACTGGAACCGGAATTTGAAGCCTTAAGCGATGAACAATTGCGAGCGAAAACCGCGGAATTTCGTGAACGGTTGCACAACGGCGGCAAATTGGAAGATCTGATCCCGGAAGCCTTTGCGACCGTACGTGAAGCCAGTAAACGCGTATTGGGTATGCGTCCGTTCGATGTGCAGCTGATCGGCGGGATGGTGCTGAATAACCGTTGTATTGCGGAAATGCGCACCGGTGAAGGTAAAACACTGACGGCAACCCTGCCTTGTTACCTTAATGCGCTCAGTGGCAAAGGTGTACATGTAGTGACGGTGAATGACTACCTCGCCCGCCGCGATGCCGAAACCAACCGTCCGCTATTTGAATTCTTGGGCATGACCGTGGGCGTCAATGTACCGGGACTGGCGCCGGAAGAAAAACGTGCCGCTTACGCCGCCGACATTACCTATGCAACCAACAGCGAACTGGGTTTTGACTATCTGCGTGATAATCTGGCTCACTCGGCGCAAGATCGTTTTCAAAAACAACTGCATTACGCCTTAGTGGATGAAGTGGACTCGATCCTGATTGATGAAGCGCGTACCCCGCTGATTATTTCCGGTCCGGCTGAAGACAGCTCGGAGTTATACATTGCCATCAATAAGCTGATTCCGCTGCTGACCAAGCAGGATAAAGAAGACAGTGAGGAGTATCAGGGCGACGGTGATTATACGCTGGATCTGAAAAGCAAACAGGCTTACCTCACTGAGCGCGGTCAGGAAAAAATCGAGCAATGGTTGATTAAACAAGGGTTGATGAGCGAAACCGAATCCTTATATTCGCCGTCAAAAATCACATTGCTGCACCATGTATATGCCGCATTGCGCGCTCACACGCTGTTTGAACGCGATGTGGATTATATTGTAAAAGACGGCGAAATCGTTATCGTCGACGAACATACCGGTCGCACTATGGCAGGACGTCGCTGGTCGGACGGTTTACACCAGGCAATTGAAGCAAAAGAAGGGGTGGCGATTCAAAACGAAAACCAGACCGTTGCCTCCATTACCTACCAAAACTATTTCCGTCTGTATGAAAAATTAGCCGGTATGACCGGTACGGCGGATACGGAAGCCTTTGAATTCCAGCAAATTTACGGACTGGAAACCATCGTTATTCCAACTAACCGCCCTATGATCCGCGATGATCGCACCGACGTGATGTACGAAACCGAACAATATAAATTCGACGCAATTATTGAAGACATTAAAGACTGTATCAGCCGCAACCAGCCGGTGTTGGTCGGGACGATCTCTATCGAGAAATCGGAATTACTGTCCGCCGCACTGGATAAAGCCGGCATCAAACATAACGTGCTGAATGCAAAATTCCATGCACAGGAAGCGGAAATCGTCGCCAACGCAGGTTATCCGGGCATGGTCACCATCGCGACCAATATGGCTGGACGCGGAACGGACATCATGCTCGGCGGCAACTGGAAGGCGGAAGTAGCAAAACTGGACAACCCGACAGCGGAACAAATCGATGCCATTAAACAGGCATGGCAGGAACGTCATGATATCGTCAAACAGGCGGGCGGGCTGCATATCATCGGTACGGAACGACATGAATCGCGCCGTATCGACAACCAGCTGCGCGGTCGTTCCGGTCGTCAGGGCGATCCGGGCTCGTCCCGTTTCTATCTTTCCTTAGACGACGCTTTAATGCGCATTTACCTGAACGAAGGTAAACTGAATATGATGCGCAAAGCGTTCAGCACGCCGGGTGAAGGCATGGAATCCAAATTGTTGGCTAAAGTGATTGCTTCTGCGCAGGCAAAAGTGGAAACGCACAACTTTGATGGACGTAAAAATCTGCTCGAATTTGATGATGTCGCAAACGATCAGCGTCATGCCATTTATGAACAACGTAATGTGCTGCTGGATAACGACGATATTTCCGACACCATTGATGTGATCCGCAAAGACGTCTTTAACAGTGTAATCGATCAATATATTCCGCCGCAATCGCTGGAAGAAATGTGGGATATTCCGGCACTGGAACAACGCTTGAAACAAGACTTCGCCTTGGATTTACCGGTCGGTCAGTGGCTGGAAGAAAATAATGCACTGCATGAGGAAACCCTACGCGAACGCATTGTTGAAGCCGCCGAAGCGGAATATAAACACAAAGAAGAGCTGGTCGGTGCCGAAACCATGCGCAATTTTGAAAAAGGTGTCATGTTACAATCCCTTGATGAACTGTGGAAAGAACATTTGGCAGCAATGGATCATTTACGTCGCGGTATTCATTTACGCGGTTACGCACAAAAAGATCCAAAGCAGGAATACAAAAAAGAATCCTTCCAGATGTTTACCGAAATGCTGGACGCACTGAAGCTGAATGTGATCACCACCTTAAGCCGAGTACAGATCCGCACGCAGGAAGAAATTGCCGAAGCGGAGCGTTTGCGTCAGGAAACCGCACTGCGCGAACAGGCGGCGATGAACTATCATGCGCCGAATGCACAACAGCCGCCCGAAACTGACGACGCCATGCCGGAACAAGGGCGCAAAATAGGACGCAATGAGCCTTGTCCGTGCGGATCGGGCAAAAAATACAAACATTGCCACGGCAGCCGAGCAAAACATTAAGCCGCCCAATAAAGCGGTAAAACTTTTCGGTTTTGCCGCATTTAACACACGGGAATGACAGTATGACAAAACCACTTATCCACGTTGCCGCCGGTATTATTCGCAACGAATTTGGACAGATCTATCTGACCCAGCGTCTCGAAGGTCAGGATTTTGCGCAGTCGCTGGAATTTCCCGGCGGAAAAGTCGATACGGGAGAAAGCCCGGAACAGGCATTAGTACGCGAACTGGAAGAAGAAGTCGGCATTCTCACCCTAAGTGCGGTGCTTTTTGAACAATTTTTATTTGAATATCCGACCAAGATCATTCACTTTCATTTTTATCTGGTAGAACAATGGGTCGGTGAACCGTTCGGGCGGGAAGGTCAAAGCGGTATGTGGATTGCTCAATCGGAACTGGATGCGGGTCAATTCCCGCCGGCGAACGCCAAACTGATTCAGCGCCTACTGGCAGAAAGCTGAATTATACCTGTCATTCTAACGGCACATTTGCGCCGACAGATACGCCAGCTTATCCCACAAATCATCACTGAACTCCTGTTTTGCCGCACGCTCAAGGTCTGCCAGTTGTTGTACCAGCAAATACAGTTTACGGTAAGTCAAACGCTGCACCGCCTGCACAAACAGCGGACGGCGGTTCTGCCAGACTTTTAAGCGATCAAAACGTTCGCGCAACTGCGCCGTCGGTAACGCCGCATCAATGCCCGCATCACGCTGCTGCGGTTGGGTCAGCGCTAATAGCGTCATTAACTCACGCTGTAAGGTACGCAGCAGAATAATCGGTTGAACGTCTTCAGCCTGCAATCCCGCCAGAATATGCCTTGCCCGCTGGAGTTTGCCCTCTAACAGCGCATCAATCCATTGAAACGGGGTAAACACTGAAGATTGCTCCACCACATTCTTCACCCGAGCAAAGCTGAGTTTGCCGTCAGGATAAAGCAACGTCAGCAATTGCAAGGTCTGCTTTAATGCCAGCAAATTATTTTCATAGCTGTAACACAGCAGCTGTACGGCATCATTATCAAGCTCCAATGTCATCATTTTTGCCCGATGCGCAATCCAACGCGGCAATTGTTCAATGCTCGGTGTCTGGCAATTCACCAGCACGCTTTGTTCATCATATTGATTAGCGCGGATAAACCAATCCTGTTTTTCAATCGGCTTAGTCAGTCTGACAAGTTGTATAATCAACAGCACATCGGTATTCAACAAACCGATGAGTTCCAACAAGTTTTTTTGTAAAAGTGCGGTTAGATTTTCAGCTAAATTTAAACTGATGATCTGACGATTAAAAAATAATCCCAACGACTGCACACGCTCAAACAAGGCATTCCAGTCGGTGGAATTATCAATCGTAAATTCTGCTTTTTCATCAAATCCCTGTGAAAAAGCCGCATGCGTAATTAAATCGCGACTTTCCGCAAGCAATAAAGGATCCTGCCCGACTAAATAATAAATTGACGACAGCTGATGCGTTAAGGTTCCGGCGAGTTGTTCCGTAAAAATACGGTTCATTCTTTTCCTTTCACTTGATACTGTAGCGCTACCATTTTGGTAATCAGCTGACGGGCCGCTTGCTCGCGCATATCGTTCCAGATAACCTCTTTTTCCGCCGATTTAGCCAACGCCGCACGGGAATTATCAAAGAACGTACGGTTGACTTTAGCGGAAATCGGATAAGCTGCCTTATTCGGCAGCTGTACGGAAGCCTGTACTTCCAAAATCAGCATTTTTTCCGCTTCACGCCCACGTTTAAAAATCGATGCCACTTCATCGCTGGTTGTGCTTTTGTTAATCCGCAGGATCGGAATATCGGATTTTCCGTCAACCAAACTAACATTATTGGCTTGCAATTGACGGCGCACCGCCATCGTCATCGGGCCATACTGATCGCTGCTTTCCAGACGGAGCGTTTTTAATTCCGGCGGAATCAGCTCCCCGTTTTGAAAGTGAAAACCGCAGGCAGTAAGCGCCGCCAGCGCAGCAGATACGAATATTGTTTTACATGATTTAAGCATAATTGATTCCTGATCTTGAGCAAACTGGAAATAATCCGCGCGAATGGCAAAGGGCGGACGCGCCGCCCGAGAATAAATTATTTTGCCACAAAACTGAGCAATTTACCCGGCACGTAAATTACTTTATTAAGCGTTAAGCCGTCAAGGAATTTCGCCACATTCGCGTCTGCCAGCGCAAGCCGTTTAATCTCCTCTTCCGCCATATCCGCCGGCACGGTAATTCTGGCACGTACTTTACCGTTTACCTGCACCACGACCAGTTTTTCATCATCAATCATGGCCTGTTCGTCCGCAACGACCCAAGGGGCAAAATCAATAGTCTGCTCGTTACCCAGTTCCTTCCATAGTTGGAAACAAATGTGTGGAGTAATCGGATACAGCATACGCAATACGGCACTTAACGCCTCCGCCATGATCGCCCGATCCTGTGCATCTTGCAACGGCGCTTTGGTTAATTTATTCATCAGCTCCATAATCGCCGCAATGGCGGTATTAAAGGTCTGGCGGCGACCGATATCATCGCTGACTTTGGCGATGGTTTTATGTACATCGCGGCGCAGCGCTTTCTGGGCGCCGGAAAGTGCGGTCGGATTTAACGCAGTTTCCGCCGGATTTTTACTGTACTCAACCGCCAAATTCCACAAACGGGTCAGGAAACGCTTCGCACCTTCAACTCCGGACTCCTGCCATTCCAGCGTCATCTCTGCCGGAGAGGCGAACATCATAAACAGGCGTACTGTGTCCGCACCGTATTTTTCCACCATTTCCTGCGGATCAATACCGTTGTTTTTCGATTTGGACATTTTGGTCATGCCACTGTGTACCAGTTCGTGCCCTTCATCGTCAACGGCTTTCACGATACGACCTTTTTCATCACGTTCCAGTGTGACCTTGGTCGGCGACACCCAAATCCGTTCATTAGTCGGGCTGGTGTAATAAAACGCATCCGCCAGCACCATCCCCTGACACAGCAGTTTTTTGGTCGGCTCATCACTGCTGACCAGACCGGCATCACGCAATAATTTATGGAAGAAACGGAAATACAGCAGGTGCATGGTCGCATGTTCAATGCCGCCGATATATTGATCCACCGGCAGCCAGTAATTGGCCTCTTCACTGTCCAACATGCCTTGCTGATAATCCGGGCAAGTATAGCGCGCATAATACCAAGAAGATTCCATAAACGTGTCGAAGGTATCGGTTTCTTTCAACGCCGGCTGACCGTTATAGGTAGTTTTCGCCCAGTTCGGATCGGCCTTAATCGGACTTTTCACACCGTCCATCACCACATTTTCCGGCAAGACAATCGGTAAATCCGGCAACGGCGCAGGCACCACATCACCGTTTTCCAACGTCAACATCGGAATCGGTGCCCCCCAGTAACGCTGACGAGAAACGCCCCAGTCGCGCAGACGGTAATTTACCTGACGTTTGCCCACGCCCATCGCTTCCAGTTTATCGGCAATACCGTTAAATGCCCGCTCAAAATCCAAACCGTCGAATTCCGCCGAATTTACCGCAACACCATGTTCGGTAAACGCCGCTTGGCTTAAATCAATGGCTTCGCCGTGCGCCGGTGCGATAACTTGTTTAATCGGTAGACCGTATTTCGTGGCAAATTCATAGTCGCGCTGATCGTGCGCCGGCACCGCCATCACTGCACCCGTGCCGTAGTGCATCAGCACAAAGTTAGCTACCCAAACCGGTACCGCTTCGCCGGTAATCGGGTGAATCGCATTAATTCCGGTCGCCATACCTTTCTTTTCCATAGTAGCAAGTTCGGCTTCGGCGACTTTAGTATTTTTGGCTTCCTGAATAAATGCCGCCAGCGCAGGATTATGCCGCGCCGCTTTTTCCGCCAGCGGATGCGCCGCCGCTACCGCCATGTAGGAGACCCCGTAAAATGTATCCGGGCGGGTGGTATACACCGCCACGCTGTCATCAGAGTTCTCAATCTTAAAGGTAATTTCCACCCCTTCGGAACGCCCGATCCAGTTACGCTGCATGGTTTTTACCATATCCGGCCATTCCGGCAGGTTATCCAGTCCGCCCAGCAGCTGCTCGGCATAATCGGTGATTTTCAAAAACCATTGCGGAATCTCTTTCTGTTCCACCGGCGTATCACAGCGCCAGCAGCAACCTTCGTGCACCTGTTCGTTCGCCAGCACAGTCTCATCATTCGGACACCAGTTCACCACAGAAGTCTTTTTATACACCAGCCCTTTTTGGTAAAGTTCACCGAAAAACTGCTGCTCCCATTTATAATATTCCGGTTTGCAACTGGTTAATTCGCGATCCCAGTCATAGCTGAAACCCAGCGCTTGCAGCTGGTTTTTCATATACGCAATATTTTCATAAGTCCATTTCGCCGGCGCCGTATTATGTTTGACTGCCGCGCCTTCCGCCGGAAGACCGAAAGCATCCCAGCCCATCGGTTGCAATACGTTTTTCCCGTTCATGCGCTGATAACGGGAAACCACATCACCGATCGTATAATTGCGCACATGCCCCATATGCAGGCGACCGGAAGGATACGGCCACATGGAAAGACAATAATATTTTTCTTTATTGTTATCTTTAACCGCTTTAAACGTTTTATTGTCGCGCCAGTATTGCTGAATTTCCGGTTCGATCAGATCGGGACGGTATTGTTCTTGCATAGTTGTACCTTTAAAAATTCTTAAAAAAACGACCGCACTTTTGCGGTGGAAATTGACTTGGAAAATGGCGTATAGGATAGCCTAAAACAGGAAAAATTGACAGAACTTTAGGGATGGTCGGCAATTTATTTCCCATTCGTTCGATACGATAAAATCAGCGCCGGCAAGACTTATCATATCCCAAAGATCGCCTGCCGGATAAAAAGTGCGGTAGTTTTTGCAACCGTTTCAAGCCGGGTATAAAACAGCACTTACACCAAAGCCTCGTCGCGACAAATCAATTTTAAGCGTTATACAAGGCGCGCAGAATACCAAAAATGCTCTCGCTCGCTGGCGCTAAAGGAATAAAATCCGCTGAATTTACCTAGCGAAATGCCTTATCATTCCACCAGTTCGGCGTGATATTGCAGCTTATCTACCGCCTGAATCAGCTTTTGCGGATCCAGTTGCGGTCGGACCGTAACCTTCACCGATTGCTCCTTAAAATTTGCCTTGGTTGCAAGCACACCGTCAACCGCGCGTAATTCTTTATTCACCAAATACACGCACAGCTGGCAGGTCATTTGCGGGATTTTCAACACCAGCTGCTTTTCAGCCTGTGCGACGACCGCAGCGCTAAACAAGCACATTGCAAGCATGGCAATCATTGATTTTTTCATCATCATTCCTCCAATATCCAAGGCAAAAAGGTCGGATAAAATAAGAAAAACAAAATCAGCACGAAAACGATCCAGTACAACACGATCAAACTGCGCCGGGACAGATATTTGCTGCAAACAACGCGTCTGGAAAACAGCAATAACCAGAATCCATAACCAAACAGCAATAATGAAATGACCAGCATCGGCACGCGCAGAAACGCAAAACGGTTCAGCCCTATCAACCATGCCGATGATACGCCGAACGCCAGATAAATCAGCGGCGCAATGCAGCACAAGGTCGAAGTAACGGCGGCCGTCACCGCCGTCAGACACACCATAAGAAAACGATTATTGCTGTTTTTCGGCGATAAATTCATAGCTGAACACTTGCGGGTCAAAAGAATTCAACGGATCACCACCAACCTCGGCATACGGATAGCCGAAATTATTTAGCAACGTCATTTCACCTGCCGGATAGAGTTCAAAATCGCGCCCGTGATTAAAGCCGATCCAGTTCATTTCCCAGTTACCGAACAGATATTGCGCCACCGCCTGCGTATCGGCATCGTCAACCGCTTTTTTCTCCGCCAAGCGCATTTTCGCCACATCAGCGGAATCTACCGGCACCCAACCGAATCCCGCCAGATAAAACTCGGCGCGGCAATGCTGTGCCGCGCTGACATTAGCAACGCCTTTTTCATCGGCGCTACCGAATGCGTTTGCGGAATATTTCGCCATTTTCGGTGCCGCGCCTAATCGAATACCGAACACTTCTCTGGCTGGAATACCGGCGGCCCGAGCCAGCGCCACAAAAACGGAATTAATATCGGTGCATTTACCGCGTAATACGCCGCTGGTCAGTATTTTTTCCACATCGCCGTCACCGCAGCCAAGCACGCTGTTATCGCGTTCCATATTCCGAATAATCCACTGATGAATCAGCTCTGCTTTTTTCAGCGGATCGGTTTGCGCCCCGACAATCTTATAGGCATATTCCTTAACGATACCGTCGGTTTTAATATGCGGCGTCGGCTTTAGATATTGCGCCACATCCACCGAATAATGAATATTCTGCGGCGCCTGATAATCGGTCAACGCCCCGCTCCCCCCCACTTCGCGGTCTTTGGTACGCACTTCCAACACAATTTTCAGCTCCCGTTTCGACGCCTGTTCATCCCAGTCGGCATACAAGGTTTTCGCCCCGTAGGCATTATTTTCCGTGATATAAGCGTGACGGTAATTGCCCTCGTAACGAACGGATTTCACATCCTGATAATCGTGATTAAACGGCAACGGAACCCATAATTTGGTTTCGCCCGTAGAACCTTGCGGAACGGCAATATTAAAGGATTGAGTTAATCGGTAAATGTGTTCGGTGGTATTTGGATTGTGCAGCTCAACAGCTGAAGCGAAAACAGCGGCACAAGAAAGTGCGGTCGCCAGAAACAGTTTTTTCATAAGTATTCCCTGATAGATAATAAACAAACTTGTTATACATCCTTGCATTTATTGATGCCAATATTGATATCAATAAATGCCTGCTAAGCATAAGCGAAAACGCAGCAAAAGGGAATTGGTTTATTGATGGCATTTTTCATACAACGGGGTGAGATCCCGTATGGTGCGGGCGATAAATGCAACGGCGTCGATATCGTCCAACTGCGCTTTTTCCACATTCTTACCGATACACCAGAAATCATTGTCGTCGCGCAAGGTCAGATCCGCCGCATCGAATTGCCCGACCTGTCGAAAATCGGCATATTCGCTGTCGTCGCCGCGCCAAATATCAAACTGCGCATAGCGCTGAAAATCCAGATTCTCCAGCCAACGATTATATTGCACCAGGCTGATTTGCGAGCGATCGGCGCGGTAACAATGCCAGTCCAAACTGACCGAAAGACGGCGACTGTTTAAAATCACCGATAAAATCGCCGCCGAATTCAAATTGAATTCATATTTAAAATAAGCAAAAAAATGCCCGCGCACCTGCCAGCCGTTCGTCCAGCTTTCAATATGCGGCTTGGCAAACGGTGTGCCGAGTTCGCCCGCGACCTGTAAAATGCAGCGTTTCCAATTGTCCCATTGACGTTTGTAATCAGCCTTGATGCGGGGAATATCTTCCGGGCAGAACTTTTTCATTTGCGCAAACTGAAAAAACGGGAGCGTAAACAGTTCGCAGCTGGCGGAAGAAATCAGCGATTCGGTTAACATAAAAACTCCTGTAACAACAACGAAAATAGGCGAATTTTCGACCGCACTTTACGCGGTTTTTCTTGCCTGCATTAAGTGTATTCTTTCAGCGCCGGCTGGATGAAATAGCGTTTGTCCTCCCAGCGCAGCATGGTCATCTGATTGCCCCACACACAGCCGGTGTCCAGGGCGTAAATATTTGGCGGAGTCGGCGTATTCAGCAGACTTGCCCAATGCCCGAACACGATATTTTCCTGTGCATATAACGGATTATCCAGCTTAAACCACGGTATCAGCTCGTCCGGCGCCTGCTGCGGTGGTGCTTTGCAGTCAAAATCCAAACGGTAATCGCGATAGCAGAAACGCATACGGGTAAACACATTAATACTGTAACGCAAACGTTCCATGCCCTGTAATGCCGGCGACCAGCGCGCGGGCGAATTTTCGTACATCTGTGCGATCATGGCGGTATAATCACCGTCACGCAGCACCTGCTCCACTTCCGCCGCACAGGCTTTTGCCGTCGCCAAATCCCAATCCGGCGCAATCCCGGCATGTACCATAACAAATCCCGCCTGCTCATTATGCACCAACAACGGCTGTCGGCGCAGCCAATCGATTAATTCATGAAAATCCGGTGCGTTAAAAATGGCGTCCACCCGATCGCGCGGTTTGATTTTTTTTATCCCAAGTGCGGTGGAAATCAGGTGTAAATCGTGATTGCCCAACACCGTATGCGCACATTCGCCCAGCGATTTTACCAAGCGCAGACATTCAAGTGATTTATCACCGCGCGCCACTAAATCGCCCACCAGATATAATTGATCCTGCTGCGGATCAAAATTTACGTTATCCAGCAGCTGCCGTAATTCGTCATAACAGCCTTGTAAATCACCAACTAAATAAGTTGCCATCAGATTTATCCGTTCCTGTCGTTACAATAATGTTGCCGCTTGTAGCACGCCTGAGTTATTCCTGCGCCTCGTTGAGTGAGGCGGCAATTGCCGTCTCAGTCGGCGGATTATCCGCCAGCCAATTTGCCAGACGGACATAATCGGCAATACTGAGATTTTCCGCTCGAGCATTGGGATCAATTGCAAGTGCGGTCAGATTTTGCTCAGAAAATAAAGTGGAAAGCGCATTGCGCAGAGTCTTGCGCCGTTGGTTAAACGCCTGCGTACAGACGCGATTCAGCCAGGATAGCGCTTTTACCGGATACGGCAATTGCGCGTGCGGCACCAACCGAACAACCGCGGAATCCACTTTCGGCGCCGGTTTAAAGGCGCTCGGCGGCACCTCAAGCACCGGCAACACCTGACAAAAATACTGCGTCATCACCGTCAAGCGACCGTAAGCCTTGCTGTTCGGTGCGGCACACAGACGTTTCACCACTTCTTTTTGCAGCATAAAGTGCATATCCTGAATAATGTCATGATAATTAAACAGATGAAACATTAGTGGGGTGGAAATATTGTACGGCAGATTACCGAACACGCGCAGTTTACGATTTTGCTGCGCCAAGTGTTCATCTGCATACAATTTGCGGAAATCAAACCGCATCGCATCGCTTTCAATGACATTCAATTTCTGGTGCAAAAAAGGATGATGACGCAAACGTTCGGCTAAATCGCGATCCAGTTCTATTACAGTTAAGCGCGCAACCCGCTCCGCCACCGGTTCGGTGAGTGCCCCCAGCCCTGGGCCGATTTCCACTAAAAACTGATCCTGTTGCGGATAAATCGCCATCACGATATTCTCAATCACTTGAGCATCGTGCAGAAAATTTTGCCCGAAACGTTTGCGGGCGGTATGTCCTAAATGTTTTTTTGAATTCATATTGCCGTGTTCAATGATAAAAGTGCGGTCTATTATAAAACAAAATCCCGGCATTTTCGCCGGGATTAATAAATTCGTGCCGATTAGTCGAAATATTTGATTTCCGCATGTTTACGCAGCGCGCTGACCCAGTCTTTCGAAGCGCTTTGTAGCTGCTGATTCACAATTTGCTCATAGGCTTTCTGCATATAGGCATCCTGTGTGCGATCGCCCTGACGGGTATCGGTGACTTCCAGAATATGCCAGCCGAACTCCGTTTTGAACGGTGCGGAAATCGTACCCTGCTTGGTGGTTTGCACGGTTTTAGCAAAAGCGCCGACATACGCTTCCGGGAAAGCGAAACCTAAGCTACCGCCGTTCGCGCCGGAAAGATAATCTTTGGAATATTTTAACGCCGCATCGGCAAAGCTGATTTTGCCGGCGATAATATCGGAACGGATTTGAGTAAGTTGTGCTTTCGCCTGTGCATCGTTTAACAACGGGTTTAATTTCAACAGAATATGGCGCACCTGATATTCCGTGCCGGTCACTTTCTTCTCGGTGCCGGTTTCTTTTGCCTGTTTCAGCATTTTTTGCCCGAGCGCCTGCACTTCTTCCCGGGTGACATCAACACTTTTACCGATGGCCTGATTACGCACTTCCGCCATCAGCAACTGATTGGCGATCTGGCGGCGGTAATGCTGATAACTGATGCCCTGATAATCCAACGCATCCAACAGCTGACCGAAAGTCAGACCGTTTTGAGCGGCGATGCCCTCAATAATCTGATCCACTCTTGCGTCACTGACTTTCACGCCAGATTCTTTAATCGCCTGATTGACCAGCATATCGTCAATAATCGAATTGAGTGCCGACTGACGATTAACATCCGTATTCGCGCGTTTGCCCAACGCCTGTTTCACCTGACTTTCCAGAATCGGCGTACCGTTCACCGTCGCCACCACTCGTTCCGCAGCCTGTGTGGCGGAAACCGCCAATAAACCGATGACAGTTAGAAAAAACGCTCTTAAATTCAATGCTTTCATACCTAGCCCATTCTTCAATTAAAAATTACCATTGTTAGAGTATTAATTCGCAAAAAGGTTCCGCCGATTTATGCAGAAATCAGCGCCACTTCATAACAGTTATCAAATTTCATGGTGCGCACCTGCACTTTTTCGCTGCGACTGGTCGGTACGTTTTTGCCCACATAATCCGCCCGAATCGGCAGCTCACGATGACCGCGATCAACAAAGATCACCAGTTCCACTTTCGCTGCCCGACCGAAATCGATCAACGCATCCAGCGCCGCGCGGATTGTGCGTCCGGTAAACAGCACGTCATCAATCAAGATTACCGTTTTATTCTGGATACTGATATAGTCCGATGCACCGCTATAGACCGGCGACTGGCTCTGCGGTTCCACATATTCGAGATCATCGCGGTAAAACGTAATATCCAGATCAATGGAAGGCAACTCCGTGCCGGTCAGATCCGCGATTTTACGTTTAATCAGCTCTGCAATTTCCGCTCCGCGGCGCTTTACGCCAACCACCACCAGATCACTTAAATCCTGATGTTTTTCAATAATTTCATGAGCAATGCGTGAAATAGTACGCATAAACCGGTTTTCATCAATAATAATTTTTTCCGCCATTGAACCATCCTGCCAAAGATAATAAAAAACAGTTGCTACTATAGCAAAAATTATGAAAAAAATGACCGCACTTAGGCAAAAAAAATCTCAGTCATACTGAGATTTTATTCGCCGACATATCCCTCGGCAGGCAATGGACGCCCATCCAAATAAGCCTTATCGCCGACCAGCTTCAAGCGTCCGTCAACAAACCATTTCACCACTAACGGATAAATGCGCAACTCCTGATTTTTCACTCGCTGTTCAATATCAGCTATTTCATCATCGGGGAAAATCGGCACTTTCGCCTGCAATACCACCGCACCGCCGTCCACCTGCTCGTTGACAAAATGCACCGTAGTACCGTGTTCACGCTCACCGGCATCCAGCGCCTGTTGATAGGTATTCAGCCCCGGATATTTCGGTAACAGCGAAGGATGAATATTCAGAATTCTGCCGCTAAAACGGCTAGTAAATGACGCACTCAAAATCTTCATATAACCCGCCAGCACAATTAACTCTGCACCCAGCGATTCAATAAAATCACCAATAGCGCGATCCTGTGCGTGGCTGTCGGCATAATCTTTCGCCAAGAAAACCCGTGTTGGAATATTCGCCTGCACGGCGCGTTGCAAACCAAACGCGTTGGCTTTATTGCTGATCACCGCACCGATTTCTGCCTGAATCAGACCGGACTGACAAGCATCAATGATTGCCTGTAAATTCAGCCCATGTCCGGAGATTAATACCACAATTTTTTTCATCAGCGAATAACGACCTGCGCTTCACCCTCGGCGGCATGTTCGATTCGACCGATCTGCCATGCCTGCTCACCCGCCTGATTCAGCAATGCCACGGCGGTTTCCACATCTTCCTGCGGCAATGCAATAATCATCCCTACGCCGCAGTTAAAAGTGCGGTACATTTCATAACGGTCGATATTACCTTTTTCCTGCAACCAGTTAAAAATCGGCGGCCACTGCCAGCTCTGTTCATCAATGACGGCTTTCATTGACGCCGGCAGCACGCGCGGAATATTTTCCCAGAAACCGCCGCCGGTCAAATGCGCAATGGCATGCACGTTAGCATGCTTAATCAGCTGTAACACCGACTTCACATAAATTTTAGTCGGCGCCAGCACCTGTTCGGCAAAGGATTTGCCCGCCAACTGTTCCTCTGCCGGATTAATGCCCGCCACCTCAATCACTTTGCGGATCAGAGAATAGCCGTTTGAATGCGGCCCGCTTGAGGCTAAGGCAATTAATGCGTCGCCGGCTTTCACTTGCGTGCCGTCGATAATATCCGCTTTTTCCACTACGCCCACACAAAAGCCCGCCAAATCATAATCGCCGGCATGATACATACCCGGCATTTCCGCCGTCTCGCCGCCGACCAAAGCGCAGCCCGCTTGTTCACAACCGTCGGCAATGCCTTTGACGACACTTGCCGCTACCTCCACATCCAGCTTACCGGTGGCGTAATAATCTAGGAAGAACAACGGTTCGGCACCCTGTACCACCAGATCATTAACACACATCGCCACCAGATCAATCCCAATGGTATCATGCTTATGCAAATCAATGGCAAGGCGCAATTTAGTTCCCACACCGTCAGTGCCCGATACCAGAATCGGCTCCTTGTACTTGCTCGGCAATGCGCATAAAGCACCGAAACCGCCCAGTCCGCCGATAACTTCCGGGCGCGTCGTGCGTTTCACATCGGCTTTAATTTTTTCCACTAACGCATTACCCGCATTAATGTCCACACCGGCATCTTTATAACTTAAGGATTGTTCACTCACGATTGTATTTCCTATTGATTTGTTGAGATAAATTAACCCGCGCATTGTATCACGGCATCGCAAACGATTGCGATATTTTTGTGTCGCCCGCCGGATTTTTTCTCCGCCGTCGGCAGAAACCGAGCACTGCCGCCGCGCCGGGCGTTTTTCAATTAGAAATTCGGCGCAAAATATGCCACAATAAAGCAACCTTAGTCATCAGCATTAAGGCTTAAGGAGTTCAAAATGAAAAAAATAAGTCTCGCGTTAAGTCTTGCCTGTTTAACCGCCTGTTCCGCTCAAACACCGCCTCCGCATGCCGAAGTTGCCTTGATTCCGCCGCAAGTGGCAAAATCCGGTTACCTGAAACTGGCACAGGATGCGGAATATTACGTCGATACCGCCTCAATTTGGGTAGACAATGAAGATAAACGACTGGTGCATTTTGATGCCGTGATCAATTCCGACAAAGGGCTTTTCGTATATAAAGACAGACCCGAACTGTACGCAAAATCCATTCGGCAGTATAAAATTCTAAACTGCGAAACCCACCGGCTGACCCAAATAAGAACCGATTACTATACCGAATTCTGGGGCGACGGCATCCGCGCCGCGCCGAAACGGCAGGAAAAATATACCGTGACGTTGAAAAAGAATTCATCGCTTTATGTATTAAGTCAGGTCATTTGCGCCAATATTCACCGCAGTTGGTAAGCGGTATATCGTCGGCATTCGGCAGCGATATACTCAGCAATAAAAAGTGCGGTTAAATTATAAAAATTTTAACCGCACTTTTGTTATTCTTCCGCCGTTGTTACCATTAAGGTTTGGCTATCAAGCGCTTGCGCATTTTAATGTTAATCATCTCGACCACGACCGAGAAGCCCATAGCAAAATAGATATAGCCTTTCGGAATATGGAAATCCAGACTTTCGCCGATCAACGCTACCCCCACTAGTATCAGAAAAGACAGCGCCAGCACTTTCAGCGTCGGATGGGTTTCAACGAAATCCCCAATCGGTTTCGCCGCCAACATCATCACACCGACCGCCAGCACAATGGCAATAATCATCACTTCGAGGTGATTCGCCATTCCCACCGCAGTAATTACGGAGTCAAGGGAGAAAACGACATCCAAAATTGCAATTTGCGCCAAAATACTAAAGAAATTTACCTGCTTTTTCGCCGTTTGGTGAGTTTCCCCTTCTTCCGGCATCATGGCATGGTGAATTTCATGGGTGCTTTTCGCCACCAGAAACAGCCCGCCGAGCAACAAAATCAAATCACGTCCGGAAATGTCCTGCTCAAATACCACAAACAGCGGCGCCGTCAGTTTCATCAGCCAAGAAAGCGACAACAATAACAAAATCCGCGTTCCCATTGCTAAAGTCAGCCCGATAATACGTCCTGACTGGCGCTGCTGCGCCGGCAGGCGAGAAACTAAGATACTGATAAAAATAATATTATCGATGCCCAGCACAATCTCCAGCGAGGTCAGCGTTAATAAGGCAATCCACGCTTCCGGCGTTGCCATCCATTCAAACATAATCCGATCCCTAATCTAAAAATAAGCTGCAAATCATATATGCTTGCAGACAAAATGAAAAGTCGAAAATCAACTTCCCGCTAAAAATTGCTGCAAAATTTCTGCGGTAAATTCCTTGCGCAGATAAAATCCCAGCGGCAGCGTATCGATGATTTCGCCGTGTTTACCAACACCTTTGGTCAGCGCACGGCTATTGGCGCCTTTCGGACGCAGCTGCATCACTTCGCCTAAACGGGCGTTAATCAATTCAATCTTACCCAACACAATATAATCCATCAGTTCTTCCCAATCCTGACGCAATCGCATTTCCTGCTGCGGCGAAGGCTGCCACAAAATCGGGCTGCCAATATGCCGTTGCGCCAGCGGAATGGTACGCTCGCCCTCAACGGGTATCCAAAGTACCTTGGACAGTTTATGCTTTACATGGGAATGTTCCCAGAGAATACCACGGTTACGGACAAGCGGTGCCAGACTGACAAAGGTGGTTTCCAGCGGTTTGCCCTGCCTGTCAATCGGAATGGTTTTTAATTCAATGCCTAAATGAATAAAATCCTGTTCGGCTTTACTGCCAGCACTGGCGCCCAGTGCGGTTTCGAGCAACATGCCGACCCAGCCTTTATGGCGTTTCAGATCGCGCGGCACGGGCAAATTTAATTGCGCCGCCAGTTCGGCAAATGTCAACCCCGCGATGTCTCGCGCGCGCTGCAACAATTCCTGTTCATTCTTCGGGATCATAAAAGTGCGGTCAGATTTTATATTTTTTTAATAATTTCTGCTTAACGTATTCCACGCCTTTATCTTTATAGTCGATATGTTCGAGCTGCAATAAAAAACGTTTTACCGGCAATCCGCCGCCGAAGCCGGTCAGTGCGCGGTCTTTGCCTAAAATACGGTGGCAGGGAATAATAATACTGATGGGATTGCTGCCGACCGCACCACCGACCGCGCGCACCGCCTTGGGATTTTCAATCAATACTGCCAGCGCGCCGTAAGTGGATGTTTCGCCATGGCGAATCCGGCGCAGTGCCTGCCAGACGCGTTGCTGAAACGCAGTGCCTTGCGGCGCCAGCGGAATATCGGAAAAATTCTCCGCCTCACCGTTAAAATAACGAGTCAGCGCCTGCTTAACCTGCGCAAAGAGCGGTAAGTTTTCATTGAGAATCCATTTCGGGTTGGGCGCTGCCTGTTCGATTTCAAAATCCAGATTAGTCAGCTTATCCTGCCGACCAAGCATCAATAAACGCCCCACCGGCGAATCGAAATAGCAATAATATAATTCGTCCATTTTCTTTCTCCAATAAAAAAGCCTATCCGAAGACAGGCTTATTATCGTCTATTTTGTGGCGAATTAGAAACTATAATTCAGGTTTAAGCCATACAGATTGGCGGTCGCTTTCGAATGATAGTTCGCCTCAACCGTCACTAAACCGCCGGCCAGTAATTGTTTTTCGGTGAAGTTAAGTTTTTTGCCGCGCAGATGTGCAAAACCGACATCAACGGAAAGATTCGGGGTAAATCTATAAGTGGCGCCCACACTATACCAAGTGCGGTTAGTATCCGGAATTGCCGCGCTGGCATACGGCGTTAATGCCGCCGCTTCGTCATAAGCAATCCCCGCGCGTAATGTTAAATCGTCATTCACATCGTATGTCGCCCCTAATGCGATACGCGAGTTATCATCATATTCTTCGTCTTTGTGGAAAGCGACCTGACCATTATTATAAGTCGCATGCAGGTTTTTCAAGCGGCTCCATTTGCTGTATTTATAACTGTAATGTACGGCAAATTTTTCGGTTAACTGATGAAACCCGGAAACCTCCAAATAGCTTGGTAAATGCAGAATCAGACCGCCCTCACCCACATAGTCTTGGGTACCGATCGGCAAATAACTGCTTGCGGTATTGTCTTTGAAATCAATATCTAATTTAGAGTGATAGGCAATACCGATACGATTACGCGCATTAAATTCATACAAGGCACCGACATTCCAACCGAATGCCCACGCGTTTTTATCTTCCAAGCGAGTAACGACGGTACTTTTCTCAATGCCATCACCCATTACGCTCACTTTTTCCGCTAACGCGGGAATAACGATTGCGACGTTGTCTAATGCGGTATCTAAAATACCTGCCCTGCGTTCCACTTTCGCCCGTGCATAAACGGCATTAACGCCAGCACCGACACTTAATCCCTGCGAAACACGATATGAACCGCTTAAGTTTAAATTCACCGCACTTAATTCGGTTTTGCCGCCAAATACACCTGCATCATAATCGTCGTCATATTTACTCTTTAAACCAAAGTTAACGTTCATTCCGCCGCCGATCGCAAATTTATCGTTCACCGGTGCAACAAAATACAGATTCGGAATCAATGATCCCGGCACAACGTCGCTGTTATCGGCATTGCCTTTTGCAATAGTGCCTAAACTTGACATTTTCGCGACAACATCGCCGCTCATTCTGATTTTAGAATCGACATAAATACCGCCGACAGAAAACTGATTGGTTTTAAACAAGCTCATTAACGCCGGATTGGTAGCAACCACAGAAGCGTTATCCGCCATTGCCGCTTCCCCGGCATAAGCGCGCCCTAAACCGACCGTTGAAATTTCAGCCAATTGGAATGCCGCCGCTGAAGCGCCGCCTGCGGCAGTCAGTAATAAGGAAGAAAGCAGAGTTTTAGTAAAAATGCGAGTTTTTGTCATTTTAGAGCCTTGTTGTAGGGTTTTTATTGTAAAAAAATTTGTCAGATTGTAAATAAACCATTGATATGGCGCAAACTAATTTAAGTTCCGCAGATAGTAATCCGACCAGTCACATTTGACCGATGTAAAGCACGGTCCAGCATAAAAAAGAAAAAAATATTCCCGCACTTTAAATACGGGAATACGAATAGCATCGTTCGGAATTAAATTATAGGAACGTCCATAATAATATCGCCAGCAACTGCGGTGAAATAATTCGCAGGAACATCACCAGAGGATAAACCGTCGCATAGGATAACGCCGCCGCACCGCTGTCTTCTTTGATTGCGTTGGCAAATGCCAATGCCGGCGGATCGGTCATAGAACCAGCTAGCAGACCGCATAGCGTGAGGTAATTTAATTTCATATAAAGACGGGCAATTATCGCCACCGCCATCAACGGAATAAAGGTGATTAAAATGCCGTATCCCATCCATTCCAGCCCCGCGCCATTAACCAAGGTATCCACAAAATTACCGCCGGATTTTAACCCTACCACGGCAAGAAACAGCACAATCCCGATTTCACGCAAGGCAAGGTTGGCGCTTGGCGGCATAAACCAGTACAGTTTGCCCACGCTGCCGATTCGCGCCAAAATCAGGGCCACTACTAACGGCCCCCCGGCTAAACCGAGCTTTAACGCCACCGGAAAGCCTGGAATGTAAAACGGTATGGAACCCAGCAACACCCCCAGACCGATACCGATAAATACCGGCAGCATTTGTACATGCTGTAATTTCTGCTGCGCGTTGCCGATAATGGCTATTGCATTGCCGATGACATCGCTGCGACCGACCACATGCAGCACGTCACCAAATTGCAATGCGGTGTTGGCGGTCGGCACCAGTTCCACCCCGGCACGGTTTAAACGGGAAATCACTACTCCGTATTTCTGATGAATGCCCAAGGATTTGATTTTTTTACCCAGCACTTTTTCATTGGTGACCACAATGCGCTCAGAACGTAAATCGCCGCTGGTAAAGGTCGAATTCGGCAGTTTACTTTCTTCGCCGATAATAATTTTCATTTTTTTCAGTGCACCGTCTTCACCCACCAAGTGCAGCAGATCATCAAGAAAAATTTCCGTATCCGCTTTTGGTACACTCACACTTTCACCGCGTTTTAAGCGAGAGCACACCACATCTTTGTTATCAAAACCCGGAATATCGGCTAAACGCAAACCGTTAAGGTTCACATTGGTAACTTTAATATTCATTGAGCGCAGGCTTTCTTTATCCTGCCCGCTATCTTTACGGAATTTGATCGCCTCTTCTTCTACTTTAATCTTAAAGAACAGTCGAACCAACCACATGGTCAGCAAAATACCGCAGATCCCGAACGGATAAGCCACCGCATAGGCCATCCCCATGGTTCCCTGCGCTTGCAGCATACCCAGCTCGTCTAAAATCTGCTGTCCCGCACCCAATGCCGGTGTATTGGTGACCGCACCGGAATAAATACCCAGAATAATATCCAGTGGAATATCCGCTACTTTATATAAGGCGATAACACTTGCCGCTCCCAAAATCACAATCAATGCAGCCAGCCCGTTGAGTTTCAGCCCCGACTCGCGCAGCGAAGCGAAAAAACCCGGTCCAACCTGAATACCGATAGTATAAACAAACAGAATCAAACCGAATTCCTGAATAAAATGCAGCGTATGCTCATCCAGTTTCAAGCCGTATTGATTCATAAAATGGGCAACGATTATCCCTCCAAACAGCACCCCGCCGATGCCAAGTCCCACACCACGAATCTTCCAGTGCCCGATCCACAGCCCAATCACGGCAACGAGCGCAAGAATACTAATGGTGATAGCAATATCACTCATAGTTACCTCTGTTAGCTTAAATTTAAAAAAATGACTGCTGGAAATTATAGCAATCTCCATTTTTAAAAAACCAGTGAATTATAAAAAGTTGAATGTTTATCACATTTTTCTTGATTAATATGCTGTTTTTTTTAACAATATTTGAACAAGTTTGTAAATCAGGCAATTTATCAGTAGATAAATGGCTTTTTTATTCGGAACAACACATGAACTGGTCGGAAGAACTCGTCACCTCATTACTTTGGATTGTCAAAAGCCTGGTTATTACGGGCATTCTCTTTTCACTTATACTTTATATTCTGACCAAAACGACCCGTTGGGCGCATCAGTTTTGGTTGTTGGCAAAAGGTTATCTGTCGCCGCAAAACAGCATAAAGCCTTTATGTTATTTTTTTGTTATTATCGCCTTTAATTTACTGTCCGTGCGGCTGGATATTTTATTTTCCAATTGGTACAACGCCATGTACAGTGCATTGCAGGAAATCAATGCCGACGTCTTCTGGCAACAAATTATTGTCTTTTCCGTTTTAGCCGGCATACATGTTGTTAATGTCCTGCTCACCTATTATCTGCGCCAGCGCTTCACCATTCAATGGCGGGTCTGGCTGAATGCCAATATGCTGGATAAATGGACTGCCAATCAAGCCTATTACAAAGCACAGTTTTTACCGAATCAGCTGGATAACCCGGATCAGCGCATCCAGCAGGACGTACAATCCTTTGTGTCCGACTCGCTCGGATTTGCCACCGGAGTAATTTCCTCATCGGTATCTCTGGTCGCATTTACCATCATTTTATGGAATCTGTCCGGTCCGATGAACATCGGCGGCGTGGAAATTCCGCACATGATGGTGTTTTTAGTGTTTATTTACGTGCTGCTCGGCAGTATCTTCGCATTTAAAATCGGGCGTCCGTTAATTCGCTTAAATTTCCTCAACGAACGGCTAAACGCTAACTATCGTTATTCATTGATTCGCCTGAAAGAATATGCCGAAAGCATCGCGTTTTACCGCGGTGAAAACATGGAAAAACGCGTGCTGTTGCGCCAGTTTGACAAGGTGATCGAAAACGTTTGGCAGATCGTATACCGCAGCCTGAAATTAACCGGTTTCAACCTGCTGGTCTCACAAGTATCGGTCATTTTTCCGCTTATTATTCAGGCAATCCGTTATTTCAGCCAACAGATTAAGCTAGGGGATCTGATACAAACCGCTCAAGCGTTCGGTAAAGTGGAAAGTGCGCTGTCTTTTTACCGCAATGCTTACGACAGTTTTACCGCCTACCGCGCGGTGCTGGATCGTCTAACCGGTTTCCATAGCGCGATTATGGATGCCAATCAGCCCTCCAAGGTGGAGATGCAGGATACCGCGGGCGCGGTGTTTTTCCGGGCGCTGAATGTCAATACGCCGGACGGACAAACCTTAATCCGCGATCTCAATGTGCAACTGACGCCGGGCACAAGATTGCTCATTCAAGGGCAGTCCGGCGCCGGAAAAACTACCTTATTGCGTACCGCCGCCGGGTTATGGCCGTATTCGGAAGGAAGCGTCGGTCGCCCACTACAAAGCGCATTGTTTTTATCGCAAAAACCTTATTTGCCGCAGGGGCGTTTGATCGATGCGCTTTATTACCCGGACGCTGCGCCACAGTCGGCGGATATCCAACAAGCCGCCGCGCTGATTCGGCAGGTTAATTTAGGTCATCTGGCAGAAAAACTGGAACAGCAGGATGACTGGAGCCGCGTGTTATCGCTCGGCGAGCAGCAACGGCTGGCTTTTGCTCGCCTGATTCTGCATAAACCTGCCGTTGCGTTTCTGGATGAAGCCACTGCCAGTATGGACGAAGGTTTGGAAGACGCCATGTATCGGTTATTAACCACAGCGCTGCCGAATACGACCATTATCAGCGTAGGGCATCGTTCAACTCTGTTGCGTCATCATCAGCAACATTTACATATTCATGCCGATCAAAGTTGGACACTGACGACGGAGTAAGAAACAAAAAAGTGCGGTGGAAAAAATAAAAATTTCCACCGCACTTTGGACTGTTTCCGGTTCAAGCTTATAGAATAAAACGGCTAAGATCTTCGTTTTCCACCACATCGCCTAAGGCATTTTTCACATACGCGGCATCGATAGAAACTTGTTGTCCGTTCATATCGCTGGCATTAAAGGAAATTTTATCCATTAAACGCTCCATTACAGTATGTAAACGGCGTGCACCGATATTCTCGGTTTTCTCATTTACTCGAAACGCTGCCTCAGCGATGGTTTTGATCGCATCATCGGTAAAGGCAATATTCACCCCTTCGGTCGCCATCAGCGCTTTATATTGCTCGGTCAGCGAAGCGTTCGGTTCGGTCAAAATACGTTCAAAGTCTTTCGCGGTTAAGGCGGAAAGCTCAACGCGGATCGGCAAACGCCCCTGCAATTCCGGAATCAAATCCGACGGACGCGCCACCTGAAAAGCGCCGGAGGCAATAAACAAAATATGATCGGTTTTCACCATGCCGTGCTTGGTGTTGATAGTAGAACCTTCCACCAACGGCAGCAGATCGCGCTGCACCCCTTCACGGGAGACATCGGCGCCGCTATACTCGCCTTTTTTACAGATTTTATCAATTTCATCGATGAACACGATGCCGTTTTGCTCCACCGCATCAATGGCTTTCTGCTTCAGTTCTTCCGGATTGATCAATTTCGCCGCTTCATCGTCAATTAACGCTTTCAGTGCATCTTTGATTTTCATTTTGCGTTTTTTGGTCTGTCCGCCGGATAAATTCTGAAACATCGACTGTAGCTGGTTCGTCATATCTTCCATGCCCGGCGGCGCCATAATTTCAACGCCCATGGACGGCACCGCCACATCAACGTCAATTTCCCGTTCGTCCAGCTGTCCTTCGCGCAGTTTTTTGCGAAAAACCTGACGGGTACTACTGTGATTGTCATGATTTTCCACATCGCCCCATTGGTTTTTCGCCGGCGGCAACAGCACGTCCAAAATACGATCTTCCGCCGCTTCTTCGGCACGGAAACGATTTTTTTCAATTTCGCTTTGGCGTACCAGTTTCATTGCGCTGTCGGTGAGATCGCGGATAATCGAATCTACTTCTTTGCCCACATAACCGACTTCGGTAAATTTAGTCGCTTCCACTTTAATAAACGGCGCATTCGCCAGCTTTGCCAGACGACGGGCGATCTCAGTTTTTCCCACGCCGGTCGGGCCTATCATTAAAATATTTTTCGGCGTCACTTCATGGCGCAGCGGCTCTTCCAGCTGCATTCTGCGCCAGCGGTTGCGCAGGGCAATAGCTACCGCTCTTTTTGCTTCCGCCTGCCCGATAATATGCTGATCCAATTCGGATACTATTTCACGAGGTGTCATTTCAGACATAATCAATTCCTTTTCCTACTTTATTGTCGATATATCGCCGTTTAAGGTAATTCTTCAATGGTGTGATGCTGATTGGTAAATACACAGATATCGCCTGCGATTTTTAAGGATTTTTCTACGATTTCACGCGCCGACAGCTCAGTGTTTTCCACCAGCGCCCGGGCGGCGGACAGCGCATAATTGCCGCCGGAACCGATCGCCAGAATCTGATCTTCCTCGGGTTGTACCACATCACCAATGCCGGTAATAATCAGGCTTTCTTTTGCATCCGCCACAATCAGCATCGCTTCCAGTTTGCGCAACGTCCGATCCGTGCGCCAATCTTTGGCTAATTCCACCGCACTTTTCAGCAAATGCCCTTGGTGCATTTCCAGCTTGCGTTCAAACAGTTCGAACAAGGTAAAAGCATCCGCCGTACCGCCGGCAAATCCTGCCAACACTTTATCGTGATATAAACGGCGCACCTTGCGTGCATTACCTTTCATCACCGTATTACCAAGTGAGACCTGACCGTCTCCACCGACCACTACTTTACCGTTGCGGCGCACACTGACTATTGTCGTCATCTTATTTTCCTTCTTTAACTTGAAACTTGCCGGAATATATGCGGTCGGCACGCGCCGGTTTCAAGACAAGAGACAAACATTTTCCCGCAGTCGTCGTTCACGCCGACAATATCCGTAATCAATTCAGCCAATTAAAAAAGATTCGGGTTAATAAAAAACGCCCGCCAGAAAGGCGATAAAAACACACATACCGAAATAATTATTGTTCAGAAATGCCCTGAAACAGTCTTCGCGAGTGCGGTTTTTGGTCAGTTTACATTGATAAATGAAAAATAGTGCGGCAACCGATAACAGCGCAAAATAAGCCGAATGCAATTGAGCGAGATAACCGACCGCAATCAACCCCAGCAACGCGATAAATTGCAGTAATGCGATGATTTTATTGTCATATTGAGCGAATAAAATCGCCGTGGATTTTACCCCGATGCGCAGATCATCGTCTCTGTCCACCATGGCATATTGGGTATCATAAGCGACCGTCCAAGCCAGATTGGCGATAAACAGCAGCCAACACTCTGCCGGCAGACGTTCCAATACAGCAGCGTAAGCCATGGGAATCGACCAGCCGAACGCAGCACCAAGAAAAAACTGTGGCAAATGAGTATAGCGTTTCATAAACGGATAGATAAACGCCAGCAGCACGGCAATCAGCGACAGCGCAATGGCATAATAATTGAGAAACAGCACCAGAATAAAGGCACAGAACAGCAACACTACAAACAGTATTTTCGCTTCGCGCGGTGTTGCCCGTCCTGTCGCCAGCGGGCGCTGCGAAGTGCGTTTCACCTGACCGTCAATATGGCGATCGGCATAATCATTGATCACACAACCTGCCGCGCGCATCAACATCACGCCCAGCATAAAAATCAGCAACACCAATAAATCCGGCAGCGACTTTGCAGCTAAAAATAACGCCCACAATGTCGGCCACAGTAACAGTAAAGTTCCGATCGGTTTATCCAGGCGCATCAATTGCGCATAGGCGGTCAATTTTTCTTTCGATAACGGCATAATTCGATAGGTTCGGTTTCAAGTTATGCCGCCATTTTACTGTAAATTTTGTTAAATTTCTTTAACAAACTGTTTTAAATCGATAATTTGGTGACAATAATGTTCAATTAAATGCTTATCATGGCTGACGATTACCAATGTGCATTGCAAACGTTCGCACTGTTCGATCAGCAAATCCAACGTTTCTTTCTGAGTTATCGGATCGAGCCGTGAAGTCACTTCATCGGCAAACAGCAAAACGGGATCAAACAACAGCGCACGTAAAATCGCCACCCGCTGCAATTCACCGCCGGAAACATGTTCTGCGCTGCGCGTCAACAACTCTGGGTCAAGTTTGAGATGTTGCAACAGATAAGGAATTCGGCTGCGATCCAGACGGTGTTTATTGATGACATCGTCCAGCAACACTTGCAGCGGAATATGCGGTGCAAAAGCCGACGGCGGCTCTTGATATAATTTCAACACTTTATGGCGCGGCACTTCCGTCTGCCAATCGATACGACCGAATTCCGGCGCTAACAGACCGCACAATGCATCGCCCAGCGAGCTTTTGCCGATACCGCTGTCTCCGACCAGCCCCAGCACTTCGCCGCGCCGTAAGGTAAATGTCAGTTCTTCAAATAATTCCCTCTTACCGCGTTTCAGTGCCAGTTCCTGCACATGTAACAGCGGCGCGGTCATTAACTGCTCTTTTTCCTGCTTTGCCCAATTATGCGGTGCGCTGGCAATCAGTTGACGAGCATAATCCGATTGCGGCGCACGCAGCACCTGCGCCGCGGCGCCCTGCTCCAGCAAATGTCCTTTCTTCATCACCATCACCTGACCGCCTAACCGTTCCGCTACTTCAATATCATGGGTTATCGTCAGCAACGTGCCGCCCTGCCGGGCAATCTGCTGCAATAAATCGATTACGATATTTTTGTTGGTGTCATCCAGCCCTTTGGTCGGTTCATCGGCAATCACCATATATGCGCCCCCGGCGGTGGCAATGGCAAAGGAAGCGCGTTGCGCCATGCCTCCGGAAAGCTGATGAGGATAATAACCACTGAATTTTTCCAGCCCAAGTGCGGTCAGTTTTTGCTGCGTTTTTTGCACCGCACTGACTTTATTTTGCGCGCCGATAAAATGCAGACTTTCCCAAAGCTGATTAAACACCGTCATGGTCGGATCCAGCGAACGGCTCGGTTCCTGCGGCAACATCGCCAGCCGCTTACCCCAATACTGCCGGCGCTGGCAAAAATTCAACGCGTCGCCCTCAATCAGCACTTGCCCCTCGGCAATCAGTTCGCTTGATAATGCGCCCATTATCGCTTGTGCCAACAGACTTTTGCCCGATCCCGTTTCGCCCAGGATGGTTAAATTGGTTCCGCTATGCAGCTGTAAACTAACCGGTTCGACTAAGGTTACGCCGTATTTGGTACGTACACTGAGCTGTTCGGTCTGAATAAGTACCGTCATTATTTCACTCTCCCCGACATTAACTGAAAGCTCAACACCAATAAAAACACTACCGCAATCGGCAACATGAAAATGTAAGGCGCTTCATAATAATAGGGAAACAATTCCGTCATCATCAGCCCCAGTTCCGGTGTCGGCGGACGCAGCCCGACATTAATAAAGCCCAGCGTCGCCAACGCCAGCACCGCATTGGCGGCGGAAAAAGCACTGAGCGTCAGCACCACCGGCGCCAGTTTCGGAAAGATGTGACGTTTAAAACAATACCAAAAGCCCATATTCATTAAATAGGAGGACTGAATTTCATTGCTGCCGGCAATGGTTTGCGTGATTGCGCGGATCACACGGAAAAATTCCACCCACATCACCAGCGAAATACCGAGATACAACGACCAGAACGAACCGGGCGCCAGTGCGGCAAACAATAACACAAACAGTAAACCGGGCAGCGCCATAATAATATTGCACAAAAAATTGAACAGGCGATCCGTCCAGCCGCCCAGCGCACCCGCGGCAACCCCGAACAATAAGCCGAAAAACAGCGAACATCCTACCGACATCACAATTAAGGAAAACGACAGGCGCACGGCAGATGCCAGCCGCGCCAACATATCGCGCCCCAAATGATCGGTACCCAGCCAGTAAAGTGCGGTCGGTTTTTGCAGCGTTTTGTTCAAATTTTGCAAGGCTTCGTCCATGGGATAATAACAAGGCTGCAAATACGCAAACGCCAGCAATAAAATCAGTAAAAACGCACCGCACTTTTGTGCGCGAGAAAAAGACTGCCGCATCAGTGCCGCCCTCCGTTTATCTTCACTCGCGGATCAATCGCGCCGCTTAATATATCCACCAGCATATTCAACAAAACAAAAATAGCGCCCATAATCAGGCAGGTTCCCTGAATCATCGGCACATCACGGGCAATCACTGCATGCACCAACGCATGACCGCTGCCCGGCCAAGCAAACAGACTTTCAACAATCACCACACCTTCAATCAGATAAATCAACTGTACCGAATGATACGCCAGCACAGGAATGGCAACATTGCGTAATCCATGGCGCAGAAAACTCAATGTTTCATTTAACCCTTTCAAGCGGGAAAACTGATAATAATCGGCATTCATGACTTCGACCATGGCATGCCGGCTCACACGAACCGACACTGCACTGAGCCCGAGCGCCAATGTCAACGCCGGCAGAATAAAATATTGCCAGCTACCGTAACCGGCGGCGGGCAGCCATTTTAACCGCACCGCGAACAGTGAAATTAGCCCAATCCCGATAATAAATGCCGGTACGGAACGCAGCAGCGTACTGAGTAACAGGGTAAAGCGATCAAACAACCCATTCGGTTTCCACGCCGCCAGCAGCCCCAGCGGCGGACCGATTAGCACCGCGAAAACCAGCGCCACCACCGCCAATGCCAGCGTATGTCCGAATTGATGAGCGATTTCATGCCATACCGCATCACCGCTGACTAGCGAATTACCGAGCTTCAGCTGAACCAAATCCGTCAACCACTGCACATAGCTTAGCCAACCGCTTTGATTTAAGCCCAGCTCGCTACGCACCAATTCCGCCGCTGCGCCGTCCGTTTGATCGTAACCGTAGCGACTGGCGGCAATTCGATATGCCATATCTCCCGGCAAGCTACGGGTGAGTAAAAAAGTCAGGGTTCCCACCGACCAAACCACCAAGATAATCTGTCCGAGACGTCTAATTATAATATTCAGCACGCTTGATCCTTATGCCTATTCCTGCCAAAACAATTTATTCAAGCCGAAACTGCGCTCGAAAGGATCAATATCTAACCCTTGCAGCGACTTATGCGCCACCGCGTTCTGCTGATAATACACCACCGGCGTGATTGGCCGCTGTTGATAAATAATTTCGGCAATCTGTTGTTTCAGTCGCTGCTGTTGCTGAGGATCGATACTTTTTTCCAGTTGAGACAATGCCTGATTCAGGGTTTCGTTCTGCCAGTTCATCACCCCCCAATCGCCGCCCTGCGGTGCAAAATCCTGTAATAAAGCACCAATTGGATCAGGCACCAGCGCATAGTTGCGCGCATATAATCCCATTTCCAGCGAACCGTCTTGATGACCGGCAGGAATGTCGGAAAAATTGCCCACCGATACCGCGACATCAATACCGATCTGACGCCACTGATTTTGCAATGCGGTGGCGATGATCGGCAGTTCAGGTCGATCGGAAAAAGTGCGCAGAGTAAATTTAAACGGTTTACCGTCTTTAACCAGCATCCCCTGCTCATCGGTCTGATAACCCAGCGCGATTAAACGCGCCTTAATTGCGGCATAATCAGGCTGAACGGCGTTCACATTCAAGCGCCAATCGGAAAATGCCTGCGGGAAAAGCTGTTCCGCCGCACCGTTATCAATTCGTAACACAGATTGAGCAATGCCCTGACGGTCGATAGCATCGCTTAACGCGCGGCGCACTTCCACATCGGCAAACAGCGGGTTCGCCGCATTAACTTTAAACTGAATCGTGCGGGCGATAGATTTGGATTGCAGCTGTAGATTCGGATCTTGCTGCAAACGGTTTACGCTGGCAGGATCGAGATTAAACACCAGATAATTCGGCTCGCTCTGCGCCAATAACGTACGGGTCTCACTGCGGCTGTTGGCCAAGTAAGACACCTGACGGATTTTCGCTTTTTCTCCCCAATAATCGGCAAACGCGATTTGCTCGATTTTCTGCGGCGGTTCGATTTTCACTGCCTGATAAGGCCCTGTGGCAACAATCTTATGCACGTTGTTTTGCGCATCAAAGGCGGATGTGGCCAAAATAATTGTGGAATAATGAGCTAAATAGGCGGGAAACGCCGCCAACGGTTTTTCCAGTGTAATGCGCACCACATCGTCGCCCTGCGCGTCGATTGTCTTAATCAGGGTATTTTTCAACGGCGTCGGCTTGGCAAGTGCCGCTTGTAGACTTTGCACCACATTTTCTGCTTTCAGCGGCGAACCGTCGTGAAATTTCACCGCCGGACGCAGTTTGAACGTCCATTCATCCGCCTTATCATTCGCCTGCCAGCTTTCCGCCAATGCAGGCTGTAGGCGCCCTTGCCCGTCGGTTTCCAACAAAGTTTCCGCCAGCTGTAGACGTTGGAAAATATAACCCGATTTGCTCGGATCCGTCGACGTGATTTCCCACGGGGTAACGATAATCAAGTCTTTCTGCGTCGAAACCGGCGGATTTTTCACCGCACTTTGGTCGACTTCCGGCTGCTCGTCGCCGGCACGAAAAATATAGGCGAGACTGAAGACCGCCACTAATAAAACGAATAAAATAAGTTTTTTCATAGACGCTGCAAACTCCGGTAAATTAGTCAAATCTATTCTGTCGGACGGCAAAATCTAGCACAAATGAGAAACAATTGCATTAATTATTTCACAATAAAAAATAAGATAATGGAAAAATATTTGTCTGTATCACTCGGCATAATGTTTACCTGCGCAACCCAAAATGCTATATTGCCGGCACTTAAATTAACATTTTTTTAACGTTTAGTTATGGCACAGTTTACTGATATTACCCCACAACAAGCCTGGCAAATGGTGCTCGAAGAACATGCCGTATTAGTGGATATTCGTGATTATCAGCGCTTTACGTACAGTCATCCGCAAGGCGCATTCCATTTAACCAATCAAAGTTATGCCGAATTTCAGCAGCAGGTAGATTATGCGCAACCGATCATTGTCAGCTGCTATCACGGCGTCAGCAGCCGCAACGTGGCGGCATTTTTAATAGAACAGGGATATAACAAGGTATATAGCCTTATCGGCGGTTTTGCTGGCTGGACACAGGCGCAGTTACCGGTGGAAACGGCGTATGCATAGATGGCCGAACGCATTGCCGTCGATACGTCAGACACTTATTGAGCCGCGCTCTGCTCGCGCTCGGTATGCCCCTCATTGAGAATCATGGGTTGATTGCTTTCATCCAAAAACATCCGCATCACATTTTGCAGCAGCACCGCCATTTGTTCCGGCGTTTCCTGTCTGCCGCGGCGAATCCATTCGTCCAATGCCCCGAAACATACGCCCGTAGCAATAGATTTGCGATATGCCAGCAGGTTATCATCTTCCGCTTTCGGACCAATCGCCCATTGAAAATAATGCAGAAACAAATGGCTAAGATTCTGCGCATAAAGTAAGTCAATAATTTCGTGAATGCTGTTAATACTCACGAACATCGCGATTAATTTCGCCTGAATACCGTCTGTTTGCTGACTGTCAAAAGCGTGCTTTGAACGTTCAAACATGGATTTCACCAGTATATCTTCTTTGGAATCAAAATTACGGTAAAACGAAACGCGACTGACACCCGCCACTTTTGTGATCTCACTGATACTGATGTGGTAAAAATCTTTTTTCCGCATTAAGCGCAACAACGCTTCCGTGATGCTCTCCTTCACCACAAAGTTCAATGTTTTTTTCATACTGTTACAGATTCCGGGTTATGTTTCAGTTTTTGCCGATAAACTTGACTGGCATGATTCGCCCATTAAAATACCGAATCATTGATGTTACAACTGTAACACAGTTTAAAGCTAAATTTAATTAAGGAGCGCAGTAATGAAATCATTAATTGTCAAAAGCTTAGCTATTGTGGTAGTCGCAACATCCGTTTCAACCGGAGCGATGGCGCTTGATCGTCAGCAGAAAGATACCGCGGTCGGCGCCTTATTAGGCGGTGCCGCCGGTGCGGTAATCGGTAACGATGTCGTCTCCACCGTTGCCGGCGCAGCCCTTGGCGGCGTGATCGGCAGCCAATGGAATACCCATAAATACGAAAAAGACCGCGGTCCGCGTGATTTCCGTCCGCATCCGCGCGCCGTGCGTGATTTTCGTCCGGAACGGGATAATCGCGGTCCACGTCATGAAGCGCACGCACCGCATTTTGAGCGCATGCCGCACAAACACCGTTGATAAGCGTAAAAAACGCTGCGAAAAACAACCGCACTTTTACCCCAACCAAAACGCACCCGCTGAGTCGACAACGGGCGCGTTTTTCATTTATGGTGTACGTTTTGATTTAATGGAATCCAACCAGCGCCACATAACATAAAATCAGGTAAAAAATCACCGTACTAATAAGCAGCAATGTTTTTCCCCGTGCGGCATCGCGCTGATACACGCGATAGCTTATTCTTGCCATAACGCCGAGCATAATCGGATATATCCAGAGAAAAACCGACATTGCAACGGACTGAACCTCATTCAGCGCAGGTTTTTTTAATAAATTCGGGGAAATCAGCAACGCCAGCGGCCATAACAGTATCGGCAAACAGAAGCCCGCCAGCGCCCAAGAAAAAGGGCTGAATCCATCCGGCATATTTTGTTTTTTCATTTTGTTATCCGTTTAGTTAAAATAAGTAAAATTTATTGGAAAAGGAATATAACAAATGCAGTATTTATTTGGTAGCGAAATCCCGGTGTTAGCCTTGAATTTTCGGGATTATATTCGCTCCCGCTATCAGGTTGAACTGGAATTAAAGGAAATCACGGATGACAACGGCAACCAATTACATGCCCTTTTCATTGCCGAAGATTGCCCTAAACTGGCGGAAATTACACAAGAAAAACAACGCTTCGTCCGCGATCCCTTCAATGATCGCTACGAACAGGCAAGCTGGCAAAGCGGTGATATTCACACACATTCCGTCCACACTGGAAACACACTGCCAAACGTTGTCCTATTAGGACGGGATTTACTGCATAACGGAAAATTTACCGTATTTTTGACCGCACTTTGTGTGCTGATTTATCTGCTGCAACTCGGCGGCTTGAACGACGAGGTGCTGGAATTGGCTCATTATCCCGCTTATCCCGATGAAAACGTTCAGCTTTGGCGCTATTTTACGCACAGTCTGGTGCATCTCTCTCCGCTACATATTCTGTTTAATCTGGTGTGGTGGTGGATTTTTGGCGGCGCCATTGAGCGGACATGCGGTAGCGGGAAACTGATTGCGCTTTATCTGGTCGCGGCATTGATAACGGGTATTGCTCAGAATATCGCTTCCGGTCCCTCATTTTTCGGCTTATCCGGCGTAGTGTATGCGGTGTTGGGATATGTGTTTGTGGCAGACAAATACGGCGCGCGCAAATCGTTTCATTTGCCGCAAGGGTTCTTGACGATGCTGCTGGTGGGGATTGGCGTCGGTTTTGTTACTCCGCTTATCGATATTCAAATGGGTAACACGGCACATATCAGCGGGCTGATTATCGGCTGTCTGTTCGGTTTTTTTGATGCAAAATCAGTCGCGCGCAGATGATTTCATGACAAAAATGCGCTAAAGTATCCGACATTTCAGCGTTAAGGACAGGCAATGAAACAATCTATCCGGCATAAAAAAATCATCGAACTGGTCAAACAAAGCGGCTATTTAAGTACTGAAGAATTAGTCAATTTACTCGGCGTCAGCCCGCAAACTATTCGCCGCGATTTAAACGAACTGGCGCAGAATAACGCTATCACCCGTCACCACGGTGGCGCCACCTCGCCTTCCACTTCGGAAAACAGTGATTACAACGAACGCAAACAGTTTTTTTCGTCGGAAAAACAGCTGATTGCACAAGAAGTGGTGAAAATTATTCCCAACAATGCCTCGCTGTTTATCGACATCGGCACCACCCCTGAAGCGGTAGCGAATGCCTTGCTGGCACATCAAAATCTGCGCATTGTCACCAATAATCTGAACGCCGCCTATATTCTTATGCAGAATAAAACTTTCGACATTACTATGGCGGGCGGATCGTTGCGTCAGGACGGCGGCATTATCGGCGAAGCCACCATGGCGTTTATCTCGCAGTTCCGTCTGGATTTCGGCATATTGGGCATCAGCAGCATCGACACCGACGGTTCGCTGCTGGATTACGATTATCATGAAGTGCAGGTGAAACGCGCAATTATCGAAAGCTCGCGCAACACGCTGTTAGTGACCGATCATTCCAAATTTTCCCGCCGAGCTATGGTTCGTTTAGGCTCGATTAGCGAAGTCGAATATTTATTTACCGACAGCGAACCGCCGCAATCCATTCGGGAGCTGATTAACAGCAGCAATGTCAAATTGCATATCTGTCAATAAACCGGCAACACCACGCGCGCAATCATCGGATTACGCGCTTTTGCCGTACATATCTTATTGCAGCGCCATTGCCAGCAAGGTGATGGGATGCAGACAGGTGGTTTTGGTTGACATATCGATCTGCCATTTACAGGTTTCACATTCGGAAATCACATAGTCAAACCCGCCCCGTTCAATATTATCAAACAAACTGTTACCGATAGCCTGTGCAACATCATAATTTTCCGCTTTGAATCCGTAAGTACCGGCAATCCCGCAACATTGCGACGGCAGCATCACAATTTCCAAATCCGGAATATGTTTCAGCACCTCCAGCGTATAAGGCGCCCATCCGGCTTTATCTACATGACAGGCGGTGTGATAAGCGACTCTCAGCGGCATGGACCGAAAGTGCGGTCGTTTTCCCGCATTAAATAAGCGATAAAGATAGCGAGTTACAATATTCACATGAGAACGAACTTTCGCATTATCCATACCTAAAATATGATGATATTCATCGCGCAGATTCATGGTACAACTGGATGAAGTGCCAATCACCTCCAGTTCGCGTTCGACAACCGCTTTTTCAATCTGAGCCAGATTAAATTCAGCCTGTTTTTTCGCCCGCTGCGGAAAACCGTTGACCATCAACGGCAAGCCGCAGCATTTTTCTTTTTCTAACAATAAGACGCCGATATCCATCGCATTGAGCAGGCGAATCAAATCCTTACCCAGCTGCGGATTATTGTAATTCACGTAACACCCATGGTAATACACCACCTTATCCCGATAATAACGTTGCCGCTCCAACGCCTGTTTGTGATACCACTGACGGAACGAACCGAAAGAATATTTCGGCAAACTGCGCTGTCGACTGATATTTAAGGTTTTCTCCAGCACAAAACGCGTGGCTTTTAAACCGGTAACAGCATTGACTATCGGCGCTAACGGCGTATTCATTTTACCCATGATATCCGTATTGCTTAGGATCGCATCACGCAGTTTGTGCATTAACGGTTTATGTTGCAGTGCCAAATGCTTATTGCGCGCGCGCACAATAATATCGCCTATTTTTACATCTGACGGACAAGCCACTTCACAGCGTTTGCAGTTGGTGCAATATTTCAGCGCTTCATCATACAGTTCGGCACTTTTCAGGCGCAAACGTTCGCCGTCCGGTCCTGCTTGTTTCGGCCCCGGATAAAACGGATTCTGGCGTGACACCGGACAAACTGCGGTGCAGGCGGTGCATTTGATACAACTCTCAAAGCTGTTATCCATACCCGGATGTGAAAGCGGCGCCGCGCTATGTTGTTTGGCGCTTTCGATTAATTCCTGAATATTCATCACTCCCCCTACTGTTGCGCCGCTGCGATATGCGCGGCAACGGCCAGCGCAGTCACAACCGACACGCCCGAAGCGCAGCCCAGTTCAAGCCCGTTGTAGCCGCCGATGACATTACCTACCGCATATAAATTCGACAAAAACCGACCGCACTTTCTCACTCGACAATCGGCATTGATCGCCACGCCCGCCGACTGATAGGGTTGCGATGCGGCAAAGCGGCTATGCGTCCACGACAAACGCGCATCTGCGGCAAAAGTTTCAGTGCCGATAATATCCGCATTAAATATCGGCTCATAAATATGCTCGAAATCGGACACCAGCCCGTTACTGAAAAAGCTGCCCGAGGCCAAGACAAAATGCTCTGCCGACAACGCATCTTGCCGATGCAGGCGGGTGTAAATCCGGCTGATACGATCACCGTCAAATTCCGCACTCAGCGCTTTATCACCATTCAACATCAAACCGCCCGCCTGCTCAAAATGATAGCGCAGAGATTTATGCTGACGAATTCCCAGCAAAGACGGCGGTAATGTCGGCAGTTCATACAGATTCAAGCCGGTCGCCTGTTTTAAACGATTAAAAAATGCCTGATTCTCAATGCCGAAACAGGCCGGCAAAAATACCGCCTGTGCGCCTGCCGCGGCATTTTTGATTTCCTTAACCAGATCACGAAAAGCCAATTCATGTTCCAGCAACTGAGAAATATTCACGCTGCGAAACTCCCGTGCCTCGCTGCGTAACTGATCCAACTCGGGAATATTCAAATACGCGGTGGTTACGTTGCAATGGGAAAAAGATGAGTTCTGTACCAGATTATCCGCCAGTAAGCGCGGTTGAAAATCATGATAACCGACAATCCCCAGCACCGCGACTTTCGTATGCGGAAAAACGCTTTCGTCATCGCGTAATAACGGTGTGCCGGCGCTTGACAACCAAGTGCCGCGCAATCCGCCCAGCGGGGTGACGCGCAGATGATTTTGTTCGGTCGAACCGATCAATTCTAGCCCGACGGATTGTGCCAACGCTTCAAACCGACGCGCATTCGCCAATACCTTTTCTTTTCCCAGCAAACAATAAGGATGCTGTGGCAGTTGCTGCGCCAATGCATCGTAAGACTGTTCGAAAGCACGCACCGGTTTACCGTCGGGCAAACGGCTGAGCAAATCCAATGAGCCGGAAGAAAAATCGATTGCCGCCTGTCCGTTATTAATAATGACACAATGTTTGCCCCGTTGTTGCAGCGCAATGCCGCAGGTCAATCCTGCCAGCCCGCCGCCGATAATCGCCACATCAAACTTCATTGCTATCCGTCCCTTGTTGAGCTTGCTCGGCAAGCGGTTGCACATCATTCAGCCCTAATAAACTATAATAAATCCAGCTGGTAAATTCCGCCTCGCGAATCGCATCGCCCCATGCTATCGGTTCAATGCCGCGCCAACGTTCCTCCATAAAAGAGGCTAGTTGCAAAGTGGACTGCCGCGGAGTTGCAACATTAAAACGCGCCATCAGCCCCGCCGCCCGACAGGCACATAATTCCGCCTGACAGGTTCCCATACCGACGCGGGTTCGACGGCGTAAATCCACCAGATTATTGACTTTCAGCTCATCCACCGCATAGCGCACTTCACCGGCCGTCACCGCTTCGCATTCGCAAACCAGCGAATAATCCAACCGCTCTTTTTCCAGTAAACGCACCGCTCGCTGACCGTGACGATACACCGCAGAAATACGAATCGGTGCCGGTAGAGAAATTGTCTGTCGATGCGCGTCTTCAGCGCTGCTGTCCGAGCCCGGCAGCGGTTTGTCGGCGGTCACACAGCGCGCCGATTTATTCAATTTTTTACAGACTAAATCAGTCGCCCACTCTGCCATCAGCCGGTAAGTCATCAGTTTTCCGCCGGTAATGGTAATAAAGCCGTCCAGACCGTCGCGTTCAGCATGATCCAGCAGCACAATACCGCGGCTGACATTGCGCCCTGACGGGTCGTCGTCCGTCGCCACCAGCGGGCGTACACCGGCATAGGCGCGCAACACCCGAGTATGACGCAGGCTCGGCGCCAGCTTTTCCCCTTCACGGAATAAAATATCCACTTCTTCCGGCGTCACCATCATGTTATCGATTTGATCATAAGGAATGCGACTGGAGGTGGTGCCGATCACGCAAATCGTATCACCCGGCACTAAAATATCGGCATCTGCCGGCTTACGACAGCGGTTAATCACCAAATTATTGATTCGGTGCCCCATAATCAGCAGTGCGCCTTTCGCCGGGAACATGCGAATTTTCAAATCGGCATATTCGGCAATGCCCTGCCCCCAGATACCGCCGGCATTGACGACAATCGGGGCAAAAAACCGGCGCTCGACTTTATTCTTATGATCATACACGCGCGTACCGATTACTCGTCCGCCTTCCCGAATCAATCCGGTGACTTCGCAATAAGTAAAAATTTTCGCGCCCCGCTCGCTGGCATCCAGCATATTGGCGGCGGTCAGACGAAACGGATCCACCGAACCGTCCGGCACCACCACCGCACCGACCAACTCGGGATTGACGGAAGGTTCCATACGTTTTGCCAGCGCTGGATCAATGGCGACAGCTTCAATACCGGAGGACGTACAGGCGTCAATAAAGGTTTTCTGAAACGCCATATCGTCTTCCGGCAAGGTAATAAATAAGCCTTTGCTGTCTTCAATACAATGGCGCGCAATGCGTTTTAGGATCATGTTTTCCTGAATACATTCGCGCGCCGATTCCTGATCATTGACTGCATAGCGCGCACCGCTGTGCAACAAGCCATGGTTGCGTCCGGTGGCGCCGGTGGCGATGTCGCGCCGTTCCAGCAATACGCAGTTCAGCCCGCGTAACGCGCAGTCACGGGCAATACCTGCGCCGGTTACTCCGCCACCGATAATAATGACGTCCGTATTCACCGGTGAAACATCCGTGGATTGACGATAAATCTGAGGTGATATAGGCATAGCTTCTCCCCCACATGAATTGAAAAAATAAACAAACCGCCGTGCGTTTTAAATAATAGATATCATAGTCCAAATGTTCGTTTTAGAAAATAATATGAGCGATTTTATATAAAATAATGTGATAAAGATCACTTTATTTTTTCCTTTTTCATTATTGCGCAAAATATTTTGTGAGATATATCACAATATAACGCAAATAAAATTTTTCCTTTTCCATTTTCCGATATGATCGCCCACCTGAATGTTCGCAAAAGAACATTTATTGTAACAATAATTATTATTGGAGGATTATATGTTTGGCCCGTTTAAACCCGCGCCCTATATTGCGGAATTACCCAAGGAAAAAATTGACCCGACCTACCGTCGTTTACGTTGGCAGGTGTTTATGGGGATCTTCTTCGGTTATGCTGCTTATTATTTTGTGCGCGCCAACTTTGATTTGGCGCAAAAAGGCTTAATTGAAGCCGGTTTGTACAACAAGGCGGAACTCGGTATCATCGGTACCGGCGCCGGTCTGGCCTACGGACTGTCTAAATTCGTAATGGCGAGTATTTCCGACCGTTCAAATCCGAAAGTGTTCTTACCTTGCGGTTTGTTGCTGTCCGGATTATGTATGACCATGATGGGCTTAATGCCTTGGGCGACCTCCGGCATTGCCGTGATGTTCGTCATGATCTTCCTCAACGGTTGGTTTCAAGGTATGGGCTGGCCACCGTGTGGACGCACTATGGTGCATTGGTGGTCTAAATCGGAACGCGGTACCATCGTCTCTATTTGGAACTGCGCGCATAATGTCGGCGGCATGATGCCGGGGTTGATGGTATTGCTTGCCGGGGCGATTTATTTCGGTAATAACGGTGTTGAAGCCACCGCTAAAGACGTGTGGCAGCAGGCACTTTACTATCCGGGCATCGCCGCTATGCTGTGTGCCGTTCCGGTTTATTTCGTGATGAAAGATACACCGCAGTCCTGCGGTTTGCCGCCAATTGAAAAATGGCGCAACGACTATCCGGACGACTATAATGAAAAAACCTATGAACACAATTTAACCACCAAAGAAATTTTTGTCACCTATGTGCTGAAAAATAAATTGTTATGGTATATCGCCATCGCCAACGTCTTTGTATATCTGATCCGCTACGGCGTACTGAAATGGTCACCGGTTTATCTGGGTGAAGTGAAACATTTCAATATTAAAGGTACTGCTTGGGCTTATACCATTTATGAATTGGCAGCCGTGCCGGGCACCCTGTTATGCGGCTGGGTATCGGACAAATTATTTAAAGGCAAACGCGGTTTAACCGGTTTCATTTTCATGATATTAACCACTGCGGCGGTTATTGCACTGTGGCTGAACCCAGCGACACCGGATGCGGAGCTGGCTCAATACGCGGGTAAAGCCTGGTATGAAAATCCGTATCAGTTAACCGACTTTATTTTAATGACCACTATCGGCTTCTTAATTTACGGTCCGGTAATGCTCATCGGTTTGCACGCCCTTGAGTTGGCACCGAAAAAAGCCGCCGGCACCTCTGCCGGTTTCACCGGTTTATTCGGCTATCTGGGCGGCACGGTTTCTGCTTCGGCGGTTGTCGGCTGGGCGGCAGAATACTACGGCTGGGATGGTGGCTTCTATGTGATGATCACCGGCGGCGTACTGGCCGTGTTGCTGATGTTTATCACCATGTTGGAAGAAAGCAAACATAAGGCTAAACTCAGCGATCACTACGGTAAATAAACCGAGCATATATAAAGGAAGAGCGGCAACGTTCTTCCTTTTTCTTTAATCGGTTAATAAAAACAAACCGAAAAACGTTGCGATTTTCAACCGCACTTTTTAATCAATCCAATCACGCAAAAAGGAGAACCTCATGAAACTCAAACTGCTTAGCGGGCTGATTGCCTTATCTTTGCTTACCGCCTGCCATCATTCGGTTACGACCGGCAGGGCGGATAATCAGGACAAATTAATTATCGCCCATCGCGGCGCCAGCGGCTATTTACCCGAACACACCTTGGAAAGCAAAGCGCTGGCATTCGGTCAACACGCCGATTATTTGGAACAAGATTTGGTGATGACCAAAGACAACCGTCTTGTGGTGATTCACGATCATTTTCTGGACGGTTTAACCGATGTGGCACAAAAATTTCCGCATCGCCACCGTCAGGACGGGCGTTATTATGTAATGGATTTCACGTTAAAGGAAATTCAGTCGCTGAATATGACGGAAAATTTCAAAACCGAAAACGGCAAACAGGTGCAAGTTTATCCGAACCGTTTCCCAATGTGGAAATCCCATTTCAAGATTCATACCTTTGAAGACGAAATCGAATTCATTCAAGGGTTGGAACAATCCAGCGGGCGGAAAATCGGGATTTATCCTGAAATTAAAGCACCTTGGCTGCATCATCGGGAAGGCAAAGATATTGCACTGGCAACCCTGAACGTGCTGAAAAAATACGGTTACACCCAAAAATCCGATCGTGTCTATCTGCAAACATTCGATTTTAATGAACTGAAACGGATAAAAACACAACTGCTGCCGCAATTGGGGATGGACATTAAATTGGTGCAGCTTATTGCCTATACGGACTGGCATGAAAGCGAAGAAAAAAATGCGCAGGGACAATGGGTGAATTATGACTATGACTGGATGTTTAAACCGGGCGCTATGGCGGAAATCGCAAACTACGCCGACGGAGTCGGCCCCGGCTGGTATATGCTGATTGATGAAAAAGCTTCTAAAAGCGGCGCGATTCGCTATACGCCGTTAGTCGCCGAACTTGCCGGTGCAGGATTGGAACTGCATCCTTATACGGTACGCAAAGATGCCTTACCGCCATTTTTCAACAATGTAAATCAAATGTATGACGCTTTGTTTAAAGCAGGCTCAACCGGTGTTTTCACTGATTTTCCGGATACCGGTGTACAATTCCTGAAATCCCGCAAATAATTCGCCCGATAAAAAGGCTTCCTCACGGAAGCCTTTTTATTATCAAACTATGCAAAAAACAACCGCACTTTTATGGGGTTAGCCCATCACCAGTGCATAACCGAGCGCGGCAATCACCGCACCGATACAAGGCCCGACAACCGGCACCCAAGCATAAGCCCAATCCGGCGATGTGTTCAGCTTCCGGCTTAAAAAACCCAGTGCAATACGCGGGCCGAGGTCACGCGCCGGATTAATGGCATAACCGGTAGTACCGCCCAGACTTAAACCGATTGCCCATACTAAAATTGCCACCGGCAACGCACCGATAGAACCTAAACCGATTGGCGTTTCCATTTCCGTCCCCGGCAGGTTAATGGAACCTGCGGTAATATAGAAAATCACCGAGACCAACACAACGGTACCGATAATTTCACTGAAAAGATTGCTCGGATAACGGCGAATGGCGGGTTCCGTACAAAAACAAGCACGTTTGGCACCTTCCTCCGCGGTTGCAGCAAAATGATCAACATAGAATAGATAAACGATCAATCCACCCAACACACCACCGACAATCTGTGCGGCGATATAGCCCGGCACCATTGCCCAAGCAAAGCTGCCATGCAGTGCCAGTCCCAGCGTGACCGCCGGATTTAAATGAGCGCCGCTGTACGGCCCGGTAACCACCACCGCCACATAAACGGCAAACGCCCAAGCCGTAGTAATTACAATCCAGCCCGCACTGTTGCCCTTGGTTTTATTCAGACAAACATTTGCCACCACGCCGTTACCCATTAGTACGAGTAAAGCCGTTCCCAGAAATTCGGCAAGATACGCGTTCATAAGAGAATCTCCTTCATTAATATATACTTAAGATATAGCATCATCACAACTCACAACATGATGAGGCAAATGTAATTGTTCGTTTTCATCCAAAATAATATTATTTTTTAAACCTCTTACCGGTGCAATGAGCATTATCGAAGCAAAAAGAATTAATTCAATAGTATTCATAAGGTTTTTTCTTAATTTGCTAGGCATATCACATTTTTTGCAGTTAATAAGGCATATTAACCTCTTGATATAATTACGCTCCTGTACTGTTTGCATAGACAGAATAAATGTGAGGCGGATCAAATTATTGCCCACCGAATGAAAAAATTTTTTGAGCGAGTTCAAATATTTTACATTTGCTTATTTTCATGTTGAGTGTTTTTGAATACATTAGCCGGGTAATTTGTTCGTTTTAGCTCAAAATTAAATTTACTCTTAAATTAAGGATTAAGGTGCGATTCGGGGTAGACTATTCATAATTGCAGTAAAATCACACAGGGGAATTTGTTATGACAGAGAAAAAATATATTATTGCGCTAGATCAAGGAACAACCAGTTCAAGAGCCGTATTACTTGATCACGACGCCAATGTGGTAGAAATCGCACAGCGTGAATTCACTCAAATTTATCCGCAGGCTGGCTGGGTGGAACATAATCCAATGGAAATCTGGGCGACGCAAAGTTCAACCCTGAATGAAGTCGTCGCCAAAGCCGGGATTTCTTCCGATACCATCGCCGCAATCGGGATCACCAATCAGCGTGAAACCACTATCGTATGGGAAAAAGAGACCGGAAAACCGGTGTATAATGCGATTGTCTGGCAGTGCCGACGTACCGCGGATATTACCGATAAACTGAAAGCGGACGGTCACGAAGACTATATCCGCAAAACTACTGGGCTGGTGGTGGATCCGTACTTCTCCGGCACAAAAGTGAAATGGATTTTGGATAATGTGGAAGGCGCAAGAGCAAAAGCGGAACGCGGCGAATTGCTGTTCGGCACGGTGGATACATGGCTGGTATGGAAGCTGACTCAAGGACGCGTTCATGTGACCGACTACACTAATGCCTCTCGTACCATGCTGTTTAATATCCACACCAAGCAATGGGACGATAAAATGCTGGAAATTCTGAATATTCCTCGCTCAATGCTACCTGAAGTGCGTAATTCGTCCGAAATCTACGGACAAACCAATATCGGCGGTAAAGGCGGTGTTCGTATTCCGGTGGCAGGCATCGCCGGCGACCAGCAGGCTGCATTATACGGTCATTTGTGCGTTAATGCCGGACAGGCGAAAAACACCTACGGTACAGGTTGTTTTATGTTAATGCACACCGGCGATAAAGCGGTACAGTCGCAAAACGGGCTGTTAACCACCATTGCCTGCAACGCGAAAGGTGAACCCGCTTATGCCCTGGAAGGTTCTATTTTTATGGGCGGCGCCTCTATTCAATGGCTGCGTGACGAACTGAAAATCGTGCATGACAGTTATGACAGCGAATATTTTGCCCAGAAAGTACCGGATTGCAACGGCGTATATGTGGTTCCGGCGTTCACCGGCTTGGGTGCACCTTATTGGGATCCTTACGCGCGCGGTGCAATTCTAGGCTTATCGCGCGGCGCCAACCGTAATCATATTGTGCGCGCTACCTTGGAATCTATCGCCTACCAGACCCGTGACGTGCTGGAAGCGATGCAATCCGACTCCGGCACCGAACTGCAATCTTTACGGGTTGACGGCGGTGCCACTGCCAACAACTTTCTGATGCAATTCCAAGCGGATATTCTCGCTACCAAGGTAGAACGTCCGGTCGTGAAAGAAGTTACCGCACTGGGCGCCGCTTATCTTGCCGGTTTGGCAACTGGTTTCTGGAGAGATCTCGACGAACTGCGTAACAAAGCGGAAGTAGAAAAAACTTTCATTCCGGACGGTAACGAAGAAAAACGCACGCGTCGCTATAAAGGCTGGAAAAAAGCGGTCAAACGGGCACTGGCATGGGAAAAGGATGAAGAATAGCCAAGATGCTTTAATTTATTAACATCAACGACCGTCACATTATTGGCGGTCATTTTTATTTATATTATATATTTCATTTCCGTTGAATTATTATGAATTAATATTCACTTGCCAAATTAAAACAATTATTCTGACCATAAAACAGTTTTTTAATTTATTTCAAATAATATTTAACAATAGACTATAATATTTTATATTATTTTTATTCAAACACCTGAAAAATAATCTTCCTATTTTCATAGGAATTTATTTTCCTACCTATTTATAATTACTTTATTTAAAAATAATAGATATACTCCATAAAAGTTCAATAATCGCTTGAATTAACTATATTAAAAATTAACCGTGGTGGTAACAAGGTTATCCCTCTAAAAAATAATGAACAATACACTCCAAATAAAACATAAACTTAACACAATCAAATAAATTAATTAACATAAATTTTCACTGCACTTACGTAGCTTTACACTTGATTACGAAAACAGCAAAACTTGACGATAAAATAGCATCACAGGATTTGGCAGTATTAAAATCGAACAATCTTCGTTTTGAACTTTAGTCCAAACCAGCCTAAAAATTAGTCAAAAAAATAGCTGATACCAGTCAGTCATTAATAAAATTGAGTATTAACATATTAAAACTACATTGATATCAGACCGCCGATATAAAGCTTAAATGCGCTTTTGTCACCTATAAACGGTTTTATTTATACAAGGGGTAGAATTTAAAATTTATTTTAAATTCTAACAAGTACGCTTATAAATTATTAACCATTTTATTATCTTATTTAAATTATGAGTAAATTTAACATTAGAGTCAGTTTATTAACGCTCTCGTGTCTGGCTTGCTTTAAAATAACGGATTCACTCGCTGCGCCGCTATCTCCGATTGATAAACAGCGTGAGGATATCGTTATCTTATCCAGACAAGGCGATGCGCAATTAGACAAGGCAATTATTCAGCTTCGGCAACTTTATACCGCCAGTAAAAATCTCAAAGTGCGCGATGACCTGATTGCCTTATTAATGCGGCAAGGAAATTTCAAAGGCGCATTGAATGTGTGCCCGCAGTGCGATGTGCAGACTTTTTCCGCCAATGAACTGGAAAATCTCGCCAGAGCGGCGCGTAATGAAAAGCAGTTTGCACAATCTTTGACATTCTATTCACGGCTGCGCACAAAATTTCCATCCAATCCAAACGGTTTGCTGGGCAGCGCACTGGCGGCGACGGAGTTGGGGCAATATTCGCAGGCTAAAAACTATCTGACGTTATACCGCCGCAAATTCGGTGAAGATGCCGGCTATCGGGAGGCAATCAATTATCTGGCCGATCATACGGAATCGGATATCAGCAAACTGGGACGCTGGCAAAAAGAGCTGGCACAGCGGCCGGATAATCATGATCTCGCCGTGAAACTCTATCGACTTGCCGCCAAATATAGCCTCTATCCGTTGCAGCGTCAGATTGAAACAGCTTATCCGACGTTGTTCAGTGATAAAGATCGTGCTTGGCTGGAATACGCCGAAAGTGTCGACTTAAGTCGCGGCACCGGTACGTCAAAACAACAACTTACGCAGTCGTATCAACGCTTAAGCGAAGTGCTCGAAACACAAGAAAAATCCACCGCACTTTATCGGCAAGCATTGCAGGATCGTTTGGTGCTGGCTGCACGGCTGCACAATGCAAAACAAGTTTCGGCCGATTATGAGGCATTATCCGCCGTCGGCACATCGCTTCCGGCTTATGTGAATGAAGCCTACGCCGACAGTTTATTGCGCAGCGGTTCGCCGTTTCGAGCGTTGGCTATTTATCAGCAGCTGGAACGGCAAGAACGCCAAACCGACCGGCAAGTCCGCAATGCCCTGCTGTTTAAGCTGGTTAATGCCTCAAGTGATGCAGGTTATTTTCAATTGGCCGAGGCGTATTTAAATCAAATTAACGAACCGCCCTTTGTCAACGACTACACTCACAACTACCGTATCGCCAACAGCCACCATGATACGCTGTTTTTTGCTCAGGTAAATCTCCTGCAATGGCGCGGAAACAATACAAAAGCCGCCGAATTACTACGCGCCCGTTTGCGCGATAAAACGCCGGGCGATCCTTGGACAATGCTGGCGTTGAGCGATATCGAACGCTCGCGCTATCACTACGACGATGCGATGGCACTAACTAACAAAGCTTCCCGATTTTTACGTCCGCAAGATCAGACATTTTACCGCTCACTACAGGCGAATATTCTACTTGACCGCGGCGACTGGAAACATGCAAGCGAAATCCTTGAGCATTTCTCGCCGCAAGATAAAGAAAATACCGCCGATCTGCTCGAACGCTATGCTTTATTGAGCGCACCGAGGCTGACCGGTGCGTTCGGCATTCAGCATAAAACCTTCCCGAAAGACGGACAAAGTAATGAAATTACACAGGAATATTATTTGTATTCGGCGAAAAGCCGAAATGGTCATCAGGCTTATGTGCATTATTTGGAGAATAACTCACCGACTACGGAGAAAAACTTAAAACAACAACGCATCGGTGCCGGTGCAATAGTGAATTTATATCCGATTGAATTCAATCTTGAAGCCGGTAAAGGAACGCGATTAAACCACAAAGCCTATTTTTCCCTGAGTACCGACTATACCTTTAACGACAACTGGCGTTTTAGCCTCAGCGGTAATTTAAACGGCAGTGGCACGCCGCTTAAGGCGATTAATCAGAATATTTATAGCAAAGATTTCACGTTCAGTGCGCAATATACTTACAGCGATCGTTTCCAGCTGGGAGGCGGTGCCAATCTGATGAAATTTGATGACAGTAATCGACGCCGTTCGCTGTTTATATGGGCAAATACGGAAACCTATAAACGTGATCGTTGGACACTAAATAACAGTGTTCGTTTTGATTATCAAAAGAACGATGAAATTTCGTCGGCCGCCTATTACAACCCGGCACACAGCCGCAATATTGAATTCGGCGCGGATCTGAGCTACCTCCAACCAATGAATTATGCGTTGGTATTAACTCACCACCTAAAAGCCGGCGCAGGACATTACAGTCAGAGCAATGAGGCGGGTGAAAACTCATGGTCTGTCAGCTACGGGCACGAATGGCGTGTCGGTAAAAAAGTCGGTATCAGTTATGAAATCGGGCGTAAGAAAAACATCTACGACGGCGAGGCGGAATTCAACAATTTCGCAAACCTGAATTTTTCCATTTATTTTTAGTTTACGAGAACTTATCACATGTTTTGGCAAAAAATTTATCAGGCATTCACCATCATCTGCCTGTCATTAACGGCACTAGGCGTGCAAGCGAAAAACAACGAATACCGCGTACTGGCATATCATTCCGTGATAGATGAAAGCGCGCCGCAGCAAGAAAAACTTTATCTGCCGCAGACCATTCCGGCGACAATGCTGATTAACCATTTTAACTGGCTGAAAAACAACGGTTATCATATTGTCAGTTGGCAACAGATCATCGACGCAGAAAACGGCATTGCCGACTTACCGGATAATGCGGTACTGCTTAGCTTCGATGACGGTTACGAAACCATGTACAGCGTCATCTTTCCATTATTAAAAGCCTATAATTATGCGGCTGTTTTTGCCCCGGTCACCAGCTGGCTAAACGCACCCGCCGGTTCGACGATTGCATACGGCAACACAAAACTGGCGCGCTCGGCATTTACCAATTGGCAACAAGTCAGAGAAATGCAGCAAAGCGGTTTGGTCGAAATTGCCTCACATACCCATAATTTGCACCACGGCGTCAACGCAAATCCGGCGGGCAGTTCGTTACCGGCGGTGATCGCCCCGGTCTATAAAAACGGTCAATATGAAACGCAGGCACAATATAAATCCCGATTATCAAATGACTTCACACTGTCATCCAACGCCATTAAAACGGGCGCAGGTAAAGCGCCGCGGGTTATGGTCTGGCCTTATGGACAGTTTAACGAAGCAGCGGTCGATATCGCCGCGCAGGTCGGTTTTACCCATTATTTTTCTCTAAACGGCAAGAAAATCAATCGCGCAGGCGATAAATATGTGGGCCGTTTACTGCTGGATGCAGAAACAGACATCAGCACTATTGCGGAATATCTACAAAATAAAGAACAGGAAGGTAATATTCAACGCGTCGTGCATGTTGATTTGGATTATCTTTATGATCCGAATCCCGCACAACAACAGAAAAATTTCGATGATCTCATTGAACGCATCCATAACTACGGTATCACCACCGTATATTTACAAGCCTTTGCCGATCAGGACGGTAACGGTGTCGCCGACGCATTATACTTTCCGAATAAATATCTGCCGGTCAAAGCGGATTTATTCAGCCGAGTAGCTTGGCAACTGAGCACCCGTGCCGGGGTTAAAGTTTATGCGTGGATGCCAGTGCTGGCGTTCGATTTGCGTCAATCAAACAAGCGCTATCAGTATGTTACCGACACAAGAACAAATCGTCCTTCCGATGCCCATTACCTGAGATTGTCGCCGTATGATCAACAAAATAAAGAGGTGATCAAATCGATCTATCAGGACTTGGCATTTTACGCCAAATTCAACGGTATTCTCTTTCATGACGATGCCTTTTTAACCGATTTTGAAGGTAATCCCGCCGCGCCGCAAACAGCGCATAGTAATACCAAAACGATGGATTTGATTCGCTTCACTGATGAGCTGAAAGAAGCATTGGTGCCTTATTTCTGGAACGGCAGAGAAAATATCAAAACCGCGCGTAACATTTACGCCTCATTGATTACCAATCCGGAAGCCGAAGCGTGGTTTGCCCAAAACTTTGTGGCATTCACCAAACATTACGATACCACCGCTATTATGGCGATGCCCTATATGGAAAACGAACTGCCTATTTCCAATGCTCAGGCATATGATTGGTTTAAACAATTAATTACGCAGGTTAAAGCAACAAACGTCAATCTCAGCAACGTGTTATTTGAGTTTCAGTCGGTAAACTGGCGTACACGGCAGGATATTGATGTTAAAGAATTAATCCGTTGGATCTCCTTACTGGAACAGCAAGGTATCTACAGTTTCGGTTATTACCCAGACAACTTTCTGATGAATAAACCGGATATTAACAAAATGAAACCCTATATGTCGGTGAATAAAGATTTAACCAAATAACCGTTAAGGAACCCGCAATGCTACTCGAAATACTCGGATTATTCGTGTTCAGCTATCCGGCCGTTATGGCTTTTTATTGGTCTGCCGCCGGCATGATTTACTTTCTTTTTATCGAAAGGAAGAAACAGAAAATAAACTTCCGCACTTTAACACAGGAACAAGCGCCGATGGTCAGCGTCATGATCCCCTGTTATAACGAAGCGGAAAATCTGGATGAATCCATACCGCACTTATTAAGACTTAACTATCCCAACTATGAATTAATTTTTATTAACGACGGCAGCAAAGACGGCACCGGCGAAATCATTAATAAATGGGCGCAAACCGACGCCAGAATCGTACCGCTGCACCAAGAAAACGCCGGCAAAGCAAGCGCGCTGAATAACGCACTGAGCATCGCGCGAGGAAAATATGTCGCCTGTATCGACGGCGATGCCATACTGGATTATTCCGCGCTCGGATATATGGTCAGCGCACTGGAAAACAACCCGAAATACGGCGCAGTGACCGGCAATCCCCGCGTGCGTAACCGCAGTACGGTGCTCGGTCGCCTACAGGTGTCGGAATTCAGCTCCATTATCGGTTTGATTAAACGGGCACAAAGCCTGATGGGGACGATCTTTACCGTATCCGGCGTATGCTGTTTATTTCGGAAAGACGCCATGCAGCAAATCGGCGGCTGGAGCACCAATATGATTACTGAAGATATTGACGTCAGCTGGAAACTGCAAACCTCGGGCTACGATATTTACTACGAACCGCGAGCATTGTGCTGGGTATTGATGCCGGAAAGCCTACGCGGGCTGTTCAAACAGCGCTTACGCTGGGCACAAGGCGGCGCGGAAGTCATCATTAAATATTTTCCACGCGTTTGGCGCTTGAGAAACCGCCGCTTATGGCCGATGTATATTGAATATTTCATCACCGCCGCCTGGGCAATTTTATTACTGAGCCTCAGCCTGACGGCGCTGTATAAATTGGCAACGGGAAATCCTTTGCCAGCCGACATCACTTTCCTAAAAACCAATATTTCGGTCTTATTTCTCACGTTTATCATGCAATGTATTTGCAGCATTTATATCGACAGCCGTTATGAGAAAGGATTAATCCGTTATGCGATTTCCTGTATTTGGTATCCATGGGCTTATTGGTTACTGAATACAGTTACGCTGCTTTTGGGCATACCAAAAGCGATCTTTAGAAATAAATCCAAACTTGCCGTTTGGATTAGTCCTGACAGAGGAGTTTAAATGTCACCACTTCAATTACAGCACTTAATGATTATTAACAAAAGTCAGCAATTACACTGGAAGGTAAAGACAAAAACACTGCTAATGGACTTAGCGACATGGGGGCTTTGGATGTATATTTTTCATTTTATTCTGACACAGTTCAGTAATATCATCTCTAAGCCCGTATTCGAAGGACTGTTATTTGTTGAAATCATCGGCGCCATGTTATCCGTCGCAGCCGCACTCGTGCTACTGACGATAATGTGGTCGGGGATGACGAAAACAAAATTAACCGCACGATAAAAAATCAATAGCTTAATGTCGCAAGGACATTAAGCTATTTTTCTGCTGACTAACGCACAACCCGTTTAGTTTTCTTACGCATCCCCTGCAATAAATAGCCGATAATCAGCCCGATTGCAGCGAACGGCAGCCATTCCATTGAATAGGATTTCAACGGCAATTGCTCAATGAATTCCATCTGTTCAATGCCAATAACGGATAAAATCGAAATTACCGAAACCAATCCAAGCGAAAGGCGATGTGCCAGTAGCGGCAGCGGCAAAAATAAGTTAATCAGCAGCAATAAAATCACCGTCATCGCAATCGGATACAATATCAGCAGTACCGGCAGAGATTTGCTGATGACCTCTTTCAGCCCCAAATTGGCAATGGCAAAACTGATCAGACAGAATAAAATCACATAAGTGCGGTAAGAAATTTTAGGATATATTTCATTGAAATACTCACTCACCGACACCGCCAGCCCGACTGCCGTGGTTAAACAGGCAAGCGAAACAATCACGCCGAGCAAAGTACGCCCCAGCTCACCGAATGCCATTGCCGTCGCATTGTTCAGAATATAAGTGCCCAAATCCTGATTTTTCACCGCCAATGTCTCCAGCTGCGCCGCATTCAACGCTAAATGGTTGCCGATCCAGCCGAGCGACACATAAATCACGCCCAAGGCAATGGCAGCGATAACACCTGCCTGAATAGTTTGTTTCTGCAACGAAGTATGATTGGTAGTTTTCGCCTGAATCGCATTAATCACAATCACCGAAAAGGCGATCGACGCCAAGGCATCCATAGTGAAATAACCGTTGATAATCCCATTAAAGAACGAAGCGTTATCCTCCGGCTGCACATAAGCGGAGGCACTGCCGTTTAGCATCCAATAGGCTTTGATTACCAACGCAATAATAGAAAGCAGCAGCACCGGTGTCAGAACAGCGCCAATGCGATCTACCATTTTGGACGGATTTAAGCTCAACCACAGCGTTAAGGCGAAATAAATCAGACAGAACAGAAATTTTGACCACGCGCCTGGCTCGCCGACAAAGGGCACAATCGCAATTTCATAGGCGGTCGCGCCGGTACGCGGGCCGGCAAAGAACGGGCCGATAGACAGATAAATCGCAACCAGAAAAACCAGTGAAAATAACGGATGAATTTGTTTCAGTGCATCTTTATAACCGCCCTTGTAAAACGCACTGACAATAATCCCAAGCAACGGCAGCCCGATACCAGTCAGCACAAAGCCGCTGATTGAAGACCAAAACGCACTACCGCTTTCAAATCCCAATTTAGGGGGGAAAATCAGGTTCCCGGCGCCGAAGAAAATGGCGAACAGCATAAAGCCGACCACAAATGTATTTTTTGTCATGTTATTATCCTTTTATTTTTTCCAATTTTTCAACGCGTCGGCAAAAGCATTGCTCATAGCACCGTTACTGTGCGGATTTGCACGGTTATTGCGCGACTCGCGGTTATCGCCGCGTCCTTTGGCGGATAAAGTGCGGTCGGATTTCGGCGTATTTTTGACCGCACTTTCGTCCAAACGCATAGTCAATGCAATCCGTTTACGCGCTACATCCACCTCCAGCACTTTCACTTTGACGATATCACCGGTTTTCACCACCTGATGCGGATCATCCACAAATTTATCCGACAGAGAAGAAATATGCACCAAGCCGTCCTGATGTACACCGATATCCACGAAAGCGCCGAAGTTGGTGACATTGGTAACGGTGCCCTCCAGTATCATCCCCGCTTTCAGATCACCGATGTCTTCCACGCCGTCCATAAAACTGGCGGTTTTGAATTCGCCGCGCGGATCGCGTCCCGGTTTTTCCAGCTCTTTAAAAATATCCTGCACCGTCGGCAAGCCGAATTGCTCATCAATAAACTGTTTGGCATCCAGTCGGTGCACTACGCTGGCATTACCCATTAAATCCTGAATGGATTGCTCGGTGGCGCGCAGAATTTTTTCTACCACCGGATAGGCTTCCGGATGTACGCCGGAAGCGTCCAGCGGATTTTTGCCCTGCGCGATACGCATAAAACCGGCGCATTGTTCGAACGCTTTCGGCCCCAAACGCGGCACTTTTTTCAGCTGTTCGCGGCTGTCAAAGCATCCGTTTTCATCACGATAGGCAACAATATTCTGTGCCAGCGTTTTCGTCATTCCGGCAACCCGCGCCAATAACGGCACGGATGCGGTATTCAAATCCACCCCTACGGCGTTAACACAGTCTTCCACCACCGCGTCCAATTTACGCGCCAGCTGACTTTGATTAACATCGTGTTGATATTGCCCCACGCCGATGGCTTTCGGCTCGATTTTCACCAGTTCCGCCAGCGGATCCTGCAAACGACGCGCAATGGACACCGCACCGCGCAACGAAACGTCCAGTGTCGGGAATTCCTGCGCTGCCAGTTCGGAGGCGGAATATACCGACGCGCCCGCCTCGCTCACCACCACGGTTTGCGGTTTGTTGTCATCAAGCTGTTTAATCACCTCTTTGGCAAAACGCTCCGTTTCGCGTGATGCCGTACCGTTGCCGATGGCGATCAATTCCACCTTATGCCGTTTAATCAGCTGATACAGGGTAAGCATGGCACGCTCGGTCTGCCCGGTGTGCGGATACACCGTATCGGTTGCCAACAATTTACCGGTGTTATCCACCACCGCCACTTTCACCCCGGTGCGTAGCCCCGGATCAAGCCCCATGGTATGTTTCGCACCCGCCGGTGCCGCCATTAAAAGTGCGGTCAAATTGCGCGCAAAAACGTCAATCGCCTCGTCTTCCGCTCGCTCACGCAGCGCGCTCATCAATTCCGTTTCCAAATGCAGAGATACTTTAATCCGCCACGTCCAGCTGATCACCTGCTCGCGCCATTTATCCGCCGCTTGATTAGTAAAACGCACACCCAAATGCTCGCGGATAAGCTCTTCGCAATAGCTGTGGCGCACGCCGTCTTCCTGCTCGGGATCCGCGCTCAAACTTAATTGCAACACGCCTTCATTGCGCCCGCGAAACATTGCCAATGCGCGGTGCGACGGCACATTACGCAGCAATTCCTGATGCTCGAAATAATCGCGGAATTTTTCCCCTTCCTGCGCTTTGCCTTCCAAAACGCGCGAAATAATGACCGCACTTTGCTGTAAATAACCACGTACTTTCGCCAATAATTGCGCGTCTTCGGCAAAGCGTTCCATTAAAATATAACGCGCGCCGTCCAACACCGCTTTCTCATCGGCAAAGCCTTTATCCGCATCGACATATGCCGCCGCTGCCCGCTCCGGCTCATGTTGCGGTTCGTGCCACAATAAATCCGCCAGCGGCTCGATGCCCGCTTCAATGGCAATTTGCCCTTTGGTGCGGCGTTTCGGTTTATACGGCAAATATAAATCCTCTAGCTCGGTTTTGCTTTGCACCACGGCAATTTTTTCGCGCAATTCAGCGCTGAGTTTGCCCTGCTCCTCAATGGATTTCAAAATTCTTTGGCGACGCTCTTCCAGCTCACGCAGATATATCAGGCGAGTTTCAAAATGGCGCAGCTGCGTATCGTCCAGACCGCCGGTCACTTCTTTGCGGTAACGCGCAATAAACGGAATGGTGTTGCCGTCATCCAGCAACTGAATCGCCGCCAGAATTTGTTGAGGCTGTACCGCAAGTTCAGCGGCAATAATCTGTGAGATTTGTTGATTTAACATCGTTATAATTGTTGATTATTAAAGTGAAATTTGTATAGGATACTGTTTTTATACATTACGCTCAAATAGTTATTCGAAAATTCATCAAATTCGCGGACTAAATCGGACAATTTACTCAATATTCATTATGGCCAAATCAAACTATATTACCCGTGCGGGCTGGAACGCCTTAGATCAAGAATTAAAATTTCTGTGGAAAGAGGAACGTCCGAAAGTGACCCAAGCCGTTTCCGACGCCGCGGCGCTCGGCGATCGCAGTGAAAATGCGGAATATATTTATGGCAAACGCCGCCTGCGCGAGATCGACCGGCGCGTACGTTTTCTGACCAAACGGCTGGAGGTGTTGCAAATTGTGGATTACAATCCGAAACAGGAGGGCAAAGTGTTTTTCGGCGCATGGGTCATGCTGGAAAACGAAAACGGCGAACAACATCGTTACCGTATTGTCGGCGGCGACGAATTCGACCCCGCTAAAAACTGGATTTCCATCGACAGCCCCGTCGCCCGGGCGCTTATCGGCAAACAGGTTGACGACGAAGTCAGCGTTGCTACTCCCGCCGGCAGAGTAATGTTGTATATTAATGCAATTTGGTATGAAAAATAATCCCAAAACCGACCGCACTTTTGCCCGCAATTGTGTAGTCGGACATATTCTGTGAGGGGAAACCGCACTCCAAATGAATATAAACTGTATCGCTTTTCCCTTTCGGGCTTTTCTTCACAAGGTGACTTAATTGCTTAAAACTTCACTGATAATTTGAAATCGATTTGTACTCTACACTGCATGAAATAGCGGTTTCATGAAGGAAAAATTCATTGTTTACTTTATGTTAATTAGTTGTTAAATAAGAGATTTTATCTAATTTGATCTAGATCACAGTTTAGCTTTTTTCTGGCTAAATTGTTGGATATCACTTCCTCCGACTGAGTATAATTTCGCTCAGGAAAATTTTTTATATTTGTAAACTTTAGGAGAAATCATTATGAGTAACACTGTTGAAAATGCAGTCAGCCCAGCTCAGGCGGAAGTCAATGCGCTTGTGGAGAAAGGTTTAGTAGCGTTGGATGAATTCCGCCTGCTGGATCAGAAACAAGTGGACTATATCGTTGCGAAAGCCTCGGTGGCGGCACTGGATCAACACGGCATTTTGGCAATGCACGCTTACGAAGAAACCGGTCGCGGTGTATTCGAAGATAAGGCGACAAAAAATCTGTTTGCCTGTGAATATGTCGTCAACAATATGCGCAATCTGAAAACCGTCGGCATCATCAGCGAAGACGATGTGACCGGCATCACCGAAATCGCCGATCCGGTGGGCGTTATCTGCGGTATCACACCGACTACCAACCCCACTTCCACCGCCATTTTCAAATCCTTAATCGCCTTAAAAACCCGCAACCCAATCGTCTTCGCTTTCCACCCGTCCGCTCAGCAATCTTCCGCACATGCGGCACGCATCGTTTACGAAGCGGCTGTGGCGGCAGGAGCGCCGAAAAACTGTATTCAGTGGATTGAACAACCGTCGATGGAAGGCACTGGCGCATTGATGAAACATCCGGGCATCGCCACAATTCTCGCCACCGGCGGTAACGCAATGGTGGAAGCGGCGTATTCCTGCGGTAAACCGGCGTTGGGTGTCGGCGCGGGCAACGTTCCGGCTTATGTGGAGAAATCAGCCGACATCAAACAGGCAGCGCATGACATTGTCATGTCAAAAGCGTTCGATAACGGTATGGTGTGTGCCTCCGAACAAGCGGCGATTGTAGATCAGGAAGTGTACGATGAATTTGTCAAAGAATTGAAATCCTACGGCGTTTATCTGGTCAACAAAAAAGAAAAAGGCCTGCTGGAAGAATTTATGTTCGGCGCCAAAGCCAACAGCGCAAACTGCGCAGGCGCCAAATTGAACGCCAATGTGGTAGGCAAACCGGCGCATTGGATCGCCCAACAGGCGGGTTTTGAAGTGCCTGAACACACCAATATTCTGCTGGCGGAATGTAAAGAGGTCGGTCCGAAAGAACCGTTAACCCGTGAAAAACTTTCTCCGGTACTGGCATTACTGAAATCCCGTTCTACTGATGAGGGCGTGAATCTGGCGGAAGCGATGGTGGAATTCAACGGTTTGGGTCACTCCGCTGCTATTCATACCAAAGATGCGCAGTTGGCGAAAGCATACGGCGAACGGGTTAAAGCCATTCGCGTTATCTGGAATTCGCCGTCAACTTTCGGCGGTATCGGTGATGTGTATAACTCCTTCCTCCCTTCTCTGACATTAGGTTGCGGCTCCTACGGTAAAAACTCGGTAGGCAACAACGTAAGTGCGGTGAATTTATTAAATATCAAACGTGTGGGAAGACGGAGAAATAATATGCAATGGTTTAAAGTGCCTTCAAAAATCTATTTTGAACGTGACTCAATTCAATATCTGCAATCAATGAAAGGCATGGAACGCGTTGTGATTGTTACCGACCGCACTATGGTCGATTTAGGCTTTGTAGAGAAAATCGCTAAACAAATCACCGCCCGCGGCAATCATGTTACCTATCAGCTATTCGCCGATGTCGAACCGGATCCGAGCATTGAAACCGTACGTCGCGGGGTGGAATTAATCCGCAGCTACAAACCGGATACCATTATCGCGCTTGGCGGCGGTTCCTCAATGGATGCCGCCAAAGTAATGTGGCTGTTCTATGAACAACCGGAAGTAGATTTCCGCGATTTAGTACAGAAATTCATGGATATTCGTAAACGTGCGTTCAAATTCCCGCAGTTAGGTCGTAAGGCCCGCTTTGTCGGTATTCCAACCACATCCGGTACCGGTTCTGAAGTTACCCCGTTTGCCGTAATCACTGAAGGCGACAAAAAATATCCGATTGCCGACTACTCATTAACTCCGACTGTAGCAATTGTTGACCCGGCACTGGTGATGACCGTTCCGGCACATGTAGCGGCAGATACCGGTTTAGACGTGTTAACCCATGCCACTGAAGCCTATGTGTCCGTACTGGCAAACGATTTTACCGACGGATTGGCATTGCAGGCAATCAAGCTGGTGTTTGAAAATCTGGAGCGTTCGGTGAAAGAAAAAGACGAACGCGCACGCGAAAAAATGCACAACGCCTCAACTATGGCGGGAATGGCATTTGCCAACGCATTCTTGGGTATGAACCACTCACTGGCACACAAAATCGGCGGTCGTTTCCATACGCCGCACGGACGTACCAATGCGATCCTGATGCCGCACGTTATCCGCTATAACGGCACCCGTCCGCAAAAAACCGCGACTTGGCCGAAATATAACTATTACAAAGCGGATGTGAAATATCAGGAAATCGCTCGTATGCTGGGTCTGCCTTGCGCAACACCGGAAGAAGGGGTGAAATCCTTTGCTCAAGCCTGCTACGATCTGGCAATTAAAGTCGGTCTGAAAATGTCGTTTAAAGAACAGGGACTGGACGAACAGATTTGGATGGATGCGCGTCGCGATATTGCGTTGCTTGCCTTTGAAGACCAATGCTCGCCGGCTAACCCGCGCTTGCCGTTAGTGCAGGATATGGAAGTCATCCTCACCAACGCGTACTACGGTTACGACGCCAGCAAATATTAATCTGCTGAAAACCGGCTAAAAATAAACCGCACTTTGAGCTTGCCCCAAAGTGCGGTGCTTTTTTTAATCAATTATTGATTGCAGCTCGCACAGGCGGCGGCAAACATCCAGACCAATTTTTCCTGTTCTTTAATATAATCGCTCATTTGCGAAACGGTTCCCTCATCACCGGCCTCAGCCGCGACGCTAAGAATTTCCCGTTGCTGTTTCAATAACGTTTGCAAGCCTGTCAGCGTACCGTTTAAACATGCCTGTGCCGCACTGACGCCCACCTCTTCTTTAATGCGCGACTTGGTCAAATATTCACTGAACGCGTTGCTCGGAGTATAGCCCAAAGTCAAAATACGTTCTGCAATTTCATCGACTTTCACCACTAAATCATTGTAAACTTCTTCAAATTTCGCATGCAGCTCAAAGAAATTCACGCCTTTAATATTCCAGTGGTAACCGCGCACGTTCATATAGAAAACCTGATAAGTGGCTAACAGGTTATTTAATTCGCCGGCCAATTTTTCTGCCGAACGGGTATTTAAACCGATAGTATTTTTTGTTGTCATCGTATGCACTCCTTATGTGTTTCGTTCGGGAGATATAATAAGCAATAATGGCACACAAACAAAATGGATATAAATAATAGCTTTGATAGAAAAATTCTATTGGTATTATAAAAATCAATAGTTACGACTTTTTATCCAGTTAGATAGTAGCTGATAACCGAATTCCGACATATAAGATTCGGGATGAAACTGCACGCCATAAAGCGGTAGCGACCTATGCTGAACCGCCATAATGACATCCTCGTCACAGACCGCCGTTACCACCAGTTCCGACGGGAAATATTTGCCCGCCACCGCCCAAGAATGATAAAGCCCGACCTGAAACTGCGCTGGCAATCCGCGAAACAACGCGCAATCCGACCGCACTTGCAGCGTTTTGGTCTGACCGTGGCGCACCTGCGGCAGATTATACAACTCGGCACCGAAAAAACGGCACAACGTCTGATGCCCGAGGCAAACGCCCAAAACGGATTTATCCCGATAACTCTGTTCCAGCACAGCGAACAGCTGCGGGTAAGCCTCCGGTACATCCGGTCCCGGCGAAATCAGAATATGACTGAACGGCGCAATCGTTTCGGGGCGCACATCTTCCGTATTCACCAGCGTAAACGGCACAGACAAACGGCGAATTAATTCCACCAAATTATAAGTAAAGGAATCGTGATTATTGATAATCAATAAATTTGTATTCATCTTGAGTATTAGGCTACAATCGCAAACCAATAAATTGCGCTTATATTACTAAATTAACCGAGCCTATGCCATTTAATCACTTTATCCGTCAGGCTGATGAATTCGGCACAAACAAACAGCCTTTTTTCTTTCTGATTGACTTTGAACGGCAAAAACCCGTTATCTGTCCGCCTGAGCAAGCCGAAAAACATGGCATTTTTTTTCAGATTGCCGCCCATAACAACCGATGCGACCGTCAGACGCCACCCGCATCGCCTTTTTCTCTGAGCATGCAGCCGATGCCCTTTGCCGACTATCGCCGGGGTTTCGATATCGTTCATCAGGCATTGCAGAACGGCAATTCTTATTTGCTGAATCTCACTTACCCGACCGAAATCCACATCAATTACCATTTAAATCAGCTGTTTCAGCAATCTGAAGCGAAGTATAAGTTATTGTTTAAAGACGAATTCGTCTGCTTTTCACCGGAAACCTTCGTGAAAATCGAACACAATAAAATTTATACCTATCCGATGAAAGGCACCATTAACGCGGCGCTGCACAATGCTGAACAGCAGCTGCTAGATTCACAAAAAGAACTGCGCGAGCATTACACGATTGTCGATTTAATGCGCAATGATCTCGCGATAGTGGCAAAAAACATTAAAGTAAACCGATTTCGTTATGTCGAGAAAATTCACCGGGAAAACGGCGCAATTTTGCAGACCAGTTCGGAAATTTGCGGCGATTTGGCAGACAACTGGCAGGCGAATATCGGTTCACTACTGGCAGCACTGCTGCCCGCCGGTTCAATCAGTGGCGCACCGAAAGAAAAAACGGTGGACATTATCCGCCGCGCAGAAGGTCAACCGCGCGGCTATTACACCGGCATCTTCGGTATCTTCAACGGCGACAGCCTGCAAAGTGCGGTGGCAATCCGCTTTATTGAACGCCGGCAAAACCGTTATTACTTTCGCAGCGGCGGCGGTATCACCATCCACAGCGATGCACATGCCGAATACCGCGAATTGCTCGAAAAAGTCGATGTTCCTTTGCGTAAGGTTTGAACATGTATCCTTTATTTGAAACGTTGTGTATCGAACAGGGCAAAATCGGCAATCTCGCATTCCACCAGCAGCGCTATGAACGTTCGCTGGCGGTATTTTACGGCGAAAATGCCGCCAACATCTTCGATCTTGCGGAAATTATCAAAAAATCCAGCGCACTTTTATCCTTGGCGGATGAACCCTTAATCCGCTGTCGAATTGATTATAGCCGGGACAGCTATCAGATTCGCGCTTTTGCTTATCAGCGTAAACGCTACCGCACTTTTCAGCCGGTGATCTGCGACGATATTGAGTACGGACTGAAATACAGCGACCGCCGTCAGTTGGACGAACTGCTACGACAAAAAGGCGACTGCGATGAAATCATGATCATCAAACAAGGCAAAGTGACGGACTGTTCTATCGGCAATCTGATTTTTCGCCGCGGCGGACAATGGTTTACCCCGGACAGTCCGCTGTTGGCGGGCACTCAGCGGGCAAAATTAGTGGCGGAAAAGAAAATCAAAGTGCGGTCGATTTTCTTGCAGGATCTGGCACAATTTGAAGAAATCCGTTTAATCAATGCCTTAAACGGGCTTTAAGTTTCAACCAAAAACGGTAAAATACATTCACAAATTCAATCACGACAATAAGGAAATCAACATGACAAAAATTATTCATACCGAAAAAGCGCCGGCGGCAATCGGTCCGTATGTACAGGCGGTAGATTTAGGCAATTTGGTGTTCACATCCGGTCAGATTCCGGTGAATCCGGCAACCGGTGACATTGCCGCCGATATTACCGCACAAGCGCGTCAATCACTGGAAAATATCAAAGCCATTATTGAACAGGCGGGGCTGACCGTCGCCGATATTGTGAAAACCACCGTATTTGTCAAAGATCTCAATGATTTCGCCGCCGTCAACGCAGAATACGAACGTTTCTTTACCCAACACAATCACCCGAATTTCCCGGCGCGTTCCTGTGTGGAAGTGGCGCGTTTGCCGAAAGATGTCGGGCTTGAAATTGAAGCCATTGCGGTACGCAAATAACTCGCCGATAACAGGGCGCATCCCGCCCTGTTAAATATCCGTCTTAATTCAGACGACATTCGCCCGCTATCGGCATATTACAGCACGCTTATGCCGGGCAAACCGTCGCGATGTTCTTATTATATGATTTCACTGCACAATTTCCTTAAATTTTATGCCATTAAGTAGTACACTAGAAGCCGTTTATTTCCGCCATGTAAGAGGACAGCATGAAACCTTATTTAATTGCACCATCAATTTTATCGGCAGATCTCGCCCGCTTAGGCGACGATGTTGCAAACGTACTAAAGTGCGGTGCGGATCTTATCCATTTTGATGTAATGGATAATCATTACGTGCCGAATCTGACCTTCGGTCCGGCAGTGTGCAAAGCGCTGCGCGATTACGGCATCCGTGCACCGATTGATGTGCATTTAATGGTCAAACCGGTCGACCGCCTGATTCCCGACTTTGCCAAAGCCGGTGCTGATTACATCACCTTTCATCCGGAAGCCAGCGAACATATTGACCGCTCACTGCAACTGATTCGCGATTGCGGCTGTAAAGCCGGGCTGGTATTCAATCCAGCAACGCCGTTGAGCTATCTGGATTATGTTATGGATAAGGTAGATGTGATTCTGCTGATGTCGGTCAACCCCGGCTTCGGCGGTCAATCCTTTATTCCCGCCACGCTGGAAAAACTGAAACAAGCACGCCGACGCATTGATGAAAGCGGTTTTGCCATTCGTTTGGAAGTGGACGGCGGCGTAAAAATTGACAATATCGCACAAATCGCCCGCGCCGGTGCAGATATGTTTGTGGCGGGTTCGGCAATTTTTGATCAGACGGATTATCGCAAAGTCATCGACGATATGCGTCAGCAACTAGCAACGGTAACACAACCATGACTTCACAATTTAAACTTATTGGCTTCGATCTGGACGGAACATTAGTGAACAGCCTGCCGGATCTGGCACTGTCGGTCAATTCCGCCCTGGCGGAATCCGACTTGCCGCAAGCGTCAGAACAATTAGTCTTAACTTGGATCGGCAACGGCGCGGATATTTTAATCACCCGTGCGCTGAACTGGGCGGCGGAACAAACCGGTCGCTCGCTGAATGCCGACGAATTCGAGCGGGTGAAAGCCCGTTTTAATGTCCATTACGGCGAAAATCTTTGTAATATCAGCCGGCTTTATCCGCATGTCAAAGAAACGCTGGAACAACTGAAAGCGCGCGGTTTTATTCTGGCAGTGGTTACCAATAAACCGAGCAAACACGTTCAGCCGGTTTTACGGGCGTTCGGTATTGATCATTTATTCAGCGAAACCCTTGGCGGGCAGTCGCTGCCGGCGATTAAGCCGCATCCAGCACCGTTATATTATCTGTGCGGTAAATTCGGATTGTACCCGAAACAGATGCTGTTTGTCGGCGATTCTAGAAATGATATTCTGGCAGCACATGCCGCAGGCTGTGCCGTGGTCGGTCTGACTTACGGTTATAATTACAATGTTCCTATTGCCGAATCAAAACCGGATTGGGTATTGGATGATTTCGCACAAATTTTACAGATTGTTTAGCAGAATTTTATAAGGAAAATAAAATGACAAAACCAGTTGTATTCAGCGGCGTTCAGCCTTCCGGCGAACTGACTATCGGCAACTACTTGGGCGCATTGCGTCAATGGGTGAATATGCAAGACGATTACGAATGCCTATTCTGTATTGTAGATCAGCATGCAATCACCGTGCGCCAAGACCCCAACGCATTGCGCAAAGCCACATTAGACGTGCTGGCACTGTATCTGGCCTGTGGTATCGATCCGCAAAAAAGCACAATTTTCATTCAATCTCATGTACCGGAACACGCGCAGCTGGCATGGATTCTAAACTGTTACACCTATTTCGGCGAAATGGGACGCATGACGCAGTTTAAAGACAAATCGGCACGCCATGCCGAAAATGTCAATGTCGGTCTGTTTACCTATCCGGTTCTCATGGCGGCAGATATTTTATTGTATCAGGCAAACCACGTACCGGTAGGCGAAGATCAAAAACAGCATCTGGAAATTACGCGCGATATCGCTCAGCGTTTCAACGCCCTTTACGAACCGCTCTTTGCCATTCCGGAAGTGTTTATTCCGAAATCCGGCGCACGGGTCATGTCGTTGCTGGAACCGGAAAAGAAAATGTCCAAATCGGACGAAAATCGCAATAACGTAATCGGTTTACTGGAAGATCCGAAAGCGGTGGCGAAAAAAATTAAACGCGCGGTGACAGATTCCGACGAACCGCCGGTAATTCGCTATGATCTGAAAAACAAAGCCGGCGTATCCAATCTGCTGGATATTCTTTCCGGCGTCAGCGGAAAATCTGTGGCAACATTGGAAACGGAATTTAGCGGTAAAATGTACGGTCATTTAAAAAGCGCGGTGGCGGATGAAGTTTCCGCTATGCTGACCGCACTACAGGAACGTTATCATCATTTCCGCAGCAATGAGGCGTTATTAAAAAATATCGCAGCGGAAGGAGCGCAAAAAGCGCAGCAACGCGCCAAAGCCACACTGGATGCGGTATATAATGCGGTGGGTTTTGTTGCGCGTTAAACCGGTAAATGGCGATGAGGCGGGCGGATGTCCGCCTTTTTTCTGAACTAATCCGCATAAACCGACTCTAACTATAAACTTTTTATATGATTTTGAGGGACGCAGAATGAAACTAATCAAAATATTACTTATCGCACTATTCGCCGTACCCGCTTGGGCGAATCTGAACACCAAGATAAAATACAGCTCAAACTATTTAATGCCCGCCTATGTTCATTTCAACACCGACGGCAAACAATATTATGTGAACGCGCAAATTAACGTGCCACTGTATAACATCAAATTCAAATCCAACGGAACGCAAAGCGGCAGACAGTTTAATATGCTCAGCTATCAGGATACCCGTAACGACAAAGTCTATGCCAAAGCCAATATTAAAGGCAATGCCATTGAATACGGCAAAGTTAAAGATGGTCTGAAAACAGAAGCTATGAACATACCGACCTTTGATTTGTTCACCGTTGCCTTTCAGTTAAGTTATTTTGATAAATTGCCGGTGAATTTTCAGATTACTAACGGTAAAAAACTGTATCCGATGACCAACGTCTTCGTGAAGAAAAATGAACGTCAAGTGAAATATAATAAACAAAATGTCACGGAAATTACTTATCAATTTCACACCGGTGAGAAAGCCTTTATCGTGAAAAAACACGCCGGAGAACAATTCCCGCGCTATATTTCCTACGATAAAGACGGTGATCATTACGAACTGACCTTCAGCGAATTCGTCAAATAATCAGAATTACAACGGCAAGGAAAGCGACGGCGTCCTTGCCGCTGGTAGTTAGCCCAGAAAATAACGATACGCCGGGCTGTCGGTAACATCCTGATAGCGATACGCCAATTCTTCCAAATGCCCGTTAAATCGGATTTCATCGTTCTGATTAAATTGGAATCCCGCCAACACATTGCCGTAATCCGCACCGTGCGCACGATAATGAAACAGCGAAATATTCCAATGAGTGCCGAGCATTTCCAAAAATTTCAGCAGCGCGCCTTTCTGTTCAGGAAACTCAAAACTATATAACCGCTCTTTCGCCGGGCTGGAAGAGCGCCCGCCGATCATGTAGCGAATATGAGTCTTAGCGACATCATCATCCGACAGATCCATCACCGAATAACCGTTTTGCTGGAGCTGCTCGATAATTTCCGCCTTCTCCCGTTCGCCGCTGATCCGTACCCCGACAAAAATACAGGCTTGGGTCTGGTCGGCATAACGATAATTGAACTCGGTTACAGCACGATCGCCCAACAAATGACAGAAACGCAAAAAACTGCCCTTTTCTTCCGGAATCGTCACCGCCAGCATGGCTTCACGTTTTTCACCGATTTCACAACGTTCGGAAACATAACGCAAAGTATGAAAATTCAGGTTCGCGCCGGATAGAATATTCACCAGCGTTTCACCGTGCAGATCATGCTGCTGTGCATATTTTTTCAGTCCAGCTAAGGATACTGCACCGGACGGCTCGGACACGGCGCGTACATTTTCAAATATATCTTTCATCGCCGCACAAATCTCATCACCGTCCACCAACACTACATCATCCAGATATTGCCGGCATACACGGAAGGTTTCCTCGCCGATACGTTTTACCGCAACACCGTCAGCAAATAAACCGACTCGTTGTAAATCCACCGGATGCCCCGCCTGCAAGGCTTCATATAAACAGGCAGAATCCTTGCTTTCAACCCCAATTACCTTGATTTCCGGCATCAGCTGCTTAATCAACACCGCAACGCCTGCCGCCAGACCGCCACCGCCAACCGGAACAAAAATGCGATCAATATGGGTATTTTGCTGTAACAGTTCCATTGCCAGCGAGCCTTGTCCTGCGATCACTGCCGGATGATCAAAAGGCGGAATAAACGTCATATTTTTACTCTGTGACAATTCAATTGCTTTCGCTTTCGCCTCATCGAAATTCGCACCGTACAGCAGCACTTCGCCGCCAAATCCGCGCACCGCATCAACTTTAATACTCGGTGTATTTTGCGGCATCACAATCAGCGCCTGCAAACCGAGATGTTTTGCCGACAATGCCACGCCCTGTGCGTGATTCCCGGCAGACGCAGCGATCACACCGGCATCTTTCTGCGCCTGTGTCAGACCTGAAATCATGGCATAAGCACCGCGCAACTTAAAGCTGTGCACCGGTTGACGGTCTTCGCGTTTTACCAAAATCCGATTGCCCAACCGTTCGGACAGTTTTTCCATCGGCTGCAACGGCGTCACCTGCGCCAATTCATACACTTTTGAGCTTAATACTGCTCTAAGATACTCAGCACCGCTCGGCTGAGCTGCTAAATTATAAACCATACGTCTGTTACTCATGAAAAAGTGCGGTTATTTTTACCGCACTTTTCGGTTAATTAAATTTTCGATTTATCCCGCACTGCGCCTTTATCGGCGGAAGTGGCAAAATGGGCGTAAACTTTTAAGGCGAAGGAGACTTCACGCTGACGGTTTGCCGGTTGCCAGCCGCTTGCGTCCTGCTGCGCACGGCGCTGTGCCAGTTCCTGTTCGGATACCGCCAGGTGAATAGATCGGTTCGGAATATCAATTTCAATACGGTCGCCGTCTCTGACCAGCCCAATCGTACCGCCCGCTGCTGCCTCCGGTGAACAGTGACCGATAGACAAACCGGAAGTGCCGCCGGAAAAACGTCCGTCCGTCAACAACGCACAGGCTTTGCCCAAGCCCATGGATTTCAGATAACTGGTCGGATACAGCATTTCCTGCATTCCCGGTCCACCTTTCGGTCCTTCGTAACGAATCACCACCACATGCCCTGCCTGCACTTTACCGCCCAGAATGCCTGCCACCGCGTCTTCCTGACTTTCAAATACAATGGCGGTGCCGTTAAACGTCAAAATGGACTCATCCACGCCGGCGGTTTTAACAATGCAACCGTCCTGCGCGATATTGCCTGACAACATTGCCAAGCCGCCGTCCTGACTGTAAGCGAATTCTTTGCTGCGGATACAACCGTGCTGACGGTCATTATCCACGCTGTCCCAACGACAATCTTGCGAGAAGGCTTGCGTCGTGCGAATACCGGCAGGTCCAGCACGGAAGAAGCGATGTACGACAGGATCTTGCGTCTGCATAATGTCATAAGCGGCGATTTGCTCGCCCAAACTGGTTCCCAGCACGGTACGAGTATCGTTGTGCAGCAAACCAGCGCGTGCCAGCTCGCCCAAAATCGCCATAATGCCGCCGGCGCGATGAACATCTTCCATGTGGTATTTATTGGTATTCGGTGCGACTTTGCTCAAACAAGGCACGCGGCGGGACAAACGGTCGATATCCGCCATAGTGAAATCCACCCCGGCTTCCTGCGCCGCCGCCAATAAATGCAATACGGTATTGGTCGAACCGCCCATGGCAATATCCAAACTCATGGCGTTTTCAAATGCGGCTTTGGTAGCAATTGCGCGCGGCAACACGGATTCGTCATTCTGTTGATAATATTTGTGGCACAGCGCCACAATTTGTGTGGCGGCATTTAAAAATAATTGTTTGCGATCCGCATGGGTCGCCAAACAGGAGCCGTTGCCCGGCAAACTTAATCCCAACGCTTCGGTTAAACAGTTCATGGAATTGGCGGTGAACATACCGGAACAGGAGCCGCAGGTTGGACAGGCGGAGCGCTCGATTGCCGCCACGTCGGCATCGGACACGTTTTTATCCGCACTTTGTACCATGGCATCGACCAGATCTAGCTTAATCAGTTGATCAGACAGTTTGGTTTTGCCCGCTTCCATTGGTCCGCCGGAAACAAAAACCGTCGGAATATTCAGGCGCAGCGACGCCATTAACATTCCCGGCGTGATTTTATCGCAATTGGAAATACACACCATGGCGTCGGCACAATGGGCGTTTACCATATATTCCACGCTGTCGGCAATCAGATCGCGGCTCGGCAGGGAATACAGCATACCGCCGTGTCCCATGGCAATACCGTCGTCCACCGCAATGGTATTGAATTCTTTCGCCACGCCGCCCGCGGCTTCGATTTGCTCCGCCACCAGCTTGCCGACATCGCGTAAATGCACATGCCCCGGTACGAATTGAGTGAACGAATTCACTACAGCGATAATCGGTTTACCGAAGTCATCTTCTTTCATTCCGGTGGCACGCCATAATGCGCGGGCACCGGCCATATTGCGACCTTGAGTGCTGGTCGCAGAACGTAGTTTAGGCATAATCTCTCCAAGTTAATTTAATATTACATGGCGTATGGGGTCATACGCGAAATTCCAAAATAAAAGTGCGGTCGGTTTTTACGCTGTTTTTAGTATAAAACCCGTATTTTTGATGTTTATTTCAATTCAATCACATCCGGCAATTTGACCAGCTGATTACATAACAGTGTAATCGCTCTGTCGCTTTGCACCTTAACCTGCAACAAAATTTCTTTTTGTTGCGTTTCAGTATGTAATTCAATCACTTCAAAGCCGCGGTGACGCATCACCCGCAATAAACGCTCCAGCGTTTCCGGGCGTCTGCCCGCTTTTATGGTTAATTCGTACTGCTGCATATTATCCTCTCATTTCTTCTTCAAGCATATCTTTATTACAAGCGTTCGGCGGAACTAACGGCCAAACGTTTTCTTCCGCCGGAATGCAAACATGCAGCAGATACGCCTGTTCGCTGGCAAATAAGCGCTCCAACGCTGCTTCCACATCAGCGCCTCGTTCAATGCGTTCGCCCCGAATACCGAAGGCGGCGGCAAGGGTGACGAAATCAGGATTATCATCCAGTATTGTATTGCTGTGGCGCGCTTGAAAGAACAACGTCTGCCATTGCCGCACCATACCTAAACGCTGATTGTCCAGCAGCACGATTTTAATCGGCGTCTGCGCGCGTTTAATAGTGCCCAGTTCCTGTACGTTCATCATCAACGAACCGTCGCCGGTGATCAAAATCACTTCATCCTGCGGACGGGCTTTCTGCGCGCCGATCGCCGCTGGCAAACCGAATCCCATAGTGCCAAAGCCGGCGGAGGTAATATAGTTTTGCGGTGCATGATGCTGCATATGCTGCGCCGACCACATTTGATGCTGCCCCACATCGGTTACCACAATGCTTTGTTTGTTTTTTCTGGTGGATACGCTGTTGAGCAACCACCAAGGGTTGATCGGCTGCTCACCCAGATTCTGCGCATAACGAAAATCAAACGCCGCTTTCAGGCGATTAATTTCCGCCTGCCATTCGGCTATTGCCAGCGGACGGCTTAAGGCGTTAAAGACTTCGGTTAAATCGCAGCACAATGCGACATCAGGACGGCGCAATTTACCCAGCTCCGCCACGTCAATATCACAATGGATCACTTTGGCATGGGGGGCGAAAGTATCCAATTTGCCGGTTACTCGATCATCAAAACGCGCGCCGAATACCAACAATAAATCCGCTTCCTGGGTCGCCAGATTTGCCGCCTTAGTTCCGTGCATGCCAATCATGCCCATGTAATAAGGCGTGTCCGGTGCAATGGCGCCAAGACCTTTTAAGGTGGAGATACTCGGGATCTGCGTGACTGCCAAAAACTCGCGTAACGCCGGCACAGCATTGGCCATACCGACACCGCCACCCACATACACAACCGGGCGTTTGGCATGTTGCAGCAGGTCAAGCGCTTGTTGCAGTTGGTCATGGCAAAGTGCGGTCGGTTTTTCAACAGGTAATGTAAAAGGTGTTAGATCGGTTTCGGCAAATTGTACGTCTTTGGGAATATCAATCAGAACCGGGCCGGGACGGCCGCTGTGCGCGATTTGAAAGGCTTTGGCAAAAATTTCTGGTAATTCTTCGATGTGTTGTACGATAAAACTGTGTTTGGTGCAGGCAAGGGATAATCCTAATACATCCGCTTCCTGAAAGGCGTCGGTACCGATAAACGGTGACGCGACCTGCCCTGTAATAGCCACCAGCGGTACCGAATCCATTAACGCATCGCCTAATCCGGTGATCAAATTGGTGGCGCCCGGTCCCGATGTGGCGATACATACCCCGGTCTTTCCGCTGGTTCTGGCATAACCGATCGCCGCCATTGCCGCACCCTGCTCGTTACGACACAACAGATGCGCTAGACCGGAATCATAAATTGCGTCGTAAACCGGCATAATCGCGCCGCCCGGATAACCGAATACTGTGGTTACATTATGTGCTTTCAAGCACGCCGTTACTAATTTAGCCCCGTTCATTTTTCACCCATTCCATTAAATTAACGCCCACAAAAAACCCCTCGACAATCACTGCGAGGGGTTTTCCGATCTAAGAAAGCAAATTACATTCCGACTACCAGCACCTCTCGCCCCGCGGTAATAATAATCACCGCGAGGTTAATAATAATGCCGAGAAGGGAATGCTGTTTGCTCATGTATTCAATCCGTGCAAGCCGGTATGGCTTTTAATCAATTGCTAATATTGATAGCACATTTTAGAGATAAATCAACTTATTTTTTTATTTTGCGCAAAGGATTGCGGTAAATGCGCAAAAGTGCGGTCTTTTTTTGTGTAATTTTGTTATCATAGCGCCTGATTTGACAATAATAAGGTATTTTAATTTATGCAACCGCTTCCCTTTCGTGCCGTCGTTTCCGATCTGGACGGCACGCTGCTTAACGGCAATCATGTTATCGGTGATTTCACCATTGAAACGCTGGAAAAATTAGCCGCTAAAAATGTCGATATTATCCTCGCCACCGGTCGCAATCACACCGATGTTGCGTCCATTCTCAGCAAAGTCAGCGTAAAACAAGCATTGATGATCACCTCAAACGGCGCACGCGTGCATGATTTGCAGGGCAATCTGCTGTTGAGTGACAGTCTGCCGGAAGATATTGCGCTGGCAATGATGAATCTGCCCTTTGACCACAACAATGTGTTTGTCAATAGCTATCAGGACGACGGCTGGTTTATCAATACCGAAGTGCCGGAAATGGCGAAATATCACAAAGACTCCGGTTTTATGTATCAGGTGGTGGATTTTGCCAAGCATCACGGACGCGGCACGGAGAAAGTCTTTTTTATCGGACGGACGCCACAGGATGTCGCGCCCATAGAACAAGCGCTGCGGGCGCGTTTCGGCACAGTGGCGAACATTACTTATTCCACGCCGAGTTGTCTGGAAGTGATGAATAAAAATGTGTCAAAAGCGACCGCACTTGCGCGCATTATTCAGTCGCGGGATTACGGTTTGCAAAACTGCATCGCTTTCGGCGACGGCATGAACGATGTGGAAATGCTAAACGAAGTAGGCAAAGGCAATATTATGGCGAATGCAGATCCGCGCCTGTTACAGGCTTGTCCGCAACTGGAGCGGATCGGATTGAACAAACATGAAGCGGTAGCAAGTTATTTGCGTGCCGTTTTCGGAGTGTACTGATGTCGGTGTGGCAATCCGTGTTGTTAGTCGGCAGCGGTGCCGCGCTGGGCGCCGTTGCGCGTTGGGGCTTGAGCCAGCTGCTGAATCCGTTGTTTTCGCTGCTGGCGTTCGGTACGCTGATCGCCAATTATACAGGCTGTTTTATCATCGGTCTGTTGCTGGCGATTTTCTGGCAATATCCGCAGATTGCTGGCGCATGGCGCTTATTTCTGGTCACCGGTTTTCTCGGCGGTTTGACGACGTTTTCTTCTTTTTCCGCCGAAGTGGTGGAATATTTTCTCGGCGCTAAATGGTTGCCGGCATTTACCGTGATGTCGTTGCATCTGTTCGGCAGTCTGTTGTTTACTGCGTTAGGCGTGTTGCTGTGGCGCTATTTCAGTTAACAATTCTGTAGTCGCATCATTTTCGATAAATTTAAAGATACGTTCCAGCGCCTGTGCCCGCAGCGGATCGCGTTCAAATAAAATTTCATGCTTGGCATTATCCAGCGCGACTAGCTCATGCTGCGGCAGCAACGCAACCAACGCTGCCAGTTCTTCGTTACGCACAATTTTTTCTTTACCAGCACGGAAAACCAGTACCGGAATCTCAATCCGCGGCAAAATTTTCGGCAAGCCTTTTATTGCGGTCAAACACAAATGCACCCAACGGAATGTCGGACCGCCCAAATTTAATTCGGGATAATTACGATTAATCCGATTCATCCATTTCATGCGGGTTTTACAAAAACTCAGTTCGTTATTGTTCAAATTTGCCGGTTTATACGGCGTTTTGCCGAACACATAGCGCTTTCCCTGTCCTAACAGCATCATCAGATTAATAATCAACTCATCGCGCAGCGGATGCCGTGTCGGCAAGCCGAAAAACGGCGAAGAAAAGACCGCACTTTTAATCCGATGATCATAATTCGCTAAATAATACGCTGCGATCAGCGCCCCCAGCGAATGAGCGATAACATGCTGACTATGGTAAGAATACAACCCGCTCACCTGTTCAATTACCGCCGCCATATCATCGGCATAAAAACGAAATTCATCAATGTAGCCCTTCTCACGATCTGCCAGTAAACGTTGCGAATAGCCCTGCCCGCGGTGATCAAAAACCAGCACGTCATAGCCGCGCAGGTAAAAGTCGTAGCCGACCTCCGACCATTTCAAAATATTTTCTGCCCGCCCGTTAACCAGAATCATCAGCTTGCGTTGCGTTACGCTGTGCGGCTGGATAAAGTGGCGATAAGCAATACGGCAGTGATTTTTACCGTTGATATATTGAATGGGAAACTGTGTAATAAAAGGGAGCAATTGCACCAAAGCAAATTGACAAAAACGAGGTTCTCTGATCATTGGATTCATTTATATTGTTTATTGTCCGCTGAAAAACAGGTGTATCGGGCAATGATAAGACATCCTTAAGCCAAGCGAGACCTTGACCTACAAAAAACGCATTATCATCCCTCTAAGCAATTAAGGGCTATCCGAAGACAACCCTTATTACATTGTGTTACGCCACTAACTGTTTAAGAATACGACGTACAGGTTCCGCCGCTCCCCATAACAGTTGGTCGCCTACCGTAAACGCCGCCACATATTCCGGTCCCATCGCCAGTTTGCGCAAACGTCCGACCGGAACGCTTAACGTGCCGGTGACTTTAGCCGGAGTCAGCTCGCGTAATGTGCTTTCTTTATCGTTCGGGATAACTTTCACCCATTCGTTATGGGAGGCTAAAATCTGCTCAATTTCGGCTAACGGCAGATCTTTTTTCAGTTTGATCGTAAATGCCTGACTATGGCAACGCAGCGCGCCGATACGCACGCACAAACCGTCCACCGGAATTGGATTGTCACTTAAACCGAGAATTTTATTGGTTTCTGCATAACCTTTCCATTCTTCTTTGGTTTGCCCGCTTTCCGGCAGCAGTTTGTCGATCCAAGGAATTAAACTGCCGCCTAACGCCGCACCGAAGTTATCGATCGGGAAATCGTCGGCACGCATTTTAGCAGTGACTTTACGCTCAATATCCAAAATTGATGATGCGGGATCCGCCAGTTCGGCCTGTACGCTGGCTTCCAGCTGCCCCATTTGCAGCAACAGTTCACGCATATTTTTTGCGCCCGCACCCGATGCCGCCTGATAAGTTGCAACAGAAATCCACTCCACCAAGTCTTTTTCAAATAAGCCGCCTAACGCCATCAGCATTAAACTTACGGTGCAGTTACCGCCGACAAAGGTTTTAACGCCGTTTTTCAGACCTTCGCTGATCACATGTTGGTTAACCGGATCCAGCACAATAATCGCATCTTTTTCCATCCGCAGCGCAGAGGCAGCATCGACCCAATAACCGTTCCAACCGGTAGCTTTCAATTTCGGATATACCGCATTGGTGTAATCACCGCCCTGACAAGTGACAATAATATCCAGTTTTTTTAATTCGTCGATATCAAAAGCGTCTTTCAGCTCGCCCGCATCTTTACCGCCGAAAACCGGCGCCTTTTGCCCTGCTTGCGATGTGGTGAAAAACACCGGATTAATATTGGCAAAATCACTTTCCTGCTGCATGCGATCCATCAATACGGAGCCGACCATGCCGCGCCAACCGATAAAACCTACGTTTTGCATAAAATTTTCCTTATTAATAATGTTGTGTCTGAAATAAAAAATATCAGTTAATTAATTACAAGATACATTGCACAAAAGCAAGTCTTTTTATGAAAAAAACTGCTAAATTTGATTCAGCCTCCGTTTTTCACCACAGAATTTCGCATTCAGCCTTTTTTATCCAGCATCTGAATGTAACGGGTTGCCGACAACCACGCCCCAACATAACCCACAATGGCGCACATTACCAATAAGAACAGCAATTCACCGAAAGCAATGCCGTGCAACGAAAAATTCACCGCAAAAATATCCGTGACATATTTTACCGCACTGGTGAAATAGCCAATCAGACAGGCGCTGAAAATGCAGGCTAGTAACCCTCCTGCCAATCCGTAGAGAATACCGGTATAAAGAAACGGGCGCAGGATAAACTGCTCTGTCGCGCCAAGTAACTTCATAACTTCAATACTCGCCTGACTGCTATATACATCGGAACGAATGCTGTTGCCGATAACCAGAAAGACTGAAACAGTCATTAACACTGTGCATAAAATTGCAACATGCGCTATCAGCCACGAAAGTGCGGTCAGTTTTTCCATCCAATCATTATCCAGTCGAACTTCCTGCACCCCTTTGATTTTATTCAGGTTATCGCGCAGCGTATCGCGTTTCTGACTTTCATTGTAGGCTTTGCTCGGTTTGATCATCACCACCGCCGGCAGCGGGTTATCGTCTAAAATATCCAGCCCTTCGCTAAATCCCGACCAATTGCGAAACTCGTTCAGGCTTTCCTGGCGCGACACATAGTTCAGGCTTTCGACGCCCTCCTGCTGGCGGATTTTATCCACCACCAGATTGGCATCCTCTTCACTCAGATTTTTATGCAGATACACGGTTAATTCGCTTTCCGGATAAAACTGCGACGTAGCCTGATGAATATTTTTCCACAGCAGATAACTGATCGTCGGAATAGTCAGCGATACCGCAATCACCAACACGGTCAACATCGTGCCGTATTTTTTCTTCAGCAGATCGGCAAACACTGCACGCAGCACATAATTCACTTGCACCCATAAGGACGCATTCATCGGACGAGAACTCATCACTACTTTCCTTAACGTAAATACCCTTGTTCAAGCACAAGGCAAGGTTTCGGTTTTTGTTGAACAATATTAATATCATGGGTGGCAATCAACACCGTCATTCCCAATCGGTTAAACTCTTCAAACAAATTAAAAATCTCCAGCGAAAGCGCACTGTCCAGATTTCCTGTCGGTTCATCCGCCAGCAACAATTGCGGTTTATGTACCACTGCACGGGCAATATCCACCCGTTGCTGCTCACCGCCGGATAAATGCAACGGCAGATGATTGGCACGATCGCGCAGCCCGACTCGATCCAGCGCCGCCAAGGCACGAGATTGCGCTTCTTTCGGGTGCATGCCTGCGATAATCAGCGGCAACGCCACGTTATCCACAATGGAACGCTCCGCTAACAAACGGTAATCTTGATGTACCATACCGATCTGACGGCGTAAAAATGGAATTTCGTATTTAGACAGGCGAGTAATATCGTGCCCGTTAAACCAAATTTGCCCACCGTTGGCGCGCTCCATGCCCATAATCAGTTTCAGCAGCGTACTTTTCCCGGCACCGGAATGCCCAATCAGATAAGTCATACTGCCGACTGGCAAATGAAAAGTAAGTCCTTGCAAAGCCGGCTTGCCGCCCAAATAGGCTTTACTGACATTTTCAAAACGTATCATATTTTTGTCTCTTTAAAATCATCCGCTATTAATCGCAAAACTGCCGATAAGCGCTAAATCGCGACCAATTATAACGGATATTGCCTATTCTTGTGATGAATTTCTTATGCGCTCGTCCACCGTTTGAAAATCAACGAAGTATTAACCCCTCCAAAAGCGAAATTGTTATTCATCACATAATCCGTTGTTATTTCACGTCCGTCACCACGAATATAATCCACCTTGCCGCAGCGTTGGTCGATATCATCCAGATTGATAGTCGGCGCAAACCAGCCATCACGCATCATTTCAATGCTAAACCAGGATTCCAGCGCACCGCAGGCGCCGAGGGTATGTCCCAAATAGCTTTTCTGTGAACTCAAAGGCACGTAACCGAACAGCGCCTCAGTCGCCAACGTTTCAGCAATATCCCCCTGTTCCGTCGCGGTACCATGACCATTGACATAACCGATCTGCGCTGGCGTAATACCCGCATCGTTCAACGCCAATGCCATACAACGTTGCATAGTGTCTTTCTGTGGACGGGTAATATGGCTGCCGTCACTGTTTGCGCCGTATCCTACCACTTCAGCGATAATATTTGCACCGCGGGCAAGTGCATGTTCCAGTTCCTCCAATACGAACATACCAGCACCTTCACCAATCACCAGTCCGTCGCGCTGCCGATCGTAAGGACGCGGCGTTTGTGCCGGAGCATGATTACAACGACTGGCAGCATAAAGAGAATCAAACACATAAACTTCCGACGGACAAAATTCTTCACCGCCGCCCGCCAGCATCATTGGAATCAAGCCGTATTTAATTGCCTCATAGGCATAACCTATGCCCTGACTACCAGATGAACAGGCACTGGAAGTCGGCACAATCCGCCCGGTTAGACCGAAAAAAATACCGATATTAGCAGCCGTGGTATGCGGCATCATGCGTACATAGGTATTGGCGTTAAAACCTTCGGATTTTCCCGTCATCAGCAATTCGGCGGCGGCTTTAATATCATGGGTGGAACCGGTAGAAGAACCACATGCCACCCCCATTCTGCCGCTTTGTACATCAGGCAAAATAATGCCGTTTTCATCAAGCAAACCGGCAGCAGACAGCGCTCTCTCGGCAGCCTCTACGGCAAATTGTGATACTCGCCCCAAGCTTCTTAATTGTTTACGCTGCCAATGCTTAAGCGGTTGATAATCCGGGATCTCTGCACCTAAGCGAGCTTCCAGTTCGGGATAACGAGCCGCCCATTCCGTTTTCACCCGTACCGCATTTTGTTTACGCTGAAAAGCGTCTTTGATGTCTCGCCATTCTTTGCCGAAGGCGGTGATCCCGCCGATACCTGTTACTACTACTCGTTTCATTTTATTTTTCTCTAACACAAACCGCCGTTTACCGCGATGACTTGGCGGGTGATGTACGCCGCCTTTTCATCCATCAAAAAGCTCACCGCATGCGCCACTTCCTCTGGCGTCCCCATGCGCTGTGACGGAATCATTTTCACAATTTCCTCAACCGGTACATTTTCGTTTATGATATCCGTATCAATCAGTCCCGGTGCCACACAATTTACTGTGATCCGACGCTTCGCTAGTTCCACGGCAAGGGCTTTTGCCGCACCAATAATCCCTGCTTTGGAGGCACTGTAATTCACTTGCCCGCGATTACCGATTAAACCGGATACCGACGTAATGCATACAATACGTCCTGCTTTACGGCGCCGGATCATTGGCAGCATAATCGGGTGTAATACATTATAAAAACCGTCCAGATTGGTACGCAATACATCATCCCAATCCCTGTCACTTAACGCGGGAAACGCCGCATCTCGGGTTAATCCTGCGTTCAGCACTACCCCATAGTAAGCGCCGAATTGCTGTATATCCTCTGTCAGAATTTGACGTACCTGTTCACGCGCTGCCACATCAAACTGCACTATCCGGACATGTCGTCCCCAAGATCGCACTGTTTGCGCCACTTCTTCCGCTGCCTCAATACGGTGGCGGCAATGTAGCACAATATCATAACCCTGCTGTGCCAACGCTAAAGCAATAGCCTTACCGATACCGCGGCTAGAACCGGTCACCAGAACAGATTCACTCATGATTTATTCTCCCTTTTATCTTCTTTCGGACTGAATACATTCAGCGCCCCCTCAAGTAATATGGCATGTTTCATCAGATCAATAAGCTGACAGTCAAACACACCGAATCCTGCGTCATCTTGAATCGACAGGCGAATATTAATCTGCAACCGGCTGCCGATAGGGATAGTCTGATGGCGAACATGCAATTTGCGGCTGCCGAGCAAATACCCCAGACGCACCGGTTCGCCCGCCTGTATCGCCATACAGCCCGCCCAGGCAGCAATGCCCTGCGCCATAATTTCAAGTGCGGCGAAAGTCTCCAATTTGTTATGTTTGATTAAGCTATTATCCGCACGAATTTGTGTTTCTGCGGTGAGAAAATCTGCGCCGAACGCGGTAATACGATCGAGCAGAATCATCGCCCCGCTATGCGGCAGCAACGGTTCAAGACAGGTAATCGGACAACGCAGGTCAATCATCGCCTTCCCCCAGAATCAGCACCGTATTATTACCGCCGAAAGCAAATGAACTGCTGGCCCCTATACGTCGCCCTGTTGGCCAGTAACTATAATGATCAGTCAGTCGCAGTGGTGCCAGATTTTGGTCGCTGATGCCGTCCCAGTGCTGCGGTGGCAATTTTCCCTGCGGATTATAACGACGGCTGAGTACCGCCCATAAAATTCCCGCTTCAACCGCGCCTGCGGCGCCAAGGGTATGACCGGTATAAGGTTTGGTAGAGGTACAAAAAACCTGCTCACCGAAAACCTGTGCCACCGCCAGGCTTTCCATCTGATCATTATGCTGGGTTCCCGTACCATGTAGATTAACCCAACCAATTTGCGACGCGGAAAGTGCGGTCGAATTCAACGCCGTTTCACACGCCGCAATCGCCCCTTCACCAGCTGGATGCGGGGAAGACATATGATAGGCATCACTGCTGGAACCATAACCCAACAAACGGATACCGTCCCTGTCCAGCGCCTCCCGCGTCATTATAAACACTGCCGTTCCCTCACCGATATTGATACCATTACGGTTTACCGAAAAGGGATTACTACGCTGTGGTGCCAACACGGATAAAGCGGCAAAGCCTTTCACAGTCAAAGGTGAAAGTGTATCTACTCCGCCGCAAATCACCGCATCACACAAATTCGCACGCAATAAACGGGCAGCGCTGATTAATGCCCGCGCACCGGAAGTACAGGCGGTAGAAATACCGTAATTCAGCCCTTGTAAACCATAAACCCTACGGATAAAATCGGCAGGCGCGGAAAACAATTGCTGTTGCTGATTAAATTGGTCGTCCGACCACTTCCCCTGTAGTGCCGCCCGTTTAAACAACGGAATATTTTCATCCACACCGGTTGTGGAAGTCCCCATTACTACTGCAATGCGCCGGGTACCGAAACGCTCGATGCAACGGGTAATATTATCTTCGATCTGCGCTAGTCCGTGCCAAAGCACACGATTATTGCGGCTGTGATGAATGTTCTCCAGTCCGGTCGGAAATTCGCGTAATGAAACGCTGATCTCACCAAAAAAATAAGATTCTCCGCTAAATCCGTTCGCGGCAAAAACCCTCTCAGAAAGCCGGAGAGGCGAATTTGCCCCCCGCAGTAAGGGCTGAAGGTGTGCTTCAATACCCTCGCCCATGCAAGTCACTATTGCCGGCTGAGTTAAATATAATGCTGTCACGTTATCCTCTTACTGTTCAATTTCTTCAAGCCGCCAGCGAGAATTATCCGGCAAGGCAATATCAGCGCCTTTCGGTGTCGATGTAATACACCAAACTTCTTCGCCGTACATATAATAATGCTGCCCGTCCGCCATCCGACGAATTTCGCTGAATTCAAACAACGGAAGGGCTGGATGTAAATAAACGGCAATCGCTGAAAACAGCTGCTGAGCCCGGCGATTCGGGATAATAAAGCCGTCGTTACGCCAACCTTGCTGCGTCAACAATAAACGGGCAACCGGTGCGCCTAAAGCATCAGTTTGCACCCAACGCCATTGCTGCGGTGAAGACTGCAACGCTAATAGAGTTGCCTGGCTCTTCGGTTGCAATTGCACCAGTTTAAACAAGCGGGTTTCCGTCACTGACAGCGGCAATTGCTTTACTGTTAAGGGGGCGGCACAACCCCACATCGCAAATAAGCAAATCCACAAACCTAATTTACGCCACATTTTTCCTCTTTATTGATGTGATAACCGACTACATGCCTGGTTTATTGTACAACATGAATATGATCAATATGCTCAGTAATACACCGATACTGACACTGAGACCAAAATATGCCACCGCCGGAGTTGAACTCAGCGCGAGCAATACAAACGAGATCAATGTGGTCGCAGCAGCTAAGGATAATGCTGCACGTTTGGCATACAGCGGCGCCTGCACAGTCTGCATATACGCAGTATAATCAATACCGATAGCGGACACTAATAACAAACCGAACATCGAAAACAGCGTAACCGGCACCTTAAGCCAGCCCAAAATCCCTATGGTGGCAACAATGGCAAGCAATGGTACAAACAGCATCCGAAGTGTGCGTCTTAAACCAAAAAAACGCCACAATAACAAACCCGCCAGAAGAAAAGACAACCCTTTCAACCAAGCTGCCTGATCACGAGTCTGCTGAAAAGTGCGGTTTAACTGTGCGGGTTTATCCAGCCAATACACCGTGCGGTTATCCGCCAGCGCAGAGACCGCCTGCAAATCAGTAATTCCGCTGACATTCACCAAAGCGGCAACTTTGCCTGCTGCCAATTCTCCCAAGTATAAAGGACGGTATCCCTGCGCGATCTGCATGTCCAAGGCTTCGCCTAATAATACCTGCGGCTGCGTGGATAGCGCCTGCAACTCCTGAGCAATACGTTCTGCCGGCATGCCGATCTGCGATAATACCGCATAATCTTGCGCTTGAATGTTCCGGGTCAATTGGCGGATAAAATCCTGCTGTTCGCGCGCCGACATAATCCAGCGGCTTAGCGATTGGAAGTCCTGCAGTTTATTGTGTGTCTGTAAATCCAGCAACTGCTCACGCAATGTATTATCCGCTTCCAATAAGCTGTCATCATTTTCCGCTATCAGCAGAAAATACCGACTGCCAGGTTCAATGCCAGTAATACTGCCGATTTTCTGCACTTGTGCCAACAGTTGCGGCGGCAATGCTACCCATTGCCTCACATCATCTTGCCATTCGCTGTGATAAATGCCGACAGCAAGCCAGACAGCAATGCCGGAAACGATCCACTTTCGCCCTACCGACGACAAACGAAAGGAAAAATTCTCACCGAAAAATGACCGCACTTTTCGCATTCTCACCATGTTAAAACGTGCCGGCAGATAAAACCAGGTACACAGCACCGCACTAAGCAATGCCACAGCAGAAAATAACGCCGTTTGGCGCAGCACAGGCAGTCGGGTAAAACCAAGCAAAGCATAACCAAGCAGCGTGACCAACAGACTGACCAAAAACGTTAAGCGCAGTTTACGCATCGCTTTTTCCGCCTGCCAATCTGAATTAAACAAAGCTCCGCTCAGCCAATGTAGCGGAAAATCAATCAGAACCCCAATTAAACTGGTACCGATAACCAAAGTCAGAATATGAATCTGGCCGAAAACCAATATGGTCAGCGAAACACCCGCCAGCATACCTGCAGCAATCGGCAAAAACAGCCATAACACCCGTAAGGTTCTGAATACCGCCAGCAATAACAACAAAGTTAAACCTATGCCGATCAATGCCATGCTGCGACTTTCTTTTTCCGCCTGCTGTTTTGCTGCTGCAGCAAATAATGCACTGCCTGCCACCAGCCATTCGCCGTCCTGCTGCTGAACAACCTGCTCGCCGCCTCGCATAAGTGCTGGCAATGACTGTTGCGGGTTAATCAGATTACCGTCTGCTAACTCTGCCCGCAGTAATACCCAAGTTTTATCCGCAGAGGGGATATACAGCATTCCGTTACCCGCATGCCACATTACACGACCGTGCAACCGAGATTGCGGTAGAACAAAACGACCGAATCCAAGCCAATCCTGTTCCGTGGGTAGTAAATGCGTTGCCATAAACGGATTGAGTATTTGTTCCGCATATTGTTGAAAATAAGCGCTAGGTTCATTCAATAACTGGCGTCGGATATCCACTGGTAATACGGCCAAACGCAGCCGTTTAATCTCATCTCGGAGTAATGCCGGATCGGGTTGTTGACGGGCGTCTACCTGCTGAAACAAGGTACTTTGCCGCCACTGTTCAGCAATGGCGGCAGCAAGCTTAAAGGCCTGCGCCGCCTCATGATGTCCGATCAGAGCAATCACCTGCCGGTTCATGCTGTTTTCCTGCTTATTTTCAGCAGCAAGCAGAATCGGCGAACGTCCTGCTTGTTGCGGCAACAAAGCCTGTAAATCCGTTTGCAGCCAGTTTCCCGTATATAATTGCGCCCCAAACAACAATGCCATGCAAAGCATAAACAATCGGTATAGAAAAAAATAAACGGGGGAATGTTTGTTCATGATAAATGTTTACAACCTGTCCGAATACAATAAAGACACTGCTCACAGCAACGCCTGTCTGGCAAATTCGCTTAAGCCTTGATCAATACGAATCTGCTCAAAACTAATCAGAGTACGATCGCCTTGTACTTCATTAAGCTCAATGCCTTCTATTGTATCGGCGCCTCGGATTTCAATACGTCTGAAAATCTGTTTCATTAACAAACCATTTGGGATCAAGCTGAGCTGCCAGTCCTGTGCCGTACCGTTCAGCACAATATCAAACTGTTCGGACAAGGCCGCCACATCGCCAGTCAATAACCCCAGAAATAAACTCACTTGCTGCGCTTGCCCGACGCCATCATTGAGTACCCACTGCGCCCCGTTCCACTGCGCAATGCCCGCCCCGGTCACTCGTAAATCGGAGGCGAACGGAGTACGCATCTGCCACAACAGCCCTTTATTTTTCAGCAATGTAAACTGCCCACGCGTAGTAATGGGTTTACTCATCGCTGACAAAAAACGTTGCTGAGTAAATTCACCCTGTATAGTTTGCGGCTGTTGTAACCGGGTCATCAACTGTTGCTGAGAAAACGCATGTAGCGATAAAGAAAACAGCAGTGCCAACAAGGTAATTACATATTTTTTCATATCTAAATCCGCTCTTTTTCCGGCTGGAATCCGTGATAATTTTCCAGTGCATCACGCCACGACTGTGGCGTTTGCAACTGCATTTCACCGCTAGCCATTGCTACCGCAACCTGCGTCGTGCTACCTTGGGTCAATTTCCTCTCCGTTTGTATATCAACAATCGTATAATCCATGCGCAGACAGCTTTCATACTCCGTCACAGCCAACTCGACTCGAATTCGCTGGCGAAAAAAAGCCGGTCGGACATATTTCAAATTCAACTGAACAATCGGCCAACCGTAACCTTTTTCACGCATCACATTATAGTCGTAACCAAGTTCTGCCAAAAATGCACAGCGCGCCATTTCCAGATATTTAACATAATGACCGTGCCACATAATATTCATGGAATCCACATCAAAAAACGGAATTTCATATTCCGAACAATGACGAGCGTAAATATGTTTTTTTATTCTCATACTGTCGAACGACATCAATCTCTTCACACAAAATAGGTGCGTATCATGCGCACCTGGAAAAATTACTTCACAATATCGCCTTTTAACGCCACCCCAGCAATGGTTCTTCCCGCATGACATTCATATTTATCGGCACTGGCATATTCTTTTTTCTTATAATAAGACACCAAATTGCTGACTTTACTGCCGCCTTCTTGTTTCGCCCGGTCCTGAAAGCGTTTCACGGCAGATAAAAATACCCAGCGGCAGGCCTCTTCATCGCTTTTATTCAGGGCATTGGTTTTCGGATTGGAAACCGCACCTTTAACCAGCACATTACCCGGCACGGATTTAGCAAAATAAAGCGGAATTGCCGGATCCAGCACCTGTTTAGCCTCAGACGAATTTAATGCTTGCTCAATAGAATAATAATGGGTGGTATCCCGCGCTGAACAGGCAGCTAAGCTCAACGCAATCAAGGACAGTACAAGATTTTTTGTCAGTTTCATAGAGAACTCCTGTTATTAAAAGATAAGTTATGGTTGCCTATTCCAAAAATCATAAAAATTAAACCATAATAGCGGATTTTTTGCACATTCTTTAGCAAGCTCATCCGCATATTTTTGCATTGTCTGATGAATGTTCTGTCTGCGAATCTCTCCCCGTCCAGCGATTGCGGGGCAAAAACGCCGCAACTGCAGGCGATAACGTCCTTGTTCTTTTAAGCAAAAGATAGTGTTCACCGGCGCCTTCAACAGACTTGACAACAACCAAACCCCTTGCGGAAACACCGCACTTTGTCCAAGAAAGTTCACGGTTTCGGTTTTTTCACCGTGTAGCGGAATACGATCGCCGGCAATAGCAATCCACTCGCCACGCTCAATACGCTGATGCAACTCTAGCATTTTCCGGGCATCCAGTTCATCAACCTGAATCAGCGACAATTCGTCTGCGCCCGCTGCATGCAGTGCCCGATTAAATGCAGCCGCATGGCGGTGATGCACCAGTATGTTTAAGCAAAAATTAGGATGTCGTTCGTTTTTAATCAACGCACGACTAATTTCGACATTGCCGAAATGCGCACACAGCAGAATCTGTCCTCGCTTCCCGACAGCGTTCATCTCCTCACAAAGGTTATCCTGATCATCAATGATCACATCTCGATGGCGGATTTTCCCCTGCCAGACAGCAAAGCGATCAGCAATCGCCTCGCCAAAATTTAAAAACTGGCGAAAAACTGCATGAGCCGGCAAATCAACAGAGGGACACGTCTGGCATAAACGTTGCTGATAAACAGCAATATATTTTCGCATCAGGCGCGATGTTAGAAAAAAATACAGCACGATCCAAAAAGTGACAAAGCGGATCACTGGCAACGGAAAATATAGTACAATCAGCCGAGTAAGATGCAGGAAAACCCTGTTTCCTCTTTCTGTCTGCCGCGCCCAATGTTGTTCATTCATCGCCTTTTCCCCTTAAACAGACGTGCCAGCATGCCAAAAAACAAACGGGCATGCATTTTACTCAACAACCAGTTATCCGCCCAAGGGCGAAAATGGGAAATGCCATCACGCCCATACCGCACCGGCGTATCCAGCCAAATCATGGGCATTTTACGCCAATGGCAACGTACCAGTATCTCAATATCGAAATCCATACCATCGCCGACATATTCTTCATTAATCAGCTGCACTGTTGACGCTAACGGATATAGACGAAAACCGCACATACCATCAGGAATATCGAAAGAAACGGTATTTAATGCAATCCAGAAATTGCTGATTTTTCGCCCGTATAGGCGGGATTTCGGTGCATCCGCACCATACAGCGGACGACCACAAATAAGTGCGGTGGGATTTTCGTGCATTTTCTGACACATATTACGAGCGTCCTGCAGCTGATGCTGCCCGTCAGCATCCACTTGGATAGCATGGGTAAACCCGGCCTGCAACGCCTGTTTAAATCCGGCTTTCACCGCACTTCCTTTACCGCCGTTGTGCGCACAAAAAATAACATTCACCGATGCATTGCGTTGCAGCTCGCGCAAAACCGCCCGATGCGGCTCATCAGAACCGTCATCCACAATCCATACTGGTAAATTCAATGCCAGTAACGCGTCAGTTACTGCACTCACAGTATCCGAATGATTATAATGAGGAATCACTGCCACTACTTTGATGATGTCATTCATCAGTTCACCTCATCCCGTATCGCACGGCAAACAGTAACAAAATCTGCTCGTCGGATTTTCGCCTGGCTGTCGCGCGGCAATTGTTCACAGAAACGCCAGAAACGCGGTAACGCAAAAGCTTCCTGTTTCGGTGCGAGAAAGGTTCTGAAGGTGATAATCAGTGCCTTTCGCCCAAGCTGTTTAAATGCAGCAATTCCCGCTTCTGTTAATGCGATCCAAGCCACCGGACGTTGTTTTTCCGGATGCAGCCCGACATAACAATCGCGCACATAAGGATGCATACCTAAATCGTGCTCAATTTTCACTAAGGAAACCCGTTTATCACCAGCCTTTACGATACGATCCAATCGTCCTGACAATTGAAAACCCTGCACTGACATTTCCACTGCGTCTTCAGTTTGTTCACGTCCGCTAAACCAAGGCGATTCCACCCATAACGCACCACGTTTATCTCTGCCAATCCGGCTTTCAGGCATCGGCTGCCAGAAGCCGTGGTCAGTACGACGGGCAATGACGCCGGTTTCGCTGCTGCCGTAAATTTCCACCACCGGAACAGATAAACTACGGCGTATCGCATTACCACAGGCTTCCGGCAGCGCACCACCGGAGGAAATAATGCCCGCCATCGGAATCCGCATTAGCGCGGGATCAGCCAAATTCAGATTAGTCAATAAAGTCGGGCTGCTGATCCACAGAACTTTTTCCGTAGTCTGACAGCCACAACTTGCCGCGATTAAATCATCGGGATAAAGCAGCTGCGCATTACTCACACGCCAACCCGCTACAAGTGGCAAAAACACCCGGAAAGTCAAACCATAAAGATGTTGTGTACTCACGCTACCGAGCAAATAAATATGTTCGTTAAAGGGCAGGATTTCCCGCAGTGCCAGCGCTTCATGCCACATTTGCTGTGCGGTTTTCACCACAATTTTCGCTTCCCCTCTGCTGCCGGAAGTTTTCGGCCGGATTTGTGTCTGATTCTGTATATCGGGAACCAATGTAAAGTGCGGTGGTTTTGGCAGCAGTTTATGAGAGAGGGCGTATTGCGTAAAATTCGACTCGGTCAAAAAAAGATCTGCATTTTTCGCCACCCAGCGGCGGTTTTCTGCCAACAGATTCGGCGGCAACAAGACATCAACCTTTGCTTCCAGACAAGCCAACAATGCACAGGAAAACTCTGTGCAGTTTTCCAGCCATAATGCTGCAGTACGGATACGATCCTGTTGAAGTTTGTAGGCAAGCTGCTGCACGCGATAAATAAAATCCGGCGGCGCGCATAACATACGGCGATCCGGCAGAAAAACGGAAGAAGACAGTATTTCGTTATTCATCGTGATGTTAGTAGCCCGTCAGTATCAGAAAATACGACAGACAATACATTTGGTCTGTTGATAATTCAGTGTCAATTTTAACATCGTGCACAGAATTTGAGAATATTTGCGACACGAATTATGTATGTGATTTATTGATAATTTGTTGTCTGACATACCATTCGCACCCCATCAATAGCCCCATTAAAATATATGAAATCACACCACTGAACCATGCCCAATAGTCATATTGATGGCTCACCACAAACAGGCTGTTTACAATAATATTAAACAAAAAGAAACCGCACCATAATAGCGTAACTTTACGGGTATAAATAACTGCACGTGGCGACAAGTCAGGCTCCCGTACGCGAGCCAGACGTTCCACTGCGGAACGAGAAGTCAGCAAACTGCCACCGAAAAGCATCAGCATACCGCCATTAATAAGCACAGGATACCAATACATAATACCGATTGTGCGGGTCAAAGCAATCAGTGTCAGCAACCCCGCCATAACAAATGCAATGGTTCTCTGCCCACCGGTTTTCTGCAAGATGCCTTTAATGCCCCATAACAAAGCGAGAAAATAGAGTAAATTGGATAACAAAGCGGGTTGCTGCGCCGCAGCAAACAACCAAAGTAAAGGATAAGCTGCACTGAACACGATGAGAATAAAATTGATCAGTATTCGCGCGCTATTCAGCATGAAATACCCCCCATCCGCTGGCGCAAGTTTCGCCTTCGGTCATTAACTGAAAGCGTACACGATGCTTTTCTTGTTCCCGTTTAAGCGTAATTTCCAGACTGTCATTGGGACGCAAAAATTTCTGAAATTTCAGATTATCAAAGCGTAAAACAGGTTGTCTCACACCACAATATTGCCTGATTAAACCCATAATCCATTGTAATTCCACAGCCCCCGGAACCAGCGGAAAAGCGGGAAAATGTCCTACAAAGAATTTTAGCTCAAGCGGCACAATCGCATTGAACCCCCATGTTTCGCCTTGCTGTTGGTGTGTCAGCCAAATCGGCTCATCCAGTGCATTAGCCCAAAAATGTTCCGATTTGCACCGCACTTGAGCCTGGCTATAACCGGGCAAAAACGCACTGAGATGCCAGTAGCAGGGAATAACCGTTGTACTTTGTTTTTTTTCTGCCAGATAAGTTTTCAGCATTTTGAGCACAAAAGCGCGTCCTTGCGTTCGAAATGCGGCAATTCCATCAGCGTTCAGCAACGTTAGTGCAGCCGGCACATTGTCAACAGGATGCGTAACCACATGGCATTCCGCAATCCAGTGATGCCTCCATAATAGATGTTGTAAATCCGTACAAGACATTTACCTTCATTCCTGCACTAGGCGGCACTAATTCGTTTGACAGCCTCAATCACATCTTTGACAGTCCGCACATTGCGAAAATCTTCCGCCTGTAATTTATAGCCGGTCTGACGTTTGATATAGTCAATCAGATCGATAGCATCAATACTGTCGATCTCAAGCTCTGTATATAAGTTCGTTTCTGGTGTTATCTGTGCTGCATCCACCTCAAATAAGGACACTAAGGCATCAGTCAATACCTGTTGGATTTCCTGTTCTGTCATGCTGCCCCCTACGCTTGCTGCGAACGGATAAAATCTGCCAGCGTGGCAACACTGGTGAAATGTTCACGTAAATTGTGCTGCTCACTATTTAATTGCAATCCAAAGGTTTTTTGTATTGCTAACCCCAACTCCAGTGCATCGACTGAATCCAGTCCTAACCCGTCATCACCGAACAGCGATGCGTCAGTTTCAATCTCTTCTGCGCGGATATCCTCCAACGCAAGACTATCAATGATTAATTGTTTAATTTGTAGTTCAAGTTCCATTTTTAGTCCTTTGAATAGGTATTAAAATAATTTTCTAAAAATTCGTTTAAACGCCGTGAAGCAATCGGTAGCGGCTTTTCTGCCAACCAGTCGCGCGGATCAATATCTTCGCCTACCGTCAGTTCGTAACGAATGGTACGCGCCGGAATACGATACCACGGCTGTCCTTTCTTGAAATTAAGCGGCTGCATTTTTATCACCACCGGCGTAATCACTTTCGCGCTGCGCAAACCGATGGACACCGCACCGCGATGTAGCTTCACAGTGCCGTCCCAGTCGGTTCGTGTGCCTTCGGGAAAAAGCAGCAGTGCCTGTTGCTGCAAGATATCATGGCATTGCTCCAGCAATGCCTCCGATTCGATGTTAGGAATAAAACCGCAGGCTTTTATCGGTGCACTCATCGCCGGATTATACATTAAATCTTTTTTTACAACACAGTTAAAGTGCGATATCCGACTGAAAATCAATACTACATCCAATAAGGAAGGGTGATTAGCCAACACCAGTTGTCCCGGTTTGCCCAAACGTTCGAAACCGTGATATTCCACCTGCAGAATGCCGGTGCATTGCAGATAACGGACAAAAAAACGCCAGGCGGCACCAACGATGCGGCGCCCTTTCCGTTGAACGGTTAAATTATTGTGCGGATAATTTTTAGTGTAAGGATATAAAATAAGATGAAAAATTACGCCGACGATGCCGAATAACACGAAACCGAACAGCGTCGCCAGCAATCGTTTCAATTGATCTAGCTTTTCTGCCATTGCCAATAGCCTCCGCCGGAACTCGGTGTCTGCCAGCGCACTTCAGTCAGATACTGCTGTTTCACCCAACTTAACGTGTTATCGATACATGACGTCTGCGGTGCAGCTTGTGAATGCAAGCTCAGGTGGTATTGTTCCCCTCGTTCCACCAATAGAGCCAGTGCATAGGAAAAAGGATGCCGGAAAACAGGTTGTACATGATATTTTTCCGATAACGGTGATTCTGCCGTCACCACTAACACGCGCTGAGCGCCGTCATTTAATAACAGATAAGCTTCCATCAGCGCCGTTTCAAGATTATCTTTATTCGCGCTAATTGCCGTACATTCCTGTTTAACCCCGCGGATTTCCGACCACTGCCCTACCAACGCGTTGTGAACCGATAAACTGAAAGATGTGGGTGAAATGTCGCCTTCTTGCCATAACTGTTGCCATAACATAAAACTGCGGTTGATTTCACTGTTGAATGAGGCATATACCACCGGAATATTGCTTTCCTGTTCTGTCAGAGGCCAAGCGGCGGCAAAGAACAGCCGGGCGGCATTACTTAAGCGGCGGCGTTTTAACGGCGGCAAAAAATCAAGCGGCGGCATAATCGTCTCCCGCTGAGCCACGGTGGTGCACCAATGTGACTCGCCCTTACGCCAGTCAGCGGGAAAGAGCGGTCGATTACAGACAATTTTCCAGTCCGTAATATCAAACGAAAAATGACAAACCTGTTGTTGCATAATTTTTTACATACAAAATACGAAATACCGGTTATTCTTCACTAGCAAACAGCGCATCAATAAATTCATTTGCCCGAAACTCGCGCAGGTCTTCGATTTTTTCGCCGACCCCGATATAACGGATCGGCAACTTAAACTGATCGGCGATAGCAAAAATCACCCCGCCTTTTGCCGTGCCGTCCAGTTTAGTCAGGCTGATACCGGTCAGTCCCACGGCTTCATTAAACAGTTTCGCCTGACTAATTGCATTTTGTCCGGTGCCGGCATCTAAGGTCAACATAATTTCATGGGGCGCGCTGTCGTCATATTTTTTCATGACACGAACAATTTTTTTCAGCTCGTCCATCAGATTATTTTTATTTTGTAAACGTCCTGCCGTGTCGGCGATCAGAATATCGATATTACGCGCCGCGGCGGATTGCATTGCATCGAAAATCACCGATGCCGAATCCGAGCCTGTGCTTTGTGCAATTACCGGAATATGATTGCGCTCCCCCCAAACTTGCAGCTGTTCTACCGCCGCGGCGCGAAACGTATCGCCTGCGGCCAACATCACCGATTTACCTTGTTGGCGAAACTGGCGGGCAAGTTTGCCGATTGTGGTGGTTTTCCCTACACCGTTAACGCCGACCATTAAAATCACATATGGTTTTTTTTGGTTATCAATCCGCAACGGTTGTTCCACCGGCCGCAAAATATCGGCTAATTCGGTTTTCAATTGCTGGTACAGCAACTCAGCATCTTTTAGTTGTTTACGGCTGGCGTGCTGAGTCAGGTTATCAATAATTTTGGCGGTGGTCGGTACGCCGATGTCGGCGATGAGCAATTGCTCTTCCAGTGCTTCAAACAGATCGTCATCGATTTTTTTACCGGAAAACAGATTACGAAAACCGTCGCCGATATGTTGCTTGGTTTTTAATAATCCTTTCACTAAACGACTGAAAAAGCCGCCCTCACTCGGTTTTTCCTGTTGCTGAAAAACGATTTCTGCCGTTTCCGTTTCCGTTTCCGTTTCCGTTTCCG
>LM994636.1:186537-200960 GCA_000752995.2 Haemophilus massiliensis | reverse complement strand
TTTCCGTTTCCGTTTCCGTTTCCGTTTCCGTTTCCGTTTCCGTTTCCGTTTCCGTTTCCGGCGTTATTGTAGTGCTATCCTGTTGTGGTTCAAGCGCTGACAAAGCCGGTTCTGCTGGCGATTCAGCGGCTTGAAAAACGGTCTCAATTTCTACCGCACTTTCCACTGCATTTTGCGGGCTGACACCCGTTTCGGTGTGAAATTGTGTCTCACTTTCCAGCTTATCTGGCACCGGTTCATTATCCTGTGTGGAGGTATTTTCCTGCTCCGACTGCGACGTTGGAGATTGTTGTGTTTTCTTTTTTCCCACGCCGAACCAAGACCAGAAACCGCCTTTTTTATTTTCTTCTGACATAAATCGCTCGCTATTTTCTGAAAAAATTATTGATTTTGCCGGTTTTGTACTACACTAAGCAAAATTTTGGCATAGTTTATCATAATTTATCTTTTCTCTATGAAAAAAAATCCTTTCCCACAGGGCGCGCGACGACCTGAAAATAAAGGCGAAGTACGCATTATCGCAGGACGTTGGCGCGGGCGTAAATTGCCGGTGTTAAACGCGCAGGGGTTACGTCCGACTGGTGATCGGATTAAAGAAACGCTGTTTAACTGGTTGATGCCTTATATTGCTGATGCCCGTTGTTTGGATTGCTTTGCCGGCAGCGGTTCTCTCGGTTTTGAAGCGCTTTCCCGCAGCGCAAAGCAGGTGACATTTTTAGAACTGGATAAAACCGTCGCAGCCCAATTAAGCCGAAATCTGCAACGCCTGCAATGTACGCAGCAAGCACAGATTATCAATCAGGATAGTTTACAATTTCTAAATCGAACGCAAAATGCACCGCACTTTGATCTGGTTTTTCTCGATCCGCCCTTTCACTTCAATCTGGCGGAAAAAGCGATAGATCTATTGCATCAGCATAATTGGCTGTATCCTGAAGCATTAGTTTATGTGGAAACCGAAAAAGACACGGCGTTACGCGTCCCCACCGGCTGGCAACTATTAAAACAAAAAACCGGCGGTCAGGTGAGCTATCGCCTGTACCGACATTTAGGTGCGCCGATATAAACCGTTTTGCGGCATAATCAGTTCCTGTAATTCCAGCTCCAGTAGCTGAATCAGCAGGGTTTCCGCCGCCAACCCCGACTGCGCCGCCAGTTCGTCCAGACTGATCGGCGTATAACCGATACGAGCATAAAGTTCGGGATAAGCCGGATTTTCCGGTAGTTTGTAAGAATTCTGCGGATTGTGCTCTCTTTCGGCGACGAGCGGTTCGATTCTAGGCTTGCAATAACTGCCGTAGGAAAGTGCGGGCAGATTTTCCACAATATCCCGTACATTTTCCACCAGCATTGCTCCCTGTTTAATCAATTTATGACAACCTTGACTGAATTCGTTCTGTACATTGCCGGGTACGGCAAACACTTCTCGGTTTTGTTCCAGTGCATAACGCGCGGTAATTAAAGAACCGCTGCGTTCAGTCGCTTCTACAACCAGCGTAGCTAAAGACAAGCCGCTGATAATGCGGTTACGGCGCGGAAAATTTTCCGCCACCGGCGGCTGATGAGGCAGAAACTCGGAAACCAGTACGCCGCCGTTGTCGGTAATTTGCTGTGCCAGTCGGCGATGTTTAGCCGGATAAACATTTTCCAGCCCACTACCAAGCACTGCGACGGTTTGTCCGTTAATATTCACTACCGCCTGATGACAAAATCCGTCGATACCTAATGCCAATCCGCTGGTAATTATAAAACCGGCTGAACATAACTCGACGGCAAAATGCTTTGCCCAATATTCGCCGTAATGCGAACAGTGCCGGCTGCCGACAATGGCAATCTGTGGTTGAGAAAGTGCGGTCGAATTTCCGCACAAAAACAGCACCGGCGGTGCAGCGCTGATTTGTTGTAATAAATAAGGATAATCTTGATGGTAGAAATCAATCAGTCGATTTCCTTCTTTAGCCGCCCAATATAACGCCGGCTCAATATATTTCATTTTCGGTTGAAACCAGCGACGAATTTGTTGCGGTTTCCAACCTATATGATGAAAAGCCGTTTCGTCATAATTCGGCAGATCCGTGATGTTAACCTCAGTGATGATTCGATGAATTGCGCTGCTGCCCAATTGAGGAATCTGCATCAGGCGGAGAAAAATTTCATTGCGTGTCATAAGGATTGACAACTCCGAATAAATAAAAGGCATTATTTATCGAATAAACGCAAAACACGAGATTTTCCGTGATTTTAAAGGCGGTTTTGCGAGGCGGATCGAGAAAATAGAAAATTGTTCTTATAAAAAAGCCTGCCGGTCGTGCTCAGCTGGCTCAAAATACTGAAAACAATGATATTACCCCAACAACCATTTATCCACCAGCTCCTGCGTTGTTTCTTTACGCGTCCACATGCTGCCCAACTCCGGCAGCGGGAATTTGCTATGGTTGTAACCGACAAAGCCGCTGAAATCAAATACCGCATGCGGATAACCATTAATCAGCAAAAAGGCTTTGTAGCCGTCTTCCGACCAAGCAATCTGCAATTTACGCGGTTCATGTAAAGACTGCGCCTCAATATCCTGCACCGAATAAACAAACAGGCTGTCCACAACAGGCTGTTCGGTCTGGTGTAAATCCATGGCATAGAAATACCCCGTCTCGCCGTCGTCTTCAAAAATCACCACCAGATGTTCGTGTTGCGTAGAATGGGCGCCGCAGCGGTAAGCCTCGCCCAGCAGGATTTGTTCGTCAAGTACCGTATAAATCATATATTCTCCCATCGTGTCGGTTAATAAAAACGGGAAGCCCCGTGACAAAAAAGCCACCAAGTGTTCTTGGTGGCTGTGATTTGAAGCAAGACCGAATTATGCCTGACCTTTTACCGCTTTTAAGCCTAAGAACGGTGCTTTATCACCTAAAGCTTCTTCGATACGGATAAGTTGGTTGTATTTAGCAATACGGTCAGAACGGCTCATAGAACCGGTTTTGATCTGACCTGCTGCAGTACCCACCGCTAAATCAGCGATTGTCGCATCTTCGGTTTCACCGCTGCGGTGAGAAATCACAGCAGTATAACCGGCCGCTTTTGCCATACGGATAGCCGCCAATGTTTCGGATAAAGAACCGATTTGGTTAAATTTAATTAAGATAGAGTTAGCAATCCCTTTTTCGATACCTTCTTTCAGAATTTTAGTGTTGGTGACGAATAAGTCGTCGCCGACCAATTGGATTTTGTCGCCCAATACTTTAGTCTGATATGCAAAGCCTTCCCAGTCGGATTCATCCTGACCATCTTCAATGGATTTGATTGGATATTCTTTGCATAACTCTTCTAAATAATGTGTGAATTCCTGAGAAGTAAAGGATTTGCCTTCACCTTTCATTTCATATAAACCGTTTTCTTTGTTATAGAATTCGGATGAAGCGCAGTCCATCGCCAAGGTAACATCTTTACCTAATACATAGCCGGCTTTTTCCACCGCTTCTTTGATACAAGCCAATGCCGCAGCATTAGACTCAAGGTTCGGTGCAAAACCGCCTTCGTCACCTACTGCTGTGCTTAAACCTTTAGATTTCAATACTTTGGCAAGATTATGGAACACTTCTGCACCGATACGCAGCGCTTCACGCAAGGTTTTGGCACCAATCGGCTGAATCATGAATTCCTGAATATCAACGTTATTGTCCGCGTGTTCACCGCCATTGATGATGTTCATCATCGGTAACGGCATAGAATAAAGACCCGGTGTGCCGTTAAGATCCGCGATCCATTCATACAGCGGTTTACCTTGTGCCGCAGCGGCAGCTTTCGCATTGGCTAAAGATACGGCTAAAATTGCGTTCGCACCGAATTTGGATTTATTTTCGGTTCCGTCCAAATCGATCATAGTGCGGTCGATTTCTTCCTGATTCAACGCATCTTTACCGACAACGGCCTGAGCGATTTCGTTATTCACGGCCGCAACAGCTTTCAATACGCCTTTACCCAAAAAACGTGATTTATCGCCGTCACGTAATTCCAATGCTTCGCGAGAACCGGTAGAAGCGCCGGACGGTGCTGCCGCCATACCGACGAAACCGCCTTCCAGATGCACTTCAGCTTCAACGGTCGGATTACCGCGCGAGTCAATGATTTCACGGCCGATTACTTTAACGATTTTTGCCATTTTAATTTTCCTCTTTTAAGTTAATTCAAACGAATTCTTATAAACGGCAAATATAGTAAAGCGTTTTTCGCCGTTTGTCTTGCTAAAAATCATGCTTATTTGATCAAACACAGCTTTTAGCTTATTTTTTCTGATTTTCCTTTGCAGCTTTAATAAAACCGGCAAATAACGGGTGTCCGTCGCGCGGTGTCGAGGTAAATTCCGGGTGGAACTGGCAGGCAACAAACCACGGATGATTCGGTACTTCAATAATTTCCACCAGTTTTTTATCCGCCGATAATCCGGTAACTTTTAAGCCAGCTTTTTCAATTTGCGGCAGTAAAACATTGTTTACTTCATAACGGTGACGATGGCGTTCTTCAATGGTTTCCGCACCGTACAGTTCGCGCGCTAAACTGCCTGCCACCAAATGACACTGCTGTGCGCCGAGACGCATCGTTCCACCCAAATCGGATTTATCGCTGCGTGTTTCAATATTGCCGTCGGCATCCTGCCATTCGGTGATCAAACCGATGACCGGCTGCGGGCAAGCTTTATCAAATTCAGAAGAATTCGCCTGTTCCATACCGGCCACATGACGGGCATACTCAATCAATGCAACCTGCATTCCCAAACAAATACCTAAATATGGAATGTTATTTTCACGTGCATATTGTGCGGTTAAAATCTTACCTTCCACGCCGCGATAACCGAACCCGCCCGGCACTAAAATGCCGTCCAGCCCTTTCAGAATATCCGTGCCTTTGGTTTCCACATCCTGTGAATCAATATATTTAATATGCACACTCAATCGGTTTTTCAGCCCACCGTGTTTCAAGGCTTCATTAACGGACTTATAGGCATCGGGCAGCTCGGTATATTTGCCCACCATACCGATGGTAACTTCGCCGGTCGGATTCGCCTCCTGATAAAGCACCTGCTCCCATTCGGAAAGATCTGCCGGCGGGCAATCCAGATGAAAACGCTGGCAAATAAATTCATCCAGCCCTTGCGATTTCAGTAACGCCGGAATCTGATAAATGGAATTGACATCTTTCAGCGAAATCACCGCTCTTTCCGGCACATTACAGAATAATGCGATTTTAGCCCGCTCATTCGGTGGTACCATACGATCGGAGCGGCAAATCAGCACATCAGGCTGAATACCGATAGATAACAGTTCTTTTACTGAATGTTGAGTCGGTTTGGTTTTTACCTCGCCGGCAGTTGGAATATAAGGGACCAAAGTCAGGTGCATAAAAATAGTACGCTCCCGCCCGACCTGCACCGCCAGCTGACGCAAGGCTTCTAAAAACGGTAGAGATTCAATATCGCCGACCGTGCCGCCAACTTCAACAATCGCCACATCATGCCCCGCCGCACCGTCAATCACTCGAGCTTTGATTTCATTGGTAATATGCGGAATCACTTGAATAGTAGCGCCCAGATAATCCCCGCGCCGCTCTTTGCGCAATACTTCGGAATAAATCTTGCCGGTGGTAAAGTTATTGCGTTTGGTCATTTTGGTGCGGATAAAGCGCTCGTAATGGCCTAAATCCAGATCGGTTTCCGCCCCGTCTTGGGTGACGAACACTTCGCCGTGTTGGGTCGGGCTCATCGTGCCCGGGTCAACGTTAATATAAGGGTCAAGCTTCATGATAGTCACGTTAAGACCGCGCGCCTCAAGGATCGCCGCTAAAGATGCCGCGGCAATACCTTTACCCAAAGAAGAAACCACACCGCCTGTGACAAAAATATAATTGGTAGCCATATTAAACCTATGTATTTGGAATGAAAAAGTATGATAATAAATGCAATAAGACGGGATGACAGTTTACAGTAAAAGGCGATTTAACTCAATCGCTGTGCAATAAGAATTTGTGCCCGCGCGACAGATTTCCACCGTTGAACCATTCTCAAAGTGCGGTGCTTTTTCGCACAGTTTTCGGCTAAAAAAGAAGGCCGTAACAACAGCCTTCCATAACCGAATTAAACGCTTGATTACTCACGCGTATCGCTTTCAATCGGTTTAATAGTTTCGTCGAACACCGGTAACGGTTTATGTTCGCTTGCGATATAAGTATAAATCACCGGTAATACGAACAGCGTAAACAATGTTCCGATCGCAAGGCCGGCCACAATCACGATACCGATACTGAAACGGGACACCGCACCGGCACCGGAAGCATATAATAACGGTATCAGCCCGGCAATCATCGCAGCTGTCGTCATCAGAATCGGACGTAACCGCACTTTTGCCGCATGGGTAATGGCATCAATACGATTTTTGCCGTGATTGAGCTGTTCTTCTTTCGCCACTTCACACATTAAAATACCGTGTTTAGTGATAAGTCCGACCAGCGTAATCAAGCCGACTTCCGAATAAATATTAAGCGTCGTTCCCGCCACCCCAAAGAAGCCGAAGAAATTCAGCGCCAGCAGCGCACCACTGACCGCCAACGGCACGGAAATCATAATCACCAGCGGATCGCGAATAGATTCGAACTGAATTGCCAGCACAAGGAAAATAATCACCACAGCCAGAGCGAACGTTACCGTCAGTGAGTTACCTTCCTGTACCAATTGACGGGCTTCGCTCTTAAAGTCGTAGTTATAGCCTTGCGGCAATTCTGTCGCTGCAGTATCTTTCAGCCACTGTACCGCATCACCGATACTGCTGGACGGCGACGGCACCGCCTGAATAATCGCGGAGTTCAGCTGATTGAAACGCGGTAACGAACTTGGCTGCGATTCCAGCGTAACATGCAGCAGGCTGCTCAACGGTACAGACTGTCCGTTGCTGGCTTCCACAAAGTAATTATCCATACTTTCCGGTGACAGGCGATCTTTGCGTTTCACCTGTGAAATCACTTTATAAGCACGACCGTCGATATCCACACGGGTAATAGTTGCGGCAGACAAATAGCTTCCCAGCGTGTTGCTGATCTGGCTCATGGAAATACCGTAAGAACCGGCTTTTTCTTTATCCACAGTAATTTTCATCTGCGCCGTATCGAATTTCAGATCCAGCGAGGTATAAATAAACTGTCCCGATTTCTGCATCGCCTGTAAGAAGTTACCGGCAACATTGGCTAAATTGCTATAATCGTTCGCTGTACTGATGACGAAACCAATCGGCGGCCCTTGTTCACCGGTATTAATCTCCGGAAACGCGAAGCCACTGACCGAAATTTCAGGAATCGCTTTCGCCTGACTATTCAAATCCGCCAGAACCTCACTTTGTTTACGCTTACGTTCGTTCCAGTCTTTTAATGAAATTACGTTTAAAGATTGATTGCTGTTCGGCGCACCGGAAATCACCATGGAGAACTGCACTTCTTCGGTGTTACGCAGAATTTTTTCATATTCTTTCATCGCACCCTGCACATAATCAATATTGACATTCGACGGCGCCGTGCCTATCGCAATAAACGCCCCTTTATCTTCTGCCGGGGTCAGTTCGCTGGGCAGCGAATTAAACAACATCGGCAAGGTGGTGAAAATAATCACTGCGAACGCCAACATACACCGGCGACTTGCCATAACCAAACCGAGAGCATAGGCATAACCGCGGTTTAATTTACCAAGGGTACGTTCGATCATTTCTTCCAGTTTAGACGGATTGGTATGCGCTTTCAGCAATTTGCTGCTCATCATCGGCGACAGGGTTAACGCCACAATTCCCGAAATAAACACCGCACCTGCCAGCGTCAGTGCAAACTCTTTAAACAATGAACCGGTAATCCCGCCCATCAACGCCATTGGTGAATATACCGCCACCAGCGCAATAGTCATTGAAATCACCGGCACGGCAATTTCGCGGGTACCGATAATCGCAGCTCGGAACGGCGTCTCACCCAGTTTGATATGGCGGTCCACATTCTCCAACACCACAATCGCATCGTCCACCACCAGCCCGATTGCCAGAATCAGCGCCAGCAGAGTCATCAGATTGATCGAGAAGTCAAATGTTTGCAGCATCATAATTACCCCGATTAAAGAAATCGGAATAGTAATGATTGGAATGAGAATCGCCCGGAACGAACCGATAAACAGCGTGATCACCACCAACACGATCACGGTCGCTTCTAAAATGGTATGAATAACTTCGTTAATCGAGCTGTTAATGGCAATCGTCGTATCGTACAGAATATCGGTTTCCATACTGTCTGGTAAACTTTTCTTGATATTCTCATATAACGGACGAATATTTTCCGCCACCGTCAGCGGGTTAGCGGTTGAAGTCGGGTCAATGGCCAGCACGACGGAATCGGAACCGTTCGCCACCGCACGGCTGTCATCACTTTCTTTATTCAATTCAACATCGGCAATATCGCGTAAACGCACCAGTTTATCGCCGTCGGAATACACGATCAGATTTTGCAGCTGTTCAATGGTGGTCGTCGTGGTCTCAACTTTATTTTTATAAACGGTGAAATACCCGTTATCGTTACCGGCTGCGGTCTGAATATTATTGGCAGACAACGCCGATGCCACTTCCGTTGCCGATAAATTCTGCGACGCCATTTTCTGCGGATCCAGCCAAATACGCATCGCATACTGTGATGCCCCGTAAATGGTAACTTTTGCCACCCCTTCAACAGTAAAGAACTGCGGCTTAATTACACGTTCAATATAGTCGGTTACCTGACTGGCATCCAGTTTATTGGAACGGAAACTGATGTACATAATCCCCGAACCGCCGGTTGACGAAGTGATCGTCGGATCATCAATACCGCTTGGTAGCTCCGAGCGTACCGAGTTCACCTTTGCCAAAATATCTGCCAACGCGGCGTTCGGATCCGTATTGAGCTTCATTTTTACCGTAATGGAAGAGGCGCTCGGGCTGCTGGAAGAGGACATATAGTCAATATTATCCGCCTGTGCAATCGCCTCTTCCAGTTTTGAGGTCACGAAAGCCTGAATCAGGCTGGCATCGGCACCGGCATAAGTTGTGCTGACACTGATAACCGTTGTGGTCATTTTAGGATATTCACGCACCGTCAGCTTGGCAATTGCCTGTAATCCGAGAATAATGATTAACAGACTGATTGAAATCGCTAATACCGGACGACGAATAAATATATCTGTAAATTTCATTCGTTTGTATTCCTAATGTTTAATTAAAGATTGGTTTTCTGTACCGGTTCAGAGGTGCCAACGCCCTCTTTATCCGCAACAATCACTAAACTGCCGTTGCTGAGGTTCTGTTGCCCGCCGGTCACCAGTTGATCGCCAATTTTGACTTCATCGCCGGTTAACTGCGCATAAATGCCCTGACGATCTTTGGTGAAGACCGTAATCTGTTTAGCGCGATATACTTTATCGATATTGTCTTTATGCGGGAAATTATCATTATCCATCAGTTTGCTTTTATCTTCTTCGGAAAGTGGCACTAATAAATAGGCGATTTCGCCGTACATGTTATAGCTCACTGCCACCTGCGGCACCACAATCTGATTACTCTCAGTCGGCAAGGCGATACGCAAACGGGTAAACATACCGGACAACAGTTTGCGCCCGTCTTCCGGTTCAAATGTCGCCTGCAAGTCAATTAAGCCGGTGGAAGAGCTGATTGCTGGTTCAATGGCGGTGACTTTCGCAGCGAAGGTTTCACCTAAACGCGCATCGGCTGTGGCAGTCACTTTCTGCCCCACATGCAAATGCTCCAGTAAATTTTGTGCCACGGAGAAATCAATTTTCATTGAGCTGGTATCTTCCACCCGCACAATTTCGGTACCGGTGGTGACATATTGCCCGACGTTCACTTTAACAATACCGGCAACACCGTCGAACGGCGCCACAATCTGACGGCGCTCAATGCTTGCTTTTAACGAATTGATACTGGCAACTAACGCATCATAGCTGGCTTTAGCATCATCTAAATCCTGCTGCGAAACGCTTTGAGTTTTAAACAATGACAGATAGCGCTGATAAGTCTGTTTAGTTGACGGTAATTTCGCAACCGACGCCTGCAAAGTCGCCTGCTCCACCGAACTGTCCAGTTCCACCAGTAATTCGCCTTTTTTCACGCGCTGACCGGACTGAACCAAAACTTTTGAGACCGCACCAGCTTCCTGTGCGCTGAGCATCGCACCCTGATTAGGCCGCACCAGACCGGTGGTTTCAATCACAGGTGTCCACTGTTTGGACTCCACCTTGATTGCCGTGACCGGGTTAGCCGTTTCAGGCATCCCTGAGAGATATTTCCCGACCGCAATGCCTTTAATAATATTGGCACCGATCATCGCGACAAACACCAATACCAGCGCACCTAATATCACTTTCATCATAAAAGCATGAGAGCGTTTCGGTCTCGTATTTTGAGCTTGATTACTCATAAAAAAACTCCGTAAAAAAGATAGAGATAAAACAAATACAAATTATTTCTGAATTGCACGCCATGTTCTTTCGATCACAGCTTCCAGCATTTCATCGGATAATTCCTGTTTAAAAAAGATCCGATCAAAAGCCAAATTGATTGCACTGCCCAACCCCAGCGAAAACAGAATCTGAATTGGTAAATTCGCCAACACCGCCGCCTTAATGGCTTTCAGACAAAAACGGTTCCAGTGGCTTTGGTGTTCCAGTTCGGTGCAAATTTCATAAAAATGCGGCAATGACCGATACTGACTCATATTCAGCACGATATTCGGGTTATTTTGCAAAAACAACCAAATATTCCACCACATTTGTCGATATTGTTCAAAATAAGAACGGGTTTCATCAGCGTGTCGTTCAAGCTCAGCGGAAAAAAGCGAAAAAAGTCGCCGCGCGAACTGTTCCAGCAGCGCCTCTTTGCTTTTAAAATAAATATAAATGGTACCGGGAGAAATTTTCGCTTCTTTTGCGATCTTGTGCATCGAAAGACTATGTAATCCCTTTTCCGCCATTAAACGCTCCGTCGCGGCAAAAATCTGCTCGGCCATATCAGTTTCTAATTGACGCATAATAATTAAATCAGTAATGAAATTAAAGAAAAAGTCGCATACAGTAAGTCAGGAGGTTTATTTACAAATAAGCGTCCGAACGAAGGGACTGAATGAACGTTCGTTCATTTTAATGATTTTTTTTGGTTTAGCAAGCAATAAATCTGACACTCGCCGTATTATACGGCTGTCGCACAATGCGCTTGCGAGTAAATGCCCGGCAAATTCGCGCATTTGCGACAAAATACCGGAAACTCAGTAAAAAATGACCGCACTTTGTGACAATTAACGTCGGTAATACCACCCTATAAAATGAAAAGAGCCGCAAATAACGGCTCTTTTACATCCATTTCGATTACTTTCAATCGCGCTACATACTGATCACTACACAACCGGCAATGGATTTCGCTTGTTCCAGTGCACGATTGGCAGCCGCTCGGTCGCCAACTGGGCCGACCACAACCCGATTCCAATCAGCGCTGGCATTGACCCGTGCATTAAAACCGGCCATTGCCAGACGAGCCTGCATATTTTCAGCCTGCTGCCGATTTTTAAATGCGCCACATTGCAAACCGAATTTTTTCTCTGTGGCGACACTTTGTGCCGTCTGCGCGGTTTCTGTTTTCTTCGGCGGTTCGCGCACCGGCTCCGTCGGCTTTTTCACCTCCGCTTTTTTGACTTCAGTAACAGGCGCCGGGCTTACTTCCTGAACAGGTTTGGCTTCGGCGCTTTGAATAGCCTCTTTCAACCCGTCTTCCTCGGCTTTTTTACGTTCTTCTGCTTGCTTTTGTCGCGCGTTTTCCGCTGCTTTCTGTTCCTGTTCCATAGCCAGCAGCACTTTTTTCTGTTCTTCCGTTAGGCGCATATTTTTTTCCAGCGATTGCGGGTTATCATCTACCGGCACCGTACGGGTTTCCAGCGCCTTAATATAACTCCACACTTCTTCCGGTGGCGTCGGCAACATGCTTTTCGGCATTTTCTTTTCAGTCAGTTCCGCCGCTGGCGTTATATCGGCAGATTTTTCTTTCAATAAAAATAATCCGCCAACAAAAACAACCAGCACGCTCAATGCAATGATCAACAGCAATGACTTACTGGTTTTTTTCGTCTGTTTCTTTTTTTTCTTTGAGCCGCTGCGGGCGACATAGTCACGTTGAGCCACAATAAAACCTGTTCCGTTCCAAAGTTATATTTCAATACCGTGCGACAATACAAGACAGCACACTGTTTGACAAATCTTACGCCGCTTGCATTGCGTTTATTTTCCCCGACGAGACAACAGCTAATCGGTAAAGGGATATAGATAAGGGCGTAAATAAATAAAAAATCACGGCAATTCTACTGAAAAAGCGCATTTTTTTCCAGCGCTAAGTGAAATCCAGCGGATCCACGTCCAAAACCCACCGCACTTGCCCCACGTTCGGCGCTTCCTGCTGCTGAAAACGGGTCAGAATCCGCTGCAACGCTGCGCGGGAATCATGCTGTAACAACAGCTGCCAGCGATAATAACCGGCTTTTTTACTGAACGGCGCCGGCATCGGGCCTAAAATCTGCACGCCACGAAGACGTTCACATTCTGCCAGTTCCCGTAAATTATCGGCAATCTGTTGCAATACCTGTTCAGCCTCTTCACTACGGCGGCCGTGCGCTTTAAACAACGCCTGCGAACTGAAAGGCGGCAACCCCATATTGCGCCGAAAACTCAACGCCTGTGCGGCAAAGGCACCGTAACCTTCGGTCAGCAAACAGCGCAGCAGCGGATGATCAGGATAATGGGTCTGCAATACCACTTCGCCACGTTTTTCAGCGCGCCCCGCGCGCCCCGATACTTGCATATACAACTGCGCCAAACGTTCTTCCGCGCGAAAATCCGGCGAAAACAGTGCGCCGTCCACATTCAATAACGCCACCAAGGTCACGTCGGGAAAATGATGACCTTTCGCCAGCATTTGTGTCCCGATCAGAATCCGGCTTTTCCCTTGCTGAATATCTTGCAAATGGCTTTCCAGCTTGCCTTTACGTGCCGTACTGTCGCGATCGAGACGGGTAATGTGATACTGTGGAAATCGCTGATGCAGGATGTCTTCCAACTGCTCAGTGCCTTGTCCGGTGGTCATTAAATGAGTAGAACCGCACTCGGCGCACTGCATCGGCACTGGCGCCTGCGCGGCACAATGATGACAACGCAACACGCGTGCCTGACGATGATAGGTATAAGGTTTATCGCAATGTCGGCATTGCGCCACCCAGCCGCATTCATGGCAAAACAGAACCGGAGCAAACCCGCGTCGATTCAAAAACAACAGTACCTGATTACCTTGCTGTAAGTGTTCGTTCATCTTTGTCAGCAAGGCGTCAGACAGTCCATGCCGTACCCGCTGCTGTTTTAAATCAATCACAAAATGGCGTAATGCACTGCCACCTCCGGCGCGTTTAGATAATAAAATATGCCGATATTTACCGCTTTGCACGTTGTTCAAACTTTCCAGACTCGGCGTGGCGGAACCGAGCACAATGGGAATATCCAGCCGTTTGGCATAAACCACCGCCAAATCCCGTGCATGATAACGCCAGCCGTCTTGCTGTTTAAACGAAGGATCATGTTCTTCATCGATCACTATCAGCCCCAAATCCTGAAACTGTGTGAATAAGGCAGAACGCGTGCCGATTACCACCGCACTTTGCCCGCTGCGCGCTCGCTGCCAGACTTGTAAACGCTGAGTATCGTTCAGATTGGAATGCAACACGTCGATTTCCGCATTAAAACGCGCTTGAAAACGCCGCACAGTTTGCGGGGTCAGTCCGATTTCCGGCACCAGCACCAGCACCTGACGTCCCTTTTTCAGCACCTCTTCAATAAATTGCAGGTAAATCTCCGTTTTGCCGGAACCGGTAATGCCGTCGAGCAACCAAGCGGCAAAGCCCGGATGGAACATCAACTGACTTAAAGCCAGCGCCTGCTCCTTATTCAGGGTCAGCCGATCCTGCCGATCGGCTACCGGTTTGTCGCCTAATGCCTGCCGCCAACTCACCGGCTGTGGCGTAATTCCCCATTCTTCAATATAGGCTTTGTCCCGCAGCGCTGCCCAAACTGAGGCACTAAATGAATTATTGCCTTTTTCCAGAGGCGAAACCACCAACGCTGTTAAAGCTTCTTCCTGTTTTTTTGCCCGTTTCAGGCGGTTATTTTCCAGCGCCTGACGCCCAAGTGCGGTCAATTTAAACAAAACTTTCGTTTTTTCCACCGCACTTTCGCCCTGCCGCAGTTTAACCGGCAACGCCTGCAACAATACCTCGCCCAGCGGTGCCTGATAATAGCTCGCCGCCCAATCCAGCAATGCTCGCATCGGCGGGTTAAA
>LM994636.1:119253-184322 GCA_000752995.2 Haemophilus massiliensis | reverse complement strand
ACCGATTGCGCATCCAAACAGGCGATAATCGGTTTAAGACGGGCGGCTGGTACCGCCGTTTCCGCCGGAAAATCCAACACGATGCCGACCCGCCGTTGTCTGCCGAACGGCACCAACACCCGCGAGCCGATTTGCGGTTGCGGCATCTCGTCGGTCAAGATGTAGTCAAAAAAGCGAAAAAGCGGTACAGCTAAAGCGATGCGGATAAGTCTCATAAATCACTCGAATGATACAAATTGTCGTTATTATAGCGAATTTATCCCACCCCTTGAATATTCCTTTTTTTCGGGTATAATCTGCCTCCTTATTAGCGTTGCCGTTATACGGCGTAATATTAACCACACTCGGTGCCGAATTCAGTTTCGGAAAGCGGAGTGGCTTCAGATTGAGGTTTTCTATGAAACAAGGTATTCATCCGGAATATAAAGAAATTACCGTCACCTGTTCTTGCGGTAATGTCATCAAAACACGTTCTACCGTAGGTAAAGATTTAAACTTGGACGTATGCGGCAATTGCCATCCATTCTACACCGGTAAACAGCGCGTAGTTGACACCGGCGGTCGCGTCGAACGCTTCAACAGCCGTTTCAAAATTCCGGCGACAAAATAATTCGGATTCTTACCAAACCTCGCTTCGGCGAGGTTTTGTTTTATCGGGGTATCAAAGAGGCGTTTGCGACCATTTCAGCGGCACATCAAGGCTAAGCTTTCCCGCTTATGCGACATATCGCCTGTTTTAAGTATTTTTTCGTCAGTCGGCGCCATAAAATGCTGAATACGGATTTGTTTTCTCTTACAGAACCGATTTTATCCACCTCATTAAACATCACGCCTTGCCGGGCAATATAATCTAACCGCTGTTGATGCATGCCGTCACGCGGATCCAGCGCATAATAGACTGTCGCCACGCCCGTTTCGCCATAAGGTTCGCGTCTTAATTTTTCAAAAATTAAACGATCTTCCCCATCGCCGCTTTCATTCGGCGAATCCGCCCACAAATGCAAAATATCTGCCGTTTTGATTTTATTGACAAGCATGCCGGACGGACGCACAAAACCGCCTTGTGCGGCAAAGAAACCTTTGCCTGGTCCGACACTTTCTAAATAATCGGGGCACAAGGCCGTACCCTGATTTCCGTTGGCATAAATGCAATATGAAAAAGCCCAAGTCTTATCTGCTATCGCCTGCACAATCAGTCGGCAATGCTGCGGCGCCAGCCAGTCATCGTCATCCAAATACATCACCAAAGGCGAATCGGCTGCAAAAGATAAAATCGTTCTCAGTGCACCGCCAAAGGTGCATTTATGAACGCCGCCATGCCGGACGGAAGTGGAATAGCCGGGATCAAACCACAACAACGAACAATTTTGCGGCAGTTGCTTCTCCAGCGTCCACCGTAATTCGGCAGATTTTCCCGTTAAATCTTTATCTACGCCGACCAGAATCTGAATGCGTCCGCTGAAATCCTGTTGATAAATCGAGGTAACCGCACGCAACAATGAACGGCGGCAGACTGTCGGTACTACAACAGCAATATCATACATAATATTTTCTCTTACTTGTTATTTTTATTCTTATCGGCCAAACAGGCGTCAAGCTGTGCATTCAGCCACGCGGCAGCCTGTTCCGCATCAAAATTTTGCGTAGCATCTGAATCCGGTGCAGTTCCCTGTCCCACCAGCATTTTAATTTTCGCTTTATCGCGCGCATAAGGCTGCCATTTAGCGATATTGGTCGGGAAATTCGCATAAAACGCCAGCAAGGGTTTATTAAATGCACAGGCGACATGCACCGTACCGCTATCTACCGCCAGTACAATATCGGCGGAATTCACCAGCGCCAGATATTGTTCCACCGTGGTTTTATGCGCTTCTCGAATTTCGGGCAAGGCGTCTATTTGGCTCAGCTGCGCCAAATAGGCTTGATTCTGCGCACTGTAACCTAATTGAAGATCGATGTTATCCTGCAAGTGCGGTGGAATTTTATGCAGAATCGTCGCACATTCCTGTGCCGGCAGTTGACGTCGTTTTGAACTGCCCTGCGGGCATAGCAGAATACGGATTTTGCCTGTCCGCCATTGTTTTGCTGCTTGTTGGCGAGCCGCCTCGGACAACTGTAACTGATAAAACAGCTCGGGTTGAGAACCAATATAAGCGCCTAACGCACTGTGTTTCAGGTAATCCTTAAAGTGCGTATTCGACGGGAGCGGAGTATAAAAATCATAATTATGAATATTATCCAGCGAATAATATTTTTTTGCGGTTTTAATAAAAATCATCACCCGCTCGGGAGCAAGTATTTTATCTAAAATCAGGCTTTTGGAATTAAAGCGGGTGGTGAAATCAAGATAAAGATCCCATTTTTTCCGCTGTTTAACATAAGCCGTCGGCGTCATGGTAATCAGCTCATCCACCACACCACTTGCGGCAAACACCGCCCGATTACGCTCAGTGACAAATACTCCGACTTTTAAATGCGGATAACCGGCTTTTAACTGGCGTAAATGCAACCCGTGCGCAACCGCATCGCCAATGGCATCGCCGACAGGATTCAACAGGACGGAATCAAGCCGCCCCAGATCGGTTTTTTTAGTCGGTCGGCGAGAACCGAATATTTTAGCAATGACTCTTTTTATCAACATATAACCTCATAATACAAACGACCGGGCAAACGTCGCCCAAGTGGTTCAAACAAATATAATTCGTTATAATAGCCGGCACGTCATGATTCGATACACCATCACTATGCCGAGCCTGAATTTATGAATATAAAAAATACCCTGAGAAAAATCCGTCTTCGTTTGGGCAAACTGCTAATCGACACCGGAAAAGAGAATGATTATCATACACCAACATATATAAAGAAAATACTTTTTCTACGTCAAGACGGAAAAATCGGCGATTATATTGTCAGCTCCTTTGTTTTCCGTGAAATAAAAAAACAGCGTCCCGATATTTTTATCGGTGTCGTCTGCCGCAAAAACAACGCCTATTTATTTAGCGCTAATCCCTATATCGATCAACTTTATTTCGTCAAAAAACGCAGCATTACGAATTTAATAAAGTGCGGTCTGAATTTAAGAAAATTACGCTTTGACGCTTTAGTTGATCCAACCATGCTACTGCGTAACCGTGATTTACTGTTTATCCGTTTAATTAATGCTCGCATAAATTTAGGCTATTTGAAATCCGATTACAGTATCTTCAATTTGAATATTACCGATCCGACACTGCATTTTTCCGATATTTATAAGGCGGCATTGGAAAAACTCGGATTTAACCATATCAATACACAATACGATATACCTTCTGATAGACAAGCAAATATTAATATAGTTTCTTTTCTTAAACATAACGGATTGTCCGAATTTATTAGCGTGAATTTTTTCGGTCACGGTTCTGCGCGCCGCTTTAACCAACGGAATATTGCCGCCATATTAGAATACTTATTGAAAAATACACCCCTACCGATTGTATTATTAACGTATCCTGATATAACCGCGCAATTAAAACAAATTATGCAATCCGTTAACGCATTATCGACTGCGCCGCAAAAACTATTTATTAACGAAAATACCAGTACCATATTTCATAATATTGAATTGATTCGTTATTCCACTTTATTAATTTCACCGGATACGGCGACAATTCACATTGCGGCGGGGTTAAATAAACCGATTATTGCGTTTTATAGTCAGGATCAGGACAATTTTATTCACTGGCATCCAAATAATCACAATACGACGCATATTCTGCGTTATAGCGAAAATGTCAATGAAATTCAGCCCGCACAACTCTTACCCGAATGGTTAAATAAGGAGAAATAATGCAGCTTGTTTTACTCACCTTCGGCGAGCACTTGGAAAATCATTATCAGGCGGTGTTTTCCGTGCTGACTTATTTAAAAGATCCGCTCATCAAACGGGTATTGATTATTACGGATCGTCCGCAATATTATGTCTGGCTGTGCGAGCGGGCGGAGGTGATGGAAATCAGCTCGCAAACATTGCGCGAATGGCAGGGTGCGCAAAATTTTTTCTGGCGGATAAAAATCAAGGCGCTGGAATTAGCGCAGCAACATTATCCCGCAGAACATTTATTGTATGTGGACAGCGATACCTTTCTGGCAAGCAATCTGTCCGCGGTGGAAAACCGATTGGCACAAGGCGGCGCGCTGATGCACAAAGCGGAATGTACGCTGGATGCCGGTTGCGACAAAACCTTGCGCAAAATGCACCGCACTTTAGCTGGCGGTACCTTTGCCGATATTCCGATTACGGCGCAAACACAAATGTGGAACGCCGGTGTAATCGGCTTGCCGGCGCAACAGGCGCAGGCAATGATCCGCCTTGCATTACGCGCCTGTGACGAAATGTGCGCCACCGACTGCCCGCGCCGTCTGGTTGAGCAATTTGCCTTTTCCGTCGCGTTAAACCACGTGGGCGGACTGAGCGCGTGTGATAATGTGATCGGGCATTATTGGGGCAATAAAACGGAATGGAATCGTCTGATCGCCGAGTTTTTCATTAAAGCGCAGTTGCAAAATTTAAGTCTGACACAAGCCGTCGAATCGCTACGCACTTTCAACTGGCGACAGATTCCGTTATCCAAAAAACAACGCAATACAAACGCACAATTAAAACGCATAATCGACACATGCTTTAAACCGAAAAATATCCGTTATTTTTCTTAGTGTGTGTTCATCACTCTCATTGACTAACAGGAAAGCAATATGATTATCGGACCTTATATCAATGGCGTCGCCATTATCCTCGGCGCCTGCATCGGCACGGCGCTGGGCGGACGCGTACCGGCACAGCTGCGCAATAACCTGACCTTACTTTTCGGGCTGAGCTCCATGGCAATGGGGATTACTATGGTCGCCAAAGTCAACGCCATGCCAGCAATGATTCTCGCCGTGCTGCTCGGTACTATCATCGGTGAAATCATTTTACTGGAAAACGGTATTAATAAACTCGCCGCCGGTACGAAAGGTTTGATTGAGAAAATTCTGCCGAGCAAACCGAAAGGCGTTTCGTCGCAAGAAGAATTTCTCAGCAAATTTGTGGCAATTATGATTCTGTTTTCATTCAGCGGCACCGGCATTTTCGGCGCGATGAACGAAGGCATGAACGGCGATGCCAGCATTCTGATCGTTAAAGCCTCACTGGATTTTTTCACCGCTATCATCTTTGCCACTACGCTGGGCATTTCCGTCGCCGCCATTTTTGTGCCGCAAACCTTGTTACAGCTAATTCTGGCTTATTGTGCGGTCTTTATTATTCCTTTGGTTACGCCTGAACTGCGCGCTGATTTCGGTGCTGTAGGCGGTATGTTGATGATTGCGGCGGGTTTTCGAATCTGCGGTATTGCGATGTTTCGTGTCGCCAATATGCTGCCGGCGTTATTGCTCGTGATGCCGATTTCCGCATTGTGGAGTTCATTTTTCTGATAGCTATCAAAAAGCAAGGGCGGATAACCGCCCTCAACCGTTATAAATCCACCCGTAGCGATACCAGCAACTGATCGATTTTAAAATTTTCGGTATCAATAATTTCAAACTTATATTTATCATACAGCACAAAGTCTGTTTTTTTCGGAATTTTACGCAGCATATACATCATAAAACCGCCCACGGTCTCATAATTTTCCTCACCGGGAAAAGATTCGATACCCAATGCGCGCATCACATCTTCCAACGGCGTCGCGCCGTCAATCAGCCAAGAGGTTTCATCTCGGCGGACAATTTGTTCTTCCTCACTGGACACCAGCTCGCCCATGACGATGCTCATTACATCTTTCAGCGTAACAATTCCCACCACCAAGGCATATTCATTCACGATAACTGCAAAATCCTCACCCGCCGATTTAAACAGTTCCAACACCTCAAACAACGAAAGCGTATCCGGAATAAACAGCGGCTTACGCAACACCCGCTGATCCGTTAACGCCACTTTTTGTTCCTGCAAATAGAGCGTCAGCAGCGAATGCGATTCCACATAACCTAAAATCTTGTCTAAGCCGTTATCGCAAATCAGCAGCTTGGAATGCGGGTTGTCTTTGATTGTCTCCAACACTTTTTCGCGGGCAAAAGTGCGGTCTAAAAAGACAATGTTTTCGCGGGTTGTCATGGTTGAGGTGACGGTGCGTTCCTGCATATCAAAAATATTTTCGATCAAATAATGTTCCTGCGCTTTCAGCACACCGGCCTCCGCACCAGCATCCACCAACGCCACAATATCCTCGGAAGTCAGATTATCATCCCGTTCGGTAGAAATCTTAAACAGACGAAAAACGTTGTTGGCGATGGCATCAAATAACCAGACCAGCGGTTTAAACACCAGCATACTGAATTTCATGATCCGCACGGTGCGCAATGCCACGGTTTCCGGGCTGGTCATCGCCAGCCGTTTCGGAATTAAATCGGCCAGTAAAATAAACGCCACCGTAACCAGGACGAAAGACAACCAAGAAGCTACCGATTCCACTGCCTGCACCGCAGTGTAACGGGCTAAAACCGCTTTTAAAAACGGACTAATCGCACTTTCGCCGATCATCCCGCCCAAAATCGCCACCATATTCAAGCCGATTTGCACCACCGTAATAAAACGTCCCGGCTGCGCTTGCAACTGCAATACCATTTCCGCCCGTTCATCCCCTTCATGCGCCAACGTCTGCAATTTCAGCTTCCGTGCACCGGCAAGCGAAATTTCGGCGGAAGAAATGATCGCACTAATCGCAATTAACAGAATTAAAATTAAAATCGCTTCAAATAAACCCATAATAGTTACTCTATCCGATTAACGAAAAACGAAACTGGTGCGTAAATCGCACCAGCTTGACCCAACTGAAATCGCGCATATCGCGCTTTGCACCGAAATTATTTTTCGCTATCAAACCAACCGCGCACAAACTGCACGGAGAAAAACAATGTAATCAGCAGGAAGAAGTAGAAAATATACGCTAAAATCGGGTGAGAAGCGCCCTCATCCAAGGTCACTTCCTTAATTGAAGTAGCATTGCGGAACTCATCAAACATTACGATGCGCCAGCCGTAATATTTCACCTGTACCAACTTATGTTCCACCGAGAAACTCTGCGCTTTAGCCTGCAAATCCGCCGAACCGAATTTAAAATAGAACGGAAATCCCCAGCGGGTATCTTCGTTGCGGTAAACCATCACTTTGCTTTCATTCGGCTTCTGAGTATAAATATAATACACATCCCGGGTCGGCCCGTCCGCAGGATTGGATTTGGTAATCGGCCCGTCTTTGTCCACCCGTTTCACTTCAACCCCGGTCACACGGGTGATTTCATAATGCGGCATCACATAACTGATCACCGCAAATAAAAATCCATGAAAAGCAAAAATGGCGATAAGGAAAAAATACTTTAAAAATTTTCTCATGCGACTTTCCTTTGTTTGTCAATTATCGGCGCTAATTTATTGTACATTAATTTTAAATAAACGCTCGAAATTTTGTGTGGTAATCTGCGCAAACTGCTCGACGTCCATACCTTTCAGCGCCGCCACATATTCGCACACTTCGCGCACATAGGCAGGTTGGTTCTGCTTGCCGCGATAAGGCACCGGCGTAAGATACGGGCTGTCGGTTTCCACCAACAGACGATCCGACGGCACTTGACACACCACTTCACGCAACGCCTGCGCATTCTTAAACGTAATAATACCCGATATGGAAATATAAAATCCCATATCCAGCGCCTGTTTCGCCATTTCCCAGTTTTCAGTAAAACAGTGCAAAACACCACCGCACTTTTGCGCCTGATGTTCTTGCAGTAGGGCAAGGGTATCTTCCCGTGCGCAACGCGTATGTACAATCAACGGTTTATTCAGCTGATTTGCGATTTGGATCTGCTGCGCAAACACTGCCTGCTGTAAGGTTTTATTTTGTTCACTGTAATAATAATCCAACCCAGTTTCGCCGATTGCCACCACTTTTTTATCCATCGCCAGACGCAGCAGCCGCGCAGAATCGAAAGGTTCGTCGTCAAGATCGAGCGGATGTACGCCACATGCCAGCGAAACGTTCGCAACAGACTGAAGCTTATCATACATTTGTTCAAACCGGCTTAAGGTTACGCCGACCGCAAGCAGATGTTTCACCTCGCGCCGCGCTGCCTTTTCTACCACATCAGCGATATCGGCATGCAAATTTTCATAATCCAGCGCATCCAAATGACAATGACTATCTACGATAAACACATTAATTCCTTATTTATTATTAAGGTTAAACTTATCTGTTGCAGACTAATTGCAACCCGTCGACTTTAGGCTTCAAACACCTCGGTGATTAAACGAGTTAATCCATCAAGCAAGATCAATTCCTGATTCACCCCGTTAATTTGCACTAAATCGGACCGCACTTGCTGCATAATTTCGTTGGCTTTCAGCAGACCCAACCCACTTTGCTGTGCGCTAAACTGTTCGATCCCGCGTGCCAAATCCGCATTAATCCAGCCCTGATGCACACCAAGTTTCGCCTTTAAACTGTCGGATAGAAACGATGCCAGCCAGTCCAATTGCTGAAAAGTCAGTTCTTTATCAAAATGCGCTAATAATTCTAATGGCGAACGGCGGGTATAAAACAGCCAAAATTGGCGTAAGAAATCTTTACGCCGTGCCAGCCATCCCTGCTGCAAAGCCGCCAGCGCCGCTAACGGACGACCATAATTGATACGCAGTGCGGTGCGAATATCCTCGCTTTGCGCCGAACACTGCGCCTGTAGCCAACGCAGCGCCGTCTGTTCTGCTGGCAGCGGAATCAGCCATGTCTGGCAGCGGCTGTAAATTGTGGCTAACAACGGGGCGGACAGATCCGCCTGCAATAAAAAATAGGTATTCGGGCGCGGTTCTTCCAGCGTTTTTAGCAGGGCGTTTGCCGCAGCCTCGGTTAACCGTTCCGCTGCGGCAATATACACCACTTTATTGCCGTGCTGCTGAGCATGCTGCATGATTTTTTCATTGACGTCGCGCACCTGCTCAATACTGATGTCTTTATTATCCACCGATGCCAAAGTATAAAAATCCGGGTGATTACCCGCCGCGAACAAGTGACAGCCGTGACATTGCCCGCAGCGCGCCAGCCCTTGCGGCTGCCGACACATCAGCCAAGCGGCAATCTCATTGACCAGATATTCCGTTCCCAGCCCCGCATCGGAACGGAACAGCAACGCATGATGACCATGCCCTTGCTGAAAAGCGGTGATAATGTCGGTATAACGTTCGCCGAGCCACGGATAATCTACAGACATATTATTGATTGTGTTCCACAAAATTTTTGACCGCCGCCTGAATATCTGCGCCGACTTGCACAATATCTCTCCCGGCATCAATCATCACTACTTTCGGATTTGCCCGCACTAATTCTAAATAACGCGCTCTGGTGCGATGAAAAAAATCCAATTGCTGCCGCTCAATTCGATCCAACTCACCGCGCCCTTTGGCACGCGCCAGTCCGACAGCGGGATCAATATCCAGATACAAGGTAAAATCCGGTTCAAAATCCTGTAACACGGTTTGCTTTAAAGTTTGCAACAGTCTTTGATCAATTCGGCGACCACCGCCCTGATAAGCCTGTGAAGATAAGTCATGCCGGTCGCCGATCACCCATTTTCCCTGTGCCAGTGCCGGTTTAATCACATTTTCTACCAGCTGAATACGTGCGGCATACAGCATCAACAATTCCGCTTTATCGGTTATCGGTTCTTCGCTCTCATACTTAATCAACTGTCGCAGCTTTTCCGCCAACGGCGTACCGCCCGGTTCGCGGGTAAATACCAACTCCGTTACGCCTTCGGCATGCAAGGTTTGCACTACGGTTTGCAGTGCGGTGGTTTTGCCTGCGCCTTCCAGCCCCTCAACCACAATAAATTTCCCCGATTTCATAAATTACCCTGTTATTTCTGTCCTTGCTGAGCACGATACCGGCGCAAGTATTCCTGCACCGCTCGATTATGTTCCGTCAACGTGCGGCTGAATTTATGTCCGCCGCTGCCGTCTGCCACAAAATATAAAAAATCATGTTTTTCCGGCTGCGCCACCGCCATTAAAGCGCTTTCACTCGGCATCGCGATCGGCGTCGGCGGCAATCCTTCAATCACATAGGTATTGTAAGGCGTTACCTGTTCCAAATCCTTGCGCCGAATATTGCCCGTATAATGCTCGCCCATACCGTAAATTACGGTCGGATCTGTTTGTAATTTCATATTATTATTCAAACGGTTAACAAATACGCCGGCGACTTTAGCACGTTCAGCGGCCAATGCAGTTTCCTTTTCCACAATGGACGCCAGAATCAGCATCTGGTACGGATTTTCCAGTGGCAAGGCGTTATCCCGCTGCGCCCAAGCCTGCTCCAACCGTTTTTTCATCTGCGCCGCAGCGCGTTGCAACAGCTCAAGATCGGAAGAACCGGGCGTATAGTGATAAGTATCGGGATACAGCCAGCCCTCCATTTTCGCCGGCGCCGCAAAATCCTGCGGCAATGCCAGCAGGTGATAAATCTCCGCTTCGTTTTTCCCCTGTAGGGTTTGTGCCAAGTGCGGTGCATTTTCCAACTTTTTTCGCCAGTTTTTAAAGGTATCCCCTTCAATAAATTGAACGCTGAACTGCGCCTCTTTACCCGCATTCAGCACCTGTAATAAATCGGCGACGGTATGCACACCATTTAATGAATAAGTCCCCGCTTTAACTTTATTCAGCTGCGGCTGTAGTTTCAGCAACCAAGGCAGCAAACGCGCATCTTGCAACAAGCCTTGTTGTTCCAGCAATGCTACCAGTTTAGTGCCGGTTACACCGCGTTCGACGGTCAGCAGCTGATCCGAATGCACCACCCGCACCGGCTGTGCGGCAAAGCCTAGCAGCTGTCGATACCCCCACCACGCAGCGCCGCCGGCAAGCATCAGTAAAATCAAAAAAACGGAAAAACATTTCTTCATACAAACAGTTAACCACCGATAAAAAAATTATCGGCAAGTGTAACACAGGACAACAAAAAAGTGCGGTCAATTTTTTACTTAAAAAATCAACCGCACTTTGCTGAAAAACGGCGGTTAATCAGAACCGCCGAACAGATTAGAACAGCACGCGGGCGCGGATAGTGCCATCAATTGCGCGTAATTGCTGGAGTAATTCACTGCTGTCATCGGTTTCCACGTCAATCACTACATAACCGATTTTCGGATCGGTCTGCAAGTATTGCGCCGCCACATTAATATTGGCATCCACAAATAACTGGTTGATCTTATTCAAAATACCCGGGCGATTTTCATGAATATGTAATAAGCGTTTAGCTGAGCTGTGTTCCGGTAAAGACACTTCCGGAAAATTTACCGCCGATAAAGTGGAACCGTTATCGGAATATTTAACGAATTTGGTCGCCACCTCGGTACCGATATTTTCCTGCGCTTCCGCCGTAGAACCGCCGATATGCGGGGTCAGCAGCACATTGTCAAATTCACGCAACGGCGAAACGAATTCTTCATTAATCGACGCCGGCTCCTGCGGGAATACATCAATGGCGGCACCGCGAATCCGTCCTTCTCTCAACGCCTGCGCCAACGCATCAATATCCACTACCGTGCCGCGTGCCGCATTGATAAAAATACAATCCTGTTTGAGCTGCGCGATACGTTCCGCGCTCATTAAATTCTTGGTTGAGGCGTTCTCCGGCACGTGCAGCGAGATCACATCACAGCCGGACAATAACTCTTCCAGCGTACTTACCTGCTGCGCGTTGCCAAGCGGTAATTTGGTTTCCAGATCATAGAAAAAGACGTTCATGCCTAGCGATTCAGCAACAATACTCAGCTGCGAGCCGATATGTCCGTAGCCCACAATTCCCAGTTTTTTGCCGCGCACTTCATGCGAACCGACGGCGGATTTGTTCCATAAACCGCGATGTACTTCCGCATTTGCTTGCGGAATATTGCGCATCAACAACAAAATTTCACCCAACACCAATTCGGCGACCGAACGGGTATTCGAAAACGGCGCATTAAACACAGGAATACCGCGCGCTTTCGCCGCGTCCAAATCCACCTGATTGGTGCCGATACAAAAACAGCCGATGGCAATCAGCTTACCGGCATGTTCCAAAATTTCGGCGGTCAGATGCGTGCGCGAGCGCAGCCCGACGAAATGCGCATCTTTAATTGCCTCTTTCAGTTCTTCCGGCGCCAGCGCTTTTTTATGATATTCGATATTGGTGTAACCTGCTGCATGCAATACGTCCAACGCATTCTGGTGTACGCCTTCCAAAAGTAAAAACTTAATTTTTGATTTATCCAGCGATACTTTTGCTGTCATGTTTGCTCTCCGTGATGATTTATGATTATTCAATGATGTTGGTGCCGTCGGGGGTGCCGACGATAATAATATCCGCCGCGCGCAGAGCGAAAATCCCGTTAGTGACCACACCAGCGACATTATTTAAGGTTTTTTCCATTTCCACCGGATTCATAATCTTAAAATTATATACGTCTAAAATCACATTACCGTTGTCGGTCACCACGCCTTCGCGATATTCCGGCGAACCACCCAGCGCAACCAGTTTGCGCGCCACTTGCGAACGCGCCATCGGAATCACTTCCACCGGCAAGGCGAATGTAGAGCCTAACACATCTACCTGTTTGCTGCTATCCACGATGCAGATGAATTTTTTTGCTAATGCAGCCACAATTTTTTCACGTGTCAGCGCCGCGCCGCCGCCTTTAATCATCATTTTCTGCGGGTTCACCTCATCAGCGCCGTCCACATAAATATCCAAACTTGATACATCATTAGCGCTGAATACCTCAATACCTTGTTTTCTCAATAATTCTTCCGAATGTTTCGATGCCGCCACCGCGCCTTTAATCCGGTTTTTCAGCGCACCGAGCGCTTCAATAAAACAGTTTACTGTCGAACCGCTGCCGACACCGACAATGGTATCCGCTTTCACATAGGCTAACGCTGCCTGCGCAGCCTGTTTTTTCATCGTTAATTGATCCATATTCTTTCCTTTATGCAGACGGAAGACTCGGTCGCCGCCTGAGGTAAACGTTTGCCTGTAAGCGTCATACTTTAATGCTATTAGGCGGGATAAACAAGTCCTATTCCGGTAAAAACAAAGTCAGCAGTTCGTTTAAAAACAACTTGCCGCGCTCGGTCACCTGCCAAGTGCGGTCGGTTTCCGTGATATATTGCCGAGCCAGCGCCAAATCGGTCTGCTGTTGCACCGCACTTAACGGCAGCGCGGTAAGTTGTTCAAACGCCGCTTTCGGCACCGGTTCCAGCAGACGGAAACGATTCATAAAAAACTCAAAAGGACGCTCCGCCGCCGCTACCGCCTTTTCCTCATACAAATAATCACCACGCAAATAGCCGCGCGGATGCTTGGTTTTGCAAAAACGGATAATCTCGCCGTCGGTGGCACTCAGCTTGCCGTGTGCGCCGCAACCGATCGCCAAATAATCGCCGAAACGCCAGTAATTCAAATTATGCCGACACTGATAGCCGGGTTTGGCATAAGCGGAGGTTTCATACTGTTGATATCCTGCCTTTATCAGCAAACGATGTCCCTGCTCAAAGATCGTCCATAGTTCATCGTCGTCGGGCAATGTCGGCGGTCGTGAAGCAAACAGGGTATTGGGTTCAATCGTCAGCTGATACCAAGACAAATGTGGCGGCGCCAATGCAATCGCCTGACGCAGATCCTCTAACGCCTGTGCCGTACTCTGTGCTGGCAGCCCGTGCATCAGATCCAGATTAAACGATGTCAGCCCGCAAACCTTGGCAAAACCGACCGCACTTTTGGCTTCGTCGGCATTGTGAATGCGCCCGAGGCTGCGCAGCTTATCATCGTTAAAACTTTGCACGCCCATGGAAATGCGGTTTACGCCGGCCTCGGCATAACCGATAAAACGCTGCGCCTCCGCCGTACCGGGGTTGGCTTCCAGCGTTATTTCAATTTCCGCTTCAAAAGGAATGTGCTGGCGGATACGATGTAATAAAAACGCAATGCCCTCGGCGGAAAACAGGCTCGGCGTGCCGCCACCGATAAAAATGGAATGCAGCGCCCGATCATTAATGTAATGACGGTATCGCACCAGATCTTGCTCTAAATCCGCCAACAGATGATACAAATACTCCCGCTCGGGAACGGCGCCTTTCCGCGCATGCGAATTAAAATCGCAGTAAGGACATTTTTGCACACACCACGGAATATGAATATACAGGCTGAGAGGCGGCAACATCAGCATTATTTCAAGCGCTCTTGCAATACTGTCAATGCTCTGGCGCGGTGCGAAATTTGTTTTTTCTCAGCCCTGTCCAGTTCGGCAAAAGTGCGGTTTTTATCCGGATAGAAAAACAGGCTGTCATAACCGAAACCGTTGCTGCCGCGTTCTTCAAAGGTGATGGTGCCCGCACATTCTCCCTCGGCAATAATCGGCGACGGATCGGTTTCGTGCATCAGCATCACAATGCAGCTAACAAATTTCGCCTGTCGTTTTTCCGCCGGGATCTGCGCCAGATTATCCAGTAGTTTACGGCGATTTGCATAATCAGCATTTTCGCCGTCCACTCCGGCATAACGTGCCGAATACAGCCCGGGCTCACCGCCCAACGCTGCAACCACTAGCCCACTGTCATCGGCAATTGCCGGCAAACCGGACATTTTCGCTGCGTGGCGCGCTTTTAAAATGGCATTTTCGACAAAAGTCAAACCGGTTTCCGGCGGGCTTTCAATCGCTAAATCGGACTGCGCCACCACTTCAAAACCGAAGTCCGCCAGCACATCCGCCATTTCTTTCACTTTGCCCGGATTGCCGGTGGCAAGTACGATTTTCTGTTTCATTTTCGCTCCTTGAATGGGTTGGAATCGCGTTTAATTATACGCTGAAAATAACAAAAGCCGAATACCCTGACGGTTCCGGCTTTGCACACAATGACGGCGAATTAATGCAGGCTGATGCGCGCTCTGTTTTTATCTAACGTTGCTTTACCGATGCCCTGCACCTCCAGCAATTGCTCAAGAGCGGTAAAATCGCCGTGCTTTTCCCGATACTCAACCACTGCCTGCGCTTTTTTGGCACCGATACCGAGCAGGGATTTTTCAATGTCTTCCGCAGTCGCCGTGTTGATATTCAGCTTATCGCCGACTACAACCTCCGCGGTCGGCTGCTCGCCTTGCGTATCGTTAGCCTGTTGAGCAAAAGCGGTTGTGCCGCACAAGGCGATGAGTAAAAAGAATGCGCCGAAAAGCGCGTTAACTGTTTTCATAATCTGTCCTTTTGTCTAGTTAAGCGGTCGTTGGGTTTAATCCAACGGGCATTACTGTGTGTGAAAGGACAAAAACTCGCAACTAAACGACCGCACTTTTACGATCCGGATCGCAAAACAGCCAAAAAGTGCGGTGAAAAATTACAACGTTTTTAAACATGACATAGCAACAAGATCAGCCGTTGCGCCAATGATAGCAAAACCGCGTAATTGCATACGGATTAAGTCTACCGCCCCAATTAATCAACCACGCTTATGCGTAATTCTTTCGGCACTTCAAACACGGTATTTTCCTCGCACCCCTGCAATTCCTCCACCGAATCCACGCCCAATGCCTTTAAGCGGGCAACAACGGATTGTACCAACACTTCCGGTGCCGAAGCGCCCGCGGTAACGCCAATCACGTTCACGTTATCCAGCCATTGCGGTTCAATATCATCGGCATCGTCAATCAGTTTTGCGCTCACGCCCATACGCGAGGCCAGCTCGGCCAGACGGTTGGAATTGGAAGAGTTTTTTGAGCCGACCACAATCACCAGATCCGACTGTTTCGCCAGCTCGCGCACCGCCTGCTGGCGATTGGTGGTGGCATAACAAATATCGTTCTTGCGCGGCCCCTGAATTGCCGGATATTTTTGTTTCAGCGCTTCGATCACTTCGCTGGTATCATCAATAGACAATGTAGTTTGCGTCATAAAGGTGATGTCATCTTCCTTGCGCAGCGACAATTTGGCGATATCCTCGACATTTTCCACCAGATGAATCCCACCCTCGCGGTTATCATACTGCCCCATGGTACCTTCCACTTCCGGGTGCCCCTCATGCCCGATCAGAATCGCTTGCGTTCCTTTACGACTGGCGCGCGCCACCTGCATATGCACTTTGGTAACCAACGGACAGGTGGCGTCGAACACTTTCAGCTCACGGTTTTTGGCTTCCTGACGCACCGCTTGTGATACGCCGTGAGCGGAAAAAATCACAATCGCCCCGTCCGGCACTTCGTTTAATTCTTCCACAAAAATCGCGCCGCGCTGGCGTAATCCGTTCACTACAAAACGGTTATGCACCACTTCATGCCGCACATAAATCGGCGCACCGTGAATTTCCAGCGCCAGCTCCACAATGCTGATTGCACGATCCACGCCGGCACAAAAACCGCGCGGATTAGCTAAGATAATTTTCATGCTTGCTCGCTCTTTCGGTTTTGTTTATCGCCGTGTTTAAAAGCATCCAAAGCAAGTAGTCCGGCGCCCACGCAAATGGCGATGTCCGCCACGTTAAACACCGGATAATGCCAGTCCCGCCAGTAAAAATCGAGAAAATCCACCACAAAACCATGATAGGCGCGATCCACCATATTCGCCAGCGCGCCGCCGATAATCAGTGCATAAGCGCTGTTCTGCAAGGTTTGTCGCAGGCTGTTTTGATACAGAAAATACACCAGCATTGCCGAAATCGCCAGCGCCAGCAGAATAAAAAAATACTGCTGCCAGCCGGAATGGTCGGCTAAAAAACTGAACGCCGCCCCCGGGTTGCGCACATATGTCAAATTAAATACCGGCAGAATATTCACACTTTCGTATAATTCGAAACGGCTGACGACCAGATATTTGGTCGCCAAATCAACGATAAAAGCGATAAGACTCAGCCATAAAAATGAAAGTCCGGTTTTGTTATTGGACATAAAAATTCCTAGTTACGAAAAGTGCGGTCAAATTAACCGCACTTTTTGACGTTAATACAGATTAAGCGAATTGTCTGACTTCGCCCTGCCCTTCTACATTTTCCACACAGCGTGAACACAGAGACGCGTCGTCTTTGCTGTCAGAATAATGCCAGCAGCGCGGGCATTTATGGTTAGTAGAACGCACCACTTTCACCGCCAGTCCTTTCAGCTCGCCTTCCGCCACATCAGCTTGCGCCAGCGGTTTAACCTCCGCTTTCGAGGTAATCAGCACGAAGCGCAGCTCATCTTGCAATTGCGCCAGTAACGCGGCATAGCGCTCATCGGCATAAATCGTCAGTTCCGCTTCCAGCGCCGCACCGATAATCTTCTCATTACGCGCCTGTTCCAATACACGGTTAATTTCATCACGCACGGTTAGAATTTGCTGCCAGTATTGGTCATCCATGACTTCGTTTTCATCCAGTGCAAAAAGCCCGTTGTAAAATTCTTCGGTAAATACGAATTCGCCGCGCTCACCCGGAATGTAGTGCCAGATTTCATCGGCGGTAAAAGATAAAATCGGCGCAATCCAACGTACCAACGCTTCAGCAATGTGCCATAACGCAGTCTGACAGCTACGACGAGCAAGGCTGTCCGCTTTGGTGGTATATTGACGGTCTTTGATAATATCCAGATAAAAAGAACCCATTTCAATCGAACAGAATTTCATTAAGCGCTGCACTACGGCATGGAACTGATAATTATCGTAAGCGTCTTTAATTTCGTTCTGCGCCCGTAGTGCGCAATCCACTGCCCAGCGATCCAGTGAAATCATTGCTTCCGGTTTGACCATATCGCGTTTCGGCTCAAATCCATTCAGGTTTGCCAACAGGAAGCGGGCGGTATTGCGAATACGACGGTAAGCGTCCGCGGCGCGGTTTAAGATATTATGGGATACCGCAATTTCACCGGTGTAATCGGTGGACGCCACCCATAAGCGTAAAATATCCGCCCCGTTTTTGTTCCACACTTCGCTCGGCAAAATAGTATTACCAAGGGATTTGGACATCTTGCGCCCTTTTTCATCTACCGTGAAACCATGTGTTAATACCTGATGATACGGCGCTTTACCCTCAGTTGCGGTGGACAACATCAGCGAGGACATAAACCAGCCGCGGTGCTGGTCGGAACCTTCAAGATACATATCCGCCGACAATCCGTGAAACTCCGGACGCTGTGCTACGACAGAGGCATAAGTAGAACCAGAATCAAACCATACATCCAGCGTATCCGACACCTTGTGATAGCTGTCGGCATCTTCACCGAGCAACTCAGCGGGATCCAGATCCCACCATGCCTGAATGCCTGCTTTTTCCACCCGTTTTGCCACTTCTTCCAATAATTCCAACGTACGCGGATGTAGCTCTTCCGTTTCGTTATGTACGAACATAGTCATCGGCACACCCCAAGTACGCTGACGGGAAATACACCAGTCCGGACGGTTTGCCACCATGATATCAATCCGCGCTTCACCCCAGCTCGGGATCCAGCGAACTTGCTTAATTTCACTTAATGCTTGTTGGCGCAGACCTTTGGTTTCCATACCGATAAACCATTGCGGTGTTGCGCGAAAAATAATCGGGGTTTTATGCCGCCAACAATGCGGGTAACTGTGCTTAATGCGTTCCAGCTTCATTAATGCGCCGGTTTCACGCATTTTTTCGATCACCAAATCATTGGCTTCAAACACACCTTTACCGGCAAAAAACGGGGTGGTAGAAATAAATCTACCGTCGTTGCCGATCAATCCCGCCATTTTCAGTTGATATTTCTGCGAAACGATATAGTCGTCCAAACCGTGATCCGGCGCGGTATGCACCAGACCGGTACCGCCGTCGGTAGTAACATGATCGCCGAAAATAAACGGCACGCTGAATTCATAGAACGGATGATTAAACCGCAGCAGTTCCAGCTCGGCACCTTTTGTCGTACCCAGTACCTCAATCTGCTCAACGCCAACGGCTTTCTGCACATCTTCAACTAACGCCTGCGCTAAGATCACGCGTTCGTCACCGAACTGCACCAACTGATAATCCAACTCCGGATTAACCGCAATGGCGCGGTTGGACGGCAATGTCCAAGGGGTTGTCGTCCAGATTACCGCTGAAATTTGTCCGTGACCCTTACCCCGAGCATCGAATTTATCTTCGACAACAACCGGATCCACCGCGCTAAAACGCACATAAATTGACGGCGAAACCTTGTCTTCATATTCCACTTCCGCTTCCGCCAGCGACGAACCGCAGTCCAGACACCAGTGTACCGGTTTCGAACCTTTATACAAATGCCCGTTGGCGATCACTTTACCCAGCGTGCGGATAATGCTGGCTTCCGTGTCGAAATTCATGGTTAAATAAGGATTATCCCAGTCACCCAGCACGCCCATACGGATAAAATCGGCTTTTTGCCCTTCAACCTGTTCTTTGGCATAGGCACGGCAAGCTTTACGAAATTCGGCGGCGGACACTTTTTCATTCGGCTTGCCGACAATGCCTTCCACTTTCAGTTCAATCGGCAAACCGTGGCAGTCCCAGCCCGGCACATAAGGTGTATCGAAACCCAGTGCGGTTTTCGATTTCAGAATAATGTCTTTCAAAATTTTGTTTACTGCATGACCAAGATGAAGCGTACCGTTCGCATAGGGAGGACCGTCGTGCAAAATAAAGGTTTTCTTGCCCTTCGATGCCGTCCGGATTTTCTGATACAGTTTTTTCTCATACCAGTTTTTCAGCATATCCGGCTCACGTTTCGCCAAATCGCCACGCATCGGGAATCCGGTTTCCGGCAGGTTCAGCGTGCTTTTATAATCTACAGTTTCATTCGACATTTGTTTATTCCAGGTTGTAAATATTAAAAAATAATCTGCCTATAGCGCGCAGACGAATTTCAGCATTATACGCATAAATGCGGCAAGATTAAAGGCTGAATTCAGCCTTGGAAAGGGTGCCGAATATGGATTTAAGGCGTTCTGCGGCGCAATCTTTGCACCAGCATCGGCAGGCTGACGGATAAGAAAGTCGCCGCCATCACCAGCGCCATACCGATACCGCTGATCAATGAGAAACTTTCGCCCAGTATCAAGACCGCCAGCAGCACCCCGAACACCGGTTCAAGCGTAATCAGAATGCCGGACACATTGGCGCTAACCTGCTGCAAACCTTTATTAAACAGCAACATAGCAAACCACGTGCAGGCAACGGCAAGATAAAGCACGGCGGCAATGCCGTTAAAGGTCGGGGTAATCTGCCAATCTCGAGTAAACAATAAGGTAAACGGCAGGCATAACAACGCACCGAGTACCAAAATGCAGTTAGTGTAAACCCGCGGTTCGATTTCTTTCATCACGCTTTTGCCTAAATACAGGCAAAGAGCGAAAATCACTTCCGCCAGCAGCACCAGAAAACAGCCCCAGACGCTGATCTCGCCCTCATCTCCGCCGCCCAATACCACTAAAGCAATGCCGATAAACGCCAGCATGCTTAACAGCCAATCAATAGGTTTAGCCTGTTGGCCGAAGCATAAGCGTCCGATAAAGACTACCAACAACGGCTCCATCCCCACAATGGTGCTGGCACTGGCGGCAGAGGTATAATACAAGCCGATAAACTGCAAATTAAGTACCAACGGCAAATTCATCATCGCCAGCAGCCACACTTTAAGCCGCAAGTGCGGTGGGACCCGGCGATAATTACGTTTAAACAACGGCAATAACAGCAGCGCGGAAATCAGCAGCCGGAACTGCACGGTAAGTGCCGGATCAAAGCTTTCGTAGGAAAATTTGCCGGCGATTAATGAACTCGCCCAAATGGTTACCGCTGCAATCAGATACCACATACATCATCTCTATGAGCAAAAAATGCGCGCGCAATGTCCACATCCCGTTTAATCTGTTCTTGCAATCGCTCAAAGGAAGGAAACTTAATTTCGTTGCGCAGCTTATAACAAAACTCAACCTGCACATTCTGACCGTATAAATCACCGTCGAAATCGAAAATATGCACTTCCAGCAATTGTTTCACGCCGTTAATAGTCGGACGTTTACCGATATTCGCCACGCCACAGAAAATCTGTTCATTTTTCAACCGCACTTTTACCGCATAAACCCCCTTCACCGGATTAACCTGACGATGCAGGCTGATATTTGCGGTGGGAAAACCAATCGTACGCCCCAGTTTATTGCCGTGAATCACGCGACCGAAAATCCGATACGGCTTGCCGAGCAATTTTTCCGCCGTCGGCAAATCGTCATCTGCCAACGCTTTGCGGATTGCCGTGCTGCTGATGCGTTGATCATCCAGTCGAAAACTACGATTATCTTCTACGGTAAAACCAAGCCGAGCACCGATGCGCTGCAACAGGGCAAAATCTCCCGCGCGTCCGGCACCGAAACGAAAATCGTCACCGATACTGAGAAATTTCACGTTTAAGCGCGCCACCAGCCAATCGGCAATAAACTGTTCAGCATGCAGGGCGGCAAAAGTGCGGTCGAATTTTACGCAGAAAACATAATCCACACCGGCCTGCGCCAAATAATACAGTTTATCGCGCAGCCGCATTAAACGCGCCGGCGCCTGTTGTGCCAGAAAATATTCGCTCGGCTGCGGTTCAAACAGCATTACGACCACCGGCAATGCCAACGCGTCGGCTTTGTCGCGCAGATGACGCAATACCGCTTGATGTCCTAGATGAACACCGTCGAAATTACCGATAGTCAGCGCGCAGCCCTGTTGTCGTAAAATTGCCGGAAGATTGTGAATACCGCGAATGAGGCGCATGAGTTGATCCGTATAAAATTGAAATAATGGCAGATTATACGCATAAATCAGGCAAGATCAAAGGCAGGTTCGTCTGCCCGATAAAATCAGGTAATGGCATTAAAACACATGATGTTCAAACAGAATTTTGATTGCAATCGCAATCAACATCGCACCGCCCAGCAATTCGGTTTTGTTTTTCAATTTACCACCCAGCAAATGCCCGCCTTTCACTCCGATAATCGACAGCAGCATGGTAATCAAACCGATAATCGCAATGGCGCTGACAATATCCACCGCCAAAAAGGCAAAAGACACGCCCACCGCCAACGCATCAATACTAGTTGCCAGCCCGAGCGCCAACAAGGATTTACAACTGAAATTGTTATCACAGTGCGTTTCCTGTTTTGCACTGAAGCCGTTTTTCAGCATATTGACGCCGATAATCATCAGCAACGTAAACGCAATCCAGTGGTCGATTTCCCGAATGGATTCACTGAACTGAACACCCAGCAAAAAGCCGAGCAAGGGCATCCCTGCTTGAAACAAGCCGAAATAAATCCCGGTTTTCAGCGCATTGCGCCATTGAAAAGAAGAGGAAGACAGACCTTTGCAAACCGACACGGCGAAAGCGTCCATTGACAGCCCGAAAGCTATCACCCACAGTGCATAAAAACTCATAAAAAATAAATACTGCAAAATAAAGGAAACGAATTATAGAACAAAAATCCGTTGATTTTGTTTAACCAGATCAAAAAAACTGAACAATCGGGCGTATTGGGTACGCCCTATACTATTTTCCGATACAAAATGAACTGAAAATATTGCCCAGTAAATCATCAGAAGTAAACTGTCCGGTAATTTCACCAAGATGGGTCTGCACAATGCGCAGTTCTTCCGCCAGCAATTCACCGGCATGAAATTCAACCAGCTGAACCAGCCCGGCATGCAGATGTTCCGATGCTTGCCGTAAGGCTTCCAAGTGGCGACGACGGGCAAGAAAACCACCTTCCGTGCCACTCTGATAGCCCATAGATTGCTTCAAGTGCTCGCGCAGCAGATCTATGCCCTGCCGGGTTTTTGCCGACAGACAAATTACCGTATAACCGTCCCGTTCGCTGATTTCTTCACGTTCACCGCTTAAATCCGCTTTATTGCGCACGACAGTTACCGGAATATCTTTCGGTAATTTCGCCAGAAATTCCGACCGCACTTGAACCGAATCCGAACGGTTATCCGTGCTGTCCAGCATCAATAAGATCCGATCCGCCTGTGCAATTTCATCCCACGCGCGGCTGATACCGATGCGTTCCACTTCGTCCGTGGCATCACGCAAACCGGCGGTATCGATAATATGCAGCGGCATGCCGTCAATATGAATATGTTCGCGCAACACATCGCGCGTGGTGCCGGCAATCTCGGTGACAATCGCCGCTTCCCGTCCGGCAAGCGCATTAAGCAGGCTGGATTTGCCGGCATTCGGACGCCCGGCAATCACTACTTTCATGCCCTCACGCAACAATGAACCCTGTTTTGCCTCCGCGCTGACGTTATCCAGTTGAACGATAATATCGCGCAGTTGTCCTTCTATTTTGCCATCTGCCAGAAAATCAATTTCCTCATCGGGAAAATCAATCGCGGCTTCCACATAGGTGCGCAAATAAATCACGGCATCCACCAGCTGATTGACCTTGTGCGAAAATTCACCTTGCAGGGATTTCAGCGCCGAACGCGCCGCTTGTTCCGAGCTGGCATCGATTAAATCGGCAATGGCTTCCGCCTGCGCCAAATCGAGTTTATCGTTTAAAAATGCCTGTTCGGAAAACTCGCCCGGGCGCGCCAACCGCACACCGTCGATTTGTAAAATGCGCTTCAACAGCAGATCAAGCACTACCTGACCGCCGTGTCCCTGTAATTCCAGTACGTCTTCCCCGGTAAAGGAATGCGGCGCTTTAAAATATAAGGCGATGCCCTGATCGAGCACACTGCCGTCTGCCTCTTTAAACGGCAAATAATCCGCCATACGTACCTTCGGGCATTTTCCCAGCACTTGCCGCGCCACTTCCGCCGCCAGCGGGCCGGACACACGTAAAATACCAATTCCGCCGCGTCCGATAGGCGTCGCTTGCGCTACGATTGTTTCTTTCATAAATTCTTTCCTAAATTTAACCGCACTTTTTTAATGGAGGAAAAGTGCGGTGAATATTCTGTAAAAAATGCTAACCTATTGGTATACCGTAAAAATTTATGTTTATAACAGGTGGATTTTTACTTAATAAACCAGCCGGTGGTCGTTACCGTTTGTCGATCCAATAATTTGATAAAACCATAAATAATACGGAACAAGAACCAGATCCAGACAGCAAGCAGTATCAGCTTGCCGATAGCGATAACTAATAAGATTGATCCCAAAAGTACGCCGGCAACAAATCCCCAGAACGTGCGGATCAAATAGGTCAGATGATCGTAGTAAACGGAGCCTCGCACATCATTGCGTTTTATGTAAGCCAGTATCACGCCGACGATCGGCAACAAGGGAATAAAAATGCCGCCAGCGAACGCCAGATAAGTAACCAGCATATAGTTTTTATCTTTTTCCAGAAACAACGTGGACAAATCGACTTCATTTTTACTCATAAGTTATCCTTATTTATTTTTACCTTCCTCATACAGCCACTGTGCCACTTGCTTGGCAAAATACGTCAGAATGCCGTCGGCACCGGCACGCTTAAAGCATAGCAAACCTTCCATAATACATTCTCTTTCTTTTAACCAACCGTTTTGAATGGCCGCCATGTGCATGGCATATTCACCGGAAACCTGATAAGCGAACGTCGGTACGCCGAAATAGTTTTTCACGCGATATACCATATCCAGATACGGCATGCCCGGTTTGACCATTACCATATCCGCGCCTTCCTGAATATCCAGCGCAACTTCCTGTAAACCTTCATCACCGTTTGCCGGATCCAGCTGATAGGTTTTCTTATCTCCACCTTTCAAATTAGAGGAAGAACCGACCGCATCACGGAACGGGCCATAATAATTGGAAGCATATTTTGCTGAGTAAGCCATAATCTGCGTATTAATGAATCCGTGCTGCTCAAGTGCGGTGCGAATTTTGCCGATTCTGCCGTCCATCATGTCGCTCGGTGCAACGATATCCGCACCGGCAGCCGCATGAGAAAGCGCCTGTTTAACCAATATATCGGTGGTAATGTCATTCAGCACATAGCCCGTTTCATCAATAATACCGTCTTGCCCGTGCACGGTATAAGGATCCAGCGCTACATCGGTTAACACACCTAATTCGGGGTGGCGGGCTTTTAACGCTTTCACTGCACGCTGCACCAAGCCTTCCGGATTATAGGCTTCCTCCGCGCCAAGGGATTTATGTTCCTGTCCAACCACCGGGAACAAGGCAATCACCGGCACGCCGTATTTCACCAGTAATCCCGCTTCAATAAGCAACTGATCAATAGTTAAACGCTCTACTTTCGGCATGGAAGGAACCGTTTCACGCCGATTATCTCCCTCGATAATAAATACCGGGTAAATCAGATCATCAACCGTTAATTTATTTTCCGCCGTTAAACGACGGCTGAAATCATGTTTACGCATACGGCGCAAACGACGAGCGGGAAATCCGCCGATAATTTGTTCTGTCATCATTTTATCCTCTAAAACAAAAGGGGCCTGCGCCCCCTGATCAATCTTTCATTGCTTATACCGATGCGGCATCATCGCCTGCATCCTGGTCTTTCGGTTGATAAAAACGTGCGAACAGCAAGCCGACTTCAAACAATAAGCACATCGGTACGGCTAATAACGTCTGGGAAAAAATATCCGGCGGCGTAAGCAGCATGCCGATAACAAATGCACTGACAATAATATAAGGTCGTTTGGTTTTTAAATCCGCCACCGTCGTTACGCCGGTCCAGCATAGTAATATAATCGCCACGGGCACTTCAAAGCAGACGCCGAAAGCCAGAAAAATGGTCAGCACAAAATCCAGATAACTGCTGATGTCGGTGGCAATCGCCACGCCTTCCGGTGCAGTTTTGGTCAAAAAACCGAATACCAGCGGAAAGACTACATAATATGCAAAAGCTACGCCGAGATAAAATAACAAAGTACTGGAAAACAACAGCGGATAAACCAGTTTTTTTTCGTTTTGATATAACGCCGGCGCAATAAACGCCCACAGTTGATAGAGCAAAAACGGTACCGATAAAAAGATTGCAACCACACCGGTCAATTTAAGCGGGGTGAAAAACGGTGTAGCAATATTGGTGGCAATCATGCTCATGCCGGCGGGCATCACATTCAACAGCGGCGCCGCCACAAAATTATAAATATCATTGGCAAAATAAACCAATGCCAGAAAAACCACCGCCACAAAAACGACGCAGCGCAACAAGCGGTTGCGCAGCTCGATCAAGTGGCTGATTAAAGGCTGAGTTTCTTCAACACTCATAAAAAGTTAACTCGCTGATTTCTTATTTTCCGTTGGCTTAACATTGGCAAGCGTATCCTCTTCGGGATAATAATTCGCCATACGCGTTATCGGATCATCCTGTTCTGCCAATTCGGCGACTTCCGCTGGCGAAAGATCGCCTTGTTGTTCGGCGTTTTCCGTATTTCGTTCATTATTGTCGACGGTTTTTTCAACGGAATCTTTCAGTTCTCGAATCTGTTGCTGGAAATCGGTATTGGTTTCTGCGGCTTTTTTCTCCAGATCCGCTTTTATTTTTTGTGCCGATGCTCTCAGCTCTTCTACGGTTTTACCGAGTTCCGGTGATAATTGCTGAAGATTAAGGTGCTCGGCTTTTTTAATACTTTCCTGTAGCTCCTGCAATTTTAATTCCTGATTCAGCTCATTTTGCACATTCGCCGCCATTCCACGGATTGTCCGCACCCAACCCATTACAGTACGGATCGCCACCGGCAAACGCTGCGGCCCCAGTACCACTAGCCCGACGATCAGGATTAAAACTAATTCGGAAAAACCAATATCAAACACGGATTAAGCCTGTTCTTTTTCTTTTACATTGTCAGTTTGTGCTTTTTTTTCAGCGTCATCGCTGATTTTTTTAAACTCGGCATCTTTCGGTTCATCTTTCATTGCATCCTTGAACCCTTTTACCGCCGTGCCTAAATCAGAACCGATATTACGCAGTTTTTTCGTGCCAAAAAACACCAAGACAATCAGCAAAACAATCAATAATTGCCAAATACTTACACCACCAAGACCCATTTTTAATCTCCTATGCAATCAATTTATAAAATCAGCGCTGACTATAACTGTTTTGCCCTATATGAACAATAGTCAATTGAGATTATTTTTAAAAATTGCGGCTACGGTAAGAGAAAGCCGACGAACCCAATCAGCAGACCGAGTATCAATAACAGTCCGCTTAGCCCAACGGGCAACGCACTGAATTGCCACAACGTGCCAATAAAAATAATCCCCCCGCTTAATAAAGCAAACGCCTTGTTAGCCCAGCGCTGCTGTCGGCTCAGCTTAAGATTTATCTCACGCAACTGTTCACTGATTAACCGCTGTTGACGTAAAGCGCCGATCAGCATTTCCGGAAATTCCGGCAAGTGTTCTTGTAGATAAGGTAATTTCCCCACCATGCGTTTAGCCAAGTTTTTTACGCCCATTTGCTCATTCAGCCAATCCTGCAAAAACGGTTTCGCGGTATCCCATAAATCCAGCTGCGGATATAACTGGCGCCCAAGCCCTTCGATATAAAGCAACGTTTTCTGCAACAACACCAGCTGCGGCTGTACCTGCATATTAAATTCACGCGCCACATTAAACAGATTAAGCAGCACCTGTGCGAAAGAAATCTCTGATAACGGTTTGGCGAAAATCGGTTCGCACACCTCACGAAACGCTTGTTCAAATGCGTCAATGTCGGTATCGCGCGGCGTCCAGCCGGCATCCACGTGCATTTGCGCCACACGGCGGTAATCACGATTGAAAAACGCCACGAAACTTTCCGCCAAATAGCGTTTGTCATTGTCATTCAGTTTTCCCACAATCCCGCAGTCAATTCCGATATATTGCGGATCCGCCGGATGCCGAGGATTCACAAAAATATTGCCGGGGTGCATATCGGCGTGAAAAAAGCTGTCGCGGAAAACCTGTGTGAAAAATACCTGCACACCGCGTTCCGCCAGTAATTTCATATCCGTACCATTGCGCTCTAACGCCTCAATATCCGATACCGGAATACCGTAAATACGTTCCATCACAATTACGTTCTGATGGCAGAACTGCGGATACATCTGCGGAATATACAACATGGGGCTGTCAGTAAAATTATTGCGCAGACGAACGGCATTCGCCATTTCCGTACGCAAATCCAGCTCGTCGCGCAATGTCTTCTCATATTCGCGAATCACTTCCACCGCGCGCAAACGATAGCCCTCCGCCGACAAACGCGGAATCCAACCCGCCAGCTTATACATCCAGCTTAAATCCGCCTTGATTTGCGACTGAATGTCCGGACGCAGCACCTTAATCACCACATCTTTGCCGGCGGCGTCCTGTTGCGCATTGAATTTTGCCGTATGCACCTGTGCGATAGACGCCGATGCCAGCGCATTTTCATCAAATTCCACAAACCAAGTTTCAAGCTTTGCGCCCAATGCCCGCTCAATTTGCGCGCGAGCGGACTGTCCGTCAAAAGGCGCGACCTGATCTTGCAGCAACGCCAGCTCATCGGCAATGTCCGGCGGAAACAAATCACGCCGGGTGGACAGCATTTGCCCCAGTTTAATCCACACCGGCCCCAGTTCCTGCAACGCCAGCCGCAGGCGCAGCCCAAACGCTTGATGCGGATGTCGGTTGCGCAGCCAAAACAGTGAATTGCGCCAGCAACGAAGCGGGCGGGTATAACGATTATGCGGCAGGATTTCATCAATGCCGTAATGCAGAAAGGTTTTGACGATAGTATATAATCGTTTGATGTCTTTTAATTTCATTCGCTCAAATCATCACTGCGAAATCTGTCTTCGCGCCATAATAACAATATTGCGCCGCCGTGGGAACATGATGCCAAACGACATATCATTTTTCATAATCTGCCAGCTTGCGCTCAAAAAGTGCGGTCTGTTTTTCCAGTGTTTTTACCTGTTCACAAAAATCCGCGATGGCTAAACTCGGTGCCAGCAATGCCCATTCCTCGGTTAAACGTTCGCCCCAATAACGTTGGCTTTGCGCACTTTTGCGCTTAATTGCCATGCCGAAAACGCGCAAAAAACTGACCGCACTATGCGCCGCCACATCGCCCACATAAGGGGAAATCAGCTCGGCGGGATCGTTTTCCAACCGTTCAAGCAAACCGACAAAATCCTGCAACACCTGCAAATCGCCTTGCAGCCGAATGGATTGCGCGTTAATACATGTGCTGAGCTGTGATTTTTTCGGTAGGTTAAACAATAAACCCGCGGCAATTTCTACGGCACAATCCGGCTCGTCAGCATATTGATGCAGCAGATCAATGCGTCGGGCGGAAAATACAAAATAAAGCGGCATGTCAATTTTCTGCAACCGCAGCGCCAGCACCTTACCGTTTAATTTACGCAAATAGGCCGCACCGTCGGAACGCTGTAGCAAATAATTCAACAGCGTTTCCAAACCGCTGTTAAACAGCTGAGGCAGCATTAATTGCGTTTTTAACATGTCAAAATCCAGCAGCATATTATCGTCCTAAAATTTATAACCGAGATGCAGCGCCACAATACCGGCGCTCAGGTTGTAATAGCTTACCTGCTCAAAGCCCGCCTCGCTCATCATCGTTTTCAGCACATTTTGTGCCGGGTGCATGCGGATCGATTCCGCCAGATAGCGATAACTGTCGCCGTCGTTAACCACCGCTTCGCCAATTTTCGGCAGAATATTAAAGGAATAGAAATTATAAATTTTACTTAACGGATCCAAAATCGGTTTGGAAAATTCCAGCACCAGCAAACGACCGCCGGGTTTTAACACCCGGAACATGGAACGCAACGCTTTTTCTTTATCGGTCACATTGCGCAAACCGAAACTGATAATCACGCAATCGAACGTATTATCGGGAAACGGCAGCGCTTCAGCGTTCGCCTGCACGTAATGAATATTGCCCACCACACCGAGATTACGCAGCTTTTCTCGCCCGACTTCCAGCATGGAAGAATTGATGTCCGCCAAAATAACCTCGCCCGCCTCTCCGACAATCCGTGAAAACTTGGCGGAAAAATCGCCCGTGCCGCCGGCCAGATCCAGCACTTTATGCCCTTTACGCACGCCGCTGCAGTCAATGGTAAAACGCTTCCAAAGCCGATGAATACCGAAAGATAACAGATCGTTCATTAAGTCGTACTTTCCCGCAACGGAATGAAAAACATTCGCCACCATTTTCTGTTTGTCCGACTTGGCGACCGTTTTAAAGCCGAAATGCGTTGTTTCTTCCGCTTCAGAAAAGTGCGGTGGATTTTGCTCAAGATTTTCGGTGTACATAAAGATTATCCGTAAAATAAAAATTAGCCTTAGGATAACAAAAAAAGCGAACATTTTCTTTGTTATTTTTGCCGTATAATAAAAATTGCAGCAACGTTGAAATCGCCTCAATATCATCCTATCAACTTGTCTAAACCACTGATTTTCGTGATAGAAGTCACAAATATAAATTATCCTTCCGATATCTTCTTGACAGCGCTATACAACATATTATGATAAAAACAATTCATTTCACGCTTAAATATTGATAAATTCACTTCATTTTTACAACGCTGAAATGAACCCATGGTTGTTCAGAGCATGTTATTTCTGATGCCGGTTATACATCAGAAACTCAGTTATCACTAAAGGAGCGTTTATGACAAATCATATTGAAAATGAATCTCGCCGTAATTTTATGAAAGTACTCGCCGGTGTCGGCGCTGGAATTGCGTTTAGCGGTACCTTGGGTTCATTCGCACCGAAAGCTTTCGCGGCAGCACCTGCGGCTGGCAGCGTTATTCAGGCGGGTATCGCCTATCCGCTTTCCACCGGTTTCGACCCTGCGACTTCCAGCGGTGCTTCGGCAATGGCGGCTAATCTGCATATTTTCGAAGGTTTGGTGGATCTGCATCCAGCCACTCGCCAGCCTTATCTGGCACTGGCGGCAAAAGAGCCGGAACAAGTAGATGAAACCACCTGGCGTATTACCCTGCGTGAAGGGGCGACATTCCATGACGGCAAACCAGTCACACCAGAAGATGTGGTATATTCCTACGAACGCGTGCTGGATCCGGCGAAAAATTCTTTATTTGCCCAGTTCATCCCGTTTATTGAATCGGTCAAAGCAGTAGATGACAAAGTGGTCGAATTCAAACTCAAATACCCGTTTGCCATTCTGAAATTACGTCTGGGTATTGTAAAAATCGTCCCGAAACATATTGTTGAATCCGTCGGACAAACCGCGTTTGACGCCAACCCGGTCGGTTCCGGTCCGTATAAATTCGTGTCTGCGGTAAAAGACGACCGTATCGTCTTTGAAGCTTTCAACGCATATAACGGCCCTTATCCGGCGCGTGTAGAAAAAATGAACTGGTTCCTGCTTTCCGATGATGCCGCTCGCGTCACTGCACAGGAATCCGGTCGTACACAGGCAATGGAAAGCGTACCATATCTGGATTCCGAACGCTTGAAACGGAAAGGCACGGTCGAATCCGTACAATCTTTCGGTTTGCTGTTCCTAATGTTTAACTGCAAAAAAGCCCCGTTTGATAATCCGAAAGTACGCCAAGCATTGCACTATGCGCTGGATACGCAAAAACTGATTGATGTGGTATTCCTCGGCAATGCGGAAGCCGCGACTTCTTATGTGCAAACAACACATCCGGATTACGTAAAAGCCTCTACCCAATATAGCTATGACGAGAAAAAAGCCATTGAATTATTAAAACAAGCCGGCGTTGACAGCCTGAATTTCCAGCTGCTGTCCACCGATCACTCTTGGGTAAAAGAATGTGCGCCGTTGGTATTGGAATCTTGGAATAAACTGCCGGGTGTGAAAGTCACCTTGCAGCATCTGCAATCCGGTGCATTATACGGCGGTCATGTGGATAAAGGCGCTTATGAAGTCGTTATGGCACCGGGCGATCCGTCCGTATTCAGTAACGATCTGGATTTATTACTGAGTTGGTGGTATCGCGGTGATGTCTGGCCGAAAAAACGCTTCGGCTGGTCGGACACCCCGGAATACGCGCAAGTACAGGAGCTGCTTGATGCCGCAATTAAAGCTAAAGCACCGGGCGATGCAAAAGATGCCTGGGAAAAAGCAATTAATATTATCGCTGAACAAGTACCACTGTACCCAATTGTTCACCGTAAACTGCCTACTGCATGGAACGATAAAACGCTGGACGGTTTCCAACCGTTACCAACAACAGGTATGTCATTCCTTGGTGTAGGTCGCAAATAGCCATAAATCCCGCCTCGCCCAACCGAGGTGGGAATTTCAAGGAATCGTTCCTCAGATGTTTCTACGGCGGCACAATTAATCAGACAATTAATCAATCCGCCGTTTTTTATACAATTTATTTATACAAGCTATCCTACGAACCGTTCTTGTAGTTGGAGAAAAAAATGGAAATCGTACTTCGTTTGTTATTACGCCGTCTGATGGCATTACCAATAATGATGCTCGGCGTAAGCGCATTGGTCTTTATTATTCTGCAATTCACCCCCGGAGATCCGGCTACCGTCGCGCTGGGTGAAAGCGCCAGTGAAGCGGCGAAACAACTTTACCGCGAACAACACGGACTTAATGATCCGATTATCGTTCAATATATTCGTTTTATCGGCAATGCGATTCAATTTGATTTCGGCATGACAACGCCGCCGGAACAGCCGATTACTTCACTTATCGCAAAATCTTTCCCGCTTACATTACAGCTCACCTTTATCGGGGTCTTCTTGGCGGCAGTCGTTTCATTTACCTTAGGAGTTATCGCCGCACTTTACCGTGACAGCTGGGTTGATCAAATTATCCGCTTGCTTTCCGTAGCGGCGGTCGCGACCCCTTCTTTTTGGCTGGGTATTTTATTAATTCAATGGTTTGCGCTGGAACTGGACTGGTTTCCATCGGGCGGTTTTATTCCGTTCAGTGAAGATCCGAGCGGCTATATCCGTTCAATGACGCTGCCGTCGCTCGCCTTGGCGGTGCCCGTCTGCGCCTCACTAATCCGTGTGGTGCGTACCACCATGGTAGAAGAAATGGACAAAGACTATGTGCGTACCGCAATCGGTAACGGTGTACCTTATGCAACGGTTATACGTCATAACGTATTGCGCAATGCGCTGATTACCCCGGTTACCGTACTGGGTTTACGCGTAGGTTACTTGCTCGGCGGCGCGGTGGTGATTGAACAGATCTTCGACCTGCCGGGAATGGGTAAATTGATTTTTAACGGTATCGTGAACCATGACTTACACTTAGTGCAAGGCGTGGTACTGACCATCGCATTCACCTTCGTATTGGTCAATATCATTGTTGATATTCTGTACCTTATCATCAATCCAAAAATTCGGAGTTTATAATGTTTCGTCAAGGATTAGCAGATCGACTTGCTTCGGGCGGTGCAAGATTCAAAGCATTATCGACCGCCTCCAAAATTGCGCTGATTTTTATTCTGTTTGTCGCATTAATCGCCATTTTTGCGCCTTGGGTCGCACCTTATGATCCGCTGCAAACATTACGTCCGGTACAAGCCCCCGGCAGCGAATACCTGTTCGGTACCGACCGGCTAGGGCGCGATATTTTTTCTCGTCTGGTTTATGGCGCGCAAACCTCACTGTTTATCGGTCTGGGTGCGGTCGGCACGGCAATTGTATTCGGCAGTATTTTGGGTGCAACAGCGGCAACCGCCAATAAATTTGGCAACGAAGTTATTATGCGCTTAATGGATATTTTAATGGCGTTTCCGGGTATTGCGTTGGCCGCCGTGTTACTTGCCACATTCGGTAACACTGTACCGGTTATCATTTTGACGATTGCCGTCGTCTACACGCCACAGCTTGCCCGCGTAGTACGCGCTAACGTTGTATCGCAATGGGAGGAAGATTACATCCGCGCCGAACGTGTAATCGGCGGTAGCCGCACTTACATATTACTAAAACACGTAGTCCGCAATACCGCCGCGCCTGTGCTGGTTTTCGCCACCGTGATGGTCGCCGATGCCATTGTACTGGAAGCCTCGTTGTCTTTCCTCGGCGCTGGCGTGCAGCCGCCGCATCCGTCTTGGGGCAACGTATTATCCGAAGGACGTAATCTGGTTCTGAGCGGTTTTTGGTGGGCAACAACCTTCGCCGGTCTAATGATTTTATTAACCGTGCTGTCGTTGAATATTTTATCCGAAGGCTTAACCGACGCCTTAGTCAACCCAAAACTGAAACGCAGTCCGACCGTTGCCAAATCCGATGTATCANCCCGCCTCGCCCAACCGAGGTGGGAATTTCAAGGAATCGTTCCTCAGATGTTTCTACGGCGGCACAATTAATCAGACAATTAATCAATCCGCCGTTTTTTATACAATTTATTTATACAAGCTATCCTACGAACCGTTCTTGTAGTTGGAGAAAAAAATGGAAATCGTACTTCGTTTGTTATTACGCCGTCTGATGGCATTACCAATAATGATGCTCGGCGTAAGCGCATTGGTCTTTATTATTCTGCAATTCACCCCCGGAGATCCGGCTACCGTCGCGCTGGGTGAAAGCGCCAGTGAAGCGGCGAAACAACTTTACCGCGAACAACACGGACTTAATGATCCGATTATCGTTCAATATATTCGTTTTATCGGCAATGCGATTCAATTTGATTTCGGCATGACAACGCCGCCGGAACAGCCGATTACTTCACTTATCGCAAAATCTTTCCCGCTTACATTACAGCTCACCTTTATCGGGGTCTTCTTGGCGGCAGTCGTTTCATTTACCTTAGGAGTTATCGCCGCACTTTACCGTGACAGCTGGGTTGATCAAATTATCCGCTTGCTTTCCGTAGCGGCGGTCGCGACCCCTTCTTTTTGGCTGGGTATTTTATTAATTCAATGGTTTGCGCTGGAACTGGACTGGTTTCCATCGGGCGGTTTTATTCCGTTCAGTGAAGATCCGAGCGGCTATATCCGTTCAATGACGCTGCCGTCGCTCGCCTTGGCGGTGCCCGTCTGCGCCTCACTAATCCGTGTGGTGCGTACCACCATGGTAGAAGAAATGGACAAAGACTATGTGCGTACCGCAATCGGTAACGGTGTACCTTATGCAACGGTTATACGTCATAACGTATTGCGCAATGCGCTGATTACCCCGGTTACCGTACTGGGTTTACGCGTAGGTTACTTGCTCGGCGGCGCGGTGGTGATTGAACAGATCTTCGACCTGCCGGGAATGGGTAAATTGATTTTTAACGGTATCGTGAACCATGACTTACACTTAGTGCAAGGCGTGGTACTGACCATCGCATTCACCTTCGTATTGGTCAATATCATTGTTGATATTCTGTACCTTATCATCAATCCAAAAATTCGGAGTTTATAATGTTTCGTCAAGGATTAGCAGATCGACTTGCTTCGGGCGGTGCAAGATTCAAAGCATTATCGACCGCCTCCAAAATTGCGCTGATTTTTATTCTGTTTGTCGCATTAATCGCCATTTTTGCGCCTTGGGTCGCACCTTATGATCCGCTGCAAACATTACGTCCGGTACAAGCCCCCGGCAGCGAATACCTGTTCGGTACCGACCGGCTAGGGCGCGATATTTTTTCTCGTCTGGTTTATGGCGCGCAAACCTCACTGTTTATCGGTCTGGGTGCGGTCGGCACGGCAATTGTATTCGGCAGTATTTTGGGTGCAACAGCGGCAACCGCCAATAAATTTGGCAACGAAGTTATTATGCGCTTAATGGATATTTTAATGGCGTTTCCGGGTATTGCGTTGGCCGCCGTGTTACTTGCCACATTCGGTAACACTGTACCGGTTATCATTTTGACGATTGCCGTCGTCTACACGCCACAGCTTGCCCGCGTAGTACGCGCTAACGTTGTATCGCAATGGGAGGAAGATTACATCCGCGCCGAACGTGTAATCGGCGGTAGCCGCACTTACATATTACTAAAACACGTAGTCCGCAATACCGCCGCGCCTGTGCTGGTTTTCGCCACCGTGATGGTCGCCGATGCCATTGTACTGGAAGCCTCGTTGTCTTTCCTCGGCGCTGGCGTGCAGCCGCCGCATCCGTCTTGGGGCAACGTATTATCCGAAGGACGTAATCTGGTTCTGAGCGGTTTTTGGTGGGCAACAACCTTCGCCGGTCTAATGATTTTATTAACCGTGCTGTCGTTGAATATTTTATCCGAAGGCTTAACCGACGCCTTAGTCAACCCAAAACTGAAACGCAGTCCGACCGTTGCCAAATCCGATGTATCAAAACCGCTGTCAACCGACGTACAGGAAGCCATGGCGGAAGGCTTGGCATTAAAACGCTACTTGCTTAAATTACAGAATAAAGAGGCATCCCGCACGGATCGTATGCGTCTCAATCCAAATGCGAAACCGATCCTTCAGGTGAAAAACCTGTCTATTCGCTTTCCGAACCGTTATGCTGAAACACCACTGGTGGACAATATCAGCTTCACTGTACACGAAGGTGAAACCATGGGGCTAGTCGGTGAATCCGGCTGTGGCAAATCAATCTCGGCATTTTCGATCATGGGATTATTACCTAAAACCGCCAAAATCAGCGGAGAAATCTTATTTACCGATCGTGCTGGTAATCAACATGATCTGTTAAAAACCGACAAACTCAATGAGTTACGCGGGCATGAAATCTCGATGATTTATCAAGATGCCTTAAGCGCTTTAAACCCGTCCATGCGGATTAAGGATCAAATGGCACAGCTAATCAGCCGTGGCGGCAAACAAACTGCCGAAACCTTATTACAATGGGTAAAACTGGATCCGGAAAAAACCTTAAACCGTTATCCGCACGAATTATCCGGCGGTCAAAGACAACGGGTACTGATTGCAATGGCGCTGGCACGTGAACCGAAGTTACTGATTGCCGACGAACCGACTACAGCATTGGACGTTACCGTGCAGGCGGAAGTCATTAAACTACTCAACGAACTGCGCGAAAAACTCGGTTTCGCGATGGTCTTCGTCAGCCACGATTTGGCTCTAGTGGCACAAATTGCGCACCATATTACGGTGATGTATGCCGGCCAGGTGGTGGAAGCCGCACCGACAACACCGCTGCTGATGAACCCGACCCATGAATATACACGCGGTTTATTAGGTTCCGTGCTGTCCACGGAATGCAGAGCTGAACGCCTGTACCAGATTCCGGGCAGCGTACCGTCACCGTTTGATTTCTCAGACGGGGATCGTTTCGCCAGCCGTTCGTTACGACCGGACGCCAATCCGCATCAACAGTTAAAACTTGTCCCGGTCGGGGATCACCCTAAACATATCTGGGCATCTCATTTGGAGGAGTAAACAATGAGCATGAAAGTCATAAAAACGCAACCGATTATTGAGCTGGAAGATATTGTGGTACAGTTTCCTTCCCGCGACGGGACATTGTTTAATCCGAAAAAATTCACCGCAGTCGGTGGCGTCAGCCTCAACATCAGCGCAGGCGAAACCGTCGGACTGGTCGGTCAGTCGGGATGCGGAAAATCCACGCTGGCAAATGTGATTATCGGGTTACAAAAACCTACTTCCGGCGTGGTTAAATTTAACGGATTACAAATGAAATACGGCAGCGCGGAGGCACGTAAACAGTTCGGACGTCAAGTTTCGGTTATCTTTCAGGATCCCGCCACGGCACTGAATCCGAGAATGCGGGTACTGGATATTTTAAAAGACCCTATGGATATTCATCATGTACTGAAACCCCACGAACGGGAAAAACGGGTTTACGAACTGCTTTCACGAGTCGGATTACCGCGTTCGGCGGCATTGGTCGAACCAACGCGCTTATCCGGCGGTCAGAAACAGCGGGTGGCAATTGCCCGTGCGCTGGCGCTAAGCCCCAAACTGATTGTGGCGGACGAACCGACATCGGCATTAGATGTATCGGTTCGCGCACAAGTGCTGAACCTGCTGGCGGATCTGAAAAAAGAATTAAACCTCGCCATGGTATTTATCTCGCACGACTTACAAACGGTCCGTCAGGTTTCCGACCGGATTATCGTGATGAACGGCGGCTTGATCGTTGAGCAAGGCGACGCATCACGCGTGTTTGATCAGCCGCAGCAGGAATATACCAGAATTCTGCTAAATGCGGCGCCGTCTCTGTTGTAACGCCTCAATACGCGGTGAGACAATCTGCCTCACCGCCCATTTTTGCCTATGCACAAGATTAACGTTAACCAATTCATTGAAACCGATGTGCTGATTATCGGTGGTGGAATCGCCGGTCTAGCCTGCTGCGTAGAAGCCGAACGCCAAAACCTGCGCTCGATCTTAGTTTGTAAAACCGTCATCGGCGGTGGTGCTAGTTATTTTCCGCTAAAAGCCACCTTAGGCGTTCAGGTCAGCGGCGGCAAAGATGATGAAGCCCGTTTTCAGGAAGAAATCAACCTTGTCGGTCACGGTTTAAGTGATCCGCATATCGTCCGCGCGTATATTGAAGAATCGGCACAATCGATCGAATTACTCAACCGGATCGGCTTTCAACCGCGCAAACGCAACGATAACCGACCGGCGTGTTTTGCCCGCTACAGCCGCCCGATTTATCTGATTGATCAATGGCAAGATTCAGCAGCCCGGGCACAACGGATCATTGCCCGTCAAACACACACCGAACACTACGAAAATACGACCTTATTGCATATCGTCTGCGAGCATAATCAGGTACAGGGCGCCATTTTAAGCCAGCAAAAGTGCGGTCGAATTTTTTATATTTTCTGCCGTACCCGAAACATTATTTTAGCCTCGGGCGGAATTGCCGGTTTATATCGGGACAATCTCTATCCGGCAGATATTATCGGTTCGGCGCATTATATCGCCAAGCAAGCCGGCGCAAGTCTGGTTAATCTTGAGTTTATTCAATTTATTCCGTCTTTCACCGAGCCGAAATATAAAGTGCTATTCGGTGAACACACATTGAAATATGTCACTAACGTCACGGATCGGCACGGGCGCAGCTTATTTCCGCATCTTAGCCCGCAACAATTTCGCGCCATGATGCGTGCGCGCAGCGATTATGCACCGTTCAGTATGGATTTTCCCGGTGTAGAGTTTGATCTCACCATGATGCGGCATCTATTGGCACACCCGGAAGAAAAAGGCGTTTACCTGCATTATTCGCCGGCGCTGTATCGGGACAAAACGGAATTCTATCAGGTTTATCTGCAATGGTTGGAGCGGGAAGTCGGTATCAATCTGTGTCGGGATAACATCGCTATCCGCCTTTTTGCCCACAGTTGTAACGGTGGAATCAAAATCAATCAATACGCACAAAGCGAGGTCAACGGTTTATTTGCCGTGGGCGAGGTGGCATCTTGTATTGAGGGTGCCAACCGGCTGGGCGGGAATTCTGTTGGCGGCAGTCTGGTATTTGCCAAAAGAGCGGTACAAAAAATCAAAGAAAATCAAACAGTCAATTCTGTCGAAACGACCTTTAATGCGACCGAGCACATACAAGCATATTTTGCCGCACTGGACAATCCAAACGGCAATCCCGCCCTTTCCGCCTCTGCAGTGCTTGCAACTATACGCGAAAATATGACACGATTCGCCAATGTTTACCGTACCCAAAGCAATTTAGCGTTGCTTGCGACAACACTTGAGGAACTGGAAAAGCATTACTGTCCGCTGCACTATGCTGATTCGCAGGGCATTGATATTTACAATGCGCTGAAAACCGCACAGGAGATCGTCCTCCAGATGCGCGGTCGGACGCAAAGCCTTGGCGCCCACCAAATCGCAGAGGATTGCTGACCTCCAACATTCCGTTAAAAAAATAGCGAAGAATCCTTCGCTATTTTATAAATCAATGGGTGATTAATTAAAACCAGAACAGGTAAGCTGCTGTAGCAATAACCAGCACACATAAAATATTCAACACCACGCCGGCGCGTACCATTTCTCGCTGCCGTACCTCACCGGTGCCAAATACAATAGCGTTCGGTGGTGTTGCCACCGGCAGCATAAAGGCACAAGAAGCACCTAAACCGATAATCAAGGCCAACCCCAGTTCCGGCATACCCAACGACTGCGCAATGGAAATAAAGATCGGCACCAACAACGCGGCGCTTGCGGTATTGGAGGTAAATTCAGTTAAGAAAATAATAAATGCCGCCACCAACAAACCGATAAGATAGAAATGACCGCCTTCAATCATGAACACAATACCGTCAGCCAGAATTTTGCTTGCACCAGAATCTCTTAGCACCGCACTTAAGGTTAAACCGCCACCGAACAGCATTAATACCCCCCAATCGGTATTTTCCTGTAGCTGCTTCCAAGACGCCACACCGGTGACACAAATGATCACGGCAGCCAGCAACGCTACAACGCTGTCAAAACTGCCAATCTTTTTTGTCATACCAAGCAGAGAAGATAACAGCGGGTTAATCTGACTGCTAAACACCCAGCAAGCGGCAATAATGGTGAAAATCACCAGCGTGATGACCCGCGGTTTCGTCATTTCGATTTTTTCAAAACTTTGCTCAAAACGAATATTCAGTTTCGGTTTGAAAACGAGATACAGCGTACCGATCATTACCGGCATCAAAATAATCGCAATCGGCAACCCATACCATAACCAATCGGAGAAAGTTAATTTCAACTGAGAAGCCACAATCGCATTCGGCGGACTGCCAACCAGCGTTCCCATTCCGCCGATACTGGCACTGTAAGCGATTCCCAACAGCACAAACACATAAGTATTATGATTCTGGGTTTTATCCATTTGGCTCAGAATTCCCATTGCCAGCGGCAGCATCATTGCCGCCGTTGCAGTATTACTCATCCACATTGATAAAAATGCGGTTATCGAAAAAAGGTAAATCACCGCCACAAATAACTTGCCTTTCGCCAATGCCATAATTTTGTTGGCGATCATGCGATCAAGTTTTTGAATATGCAGCGCCGTGGCGAGCGCAAAGCCCCCAAAAAATAAAAAAATCGTCGGATCAGCGAAAGCAACCAGCGCATCCTTGGTTGCCACCAGCCCAAGCCCGATAGCCAACAACGGCACCAGCAATGCGGTAACGGTAACATGTAATGCTTCCGTTAGCCATAATACCGCAATAAAGACGAGTAAAGCTAATCCCTTATTCGCTTTCGGATCAAACGGTAATACATTCAGTAAAATAATAAACAACACAATATCGACTAAAAAAATAATCGCACTTTTATTTGATGCTGTTTTTGTCGGTGAAGTCGAACTCATAATCACATCCTCAAACGAATAAACACGGATAAAAACCTTGTCCTGCAATGGCAGGCAATATGACGTTATCAATTTGTTAAAAAAAAGCAATGATTTTTTTACGGTTTTTTGAACTCCATCAGAAAAAATCATAAAAAAATACGGCTGATCAACCAAACCAGCCGTATTTTATCAAATGAGAACGCCGTAAATGTTATTCTTCTTCCGCCTCTTCAAGTTCTAACGGTTCCTGGGACAGGATAATACCGGTTAAGTCCGCATAAACATAATCTTCCGGGAAGAAAGTGACACCGCCGAAATTGACCGGTACATCCGCCTCACCTATCGTATTATCATCCGCACTTACCGGAATCGGTGCCAACGCTTGAATACCGATATCAATATTTTCTAACTGTTGTAACTGACGAACGGCACCGTATACAATAATGCCTGCCCAACCGTTATCCGCTGCCAGACGCGCCAGCTCGGCGTCAATCAATGCCCGGCGTACCGCACCGCCGCCGTCAACCAGCAGCACTCGGCCTTCACCGTTCTGTTCTAAAATCTCAGCAATCAGTCCGTTGCTTTCAAAACATTTTACTGTCGTCACTTTTCCATAAAACGAACTTAAACCGCCAAAGCTTGAAAAAACAGGTTCGACGACATCAATCTGATCAAGATAAATATCGCACAGTTCTGAAGTATCAATATACATAAGAGTACCCTTTAATGTAAGCTGAAAATCAGTTGCTAGTATATGCGCTTTCTTATCCCGCAAGCAAGCCGAAACTGAACAGCAGATTGGTCAGCAACGCGAATAACGACATTTGTGCCAGCATCGGGCGCAGTCGATGCGGTTCATGGTTACGATAAACAAACAAAGCGTGCTTGATTAATAACGGAAACGCACACACGAAAACAAAGCTGAACCAGTGACGAAAATGCAGCACGGCAAATAGCAGATAACACAACGCTGCAACTGATAATAACGCGCAATGATAAAGCCGTCCCCGATAAGCGCCCAGCCGCACCACCAAAGTATTTTTCCCGGCTTTGCGATCCTGTTCAATATCGCGCAAATTATTAATATTCAGCACGGCAGCGGCAAGCAGCCCGGTTGCCGCCGCCGGTAAAAAAATCGCTGGTTGCAGATTGTGCGCCTGCAAATAATAACAGCCCGCCACCCCCAGCAAACCAAAAAAAGTAAACACCGAAATATCGCCTAACCCCAAATAACCGTAAGGCTTTTCACCCACAGTATAAGTTATCGCCGCAATAATCGCCACACTGCCCAATAACCCGAAAGCCACCAGATCCGTCACGCTCCGATAGGCAGCGGCAAGCAGCACCGCACCACTTACAAGGCTGGCTGCCACCAGCGCCAGCAGTCCCGCTTTAAGCTGTGAAGCACTGATTACGCCACGCTGAATGCCGCGTAACGGCCCGATACGCTCGGCTGTATCCGAGCCTTTCTGATAATCGCCGTAATCATTGGCGAAATTCGATAATACCTGCAATAATAATGTCGTCAGCAGGCACAACAAGGTAATGCGCCAACTGAATGCTCCGCTGTGATAGGCTAGCGCCGCGCCCATAATAATTGATGCTGCGGCAAGAGGCAGGGTTTTCGGTCTTGCCGTTTCTATCCACATTTTTAATGTGTTTTTTGTCATAATTCTCACTTAACTTCAGAAAAAAGTCTTTTTTTCACCGCACTTTGCGTACAATAATGGCATATTCTACAAGTTTATCGCGTGCTTTTTAACTGTTTTGAGGAAAATATGTCGGATTTATCCCTGCAATTACAGCCGGTTGCCATTATTCACAGCCCATACAAGGAAAAATTTTCAGTGCCTCGCCAACCTGATCTGGTCGAAGACGGTATCGGTACCGTCGAACTATTGCCGCCCTATGATCAGCCAGAAACAGTGCGCGGATTGGAGCAATTTTCGCACATCTGGCTTATCTTTCGATTTGATAAAATCCCCGTCGGAAAATGGCAGCCGACAGTACGCCCGCCCCGATTAGGCGGCAACCGACGCATCGGCGTATTTGCCTCACGTGCTACCCATCGCCCGAATCCGCTGGGTCTGACCAAAGCACGACTACATCGTATTGAATGTCGCCACGGCAAAGTGCTGCTGCATCTCGGCGCCATCGACTTAGTGGACGGCACCCCGATTTTCGACATCAAACCCTACATTGCCTATGCCGACAGCGAACCTGCCGCACAATGCGGCTTTGCGCAACACAAACCGCAGGCATCATTACAAGTTGAATTTACACCGCAGGCATTTGATGCCGCACAAAAACTGGAAAAAAATCGACCGCACTTTATCCGCTTTATCCGTCAGGTTATCCGACAGGATCCCCGTCCGGCCTATCTCCAGGGCAAAATCAGTGAACGGATTTACGGCATCGCGTTATATGAATTCAACATTCGCTGGCGGATTAAAAAAAGTGCGGTGGATATTGCGGAAGTTTTGGATATTCAACCGTTGAATGCAACGGCTTCGCTCAACATACAAACCGAATAAATCGGTATATCTGCTCGTAGCACGACCAGTGCCGAAATCTTTACCGGTTCTAAGCCGATTAAACAATAACCCCATAATAAAATAATGGGGTTATTTCATGTATGTGACGACGTTCAGCGCTAGACAGCCATTAAGCGGCGTGTCGTTAATCAGCAATTGGCGGATAATCGTGATAGCCTAATTGTTCAGACACTTTTTTGCCTGCCCGTTGCAGCAAACCGACCAAATACGGCAACTGTTCTTCTTTAAAACGGATAGTCGGCAGGGAAATCGAAATGCCGGCGATAATATGTCCGAAGCGGTTATAAACCGGCGCCGCAATACATCTTAGGCCCGGTTCCTGCTCTTCATTATCTTCCGCATAATGCTGTTGCCGTACTTTATCCAGCTCCTGCGTAAGCTGCTCAATATTTTCCAGCGTTTTTTCGGTGTGTTTAATGAAGGTAACGTCTTTCAGTATCTCTCTAACCTCCGCCTCGCTATAGTCGGACAGCAGCACTTTTCCGATCGCCGTGCTGTATAACGGATTGCGGCGCCCGATACGGGAATGCATTCTTAAGCTATAATTAGAATCAATTTTATGCAGATAAATGATCTCATTACCCTCCAACATCCCCAAATGCAACGTCTCATTGGTTTGCTTGGCAATGTAAGCCATTTCCTTATTGGCTAATGTGATTAAATCCACATATTCCAAAGATTTCGCCCCGACCTCAAACAGCTTTAAGGTTAAACGGTATTTATCCGTTTCGCCTTCTTGAGACACAAAACCCAGCGTTTTCATTGTCTGCAAAAAACGATAGGTCGTACTTTTAGACATCATTAAACGTTGTGCTAAATCAGTGATACCGATTTCTTTCTGTTCAGCCAATGCTTCAATAATACCAAATACTTTTAATACTGAAGATACTGCTTCCGGTTGCGTTTCTTTTTCCATGGTGATCCACATGTTATCTGTTTATGATTAAACGAAATTCGCTTGCAATAGCACAAATAATAGCATAAAAGTTTTCTTTTAAGAAAAAAACTTACGCCATCTCAAATTCAAACATAATAAACTGAAATATTGTTTCATATTTATTGTAATATATTTTTATTCTATATATAATGCGGTTCATACAGCACAGAAAGTGAAGCTGCTAGTTAATCTTTATCCTACATATTCAGGTCGCAAGGAGATGCTATATGAACTTATTTGATCTAACCGGAAAGGTCGCCGTAGTGACAGGCTGTAACACAGGCCTCGGACAAGGTATGGCGCTGGGTCTGGCACAAGCCGGTTGTGATATTATCGGAATTAATCTGGTCGAACCATTAGAAACCAAACAAAAAATTGAAACTGCAGGCCGCAAATTTGTCAATCTTGAAGCTAATTTGATGAAACACGAGGGGCTTGCCGAGCTCATCGAGAAAGCCGTGGCGGTATTCGGTAAAATTGATATTTTAGTCAACAACGCTGGAATTATCCGTCGCGAAGATGCCATTGATTTCAGCGAACAGAACTGGGATGATGTCATCAATATCAATTTAAAAACCGTGTTCTTCCTGTCTCAATTAGCGGCAAAACAGTTCATCAAGCAAGGACACGGCGGTAAAATCATCAACGTCGCCTCCATGCTGTCATTCCAAGGCGGTATTCGGGTGCCGTCTTATACCGCATCAAAAAGCGCCGTGATGGGCATTACCCGCGCTATGGCGAACGAATGGGCAAAATATAATATTAACGTGAATGCCATTGCACCGGGCTATATGGCTACCGACAACACTGCCGCCTTACGCGCCGATGAAGCTCGCAGTAAAGAAATTTTAGACCGTATCCCGGCCGGTCGTTGGGGAACGCCGAGCGATTTAGTCGGCCCTTGTGTATTCTTAGCCTCGGCGGCTGGCGATTATGTCAACGGTTATACCGTTGCAGTGGACGGCGGCTGGCTGGCAAGATAATCACAATATCGTGCCGGAGTATTTTTCAACTTAATTTATAAATAGGTATATGACGATGAAAATTGCACTAATGATGGAAAACAGCCAAGCATCTAAAAACGCTGTGGTACTGAAAGAATTAAAAACTGTGGTCGATCCGAAGGGCTATGCGGTATTTAACGTGGGTATGTCCGATGAAAACGATCACCATCTAACCTACATTCACTTAGGCATTATGGCCAGCATTCTGCTTAATTCCAAAGCGGTGGATTTCGTAGTAACCGGCTGCGGCACCGGGCAAGGCGCGATGATGTCGCTCAATATCCACCCCGGTGTGGTGTGTGGCTATTGCTTGGATCCGACCGATGCGTTCTTGTTCTGCCAAATCAATAACGGCAACGCACTGGCATTAGCCTTTGCTAAAGGTTTCGGCTGGGGTGCGGAATTAAACCTGCGCTATATGTTTGAAAAAGCCTTTACCGGTGTGCGTGGCGAAGGGTATCCAGCAGAACGTAAAGAACCGCAGATTCGTAACGCCGGCATTTTGGATCAAGTAAAAAGAGCGGTGGTAAAAGACAACTATCTGGACACGCTGAGTGCAATCGATCCGGAACTGGTGAAAACCGCCGTCAGCGGCGAACGCTTCCAGCAATGTTTCTTTGCCAACTGTCAAGACAAAGCAATCGAACAATTCGTCCGCAATATTTTGGCGAGCTAATCAATCCGCAATAAACCCGCTTATATCAAACAGGCGGGTTTATTTGCATGGGAGCAGGCAATGAAAAAAATAGCGATAATCGGCGAATGTATGATTGAACTGAACGGCGAACCGTTCGGCAATATGCACCAGACTTACGGCGGCGATACACTGAATACAGCGACATATTTAGCCCGCATCAGCCCGGCGCAACAGCTTGACATTCAATATGTCTCGGCGCTGGGTACCGACAAACTCAGTCAAGGTATGCTTAAACACTGGCAGGCGGATAATATCAATACGGATCTGGTACTGCGCGATGGGCAGCGGCAGCCGGGTTTATATTTGATTCAGCTCGATCCACAGGGCGAACGCACCTTTTTATATTGGCGCAGCCAATCCGCCGCCCGCTATTTATTGCAGCATCAAGACTACCCGCAAATTTCGGCGCAACTAGAAAAGGCCGATATGATTTATCTGAGCGGCATTTCGCTGGCAATTTTGCCGCCGCCGGATCGCATCGTCCTTATCAATCGACTTAAACAGCTTGCACAACAAGGCGTTGAAATCGCTTTCGACAGTAATTATCGTCCGAATTTATGGGCATCTTTGGCAGAAACTCGGCAAATTTACACCGCACTTTTTCCCGCTGTCAGTCTGGCATTAGTCACCTTTGATGACGAACAGGCAATCTGGCAGGATGAAAATCCGCAACACACGGTGCGCCGCCTAAAAAATGCCGGGGTAAAAACCGTGGTAGTGAAACAAGGAAAGTGCGGTGCGTTTTTCAGCAGTTTTAATGGCGAAGAACAACAAATCCATACCGACGCGGTTGATAATGTAGTGGATACCACCTCGGCGGGCGATGCATTCAACGCCGGCTTTTTAAACGGCTATCTGCAAAATAAACCACTTGCGCGCTGCTGTGAACAAGGCAATGCATTGGCAGGCGTGGTAATTCAGCATAAAGGCGCGATTATCGACAGCGCCGCCACCGCACATTTTATTGACGAATTTAATTAGGAACAACTTATGAGTTATACCACAGCACAAATTATCGACAAACTGGCGCTATTAAAAGTAGTACCGGTGATCGCGCTGGACAATGCGGCAGATATTCTGCCCCTTGCCGAAACCTTGGCAACCAACGGGTTGCCGGTAGTGGAAATCACGTTTCGTTCCGCCGCGGCGGAAGAGGCGATTGGTCTGCTGCGTCGCCATAATCCGGCTATTTTGATCGCGGCAGGCACGGTGCTGACGCCGGATCAGGTGGTGCGCGCCCAACATGCTGGCGCCGATTGTATCGTCACACCGGGCTTTAACCCGCGGATCGTGCAATTATGTCAGGCACTGAATATTCCCGTTACGCCAGGCGTCAACAACCCCATGGCGATTGAAGCGGCGCTGGAAATGGGGATTCGCGCGGTAAAATTTTTCCCGGCGGAGGCCAGCGGCGGTGTGAAAATGATTAAAGCGTTACTCGGTCCTTATGCGCAATTACAAATTATGCCGACCGGCGGTATCGGCACACACAATATCCGAGATTATCTCGCCGTTCCCAATGTGATTGCCTGTGGCGGTTCTTGGTTTGTGGAAAAATCCCTGATCGCGGCAAAAAATTGGGATGAAATCGGACGTCTGGTGCGCGAAGTGGTAAGTCTAGTGAAATAAGGGAGGAAATATGACGTTTGTGTATAACAAAGATATTCCCCTTGAGGATCTCGGCGGCGGGGTTAAACGCAAAATGCTTGCTTACAGTGACAACATCATGGCAGTGGAAGTGCACTTTGAACAAGGTGCTGTCGGCGCAATGCACAATCATCCGCACGAACAATTAACCTATGTATTATCCGGCAGCTTTGAATTTACTATCGGTGACGAAACGAAGATCGTCAATGCCGGGGATGTATTATATAAAGCGCCGAACGTGACGCACGGCTGTATCTGTTTGCAAGCCGGCGTCTTATTAGACACTTTCACGCCGATGAGAAAAGATTTTCTTAAATAGGTCTGAAACCGCGTTTCTCTTTTCATTGAACTATAGAGAATCTCCGCAAGGTGGCGGAATAGAAAAAGCCTCAGCCACCGCATTCTTCACGCCTTTTCCCCAGCATAGGCGACTTTCGGGCAGTATTCGACTGCCCTTTTTTATACGATCACCCAATAAAAACAAAACATTGTTTTAATTTTAAGATTATGATCACAGTTTTCGCTTTTCTGCTGTGATACATTGCCCACCGTGAATCCCATAATTAAAGGTTGCTGAAACTATTTTCATATATTGCAATGGTTATGCACATATCACATCATCAAACAAGACCGCATCACAGAAAATCCGTTGTTTCCGGTGAGGTGAACACATTTGTCTGAACACTCGGGAGAATCTCTATGATCACCAAAAAACTGACCGCTCTTTTTTATTTAACGTTATGTTCGGCATCTGCTATTGCCGGTACCCTTAGCCCGAAAGATTTGATATGGAAAAGTATCACTTTCGGTCAATCTACCGATTTAAACTTCGGTTCAACCATTTTGCCGGAAAAAGTCGGCATCAATCACACTACCGTTGACGGTATGCCGGTACAAGAGGGCGCGCTTGCACCCCGCTTTAGTATTGAAAGCCGCGGCGGCAAGCTGGCGAATTCGCATGAAGGCATTACCTATTACTATACCGAGCTGCCGATTAATACCGATTTTGTGATTTCGGCTGATATTTATCTTGAGCAACTCGGTCCGGAAACCGGCGCTAAACCGAATCGTCAGGAAGGTGCCGGCATTATGGTGCGTGATATTATCGGCAAACCGAGAGCTGTGCCGCAGCCCGTCGGTTACGAAGAATTTCCCGCTGCATCCAATATGGTAATGAATCTATTGCGCAGCAATGCCAGAGAACATAACGGCAAAGTGAATATCAACGCGTCTTATCGCGAAGGCATTAACGATCCTTGGGGCACCGCGGGCAATCGACAGGTACGCGAAGATTATGCGGAAGGTATTGATTTTAAAGAGCGGAAATTACATTTAACAGTGGAAAAAAACGATCGGGGGTTTGTGCTGACTTACCGTCAGGGAGACAAAGAATATAAAAAAGTATTGGATCACGTCAATCCCGGCATTCTTGCCAACCAGAACGCTCAAACGCAATATCTCGGCTTCTTCGCCGCCCGCAATGCCAAAATTACGGTGGAAAATGTGGATTTACAATTATACGACGGCAAACCGGTTAAACCGGCCACATTCACGCCGAAAACATTGCCGTTAGTCGTCAGTATTGAATCCCCGCATAAAACTGCCGCAAAAGACTACATCTTCCAAGCGCGCGCGAATTATGACGGTCAATTTATACTGAGCCAAAAGGGTAAACCCGCGTTTCAGTCGGCACTGATCAAAGCCGGCGAATTTATCACCTATAAAATGAAATTAGTCTCCGCGAAAACCGAGCTGAACGTACAATTCATACCGAAAGAAAAGCTGAAAAAAAAAAGCTTTGAGACCAGTTTCAGTATCGAACAATCTCATTTAAAACAGCCTGATTTATTATATGTCGCTCCGCACGGTACGGCAGACGGCGACGGTTCCCGGCAAAAACCGTTGGATTTAAACACCGCACTTCAACTATTGCCACCGGGCGGCACTATTCAGCTACAGCCGGGCAAATACCCTGCGGTTGAAATCAGTGCCGAAAGCAGTGGTTTAAAAGGGGCATTAAAAACACTGCAAGGCGTGCAAGATCAGGTAAAATTCGTCGGGGAAGTACGGCACAACGCCAGTTTCTGGAATGTTAAGGATATTGAAGTGGCGGGCGCCAGTTTCATCGTACAGGGCAGCCACAATAATTTTAGCAATATCGTCACTCACGATGCGCCGGATACCGGTTTTCAAATTACCTCACCGGAAAAAATCGGCAGACCATTGTGGGCCCGCGACAATATCGTTAGCGACAGTATCAGCTTTAATAATATGGACGATTCACAAATTAACGCCGATGGCTTTGCCGCCAAAATGCGAGTGGGCGACGGTAATACCTTTATCCGTTGTATTTCGCACCATAATATTGACGACGGTTGGGATCTGTTCAATAAAGTGGAAGACGGTCCGAACGGCGTGGTCACCATTAAAGATTCCGTTGCCTTTATGAACGGGCAAACCTTGCAAGTCAAAAGCAAAAGCGCCTCCATCGGCAACGGCTTTAAACTGGGCGGCGAAGGCATTCCGGTACCCCATGTGATTACTCACAGCCTTGCGTTTCGCAACAATATGGACGGTTTTACCGACAATTTTAATCCCGGTACGTTCACCGTCGCGGACAATGTGGCAATTGACAACAAACGCTTTAATTTCCTGTTCAGAAAAAGTCCGTATGAGAACAGTCCTAAGCAAGGCAACTTTACGCACAACCGCTCTTTCCGCTTTCATCAGGAAAGCCGATATCCGGATGTGGTCAACGGCAATGTGTTAACCGACAATGTGTTTTTAACGACCACTGACATGACCCAACCACACACTGACGTCATAACAAAATTGCAGGCATTAACCCAGATAGAGTTTTCCGAAAATAACGATGGTCTGCAAGAGGTGAAAAAAATTCAGCAATTATTGCGTTAACACATTGACTTGTTTCGATAAAATAACAGGGCATCGGATTCGCTGCCCTGCTTTAGTTTTTGGGATGAAGCGGTCAGACAGAGAAACAAATATCAAATTTAAAAAATACAAAACAAAAATTCTATAAAAATAAAACAATGTTTTGAATAATAGATATTGATCACATTTTTTTGTTTCCCGATATGCTAGATTTAACGCCGGTAATAAGACATGACTTATTGGAGGCGTTATTCTATGATTACGGATTATTTAGTGATAGCCGGCTATTTCTGCATCATTGTGGCAATCAGCTTAGTGTTTAAAAAAATGGCAAGCAACAGCACCAGCGATTATTTTCGCGGCGGTGGCAGAATGTTGTGGTGGATGGTAGGCGGTACCGCATTTATGACCCAATTCTCCGCATGGACGTTCACCGGTGCAGCTGGCAAAGCCTTTACCGACGGTTTATCAGTGATTGCCGTATTCGTCGGTAATATGGTCGCTTATGTATTTGCTTATTTCTATTTCGCCAAACGGTTCCGCCAAATGCGCGTCGATACACCGACTGAAGCCATCGGACGTCGTTTCGGTTCAACTAATGAGCAATTCTTCACTTGGGTAATTATTCCGCTTAGCGTGATCAACGCAGGCGTATGGTTGAACGGCTTGTCCGTGTTCGCCTCCGCGGTATTTGACGCCGATATTACCGTAACCATCTATGTCACCGGAATTTCAGTCTTATTAGTGTCCTTGCTAAGCGGAGCATGGGGGGTAGTGGCATCGGATTTCGTACAAATGCTGGTCGTCGCCGTTATTTCCGTTGCCTGCGCGGTGGTCGGCTTAGTAGTTGTCGGCGGGCCAAGTGAAATTATCGAAAAATTCCCGGGCGGTTTTGTATCCGGACCGGATATGAATTATCCATTGATTCTCGTATGCACTTTCCTGTTCTTTATCGTAAAGCAATTACAAAGCATCAATAACATGCAGGAATCTTATCGTTTCTTAAACGCCAAAGATTCTAAAAACGCCAGCAAAGCGGCAATCTTTGCTTTGCTGTTAATGTTGTTCGGAACGATCATCTGGTTTATCCCGCCTTGGGTAACCGCAATCATTTACCCTGACGCCGCACAGGCTTATCCGGAATTGGGCAAAAAAGCCTCCGATGCGGTTTATTTGGTATTCGCACGCAACCTCATGCCGCTCGGTACCGTCGGTTTGTTAATGGCAGGTTTATTCGCCGCCACCATGTCATCCATGGACTCCGCATTAAACCGCAACTCCGGTGTATTCGTGCGCAGCTTTTATGCTCCGATTGTGCGGAAAGGCAAAGCCGACGATAAAGAATTATTACGTGCAGGTCAGATTGTGTGCATTGTGAACGGCATTTTGGTTATCTTAATGGCACAATTTTTCAACTCTTTAAAACATTTAAGTTTGTTCGATCTGATGATGCAAGTCGCAACCTTGTTACAATCCCCGATTCTGGTGCCGTTATTCTTAGGAATTATTATCCGTAAAACCCCGAAATGGGCGCCGTGGGCAACCGTCGTATTCGGCATGTTCGTTTCGTGGTCCGTGGTTAACCTATTCACGCCGGAATATGTGGCGAGCTGGTTTGGGGTAGAAGGCTTAACTAAACGCGAAATTTCTGAGCTCAAAGTCATTATCACCATTGCTGCACATTTGTTCTTTACCGCCGGCTTCTTCTGCTTAACCATACTGTTTTACAAAGAAGAAAAAGACGATAACAAAGCAAACAGAATCGCTTTCTTTAAAGATGTGGATACCGAATGTATCGCCGTTGAAGGTCAGGATGAAATCGACCGTGCTCAACGCAAAAAACTCAGTACATTGGTCTTAATCATGGCGGCGGGTTTATTATTAATGGTACTGATTCCGAACCCAATGTGGGGCAGAATGCTGTTCGCCTGTTGTTCTTTGGCAATATTCGCCGTCGGTTACGGCTTAAAACGCAGTGCGGAGCTAAAATAACGTTCACTTACAACAATAAATGGGCGTAGGCTCATTTATTGTTTTTTCGAATAATGAGCAACATTGAGGATGTATTTATGGCTAAAGGAAAGAAAATTCAGTTACGGTTCGAATCGTTTATCGATTCGGATACCCAAACCAAAGTGACCCGTTTAACCCCGCAAAACGTCACTTGCCACCGCAATTATTTCTATCAAAAATGCTTCACCAAAGACGGCGGCAAATTGCTGTTTGCCGGTGATTTCGACGGCAATCGCAATTATTATTTGTTGGATATGCAAACGCAAATCGCAACCCAGCTAACCGAAGGAAAAGGCGATAATACGTTCGGCGGCTTTATCGCCAATGATGATCAAGCCTTTTTCTATGTAAAAAACGAATCCAGTTTACGCAAAGTGGATTTGCACACGTTGGAAGAAAAAGTCATTTATACGGTGGATGAAAACTGGAAAGGTTACGGCACATGGGTAGCCAATTCCGATTGCACGAAATTAGTCGGTATCGAAATTCTAAAATCCTGCTGGCAGCCGCTGACCGATTGGGATAAATTCAAAGCGTTTTATCACACCAAGCCTACTTGCCGCTTAATTAAAGTGGATATTTTAACCGGCGAGCTGGAGGTGGTGCATCAGGAAAACGGCTGGCTGGGTCATCCGACTTATCGCCCGTTTGACGACAGCATTATCGGCTTCTGTCACGAAGGTCCGCACGATTTGGTGGATGCGCGCATGTGGTTTATCAACGCAGACGGCAGCAACGTCAGAAAAGCCAAAGTACAGCAGCCAGGGGAATCCTGTACCCACGAATTCTGGGTGCCGGACGGTTCAAAGATGATTTACGTATCCTACTTTAAAGGGCAAACTGAACGCGTTATTTACAGTGTGGATCCGATGACATTGGAAAATACCCGCTTAATTACCATGCCGCCCTGCTCGCACTTAATGAGTAATTTCAACGGCAAGCTATTAGTCGGCGATGGTTGCGATTCGCCAGTGGATGTGGACGACAGCAACAGCTACAACATCGAAAACGATCCGTTCCTGTATTTATTCAATATAGAAAAACAGCGTATCGTGAAACTGGCGAAACACAGTTCTTCATGGAAAGTATTGGATGGCGACCGCCAAATTACTCACCCGCATCCGTCTTTTACGCCAGATGATAGTGCGGTGCTATTCGGCAGCGACGCTGAGGGCAAACCGGCCATTTATCTGGCGGATATTCGCCATGTCGCAAATTAACCGTCCGTTTTCCGACAAATAAAAGCCACATCAGCACTTGAGAATCGGTTAAGCGTTTTGCCGAAAATCAATAAAAAACGACCGCACTTTAATCCGCATCTGAAAGTCGAACATCACAGCTGACTGATTAAGATGCGGATTTTCATGGGCAAATATTATTCAATTGTATTTAACCGCCACAAAACTAAAGAAAAAATCAAGAAGACAATTCGCTATACCACGCAGAACATAAAACAGGGAATTGCTATAATAATACGGCGATAGCACGCTTTTCTACACACCGAAGTCGGAATATTTTTATTCCCACCGGCTTAACACGTTGATGAATTAGGGCAGGCAATATGACTTATTCGCTATTATAACAAGGAACGCATTAAATTTAGGTTAAACAATTCAAGCCCGATACAATACCGGACTCAATATTTAACCTAGATTTATTTATCTGTCCAAGAGTTGAAATGTAGCTCATCAATCTCTTCACTAAACGAAATCTTTTACGCCTTACTGAAAATCACATTGTCTTCCAAACGAGATTTTGGCAATTTGGCATTGAAATCATCTGCTTTTCGGTAGCCAAAAGCGATGATTTCAACAGCGGTATAACCTTTCTCACGCAAGCCAAATTCTTCATCTAATTTCGCAAAATCAATGCCTTCCATCGGCACGCTGTCAATGCCGAGCGCGGCGGCGGCCATAAGGGTAAAGCCCAAGTTGATATGTACTTGTTTAGACAACCATTGTTCTTCGTCTTTAATGTTGTTGCGATGAATGCCTAAGAACGCACGGCGTGCATCCTCACCACCTTGTTTAAATTCAGCCGTAGCATAACGTCCGTCTTTGTCTTCTTGCGCTAAAATATCGTTTAAAAATGCGTCATCGGCATGTAATTTTGCCGCAAAAACAACTACATGTGAAGCCTCCGTGATTTTTGGCAAATTAAACGGAAAATCCGCCGCGGCTTTGGCGATACGCGCTTTGCCTGCCTCGTCGTCTGCGATCACAAAATACCAAGGCTGAATGTTCACGCTAGACGGACTGCCTCGCATTGCGGCTTTCAATTGCTCAAAATCTTCTACCGAAATTTTTTTCGTTGCGTCAAAGGCTTTAGTGGAATAACGCTTGTTTACGATTTGTCGAATGTTCATTTATCTGTCCTTTACTTAAAAGTGAATCGCTGTTTGAATAACGGTATTGTAGTGCGCTTGAACGATTTGGACAAACGAGATAAACTGCGCCCGATATAAAGAAAATCTTTAATGTAATCACTATGAAAAATATCACGCCTTATTTGAAATCACTCAACGCCTTTGAAGCCACTGCGCGTCACCAAAGTTTTTCTGCGGCGGCAAAAGAATTATTTGTTACCCCTGCGGCAGTTGGGCAGTTGGTAAAACAGCTGGAAAATCAACTGGGCGTGAAATTGTTTCAGCGTACGGCTGGCGGTCAGCAACGCTTAGCCTTAACCAACGCCGCCAAAAACGCACTGCCCGACGTACAAACTGGTTTGGTGTATTTGGCAAAAGGCTTGGCAGCGTTAAAAAACGAACAAGAAAATCAAACGCTTGCCTTGGCGGTTAGCCCTGCTTTCGCCAGTAAATGGCTGTTGCGCCGTTTGGAGCAGTTTTACGCAATTTACCCGAATCTTGCCATTCGTCTGCACACCGACCCAAAACCCATTGATTTTATTGAACAAAATATAGACATCGGCATCCGCTACGGTGGCGGCAAATGGGCAGGCTTGCTCAGCGAAAAATTATTTGACGAAACGCTCTTTCCCGTTTGCTCACCTGCGCTTGCCGCCCGGTTTCAAAACCCGATTGAACTGACACATGCCACGCTGATTCACGATAGCACAATGGACGCCTCTACAGGATTTATCTCGTGGCAACAATGGTTTGCTGCGGCGAAAATCCCCGTGGCAATGCTTAAACAAGGCTTACGGCTCGACAACTCCGCACTAGTGCTGCAAGCCGCAATAGACAGACAAGGTGTGGCACTGGCACGCAGCATTATGGCAAAAGACGACTTGGAAAACGGCAAACTTGTACGCCTGTTTCCCGAAATTGACTGCTTAACCAGTTTGGCATACTACCTTGTTTTTCCAGCGGAAAAAGCGGAGTGGGAAAAAGTTAGGGTGTTTCGGGAATGGATAAAAACGACATAATGCCTTTGCAAATTCGTCAGAAAATCTGACCGCTTGTTTAATGGTTTTGGTGATATTCAGCAATCTCACGCCATTTTTGTAATATATCTGTAAGTGTTGCTTGAGGAACAAAACGGGCGAAACGCTCCACTTCTTTACCTTGGTAAAATAACAAAATCGCAGGCGCTGTTAAAATATAAAAATGACTGGCAAGCTCAGGCAATTCAGCAATACTGGTTTTCATTGCTTCAAATTCAGGCATTTTTGCCAATAACTCATCTAACTGCTTTTCAATCACTGCGCAAGCGCCACAATGTAGTGCTTTGATATACAATACCGCCAATGAACTTTATGCAATCTGTTCTTTTATTTGGTTTATCTCATTGAAATAATTTGACATATTTCCTCTCAATACAAAAAGACAATGATTTACCTTTGGTTAACGATAAAGGGCTATCATACGGAATATGTGAAAATTTGCAAATTTTAAAATAAATATAACCGCTCGTTTTGAGCTGTTATCTCATTAAAGATTTCCTTTAAACACCAACCATTTTATCTCATTTGTAACCTTTCCCTAAACCCCGATAATATGCGTATTCAACGAGTGGAGAGACGAGACGAAATGAAAACGTACAAATATGCCATTATTGGTGGTGGTTTAGCTGGGCTTTATGCTGGCTTTAAACTGAGTGAGCAAGGAATTGATGATTATGTGATTTTAGAAGCTGCGAATGATTTTGGCGGTCGGATTAAGCCGTTTGAGGCGGAAGGCTTTGATTTGGGTGCGACGTGGTTTTGGTCGGAGATATTTAATCATAAAAAAATCCGCACCTTAATAAGTTGGAAATTAGCCCAACTTTTGGGGTGCAGATCAAAGTGCAGTCGGATTTTTAACTATTTTTATTGAGTTGCGACCACTTTCCCTTCAACAACATCAATAGTCACAGTTTTACCCGGCAGTAATTTGCCCGATAGAATTTGCTGTGCCAGTGGATTTTCCACTTCTTGCTGAATCATGCGTTTCAGCGGTCTTGCGCCGTAAATCGGGTCATAACCGATTTCCGCGATGAAATCCAGCGCCGCGTCGCTAAATTGCAATGCGTAGCCATGGGTTTCCATACGTTTAACCAGCCGTTGTAACTGAATCGTCGCAATAGCGCGGATATTTTCTTTACCTAGCGGGTGGAACACTACGGTTTCATCAATACGATTGATAAATTCCGGACGGAAGTGTTTGCTCACCACCGACATCACGATTTCTTTCATGCCGTCATAACCGAGATCGCGGTTTTCCTGAATCAGATCGGAACCCAGATTTGAGGTCATAATCACAACGGTATTGCGGAAATCCACGGTGCGCCCCTGACCGTCGGTTAAACGCCCGTCATCCAGTACCTGCAATAAAATGTTAAACACATCATGATGCGCTTTTTCCACTTCGTCGAGCAAAATCACGGAATACGGACGACGGCGTACCGCTTCGGTCAAATAACCGCCTTCTTCATACCCCACATAGCCCGGAGGCGCACCCACTAAACGGGAAACGCTGTGTTTTTCCATGAATTCGGACATATCAATGCGCACCATAGCATTTTCGTCGTCAAACATAAAATTCGCCAGCGTTTTGCACAGTTCGGTTTTCCCTACCCCGGTCGGACCTAAAAACAGGAACGAACCGATCGGACGATTCGGATCGGACAATCCCGCCCGGCTGCGGCGAATCGCATTTGCCACCGCCACTACGGCTTCATCCTGACCGACAACCCGTTTATGCAGTTCATCTTCCATCCGTAATAGTTTTTCTTTCTCACCTTCCATCATGCGGGCAACCGGAATACCGGTGGCGCGGGAAAGCACTTCGGCAATTTCCTCATCGGTAACGCGGTAGCGCAATAAGGTCATTTCCTTGCCTTCTGAGGTTTCCGCCTGCGCCAGTTGTTTTTCTAGCTCAGGAATACGACCGTATTGCAATTCAGACATTTTGTTTAAATCACCGGCACGGCGCGCCTGCTCCATTTGTGTACGGGCATTTTCCAGTTCCGCTTTAATGTGCTGTGCGCCGGAAAGCGTGGCTTTTTCACTTTTCCACACCTCTTCCAGTTCGGCATATTCGCGTTCTTTTTCTGCCAATTCCTGCTCCAGCATTTCCAGCCGTTTGCGGCTGGCGTCGTCATCTTCTTTTTGCAACGCCTGTTGTTCCAGTTTCAACTGAATAATCCGGCGATCCAGCCGATCCAACGGTTGTGGTTTGGAATCAATTTCCATGCGAATCGAACTTGCCGCTTCGTCGATTAAGTCAATGGCTTTATCCGGCAGTTGACGATCACTGATATAACGGTGTGATAACGTTGCCGCCGCCACAATCGCCGGGTCGGTAATCTGTACATGGTGGTGAATTTCATAGCGTTCTTTCAACCCGCGCAAAATCGCAATGGTGTCTTCAACACTAGGTTCATCCACAAACACTTTCTGGAAACGCCGTTCCAGCGCAGCATCTTTTTCAATATACTGACGATATTCATCTAACGTCGTTGCGCCCACACAATGCAGTTCGCCGCGCGCCAAAGATGGTTTCAGCAGATTACCCGCATCCATAGCGCCGTCGGTTTTACCGGCACCGACCATGGTATGAATTTCATCAATAAATAAAATAATGCGCCCTTCTTCTTTCGCCAGTTCGTTTAACACGGCTTTTAAGCGTTCTTCAAATTCACCGCGGTATTTCGCCCCGGCAATCAGCGCGCCCATATCCAGTGACAGCACCCGTTTGTTCTTTAATCCCTCTGGCACTTCACCGTTCACAATACGCTGTGCCAGCCCTTCGACAATAGCGGTTTTCCCCACGCCGGGTTCACCGATAAGCACCGGGTTGTTTTTAGTACGCCGTTGCAGCACTTGGATGGTGCGGCGAATTTCTTCATCACGCCCAATCACCGGATCAAGCTTGCCGCTTTCCGCTCTTGCGGTTAAATCAATGGTATATTTTTCCAATGCCTGACGGCTGTCTTCCGCATTCTGATCGTTCACTTGTTGTCCTCCGCGTATTTGATCAATCGCCTGCTGCAAACGTTCTTTTTTTACACCGCACTTACGTAAAATATCGTTTAAACTGCCTTTATCTTCCAATGCTGCCAATAAAAACAGCTCGGAAGAAATAAATTTATCCTGTTTTTGCTGCGCCAGTTTATCGCACAGATTCAGCAAATTAAGCAAAGCGCGCGAAATCTGCACGTCGCCGCCGTTACCGGAAACCTGCGGCAGGCGGTTAAGCTCGGCGTGTAATTCATTGCCTAACAACCCGACATTAACGCCGGCGGCGGTTAAAATCGGTGCAACCGAGCCATCTTGTTGATTTAGCAGCGCCGTCATTAAATGCACCGGTTCAATAAACTGGTTATCCTTGCCCAATGCCAGCGACTGCGCTTCCGCCAGTGCCTGCTGAAATTTAGTGGTAAATTTTTCAATATTCATAAAATCCTCCGTCTGATGCCATGCTGTCGATACAGATGTGTCATCCATGCCATGTAAGTAATACCTAATCGGTGGAATTCAAGAGAAAACGTAAAATATTTTTAAATAAAATCTATTAAATCTAAAAATTTGATAGGGATCACTTAACGGGAAAACAATGATTATTTACTCACTATGTCTTGCTGATTATAATGCGTGACAGTATCGACGAATTTTTAAGGACGGAAACATGCAGTTTTCCAAAATGCACGGATTAGGAAATGATTTTGTGGTGGTGGATGCGGTAACCCAAAACATTTACTTCCCGACCGAAACTATCAAAAAACTGGCGGACCGCCACCGCGGTATCGGTTTCGACCAACTCCTGATTGTCGAACCGCCTTATGATCCCGAACTGGATTTCCATTACCGCATTTTTAACGCCGACGGCAGCGAAGTGGCGCAATGCGGCAACGGTGCGCGCTGTTTCGCCCGTTTTGTGACATTAAAAGGGTTAACTAATAAAAAGGATATTGCGGTCAGCACAGTGAAGGGCAAAATGCTGCTCAGCCTGAAAGAAGACGGCATGATTCGGGTCAATATGGGCGAACCAGTGTGGGAACCGGCCAAAATTCCGTTCAGCGCCAATAAATTTGAAAAAAACTATATTCTGCGCACTGCGGTGCAAACCGTGTTGTGCGGCGCGGTTTCGATGGGCAATCCGCATTGCGTGGTGCAGGTTGAGGATATCAGCACCGCGAACGTCGCCCAGCTCGGACCACTGCTGGAAAATCATGAACGTTTTCCGGAACGGGTGAACGCCGGTTTTATGCAAATCATCGATCGCCATCATATCAAGCTGCGGGTACATGAACGCGGTGCTGGGGAAACCCAAGCCTGCGGCAGCGGCGCCTGTGCCGCGGCGGCGGTAGGAATCATGCAGGGGCTGCTGGATCAGTGCGTGCAGGTGGATTTGCCGGGCGGCAGCCTGCTTATCGAATGGAGTGGCGAAGGACATCCGCTGTATATGACCGGTGATGCCACCCATGTGTACGACGGCGTGATAAAACTGTAAAAACAAGCCAAAAATCCACCGCACTTTTACGCACAACAGGAAACCGTATTGAGGTTTTCCTGTCCTGTTTTTTGCCGATGTTAGCACTACACATCAAACCACACAGCCGGGCAAAACTGATAAATGATAAGGTGAGCATAATGAACAATCCACTGACAGAACAACAAATTGTTGCATATCTTGAACGGCATCCCGATTTTTTCACCGCTCATTTAAACCTACTCGACAGCATGCAAGTAAACCACAAACAGCATGGTACGATATCATTAATTGAAGCACAGCTCGCTCGCCAGCGCAAACGGATAAAAGAACTAGAAACCGAACTGGCGTTTTTCGGCAGACTGGCAAATCAACAACAGGATATTTTTTTAGCTCTCATGCCGCTACAACAGCAGCTTTCCGCCTGTCATCAGCTGAACGACGGCATTGCGGCACTTAATCGCTGGGCGCAGAAATGGGAGCTGCAACAGGCGAAAATTTTGCTGTTTACCGACAGTTGGTGCAAACACGCTGATATCGGCGAGCAATTCTGGCTGGATCGCAAAGCCTTTGAGCTAATCCGCCTGGAGCGTTTTGGTCTGCGTCATTTTTATCTCGGACCGCTGAGCGGCAGGGAAAAAAGCCTGTTATTTCTGCCGGAAGAATTTCCTATCGGTTCGGTGGCATGCTGCTTGTTGGAGGCAAAAACCGGGCAAAAACCGACCGCACTATTACTGTTCGGCGCACATGATCAACAGCACTTTCATAACGGGCAGGATACGACTTTTCTCAAACATCTGGCGGATATCATTACATTGCATCTACAGCGCTGGCTGTCTAATTATGCGGAGAATCTGTAATGCAGGCGTTGTTGCAAAAATATTGGAATTATCTACGCATTGAGCGCCAAGTCAGCCCGCATACGCTGGATAATTATCAGCGCCAATTGACACGTATCGTCGAAATATTACGGCACAACGATATTCATGAGTGGCGGCAGGTAACGCCTAGCGTGGTGCGTTTTATTCTGGCGCAAAGCCGCAAAGACGGACTGCATGAAAAAAGTCTCGCCCTGCGTTTATCGGCGCTGCGACGCTTTCTGAACTATCTGGTGGTTCAGGGAGAATTGCAAGTAAATCCTGCGGTCAGCATTTCCGCCCCGAAACAGGCGAAACACCTACCGAAAAATATTGATGCGGAACAGGTACAGCAGTTGCTTGCCAACGACAGCAAAGAACCGATCGATCTGCGCGATAAAGCGATAATTGAATTGATGTACAGCTCCGGCCTGCGTCTGTCGGAACTGCAAGGACTGAATCTGAACAGTCTCAACACCCGAGTGCGCGAACTGCGAGTTATCGGGAAAGGTAACAAAGAACGGATTTTACCCTTCGGACGTTATGCCCTACACGCCGTGCAGCAATGGCTGAAAGTGCGGTCGTTATTTAATCCGAAAGATGACGCTCTGTTCGTCAGTTCGCTGGGCAATCGGATGTCACATCGCGCCATTCAGAAACGTCTGGAAATCTGGGGGCTGCGACAAGGACTAAACAGTCATTTAAATCCGCACAAGCTGCGTCATTCTTTTGCCACGCACATGCTGGAAAACAGCTCGGATCTGCGCGCAGTGCAGGAATTGCTGGGCCACAGCAATCTGTCCACCACCCAGATTTATACCCATTTGGATTTTCAACATTTGGCACAGGTTTATGACGCGGCGCATCCGCGCGCCAAACGAAAAAAATAGGAAACGGCATGAAATTCTACCGCACTTTACAGCCTTTTAAGGTGATAACCTTTGATCTGGACGATACCTTGTATGACAATTCGACCGTCATTCGTCTGGCGGAACAGCGCTGTATCGACACCTTGCGCGACAGCAGTGCGCTGACGCAGCTTAGCGCGGATCTTTGGTTCGAATGGAAAACCCGAATTGCCCGCCACCACCCGCAATTGATTGAAGACGTCACCGCGTGGCGGATGGAAACCATGCGCGCATTACTGGCGGCGCACGGCAAAAGTGCGGTGGAAATTAAACGAATTTCCGAACAGACCATTCGGGAATTTCTGCAATGGCGCCACAAAATCACGCTTCCACCGCAAAATATGACACTGCTGACGCAACTGTCGCGGCACTACAAACTGGCCGCCATCACCAACGGTAATGTGGATCCTACGCGTATCGGTCTTACTCAGTTTGCCTTAACCCTGCGCGGCGGCTTGCAAGGACGAGCAAAACCGCACGCGGATTTATTTCGTCAGACTGCAGCGTATTTTGCGCTGCCGCCGCAGCAAATTCTGCATGTCGGCGACAGTCTGCTGACCGATATACAAGGCGCTATGCAGGCAGGCTGCCAGTCGGTATGGCTGAATCTGTCGGGCGACACAGTAAATGCGTTTGCCGAATGTCGACTGCTTCCGTCGGTAGAAATTCATGAATTGACTGAACTGTGCGCGATAACGCGCAGCTGATGTGCCGCTACAACGCGCCTTGCTCAATGATAATACCGACACTGCGCGCCTGTGCGACCGCTTTCGGTTTATGCAGCGTTAACCGCAACCACGGAATCCCGAATCGTTGTCGAAGCTGTGCCGCCACTTCATAAGCCACCCGTTCGATAAGCAAAAACGATTTGGATTGTACATAATCAATCACAAATTCGCTTACTTCGGCATAATTCAGGCACAACGCCACATCATCCGTTTCCGCCGCCGCTCGGCAATCCCATGCCATTTCAATATCGAATACCAGCTGTTGTTTGATTTGCTGTTCCCAATCATACACCCCGATTTGTGCATAAACGCTTAATCCTTCAATAAAAATGCGATCGATCAATTTGTCCCTCGGTTCAGTAAAATTCTATTAGGCTTATGCTATCAACTTTATGTACAATAGACGAACAAAATCTTTTCATTTATCTACATTGGAGATTGCCGATGAGCGTTTTCGCCCTCTGTTATATGCTGTGCGCCTATTTATTAGGCTCAATTTCCAGTGCAATCTTACTCTGTCGTTTATGCGGATTGCCGGATCCGCGCAACGCCGGGTCGCACAATCCCGGTGCAACCAATGTGTTGCGCATCGGCGGGCGTTGGATTGCGCTCAGCGTGCTGATTTTCGATATGTTGAAAGGTATGTTGCCGGTGTGGCTGGGCTATTATTTGGGGCTTAGCCATTTTGAACTGGGTATGGTCGCGCTGGGCGCCTGTTTAGGGCATATTTTTCCGATATTTTTCAAATTCAAAGGCGGCAAAGGGGTGGCAACCGCATTCGGCGCCATTGCACCGATCGCTTGGTCTGTTGCAGCTTCCATGCTCGGTACTTGGCTGCTGGTATTTTTAATCAGCGGTTATTCTTCCCTCAGCGCAGTGGTTACCGCATTGCTGGTGCCTTTTTATGTATGGTGGTTTAAACCGGAATTCACCTTTCCCGTGGCATTGGTCTGCTGCCTGTTGATTTATCGCCATCACGATAATATTCAGCGCTTATGGCGCGGACAGGAAGATAAGGTGTGGCATAAATTAAGAAAAAAATGACCGCACTTTTCAGCAATCTTATTGTTCCGTAAACCAAATCAACGACGCCATCCGCCCCGTTTGTTTATCTCGACGGAAAGAAAAGAAATCCTCTTGCTGCCGATAAGTACAATGCTCGCCGCCGCTGATGTGCGTTACCCCGACGCGATTCAGGCGCTGGGCGGCAAGGCGGTATAAATCACACAAATATTTCCCCGCCGCGCGAGGGTCCGCCACAAATGCCGCAGCGGCATCAACGTCACATGTAATAAACTGTTCCGCCACGTCATCGCCCACCTGAAAACAGTCCGGCCCGATAGCCGGTCCCAGCCAGGCGAAAATCTCATCAGGCGGACATTGAAATCGCTCGACGGTTTTTTCCAGCACGCCGTCGCATAATCCTCGCCAGCCGGCATGGGCGGCGGCGACTTCAGTGCCGGATTGGTTGCACAGCAAGACCGGCAAACAATCGGCGGTCATCACTAAACAAACCTGATTCGGCTGCGCGCTGTAGGCGGCGTCTGCGGGCGGAATAGCGCCCGAATAAGGCAAACTAATCACATTCGTACCGTGCACCTGATTGAGAAATACCGGCGATTGCGGCAATCCGAAACGCTCGATCAGTAAAGTGCGGTTAATTTCGACCGCACTTTTATCATCACCCACATGCTCCCCCAGATTAAAGCTATGATAAGGCGCTCGGCTGACCCCGCCCCGCCGTATCGTAGTAAAAGCCCGAATATTGGCGGG
>LM994636.1:0-118968 GCA_000752995.2 Haemophilus massiliensis | reverse complement strand
CGGCATCCTTGGGCGGGCGAGGACGACCGCCGTAAGTCTGATCACCCAGCAGCGGGTGAGCAATATGCGCCATATGCACGCGAATTTGGTGCGTTCTGCCGGTTTCCAGGCGCAAACGCAGGCGGGTATAGTTACGGAAACGTTCCATGATACGATAATGGGTAACGGCAGGTTTACCGAGCGGATGCACCGCCATTTGAGTGCGTTTGGTCGGGTGACGCGCCATCGGTTGATCGACTGTCCCGCCCTGAGTCATGATGCCGTATGCCACGGCTTCGTACTCACGGGTAATTTTGCGTTTTTGCAGATCCCGCACCAGTTTGGTTTGCGCCGGAACGGTTTTCGCCACTACCATTAAACCGGTGGTGTCTTTATCCAAACGGTGTACAATACCGGCACGCGGTACTTCGTCAATCTGCGGATAATGATACAGCAGCGCATTTAATACGGTGCCGGTGGGATTGCCAGCGCCGGGATGCACCACAAATTCCTTCGGCTTATTGAGCACCAGAATATGTTCGTCTTCATATACAATATCCAGCGGAAGATTTTCCGCTTCGAAACGGTTTTCTTCTTCCGTTTCTGCTTGCACGTCAATACGCTCGCCGCCATAGACTTTGCTGCGCGGCACATTAACAATCGTACCGTTTACCGATACACGATTGTTTTCTATCCAAGTTTTTAGCCGCGAACGCGAATAATCCGGGAACATTTCCGCCACAGTCTGGTCTAAGCGTTGTCCCATTTGGTGTGACTGTACGTCGGCCGACAAAGTAACTTGTGCCATAAATAAAAAAATCCGTTAATAGTTTGCTTATTTAGCGATGTTCTATAAAATACCGGATTATTGTAACTCATTTATCATTGCTCGTAAAAATAAGGATTAATCAATGCGTAAAATAAAAACATTCACTCTCGTCGCATTAACCGTACTGGCTGTAACAGCCTGTTCCAGCTCAAAAAAAGATGTGGAAGACGGAACCGAACAAGAACTTTACGCGAAAAGTCAGACCTATTTACAAGACGGCAATTATTCTCAGGCAATCCGCTATCTGGAAGCCGTCAAAAACCGTTATCCGGGCATGGGTTACGGCGAACAAACTCAACTTAATCTGATCTATGCCTATTATAAATCACAGGACTATACCAAAGCGTTGGTCGCCGCAGATCGTTTTATCCAGCAATATCCTAACAGTCAATATCTGGATTACGTACTTTATATGGCAGGGCTGATCAACTTTGCTTCGGGCGAGAATTTCTTTCAGGATTTCTTCGGCGTAGATCGCGCAACCCGCGAAAGCACCTCAATCAAAGCGGCATTCGCGAATTTTCAGGCATTAGTGCAACATTATCCGAACAGCGCCTATACTCCGGACGCCATCGCACGCATGGCCTATATTAAAGCCAGCCTTGCCCGTCATGAACTGGCGATTGCCAAATTCTATGCCAAACGTAATGCACACGTCGCCGTCGCCAACCGTGTAGTGGGAATGCTCCAGCAATATCCGGATACTCAAGCTACCCACGATGCCCTACCATTAATGAAAGAAGCCTATGAGAAAATGAACCTGACTCAGCTGGCAAACCAAACTGAAACCCTTATTCAAGCCAATCAGGGCAAACAATTCGCCGAGGTGGAAAAACCGGCAGAACCGGAACTGCGCGTACCGCAGGCTCAATAGACCATTCATAAAAAGTACGGCGATTTTTAAGCCGCACCCCAAAAGTTGAAGACTACAGTCAACTGATTAAGGTGCGGATTTTTATGGGTAAAATTACACAAGCGCATTGAACTTACCTCTTCCTCATTCCATTTTGAATAGAAAGACGACTATCAGGAAAGCCGCTCGAATTTATCAAGCCGCTGTCAGCAGCGTCAGATTCAATGAACGTAAAAAAACCACCTAGCAGGTGGTTTTTAGTTCGGTAATAAAGGAAAAGGTCTCATCGTCGAAACCTTTTCACTGTTTGTGGTTAACTTATTTCGCGCGGGAATGTAATCCTTTTTTCTCCAGCCCGCGGTAAATCAATTGCTGCTGAACAATAGTGATCAGGTTAGATACCAGCCAGTATAATACCAGCCCCGCCGGGAAGAACAGAAAGAACACCATAAAGATCAGCGGCATAAATGTCATGACTTTCTGCTGCATCGGATCGGCGACCGGAGTCGGCGACATTTTCTGCAACAAGAACATGGACGCACCCATTAAGATCGGCAGAATATAATACGGATCCTGCGCGGACAAATCCTGAATCCAGCCGAAGAACGGCGCATGACGCAACTCCACTGCTTCCATAAACGTCCAGTACAGTGCGATGAAAATCGGCATTTGCAGCAGAATCGGTAAACAGCCGCCCAGCGGGTTTACTTTTTCTTCTTTATACAGTTTCATCATTTCCTGACTCATCCGTTGACGATCCTCGCCGAAACGCTCGCGCATTTCCTGTAGTTTCGGCTGTAGCATACGCATTTTCGCCATTGAAGTATATTGCGCTTTGGTCAGCGGATATAAAATCGCTTTCACCACCAGCGTCACGCCGATAATTGCTAGCCCCCAGTTATGCACCAGACTTTGAATAAGCGTCAGTAACTTAAATAACGGTTTGGCGATAAACCATGCCCAGCCATAATCAACCGTTAAATCCAGATGATTCGCTACTTCCGCCATTTGATTTTGTAACTTAGGACCGGTCCAGAGTTTGCTAGTAATAGTTTCGCTACCGCCAGCAGGTACTGAAACTACCGGTCCACGATAACCGATAGAACCGATATTGTTGGCTTTGTCGGTTAAAGTGTATAACCGATTGTCTGCATCCTGATTCGGGATCCAAGCAGAAACGAAATAATGCTGCAACACTGCTACCCAGCCGGCTTTGGTGTCTATCGCCAGATTGGCTTTTTGCATATCGTCGAAACTGTATTTCTTATAATTGGTTTCGGAAGAGGAATAAGCGCCGCCGGTATATGTCGGCATTGCCATGCTGCCGGAGTTTTCCACTAAAGTGTGACGCAGCTGACCGTAAGGCTCCACCTCAATTGCACTGCCACTTTGGTTATTGATTTCGTAATTTACCGCCACATCGTATTCGCCACGTTTTAATACGAAAACTTTACGGTATGTTACGCCGTTTTTCTCAAAGGTCAGCGGCACGCGTAATTCATCCTGACCGTCCGCCAAACTGAATTGCTCACCTTCCACTTGATAATCGGCACGACCCGCTTTGCTGTCGATACCGTCTTTGCCGATTAAGCCACTTTGCGCAATATAAATATGTTCCGGCGTGTTACGTAGCAGCACAAAAGGTGCATCAGAATGTAATTCCGCATCGTATTTCAGTAATTCGGAACCGATCACATCGCCGCCCAACGTATCCACCTGTAGGCGGAACACATCATTTTGCAGGGTAATGATTTTACCTTTCACCTGCGCATCGCCGGCGATGGCGGAAATTGATGAAGCAGAGGCCGCTGGCATATCGGCGGTTTTGGCTTGTTCAGTCGCAACGGGCTTCGGCGAATGATAATCAATCTGCCATTGCTGATAAACAAGAAAAGAAATAAAGAGTAGTGCTAGCACCAAAAGGCTACGTCTTGAATCCATTATTCGTTCTCTTTTTTGTTATTAATTTTCGGCGGTACGGGATCGTATCCGCCGGCGTTCAAAGGATGACATTTTAATATACGTTTTACGCTAAGCCAACTACCTTTTACTGCGCCGTGCGTTTTTAACGCTTCCACCGCGTAACAGGAACAAGTCGGAGTAAAACGGCAACGCGGCCCGATCATCGGGCTGATGACAATCTGATAAAAACGGACGACTCCGATCAGGATTTTTGAGCCAAACGAATGTGACGCTGCCATAATTTATCCAAAGTCAGAAACAACGCGCGGTTATCCAGTTTACCGATGCCTTGTTTCGCCACAATCACAAAATCATACGCCGGCAGCTGATGCTGTCGCAAACGGAAACTTTCACGGCAAACCCGTTTAATACGATTACGGTCATGGGCGCGTTTTAAATGCTTTTTCGCGACCGTCAGCCCCAGACGACAGAAAGACAAATGATTAGGACGGGCAAGAATAGTAATTTCAGGAGTACTCGCACGCAGCGGTTGTTGGAAAACGTATTTGAATTGAACGGGAGTCAGCAAACGCAGCTCCCGCGGAAAGTTTAGCGTAATCACACCGATAAAATCAGTGATTATGCGGATAAACTCTTACGACCTTTAGCACGGCGACGGGCCAGAACCTGACGACCGTTCTTGGTTGCCATACGCGCACGGAAACCGTGAGTACGGCTGCGTTTTAATACGGAAGGTTGGAATGTACGTTTCATAACTATAATCTACCTAAATCAAAATTGTTTAATCATTGCTTTTGACATTTAGATAGCCAAAAACAGAGATACTTGAAACAAGGGTTACTAAAATAAGGAACGGAATTGTAATCTGAAATTCGGCGTTCGTCAAATCAGAATAGGCGAAAGCGAAGAATAAATCTCCATTTTCTCCGTTATCAAGCATAAAAGCGCGGGGAATTATACGTTTTTTGCAAAAAATCTCAAGCGAGGTTTTTCGATTTTTTTGATCCTTTCCTAAAGATCTTTGCCAGCGTTTATTGTAAAATTAGGCGAATTCGCACCGCACTTTTTTCGCGGACCATTCTATTTTTTTGATTTATAAAGATAATATAACAATGAAAGCTAATCTATCATCACTTTGGCAAGATTGCCTTTTACAATTACAGGAGCAAATTTCGGCAACGGATTTCAGCACTTGGCTGCGCCCGCTGCAAGCGGATATCACCGCCGAAAACACAATGATCCTTTATGCCTCAAATGTTTTTGTAAAAAACTGGGTAGAAACGCATTATCTTGAACAGATCACCAAACTGGCACAGCAATTTGCACAAAACGGTGCATTTATCGTTAAAGTGCAGGAGGGCACCAAACCCGTCGCCAAACCCGCCAAACCCGTGCCGACACCTGAAACCGTTTCGGTGACGGAAACCGACGCGCCGGCATCCTATCGTTCCAATTTGAACGGCAAACACGTATTCGACAATTTCGTCGAAGGTAAATCAAACCAACTGGCGCGCGCGGTAGCGCAAAAAGTGGCGAACAATCCCGGCGAACAAAGCGCCAACCCGCTGTTTCTGTACGGCGGCACCGGCTTGGGTAAAACTCACCTGCTGCACGCGGTCGGTAACGGTATCGTGGCGGGGAATCCGAACGCGCGGGTCATTTACATTCACGCCGAACGCTTTATGCAGGAATATGTGAAAGCATTAAAAGCGGACCGCATGGAAAACTTTAAAAAATTCTACCGCACTTTAGATGCGTTGCTGATTGATGATATTCAGTTCTTCGCCGGCAAAGATGGCACGCAGGAAGAATTTTTCCATATTTTCAACTCATTATTTGAAAGCAGCCGGCAGATTATTCTGACTTCTGATCGTTACCCGAAAGAAATTGAAAAAATTGAAGACCGCCTTAAATCCCGTTTCGGCTGGGGTTTAAGTATCGCTATCGAGCCGCCCGAGCTGGAAACTCGGGTCGCAATTCTGCTGAAAAAAGCGGAAGAAAAGCATATGTATCTGCCGGAAGAAGTGGCGTTGTTTATCGGTCAGAAGCTGCGCACCAACGTGCGTGAGCTGGAAGGCGCGCTTAATCGCGTCCACGCCAACGCGGAGTTCACCGGCAAAACCATTACCATTGACTTTGTACGCGAAACCCTGAAAGATATGTTGGCGCTGCAGGACAAACTGGTAACCGTGGAAAATATTCAGAAAGTAGTGGCGGAATACTACCGAATCAAAGTGGCGGATCTCAAATCCAAAAACCGTTCTCGTTCAGTAGCCCGTCCGCGCCAACTGGCTATGGCGCTGTCAAAAGAGCTGACTAACCGCAGCCTACCGGAAATCGGCAAAGGATTCGGCGACCGCGATCACACCACGGTGCTGCATGCCTGCCGAACCATTGCGGCGCTGCGCGAACAAGATAGCAACATTCAGGAAGACTGGTCTAATTTAATCCGCACATTATCGGCATAAGGGGCTGAATCATGCAATTTACCGTTTCAAGAGAGAATCTGTTAAAACCGTTACAGCAAGTTTGCGGCGTACTCAGCAGCCGTCCGAACATTCCCGTGTTAAGCAATGTGTTATTGCAGATCGACGGCAACCGCTTAACCATTACCGGCACCGATTTGGAAGTGGAACTGTCCACCCAGACACAGCTTGCCGACGCCAGTCAAGATGGGCGAGTGACTATACCGGCAAAAAAATTTCTGGATATTTGCCGCAGCTTTCCTGACGGCTCGGATATAGTGGTGAGTTTCGAGGAAGAACGTGCACTTGTGCGCTGCGGGCGCAGTAAATTCAATCTTGCCACGCTGCCGGCGGACGAATATCCGAACCTCGCCGACTGGCAGTCGGAAGTGGATTTCAGCCTTGAACAAGGCACTTTACGCCGGCTAATTGAAGCCACCCAGTTTTCCATGGCAAATCAGGACGCCCGTTATTTTCTAAACGGCATGAAATTCGAAACCGAAGGTAATCTGTTACGTACCGTGGCAACCGACGGGCACCGTCTGGCGGTCTGCACCATTGCGCTGGAACAGGAATTACAGGCTCATTCGGTTATCGTACCGCGTAAGGGCGTACTGGAACTGGCTCGCTTGCTGGATGCAGCGGAACAACCGGCACATTTGCAGATCGGTACCAATAATCTGCGTATTGATCTAGGCAGCGTGATTTTCACTTCAAAACTGATTGACGGTCGTTTCCCCGATTACCGTCGCGTATTGCCGCGCAATGCGCAACGGATTATGGTCGGCAACTGGGAAAACTTAAAACAGGCATTTGCCCGCGCCGCCATTTTGTCTAACGATAAAGTGCGTACGGTACGTTTGCAGTTAAGCGAAAATCAGCTGACGATTACCGCCACCAACCCAGAGCATGAAATCGCGGAAGAAATTATTGACGTGTCTTACAGCGGCGAGGAAATGGAAGTGGGCTTTAACGTCAGCTACATACTGGATGTATTGAATGCGCTGAAATGTAGTCAGGTACGCATGCGCCTGACCGACGCCTCGTCCAGCTGTCTGATTGAAGATGTGGATGATGCCAGCGCGGAATATGTCATCATGCCGATGCGCTTATAATCCGATTTATGGCAATATCCCGTCTTATTATTGAAAATTTCCGTAATTTAACTGCCGTTGATCTTGAGTTTGATCACGGCTTTAACTTTTTGGCAGGCAATAACGGCAGCGGAAAAACCAGTCTGCTGGAAGCAATTTTCTATCTGGCACACGGGCGTTCCTTTAAAAGTGCGGTGGCAAATCGCATTATTTCTTACCACCAACCGCACTTTACCCTGCACGGACGGATTCAGGAGCGCCAGCACCAGTGGTCGGTGGGATTGCAGAAACAGCGCCAAGGCAACACGCTGATAAAAATCAATGGTGAGGACGCAACTAAAATTTCCGATCTTGCGCATCTGCTGCCGATGCAGATTATTACTCCGGAAGGATTATCGTTGTTAAACGGCGGCCCGGCTTACCGACGCGCGTTTTTAGATTGGGGACTGTTTCATCATCACCCTGCTTTCCATGCTGCATGGAGCAAGTTAAACCGCTTATTAAAACAGCGTAATGCCGCCTTACAGCAAGTCAGCAATTATCAACAGTTGAAAATCTGGGATACCGAACTGACCACACTGGCGCATCAAGTCAGCCGTTGGCGCGCCGATTATGCCGAGGCGCTACGCCCAGAAATCGAACGTACCTGCCGTTTATTTTTGCCCGAGTTGGACATTGTCGTCAGCTTTCATCAAGGTTGGGAAAAAGACACTGACTACGGCGAGCTGCTGACGCGTAACTTCGCGCGCGATCAAGCGCTCGGCTATACCGTATCCGGTCCGCAGAAAGCCGATTTCCGTTTCAGAGCCAACGGGCTGCCGGCGGAAGATATTCTCTCGCGCGGTCAATTGAAATTGCTGATGTGCGCGCTGCGGCTGGCACAAGGAGAACATTTAACCGCCGAGAAAGCACGCCACTGTATCTTTTTAATCGACGATTTCGCCTCCGAGTTGGATCAAACCAAACGGGAACTGCTTGCCGAACGGCTGCGTTATAACGGCTCACAAGTCTTCGTCAGCGCTATTACGCAGCAACAACTCACCCAAATGCAGCCGCAAAAGCACCGCACTTTTCAGCTGGAAAATGGCGAAATCCGTTTAGTTAGCTGAAATAGCCGCGACGAACTTGCATTATTTTTTCAATTCAGTATCATTTTCCGCCTTGCTCCGGCAAGAAATAATATAGTCATTCTGGGTTCCCTCACCCCAACGCATGTAATAAAAAGGTAACAATCCATGAAAAATACTCTTACGCTCGTCAATGATCGACAGAAACGGCGCGCTTTAGCCGTGCTGAGTTTCTTCCATATTTTTATTATCGCTGCCAGTAATTATCTGGTGCAAATTCCCTTTGAAATTCATCTTCCGTTCCGCGCGCTCGGTGCCGCCGAAGATTTTTCCTTTCACAGTACGTGGGGCACGCTAACCTTTCCGTTTATTTTTCTTGCCACCGATCTGACGGTGCGGATTTTCGGGGCGAAAGAGGCTCGGCGGATCATTTTTATCGTCATGTTGCCGGCGTTATTAATCAGTTACCTGATTTCAACCTTATTTTCCGACTCGCAATATCAGGGCATTGAGGCGTTATATACATTCAACGTCTTTGTCTTCCGCATTGCCTTTGCCAGCTTTGCCGCGTATGTTTGTGGCCAGCTGCTGGACGTGCTGGTTTTTAACCGCCTGCGTCAGTTAAAAACTTGGTGGATAGCTCCAAGCAGCTCTATGATTTTCGGTTCCATGGCGGATACCTTTTTGTTTTTTGCCGTCGCTTTTTATGCCAGCAGCGATCCTTTTATGGCGCAGCATTGGATGGAACTCGGTCTGGTCGATTATCTGTTTAAATTATTAATCGGCATTGTCTTATTCGTTCCGGCTTACGGCGTGGCATTAAATGTTATTTTACGCAAACTGCAACTGCTATCCGCTGTTGCGCAAACAGCATAAATAGTAATGAGATCAAGTAAGGAAAAATGATGACTCTCAGAGAAAAGATTGATCAAAGCCCAATGGGCGCATATCAGTGGGGTATCGTGATCATGGCCGCTATTATGAATGTGCTGGACGGCTTTGATGTGCTGGCACTGGCATTCACCGCCACCGCCATCCGTCATGAATTCGGCTTATCCGGCACGGAACTCGGCTATTTGCTCAGCGCGGGCCTATTTGGTATGGCTGCCGGCTCGCTGTTTCTAGCGCCACTGGCAGATAAAATCGGGCGCCGTCCGTTACTGCTGCTTTCAGTCGCACTTTCCGCACTCGGAATGCTCGGTTCGGCGTTTGCATCGCAACATCAGCTGCTTGGCATCTGGCGTGTGCTCACCGGGCTTGGTGTGGGCGGGATTCTGGTCGGCACCAACGTAATTACCAGTGAATATTCCTCACGCAAATGGCGCAGTTTTGCCATCAGTATCTACGCGGCAGGCTTTGGTATCGGCGCGGTGCTGGGCGGCATGTTCGCCGTGATGCTGCAAACGGAATACGGGTGGCGTGCGGTATTTCTGGCCGGTGCCGTATTGACTGGTTTGTGCTTTATTATATTGCTGCTGTGGCTGCCGGAATCCATCGACTACCTGCTCAGCAAGCAGCCGGCGGGGGCTGAGCAGCGCTTAAACCGCATAGCCGTCAAAATGGGACTGGCGGGAAATTGGATGCTACCGCCCAAAACAGCAAAAAATGAACGCAAATTGCCGCTTACCCGCTTATTCGGCACGCAATACCGTCGCCCGACATTGTTGATCTGGATTGCGTTTTTCGCCATTATGTTCAGTTTTTATTTTGTCAGTTCATGGACGCCGGCATTGTTAAAAGAAGCCGGCATGACGACCGAACAAAGCGTCAGCGTGGGGATGATGATCGCCCTAGGCGGAACCTGCGGTGCACTGTTATACGGTTTGCTGGCAAGTCGCTGGTTGGCACGCAGCGTGCTGATTCTGTTTACCGTGGCCTCCGCCTGCGCAGTGATCGTTTTCATTCTGTCGGCTTCCATATTATGGCTGGCGATGGTGTTCGGCATCTTGCTGGGCGCGTTGATGAACGGTTGTATCAGCGGGCTTTATACCTTAAATCCGAGCATTTATGCCGCCGATATCCGCAGCACCGGAGTTGGTTGGGCAATCGGTATCGGTCGTATCGGTGCCATTCTCGCCCCGACAGCTGCAGGTCTGCTGCTCGACAGCGGCTGGGATAAGCAGAATTTATATATCGGCGTGGCGTTCGTTTTATTCTTCTCCACCGCCGCATTATCGGCATTGCGTACCAAAAGCGCGCTGACCGCACTTTAATCCTTTCATTGCACGGGCGGACAGCGCCGCCGCCCGGCGTTTGTTTTCCCATCCGAGTGATATATTTTTTCTTTGATCCCGATCACAGATTTAAAAACAGCCGTTTTCTTTCCGCATTTTTTTCTTTTACACTCTGTTCACAAATTCTATCGAAACGTTTCGATGTACAAAAAAGAAACATTTCCTCCATGAGACAGAGATTAAAATGAAAAAAACTACGCTTTTAAACGCACCGCTGTCACAGGTGATTGCCACGTTGGGACATACCGACAGTTTAACCGTTGGCGATGCGGGGCTGCCGATTCCCGCCTGTACTCAGCGTATTGATCTGGCATTAACCTGCGGCGTGCCGGATTTTTTAACTACGGTAGACAGCATAATCAGCGAAATGTTTGTGGAGCGAGCGGTGCTCGCCGAGGAAATCAAACAAAAAAATCCGCAAATTCACACCGCACTTTTAGCCCGTCTGCAACAGCTGGAAAACCAACAAGGCAACCACATTGAGTTGGACTATGTACCGCATCAGACATTCAAGCAACTGACACACAACAGCAAAGCGATAGTGCGCAGCGGGGAATGTTCGCCCTATGCCAATGTGATTTTGTATTCCGGTGTGCCTTTTTAACTGTGGAGGGTTACCATGGAACAACAAACCTTGCTGAAAATCAGCGGGATTGACAAATCCTTTCCCGGTGTCAAAGCGCTGAGCAATGCTTGCCTGTCGGTTTATGCCGGGCGCGCGATGGCGCTGATGGGGGAAAACGGTGCCGGCAAATCCACACTGATGAAAGTGTTGACCGGCATTTACGGCAAAGACAGCGGTACCATAGACTATCTCGGTCAGACGGTAAGTTTTAACGGGCCGAAACATTCGCAAGAAGCGGGGATCAGCATTATTCATCAGGAACTGAATCTGGTCGGCAACCTGACCATTGCGGAAAATATTTTTCTCGGCAGAGAATTCACTACGCCTTGGGGCGCTATCGACTGGCACAAAATGTACCGCGAGGCGGATAAACTGCTTGCCCGCCTTAAGGTGCCGCACAGCAGCCACCGACTTTGCGGCGAATTGTCTATCGGTGAACAGCAAATGGTAGAGATCGCAAAAGCGCTGAGTTTCAGCGCACAGGTTATCATTATGGACGAACCGACCGATGCACTGACCGATACGGAAACTGCGGCGCTGTTTAAGGTTATCCGCGAACTGAAAGCGGAAAATCGCGGTATCGTCTATATTTCGCACCGCATCAAAGAGATCTTTGCGATCTGCGACGATGTGACGGTGCTGCGCGACGGTCAGTTTATCGGTGAAAGTGCGGTGGCGGATTTAACCGAAGATCGTCTGATTGAAATGATGGTTGGGCGCAAGCTGGAGGAGCAATATCCGTATCTTAAACAGGATAAAGGCGACGTGCGTCTGAGCGTACACAACTTGAGTGGCAGCGGCGTACATAATGTCAGCTTTTGCTTACACGGCGGCGAAATCCTCGGCGTTTCAGGGCTAATGGGCGCCGGACGGACGGAGTTAATGAAAGTGCTGTACGGTGCATTACCGAAAACCAGCGGTCAAGTGCGGTTAAATAATCGCGAGATTTCGGTCAACTGCCCGCAAGACGGCTTAAATCACGGCATTGTGTATATTTCCGAAGATCGCAAAGGCGACGGGCTGGTGCTGGGCATGTCGGTGAAAGAAAATATGTCGCTGACCGCATTGGATCACTTTTCCCGCGTGGGCAGTATTCAGCACAACGCCGAGCAGCGGGCGGTGGATGATTTTATCCGCCTGTTTAATATCAAAACGCCGGGGCGCGATCAGCCAATCGGGCTACTTTCCGGCGGTAATCAGCAAAAAGTGGCGATAGCCAAAGGATTAATGACTCAGCCGCAGGTACTGATTCTAGACGAACCGACGCGCGGTGTGGATGTCGGCGCCAAAAAAGAAATCTATCAGCTAATCAACAAATTCAAACAACAAGGACTGAGTATTATTCTGGTTTCTTCCGATATGCCGGAAGTGCTGGGCATGAGTGATCGGATTCTGGTCATGCACAACGGGCGGATCAGTGCGGAATTCAGTCGCGATGAAGCCACGCAGGAAAAACTACTCGCCGCCGCAATCGGTAAACCGGCGGCATAACAAGGGGATATTATGACTTCACAACCGCAACGCTCTCGTTTTCAAATCGGTGCATTTTTACTTGAACAGCGCTCGATCATTGCATTATTACTGCTGATCATCATCGTTTCGCTGATTAATCCCGATTTTTTCACGATGGATAATATTTTAAATATCTTGCGCCAGACTTCGGTCAATGCGATTATCGCCGTCGGCATGACGTTTGTGATCCTGATTGCTGGCATTGATTTATCGGTCGGTTCGATCCTCGCCTTAACCGGTGCATTCGCCGCTTCTATGATCGGCGCCGAATTGCCCGTACTACTGGTCATTCCCGCCGTTTTGCTGTGCGGTACGCTGCTCGGTGCGCTCAGCGGTGTAATTGTCGCCAAAGGGAAAGTGCAGGCGTTTATTGCCACCTTGGTTACCATGACGCTGTTGCGCGGCGTTACCATGGTATACACCGACGGGCGCCCAATCAGCACCGGTTTTTCCGATGCGGCGGACAGCTTCGCCTATCTGGGAAGTGGCTATCTGTTCGGCATTCCGTTGCCGATCTGGCTAATGACACTGGTCTTCGCCGCTGCGTGGTATATTCTCAAACACATGAAAATCGGGCGTTATATTTACGCGCTGGGCGGCAACGAAGCCGCCACCCAATTATCCGGCATCAACGTGGCTAAGGTGAAAGTCTTTGTATTTGCCGTTAGCGGTCTGTTGTCCGCACTAGCCGGGCTAATCGTTACTTCGCGCCTTTCCTCCGCACAGCCTACCGCCGGTGTATCTTACGAATTGGACGCCATTGCGGCCGTGGTAGTCGGCGGTACCAGCCTGATGGGCGGGAAAGGGCGGGTTATGGGCACTCTGATCGGCGCATTGATTATTGGATTTTTAAATAACGCATTAAATTTATTAGATATTTCATCTTACTATCAGATGATTGCAAAAGCCTTGGTTATCCTTGCGGCCGTACTGGCGGATAACTATTTAGGCAACAGAAAAGCATAACCCTTCCATTCTTGCTTAAAGGAGATTACATTATGAAACCATTCACCAAATTAGCTTCAGCAATGATGTTAAGTCTTGCCTTCGGCAGTGCGGCAATCGCGCAGGATACCATCGCGCTGGCGGTGTCCACGCTGGATAATCCGTTTTTCGTCTCTCTGCGGGACGGCGCGCAGCAAAAAGCGGACGAGCTGGGTTATAAATTAGTGGTGCTGGACTCACAAAACGATCCGGCCAAAGAACTGTCCAATGTGGAAGATCTGACCGTGCGCGGGGCAAAAGTCTTATTAATCAATCCGACCGACAGCGAAGCGGTCAGCAACGCGGTGGCGATTGCAAATCGGAATAAACTTCCGGTGATTACGCTGGATCGCGGCGCGGCAAAAGGCGAGGTAGTCAGTCATATCGCCTCCGATAACGTTGCCGGCGGAAAAATGGCTGGTGACTTCATTGCACAAAAACTGGGTAGCGGGGCAAAAGTGATCCAGTTAGAGGGATTGGCCGGTACCTCTGCCGCACGTGAACGGGGCGAGGGTTTTAAACAAGCGATTGCAGCGCATCATTTCACCGTGCTTGCCAGCCAGCCGGCTGACTTTGATCGCACCAAAGGATTGAACGTCATGGAAAATCTGCTGGCAAGTAAAGGCGATGTACAAGCGGTTTTTGCGCAAAATGACGAAATGGCGCTGGGCGCACTGCGTGCAATTACAGCGGCGAAAAAGCCGATTCTGGTCGTCGGTTTTGACGGCACGGACGATGGCATTAAGGCGGTGAAAAACGGCAAGCTAGCTGCCACTATCGCGCAACAGCCGGCGCTTATCGGCAGTCTGGGGGTAGAAACTGCCGATAAACTGCTGAAAGGCGAAAAAGTCGATGCCAACATTCCGGTAGCACTCAAAGTGATCGCGGAATAATACTGCAATCTGCTGCATCGGGGCGGCAACAACTCGCTCCGATGAGCTGAACGAATATTCGGAGTTCTTATGGCTAACACACTTACCGTGCTCGGCAGCATCAACGCCGATCACGTCATTTCCGTACCGCACTTTGCCCGCCCGGGTGAAACCTTAAGCGGTCGCGATTACCACATCGCTTACGGCGGCAAAGGCGCCAATCAGGCGGTCGCCGCCGCCCGTTCGGGGGCGAAGGTGAATTTTATCGGCTGTATCGGCAGCGATGAGCTCGGTCGAGCAATGAAAAATGCCTTTGCCCAAGACGGTATCAATACTCACCCTATTCTTGAAATCGCGGATACAATGACCGGCATCGCCATGATTCAGGTGGCCGACAGTGGAGAAAACAGCATTGTTATCGCGGCCGGCGCCAATGCCCGTTTGGACGAAACAACAGTCAATACTTTCGCACAGGAAATTATCAGCGCCGATTATCTACTAATGCAGCTTGAAATACCGTTAAGTGCGGTGCAAAAAGCCGCAGAATTAGCCGCTGCCAATCATACCAAAGTGATTTTAAATCCGGCACCGGCACAGCCACTGCCCGATGCGTTGCTCAGTCGAGTAAATATCATTACGCCGAATGAAACGGAAGCGGAAATACTGACTGGCATTCGTGTCATTGACGAACAAAGTGCGGTCGAATCCGCGCGAGTTTTGCACGCCAAGGGCATTGAAATCGTATTGATTACTTTGGGGGCAAAAGGTGTATACTTGAGTCAACGGGGAGAAGGCGAAATGATTGCCGGTTTTCAGGTAAACGCAACGGATACCACCGCGGCGGGTGATACCTTTAACGGTGCCTTTGTCACCGCACTGTTAGAAGATAAACCGATTAATGAGGCTATCCGTTTTGCACATGCGGCGGCGGCAATCAGCGTTACCCGTCAGGGCGCGCAACCGTCAATTCCGTATAGAGACGAAACGCTGGCATTTTTAGCCCGACAATAAATCGCACAAGAGGAGGGAACCTATGGCTACAATGAAAGATATCGCACGTCTTGCACAGGTTTCCACTTCCACCGTTTCCCACGTGATCAATAATTCCCGTTTCGTCAGCGATGAAATTCGCGACAAGGTTATGCGGGTGGTTGAGCAGCTGAACTACACCCCCTCTGCACTGGCGCGCAGCCTGAAAGTCAAACAAACCCAAACTATCGGTATGCTGGTCACCACCAGCGATAATCCGTTTTTTGCCGAAGTGGTCGCCCATGTCGAGCGCTATTGCAATCAGCATAATTATAATTTGATTCTGTGCAATACCGACGACGATGAAAGCCGATTGGAGAAAAATCTCCAGACCCTGATGCAAAAACAGGTGGACGGTTTGCTGCTGATGTGTACGGAAAGCCGTTTCCGCGCCAAACCGCTCAACCTAACTATTCCCTGTGTGATTATGGACTGGTGGCCCGCTGAGCTGAACGCGGATAAAATTCATGAAGATTCACAACTGGGCGGCTATCTGGCAACCAAATGTCTGCTGCAACACGGGCATCGGCATATTGCCATAATCACCGGCAGCCTGAACAAGCAACTAGCGCGCAATCGTCTTGCCGGCTATCAGCAGGCGCTGGCGGAATTTGAGATACCACTGCGGCAGGAATGGATCATTGAAAGTCACTTTAATTTCGATGGCGGGATTCTCGGTATGGAAAAGTTGCTTAATCTGTCGCATCGTCCAAGTGCGGTATTTGCCAGCAGCGATACGATTGCCCTCGGCGCCTACCAGACCCTCTGGCGCCATGGTTTATCCGTGCCGCGCGATATGTCCGTGATTGGTTATGACAATATCAATTTGGCGCAATATCTCGCGCCACCGCTCAGCACCATTCACCAGCCGAAAGACCTATTGGCACAATCCGCGGTGGATACGCTGCTCCGGCGGATTAAAAACCCGGCGCAAAACTACCGCACTTTTACCCTACAACCGACCTTGATTCTGCGCCATTCCGTTGCCGATGCCGAGTTATAAGTGCGGTTAGTTTTATTTGTGAATCCATAACGGCAGCTGAATTACCACGCGCAACCCGCCCAAATGGCTCTGCATCGCCCGCACACTGCCCTGATGTTCTTTGATCACATTGGCGACAATCGCCAGCCCCAGTCCGGCACCACCGGTTTCTCGGGTGCGCGCTTCATCAATGCGGTAAAACGGTTTGAAAATATTTTCATATTCTTTTGCCGGAATGCCGTCACCGTCATCGTCAATGGCAATAAACAAGGAATTATCTTTCAGAAAAATGGTCGCCTCAATGCGCGATTTGGTATATTTCATGGCATTTCTGACGATATTTTCCACCGCACTGCACAATAACCCTTTATTACCATTAATAAAAAACTGCTTAGGAGTATAAATCAGCTGGCGTACTTTGAACTTCAACTTGCGCTGTTCCGCTTCAAAGGCACCGTCGTCAACAATATCCGACCACAGTTCGACAATCGGGAAAATATTGCGTAATAAATGGCTGTTGAGCTGCTGACGGGACAACAGCAGTAAATCGTTAATCATTGCATCCAGTTGCTGCGCTTCTTTTTCGATACGGGCAACTTCCGTGCCTTCACCGATCCGTCGCCGCAATAACGCCAACGCCAACTGCAAACGAGTCAGCGGTGTTCTCAGTTCATGGGAAATGGACGACAACAGCGATTGCTGGCTGGACAGTAAATCTTCCAGTGCTGCGGTCATATGATTAAAGCTCTGACCGACCTGACGCAATTCAACAGTGCCGTAGATCTCCAGATTTTTATCGGTTTTAAAATTGCCCAGCGCCACGGCGTTTGAAGCGCGCTGTAAATTACGCAATGGACGGCCGATACTGTGTGACAGCCACCACAATAACGGGGTTGATACCCCCAAAATGACCAAAATTAAAATCAGTGGATGATCAAAGGCAAAAGACACAAATTCTTTCTGCGCTTCCACTTTACGCAAAAAATACAACGTATAAGACACTTCTTCATCTGAGGTATTCACATACACCACAAAAGGACCGGCAATTTGCAGATCATAAAAACTTTTCTTCAACGGTTGCAGCGGATTCTTGGCGTGATAAATAAATTGCTGGAGCGGTGTACTTTCCTCTTTGCGGGCGCCGATAATGTCTCCTTTTGGGTTCACTAAAACCGGATGTACGCCATCGAATTTATCTGTCGGAAAAACCGGCGCGCCGGATAAAATATGGGAAAGATGGTTATTGCGGATGACGGAAGAAATTTCGCGGTGATAGGCTGCCACTTCATTGTTATTCAACTCGGAATAAAGGCGTGCGTCGAAATACGGCAGGGAAAACGCCAGCCCGAACAGAATTAAAAAAGACAGCCAAAACAAGGCGAAAATACGTAAAGAAAGCGTATTAAAAAACGAAATTTTGCTTAATTTCATAGATAAAATATATTACTTACATTTTAAGTTATTATTTTTCCGCTACCAGTAAATAACCTCTGCCGCGCAAGGTTTTAAACCAAGAGGTATCATCGTTTCTCGGCGGTAACTTCTTACGCAGATTGGACATGTGCATATCAATGGCGCGATCAAAAGGTGTCAACGGTTTTCCCAACACTTCCACGCTGAGATATTCACGCGAAAGTATCCGCCCCGGATTGGAAATCAGAATCTGCAATAATGCGAACTCAGTTCCTGTCAATTCCAGATCCTGACCGTTAAACAGCACCTGTTGGCGCCCCGGATATAACGTCAGATTACAAAATTCAAACGAGCCGTTCTCATCTTGCGCTTTATGCGCCTCCCTCTCGCCCTGCGGAACGACAGTACGACGTAAAATCGCTTTAATGCGAGCAACCAGTTCTCTGTCGTTAAAGGGTTTCGGCAGATAATCATCGGCACCGAGCTCCAGCCCCAATACGCGATCGATTTCCTCGCCGCGGGCGGTCAGCATCATTACCGGCACACTAAACTTACGCCGAATCTGTTTTAAAGTTTCAATACCGTTCAATACTGGCATCATGACATCAAGCAGCACCAAATCATAGCTGGCATCCAGTTTATCTAACGCCTGCTGTCCATTATTCGCCACTTCTACCTCAAATCCTTCCAGCTTGAGCAATTCTGCCAGCAGTTCGACAAGTTCAACATCGTCATCAACTAATAAAAGCTTGGCCATAATCAGATTTCCTTATAGTCATTAGCCGTCTCAAAGCACCGCAATTGATACTGCCTTGCATAAATCAGGTTATTTCCAGAACTGCCACCAGCTTTTGCTTTGCGCATCCGCCGTAGTAATAACGGCATTATTGATTTCCGGTTTCGCTTCGTCCGGCAGCGGTTTATCCAGATCCACCGCGGTAACAATGCCATTGCGATCAAAATTAACAATAAAGGTATGCTGATCCGGTGCAGTATAGGCTTTTTGTTCCAGAAAAACATAATACCAAGTATTATTGCTGTAAGGGTCGATCAATACCGGCGTACCAAGCAGATATTGTACCTGTTGGGCGTTCATACCCGGTTTAACCTGCGCGACTGTCGCGGCCTCCAAATAATTACCCTGCGGCACATCAATACGATAAACGATTTTATTCACGGCGGAACACGCGGTTAGGCTTAACGCCAACACCAACGCAGGAATAACGGATTTCAATTGCATATTTTTACCTTTTTATAGTCTGCAAACAATGGTTGATAATACCTAAAGTTAATCGGATTGCCAAATTAATTCTGCGGTTTCAGCCGGCGCTGTAGCTGATCACGCAGATTAGGCGGTAACCCTTTGATTGTTAAGGTATCGGATGCCTCATCCCAGAAAATTCGATGCTCAAGCAATTGCGCATCGAAACTGATTGTCACCCCCTTGCCGGAACCGGAAAATTTAGTCAGGCTTTTCAGCGTCGCGCGCAGCGGCGGAATGCTGGCTTCCAGCCCATAATCCTGTTCAGCGGCAAAATCGGCAAAAGGCCGGTCTTTTAGAGTCGGAATATTGGCGGAAAGTTCCGTCAACTCAATTTCCTCCCCTTCATTCAGCTGACCTTTACAATAGTCAAACACCTGCTTTTTCACCGCCTGCGACTGCTCCGCGTTCAACTCGCCCTGTCGGCAATAATCACTGACCGCTTGCAACAGGCATTGATTCTGTACCTGTGGGTTCAACCCTTCGTCGGCACCGAGGAAGTCCATAAAAAAATCGCCGATCTTACGTCCGACCCGACCTTTAATAAAAGTCAAATAGCGGTTGGAATCAGCATCAGTTTGCAAATCAGTCAGATTAATCCGTCCGGCAATATCAAATTGTGTGATGTCAAGATATTGAGTACGATGAATTTCCAGCCGTTCATCCACCAACATACTGGCGCGGCTATCCAACAGCGCAATAAACAGGTAATCGGTGGCTAAAAAATTATAACGACACAAAATCAGCGTGCCGCTATCGGCAAAAGCGTATTTGCCTAATTCCGCCGCCAGTAACGACGCGGCTTGCTGGCTGAAAGATAAAAAGTCGGTTTCTCCTTCCAGCAGCCGATTGAGTATCTGAGCAAAATTCGACGCCGGCTGAAATACGCCATATCCTTTCGCTTTATTCTGATACCCCTGATGCAGCTGCAACATCATCTGTTCCGCCTCCGCCGTCACCGGCAGCAGCGCCTCACGCAACTGAAGGCTCAATGCAGCATTTTCATCTTCCGTTGCCGACTTAACTAATTGATGCAATACGATTTGATTAACGCTGATAGTCATGTTTTAATCCGCTATGTATAACAATAAATTTGCGCGATATTATAACCGCACTTTAATGAAAAATATGCTAGCATATATGAAATTATTCTTGAGAGAAAAAACCGATTACCATTCGAACAAAATAGTCTCCGATTTTTCTCTCCGCCGCGACACTCAGGTTTCAGAATGGCAAAACAGTCAAAATATCAAGATAAACAAGTCGATGCAATCTTACAGGATATGATCGGCGTACTCGAAAAACATCAGGCACCGGTCGAACTGTCGTTGGTGGTACTCGGCAACATGGTCACCAATTTACTGCGCAGCAGCGTCGGCACTCAGCAACGTACCGCGCTGGCACAAGCCTTTTCCGAGGCATTGCTGAATTCAGTCAAAAGCGACAAATAAACACTATGTTATGGATTAAAAACGGCAAACAATACCGCGAAGAAACCTCCCGCAAGATTTCTTGGGGACATTGGTTTGTGTTTTTTAATATCTTATGGGCAATTGTGATCGGCTCCCGCTACGCGTTTATCATCGACTGGCCGGATACCCTGTTCGGCAAACTTTATTTTTTTATCAGTCTGCTCGGCCATTTCAGTTTTATCGTGTTCGCCGTTTATCTGCTGGTGGTATTCCCGTTAAGTTTTATCATTAAAAACCACCGCACTTTTCGTGGGCTGACGGTTATTCTGTCCACGCTTGGCATCACCTTGCTGCTGCTTGATACGGAAGTTTTCTCACGCTTTAACCTGCACCTTTCCTCCGTGGTCTGGAATTTGTTAGTCAATCCGGAAAACGGCGAACTGTCGCGAACGTGGCAGATTTTCTTTACCCCGATGCCGATTATTTTGCTGGCACAAATGCTGTTTTCACGTTGGTCATGGGAAAAACTGCGCAGTTTGGAACGACAGAAATGGCTGAAAGGCGTCGGCTTCTTTTTTATCTGCACTTTTACCGCCACCCATTTAATTTATGCTTGGGCGGACGCCTACATTTACCGCCCGATCACCATGCAGAAATCCAATTTCCCGGTTTCTTACCCGATGACGGCGCGTTCTTTTTTAGAAAAACACGGTTTGCTGGATAAAGCCCAATACAGTCAAACGCTGGAGCAGGAAGGTCGCCCGGAAGCACCAAAAATCAACTACCCGAAACGGGCGCTGACATTCGGTGAAAACCTCGCTAAAAGCAATATTTTGCTGATCACCGTATCCGGTCTGCGCTACGATGCCGTGAACGCTGAAAATATGCCGGCACTGCACGCGTTTGCCGAACAATCTACGGAATATACCAATCACTACAGTACCGGCAATAACAACAATACCGGGCTGACCGGCTTATTTTACGGTCTGAACGCCAACTATACCGACAGCCTGCTCAGCAATAAAACCGAATCGGTGCTGATCGACACATTACGCCGCAAACACAGCGGTTACAGCCTTGGTTTGTTCTCGGCTGACGGCTTCAAAGCCAGCTTATTCCGTCAAGCATTGTTTGCCGAAAGTCGATTAGCGAAGAAAAAAACCGATAACCGCAGCGCCGCCAAACAGTTTATCCAATGGCACGAACAGATCACCCAGCGTAATACGCCGTTTTTCGCCTATTTAAGCCTGACGCTGCCGCAAGGTTTAACTTCAACCGCTTATGACCAAGAATTGAGCCGACTGGATTCGTTGCTGGAGAGTGTGCTGAATACGCTCAACCTTGACAACACGCTGGTGATGATTACGGCGGAACACGGTTATCATTTCAATCAACTGGATGAAAAGCAGCAAACGCACTATTTCGCCCGCGATGAAATTCAAGTGCCGATGATCGTGCACTGGAAAGAATTGGCGCCGGGGAAAATCACCCGCTTAACCACCCACACCGACGTGCTTCCGGCATTAATGAAGCACCTGTTTGGCGCGGATAACCCAATTTCCGATTATGCGCAAGGAAAAGACCTGTTCGAACCGTCCTCCAGCCGCGATTGGGTGCAGGCGGGCAACTACCGCTGGACGGTGGTGATTATGCCGGACGGCACGCAATATCAGATTGATCGGCGCGGAAACTATCAAAAATACGACCGCACTTATCAGAAAGCCTCGTCGGAATCCCCACCGCTCGGGCTGTTTCTGGATGTCTTTACCCGGGAAGGTGAGTTTTTTGAAAAATAAACCCGGTTCAATACGCAACCGATAGTTAGAACCGATTATATTTTTAATATCGAACCCCTTATACTATCGCCCGAGTATCCGGGGTACGACCGACAGGTTCGTGCCCTTATATCAGGACTGGATATAATGTTATTAATTAAAAATCCGAGAATTTTTCATAACATTGCAATCGACTTACTCAATGCGCGCCAAAACGCACTGAACGCAATTCTCTTTTCACTTAATAACAAATCCCCTTGCATGCGGGATTTTTTTATATCTTCAGCCGCTGTCCGCCTGTTATCGCTTATATCGTCACGGAGTAATTATGAAAAACCACGTTCGTAGCTTTAAAACCTACATCAGAGATGAGATCATCAAAAAAGGCGGCTGGGTGAATTCCCATGCGCACGCTGACCGCGCATTTACTATGACTCCGGAAAAAATCGGCATCTACCACAGCAGCAATTTGCAGCAAAAATGGGATCTGGTGGACGAGGTCAAACGCACTTCATCGGTGGACGATTATTACGCCCGTTTCTGTCAGGCGATTGAATTGATGATCGCACAGGGCGTCACCGCATTCGGCACGTTTGTAGATATTGATCCTATCTGCGAAGACCGCGCAATTATCGCCGCGCACAAAGCACGCGAAGTATATAAGCACGACATCACGCTGAAATTCGCCAATCAAACGCTTAAAGGCGTGATTGAACCTACCGCCAGAAAATGGTTTGATATCGGTTCGGAAATGGTGGATATGATAGGCGGGCTGCCTTACCGTGATGAGCTGGATTACGGGCGCGGGCTGGAAGCCATGGATATTCTGCTGGACAAAGCCAAATCCCTCGGCATTATGTGCCATGTGCATGTGGATCAATTCAATACGCCGCGCGAAAAAGAAACCGAACAGTTATGCGATAAAACCATTGAACACGGCATGCAGGGGCGAGTTGTCGCCATTCACGGTATTTCAATCGGCGCGCATTCCAAAGAATACCGCTATAAACTGTATGAAAAAATGCGTCAGGCGCAAATGATGATCATCGCCTGTCCGATGGCGTGGATTGACAGCAATCGCAAAGAAGATCTGATGCCGTTCCACAATGCGCTGACGCCGGCGGACGAAATGATCCCGGAAGGTATAACCGTGGCCATCGGCACCGATAATATCTGCGATTACATGGTGCCGCTGTGTGAAGGCGATATGTGGCAGGAATTAAGCCTGCTTGCCGCCGGCTGCCGCTTTCCCGATCTCGATGCGATGATCAATATCGCCAGTATCAACGGGCGCAAGGTATTGGGTCTTGATTAAATCGGTGATGAGCTAAAAGTGCGGTCGGATTTTTCGAATTTTTAGCCTTGCCTCAAAAACGCAGCAAAATTACACCGCACTTTTTTATCGCTATGCGTTCACCACATCCGCCAGCTCGGCAAATCGATTAACCGTATAAGACGGCGTAATGTTCGTATCGTTGTGACGATGGTGCGCCAGCCAGCACGTATCCAACCCGGCGTTGATTCCGCCCTGAATATCCGATTGCAGGGTATCGCCGACCATCAGCACTTCGCGTTTATCCTTGATTTGCGCCCGCTGCAAGCTATGCGCAAAAATCCGCGCGTCAGGCTTGGCAATGCCCACTTCTTCCGACACGGTAATAAATTCAAAGCAATCCTGCAAACCGGTGTTCTGTAGGCGCAGCTGCTGCATCAGGGTAAAACCGTTGGTAATAATCGCCAGCTTTGCATGCCGACTTAATACTTGCAGGGTTTCCCTCACGCCCTCCAGCGGACGGCAAATATCAGCCATTGACAACAAATACGCGCGGTTTAACTCCGCCGCCGGTTTTCCGAGCCGCTTTCCCCACTGCTCAAAACGAGTGGTTTGCAATTGCTGCGCGCTGATTTCAGCGTTTTGATATTGTACCCACAGCGGTTTATTCAGCTGCTGAAATTCGTCGAAATCCGTCTGCTGAAAATCCACCCCGTAATCGGCGAACATGCGTTTTAAGCCGGCAAAGCCGTCGAAGGAAAACAGCGTTTCATCTGCATCAAAAAAAATCCATTGATATTTCATTCTGTTACTACCTGATACAATCTTTCGCGTAATTCCTCTGCCTGCGAACAGGTTTTAATCCGTTCAAACAAGGCGTCTGCTTCGGGATATGCCGCATTTAAGTAGCGTAACCACTGTTTAATCCGCGCCACATGATAAAAACCGCTGTCATAAGGATTATACATATCGGCATAGCGGCGCAGCAGCGGCATCACACCGGTTTGCCAATTCAATTTTTCCTGCTGAGCTTTAATAACCCGACTCAGATTCGGCAGGGTTAACGCGCCGCGTCCGATCATCACATCAAGGCAACCGGTCTGCGCCATGCAGGCTTGCGCATCTTGCCGATTCCAGATTTCGCCGTTGGCGATCACCGGTATGGACAATCGACGGCGCACCTCGCCGATTTTCGCCCAGTTAATCCGCTCGGCCCGATAACCGTCGGTTTTGGTACGTCCGTGAATGGCAATTTCCGTTGCACCGCCCTGTTGTACCGCATCGGCGATCTCAAACGCTGCGCCATCATGCTCCCAGCCAAGGCGCACTTTAACGCTTACCGGCTGACTTGCTGGCAGCGCCTGACGAATGGCGCGGGTCGCCTGATAAATCAACTCCGGCTGTTTTAATAATGCTGCCCCGCCATGGCTGCCGTTTACCGTTTTTGACGGACAGCCGCAATTCAGATCCACGCCCCATGATCCGAGCGCAACCGCACGCCGCGCATTTTCCGCCAGCCAATGCGGATGCTGTCCGAGCAGCTGAACGCGCAGCGGCGTGCCGGACGGCGTTTTACCGCCGCATAATAATTCCGGGCATAAACGATAAAACACTTTCTCCGGCAATAATTGGTCCACCACACGGATGAATTCGGAAATGCAGAGATCATAATCATTGACATCCGTCAACAGCTGACGAAGCAAGGGATCCAATACGCCCTGCATCGGCGCTAATATCACACGCATCAGCATCAGACCGATTGATCAGGTCGAATCAGATAAAAAAGCGCCAGCGCAGTAATCGCACCCAGCGTATCGGCGAGCATATCTTTCTGCGCATCCCACGGATCGCCCTGCGAACCGAGAAACGCAATCCCCTCGTCGCCGCCCGCAAGCACGGCATATTGCCATTCGATTAACTCGTAAGCGGCAGCAACGGACATAATCAGAAACACAGAAAACAGACCGGCGATAATCGGCCCGGTCAATTTGCGGCGCAATAAAAATTCGGCACAGGCAAAGCTGTAAAAACCAATCACATAATGCGCTACCCGATCAAAATGATTGCGCCCCTCTCCCAACCAAGGTGCCAGCATATCGCTTATCCAACCAAACGGCACGCGTTCAAAGGTATAATGCGCGCCGATGCTGTGTATAATCAGCCATAAGGACATCAGCGCATAAGCGGTGCGACTGAATTGAAAATAGCGGTAAGTTAAAACTAACACGGCGAACACCGCAATAATCGGTAGAATTTCTGCATACCAGACCGCGCGGGAAAAAGGCGCAATGCCGGACCAGATGATCAACGCGCTAATAACAAGAGCGAGCGCAAGTGGAAACCTATCGGTTTTGTTCAACATTATTTCCAGCCTTTCGCTTTACAGATTAAATCGTATGCCGCCTGAATCTGCTGGGCTTTTTCCTTCGCCATTTCCAGCATTTCTTTCGGTAAACCTTTTGCCACCAGCTTATCCGGGTGATTTTCATTCATCAAACGGCGGTACGCGCGTTTTACCGTATTGCGATCATCGCCGGCCGATACGCCCAGCACTTTATAGGCGTCATCCAGCGTCGGACCGCTGCTGTGCGGCTGTTGATAACCGCGTTGTTGCCGATAATCGCCCTGACTATAACCACCTTGCTGCGAACTGCTGCGTTGTTCGTAATAAAATCCACCGTTACGGCTGAAATGACGCGCCGCCATTTCCGCCATCAGCAGTTGTTCAAACTGGAAACGCGACAGTCCCAGTTCTTCCGCCACCACATACAACACCTCTTTTTCATTATCGTGCAGGTGATCATCGGCAAACGCCGCTTTAACCTGCACCGATAAAAACATTCTGAGCAAGTCCGCGCGCTGTCCACAGCCCAGACGAAACTCACGAATTACCTGACGAATCGGGAATCCCGCTTCTTTACCGCGATTAAACGCTTCCTGCGCCAGTTTGCGTCCGGCATCATCCAGATTCATCTGCTGCATCAGGTTGCTGGCGAGCGCAATATCATCTTCCGTGACCCGCCCTTTGGCTTTGGTTAAATGCCCTAATACCGCAAAAGTTGTCTGCATAAATAACGACTGCCGCGTCAGTTTATGGTTGAAAAAACTTGAATTCACGCTGCCGAGTTCATACAGTTTTTTATCCGCAATATGCCCCAAAATAACACCGGCAATGGCACCGAATAAACCGCCGAATCGCCAGCCGATAATAAATCCCAGTAATTTCCCGATAAAATTCATTAATTGCTCCGTTAGAAAGAAAGTGCGGTTGATTTTTCCGCGATTTCGCCGTATTCCGGCTATGCCGCAGCCGTTGCCGAAACGGCGCAAAAAATCACCGCACTTTTTATTTCATCTTATTTCACGCCGTAACGCTCACGATAAGTGCGCAGCGCCGGTAAATGCTGACGATAACGCTCGTCCTGCTCAATAAAACACATCAAATCGTCCAAATCAATGATCGACAGCACTCGACAATGATAATCACGTTCGACTTCCTGAATCGCGGAAAGTTCGCCTTTGCCGCGCTCTTTGCGATTTAACGCAATCACCACCGCGCTGAGTTGCGCCTGATTTGCCGCAATTAAATCCATCGCCTCACGAATCGCCGTACCGGNATTGATCAGGTCGAATCAGATAAAAAAGCGCCAGCGCAGTAATCGCACCCAGCGTATCGGCGAGCATATCTTTCTGCGCATCCCACGGATCGCCCTGCGAACCGAGAAACGCAATCCCCTCGTCGCCGCCCGCAAGCACGGCATATTGCCATTCGATTAACTCGTAAGCGGCAGCAACGGACATAATCAGAAACACAGAAAACAGACCGGCGATAATCGGCCCGGTCAATTTGCGGCGCAATAAAAATTCGGCACAGGCAAAGCTGTAAAAACCAATCACATAATGCGCTACCCGATCAAAATGATTGCGCCCCTCTCCCAACCAAGGTGCCAGCATATCGCTTATCCAACCAAACGGCACGCGTTCAAAGGTATAATGCGCGCCGATGCTGTGTATAATCAGCCATAAGGACATCAGCGCATAAGCGGTGCGACTGAATTGAAAATAGCGGTAAGTTAAAACTAACACGGCGAACACCGCAATAATCGGTAGAATTTCTGCATACCAGACCGCGCGGGAAAAAGGCGCAATGCCGGACCAGATGATCAACGCGCTAATAACAAGAGCGAGCGCAAGTGGAAACCTATCGGTTTTGTTCAACATTATTTCCAGCCTTTCGCTTTACAGATTAAATCGTATGCCGCCTGAATCTGCTGGGCTTTTTCCTTCGCCATTTCCAGCATTTCTTTCGGTAAACCTTTTGCCACCAGCTTATCCGGGTGATTTTCATTCATCAAACGGCGGTACGCGCGTTTTACCGTATTGCGATCATCGCCGGCCGATACGCCCAGCACTTTATAGGCGTCATCCAGCGTCGGACCGCTGCTGTGCGGCTGTTGATAACCGCGTTGTTGCCGATAATCGCCCTGACTATAACCACCTTGCTGCGAACTGCTGCGTTGTTCGTAATAAAATCCACCGTTACGGCTGAAATGACGCGCCGCCATTTCCGCCATCAGCAGTTGTTCAAACTGGAAACGCGACAGTCCCAGTTCTTCCGCCACCACATACAACACCTCTTTTTCATTATCGTGCAGGTGATCATCGGCAAACGCCGCTTTAACCTGCACCGATAAAAACATTCTGAGCAAGTCCGCGCGCTGTCCACAGCCCAGACGAAACTCACGAATTACCTGACGAATCGGGAATCCCGCTTCTTTACCGCGATTAAACGCTTCCTGCGCCAGTTTGCGTCCGGCATCATCCAGATTCATCTGCTGCATCAGGTTGCTGGCGAGCGCAATATCATCTTCCGTGACCCGCCCTTTGGCTTTGGTTAAATGCCCTAATACCGCAAAAGTTGTCTGCATAAATAACGACTGCCGCGTCAGTTTATGGTTGAAAAAACTTGAATTCACGCTGCCGAGTTCATACAGTTTTTTATCCGCAATATGCCCCAAAATAACACCGGCAATGGCACCGAATAAACCGCCGAATCGCCAGCCGATAATAAATCCCAGTAATTTCCCGATAAAATTCATTAATTGCTCCGTTAGAAAGAAAGTGCGGTTGATTTTTCCGCGATTTCGCCGTATTCCGGCTATGCCGCAGCCGTTGCCGAAACGGCGCAAAAAATCACCGCACTTTTTATTTCATCTTATTTCACGCCGTAACGCTCACGATAAGTGCGCAGCGCCGGTAAATGCTGACGATAACGCTCGTCCTGCTCAATAAAACACATCAAATCGTCCAAATCAATGATCGACAGCACTCGACAATGATAATCACGTTCGACTTCCTGAATCGCGGAAAGTTCGCCTTTGCCGCGCTCTTTGCGATTTAACGCAATCACCACCGCGCTGAGTTGCGCCTGATTTGCCGCAATTAAATCCATCGCCTCACGAATCGCCGTACCGGCGGTGATGACATCGTCCACCAACAGCACTCGACCCTGCAACGGACTACCAATCAAGTTGCCGCCTTCGCCGTGATCCTTCGCCTCTTTGCGGTTAAAGCACACCGGTTTATCCAACTGATACTGGTCGAACAACGCCACCGACACCGTGGTGCCGATAGGAATGCCTTTATAGGCGGGTCCGAAAATCACGTCATACTGCAACCCCGCCGCCTGAATGGCAGCCGCATAAAACCGCCCCAGACAGGCAAGATCCGCGCCGGTATTAAATAATCCGGCATTAAAAAAATACGGGCTGACTCTGCCGGATTTCAGGGTAAATTCACCGAATTTCAATACGTTACGACTTAAAGCAAAGTGAATAAACTCTTTTTTATACTCTTGCATGATAATTTACTCCGCCAACGCCTGACGCTGCGCGCTGAAGATCGCATTGCAGCCCTGTTTGGCTAAATCCAGTAACGTCAGCAATTCATCATGGCTGAACGGCTCCCCTTCCGCCGTCCCCTGCACTTCAATCAACCGACCGTCGTCGGTCATCACCACATTCATATCCGTTTCCGCCGCGCTGTCTTCCACATATTCCAAATCGCACACCGCTTCACCGTTGACAATGCCGACCGAAATTGCCGCAACCAGCCCTTTCAGCGGATTGGTTTTCAGCGTGCCGTTTGCCAGTAAACCGTTAACCGCATCAACTAACGCCACGCAGGCGCCGGTAATCGATGCGGTGCGTGTGCCGCCGTCTGCCTGAATCACATCACAATCCAGCGTAATTGAACGCTCGCCGAGCGCGTTCAGATCCACCATCGCTCTTAACGAACGGGCGATCAACCGCTGAATTTCCATGGTACGCCCGCCCTGTTTGCCCTTTGCCGCTTCACGCTGCATACGGCTGTGAGTCGAGCGCGGCAGCATGCCGTATTCCGCCGTCACCCACCCCTGATTTTGCCCTTTCAGAAAACGCGGCACTGTATCTTCGACTGTCGCGGTGCAAATCACCTTGGTTTCACCGAATTCCACCAGCACAGACCCCTCGGCATGTTTAGTATAGTGGCGGGTAATGTGGATCGGACGGGGTTGATTAAAAGCTCGTTCATTCGGACGCATTAAAAATTCCTTCATTTTTGCTGATAAAAGTGCGGTCATTTTAACACGCAAACTGACATAAACGAAATTTAAAGGTAAAATAGCTCCACTCACGGCGAGATTGTCAATAATGCCGTCCGGGCTGCCCCGATTTTATGATAATCACATGAAAGATTTATGTTTTTTCACATTATCCGGCCAACATAAAACGCCGTTCACAGGCAAAATCCCGCCGCCCGAATCAGCACCAAACAGCAAATAAAGGATAAGATTATGATTTACAGTATGACCGCCTTCGCCCGTCGCGAAATTAAACAGGACTGGGGCGACGCCGTATGGGAAATCCGTTCGGTGAATCAACGCTATCTGGAAAACTTCTTCCGCTTACCGGAACCGTTCCGCGCGCTGGAAAACAGCCTGCGCGAAAAACTGCGCCGCAATCTGACCCGCGGTAAAATCGAATGCAGCCTACGCATTGAGCAAAAACAACCAACGGCACAGGAATTAACGCTGAACAAAGCGCTTGCCGGTCAAGTGATCCAGTCGCTGCAATGGCTGAAACAACAGGCCGGCGAAGGCGAATTCAGCCTGACCGATGTGCTGCGTTATCCGGGCGTAGTGGAAGCGCCGGAACAGGATCTGGACGCGATCAGTCAAGATTTGCTTGCCGCCTTTGATGAGCTGCTTAATGATTTTATTGCGATGCGCGCGCGCGAAGGCGAAAAATTAAAAGCCCTGCTCGAACAGCGCCTTGATGCTATTTCTGTCGAAACGGACCGTGTACGCGCCGCCATGCCGGCAATCCTGCAATGGCAACGTGAGCGTATACAACAACGCTTTGACGAACTCAGCTTACAGCCGGATCCGCAGCGACTGGAGCAGGAAATGGTACTGCTGGCGCAACGTATTGATGTGGCGGAAGAGCTGGATCGTCTGCAACTGCACGTTAAAGAGACCCGTGCGATTTTACACAAAGGTGGCGCAGTCGGGCGTAAACTGGATTTCATGATGCAGGAACTAAACCGCGAAAGTAATACGCTTGCGTCAAAATCCATCAATGTCGAGGTAACCAATTCCGCAGTGGAACTGAAAGTCTTGATCGAACAAATGCGTGAGCAAATTCAAAATCTGGAATAGGAGCGCAGCATGCTGATCAATCTGACACAATACGGCTTAATCTGTGCACAGGGCGCCGATGCGGAACAATTTCTGCAAGGACAGCTTACTTGCGATGTCAGCAAACTGACAGACGGGCAATCCACCCTAACCGCACACTGTGATCCGAAAGGCAAAATGCATTCGCTGTTTCGCCTGATCCGCGCCAACGGACAGCAATTTTATCTGTTAGTAAACAAATCGATACTGACAAGCACGCTGGAACATTTAAAAAAATATGCAGTGTTCTCCAATATCACTTTTAGCCAATTAGACTGGCAAATTGTAGGTATCGCCGGAGAAGATGCCGTTCAGCAATACGATGCGATTTCTGCGCAAATCAGCCTCGCCCTGCCGCAACAGCCGACCCGCTATCTGCTGTTACAGCCTGCCGCCGATAATATCGAATACGACGCGCCCGCCGAATACTGGGATGTGGCGGATATCCAAGCCGGCATTCCGCTGTTCAGCCCGCCGGTTCAGAATCAGTTCATCCCACAAGCGCTGAATTTACAGCAGCTGGAACAGGCGATCTCCTTTACCAAAGGCTGTTATATTGGTCAGGAAACGGTTGCCCGCGCCAAATACCGCGGCGCTAATAAACGGGCAATGTTCACTTTCCGCGCGCTGACGGACAGCACGCCCGAGATCGGGGAAGAAATTGAAATGCAACTGGAAAACGGCTGGCGCAAAACCGGATTTATTCTAAGTGCGGTCAATTTTAACGGCGTTTTATGGTTGCAGGCAGTGCTAAACAACCAAACACCGCCAGAGACGGCATTCCGACTGGCACACGATGCAACCAGACTCAGCCCTTATCCGTTGCCTTACGAATTAACGCAAAACTGACATTTCCACGGATAATTTGCGCTCCTATATCCGCATATTATCCGCCGGAAACCAGATCGTTTTTACGCACACCGAGCAACAACAACATCGCCGCGTAAATCAACGCGGCACAGCCGATAAGCCAAAACAGCCAGTGCACCCGTTGTAAAAATGACATTGCCTGCCAACTGTCCAATACCGGGCAGTAATGCCACACCACGCCGCCCATCACCGCCGCAGCAAGCAAAACTTTCAAAAAAAACACCGCACTTTGTCGGCTAATGCGATAAACATCGGTTATCGCCAGCCCGCGGTATAACAGATAAGCATTCAAACTTGCCGACATCGCCGATGCCATCGCTAACCCCACATAACTGAACGGAATCGCCAGCACATTAAACGCCATATTGCTGAGCATCGCGATAATACCGATTTTTACCGGCGTTTTGGTATCCTGCCGCGCATAATAGCCGTTAGCCAAAATCTTAATCAGCATAAAGCTCAACAACCCCGCATTAAACGCCCACAAAGAATAAGACGCCGCTTGCACGTCATACAGCATAAACTGCCCGCGCATAAACAGCACCAGCAGCATCGGCTGCGCCAATACCGCAATGCCGATCATCGCAGGCACGCCGAGCAATAAAATCATGCGCACGCCCCAATCCATCGTCATGCGAAAATCCGCCGCGCTGCGTTGTGCATCGTCGCTACGGTTAACATGATGACGCGCCAACGTCGGCAAAATTACGGTGGAAATCGCAATACCGAATAACCCGAGCGGAAATTCAAGCAGGCGGTCGGAATAATATAACCAGCTGATTGAGCCGGTCATCAGAAAACTGGCGATAAACGTATCCAGCAATAAGTTGATCTGGCTGACCGACACCCCGAATAAAGCGGGAATCATCAGGGTACGGATTTTCTTCACACCTGCATCGTTCCACGCCCATTGCGGTCGCACCAACAGCCCGGCGCGTTTCAGAAACGGGATCTGGAATAAAAATTGCAGTAACCCGCCGATAAAAATCCCGATAGCCAGTGCTAAATCCGGGCTGCTAACACGGGGCGCGAGAAAAAGTGCGGTGCAAATCATCGCGATATTCAGCAGCACCGGCGAAAAAGACATCACGCCGAAGCGCCCCAAGGTATTCAAAATGGCGCCGGACAGCGCGACAAAAGTGATAAACCATAAATATGGAAAGGTGATTTTCAGCAGCAGCGACGCCTGTTCAAATTTCACCGCATTCGGTCCGTCATGCAGCCAATCCATAAACCAGCCGGTGCCGAACACCGCCGCCACCAGCGGCGAAAAAATCATCGCAAGCAGCGTGACGACAGTGACCAAGCCGCCGAGCGTACCGGAAACCTTGGCAATAAATGCGCGAGTTTTGTCCATATCGCCGGATTGCTGATACTCCGCCAGCACCGGCACAAAAGCCTGTGAAAATGCGCCCTCGGCAAACAACCGACGTAAAAAATTCGGGATCCGATTGGCAAATAAAAATACATCTGCCGCCACGCCCGCTCCGATAAGCTGTGCGGTGATCACATCGCGCACCAGCCCTAACACGCGCGACAGCAGGGTCATTGCACTGACGATCACACCGGATCGTAATAATCGTTTAGTCAAAATAATTCACTCTTTGGCAGAAATTTTGGCTTAATTGTATAGAAATTTTATTTTTACGCTATATTCCCGGGGAAAAAACTGTTAAAATTCGCCCCACATCGTTTAGGTGGGCTAAAGAAAGCGCATTTTCAGATAACGATGCTGACTTTCGGTAGTGTCTCACCGAATCCTCAAACTAAATTTTGCCAATTGTTTATTGACAATTGTATAGAAAAAAGGCATATTTTACGCCTTTATTTTTATTCCATAAACTAACAGAAATTTTCAGGAGTTTGACCTTGGCTAATATCAAGTCAGCTAAAAAACGTGCGATTCAGTCGGAAAAACGCCGTCAGCACAATGCAAGTCAGCGCTCAATGATGCGTACTTATATCAAAAAAGTTTACGCAGCAGTCGCGGCAGGTGAAAAAGCAACAGCAGAAGCCGCATTCGTTGAAATGCAGAAAGTGGTCGATCGCATGGCGTCTAAAGGTTTAATCCACGCCAACAAAGCAGCAAACCACAAATCTAAATTGTCTGCACAAATCAAAAAATTAGCGTAATCGTTTTTTGTATTCAGAATAAAATAAAACCGCACTTTGTTAAGTGCGGTTTTTTATTGCTTTGAATATGTTACCGGATAATACGGTGCGCTGTCCGCGTGCCGTATCGCTCGCGCTATTTGGCAAAACGTTTACGACGGCGATGAAAATTCAGACTGCCGCGACTAAGCCTCGGCTGTTTAACCGCCGGTTTCACTTCCTGTACCCGGCGGTGTGCGCGCCGATAATGGCTGAGGAAATAATGTACCGAACTGGCGACTAAAATGCCCGCCAAAAAAACCACAATCAGTTCGCCGTAAAGCTGATGAAAAATCCGGTTGATTTTGTTTTGAGTGGTTTGTCCGTATTTCATATCAAAGGTGATGCGTAAGAAGCCTTCAATCCCGTTCGGGGAATAAATCGGTTCCACAATCTGTTGGGTATTGATTTCTTTCTGTTGCGCGTCGCCCAAGCCAAGCTGGCTGCGTAGTCCTTGCGAATCGGTGCTTTGCGCCAACAATTTACCGTCGCTACCGTAAATGGAAGCGTCCAGCACAAACGCCTCTTTGGCGAAATTATCCAGATTTTCCGTCAACCGCTCCGGTTTGGCGTTATTCACCAGCAGCATAGAAAACAGATTCGCCTGCTGACGCACCAGCAAGTGAGACAAATTCGCCACTTGATTAATACTGGCTAACTGCGAACCGATTTTAAACTGCTTGACGCCGAATAAAATCACCGCCATCACTGCCACGCAAAGCAGGATAATCGTGATTATCATGCCGGTTTTAACCACTTTTTCTTTTATGATATGCAAGTTATCTTCCCCAAGGATCGGTAAATAAGCTAGAATACGGCAACGGATAATTTACAGGATTTTTTATGCAAACACAAAATCTCACCTCGATCAGGCAGCACTATGTCCGCTTTCCCACCGCACTGTTAAACCATCATGGTGCCGTTGCCGGCAACGAGTCGTTTATTCTTTACGCCGCCACGCTCGACCTGACTAAATTACACCGATTTCAAGCAAAGTGCGGTGAAAATTTTATCCTTTTTGATTGCTGGGATGTGCTGAATAACACTGTTGTGTTGCTGCAAGGCGAATGGCGCGCACAATGGACGGAATACGCTCACCTGCTGGAGTTGGACATCGCTCGGCTGAATTTTCATGCCCGTTTACAACAGCCCGGTTTGTTGATTATGGATATGGATTCTACTGCGATCCGAATCGAATGTATTGATGAAATCGCAAAACTGGCGGGTAGCGGCGAACTGGTGGCGGAAATCACCGAACGCGCCATGCGCGGGGAACTGGATTTTGAACAAAGCCTGCGCCGTCGGGTTGCAACCCTGAAAGGCGCACCGGAAACCATTTTACAGCAAGTGCGCAAAAGCCTGCCGCTGATGCCCGGTTTAACAGAAACCGTGCGGCATTTACAACAGCACGGTTGGAAAATCGCCATTGCCTCGGGCGGTTTCACCTACTTTGCCGATCACTTAAAAACCGAACTGCAACTAGATTACGCCGTGTCCAATCAATTTGAGATTATCGACGGTCAACTGACCGGCAAAGTGAAAGGCGATGTGATCGACGCACAATATAAAGCCCGCACCTTGATGCAATTGGCGCAGCAGTTCCAGATTGCGTCGGAACATACCGTAGCTATCGGTGACGGCGCCAACGATCTGGCCATGATGGCGCAGGCGGATCTGGGCGTGGCATTCCATGCCAAGCCGAAAGTTCAACAGCAGGCGCAAATTGTGGTAAACTTCGCGGATCTTAGCGCACTTTTATGTATTTTAAGTGCTAACGACAGAATCACTCGACACTAGGAGAACTTATGCCGTCATTTGATATTGTTTCTGAAATCACCGTGCACGAAGTGCGCAACGCCGTAGAAAACGCGAACCGCGATCTTGCTAACCGTTGGGATTTTCGCAATGTGCCCTCTTCAATTGAACTGAACGAAAAAAGCGAAACCATCACCGTAGCCAGCGAGTCGGATTTTCAGGTGGAGCAGCTAATCGATATTCTACGCAATGCCTGTATTAAACGCGGTATTGACTCCGCCTCACTGGATATTCCCGAAGAATACGAACACAGCGGCAAAACCTACAGCAAAGCAATTAAGCTCAAACAGGGAATTGAAGCGGATATGGCGAAAAAAATCACCAAACTTGTCAAAGATGCCAAAATTAAGGTGCAAACCCAAATTCAAGGCGACCAAATCCGAGTAACCGGCAAATCCCGCGACGATCTGCAAGCGGTTATTCAGCTGGTTAAAAACGCCGAGTTGGGACAACCGTTTCAGTTTAATAACTTTCGGGATTAATGTGCGGGATATTTTTGCATTAAGATAAAAATCGGCTTTCCTGCCGCGTTTGCAAGCGCGGCGATATCGCCCGCCGGTGCGGAAAACATACCCGCGCCGGCTGTTACGCTAACATTTTCGCTACCACTCTCGCCTATTCCAACAACCAGCTTTCATCCAAATCCGGATTTCTGCGATAGCATTTGCCGTGTTCGTCAATCACGGCGTGCCATTCTTGTGCCGTTTTGAGGGAAATCTCCGCCATCAACGGCATCCATTCGGCACGCAAAGTTTCATAGCTTTTAGCATGACTCAAGCCAAGCCGATGACACAGACGCAGCGCATATTGATCCGCCACGAATACCTTTCGTTTGAAAATATACAGCAGCATCACATCGGCGGTTTCGGCACCGACTCCGTGGAGCTTGAGCAAACCCTGCCTCAACTGTGCGGTCGGGACCTGTTCAAAGCGGGTAAAATCGCCACCGTGCGCATCTAGCCATTCAATTAACCCTTTGATATAACGGCTTTTCTGTTTATAAAAACCGGCGGGTCGAATCCGCATTTGCAACTCATCGGGCGATAAGGCAAGCAAGCGCGCCAAAGTGAGATGCTCGGTCAGATTATTGAGCGCTTTCTGGGCGTTGTCGGCGGTGGTTTGCTGAATCAGAATCATTGACACCAAATCAGCCAGCGGATTTGCTCCGTTCCACCAGTTTTGTTCTCCATAGCGCGCCATGAGTTTGTGCATGACGGCAAGACGTTGTTGTTTCATTTTGTTATTGGACCTGTGAGGTTGACATATCATTTTCATTATACCGTGGGCATTTGCGCAGTACCTGTCGGATGATAAGACGCATCGTGTAACCATATTGTCGTCGTAAAGCAAAAAAGTGCGGTCGAATTTTCAGATATTTTTTACCACCGACCTACACAAATTTTTCACGCACCACCTGTTCAAAGGAACGAGGTGAACGCCCCAATAGCGTTGGCAAATCTTCAGACACTGTCGCTAATTCTTCCAACGCAATGGCAGTATAAGTAGAAACCCAAGCCTCAAGCTGCCAATCCGGCGTACCGGGATAATTGGCTTTGCGGCTGGCAAAAGCCTGCTCAACCGTTTCCGGTTGATAGCGGTACGGTTTTCCAGTAACACTGGTTAAAACAGCTGCAATTTGCGCCAAACTCAACGCTTGACCGCCGGTCAGTGTGTAAGTTCGGTTTTGATGCTGTACGCCACCCTGAACAATATTTAACAACACATTTGCCACGGCTTCGGCAACATCTTTTTGTGATACGCAGGCAACCTGTCCAGCCGCCGCTGGGCCTGCGATGACGCCCTGTTCATTGGCAATATCCGCCATCATTTCGCTGTAAAAATTATCGCGCATAAATGTGTATTTCATTGCGGTTTGCTTAATCGCATTTTCAGTGACAAAATGCGTGCGCGCCAGCGTGAAGGTGCTGTTCGCCGCTGCATTGGCAAATGATAAATACACAATATGTCGCACTCCGGCTTGTTCGGCGGCCTGTACCAGCGTTAAATGCGCCTGCTCACGGGTGGGACTTTCCGCCGCCGAAACCATAAATAACACATCGACATTATGCAGAGCCTGTCGTGCAAGCGCTGAATCCTCATAGCTGAATAATCTGGCTTGCACATTGGGCAACGCTGGCACTTTCGCCAGATTGCGCAACGGCAGAATCAACGGCAACCCTTTATTGCTCAACAAACTGGCGACCATGCCGCCAATGTGTCCGCTTGCGCCCGTAATGGCTAATTTCATACCTTGCTCCTCACGTTAACGAGTTTTTTGCATATTATATTTTCAAATGAGCAATTGCCAGCCGTAATGCCGATAAAATAACGTCAATCCGAGTTGCTTGCCCAATCATCGAATAATTTTGCTCTTAGTGCTGACAACACGCCCAGTTTTCGTGTGGCACAACTGAAAATTTTCTCTTGGACCACAAGCAAAAAATTGTGCAAATCGTTATAATTCTCGCGCGTGCACATCTTTCATCCTGCGATCATTGGATTTCTATACTGTCATCATACACTATCAACCTCAAGCAATCACATTTATCACCATATCGCTGGCAAATGCGTTTGCAAACCGAAACAATGTCGCAATGCGGACGCGCAATAGGAAAAGTGCGGTTTGTTTTAGGCGTATTTTTTGTGTGCGGCAAAGTATCAGCGACAATGGTTTATGCTGGCAAATAGGATTTCTGTAATTTGTAATATATTGCCGATTTTCCAACGAAAACGGAAACAAGCAGCCTACCGTCTAAAAATAAACAAAATCACCAATCCGCGCTTTCAAATCGTTCCAGCAAAAACGAAATCAACTTTTTCACCGCGAGCGGTTGCTTATGGCGACTGGCGTACATTAAAAAAATCTGAAATTCGGGCAGCTGCCAATCGGTCAGCACCGCTTGAAGTTGCCCGGTTTTTATATAATCGCCGATCATATAACGCGGCAGCATTGCAATGCCGTTGTGGTTAAGCACGCTGCCGAGCAGAGCATTGGCGTCGTTGGTAGTAAACTGGCTGGTAAGCTCCAGCACGATTTCCCGCTCATTTTGGCGAAAATGCCACGCGCGGCGATTAACGTTGGAATGGGCAAGATAGCGATGCCGCCGCAGATCGTCAGGCTGCGTTGGCACGCCGAATGTTGTCAAATAATCGGGAGTGGCGACAAGTAACGAATGACAATCGGCAAGTTTGCGGGCAATCAAATTCGGATCAGGCTGATTGGTAATGCGCACGGCCAGATCGAAACGTTCGGCGATCAAATCACTGATTCTATCGCTTAAATCCAGTTGAATATGTAAATGAGGGTAATCGGCGAGAAAGTCATTGATGGCAGGCACAAGCTGCAAACTGCCGAAAGACGAATTGCCGGTAAGGCGAATGGTACCGCGTAAATCGCCTTGGAGCGCCGCCATTTCCTGCTCCATTTGCGCAATGCCTGCGGCAATGTTTCGACCAAAAACCACTGCTTGTTCGCCCGCTTCGGTCAATGACACCTTACGCGTGGAACGCTGAAACAAGCGGCTGTTCAGCCATTCTTCCATTAACGCGACATAACGGCTAATCATCGGTTTGGAAATATCTAACGCCTCGGCACTCGCCGTGAAACTGCCTGTTTCGGCAACGCTTAAAAAGACCTTGATCGCAGTAAGTTTGTCCATTTTTACCTCCACATTGTTTCTCAATACGAAACAATTATATTCCAAAATCGCACTTTTTCCCTTTTTTTATTTCCGTATAATGCCCTCATCAACAGTAATAATACTGAAACATTCATCAACGTAACGGAAGGAATTAAAAAATGAAAAATATCGCAGTGATTGGTGCAACAGGTTATGTAGGCAGCGCCGTGGTGGCAGAGTTGGCGAGCCGCGGGCATAAGGTTACCGCTTTCGCGCGCAATACCGACAAAGTGGCGAAAGTAGACAACGTTAATGCGGTAGCGACCGATGTGGAAGCGGCGGATTTTGCCGAAAAACTGCAAGGTTTTGATGCTGTAGTGAATGCGTTCAATGCCGGCTGGACAAACCCGAATATCGCGGCGGATTTTACTCGCGGTTCAAATGCCATTATCGCGGCGGCGAAAGCGGCGAACGTGCCGTATTTGCTCATCGTCGGCGGGGCGGGTAGCCTTTATGTGGCACCAAATCTGCAATTGATCGACACGCCGGATTTCCCGCAAGAAATTTTTGACGGCGCGAACGCCGCGCGTAATTTGCTTAATGACCTGCGTGATCGGCGTGATGTAAATTGGGCATTTATCAGTCCGCCGGCGTTGCTTGGCGTAACCGGCGGTTACAACGAAGAACGCACGGGCGAGTATCGTTTAGGCGGCGAAGAATTGTTGATGGCAGGCGATGCGCCGGCAGGCATTAGCGTGGCGGATTTAGCGCTTGCAATAGCCGATGATGTGGAGCAAACGGCGCATTTGTTCCAACGTTTTACCGTGGCGGCTAAATAAAAGGACGTATACATAGCATGTATAGCGCCGCCCGCTAGTCCGCGTTGATCACCACAACTTTACCGAATCCCACCGCACTTTGTAAAAAGCGGTGGGCATCCGGTACCTGGTCAAGCGTGAACACGCGATCGGTCGGCTCTATACGTAACTGCTGCATTGAACCGAATGCAGTGTAATAGGTTTCGGGAACGGCGCTGAGTTGCACCCAGTCCAAATGTGTGTCAATTGGATAAATTTGCGCATTCGGCAGCAAAACATATTCCACATAGCTGCCGTCAAAGGTGCGCCCCATTTCTCCCATCATAGAAATAACTTTTTGCCCTTTTTGCAACATAGGCGTAGTGCTTTCGGCAATTTCATCGACCAAAGTGCGGTCGAAATTTTCAGTGTTTTTGCCAACTGATTAAAAAAACAATTTATGTTGAAAAAGGATCAGCTTGCACAGAGGCTTATCTAGTTAAAGAAGAAATTGCTTATATTGAAGAAACGGTGTTGCCGAATAAGAAGTTAGAAAATGAATAATAATATATTTTTCAGAACATAAAAATCGTAACGGACACAAAGGTGACTTGCAAAGATGGATGAAAAATAGAAGAGCACAACGGACGCACGCAGTGCGTCCCTACAAGGGTTCTGTGCTTTTTCAAAGATCTTAATAAATGCTCGATCTTATGTAGGGACGCACTGCGTGCGTCCCTACAAGGGTTCTGTGCTTTTTCAAAGATCTTAATAAATGCTCGATCTTATGTAGGGACGCACTGCGTGCGTCCGCAACCCTGAATTTACACCGATTTATGAAAAATAAAATTTGCATATTTTTTAATAAATCCGACCGTTTAGCTAAAAGGAACAAACCATGACCAACCAACAACCGCCACTTAGCATGAATGAACGCAAATCACCTATCGCCTTGACACTTGCCAAACCTGATTAATGACCCATCATTTCATGTGACATCGGCATATGAGGTTGCAAGCCGTGCCCCATCATCTCATGCGACATCGGCATCTGAGGTTGCCAGCCGCTCAAAGTGGGATCGGCCATACCGAAAATCATGGTTAAATGGCTTACGATCAAAAAACTGATTAATAAAAAGAAACGGCGTAAAATCCGTTTGCCGCCTTGCACCGTTTTTCCCCACACGTCGAGTTCCATCAGAGCTAATGCAAGAATAAAAGGGGTCGCACCTACGAAAGCAATGAGCGCGGCGGTATCGATCCAGCCGCGATATTCAATGGTAGGTAAAATAACGATCAAGAAATACGCCACGATTGCGGTGTAATACAACCCCGCCACAATACTTAAGCGCCGATTCCATTGTTTTGACTTGTCTGCCCGCTCAGCGTAATACACGGCAAAGAATTCTGTCGCCACTAAGCATTCCGCCACCAGCATGGGGATGACCATAAACATAATCAAATTCCACGGGGAATTCGCCGCCAGCAAATCCATATAATTAGTCATTACCATTTTTTCTCTCCAAAAATTAAAACAAATTGGAAGGGAAGTCTAAAGGTTGACCTAGGGTTAAAGTCAAAGGCTTTATGACTGTTTTTTTTTTGCAAACGAGCCATGTTTAAACAAAAACAGCATAAACGCACAACATAATTAGCCGAAACTTAGCGCTTTTTGCTGAAAAATTGCCAAAATCAGCGATTATCAAAGCATTTAACACCAATTTAGCTGCTAATATCGGCACAGGCAAAATCGCCGACCAAGTGGTAACTACGGTGTTATTAGCAGGCGATTGCGAAGAGTCCAAAACTAAAGTGGCAAACGCATTAAACGGGCAGCGGCTTGGTGGTCAAAGACGCAGGTTCGCTCAAACGTGCCAGAGAGTTAGAAGCCTTGGGCTTCTTGCAAATCACACTTGCCGTGCGTCAGCAAATTAAACCGACTGGTGGATTTGCATTATTTGCCTAAAACTCGCCCGCTTGTACAACCCCAAGGGGCAACCTTGCCCCTGTTTAAATCAGGAACAACAAAATGAACAAAATTCTGACCGCACTTTTCGCTTCCGCTTTACTGCTTTCGCCAACCTTGCAGGCACAAATGCCAGCGGCTGCCCCTGCGATCATTAAAGCAGAGAAACAAGACGAAACCGCTATTCGCCAGCTGCTCAAAGATTATGCGGCGGCGTTAAAATCCGCATCGCCAAAAGCGGTAGCGGCACTCTATACCCAAGACGGCGTGGTAATTAGTCCGAAAGCCCCGATTGCGGCGGGCAAGGATGCCGTGTTGGTGAATTATCAGCACATTTTTGACGCCATCGGCTTGGATTTAACCTTTGACGTGAAAGAAATCACGGTAAGCGGCAACTATGCGATTGTGCGTTCAACGTCCAAAGGCTTGGTTACCGTAAACGCCAACAAAGCCCAAATGCAAGACGATTTCCGTGAGCTGTTTGTAATGGAAAAAGTCGGCGGCGAGTGGAAAATCGCTCGTTATATGTTTAACCAAGATCATTAATTTAAAAGGAAAGCAAAATGAATATCCAGCAATTGACCAGCAAACGCTATGCCGCCAAAAAATTCAACCCAGCGAAAAAAATCTCTGCAGCCGATTGGGAACAACTTGAAGCGGCGCTACAAAACAGCCCATCGAGCGTAAACATTCAGCCGTGGCACTATGTTGTCGCCGACGACGAAGCAGGCAAAGCCCGCATTTTAAAAGCGACCGAAGCCTTCCCATTCAACGCCCCAAAAGTGGCGGACGCATCGCACGCTGTGGTGTTTGCTTCACGCATTACCGCTGACGAAGCCTTTTTAAACGCGTTGAGCGAGCAAGAAGACAAAGACGGACGTTTCGCCGAACCGCAATTTAAAGCAGAATGGAACGGCGCAAGAACAGCGTTTGTCGGCATTCATCAAAATATGTTAAACGACGAAGAAAACTGGCTAACCGCACAAACTTATATGTCAATGGGCTTCACGCTAATGGCAGCCGCCGCACTCGGCATTGACGCCGCCCCAATGGAAGGCGTAGATTTAGCCGCCCTAGACAAAGAATTTGGCTTAACCGAAAAAGGCTACAGAGCCAAGGCCGTAATCTCATTCGGCTACCAAGCCGAAGACGACTTCAACGCCCATTTGCCAAAATCTCGCTTGGCAAAAGACGTGATTTTTACCAAGGCGTAAAGTTGGATTGATGAAAAAGACAGGCGTTTGCCTGTTTTTTTCGGGTAGCTTTTTTGGGCTAAACGGTTAAATTTGGGAAGAAATGTGCAAAACAAAGGCTACGCCAAGTAGCCTTTTTCCATTAACATTAACCTTGATTATTTCATCAAATTATTGTCTTTTAGATATTTTTCTACGTAGCCCAATGCCTGTTCAAAATGCCCTTTGCCTGCAAAACTATGCGGTGCATCGTCAATCACTTTGTAAGTAACGCTCGGATAGACTTTGCTGGCTTGTTCGGAATATTTGATGTTTACAATGGGGTCTTTGCTTCCGTGTACCAACAACATTGGTTTAGCGTATTTGCCGATTTTGTTATATGGGTCAAGGTTTTGTGCGTCAATAAAATATTGTCTGCCTAAATCAATCACATTGAAATAGCGTGTTTTGGTTGGGATTTTGGCAGCATCTGGTAGAGTTTTTTCGCATCGTCCACCATCGCATAAGCTGGGTAAAATGTGATTAAACCTGCGATTTCATTAGGCATTTCTGCGGCTGTTAAGGCAGATACTGCACCGCCTTGGCTTTCACCGAGCAAGACGATTTTATTCGCATCTACAAAATCCCATTTTTTCACTGCTGCCACGATATTTTTCAAATCGTCCACTTCGGTTAAAACGGTCATTTCGGTGGTTTTGCCAGAACTTTGGCTTTTATCGCCGCCGCCACGAAAATCAAAGGCATAGCCTGTTATACCTTTCTCTGCCAAAGCTTTGGCGAAGTTTTCTAAAATTTCATAGTTGCCTGCCAAGCCGTGTGAATAAATCACAATCGGCTGTTTGCCTGTGGCATTTGCTGGGCGGTAAAGTTTGCCGTAAATGCTTTGTCCATTTGGCAAGCTAATGCGTTGCTCTTGAATTTGATAGTTTTGTTTTTGCGTTAGTTCAACATTGGTGCTTTGGGTTTGTGGCATGGCATGGGATAAATTGCAAGCCGCTAATGTGCTGGCAGCAATTAGAGTTAAGGTTAAAGCGAGTTTTTTCATTTTTTCTCCATATGAGTTTGTTTTTGATGTGGTGTATTTTACAGGTTAATAGTTTGATGATAATACACAAAAAAGTTGATTAAATATTAACTTTAAGTTAAAGGTTTTGGTTGGCTTAATCAATCTCTTTCAACACTTTTGCTGGTACGCCGCCGACAATGGTGTTGTCTGGCACATCTTTGCTTACCACTGCACCTGCGGCAACAATGGCATTTTCGCCGATGGTTACACCGCCTAAAATGGTTGCACCTGCACCAATCCAAGCATTCTTTTTGATGTGAACAGGGGCTAAAATTAAGCCACGGCGATCGGTAGAATTGGTAGGATGATTGACGGTCAGAATTTTTACCTGCGGGGCAATCAATACGTCGTCTTCAATAGTAATGCCACCTAAATCGGTGAACATACAGCCCATATTGATAAACACATTTTTGCCAAGGCGGATATGTCGTCCGAAATCGCTAAAAAAGGGCAAGTTGATCGTCACGCTTTCGTCAATTTCACTTTGGCTAAATTGGGCAAAAATCTTCCGCACTTTTTCAGGTGGCAGGTAACCGCTGTTCAGCTTGGCGATAAGCGGTTGATTTTCGGCAACAATGTGATGAATTTCGATAAATTCAGGGCTGTCTGTGCCGATGAGTTGCTTTAAAGGGAAATGGTGCATTAGGCTTCCTTGTTTATATTATTTTTGTAGAGACAGGGATAAACCCTGCCTATACGAATTTTACAAGCGGTTAAAAAGCGAGTTTTTCATAGATTATTCTTCATTATTTACACACAAAACTTGCCGCTTTGTTTTCATCGCCGCCTACATAAGTGGCAACTTTCGGATAAGCACAAATCGGCATTTGTTTGTTCGGGTAGGTTTTGCTTTTTGCCAACAAACTTTCTGGGGCTTGCTTGGTGTCGTGCCATTGTTCCAAAGCGGTTAATGGGTCGAAGTCATCCAAACCGTTACCGCCACCACAGTGGGTTAAACCTGGCGCAACAAAAAGTCGTGCTGAATCAGCCGCACTTGGCATGTCTTTTTGCAAGGCGTTGAACCACGCCACTTGGTCTTTGGCAGAGAACACAGGGTCTGACGCACCTGTCACCACGATCAATTTGCCGCCGTTGGCGTTGAAGCTGCTTAAATCGGTTGAAATCGCATCGTTAATTGCCCCTGTTTGGTAAACGCTTGGCGTGTCTTTGTCAAAGTCAAATTTGCGCCAGTCAAAGTTCGGGCTAAACGGAGTCATAAAATACATAGTCAGCGAGCCTGCGCCGAGCGACGCACTTAATGCGTCAATCTCGCCTGTTTGCGATGAGCCCAATTTCCAATCACGCCAGTTTGGTTGGTTGATGCCTGCATCGTAATACCAGCCGCTGTAAATTTGGTTGCCTTTGCTGTCTTTTGCGCCATCAAACACCGCTTTGAGGGCGGCTATTTTGGCTTTCGGCAAATCCAGCGAATCAGGCGTGAAATCGCATTTTTCCCACGCATTGATAATGCCGTCTTTCAAGCCATCTTTGGCATCGCATTGTTTCAACACACCTTGGCTGACTTTGTCTAAATCCGTTTGAGTTAAGGCGTTCGCCAAGACTTTCTCGCCTTTGGCATTGGTCGGGGCGGCTTTCATCAACTGCTGCAAATCCCATTGTTGTGCTACATTGGCACGGGATAAACGGAAACCTGCGTTAGCCGCAATCACGCCATCAAATTCCAGCGGATAGCGTTGTGCGGCAATCATCGCTTCACGTCCGCCGTTTGAGCAGCCCATAAAAAGCTGTGTTGTGGTTTTTGCTGGTAAGCCTGTTGAATCAACTGCTTCGCTACGCCCACCACTTTGCCTGTGGCTTGGTAGGCAAAATCGAGACGAGCCTGCTGATCCGCCCCAAACTCAGGCGTTGGCGTTGGGTGACCGCCGTCCATGCCGACTACCGCATAGCCACGCATTAAGGCAGGCGTTGCTGTGGTGGTGTTAATCGGAATGTTGCCAATCGCAGGAGCGATAAAGCCATCGACACCGCCACCGCCTTGGAATAGGAATTTATTATTCCAGTTTTCAGGCAAACGCAACTGGAAACGTGTGCCGTAATGTTTGCCGTCCGCACCTGTTCTCGCCCCAATTTCGCCTTCCACAATACAGTGTGGTGCCGCCTGCAAGGTTTTCACCGAACCGCCCGTAAACGCCGCCATTTTATCCGCTGGAATTTCGCCGTTCGACCATTCTGTCCGCTGAATTTCCGTGTTCAGCAGTGGCGTATTTTTCAACGCTAAGCATTGTGCTTCACCGAAAGCGGTCGAATTTTGCGGCGAATTTGCAAAAACGGAAGGAGAAATGCCGAGCACGGCAAGGGAAAGCAAAGAGAGAGAAAAGGTTTTCATAAAAGCTCCTGAAAACGATAAAAATTGACCGCAATTTAACAGAAAAAGCCAGTGCGGTCAGTATGTTGATCAAATTAAACGAGTTCGTTCACCAGATTTTTCGGGAAATCAGCTGGTAATTCACTTGCAGGGCAGTTGATGATCGTTTCATCATTTTCGCCGCAGGTGCGGGCAAAGGTAATGGTGGCAAACTCGTCAATCACTTCTGTCGGATAAGCAGGACCCGCTTCACGATATTGTTCCATCAATGGAATGAAATCGTTTTGGAAGCAGACGGTTTTCTTCGGGTCGTTAATAATCCAACGTGGAAAGAAAATCGTGCCGTGGAAAATGCGGTCGGCAAGATTGACAATCAGGCTGACATCCGTACCTGTGGGTTCTGTCCACGAAATTTTGTACACGTCTTTTGCTACACGCACAATATACACACGCTGATCTTTCACCCAGCGATTGCCCACAATGCCGCTGTGAATGCGGTAATCCATATGTTCTGCATTTTTCACATAAATTTCATAATTCCAGCCGTTATCATAGGTGTAAACCAAATGTTTGCCGACTAAGCCACTTAAATCTTGTTTATCAAATGTTGTCATTTTTTCATCCTTTTCTGTTAGTTATCGTTAGAGCGTATTGGCAATATCAATCACAAAGCGGTATTTCACATCGCTTTTTTCCATACGCACAAAGGCATCGTTGATGTCTTGCATGTTGATGATTTCCACATCAGACACGATATTGTGTTCGCCGCAGAAATCGAGCATTTCTTGTGTTTCTTTAATGCCGCCAATCATTGAAGCAGCAATCGAACGACGCCCAGGTTGCATCAATACGGTGTCAATCGGCTCTTCTAATTTGCCGACCAAGCCCACCATCACCAAAGTGCCGTCTAATGCAAGCGTTGGTAGATACGGTTTTAAATCGTGGGTATAAGGCACGGTGTCAATAATCAGATTAAACTGATTGGCTACGGTATTCATTTGCGTTTCATCGGTGGACAATACAATTTGATCCGCCCCCAAACGCAAGGCATCTTCGGCTTTATTGGGGCTACGGGTAAACAGGGTAACTTCCGCGCCTAATGCTTTGGCAAGTTTAATTGCCATATGCCCCAAGCCGCCTAAGCCAATCACCGCTACTTTGCTGCCTGTGCTGATGTTCCAATGTTTGAGTGGCGACCAAACGGTAATGCCCGCACAAAGCAATGGCGCAACCGCTTTGGTATCCAAGGTTTCTGGCACGCGCAGCACGAAGTTTTCGGTTACGGTAATGCGTTCGCTGTAACCACCGTAAGTCATCAAACCGTCGCGGCGGTCAGGCGTATTGTAAGTTTGTGTCATACCTTCTTCGCAGTATTGCTCCAAATCGTGCGTGCAAGCGTGGCAATGTCCGCAGGAATCCACCATACAGCCCACACCGACCAAATCGCCAATTTTAAATTTTTGGACTTTCTCGCCAATAGCACGCACGCGCCCGATAATTTCATGCCCCGGCACAATCGGGTAGTTGCTCCAGCCCCAGTCGTTGCGGGCTTGGTGCAAATCGCTGTGGCACACGCCGCAGTAGAGAATGTCAATATCCACGTCGTCAGGACGTAATTCGCGGCGTTCGGCTTGAAACGGGGCGAGCGGGGTACGGTTGTCGTATGCGGCAAAACTTTTTACTTTAAATGTCATCATTCTTTCCTTTTTGTTTAATGGTTGGTTGTTGAAAATAAATTAATTACCAATACACCTGAAATAATCAGTCCAATACCAAGCATTACAGGGGTATCGAGTTTTTGCCCAAAGGCGAAATAAGCCACGATTGCTGTTAAGACAATCCCCACGCCTGACCACACCGCATAGACTAATCCCACAGGTAAGCTACGAAATACGATGGAAACTAAGTAGAATGAGAGTGCATAAAGCAGTAATGCACTTGCCGTAGGAGCAGGTTTAGTGAAACCGTCACTCAATTTCAGTAAATTCGTGGCGATAATTTCTAGCCCAATCGAGCCACCGAGTAAAATCCAAGGGTTCATATTTTCTCCTTTTGTAAAAATTCTAAAAAAATGACCGCTCTTTTGAACGGTCATTAAAAGAGGTTATCTATGAAAAAAACGTGTTGTTTAGCATTGGATTATTGCAATTTCGCTTTGAAAAATTGCTCAAACTTATCAAACGGAATTTTATTCGTTGTGTTGTCGTATAAATCCGTATGGGTCGCACCTGGCACGATGTAAAGCTCTTTGTCGGCACTGCCTAAGGCGTTGTATGCGTCTTCACCAAAATAGCGTGAGTGAGCAATTTCGCCGTGAACCACTAATGCAGGGGCTTTCAACTCTGCCGCATATTTCAAAATTGGCATATTGATTAACGGCAACATACCTGTTGTTGTCCAAGAATGTTCTGGGTTTGAGTTAATAGAACGTGGGTGATAGCCACGATCTGTGCGGTAGAAGTTCGCATATTCTTTAATAAATTTTGGTGTTTCAGCGGTAAAATCTTTTTTCGGGTCTAGGTTGTTGGCAGGTAACAAGTCTGCATAACCGTTTTGAGATGCATTCCAACGCGCATTACTCATATCCAATTTCATTTTGTAACGAACGTCCACACTTTGTGCTGGTGCTCTGTCGTATGAACCGTCTGGGTTCGCTTGCATTTTGATTTCATAACCATTTGCGGCAACTCGGGTCATATCGTACATTGTGCTGACGGCAACGGCTTTAATGCGTGGATCGGAAACTGCCGCATTCAAGGCAAAACCGCCCCAGCCACACACACCTAAAATACCAATTTCATCACGGTTTACTATATCCAACGAACCTAAATAGTCCACGGCTGCCGAGAAATCTTCGGTATTGATTTCAGGCGATGGTACGTTGCGTGGTGTGCCTGAGCTTTCGCCTGTAAATGAGCCGTCAAAAGCAATGGTTACAAAGCCACGTTCTGCCAAAGTTTGAGCGTAAATACCTGATGTTTGCTCTTTCACCGCACCAAAAGGTCCTGACACCGCAATCGCAGGCAATTTACCTGTCGCACCTTTTGGCACATATAAATCGCCAACTAAGGTAATGCCGTAGCGATTTTTGAAGGTCACTTTGTGATGTTCAACTTTGTCTGATTTCGGGAAAATTTTGTCCCATTCTTGGGTTAATTGAATATGTTGTGCGGGTACATCAATTTGAGTTGCTGGAATAATTGGATTTGCCATAGCCGTTGCTCCGATAAATGTTGAAGTTAAAAGTAATGCTTGGGTCAGTTTTTTAAGTTTCATAATGTCTTCCTTATGATGTTGTGAATGTTTTGCAAACTGTCTGAAAAATTTGACCGCTTGCGGTTGATGTGGTGCATTATACGGGTTAAAAATCAAATGATAATACGCAAAAAAGTTGATAAACTATGAACTTGAAGTTAAAAATGAGCAAAATCTGATGACCCGAGAAAACTACAACGACTTACACACTTTCCTAATTGCCGCAACAGAACGCAATTTTAGCCGTGCGGCGGCAAAATTAGGCGTGTCGCCGCCTGCGCTTTCCAAAACTATTCGGCTGCTGGAAGAACGGCTGGGCGTGCAACTTTTCCAACGCACCACCCGCACCGTTTCGCTCACGCAAGCAGGCGAGCAACTGTTTCGCACCGCTGAGCAAAGTTTTTCTAAGCTAAACAATGAGTTGCAGCTGTTGGAACATTACCGCAACACGCCTAGCGGTTTGGTGAAAATTACCGCAGGTTTAGCGGTGACACGCACACTACTGATTCCAAAATTAGCACATTTTCAAGACAAATATCCGCACATTCGGCTGGAAATTATCAGCGAAAACCGCTTTGTAGATATTGTGGCGGAAGGCTTTGACGCAGGTGTGCGGCTCGGCTCGGACGTGGGCGGCAATATGATTGCCGTGAAAATTTCTGATGAAATGAAAATGGCTGCGGTAGCAAGCCCAGCCTATTTGGACAAATATGGCATACCGCAAAAGCTACCTGATTTAGCCACGCACAACTGCATTGGCTATCGGCTAGGCTCGGGCGGCGAATATCAATGGGAATTTGAAACAAATGGTGAAACCGTCAAAATCCAACCGCAAGGACAATGGATTTTCAACGACGATTACTCCGCCAAAAACGCTGCTCTACACGGCTTAGGCATTGCCTATTTGCCCAAAGATTTAGTGCAAAACGAACTGGCAAGCGGCACGCTAATTAAACTTTTCGGCGAACTCGGACAAAAGCTACCCGCACTCTATTTATACTATCCGCACCGCAATGTTTCGCCCGCGTTAAGGGTTGTGATTGATGCGTTGAAGTGGCGGTAATGGTTGGGGTGGTGTAAAACGCTAAACGGTTAAATTTGAGAAAAAATGTACAAAAATTCGGCGCGGTTAAACCGCCCCATTGCATTAAAATCTCGCTTCTAACAAGGTTTTCATTGGGGTCATTCCCAAGCGTTCATAAAAACGCAATGCCCCTTGATTGTCATTCCAAACATACAGCGTTAAGCCATCGTAGCCGTTTTCTTTGGCAAAATCTAGGGCGAATTGATACAATTTTTCGCCAATTTTTTGTCCACGAGCAGCGCTGTCCACGCACAGATCGTCAATAAACAGCATTTTGCGTTTTTTCAGCACCGCCACATCAGGCGAATATTGAAACTCGCAAAATACATAACCTTGCACCATTTTTTGTTCGTCTTCATACACAAAAATCGGTTTATTCTCATCGTGAATTAAGGCAAGAATTTCATTATCTTGATATTTGCGTGTGCCTGAAATAAATATATCAGGGCGTGCCGCAGCGTGTACTTCAAGCACTTGGCATAATAAATCGGCAAGACGTGGCACGTCTTTTTCTTCTGCTTTACGAATCATTTTATTCTCCTAATTTGATTGCAATGGCACATTCTCTGCCATTTTTAAAATGCTGTAAATGTGAAATGTTTTTGATTATGCCGTTAACGGTTGAGAAGGTGTAAAAATCCGCAAAAAACGGCACGGTTTGAAATTAGCCGTAACATTTTAGCTACTTAGCTTCATCACAATCACGCCTGAAACAATCAATAATGCCCCTACCCAGCGTCCAAGGCTGGAAATATCGCCTAAAAATAATACGCCGACTAAAAATGCACCGATTGCCCCAATGCCTGTCCACACGGCATACGCCGTTCCCATTGGGATACTTTTTTGTGCCAAAAATAACAAACCGCCGCTAATCGTCATAAAAGCAATGGCAGCCAAAATGCCTTGCCAACGCCAGCCGTCTTGCTGTGCCAGTTTCAAGCCCAAAGGCCAGCCTATTTCCATCACGCCTGCCAAAATCAGATAAATCCAAGCCATTTTTTACTCCTGTGTGTGCTGGGCAACGATTTGATTAAATTGCTGTAATTTTTCAATAAAATCAACAATTTCTTGTTCGCCAAACGATTGAACCACTTGCATTTCAATCGCCCTTATTTCGTCCACAATAGGGCGAGCAAAGGCTTCACCTTTTGCGGTTAAAGTCAGAATTTTCTCACGCTTATCCTGCTGTGCTGGCTCAAAATCTAATAAACCTTGTGCGTGTAACTGTTTACACACAGAAAAAACGGTCTGTTTTGGCAAGCTCCACTGCGTGCTAATTTGCTTTTGCGTGCAATGTTGATAATTCAATGCCCCATAAAAAACCGCAAGGCTGTTGTAATTTAAGCCTTTTTTATGTGCCCAAAGTGCATAAAGCTGAACACTTTGCGACATCAAACCGCCAATTTCATCTATTTTTGTCATAAAAAAGTCCGAACGCTTACTAATTTCCTGTATTTTAGTAAGCATTCGGACTAATTTCAAGTATTTTTTGAATTTTTTGTTTTGCCGTTAACGGTCCAGACCGTATAAATTTTTAGTATCCTACGCATTTACGGGTAGCTTTTCGCACTTTTCAACCCTTGCTAAACAGCTCTCCCGAAAAACTTTTGGCGTTTCGTTGGCTAATTTTTTGAAGAACTTATTGAAATGCGTCGGTTCTTCAAAGCCGAGATACAGAGCGATTTGTTTGATGGCTTGGTTGGAATGCAGCAAAAGGCGTTTGGCTTCGAGCAAAATGCGTTGTTCAATCAAGGCTTTCGGCGTGTTGCCTGCGTGCGTGTGGCAGAGATTGGCGAGCGTTTTGTCGCTGCACCCTAATTGTTCGGCGTAAAATTGCACTTGATGTTGCTGGCGAAAATGTGCTTCCAACAAGGCGTTAAAGGCTTGCCAGCGTTGGCTTTGGCGGTTTGGCGTGTCGTTTTGCGGCGTAAATAGCGTGAGCAATAGTTGGATAAAACTATGCAGCTGCGTTTGGGCTAATGCGTCGACATTAGGCAAATCCAAGTAGCGATAACTTTTGAGCAACGTCAAGGCTGGGCGTAAAAGTGCGGTCTGTTTTGGCGTGATTTTTTGTGTTTGCGGCAAGGCTTGCCACGCTTTTGCCAAATGGGGCGGCAGCATTGCGGCTGGAAACGAGACCGCCCAGCCGTCCCAATTTTCCATTGTTAAAAAGCGGTGAACTTGCTGCGGACGGATTAAAATCCATTCGTCAAGTTGTTGATTAACCGCTTGAAAATCCAGCCAATGTTCGCAAACGCCTTCGGTGACCCAAAGCCAAATATAAGTATCAAAACGATGTTGCATTTGCACTTGCGTGCGTGTTTTTTCGTCTTCGGGTAGCTTGCTTTGCCAAAATTCCGTGAAAGTGCAAACTTCAAGGCTGGTGTAATCAATTTGGATAATATCGCTAGAATTTCCATTTTTTACCATAAATTTACCTGTTTTTGTCTTTTATTTGCGGTTGAGTTGCGGAATAATACACCTAAATCATTTTTACATAAACAAGGAAAGCAAATGAAAAATACTGCATTAATCACAGGTGCATCAAACGGCATTGGCTTGGAACTCGCTAAAATTCACGCTCAAAAAGGCGGCGATTTGGTGTTGGTGGCACGTTCAAAAGAAAAATTAGAAGAGTTAGCTGAAAAATTGCGTGCCGATTATGGCGTACAAGCGGTCGTAATCGCACAAGATTTGGCACAGCCCAATGCAGCACAAGCGATTTTCGCCGAAACCGAACGCCAACAAATTGAAATTGACGTTTTGATCAACAACGCAGGTTTTGGCGGACACGGACGCTTTTTTGAGCGAGATTTAGCCAAAGAACAGCAGATGATCCAGCTCAACATTGCAACACTCACCGAGCTGACGCACTTTTACTTAAAACCAATGGTGGCTCGCAAACGGGGCAAAATTTTAAACCTGTCGTCCACTGCGTCTTTCTTGCCAGGTCCATTGCAAGCGGTTTATTACGCCAGCAAGGCTTATGTAACCTCGTTTAGCCAAGCGATTGCCGAAGAAGTGCGTGAATTTGGCGTAACTGTGACCGCCCTTTGCCCTGGGGCGGTGGCAACAGGCTTTGTGGCAGCAGGCGATTTGCAAGGCGTGGACGCGTGGAAAAACGCCAAAACACCGCAAGAAGTGGCAGCATACGGCTATCACGCAATGGAAAAAGGCGAGCTGGTGGCGTTCAATGAAGCCAAATTAAAATTCGCCAGCAATTGGATTTTACCGTTTTTACCCCGCAAATTGCTGTTGAAAATGTCGAGAATGGCGATGGAGAAGAAGTCGGTTTAACGGTTTGAGATGATGTTAAAGCTATCTGAATTGGGTTTCGGGTAGCTTTTTTTTTGCGTATTTTGAGGGATCTTTGACCGTTAACGGTTGTGATGGTGTAAAACGCTAAACAGTTAAATTTCAAAAGAAATGCGCAAAAAGGTAAAAAACTTGACCGCTTGCAATAATGCTATTATTATGCGTTCAAGATTTTAAACTTATGAACTTAAAGAGAGTTAAAATGTCTCAACAAACAATGCAGTTGTTAAAAACCTGTATTCCAACTTTTACCGTGTTGGCTGATGAAAATCGCCACAAGATTTTGGAGCTGTTATTTGATAATGGCAAGATGAATGTGGGCGAGATAACCGAGCGGCTGCATCTCTCTCGCCCTGCGGTATCGCACCATTTGAAGATTATGCTACAAGCAGGCATTGTAGGCGTTGAGCAGGTAAGCAAAGAGCGGTTTTATTTTATTACGATGGTAGAAGCCGTAACCCAGTTGCAAAATTTGGTTACGGAGCTTGTGCAACATTGCCCAGAATTGTCTAAATAGCCGCAAACGGTATTATTTTTTTAGTAGTTAGGTTTATATTTTTAAACTTATTGTTATTTGTTGGATTTTTTTGACGAGGAATTTTTATGAAAACTTATGCCAACCAAAATGCTTGGCGAGAATTAAACGCCCTTATGCCTGCCAAACATCGTTTAATGGACGATTTTTTGCCACAAGAAGAGTGGCTAGATTGGCAAGGGCATCGTGTCCACTTGGATTGTTATCGCAATGAGAATGCGCCTGCTAAAATAATTTTGTTGCACGGCGTGGGAACCAATGGGCGACAAATGCAAATGGTGTTGGGGCATTTCTTGGCGAAACAAGGTTTTGAAACCATTGCCATTGATATGCCAACTTATGGAATGACACAGGTTAATCCGCATAAAACCGTGGTTTATGATGACTGGATTGAGCTTGGCAGTGCTTATATTGATGTCGAAAAGCAAAAAGATAATCGCCCGATTTTTCTGTATGGACTGAGTGCTGGCGGTATGGAAACCTATGATGTTGCTGCAAAAAACGGCAAGGTAGCAGGCATTATCGGTATGACGTTTTTGGATACTAAAAATCAGGCGGTGCGTGATACAACGGCGTTTAACCTGCTCACCAGCCGAGTGGTTGTGCCACTGTTGCCTTATTTGGTTAAAATGGGCTTAGGCAAAATGACCATTCCGATGCGTCTTGCCTGCAAAATGTCGCTACTTTGTAATCACAAACAGGCGATGAAGGTCTTTTTTAAAGATAAAACTTCGGCAGGTAATCGTGCGAGTTACGCTTTTTTAAACAGCTATATGTTCCACGAACTCATCACGCCGCCCGAGCAGTTTGGCGTTTGCCCTGTTCTTTTGACTCAACCTGCTGCCGATGGTTGGACACCGCTTGAATTAAGCCAGCCATTTTTGGCACGCATTAAGCAAGTACCAGTTAAAACCGTGATGTTGCCAAACGGCGGGCATTATCCAATGGAAGAAGACGCGCTGGATGTATTGCATGCTGCTGTGCTGGATTTTATTCAAGGTGTTTTGGCAAATAAAATTTAGTCAAAAATCCACAAAAATTCGGGGCGATTAATCCACCCCACCGCACAAAAACTGCTCATCTTCCACCAATCCTTTGCGGAAATGTTTGCCGTGGACATCAATGCAAGCGTGCCATTCTTTGCATTGCTGCAGCGTGGCGTGGGCAGTGAGCGGTTGGAGATCTTGGCGCATTGTGCGGTAATTTTTGTAGTCGCCTAAGCCGAGCCGTGCAAACAGACGAATAGCGTAAGCGTCGGCGATAAAGGCTTTGCGTCCGAAAAGATACATCAACATACAATCGGCGGTTTCTTCGCCGACACCTTTGATTTCAAGCAACATTTTGCGTAACTGTTCGTCGGAAAAGTGGCGGTAAGCGGTCAAATCGTCGCCATTTTTTGCAAAAAATGCCAGCCAATTTTGCAGATAATTTGCTTTTTGTTTGTAAAATCCCGCAGGGCGAATGTGCGTTTGCAATTCCTCTAAGCGCAACGCTCGCAAGCCTTGCAAGCTCATAAAAGGAGCGAGATTATCCAAGGCTTTTTCCACATTTTCCTGCGTCGATTGCTGAATTAAAATCATCGACACACCATCTTGCACCCAATTTTCATCTTCCCACCAATGCTGCTCGCCGTAGTGGGCGACAAGATTATTTAGCAGCGCTAATTGTTTTGTGTTCATTGTTTTTTTCTTTATTAATTATTATCCAAACATCTTCCAAAATGGCACAATTTCAATTGTTTTTTCATCCACAATGATTTTATCTTCCTGATCTAGCGTAATAATTATGCCTTTTTCTAAACCAAAGAAATTTATTGCGTCCAATAATCCATCTCGTTCACGAGCAATATTTTCGGCGTTTAGTTGCCAGCAAACTTGAATAAGCTGCACAGGCGAACTGTTTTTACACACCACAAAATCGCATTCTTTATTATTTTCGTTGTAGTAAAAAAGTTCAGAATATTGTCCCCGTAATTCCCAAAATACGGCATTTTCTAATTTTCTGCCGAGATCTTGGCTAAAAGATGGGCTAATCACACGCTGCAAACCGTTATCAATAAAATAGGCTTTGCGTGGGTTGGCTAATTGCACTTTATAAGAATAAGAGAATTTGGGTAATAAATGAATAATATAGGCTTGTTCCAAGTGCGATAAATATTCTTGCACCGTGGCGGTGCTTTTTACTTCAAGGCTTTGTTTGAGTTTTCCTGCGGTAATTAAATTACCAACATTGCCAGCCAAAAATAAAAGCAGACGTTTCATTGAACGTTCATCACGAATACCGAAACGCACAATAATATCGCGATATAAAATATCGTTAATCAAAGCATTTAAAATTTCATCTTCATTCAATTGTAAATATTGTGGAAAGCCGCCAAGATTAAGATATTCAGCAACGGCTTCGGCATTTTTTTCTTTATTTAAAAATTCGCAAAATTCCACAAAAGAAAAAGGAAAAAGCTCTTTGCTAATATGTCGCCCTGTGAGTTTTGTGCCTAATTCACGGCTAAGCAATGATGCATTTGAACCTGTGACCACTACGTGATAGCCCTGATCGAGCTTGCCACGCACATAAACTTCCCAGCCTTCAACCACTTGAATTTCATCAAAATAGAGCGTTTGAATTTGCGGATTTTCGGCAATGATTTCATCAAGCAACGCAAAATCACTAAATTCAAAATTAAACAGTTTTGGCGTATCAAAGTTGAGAAAGAAATAGCTATTTTCGCCTTGCTTTTCAATTAGTTGGGTTAACAGTGTACTTTTCCCGCTGCGGCGAATGCCCGAAACAACCAAGGCAAAATTGGGCAAAATTTTAATCTTATCCAACATTTTTCGTGGATAAGTTTCTTGCGATAAAAGCTGTTGCTGCTGGCTTAACGCCGCCTGGGCTATTTCTGTTTTTAAAAGCATAGTGTTACCTTAAAAGCGTTCAATGCTGTCAAACGAAAGTGTTTGATAATAATGAATGCTATTCTAGTCTGAAAACAGAAAGCTGTCCATTACTAACGAATGGTTTTGTTTGATAGTAATGAACAGTTTTGGAGTATAAAAAGTGTGATTTTAGATAATTTTAAGAAAATACCATAGAAATGATCAGCCCCCGAAAATTAGAGAAACACAATTCCTAGAAAATAAATTTTAATACTAAAACCCCTTGCAATTAATAAAAATTAAGACTAAAATCCACCGCACTTTTTTTGCAACAAGGAGTAAAAAATGAACCAATTTGACGAACTGGGTGAAAAACTCATTCAAATGGATAGCATTCTGTTCAGCTGGGTGGAAAAGCTGGGCGTGGGCTTTAACCATTTTGCGGTGTTATACACGCTGGTGGCGGAGAGAAATGGCTGCACGCAGAAAAAAGTGTGCGAAGAATGGGGCGTGCCGAAGCAAACGGTGTTTAACATTTGCAAGGAATATCGGGAAAAAGGCTGGGTGGTATTTCAGCCGAGCGAAACGGACAAACGCGAGCGGTTGATGATGTTAACCGACGCGGGCAGTGCCGAGGCCGAGCCGCTTTACGCACAAACGCAAGCGGTATTTGACTGCGCGATGAACAAATTTGGCAAGCGCAAAACGGCGCAACTCTTTGCATTGATTGACGAATTAAGCCAGCTTTGCCAAGCGGAAATTGATATTCATAAGCTACCCGAAAATGAGACGACATAACGCTTTAAAAACATTAAAAAATATCGCGTTGACGCACCGCAAAAAGCTGGCGGCGACTTTTGCGCTGGTTGGACTGGAAAATCTGCTGTTTGTGCTCTATCTGCTAGTCGGCAGCTTCGCCGTCAATGCCGTAACGCAAGGCAATGTGGCGCACGCGTTGGCATATGCCTTAATGGTAGCGATTATTTGGGCGGTCGGTTCGGTGCGTCGTGCAGTGGATACGCGCGCTTTTGTGCATATTTATGCCGTGATCACCTACCTGTGGGCGTTCGCAATGAGCCTTGACGATATGCCACGGTTGGTGGAAAAATTCTCCGAACGGAAAGACATCGGACAGCGTGTGGAAGTCTAATTTTTAACCCTAACTGAAAGGAAAAACCAATGAAAAAATATGTATCAATCGTCTTATCTAGCAGCGTACTTGCCGCTTGCAACACAACCGCCGTTGAGCCAGAGCCGCAAGTTGACATGGCAAATCCCGCCTCGGAATACTGCATTCAACAAGGCGGCAAACTCGAACCCCGCAAAAACGCCCACGGCGAGTATGCAATGTGCCATTTGCCTGACGGCAGAGTGATCGAAGAATGGGAATTTTTCCGAGCAAATCATAAATAGCACAGGCTTTGATTAACCTCAAAAGGCTACAAAGCCGAAGGCGGTTTCAAGGCCCACGTGCCAAAATTCCGCTTGGTGAAAGAAGTGATTTTTACTAAGGTGTAAAAATAGATTGGTAGAGACAGGCGTTGTGCCTGTCTTTTTTTCGGGTAGCTTTTGAGATGGCTTAACGGTCAACTTCACGCAAAAATCTACAAAATTTCAGGGCGGTTTTTACCCTAGGTTTTCACATCTTAACCGCCGCCAAAACCGCCCCAATATCCGCCCAAACTTGCTTAATCGGAATCGGTAAATTTTGCGAAAAATAATAATGGGCGGTTTTTAAAATCATCGTGGCTAAAATTTCGCCTTGGTAATCGAGATTTTTGTGGGAGAATTTTGGCTGTTCGTGGGCGATAAAATTTTGTTTAATTATCAAAAACATATCGTCCCAAAGATGATGTCGTTTGGTTTTGATTTTCCAAAGTGCCAAAATTTGTTCACGCTGCTCGTAAAGGGCAGGAATGGTGCGGTTCATCAGCGTTTGAATATCGCCGCTGCCCGCAAAGCGTTCGCTCAACACTGCCTGATAATCCGCCTTAAAATCAGCAATCATTTTGCCCGCCAAATCGCTTTTGCCTGAATAATATTTGTAAAACGTGGCACGATTGACCATCGCAAGCTCCACAATATCCTGCACGGCAATTTGCTCAAATGCCTGCGTTTTCAACAGTTCAATCAGGGCGTTTCTAATCATTTTGTGCGTGCGGACAACACGCAAGTCTTGTTTTTCGCTCATAACAATTTTCGCTTAATTCGCAGTGTTAAATAGACAAATTTTAAATTTTGTCTGTTTATCTTAACAGATTAACGCAATATTGACGGTATTTTTCTTTCAAAACGCAGGATAAAATGACCGCACTTTTGATTTAAACATTCCAAAATATCAAAACCAATGCGTAGGGACAGGGTTCCTGTCCTAAATTACACACAACACAGGCAACGCGAGCGGACGGGGATAAACCCCGTCCCTACAACATTTACACAAGGAAAACCCAATGAAATCCATCAACTTCAACAACGTGCGTCAAGACATTCAAGGCTATATCAACCGTGGCGAGATGTTTGGGGCGAACATTATCGTGGCACAGCGTGGCGAAATTTTGCTGCGTGAGAGCTTTGGCACAACCGACGGCAGCACGCCGCTTGGCTTAGATCATCTTTTTTTGTTGATGTCGGTTTCCAAGTCGTACACGGCGGTTTTAACGCTAAACGCCATTGAAAAAGGCTGGTTTAGCTTAAATACTCGAATTGCTGAGATTAGCCCTGAATTTGCAGCGAACGGTAAGGAAAATATCACAATTTTTCATATTCTGACGCACCAAGCAGGAATATTCGGAATGCCAATGCTACCCGAAACGTCGCCGATGGATATGGGCAACATTGACGTGATTTTCACCAAACTTGCTGCAATGCCAGCCGATTTTCCTGCGGGAACAAAAGCCAGTTACAGTGCCTTTGCAGGTTACGCCGTGCTGGGCAAAACCTTGGAAAAATGCGACCCGAAACAACGCACTTTCGCCCAAATTGCCGAAGACGAATTATTCAAACCGCTGAAAATGACCGCGTCATCTTTTGGCAACGCCGAAAATAATCCAAAACGTGTTGCCGTGTCGCACACCGAAAAGGAAAAAGCCAAGGGCGACGCACACGCAGGCAACCTAGAAATGATTGAGAAAATGCTTAATTTGCAAGCCAGCAACGGCTTTCAAATCCCTGCGGGCAATGCATTCAGCACCATTGACGACTTATTCCGCTTCGCCGAAAACCTGCGATTAAATTTACAAGGCGACGGCGTGCGAATGTTGTCGCCAGCAATGGCACGCTACGCCACGCAAAACCACTGCGGCGAAATGCTCAACGAAATTTGGCAAGGCGAATGCCAAAAATTACACCTTGAACCGCTGCAAGCCCGCTTCGGCTTACACGGCGGCTACGTTCGTGGCACAGGACACCATTTAAACGTCTGCGGCTTTTTAGCCAGCCCAATGGCTTTCGCCGCAATGGGCGGCGGCTCGACAATGTATCTCGTCGATCCCGAACGTGAATTGACTGTCGCTTTCGTCAGCGCAGGCTTTATCGAAGGCTTACCGCATTTGCTGCGTTTGAGCAAAATGAATGATTTGATTTTGGGGGCGTTGGGGTAAGAAGCAAACGGTTGGGTTTTGAGAAAAATTTGCAAAGATGAAATTGGCTGTTTGTAGATATTATATGCAGAAGTTCAAAATAGCTTATTAATTTTCAAAATACTCCCAATATTCCTTATGCTTATTTCTATTTTCCTGCCATTTTTTAGCATATCCTTCAGGTTTCTTCCTTTGTTGAGAATATGTTATTAAAAGTCGCTGTTTAGTACGAGAAACACCAACAAAGAATGCACATCTTTCTTCGTCGGCATTCCCCCAAAAAGTTTCTTTTTCTATTGCTAACATAATAACCGAATGAAACTCTAGCCCTTTACTTTTATGAATTGTCAAAATCCTAACGGCTTGATCATCAGAAAAATATCTCAATGCCTTTACTAGATCGGGTTCTTTTTTAAGTAATTCATTAATATGTTTTTTGGTTTCACCGATAAGTTCTTTTAATCTCGGTTTAGATTCATATTCTGGTGATAGAGCCATAATAATTTCAATACTTATCTTTTCTAAAAACTCGTTGGTTCTTCCCCACCAATCTGAATATTTATTTCCACTTTGTATCGCTTGTTTAACCTTTCTTTTTTGTTCACTGAAAAAGCCTTGGAAGTAAAGGCGTTGGCTAAATTCTAATTCTTCATCATCAACAAATGGCATAAGTTGTTCTTCCAAACGAATCCAAGCATTAGACTCATTCTTTCCATATAAACAAAGCAAATAATCAACTATTAGTTTAGCGATTGGTTCAGCAGAAATATCTTGTAATTGTTGTTCATTTCGATAAGGAATTTGTCTTTTATCCAATTCTTGCATAATAAGCTGACCATATAAATCAGCTTGTTTTGAAATTAAAATTGCAATTTCGGATAATGGAATTTTCTCTTTACTTACCCATTTCCAAATAAAGTCAGCTATCTCTTTCGCTTCATCTAAACTATTTTGATATTCGCGAAGAATAATTTCTCCTTCATTACCACGCAACTGCTCATCAGGCATAACAGAAGCGGGATCCATTTCTCGTATAATTTTATTCTGCAATCTAAGTAGAACGGGTTTAGAGCGAAAATTACGGTACATATTTAATGATACAGCTGAAAAATCTTGAGCAAATATTTGAAAAATACCGTCCAACGCTCCTGCCCAAGCCATAATCTTCTGTTTGGTATCACCCACTGCGGTTAATCTTGCATTAGTGCCTTGAAATGCCAATTTAATTAATTCATATTGAAGATTTGTGCAATCCTGAAATTCATCTAAAAATACATCCGAATAGGTTTGGCGAATAGCATTACGAGCAATTTCTGAATTTTTCAAAATCTCAATCGCCAAAGGAACTAACTCATTAAAGGTAATTTGCTCCCCTGTAATTCGTCGTTCTCCTATGGTATATCCCGACTTCAAAGCATTTTGACCTGTTAATACCACCCTAAATTTATCAATAATTCGTTTAGCAAAAGCATGGAAAGTATAACTATCAAAACGCGATGCTAATTCATTGCCACATCTTCGTTTGACACGCTCTTTTAAATTTGCACTGGCATCAATCTTAAATGAAATAGCAAGAATTCTTTTAGGATAACGGCAAGTACCTGTACGAAATAAAAAATCCGCTCTTTGTGCTAACATTTCCGTTTTCCCTGCTCCGGGTCCAGCTGTAAGAGCAAGGCACTTCTCTTGCTCCAAAACAGCTCTCATAGCATTAGGTTCTAAAATCAAACCATCAGCAGGCTGCCATTGTTCTGCTGAAATCATTCAGGAATCTCCTGTAACTTCGCTTTAACGCTATCAGCAAGACGAGATAATTCCTCAGGCATATCTCGCAATAATTCCTCATCAGTTAAATTTGCAAGAGCTTGAAGATGATTTGCTGGTTTACTGCCTACCTTGAATAAATTATGGTAGCTGGCAAAAAGTTTCCGCTCATTTTCACTATATTGTTCAGGTTTATGATGACTTTTACCTAAAACAGAGACGATTACCTTTTCATCAGGCAACTCGTCAGTATTCTCTAATTTGAATTTAGATCGATAGGCTTTTAGCATTGAAAAATCTAAATCCATCGGATAGGAATAAAAAACATCTCTTTGTTCTAATTCAGATAGATAATGTAAATATTTTCCTATAAGGTGTTGATCATTGTTCCAATCAGGAATTCCATATTTTTCAGGAAGAGTTCTGTCTGATGAAAACTCAGCTAACTTGTTATTCACGTATTTAATCCTACCCCAACCTCCACCAAATCTACCGACATCTAAATCCAATAAAGTAACATAAGGAATTTCTAACTGAGATAGCAATCGCCAAAAATGGTTTACATGTCGTCCACCTAAAGGTGCTATCGTAATTGCTGATTCATCAACTGGAATACCTTTAGCACTAAAAATTCTTGGTAAAACAATTTCTTCGCTATCACCTTCTCCTAGTACAACTATTCGAGAAAAATAAATTTCAGGAAAGGCTTGCACTGCTTCTCTAACAAATTTATAGGCTTCATCTGATTTATCAGGCAACTGAATATATTTAACTGATGATGTTCGACTTGAATTCAAGCGCAAATAACGAATATGTTCAGGCAATACTCTACGCAACATTGTCGGTGCGTGTGTTGCAATTAAGGCTTGCGCATCTTGATGGCTAGTTGCTGTTTTTAAGGTATTAACAATACGTCCTAAATAATGTGGTGATAAGCTATTTTCAGGTTCTTCTAAAGCAATAATAGTAAATATAGGAGGGCGCAATTTTGCAATATCAAAAGTATCATCACCATCATTCAAAACAGAATGACTAATTGATTGGGAAGCTAATACCAAAGACAAATAGAGCATAGATTTTTGCCCATCACTCAAACGTGAGAAATCTACTAAATTTTCATCATGTCCAGGGGTAAACGAAACTGACATATGTCGTAAAATATTTTCAATTTCAGAGTGAGTAAAAGAAATTTTAGGCTCTTTAAAATAGCTTCCCTTATGCAAATTTTCCCAACTTTGTTTTAATCTTTCACTGATATTTTTGATTGATGGATTATTTCCCAGTGTACTGTTAATTTGTTTAGTCAATTCATTAATATTTTGTCTCTCATTTTCCCAATTAACCGCCCTTAGCAAACGACCTAAAAGAGCGTTGGCATTATATGCAATATGATCTAGTGGATCCCTTTGAGCTGGTAAATAATGAACTTGAATCTGATTTCTCTCAGCTCTAGGAACGAGTTTGGTTACTTCTTTTCCTTGTGAGTCTAAATCTAGTACATATTCAAGGGTCTCTTCTATCTCACCTGTAAAATCCATAGTTGCAGTAAGGCGAAATCTCACAACAGGAATACCGCCTGATGAATTTAACCGCATATGATTAAAGAATGGAGCAACAGTTGCATTATCTGAATCATCCGAAGTTTCAGGTAAGATAAAATCAGCCTCAATGATTAATTTTCGTTGTTCAGGGATTTCTTGTTCATTTTGTGGTATATGAAAATCAGAACGCTTGATTCGACGTAATGATTGATCAAAAGCAAATAAACGACAAAGTGCCTGTAAAATTGCTGTTTTTCCAGAACCATTGGAGCCGATCAAATAAGTTATTTCATCTAATTTCAATTCAGTTGGCTTATCACCGAAACTATGGAAATCCGAAAGACGTAATACCTGTAATTTCATTTTTTACCTCAATTTTGTTTACTATGCCAAAATTTATATTTTTTTTTGAATTTCTACACATTTTTTAAAACAACTTTCCCATATGCAAATGCACAATCTCATCACCCTTTCCCCACCAACCAATCCACCACATAAACCACAGACACACCATCAATTTCTTTTTCAGGCTGATAGCGTCCTGTAATCAAGATTTTGCGGTAATTGTCTTTAATATTTAATAAATTATCGGTTTCGTGTGCGTTATTCGGCATATCATACGCTACTTGTACATACAAAATTTCATCGGCTTTGCGGGCGATAAAGTCAATTTCTTTGTTTTCTAATTTACCCACATCAACGCTGTAACCACGGCGAAGCAATTCTACGAACACGATATTTTCTAACCGATTGGAATAATTTGCGTCTTTTTTACCCACAGCATAACGACGTAAACCATTATCGACAATAAAATATTTAGCGTTGGTTTTCAGGTAGCCCTTACCACGAATATCATATTGTTTTGCCTTATAAAATAAGAACGCATTTTCCAGCAGTTCCAAATATTTATTGATGGTGTGATTGGTCGTCGGAATTCGTTCCGATGAGAGCGTATTACTAATTTTATTCGGATTGACTAACTGCCCGACATTGTCCGCCAAAAACGCAATTACGCTTTTGAGCGTTTGCGTGTCTTTCACGCCAGCCCGATAAGCAATATCATTCAACACAATCGAATCAAAAATGCCCGATAAAATGGTATCTTTTAACATTTCATCAGAAAGCACGACACTTGGAAAAGCACCATATTTCTCATATTCAATATATGCCTGATCAACCAAGCGTGATTGCGGATCAATGTGTTTGGCTTGTAGAAATTCCCTAAACGAAAGGGGATACAACTTAATTTCCACATAACGCCCACTCAATAGCGTTGCCAGCTTGCCCGAAAGCAGGTTGGCATTCGAGCCTGTAATAACAATGTCCGCATTAAAACTGACACGCACCGCATTAAGCGTTTTTTGCCAGCCATCCACAAATTGAATTTCATCAATCAGAAAATAGATTTTTTCTTTTGTGCTCGGCAAAATTTGAGTTATCAGTTGCTGAAAATCATCGGCATTTTTAACCCATTGATATTCAAAACTTTCAAAATTGATATAAATGATATGTTTTTCATCAACGCCTTGTGTTTGTAGATAATCCCGATATTGCATTAACAAAACTGACTTACCACAGCGGCGCACGCCAGTGATCACTTTGATAAAATCGGTGTCTTTGAATTGAATGAGCTGTTGGAGATATTGGTTACGGGAAATCATAGTCATTGGAAGTTGAGTTCTAAATTAGGGATAATTTAGCGTAATTGGAAGTTTATTTCCAATTTTATTGATTTTTATTAAAATTGGAAATTAACTTCCAAAAATAAAAATGTTCCCTGAAAGATTTTTGCAAAAATAGCAAAGCAGTTGGTAATGCAATCAGTTAAATTTTTCGGCAAATTTGCAAATTCTCCGAAAAATTTAACCGCTTGTCTTTTATCAAAAAATCCCCCGCAGAATTACACGCCGCCCAGCATTTCCATAATCTCTTCCTCCAAATCGTGAATATCCGATTTGATGTCGTTTAACGCTCTGGGCAGTTGATATTGGTAGAAATGGCGGTTGATCGGGATTTCGTAGCCGACTTTGGTTTTGTCGTAATCAATCCACGCATCGGCAACGTGCGGCAGCACTTCTTTTTGCAAATAATCTTCGCAATGGGTTTTGACTAATTTCACCAACGCATCAGGCTTGCTGTCCACATAATCCACAGGCAGCGGAAGGGCAATATCAGACGGCAGCGACACAAGTTCAGTGTCTCGCAACTGGCTGTCTGACTCAACTCTGCCTTTGCTGTCTTTGCAAATGGAAGCCAAAGGATCTCGCTCGCTTAACGCGTCTAAAATGGCTTTTTTCAGCGGTGCGCCTAGTTTGAAATCCAGCGTTTTTATGGCTTTATCAAAATCTTTCAAAAATTCGGCGCGGTCTAAATACAATTTTTCGCCAATCGTTTTAAGTGCGGTCAAAATGGCGGCTTGTTGCAATTTACCAGCCGCTTCTTCTTGTTGAATTTCTTCTTCGTTTTTGCGTTTTTTGCTCACGGCTAAATTCACAAATGCCGACTGCGTTTTCACACGTTCAATGCGTTCAGCATTGGCTTGGAAATTTAAACGCAATGGGCGTTCCACGGTTAATTTCAAATAGCCAAAATCTTGGTTGTTGAAAATTTTGCTGCAAACTTTTTCAAAAATCTGACCGCTTGCTTGATGTTTAAAATCGGCATAAAGCTGAGTTAAATCCGCAATATGTTCGGCGGAAAGTTCGTTGCGTTTATCGCCCAAACTTTTTGCCATTTTCTGAAAATGTTGCGTGCCATCGATAAGTTGCACCTTGCCTTGGCGTTGGGCAGATTTTTTATTGCTCACAATCCAAACATAGGTATAAATCCCTGTGTTGTAGAACAGTTGGTCGGGCAGCGCGATAATCGCTTCTAAGTAATCGTTTTCAATAATCCAACGGCGAATATTGCTTTCGCCCGAGCCAGCGTCGCCTGTAAAAAGCGGCGAGCCATTAAACACCACGGCAATGCGGCTGCCGCCTTCTTCTACGCGTTTCATTTTGGCAATCATATGCTGCAAAAAGAGCAAGGAACCGTCGTTAATGCGTGGCAAGCCTGCGCCAAAACGCCCTGCAAAACCGCTTTTTGCTTCGTCTTCAATAAACTCTTTTTCGTTTTTCCAATCCACGCCAAAGGGTGGATTGGAGAACATATAATCAAAGGTTTTATCGGCGTGTCCGTCTTGTGGGTGAAAGCCTGTTTGCGTGTTTTTGCTGTTTTTCACGCCCAGCGTGTCGCCGTAAACCAAATTGCTAATCGGCTCATCTTTAATCAACAAATCCGCACAACAAATCGCATAAGATTCCGCATTGTACTCTTGCCCGAAAAGTTGCAGTTGAATGGTATCGTTATAGCCTTTTAAATATTTTTCCGATTCCGAAAGCATACCGCCCGTGCCTGCGGTTGGGTCGTAAATGCTAGCAATCGCATAAGGACGGCTCAGCGATTTTTGGTCTTCTTCAAAAATCACGTTCACCATTAAATTAATCACTTCACGGGGCGTAAAGTGATCGCCTGCTTCTTCGTTGGCTTGCTCGTTGAATTTACGCACCAACTCTTCAAAAATATAGCCCATTTGCAAATTAGAAATATGGCTTGCCGCAAGATTGATACCGTTGTCTTTTAAATCTTTTTGAAATTGAGAAAGCACGGCATACAAACGGTTGCTGCTGTCTAATTTTTCAATTTCGTTTTCAAATTCAAACTTATCAAAAATATCCTTGGCTTTGGGCGAAAAACCTTGCAAGTATTGAATTAAATTCGCCGCGATATGTTCCGAATCGGCAAGCAGTGACTGCAAATTATAGCCGCTGGTGTTATACAGCGACTGGCTGCGGTTCGGGTCGGCGGTTTGCGTGAGCATTTTTTCATACAACGCCCCTTTTGGTGCTTTATCGCCCATTTTCGCCAGTTCGTCCGCTTTTTCTTTCATCGCCTTGGTATAAGGCGCAAGAATCGCATCAAAGCGTGCCAACACAATTAAAGGCAGCATTACGCGGCGATATTGCGGCGGACGATAAGTGCCACGCAGCATATTTGCCATATTCCAAATCAGAGAAGAAATCGTCGATTGTTTGGTGTGCATTTCGTTATTCATATAAAAGCTACCCGAAAATTAAATTTCGGCAATTTTAGCGAAATGCACCGCCAAAAGCCATTGAAAACACGGCAAGCATTGTCTGCACGGCGCATTCATTGTATTCTTGCGCCATTGAATTTTGAGTACAAAAGATAAATCAAACCCAAATGAAACCTTATGAACAATACAAACCCAGCGGCGTAGAATGGCTTGGCGACGTGCCAGCGCATTGGGAAGTGAAGCGGTTGAAATTTTTAGGCGAAATAATTTTAGGTTTAACTTATTCGCCTGATGATATTTCAACCGATGAAAATGATACACTTGTTTTGCGTTCTTCAAATGTACAAAATGGAAAATTAGTTTTTGATGATAACGTTTTTGTAAATAAAGACATTCCATCAAAAATGATTACGACACAAGATGATATTTTAATTTGTTCAAGAAATGGAAGCCGAGCATTAATTGGAAAATGTGCATTAATTGAAGGTCAAGCAATTGGACAAACATTTGGTGCGTTTATGACGGTTTTTCGTACTCCGTATAAACGATTTGTTTATTATTATTTAAATTCTGATGTATTTAAGGCGCAATTAGGAAATTTTTTAACATCTACAATTAATCAATTAACAACGCAGGTTTTAGGTAATTTACCAATCGCACTCCCCCCACTCTCCGAACAAACCGCCATCGCCGCTTTTCTTGACGAACGCACGGCGTATATTGACCGTTTGATCGAAAAACAACAGGCGTTATCTGCAAAATTAAGCGAAAAACGCACCGCACTGATTACCGAAGCCGTGTGCGGACGCTTAACCCCACACGCCCACCCGCTCAAAGAAAGCGGTATTCAATGGCTGGGGAAAGTGCCAGAGGGTTGGGAAGTATGCCGTTTAAAACATATTTTAGAATGTAAGAAAAATTCAATTAAAGTTGGACCTTTTGGAAGCCAAATTAAAGGAGATGATTTTATTTCTAGCGGCGTTCCAGTTTATAACCAAAGAACTGTTTTGGATAATGATTTTGTAAATGGAACAGCTTTTATTTCAGAAGAGAAATTTGAAGAGTTGTCAGGATTTGAAGTAGAACCTTTTGATATTCTCATTACAACTCGTGGAACTATTGGAAAAATTGCAGTAGTTCCAGAAAATTGTGAAAAAGGTATTATTCATCCTTGTATTATAAAATTTGCTATTGATAGAAGTAAAATTTTAGATAAATTGTTAATCTATATTTTTAATGAAACAAATCTTATTTATGAGCAGTTTTTATTAGCAAGCAATACAACAACTATTCCTGTTGTATATTCTGAAACATTAAAAAATGTTATTTTTGCACTTCCCCCACTGGAAGAACAAACCGCCATCGCCGATTTCCTTGACCAAGAAACCGCAAAAATTGACCGCTTGCAAGCCAAAATCGCCGAATCGGTCGCACGCCTAAAAGAATACCGCGCGGCATTGATTACGCAGGTGGTAACGGGGAAATATCGGGTCGGGGGCTAAACGGTCGGATTTGGGCAAAAATGTGCAAAAAGCTACCCGAAATATTTGTAGGGTGCGTTTGCTAACGCACCATTGCGATGTTGATTTTTTTGCGGTGCGTTGGCAAACGCACCCTACGGAACGATGTTGGATTTTTTGCGGTGCGTTGGCAAACGCACCCTACGAACCGTGCCAAATTTTTTGGAAATTTTGCGAAAAAATCGATGTTTATTTTTACGGTGCGCTGGCAAACGCACCCGACGGAGAATAAAAATGATCACAGAAAAAGACTTTGAAAATGAAATTGAGCGTTTTTTGCTGGAAAACGGCGGTTATGTGCAGGGTAAAAATGCCGAATATTGCAAGGAAACGGCGTTATTTGAAGATGATGTGATCGCCTTTATTCAGCAAACGCAGCCGAAAAAATGGGCACGCTTGGAGGCAGGGCAAAAGGCGAATGCGAAAGCGGTGTTGCTGAAAGCCTTGTGTTTGGAATTGGAGGCGAAAGGGTCGCTGGCGGTGTTGCGCCACGGTTTTCGCTGTTATGGCAAAGATTTTAAAATGGCGTATTTTGCGCCGAATACGTCGCTTAATGACGATTTGGCGGCGAAATATGCAGCGAATATTTTAAAGATTACACGCCAAGTGGTGACCGAAAATGACGAACGCCCTGATGTGGTGCTGTCGTTAAACGGGATTCCTGTGGCAACGGTGGAGCTAAAAAATGTGCTGTCGGCAACGCATTGGACAGTGCAGGACGCGATGACGCAATATCGCCGAGATCGCAACCCAAAAGGCAAGCTGTTTGCCTTTAAAAAACGCACGCTGGTGCATTTTGCGGTGGACACCGAAGAAGTTTATATGACCACGAAATTAGACGGCGAAAACACCTACTTTTTGCCGTTTAACCGTGGCAACCAAGGCGGCAAAGGCAACCCGAATGTTGAAGGTAATGTCAAAACGGCGTATTTGTGGGAGTCGATTTTAAAGCGTGAGAGTTTTTTGGAAATTATCGCGCGCTTTTTGCATTTGAAAGTGGACGAAAAGAAAGTTCGCACGGAGAGCGGTTTGCGTTTGTTGCAAAAAGAGACGCTGATTTTCCCACGTTTTCATCAGCTGGATGCGGTACGTAAATTGATTGCGCATAGTCGTGCCAATGGCACAGGGCGGAATTATTTAATTCAGCATTCGGCAGGTTCGGGTAAATCCAATACGATTGCGTGGCTGGCGCACCAGTTGAGCTTGTTGCACGATGAAACGGACAAAAAGATTTTTAATTCCGTGATTGTGGTAACCGATCGGGTGGTGCTAGATCGCCAGTTGCAAGAGACGATTTATCAATTTGAGCATAAAGAAGGCGTGGTGGAAAAAATTGAGCAAAATTCGCAGCAATTAGCCTTGGCGATTGCCGCCGATGTGCCGATTATTATTACCACGATTCAAAAATTCCCGTTTGTGATGAACGCCCTTTCTCGCCAGCAGGAAAAAGGCTTAAATGTAGAAATTTCCACCAAAGACAAGCAATTTGCGGTGATTGTGGACGAAGCGCACAGCTCGCAAAGCGGCGAAACGGCGATGGAATTGCGTAAAGTGTTGAATAAAGATGGCATTGCGGCGGCAGTGGCAGCGGAGTTTATGGACGATGACGAAGATGAAAGCACGTTGAGCATCGATGCCAAAAAAGCGATTTTGCTGGAAGCGGCAAAACGCCAACGCCAGCCGAATTTGAGCTTTTTCGCCTTTACTGCCACGCCAAAATGGAAAACCAAAGCCTTGTTTGATGAAAAAGGCGAAGACGGCAACACGCCGTTTCATCATTACACGATGCGTCAAGCCATTGAAGAGGGCTTTATTTTAGATGTGTTGGCGCATTACAGCACGTGGAAGCAATATTTTAAATTGTTGCAAGTGAGCCAAGAGAGCAAGGAATTAAGCAAAAGCAAGGCGAAAAAAGCGATGATGCGTTTTGTGAATTTGCATTCCAGCGTGATTTCGCAAAAAGTGGAAATTATTGTGGAGCATTTTCGCACCAAAACAATGCACAAAATCGGTGGACGTGCCAAAGCAATGGTAGTAACGAGCGGGCGAGAACACGCCGTGCGTTATAAATTGGCGTTTGATGAATACATCAAAGAAAAAGGCTACACAGGGATTAAATCGCTGGTGGCGTTTTCGGGTAGCATTGCGCTTGAAGAAGCGCCTGAAAAAGAATATACCGAAGTGTTGATGAACGGCATTCGGGAAACGGATTTGCCTGAACAATTTGCCTCGGATAATTATCAAGTGTTGCTGGTGGCGGAAAAATATCAAACAGGGTTTGACCAGCCGTTGCTGCACACGATGTTTGTGGATAAAAAATTAAGCAGCATTCAAGCGGTGCAAACCCTTTCTCGCTTAAACCGCTGCGCCAACGGCAAAACCGATACTTTTGTGCTGGATTTTGCCAATAAACCCGAAGATATTTACAAGGCGTTCAAGCCATTTTATGAAGTGACCGAATTGGGCGAGATTCCAAGCAATGAAGAATTAGACAGCCTTGCAGCAACGCTTGACCAGCAAAACATTTATACGCAAACGGAACTGCAATCTTTTGCCGAAATTTGGTTTGGCGCAAAACAACAGCCGACAGGCGCAGAACATAAACAGCTCAACAGTATTTTAGATAAAGCCGTTGCCCGATTTATTGCCATTGGCGATAACGCGCAACAAGGGGCGGAAAATTTAGCCGAGCTGAAAATAGCGCAACAAAAATTGTTTAAAAGCCAACTCAAAAGCTATTTGAGATTGTATCAATTTGTGTCGCAAATTATGGATTACAGCGACGATTTGCACGAGCAACGCTATGTTTATTTGCGTGCCTTGCAAAATAAACTGCCTTACGACCATGATCATCATCAAGTGGATTTAAGCAAAGATGTGGTGTTGCATTTTTATAAATTGCAAAAACGCAGCGAGGGCGAAATTTTACTCGGCGAAGGCGAAGCCCAACCGCTTAAAGGCGCAACCGATGTCGGCACAGGCAGAGCGGATTCTACCGACGATTTAAGCAATATGGTGCAAGAAATCAACGGCATTTACGGCACGCAATTTACCATCGCCGATCAGCTTTTCTTTGAGCAAATCATTGAAGATGCGCTACAAAATGAAGAAATTATCGGCGCAGCAAAACACAACAGCCTCGAAAATTTCACTGCCTATTTTGCCGATAAATTGCTCGATTTGTTATTCAACCGAATGAAAGATAACGAAGAAATCAGCAACGATGTAATGAGCAATGATGATTTAAGAAGCCGTGTGGTTAAACGTTTGGCAAGACAAATTTATCAGCGCAAGGGATAGAGGATTTTCTGACAAACGCTCTGGCATTGTCAGAGCGTTCAAAATAAAAGCTATCCGCAACCTAAACCAACCGCCCAATCTCCCCTTTCGCTTTCTCCAACACTACATCTTTCGGCAGCACGGCTGAGCCTTCGGCACGTACGATGTGGCGTTGTGCAAAGCCTAATTTTTTGAACATTGCGTCTAGATAAAAATAGGCAAATTCCAGCTCGGCAAATTCGCTGTTTTCTGAAAAAATTGAACCGCTTGTTTGGATAAAAATCACTTCTCGCCCGTCGTTGAGCAGCCCTGTGAGTTTGCCGTCTTCGCTGTAACGGAAGGTTTCGCGTGGCACGAGTACGTTGTCCAAATAATCTTTCAGCTTGGCTGGGATGTTGTAGTTAAACATTGGATAGATAATCACAATCCGTTTGTGTGCTTTAAATTGCTCTAAAAGTGCGGTGCGTTTTTCGGCGATTTTTTGCTCTTCTTCGTTTAACTCCGCGTTGCCTTGCATTTTGAAAAATATGCCTAAGCCTTGTGCGTCAAGGGCGGGCAGGTCGTCCATTTCGTATAAATTGAGCAGCGTGAAATCGGCGAGCTTTTGTTTGACTTCCGCCAAAAGTTGGGCGGAAATCGAGCTTTCGCAGTTGCAGGGCGTGGCGTTGATAATCAGGGTTTTCATTTTTATTCCTTTATTACTCTGCTGGGTGCGTAAACCATTTTGGATGGTATTCAAATTGGGTTAACCGCCATTTACCGTCCGCCTGTTTTTCTAGGCGATTGTCGTAGTAAGCGGCGTACAAACATTCGCCCGTTTCCGTGTGCGTTTGTTCGGAAATAATCCGCCCGAGCAACATTTTGGCTTGATTTTCGTTGATAAATTGCGTTTCAAGCGGTTTGGTTGCGTGGTAGAGATAGCTTGCGGCAAAGCGAAACGCGCGCAGCTGACCATACACATCACGCTTGCCTTGCTGCTTGCCCATCGGCGTTAAATCGCTTTTGACGTTGTCGGTAAACACGTCGGCGAGCAAGGCGAAGTCGCCAAAATCCAAGCCCCACGCATATTGGGCGTATAACTCTTCCACTTGCTCTTGTGCGTGGTTTGACGCAAATTCATTCTCTGGAAACAACGCCCACGGGCTGTCTAATTCGCTCACAATCGGCAACGTCGGATCGTTCGGCTGCCACATTTTGTGCGCCAAACGAACACTTTTCCACGAGTTCAATGACGCATTGCCATTAAGGGCGTGCGTACTGCGGATTTCATCAATTTTCCATTGATTTTCAATGCGTTGCAGTTTTAATACGACAATACCGTGAAAGCTGTGCAGCTGATTTTCAGCTTGTAGCGTGCCGTAAATATAGGCACTGACCGCCGCACGATCGCCCTTGCCTGCGAGATACAAATTGGTGTACTCGCTTTTCAGAAGTTCCCCCCGCATTTTTTCCATTATGGACAGCACTTCGTCCTTGCCATAAAAGCTACCCGTAAAGCCGTGCAGCTGGGCGTTTTCCGCCAAAATCTCCGCATTCTCGCCGCTTTCCCATAAGCGTAAAAATTGTTCAAAAGTTTGTTTGAGTGTATGGCGAATTTGAGTGTTCATTGTTATTCCTTTTTGCATATTTTTGAGTAAATCTGACCGTTTAAAATCAAAATCGGGCATTCGCCCGATTTGTTTTCTTCAATTTAAGCGTTTAACTTCGCCAACACATTCTCCGCTAAATCCTGCAACGTCTCGTCCATAGGGCGTTCGGTTGGTTTGAGATTCACGGTAACGTGTGCCAAACCTTGCTCTTTTTGTTCTTGCCAAAATTCGAGCAAGCCTTTTGAGCCACCACGCAGATAAATGTTGTTGAACAGGCGTGCTGGTTCGTTCGGGTTTTCCGACAGCTCGACAAAGTTCGCATAGCCAAACGGATGCCAGCTGTTGTCTTGGTTGAGTTCGGCGAGCGTGTTCACGATATTTTTCGTGTCTTTCGGGTTCACGCCGTGCCAAATCCAGCCGTCTGCGGTGTTCGCCAGCCAGTCTAATTCTTGGCGAGCGCGACCGATGGCGACCATCGGCAAGGCGGTTTTCACTTTTGGTGTTACGTCAATATTTCCACTTAAATTGCCGTAGTGCTTACCTTCAAACACAGGGAAATTGTGCGTGCGTGGGGCGGTTAAGGTGCGGATTAAATCCCAACTTTCACGGAAACGCTCAGCGCGGTTGCCAAATTCTTTTTTGAACGCGGGGTATTCCACAGGGCGGTCGCCGCTGGACAAACCCAAAATAAAGCGTCCGCCCGTTAATGCGTCCACACTTGCCGAACCTTTGGCGATGTGGATTGGCTCACGCAGCGGCGAAACAATGCCTGCCGTGCCGAGTGCGATGGTTTTGGTGCGCGCCGCCAAGTAGCCAAGGCTCACGAACGGATCTAAACCTTGCCCCACGTCGCCGAAATTTGGGTCGTAAAACGGCACATCACGCAGCCAAAGGGCAGAAAAGCCTAATTTTTCAGCCAGTTCCGCCACATCGCCTAAATCTTCCACGTTCGGAATCGGCGTGTTCGGGTAGCCTTTGAACGGGGCGATCAAGCCAATGGTGAGTTTATCTTTTTGGAACACTTGCGAAAACGCTTTATGGTTCGCCAGGTGTGCAGGCAAATCGGTTTTGCCATTGGCTGCCGCGTTTTCGTTGAACAGTTTGCTGTTGTCTTGACCTAAAACAGAAAGGTTTGGTACGTTTAATTTTGTCATTTTGAAATCCTTATTGCTTTTGCAAATTTTGTTAAAAATTCGACCGCTTGTACGTCGTCGTCTTGATGGGGTGCATTATAGGCTTTTCATTTGAAATGATAATATGGCAAAATAGCGAAATAGTTTTGCAAAAAACGCAAAAATAAGGAAACTTGATGGACTACTTTTCAGCTTTAAACATTTTCCACGCCGTTGCCGACACGGGCAGTTTTAGTGCCGCCGCCAAACAGCTGGGCGTGGCGGTTTCTTCTGTAACCCGACAAATTGATAGCCTAGAAGAAAGCCTTGGTGTGCCGCTGTTTAGCCGCTCCACACGTCAATTTCGCTCACCAACGCAGGCGTGCTTTATCTGCAACACACCCGCACGATTTTGGACGACCTAGATCACGCCAATCTCTCGCTTAAATTGGAACTCGATCAGCCGCAAGGCAAGCTCCGCATTACCTTTGCGCATTCCTTCGGCTCAAAAGCGCTTGCGCCGCTGCTCGCCGAATTTGCCGAAAAATATCCTAAAATTCAGCTGGAAGTTTATGGCTCGGACGAATATATCGACTTAGCCGCCGAGCGGTTTGATTTGGCGGTGCGGCTCGGCAAAGTGGACGACCCGAATTTGATCGCCAAACGAATTGCACCGCAAAAACGGCTGCTCTGTGCCAGCCCCAGCTATCTCGCCCGCAAAACCGCGCCGAAAATGCCCGAAGATTTGCAGCAACACAACTGTCTGCTATATAGCTACCGCGGCTACACGCAAAAATGGCATTTTCGCCAAGCAGGCGAAGCAGCAAAAGCCGTCAGCGTGAAGGGAAATTTGCTCGGCAACAACACCGAAATCCTGCGTGAATACGCCCTTGCAGGCATCGGCATCGCCCATCTGCCCAACTGGTTAATCGCCGACGAACTGGCAAACGGCACGCTCGTTTCTGTACCACCCGAATGGCAAGTGCAACCCAGCAACAACGACACCGACGACGCCATCTATCTCGCCTACCCGCCCAACAGCCGACAAATCGTCAAAATTAACGTACTGGTGCAGTTTTTGGGGGAAGGTTGGGAAGATCGTAGGGACAGAGTTTATCCCTGTCCTAATTTTACGCACGAAATACAAACAAAAAGGACAGGTATCAAGCCTATCCTTACGATTTGCACATTTTTGTTTGAATTTGACTGTTTAACGGTTCGCACTGTACAAAATGATCAACATTTACTTCACAATCTTTTCAATAAAACACGGCTTATCAAACCCAAATAAAACCGTATAATGCCCACATCTTTTCTCGGGTGGCAAAGCTGCCTGAATTTATTATCAATCTAAATGGGAGCAAAAAATGAACACAATTAAAGTTGAATATCAAGGCAGTTTGCAACAAAAAATCACGCACTTGCCAAGCGGTCAAACCTTTTTCACGGACGGTCCGTCGGCGGCAGGCGGCAAGGGTGAATTGTCTGCGCCAACGGATTTATTAGCATCCGCGTTTACCAGCTGCGCGATGACGATTATGGCGTTGCTCGCGGAAAAAGCAGGCGCGGATTTCAGCGGTTGCTACGCCAAAAGCGGCAAAAAAGCGTCAATGGACGAGTTCCGTGTTACCGAAATCAACATCACGTTCTATTTAAAAGCGGAATTTGACGCTGAACTTCGCCAAACCTTGGAAAAAGCTGCGGTGGATATGTGCATTGTTGGACGCAGTTTGAGCGAAAAATTGGAACAAAAATTGGAATTTGTGTATCAATAAAAGCGAGAAATAATTTAGGACAGGGTTATGCCTGTCCTAGTTTTTTGCACATTTTCTTTCGCCCAAATTTGACCGTTTAACGGCTTAACCGACGTTACAGCTAACTCCCCGCCCGCAAACACATTTCCACCTGCGTCCGAAACCATTTATGCACAATGTCATTTTGCGTGCGGTCGTGCCAAGCGATAGCGTTTTCGTAATCAGCAAGGGCAAACGGCAAGGGAAGCGCGACCAAATCGGTATGATTTGCCACCAAATGATTAGGCAACACGGCGGCGTAATCGCTTTGCCGCAAAATTTCAGGCACAAGCAAAAAGTTCTGCACCGAGAGAGCCACTCGCCGTGATTTGCCCAATTTCTCCAATGCACGATCTACCGCACCAATAAAACTCCCGCCAAAATAAGACACCAACACAAAATTCAAGCGGCAGAATGCGTCAATCGTCCACTTTTCTTGCAAAATTGGGTGCGATTTATTCACCGCACACACATATTTTTCAGTTTGCACCAACTTCGCACGCAATTTTTCGGGCACGGCAGGGCGTGCCAAAAACGCCAAATCCAAATCGCCTTGCGAGAGCATTGTTTCAATATCTTTGCCCAAAATTGAGAGAAAAACTAACCGCACTTTTGGGGCAACCTGTTGTAAATGCAACGCTAGCGGCACGCCTATGCTGTGCATTGCATTGTCGGTTGAGCCAATGGTAAAAATTCGTTCTAATTCAAACGGTTCAAATTCGTTCGGCTGTACCAACGTTTCAATCTCGCCCATAATTTTTTTGAGCGGTTCATACAAAGATTGTGCCCGTTCAGTGGGAATAATTCCACGAGACGAACGCACAAAAAGCGGATCGCCCAGCCGATAACGCAAGCGGTTCAACGCACCGCTTACCGCAGGTTGCGTAATTGCCAGCCGCTGTGCCGTTCTTGTTACATTTCGTTCTTCTAAAAGCACAAATAGCGTTTTGAGCAGATTGAAATCAAGTTGATAAAGCGATTGCACGGTTTGCTCCTGTTATCATTTTAATTTATAGAAATTATACTTTTATATTATTTTTCTTTCAATCAGAGCAGGCGTATTATTCGCTCCGTCAGCAAGACAAACACTTTTAATCAACACATAAGGAAACTCAAAATGACTAAACCTACTTTTACAACAGAATACAAAGCGATTGAAAATTTATTGTTAAATCAATACAGCGAAGGCGGTAAACAAGCGAACAGCGAAATGATGCGTCCAGCGTTTAATGACGTGGCGACAATGTATAGCGTGGCTGAAAACGGCGATTTAGCAGGCGGTACGGTAACGGAAACACTCTTCCCAACCATTGATAACCATTTTACGCCGTCTGAAAACCCAACGGTTGCCATTGCCTATATTGATATTGTCGGCACAGCGGCATCAGCACGCGTGGATACCGATAATTTAAGCGGTTACGGTTTTACCGACTACTTCAATCTTTTGAAAGTAAACGGCAAATGGACGATTGTGAGCAAGATTTTTCACGCACATTATTAATGCAAATTATCATTTGAACATCAAAATCAACAAATTTCGGGTAGCGACAACGTTACCCGAAAAAATAAGGATACAAAAATGAAAAAATTTCTTTTCACCGCATTGGCAGCGGCGTTAAGCCTAAATGTTGTCGCCCAAGAGCTTCGCACGCTGGATTTGGTTGAACCTGAATATCGTGAAGGTGCAAAAGCGTGGCTGGTGGATTTTTCCACCGAAAAAGACCGTGCGAATTTCACGGCAAACGCCAAATTGTTGGCACAAAAAAGTGCACAGCCAGCCGAACATTGGGTTGCCCCTGCGGAAAACGATCAGCCGCAAGTGGATTTATACGTTTATAAACCCCAAAATGCACAAGGCAAGCTACCCGTTATTTACTTCACGCACGGCGGCGGTTATGTGTTGGGCAATGCGAAAATGGACGGCGACAATTTGCAAGCGATTGCCGACAAACATCAAGCGGCGGTTGTGAGCGTGGAATACCGATTGGCAACAGTTGCACCGTTTCCCGCTGATGTCAATGACGCTTATCACGGCTTGCGTTATGTGTATCAAAACGGTGAAAAATTGGGCTTGAACACGCAAAAATTGGTGTTAATGGGCGAAAGTGCAGGTGGTGGTTTGGCGGCACGTTTGGCACTGTTTACCCGAGATAAAGGTGAATTTGCACCAGAAGGTCAGGTGTTAATTTACCCAATGTTGGACTATCGCACAGGCACGGACAAATCGCCTTATCACAATGAATTTGCAGGCGAGTTTGTTTGGACGGCAGCCGCAAACCGCTTTGGCTGGAACACATTGCGAGGCGGTCAAAACATTGCCGAAAACCAAATGCCCTACTTTTCCGCCGCCACCGCCACGGATTTAAGCAATTTGCCGCCAACATTTATGATGACAGGCGATTTGGATTTGTTTGTAAACGAAGATATGGCCTACGCCAACCGCTTAATTCAGGCAGGCGTACCAACGGATTTTCAACTGATTTCAGGCGTTTACCACGCATTTGAACACATCAACCCAAACGCCGAGCCATCGAAGCGTTATGTCGCCGAGCGCAGCAAAGCGATTGAGAAAATGTTTGCCAAACCACGCACGGCAAAAGGCGAGAGATAACGCCACAAAATTTAACCGCACTTTTCAGACGGATAAAATCCCCCAAAAGAGCGGTCTAATTTTTCAGAAATTTTGCTAAACTAAGGCAAATTCATTTATAAAAAAGGAAAATAAACAATGACAATGCAACCTGTTGAATTAGAAAAATTTTACCGTTTAATCAATCACGGACCAACGACGATTATTTCTGCGGCGGCGGACGATGTGGAAAATGTCATGTCGGCAGCGTGGGTTTGTGCTTTGGATTTTGTACCCAAAGCCAAACTTTCGGTGATTATAGACAAGCAAGCCTTTACGCGTAGTTTGGTAGAAAAAAGCGGCGAGTTGATTGTGAATGTGCCAGTGGTTCGCCAAGCGGAATTAGTGGTAAAACTGGGCGAAAGTCGCAAAGAGAACCCAAACAAAATGGATCAAGTGGAACGCTTTTATCAAGACGGCATTGCCGCTCCGTTTGTGAAAGGCTGTGCAGCGTGGATTCACTGCAAAGTGATTTCTGAACCTGAAAACCACCAAAACCACGATTTATTTGTTTGCAAAGTGCTGTCTGCATGGGCAGATGATGAAGTGTTCCGCCAAGGGCATTGGCATTTTGAAACTGCCGATAAAGGCTGGCGTACCTTGCACTATATCGCCGGAGGGCATTTCTATGCCATTGGCGATGCGATTGATGTGGTTTGATTTGCTTTTAACTTCGCAAAACTTCGTTTCAGGCTGCCTGAAGTTTATAGTTATTTTGGGTGTGTCCGCTGGTGGCGATGAACTGAACTTCCGTACCGCCAAGCGAAAGGCTTGTGCCGTCTTCTAAATAGCCGTCAAGCGGTGGCACGGGCGAATTGGCGTTTGCACCGATTTTTTCGTTCACAAGGCTTCGTCCGCCTTGCTTACCAACACTTTCGCACCGCTATATTCACGCAAATATGCCGCACCGCCGAAATGGTCGCCGTGTCCGTGTGAAATCAAAATATAGCGGATATTTTTTGCGTCCAAGCCTAATTTTTGCAAGTCTTGCACGATGGTTTTGCCGTCGTTTTCGTCCCAAAGTGCGTCGATCAAAATAATGCCGTCAGGCGTGTTAATCGCATACGCCACCACGCTTTTACTGCCAAAAACATACAAATTATCAAACACTTTTGACGGCTGAATTGGCGTGCGGTCAAACAATAATTTCAGTACATCGGCAGACGGTACATCTTTATCTGCAGGAGCTTCGTGTGCCGCGGCTGGCAAGGATAAACCGACCAACAACGCAGTGGTTAGGGTTTTGCGTGTGTTCATTTTGCTTTCCTTCTATTTCAAAATCTGGATAGATTTTAAGTCGTTTTCAGCCAAATGCAAAACTCTATTAAATTTCCAGTTGGCACAAAGGTAAGCGGTCGTTTTTTGTTGATGTTTTGCAAATTGTTTGACGCACCTGTTGAGGGCTATCCGTCGTTGCATATTGATCGTGCGGTGGATGCCGTGGTGTGTGCGGTGAAAGCAGACGTAAAAGGCGTTTATAATGTTACCGACGCAAGCAAAATGATGGATTTAAGCAAGTTCCAACAAGCTGTGCCTGAGTGGAAAGCGAAGTAATAAAAAGTGCGGTCGGTTTTTGGCTTATTTTTGCAAAACCGACCTTTAAATTTAAAAAATATTAAAATGTATGCAAAATAAAACGTTCTTTCAAAAAATTGTGGATGTCAAACCCAACGAATTTAAAGCATTGGCGTGGTCTTGGTTGTATGTGTTTGCACTCTTTTTGGCATATTATACGCTGCGTCCAATTCGTGATGAACTGGGCGTGGCAGGCGGCATGAAAAATTTGCCATGGCTGTTTAGCGGCACGCTAATCGCAATGTTGGCGCTCACGCCGTTTTTGACCAAATCCGCCACAGACGCAGCCTTGGCTATTTTGCTCGTTAAAAAAAATGGCTAGAACTGGACAATTATTTAGGCAAATAACGACAAATTATTTGTTGTCAAAAATGTTCAATATGCAACGGACAGGGATAAACCCTGTCCCTACGGAAAATTTAAATTTTCAGGGTGAAATTTTGCACCGCTCAAACCGTTAACAGTCAAATTCATGCAAAAATGTACAAGCCTTGTCTTTTGTGTCGCTTTACTTCATACTTGCCCAAAATCACAAAAGGACAGCCAATGAAAACCATCAGATTGCTTTACCCAGATTTCGCTGCTGGCGGTTTGGAAACTTATTATTTCGGCGCGAATTTATTGCAACACATTTTGCCAACCAACCCCAATCAGCCTTTGCACAAAGTGGAAATTTCGCCGCCAACAGGCGCGGAGTATCCGATTACAGATGGCATTTACGGCAAGGCGGAAGTGTTTGCCGGCATTGAAAAAGCACAACAAATTTTGGCAAGCGAGCAGCCCGACAAAGTGATTACCCTTGGCGGCAACTGCATGGTTTCGCAAGCGTCGTTTGACTATTTGCACGGCAAATATGAAAACATCGGCGTGATTTGGATTGATACGCACCCCGATGTCTCCACCGTCCACAATGGCTACCCGAATGCACACGCTTACGTGTTAGCGTCGCTAATGGGCGAATCCGAAACTAAAATCACGAAGTTATTGAAAAATAAGCCGTTTTCAGCTGATCAGATTTTGTACGTTGGCTTGCAAGATCTGCACGATTATCAAGCTGAGTTTCTGCAAAAACGTGGCGTAAATTACCAAATTAAAAATGAAAAATTTGTCTCCACGCCTGAAATCAGCGAATTTATCGCTCAATTCGATCATATTTTGGTGCATTTTGATATTGACGTGCTAGACGCAAAACACTTCCATTCAACCTATTTCGCCAACCCAGAATTAGTCGGCGACGGCAGCGGCAGTGGAAAAATGACGATGAACGAACTAGCTGAAATTTTGCAACTGATTGATAAACAAGCCAATATTGTCGGTTTCACCATCGCAGAATACCTGCCATTTGACGAGCATAAATTACACAAAATGTTCTGCGGATTGGATATTTTGACGAAATAGGTTTTTTACACGGTGCGAACCGTTAAACGGTCAAATTTGGGTGGAAATGTACAAAACTAAACCTACCCCAAACGTTGCCAAGCCGCATTTTCCGCCACCAACTGTTCGACCCACTCGGCAAACACTTTGACACGCTTGGGCGTGAATTTAGATTGCGGATAGACAAAACTCATCGGCATTGCCATAAGCTCAATGTCGGGCAAAATTGGGCGAAGCCGTTTTGCCGCAATGTGTGGTTGAGCGAACACTTTGGGCACATTAGCAATGCCCAATCCTGCCAACACAGCTTGAAAATAGGTTTGTGCATTGTTGAACGTTTGCACAGGCGTTGCGATAGGGGCAGGTGTACCGCCTGCCAGTCGCACACGGTCTAGCTTGCCCGTTGCGGCAAATTTAAACGACAAATAACGGTGTGCGTGCAAATCGTCCAAGACTTTGATTTCAGGCATTTTCGCTAAATATTCAGGCGTGGCACATAAGCAAAACGGCATTTGCCCAATCACTTTCGCCACCAAACTTTCATCGGCAATCATGCCGCCACGAATGGCACAATCTACGCCGTCTTTAACCAAATCCACCACACGCTCGCTACTGCCAATTTCTAGGCGTAAATTGGGGTATTTCGCCGCAAATGTCGGCAAATTCGGCACAATTAAATAATCTGCCACAGGCGACGGCATTTCCACAATTAAGTTACCCGCAAGCTGCGATTGCCCCTGCATTGCTTGGTTGATTTCGTCAATTTCCGCCAAAAGCGGTGAAATTTGCTGATAATATTGCAAACCGTCCGCCGTGGCTGAAACCTTACGCGTTGTGCGGTGCAGCAATTTCACACCTAATTGCTGCTCAAAATTCTGAATTTGCCCTGAAAGCGTAGTCGTTGCCACGCCCAAGATTTCCGCCGCCTGCTTAAAACTGCCTGTTTCCACAATTTTGCAAAAGGCTTTCATTGCTTCTAGTTTATCAAGTGCCACATCATTATCCGGAATATCGTACAAATAAACCGATTTTACCCTATTTATCTAAATAATCTAGCCGATATAATGCACGCATTCAACACGAAATCACAAAAGGAAACAAAATGACAAAACGAATGGATTATTACCAAGCCGCACCAGAAGCGATGAAAGCGATGTTTGGCTTGGAAAAAGCGGCACAAGCGAGCAGTTTAGAAAAAAGTTTGCGTGAATTGGTGCGTATTCGCGCATCGCAAATCAACGGCTGTGCTTTCTGCATTGATATGCACGTCGCCGATGCACTCAAAGCAGGCGAAGACAGCCGCCGCATTTTTGCCCTAAACGCTTGGCGTGAAACGCCGTTTTTTAGCGAGCGTGAGCGCGCCGCCTTTCTTTGGACGGAAACGTTAACGCTGGTCGCACAAAAAGGGGCGGCGCAGGAAATTTATGACGAAGTGAAAGCCCAATTTAGCGAGCAAGAAATGGCAGAACTTACTTTTGAAATCGCCACGATTAACGCGTGGAACCGTTTTGGCGTAGGCTTTGGCGTGCAGCCTGAATAAGTGCGGTAGATTTTTTGTCTATTTTTAAGACACAAACGCTTGCGTTTGAACCTTGACCTGCCAACGGCACGCAGTGCGAGCGCAGCGAGTAATTTAACCGTTAACGGTTTGAACCGTGCAAAATTTCGGGTGGCTCATAAAGCTACCCGCAAAAAAGGAAAGTAAATGAACATTTTAAACATCATCGCCCACCCCGATTTTTCTAATCCAAACCGTACGGCAAATCAGTTGGCTAATGCAGGGTTGAACAAAATCGCCCAACTTGAAAACGCACAAATTACCACGTTTAATTTGTACGACCCTGATTTTCACTTGCCGCAAATTTCGGCAGAAACCTTAAATGTGCGCGATCCTGCATTGATGTCGGACAAACAAAAACACGATTACACCCAGCAGCGAAAGTTGTTAGCAGCGTGGAAAGCGGCGGATTGGATTTTTATCTACGCGCCTATTCACAATTTCAACGTACCCGCACGCTTGAAAGATTTTTTTGATAACGTGTTGATTATCGGCGAAACCTTTGCTTTCATACCACAAGGCTATCAAGGCTTGATGTCGGACAAAACCAAAGTGACCGCCGTATTGACCAGTGGCAGCGATTTTTCCACCGATTTCCGCTATCAAACCCTTGATATTGCGCCGCAGTTCTTGCGTGTCACCTTGCACAATATGGGCATTAACCATATGAAATTAATTCGCGCCCAAGGTTTGGACATTCAAGGCAATGACAAATCAGCCTTAATTGAACAAGCGAAAAATGAACTTTATCAGCAGATTGACCATCTAAACGGTCTTTAAAACACAAAAATCAACAAATAAGGAAAGCAAAATGAGCAAAACTGTATTTTTAGCAGGCGCGAGCGGCGTGATTGGAATGGCGTTGAGCCGTTTATTGATTAACGCAGGTTACACCGTGTACGGCACAACACGCCGTGCGGAAAAAGTGGCGACGTTGGAAGCTATTGGCGTAAAACCTGTGGTCGTGGACGTGTATGACGAAGCGGCATTGCGTGAAGCCGTCGTGGCGGCGAAACCTGACATCGTGCAGCACCAATTAACCGACTTGCCGCACGGCTTAAAAGCGGACGAAATGGAAGCGGCACTGGTTCGCAACGCCCGTTTGCGTGAAGTTGGCACGGCAAATTTGGTTAAAGCGGCAGAAGCAGCAGGCGCAAGCAAATTTATCGCCCAAAGTTTGGCGTTCGTTTACGCACCCAGCGACAAACCGCACACAGAAGAATCGGCGCTATTGGATTTCAACGATCCAGCCTACGGCGAAACTGCCAAAGCAGTACATAGCTTGGAACAACAAACATTAAACGGCAATTTTATTGGCGTGGTGCTACGCAACGGCTTGCTCTACGGCACAGACACAGGCATTGAAACGCCTGTTGAAGGAATGCCAAGTTTGCACATTCACGCTGCGGCATTGGCGGCATTTTTGGCGATTGAAGCCAAAGAAAGCGGTATTTACAACGTTGCCGACCCAAATCCTAATTTGGATACCAGCAAGTTTGCCAAAGCGTTTCCAGAATGGCGAGCGGATTTTAGACTGTAATTTTTTCTCGTTAGAACCATAAACAAAGCGACCCGGAAATTTGTATTCGGGTCGTTTTTTAATGGGTAAAACGTTAGACGGTCAAATTACTCGCTACGCTCGCACTACGTGCCGTTGGCAAAGCCAACATTCAAACACAAGCGTTTGTCAAGCAAAAATCTACAAAAATTCGGCGTGATTTTATCCAGCCTGAACCACATCTAAAACCGCCCCAATATCCGCCCAAACTTGTTTTATCGGAATTGGCAGATTTTGCGAAAAATAGTAGTGGGCAGTTTTTAAAATCATCGTTGCCAAAATTCGCCCTGATAATCAAAGTTTTTATTAGGGAATTTAGCTTGCTGATGATTGATGAAATTTTGCTTGATCATCAAAAACATATCGTCCCAAAGATGATGCCGTTTCGTTTTGATTTTCCACAGCGACAAAATCAATTCACGCTGGTCATAAAGCGCAGGAATGGCGGCGTTCATCAGCGTTTGAATATTCAGGCTGCCTGAAAGCCGCTCTTGCAACAAGGTTTGATATTCCGCTTTAAAGTCGGCAATCATTCTGCCAGCTAAATCGCTTTTACCTGAATAATATTTGTAAAACGTGGCGCGATTGACCATCGCCAAATCTACAATTTCTTGCACAGCAATTTGTTCAAATTCTTTGTTTTTCAATAAGTTAATTAACGTTTGTCTAATTATTTTATGCGTGCAGATAACGCGTAAATCTTGTTTGTCGCTCATAACAATTTTTCCTTATTTTGTTATCTCAATGATACAAATTTTAAGTTTTGTATGGTTATCTTGGCAAATAAAGGCAATTTTGACGGTATTTTTGTTTAAAAACAAGCGATAAAATGACCGCACTTGACAACCAAAAACTACCCGCAAACGGTCAAATTTACTCGCTACGCTCGCACCTCAAACCGTTGGCAAAACCAACGTTCAAACGCAAGTGTTTGTTGCAAAAAATCCGCAAAATTTGATCGCTTAACTTAAAGGGAAAACAATGAAAACCCTATTTAACTTTTACCACAATAACTGGTTTCGCTTAACCTTTCTAGCATTTATTGCCTTGTCGTTTTATATGATGTTTTGGGCGTACATACGCTATCGCCCATTCAAATTATTTTGACGGCAAGCCTGATAGCGCTCTTCATTCACCAATTTGAAGAATACGTTTTACCTGGTGGCGCGCCTGTCATCATCAATATGGCGACGTTCAACGAACGCGAAAATTTCTTGCGTTATCCTGGCAATATGCATTCATCAATGTGGGTGAACGCCTTGGCGCATATTGCTTACATCACGGCGATTGTGCGCCCTAAATGAACCATTTTGACACACTTTATCCGCCTTTAAAAAAGTAAGCCACCAACGAATTAGGCAAACAAGCGAAGAAAAACGGGAGATAAGTTTGCCGTTAACAGTCGGCATTATGTAAAAATATCCCCAAAACCGACCGCACTTTTGCTTCATTATTTCAAATTCGCTTTAAAAAATTGCTCAAATTTATCAAACGGGATTTTGCTCATATCGTCGTATAAATCCGTGTGCGTGGTGCAATGGGCAATAGGATTATTTTCGTTTGTTAATGCTGACCACTTGTTTAAATTTTCATCATTCGATAAAGAACCATCCCGGCTTTTAACTCAACCGCTGTTAGTTATCTTAGGCGAAAAAACGTCAACCATTTTGCCTTATGCGATAAACTGAAATGCGTATCCCAAGCCACAACTAAATTAAGCGAGTGCTTGCGAAACATCTGTAAACACGGCTATTTAATCAACCAATTTCTTTCACCGCACCATAACCATCATACCGATAAATGGGGCAGCAGTTTAGAAAATTGAATGCGCTTTTTATTAGAAATTTACCACCAAATTCGCCAAGCTGTGTCGCCTGAATTTTTGGTGGGAGTAAAACTCAATTCGGCGAACTTCTAAAGAGGCGGGGTTGACGAAAATGACAGCATTCTTGTAGTGCAAAAACTGTCCAAATTAGACATTGGTTTCATTGAAATTTCAGGCAGCAACTACGAAAGCCAGGCAATGGCAAAGCACCAAATCCTAAGCTCTCGCCGTACTCAAAATGCGGTGGGAAAACGGCAAAGCGGGATTGCATACGGGGCGATCGTAAATGTGAAAATTAACCGGTCGGTTTTTTGTGAGCATGCTCCAAAAAGTGCGGCAATTTTCACCGCACTTTTTCATTTCACCTTAGTGATTTAAATCCTTCTCATCAAATCTGAGTACCGCTGTGACAATGGCTGCCACGACAATTGCAGTGATAATGGCGGCGATGATTGCCATAATGGTGTGTTGGAAAATTCTCGGTGGAATAGCCGTACACGAATGCGGTGGCACCAAGTAAACCTGCGACCACGCCGCCTGAGGCAGCACCTGCTATAACGCCGATCATTGGTCTTTTAAGCGGTAAGTTGATGCCGTAAATGGCAGGTTCGGTGACGCCGACGACGATACAGCCGACCACAGATGGCTTGCAATATTATCAGCAAATTTTGCTGCTTTTGGCGAAAATTGACGAAATCAACTAAGCAATGCAGGGGCAAGCGCAGGTTTATGGCCGACTTTATGTGGAAATACCGTCATCTGTGGCGGAAACTAGATTGTGGCAAAAATAATTGTGCAAATTTTCCAAAAATCCGACCACGTGCATTTTGACGAAAAAACACCCGCACTTTTTAAAAAGCGATTCGCTATTATGATTTTCTGATAAGATAAGTGCATTCAATTTTTCAAACGGAGCCCAAATGGATTATCAATTTAGTCTTGCCGAGGAAGCGGATATTCCGACGATTTTCACTTTATACGAAAAACGCATTGCCTGGATGGATCGCAAGCAAATTCAGCAGTGGAACACCTGCGATTATTTAAATCTTTACCCCATCAGCTATTATCGAGCACAGCTGCGTCAAGGTAATTTATATATGTTGAAAAAATACTGTGAGGTGCTGGGTGCGGTGGTTTTACTTGATGAAGACGAACGCTGGGCAAAACGAAAAGGTGAGGCAGCCTATTACGTGCATAACCTCGTCACCGACCTTGCGGTCAAAAATGTGGGAATACATCTAATTTCTGCGATCGAAGCCTTGACCAAGGCGCATGATAAACAGTTTGTTCGCCTTGATTGCGCAATCCACAATGCATTTTTAAATACGTATTACGAAAAGCAAGGCTATCAAATTATCGGCGTGTGTGAAGAGCAAGGCTATGTAGGCAATAAGCGTGAGAAAAAAATAAAATAATTAAGCAGGAATCAGACAATCACTCAATTTTTTATCTCCTAATCCCCCGAAAACTCGCACAAATATTCCAACTTTACCGCATTTATTTAAACAATCTCTTTCTGTATAACATCCTCATTATAAACAAATTCACATTTAACAAAGGAGCAAAAAACGACAAAACGTATGGATTATTACCAAGTCGCACCCGAATTAATAAAGCGATGTTCGGCTTGAAGAAAGCGGCGCAAGCGTAGGGAGTTTAGCGAAAAGTGCGCGAACTGGCGGGCAGAAACATTGCGCCGAGCCTACGGAGCAATAATGAAAATGCTCAATCCATGGAAAAAAGCGATGTAGTGATGATAAACTCAAGGCATTCTTTTTATCTCGGAAATCAGGAGTCCGTATGTTTAATCAATTCAATCAACCTATCGGAAAACCAGTGGCAAATCAAACGGCTGGCAAATTGCCGACAATCAACGAACTTCAAGGCAAAACGTGTCGCTTGGAAAGACTGGATGCAGCTCGTCATTTTGACGATTTATGGACGGTTTACGGTGTGAATACGCCGCTGAAAAACTGGACATATTTATCGCCAAGTTACGGGCGTTTTGAAAACAAGGCTGATTTTAACCGCACTTTGAAGACGTGGGCGGCATCGCAAGATCCGTACTTTTTTGCAATTATTGATATCGCGGGCGGGAAAGCGGTAGGTTCGTTCAGCTTAATGCGCATTGATGCGCCAAACCGTGTAATTGAAATGGGCGCTGTGATTTATTCTGACCAACTCAAACGCACCAAAATCGCCACCGAAGCACAATTTTTAGTAATGCAATATGTGTTTGAAACCCTGCAATATCGCCGCTACGAATGGAAGTGCGATTCCCTCAACGCCCCAAGTCGTCGAGCCGCCGAACGCTTAGGCTTTACCTTTGAAGGCATTTTTCGCCAAGCTCAAATTTATCACGGACGCAATCGTGACACCGCTTGGTATTCCTTGCTAGATTGCGAATGGGCAGCACAAAAAGCCAAATTTGAACACTGGCTTGCCGACGAAAATTTCGACGAAGATGGCAAGCAGAAAAAGCGGTTGTAGGATTGTTAAAAATAATGCGCGCTTAAGTTTTGGATGTGATCGCTTGTACACAAAAAGTGCGGTCGTTTTTTTCGCTGTTTTGAAAATAAACACTTAAAATTTACATATCTAAAAAAATAGATATAATATCTAGCATGAAAACCTTAATTGAGACATTTAAAGCTCTCGGTAACGAGCATCGGTTGCAAATTTTGCTGTGGTTAAATAATCCCTCGGCGCATTTTTCCGTGCCGACCGCTTGCGATCCGCAAATGCGAGATGAACATTGGGTTTGCGTCGGGTTAATTGCGCAGAAATCAGGGCTAGCGCAATCAGTGATTTCCAGCTATTTAAACGCGCTCAAAGCGGTTAATTTAGTGGAAAGCCAACGTGTGGGCAAATGGACCTATTACCGCATTGCACCGAATTGGCAACAACAGTTGCAATATAAAATTAATGAACTATTCCAATAAGTTAAATCAATATAAATTACATTTGATTCAATAACAAAAACTTCTCGGAGAACCGATCTTATGAACGAAAAATTTTCCCCTTTATTTCAATCTTTTACCCTTAACAACGGGGTAAAAATCAAAAACCGTTTAACCGTGGCGCCGATGACACATTTTGCTTCCGATGAAAAAGGCAATTTAAGCGCACAAGAACGCCGTTTCTTAAGTAATCGTGCAACGGATATCGGCTTATTTATTGCGGCGGCAACTCTTGTGGCAGACGGCGGTAAGGCTTTCCACGGTCAACCTGCGGCAATTGATGAAACAAATCTAGCGAGCCTAACAGAAACAGCGCAACTCTTGAAAGCGCAAGGGACAAAAGCAATTTTGCAACTTCATCACGGCGGTAAACTGGCGATTGCGGAAATTAACCAAGCGGATAAAGTGGCGCCGTCAAGAGATGATGCTACAGGCAGTCGCGCCCTAACCGCGCAAGAAATTTCAGCGTTGATTCAAGCCTTTGCCAATGCAGCGGATTTAGCGCTGCGTGCGGGCTTTGACGGCGTGGAAATTCACGGCGCAAACGGCTATTTGATTCAGCAATTCGTGTCGGCACAAAGCAACCGCAGAAATGATGTCTGGGGCGGTTCTATTGAAAATCGCTTACGTTTCCCACTGGCAATTATCGACGAAGTGCAAAAAGTGCGTGAGCGCCATAACCGTCCTGATTTTATCCTAGGCTATCGTTTCTCGCCGGAAGAACCGGGTGAAAACGGGTTAACAATGACGGAAACCTTTGCGTTGATTGACGCACTGGTGACAAAACCTCTACAATATTTACACGTTTCCTTGTGGGATTTCTACAAAAAAGCACGCCGTGGCGCCGACACCAGCAAAACCCGCATTGAACAGCTGCACGCCCGCATTGACGGCAAATTACCGCTTATCGGTGTAGGCAATTTGCTCACCGCTGAAAAAGCCCTAGACGCATTCAACACCGGCTGGGCAGAATTTATCGCACTCGGCAAAGCGGTAATGGTCAACCCGAATTTCGCCAGCCTAATTCTTGCCGGACGTGAAGCCGAAATCGTCCCGGAACTTGACCCGAATAAAGCGGATCACTACGGTATCCCGGACTTACTTTGGAGCTTCTGTACTCAAGGCGGCGCTTGGCTCCCGCCAGTGAAAGGCAACGCATGGACACCGATGGATATTTAACTTATTTGTGAATTTGTTAAACATCATTCACTTTGCTTGCACCTCATGCCGTTACCAAGGCAATATTCAAACACAAGCGTTTGCTACCGCTTATCAAATCGGACGATCGTCCGATTTTTTTATAGAAAATTATATAGATTGGGGAAATTATCTTTTCAACAAAACCTGGTAAGAATTGGGTATTTTTTACAAAAGTTATTTTTATAATAGTATCAATTTGTTAGGAGTGCCTGAAAAACCATGGCAACATTGCCGATGAAATCATCAACCCCACCACAATTTATTTATTGCCTGATGACGGCAATGTGAACGATGGCGACCAACCTACTACCAGATATGAACATCTCAAACTGCACCGCACAGGCAACTCACAATCCTAAAAAGTGCGGTTAAAATAATGAGAGCTTCTTTCATAGAGTCCTAAAACCTCAGATTTTGCGCATTATAAAATCAATTTTATTGGTTTCCCAAAAAGAAATTTTGTCATGTTATCGTTCAATTTTGTGAGCAATATCACAAAATAACCAGTAATAGAAAAATACCGTGATATTGATCACATTTTAAAAAATCACATATTAAAAAATAATGTGATATTGTTCACGAATTTAATTTTAAAAATTTCGTCTTTCCAATTACCAGTGCTATTCTTCGGTCATTAAATAGTCACTCCTATTAATGAGGTTAATTATGCTGTCAGCAAATGCGAAAATTAAAGTCCAGAGTTTCGGACGTTTTTTATCAAATATGGTAATGCCTAATATAGGTGCATTTATCGCTTGGGGTTTTATCACTGCACTTTTTATCCCTACAGGCTGGATCCCGAATGAAACTCTGGCTACACTCGTAGGTCCCATGATCACTTACTTACTTCCGCTGTTAATCGGTTATACCGGCGGCAAATTGATAGCCGGTGATCGCGGCGCAGTCGTCGGGGCAATTACTACAGCAGGTATTATTGTTGGTACGGATATTCCAATGTTTCTCGGCGCAATGATCGCCGGTCCAACCGGTGGTTGGGCAATTAAACGTTTTGACCACTGGGCAGACGGCAAAATCAAAAGCGGTTTCGAGATGTTAGTCAATAACTTCTCCTCCGGTATTATCGGGATGATTCTGGCAATTGTATTTTTCTGGATTGTCGGACCTGCAGTAAAATATTTGTCTACTGTACTAGCGGCAGGGGTCGATATATTAGTACAAGCAAATTTGCTACCGTTAACCTCTATTTTCGTTGAACCAGCAAAAATTCTATTCTTAAACAATGCTATCAATCACGGTATTTTCTCACCACTAGGTATCCAGCAATCTCAGGAATTCGGACAATCCATTTTCTTTTTAATTGAAGCTAATCCGGGTCCGGGATTGGGTGTATTATTGGCTTATATTTTGCTAGGTAAAGGTTCCGCCAAACAAACTGCCGGCGGCGCTGCAATTATTCATTTCTTCGGTGGAATTCATGAAATTTATTTTCCATACGTATTAATGAATCCGCGCTTAATTCTTGCGGTAATCGCCGGAGGAATGACTGGCGTCTTTACATTGGTATTATTTGGTGCGGGGCTTATTGCACCAGCTTCTCCGGGATCAATTATCGCCGTATTGGCAATGACACCAGCAGGTTCAATTCTGAGTGTACTGACTTCTGTTATCGCCGCAACAGCAGTTTCTTTTGTTATCGCCTCCTTTTTCCTGAAAATTCAGAAAGAAGATGCGTCCGGTAAATTAGAAGAAGCACAAGCGGCGTCAAAAGCAATGAAATCCGGAGCAGCTAATCAAACTGTTACAGATTACAAAGGATTAAACAAAATCTTCGTATCTTGTGACGCGGGGATGGGCTCCAGCGCAATGGGCGCCAGTATGCTGCGTAAAAAAGTAAAAGACGCAGGTTTGCCCATTGATGTAGCAAATTGCGCAATCAACGACTTGCCGGAAGATGCCCGTATGGTAATTACTCACCAAGATTTAACTTTGCGCGCGAAAAAACAAGTACCGAATGCAATACATTTTTCCTTAACTAATTTTCTAGATAATAAATTCTATGATAGCTTAGTCAATGATCTAAAAGCTAATTTTACCGGTACAGCATCTATACCAGTAGTACAAAATGATGTTATTGAAGTTAACGGTGCTAAATTTACGCTAGGTAAAGATCAAATCTTTTTAGGGTTGAAAGCAGAAAATAAAACGCAAGCCATTCATTTTGCCGGTGAAAAACTGGTAGAAGCTGGATTCGTGCTGCCAAGTTATATCGACGCCATGTTCGCCCGAGAAGAGCTAGTTTCAACCTACTTAGGCGAAGGACTGGCAGTACCACATGGTACAGTTGACGCCAAAGATGCCGTACTGAAAACGGGCATTGTCGTATGCCAATACCCAGAGGGGGTTCGTTTTACCGATGAAGAAGACGGTGTGGCGAAGTTGGTTATAGGTATTGCAGCTCGTAATAACGAACATGTTCAGGTACTAACGGCGATCACTAATGCACTTGATAGTGAAGACGCGATTGCAACCCTAACCTCAACAAATGATGTTGAAAAAGTATTAGCTTTATTGAAAGCATAACGATCATAACACCTTCTCAGGTAAAAAGTTGGAGTAAAATATGAAAGCATTACATTTCGGCGCAGGTAATATCGGACGTGGTTTTATAGGCAAATTACTGGCGGACAGCAACATACAGGTTATCTTTGCAGATATAAACGATAATGTGATTGATTTGCTGAACGCACAGAAATTCTATAATGTCAAAATCGTCGGTGATACAACCAACAAGATAGAGAAAGTAATAGGCGTCAGTGGAATAAACTCAAAAGATGAAAATGCTGTCGTTGAGTTATTCAATCAAGTGGATTTAATCACAACTGCCGTTGGACCAAATATCTTAAAAATTATTTCCGCCACAATAGCAAAAGGATTAACTGCTCGCTTTAATGCTGGCAATACTACCCCCCTGAATATTATCGCCTGCGAAAATATGGTTCGCGGAACAACATTCCTAAAAGAACAGATATTTGCTCATTTAACGCCGGAACTACAGCAACAAGCGGAGCTGATTGTTGGATTTGTGGATAGCGCCGTTGATCGCATCGTACCGCCAGTGCAGGGTGAAAGTAACGATCCGTTACTGGTGACTGTGGAAGAATTCAGTGAGTGGATTGTTGATCAAACCCAGTTTAAAGGTGACATTCCAAACATTATCGGTATGGAAAAAACGGACAATCTCATGGCGTTTGTAGAACGTAAGCTCTTTACCTTAAATACCGGGCATGCCGTTACCGCTTATTATGGTAAAGCAAAAGGTTATAAATTCGTTAAAGAAAGTATTGAAGACAATCAAGTTAAGACTTTCGTAAAATCTGTTATGCAGGAAAGTGGTGCCGTACTGATCAAACGTTACGGATTCGATCCACAGACACATGCTGCTTATATTGAAAAAATTCTGCAACGTTTCGCCAATCCTTACTTAGTGGACGATGTAGATCGTGTCGGTCGCGAACCATTGCGTAAACTAAGCTATAATGACCGCCTGATTAAACCACTGCGCGGTACTTTAGAATACGGTCTGGCTAATAACAACCTGATTCAAGCTGTCGCTGTCGCACTTGAGTATCACAACGACAACGATCCACAAGCCCGAGAATTACAACAATGCTTGACTGAAAAGGGAGTAATTGCCACGATAAAACAATATACCGGATTACAAGACGATAACACCGTTCAGCGAATTGCTGAAGCTTATAATCGTTTATAATGGCTACTATAGAAATATTAGCTCGGGTGAGATAACTGCCAATTGAACACCCGAGCCGGACTTTCCGGCAATATCGGTTTACTGATAAATTTAACAATACTTCCTTTATGCAACGCAACAAAATCAATGAGGAAAGGCATTAACATTGGACGATCCAATATACGAAAAACTCAATGACACCACCTCAATCCGTGGTTTTATTACTGCCTCAGTGGCAATTTTTAATGAAGCGATTGACCAACTGATCAACCGCGTATTCCGTAAAACGGATTTTGCAGTCAAATCTGTAGTTGATTCACTGTTTATGACATCAGGGCCTTTATTTGAGCTGGAAATCCGCTTAAAAGTCCTACTCGGATTGGGGGTAATTAATCAAAATACCTTTGGAGATATTAATTCATTTATCAAAATTAAAGAAAAATTAAATAATGACGAAAAAGAATATCATTTTTTCGATCAAATCATTATTGATTTTACCCGAGAACTTAACCACCAGAAAGATAAAAATATTCTTAATTTTTCACCGGAAAAAGAAAGTGATCCCGATTCACTGTTTTATCAGATAAAAACACAACGTAAAGAAAAACTAATCCGTTCCTGTTTAATACTGGCGATTACAGACATTTACGAACAACTACAGGTAGAGAGTCCGTTATAAAATAAGATAAAAAAATCACCGCACTTTCCTGCCAATATTTATTCCTCAAACCCCGCCATCGTGGAATTAGGCTAAATCGGTTGTTTAGTCTATAATGTGCCGTCAATAAACAACGCATAAAACGAGAATAGTATGGCTAATATCGCAGAAAACCCGCTTGTCCTAGTGGACGGTTCTTCTTATTTATATCGCGCGTTTCACGCCTTTCCGCCGCTCACCAATTCCCTTGGGGAGCCGACCGGGGCGATGTATGGCGTGCTGAATATGTTGAAAAGTCTGATTTCGCAAGTGCAGCCGAGCCATATTGCCGTCGTGTTTGATGCCAAGGGCAAAACTTTCCGCGATGAAATGTTTGAACAATATAAATCGCATCGCCCGCCGATGCCCGATGATTTGCGCAAACAAATTCGACCGTTGCACGATATTATCCGCGCACTGGGTATTCCGCTGCTGGTTGTCGAAGGCGTGGAGGCGGATGATGTGATCGGCACGTTGGCGATTCAAGCCTCCAGCAACGGGCAACATGTGCTGATCAGTACCGGCGATAAAGATATGGCGCAGTTGGTCAATGACAATATTATGCTGATCAATACCATGAACAATACGCTGCTTGATCGTGATGGCGTGATTGACAAATACGGCATTCCGCCGGAGTTGATCATTGATTATCTGGCATTAATGGGCGACAGCTCAGACAATATTCCCGGCGTGCCCGGTGTCGGTGAAAAAACCGCCTTGGGTTTATTGCAGGGAATCGGCAGTATGGCGGAAATTTACGCCAATCTGGAAAAAGTGGCGGATTTGCCGATTCGCGGCGCCAAAAAATTAGCCGAAAAACTGCAAGCCGCCAAAGCGGATGCGGATTTATCCTACTTGCTTGCGACCATAAAAACCGACGTGGCGCTGGACATTCAGCCTGCACAGCTAACGCTAGGCGAGCGCAACAACGATCAATTAATTGAATATTTCGGTCGTTACGAGTTCAAACACTGGCTGACGGAAGCCATGGCGGGCGAAAGCTCGGTCACCGCCGGCAACCTTCAGCCGACTAAAGTCAATCCTTATCAGGCAACACCAGCAGTCGGTGACAATAAAAGTGCGGTGAAAAATCCGGTAAAAATCGACCGCACTTTGTACCAAACGGTGAATACGCCGGAAAAACTCGACCGTTGGATCGATAAAATCAAACAGGTAAAACTGATTGCCGTAGATACGGAAACCGACTCGCTGGATGCCATGCAGGCAAATCTGGTGGGAATCTCTTTCGCGCTGGAAAACGGTGAGGCCTGTTATATTCCGCTTGCTCACACCCGCGAAGTTGCCGTCGATGCGGAAAATGCTCAAGCGGATTTGTTTGCTGAGACCGCAAGCCCGCCGCAAACTCGAATTGAACCGGCGCCGGATCAACTGGATAAAGCCGATTGTCTGGCGCGTTTAACTCCGCTACTGGAAGATGCGCAGATCCAAAAAGTTGGACAGAATATTAAATATGATCTAACCATTTTTGCCAATCATCACATTAATTTGCAAGGCGTCGCCTTTGATACCATGCTGGAATCCTATGTGTTAAACAGCACCGGACGTCATAACATGGACGATTTGTCGGCGCGTTATCTCGGTCATCAAACCATCGCATTTGAAACCTTGGCGGGTAAGGGCAAAAATCAGCTGACATTCGATCAAATCGATATCGCCCAAGCCACCGAATATGCGGCGGAAGACGCGGATGTCACCATGAAGCTGCACCAAACGTTATGGCACGAGCTGACACAAATTCCTGCGCTAACGAACCTATTTACCCGTATCGAATTGCCGCTCATCGGCGTGCTATCGCGCATGGAACGCCACGGCGTGCTGATCGACAGCCAAACGCTGCGAAATCAATCGGAGGAAATCAGCGCAAGATTGACCGCACTTGAAGCGCAGGTGCATGAGGCGGCAGGCGAACCGTTTAATCTGGCGTCCACCAAACAGTTGCAAGAAATTCTTTTCGGCAAACTGGGACTGCCGGTTATCGCCAAAACCCCAAAAGGCGCGCCGTCCACCAATGAAGATGTGTTGGATGAACTGGCGCAGCAAGGGCATTTGGTGCCGAAGTTGCTTATTGAACACCGTGGGCTGGCGAAGTTAAAATCCACTTATACCGATAAATTGCCGCAGATGATCAACCCACACACCGGACGGGTGCACACCTCTTATCACCAAGCGGTCACCGCTACCGGACGGCTGTCATCCAGCGATCCGAATCTACAAAATATTCCAATTCGCAACGACGCCGGCCGGCGCATTCGTCAGGCATTTATCGCACGCCCCGGCTACAAAATCATCGCCGCCGACTATTCTCAAATTGAGCTACGGATTATGGCGCATCTGTCCAAAGACAACGGTTTAATCGGCGCATTCAGCGAAGGCAAGGATATTCACCGTTCCACCGCAGCGGAAATTTTCGGTTTGGCACTGGAACAAGTCACCAGCGAACAGCGACGCAGCGCTAAAGCGATTAATTTCGGGCTAATTTACGGCATGAGTGCGTTCGGCCTTTCCCGCCAACTCGGAATTGCACGCGGTGAAGCGCAGAAATATATGGATTTGTATTTCCAACGCTATCCCGGCGTGCAAACCTTTATGCACGATATTCGTGAAACCGCCAAAGCTCAAGGCTATGTGGAAACCCTGTTCGGACGCCGTTTATATCTGCCGGATATTGCCTCCTCCAACGCAATGCGACGTAAGGGCGCGGAACGGGTGGCGATTAACGCACCAATGCAGGGCAGCGCCGCCGATATCATTAAACTTGCCATGATTGCCATTGATCAAGAAATTCGCAACGATCCCGATATTCTGATGATTATGCAGGTACACGATGAACTGGTGTTTGAAGTGCGGTCGGAAAAAATGGAAAAATACGCCTTCAGGATCAAATCTTTAATGGAAAGCGCCGCACAATTGGTCGTACCGTTAATTGTCGATGTCGGCATCGGCGATAACTGGGATGAGGCGCATTGAGCTGTATTTTGTTGTTCAAATAGATACCAGATTACCAACCCTATAAATAAACGCCCCGATTGAGGCGTTTATCTTTATTATTTTAACGTTATTTATCTATTAGTGATGAACTGATTTGCATGCAACCTTTCCAGCCCCAATAAATACGGTGTTTCAAAATCAACCCGTTTTCGATTTCCATCAGTTCCAAAATATCAATTTGTTCTCCATTATCCGTTTCTCTCGGATATTCCCATACTAATACACGTCCGTTGGTTAAATATTCTCCCGTTCGAAACCATTTCACTAATTCATTAGGACGACGTTTGGTGCCTTCTTTAATAAAATGCGCTATCTCTTGTTTACCATGCAAAACTCCGTCGTGCTTATCGTCTAAAATAGCAGGAACCAACGGGCTTTCAAAAACAGCATTATCGGCATATAAACTTAATAAACCATCGGTATTTCTGCTTTTAGCGTACTCATGCCATTTTTCATAAACGTTTTTTATTTGTTCCATATTATCTCCTCAATGAATTTATCAACTGCATTATTTATTTTATGCCGCCATTTATCCGAATTAAGAAATAAGCTCAGATCGACAACAAATATATTTACACCACGCAAAATCAGAAGTCAATTAAGCCAACACCGTAACTATACTGACTCCTAGCTTGCCATCCGCAACGGAAATTTTCGTAAATCTCACCGCACTTTCCGAAAGAAAGTAGAGAATAGCGCTATTTTCCAGTATAATTGTTCGCATTTTATCTAAACTAATTTCATCTAAAGAGTCATTATGAGTTCAACATTTGATATTAAAACCTTTCAGGGCATGATTCTCGCCTTGCAGGAATACTGGGCGAATCAAGGCTGTACGGTGGTCCAGCCGTTTGATATGGAAGTGGGGGCCGGCACATCACATCCGATGACCGCTCTGCGCGCACTGGGACCGGAACCGATGGCGTTTGCTTATGTGCAGCCGTCGCGCCGCCCGACGGACGGTCGTTACGGCGAAAATCCGAATCGTCTACAACATTATTATCAATTCCAAGTGGTGATCAAACCCTCGCCGGATAATATTCAGGAACTTTACTTAGACAGCTTGAAAATGCTCGGTTTTGATCCTACTCAAAACGATATTCGTTTTGTCGAAGACAACTGGGAAAACCCGACGCTGGGCGCCTGGGGACTGGGCTGGGAAGTGTGGCTAAACGGTATGGAAGTCACCCAATTCACCTATTTTCAACAAGTCGGCGGTCTGGAATGTAAACCCGTCACCGGTGAAATTACTTACGGCTTGGAACGTCTGGCGATGTATATTCAAGGTGTGGACAGCGTGTATGATTTGGTCTGGTCCGACGGTCCGCTCGGTAAAACCACTTACGGTGATGTATTCCACCAAAACGAAGTGGAGCAATCCACCTATAACTTTGAATATGCCGATGTGGATTTTCTGTTCCAATGCTTTGAGCAGCACGAAAAAGAAGCGCAATTTTTGCTTAATCTGGAAAAACCGCTACCGCTACCGGCCTACGAACGCATATTGAAAGCCGCACACAGTTTTAACCTGCTGGATGCCCGTAAAGCGATTTCGGTGACTGAGCGCCAGCGCTATATTCTGCGTATCCGCGCCCTCACCAAAGGTGTGGCAGAGGCCTATTATGCCAGCCGTGAGGCCTTAGGTTTTCCGGGCTGTAAGAAATAATTTTGCAAAAATATAAAAAATCGACCGCACTTTTTATGCACAGAAGGAGATGGTAATGAAACAACACAACTACCCTGCCGATATTTATACCGAAGCCGAAGCTGATGTCAATACTTTGGCAAATCTGGGACCGCTTGCGCCGTTGGCAGGTATTTGGGAAGGCAAGCGCGGATTGGATACCAATCCGAAAGAAGACGGTGCGGAGAAAGATCCTTATATCGAACATTACGAATTACAACCGATTGATGCTCAAACCAACGGTCCGCAACTGTTTTACGGCTTGCGTTATCACACACATATCGTTGAACCCGACGGTGTGGAAACTTTTCATGATCAGGTGGGTTACTGGCTGTGGGAACCGGCTACCGGCAATATTTTGCTGTCGCTGAGTATTCCGCGCGGACAAACGGTGATGGCGACCGGCAATGCCTCAGCGGATGCGAAGACCTTCACCCTGACGGCGGTACGTGGTTCATTAACTAACGGCATTATTTCCAATCCGTTTTTAGAACAATCTTTCAGAACGGAAAGCTATACTATTACGGTAAAAATTAATGACGACGGCACGTGGTCATACGAACAGGATACGGTAATGGTGATCCCGAATTATAAAGAACCGTTCCACCATATTGATCGCAACCGCCTGACTAAAATCGGCGAGCCAACACCGAACCCGACCGCTTTAGCCGCACAAAAAGGATAAAAAATGAATAAACCCGTGTTATATTTCGCACCATGGTGCCCGGATACCGAACCGTTCGTCACAAAACTGCAAGCTCTAAATGTCGCATATCACGCGCGCGATATTGTGAACGAACGCGCCAATTTTAAAGCGTTCTTAAAATTGCGCGACACCCACCCGGCATTTGATAACGCTAAAGCCAACGGCTATATCGGCATCCCGGCGTTGGTGCTGGAAGGTGAAAAAGTCGTATTGGATATTGAGGAACTGACGGCGATTTTTGGATGAATATAAGTAATAACGCTATTTTGTGTAAATGCAATAGGTTGAAAGAATAGAAAATTTATACAACCTTACTCAAAATCACTAAAACAACTGTCTCATAAATTACGTTCAAACCAAACGGATACAGAACGGAAATTGTGGCAGCGAATAAACAGAGATCAGCTGTTAGGATTCCGGTTTAATCGACAGAAGCCGTTGTTAAACTACATTGTAGATTTTTACTGCTTAAACGCAAAATTAGTGATTGAGTTAGGCATTACGAACCTGAATATAAGGAAAAAGACGCCTTGCGTGATGCACAATTAAATTCTCTTGGTTTTACGATGATGCGTTTTAGTAATGATGAGGTATATTTTGAGATTGAAGCGGTGGTGGAACAAATTTATTTTCGGAGAATGTGAAATGACAAGTCTCCCCTAACCCCTCTTTACTAAAGAAGGAAGTGAGTTCATCTGTAACTTCAATTTTATTGTTCTTCTAAATGAAAAAGAAACACAGAAAAGGTAATTAACTTAACATTCACTTCAGTTAAAATAAAAATTAGTTTGGCTAATAATGAGTTATTATTCGTTCAAGTGAGATAATTATAGATGAAATAATATACTTAGCGCTCTGCTCCCCCCCTCTTAAGTAAACAGGGATTAGGGGAGATTTGACAAACTGAGTAAAACACAAACTTTACACTTAACGAAAATTTACAACTTTTCAAATATAAAGAAATAATTCAAAGAGATAAACAATGACAACACAAAACTTCCTCGCCGAGATCGGCACTGAAGAGCTGCCGCCGAAGGCACTGAAAAAATTAGCGACTGCCTTTGCAGAGAATGTAGAACAAGAGTTAAATCAGGCAGGTTTGGCTTTTGACCGCGTTGAATGGTTCGCCGCACCGCGCCGTTTGGCGGTAAAAATATTAGGCTTAAGCGCCAGCCAGCCGAACAAAGAAATTGAAAAACGCGGGCCGGCAGTGTCTGCGGCGTTTGATGCGGCGGGCAATCCGACCAAAGCGGCGGAAGGCTGGGCACGCGGCTGTGGAATCAGCGTAGCACAGGCGGAGCGTTTAAAAACCGAGAAAGGTGAATGGCTGGTACATCGTGCGGTAATTGAAGGTCAGCCGACTAAAAATTTATTGTGCGGCATGATCAGCAACGCATTGGCAAAACTGCCGATCCCAAAAACAATGCGCTGGGGCGATAAAACGGAACAATTTGTACGTCCCGTTCATACTGTCACATTATTACTGGGCAATGAGCTAATCGAAGGCAATATTTTAGGCGTTAAGAGCAACAGAATTATTCGCGGTCACCGTTTTCTGGGTGAACGTGAATTTCGCATTGACCATGCTGATCAATATCCTACGCTATTAAAAGAAAAAGGTTCGGTGATCGCCGATTTCAACGAACGTAAAGCCTTAATTCTGGCAAAATCGCAAGAAAAAGCCACCGCACTTGGCGGCACGGCGGATATTGAAGAGGATTTACTGGATGAAGTCACCGCATTGGTGGAATATCCAAACGTGCTGAGCGCAAAATTTGAAGAACGCTTTCTGGCAGTGCCGGCGGAGGCGCTGGTTTATACCATGAAAGGCGATCAGAAATACTTTCCGATTTATGATAAAGCAGGCAAACTCTTACCGCACTTTATTTTCGTATCGAACATCAACCCGCAAGATCCGAGCGCAATTATTGAAGGCAATGAAAAAGTGGTGCGCCCACGCTTAACCGACGCGGAATTTTTCTTCAAAACGGATTTAAAACAGCATCTGGAAGATCAACTACCGCGTCTGGAAACCGTGCTGTTCCAACAGCAACTCGGCACACTGCGTGATAAAACCGACCGAATTGAACAATTAAGCGGTATTATCGCCGCCCAAATCGGCGCCGATGTGAACAAAGCGACACGCGCCGGTTTATTGTCGAAATGCGATCTCATGACCAACATGGTGTTTGAATTTACCGACACGCAGGGCGTAATGGGAATGCACTATGCGCGCCACGACGGTGAAGACGAAGAAGTGGCGGTAGCGCTGAACGAACAATACATGCCTCGGTTTGCTGGCGACAATCTGCCAAGTTCGCCGGTTGCATGTTCCGTTGCGCTTGCCGATAAAATAGACACGCTGACAGGCATTTTCGGCATCGGTCAACAGCCGAAAGGCAGCGCCGACCCGTTTGCGCTGCGCCGTGCGGCATTGGGCGTGTTGCGGATTATCGTAGAGAAAAAACTACCGTTGGATTTAGAAAATTTAGTCAAAAAATCCACCGCACTTTTTGGTAATAAACTAACCAATCCGAATGTTGTCGATGAAGTGGTTGACTTTATGCTCGGTCGCTTCCGCGCTTGGTATCAGGACAAAGGTATTGGCGTTGATGTGATTCAGGCAGTATTGGCACGTCGCCCGACAAAACCGGCGGATTTTGATGCCCGCGTCCGTGCAGTGGCGCACTTCCGTACCTTAGATTCGGCTGAAGCGCTGGCGGCGGCGAATAAACGTGTCGGCAATATTCTGGCGAAAACGGACGGCCAAATCTCGGAAAAAATCGACCGCACTTTATGTACGGAACCGGCAGAAATGGTTCTTGCCGAACAGGTTGAAAAACTGCAAAGCGAATTACGGCCGCTATTTGCCGCAGGCGAATATCAGACTGCGCTAGATCGTCTAGCCGCCCTGCGCAAACCGGTGGATGATTTCTTCGATCACGTCATGGTCAACGCCGATGACATAAACCTACGCAATAACCGCTTAGCGATTTTAAACACCCTACAAAACCTGTTCTTACAGGTGGCCGATATTTCATTGCTGCAGTAATCGTGTAACATCTGAACGAGTGCATTATCGCAAACAAAGCGTCGGATATATTCCGGCGCTTTTATTTTAATAATTTTCCGACTTTCTATCCGCCTGGCTTATTCTTATAACTCCACCTTTTATTTTCGTGAGTATGATCACAATTCTAAGATCAACCTGTTGAAGCTGATTAAATATTGATCGAAAATATCAAACATAAGTTTTAGTTATAAACTTATGTTTATTTTGGAGAATTAATTATGACCGAAAATGAACGTACTATTTTTGATTTAATCCGTCGAAATCCATTTATTTCACAGCAAGAGATTGCTGAACAAGTAAATTTATCCCGTCCGGCCGTAGCCAATATTATCTCGACCTTAGTAAAACATGGTGACTTGCTAGGCCGGGCTTATATCATCAATACCCGCAATCAAATCGTATGTATCGGTGCAGCTAATTTAGATAAAAAAATTAAAACTGATCACGAATTGTACGGCTATACGTCTAATCCGGTAAATTCTACTGTCTCTATCGGTGGCGTAGTACGTAATGTTGCGGAAAACTTAGGGCGGCTGGAAAAAGATGTAGTATTAATTTCGACTGTAGGCAACGATCCAGAATGGGGACGAATTAAAAATCTGTCTTCCCCTTTTATGGATACCGAAAGCGTCATCATAATTGAAGGACAGTCCACCGGCTGCTATACGGCATTATTAGATCGTGACGGCGAAATGTATCTCGGTTTGGCCGATATGTCCATTTATGATGCCTTTACGCCGGAATTATTAGTGAAGCAACAGCATATTTTACGCAATGCCGGCTGCATCGTAGTGGATCTTAACTGCCCAAAAGAAACGGTGGAATTTCTATGTGCTTACTCGCTAAAACAACGGATCAAGCTGGCTATTATTGCAGTATCCGAACCCAAAATGGCACATTTACCGCAGCAACTGTCCGCTGTAGATTGCCTATTTATTAACAAAGGAGAACTCGGCGCTTTTGTGAACTCAGTTTTGGATAGTGAGAAAAAACTTGATCAGGCAATAGATACCGTACTGGATTATGGAGTAAAACAGGTTATTTTAACTGCTGGTTCAAAAGGCGTTTTAGCAGCTTCGCAAAAAACACGCAAATGGTATCCGGTAAAACAAGTCGCCGCAGAAAAAATCGTGGATGTCACCGGTGCCGGAGATGGATTCAGCGGTGCTTATATCGCAGCATGGCTGAACAATCACCATATAGATGATTGCATTCTCGCCGGAATGACCAACGCCTACCATACTATTCAATCAGAATTTACCGTACGTCCTAATCTAACTAAACACCAACTAGAACTCGAAATGGAGAATTATTATGAATAAATATCTTGTGTTATCCGAAGAAGTCCAAGCCGGTATGGCAGAAGGTTTACCCATTGTCGCGCTGGAATCCACGATTATTTCCCATGGCATGCCCTATCCACAAAATGTGGCTATGGCGCGCGAAGTGGAACAAATTATTCGTGATAATGGTGCCGTGCCTGCAACTATTGCTATTGTGGGGGGAAAAATTAAAATCGGGCTATCTGATGAGGAACTAGAAATGTTTGGCAGTAGCAAAGGTATAGCCAAAGTATCACGCCGCGATTTAGCCGATGTTGTAGCATCCCAAAAACTAGGCGCAACCACTGTTGCCACCACAATGATTGCAGCTCAGTTAGCTGGTATTAAATTTTTTGTTACTGGCGGTTTAGGTGGCGTACACCGCGGCTGGGAAAATAATCTGGATATTTCTGCGGATCTGGATGAATTGGCACAGACCGATGTCGCTGTTATTTGCGCCGGTGCCAAGTCTATCTTAGATTTACCGGCGACGTTGGAATATTTGGAGACCAAAGGCGTGCCTGTTATCGGTTATCAGACGCAAAACTTACCAGCATTCTTTACTCGCGACAGCGGCCTACCATTAGCGCTTTCCTCCGATAATCTGTCACATATTGCCACGATGATAAAAATCAAATGGGAACTGGGGTTAAACGGTGGCATCGTGGTTGCCAATCCGATTCCGGAACAAGATGCGTTAAACCCTGATTATATTAATGGCATTATTGAAAGTGCGGTCAAAGAAGCAGAAGAAAAAGGCATTAAGGGCAAGGATATTACTCCGTTTCTACTCGGCAAAATCGTTGAAATGACCGGTGGTAAAAGCCTAGAAGCCAACATTAAACTGGTGAAAAACAATGCCAAAATCGGTGCGACCTTGGCGGTGCAATATTTCAATCAACAATAACCGGAATTGGCAGTGAGCATTCACTGCCGGTTTTTTATCGGACTTATTTTAAGGAGGCACAACATGAGCATTTTAAACAGCCTGTTCGGCATTTTTATTTTGTTATTGATCGCCTTTTTACTCTCCAACAACAAAAAAGCCATTAATTTGCGTACCGTATTCGGTGCTTTTGCTTTGCAAATCGGTATCGGCGCCTTGATTTTGTATGTACCCTGGGGGCGCTCAATTTTAATGGGCATCTCCGACGGCGTGGGAAAAATCATCAGTTTTGGCGGCGAAGGTATAAAATTCTTATTTGGTGGCTTAGTCAGTCAACGAATGGCGGATATTCTCGGAAACGATAGCTTTGTATTTGCATTGTATGTGTTACCGTCCATTATTTTTTTCTCAGCCTTGATCTCGCTATTATATTATTTAGGTGTGATGCAATTTGTTATTAAAATTTTAGGCGGTGCATTACAGAAACTGTTGAAAACATCCAAAACAGAATCCACCTCCGCCGCGGCAAATATTTTCGTCGGACAAACAGAAGCGCCGTTATTAGTCAAACCCTATATTAAAAACATGACGAAATCCGAATTATTTGCGGTGATGACCGGAGGTTTAGCCTCTGTGGCCGGTGCCAATTTAGCCGGATATGTTGGCTTAGGTATTCCATTGCCTTATTTGATCGCCGCTTCGTTTATGGCGGCGCCCGGTGGATTATTATTTGCCAAAATCATATTGCCGCAAACTGAAACGCCACAGGAAAAAATATCAGATAATTACACGGAAGAAAAACCGGCTAATATTATTGATGCCGCCGCTGGCGGTGCTATTTCGGGCGTACAGCTAGCTATTAATATCGGCGCCATGCTGATCGCATTTATCGCATTAATTGCCATGCTAAACTGGATTATCGGGGCTATCGCAGGATCTGTGGGATTCGAGAATATCACCTTACAATCTATTTTAGGTTATATTTTTCAGCCGATAGCATGGGCAATCGGCGTACCTTGGGAAGAAGCACATTTATCCGGTTCAATGATCGGACAAAAATTAGTGCTGAACGAATTTGTGGCTTATATTGATTTTGTCCAATATTTAAATCCAACCTCTGCGATACAACTGCAAGCAAAAACTATCGCGATCATAACCTTTGCTTTATGCGGTTTCGCTAATTTCGGCTCAATTGCTATTTTAATCGGAGGATTAGGCAGTATGGCACCAAACCGTCGCAGCGATATTGCCAAGTTAGGTTTAAAAGCAGTCATCGCCGGTTCATTATCAAACCTAATGAGCGGTGCTATTGCCGGTTTATTTATTGGTATCGGCGGACAAATCATTTAATCAATAAAAGTACGATAAAAAATAATCTGCCGTCCAAAAGTTAGACGGTTAATTTAAGGAGCAACGATTTCCACCGCACTTTTTTACTCATCCGCTCTTAACCGATGTAAAAATGCTTTGGTTCGTTCGTGTTGGGGATTGGCGAATAATGTCTGCGGAGAACCTTGTTCGACAATCACCCCGCCGTCCATCACTACCACTAAATCCGCCACTTCTAGGGCGAATTTAATTTCATGGGTCACCACTAACATAGTCCAGCCCTCATTGGCTAATTCCTTCATGGTGTTCAACACATCCTGCACCAATTCCGGATCCAGCGCGGAAGTCGGTTCGTCAAACAACATTAGTTCGGGCTGAATCGCCAGTGCGCGGGCAATACCGACGCGCTGTTGCTGTCCGCCGGAAAGCTGGTAGGGATACAAATTGATTTTGTCCGATAAGCCCACTTTGCACAACAATTGCTCAGCTTCCGCGCGTACTGTCGCGACATCACGTTTCTGTACCTGAACCGGACCTTCCATCACATTTTCCAGCGCGGTTTTATGTGGAAATAAATTATATTGTTGAAAGACCATGCCTGAACGGCGACGCAGCGCTAAAATATCCTTGTGTACGGATTTTGAGGCGAAATCAATTTTAAACGGTTGTACAGTCTGAAACTCGATGGTTCCCTGTTCCGGCAATTCCAGCGCATTAAGGCAGCGCAGAAAGGTGGTTTTGCCCGAGCCGGAAGGCCCGAGAATCACTACTACTTCACCTTTTTCAATATCCAGATCTACGCCGCGCAACACCGGAGTGTGCTCAAAACGTTTATGAATATTACGGATCTTAATCATTATAGCCTTCCTCTCAACGCGCCACGTAACGGTTCAGGCGTTTTTCCACCCGTGCCTGAATCACAAACAATACAAAGCAAAAACACCAATAAATCAGCCCGGCTTCAATATACACCGGCAGAAAATCGTAAGAGGAATTGGCAATTTGCTGCGCTACGCGAAACATTTCCGTCACGGTGACGACAGAGGCCAGCGAAGTATCTTTAAATAAGCCGATAAAACTGTTGCTGAGCGGCGGAACCGCTACCCGAAACGCCTGCGGTGCAATAATGCGGCGAAAGGTTTGCAGATAATTCATGCCGATAGTAAAACCGGCTTCCCACTGCCCTTTCGGCACAGATTGAATCGCCGCCCGTACGGTTTCCGAGCCGTACGCCCCCACATTCAGGGAAAAGCCAATAATCGCGGCAGGAATCGGATCAATAAACACGCCGATTGCTGGCAATCCATAAAAAACCACGGAAATCTGCACCAGCATTGGTGTGCCGCGGATAATAGAAATATAAATTTTGGCAATAGCGAGTAAAATCCGGTGAAAAATACCGTTTGCCGGCATTACCCGCAGCAGCGCGACGACAACGGCAATTATCATGCCAACGCAAAAAGACACCACGGCAAGCGGTATCGATACCAACACCGCCGCACTCAACATAGGAAAAAAGCCGTTTATCACCAAATCCGCACGGGCTTCGGTCATAAACGGCAATGCAGTCAATACGCTATTTAACACTGATATCCCTACCGAAGAATTGTTCGCCCAGTCGTTTTAAAGTGCCGTCCTGACGCAGCTGTTCAATTGCCGCATTGATTTTTTCCAGCGCTTCCTGATTGCCCTTATTCGCAATTAAGCCTGCGCCGACTTTATCTTCGGATTCCCAGAACGGTTTCAAACCTGAATTCGGATTCTTCTTCAAGTAATCCAATAACGCAAGCGAATCGTTGAAAGTGACATCGGCACGGTTTTGCTGAATCAGCAGCAATCCTTGTGCCATACCGTCAATCGGCACGATTTTCGCACCGTATTTCACCGCCAGTTCGCCATAATTGGAGCTAAGCGTCTGTGCTGCTCTCAGATTTTTTACATCCTCAACTTGATGCAAACGGCTTTCATCGCTGCGCGCAAGCAACATTGCGCCCGACCAACTGTAAGGTTCGGATTTATCAAAAGTCGCCTGGCGTTCTGGCGTAGTCAATCCTACCTGATTGGCAACCAAATCAAAACGATCGCCTTTTAAGCCTGCCAACATGGCATCCCATTGGGTTTCCTTAAATTCTACGTGCACACCTAGTTTGTCTGCGATCGCGCGGGTAACTTCCACATCATAGCCGGTTAATTTACCGCTGGCGTCATGATACGTGAAAGGCGCGTAAGTACCTTCGGTGCCGACGGTTATAGTTCCTTTTTGATTAATACGTGCCAATAAGCTGTCGCCGGCAGCCTGAGCAACAGTAGAAACGGCGAAAGCCGAGAGGACTAAAACAGCTAACTTTTTCAACATAATTTTTCCTTAAAAACACATAAAAAGGGAATGCTCCCGTAAAAAGATGCGGGAAATTGTAAAAGAAAAAATATTTTTTACCAATAACTTTCCGTCATATGTTATGAAAAGTAACGCTATTCAACCGGTTAAAATCTGTGCCAGCGGAATATCCCAGCTTTCCGTCGGCAGCGCTTCAACCTGTTGACAGCGATGTGCCAGCCCAACGGGAATAAAGTGTTTTTGCCGCCAATGCTGCAACGTGCGATCATAAAATCCGCCGCCCATACCCAGCCGATTGCCGGCCTTATCAAAAGCGACCAGCGGAGTGAAAATAATGTCCAATTGATTGCTCGGCAACACATCCAGTACATTTAAGTGCGGCTCAATAATACCGAATTTATTACGTGTCATTGCACTTTCTTGCCAATAACGCAAAAACAGCAAATGCCCGCGGCAAAACGGATGCAGCACCGGCAAATAAACTTGAATATGTTGCATCCATAATTGCCGAATCAGTAACGCGGTTGAAATCTCGCCGTCAAATGATAGATATAGCGCCACATGGCGCGCCTGTCGTTGTTTGATTAAGGCTAATGCCTGCTCGGTAACGCGTTGTTCAGCTTGTGCCTGCTCAAGTGCGGTCAATTTATTACGCGTTTCACGCATTTGTTCGCGAATTTGACGGCGCTGCTGCAAAATAGACTGAAATGAATACATGATTATCCGGGGATAGAACAGAAGGGACCCGAGATGCCGCTGTGAATGGTCGGTCCTTGAACCCTACGGTTCAAGGGAATCGATTGTAATCGTTTTCAGGCTTCTTACATCAGGACCGAAGGTCAAGTTAAGCATGCACACCAACAATAGGAAACCGATTCATAAAGTTTAAAGTATCGGCTCAGGGACGTAATCCACTGGCGAACACCTCAGGTAAACTTTGAAATAATACTAACTTAATTTGCGCTGATTGACCAGACTAATTTTGAAATTCTGATGTTAAATCATCATTATTTATTCAAAAGTTCGCTTTCTGCGCCAAAATATTTTCCAGCGAATTGTCCAACTGCTGAATCCGTGTAGCGACAACATTTTCGATTAATTGCGCCTTCTGCTGCTCCTGAATTAATTCGTAACTCAGGTTCAGCGCGACAATCGATAACACTTTTTCTACTTGCAAAATGCCGGTACGCTCTTTCATTTCCGATACCCGTTGATCCAATGCTCTGGCGGCCTGCCGCAACGCTTCGTGCTGTTCTTCCGGACAATTGAGGCGCAACACCTGCCCCAATACGGGCAATTCTATACTTTTAGACGACATAAGCTCCCCTATTCGCTCTGTTTTCTCCGCCGGCTATTATGCCATAGCAAACATTTTTCGTCATAAAAAATCAAACTGATTGGTGGTTGCATAACCGGAACGATGTTAAACTATTGATATCGTTACATAGGAAAAATAACATGACAGAACAGCTTCTTTCTTATACAGAATTACAACAAAAATTAACCCACTCGGGCATTGACCTTTCTTGTGCGGAACTGCACGGTTTTTTAAGCGGACTCATCTGCGGCGGCGTTAATGATCAACGCTGGCAGCCGCTGCTGTATCAATTTACCAACGATAATCACGCCTACCCGAGTGCACTGCTGCCGGAGATCGACAAACTGTATCGGTATATCGGGCAAATGCTGGCGGACATTGACGGCTTTAATTTCGAGCTGTGGTTGCCAGAAGATGACGACGTATTTTTGCGCGCCGACGCTCTATCGGAATGGAGCAACAACTTTTTACTCGGCTTGGGACTTAATCAGCCTCATCTGGATAAAGAAAAAGGCGAAATCGGCGAAGCGCTGGACGATTTACAGGACATCGCTCAGCTGGGATATGACGAAAATGATAACCCGGAAGAACTAGCAGAAGCGCTGGAAGAAATTATTGAATATGTAAGAACGGTCGCAGCGCTGCTTTACACCCATTTTTGTCCGCCGCAAAGCGCCGCTAAGCCGCTGCTGCATTAAGTTTCGGAGTACGGCTATGGATCTCGCATATGCAGCACACATCCCAATCACGGAGTTTCAGCAACGGCGCGAAAAATGTTTCGCTCAACTGGAAAATAACGCGGCCGCGGTGATTTTCTCTGCCAAAGAGCAGGTGCGCAACAAAGACTGCTGCTATCCTTTCCGGCAGGACAGCTATTTCTGGTATCTGACCGGTTTTAACGAACCCGACGCCATTTTGTTGTTGCTGAAAAGTAATCATCAAACACGCAGCATACTTTTCCTGCGCTCGGCTGATCCCTTACAGGAAATCTGGCACGGTCGCCGTCTGGGTGTCGAAAAAGCGCCGTCCACACTTGGCCTTGACGCCGCCTACACAATCGACGAATTTGCAGCACAGTTTACCGAATTAACCCAAAATCTCACCGCACTTTATCACCAAGCAGAGCTGCAACCTTGGGGTGATCAACTGCTGGCACCAATACTGGCGCAAAGTGCGGTGCGTTTTTCGCAAGTTTTATGCTGGTCGCCGATACTGGACGAACTGCGCCTGTTTAAATCCCGCAGCGAAGCAGCATTAATGCAACAGGCGGGGCAAATTTCCGCCCTTGCTCACATCCGCGCCATGCGACAAACCCGCCCGAATCGTCCGGAATATGAGATCGAAAGCGAAATCCTGCACGAATTTGCCCGTTTCGGTGCCCGTTATCCGGCTTACAACAGCATTGTCGCGAGCGGTTCGAATGCCTGTATTCTGCATTACACGGAAAATGATCAGCCGCTAAAAGACGGCGATCTGGTACTGATTGATGCCGGCTGCGAATTTGCCATGTACGCCGGTGATATTACTCGCACGTTTCCGGTAAACGGTATCTTCAGTCCTCCGCAGCGAGCGATTTATCAACTGGTACTGAATGCCCAAAAACGCGCCATTGAATTACTGGTGGCGGGCAATACCATTCAGCAAGCTAACGATGAAGTGATCAGAATTAAAGTGCGTGGTTTGATTGAGTTGGGCATTTTACACGGCGATGAAAACCAGCTGATTGAAAATCAGGCTTACCGCCGTTTTTATATGCACGGTTTAGGTCATTGGCTCGGTTTGGATGTACATGATGTGGGCAGCTACCATGATGTTCAAGGTAATATCCACGCTGACGCCACGCGGCGTGACCGCCCGTTGCAAATCGGTATGGTATTGACTGTCGAACCGGGACTATACATTCCTGACGATACCGATATACCGGCACAATATCGCGGCATCGGTGTGCGGATTGAAGATAATATACTGATCACCGAATATGGTAATAAAATCCTTACCGGCGCAGCGCCGAAGGAAATTGATGACATTGAACGCCTAATGGCAGGTTCAATCTAAAGTGGGCGAAAATCATTCCGTCTATGTTAAATTAAAATAAGGGCAATATATTATGGATTTTTGGCACGGCTTTTTTATTATCACCGGTATTCATATCTTGGCCGCCATTTCTCCCGGTCCGGACTTTATTTTTGTGTCACAACAAACGCTCAGCCGCGGACGTAAAGCCGGCATGCTCTGTGCGCTCGGCGTCAGTTTAGGGTTCAGTGTGCATATTTTGTATTCCATTCTCGGTCTGGCGGCAATTATTGCGTCTGCCGCTTGGTTATTGACCGTTATTAAAATCGTTGGCGGTGCATATTTAATTTATCTCGGCATTCAAGGGTTGCGCGCCAAGGCTAATAATGAGGTAATCGAAATTCAAAAACTACACCTCGCCACTCAAAGCAGTGCAAAAACCTTATGGAAAGGGTTTTTATGCAATGTACTGAATCCGAAAGCACCGGTATATTTGGTTTCCGTTTTCACCGTGGTGCTGTCGCCCACAATGCCCTTATGGCAGCTGAGTATTTACGGTGCTTGGATGATGTTCCTGCTGTTCGCTTGGTTTGCTACGGTCGCGTTTTTACTGTCAATTCCATCTGTCAATCACCGTTTTCAGAAAGCCGGACATTGGATCGACCGCGTTCTCGGCGCAGTTTTGGTTGGGCTAGGCATTAAAGTCGTCTCGGCTTAAACATGGTTTATAGTTAACCGGGGCCAATCGCGTTTACAAACACTTAGGGATAGTTCAATGCATTACGATCTTATTATTATGGGCGGCGCAATGACCGGCTCGACCCTTGCGCTGGCATTAAGTGCCCGGACTCAAGGTCGAATCAAGATCGCAGTGCTGGAAAAACAACCTCCACATCAACATCGACACGGCGGTTTTGATGCGCGCAGCATCGCGTTATCGCACGGCAGCTGCCATCATTTTGAGGCGATCTCGCTGCCCGACGAGCAAAATCTCTGGCAGCAACTTCAGCCGTTTGCAACACCGATCGAGCAAATCCATGTCTCTGATAAAGGACACAGCGGCATTGTCGAATTTAATGCCGATGAATTCGGCGTATCACAACTTGGTGCGGTGGTCGAACTCAGTCGGGCCGGCGAGGTGCTGCTCAATGCCATGGCGCAATATTCAAATATAACCTATCTTGCGCCGGTAGAAATCAAGCATATCGCGCGTTCACAAAGTGCGGTCGAAATTTCACTCAAAAATGACCGCACTTTAACCGCACCGTTACTGGTCGGCGCTGACGGCACGCAATCAAGCGCGGCAAGTGCGGCGGGAATTTCCATTGAACTGATTCATGCCTACGCACAAACGGCGATCATCAGCAATATTCAGGTGCAGCAAGCGCATAATCAGCGGGCGTTTGAACGCTTTACCGCCGAAGGACCGATTGCGTTATTACCAACGCGGGACAATCTCATGTCGCTGGTCTGGTGCGTGAAAAACCCACAGCCGTTATTAACTCTCAACGAGCAGGATTTCCTGACCGCATTGCAAAAACGGTTCGGCTGGCGACTGGGCAAATTACAGCGATGCGGACAGCGCTTGGCTTATCCGCTCAACCTCTATCGGGCAAGTCGGCATATTCAATCCCGCATCGCATTAATCGGTAATGCCGCGCAAACACTACACCCTATCGCCGGACAAGGGTTCAATCTGGGAATTCGCGATGTCATGTGTCTGGCAGAAACGCTTGCACAACAATTTTTGCACGGACAGGACATTGGCGAATATCACAGCTTACAACATTATCAGCAAAGCCGCGACGCGGATCAACAGCGTATTATGTGGCTGACTGATGGTTTATTATCGGTGTTTGCAAATGATTTATTACCGTTTCAAATCGGTCGAAATTTGGGACTAATGGCGTTATCGCAGTCCGCCGTATTAAGACGGCATTTCGCTAAACCGGCGTTGGGATGGGTTTAACCATAAAGGTGACAAATAATGAAAAATTTTGATCTCGCCATTATCGGCGGCGGCATGGTCGGTCTGGCACTGGCGGCAAGCCTGAAAAAAAGTGCAATCCAGATCGCGGTAGTTGAAGGCTATCCGCCTCAAATACCGGTTGAACAGATGACGCATCGGGTCAGCGCATTAAATTTGGCGAGCCAAACACTACTGCACGAACTGGATGTATGGCAACAATTACGGCAATTACGCATTACAAGTTATGAACGCATGGAGGTGCGTGAAAAAGACAGTTTCGCTAATATCTGTTTTGATACGCAAGGATTAGACATTCCGCATCTCGGTCATATCGTTGAAAACCATCTGATTCGACAGGTGTTGTGGCAGAAAGTACACAAGCAAGAAAATGCTGAAATTATCACCGCACTTCCGCAAACCCTAGGAATCGCCGAAAGCAGCGCGATACTGACGTTGAATAACGGGCAAATATTATCGACAAAACTAGTGGTAGGCGCGGACGGTGCGAATTCTTGGCTCAGGCAACAAGCGGATATTCCGCTGATTTTCCGTGATTACGGACATTATGCGCTGGTATGTAACGTTGAAACTGCCGAGCCGCATAATCACTGTGCACGACAGATTTTTGCCACCGACAGCATTCTGGCATTCCTACCACTGCATCAGCATAATCTTTGTTCAATTGTATGGTCGTTGCCGCCGCAACAGGCACAAGAACTGGTAAATTGCCATGAAGACGAATTTAATAAACGCCTAACTGTCGCTTTTGACAACCAGCTCGGGCTGTGCCGCGTTCAGTCAAAGCGTCAAGCGCTCCCGTTAACCGCCCGTTATGCGCGCGATTTCGCAAAAAACCGGATCGCGCTAATCGGTGATGCCGCACACACCATTCATCCGCTTGCCGGACTGGGGGTCAATCTCGGTTTTCAGGATGCCCTTGCCCTTGCACAAGAAATTAATAAAAACTTGGAGTTTGGCGTAAATATCGGCGAATATCGCCATTTGCGTCATTATGAACGCTGGCGAAAAACCGAAGCGGTAAAAATGCTGCTCGCCATGCAAGGGCTAAAAGACTTATTTTCCGGCGACAATCCGCTGAAAAAACTTATTCGCGGCCTCGGATTAACCACAACTAACCGCCTTAAATTCATCAAAGAACAGCTAATTAAACAAGGATTAGGAATCTAACTCGTATCCTCGTGTAATCAAACACACCGAACGACAAACAACCGGTGCGTTTCCAAAATGAATAAACGTTATGCTTGATACGGGTAAAACGTATTTTTATATTAGAAATAAATCAATAAAAATATTCAGATGAGGATTAAATGGCAGGGGCGGAGAGGCTCGAACTCCCAACACCCGGTTTTGGAGACCGGTGCTCTACCAATTGAACTACGCCCCTAGAGAATCTACATACAACAGTAGAATGGAATAAATTGGCGGAATGGACGGGACTCGAACCCGCGACCCCCTGCGTGACAGGCAGGTATTCTAACCAGCTGAACTACCACTCCGCTAAAAATGATATTTGGCAGTGCCCTACTCTCACATGGGGAAGCCCCACACTACCATCGGCGTTACAGCGTTTCACTTCTAAGTTCGGCATGGGATTAGGTGGATCCACTGCACTATCGCTGCCAAAAAATTTATTTTGTTAATCTGCTTGGTAAAACAGACTAATAAAATAATTAAAAAACCCGGCGGTGTCCTACTCTCACATGGGGAACCCCCACACTACCATCGGCGTTACAGCGTTTCACTTCTAAGTTCGGCATGGGATTAGGTGGACCCACTGCACTATCGCCGCCGGAA
>LM994635.1:273131-565583 GCA_000752995.2 Haemophilus massiliensis | reverse complement strand
TTCCGGTTGTGTCGCCAGACGCATTGCCGGGTAGCTAAATGCGGGAGAGATAAGTGCTGAAAGCATCTAAGCACGAAACTTGCCTTGAGATGAGTTCTCCCCAACTATAAGTTGGTAAGGGTTGTTTGAGACTAAGACGTAGATAGGTGTGGTGTGTAAGCGTAGTGATACGTTGAGCTAACACATACTAATAGCCCGAGAGGCTTAACCATACAACGCTCAAGGGTTTTGGGGTTCAGGAGTCGGGTATCAGGGTTCAGGTGTCAGGTACCAGGAATCAGATGATAGGAACTGCTGAGAGCGTGAAAAGAGAATTAGACAGATATCAGACAGCTTGTTTTGGATTGAGAGANCTAGTCGAGTCGGCCTGCGCGGAAGATGTAACGGGGCTGAAATATAGCACCGAAGCTGCGGCATTCAGAGGACAGATTACAGAAGACAGAGGACAGAATAAATGGTTATCGGAAAAAGCATTACGGATTATCGGGATTTATTGGTATGGCAGAAAGCGTATCAATTATCACTGAAAATTCATAAACATACTTTAAATTATCCAAAATATGAACAGTTTGAATTAGCAAGCCAAATGCGTAGAGCAAGTAAAGGAATCTGTGCAAATCTTGCAGAAGGCTTTGGGAAACAAAGTGTGAGCAAAGCGGAATTTAAACGTTTTATATTAATGGCAATGGGAAGTGCAGACGAAATGCGAGTATGGCTAAGTTACAGTAAAGACTTAGGATATTTAAATGAAGTTGCCTACGAAAAGTTAGAAATAGCTTATCGAGACATTGCAAAAATGCTAAATGGCTTACATAAAAGTTGGTCATAGGTATTTATTCTGTCATCAGTCTTCTGTCATCTGTCCTCTGATTGGGTAGGGGAGCGTTGTGTAAGCGGATGAAGGTGAATTGAGAAGTTTGCTGGACGTATCACAAGTGCGAATGCTGACATAAGTAACGATAAAACGGGTGAAAAACCCGTTCGCCGGAAGACCAAGGTTTCCTGTCCAACGTTAATCGGGGCAGGGTGAGTCGGCCCCTAAGGCGAGGCTGAAAAGCGTAGTCGATGGGAAACGGGTTAATATTCCCGTACTTGGTAAAACTGCGATGTGGGGACGGAGCAGGTTAGGTTAGCGTGCTGTTGGATATGCACGTTTAAGTTGGTAGGTGGGTGAGTTAGGCAAATCCGGTTCACCTTAACACCGAGAGATGATGACGAGGCTCTACGGAGCTGAAGTAACTGATACCACACTTCCAGGAAAAGCCACTAAGCATCAGGTTTTACTAAACCGTACTATAAACCGACACAGGTGGTCAGGTAGAGAATACTCAGGCGCTTGAGAGAACTCGGGTGAAGGAACTAGGCAAAATAGCACCGTAACTTCGGGAGAAGGTGCGCTTACGGTAGTTAAAGTCCGAAACGGATGGAGGTGAAGTAAGTCGAAGAGACCAGCTGGCTGCAACTGTTTATTAAAAACACAGCACTCTGCAAACACGAAAGTGGAGGTATAGGGTGTGATGCCTGCCCGGTGCTGGAAGGTTAATTGATGGTGTAATCGGAAGAGAAGCATCGGATCGAAGCCCCAGTAAACGGCGGCCGTAACTATAACGGTCCTAAGGTAGCGAAATTCCTTGTCGGGTAAGTTCCGACCTGCACGAATGGCATAATGATGGCCAGGCTGTCTCCACCCGAGACTCAGTGAAATTGAAATCGCCGTGAAGATGCGGTGTACCCGCGGCTAGACGGAAAGACCCCGTGAACCTTTACTATAGCTTGACACTGAACCTTGAATTTTGATGTGTAGGATAGGTGGGAGGCGAAGAAGCGGTAACGCCAGTTATCGTGGAGCCGTTGTTGAAATACCACCCTTTAAGGTTTGATGTTCTAACGAAGATTACGAAACGTGGTCTCGGACAGTGTCTGGTGGGTAGTTTGACTGGGGCGGTCTCCTCCCAAAGAGTAACGGAGGAGCACGAAGGTTTGCTAATGACGGTCGGACATCGTCAGGTTAGTGCAATGGTAAAAGCAAGCTTAACTGCGAGACGGACAAGTCGAGCAGGTGCGAAAGCAGGTCATAGTGATCCGGTGGTTCTGAATGGAAGGGCCATCGCTCAACGGATAAAAGGTACTCCGGGGATAACAGGCTGATACCGCCCAAGAGTTCATATCGACGGCGGTGTTTGGCACCTCGATGTCGGCTCATCACATCCTGGGGCTGAAGTAGGTCCCAAGGGTATGGCTGTTCGCCATTTAAAGTGGTACGCGAGCTGGGTTTAGAACGTCGTGAGACAGTTCGGTCCCTATCTGCCGTGGGCGCTGGAGAATTGAAAGGGGCTGCTCCTAGTACGAGAGGACCGGAGTGGACGCATCCCTGGTGTTCCGGTTGTGTCGCCAGACGCATTGCCGGGTAGCTAAATGCGGGAGAGATAAGTGCTGAAAGCATCTAAGCACGAAACTTGCCTTGAGATGAGTTCTCCCCAACTATAAGTTGGTAAGGGTTGTTTAAGACTAAGACGTAGATAGGTGTGGTGTGTAAGCGTAGTGATACGTTGAGCTAACACATACTAATAGCCCGAGAGGCTTAACCATACAACGCTCAAGGGTTTTGGGGTTCAGGAGTCGGGTATCAAATGGGGTATCAGATGAGAGGAACTGCTGAGAGCGTGAAGAGAGAATTAGACAGATATCAGACAGCTTGTTTTGGATTGAGAGTGTAAATAAAAAGAGAAGTAAAAAGAAAAGAACGCGATAAGAGATAAAAGACATCATAACGGAATATTCCGGCGGCGATAGTGCAGTGGGTCCACCTAATCCCATGCCGAACTTAGAAGTGAAACGCTGTAACGCCGATGGTAGTGTGGGGGTTCCCCATGTGAGAGTAGGACACCGCCGGGTTTTTTAATTAGGGATAAGAGAAGAGCCACAAGCTGATGCTTGTGGTTTTTTTATTTTTATAGCGGATAATCAGCGCCAGCGCGGCGGATAAACGGATTTTAGGTTTAAATCTTAATCTTATAATCTTAATCTTATAATCTTCATATTAAGATTAAATCTTAATGTGAATTTTTATTCCTGTTATCCCGAACAGGCTCAAAATAATTAAAAAAAACACCGCACTTTTATACTGATTGAAAAAGTGCGGTGTGTTTTGCGATATTTTTTCTCTGTAATACGGTAAGGTACAGTTATTCAAAATTATGCCGCATTGATTTACTTTAATATGTTAAATCTAAAATATTATTATTTTTTAAATAATAATTATTTATAGTGATTTTTTAAAGTATGCCAAAGAGGTTGCCGATTTTTTAGGTATCGAACTCACAAAGGAAAATATTTGTTGCGCAAAGCGTTTGAAGATTATGCAATTACGGCGACAGTGGTAAGTAAGGTCGTGTTTTAAATAATCCGTGCCTTGACTTTTTATCTCGGAAAAAGCGTTGGGATCGCCAACGCTTTCTGTTTAGAAATTTTTACTAAATACAAGTTATTTTTCTTTGCGCTTCTATGTGCTGATTATTGATTTCCATAAAAAACGGTAGAAACTGTGAAAATTTCTACCGCACTTTTTATTGATTCGGCATTACTTAAATCTTACAAGCGCCGCCTGCACAGCCGTCGTCCATGTCTTCTTGGGCATCTTCAGCGCCATCGCGGGTATTTTGGTAGTACAGAGTTTTTAAACCATATTTATAAGCAGTCAGAAGATCTTTCAGTAGTACTTTCATTGGAACCTTGCCGTCTTCAAAGCGTTTCGGGTCATAGTTGGTATTGGCGGAAATGGCTTGATCCACGAATTTCTGCATGATCCCGACCAGATGCAGATAACCGTCGTTGCTTGGAATATCCCATAGCAATTCGTAGTTTTCGCTTAGGTTTTCATAGTCCGGAACGACCTGTTTTAAGATGCCGTCTTTTGACGCTTTGATACTGACATGACCGCGCGGTGGCTCAATGCCGTTAGTAGCATTGGAAATTTGGGACGAAGTTTCCGACGGCATTAAGGCAGTTAGCGTGGAGTTGCGTAAGCCGAATTCCTGAATGTCTTTACGTAGGGTTTCCCAATCGTAATGCAACGGTTCCTGCGTCAAGCTGTCGATATCTTTTTTGTAGCTATCGATCGGCAGAATACCTTTGGCGTAAGTGGTCTGATTGAAATAGTCGCATGCGCCGGCTTCTTTTGCCAGATTCATGGAGGCTTTCAACAGATAATACTGAATTGCCTCGAAGGTGCGGTGGGTCAGATCATTAGCGCTGCCGTCGGAGTAACGCACGCCATTTTTCGCCAGATAATAAGCATAATTGATGACGCCGATACCCAGCGAACGGCGCGCTAACGAACTACGCTGTGCCGCTTTAACCGGATAATCCTGATAATCCAGTAAAGCGTCTAAGGCGCGCACCGCCAGATCTGCCAGTTCTTCCAGTTCATCAAGGTTATTGATTGCACCTAAGTTAAATGCGGATAACGTACACAGGGCGATTTCGCCTTCCTCATCATTAATATGTGCCAGCGGTTTGGTCGGCAATGCAATTTCCAGACATAAATTAGACTGGCGCACCGGTGCCACTGCGGGATCGAACGGAGAGTGGGTGTTGCAGTGATCCACGTTCTGAATATAGATACGCCCGGTCGAAGCGCGTTCTTGCATTAATAATGAGAAAATTTCGACCGCTTTTACAGTCCGTTTGCGAATAGTCGGATCCTGTTCGTATTTGAGATAAAGCGCTTCAAATTTATCTTGATCAGCGAAAAATGCTTCATACAATCCCGGTACATCGGACGGGCTGAACAAAGTAATTTCCCCGCCTTTGATTAAGCGTTGATACATTAATTTATTCAGTTGTACGCCGTAATCCATATGGCGCACGCGGTTATCTTCCACGCCACGGTTGTTTTTCAGCACCAGCAGACTTTCCGCCTCTAGATGCCAGAGGGGGTAGTAAACTGTCGCCGCACCGCCGCGCACACCGCCTTGCGAGCAGGATTTTACCGCGGTTTGGAAATATTTATAGAACGGAATACAGCCGGTATGAAAGGCTTCTCCGCCGCGGATTGGACTGCCTAAGGCTCGGATTGCGCCAGCATTGATACCGATTCCGGCACGTTGAGAAACGTATTTGACAATCGCCGAGGCGGTGGCGTTAATGGAGTCCAAACTGTCGCCGCATTCGATCAACACACAAGAACTGAATTGGCGAGTCGGTGTTCGCACGCCGGACATAATCGGTGTCGGTAAGGAAATTTTAAAGGTGGAAGTGGCGTCATAAAAACGGCGTACATAAGTCAGTCGGGTTTCCGCCGGGTATTTTGAAAACAGACTGGCTGCGACCAAAAGATATAAAAATTGAGCCGATTCATAAATTTCGCCGGTTACTCGGTTTTGCACCAAATATTTACCTTCCAACTGTTTTACTGCGGCGTAAGAAAAGGTCATATCCCGCCAATGATCGAGAAAACCGTCCATTTCATCCCATTCTTCACGGGAATAATCGGTTAGCAGGGCTTCATCATATTTGCTCATGCGTACCAGTTTTTTGACATGATCGTATAAACGCGGCGGGTCAAAATGCCCGTAAGCTTTTTTACGCAAATGGAACACCGCCAGCCGAGCTGCGAGATATTGATAATCCGGCGCGTCTTTGCTGATTAAATCCGCCGCGGCTTTAATGATTGTTTCGTGAATATCCGAGGTGCGGATACCTTCATAAAACTGGATATGTGAACGCAGTTCGACCTGCGATACGGAAACATTATCCAGCCCTTCTGTCGCCCAAGTGATGACACGGTGAATTTTGTCTAAATTAATCGGTTCGAGTTTTCCGTCACGTTTAGTGACCATCAACGCTTTATTCATAAGTGATTTCCGGCTTGTTATTCTAATATTGAAAACACAATATATAGGTATAAGGTAAAATTCAGGCTACAAGATAATGTGTTGTTTGTGAAAGTTCAAGCACTAAATTTAGGGCGCGATTCTTGACAGTAAATAACTTACTTATAAATAAGAAAAAATTTATCAATGAAAAATCTGACTGAATAAATTATATGATGTGATTAAAGTTTGTGCTTTTTGATTAAGATCATAAAAAGTGCGGTCGATTTTTTCTGTGAATTTTGACCGCACTTGAACACTTAAAATGAGCGATAAGCTCGCACCGCAACGAAATTGCCTTGACGAATGTTCAGTCCTTATAAATATCGTTATAAAGAGTGCTTTCAAACTGAACTAACGGCGCACGTTTGGTTTTACTTTCCAAATCGCTACCGGTGGAATATCCGTTGATAAACTGCACGAACGCCACCCGTTCGCCGCGAGCGTTAGTCATAAAGCCGGCGAGATTGTAAACCCCTTTTAAAGCGCCGGTTTTTGCCGTGATGTTTTTTACCAGCGGTGCGTTAATCATGGAACCGCGTCCGCTCAGCGTACCGTCCACACCGGCGATTGGAAAGGTTTCCAGCAGATGTAGCTGATCTTCGTTTCGGGCGATATATTCCAATGCTTGCAACATGGCTTGCGGGGCGATTAAATTGTGGCGGGATAAGCCTGAACCGTCGGCAATAATGCTGTTGCCGAATTTCACTCCAGCTTTGGATTGTAAAATCTGCCGCATTGCCAGCGAAGCAAGTTGGAAAGAGGCCGGGCGTTTGTAATGATGATAGGCGATGGTGCGGAACAGCGCATCGGCAATCTGGTTGTCAGATTTTTTCATCATTTTTTTCAGCAGATCCGGCAACGGTTTCGATAAATGTTGCGCTAGCAGCATGCCTTGCTGCGGCTGATAGGGCTGCTGTACGCTACCATTAAAGGCAATACCCAGACGTTTTAACTGGCGCTGGATAGTCGCGGCGGCGTAGGCATCGGGATCCTGTACGGAAAAGCTCAGTCCGAAAGGCTTGCTTTGACGGGTCAGACAGCCTTTGATTTGATAGCGGTTATTGTCGTGCACTACGGCGTCAAGCTGGCAATAGGGGGCTTCTTCTCTTGTGGCGACACGCACCTGTCCGAATACCTGAATCGGGAATTGAGCCGGTACGTTAAATTTGACTAATTCACCAGCAGGCTGATTGGCATCCAGTTCCACATAAAAACAATTGTTATCAATATTTACGGCGGCGGGCGGCGAATTAAAACACATGGTCAGATCGTTCCAGATCCAGCCTAAGCCGCGGTCATGACCGACAAAAATCGAGGTGTCCAGAATCAGATTACCGGCAATGTGATTGATACCCTGTTTTTTCAGTTCTCCCAACAGATTATACAGCTGTCCGCTGGTTAAATCGGGATCACCGCTAAATCTGGCGATAAGATCGCCGTTTAATTGCCCGTTTTCTACTTTGCCATTGGTCAGCAAGGCGGTTTCAAAGCGAAAATCATCTCCCAGCGTTAATTTGGCGGCAAGGGCAGTAAATACCTTTTGCGTGCTGGCTGGCAACATAAATGTGTGCGGGTTGTACGCGGCGGTCAGTTGTTCCTGTTTTAAGTTTTTTGCCACAAAGCCCAGACTGGTGCCTTGGGGCAAATAGGTGGTGATTGGTGCGACGTCCACTGTGGCGATAGCAGCAGTTGAAAATGCGATACTTAATGATAAAAGCCCAAGTTTTAATTGGGGTGAAAATCTTGATAATTTGTACATAAACGGCCGTGTTTCGGTTGCTATTTTTTTTCAGACGAACAATAATAGTACCTCAATCAGCGAGAGTAAAACGATTTCTCGTTTATCGTGATATTTTATTAACTACGACAGGATGACGTATTCTGCCGTAGTTTTGTTTTTACTTAAAAAAGGATAGCTTGAAAGTTATGCAACAGATTCCTATGACCGTACGTGGTGCGGAGCAATTAAGACAAGAACTTGATTTTCTTAAGAATGTACGCCGCCCTGAAATTATTAAAGCCATTGCGGAGGCGCGTGAGCACGGGGATTTAAAAGAAAATGCGGAATATCATGCCGCCCGTGAGCAGCAGGGATTCTGCGAAGGCCGAATTCAGGAAATTGAGGGAAAATTATCCAATGGTCAGATTATTGATGTGACTAAGATTCCCAATAACGGCAAAGTCATTTTCGGCGCGACCGTAGTGCTGGTGAATACCGATACGGAAGAAGAGGTGACCTACCGCATTGTCGGCGATGACGAAGCCAATATCAAAGAGGGATTAATTTCCGTCAATTCGCCGATTGCGCGCGGTTTGATCGGCAAAGAACTCGATGATACAGTAACAATCAGTACACCCGGCGGAACGGTGGAGTTCGACATTATTGCGGTTGAATATAAATAAGTCGGTCGTCAAGAAATAAAGAAAGGACGCGATGTTTCGCGTCCGTCTGAGTGATTATTTACGCGGCAGCTGAATTTTTGCCTCTTCACTCGGGCGGTAAAGCACGAGGATATGGCCGATTATCTGTACCGTAAGAGCCTGTGTTTCACGGATAATTGCATCAATGATTAATTGTTTGGTTGCGCGATCCGCACCGGCGATTTTCACTTTAATCAGTTCATGATGATTGAGCGCGTTGTCGATTTCGGCAAGTACGCCCTCGGTTAGTCCGTTGCCTCCCAGCATCACCACCGGATTTAAGTGATGTGCCAGACCTTTTAAGAATTGTTTCTGTTTGGTTGATAATGTCATTAATAATGATCCCGATGAATAAAAAAGTGCGGTCGATTTTTGATAAAAATATCACAATCGACTACTTGAACCGGGGAATTTTAACCTTATATTGAGAAAACTACCACAACATTTGAATGATTTATGGGAAAGAAAAAACGTTCGGCGAGTTCGACTCGCTGGCTAAATGAACATTTTAAGGATCCGTTTGTCCAAAAAGCGCATAAACAAAAATTACGTTCGCGCGCTTATTTTAAGTTGGATGAAATTCAACAAACCGATCGGCTATTTAAACCGGGCATGACCGTGGTGGATCTCGGCGCGGCACCCGGCGGCTGGTCGCAGTATGCGGTCAGTCAGATTGGGTCGAACGGGCGGGTGATTGCCTGTGATATTTTGGAAATGGATCCGATGGTCGGCGTTGATTTTCTACAGGGCGATTTTCGTGACGAAAATGTGCTCAATGCGTTGCTGGAACGCGTAGGCGCAGCGAAAGTGGATGTCGTGATGTCCGATATGGCGCCTAATTTCAGCGGCATGCCGTCGGTGGATATTCCGCGAGCCATGTATTTGGTGGAGCTGGCGCTGGATATGTGTAAACAGGTGCTGGCGCCTAAAGGCGGTTTTGTGGTGAAGGTGTTCCAAGGCGAAGGCTTTGACGATTACTTAAAAGAGATCCGTTCTCTGTTTAGTGTCGTGAAGGTCCGCAAGCCTGAAGCGTCTCGCGGGCGTTCCCGTGAGGTATATATCGTTGCAACGGGTTACAAATATTAGCGATGATTTGAGAACTTCAAATTCGGCGGTGGATGTAGTAAGCTTGTAACAATTTATTAACTCAAAAATAAACGAGGTCAAACCTTGAACGATATGGTAAAAAATCTGGTCCTGTGGATTGTGGTTGCCGTTGTGATGATGACGGCGTATCAGGGATTTAACGGGAATGCCAATGGCAGTTTAACCGATTATACGACGTTTATTACGGATGTCGGCAATGATCAAGTGCGTCAGGTGCGTTTTGAAGACAGTGAACTGGCTGTCACCAAGGCCGACGGAACAAAATATTCAACCGTGATGCCGATTTATGATGATAAATTATTGAATGATTTATTAAATAAAAAAATTAAAGTGGAAGGCACACCGCCGGAAAAACGCGGTTTTTTATCTCAGATTCTGATTTCTTGGTTCCCGATGCTGTTATTGATCGGCGTTTGGTTTTTCTTTATGCGCCAGATGCAAGGGGGCGGCGGCAAAGCTATGAGCTTCGGTAAAAGCCGTGCCAAAATGCTGACCAAAGAGCAGATTAAAACCACTTTTGCCGATGTCGCCGGCTGTGACGAAGCAAAAGAAGAAGTGGGCGAAATCGTCGATTTTCTGCGCGATCCGGGTAAATTCCAGAAACTCGGCGGCAAAATTCCGAAAGGGATTTTAATGGTCGGCCCGCCGGGAACCGGTAAAACTTTGCTGGCAAAAGCCATTGCCGGGGAAGCGAAAGTGCCTTTCTTTACGATTTCGGGATCTGATTTCGTGGAAATGTTCGTCGGGGTTGGCGCATCCCGTGTGCGCGATATGTTCGAACAGGCGAAGAAAAACGCTCCTTGTCTGATTTTTATTGACGAAATCGATGCCGTCGGTCGTCAGCGCGGCGCCGGACTTGGTGGCGGACATGATGAACGTGAACAAACACTGAACCAAATGCTGGTGGAGATGGACGGTTTTGAAGGTAATGAAGGCGTTATCGTGATTGCCGCAACCAACCGTCCGGATGTGCTGGATCCGGCGCTAACCCGTCCGGGACGTTTTGACCGTCAGGTCGTCGTCGGCTTGCCGGATGTGCGCGGTCGTGAACATATCTTAAAAGTACACATGCGCAAAGTGCCGGTCGCACCGGATGTGGATGCGATGACGCTAGCGCGCGGTACGCCGGGCTATTCCGGTGCGGATCTGGCGAATCTGGTCAATGAGGCCGCTTTGTTTGCTGCACGTACCAATAAACGGGTGGTAACCATGCAGGAATTCGAGAAAGCGAAAGATAAGATCAACATGGGACCGGAACGCCGCACCATGATTATGACCGAGAAACAGAAGGAATCCACCGCTTATCACGAGGCTGGGCATGCCATTGTCGGTTATCTGGTGCCGGAGCATGATCCGGTGCATAAGGTCACCATTATCCCGCGCGGACGCGCTTTAGGGGTGACTTTCTTTTTGCCGGAAGGCGATCAGGTCAGCATCAGCCAGAAGCAATTGGAAAGCAAGTTGTCCACCTTATACGCCGGTCGTCTGGCGGAAGATTTGATTTACGGCGAAGAAAATATTTCCACCGGCGCTTCCAATGATATTAAAGTGGCGACGAATATTGCGCGTAATATGGTTACTCAATGGGGATTTTCGGAAAAACTGGGACCGATTCTTTATACCGAAGATGACGGTGAGGTGTTCCTCGGTCGCTCAATGGCAAAAGCGCAGCATATGTCGGATGAAACCGCCCATGTTATTGATGAAGAAGTCCGTGCCATTGTAGCGAGAAACTACGAACGGGCAAGACGCTTACTTACGGAAAACATGGATATTTTACACGCTATGAAAGATGCGTTGGTGAAATATGAGACCATTGAAGAAGTTCAGATTAAACAGCTGATGAACCGTGAACCGGTTACTCCGCCAAGCGGCTGGGATGATGCCGGTGTATCCAAACAAGCGGCACAACATGCTGAAACGAGAGCGGATAATTCGGATAAAGCGGACGAAAGTGCGGTGGAAAATGCGGAGAAATCCGATAACGAATAACCCTTTAGGACATCTTCGGATGTCCTTTTTGTTTGTCTTGATAAATAAACAAGATTGTTGAGGTGAAAGCAAAAAAGATTTTTTTATTATGTGTGATATTCCGCTATAATTAAGCTACATTTTTATTCAGAGAAGCCCGCTTTTAAAAACTGCGCGTTTTCCGACCGCACTTTTAGCAAATAAAGTCAGTATGAAGTTACAAGCCAATAACAAAGTTTTAGATCTTGATGTTCCCCAAATTATGGGGATTCTAAATTTCACACCCGATTCTTTTTCCGACAGCGGTAAATTTTTTACTTTAGACCGCGCCTTGCAACGAGTGGAAACCATGTTGGCGCAAGGAGCGTCTATCATTGATATTGGTGGCGAATCCACCCGTCCGAACGCCGATGAAGTCAGTATTGCAGAAGAGCTGGAACGTGTGGTGCCGTTAGTGGAGGCCGTTCGCCGGCGTTTTGATTGCTGGATCTCGGTGGATACCTCTAAAGCGCAGGTCATGGCAGAAAGTGCCAAGGCTGGTATGGATATAATTAATGATATCCGTGCCTTAAGCGAACCGCATGCGCTGGAAACAGCGGTTAAACTGAACTTGCCTACCTGCATTATGCACATGCAGGGGCAGCCGAGAACCATGCAGGAAAATCCGCATTATGACAATGTGGTGGAGGACGTGCTGGAATTTTTGCAAAAACGCACCGCACTTTGTTTGCAGGCGGGTATGAAAAAGGAAAATATTATCTGGGATCCAGGTTTTGGTTTCGGAAAAACTGTCCACCACAATTATCAATTGTTGCGGCAGTTGGCCGTATTCTGTGAGTCTTATCCTTTGCTGGCGGGACTTTCGCGCAAATCAATGATTGGTGCGGTGCTGGATAAATCGGTGGAACAACGCGCAGTCGGCAGCGCTGCCGGTGCGCTGATTGCAGTGATGAACGGTGCGCGCATTGTGCGGGTGCATGATGTGGCGGAAACCGCTGATGCGTTAAAAATCTGGCAGGCGACAATACAGGCATAATGAGCGTATTGGATACGCTCGGATATCATTCAATAATGAGGAATTAAATATGGCAGAACGTAAATATTTCGGCACCGACGGTGTTCGCGGCAAGGTGGGCACGTCGCCGATTACGCCCGATTTCGTTTTAAAATTAGGCTGGGCAGCGGGCAAAGTGTTGGCGACACAGGGGTCCCGCACCGTGTTGATTGGTAAAGATACGCGTATTTCTGGCTATATGCTGGAATCCGCACTGGAAGCGGGGCTGGCCGCCGCCGGACTGTCAGCCGCTTTTACCGGCCCGATGCCTACGCCGGCGATTGCCTATTTGACCCGCACCTTCCGGGCTGAAGCCGGGATCGTAATTTCCGCTTCACATAATCCTTACTATGATAACGGCATTAAGTTTTTCTCAACACAGGGGACGAAACTGCCTGATGATGTGGAAGAAGCCATTGAGGCGATGTTGGAACAACCGATGGATTGCGTGGAATCTGCCGAATTGGGACGGGCAAGCCGGATTAAGGATGCTACAGGGCGTTATATCGAATTCTGTAAAAGTACTTTCCCTGCGCATTTAAGTTTGGAAAATTATAAAATCGTAGTGGACTGTGCGAATGGGGCGACCTACCATATTGCACCGAATGTAATGCGTGAGTTGGGTGCCGAAGTGATTGAAATCGGCACTGATCCGAACGGCGTGAATATCAATGAGAAATGCGGCGCCACAGATATTAAAGCATTACAGGATAAAGTGCGAGAAGTCAAAGCGGATGTCGGGCTGGCTTACGACGGCGATGGCGATCGTTTGATCATGGTGGATCATCTGGGTAATAAAGTGGATGGTGATCAGGCATTATTTATTATCGCGCGTGAAGCGCTACGCGCCGGCAACCTGAAAGGCGGCGTGGTCGGTACGCTGATGAGTAATATGAGTCTTGAGCTTGCCCTGAAACAACTGGCAATTCCGTTTCTCCGTGCCAATGTCGGTGATCGTTATGTGCTGGAAAAAATGCAGGAAAAAGGCTGGACGCTGGGCGGTGAAAATTCAGGTCATATTATCATTGCGGATAAAAACACCACCGGCGACGGTATTATTGCCTCCTTAGCCGTGCTCGGTGCTATGGTACAGCATCGGTTATCCTTAAATGAGCTAGCAAGTGCGGTGAAATTATTTCCGCAAGTGTTGATTAATGTACGTTTTGCCGGTGGCGATAATCCGTTGGAAAGTGCGGCGGTAAAAGCCGTTGCCGCTGAAATGGAAAAACGTTTGGCGGGCAAAGGACGCATTTTGCTGCGTAAATCTGGTACCGAACCGTTGATTCGGGTTATGGTGGAATGCGAAGATGGTGAACTGGCGCAGCAATGCGCGGAAAATATCGCTGAGGCGGTACGCGCAAATTAATACGCCATTTTCGGAATTTAAAAGCAGAGTTTCTGTTTGTTAAGTAAGATGATATATACGGGCGGTATTTGATATCCGCCCATTATATTTTGAGGTTGTGATTATTTGCCTTTCTATAAGGATTCAACATAATAAGCGCAGGGATTGATGCGCGGAGAAAAGAATTAATGAAAATAATTGTGATGCGTCATGGTGAAGCTGAAACGGTAGCAAAATCCGATCAGGCGCGCCGTTTAACCGCAAGAGGAAAAGCGCAAGCGAATGCGCAGGGGCAGTGGCTAAAATCGGTGTTGTCTGAGCCGGATAATGTGTTGGTCAGCCCTTATGTGCGTGCGCTGGAAACGCTGGCGCAGCTTGATTTAGCCTTTGCGCGGCGGTTAACAACAAAACAGGAAATTTGGGAAGGTATTACGCCTTATGGTGATGCGACAACCGTGGCTGATTATCTTGCTGTTCTCGCTCGTGCAGGAAGCCGATCTGTATTACTGGTTTCCCATTTACCGCTGGTGGGAGAAATTGTGGCGCAGTTGTGTCCAAAAAGCCGAGTCAGCTTTTATCCTGCAACGATGGCTTGTCTTGAATGGGACGGCGAAAATGCCGGAGATCTACGGGAAATTAAGTATCCCGAATAACGGTTGCCGTAAAGGTTAAAAGCAGCGTTATTACGCTGCTTGTTAGTCAGAAGATTAATTTAAATATTTGAAAACTTTAACGACTTTAGTTACGCCAGAGACATTGCGAGCCACTTCGGCTGCCGCATTCGCCTGATCATGAGTCAGATTACCCATTAAAAAGACTTCACCGTTTTCTGTAATGACTTTAACATCACTGGTTTTCACCGCAGCATTAACCAGCATTTTGGATTTGATTTGTGTGGTGATCCAGCTGTCTTTACTGATTTGTCCGACGGAAATTGGCTGGCCGACACGGATTTCATTATAGACTTCATTGACGTTTTCAACGCCTTTCGCCAAATTGGTAGCGATTTCCTTCAGACTTTCGTTCGGTACTTGACCGATCAGCAAAATACGTCCGCTGTAAGATACTACACTGACGCGCGCCTCTGTTTTAATTTGTTCATCTTTTTTAATTGCCGACAGGACTTTTTCTTCCAGCGTTTCGTCGTCTACCTGTGTGCCGATAGTTCTTGGATCCGTTCCAACTTTGGTTGCGACCGCTGCCGTTCCGGCTACGCCTGCCGCAATACAACCTTGCAATAATATTGCACTGCCTAAAATAACGGCCAATTTCTTAAGATTATGAATTTTCATCGTTAAGCTCCTTTGTGTTACTGAATTGGATTTATGTTCATTCCGTTATGTGTGTGAGAACAAAGTGTGATCAATCAGCTCGCAAATCACATTGACAATAAATAAATGGTGCTCCAGAATGCGGCTTTCTTTTACCGCAGGTGCGGCGATTTCCAGATCTTGTTCGGTTAAAAATCCCTGAATATGATCATTTTGGGCACCCGTCAATACTATAACATTGATTTCTTTATTTAGCGCGCAATTAATTGTATCCAGAATCGTTTCTTCATTGCCAAAAGGCGAAAAGACCACCAAAATATCACCCTGTTGCGCGATTGCATTAAATTGCCGTTGATACAAACCGTTTGGGGTGCTGTCGGAAATAATTGCCGAACCGATAGCATTATCCAAACTCAGCAGCACGGAAGGAAAGCTCGGACGTTCCAGTTCGTAGCGATTGAGCAAATTGGCAACCAGAAACTGCGCATTGGCATAAGAACGACCATGACCGCAGACAATAATTTTATTTCCGCGCAACAGACAGCTCACCATAGCTTGTACCGCCTGCACAATGGCGTCCGGCAACAACTTGGAAGCCGAAATATGGGTTTGAATACTTTCGCTATAGAGGTCTTTAATTTTATCTAACATAGTGTTTATTCTAGGAAATTAGGAATCCATTCAATATCGTCAAGGTTTTTTCCGAAAGCGACCAGATCAAAACGGCAATCCGTATCTTCCAGACTGCAATCCCGCTGTGCCAGCCAGAGATTCGCCGCATCTAGCCATTTTTGCTGTTTGTGCCAATCTACACTGTCAACGGCCGAACCGAAAAGATCATTTTTGCGCTGGCGCACTTCTACAAAGACGATAGTATTTCCCTCGCGCATTACCAGATCCAGTTCGCCGCATTTAAAATATTGATTGGCGGCGATAAATTGCAACCCTTTGGATTCTAAGAAAAGGCGAGCTTGTCGTTCAAAGCCCGCCCCTTGCTGACGTGTAGAAGCAAGCATCTTAATTGCTTAGTACCGTGATACCGCCGTTTTGGTATTGGAACCATGTCATATCGCGTTCGACATTACAATTCGGGCCAGCACTCAAAATACCGGTTAAGCCGGTGACGCTAAAGCCCGGAACCTGACGCAGTTCATTAAACTGGTTAATCAAAAGCCAAGCATCGGAACCCATCGCATACAGGCGCATCAATGAGTAATCACCGTTGGTTAACGCTTCTACCTGTTTATATTGTTCGGACTCGGTATCTTTAAAGAACGGAATATCACTGAATTGCAACCCGTTCATCAATAAACGGTATTCCGGCCCGTTATTGGAGGAGTTACTGCGTGAACTCGCATACAATTTCAGATGGCTGCCGGAATTATCAATTACGGTTTTAATCTCGCTTAACTGCTCGCTGGTTGCGACAATATACAGACCCTGCGCGTTTTCGCTTAAACCGGATTGCAGCGCAAAGCTGATATCGTCGGCTTTATTATAGAATTTGATATTCGCATCGGTGGCGGCAAGTTGCTGCCAGCGCACATTAAAGGCGGAGGCAGTGCGTTGTCCTAAATCACTTTGCGGCACTATAACCAATGGGTTGCGGATACCGTCATTCCAAATTCTATTGGCAGCGGATTCCGCTTCATCTTCCGGTGCCAGACCGTAATAGCACAACTGACCGATAGCTCGGGCATTGGCGGTGGAATTCAGTGACAACACGCTTAAGCCCTGAACGGCGGACGGATTATTCAAAACGGCATCGACATTTTGTTTCAGCAGCGGACCGACAACGGTATTGATGCCTTGTTGTTTAACCTGTGCCAAAATACTGTCAATCGGTGTGGCAATGGTATCAAACACCTGGACTTGAACGGCGGAGTTGCCGCGTGCGTGATCAAATCCTTGTTTAATGGTATTGCCGATCAATTGCGCATCACCGCTTAACGGCAGTAATAAAGCGATTTGGTTCAAACTGGTTTGCTGGAAATTAAACAGCCCCTGTAATTCTGTCGGGAACAAGTAAGCGGCAGTGTGGTTAGGGTAGCTGTTTTTCCAGTTTTGCAGCGCCTGACTTAATTTTGCCGGTTGATTTAAATTATCGTTGTACGCTTTTGCCAGCGCCAACCAGCCGCCTAACGCGGCGTTACCTTCAGCCGCGGTATTGTTGATCACGCCTTTATTGGTACTGCGCAATAATGCCCAAGTGCGGTCATTATTTGCCTGTTTTCTTTGTGTATCGGTTAAGTAGCTGTCGATTTGAATTCGTGCTTTAACGGCATCAATAGGATCATTGCGGTTTTCGGCGATACGAGCCGCCACTTCATAATAACGGGATTTTTGGGACGGGCTCAATAGTGCCAGATTAATGGCGGTTAATTGGGTTTGGGCGCTTTTATTTTTGCCTTTGATAGCCGCGATATTGGCGTCAATAATGGATTTATCCAGCAGCTGCTCATCGTTCAGATCTTTCAGCTCGGCTAACAGTGCTTGTGCCTGCGGAATTTTGTTTTCCGTGACCAGAACACGGGCGGCTAACAGTTTGTAAGTCTGTTTATCTTCATTATCCTTGGTTTGCTCAATTTTATTCATATAAAAATCGGAATTGGCATTGGCATCGTTTTTCAACACACCGGTGAAGCTGCTGCCGAATAAAGTGGTACAGCCTGCAAGGAAGAGTGTGAATAAAAAAGGCATTAATTGATTTTTAAAATTAATGCGTTGTAATAGAATAGTCATAATTACTCCGTTGTTCAAACAATCTGTACGGATCTTACTTATCTGAATAATTAAAAGCAAATAAAAGAAGTTAAAAAATGAATAATTTAGCCGGAACCCTGTATATTGTCGCCACACCGATCGGTAATTTGCGGGATATTAGCCAGCGTGCGCTGGATGTGTTTGCCCAAGTAGATTTAATCGCCGCCGAAGATACTCGGCACAGCGGATTGCTGCTGGCGCATTACGGTATTAAAAAGCCGTTTTTTGCCTTGCACGATCATAATGAACAACAAAAAGCGGCGCAGTTGGTGGAAAAATTGCAGCAAGGCGTGCATATCGCATTGATTTCCGATGCGGGCACACCGCTAATCAGCGATCCGGGTTTTCATTTGGTCAGACAATGTCGCCAAGCCGGTATTCAAGTGGTGCCGCTGCCGGGAGCATGCGCGGCGATTACCGCGCTGTGCGCATCGGGCATCGCATCCGATCGTTTCTGTTTTGAGGGATTTCTGCCAGCAAAAAGCAAAGGGCGGCGGGATAAGTTGGAAGCCCTTGCCGATGAGGAACGTACGCTGATTTTTTATGAATCCACCCATCGGATTGCAGATTGTCTGGCAGATATGGAAATCTTGTTCGGCGCGGCGCGTTATGTGGTGCTGGCGCGAGAAATCACGAAAAGTTGGGAAACCATTTATGGCGATACGCTTGCATCGCTGCGGCACTGGTTGGCGGAAGATCCGAATCGCACTAAAGGCGAAATGGTGTTAATCGTCGAAGGTAAGCCGAAAACTGAAGACGCTGAGTTTTCCCCTCAGGCGGTAAAAGCTCTAAGGTTAATCGCCCGTGAGTTACCGCTGAAAAAGGCGGCGGCAATGGTGGCGGACATTTACGGATATAAAAAAAATGCGCTGTACCAATTCGGTTTAGCGCATTTGGAATAACGCTTAATCGAAGATGCCGGCGATGATTTATTGTAATAAACCATTATATAATCCCTTGGCTTTGTGTATAATTGCGCCAGTTTAGAGGAAGGACAGTCGTATGAGTCAGTTTTTTTATGTTCACCCGGAAAATCCGCAGCCGCGTTTGATTAATCAGGCGGCGGATATTTTACGTCGCGGCGGCGTGATTGTTTACCCGACGGATTCCGGCTATGCGCTAGGCTGTATGCTGGGCGATAAACACGCTATGGATCGCATTGTGCATATCCGGCAGTTGCCGCAAAATCATAACTTTACACTGGTATGCAGCGATTTATCTGAGCTGTCGAATTATTCTGTGGTAACCAACAGCGCCTATCGTTTAATTAAAAACAATACGCCGGGGCGTTATACCTTTATTCTCACCGCCACCAAAGAATTACCGCGTCGGTTAATGACCTCCAAACGCAAAACCATTGGTATCCGCGTGCCGGACAATCAGATTGCGCTGGATTTATTGAAAGCGTTAGGCGAACCGATTTTATCTTGCTCACTGATGCTGCCGGGCGAAGAACATCTCACCCAATCGGATCCGGAAGAGATCCGTGAGCATCTGGAACATCAAGTGGATCTGATTATTCACGGCGGTTATTTGGGACAAAAACCGACCACTGTGGTTGATTTGACCGAAGATACGCCGGTGATTATCCGTGAAGGCAGCGGAGCAATAACACCGTTTATCTGATTGCCGCGCCGATTATTTAACAAGACGCTTGGGAAAGCGACAAAGAGGAATTATGAAATCAAACAAGCTAAACTCTCGTTCAAACCGACCGCACTTTAAGGCTGAAAACAGCGATAAAAGTGCGGTTGATTTTAGTGTTGTTTCCACAACGACAAAAAGTAAAAGTCGTGTGGAAGGGGAAAAATTACAGAAAGTGCTGGCGCGCGCCGGTCAAGGATCGCGCCGTGAAATTGAGGCGATGATTGCCGCCAACCGAGTCAGCGTGGACGGCAAAATGGCGACGCTGGGCGATCGTATTGATGTCAATTCGGCGGTGAAAGTACGCATCGACGGGCATATTATCAATCTGGCGCAGGCGCAGAAAGAAACCTGTCGTGTGTTGATGTATTATAAACCGGAAGGGGAATTGTGTACCCGCCATGATCCGGAAGGGCGCGCGACGGTTTTTGACCGCTTGCCGCGTTTAACCGGTGCGCGCTGGATTGCGGTAGGACGGTTGGATATCAATACTTCCGGCTTATTACTGTTTACTACGGACGGCGAATTGGCAAACCGCTTAATGCACCCGAGCAGGGAAGTGGAACGCGAATATTCGGTGCGGGTGTTCGGGCAGGTGGATGATGCCATGTTGGCGCGTCTGAAAAAAGGCGTTCAGTTGGAAGACGGTCCGGCGAGTTTTAAAGTGATTAAGCCGGTGGGCGGGCAAGGCATGAATCAATGGTTTGACGTCACCTTAATGGAAGGGCGCAACCGCGAAGTGCGGCGTTTGTGGGAATCGCAGGGCATTCAGGTCAGCCGTTTGATTCGCATTCGTTACGGCAACATCAAACTGATGAAATCGCTGCCGCGCGGCGGATGGGAAGAAATGCCGCTAGACGAGGTGAATTATCTGCGCGACTTGGTCGGCTTGCCGCCGGAAACTGAAACCAAACTGGAAGTCGGTAAAGTGCGGCGACGCCCGAAAACCGGACAAATTCGCAAAGCGGTGAAACGTTACACGGAATTGAATAAACGTTATAAAAAATCCTAAAAAACATACCGCACTTTTTATCGGGCAATCATGCAAAGTGCGGTTTATTTTGTGAGAATTTTATGAAAATACAACAACTGCGCTATATTGTCGAAATCGTTAATCAAAATTTAAACGTAACCGAAGCCGCCAATACGCTGTTTACCTCGCAGCCTGGAATTAGCAAACAGGTGCGCCTGTTGGAAGACGAATTGGGTCTGGAAATTTTTGAACGTAACGGCAAACATATTAAAGCCTTGACCCCGGCGGGCAAAAAAATTGTCTCTATTGCACGCGAATTGTTGGTCAAAACCCAGAGCATCAAAGCGGTTGCCAATGAATATACCCAGCCCAATCACGGCGTGCTGCGCATTGCAACCACCAATACGCAGGCGCGTTACATGCTGCCTGCGGTGGTAGAGCGCTTTTCTAAACAATATCCTGATGTCAGCCTGCATATTCATCAGGGATCGCCGATGCAGATTTATGATGCCTTGCTGTCCGGTGAAGTGGATCTTGCCATTACGACGGAAGCGCAGTATTTATTTGATGATGTTGTGCTGCTGCCTTGTTATCTGTGGAACCGTTCGGTGATTGTCAAGCCGGATCACCCGCTGGCGAAATGCGACAATCTGACCATCGAAGAGCTGGGTAAATATCCGCTGGTGACTTATACATTCGGTTTTACCGGTGTCTCGGATCTAGATTATTCTTTCAACAGCGCCGGAATTTTGCCGAATATCGTATTTACTGCGACGGATGCGGATGTGATTAAAACCTATGTACGTTTGGGGTTGGGCGTGGGGATTATGGCTTCCATGGCGCATACTGCGGCAGATTCCGATTTGCTGGCGATTGACGCCGGTCACCTGTTCCGTGCCAGCATGACGCAGATAGCCTTCAAACATAGCGTCTTCTTGCGTAATTATATGTATGATTTTATTAATTATTTTTCACCGCACTTAATCCGTCCGATGGTGGAAAAGGCAGAACGCTTGCATGATAATAATGCGGTTAAAAAATTGTTTGATAATGTCGAACTGGAAGTTCGTTAACATTCGGCCTATTAAATAATAGTCCGCCGTTCCGGTTTGCACGAGACGGCGGTTTTTTATCGGCGGAATATGATGTCCGTGGCGGTTTAGCTAATGCCGAGCTAATTTAGTGGTGATGGTGAAATTAGCGCACAGGCGCAAAATAAAAGAGTGAGTTTTCAATAGAAATATGATAAAAATAGGTTCTTTTTTATATATTTTATAGGAAACAACTATGTCAGAGCTACAGAACATCATTGAAGCGGCATTTGAACGCCGCGCTGAAATTACGCCGAAAACCGTCGATGCGCAAACTCGCGCAGCGGTAGAGCAGGTTATTGACGGTTTGGACAGCGGTAAATACCGGGTGGCGGAAAAAATCGACGGCGAATGGGTGACTCATCAATGGCTAAAAAAAGCGGTGCTGCTGTCGTTTCGGATTAGCGATAATCAGCTTATTGACGGAGCGGAAACCAAATACTACGATAAAGTGCGGTTGAAATTTGCAGATTATGATGAAACCCGTTTTCAGCAGGAGGGATTCCGTGTGGTGCCGTCCGCGACTGTGCGTAAAGGCGCATATATCGCTAAAAATGCGGTATTAATGCCGTCGTATGTGAATATCGGCGCTTATGTCGGCGAAGGCACCATGGTGGATACGTGGGCGACTGTCGGTTCTTGTGCGCAGATTGGTAAAAATGTACATTTATCCGGCGGAGTAGGGATCGGTGGTGTGCTGGAACCGTTACAGGCCAATCCGACCATTATCGGCGATAACTGTTTTATCGGTGCGCGCTCAGAAGTGGTTGAAGGGGTGATTGTAGAAGACGGTTGTGTGATTTCCATGGGCGTATTTATCGGTCAGTCTACTAAAATCTACGATCGCGAAACCGGCGAAATTCATTACGGTCGCGTACCGGCTGGCTCGGTGGTAGTGTCCGGCAGCTTGCCTTCGAAAGACGGAAAATACAGTTTATATTGCGCGGTGATAGTGAAAAAAGTGGATGCAAAAACCTTAGGCAAAGTCGGCATTAATGAATTATTGCGCGCCATTGACGAATAGGCGATTTAATAATATAAGCCAAATCCCCGAGGGTTTGGCTTTTTTATTGCCGGTGAAAAAATTGTTATTCTGTATTATCTGAAAAATGGAATGATTAATTTATTAGGATGTTTATGACAAATGAGCATTTAGTCAGGTTTTATTATATTTTATTGATGGGAATCGGTTTCCCTATCATGCGTTTTATGAGTATCCAATTTGATACATTAAATAATAACGCAGTGCGATTTCTTTCCGGCGGATTATTATTTGTTGCGATATGCCTGTTTAAATATAAACATGAATTAAAGAAAATAATTGAAAAACCGAAATTTATTGTTTATTTACTGATGTTGGCTGTTTTTATGACCGGTAATATGTATTGTTTTATAAACGGTCTTCAATATACATCCGCATTAGCCGGCAGTATTTTCGGTATATTAGCCATGCCGTTATCTGTTGTGATGGCATCGGTTTTTTTTAAGGATGAACGTACTAAAGCAGGACAACCGAATTTTTATATCGGCGGTTTTTTAGCCGTATTAGGTTCGCTAATTTTTGTGCTTTATGGTAATCAATCCGACGAAGGAGACGATTTTATTACCGGCGCTTTGTTTTTGACCGCCGCTATTGTTATCCAGTCGATACAAAATCTCATTGTTAAAAAGGTTGCCGAACAGCTAAGTGCAATCGTAATCAGCGCCTCCACCGCCACCATATCTGGATTGATTTTCTTAATTCTGGCGATTTATACCGGACATATTCAGTATTTACGGGATGCAAGTGTCGGATTATTAACCGGCCTGGTTTTGGCCGGTATATACGGCATGCTGACGGGCATGTTATTGGCATTTTATATTGTTCAGAAGCAAGGCGTCATCGTTTTTAATCTTATTCAGTTAACCGTTCCTTTATCTACTGCCATAGCTGGCTATTTGGTTTTAGATGAAGTGATTTCTATTTATCAAGGTGTCGGCGCAATTATTGTTATTCTCGGTTGTATTGTATCATTGAGAAAGAATGGGAAAATATGATGTATTTAATATCGGTATATGTCCTGTAGGCTAGGTTTTAGCCCATCCTACTTATTGATGGATTTTCTTGCAGGGAGCTTAAAAACTAAATGTAGTTTTTGGCAGATTTTTAAATAAAAACAACCGCACTTTTAGCTTATTTCTTCCAAACAATATGATATTCCCGTTCTTCTTCACGGTGAGAGATTAAGAATTTAGCAAAAATATCGTCCATTTCGTCCTGTTCATTAAGCAGACCGATCCAGACTTCGGCGTATGCGTCGGGGTCGATAAGCACACCGATTTCTTGTTCCCAATCTTCGGCGGTTTCGACGAATTCAACGGCACCGCGTTCTTCAAATTGGAGGTTAAACAGCATAATATCTGCCGGATCAAGGTTTTCACCCGCCATTTCAAGAAAAATATCGTAGGCGATGTCAATTGCAGTATCGGGGTCAATCGGTTGAATTTGATCGGTCATGGTTCTTTCCTGTAAGGTTAAATTGGCGCTATGATAGCACAAAATAAAAAGTGCGGTCGATTTACGCACTGAATTCAAGTTCGGTAAACACGGCTTAAGGCGTAGTTGGTTTGGAATAATATCATACAATCAACGATTTTTTCGTGCTTATTCCATAATGTCGCATTATTCAATGATGGGGCGAAGATAATCGGCAAAAAATGGTGAATCTGAAATCCACCATTGTCGTCAGAATTTATTTTTCCGCTTTTAGAATACCGGAAGAGCCTTCTGAATAATCCCGCGGTTGGTTGTCTTCGCCCTGATTGCTGTCCGCCTCCGCTGCATTCTGGTGTGCAATAAGATTTTGCGCGAACCATTCCTTATCGGCCAGTTCCGGCAATAATGTATTTGATGATGAAGCTAGATGACGATAAAGTTTCTGATAGTCTTGTGCCATCGTTTTCAACAATTCGGCGCTTTCGGCAAAATGTTTTTCCAGCTGTTGTTTTTGATTACCGAGTTCATGTTTGACTTGCTGTAATTCTGCTTCAGTTTTCACTTGTTTTTTCACCGATCCTTTGGTAAAACGTAGCAGCACATAACCGATAATTACCCCGACAACTAAACCGATAAGCGCGGCTTGCCACATTTCGGCAGTCCAATTTTGCATAATATACTCCTTAATAAGCTGAGAAGATTGTTTGTTATCATAACGTTAAATTAAGTATATTTCTTTGCGCCGGATCACAGTATGATAAATCGGTGCACAGTTTGGTCTGGCGCCGGTTGATGCGAATTGCGGCTTATTGTCGGTGTTCGCATTTGGCTTTTTGCAGTTTGGCATAGGCGGTAAGCAGTTTCTGATGCGCGTGGAAATGCTGTAACCGCTCGTCAGTGGCTGGCAAATCATAAAACGGATTGCCGCCTTGTATCGCGTTCCAAGCAAGCGCGACCGCAGTATCGCCGTACATTTTCTCAAATACCATACGATATTGTTCCGGCGTGCGCGTGCTGTCGGAAAACAACTCAAGGGAACTGATTAAACAGCGGTAATAGTTGGCGCGCGCCGGGCTGAAGACCGAAGCACTCATATTTAATGTCCAACTCGCCCACTCCAGCGCATTGTCCAGATCCTGAATCGCCAAATACAACATGGATTTCAGCTCGCCGATACGCAGCGTTGTCCAGCCTGATTGCGGCGGGGCGACAATGCCGATAAACTCGCGTACTCTGGTGGCGTCGTCAATGCCTTGTTCATCCAGTTCCGCCAGCAATTCTCGGTAGGTTTCCTGCGTATGATGAAAATGCGGCAGATCGAGCAAAATCTCACGCCAGTCCATACCCATGTTGTTATTGGCGTAAATCAGATCATCGGCGGGATAAATATCCGACATGCCCGGCACGATAATACGGCAGGCATACACATCCAGATGGGTGTAATCCATAATATAGACTTCTTTTTGCTGCGCTTGAAAGATCGCCATGAGATTATCGTACTCTTGATGGGTATTGCCGGAAAAGTCCCAATCGGTGAAGGCAAAATCCGCTTCTTGTTTAAATACATCCCATGAGATCAAGCCGCTGGAATCAATAAAATGCGTTTCCAGATTCGCGTGATCGGCGACGTCGTCATTATTAAACGACGGCGGGGTAAACACATCCAAATCCTTTAAGCTGCGCCCTTGTAACAATTCCGTAACGGTGCGTTCCAGCGCCACCTGAAAATTCGGGTGCGCACCGAAAGACGCAAAACAGGTGCCGTTGCGCGGGTTCAGCAAGATAACGCAAATCACCGGATATTGACCGCCTAAGGACGCGTCATAAGCCAGAATCGGAAAACCTTCCTCTTCCAACTTTTGAATTGATGCCTGCACCGAAGGGTAGTGCGCCATAACATGTTCCGGGATCAACGGCAGGCTGATCGCCTCGGCGATAATTTTATTTTTTACATAGCGCTCAAACACTTCCGACAATCCCTGCACTCGGGCTTCATAGCGCGTATTACCGGCGGACATCCCGTTGGAGACATATAGATTCGCGATAATGCTTTGCGGAAAATAAACCGTGCGTTGATCCGACTGGCGCACATAAGGCAGCGCCACAATGCCGCGTTCAGCATTGCCGGATTGCAGATCGACCAGCAATTCCGGGGTCAGTTCGTTATTCGGATCATAATAATTCAGCAGTTCCTGATTTAAAATCCCCGACGGCAGCAATTCATCGTCTTCAATCGGAAACCATTTTTCTGACGGATAATGCACGAAATCGCCGTTGGCGATCTCTTGTCCGAGATAAAAATCCGCGAAGAAATAATTAGTTGACAAACGTTCGAAATATTCACCCAGTGCTGAAGCCAGCGCTGCTTTTTTGCTTGCGCCTTTACCGTTGGCAAAACATTGCGGGCAATCTTTGTCACGAATATGCACGGACCACACGTTCGGTACCGGATTTAGCCACGAGGCTTCTTCAATATCAAAGCCAAGTGCGGTCAGTTTTTGTTGAAATTTTGCGATACTTTCTTCGAGGGCGGCATCTTTACCGGGAATAAAGGTTTGTGCTGTCATGCTGTTCTCTCTTGTGGATTAAAGTGGAGCATAATAGGGGAGTTTGCTTAATCGGGCAAGCATAATATACCGTCGCGTGCCGATTAACGCCCGTTTTTGAACCTGGTTGCCTTTGCTTAATTTTCCTTAATCTGCTTAAAGGCGTTGGCCGGTTCAAGATTGCCTGCGGCGCGGAAGTGCATTTTTTGAGGTTGTAGCGTGAGCGGACACACCCGTTTTTGTGCGCAGATCACGGTTAACGGCGAAAACAGCCCGTGTTCATTGTGCAGGGGTAAATGTTGCTGCGCCAGAATGTCAAAATTCAGCAGTTCCAGCCAATCGATCACCCGGCACAGCAGATATTGCCGGAAAGGAAACGACTGTTGCGGTGTAATGCCGAGCGTGCGCTTGAACAATAGACGGCTGAACGGATTAAAAAGTGAGACGAACAGATAGCCGTCGTCGCAGAGTACGCGGTTGATTTCGCGCAGAATCTGGTGCGGATCCTGACTGAAATTTAACACATTGATCAGCAGGCAGGCGTTGATTGAATCTTCAACGAAAGGCAGTTCTAGAAGACTTGCTTGCATCAGCGAAAGATTATCTTCAGTTAAAAGTGCGGTCAGATTTTCGTCAATTTCTGTCGATACGATCATTTGGTGCAAGTGCGGTAACTCACAATGAATTTCGCCGCTCAGTCCGCCGATTTTTAACAGATGATCACCGAGAATTTTCGGCAACCAGTTGGTAAAATAGCGGTTAAGTGCATTACAATACAGACTGCCGCGCTGCAACTGCTGCCAACTGGTAGGCTGATTGAAAGCGCTGGAGGATTTTGCGTTCCATTTCATTATTAACCTCGAGGATAATTGCATGTTATTTCCGATTCCTGCCCTTCATGATAACTATATTTGGGTTTACGGACGAGAAAATTTGCCCGTAATTGTGATCGACCTTCCGGAAACCGAGAATTTGTTTCGCTTTTTAACCCGGCATAAACTGGAGGTGGAGGCATTGCTGTTGACGCATAAGCACGATGATCATGTCTGCGGTGTGGGCGCGTTTAAACGCGCTTATCCGCAGGTGCCGGTATTTGGCCCGCCGGAAACTGCCGACAAAGGCGCCACACAGCTTGTAAGCGAGGGAGAGATTGTCACTGCGCATTATCGGATCACGGTGCTGCCCAGCGGCGGACATACCGCGCAACATGTCAGCTTTCTAATTGACGGGCATTTATTTTGCGGCGATTGTTTGTTTTCCGCCGGTTGCGGTAGAGTGTTCACCGGTGATTATCGGCAAATGTTCGAGTCGCTCCAGCGGCTGAAAGCGCTGCCTGATGAGACGATTGTTTGCCCGGCGCATGAATATACGTTGAGCAATCTGGCTTTTGCCGCGACCGTCGCACATAATCCAGCGGTCATGCGTCGCTATTTAGAACAAGTGAAAGGATGGCGGGCTGCGAACAAACCCAGCGTGCCGACTACATTAGGATTTGAGAAATCTATTAATCCGTTTTTACAGGCAAAAACGCCGGCTGAATTTACGGCGTTGCGTCAGGCAAAAGATAATTTCTAATCAAATTAGGTTATTCTGAATAAAAATAGAGAATCTGATTTGCTACAGTGAACATAATTGCTTAAAATGACAAGGCTTTATTTTTCTGTTTTGAGAATGTGGGGATATTGAGCGCAAAGTGCGGTCAGTTTTCAACGAGTTTATGACAATTCTTGTGTTAGGTATTAACCATAAAACCGCTTCCGTGGCATTGCGTGAAAAAGTCGCTTTTTCTGAAGAAAAGCGACTTTTGGCGTTACGCCAACTCAGCCAATCCGCACTGGCGGACAGTGCGGTGATTCTCTCCACATGTAACCGTACGGAAGTGTATTTTCACAATAAACAGATCCCGCCACAGGACACCGACCATTGGCTGCAACGCTGTATAAGTTGGTTTGCCGACGTACATCAGTTAAGCATTGACGCGCTGAGTGATTATCTTTATTCGGCACAAAATCAGCAGGCAACCGAACATTTAATGCGCGTTGCCTGCGGACTGGATTCGTTAATACTGGGCGAGCCGCAAATTTTAGGCCAAGTGAAACAAGCCTATCAAATCAGCGAACAGTTTTATCAGCGACACGGAAGCGCCGTTTCCGGTGAGTTTTCACGCTTGTTTCAGAAAACCTTTGCCGCCGCCAAACGAGTGCGCACGGAAACCGATATCGGCGAAAATGCGGTATCCGTCGCCTATACCGCCTGTACCTTGGCGCGCCAGATTTTTGACAGCCTGCACAAGCTGAATATTCTTTTGGTCGGCGCCGGAGAAACCATCGAACTGGTTAGCCGCCATTTATTGCGCCATGGGGTGAAAAGCTTGACCATTGCCAATCGCACATTGGCTCGTGCACAGGCGCTGGTTGAAAAGCTGGATGCGGATCAGCATATTTGCATCCTATCGCTGAATGACTTGCAGCAAGGTGTGGAGCAGGCGGACATTATTATCAGCTCAACCGGCAGCCAGCAGGTGCTGATTACACGGGAGATGGTTCGGTTGGCGCAACAGAAAAGGCATCATCAACCGATGTTGATTGTGGATATTGCCGTGCCGCGCGATGTCGAGGAAAGCGTCGGCGAACTGGAAAGTGTTTATCATTACACGGTGGATGACTTGCAACATATTATTCAACGTAACGTAAATCGCAGAGAACAGGCTTCAACGCAGGCAGCGGCGATTATCCGGCAGGAAAATCAAGCTTTTTATCAATGGCTTAAGGTACATCAGTTTTCCGGTTTGATTCGCGCTTACCGTGACGATGCCGAACAAACCCGTCAGGCATTGTTGGAAAGAGCGCTGTTATCGCTACGACAGGGTGAAAATGCCGAGCAGATATTGCAGGAATTAAGCTATAAACTGACCAACAAACTGATTCATCAACCGACCCGCGCAATGCAGACTATGGTGAAATCCGGTAACGCGCAAGGCTTACAGGCATTCTCCGACAGTATCGGCTCCACTTCGGAAGAATGAAGATAACAGAACATTATAAAAGTGCGGTCATTTTCACCGCACTTTCGTTTATAACTAGATTCCGTTTTCGTTTGCCAAATAAATAACGTTGATGAGCTGAACACTTGTCTAATTACTCACCAGATAAATGTTTATATTTCTCCTGATTATTAGTAAAACCGACAGCATACGCCTTGCCTATTACATTATTATTTAACCATTGTGTCATCTGAATTGTGATAATTCCATCATATAATACGGCGATCATCAAGTGCGAGCCTGCTTGCGTGGACGCTCTATTCGCCGCAGAATGCCTATCTACCAGTAAATGCAGATTGTTGCACGGGCTATTTTCGTCTGCTTGCAATGCCAAATGGATTTAATTTCATCAATGCTAAAGCCCAATGCACGGTATTTTTTCACAAATACCAGCCGTGCAATGGCGGATGAGTTGTATAAACGATAGCCATTTTCGCCCTGTGCAGGCGGGGCTAAAATGCCGATTTTTTCATAGTAACGCAAAGTTTCCGCGTTCAATCCCGTTTGTTGGGCTAATTTTCCTCGTGTAAGTATAAAAAAACTTGAGCTTGTAGTGGATACAGCCTTTATTCTAGCCACAATGTAAGAATTTGAGGAATAAAAAATGGCACAATCAAGCAAAAATCAACGGGCAATTTGGGCAAATTTTGGCTTAATTTCGCTCTTTATGGGCGTGGAATATGTGGCAGGCAAGGCGTTTAATAGCTTGGCGTTAATGGCGGACGCTGGGCATATGCTGAACGACAGTTTGAGCTTGGGGCTTGTTTTATTGACACTGACTTGGGCGAAAAATGGCGCCGATATTTGGCGTTGTTAAACGGTGGATCACTGCTGATTATCGCGATTTGGATTATTTGGGAGGTGACGAAAAAGGCGTGGCGAGCGATAAAAACAGACGAAAAGATCCCACACGGTTGTGGGCATTCGCATTAAGTTACAAGCGGTCAGATTTTCTAAAAAAATGACCGCTTGTATTTAATGAAATATTTGCAACGAAATCACCCCACCAGCACCGATGTCATACTAATCGATCCACCAACTAATTCATCGTTGAAAAAAGTGATTTTGTCATCTTTCTCACGCAATGCCATTACATAAAGCAGCGGTAGATAGTGGTCGGGCGTTGGCACGGAAAGCTCGGCGGTTTCGCCGAATTGTTCAATATGCACAAGGGCTTGGGTGTTGTTTTCGCTGATTGCTTGGTTGATTTGGTCACGGAAGGCAAATGCCCAATCGTAACCTGCCCCAATGGTGTCGGCGTTCGCCCAATCCATTGCTCGCAGATTGTGGACGATGTCGCCGCTGCCCAAAATTAGCACACCTTGTTCACGCAGCGGCTGCAATTTTTTGCTAAATTGTAGTGCCATTCCAGCGGTTTGGTGCGGTCAAGACTGAGCTGCACCACAGGAATATCGGCATCAGGGTAGAGATGTTTCAGCGCCGCCCACGCCCCATGATCAAAGCCACGCTCGGCATTGAAATGCACAGGCTCAGGGGCAAGCAACGCCTGCAACTGACGAGCAAATTCGGGGCTACCTTTGGCGGGGTAAACCACTTGGCTGAGTTCATCGGGAAAGCCGTAAAAATCATAAATCATCGGCGGATTTTCTGCTCCCATTACTTGCAATTTGCTGCTGTACCAATGGGCGGAAATACAAAAAATAAGTTTTGGTTTTTCAAAGGCTTGCGTTATTTCGGCAAAGCCTTGATTGAACGGATTGTGCGGCATAATGGCGTTCATCGGGTTGCCGTGACCGACAAAAAGTGCGGGTATTTTTTTCATTGTTTTTCCTTGTTCTAAAATTTGATAGGCTTATTTTAAAGAAAAAAACAGAGCGAAAAAGCCCTGTTTTTGAAAAGTATTTTTGCGTTTTTGGAAATAATCATTTCATCACTTTGCGTTAATTGGGAGCAAAGTTAAAACAGACTACTTGCCTGCCAAATGTGGATATAAGGTATCAAACCGTTTCATTTCTTCTTCCGAGAATGGATACGGCGAATCCAAACGCTGCCAGATTTTTGGAATCAACACACGCACCACACCGCCGTACCACGCAATCATTAGAATTGTGCCGATCACATAATCCAACCAAGTGGCGAGATTGTGCGTTGTTAATCCACAAGGCTGACATCTGGTTAAGCGGATAGCGGTCCGGTTGCGGACTGTTTTTCATCGCAAACGTAGAACGTTTTGCCCGATTTATCCCCCAATCCACCCTTGCTGACACGCTGCAAAAGTGGCGAGAGATTTGTGAGAAGAGAATTAGCCCTAAAGTGCGGTCGAATTTTGGGGCGATTTTGCAAATTCTCCCAAAAATCCTACCGTTTATTTAATTCTACACAACGCCGTAATCTTCTTAAATTTCTCAAACTGTTCATCCGTAATTGGATACGGTGTGTTTTTGTCTTTTAAGATTTGCACAGGCGCAATCGTAGTCACCAACAGCAAACCGATAAAGCCGCCGATGCCAGCCGCCCAGTGCCAACCTGACACCAAATCATTTTGCGACACAAAATAAAAGTAATAGAGCGAAATCGGGATAAACAGGAAAATCACGGACGCAAGTCCTGGGTTGTACCACGTTTTCAGGGCTTTATTCATTTGAATGCCGTGTCCGACAAACTGAAACAGGTTAAAGCACATCGTACCAATGCCGAGCCACGTCCATTCAGGGTGGAAAATCGCCACGATATAGGCTATATGTGCCAGCGTATTCACCCACATTGACGAGTGCATATTGCCTGGATAACGCAGAAAATTTTCTTGTTCGTTAAAGGTCGCCAAGTTGATAATCACAGGCGCGCCGCCAGGCAAAACGTATTCTTCAAATTGATGAATTAAGAGTGCCATAAAACTTGCCGTGAGAATAATTTGAATGGCGGACAGCGAATGCGCACCCCAAAAAATCATATAAAACGATATCGCGATAAAGGTTGGAAAGGTTAGGCGAAACCAGTTGTTGCGGTAGAAATTAAATAATTTTTTCATTGTTTTCTCTTTAAGTTAAGCGGTTGAGTTTTGTAAATTTTTGGGAAAAACTGACCGTTATTTCGGGTAGCGTTTGATCAACCAAATGCATTTATAAAGTGCGGTCGGTTGATCCCTTATCCAACCAAATTTGACGGCTCGCGTCCATTAACAAAAATTCGGTGGCAGAAACTTTTTGACCGTGTTCGGTAAAGATGGCTTGATGCCATTCAAAGCCAATGTCACGTCCTTCGTGCGGAAAATTGCACAACACGTACCAAGAATCGGTAGACACATTCGGTTTACCAATCAAATCTTTTTTCGGCTCGGCAAAAACAGGTAGACCTAAATTTGCAACATCAGTTTTGCGTTTCATAAAAACACGCCTTACCTTATTTGTTAATAGTGCGGTTATTTTATCGCTTGTTTTTAAACAAAAAATACCGTCAAAATTACAACTATCTGCTAAGATAACTGCACAAAATTCAAAATTTGTATTGTTAAAATTCCAAAACAAGGCAAAATTGTTATGCTATCCGAAACCGAAAAACAAGACTTACGTGTTATCCGCACGCACAAAATGATTAGAAATGCTTTGATTGAAGTGTTGAAAAATCAAGAATTTGACAAAATCGCCGTGCAAGATATTTGCGACACGGCAATGGTCAATCGTGCCACTTTTTACAAATATTATTCAGGTAAAAGCGACTTAGTAGGGGCAATGATTGCGGATTTTAAGGCTAAATATCAGACAATTTTGATAGATCGACTTTCAGGCAACCAAAATATTTCAACATTCACCAACGAAGTCATTCCTACACTTTATGAGCAACGAGAGTTAATTTTGGCACTGTGGAAAGTAAAAACTAAACGTCACCACCTTTGGGATGATATGTTTTTGATGATTAAGCAAAATTTCATCCACTACCAACAACAAAGGTTTCCGAATAAAAATCTGGATTATCAAGGCGAAATATTAGCGACCATAATATTAAAAACTGCTCATTACTATTTTGCACAAAATTTACCCATTCCGATAAAACAAGTGTGGGAGGATATTGGAGTTGTTTTGGATGAAGTAGAAGGTAAAATAGATAGAAAAACCGAGTTTAATATATGAATTAATTTTAACCTTCCTAACACTAAAATATAGAATACTTTATATAAGAATTAACTAACAATAGGTTTGTATTTTAAATTAGCATATTTTATATGTAATACTATCTAAATTAAGGGGTAAATATGTCTTCTTTAAAGAAAATTGCGAGAATTTATTCTATTAAATCATCACAATTTATTGAAATGGAATTATCTCATAATAAACTGCTTAAAATTGATAATAGAGATATTAAGTTTTTACGTAATATTTTATTAGAAACTTCTCAATTTAAAGAAATTAATGAACATAATTGGTACTTATCATTTTTCACTGACAGTAAAGATTTTTGCCAACATATTTATGTTAATTTTTATAATAATGATACTTTATTAGAAACATTGCAAAGCTGGTGCTCTCAAGAATGGTACAACTTTAATGAAGATAAAAAATTGTCGTGGAAAAAATACGATGATTTATGCCGATTAACGCTAATGATTACGGATAAAGAAAAGCCAAACGATAAAGAAGTTGCAGTTACTTGCGCTGCGGTAAGAGATTCTAAGTCTATACAATTAGATGATTTATGGGAAACGTCTACACATTATGGGCATATTGATGGCAAAGGATTAATGTTTCTTACCAATATGGAAAAACAGGAATTTCTCTTCCAAAGACATATTATTTTATTAGCGCTTGCTCATGCTTATCTTGGAGCAATTGAAAGTATTAATAATAAATTATCACAAGTCATTTCACTTTCTAATGAAAATGAAAAAAGTATGCAAGAATTGCGTAATATATATCTTCAAATTGCAAAATTTAATGCACGTTATATGTTTATCCAGCCAGTAAAGCGAGCACATACAAGTTTAACAATGGCTTGGGAAAAGATAGAAAAAGCGTTAAATATAAACAAGCTCAATAATGAATTAACCAAACAAATTAATACAGTCCATTATATTTTAAAAATTGATGATGATGAAAAACAGGAAAAACAAGCGTTACTTCGTCAAGAAGCAGAAAGAATAGATGCAAAACAAAATCAAAAATTAAATAATAAACTTACTTGGATTGGTATTGTTATAAGTATTATTGGTTTAATAAGTGTATTTAAAGATATAAAAGAATTATTGTCTTTATAAACCATAATTTACATATTTAACTTAATAGCGTCATAAGGGAGAAATCTATTCCTCCCTTATGACTCAAAGGCTAATAAGCTTGAACTTTAATTACTTCACCCATGCTAATTGCGGTCCAGCTGGCACAATTCTGCTTGGATTTTGTCCAGCAAAAGAGTAGAAATAATTGAGCTTGGTGTAGCTCACATCCACCGTTGCACGAATACTCTCAATATTATATAAATCAAGCATATAGCGATATAAATTCGAGAAATCGCTCAATGGCTGTGCATTGCATTTAAACAACATTGCGTACACGCTTTCAAAGCGGATCAACGTTGGGAAGAGGAAGAAATCCGCCAAGGTAATTTGTTCGCCGAATAAATAAGATTGGCTGGCAAGGCGTGCGTCTAGCTCAGTAAAGGTGTCGAAAAGCTCTTTTTGAGCTTTGTCGTAGCAGCATTGACTTTTAGCAAAACCAACGGTGTACACTTTGCCCGTGACGTTGGTGTTGAGCCATTCGGTCATTGCCATAATCTCATCACGCAATGCTGCTGGCACAAGCTCCACAGGGTTCTTAGCTAATGGCAGCCAATTTGTGGCTAAATCCAACGCCAATTCTGCGGAGGTGTTGCTGACGAGTTTTTGCGTTTGTTTATCCCAAAACGCAGGCACGACCGCACGCCCTGAAAAATCCACTTGGTGTTTGGTATAGATTTGCCACAAAAAATCCGCGCCGTTGAGTGGATCGGGATATTCCGCACTAAACGCCCAGCCATTTTCATTTTTCGGGTCAACGCTTGAAATTGAAATCGCCTCTGTCAGCCCCAAATAATGCGCCACCAAATTCACACGGTGGGCATAAGGGCAAGCGTAGGAAATGTAAAGATGATAACGCTCCGCTTCTGGGTGCGTGAGAGTTGGAATCACATCGGTGTGGTCAAGTTTTTCATCTTGCGTCCACACTCCTTTATTTAAAACAGGCATAAGAAATCCTTATTAGTAACCGAGAAAAGGCTAGTATAACGATTTCATGCTCAAAATCAGAGAAATAAATGGTTGTTTTTGCAAAAATAGCGAAAACTCGCGCTTAAATGTATTCATTGATGTTTTTTTGATTTTTATCACCGCCAAACACACCCAAATATGGTTAAATAAATTGATTTTGAATTTATGGGAATTTTGGAGAATCTATGTAACCCATTCACCAATGGATTTCAACTAGTGGGCATTTGCTTGGAGTGATTTTTTACTATTCGCCTAATGAACAAGCCGTTCACCCCATATTCGACTTTTTCCGCCAACCTAATTGGACGGAACAGTGGGCAGGTGTGGAAAACTTAGCGCATATTGCCGCTTTAATTGAAGCAGGTTTTCAACAAGATTTAAAAAGCTTATTTATCGATCCGAATAGCCTTGCAGCGCCGCCTTGGGGAGCGGTTTATCTTGATCCCGAAGCGGTTATTTTTGGCAATTCGTTGCTTGCTCTGCGTTAATTTTTACGTCAAAACGCTATTGAATTTTCGATAAAACAAGAAGAACCTAAGTTTATTTCGAGGCTATTTGGGAGAGCTTAAACTGCTCCCGAACGTAAACGCCGATCTGCAAGATCGCCTTTTGCCGCCCCTGAACATCTTTTCAGCCATTTTTGTGACGGTTGTGGTGAATGTAAAATAGTTTGCTATATACAAGCTATTTCATTAAGTTAAAGCGTCCAACGATGAAAGTTTTCACTACACACTTTAGAGTGGTGATTCAGCAAAGCAATCACCATGAAAAATAACTTATTGAAGTGATCACTTTCAGTCTAAATAAATCTCTCAAACGTCAAATAGTTAAAAGAACAAATGTAATATGACGAAATGCTATTGACAGCGTAAATCGAACGGTGTGACTACGTCTTGAAAAGACAAATTGTGCAATACAAGTAAAAAAGAGCAAAAATTAGTAAAATAAATCAAAAAAGAAATGCCGTTTGCGGTAAAGAAACCGAAAATGGCATTGATAAATAATTGATTTTCGTTCTAATTTCGGACTTTATTCAATTGCTACATAATACTATCTACAGCACAATGGTTTTATTCTGATAAACGAAAATCCGATCATGTAAGGCGAGATCCAACGCTCGAGTCAACACGCTTTTTTCCACATCGCGACCGGCACGCATCATGGCGTCGGCGCTATAGGTGTGGTCGATATTGATCACATTTTGCATAATGATCGGGCCTTGATCCAGTTCGTTATTAATGAAATGCGCCGTCGCACCGATAATCTTTACACCGCGTTCATAAGCCTGCTGATAAGGTCTGGCACCGATAAATGCTGGCAGGAAGGAATGATGAATATTGATAACACGATTCGGATAGCGGGCGACGAACTGCGGATTCAGCACGCGCATATATTTTGCCAGCACAATGTAATCCGGGGCATAGTCGTCGATTTTTTCCGCCAGCAGCCGATCATGTTCAATCCGGCTTAACCCTTCGTGACTGATGCAGTGAAACGGCACCTCAAAGCGTTCCACTAAGGTTCTTAAGGTGTTGTGGTTGCCGATTACCGCAGCAATGTCTACATCCAGACCGCTATAATAGTTTTTCATCAGAATATCGCCGATACAATGGGCTTCTTTGGTGACCAGAATCACGATTCGTTTTCGCTTGGCGCCGATTAAGCGATTATTGGTGCCTTGCGGCAGACTGAACGCTAAATCCGCCAATAAGGTTTCCGGATTAAAAATACCTTGTAATTCGGTGCGCATGAAAAAATGTTTCGTCTCAAAATCGACAAATTGATTATTATGAATAATATTAAGTTGATGTTTATAGCAAATATTCGTAATTTTGGCGATCAGACCTTTATCGTCAGGGCAATCAGTAAGTAAGATTTTATTTTCGATCATAATATTGTGTCGCAGTTCTTTTCAGATGATAAAAAAGTAAAAACCCATAAATATAACTAAATATGGGTTTTCGGTGGAGAATAAATCGGATTAAATTTCAAAATCGGTTAATGATTTTCCCGCATCCAGCGCTGCTTGAATTGTCCGCGGTGTTCTGCCCTGACCGGTCCAAGTTTTTGTGTCGCCGTTTTCATCGGTATAGCGGTATTTGGCGGGGCGCGGTGTTCTTTTCTTACGTGGCGGAGTGCTGTCTGTATTAAGGATTTCGGCAAGTTCGTCGGCGGTAATACCGTCTTGTTTTAATAAGGCTCGGTATTTTTCGATGCGCTCTTGGCGTTCGACTTCTTGCTGTTGCAAGCGGTCGGCTTCTTCCCGTTTTTCCGCAACGACGATTTGCAGTTTATCTAAAATACTTTCCAATTGCACTAAACTTAATTCACGGGCAGCCGCACGCAGGCTGCGAATATTTGTTAATGTTTTTAATATTTCGTTCATAGCTATTCCTCTGATGTATTAAAAATTAATTAAACGAATTTAAAACAATTGCTGCATAATAACGAAAATATGTTGTAAGGTAAATCTTATTTTAAATTGAATGCCATATTTTTTTATATATATACGGAATAAGTGCGGTTAAAAATAAAAAATTTTTATTTTTGCTCTTGGCATTTTTATCAACTTATTGTAATCTTTGCTGCGTCCTATGTATGTAGAGGTGCAGCCATTATAAGTATTTTTTCTGAGTGGATAGCGATGAGGAAAAAGGAAAGGAATGGCTGCCGAAATCAGTTGAAAGTCATTTTAACTGGTTGGGGGCGCTGTCGAAAGAAGCGTCACTGTCATAGTTTTGTTAATCACTATGGAGCGCTACTGGTTAGGTTAGGTCATTACTTTTTTACCTGCCTTTTTATTTTAAATCAGACCATTCTTTAAAATAGTTAACTTCAGTGGTTCTCCCTTATCTTTAGGTAGAACATAAATGGAACTTGTAGATTATTCCACCTCGTTGTGGTCGGTTGTGCCGCCGATTCTGGCATTGCTGCTGGCAATTATTACGCGTAAAGTGATTTTGTCTTTAAGCGTCGGGATTATTGTCGGTTCGTTCATGCTGGCGAATTTCAATCCCGGCACTGCGCTGACATATTTGTTCGGCAATGTGGCTTCATTGGTGTACAGCGACGGCGGTGTTAATTTTGATACTATTAATATTCTTTTATTCCTGTTATTGCTCGGTATTTTAACCTCATTATTGACTGTATCGGGCAGTAACCGAGCCTTTGCCGAATGGGCGCAGCAACGTATTAAAGACCGCCGCGGCGCAAAACTGATGGCGGCATCTTTGGTGTTTGTAACCTTTATCGACGATTATTTTCATAGTCTGGCGGTCGGCGCGATTGCCCGTCCGGTAACCGATAAATTTAATGTTTCGCGCGCCAAACTTGCCTACATTCTTGATTCTACGGCGGCGCCGATGTGTGTGATGATGCCGGTATCCAGCTGGGGAGCATATATTATTACGCTGATTTCGGGCTTGCTTGCCACTTATGCGATGACCGATTATTCGCCGATCGGCGCGTTTATGGCGATGAGTGCGATGAATTTCTATGCGATTTTTTCCATTCTGATGGTGTTTTTTGTGGCTTATTTTTCTTTTGATATCGGTTCTATGGCAAGACATGAAAAACTGGCGATGGAAAAGGGGGGAGAAAGTGAAGAAATGCAATCCGGCGTTACAGGGCATGTGCGTAATCTGTTTTTGCCGATTATTGTCTTGATTGTGGCGACGGTCTCTACCATGCTGTACACCGGTAATCAGGCGTTAGCGGCGGAAGGACAGTCGTTTTCCGTATTAGGCGCATTTGAAAATACCACCGTCGGCGTTTCGTTGGTGGTCGGGGGAGCCGCCTCCATTGTGATGGTCACGCTGTGTATTCTGTTTGACCGTCAGGTCAGTGTCGCCGATTATCTGAAATCTTGGTCGGTGGGAATGAAGTCTATGCTCGGCGCAATTTTAATTCTGTGTTTCGCATGGACGATTAATAATGTCGTCGGCGATATGAAAACCGGAACTTATCTGTCCGGTCTGGTATCGGGAAATTTGCCCGTTGCCGTGCTGCCCGCACTGCTGTTTATTTTGGCCTCGGTAATGGCATTTTCAACCGGTACCAGTTGGGGAACATTTGGAATTATGCTGCCGATTGCTGCGGCGATTGCGGCAAATGCCGCACCGGAACTGATGTTGCCTTGTTTATCTGCGGTGATGGCGGGGGCGGTGTGCGGCGATCACTGCTCGCCGGTTTCCGATACCACGATTTTATCTTCCACCGGGGCGAAATGTAATCACATGGATCACGTCACTACCCAATTGCCTTACGCTTTAACCGTAGCCGCCGCGACGATTGTCGGTTATCTGGTTGTTGGTTTAACGCAGTCGGGCGTATTCGGTTTTATTGCGACCGGGGTAACTTTAGCGACATTGATTTTGCTGTTTAAGAAACGCTGAGTTGCGATCAATATCACACTTTGCAATAAAAATATTTAATTTTAATTATTTTATAAAATGCGGCATAAAGTCGCATTTTTTTGTAATTTAATAAAATTAAATTTATAAAATTCTTTATTTTTAATAAATACAATATTTAATTCTATGAAATTAGTAATTTTATTGGGTTTAGAACATAGATTTTCATAGACAAGCTATTTCGATTCGGGTAAAAATAATCGCAGGAAATAAACAATCAACTGGCAGCCGAAGTGCGGTGAATTTGAGAGGTGAAAATGAAGAAATTATCCGGTGCAGAAATGGTAGTGCAGTCCTTGCGTGATCAGGGCGTTAAATATGTTTTCGGTTATCCCGGCGGTGCTGTGTTGGATATCTATGATGCCATTCATACTTTAGCAGGGATCGATCATATTCTGGTACGACATGAACAAGCGGCGGTGCACATGGCAGACGGCTATGCACGGGCTACCGGTGAGGTCGGCTGCGTGTTGGTGACTTCTGGACCGGGCGCAACCAATGCGATAACCGGTATCGCCACCGCTTATATGGATTCCGTGCCGCTGGTAATTTTTTCTGGTCAGGTGATGTCGAATCTTATCGGCAGTGATGCGTTTCAGGAATGCGATATGGTGGGCATTTCACGTCCGGTGGTTAAACACAGTTTTCTAGTCAAACGGGCGGAAGATATTCCTGCGATCATTAAAAAAGCCTTTTATATTGCCTCGAGCGGACGGCCCGGCCCGGTAGTAATTGATATTCCGAAAGATGTGGTAAATCCGACACATAAATATCCTTACCAATATCCTGAGGATATTGTCTTGCGTTCTTATAATCCAACCGTACACGGGCATAAAGGTCAAATAAAAAAAGCACTGAAAGCCTTGTTGGTTGCCAAAAAACCGGTGTTATTTGTCGGTGGCGGCGCGATTACCGCCAACTGTCATGCGCAGCTGACCGAGTTTGCCAAGCGTCTGCATCTACCGGTGACTGCATCATTAATGGGATTGGGGGCCTATCCGGGAACGGATGAACAGTTTTTAGGCATGCTGGGAATGCATGGTACCTTTGAAGCGAATACCGCAATGCACCATAGCGATTTGATTTTGGGAATTGGGGTGCGTTTTGATGATCGTACTACCAATAATCTGGCGAAGTATTGTCCGCATGCCAAGGTGATCCATATTGATATTGATCCGGCCTCGATTTCTAAAAATGTCCCGGCGGCAATTCCGATTGTAGGTAGTGCCGATAGCGTACTGGCTGAATTTTTAGCGCTGCTGGAGGATGAAAATTTACTCAGATCGCAGGTGGATCTGAGCGATTGGTGGAAGCAAATTGAAGAATGGCGGGCAAAAAAATGTCTGGAATTTGATCGCCACAGTCAAGTGATTAAACCGCAGCAGGTGATCGAAACCGTGTATCGCTTGACGCAGGGAAAAGCCTATGTCGCGTCCGATGTCGGTCAGCACCAAATGTTTGCTGCACTACATTATCCCTTTGCTCAGCCACGCCGTTGGATCAATTCCGGTGGTCTCGGCACNAATTGCCTTACGCTTTAACCGTAGCCGCCGCGACGATTGTCGGTTATCTGGTTGTTGGTTTAACGCAGTCGGGCGTATTCGGTTTTATTGCGACCGGGGTAACTTTAGCGACATTGATTTTGCTGTTTAAGAAACGCTGAGTTGCGATCAATATCACACTTTGCAATAAAAATATTTAATTTTAATTATTTTATAAAATGCGGCATAAAGTCGCATTTTTTTGTAATTTAATAAAATTAAATTTATAAAATTCTTTATTTTTAATAAATACAATATTTAATTCTATGAAATTAGTAATTTTATTGGGTTTAGAACATAGATTTTCATAGACAAGCTATTTCGATTCGGGTAAAAATAATCGCAGGAAATAAACAATCAACTGGCAGCCGAAGTGCGGTGAATTTGAGAGGTGAAAATGAAGAAATTATCCGGTGCAGAAATGGTAGTGCAGTCCTTGCGTGATCAGGGCGTTAAATATGTTTTCGGTTATCCCGGCGGTGCTGTGTTGGATATCTATGATGCCATTCATACTTTAGCAGGGATCGATCATATTCTGGTACGACATGAACAAGCGGCGGTGCACATGGCAGACGGCTATGCACGGGCTACCGGTGAGGTCGGCTGCGTGTTGGTGACTTCTGGACCGGGCGCAACCAATGCGATAACCGGTATCGCCACCGCTTATATGGATTCCGTGCCGCTGGTAATTTTTTCTGGTCAGGTGATGTCGAATCTTATCGGCAGTGATGCGTTTCAGGAATGCGATATGGTGGGCATTTCACGTCCGGTGGTTAAACACAGTTTTCTAGTCAAACGGGCGGAAGATATTCCTGCGATCATTAAAAAAGCCTTTTATATTGCCTCGAGCGGACGGCCCGGCCCGGTAGTAATTGATATTCCGAAAGATGTGGTAAATCCGACACATAAATATCCTTACCAATATCCTGAGGATATTGTCTTGCGTTCTTATAATCCAACCGTACACGGGCATAAAGGTCAAATAAAAAAAGCACTGAAAGCCTTGTTGGTTGCCAAAAAACCGGTGTTATTTGTCGGTGGCGGCGCGATTACCGCCAACTGTCATGCGCAGCTGACCGAGTTTGCCAAGCGTCTGCATCTACCGGTGACTGCATCATTAATGGGATTGGGGGCCTATCCGGGAACGGATGAACAGTTTTTAGGCATGCTGGGAATGCATGGTACCTTTGAAGCGAATACCGCAATGCACCATAGCGATTTGATTTTGGGAATTGGGGTGCGTTTTGATGATCGTACTACCAATAATCTGGCGAAGTATTGTCCGCATGCCAAGGTGATCCATATTGATATTGATCCGGCCTCGATTTCTAAAAATGTCCCGGCGGCAATTCCGATTGTAGGTAGTGCCGATAGCGTACTGGCTGAATTTTTAGCGCTGCTGGAGGATGAAAATTTACTCAGATCGCAGGTGGATCTGAGCGATTGGTGGAAGCAAATTGAAGAATGGCGGGCAAAAAAATGTCTGGAATTTGATCGCCACAGTCAAGTGATTAAACCGCAGCAGGTGATCGAAACCGTGTATCGCTTGACGCAGGGAAAAGCCTATGTCGCGTCCGATGTCGGTCAGCACCAAATGTTTGCTGCACTACATTATCCCTTTGCTCAGCCACGCCGTTGGATCAATTCCGGTGGTCTCGGCACTATGGGATTCGGCTTACCCGCCGCACTCGGGGTGAAACTGGCGTATCCGCAGGAAACTGTAGTTTGTGTTACCGGCGACGGCAGTATTCAGATGAACATTCAGGAGCTTTCCACTGCGCAACAATACGGCATTCCGATAGTTATCATCAGTTTAAACAACCGTTTTCTGGGCATGGTAAAACAATGGCAGGATTTAATCTATTCCGGACGTCATTCACAATCTTACATGGATTCGTTGCCGGATTTCGTTAAACTCACGGAAGCCTATGGGCATGTGGGCATTCAGATAGATACGCCGCAAGAATTGGAAGAAAAGCTGGCACAGGCATTTGCGCAGAAAGATAAGCTGGTTTTTGTGGATGTAAAAGTGGATGAAACGGAACATGTTTACCCGATGCAGATTCGCGGCGGTGCCATGAACGAAATGATTTTAACTAAACCGGAGAGTGCATAATGCGTAGAATTTTATCAGTTTTATTAGAAAATGAATCGGGCGCATTATCGCGCGTCGTCGGCTTATTTTCCCAACGTGCGTTTAATATCGAAAGCCTGACCGTAGCGCCCACGGATGATCCAACTTTGTCGCGCATGACAATAGAGGCTTATGGTGATGAGCAGGTGCTGGAGCAAATTGAGAAGCAATTGCATAAGCTGGTGGATGTGTTCAAAGTGATGAATCTGAGCGATTGCGATCATGTTGAACGTGAAGTGATGCTGGTTAAGGTGAAAGCGCAGGGCACATCAAGAGATGAGCTGAAACGCCTGACAGAAATTTTCCGCGGGCAAATTGTGGACGTAAGTCAGAAATCTTATACTATTCAATTGGTTGGTACCAAAGATAAGCTGGATGCTTTTGTCGGCACGGTAAAAGAGGAAAGCCCGATTATTGAGATTGTACGTTCCGGATTAATCAGCCTGTCGCGCGGTGAGAAGAACTGTTTATAAGCGGATTCCCCCTTTATCGAAAGTGCGGTCGGATTTTTAAAAGAAATCGACCGCACTTTTTATTTCAGAATAAATAATCTCGATTTTTGTTGACCGAAATTTAATGTTTATGTTAAAAGAATGTATGTTTTTTATTATTTTGGTTAGGAGAGTAAATGGTTCAATATATTAAGTATTTTATGAAACTTGAGTCGTCCAGCGGCATTATGTTGTTGTTTTTTGCCGCATTTGCCATTCTGCTGGCAAATACGCCGTTAAGTCACTTTTATTTTAGTTTTCTTGATGCGCCGGTGGTGGTGCAATTCGGATCACTGGTCGAAATTAATAAACCGCTTTTAATGTGGGTAAATGACGGATTTATGGCGGTGTTTTTTATTCTGGTCGGTTTGGAAGTCAAGCGCGAATTGTTGATCGGCGCGATTTCCAGTTATCAAAAAGCCATCTTTCCGGCTATCGGTGCAGTAGGCGGGATGCTGGTTCCCGCGTTGGTTTACTGGTTAATTAATCAGGATTCTCCGGCATATCAGGACGGCTGGGCAATTCCTATGGCAACGGACATCGCGTTTGCACTGGGCGTGTTGGCGCTGTTGGGTAACCGAGTTCCTTTTGCGCTGAAAATCTTTTTGCTGGCATTGGCAATTATCGATGACTTGGGCGCTATTGTCGTTATCGCTTTATTTTTTTCCCATGATTTGAGTACCCAAGCTTTAGTGCTGGCGACTATCGCGATTATCGGCTTGATTTTGTTAAACCGTTTTAAAGTCTCGAATTTAGGCGCTTATGCGATTGTCGGGCTGATTTTATGGGTATCGGTGTTAAAATCCGGTGTGCATGCTACGCTTGCAGGAGTCATTATCGGTTTTTGTGTACCGTTGAAAGGTAAACGCGGACGGAAAGTGCTGCATGATATGGAACACGCTCTGGCACCGTGGTGTTCGTTTTTTATTCTGCCGCTGTTTGCCTTTTCCAATGCCGGCGTATCTTTATCGGGCATGGGCTGGGAAACATTGACCTCGCCGTTAACATTAGGCGTGACCTTAGGGCTTTTACTGGGTAAACCGCTGGGCGTCTTTTTATTCAGTTATTTCGGAGTGAAATTGGGGATTGCCAGATTATCCGAGGGCATCAACTTTAAGCAGGTCTTTGCCGTTTCAGTTCTGTGCGGCATTGGCTTTACCATGTCAATGTTTTTGTCCGGTCTTGCTTTCGGCAGCAGCAACAGCGAATTGAATACCTTCGCCCGTCTTGGCATTTTGCTGGGTTCCGGCGCATCGGCGATTATCGGTTATTTTTTATTACGTTATTTCACCAAGCCGAAAATACCGGCACTGAAAAAGCTGGAAAGCCGCTAAAGGATTGAGGGCGACCGACTGTCGCCTTTTTTGTTCCGTCTAAATGCTGTCACCCAAGTGTATCTGATAACCTAAATTAATTACGCTGCTTTGTTGCGCAATACCGTTGAGGCGGTTTAACAGTTCCTGCGCCGCAGTTTTGCCGATGTTCAATCTAGGGGTGATGACCGTAGCAAGCTGCGGGGTCATGGATTGCCCTACATCATGTCCGTGAAAGCCGGCAATGCCGATTTGCTGCGGTATTTTTATACCCAAGCGCTGACACTCAAATAAAGCACCGATAGCCAAATCGTCATTCGTGCAGAATATGCCGTCGGTTGCGGGGTAGCGCTGCAAAGTTTGGCGCAGCAGCTGGGCACCCAGCGTAAAGGACGACGGCTGTTCGGTGATCAGGCTGTGTGGTTCCAAGCCGTATTTACGCATTGCCTGTTCGTAGCCCTGCATTTTCAGTTTGGTTCGTTTATCCATGCGGGCGGTAAAATACACGACATTGTTGTGACCGCGTTTAATCATGGTTTCGACCATGGATTGCGCCGCGGCAATATTATCAAAGCCGATGACCTGGCGGTTTCCCACATTACTGCAATCCATAATTTCAATCACAGGAATATTGGCAACTTCCAGCATTTTCAGCGTGCGTTTGCTGTGGTGATTTTCCGCTAAAATCAGCCCGTCCACATTATAGGAAAGCAGACTTTCGATGCGCTGTTCTTCTTTTTGTTCGCTGTAACCGTAGTGCGCCAGCATCGTCTGATAGCCGGCGTTATCCGTCACCAGCTCAACGCCTTTCAGCACATCGGCGAAAACCTGGTTTGTTAACGACGGCAGTAGTACGCCGATGGCGCGGCTTTTGGCATTGGACAAAATATCCGGCGCCCGATTCGGAATGTAGCCGAACCGTTCTATTGCCGCCGCAATTTTTTGTCGGGTGTCCGGCGCGACGGAATCGGGATTGCGCAAATAGCGACTGATAGTCATTTTGGTAATACCAAGATGATCGGCAATATGCTGTAAGGTCGGGCGTTTACGTTTATTCATGGTGGCGTAACTGTTGCTGTTTCGGCTTATTCTAACCCATTCATAAAAAGAGAAAAACAAAATTTGTGACACTGCAACTAAATCAGGTATAAACCGCCTGTTTCTATCGGCTGAAAAATTTTATAGAAATTAACCGCACTTTATGCGTAAAAGCGTATAATGCCAAAACCACTGGTCATTTTATTACTTGCGGGAGAAAAATATGGAAGCACAACATTCAGAGCAACATCTTAACGAGGTTCAAAGCGAACTGGAGGAAACCGTCGCCCATACCGTCCGGCTGACACAATACAGTCACGGTGCGGGCTGCGGCTGTAAAATTTCGCCGAAAGTATTGGAAACCATATTGCACTCGGAAATGGAAAAGCTGACTGACCCTCATTTATTGGTCGGCAACGAAACCAAGGATGATGCGGCGGTTTATGATATCGGTAATGGTATTGGAATTATCAGTACGACGGATTTCTTTATGCCGATTGTGGATGACCCCTTTGATTTCGGTCGCATCGCCGCCACCAATGCCATCAGTGATATTTTCGCCATGGGCGGCAAGCCGATTATGGCAATTGCGATTCTCGGTTTCCCAATCAAGTTACTGCCGCCTTCTGTCGCCCGACGGATTGTCGAGGGCGGTCGTTTTGCTTGTCAGCAGGCGGGGATTTCCCTTGCCGGCGGACATTCTATCGATGCACCGGAACCGATTTTTGGTCTGGCGGTCACCGGCATTATCGACACTCGAAAAGTGAAAAAGAATGCGTCGGCACAGGCGGGTTGCAAACTCTACCTGACCAAACCGTTAGGTATTGGTGTGCTGACCACCGCAGAGAAAAAAGGAAAGCTAAAATCGGAACATGTGGGATTGGCGACGGAAGTCATGTGTCGCATGAACAGTATCGGCAGTCAGTTTGCCGATATTGAAGGAGTAACCGCAATGACCGATGTAACCGGTTTTGGCTTGTTGGGGCATTTGTCTGAAATCTGTGAAGGTTCGAATTTAAACGCGAAGGTTTATTTCGATAAAATTAAAACGCTGGACGGCGTGCCGCGCTATATTGAAAAAGGCTGCATACCGGGCGGAACAAGTCGTAATTTTGATAGCTACGGTGATAAAATCGGCCCGATGACGGATTTGCAGAAAGCCATTTTATGTGATCCGCAAACATCCGGCGGTTTACTCATCGCGGTTAAACCGGAAGCGGAGGTCGAGGTTTTTGCCGCCGCTCAACAGCAGAATATTGATTTATTCGAGGTCGGCGAATTGATCGCACCGCAAGGCGATGACGTCCTGATTCGGATCCTATAATCATGAATCTCACCTCAATAAGGGCGCATAATGCGCCTTTTGTACTGCAAGTCACGGGGGAAGCCATAAAAGCATAAATTACCGAATTAGAAATGCATAATTACGTTTAGCTACAGAGGGCAAAATACTTGAAAAACGATATATCTGTAGATTTTATAAGAATTTTGAGAGGTGAAACAGGTTATGAAAGAATGGTGCGACTAGCTGGACTCGAACCAGTGACCCCCACCATGTCAAGGTGGTGCTCTAACCAACTGAGCTATAGTCGCTCTGCGAAAGTGCGGTAATAATATAGCGTTTTTTTTGTTAATACAAGGGCTTTTTCTAATTTGGGATTTGTTTGTCATAAAATTAATCAATTGTTCAATTTCTTTACGATTTTTTTATAATTTGTGATCTCGATCTGATTTTGTTTTCAGCGTATAATACCTCCCAGTTTTCCGCTGCTGCAGCTATTCTGTGGTCGGTAAAAAAATGTTTTAAATTAATCGTAATAATTGACGGAGTAAATAATGTCTAGAAGACTGAGAAGAACAAAAATCGTGTGTACTATGGGGCCATCAACAGACCGTGGCAATAATCTGGAAAAAATTATTGCCGCCGGTGCAAACGTTGTGCGTATGAATTTCTCACATGGTACGCCGGATGATCATATCGGTCGTGCGCAGCGTGTTCGCGAAATTGCAAAAAAACTGGGTAAAACGGTTGCCATTCTGGGTGATTTGCAAGGACCTAAAATCCGTGTTTCGACATTTAAAGACGGAAAAATCTTTTTAAACATCGGTGATAAATTTGTGTTGGATGCCGATTTGCCGAAGGGCGAAGGTACGCAGGATGCGGTCGGTCTGGATTATAAAACCTTGCCGCAAGATGTGGTTCCCGGCGATATTTTGTTATTGGATGACGGTCGCGTGCAGTTGAAAGTGTTATCTACTGAAGGCGCAAAAGTCTTTACCGAAGTAACGGTCGGCGGTCCTTTATCCAATAATAAAGGGATCAACAAACTGGGCGGCGGTTTGTCGGCAGACGCGCTAACTGAAAAGGATAAAGCGGATATTATCACTGCGGCACGTATCGGCGTAGATTATTTGGCGGTGTCTTTCCCGCGTTCCGGCGAAGATTTAAATTATGCTCGCCAATTGGCTAAAGAAGCGGGATTAAATGCAAAAATCGTTGCCAAAGTTGAACGTGCCGAAGCGGTCGCGACCAGCGAAGCGATGGACGATATTATTTTGGCTTCCGATGTGATTATGGTTGCCCGTGGTGATTTAGGGGTAGAAATCGGCGATCCGGAATTAGTCGGCGTACAGAAAAAATTAATTCGTCGTTCACGCCAGTTAAATCGCGTTGTGATTACGGCCACTCAAATGATGGAGTCCATGATCAGCAATCCTATGCCGACCCGTGCGGAAGTAATGGATGTTGCGAACGCCGTGCTGGACGGTACCGATGCGGTTATGCTTTCCGCTGAAACGGCTGCCGGTCAATATCCGTCGGAAACCGTGGCGGCAATGGCGAAAGTTTGTTTAGGTGCGGAAAAAATGCCAAGCATCAATGTTTCTCGTCACCGTATGGACGCGCAATTTGATACAATTGAAGAATCTGTCGCAATGTCGGCGATGTTTGCGGCAAACCATATGAAAGGCGTGGCGGCAATTATTACGATGACCAGCAGCGGTCGTACGCCGTTATTGATGTCGCGTATCAGTTCCGGTTTGCCGATCTTTGCTTTATCCCGTAACGAAGCGACATTAAACCTGTGTGCGCTTTATCGCGGTGTGACACCGATTTTCAGCGAAGAAGTCAGCCGTACGGTTGAAGGGGCAAAAGCCGCAATTCAGTTGTTGAAAAACAAAGGGTTCTTAGTAACCGGCGATTTGGTTCTGTTGACACAAGGTGATGAACTGGCGAGCGGCAGCACCAATACCTGCCGCACTTTAGTGGTGGAATAAAATTGTCGATATAACATTTATCGGTAGAACTAAAAACGGTGGGCATTCTCACCGTTTTTTGTTAGAAAGTGCGGTCAGATTTTTGGAAGAAATCGACCGCACTTTTTTAGTGTTGGACGTTATTTATTCTATAGTTAATATATTAAGACAGATAAAGTCGTTTGTTATGGAATTGCTGCAATGTGCAGCGATGACCGATACTTAAGATAATCATTTGTGGCAAACGGTTTCTGATCATGGCGTAGAGTAATTCTTCCGTCGGCTCGTCCAACGCCGATGTTGTTTCATCTAAAAATACCACATCCGGTTTACTTAATAGAATTCGGATAAACGCCACTCTTTGCAGTTCGCCGGGTGATAAAATAACTTGCCAATCATTATCAACAGCAAGTGCCGGAATATATTTCGCTAAACGACATTCCCGCATGGCTTGTTCTAATTCATCATGCCGAACCGTGATATTCGGATAACAAATGGCTTCGCGCAGCGTGCCCCGTGGCATATAAGGTCGTTGCGGCAGAAATAAAGCTTCCGCACCGCAGGGGCGTTCGGCATGCCCCATGGTGGCGAAAGGGTAAATTCCCGCAATGGCTTTCAGCAAGGTCGTTTTACCGCTACCTGAAGGCCCTTGAATCAATAACGCATCGCCGTTGCGTAATTCAATATTGATATTAGTCAGAATAATATGATTTTCCTGATCACGAATACCGAAATTGCGCAGTGACACACGATTTGTACATTCTACCGGCTGATGCACTTGAGTATTATCCAGCTCATCCAGTTTACTGATGAAACCGGCGAGACGGTTTAAGCGCGCCTGATACAGCGTGAATTCTTCATAAAATAAACGAAAAAAAGACAATGCGCGCATCAGGCGATTAAAGGATTGAACGGTTTGGTGCATATCGCCCAAGGTGACCTGCCCGGCAAAAAAGCGCGGTGCTTGTAACATTAACGGCAGGATCATCGCAATTTGCGTCACGCCGGTGTTAAATCCGTCCAGCCCTAACATTTTGCGTACAATCGCCCAGCGATTTTTAATGACTGTATTAAATTTCTCGCTCAAATTCGACCGCTCTTTTTGTTCGCCTCCATAAAAGGCGATACTTTCCGCGTTATCGCGCACCCGAATCAGAGAGTAGCGATAGTTACCATTGAAATGCTCTTTATTAAAATTTAGTTTGACTAAAGGATAGCCAATCCAGATTGATAATGCGGTTGCGGCAATAATAAACGCATAGATAAAAAAGACGACGCCTTTCGGAATTGTCAGCCCGAATAAAACCAACAGCCCCGACAGCCCCCACAGAATCAGGGTAAATTCAATGGTTGACACTACCGAATTAATAACGCCGCGCACCAGTTCTACCGTACTTGAGATAAATTCCCGCGCATCCTGTTCAATACGCTGATCGATGTTGTCCGGAATCGATTTCACATATTTTAGCCGATAATAATTTTTATTTTCCAGCCATCGAATCAGCATCTCTGCATTGAGTTTTTCCAGCCAGCGAATTTCAAATACCTGCTGCATGAAATAATTAATAATGGAATGAATAATTTTAAACAGCACCAGCATCACATTGATACTGGCAAAAAACCAGAATGCATCGGCTTTTTTATTCTGTAACGAACTGTATAACCCATTGTAAAAGAAAGTATTTAATACGCTTATCCGAACTTCAAGTAAAATCAACGCAAACAAAATCAGGCACAATACGATAATTTTCAGTTTATTGCTTTTGGTGATACAAGGCTGTGTAATCAACCAGAATTTTTGACCGAAATCGGTTTGTTTGAGTATTATCACAGTCAGCGAAAAACACAGCGTCACCCAAAAAAGTGTACTGATGAGCCAATAAAAACTATTATTCAGTTCCGTTTGCCAGTTCATCTGTTATTCCGTTATTAAAAAAGACAAAAGGGCAGTGAGACTGCCCCGATTTTTTTAAGTGACTAAAATTCAATTTTGGCATTTAACAGATACTCGCGACCATATCCCAGCGATACCGGAATAATATAACCGTCGGCATTACCGGAGGTTGACTGATAATACACTTTATCCGCCAGATTTTTTACATTAAATTGAAGTGCTACTTTTTTGTTCGCTAATTTTGTTTCATAAGCGGCGAATATATCAACAATGGTCGCATGCGGAATTTTATATACATTAGTATAAGCGCTGTTATACGCATTCCAAGAACCTAAATATCTTGCTCCAGCACCGATACGAATGTCGCCGAAGCTAAATGATCCCACATCGTAATTAACGAACAGTGCGGCTTGGTGTTTTGGTACGCCGTTTAATTGTTGTCCGACGGTTGCAGGTTTATATTTATGTTCGCGGGCTTCTGCTTGTGTATAAGTATACGTTGCGGAAACGCTGAGTTTTTCCGTTAAGTAACCGTTAATGTCTATTTCAACACCGCGTGAACGTTGTTTGCCTGCGATCACGGTTTCATCGTCGTAAGTGTCGCTCACATTTTTCTTGTTGATATTAAACAATGCTAAAGTCGCATTAATATTGGTATCCTCATACTTGGTACCAACCTCAACAGATTGTCCTTTTTCGGCGGGTAATGAGGAATCAGTTAGCGTTGCGATAGCAAATTGTGGACGGAATGATTCTGCATAATTGGTATATACCGCCAGATTGGGCGTAAATTTATATACTGCGCCAAGCTGTGATAATAATTTTCCATCATGTTGATCGGTATTCGGTTTAAATTCAGCACCGATAGCGTGCCGTCCGGCGACTTGATCAAAATATTCATAACGCAAACCACCGGTTATAATTAATTTATCTGTTAAATAAGCCGTATCTTGAATATAAACGCCGAGAGTTTTGATATGATTAATCTGATAGTTATTCGCGGCAATTAACTTGTTGCCGCTCGGTTCGGGATTTGTATAAACGGGATTATCGATATTGATAATACTGGTCCCGCCATTATTGTATACCGGTCCGGTATCTCGATAGTTGCGTGCCGCATCAACACCGACAATAAATCGATTTGCAATATCCCCGATGGCAAATTCACCGATCAAATTAATTGAGCCGGTGTGAATGCGTTGGTCGGCAGCTTGTTGTTCGATTCGGCGAATGGCTGTTCGAGGTGCCAATGTGATCGTTTTGCTGAAGACTTTACTTTCGGTATAACTGGTGTTGATATCTTGTACGCGGGTTTGGCGATAATTATATTTATCCCGAACATAACCGTAAGCCGCATTAATTTTCCAAGTATCACTTAATTTGTGTTCAATTTTGACTTGGAAATTATCAACTTTACCGTTGGTCTGATTATTCGGTTCATCTAAGCGACGTTCAGCCGGAATGTTTGGTCTGGCGCCGTTATCAGACACGACCAAAGCCGTTCCGCGGTCAAAAGGTTGCGTATAATCAAGATGCTCATAGGCGAGTAAAATTTTAGTTTTATCATCTTGCCAAGAAATAGAAGGTGCATAAGTGGTATTTTTGATCTCACCGAAATTACGCCAATAATCTTTCTCCTGTTTATCGTAAATAAAACGATAAGAGAAACCATTTTGCAACGGACCGGTTAAGTCTAATTGAGTGCTCCATGCATTATGATTGCTGATTCCTGCACTAATGCTATGTTTTGCTTCCGATAAAGGCTGTTTTGTTACGACATTAATGACACCGCCGGGATCTTGGATTCCATATAACACTGAGGCCGGTCCTTTCAATACTTCGACGGCTTCCGTGGTTGCGCCAAAGTTATGTGACGGTCCCCCTTGGATGCCGTTACGCATAACCGAATTATCACGATTTCCACCAAAGCCTCGCTTTTGGATGGCATCAAAAATTCCGCCTAAGGTATTTGCTTCACTGACACCACTGACGCTGGATAGCGCATCAGTTAAGTTGTTCGGTTTGCGATCTTTGAGCAGTTGGGAAGTGACGACATTAACCGTCGTTGGGGTATCAATAATAGGCACATTAACTTTAGAAACGACAGAAGTACCGATCGCATGGTAGCCGATTTGTTTCAGCTCGCTTGATGTGACTTCAATTTCTTCAAGATTTTCGGTGGAGGATTGCATGGGCTGATTGGTTTCAGCTGCTGTTCCGAAAGAAACACCGGCAAAAAGTGCGGTGTAAATTAGGCTTAATTTAAACTTCATAAAAATCCTATTGTTGATAAAAGAACGCTAAATCCGCGCGATTATAGCGAAAACCGCCTCTTTTAACAATAGGAATAATTATCATTTATTATGAGTTATTTTAGCTTTTCCAGCTTGGCGAATAATACCGACTCCGGTAGCGCTTGAATTTTACGCATACGCCGCAGCAGTAGTGCCGCCGCAATAGTGAGACTGACGACAAATCCGATCCAAAACCCTGCGGCGCCAAGATGTTGCACAATCAGATCGGTTCGTGCCAGCGTATAGCCGAGCGGCATGCCTACCACCCAATAGCAGAAAAGGGTGATATATAAGATCGCCTGCGTATCTTTATAACCGCGTAATGCACCGCCGGAAACCACTTGCACGGTATCGGAGAACTGGTATAACGCCGCAAGCAACAGCAAGCTGCCTGCCATACTGATAACCGTTGGATCGTTAACGAAGATCGAGGCAATATGGACGCGGAAAAACACGGTGATAAATGCAGTGATGAAGGCAATAGCCAATCCTACTCCAAGTGCGGCATAAGTTACCTGTTTGGCGTGCGGTGCCGATCCCTCGCCTAAACGTTGTCCTACTAGAATAGTCGTCGCCATACCTAAAGACATTGGCAGCATAAATATGAAAGAACTGGTATTTAAAGCGATTTGGTGACTTGCCACCACGTTGGTGCCGAGCGGTGACAGAAAAAGAGAAGCCAGCGCAAATAATGCCACTTCACAGCATAATGCCAAGGCAATAGGTAAACCCAGACGCAATAATTTGATCAAAGTATTGAAATCCGGTTTTTCAATCACTCGGGTAAAAATATTCAGATCACGTTGATTTTTGGCACGCCGACTGTAAGCAATCATCATAATACACATTGCCCAGTTGACAATTGCGGTGGCAATGCCACAACCGACGGCACCGAATGCCGGTATGCCTAATTTGCCGTAAATGAAAATATAGTTTAACGGGATATTCAGCAATAAGCCCAGAAAGGTAATCACCATTGCCGGTTTGGTTTTTGCCAGACCGTCACTTAAACAACGAAAGTTTATCATCAGCAAATACCCTGGCAGCCCCCACAGCATTGCATGCAAGTAACCCATGGTGATCTGCGCCAGCTTTTCGTCCATTTGCATATATTGGATCACAATGTCACTTTTATAGATTAGAAAACATAGCGGAATAGTACTTATTAGGACAACCCACAGTCCTTGGCGCACTTGATGAGCAATTCTGTGACGTTGTCCCGAACCGTTCAAATAAGAAATTGTCGGCGGCAGCGCCAGCAGTAAACCATGTCCGAACAACACCAGTGGCAGCCAAATGGACGCGCCGACGGAAATCGCCGCCATATCGGCGGCACTGACGCGCCCCGCCATAATGGTATCCACCAGTCCCATGGAATTCTGGGCAATTTGGGCAAACAGAATCGGGAGCGCAATTGCGACCAGTTTTTTGGCTTCCGAATGATAGGCTTTAATAGGATTAAATTTCATAAAAATCCGAGTTTGTTATCCGAGTTTGTTATATAATAGCGAAAATTTTTTGAGCAGAAGAGAACATTATGTTTACAGGAATCGTACAAGGAACGGCCCCCGTTCATGCTATTAATGAAAAGGTCAATTTTAGAACACAGACAGTAAAAATGCCACCGGAATTATTACATAATCTTGAAGTCGGCGCGTCGGTGGCAAATAACGGTGTTTGTCTGACCGTCACCGCCATTAACGGCGATCTGGTCAGCTTTGATTTAATGACGGAAACCCTGCGTATTACTAATCTGGGGCAGCTGAGAGTCGGTGATTTTGTCAATATTGAGCGCGCTATGCGCATGGGCGATGAAATCGGTGGGCATGTGTTATCCGGTCACGTTTATTGTACGGCGACAGTGATACAGCGTATTCCTTCACCGAATAATCTGCAAATCTGGTTTGAACTGCCGCAGGCGGAATTGATGAAATATATTTTAACCAAAGGTTTTATTGCTGTTGATGGTATTAGCCTAACAATCGGCGAAGTGCAAGGGCGGCAATTTTGTATTAATCTGATTCCGGAAACGCTTCAGCGCACATTAATCGGTCAGCGTGCGGTGGGTGATTTAGTAAATATTGAAATCGATCCGCAGACGCAAGCCATTGTGGATACGGTGGAACGTTATTTATCCGTCAGAGTGTAATCAGCGAAAGTGCGGTGAAAAGAATGGCATTTTCCACCGCACTTTTATCTTCCGATCTTTTACGCAGATAACCGCTTATGCAACACAATGATTTTCTTTCTTCGCTGCTGTTTTCAGCCGGCGTTACTTTCCCGATTCTGTTTATGCTGCTCCTCGGCATGTTGCTGCGTAAGCGCCATTTTATTGATGATCGATTTTGCGAACAGGCAAGCAAAATCATTTTTAATATTACGCTGCCGGTATTGTTATTTTTCAATATTTATAATAACCCGATCACGCATATTGAAGACCAGATTAGACTGATAAGCGTTGGAGCGGTCGGTACTTTATCATTATTTATCCTTGCTGAAGTGTTTGCGGCGAAATTTATTACTGAAAAACGTGAGCGCGGCACCTTTGTGCAAGGCGTTTATCGCTGCAATGCCGGTATTTTAGGACTGGCTTTTTGTATTAACGCCTACGGTAATGCGGCATTAGCCGGCGCGTCGATTTATACCGCCGTTTCTGTTTTTCTATATAATATTCTCGCCGTGATCACGATCAGTCGTTCTTTATCCGACGGTAAAGTGAGCCTACGCAGTATGCTGTTCAGCGTGCTGAAAAATCCGTTGATTATCGGTATTTTGCTGGGTTTACTGGCAAGTATCTCTAACCTGCGATTGCCAAAGGTGCTGATGACCAGCGGCAACTATTTGGTGAATATCACATTGCCTTTGGCGTTGATCTGCACCGGCGCCAGTATTGATCTGAGAAGCCTGTTTAAAACTTCCGAGGTTTCGTGGATGGCAACCTGCGGACGGGTTATTGTGGCTCCGGTTTTTATGGTACTGCTGGGCAAAGCTTTCGGATTAAACGGTATGAACTTAGGTATTGTATTTTTGATTACGGCAACACCGTTGGCCGCCGCAACCTATGCCATGGTGCGGGGAATGGGCGGAAACGCCGTAACCGTTGCAAATATTATCGCACTGACCACCTTTGGCTCAATGTTCGGATCGGCAATCGGGGTTTTGCTGTTAAGTCAGCTTGGTTGGATTTGAAAAAGCCATTTGAACCGGTTATCAGGGCGTTTAAACGCCCCGATCTGGTGCTTGGCATTATGGGTAAAACGGGAAAAAAATAGGCAATAAGATCAGTGAGACAATGCTGGATACCAGAATTAACGGCAGTCCCGCACGAACATAATCCATAAAGGAATAGCCGCCAATCGACAGCACCATGGTGTTTGCTGGCATACCGATGGGCGTGGCATACGCACATGATGCGCCGATTACCGTTGCCATTAATACGGCGCGAGGATCGGCGCCTAACTGATTGGCGATGGACAAACAAATCGGCGCTAATAGTGCGGTTGTTGCGGTATTGGACATAAAATTCGTCAGCACGCAACTGAGGATAAAAACCGTTACCAAAAGTGTAAAAGGGCTGGGATTGCTGCCTAATACCCCGATGATTGTATTGGCAATATCGGCGCCGGCACCGGTTTCTTTTAAGGCGGACGCCAATGCCAGTGTGCCGCCAAATAGAAAAATCACTTGCGAATCAATGGACTGATAGGCTTGTTTTTCCGTAATTACTCTGCCAGCGATCAATAATAATGCCCCGATACAGGCGGAAATATACAGTTTTATGCCAATAAAATCTTCAAATATCATTGCCAGCAAGGTCACAATCAGAATAATTAAAGACAGGTTTTGCTTCCACGGCGGGATATTTTTGTGCGCAGTCTGATTACCGTTATAGATCGAATGTTCAATGCTTAAATTTTCTGTACTCGGTAAGAATTTATAACCGATAAAGATAAAATAAAGGATGCCAACAAGTAAAATCGGTAAACCGACTTTGGCATATTCAAAAAAGCCAAACCGCATACCGGCCTGTTCCAATACACCTTGAGCGATCAGATTACCCGGTGCGCCAATCAGAGACAAATTCCCACCCATTGCCGCCGCAAAAACCAGCGGCATCAATAATCTTGAACGAGCAAAACCGGCGCGGGTGGCAATGCCGACCACAACAGGAATTAAAATTGCGGCGGTGCCGGTATTGGACAGGAACCCTGACATAATACCAGTAATTAGCATCAGTGCGATAGTCAGTTGCCGTTCGGTTTTAGCAAATTTACTGACCAGTCCGCCAATTTTGTTTGCCATACCGGTTTCAAATAAGGCGCCACCGATCACAAACATTGCCACAAATAAGATCACATTGGTATCAATAAAGCCCAGAAACGCGGTTTTAGTATCCAGCACGCCGGTTAAAATCAGTCCGATACAGACGATCATTGCCGTTAATGCCAGAGGAATTTTTTCCCACACGAACATGATGATCGCAAACAGCAGAAATAATAGCGTAATTGTGCTTGCACTCATATTTTCTCCTTAACTGAAGGCTGTGATAAATAACCCCGCATAACCGATACGGGGTCAATTATTTATTTGATGAAATCAACATGTTTACAGATTTCTTCAATGGCTGCGTCTTTGCGTTTATTAAATTCGATTTTATTTTCCTCAAAGATATTGCGTCCATGGGTATCGATAGACACAATCAACGGACCGAATTCCTTCACTCGGCAGACCCATAGGGTCTCCGGCATGCCTAAATCTTTCCATTGTGCATCTTCGATTTCTTCCACGCATTCCGCCGCAAGCACGGCACATCCGGCAGGAAATACGCAATGCAGCGCTTTGTAATCCCGACAGCCTTCCATTGTCCCACTGCCCATGCCGCCTTTACCGACAATTAGTTTTACGCCGGTTTGACGAATAAATTCCTTTTCAAATTTTTCCATCCGCATACTGGTGGTTGGTCCGACAGACACCATGGTATAGTGATCTTTACCCAGTGAACGAATGATCGGTCCCGCATGTAAAATGGCGCCATCTTTGATATCAACCGGCAAAGGGCGTTTTTCATTAATAAGACGACGGTGCGCCACATCGCGACAAGTAACGATATAGCCGTTTAAATAAATAATGTCGCCGATATGAATATTCGCTAAATCTTCCGCTTTAATTGGTGTGGTCAGAATTTTTTTCTCGTTCATAGCGTTGTTACTCCCGAATGTGACGTAATGGTGTAATTAAGATCTTTATCAAAAATAATGTGGCCTTTACGGTGTGACCAACAGCCGACATTCACGCTGACGCCGATAACGGACGGATGACGCGCGGTATTTTCGATATTCACACCGAGGACTGACATTTTGCCTTTTAATCCCTGCGGGCCTAAACCGATACTGTTAATACCATCTTCCAGCAGTTTTTCCATATAAGCGGCGCGTTCATTTGCATTACGTTCGCCTAGGGGACGGAACAATGCCTTTTTGGACTGAATGGCGGCGGTTTCCACCGAGGTGGCTATTCCTACGCCAACCAACAGCGGTGGACAGGCGTTCAAACCGTAACTGGTCATTACATCCAAGACGAATTTAGTGACGCCTTCATAGCCTTCGCCCGGCATTAAAACTTTAGCCTGCCCCGGTAAAGAGCAACCGCCACCTGCCATGTAAGTATCCAATTCCAAACGGTCGCTGTTCGGCACGATTTCCCAGAATACATTCGGTGTACCCTTTCCCACATTTTTGCCGGTATTATATTCATCGAAAGTTTCCACACTGTTATGACGCAGCGGCGCTTCCTTGGTCGCTTGAATCACAGCGTCTTTCAGCAGCGTTTCCAATTCTCCGATATAAGGAAAATTTACACCGCACTTTACGAAAAACTGGATAACGCCGGTATCTTGACAGCTAGGTCGATTCAGTTTTGCCGCCAGTTCCTGATTGCGAAACATGGCGCCATAGATGATTTGGGGTAACTGTGCTTGTTCTTTTTCGCGTAATTCTTTTAATTTCGCCATAACATCGTCCGGTAGCACTTTTCCGGTGTAGCCGACGAATTTTGCAATCGTATCGGTTAAATAACGGACGCTTTCTGCTTTTGTCATCATAATCACTCCTTTTTGTGGTTAGCATTAAAACCCATGATTTTTATGTGGAATATCCTATCTAATCGGATTAGAATAAGTCCAATACGATTTTTTATATAATCTATATAGGTAAATACCTATAAAAAGGTGATTGATGGCATTCAGACAATATAAATACGTGCTTAAAGTTGCTGAAGAACGAAGCTTTTCTCATGCCGCCAAAAAGCTATTTATTTCCCAGCCTTCTTTAAGTCAGTTTATTCAAAAAGTGGAAGAACAAGTCGGCGCCCCGTTATTTGACCGTGCTGTTTCGCCGTTAAAATTGACCTATATCGGCGAGCTCTATGTAAAAAATGCAAAGGCTATCATGGATTGTCAGCTCCAGTTTGAACAGCAGGTAGATGATGTATTGAATGTGCGCCAAGGGCGCGTAACCATTGGCAGTTCACCGTTTAGAAGCGCCTATTTGCTAGCTAAGATATTACCGTTATTTCAGCAGCAGTATCCGCACATTGACGTGCGCTTGAAAGAAGATAATACAAAAAATTTAGAAGCGTTGGTGTTATCGGGAGAAACAGATCTTTCGCTTTCACTTTTGCCGATTGATGAAGATAAATTTGATTATCAATGGCTTTTTGATGAAAAAATGTTATTGGCGTTGCCGCCGGAACATGCCATTTGCAAACGATTAACACTGAAAGCCGGCGATCATTCTTATACAGCAACAATCAGTTTGGCGGAATTGTCGGATACACCGTTTATTCGTATGAATAAAAATCATAAGTTGCATCAGATGTTAATGGATTACTGTGTCGCAGCCGGTTTTACTCCGAACATTGTGTTTGAAACGGAAAACATGACAACTGCACAGGCTTTGGTCGGTGCTGGCGTGGGTGCAACGCTGTTGCCGGAAACGCTTATTCGAGCAAGTCATTTTGAAACAGAACCTTGCTATTGCAAACTGGATATTAATCCGATCAGAAAAGTCGTAATCGTATATGGCAAAGGGCGTTATTTGTCGCGGGCTGCCAAGGCGTTTATCCGCACCTTACAAATGCATGCGAATATGATGTAATTGCGCCCACTTGGATCGCGGGCGTTTTGTTATCCGGTGTGATTAATTGAGGCTGATGCGAACCCGCAGATATTCGCCTTGTGACATCAATTGATGAATTCGGGCGGTTTCTAGGCAGAGCATGTTGCGATAACCCTGCGTACTCATGCCGCCGGTGGGTTTTTGCCACGGATTCCAAAGAACAACGTCGCTGGCATAACGATGTTCGATCACAATATTGCGCTGATAAACCGGATCCATGATGGTATTTGTGACAGGGTCGGAAACGCGATAAATACAATCCACATTTTGTGTAATTCGGCGCGGTGAAGGTACGCTTTCTTGTTGTTGGGTCAGGGAATTAAAACAGCGGGTCGGTAAACCGGCGACAGAAACCGATTCAATGGCGCCGATATTAAAGTAGCTGTGTAATGCAGCTTGTGCCGGTTGTTGAGCATAGTGAGTGAATGTCAGTTCGCATTGCGTATCAAACTGCATGCCGATTTTCGCTTCAATCAGATTATCCGCGGAAAACAGTGAAAATTCCAACCGCACTTTTTCCTCTTCAATGGCATAGTCGCTAAGCTCCCAGAGCGAAATTCGTGCATAGCCGTGTGACGGCGATTGTGCCGGACCGAACCACGGGTAGCAAATCGGTACGCCACCGCGAATAGCGTTGCCAAGCGTAAAGGGTTCGATTTCGCTTAACCACAACACATCTTGTACGGCGTCGCGCGGTTTCCAGCTAAACAGCTGTGCCCCCTGCAAGGCGATTAGTGCGCTGCCGACTTTATGTTCTAATGCCATCACGGGAATGTCGTTATATTGCAGCAGGTTGAGTCCGGGCGTGATCGATTTGATATGGCTAATGGTTAGCATTTTCTTTTTTCCTATACTGTTTTTTTATTCAGTGAACTTGCGAAGTCTGATACAATACGCGCCAAAAAAGGCGGCATACGAACGATAATGGCGAAGATTGAACAAATAATCAAGGTATTTTCCGAGGAGGGCGAGTTAAGCCGTCACATCGAGGGCTTTCGGCCGCGAGCCGAACAACTTGCCATGGCGGCGGCGGTGGGCAACGCCATTGAGACGAAAAGCACGTTAGTGGTGGAAGCGGGAACCGGCACTGGGAAAACCTTTGCTTATCTTGCGCCTTCATTGTTATCAAATAAAAAAACCATTATTTCCACCGGTTCTAAGAATTTACAGGATCAATTATTTGAACGTGATCTACCCGCTGTTAAACAAGCATTGCACTACAGCGGTAAAATCGCTTTATTAAAAGGGCGTGCCAATTATCTGTGTCTGGAACGTCTGGAACAAGTGATCGCACAGGGCGTGCTGGGGGATCGTTCGGTACTGGCGGATTTGGCTAAAGTCAGAAAATGGCATAACACAACCCGTACCGGCGATCTGTCGGAATGTGTGGCGTTGGCGGAAGACAGCCCGATTTTACCGCAGTTAACCAGCACGACGGAAAGCTGTTTGGGCAGCGATTGTCCCCATTATGCGGACTGTTATGTGGCGTCTGCGCGCAAAAAAGCACTGAATGCGGATTTAGTGGTAGTGAATCATCATTTATTTTTTGCCGATATGGCGGTGAAAGAAAGCGGTTTCGGCGAACTGATCCCGAATGCGGAAGTCATTATCTTTGATGAAGCTCATCAGCTGGCGGATATTGCCAGTCAGTATTTCGGGCAATCGCTGACGGCGCGCCAGTTTTTCGATTTATGTAAAGACATCAATATCGTTTATCGCACTGAAGTGAAAGATATGGCGCAGCTTGGCGTGGCATCGGATAATCTGCTGAAAGTGGTGCAAGATGTCCGTTTGTTGCTGGGCGAGGGAAACCGGCGGGGTAATTGGCGCGAACTGTTGGCGCAAAGTGCGGTCAAAAAAGGCGTTGAATTGCTGTTGGAAAAGTTGGATTTTACTGCGCAGGTCGTCAAACTGGGGCTGGGACGTTCGCAAACGTTGGACAGTATTTTCGAGCGGATCAGTGCGCTGAAAATTCTCTTGAAACGGTTGCAGGACACATCCGTTGTCGGCTATTGTTACTGGTATGAAACCATGGGACGGCATTTCGGCTTGCATATCACACCATTAACCGTGGCGGACAAATTCGGCGAACAGATGAAAACCAAAGAAGCGGCATGGATTTTTACCTCCGCAACGCTGGAAGTGGGCGGCAGTTTTGCGCATTTCTGCGATCGTTTAGGGATTAGCGGCGGTGAGCGGAAAATTCTGCCCAGTCCGTTCAATTATCCCCAGCAGGCGCTATTCTGCGTGCCGCGTTATTTGCCGGGAACCAATCAATACCGCACTTCCGCAACGCTGGGCGGTATGCTGTTGCCGGTGATTGAGGGCAATAATGGGCGCTGTTTTGTGCTCTGCACCTCGTATGCCATGATGCGCGAGCTGGCAGCATATTTTCGTGCCAATAGCGAATTGACGGTGTTGCTGCAAGGCGAAACGGCAAAAAGCAAGTTGCTGGAACAATTTAGTCACGGACAGCGCACGGTGTTGGTTGCCACCTCTAGCTTTTGGGAGGGCGTGGATGTGCGCGGCGAGGCATTGTCGCTGGTAATTATTGATAAACTCCCGTTTACCGCGCCGGACGAACCGTTATTAAAAGCACGCATTGAGGATTGCCGTTTGCAAGGCGGCGAACCGTTTAACGATATTCAGATCCCGGCGGCGGTGATTGCGCTGAAACAAGGCGTGGGGCGTCTGATTCGTGATGTCACCGATCGCGGTGCGGTGATTATTTGCGACAGCCGTCTGGTGATGCGTCCTTACGGCGAAATTTTTTTAAAAAGCCTGCCAAATGCAAAACGCACCCGGGATTTAAACAAAGTGGTACAATTTTTAACTCATATTCAACACGGATAATAAGCATGACAACGTTATTAGCTTTAGACACTTCAACAGAAGCCTGTTCGGTGGCATTGTTACATCAAGGTGAAAAAATCGCCGCCGACGAATTAGCGCAGCGTTCCCACACCAAACGGATTTTGCCGATGATTGATGCCATTCTGGCACAGGCGGGAATTGGCTTGTCGCAGGTGGATGCTTTAGTGTTTGGACGTGGACCGGGCAGTTTTACCGGCGTACGAATTGGTGCCGGCATTGCACAGGGGTTAGCGTTGGGCGCGGATCTACCGGTAATTCCGATCTCTAATCTGACGGCAATGGCCCAGCAGGCAAATGAACAATACGGTGCGACGCAGGTGTTATGTGCCATTGATGCCAGAATGAACGAGGTATATTTCAGCTATCTTGCGGCTGCAAAAGTGCGGTCGGATTGTGGCGAGTTTATTCAGTGGCAACCCGTTATCAGCGAACGGGTATGCCGTCCGCAGCAGGTGCTTGAACTGACAGCCGATTTTGCTGATGAGCAGACAAGAGTCGGCACCGGCTGGAATGCTTATCCGGAGTTTGAGGCAGCCGGACTGATAAGCAATACAGGGATTAAACTGCCTTCGGCGCAATATATGTTGTCATTGGCATTGCCGCTGTATCACCGGCGACAATGGATAAGTGCGGTAGAAATCGAACCGGTTTATTTGCGTAATGAAGTCACCTGGCAAAAATTGCCGGGACGAGAATAATCGACGATGCCCGCCGTAAATCATTGAGTGATCGTACATAAGGAGACAAAGATGAAAAAATATAGTTTACTTCCTTTACTTGTGTTAATGCTGGCAGCCTGTGTGTCCGCCCCGAAAGGGCTGGAACGCGAACAGTTCGGCATTCGCAATATACAGCAAATTCAGGCAGATGATTATGGTTGTCAATGTAAACGGGTTCGCTTAGGCGGCAAAGTATTGACGGCAACGGCATTGAAAAATCAAACCAAATTAGAAATTCTCAGCCTACCGGTCTCCGAATATTCGGCGAAACCGTTGCTGAACAGCGCCACCGACGGACGATTTATCGCTTACATTCAAGGATTTGTTGATCCGGAAAGCCTGAAAGAACAGTATATTACGGTGGCGGGGCGACTACTTGCGCCGGAGAACGGTAAAATAGACGACGCGTCTTATCAATATCCGGTGATTGCGGTGGAACACTATCGGCGCTGGACGTTGATGCGTGAATATTATTATGATCCGGATGATTATTATTGGGGCGGTTATTGGGGCTTTGCCCGTTCCCGCTGGGGATTCGGGGGTTCTTTTTGGCATCCTGAACCGCGATTTCGCTATAGTTTGTATTAAAACCGCGTAACATGCTAAAATCCGTCGCAATTTTCCGACAACAATAAGGATAACAAATGGAAAAACCTTGGTTTAGAAATTACCCGGAAGGAACCGAGTTTGAATTGGACACCTCCGCCTATGAAAATATTCTGGATATGTTTGATAAGGCAATCCGGGAACATCCGGATCGTGCCGCTTACATCAATATGGGACAAATATTAACCTTTCGTAAGCTGGAAGAGCGCAGCCGCGCATTTGCCGCTTATCTGCAAAATGAGTTGAAACTTAAACGCGGCGAACGAGTCGCGTTGATAATGCCCAATTTATTGCAGTATCCGATTGCGCTATTCGGTATTTTGCGCGCCGGACTGGTAGTGGTAAATGTCAATCCGCTTTACACCCCGCGCGAGCTGGAACATCAGCTGCAAGACAGCGGCGCCAAGGCGATTGTAGTGGTTTCCAATTTTGCCTCTACCTTGGAAGAAGTGGTATTTAACACCAATGTAAAGCATGTAATTCTAACCCGTATGGGCGATCAACTTTCGTTCGGAAAACGGACGTTAGTCAATTTTGTGGTGAAGTACGTTAAAAAACTGGTGCCGAAATATAAACTACCTCATGCCGTTACCTTTCGTGAAGTGTTGGCTGTCGGCAAACACCGCCAGTATGTACGTCCGCATCTGGAGCGCGATACGCTGGCATTTTTGCAATATACCGGCGGAACCACCGGAGTGGCTAAAGGCGCGATGCTATCACACGGTAATATTATTACCAATGTGTTTCAGGCAAAATGGATAGCTTATCCTTTTGTCGGCGATCATACCCGTGAGCGCAAAGCCATTCTGGCGCTGCCGCTATATCATGTGTTTGCGTTAACGGTCAATTGTCTGCTGTTTATTGAATTAGGCGTGACGGCGGTGTTGATTACCAATCCGCGCGATATCGACGGATTTGTGAAAGAGTTAAGAAAGCACCGTTTTGTTGCGATTACCGGAGTAAATACGTTATTTAATGCCTTGCTGAATAATGAGAATTTCAAAGAAGTGGATTTTTCCGCGCTGAAACTCTCTGTCGGCGGCGGCATGGCGATTCAGCAGTCGGTGGCGACCCGCTGGCATGATACGACCGGCTGCAGTATTATTGAAGGCTACGGCATGACGGAATGTTCACCGTTGATTGCCGCCTGCCCGATCAACGTGGTTAAGCATAACGGTACGATCGGCGTACCGGTGCCGAATACCGACATTCGGATCGTCAAAGAAGACGGCACGCAGGCTGCGCTGGGTGAGCCGGGTGAACTGTGGGTAAAAGGCGAACAGGTGATGCAAGGATATTGGCAACGACCGGAGGCGACGGCGGAAGTGCTGAAAGACGGCTGGATGGCGACCGGTGATATTGTGATTATGGACGAAAGTTATAGCCTGCGGATTGTGGATCGTAAAAAAGATATGATTATCGTATCCGGCTTTAATGTTTACCCGAATGAAATTGAAGATGTGGTGATGCTGAATTATAAAGTCGCCGAAGTGGTGGCGATCGGCATTCCGCATGAAGTTTCCGGCGAAACTATCAAAATATTCGTGGTGAAAAAAGACGACAGCCTGACACGCGATGAATTACGCCAACATTGCCGTCGTCATTTAACCCGCTATAAAGTGCCGAAAGATATTGAATTTCGCGATGAACTGCCGAAGACAAACGTCGGCAAGATTTTACGCCGAGTGCTGCGCGAAGAAGAGATAGCAAAGCGGGCGGCACAATAGTTTAATAATGGGATGGGCTTTAACGCCCATCATTTTTGCCCGTGATTTTACGGGCGTTTCTCGGTTTACAACATATGTCCATAGCAATAAAAGAAATCCAAATGACACCGCGCTTTAGGCTGATTACCGACAATCAGACACTAGCTGAGGTTTGTCGCCAGGCGCGTTTGCAAGCTGCGGTGGCGCTAGATACTGAATTCGTGCGCACTCGCACATTTTATCCGCGCTTGGGGCTAATTCAGTTATATGACGGCGAACAAGTCAGTTTAATTGACCCTAATCAGATTGATGATTTTTCGCCCTTTGTGGCATTACTGACGGATCGGAATCTGTGTAAAGTGCTACACGCCAGCAGCGAGGATTTGGAGGTATTTCAACATTATTTTAATCAATTGCCCCGCCCGATGCTGGATACGCAAGTGATGGCAAGTTTTTTAAATCTCGGTCATTCCGTCGGTTTTGCTGCGCTAATTAAGCATTATTTTCAGCTGGACATCGATAAAGGCGCATCGCGTACCGATTGGCTGGCACGTCCATTATCGCCGGTTCAACTACGATATGCAGCGGCGGATGTATGGTATTTGTTACCGTTATTCCGACAGATGTTATCCCGGCTGGCGCAAACCCGCTGGCAAAGTGCGGTGGAAAGTGACTGCGAATTGTTGCTTGTTAAACGGGAAAAAGATAAAGACAGCGAAAAGGCGTATTTGAATATTGCCAATGCTTGGCGATTGGACAGGCTTGAACTCATGCGTTTGAAACTGCTGGCAAAGTGGCGTTATCAGGAGGCCATGAAACGGGATCTGGCATTGAATTTTGTCGTAAAGAGCGAGCATTTATGGTTGGCGGCCAAACATCATCCCAAGCATACGTCGACGCTGTTGGAAATGGGCTTTTCCGCCTCCGAAGTTCGCATTCACGGTAAAAAGATATTACAGCTTATCGATCAGGTTAAACGCATCGATGAGCGAGATTTTCCGCCGCGAATCGAACGCTTTGCCGATGATCCGCGTTATCGCGGCGCCTTGAAAATGTTGCAGACCGAACTGAAACGCATTGCGCCGGCGGATTTGCCGGTCGACGTTATTGCCGGTAAAAAAACGTTGGAAGAATTAATGCGCTGGTGCTGGTTACAAGACCGCGACGAAGCGTCTCCGCCTGAGTTATTATGCGGCTGGCGTCGAGAGTTCGGATTACCGTTGCTGGCATCTTTACAAAACTTTTAATTTATAGATTGGCAAGTTTGTTCGCTACAGAGTAAAATTAGGCACTCATATATTCTCTATGTGAGATTTTCACTAACACAGTTAAGGACAGTACAATGAATAACCTATTAAAAATCGGAGCGACAATTGTTTTCGCTTTGTTTGTAGCGGCTTGTAATAAAGCAGATCCGGCGGCGGATTTTAAAAAACTGACTGATTGGGGAGCGGCGAACCAACAGACACAGGCAGCTTTCCAAGCGGAATTCCAGAAAAAAGTTGCCACTCAAGACCCGCAGCAAATTGAGCAGGCGGTCAGTGAGTTGAATGCGAAAATAAGCGAAATTGAAAAAAGTCTGAATGCGCTTGATATTCAAAGCCCTGAAATTAAACCGCTGAAAGAAAAAATGAAATCTACGCTGGCATTGTCAAGCGATTTAATGAAAGACAGCATTGCGCTGATGAAAAATCCGACTGAAGAAGGCGTTAAAGCGTTACAGGATAAAACCCAGCATGCGGTGCAAGCGACCAATGAATTGCAACAATTACAGGCGCAGCTTGCTGAAAAATACGGTGAGAAAAAATAATCGGTAGCGTATTTGCATAATCAAACAGCCATTCGTTGTACGAGTGGCTTTTTTGTATGAGTAATAAATATTTTGCCTTTTATTTGGAATTCATATACACTCCGTAACCGTTAGTCGGGGTGCTTCCGCGCGATGGGAGGCTGAGATAACACCCGTGAACCTGATCCAGCTAATACTGACGTAGGAAACTAATTATGCTCAATCCGTTTGTCCGCCGTTTTATTCCGTACCGCCTTATCCTGCATTCAGCTTACTGTTTCCGATAACCTGTTAACGCACTTAATAAGGAATGATGATGTTTGATATAACAACGATGCTTCGCCTATATTTTGTCGCCGGCAGTCAGGATTGCCGTCATTTGAGCGGTGATCCTGCGCAGCATTTATTACACATTTTGCAGCAGGCGTTGGAACACGGCATTACTTGCTTTCAGTTCAGAGACAAAGGAGCCGGCTCGCTGGACAATGATCCTATAGCACAGCAGCAATTAGCGGTGCAGTGTCGCGATTTATGCCGTCGTTACGGTGTACCCTTTATTGTCAACGATGATGTCACGCTAGCGCTGGATATTGAGGCGGACGGCATTCATGTCGGGCAATCGGATATGCGGGCGGCGCAAATTCGTGCCAAAACCGACCGCACTTTAATTGTCGGATTGTCTGTTAATACCATGGAACAAGCTCAAGCAAGCCAGCAGCTTAAAGAAGTTGATTACTTGGGCATCGGTCCGATTTTTCCGACTCAATCGAAAGCCGATCAGAAACCGGCGGTCGGCATGTCATTTATTGCTCAATTAAGACAGCAAAATATCCGCAAGCCTTTAGTGGCGATTGGCGGAATCACGCAAGACAGCGCGCCACAATTGAGAGCGTTCGGTGCCGACGGCATTGCGGTGATCTCGGCGATTACACGCGCCCAAGATGTGCCTGCCGCAGTAAAAGCTTTACGTCGCGCAGTTGATTAACGGACAAAAATAAGCTGGGGCGGATAAGTTTCCCCGGCGTGATTAAAAGACAATATAATGGTCTTTATAGGGTAAAAAGGCTTTGGGTTAATTACCCAATTTTTCAATTAATTCCCGATTAATATCAGACAGCGCATTGAGCTGCGCATCTGCCAACGACCAGCGCGGATCGGTTTTCACTGATTGCTCGGGGATAACAATACATTTCATTGAGGCGGCTTTAACTGCGGTCATGCCTATCACGGAATCCTCAATGCCGAGACAGTTGCGGGGGGCGATATTTAGCATGTCTGCCGCATGCAGATAAACCTGCGGGTGCGGTTTGTTATAAGCCAGCTCGGTGGCGGAGGAGAGATAGTCAAAATAGTCCGCAATATCGCAGCGCCGGGTGATTTCTTCCAACAGTTTGCGCGGCGAGGCGGAAGCCACCGCCAGCCGATAGTCTAGTGCGCTCAGTTTTTCCAACGTTTCTTTTACCCCTTTCATCAATGGTTTTTGGTCTAAAATCAATGCAATGGCATGCTCATTTAGACGGCTTGCCATTTCCTCCGCCGGCAGTGGCGTTTTATGGTATTTTTGATAGATTTTATCCACGATCGCGCGTGACGGCAAACCGGTCAGCGCGACCATATCCGCCCATGTAGCGGGTAGATCAAAGGCGTTGAAGATTTCAACGCCTGCCTGTTTCCATAAAGGTTCGGAGTCAATTAAAACCCCGTCCATATCAAAAATTATCGCGTTGACAGTCATCTATTCTCCTAATAGTTGATGAATGAATTTTCTGGTCAGTTCAATGTAATTGCCGTGAAAACGGTGGCTGAAATTAAGCAGGTAGTAGAGTTGATATAGTGCCTTGCGTTCCTGATAGCCCTCTTCCGGTGTATAAGTGCGGTAATAATTTTCATAGAATTCCGCACTAAACGGCTGGAACAGCTCGGTAAATGCAATGTCACATTCCCGGTCACCCCAGTAGCAGGCGGGATCATAGGTTACGATATGTTGGTTTGCCAGCGCGCAGTTCTCAATCCATAAGTTACCGTGTAACAGTGACGGCTTCGGATGATGTTTTGCCAACCGTTCCGCCACGGTGTGGACAATCAACGCAATATCGCCGAAATCCAGATTTTTCTCTTTACAAATCTGCAACTGCCAACCGATCCGCTGTTCACTGAAAAATTTCGCCCAGTTATCTTTCCACGCGTTCGGCTGATACACCGGTCCCAGCCAGGTATCGAAATCCAGCCCGTAATGTTCGCTCTTACCGTCGCGATGAAGGTGCGCCAGTTGTATGCCGAACTCAGCCATAGCTTGTGCGGTCGGCGGACTGAACGACAAGGCTTCCAACAACAAAAAGCTATGCCCTTGCGAGCAGCCCATGCCGTAAACCTGAGGAACCTGAATCGTATTGGTTTTTGCCAGCAAAGTCAGCTGATCCGCTTCGGCGCGGAACATGGAACGGTACGATTTTTCGTTTACTTTGACAAAAACCGGCTGAATGCCGTCGTCAATGATCCAAGCCTCGTGCATTTCGCCGCTGTGCACTTTAGCTTTTTCTTTAATGGAATAGTAAGCGCCGAATTGATCGGCCAGCACCTGAGATACCGATTTCCACATAGCGTCCTCCTTTGCTCATCACATTGGCTCGCCTTGATAATAAAGGGAATTGTCTGAATATTCTGTGATTGACGTCAAGTTTTTATAAATCTTCCCCTGCTTCCTTGAAAGCGCGTTAAAAAGTGCGGTACATTATCACGAGTTTTGTTTTTGTTAATCGGAGTTAAAAGTATGAAACTATATATTTATGATCATTGCCCGTTTTGCGTGCGTGCCCGCATGATTTTCGGTCTGAAGAACATTGCACTGGAAACCATTGTGCTGCTAAACGATGATGAAGCTACGCCGGTGAAGCTGGTGGGGCGCAAAGTGGTACCGATTTTGTTAAAAGATGACGGTAGCGCAATGCCGGAAAGCCTGGATATCGTACGCTATATCGATACTCATTACGGCAAGCGTTTATTGGCAGAACAGGTGCGCTCACCACTGGCAGATTGGATCAAAAAAGTCGGCGATTATTATAATCATTTGTTGCTGCCGCGCTTTGTGCAGCTGGGGCTGGCGGAGTATGCGACGGCAAGTGCGCGCCAGTATTTTATCGACAAGAAGACCGAAAGTATCGGCGATTTTGCCGAAAATCTGGCAAATAGCGCACAATATATCGCGCGACTGAATGCCGATTTAGCCGAACTGGATACGTTGATTCTCAGTGAAAATGCCGTCGGCGGTGACTTGTCGCTGGAAGATATTTTGCTGTTTCCGATGCTGCGCAATTTAACCTGTGTGAAAGGGTTGGTTTTTCCCGATAAGGTGCAGGCTTATACCGAACGTATGGCGACATTGAGCGGTGTGGCGCTTTATACGGATCGCGCGCTGTAATAACGCCTTTTTAGTTAATCGAAATTGTGCTAAAATGCACCGCACTTTTATTGTACATTGTGGGTACGAATAAAAGTGCGGCGCGAGCGCCACTCAGACTCAAGGGATTTGTAATCCCTTATTTTATTTCTCACTATTGAACATGTAACCTTTCGTATGGGTTACCACTGTATAAGGATTTAACATGCCTATTATTACTTTACCTGACGGTTCGCAACGTCAGTTCGACCATCCCGTTTCCGTCTTGGAAGTTGCACAAAATATCGGCGCAGGCCTTGCCAAAGCGACCATTGCGGGACGCGTAAACGGTGTACGCCATGACGCCTGTGATATGATTGAACAGGATGCCAGCCTTGAAATTATTACGGCAAAAGATGAAGACGGTCTGGAAATTATCCGTCACTCTTGTGCGCATTTGCTCGGTCATGCAATCAAACAGCTTTTCCCGGATGTTAAAATGGCTATCGGTCCGACCATTGACAACGGTTTTTATTATGATGTGGATTTGGATCGTGCGTTAACGCAGGAAGATTTGGATAAACTGGAACAGCGCATGCTGGCGCTGGCGAAAACGAATTACGATGTGGTGAAACAACGCGTTAGCTGGCAGCAAGCCTACGACACCTTTAAGGCGCGTAATGAGCCGTATAAAATGGCGATCTTAGATGAAAACATTGCTAAAACCGATCATCCCGCTTTATACCATCACGAAGAATATATCGACATGTGTCGCGGCCCGCATGTGCCGAATATGCGTTTCTGTCATCATTTTAAATTACAAAAAGTGGCGGGCGCATACTGGCGCGGCGACAGCAAAAATAAAATGTTACAGCGTATCTACGGTACCGCATGGGCGGATAAAAAACAATTGGCGGATTATCTGCACCGGCTGGAAGAAGCGGCAAAACGCGATCACCGTAAAATCGGCAAAGCATTGGATCTATACCACATGCAGGAAGAAGCGCCGGGCATGGTGTTCTGGCATAACGACGGCTGGACTATTTTCCGCGAGCTGGAAACCTTTGTCCGTACCAAACTGAAAGAATACGATTATCAGGAAGTGAAAGGGCCGTTTATGATGGATCGCGTGCTGTGGGAAAAAACCGGCCACTGGCAAAACTACGGCGATTTGATGTTCACCACGCAGTCGGAAAACCGCGAATATGCGATTAAACCGATGAACTGTCCGGGACACGTGCAGATCTTCAATCAGGGGCTGAAATCTTACCGTGATCTACCGATTCGTATGGCGGAATTCGGTTCCTGCCACCGCAATGAACCGTCCGGCTCGCTGCACGGATTAATGCGTGTACGCGGCTTCACTCAAGACGATGCGCATATTTTCTGTACCGAAGAGCAAATTGAATCGGAAGTCACCAACTGTATCCGCATGGTGTATGATATTTACAGTACGTTCGGTTTCACCGCAATTGAAGTGAAGCTGTCTACTCGCCCGGAAAAACGCATCGGTGCCGATGACATGTGGGATCGTGCCGAAGAAGGCCTTGCCAACGCATTACGGCATAATGGACTTGAATATGAAGTGCAGGAAGGCGAGGGCGCGTTTTACGGACCGAAAATCGAGTTTGCCTTGCGCGACTGTTTGGACCGTGAATGGCAGTGTGGTACGATTCAGTTGGATTTCGCCTTACCAGGACGCTTAAACGCCTCGTATGTGGCGGAAGACAACGATCGCCGTACCCCGGTGATGATTCATCGCGCGATTTTAGGCTCAATCGAACGCTTTATCGGCATTATTACCGAAGAATATGCCGGTTTCTTCCCACCATGGCTGGCACCGGTGCAGGCAGTCGTCATGAACATCACCGACAGTCAGGCAGATTATGTGCAGAAGGTGGTGAAAACCCTTTCCGATGCCGGTTTACGCGTGAAGTCCGATTTGCGCAACGAAAAAATCGGTTTCAAAATCCGCGAGCACACCCTACGCCGCGTACCTTATATGTTGGTTTGCGGCGATAAAGAGATCGAAGCTGGCAAAATTGCCGTGCGTACCCGTAAAGGGCAGGATCTGGGCGCGTTCAGTGTAGAAGAATTTTTAGACATTCTGAAAAAACAAGTGCGCGGACGTGAACTGAAATTGCTTGGAGAGGAATAGTTTTTGCTGTAATTTGCTATTCTAACAGCATAAATATAAAGTGCGGTCAAAAATTTAAGTTTTTTTGACCGCACTTTTGTTTTTTCTGCAAATATTCGTCGGGTGTTTTTTATATGAACTGTGAACGGAATCACAGATATGTGTACGATGGGTTGTTATAATGTAAAACAAATGTTTCCGAATAAGGAGGTGAATGAAGTCTTTTTGTGATCAGTCAAAACCGGTTGTTTAATTTTTTTTCATAAATGATTTATAAATTAACATAATAATTTCCATAGGAGGAAATCATGATTATCGGTTGTCCAAAAGAAGTCAAAGTTCATGAATATCGCGTCGGATTAACGCCAGCAAATGTGCAGTCTTATACCGAAGCCGGTCATTCGGTTTATATTGAGCATAATGCGGGAACGGAAATCGGCTTTTCTGATAAGGCATATCAAGAAGCCGGCGCAATATTGACTGATAAAGCCAATTTATTCGCGAAAAGTGAAATGATTATCAAAGTAAAAGAGCCTATCGAAACTGAATATCATTATTTCCGCGAAAATCAAATCCTTTATACTTACCTTCATTTAGCCGCAGATAAACCCCTCACCGACATGTTGCTTGAACGAAAAGTACAATCCATTGCCTATGAAACGATTAAGACCCCGGCGGGATTGCCTTGCTTAGCGCCAATGAGCGCGATAGCCGGACGTTTGGCGGCATTGGAAGCAGCCAAATACAGCCAGAAAACTTTTGGCGGTAGCGGTGTGCTGTTAAGCGGCACGGCCGGTACACCAAAGGCGAAAGTCGTGATTTTGGGCGCCGGTGTGGTTGGTTTGAATGCGGCACAGATCGCAATGGGAATTGGTGCAGATGTCACGATTCTGGATATCAATGCGGCACGGCTTGGATATATTGATCAAATTTTTAATATGCGCATTAACACTTTAATCAGTTCGCGCGGTAATATTCTGCGCTTATTGCCTGAGGCGGATGTGGTTATCGGTGCAGTACTGATTCCCGGTGCAAAAACGCCGCACTTATTACGCCGTGATGATCTTAAAATAATGAAAAAAGGTGCCGTATTGGTGGATGTGGCAATTGATCAGGGCGGCTGTTTTGAAACATCTAAACCGACAACCCATAATGATCCGATTTATGTCGTTGATGACGTAATTCATTATTGTGTGGCGAATATGCCGGGATGTGTTGCACAAACATCGACCCTCGGGCTGACCGATGCAACATTGCAATACGGTTTAAACATTGCTGCGCAAGGTGTAAAAGAAGCCTGTTTATCTGATCCAGCGTTATTGCAGGGGCTGAATACTTACAAGGGTAAATGTACCTTTAAAGGGGTAACGGAAGCCTTTGGTCTTGAATATACCGAACCGCAAGTCGCACTACGCAAATAAAAATCGTCTATCCTGATTTTTTTCAAAATATTCTCTGGTTTTAGAGGTTGTTGGAAGATATTATCCGCAGCCTCTGAGAACAGGGCGACTTTTTAACCCCTGAAAAGAGGTGGAATATGAATCAGAATATAACAAAGAATACGCGGCTGTCCTGGTCCAGTCAGTTAGCTTATATATTAACGGTGGCTGGCGCTACAGTTGGTTTTGGTGCTACGTGGCGTTTTCCTTATTTAGTTGGAGAAAATGGGGGCGGCGCTTATGTCTTATTATTCTGTATTGCCATGATCGTTATCGGTATTCCAATGATTCTGGTAGAAAATGTTATCGGACGGCGTATGCAAGTAAATGCGATTGATGCCTTCAGCGGTCAGGCTAACGGTAAGAAAATTCATAAAGGCTGGAAGGTTCTGGGTTATATGGGATTGTTGGGAGCATTCGGCATCCTTGCCTATTATATGGTGTTGGGCGGTTGGGTATTAACCTATATCGGTGCTTTGATTGCTGGTAGTTTGGATCTATCACAGCATGTTACCATTGAGACTACTTCCGCATTTTTCCGTGATCATATCCATGATTCGCCAAAAACTGTCTTAATTTATACCGCACTTTTTGTCGCAATAAACTATATTATTCTTATCAGAGGGATTAAAGAAGGCATTGAGCGTTCTGTAAAAATATTAATGCCGCTGCTGTTTGTTTTTCTGATTATTATGATAATTCGTAATGTTACCCTGCCGGGTGCAATGGAGGGAATTCGATTTTATTTGATCCCGGATTTTTCTAAAATAACCAAAGCGCTTTTTGTTTTTGTACTGGGGCAGGTTTTCTTTGCCTTAAGTTTGGGATTCGGCGTACTGATCACGCTGTCGAGCTACCTTTCCAAACAGGAAAATCTGGTTAAAACCGCAGTGGTCACGGGAATAATGAATACCCTCATTGCTGTGGCGGCAGGGTTTATGATCTTTCCTTCCTTATTTACTTTTCATGTGGCGCCGAATTCTGGTCCCACACTGGTATTTCAAAGTTTGCCAATCGTGTTTTCACACATGTGGGCGGGAACGATATTCGCCGTTATTTTTTTCGGTTTGCTGATTACGGCGGCACTCACGACCTCTATTACCATCTATGAAGTGTTGGTCACTGCATTACAGGAAAAGACCAAACTCAGCCGCAAACAGTCCATTACTGTCATTCTTGCAGGCACTTTTATATTTGGTAACGTGCCTTCCGTACTGGGCGATAATCTATGGCAACATGTTCGTATTATGGGACTGAGTATTTTTGATGCGTTTGATTATGTCAGCGGCAATATTTTGTTTATCCTTACCGCATTAGGCAGTGCGATATTTGTCGGTTACGTGTTAAAAGATGAAGCGAAACAGGAACTGGGTGCCGGGAAACGCTTGACCGAACTTTGGTTCAATTATGTCCGCTATGTTATTCCACTGATTATTCTAATAATTTTTATTCATTCACTTTGATTTTTTATTTATTTTTTGGGGCGTGCGAGTATTCCATTTTATTTAAATGTACCTTTGTACTTGGGGGTAGAAAGGACGGAACTTTCCGCTTGCATAGGTTGTGAAAATCCTATAGAATCTCGCCTGTTTTCGTGTATTTATTAGCACGAAAAGATTTTGATCTTCTGCATATTGCAGTTCGATTGTAGTTTAAAATCGTAAGAGGAATAAGACTATTAAAACCGTAAAAAAAGCACCGGCAATGAATCGCCCGAATCGTATTAATGATGAAATTCGTGTGAAAGAAGTCCGTTTGATCGACCAAGACGGCGAGCAGGCGGGAATTGTAAGCATTCAAGAGGCTTTGGAAAAAGCCGAAGCATTAGAATTGGATCTTGTCGAAATCAGTCCTAACGCTGAACCGCCGGTGTGTCGTATTATGAATTACGGCAAGTTCCTTTACGAGAAAGGCAAAGCTGCAAAAGAGCAGAAGAAAAAGCAGAAAGTTGTGCAGGTGAAGGAAATTAAGTTCCGTCCCGGCACAGACGAAGGCGACTATCAGGTAAAACTACGCAGCCTGATTCGCTTTTTGGAAGACGGGGATAAAGCGAAAATCACTGTTCGTTTCCGCGGACGTGAAATGGCTCACCAAGATATCGGTTTAGACGTGCTGGAGCGTGTTAAAAACGATTTAGCCGAGATTGCCGTGGTGGAATCTGCACCGGGTAAACTTGAAGGTCGTCAGGCGATTATGGTGCTTGCCCCGAAAAAGAAATAATCAGTGCATTTCAAGTAACAAAAGTGCGGTGAAAATCCAAACGTTTTTTCAACCGCACTTTTATTCGCCTGATTATTTGTAATAGAGCCTGTTAGATTTAAAGTGAGTACAAGGCAAACCGCTGAAGACAGTGTAATTTGCACGGCGCAGCAGTTTAGCGCAGTAATCGCTTTAAAGATAGAGGCGTGATTAATGTTAAAAACAATGCGGAGTTATTAAACAATGCCTAAAATTAAAACAGTACGTGGTGCCGCTAAGCGTTTCAAAAAAACAGCTTCCGGCGGTTTCAAACGTAAACAATCTCACTTACGTCATATTTTGACTAAGAAAACCACTAAACGTAAACGTCATCTGCGTCATAAATCCATGGTCGCGCAAGCCGATCAGGTATTAGTCGTAGCGTGCTTGCCATACGCATAAGCACGAGCGTACGGATAGTAAATTTTAGTTCATCAATAGACATAGGAGATTAAATAATGGCTCGTGTAAAACGTGGTGTTATTGCAAGAGCACGCCATAAGAAAATTCTTAAGGCTGCAAAAGGTTATTATGGTGCGCGTTCACGCGTTTATCGCGTTGCGTTTCAGGCAGTTATCAAAGCCGGTCAGTATGCTTATCGTGACCGTCGCCAACGTAAACGCCAGTTCCGTCAGCTATGGATCGCACGTATTAACGCAGCGGCGCGTCAGAACGGTTTATCTTACAGCAAATTCATCAACGGTTTGAAAAAAGCGTCAGTTGAAATCGACCGTAAGATTCTGGCTGATATCGCCGTATTCGATAAAGTGGCTTTCGCCGCTTTAGTTGAAAAAGCAAAATCTGCGCTTTAATTTTAAAGTACGGAAAATGAGGACGCTGAAAGGCGTCCTTTTTTGTGCTTTATTCGCCGAATATTTGTTGAGATAACTCCGAGAAATCGAACTGAATTTGTTGTACTTTTCGATAATGCTTTCCGTATATTGAATGGTATTGGACATCAGTTGTAATTTCACCGTTTTTCAGCAATTTAATAAGAGGCTGGATGCAGCTGTAATAAGATTGTTTATCAAGAATGGAAAAAATGATCTTGATAAAATAAGTTTCTTCTCCCGGTCGAATAGGTGTATCCCGGGGTAACCAAGCCCGCCCAATTTGACAATATTCAGGCATGCCGTTATCTTTTAAAATAGTATTCCACAAAGGTTTTGTATTATGTTGATATTCCTTTTGATTTACTTTGATTAAAAAACTGTCTATTATCCCTGTACCTTCGCCATAATTACCCACATTAATTTTAACTATCATTTGTTCACTATGCCGCTCATCCGTTGTGATCGACGGCGTAAAATGTATATAAGGTTCCTTACTTCTCACGGTTAAATCATATGTAATGTATAACGTAAATAGTGATAAGCAAAAAGAGAGAATAGACAAGAAACTCTGTTGACTGAAACAATGGGAAAGAAAAGATATTATGTTTTTTAGACGTTGGTTTTCCATTTATGTTGTTGCCCTGAAAGTAGATAATAAAAAACCGCTACCCAAAGATTGAGTAGCGGGGAGGTCTTAATATAAGAAAGATTTCTAAAAAGACAACTGCATTTGCAGTGCACTAGCATTAACTAAGACTGAGAAAATGCGAAAGAGTTCACAAAATTTTTAAAAATATTCCTGTTAAGCTAAAAATTGCTTGATCCGTTTTGTGATTCCTGCTGCGTCTAGTTTTAAATCCGCCAGAATTTCCTGCTGTGTGCCTTGCGGAATAAAAAAGTCCGGCAGTCCTAATTGCAATAATCGGCAATGATGCGGCCGTAAATGAAGCACTTCCGCCACAGCGCTGCCTGCGCCGCCCTGAATAGCATTTTCTTCCAGCGTAACGATGAGCTCATGGCTGTTCGCAATTGTATGAATCCGTGTTTCGTCAATCGGTTTGACAAAACGCATATCAATCACCGTGGCGTTCAGTTCTTCTGCGGCTTGCAATGCCTGCGGCAATAAGGTCCCGAAATTTAAAATGGCAATTTTTTCCCCTTGACGTACCGATCTGGATTGTCCGAGCGGCAATGCCATCAGTGGCTCCAGTGAGACTCCGACCGCGTTGCCGCGCGGATAACGCACCGCCGCCGGTTTACCGCAGTGGTAGCCGGTATATAGCATCTGGCGGCATTCGTTCTCATCACTTGGCGTCATAATCACCAGATTGGGAATGCAGCGCATAAAACTGATATCAAAGGCACCTTGGTGGGTCTGCCCGTCCGCACCGACGATACCGGCACGATCAATGGCAAATAAAACCGGTAAGTTCTGAATTGCCACATCATGAATCAGCTGATCATAAGCCCGCTGCAAAAAGGTAGAATAAATCGCAACGACCGGTTTATAGCCGCCGATAGCCAGTCCTGCCGCAAAGGTGACGGCGTGCTGCTCGGCAATTGCCACATCGAAATATTGCTGCGGAAAGCGATTGGAAAATTCGACCATTCCCGAACCTTCACGCATGGCGGGCGTAATACCGATTAATTTAGGATCTTGCTGCGCCATTTCACATAGCCAATTGCCGAAAATCTGCGAATAGGTCGGCGTGGCGGATGATTTCGGCAGCTCGCCGCTGCGACGGTCGAATTTCGGCACGCCGTGAAAACCGATAGGATCTTTTTCCGCCGGGGCGTAACCCTTGCCTTTTTTGGTTTTAATATGCAGAAACTGCGGACCGCTAAGTGAACGCATATTTTTCAGTGTATTGATCAGTTCATCAAGATTATGCCCATCAATCGGACCGATATAATTAAAACCCAACGTCTCAAATAGCGTGCCAACTGGCGAGACAAAACCTTTCATGTGTTCTTCGGTTTTTTTCACAAATTCTTTAATCGGCGGCAGGCCGGACAGAATTTTTTTACCGCTTTCGCGAATGGTTGAATAAAACGCCCCGGAAAACAGGCGAGCGAGGTGATTATTCAGGGCGCCGACATTTTCCGAAATCGACATTTCATTATCATTCAGAATCACCAGCATATCAGTATGCAGCGAACCGGCATGATTAAGCGCCTCAAATGCCATTCCGGCGGTAATGGCGCCGTCGCCGATAACACAAACGGTTTTTCTGCCCGCATTTTCTTTCTGGGCGGCGATAGCAATGCCTAGACCGGCGCCGATAGACGTGGACGAGTGGCCGACGCTGAGTACGTCAAATTCGCTTTCTTCCCGCCACGGGAAAGGATGCAAACCGTCTTTCTGGCGGATAGTGGACATCCGATCGCGCCGTCCGGTCAGAATTTTATGCGGATAAGCCTGATGACCGACATCCCAGATAAGCTGGTCAAAAGGCGTTTTAAATACATAATGCAGCGCCACGGTAAGCTCCACCGTCCCCAGTCCGGAAGCCAGATGTCCGCTGCTTTGACTCACACTTTCCAACAGATAATCACGCAGTTCGCCGCACAGCTGCGGCAGTTGTTCTTTGCTTAAAAGACGCAAATCATCAGGCGAATTAATTAATGATAAAAGAGGATAATTTTGCATTGTTAATCAATCCCAAAACGTTCTAAATTCGGACCGCACTTTTCATGATCGGGCGTTCCGTTCGTTATTGTTTAAATTGCGCGCGATGTCAGCTTTTGCGGTTAACGATAAATTCCGCCAGCGCACGTAATGGCGTGGTATCAAACGGCACGTCGTCTAATGCTGATAAAGCTTGCCGGTAAAGTTCCCGCGCTTTTTGTTTGGCGCCGTCCAGTCCGAGTAATTTCGGATAAGTGCTTTTATCTGCGGCAATATCGGCGCCCACGGTTTTGCCGATAATGCTACTTTCGCCTTCAATATCCAAAATGTCATCCTGCACCTGAAAAGCCAGTCCGATTGCGGATGAATAGCGTTCCAGTTGCCGTTCCAATCGGGTGTCGGCAAACTGCGGTGAACAAATAAAACCTGCTTTCAGTGCGGCGGAAAGCAGGGCGCCGGTTTTGTTGCGGTGAATTTTTTCCAATTGCGCCAGCCCCACTTGTTTGTGTTCGGCAATTAAATCCAGACTTTGCCCCAGACACATGCCATGTACGCCGGACGCCTGCGCTAAATTTTCCACTAACGCCAGTTTTTGCTCGGCAGATAACGCCGGTGTCTGCGTAAGTATTTCAAATGCGAAGGTTTGCAGCGCATCGCCGGCTAAAATCGCTGTCGCCTCATCAAAGGCAATATGACAGGTCGGCTGACCGCGGCGCAAATTATCATTGTCCATTGCTGGCAGATCGTCGTGAATCAATGAATAGGCATGAATGGCTTCAATACTGGCGGCGGCATAATCCAGCTGGGACATCTGCGCGCCCAACATTCGTCCGGTGGCATAGGTGAGAAAAGGTCTGACTCGCTTGCCGCCGAGCAACAAACCGTATTTCATGGCTTCCGCCAGCGGAGAAGGGCGGCTGTCGATAAGAGAAAGGCGATTGGCTAAAAACTGATTGATGCGCTGTTGCAGCTGCAGTAAATCCCGGGTAAATTGATACATACAATTCACTTGTTTATTCATTTGATTGATAATCACTTAATGCGGCGCTATCGCTTTTTTGCAGTAAAATTTGAATGCGCTGCTCGGCTTGCTGTAAGCGTTCTTGCCCTTGCTGCGCGAGTTTGATGCCGGTTTCAAAATCTTTTAAGGCGTCTTCCAGCGATAATTCACCGCTTTCCAAGCGGGAAACGACGGTTTCCAGCTGATTGAGGGTCGTTTCAAAATCTAACGCCGGTTTTTCTACGGGCTTGCGTGCCATGTATTCATCCTTTAGCTCAAACTGATTGAAGTGAATCATTGTACTGTATTTTTAGATTATTGTTAAAAGATACTGCGGTTTTTGTGATAGATCTTACAGATTTTCATGCCGAACCGCGCGCCGAGAGGAAATAAACCCGAAATTTCCGCGCAAAATCACCGCACTTTTGTGCGATACCAAAAGGAAATTGGGGATTAAGGCAAGATGTTGTACAATATCGCGGTTTTTTATCTGACAATCAATAAAATATGAAATTTGTAATTAAACTTTTCCCCGAAATTATGATTAAAAGCGAAAGCGTACGTAAACGTTTCGTGAAAATTCTGACCGGTAATATTCGCAATATTCTGCATAAATACGATGAAACGATTGCGGTGGTGCGCCATTGGGACTATATTGAAGTGCGGTCAAAAAATGAAGAAAATCGACCGCACTTAATTGAGCTGTTGCAGCGCATTCCCGGCATTCATCATTTTCTGGAAGTGGAGGAAACGCCTTTTGGTACGCTGCATGATATTTTTCAGCATACGTTGCGCCAGGTCGCCGCCCAGCTGGAAGACAAAACGTTCTGTGTACGCGTAAAACGTAAGGGAAAACATGCCTTCAGTTCGTTGGAAGCGGAACGCTACATCGGCGGCGGGCTGAATCAGCATGTTGCCAGCGCCAAGGTAAAACTGACCAAGCCCGATGTAACGGTGCGCATTGATATTGAAGATGATCGGATGATGCTGATTAAGGCGCGCCATGCAGGCATCGGCGGTTATCCTATCGGTACACAGGAAGATGTGTTGTCGCTGATTTCCGGCGGATTTGATTCTGGCGTATCAAGTTATATGCTGATTCGCCGCGGCTCTCGCGTGCATTACTGCTTTTTTAATCTGGGCGGGGTAGCCCATGAAATCGGGGTAAAACAGATGGCGTATCATCTGTGGCAGCGGTTCGGCAGTTCTCATAAAGTGCGTTTTGTGGCGATTAATTTTGAACCGGTAGTCGCCGAAATTCTGGAAAATGTGGATAACGGTCAAATGGGCGTGGTGCTGAAACGCATGATGGTGCGTGCGGCGAGCAAAGTGGCGGAGCGTTTTGCAATTCAGGCAATTGTTACCGGCGAGGCGCTCGGTCAAGTTTCCAGCCAGACGCTAACCAATTTGCGCTTAATCGATGAAGCTGCGCAAACCTTGGTGTTGCGCCCGCTGATCAGCCATGATAAAGAGCAGATTATCGCCATGGCGAAAGAAATCGGTACCGATGATATTGCCAAATCCATGCCAGAGTTTTGCGGCGTGATTTCCAAAAATCCGACGGTAAAAGCGGTGAAGGCAAAAATTGAAGCGGAGGAAGCGCATTTTAATTTTGAAGTGCTGGAAAGTGCGGTGCAAAATGCACAATATTTGGATATTCGTCAGATTGCCGAACAGACGGAAAAAGAAGTGGTGACGGTAGATACGGTTTCCGTTCTGGGCAGCGAAGATGTGATTTTGGACATCCGCAGTCCGGAGGAAAGCGATGAAAATCCGCTGGAGTCAACCCAGCAGCCAGTTATTGTAATGCCGTTTTATAAGCTTTCCTCACAGTTTGCTTCGCTTGATCAGCGTAAAAATTATGTATTGTATTGTGAACGCGGCGTTATGAGTAAATTACAGGCGTTATACTTGAAAGAAAACGGTTTTCACAATGTGAAGGTGTTTCGTAAACCGTCCTGAGCAGGAATGCGGAGGAAAACAATGGGAAAGGTGCATAATAACGTTAGTCTGCGGGAAACGCTTTTTGCGCTGGCACTGACGCAATACGGCGCCGAAGCGGAATATTTATGGCGAACCTTGCCGGATGCGGCGGTTTTGCGGCATACAGATAATCGCAAATGGTATGCCGTATTTATGTTGGTGGAACGGCAAAAACTCGGTCTTCCCGGAGCGGGCAAAGTCGATATTATGAACGTAAAATGCGATCCCGTCCTACACAGTACTTTTGTGGCGCAACCGGGCTTTTTGCCCGGTTATCATATGCATCACGGGCATTGGCTGAGCGTAATGTTGGATGGTTCGGTAGATAAGGAAACGGCTATTTTTCTACTCAACAGCAGTTTTGATCTGACCGCCAGCCGCACTACCCATAAACAATTCGGCATCACCCGCTATACCGAATGGCTGGTTCCCGCCAACCCGAAATATTACGATATCGAACGTCAATTTAATGAAAATGACGTGATCTACTGGAAACAGAGCAGCAATATCGCTGTTGATGATATGGTGTATATTTATGTCGCCGCGCCAAGTTCGGCGCTGCGCTATAAATGTCGGGTGCTGGAAGTGAATATTCCGCGCGAGTATGAAAAAGGCGATTTGCGCATTAAACGGGTGATGCGGATACAATGTTTGCGAAAATATGAACCGCACTTATTCGGGCGGGACAAACTGCGCGAATTCGGCATTTCCGCAGTGCGCGGCCCGCGTCACATGCCGAGCGCGTTGAGCCAGGAAATTGCGCGCTTAACCGAAAATGAACAGGCGCCGTGATGCGGTTTCAACTTCGGCCGCTAACGATAATCCAACTCGCCCAGCAAATCATCAATCGCTTTGCATAATAATGTACGATCATGCCGGTAGCTGATATCATCAGCTCTGAGACGGCGCGCCATAATTTTAATCGGGCTTTGCTCATAATTTTGGTTCGGATCAAATTGTACCACTGCACCGTCAATGATTCTTTTGCCCACGGTATCATTGATCCAGTTAATCCGATCTTGTAGCGATAAGGTGGCGGCAGGGCTGCGTTCAATCCCCAAATTATCAATAAAGATTTTTTTCGCCGTACTCTGTTTAAGCACCTCAGTAATCTCGCTCAGCAGAATCGGCGGCATAATGCTGGTGAGAAAACTACCCGGCCCAAACAGAATTACCTCCGCGTTTTTTAACGCATTCACCGCTTCCGGTGTGGCTTGCACCAACGGAACCAGAAAAATCGATTTCGGTAGCTCGGTCAGCTGATCGATCCCCACTTCGCCCACAATGCTGGAACCGGAATGCAGCGTTGCCGCCAAATGTACCGGGCTTTCCGACATCGGTACGATAAAGGATTTCACCCGCAGCAAATCACGGATCAGATTCACGCCTTCGGTCGGGCGGATGTGCATATTTTCCAGTGCCTTCAGCATCAAATTACCCAGATTATGACCGGCAAGCTCGCCAGCGCCAGAAAATCGGTATTCAAACAAGGAAGAGGCAGTGCTGGGTTCAGTGATAATCTGATTCAGACAATTACGTAAATCGCCCCAAGCGATACCGCCTTGATCGGTGCGGATTCGACCGGTCGAACCGCCATTATCAGTGGTAGTGACAATACCGGTCAGCCGTTCCTGCATAAAACTCAGAGCCGACATAACGCGACCTAAGCCGTGTCCGCCGCCGATTGCGGCAATGGCTTTGACTTCATCCAAATTTTCATGCCGACTGTGGCGTATTAAATCGACCATTATTTTCCCTTCGCGCAATATATTCAGTTGATGAAATGTTTCTATGTTCGGCGAACCACTCGTTTGCGGCAGCTAGTATTCCAAACATCGGCTGAGAAGTAAAGCCAAGACTGAATAATGGCATAGCGTTGCTATAAAAAGCCTTTCGTTATATAAATAATTATATAATTGATTTATAAGATATTTTTATATTTTATCAACTGGATTAAACTTTTGTTATGTATTAAAATAGCCAAGTATTTTACAATGTGAAATACATTTATCGCATCACTCCGAGCTTGTCAGCCTAAGTTTTTGTGATTTCAGTCGACAGAAATAAGGCGGCAATGCCAGCAATCGTACCGGTTGCTCAGGGATAATGCTGGAAACGGCTTGTCCTCTCGTATTTTAGAAAGGTGTTAAATGCAGCAAATCATTCCGATTAATCATGTCGGTGGCGGTCGTTTGGTTGATCGGTTCCGACGTGAATACTATTATTTGCGGTTATCTGTAACGGATGTCTGCAACTTTCGTTGTAACTATTGTTTGCCCGACGGTTATCGTCCTGAAACGCATAAACCGAGCTTTCTCAGCTTGTCGGAAATTGCGCGGGTAGTTTCCGCGTTCGCCGAATTAGGTACGCAGAAAATCCGTATTACCGGTGGCGAACCTACATTACGTAAAGATTTTCTCGCGATTATTGAGGCTATCCGTCGGCAGCAAGAAATCCAGCATATTGCCTTAACCACGAACGGCTTTCGTATGGCAAAAGACGTCGCGGATTGGAAAGCGGCGGGTATCACTTCGATTAATGTCAGTGTGGACAGCCTGAATCCGCGCATGTTTCATTCGATTACCGGCGTTAATAAATTCGACGATGTGATGCGCGGTATTGAGCGGGCGTTTGCGGTGGGTTACCAGAAAATCAAAGTCAATTCCGTGTTGATGAAGTCACTCAACGATAAGGAATTCGACGCATTTCTTACCTGGATCAAAGACAAACCGATCCAAATGCGCTTTATCGAATTAATGCAAACCGGCGATATGGATCGCTTTTTTCATCAGTATCATCTTTCCGGGCAGGTGTTGGCGGATAAATTACAGCGCGCCGGTTGGCAATTACAGCAACGCACGCATTTAGACGGGCCGGCGAAAGTGTTTCGCCATCCTGATTATGTGGGCGAAATCGGCTTGATCATGCCTTATGAAAAAAATTTCTGTGCCAGCTGCAACCGTCTACGGGTCTCGGCAAAAGGGAAGTTGCACTTATGCCTGTTCGGTGAAGCGGGTATTGAATTGCGCGATTTGTTGCAGTCGGACGGACAGCAGGCGTTATTACAGGCACGTATCTTTGCTGCGTTGCAGGGAAAACGCGAGCATCATTTTTTACATCAAGGCGACAGCGGGGTGAGAAATCATCTGGCGAGCATCGGCGGCTAGGCAGAGGAACAGCGAATGACGGCATTCACACATATTAACAGTAACGGCGAAGCCAATATGGTGGACGTTTCAGACAAACAGGATACGGTAAGAGAAGCGCGCGCGGAAGCGCTGGTGACAATGTCACAGGATACGTTGCAAATGATTATGGCGGGCAAACATCATAAAGGCGATGTTTTTGCCACCGCGCGTATCGCCGGTATTCAGGCGGCGAAACGCACGTGGGAGTTAATTCCGCTGTGTCATCCCTTATTATTATCCAAAGTGGAAGTGAATCTGAACGCGCTGCCGCACACCAATCAAGTTCGTATCGAAAGTCGGTGTAAATTAAGCGGCAAAACCGGTGTCGAAATGGAAGCGCTGACCGCCGCTTCCGTTGCCGCACTGACTATTTACGATATGTGCAAAGCGTTACAGAAAGATATCGTCATCGAACATATTCGCTTATTGGAAAAGTGCGGTGGAAAATCAGGGCATTTTATTGCCCAATAACACAGGACAACCCATGTTAAAAGTATTATTTTTTGCTCAGACCCGAGAAATTCTCGGCATTGATGAATTGAATCTAAACGCAGAATTTGCCACCGCAGAGGCATTGCGCCGTCATTTGGCGGAAAAAGGGGAGCGCTGGGCATTGGCTTTACAGAAAGGCAAATTATTAGTGGCGATCAATCAGACCTTGTCACCTTTGGAAAGTGCGGTGAAATCCGGCGATGAAATCGCTTTTTTCCCGCCGGTGACCGGAGGCTGAGATGACAAATATGACAAACGTACGAATTGCCGTGCAACAACAGCCTTTTGATCAGAATGCCGTGTACCAATGGCTGGCCGAACCGAAATCCGTTGGTGCGGCGGTTGTGTTTGTGGGCAAAGTCCGCGATTTGAATTTAGGTAATCAGGTGTCAAGTTTATATCTCGAGCATTATCCGGCAATGACAGAAAAAGCACTGAAAGAGATTGTTACGCAGGCACAAAGCCGTTGGGATATTCAGCGCGTTTCGCTGATTCATCGGGTCGGTTTGTTACACAGCGGTGATGAAATTGTGTTGGTTGGCGTCAGCTCCGCACATCGCGGTGACGCTTATCATGCCAATGAATTCATCATGGATTACCTGAAAATGCAAGCGCCGTTTTGGAAAAAAGAATGTACGGACAGCGGCGAACGTTGGCTGGAACGGCGGGAAAGCGACGCGGATGCACTACAGAAATGGACGCAAAACTGACCGCACTTTTTCATCGCATTGCTTATTATTAAACGACGGGCGCAGGTTTCCCCCGCCCGTCCGCTTTTTTGCGTTTACGCAATGTGCGCAAACGCCTGCTGTAAATCAGTCAGAATATCCTGTATATTTTCGATACCGCAAGATAAACGCACCAGTCCCGGTGAAATATGTGCGTCTTCAAGCGCTTGTTCGCTCAATTGGCGATGTGTAGAACTGGCCGGATGCAGTGCGCAGGTGCGAATATCGGCCACATGCACTTCACGCGAGATGATTTTTAATCCGTTCAGCCAATCAATCGCTGCCTGTTTGCCGCCTTTAATTTCAAATGAAATCACGCCGCACAGACCGTTCGGGACATATTTTTGTTTCAGCGCGTAATCCGGCGAACTTGTCAGCGCCGGGTAATTCACCGATTTCACTTGCGGATGCGTGCTCAGATATTCGGCAACTGTCAGGGCATTGCGATAATGTGCCTGCATACGCAGCGGTAAGGTTTCCAATCCCAGATTCAGCAGAAAACTGTTTTGTGGCGCCGGCGTTGCACCTAAATCGCGCATAAGTTGCACGCGGGCTTTAACGATATAGGCGGACGCACCGAAGGCTTGTGTATAAATTAATCCGTGATAGCTTTCGTCCGGTTGTGTAAATTGCGGATAGCGACCGTTATGCCAATTAAAATTGCCGCCATCAATCACCGCGCCACCAAGCGCGACCGCATGCCCGTCCAGATATTTGGTCGTACTGTGAATCACAATGTTGGCGCCGAATTCAAAAGGACGGCAGAAATATGGCGTGGCGAAAGTATTATCGATCAGTAACGGTGACTGCGCTTTGCGGGCAAGTTGGGCGAATTTCTCAATATCTAAAATACGCAGTTCGGGATTAGCGATGGTTTCGCCGAAAACCGCTTTGGTGTTTGGTTGAATCGCTTTTTCCAATTCTGTTAGCGGCAGATTTTGATCAACAAAAGTGACCGAAATACCCATTTTTCTCAGGGTATGGGCGAAAAGATTATAGGTGCCGCCATAAATGGAGGAGGCGGAAATAAAATGATCGCCGGCTTCCAGTACATTTAGCAATGCATAAAAACTGGCCGCCTGTCCCGAGGCGGTACAAAGCGCGCCGACCCCGCCCTCAAGCGCGGCGAGTTTTTCTTCCACCGAAGTGGTGGTAGGATTGGCAAGGCGGGTATAAAAATATCCCGCTTTTTTTAAATCGAATAACTCGCCGATATCTTCTGCCGTATCGTAGGTAAACGTGGTACTTTGTACAATCGGCGGCACGCGGGATTCGCCGTTTTGCGGCGAATATCCGGCATGTAAACAAGCGGTTTCAAATTGCATAGAATCTCCTTTTGGTCACAAACAGTATCAATAAAAAAGCCTAAAATATTAACCGCACTTAAAGTATCGGTGTGGTTATCCGCAAAAATACCCGATCACGAAAATCACACGCCAAAACGCGTCGCCGATACCGGCATGCCGGACGGGATAAGCAGTGCTATACTCTCGGATCGGAATGGGCTAAAACCTCCGCCGTTTGCGCGGCTCTGAATTCGGTTAAACGCGCCGCAATGGCAGGATCAAACGCCGCTAGAATTTGTGCCGCCAGCAAGCCAGCATTTGCTGCACCGGCAGAACCGATTGCCAGCGTGCCGACCGGAATGCCTTTCGGCATTTGCACAATCGAATATAAACTGTCTATACCGCTTAACATTGCACTTTTTACCGGCACACCCAATACCGGCACAATGGTTTTCGCCGCGATCATGCCCGGTAAATGCGCTGCGCCTCCGGCGCCGGCAATAATCACTTTATAGCCGTTTTGTGCCGCACTTTCGGCAAAGCGGAAAAGTTTATCCGGCGTGCGGTGCGCTGAGACGATGTCAACCTGATAAGGCAAGTTTAGCCGGTCAAGTATCTCGGCGGCTTCTTGCATCGTCGCCCAGTCGCTTTTTGAACCCATTACAATGGCAATTTGTGGAGCTGTCATAAGTTATATTCCTGTTATTAAAAAACCGCGCTAGCATAGCATAAAGCGCAATGTAAGCAAACGGTTGCGTTTTGCAGTGCGCTGAATTAAACGATTGGATTTGCCGCAAATCTATTCTTTTGGCGCCGATTTCTATGAATCGGATCACAAAAATAAAATTTGCCGTGTTTATTTCCTTATATATTAAGGGGATAATACGGCGGTTACGAACAGGACAATAATGAGGAGAGCTTGTATGAAATTGAAAAAACTGGCGCTATGCACGCTTTTGGCATGCGGCGTTTCAACAGGATTTGCGGCGCAGCTGCCGAACATTACCATTCTGGCTACCGGCGGCACCATTGCCGGCAGCGGAAAAAGTGCGGTCGGTTCTGAATATCAGGCGGGGCAGCTGACTATTGACACGCTGATTGAGGCGGTGCCGGAAATGAAGGAAATTGCGAATATCAGTGGAGAACAAGTGGTTAAAATCGGTTCTCAAGATATGAGTGATGAGGTGTGGTTAAAGCTGGTCAAAACCATTAACAACCAGTGCCGGAATACGGACGGTTTTGTTATCACCCATGGCACCGATACCATGGAAGAAACCGCGTATTTTCTGGATATGACGGTCAAATGCGAAAAACCGGTGGTATTAGTCGGCGCAATGCGCCCGGCAACGGAAAAAAGTGCCGACGGACCGTTGAATTTGTATAATGCGGTGGTGGTTGCGGCGGATAAAAAATCTGCTGGACGCGGCGTGCTGGTGGCGATGAACGGCGCGGTTTTAGGTGCCAGAGATGTGACCAAAACCAGCACCACGGCGGTACAGACCTTTTCCTCGCCGAATTTTGGCGCGTTAGGTTATATCCATAACAGTAAAGTGGATTACGAACGTTCGCCGGAAAGTCAGCATACCGTCAATACGCCGTTTCATGTCGATAATTTGGATAAATTGCCGAAAGTCGGTATTATTTATGCCTATTCCAATATGCCGACCGAACCGCTGCAAGCCTTATTGGATGCGGGTTATCAGGGCATTGTGGCGGCCGGTGTTGGCAACGGCAATGTCAACGCTGCAAATNTCTTCTGCCGTATCGTAGGTAAACGTGGTACTTTGTACAATCGGCGGCACGCGGGATTCGCCGTTTTGCGGCGAATATCCGGCATGTAAACAAGCGGTTTCAAATTGCATAGAATCTCCTTTTGGTCACAAACAGTATCAATAAAAAAGCCTAAAATATTAACCGCACTTAAAGTATCGGTGTGGTTATCCGCAAAAATACCCGATCACGAAAATCACACGCCAAAACGCGTCGCCGATACCGGCATGCCGGACGGGATAAGCAGTGCTATACTCTCGGATCGGAATGGGCTAAAACCTCCGCCGTTTGCGCGGCTCTGAATTCGGTTAAACGCGCCGCAATGGCAGGATCAAACGCCGCTAGAATTTGTGCCGCCAGCAAGCCAGCATTTGCTGCACCGGCAGAACCGATTGCCAGCGTGCCGACCGGAATGCCTTTCGGCATTTGCACAATCGAATATAAACTGTCTATACCGCTTAACATTGCACTTTTTACCGGCACACCCAATACCGGCACAATGGTTTTCGCCGCGATCATGCCCGGTAAATGCGCTGCGCCTCCGGCGCCGGCAATAATCACTTTATAGCCGTTTTGTGCCGCACTTTCGGCAAAGCGGAAAAGTTTATCCGGCGTGCGGTGCGCTGAGACGATGTCAACCTGATAAGGCAAGTTTAGCCGGTCAAGTATCTCGGCGGCTTCTTGCATCGTCGCCCAGTCGCTTTTTGAACCCATTACAATGGCAATTTGTGGAGCTGTCATAAGTTATATTCCTGTTATTAAAAAACCGCGCTAGCATAGCATAAAGCGCAATGTAAGCAAACGGTTGCGTTTTGCAGTGCGCTGAATTAAACGATTGGATTTGCCGCAAATCTATTCTTTTGGCGCCGATTTCTATGAATCGGATCACAAAAATAAAATTTGCCGTGTTTATTTCCTTATATATTAAGGGGATAATACGGCGGTTACGAACAGGACAATAATGAGGAGAGCTTGTATGAAATTGAAAAAACTGGCGCTATGCACGCTTTTGGCATGCGGCGTTTCAACAGGATTTGCGGCGCAGCTGCCGAACATTACCATTCTGGCTACCGGCGGCACCATTGCCGGCAGCGGAAAAAGTGCGGTCGGTTCTGAATATCAGGCGGGGCAGCTGACTATTGACACGCTGATTGAGGCGGTGCCGGAAATGAAGGAAATTGCGAATATCAGTGGAGAACAAGTGGTTAAAATCGGTTCTCAAGATATGAGTGATGAGGTGTGGTTAAAGCTGGTCAAAACCATTAACAACCAGTGCCGGAATACGGACGGTTTTGTTATCACCCATGGCACCGATACCATGGAAGAAACCGCGTATTTTCTGGATATGACGGTCAAATGCGAAAAACCGGTGGTATTAGTCGGCGCAATGCGCCCGGCAACGGAAAAAAGTGCCGACGGACCGTTGAATTTGTATAATGCGGTGGTGGTTGCGGCGGATAAAAAATCTGCTGGACGCGGCGTGCTGGTGGCGATGAACGGCGCGGTTTTAGGTGCCAGAGATGTGACCAAAACCAGCACCACGGCGGTACAGACCTTTTCCTCGCCGAATTTTGGCGCGTTAGGTTATATCCATAACAGTAAAGTGGATTACGAACGTTCGCCGGAAAGTCAGCATACCGTCAATACGCCGTTTCATGTCGATAATTTGGATAAATTGCCGAAAGTCGGTATTATTTATGCCTATTCCAATATGCCGACCGAACCGCTGCAAGCCTTATTGGATGCGGGTTATCAGGGCATTGTGGCGGCCGGTGTTGGCAACGGCAATGTCAACGCTGCAAATCTGACGCTGTTGGCGCAGGCGGTTAAAAACGGGGTTGCGGTGGTGCGTTCTTCTCGGGTACCGACAGGTTATACCACCCGTGATGCGGAAGTGGATGACAGCCAATACGGTTTCAGCGCATCCGGCACCCTCAACCCGCAAAAAGCACGCGTATTGCTGCAACTAGCTCTCACCCAAACGCAGGATCCAAAAGTGATTCAGCAGTATTTTGAGCAGTTTTAACGGTTGAAAGTGCAGTGAAATTTTATGAATTTTTTCACCGCACTTTTATTGCCCGTCTAAAAAACAACGTGGAAAAACGCACTGTGCGCAAACGAAATCCCACTTGCAACTTGAGCTTAAAAATCATATCCTAACGGCAATTTTTCCATTCCATTTCTGGTTGTATTTTAGGTCGTTGCTATGCTTGCTAAAGCTAAATATAGAAAAGATTATAAAACCCCCGATTTTACCGTTACCGATATCTACCTTGATTTTCAACTTGACCCACAAAAAACCGTCGTTACGGCAACAAGCCGATTTCAGCGTTTAAATTCCAATGCCGAAACATTGCGTTTGGACGGGCAGGGATTTCAGTTTGCCTCAATTCGCTTAAACGGTAAAGTGTTTAAGGATTATCAACAAAATAACGAAAGTCTGACCTTGAATTTAACCGCACAGGAGGCGGAACAGTTTGAGCTGGAGATCGTGACCAATTTGACACCGGCGGACAATACCTCGCTACAGGGGCTGTATCAATCGGGTGATGCACTGTGCACGCAATGTGAAGCGGAAGGTTTCCGTCAAATTACCTATATGCTGGACAGACCGGATGTGTTGGCCCGTTATACCACCAAAATTACCGCCGATAAAAGCAAATATCCTTATTTGCTGTCTAACGGCAATCGCATTGCCAGCGGTGAAACTCAAGACGGGCGTCATTGGGTGGAATGGCAGGATCCTTTTCCAAAACCGAGCTACTTATTTGCTTTAGTCGCTGGCGATTTCGATTTGCTACGCGATAAGTTTACGACTAAAAGCGGCAGAGAAGTGGCGCTGGAACTGTATGTGGATCGTGGCAATCTGAACCGTGCCGATTGGGCAATGCAAAGCCTGAAAAAAGCGATGAAATGGGATGAACAGCGTTTTGATCTGGAATACGATTTGGATATTTATATGATCGTGGCGGTGGATTTCTTCAATATGGGCGCCATGGAAAATAAAGGGCTGAATATTTTTAATTCTAAATATGTGTTGGCAAACCCGCAGACCGCAACGGACGACGATTATTTGGCAATTGAAAGTGTGATTGCGCACGAATATTTTCACAACTGGACGGGGAACCGCGTCACCTGCCGCGACTGGTTTCAGCTAAGTCTGAAAGAAGGGTTGACGGTTTTTCGTGATCAGGAATTTTCGTCCGATACCGGATCGCGGGCAGTTAATCGCATTAATAATGTGAAGTTTCTACGCACTGTACAGTTTGCCGAAGACGCAAGCCCGATGTCGCATCCGATTCGCCCGGAAAAAGTGATCGAAATGAATAACTTTTATACCATGACAGTGTATGAAAAAGGCGCGGAAGTGATTCGCATGCTGCATACCTTGTTGGGGGAACAAGGTTTTCAGGCTGGGATGAAGCGGTATATCGCGGAAAACGACGGCAAAGCGGCAACCTGTGAGGATTTTGTTTCCGCCATGGAGCGGGCAACGGGGGCGGACTTAAACCAGTTTCGCCGTTGGTACAGTCAATCCGGTACGCCGGAGCTGACGGTTAGTGACAGTTATGATGAAAAACAGCATATTTATCGTTTGCATGTCTCGCAGATCACGCCGCCGACCGCGGATCAAATGGATAAAGTCAATTTGCATATTCCGTTGAAAATCGCGCTGTATGATGAAAACGGCATTGCTCAAGCATTGCAGCACGACGGTCAGGCGGTGAGTGATGTGCTGGATGTTGTGCATAAAGATCAGACTTTTGAGTTCCATAACATTTACAGTCGTCCGGTGCCAGCATTGTTATGTGATTTCTCTGCGCCGGTCAAACTGGATTATGATTACACCACTAACCAATTGATTACACTGCTGAAATTCGCTAAAAATGATTTCGTCCGTTGGGATGCGGTGCAAATGTTGTTCAATGCGGAGTTACGTCGTAACTTATCCAATTATCAACAAGCATTGACCCTTGATTTTTCTGCGGAAATTCTGACCGCACTTTATCAGGTGTTGGAGCACTATCAACAAGACCCGGCGTTAACCTGTCTGATTTTAACGCTGCCGAAAGAAACGGAATTTGCCGAGTTATTTAAAATTATTGATCCGGACGGCATTACCGCGGTTCGTGATTTTATGCAGCGCACTATTACCGATAATCTGAAAGAATTACTGCTGAAAACCTATAACCGAATTCGCTTGGAAGAATACCGTGTTGAGCAGCATGATATGGCATTGCGCGGTTTGCGTAATCTGTGTTTGAATTATCTGGCTTATACCACATTGGGTAATAATTTGGTCAACAAACATTATCTCTATGCCGATAATATGACCGACAGCCTTGCCGCGCTAAATGCCGCGACCAAGGCACAGCTTGCCTGCCGTGAAAATCTGTTGCGCGATTTTGAGCAAAAATGGCGGCAAGACGGACTGGTGATGGACAAATGGTTTGCCTTACAGGCGAGCCGTCCGGATGAACATATCCTGCATGAAGTGGTGCAGTTAATGGATCATCCGAGTTTTAATTTTAATAATCCTAACCGAGTACGTGCTTTAATCGGTACTTTTACGGCACAAAATCTGAAAGCGTTCCATGCCGCTGACGGTTCGGGCTATCGTTTTTTAACGGATATTTTAATCCGCCTGAATGAAAAAAATCCGCAGGTGGCTTCACGTTTGATTGAACCGCTGATCCGTTTTGCGCGTTATGACGCCCAAAGACAAACCTTGATGAAACGGGCGTTGGAACGTTTAAGTGAAGTGGATAATCTGTCTAAAGATTTGTATGAAAAGATAGAAAAAGCACTGCGCTAACCGCCTGATAATTTCAACACGGCGGATTGTCTAACCTCTGAAAAGTGCGGTAAAATTAACCGCACTTTCGATTAATTTTGCGGCGGGCCCAGTGTCCGCCTTTATAATCATCATCTCCGAGAGATAAACGACTATGTATTCATTGATCAGAAAAGCGATTTTTTCCCTTGATGCGGAAAATGCCCATGATTTAACCATCCAATTACTGAAAATCGCCGGCAATTCACCGCTACAACCCTTAATGAAAGCAGCGCTGGCTTGCCCGAAAGGCAATGAAAAAACCGTGATGGGGATTACTTTTAAAAATCCGATTGGACTGGCGGCGGGCGCCGATAAAAACGCGGAAGCCATTGATGGTTTCGGTGCAATGGGATTCGGTTTTATTGAGGTCGGCACCGTCACACCGCTGGCACAAGACGGAAATCAGAAACCGCGTCAGTTTCGTCTGATTGAAGCCGAGGGCATTATCAACCGCAACGGTTTCAATAATAAAGGAATCGATTATGTGGTGGAAAATGTCAAAAAAGCGAAATATCGCGGTGTTATCGGTATCAATATCGGGAAAAATAAAACCACTCCGATTGAAAGGGGAAAAGAGGATTATATTTACTGCCTGAACAAAGCCTACAATTACGCCGGCTATATTACGGTAAACATTTCCTCGCCAAACACACCGGATTTGCGCCGATTGCAATATGGCGAGGCGCTGGAAGATTTATTACAGGGCATTAAAGCGCGCCAGAAAGTGCTGGCTGAGCAATATAATAAATATGTACCGATCGCGGTTAAAATTGCGCCGGATTTAAATGAAGCGGAAGTCGTGCAGATTGCCGATACCTTGCGTCGTTATGCCATAGACGGCGTCATTGCAACCAATACCACCATTTCGCGTGATGCGGTCACCGGATTAAAACACGCCCAGGAAACTGGCGGTCTGAGCGGAAAACCGCTACAACATAAAAGCACTGAAATCATCGCGCGCCTCCATCAAGAATTACAAGGTGATATTCCGATTATCGGCAGCGGTGGCATTGACGGTGTAGCAAACGCACAGGAAAAAATGAATGCCGGCGCCGCCTTGCTACAGATTTATTCAGGTTTGATTTATCACGGTCCGGCACTGGTTAAAACCTTGGTGAGGGCGATTAAATAGCAGAGCTGTTTATAAGAATAACGCCCCATAACCCCATCGCACTTTAGGAGTATCGATGACAAAAATTTATGATTTACATTGCCACAGTAGTGTGTCGGACGGCGTGTTGACACCGACACAGGTAATACTGCGTGCGGTTGAGCAAGGGGTGAATGTGCTGGCATTAACCGATCACGATACTACGGCGGGATTGGCGGAAGCGCGAACGCAGGCGGCATTAGCGGGTATTAGGCTGATTAACGGGGTGGAAATTTCGACTGCATGGGAAAATCGGGCAATTCATATTGTCGGGCTTAACATTGATGAAAAGTATGAAAAAATGACCGCACTTTTAGCGGAGCAAGCACAAAAACGTCACCAACGCGCTATCGAGATCGGCAATAAGCTGGCAAAAGCGGGAATTTCCGATGCCTTTGCTCAGGCAGCCAAGCTCACCGCCGGAGAAGTCACTCGCGCTCATTATGCCCGCTATCTGGTGCAGATTGGCAAAGTATCTAACGAAGGGCAGGCGTTTAAGCGATATCTTGCGCAGGGTAAATCCGCGTATGTAAAAGCGCAATGGGCGGATATTCCTACCGCCATTGAAGTGATTCATCAGGCGGGCGGGGTGGCGGTATTGGCTCATCCGCTGCGTTATACGTTAACCGCGAAATGGGTGAAAAAACTCATTGCCGCGTTTAAGCAATGGGGTGGTGATGGGCTGGAAGTGGCTGGTTGCGGACAAACTCACGATCAGCGTCAGCTGTTAGCCCGTTGGGCGGCAGAATTCGGTTTATTCGGTTCTGTCGGCTCGGATTTTCATTATCCTTGCGGCTGGGTGGAATTGGGTCGCGCGTTGCAACTGCCCGATAATTGCACGCCGGTTTGGCAGGTTTGGGAATAAGAAAGTATAAACCTGGTATTAACTCGTCATCGTCTCAAAACCGGATTGTCTATTTTTACATTCACCTTAAGTTATCCTGCAATGATATAGTTACGCTTGTCATAGACAAAAATTTTAGGCTATTTCTTGGAAATCCCTATAGGGTTTGTGGTAAAATAAACACCCTTTTTATGAAATTACCCAAGGTCGTCGGAGGAATAGATGACAAGCGCTGCAAATAAACGTTCAATAATGACTCTTTTTTCTGATAAAACAGATATTTACTGCCACCAAGTACGCATCGTACTGGCGGAAAAAGGGGTTGCTTATGAGACGGAAATTGTAGATCCGCAAGCATTATCGGAAGACTTAATGGAATTAAATCCTTATGGCACGCTGCCGACGTTGGTTGACCGTGATCTTGTTCTGTTTAACTCCCGAATCATTATGGAATATCTTGATGAGCGTTTTCCTCATCCGCCGTTAATGCCGGTTTATCCCGTAGCACGTGGTAAAAGCCGTCTGTTAATGATGCGTATAGAACAGGATTGGTATCCGGTATTGGTGAAAGCGGAAACCGGTTCGAGCGCCGAACGCGCAAAGGCATTGAAGCAGTTAAAAGAAGAAATTCTAGCTATTGCGCCGATTTTTAATCAAACCGCATATTTTATGAGTGAAGAATTCAGCTTGGTAGATTGCTACATTGCGCCGTTATTATGGCGAATGCAGCAATTAGGTGTAGAGTTTACCGGCGCCGGCAGTAAAGCAGTGAAAGCCTATATTGAGCGAGTTGCTCAGCGTGATTCGTTTTTACAGTCGGTAGGAGAGTCTGCCCCCAAAAACCTGATGGATGAGAAATAAGGATAACGCTGATGCAACACAGATCCTCACCTAAACGTCCTTATTTATTGAGAGCCTATTACGACTGGTTGGTAGATAATGATTTCACACCGTATTTGGTTGTGGATGCAACATATTTCGGGGTGAAAGTGCCGGTTGAATACGTAAAAGACGGACAAATTGTGTTAAATTTATCTGCCAATGCGACCGGAAATTTACAGCTTACCAATGATTTTATTCAGTTTAACGCCCGCTTTCGCGGTATTGCGCAGGATATTTATATTCCGATGGGGGCGGCACTGGCTATTTATGCCCGTGAAAACGGTGATGGCGTAATGTTTGAACCCGAAGCCGCTTATGATGAGTCGGATATTGATGAAATGACGGACGAACAGCCGTTGGATTTTGCCGACGCGGTAGATAAGTCAAGCGTTGAAAACGCTTCTGCAAAGCCTAAGGTTAAAAACAAATCCACTTCTCATCTGAGAATCGTCAAATAGAAAATTCTTCTCTGATTTGAACCGCACTTCAGCGGTATTGATAAGAGTAACGATCAGATTGTACAAAAAAAGTGGGGCGGATATTATATCCGCCCGTTATGTTGGTGTTATTAAAAGTTTGCGTTGCGCGGTGAACGCGGGAACGGGATCACTTCACGAATGTTTTGTAAACCGGTTACATACACAATCAAACGCTCAAAGCCTAAACCGAAGCCTGAATGCGGCACGGTGCCATATTTACGCAAGTCACGATACCACCAATAATCTTGCGGATTTAAGCCCATTTCAGCCATACGTTTATCCAGCACGTCTAAACGTTCTTCACGCTGTGAACCACCGATAATTTCACCGATGCCCGGCGCTAAGACATCCATTGCGGCAACGGTTTTACCGTCGTCATTTAAACGCATATAGAACGCTTTGATTTCTTTCGGGTAATTTTTTACCACGACCGGTGATTTAAAATATTCTTCTGCAAGATAGCGTTCGTGTTCGGAAGACAGATCAATACCCCAAGCCACCGGGAACTCGAATTTCTTACCTGATTTTAATAGAACCTCAATGGCATCGGTGTAATCGATTTGGGCAAAATCAGAATGAACAAAATGTTCCAAACGGGAAATTACATTTTTATCGACATGTTTAGCAAAAAATGCCAAATCATCCTGACGCTCGTTTAAGACCGCGCGAAAGACATATTTCAGCATATCTTCCGCAAGTTTCGCATTATCATTCAGATTAGCGAAAGCGACTTCCGGTTCAATCATCCAAAATTCGGCTAAATGGCGGGTCGTATTTGAGTTCTCGGCGCGGAACGTCGGACCGAAGGTATAGATTTTGCTTAATGCGCAAGCATAGGTTTCTCCGTTAAGCTGTCCGGATACGGTTAAAAATGATTCTTTACCGAAAAAATCTTGCGAAAAATCCACCGCACCTTGCGCATTACGCGGTAAGTTTTCTAGATCTAACGTGGAAACACGAAACATTTCGCCAGCGCCTTCGGTATCGGAGGCGGTGATTAACGGTGTGGCAACCCAATAAAAGCCTTGCTCGTGAAAGAAACGGTGAATAGCTTGCGCCAAGCAGTGACGCACACGGGCAACCGCACCGATAATATTGGTACGCGGGCGCAAATGCGCCACTTCACGCAAATATTCAATGCTGTGGCGTTTGGCCGCCATCGGGTAAGTATCGGGGTCTTCCACCCAGCCGACGACTTCCACACTGCTTGCTTGCAGTTCAACCGCCTGTCCCTGCGCCGGCGATTCTACCACGGTACCGGTTACAATCACGGAGCACCCGGTGGTTAAACGCAGGATTTCATTTTCATAATTGGCTATATCATTATTAGCGATCACCTGAATCGGATCAAAACACGAGCCGTCATAAACGGCCAAAAAAGAAAGTCCGGCTTTGGAATCGCGACGGGTGCGAATCCAGCCGCGTACCGTGACGCTGTCGCCGATAGCGATTTTACCCTGCAATACATCAACAATTGATGCTATTTTTGTCATATCCACCTCAGATTAAATAATTTTGAATAAAAACCCGCTTAGTTTACCGCAAGTCAGTTAAATTACCAAAATGAATTCATTTTTTGTTTTTGTGACTTGGCACACATAATTGGAGTAAAAATCTTGTCTTTAAGCACCTAACTGGTATAAATGAAATAATTTTATTGTATAAATTAAATAGAGCATTGTATGACCAAGGTAAGAAGAGAAGATAAATTACCGTTAAAATTAAAGCAGTTAGGTAAAATTTACCGTTTAATTGAACAGTTTGAAGAAATTTCACGCATTGATTTATCCAAATTATCCCGCTTAGCACCCGCCACAATTACCGCATTAACCCGTAAGCTGATAGAAGAGAACCTTATCATTGAAAGAGCGGTACGAAATACGGAATCCCGCGGGCGCCCGGCAGTAGGGTTATGCGTCTCGCCGTTTTATTGGCAATCCTTATGCGCAATTTTATTTGAAGATCGTTTTAATATTTTGTTATACGGGCTGGACGGTTCATTACTGCAACAAATCGATTATCCTTTAACCGAGGAGGATTTAACCCGGCTAGATCAGGTTTTGATTCAGTGCCTGAAACAATTTATGCTGCAAATCAAACCGCAATTAAATCATCCGATCACCTTTTCTATCGCGGTTGTCGGTGAACTGGATCGCCGCACCAATAAATTGTGCCGTCTGGGGCAAACCAGACTGGAGCTGGATTTAAAAACATTATTTGAACCGCACTTTAATATCCCGATTCTTGTGACGGAATATTTTCAAGATTGGTTATTGGCGGAGGGAACGTTAGGCAGCGTAATCGGCTGCGATAACGTGCTCTTTCTCCAACTAGATGACGTCATCAATCTGAATGTACTGTCACAAGGTAAAATTCTGTATGACAAATCGCGCATGAATATTGATCAAATGATAGTGCCGAAACTGAGCGCACTACAGGACGGATTACATCCGAATTTACCGGAAGCCGCCCGCTATCAGGCAAGTCGCCAAATTACCCACGATGCAATTTATCAACTGACGGATCAGTTTTATCCGAACAACGCCTTGCCCAATAATGCCGAAAAAATTCAGTTTTTATGTCAAAAAGCGCAGCAAGGGGAGCGCCCGGCAATAGATATTTTATACCATATCGCCGACGTACTGGCTTATTTGCTGATGAATCTGGTTAATCTCTTTGCCTCGCAAAAGATTATGCTCAGCACCAGTTTATTGGCGGCTAAAGATATTTTTTTACCGCGTTTGAATGCCCGTTTGAGCGATCTGCTCAAACCTTATAAACACAAATCTGAAGTAATTGTCAGTCAATATGACTGGAAAAGCCCGATTGTGATTACCGCCGCGGTCAAACAAGGTATCTATGATGGCACTCTGCTGGCACATTTAATTCAAGATAAACGATAAAATCCATTAAATTTTGTGTTAGCTCAATATCCGTAACTAAAAATTCCTTTAGAATCCCTCCGAACAACATAACAAGAGGAAGGATAATGAGCAGCTTTTTTGTCACCGGTACGGATACCAATGTCGGTAAAACCATTTCCAGCCGTGCGATTATTCAGGCGTTACAGCATGCAGGGATTCAAATTGTCGGTTACAAACCTGTTGCCTGTGGTCAGGATGAACCGGTTTATACGGAAACACAAAACCTTTCTGACAGCGATTATGGTTCAGAAAATAACCCGGATGTGCTGACATTAATGAATTCTACCAACGAGAATGTCAGTTATCAGGATATCAACAGCTACAGTTTTGAGCACACCTTGCCGATGTTAACGGCAGAAAGCAAACGTATTGATATTAATAAAATCAATACGGATTTGGATCGTCTGGTCGGCACTTACCAATCGGTTCTGGTTGAAGGCGCCTTTGGTTGGTTGACGCCGATAAATAAATACTACACCTTCGCCGACTGGGCAAAAAGTCGGAATATGCCGGTTGTGCTGGTGGTCGGTATTAAAGAAGGCTGCATAAATCATTCACTATTAACTGTGCAGTCAATACAACAGTCGGGGCTGCCGCTAATCGGATGGATTGCCAATCGGATAAATCCGGGGTTAGGGCATTATGCCGAAATTATTGATATGCTGAGCGCAAAAATTGAGGCGCCGTTATTAGGAAAGATTCCTTATGTGCATAAACCGGAAATACAGGCGTTGGGGCAATATATTACCGATATTGAACGCTTGACGTATTTGCAAACTGAGTTGGTAAAATAGCCTTGATAGTAAAGTACCCGTTAATTCAATAGATTTAGCGGGTTTTTATCATGATTTCTCCCTAAACACCTCGTTTTTCGGATAAAAATTAACCGCACTTCGCTACCGATAGGGATTTACATGATCTAACACTTCATTTAAAGAAAGTTTTATTTTCTATATATTCAATGGGTTAATTTCTTATTTTTAGTTTTTTCAGCGGTTGTATCGAATATTTTCAGCGAAAAAATGCAAATAAGAGTTCCCTTTCAAAAAAAATTGTTACACAATAGCACCCAGCGCAGACCGAGTTTGTGCATTATAATGATTTAATCAATTATAGGAGTAATGATGAAAAAATCACTATTAGCAGCCTTAGTATTAGGTGCGACATTAACAGTAACCGGTTGTTTCGATAAAAAAGATGACGCTTCACAGCAGGTTGAACATGCGAAAGATAGCGTATCCGAAGCTAAAGAAGCCGTTTCTCAGGCTGCGGCGGATGTTAAAGACGCGACTGTCGCGAAAGCGAAAGAAGCTAAAGATGCAGTGATGGACAAAGCTGCCGAAATGAAAGATGCCATGTCGGATAAAGCCGCTGAAGCTAAAGACGCAATGTCAGATAAAACTGAAGCAGCAAAAGACAGTGCTCAGGAAATGAAAGATGCTGCCGCAGAAAAAGCTGAAGAGATCAAACAGGATGCTCAAGAGCTAAAAGATTCTGCAGCAGAGAAAGCGGAAGAAGTTAAAGATGCAGCTGACGAAAAAGCAGCAGAAGTGAAAGATGCGGTAAAATCCGAATAATTTTTACACTTGGTTGTGAAAGCAAAGGCCGGAGAATATGTTCCCGGCTTTTTTATTAAATAAAAGCATTATTCATTTTGTATTTCATCCGATTTTTGTTAAAATTAGGTCGATTTTGGGGCTGATTCTGGATTCGACGGGATTAGCGAAGCCCAAGGTGCACGTCGAGGTGCGGTAGGCCTCGTAAACAAACCGCAAAAAAATAGTCGCAAACGACGAACAATACGCTTTAGCAGCTTAATAACCTGCTCATAGCCTTCTCTCCCTAGCTTCCGCTCGTAAGACGGGGATCAAGAGGAGTCAAATCCAAACGAGATCGCGTGGACGCCGCAGCTATAGGATCGAAACGTTAAATTGAAGATAGCTAGTTTATTCTTCGCGTGTCTGTCCGCAGGGGATAAATGAAATCAAAGACCAGACTAAACGTGTAGGACTGAAGGTAGAGTAATTTCGGACGGGGGTTCAACTCCCCCCAGCTCCACCAAATTAATATCATAATAGACTAACAAGCCGGAATCATTGGAAAAAAGAAGTGGTTCCGGTTTTTTCTTATCATAATTGAAAATCATATTGTTATGGTGATAACGCAGCATAGTGAAAAGTGCGGTGAAACTTTGAAAAAAATCACCGCACTTTTGCTTTAGTGAGAATTAGCAGAAAACAGGTTGATTACCAAAACGCCGGCGATAATCAATCCGATACCGATGCCGCCCGCCAGATCGATTTTTTGACCGAACACGAAATAAGCCACAATCGCAGTGAGTATAATGCCCACGCCGGACCACACCGCATAGGCAATGCCTACCGGCAGGGTGCGCAGTACTATTGCCAGCAAATAAAATGACAGACCGTACAGCAGCAATGCGCCGACAGTCGGTGTGGTTTTGGTAAAGCCATCGCTGGCTTTTAATAGGCTGGTTGCGATAATTTCCAAACCGATGGCGCCGCTGAGTAAAATCCAATGATTCATAATCCGCGCTTATTCCAGCCAAGTCACGATATCTTCTATCGGTTTGCGGTATTTGGCTTTGATTTCCTTGGCGCGATAGCCGAACGTCACCATAACGGAAACACCCCATTCATTCGGGTCAAAAGCACCGGTTTCAGCCAGAATTCGGTTGACTTCGGCATAATTGAATCCCTCCACCGGACAGCTGTCTATTCCGATAAACGCAGCACCGGTCATCATATTCGCCAGTGCGATATAGGTTTGTTTGGAAGCCCAGTCAAAGAGTGCGCGCTCGCTTTCCAATAGTTTCATATCCTCCATTTGGAATGATTGATAACGCGAAATGGCTTTATCTATTTGCTCCTCATTCAGGCCGCGTTTTTCCAAAGCACGACGGAAATAGTCAGAATCGTAGCGGGCATTTTTCTTCGCTAAAATCGCCACAACATAGCTGGCATCGTCAATTTGTGTTGCGATTCCCCAGCCCACGGCTTTGATTTTGGCGCGAATTGCTGGGTTTTGAATTACAAGAAATTGCCAAGGTTCAGACCCTACGGAACTCGGCGATAAACGGGCCAGTTCCAAAATATACTGAAAATCCGCTTTGCTGACTTTCTTTTGCGGATCATAGTGACGGGTGGCGGCGCGGAAATGAAAGCCGTCCAATACTTGTTGTTTTGTGATTGGATTCATCGTTTTTCTCCTGTTTGAGTGATGAAAATTCGGCTTATTATAAAGGAAACGATGTCCGTTGTATCGGCACATCAATGATTTATTTCTGTTGAAATGCAAAATTACAAGGACTGAACGCGATAGGGCATCAAAGTCAGTCCTTAAATCAGGTGCGGTTCAAAAATAAGAAAAATTTCAACCGCACTTTTTGTTGCTCGGCAAGAAATCAGTCGATTGCTTTGAATTGGATCGGATCGTCGGCGCGAAAATCTGTCTGGGCGTCTTCGTCATCGGCATCAACCAACGGTGCAGCGGGAATTTCCGGTTTATCAAAGGCAATATCACCTTCCAATCCCTCAATGATTTGCCCGCGTTGGATATGTTTGAAATCAAATAAAGTAGCGTCGCAAAGATGGGAAGGGACAATATGCTGCATAGCGCTGAACATGGTTTCAATCCGTCCCGGGTATTGGCGATCCCATTTTTGCAGCATGTCTTTTACTACCTGACGCTGCAAATTCGGTTGCGAACCACACAGATTACAAGGAATTATCGGGAACTGTTTCGCCGCGGCATATTTCTCAATATCTTTTTCTTTGCAATACGCCAGCGGGCGAATAACAATCTGTTTTCCGTCATCGCTGATCAGTTTCGGCGGCATGGATTTCAGTTTTCCGCCGTAAAACATATTTAAAAACAAGGTTTCCAGCATGTCGTCGCGGTGATGACCGAGGGCGATTTTGGTCGCGCCGAGTTCACTTGCCGTACGATATAAAATACCGCGGCGTAAGCGGGAACACAGCGAACAGGTAGTTTTTCCCGCCGGAATTTTTTGTTTGACGATGCCGTAGGTGTTTTCCTGCACGATGTGATATTCCACGCCGATGTTTTCCAGATACTGCGGCAGAACATGTTCCGGAAAACCCGGCTGTTTCTGATCTAAATTCACCGCCACAATATCAAAGTGAATCGGCGCACTCAGGCGCAGATTGAGCAAAATATCCAGCAGCGTATAACTGTCTTTACCGCCGGACAGGCAAACCATCACTTTATCGCCGTCTTCGATCATATTAAAATCGGCAATGGCATTGCCCACATTACGGCGTAACCGTTTTTGTAATTTGTTCAAATTATAGGTGTATTTCTTGTCTTTTTCGCTTTGCGCGCTTAAATTCTCAGTCATCATGATAATGCTATCGGGGTTAAAAATAAAAAGCCTGCGTATAGTAAGGGGTAATGCGGTTTTTTCCAATAAAAATATTTTATCGGCAGAAAGTGCGGTGCGTTTTGCGCATGTTTCGCGTTAAAATTCGCGCTATTAGATCCCTTAAAAATCCTGTATAATCAAGCGCAATTTTGTGTGTATTTTTATCTAGTTGTGAGAGAAACGAAATGCTCGAAACTTCACAAACCATCCCGGAATTAGTGTCTTGGGCGAGGGAGCGCGAGTTCTCGTTGAATTTATCGACAGAACGCCTGTCTTTTTTGCTTGCTATCGCCGTTTACAATAATGAACGTCTGGACGGCGAGCTGCTGGAAGCCGATCTTATTGATCTTTTTCGTCATATCTCCGCCGCCTTCGATCAATCACCGGAAACGATTTCTACCCGTGCCAACAATGCTATCAATGAATTGGTTAAACAACGTTTGTTAAACCGGTTCAGCAGCGAGTTTACCGAAGGGCTGGCAATTTATCGTTTAACCCCGCTCGGTGTCGGCGTATCCGATTATTATATCCGTCAGCGCGAATTTTCCGCATTGCGTTTGTCGGTGCAGCTGTCTATCGTAGCGGACGAAATTCAGCGCGCCTCGGAGGCAGCGGAGGAAGACGGCGACGAACACCATTGGCGACGCAATGTATTCGCGCCGCTGAAATATTCGGTGGCGGAAATTTTTGACAGCATTGATTTTTCCCAACGCGTAATGGACGAAAATCAACAGACCATTAAAGATGAAATTGCCGAATTATTAACGAAAGACTGGCAAGCGGCCATTGCCAGCTGCGAGAAATTATTGGACGAAACTTCCGGCAATCTGCGCGAATTGCAAGATACGCTAAATGCCGCCGGTGATAAATTGCAGGCGCAATTACTGCGTATTCAAAACTGTGTGATCGGGCGCAGCGAACTGTATTTTATTGACCAGCTGATTACCGATTTGCAGGCAAAGCTTGACCGAATCATCAGCTGGGGGCAGCAGACCATCGATTTATGGATCGGCTATGACCGCCACGTACATAAATTTATTCGAACCGCGATTGATATGGATAAAAACCGTGTCTTTTCACAGCGTTTACGCCATTCCATTCATCATTATTTTGATGATCCGTGGTATTTATGGATCGCGCAAGCGGAGCGTTTGGTCGATTTGCGTGATGAAGAACTGGCACTGCGGGAGGAAGACGCGCTGGGCGAGTTGCCGGAAGCGCTGCAATACGAAAGTCTGGCGGATCTGCACGAGCAAATCGTTGAACAGATGCAGGGATTACTGATTGATTACCGTGAACACGGACGCCCAATTAATTTGAGTATGCTGTTAAAAACCCAGCTGGAACATTATCCGTTGTCGCGCCATTTCGATGTGGCACGGATTATTGTGGATCAGGCAGTGCGCTTGGGAATGGCGAGTGCGGATTTGGCCGCCGTTTACCCGCAATGGGAAGAAATCAATCGTTACGGTGCGCAAGTGCAGGCGCATACGATCGATGAATACAAATAAAGAGATGAACCAATGACAGACAATCTTCAAGATATTATTTCAGTTAAACAGGCCCAGGCGCTGGCCAATCCGTTATTTCCGGAAGTGGATAGTCAATTGCGCGCCGGCAGACATATCGGTACGGAACATTTGGATAATCATGCGTTTTTAATGGATTTTCAATCCGAACTGGATCAGTTTTACCGCCGTTATAATGTGGAACTTATTCGCGCGCCGGAAGGGTTTTTCTATTTACGTCCGAAAGCGACCACACTTATCGCCCGTTCCGTGTTAAGCGAGCTGGAGATGCTGGTCGGTAAAGTGTTGTGTTATTTGTATTTAAGCCCGGAACGTTTGGCGCAGCAGGGTATTTTTACCACGCAGGAAGTGTATGACGAACTGCTGAATTTAACCGATGAAACAAAATTGCTGAAAGCGATGAATCAGCGCTCTTCAGGTTCGGATCTGGATAAACAGAAGTTGGCGGAAAAAGTGCGGGCCGCGCTAAACCGCTTGCGCCGGCTGGGCATGATTTATACCGTCGGCGAACAGCACAGCGGCAAATTTACCATTTCGGAAGCGGTGTTTCGTTTTGGCGCGGAAGTACGTGCCGGTGATGATCCGCGCGAAGCTCAGTTACGTCTGATTCGTGACGGGGAAGCGGCGACGCCGGTGTCGCTGCAACTGGAAAAAAGTGCGGTGGAAAAAACCGAAGAATCTGATGATGTCGATGAACAATTGCAAGATGATGGGGAAGAAGAATAATGTCTGATATGCTGGAACTGGAAACTAATATGCAACCGTCTGAAAGTCGACAAACGCCACTATCCGGCGCTGAAGCGTCGTTAGGCCATTCTCCGCAACGAGGAAAATTCCGCTCGCTAACGCTAATCAATTGGAACGGTTTTTTTGCCCGCACCTTTGATCTGGATGAACTGGTTACTACGCTTTCCGGCGGCAACGGGGCAGGTAAGTCCACCACCATGGCGGGATTTGTGACTGCGCTGATTCCCGATTTAACGTTACTGCATTTTCGCAATACCACCGAAGCCGGTTCCACCGGCGGTTCGCGTGATAAAGGTCTGCACGGCAAATTGCGCCCGGGTGTCTGTTACGCCGCGTTGGACACCGTCAATTCCCGGCATCAGCGCGTGTTGGTCGGGGTGCGGTTGCAGCAGGTTGCCGGGCGCGATAAAAAAGTGGATATCAAAACCTTTTCCATTCAGGGCTTAGAATTGTCCTTAAATCCGACAGCGGTGTTTACCGAGACCATCGGTGAGCGTCAGGCGCGGGTGCTCAATCTAAACGAATTAAAAGATAAAATCGAAGCGCTCGGTGCGCAGTTCAAACAATATCATTCTATCGGTGATTACCATTCGATGATGTTTGATCTGGGCATTATTCCGAAGCGCCTGCGTTCTTCCTCTGATCGCAGCAAATTTTATAAACTGATTGAAGCTTCTCTGTACGGTGGGATTTCCAGTGCAATTACACGCTCTCTGCGCGATTACCTGCTGCCGGAAAATCTCGGTGTGCGCAAAGCCTTTCAGGATATGGAAAGCGCATTGCGTGAAAACCGCATGACCCTTGAGGCAATTAAAGTTACTCAGTCAGACCGCGATTTATTCAAACATTTGATCACCGAAACCACCAACTACGTCGCGTCCGATTATATGCGCAATGCCAATGAACGCCGCGGTAATATTGAAAGTGCGTTAACATTCCGCAAAGATTGGTATCGCGCCAAAGGGGAGCAGGATGTCTCGCAGCATCGTCTGGTGGATCTCAGCCGCGAGGCAGCGGAACTGGCCGAAAATGAACGCACGCTAGAGGTGGATCACCAAAGTGCGGCGGATCACCTGAATTTAGTGCTGAATGCGCTGCGTCATCAGGAAAAAATCACCCGTTATCACGAAGATATCGCCGCATTGCGGGAAAAATTAGAAGAGCAGAAAGCCGCGCTGGAAGAAGCCGGCGAGCAACAAGCCGAAAGTCAGGCGCGTTTTGAGCAAACCGAGCAAGAAGTGGATCAATTGCGCGGTCAGCTGGCGGACTACCAACAGGCATTGGATGCACAACAAACCCGTGCGCTGCAATATCAGCAAGCGATACAGGCGCTGGAAAAAGCCAAGCAACTATGCGGACTGCCGGATCTGACAGTGAAAAACGTGGATGATTATTATGCCGAATTCACCATGCAAGCGGAAGAGGTCACCCACAACGTGTTGGATTTTGAGCAGAAAATGTCTATTTCGGCCGCGGCAAAATCACAGTTTGACAAAGCCTATCAATTAGTGTGCCGCGTTGTCGGCGAACTGCCGCGTGACGAAGCTTGGGAAAGTGCGAAAGCCTTGTTGCGCGATTATCCGACGCAACGTATTCAGGCGCAACAAACACCGCAGCTGCGAGCCAAACTGCACGAGTTGGAACAGCGTCTTGCACAGCAACAAAGTGCGGTGCGTTTATTACAAGATTTTAATCAACGCGCCGATTTAGCGCTGGCAACGGCAGAGGAACTGGAAGACTACCATGCCGAGCAGGAAAACCTGCTGGAAGAGCTGAATGCCGAGTTGTCCGAACAAGTGGAAAGCCGCTCGACGCTGCGACAAAAACGCGAACAACTGACCGCACTTTATCATGACAATGCCAATAAAGCGCCGGCATGGCTGACCGCACAGGCAGCGTTGGAACGATTGCGGGAGCAAAGCGGCGAGCAATTTGTCGACAGTCAGGATGTGATGAATTTCATGCAGAACCTGTTGGTAAAAGAACGCGAATTAACGATTCAGCGTGATCAGTTGGAACAAAAACGGCAACAACTGGACGAACAAATTTCTCGCTTAAGTCAGCCGGACGGTTCGGAAGATGCCCGTTTAAATATGCTGGCGGAACGTTTCGGCGGCGTATTGCTGTCCGAGCTTTACGACGATGTGCCGTTTGAAGATGCACCGTATTTTTCCGCCTTGTACGGACCGGCGCGTCATGCCATTGTGGTGCGCGATCTGAATGCGGTGAAAGCACAGTTGGCACAATTGGAAGACTGCCCGGACGATTTATATTTGATTGAAGGTGATCCGGCGGCTTTTGACGACAGTGTATTAGCGGCACAGGAATTGGAACTGGGTGTTGTCGTTCAAGTGTCCGAGCGCGAACTACGCTATTCAAAATTCCCGGAAATCCCGCTGTTCGGCCGCGCTGCGCGAGAAAAGCATTTGGACGCGTTACAGCTACAGCGCGAAGAAGTGGCAGAGCAGTATGCCCAACGCGCTTTTGAGGTACAGAAATGTCAGCGCTTGCACGAGCATTTCGGTCAGTTCGTTGGTCTGCATTTAGCTTTGGCTTTCCAGCCGAACCCGGAAACGCGAATGGCGGAAATTAACCGTGAACGTACAGATATCGAGCGTGAACTCAATCAACTTGTTGGTGATGAACAGCAAATTCGCCTTCGCCTTGATAACACCAAAGAAAAAATCCAGTTATTGAACAAACTTGTTCCGCAACTGGGCTTACTTGCCGATGACGATTTGCCGGATCGTATTGATGAATGTCGCGAACAGCTGGATGCGGCGGAACAGGATGAAATTTTTATCCGTCGACATGGCGCGACGTTGTCACAACTAGAACCGATTGCCAATACGCTGCAAAGCGATCCTGAAAATTATGAACGTTTGAAAGCCGATTACGAACGGGCACTCGACCTGCAAAAACAACTGCAACAGCGTGTTTTTGCCTTAGCTGACGTGGCGCAGCGTAAAAATCACTTCAGTTACGAAGAAACCGTAAAATCGGAAACCTCCGAACTGAACGAACAACTGCGCACCAGACTGGAACAGGTGCAACAGCAGCGCGAACAGCAACGCGAACAGGTGCGTCAGAAACAAGTTCGTTTCACCCAGTACAATCAGGTTTATATTGAATTGCGCAGCGCCTATGAAGAAAAAAATAAAATGCTGAATGAACTGATTGATGAAATCAGTCAACTCGGCGTGCGTGCTGACGACGGTGCGGAAGAACGAGCCAGAGCGCGCCGCGATGAATTATCGCAGCAACTGTCCACCAGCCGCCAGCGGCGCACTTATATTGAAAAACAATTAACCTTAATTGAAAGCGAAAGCGAAAATCTCAGCCGTCGGATCCGCAAAGCGGAACGCGATTACAAAACTCAGCGCGAACTGGTGGTTGCCGCCAAAGCCAGCTGGTGTGCGGTATTGCGTTTATCGCGCAACAGTGATGTGGAAAAACGTCTGAACCGACGCGAACTGGCGTATTTATCGGCGGACGAGCTGCGTTCCATGTCGGATAAAGCCTTGGGAGCATTACGTACGGCGGTCGCCGACAACGAATATTTGCGCGACGCATTGCGCATTTCCGAAGACAGCCGTAAACCGGAAAACAAAGTGCGGTTCTTTATCGCGGTATATCAGCATTTGCGCGAACGTATCCGCCAAGACATCATCAAAACCGATGATCCGATTGATGCGATTGAACAAATGGAAATCGAGCTTTCCCGCTTAACCGACGAATTAACCGGGCGTGAGAAAAAATTGGCGATCAGCGCCGAAAGCGTGGCGAATATTATGCGTAAAACCATTCAGCGCGAACAAAACCGTATCCGCATGTTGAATCAGGGATTGCAGAATATTGCGTTCGGTCAGGTAAAATCCGTGCGTTTGGTGGTCAATATCCGTGATACTCACGCCATGCTGCTGGATGCGCTTTCCGGCAATCAGGACGATTATCAGGATCTGTTCAGCGACAACCGCATTACCTTCTCGGAAGCTATCGCAAAATTATATCAACGCCTAAATCCGCACATTGATATGGGACAACGCACTGCGCAAACTATCGGCGAAGAATTGTTGGATTACCGCAATTATTTGGATCTCGAAGTGGAAGTCTATCGCGGTGCCGACGGCTGGTTACGTGCGGAAAGCGGTGCATTGTCCACCGGTGAAGCGATTGGTACGGGGATGTCTATCCTGTTAATGGTGGTACAAAGCTGGGAAGAGGAAAGTCGCCGTATTCGTGGCAAGGATATCGTGCCGTGCCGCTTGTTATTCCTCGACGAAGCCGCTCGTCTGGACGCAAAATCCATTTCAACTCTGTTTGAACTATGCGAACGTCTGGATATGCAGCTTCTCATCGCCGCACCGGAAAATATCAGCCCGGAAAAAGGCACCACGTATAAACTGGTGCGTAAAATTTCCGGCAATCAGGAACACGTCCACGTCGTCGGATTACGCGGATTCGGCGCGATGGAGTAGTTTCGCATAAAAGTGCGGTTGGAAATTTCGGGGTTATGCAATAATTGCATAAAACCCGAAATTTATTGTTTGTCCAAAAACTATAAATTATTCAATAGATAACCTCTTATCAATAAAGGAGCATTCATGCACTACCTCATTTTTGCCATTCTTTGCAGTGTTGCGGTTTCCGTGTTGTTAAAAGTGGCGCGTAAGAAAAATATTGTGATTGAACAAGCGATTGCGTTTAATTATATTGTGGCACTTTCTTTGGCGTATTTTCTGCTGAAGCCTGATTTCAAGGGGCTAGGGTTTACCGATTTTATCCTACAAAGCGAACATGCGCCGATTTTTCTCGCATTGGGGATTTTGTTGCCCTCGGTGTTTATTATTATGTCCAAGGCGGTGGAATTCGCCGGGATTGTGCGTTCCGATGCGGCGCAGCGTTTATCACTGTTTTTGCCGATTTTGGCGGCATTTCTGATTTTCGGTGAACAGCTCAGTCAATCGCGCTTAATCGGGATTATTCTGGCGTTTTCCGCGCTGTTCTGTTTGCTTTCCAAACCGACTCAGATTATGCACAGCAGCACAGCAAAAGGCGTTGTCAGCCTGATTCTGGTGTGGCTGGGTTATGGGGTGATTGACATTCTGTTCAAGCAGATTGCCAAAATGGGCGGGGCATTTCCGACCACCTTATTTATTGCTTTCGTACTGGCCGCCTGTGTGATGTTTATCTACTTATTGCTGAAACGTACACAATGGACAACCCCAAGTTTGCTCGGCGGGATCATTCTGGGGGGATTGAATTTCATGAATATTCTGTTTTATATCAAGGCACATCAGAGTTTTAATGAAAATCCGACGCTGGTTTTTGCCGGTATGAATGTTGGTGTGATCTGTCTGGGCACCTTGGTCGGTGCCGTAGTATTTAAAGAGAAAATCAGTAAAATCAATGGAGTAGGGATTCTGCTCGGTATTGCGTCAATTATTTGTTTATTCTATTTAGAGACTATTCTGGCTTAGAGCGCATTGTGATGTATAACGATTTTTCATTTTTTATTTACGACTACGAAAGTTTCGGCGTCAATCCGGCGACAGATCGCCCGGCGCAATTTGCCGGCATTCGCACCGATAGTGATTTCAATATTATCGGTGAGCCGGTGATACTGTATTGTAAACAAACCAATGATTATCTGCCGGCACCGGAAGCGGTGCTGCTGACCGGTATTACGCCGCAGCATTGCAATGTGCACGGGCTGCCCGAACCGGAATTCGCGGCACGAATTTTGCAGGAATTTAGCCAACCGAATACCTGCGTAATGGGCTTTAATAATATTCGTTATGATGATGAAATGACCCGCTACACGTTTTATCGTAATTTTATTGATCCTTACGAATACAGCTGGAAAAACGGTAATTCGCGCTGGGATTTGTTGGATGTGGTGCGCGCCTGCTATGCGCTACGCCCCGACGGCATTCACTGGCCTTTGGACGAGGCGGGGATGCCGTCTTTTCGTTTGGAAAATTTAACGCGCGCCAACGACATTGAACACAGTAACGCTCACGATGCAATGGCGGATGTGTACGCTACTATTGAAATGGCGAAATTAATCAAACAGAAACAACCTAAACTGTATCACTATTTCTTTGAAAATCGCGGTAAAAAAGAGATCGAAAAGCTGATTAATACTGCAGAAATGACGCCATTGGTACATGTTTCCGGCATGTTGGGCAATTATCGCGGTAACACCACTTGGATCGCGCCGTTGGCATGGCACCCGACCAATCAGAACGCGCTGATTGCCTGTGATCTAGACAGTAATATCGAGGATTTACTGCACAAAAGTGCGGTCGAATTACAACAAAATTTATACACGAAAAAAAATGAACTGGAAGAACGCGGCGTGCTGCCGGTGCCGTTAAAATTGGTGCATATCAATAAATGCCCGATTGTTGCGCCGGCGAAAACATTGTTGCCGCAAACCGCTGCGCGCCTAGGTATCGATCGTGAACATTGTCTGGAAAATCTGAAAAAACTGCGTGTCTCGACAACAATTCGTGAAAAAGTAATAGAAATTTTTACTGATGATCGGTCATTTGAACCGAGTGATAACGTGGAAACCGAGCTTTATAGCGGCTTTTTTAATAACAATGATAAAAACAATATGGCAATTCTGCGCGAGCTGCCGCCGGAAAAATTAGCCGACAGCGGTTTAACCTTTCAGGATCAACGTATTCCCGAACTGTTATTCCATTACCGTGCCAGACATTTTTACAAAACCTTAACCCGTGCTGAGCAAGTAAAATGGGATAAATATCGCCGGCAGCAACTGGAAAAAAGTGCGGTGGAATTTCAGCAAAGTTTACAGCATTCGGCGGAAGAATATGCCGAGCAGCCTGAAAAGTTGGCATTATTGCAGCAAGTGTATGAATATGGTATGCGATTGTTGGGATAAATGCCGCAATAAAAAGTGCGGTGCAAAAACCAATAGTTTTTCTCGTTTATACTTTCTAACCTAAAGAACGGAACGCTGATAATGAAACTGTGAACATAACATTCACAGTTTCATTTTTACTTATTCCGCTAATTCGGTTTGTTCGTGCGCCATTAATTCCTGTCCCACATCATCCAGCAGGCTGAGATAGCGTTCATATTGGGTCAAAATATCGGCAATCAATTCATTACGAGTCATATATTGCACATCATAGCCGGTTCTGCCGTCAAAAAAATAGGTGATCGGCTGGTAGGTCATTGTGTGCTGAATATGCGGCAGATGCTCATCATCAATTAGCTGTTCGGAAACTTCATGCCCGACCGATTTGATGCCGTACATAAAATCACGCATCGATTCTTTTTTAATAATAATTTCAACGCAAGGTTCTTCCGCGTCAAGATCTTGCACCACATCGACATTCAGGTTATGTACGCCGATCAATTCTTGACGCAACTCGCGCATGGCCGGTAATGCCGTCTGTTTCAGGAATTTCAAAATATCTTTTTCTTGTGTCTGATTCAGCATTTGTCCTAAGCGGGCTTTCCAGGTATCGCTGTTCCAGAATATGCTGGTTGGTGTAATCTGCGTTTCAAAATATTTCTTATCAATTGAAAGTCCTTTCCACAAACTGAAGCACATAATCAGCATCAATACGGCGAAGGGCAGTGCCACAATCAGCGTCATCGTTTGTAATGTAGCCAAACCGCCAGCTTTCAACAAAACGATAGCCACAATTGAGATTAAGATGCCCCAGCTTGCTGCTTGCCAACGTGGAGCCGCTAAACTTTTGTCGCGCGAAGCCATATTATTTAAAACATAAATACCCGAATCAGCCGAAGTAATAAAGAATAGCGAAATCACCAACAACGCAACAACGCCGGTCAATGTCGGTAACGGTAAAAATTCTAGAAATTTGAATAATAATTTTTCCGGCGTCGCAGTCATCTCATGTAAAATGCCACCTGCGACATGAAAATCCAGCCATAGTGCGCTGTTGCCAAAAATCGTAAACCACAATACGCAGAATAAACTCGGTACCGCCAACACGCCGAAAATAAATTCGCGGATTGTGCGACCGCGAGAAATACGGGCAATAAACAAACCGACAAATGGCGCCCATGAACACCACCATGCCCAGTATAAAATCGTCCAGCCGGTAAACCAACCGGTGTTTTCAGGTTCATAGGCATAGGTTTTAAAACTGAGTTCAATCAAATTGCTTAAATACGTACCTAAATTGTCGCTGAAGGTAGCGAATAAATACAGAGTAGGCCCGGTGAATAAAACGAAAAGCATCAAACAAATCGCTAAGGTGAGATTAATTTCGCTTAAAATTTTAACCCCTTTGCCTACGCCTGAAATCGCAGACATAATTGCCAGCGCCATCACCACGATTATAATTCCCACCTGAATTGAAAAATTACTGTGGCTTAACCAGCCGAGCTGTTCCAAACCAGCACCTAATTGTGTGGCGCCGAATCCCAGTGTGGTGATAATACCGAATAGGGTGGCGATAAGCGCCATAATATCGATAATATCGCCAGCTCTACCGTTAATGCGTTCTTTTAATAAAGGATAAAAACATGAACGCAGGGCTAATGGCAGCTTATAGCGAAAACCGAAATAGGCGAGTGATAAGGCGATAACTGCATAAACTGCCCATGCGTGCATGCCCCAGTGAAAAAAGGTGTGCAAGAGGGCTTCTTGCTGTTTATGTTCTATATCACCGGTTGTAATTGAAGAAAAAGAATGAATTAGCGGCTCAGCAACGCCAAAGAACATTAATCCGACCCCCATACCTGCGGCAAACAACATCGCTACCCAAGATGGAAATGAAAATTCGGGTTCTTCTTCATCGGCACCTAGTTTGATATTACCGAGGCTACTGATAGATAGAATCAACAGAAAACACAGAAAAACGGAAAAAGCCAGAATATAAAACCAACTGAAATTGGTAAAGATTCCCGATTTTGCCCAGTCTAACACTGATGTCGTTTGTTCCGGTAAAATTAATGTCGCCAATACCAATAAAACGACGAGCATTACCGTTGTACTGATGACAAATGGATTAAATGACGATTTTTGCTGAATAAGTTTTGAAAAAAACAAAACAGTTATACTCCTATGTTTACCGATAATTATTTATGCCAAAATCATTACGCACCGCCGAACGGTCAAAACGGAGTAGACATAATAATTTATCTTAAAATAAAAACTTAATAATCAATAAGATATGACACTAATGCTAATGTCGTAGCTCAGAATGATCGAACGTACACCATGTACGAATTGAACGAAATTGCTTATATTTTTTCTAAAAAAGCATGGAATTATAACATAAAGTTATTAGAATTTTTATTCTTTTAAACTATAAGCGTTCGACACTACTCATTTTTAACTATTGAAAAGTTAGAGCAGTTTAAAGTTTAAGATTGTTGGAGTTATTGCTATTGCTTAGTGACATTGTCACTAAGTTAAAGCCATTCACACAGGATATCAAATGAATTACGATTTGTATTTCAAATTTAAAATCTAGATATTAATCCTTAATTTAGTCTCAGATTTTACGTAGCACCATTATCAAAACAACTGACATCCGAGACATCTTTACTATCATTCCTATACTTTGAGTATAAACAGCTTATCTAAAAATTACGGATTACAAAATAAATCTGAATCTAAATTTCAACATAAAAATTATGCAGACTCTAGAGTAGGTTCAAAAAACTTCTATAAATGTGACTTTAATATATTTATTATTTAACATAATATACATTATGCGAAATTAGTTATGCGGTAAGTAAAAACTACGGAATAAGAAAATCACAGAGTTATACACAGGTCACTTTTACTGGTTAAGCTAGACAAAATAATGCAATAGCATACGGTGTCACATGCTTTTTGAAAGGTTTATTCAATAATAAATCGTAATGTCAAGGTTATGTAAATAAAAATACTGAATGTTGAATTAATAGAATTTTTACGCTGCTATGTAAAAGCTGCTATGTAAAATCTGACATTTGTTCCAGTATCTCTGGTCTCATTTTTCTCTAGATTGATTTTTGTCGTCTTGGAATATTTTCGGACTACTGAAATCATTATGTAATGATGAATTAAATGATGTATTAAATATTAAGGTAAAGTGCGGTTAAAATATTTTATTTTTTGACCGTATTTTTTCAATTACTTAATCTATCCGCCATGTGACATTGTCACTCCAGAACGTTACCGTTCTTTGCAAGCCCATTTGAAAATTGTGAGTATTATCACAAAAGCAAAAGCCGGTTGTTGACTTGCAACATATTGATTGCTAAATCTTAACAACCCTTTTACATTGAGGACTATACCATGAAATTTAAACTGTCAAAGCCATATAGCAAACTTCGTAGAGATATCACCTCTTACTATCGTATTGATGAAAAAACCGCCATTGACGCCTTGCAGCAAACGATTAATTTCACGCCGGAACAAGAAGCGCGCATACACAACAATGCAGTCGCACTGATTAACAAGGTTCGTAATATCAAAAAAAATCAATATGGTGTGGATGCCCTGATGCAGGAATTCTCACTGGGCGATGATGAAGGCATTGCGTTAATGTGTCTGGCGGAAGCCTTATTACGCATTCCGGACAATCAAACCCGTGACGAATTAATTCATGATAAGCTGAAAGAAGGTGATTGGAAATCGCACATCGGTAAGTCCTCTTCCCTCTTTATTAACGCCGCAGGATACGGACTTTTGCTCGGTAAAAAAGTCAGTCAAACCTTTGACGAAAATGATTTGTCCAATGCGTTGACCCGCAGTTTTGCGCGTTTGTCGGCGCCCGTTATGCGGCTTGCGATGATAAGAGCCATGAAAATTCTGGGCGAACAGTTCGTTACCGGCACCGACATTGCCAGCGCGCTAAAACGGGTACAAAAACGCATTGCCAAGGGTTACGCTTATTCCTTCGATATGCTTGGCGAAGCGGCAATGACAAAAGCCGACGCTCAGCGTTATTTTCAGGATTATCTACAGGCGATTACCGTTGTCGGCAATGAGTCGAAACAACGTGATATTTATCGTTCAAACAGCGTATCGGTAAAACTCTCCGCCATTCATCCGCGTTACAGTCGGGCGCAATATGATCGCGTTATGGACGAACTGTATCCTAAGTTAAAACAACTGTTTGTTACCGCCAAAGAATATGACATCAGCGTTAACATTGATGCTGAAGAAGCCAATCGCCTTGAACTGTCATTGGATTTAATCGAAAAATTATTGGACGAGCCGGAGTTAAAAGGTTATCGCGGAATCGGATTTGTGGTACAGGCCTATTCCAAACGCTGCCCTAAGGTGATTGATTACCTCATTTCGCTGGCAAGAGAAAAACAAGCCTATTTGATGATAAGACTGGTGAAAGGCGCTTATTGGGACAGCGAAATCAAATGGGCACAAACCGACGGTTTAGACGGTTTTCCGCTATATACCAGAAAAAATCATTCCGATATTTCTTATATCGCCTGTGCCAAAAAACTGCTGGATGCGCAAGATGTGATTTATCCGCAATTTGCGACGCATAACGTGCAAACTCTTTGTACTGTTTATGAACTCGGTCAGGATAAAAAATACGAATTTCAATGTTTGCACGGAATGGGCGAAACGCTGTATGACAATATCATCGGCAAAGAAAATTTCGATCGCTTAGTTCGTGTTTATGCGCCGGTGGGAACACATGAAACCCTGCTCGCTTACTTAGTCCGCCGTTTGTTGGAAAACGGTGCCAATTCATCTTTCGTACATCAGTTAGTGAACGAAACCATTCCGGCCGAACAGTTAGTCACGCCGCCGTGGAAACGCTATGCCGAATCACAAGGGCACAGTAACAAAGCGGTGCGGCACCCGCTGGCATTGTTTAGCGATCGGCAAAATTCTGCCGGGTTTGATTTAACCAACGAGCTGACCTTGGAACAGCTGGAACAGGCATTTAACCAAGCCGATATTCCGCCGGCGAAATCCTTGGTCGCATTTGCTGAGGAGAATTGTCACGATGCAGCGCATCAGGTCCTCAACCCAGCGGATTTGCAACAATCAGTGGGCGATGTTGCATTTTTCAATAAAGCCTATTTAGACAAGGTATTTTCAAGCGCAAAAAGCAGCGACTGGCGACTAAAAAGTGCGGTGGAAAAAGCCACAATTTTACGCAAAACCGCTGATTTATATGAACAAAACTATGGCTTATTGATGAAATTAGCGGTACTGGAAGCCGGTAAAACCCTGCCGAATGCGATTGCGGAATTGCGTGAAGCGGTAGATTTTTTACGTTATTACAGCGTGCAAATCGAGCAGCTGGAAAAGGAAAACAAACTTGCGCCGCCACGCGGAACCGCACTGTGTATTTCACCTTGGAATTTCCCGTTGGCAATCTTTACCGGACAAATTGCCGCGTCATTGGCGGCCGGCAACGCCGTTGTGGCCAAACCCGCAGAACAAACCTCACTGATTGCCTGTGCCGCCGCCAATCTGTTTTATCAAGCCGGGCTGCCCCGCTCTGCCCTACAACTCATTCTGGGCGCCGGAGACATTGGTGCGGAATTGGTTAAATATCCTTTTGATGCGGTAGTCTTTACCGGTTCGACAGAAGTGGCAAAATCCATTAACGCACAACTGGCGCAAGCCGAGCACGACCCGGTATTGATTGCCGAAACCGGCGGGCAAAATGTGTTGGTGGTCGATTCCTCCGCTTTATCAGAACAAGTTACCGCCGATGTGCTGAGTTCGGCGTTTGATTCCGCCGGTCAGCGCTGTTCCGCACTGCGGATTTTGTTATTGCAGGAGGATGTTGCGGATAAACTCTATACGATGATTAGCGAGGCGATGCAGGAGCTGAGCGTGGGCAATCCGGCATTATTGGCAACGGATATCGGTCCGGTGATAGATAATGAAGCGAAACAAAATCTGGAAAATCATAAAGCCTTAATGCGTCAAATTGCCCGCCGTTATGTGGAATTGGAAACACCGACTCAAGGGCATTATGTGGCGCCTGCCGCTTATTGGCTAGATAATCTGGATCAATTGACGCGTGAAGTGTTCGGTCCGATTTTGCATATCATTACTTATCGTAAAGATGAATTAGGCAAGCTATTAGCTGCCGTTAATGCCAAAGGTTATGCGCTGACCGGCGGTTGCCACAGTCGTATCCGCAAGCAGATCAATTTTGTAGAAAATCATCTAAACTGTGGTAATTTTTATGTTAACCGTAATATTGTCGGCGCAGTGGTCGGCGTGCAACCTTTTGGCGGTCACGGACTGTCCGGCACCGGGCCAAAAGCCGGCGGCGAGTTTTACTTACAGCGGCTAACCAGCACCGCCCAATATCACAGTCAGTTCGGCGATGCCGATGCCTTATTGACGGCAAAACCGGTACTGGACAGCATTACCGGGGAAGAAAATACGCTAGCATACTTACCTTGTGAGGTTGCTATTTTAAACGGAGATGCCGTGCAAGCCGAACAAGCGGCACAAAAATTGCTCAAACACGGTTTTTCCGTTTTGCTGCAACCTGAGCATCCGTTGGCAAAACAAGGCGCCTTAGACGGTGTGCGCATATCGACTGATTTCGAACATTGTCAAAAAGGCGTATTTTTGACCGCACTAAGCAAAGAACAGAGATTATGGCATGCGCAACATCATCGTGCGATTTTTAAATGTTATGATTGGCGTGACACTCAGGATATTATGCCGCTGTATGATGAGTTCTCACGCAGTGAAAATACCACAGCGGCAGGCGGAAATGCTTCCTTAATGGCGGCGCAGGAACAATAACAGTTAAGGAGCATATTATGCAGAATAATCAAATTTATATTACCTTTGGGCTTTATCTGATTATTATTCTGGGCATCGGCATTTATGCGTATCGCTCAACCACCAACTTTGACGATTATATCCTTGGCGGACGAAAAATGGGCAGTTTTGTTACAGCGATGTCTGCCGGCGCGTCGGACATGTCGGGCTGGCTGCTGATGGGATTACCGGGCGCCATTTTTCTTTCCGGGTTATCGGAGGCTTGGATCGCCATCGGTTTAACTATCGGTGCATATATGAATTATCGTGTTGTTGCCGGGCGGTTGCGTATTTTCACCGAAAATTATGCCAATGCGTTGACCTTGCCCGAATTTTTCGCGCAGCGCTTTCCGCGCCAGAAGAAAGCGCTAAAAATTATTTCTTCTGCGATTATCCTGTTTTTCTTTACCATTTACTGCGCATCCGGCGTAGTGGCGGGGGCGAAACTATTCCAAAGCCTGTTAGGGCTGGAATATGCCACCGCACTTTGGTTCGGCGCGCTGGCGACGATCATTTATACCTTTATCGGCGGTTATCTGGCGGTCTCTTGGAGTGATACCATTCAGGCAACCTTAATGATCTTCGCTTTGCTGCTCGCACCGGTCATGGTGCTGATAAACCTGAGCTGGGAAGAAATCAGCATAGCGTTGGAAAACAAATCGACGCTGACGCAAATTCCCTATTCCAACTGGCTGCACAATGTTTCGGGTATCGGTGTCGTTTCCGCCTTAGCCTGGGGATTAGGCTATTTCGGTCAGCCCCATATTCTAGCGCGTTTTATGGCAGCCGACTCCGTACAATCTTTGGTTAAGGCGCGGCGAATCGGTATCGGCTGGATGTTTTTATGTCTGGGCGGTGCGGTTGCCGTCGGCTATTTCGGGCTCGCCTACTTCACCGCTGGCAATATCGAACTGGAAAATGCGGAATCCGTCTTTATCGAATTGTCGAAACAAATGTTTAATCCTTGGATTGTCGGCATTGTGTTATCCGCTATTCTGGCTGCGATTATGAGTACCCTTTCTGCTCAATTATTGATGTGTTCCGCTGCAATTACGGAAGACTTCTACAAAGGCTTTTTCCGTAAAACCGCCTCCAGTCAGGAATTGGTCTGGGTCGGACGGCTGATGGTGTTAGCCATTGCGGCTATCGCAATGCTCATCGCACAAGATCCGAATTCTAAAGTAATGAGTTTGGTTTCCTACGCCTGGGCAGGCTTTGGTGCGGCGTTTGGTCCGGTGGTTATTTTATCGTTATTTAACCGCAATATCAGCTCTAAAGCCGCACTTTGGGGCATGCTTTCCGGTGCGCTGACCGTTGTGATCTGGAGCCCGTTAATGCAATATTGGGGCTGGGAAGATCTGGCTAAATTATATGAAATCATTCCGGGCTTTTTAGTCTGTTCATTTATCACAATTACCTCTTCTGTGTTTGCGCCGGTAAATACACAAGTGGCGGAGAAATTTGATCAAGCGCTGGCGGAATTTAACCGCAGAAGTCAGGCGTAATCGCAATAAATAAAAATTGCACCTTAATCGGGCGGTTATTTCACCGCACTTTTACGGTGCAATAAGTTCATTGATAATAAAAGTGCGGTGAAAATTCAACTCGTTTTTTCACCGCACTTTGCATAAGAGTATTTAACGGCTGTCGCTTAAATGCGTCGGGTTTGCCAATAGGCTTTTTGCCAGTACGGGCTGTTCATGGAAGAGTAAATCACGCCGCCTTTGGTCGAGGCGTGCAGGAATTTATCCTCTTTTACGTAAATACCGACATGGTAACCGTTCGGACCTCGACCGGTTTTGAAAAACACCAAATCACCAGTCTGAATCTCGCTCTTGCTGATTTTGGTACCGTAATTTGCCTGTTCTCTGGTCGAACGCGGTAAGCGGATACCGAAGCGATCGAGAAACGTGGTTTGCACAAAGCCTGAGCAGTCAACGCCATTGCGACTTTGTCCACCCAGTATGTAAGGTGTTCCCGCCCATTCGTACTGCTGTTCGCTTAACAAGGCGATTACCATAATCGGATCGTCTAACTGACCTTTGTAATCAATGGAAGAATAACGGGGCGTCGAACTTGAACAAGCAGCTAAAAAGACAATGCAGCTTGTTATTAACCCTGTTTTAACTAAACGCATTGGTTTTCCCTCTATACAACATAATGAAAAGCTATCCGCAAATGCCGGATAGCTTATGCAAGAAGATTAGTTTTTCGGTTTGGTTTTTTCCACTCTGCTGCGCAGTTTCTGACCGGGTTTGAACACCACAACCCGGCGCGCGGAAACGGGAACACTTTCGCCGGTTTTCGGATTACGTCCGGGACGCGAGGATTTATCTCTCAGCTCAAAATTACCGAAACCGGATAATTTAACATCCCGCCCGCTTTCTAATGCCAGACGAATTTCTTCAAAAAAACGTTCAACCAATTCTTTGGCGTCACGTTTGTTTAAATTGTGTTTCTCAATTAAGCTGTCTGCGAGTTCTACTTTGGTCAGTGTCATAATCTAATCTCTCAAATAAGCGTTAAAGCGTTGTTTCAGCTCGGATAATATAACAGAAATCACCGCATTGATATCTTTTTCTTCCAGCGTTTTTTCCGTGTCTTGGATTGTCAGACTGATGGCCAGACTTTTCTTCCCTTCCGGTAAATTCGAACCCTGATAGACATCAAATAAACCGACATTCATCAATTGTTTTCCGCCCGCATTACGGCATGCATCCAATACTTCGCCGGCCGGAATATCGCTATCCAACACAACGGCAATATCGCGTTTATTAGCAGGAAAACGGGAAATTTCTTTTGCATTCGGCACATTCCGTTCTGCAATTGCCGCCCATTCGATTTCAAACACAATCGGTTTACCGGATAATCCCAGTTGCTGCACGATTTTCGGATGCACCGTTCCGATAAAGCCGATTTCCTTATCGTCCAGCATAATGGCTGCCGATTGCCCCGGATGAAGCGCCGAATATGATTTTGCAACAAAACGCAGGCGATTTCCAGCCTTTGTTAAGGATAAAATACGCTCTAAATCCCCTTTCAGATCAAAGAAATCTGCATTTTCGCCTTTATGTTCCCAATGAAGCGGACGTTTATCACCGACAATCGCCGCGCTAAGCATAAATTCCTGACGAACGCCACACGGCGCATCTGTATCGGGAATAAAGCGCAAGCCACCTTCAAAAATACGAATCCGGCTTTGCTGGCGATTTTGATTATAAGCAACTGTTGTCAATAAACCCGGCAACAGTGATACCCGCATCGCGGACATTTCACGCGAAATCGGATTCGGCAGTATCAACGCCTCCTGCTGCGGATACAATAATTGCTGAACATCAGGATCAACAAAGCTGTACGAAACGATTTCCTGATAATCGCTATCTACAAATGCGGTACGCACACGAATAAGCTCCAGCAAATGTTCCGGAATCATTTTCATTTGCAGATGTGCCAGCGGCGCATGATTCGGAATACTGTTGTAACCGTAAATCCGCGCCACCTCTTCAATCAAATCTTCTTCAATCTCAATATCAAAACGCCAGCTGGCGGATGTCACGCGCCAAACGCCTGCCGCATAACTGACCTCAAACCCTAAACGACGGAAAATGTCGGTTACGGTATCCGTTTCAATATGATGACCTAATAATGCATCCAATTTGTGACGACGTAACTGAACCTGTTTTACTTTCGGTAAATGCTCATCGCTCACCGCCTCGCAAATTTCACCGGCTTCACCGCCACAGATTTGCAATACCAGTGCCGTAGCTCGTTCCATAGCATGACGCTGCAAAGCAAAATCCACGCCGCGTTCAAAACGGTGTGATGCATCAGTATGCAAACCATATTGTCTGGCTCGACCGGTGATAGCAAGCGGTGCAAAAAATGCCGATTCAAGAATAATGTCTGTGGTTTCGCCGTTAACACCGCTGGCTTCACCGCCGAAAATGCCGGCCATTGCCAGCGCGCCTTTTTGATCGGCGATGACTAAAGTATTGGTTTGTAACTTGGCGGTAGTACCGTCCAATAAAACCAATTCTTCCCCTTCTCGTGCCATACGCACCTGCACAGGCTGACTGACCCGCGCGGCATCAAAAGCATGCATCGGCTGTCCGAGTTCAAGCAGAATATAATTGGTAATATCTACAATCGGATCGATCGAACGAATATCGCAGCGACGCAGTTTTTCTTTCATCCAAACCGGTGTTTGCGCCTTCACATTGACATTTTTAATAACACGCAGTAAATAACGCGGGCAGGCGTTTGGCGCAGACACATCAATGGCGACTTTATCCGTGATGCTGGCTTCAACCGGTTCAATGTGCGGCGTATTAACCGACATACGGTTCAACACCCCGATTTCACGCGCAATGCCGGCAATACTCAAGCAATCGGCACGATTGGGCGTAAGGCTGATTTCAATGGTGTTGTCGTCCAGTTTCAAATAGTCCCGCAAATTCGCCCCAATCGGCGCATCGGCAGGTAATTCTATAATACCGCTGTGATCATCGGAAATACCCAATTCGTTATAGGAGCACAGCATGCCTTCGGAAGGCTGACCGCGCAGTGTTGTCTTTTTAATTTTAAAATTACCGGGCAACAGCGCACCTTCGATGGCACAAGCGACTTTTAATCCCTGACGGCAGTTCGGTGCGCCGCACACAATATCCAATAACGTCGCACCGCCGACATCCACTTTGGTGACGCGCAATTTGTCCGCGTCCGGATGCGCTGCGCATTCCACCACTTCGCCAACCACAACCCCGGTAAATGTACCGGCAACATTATCCACGCCGTCGACTTCCAGCCCCAACATGGTGATTTGTTCGCATAACTGTTCCGTGTCAATTGCCGGATTTACCCATTCACGCACCCATAATTCGCTAAATTTCATAATATTTCTCTGTCCGATTCGTTACATTACCAAGGCATATCTTATTGTTGCCTGTCATCTCATTATTTAAACTGTTTCAAAAAACGTAGGTCGTTTTCAAAGAACGAACGTAAATCCGTTACATTGTAACGCAACATGGTTAACCGTTCGACTCCCATGCCGACCGCAAACCCGGCATATTCTTCCGGATCAATGCCCACATTGCGCAACACGTTCGGATGCACCATGCCGCAGCCTAACACTTCCAGCCATTTGCCGTTTTTGCCTTTTACATCTACTTCGGCGGAAGGTTCGGTAAATGGGAAATAAGACGGACGGAAACGTACTTCCAGATCCTCTTCAAAAAAGGCGCGCAGAAAGTCATGTAACAAGCCTTTTAGTTCGGTAAAGTTCGCATTTTTATCCACATAAAGCAATTCAATCTGGTGGAACATCGGGGTATGCGTTTGATCATAGTCGTTGCGATATACCCGCCCCGGCGCCATAATCCGAATCGGCGGCTGCTGTTTTTCCATAGTGCGGATTTGCACGCCGGAAGTCTGGGTTCTTAACAGACGTTGTGCGTCAAACCAGAATGTATCGTGATCAGCGCGCGCCGGATGGTGCGCCGGAATATTCAGGGCATCAAAATTATAGTAATCGGTTTCCACTTCCGGACCGGTTTCCACGGTAAATCCCAGATTGGCAAAAAATTTGATTACCCGCTCAATAGTGATGGAAACCGGGTGCAGACCACCCAGCTCGGTTTTACGCCCCGGCAAGCTGACATCAATCCGCTCCTGCGCCAGTTGTGCATCCAATGCTTCCTGCTCCCATTGGGCTTTCTTCGCGTTAAACGCGTCCAGCACTTTTTGCTTCGCCTCGTTAATCTTTGCGCCGATTGCCGGGCGTTCTTCTGCCGCCACATCGCGCAGCCCTTGCATTAACTGGGTAAAATGTCCTTTTTTACCGAAATATTCCACCCGAATCGCATCCAGTGCATCCAGACTTTTATCGTGCAGCTCGTCGATCGCCTTTTTCGCCTGCTCCGTAATTTCTTTAAGGTTTTGCATACCTGTCCTCTGTTGCTTTAAATAATTCAAAAAATGCTGTCAATGATAATACTAACATGTTAAAAAATCACGCCTTTATTCGTGGTTTCGGCGATTATTTGGTTTTTTGCGCGCAGATCGCCTCCCGCACTGAATTTTTATTAAAAAATGCACCGCACTTTGGCATAAGACGCAACGCAATCTCTTCGCCTTGATAAATGAAATTCAAGGCATAGGCATGCAAATAAGTGCGGTCGGATTTTTCTGCCTTTCCGCCATACAGCTCATCGCCTAGAATCGGGCTGCCGAGGCTTTTCATCGCTACCCGCAGCTGATGGGTTCTGCCGGTTTGCGGCGATAACACAAACAGTCGCAAATTCGCCTCGCAGCTGATTGAAACAAAGCGGGTGATCGCGGGATTTTCACGTTGCCGGGTGAGTTTCCACGCGCCGCCTCTCGCCTTTGCCATATCGCCGGCAATAACGCCTTGTTTTTTCTTCGGTTTATGCACAGATAATGCAAGATACGTTTTTTGAATGGCATGTTGCGCAAATAGGTGGGATAATTGCGCGGCGGACTGTTCATTTAAAGCCAATATCAATAAGCCTGAGGTGACTTTATCCAACCGGTGTACCAGCCAGACCTTCGGCCGCCGGAGCTGACGCGCAACAATTGCAGTCAGACCGATAGCATTGTTATCTTTGTGTACGCTGACACCACAAGGCTTATTAATAATGATGAAATCCGGATGGGTGTAAACTATTTCAATAGGTTGCATAGTGATTAAATAAAGTGCGGTTAAAAAATAATGCGTTTTTCCATTGAGCAAATTATACCATACATTATCCCCGCTATAATTTGGGTGCTGACCATTTCCATTACACTGCGGTTGATCATTAAAAAACAATCGGTCTCCGCCACCTTGTCTTGGCTGATGGTGATTTATCTGGTGCCGGTGGTTGGTATTCTCGCTTATTTGATTTTCGGTGAAATTAATCTCGGCACTCGGCGGGCAAAGGCGTTTCGCAGCCAATTGCCGAAATTCAATTGCTGGTTTGATAATCTCGCTCAGTGCCACAATCTTATCAATACTCGCAATACCCTGCTTTATCGCCCGCTGTTCGATCTGGCGAAAAAACGGCTGCATATTCCCTGTGTGCTGGGTAATGAATTGCATATTCTGGATACGCCAGCAAGCATTATCAACAGCATTATCCGTGATATTGATGCCGCCACGCAGACTATCAATATGGTGTTTTATATCTGGTCTGACGGAGGACTGATCAATCAGGTGCAAACCGCACTGATTAACGCCCGCCGCCGCGGCGTGGCAATCCGAATTCTGCTCGACAGCGTAGGCAGCCGCAGTTTTCTGAAAAGCCATAGCTGTAAAATCATGCGGGATAACGGCATTGAAATCACCGAAGCGCTGCATGTGAATTTATTGCGTATGTTTCTCAGCCGGATTGATTTACGCCAGCACCGCAAAATTATTGTGATCGATAATCAATTGTCCTATACCGGCAGTATGAATATGGTTGACCCCAAATATTTCAAACAAGACAGTCATGTGGGCGAATGGATTGATATTATGGTACGTATCAACGGTCCGGTGTCGCCGGTGCTCAACAGCCTGCATGCGTGGGACTGGGAAATTGAAACCGAACGCGAATTACCATTGGCGTTGCCCGACTGTCCGCTGCTGCCGATAGACAACGACAATTCCCATGCAGTGCAAATTTTGGCGACCGGTCCGGGCTTTCCTGATGATCTGATGGCACAATCACTGTCCCTTGCGATTTTCTCCGCACGCAAAAGCATCACTATCACATCGCCTTACTTCGTACCCAGCCACAGTATCGCCGAAGCGTTACAGATCGCGGCACTGCGTGGCGTTGAGGTGACATTGATTTTACCGGAGAAAAACGATTCGGTTATGGTCGGCTGGGCGAGCCGCACCTTTTTTGACGATCTGATGGCGGCCGGGGTCAAAATCTATAAATTCAACAAAGGATTGCTGCACACAAAAAGCATATTGATCGACAATCGGCTGGCGCTGGTTGGGACGGTAAACATGGATATGCGCAGTTTTCTGCTCAATTTTGAAGTCACTATGGTGGTGGAAGATTTGGCTTTTGCCAATGAAATCACATTATTACAGGAAAATTATCTGAATAATTCCACTCAATTGGATTATGCAAAATGGAAGACACGCCCGGTTCATCACCGCATTATCGAGCGTCTGTTTTTCCTGTTCAGCCCGCTGCTGTAAAAGAATATCATAAAACAGCGGGCGGTATATCGACCGCCCGTTATTTTCCTCACAGCATTGCCAGAAAATCACCAACGGTATGGAAAGAACCGAATATCAGTACCGTATCGTTTTTCTGTGCATTTCCTACCGCACTTTGCACGCCTTGCGCCACATTGTTTGCGCTTTCTCCTGCCACGGATTGATGCGCCGCCCCTGCCGTTTGTTGCAGTGTCACAAATAATGCTTCGCCGGATTGCCCACGCTCGCCGTTCAATCCTACACAATACCAATAATCAACCAACGGTAGCAACGGCATCAACACTCCGACGGCATCTTTATCTTTCAGAATGCCGCACACTGCGATTATTTTACCGTCGCTCCGCCCTTTAAGTGCGGTCAGTTTTTCGGCTAAATAGCGCGCAGCATGAGGATTATGTCCGACGTCAATGATCACGCGCGGCAACCTCTCAACCGGTTTTCCAAGGCATCGTCCCAGCGCCGTGCGTTTTTCCGCCGACAAGGTTTGAAAGCGTCCGGTTAACGCCACTTGCTGCAATGCTTGGCGAATATGCTGCGGCGTAATAACAAAAGGTAAATATTGAATTGCAGCCAGTGCAGTCGCGGCGTTAGCGAGCGGAATTTGCGCAAACGGCAGATTTTTCCACCGCACTTTTTCATTCTGCCAGTCCCAAGTTTCACCTTGCAGCGTAAACCGCCAATCCTGATCGCGGCAAGCTAACGGACAGCCCAGCTTATGCGCCTGTTCCAGCATGGATGCCGGAATATCCGGTTCGCCGATTACCACCGGTTTGCCGGCACGAAAAATGCCGGCTTTTTCAAACCCGATTTGTTCGCGCGTCGAACCGAGGAAATCCGTGTGATCAATATCAACGCTAGTAATCAGCGCAATATCGCTGTCAACAATATTCGTCGCATCCAAACGACCGCCCAACCCGACTTCCAGAATAACTACATCCAATTTTGCCTGTTTGAATAAATACAACGCGGCCAATGTACTGAATTCAAAATACGTTAACGATTGGGTTTTATGCCGTTCAATAAAAGCAAACGCTCGGCAATGGGCTTCGTCGTCCAGCTCGCTGTTTTGAATTCGCACCCGTTCGTTATAACGCAGCAAATGTGGCGACGAATACACCCCAACACGATACCCTGCGTTCAGCAACAGCGTTTCCAGCAAACGGCAGGTCGTGCCTTTGCCATTGGTGCCGCCGACGGTGATCACAAAAGGCGCCGGAGTCAATAAATCCAATGCCTGTGCCACCGCGGCAACCCGCTCCAGTCCCAAATCAATCGCCTTAATATGGCTATGTTCTAAATAAGAAAGCCACTCCTGAAGGGACGAAGTGGCTTTTAACGGTTTGCTTGAATTATTCATGGGTTGCAACGAGAGTTTCCGTTTCTGCTACTAATTCAGATTCAGGCTCAATAAAAGGCGACGGTTTATTACTTAGCTTGCCTAATAAACTTGCCAGCGTTTCACGCATATCGGCCCGTTTTACAATCATATCAATCGCGCCTTTTTCCAGCAGAAATTCCGAACGCTGAAAGCCTTCCGGCAATTTCTCGCGAACGGTTTGTTCAATCACACGTGGGCCGGCAAAACCGATTAATGCCTTGGGTTCTGCGATATTAATATCGCCCAGCATGGCGAAACTGGCGGAAACACCGCCCAAAGTCGGATCGGTTAACACCGAAATGAAAGGCACGCCCTGCTCCCGCATTTTTGCCAGCACCGCGCTGGTTTTCGCCATTTGCATTAATGAAATCAGCGCTTCTTGCATCCGCGCACCACCGCTTGCGGAAAAACAAATAAACGGACAATGCTCCGCCATAGCTTTTTCCGCCGCTTTAACGAATTTTGCGCCGACTACCGAGCCCATGGAACCGCCCATAAAGCTGAAATTCGACGCCGCCGCCACAACCGGCATACCGTATAAGGTACCAAACACGGAAATCAACGCATCTTTTTCACCGGTGTCTTTTTGCGCCGCAGAAAGACGATCTTTATATTTTTTCAAATCTTTGAATTTCAGCACATCCTTCGGTTCCAGATCCGCCGCAATTTCCTGCACACTGTCTTTATCCAGCAGCGCCAAAAGACGCTCGCGCGCATCGATCCGCATGTGGTGCCCGCATTTCGGACAAACTTCCAGATTGCGTTTTAATTCGTCACGATATAACACCTGTTCGCAAGCGGTACATTTCGTCCACACGCCCTCGGGTACATTGGCTCTACGCGATGATGAGGCGGTGTTTTTACTAAAAATTCTATCAATCCAGCTCATAGTTAACCTTTTTTATCAACAAGAAAATTCCGGCTATTACACCATAATTCAGCCTAATATGCCAGCGCTAAAGGTCTGATGTGGCTACCAAAGTTCATCTTCTAAATACAGCGGCCCCAAGTTATGCCGCGGCAATGCAAAACGCGGCGGATAGCTGACATTCACCAGATATAAGCCTTCTGCTTTGGCTGTCGGCGCCGCCAAAGTGCGGTCTTTTTTGGCTAATAATTCGGCGATCCACTCTACCGGTTGCTGCCGACAACCGACTTCAATCAGGCTGCCGACAATATTGCGCACCATGTGATGAACAAACGCATTCGCTTGAATATCAATTACAAGGTAATCGCCGCGCCGAATTACATGCAGATGATGCACATTGCGCCACGGCGTATTTGACTGGCATTGCGCGGCACGAAACGCGGAAAAATCATGCTCGCCTACTAACGCCTGCCCGGCTTGGTTCATTAACTGATGATCCAGCGGCAAATGGCAATGAGTGATGCCGTCAGGTAAAATCGCACTGCGCAATTTATGGTTATAAATCACATAACGATAGCGGCGCGCCGTCGCACTGAAACGCGCATGAAAATCATCATCCACTTGCCTTGCCCACGTAACCGCAATATCATCGGGCAAATTGGCGTTCACCCCGAAACACCAAGCTTTTTCCGCCCGCAACGCATCGGTTTCAAAATGGACGACCTGTCCGGTGGCATGAACGCCGGAATCGGTTCGTCCGGCACAAAAAACCGCGCATTCTTCATCAGCAACAAAGGCAATGGCCCTTTCCAGTTCTGCCTGTACACTGGTCACCTTTTCTTGACGCTGCCAGCCGAAATAATTTTTGCCGTTATAGGTGATACCGAGTGCGATTTTCATGCTATTTTCCTTAACTGTTGATCTTATCGCGCTATTATAGGAGAAATTTCCGGTTTATAGAATGAAGTTGGGGTGATATGATGGCAAGTCTGAATATGATTGAATAAAAGGTGAACGGATGAAAATCGGCTTAGTTCTGGAAGGCGGCGGAATGCGCGGTATGTTTACCGCCGGCGTGCTGGATGTGTTGATGGATGAAAATATCTGGGTCGATGGCATCGTCAGTGTGTCCGCCGGCGCATTGTTCGGTGCCAATTACCCTTCTCGTCAGCGCGGACGGGTTATTCGTTATAACCTGAAATATATCAATGATAAACGCTATATCGGATTGCGCAGTTTGCTGACTACCGGCAATATTATCAATAAGGAATTTGCTTTTTATGAAGTTCCCGTTACGCTGGATCCCTTTGATAACGCCGCATTCAAAGCATCCGCAATAGATTTCTATGTAACGTTGACTAATGTAGAAACCGGTCTGGCGGAATATCTCAAAGTATCGGACGTATTTGCTCAAATGGAGCTGCTGCGCGCCACCTCTGCCATGCCTTTCGTCTCAAAAATGATTGAGTTTAACGGCAATAAATATTTAGACGGCGGCATCGCCGACAGTATTCCGTTAACCTATTGTCAATCGTTGGGGTATGACAAAATTATAGTGATCCTAACTCGTCCTTTTGATTACCGCAAAACAGCCGCCAATCGTTATTTAATTAACGCGTTTTATCGTAAGTATCCGAATTTAGTTGATACCTTGTCCCGCCGTCATCTAGATTATAATCGCCGTGTGGAGGAAATTATCCGTCTACACCAGCAGAACCGGATTTTCGTTATCCGCCCGTCGATGTCTTTGCCCATCGGTCGTATTGAAAAGGATTTAAATAAAATTCAGGCGATGTATGAGTTGGGCGTCAATGATGGCATACGGGAGCTGGATAATTTAACACGCTATTTAAATCATTCGGCTTAACGCATATTCAGGCAAATACACCGGCAGAACACCTATAAAGTGCGGTCGATTTTTAAAGGGTTTTCAGCCTTAGAAAATATCTTAATATTCACCGCACTTGGTATGTTATTTTGGTAGCATAGCGCGTCGGATAATAACGCATGATTTAGCGTCAGGATTACTCCTAAAAAAATATTCTTCTTTCTCAGATTTTGTGTTAAATTTTTGTTAAGTTCAAACCCAATGATTTCATTTCACAAGATGTTGCACGCTTATTGACTTAATCACGAGGAGGACGATATGTCACCGACCCCAACCACACGGACATTTTTCGGGCATCCGTTTCAGCTGAGCAAACTGTTCCAGATCGAATTATGGGAACGCTTTTCTTTTTACGGTATGCAAGCCATTTTAATGATGTACCTATACTATCACACCACAAACGGCGGTCTGAATATTGATAAAACTGTGGCCGGTGGCATTGTCGGTGCCTATGGCGGTAGCATTTATTTAGCCACAATTTTGGGCGGCTGGTTGTCGGATCGTTTAATCGGTGCCGAACGCACCCTATTCTGGTCGGGCGTGGTGGTCATGGCGGGACATATTGCGCTGGCAATCCTACCTGATTTTGTCGGGCTGATAGCCGGCTTAGTGTTGATTGCATTCGGCAGCGGCGGCGTAAAAGCTTCGGCAAGTTCCATGGTTGGACAGCTCTATGAAAGCAAAGAAACCCGCCATCTGCGCGATGCCGGCTTTTCCATTTTTTATATTGCCATTAATATCGGCGCCCTACTCGGGCCGCTATTGACCGGGCTGCTACAAAGCAATATCGGTTTTCATTACGGTTTCGGTGCAGCCGCCATCGGCATGGCATTCGGTTTGTGGCAATATAGTCGCGGACGGAAATTTCTCCCTAAAACGCCCGCACCTTTTCCGTTACAATCCCATGAAAAACCGGCGCTTTTGCGCCTTACTTTACTGGGTTTAGTGCTTTTTGCCTTGTCGATTGCGCTTGGTTGGCTGCATTTCGGCAATTTTAAATCGGTGCTATTGACCGTTGTCATCCTGCTTTCGGTGTATTACTTTACCCGTCTGTTGAAAGGCAAGCACTGCACAGCAACTCAGAAAAAATATATTCTGGCCTATTTACCGCTGTTTTTAATCTCTTGTATTTTCTGGGCATTATGGTTTCAGTTTTATACCGTGATCACGATTTATATTGACGAAACCGCAAAAGCACAGCGGATGCTCGGCAGCTTTGAGATTCCGGTTGCTTGGTTCAGTTCGATTCAGGGATTATGGGTGATCCTATTTTCAGGTCTGTTAGCAGGTTTATGGATGAAAATGGGGAAAGGTCAACCGAAAACGCCGGATAAATTCGCTTACGGCTTAATCACGGTCGGTGTGTTTTATCTGCTATATATGCCGTTTCTCGGCGATACCGTTATGCCGCTGATTTTTATTGCACTGTCAATTATTGTGCTCACCCTTGCCGAGCTGCTGATTTCACCGATTTCACTGTCCTTTGCAACCAAGATCGCACCGCTTCATTTCAAAACTCAAATGGTAGCGCTGAATTTTCTTTCACTCTCTATCGGTTTCACCTTAGGCGGCTTGATATTCGAATGGTTTTATCATGCCGATACACTGTTACATTTTTACGGTCTGCTTGGCGGTATTGGCATCGGTTGTGGTGTGCTACTGCTGGTTTTCACCAATAACTTAAACCGCATGCTCAGCGGTATCGACTGATTCGGAGGTATTATGACAGCTCAACATTCACCGCTTGCCCGCTTACGGCAGGCAATGCAGCAACATCGACTCGACGGCTGGATCGCCCCTTCTGCCGATCCGCATCTTTCGGAATATTTGCCCGAACATTGGCAAACCCGTCGTTGGTTATCAGGTTTCACCGGCTCGGTCGGAACATTAGCAGTGACGGCGACACAAGCAAGTTTATGGGTGGATAGCCGCTATTGGGAACAAGCGACGCAGCAGCTGAATGGCAGCGGCATTAGCCTTGGCAAATTGGGGGCAGGACAAACTCACATCGACTGGCTGATAAATAATTTACCCACAGGCGCCACTGTCGGTGCCGCCGCCGACGGGCTTTCACTGTCAGCCCAACGTCAGCTTGAGCAGGCATTTGCCGCTAAATCAATTCGATTGTGTACCGCATCAGACATTGTTGCCGATATTTGGCCGGAGCGCCCACCTTTGCCCGCGGCGCTAATTTATCCGCACGTCGCTGAATTCGTGGTGCAATCCGTCGCCCAGAAGCTGGCGAGAATCCGCCGCGCGATGCAAGAAAAAGGCGCGAATGCACATTTAATTTCCAGTTTGGATGACATCGCTTGGCTCACCAATCTGCGTGGCAGCGATGTACCTTATAATCCGGTCTTTCTTGCTCACTTGCTGATTGAAGACAACAGCGCAACACTTTTTGTCGAGCCAAGTAAGCTCAACGCCCAATGTTCGGCACTGCTGGACGAGGCCGACATTCGCGTTGCAGATTATCACGCCGTGGCAGACCGTATGGCGGGACTGCAAGGCAGTCTCTTACTCGACCCAAACAAAGTTGCAATCAGTACGCTGGCGAAACTGCCTGCTCAAGTGAAATTGCTCGAAGCGATCAACCCCAGCACCTATTTAAAAGCGACTAAATCCGCACAGGAAATCGCTTTTATTCGTCAGGCAATGGTGGAGGACGGCGTGGCGCTGGCCGGTTTTTTTGCCGAATTGGAACAACTCATCGCAGAAAATAAACCGCTTACCGAACTGGATATCAGCGAGATGCTGATTAAACACCGTTCGCGTCGGCCGCACTATATTTCACCGAGTTTCAACACCATTGCCGGTTTTAATGCCAATGCCGCATTGCCCCACTATTCCGCCACCGCCGAGCATTTCAGCCGTATCGAAGGTAACGGCGTCTTGTTGATCGACTCCGGTGCGCAGTATCATACCGGCACCACGGATATCACCCGCGTGATTGCCATACGCAAAGCGAGCGATGCACAAAAACGGGATTTTACTTACGTATTGAAAGCGCATATCGCGCTGGCACAGGCGGTTTTCCCTGAAGGGATTCTGTCACCGATGTTGGATGCAATCTGCCGCCAGCCTTTATGGCAGGCACAACGCGAATACGGACACGGCACCGGTCACGGCGTCGGCTATGTACTGAATGTTCACGAAGGTCCGCAGGTGATTTCCTACCATGCGACACCACAGCCGCAACATGCAATGCGGATAGGTATGCTTACCTCCAACGAACCGGGATTATACCGCCCGAACCGCTGGGGAATCCGCATTGAAAATCTGGTTATTAATCAACCGGTCGAACAACCGCAGGAACACGAATTCGGCACGTTCCTGTGCTTTGAAACCGTTACCCTCTGCCCGATTGACACCAGACTTATTGATAAATCGTTGCTGAATCAAAATGAAATCGACTGGTTGAATAATTATCACCGCACCGTGCGCGACAAACTCGCCCCTCATTGCGAAGGTCGGGCAAAAGAATGGTTATTGGACAATACGGCAGCGATTTAAATATCCCAGCCGATAGTTAGAACAGAAAACAGAATAAAGTGCGGTCTTTTTTCGCACAGTTTTTCAGCGGAAAAACAGACCAAATACTGACCGCACTTTTGTTCGTGTAAAGACGGATAGTCATTTACAAAAGCAAGGTTAATATTTCTCCGATTCTTTTTTATCCACCACAACCGGTTCTACGTAAACAACCGGTTCAATCGGCTGCTTATTAATCTGTTTTAGCGCAGATTCAATCGCGATAGCTACTTGTTTTTTCGGTAGTTGATCAATGGTATTCTGCATTTTTCCTTGTTTCACGTATTCAATGGCAAGCGGAATACCGTCGTAACCCGTTACGAGCACCTTACCGGCCAATCCGGCGTTTTCTACTGCTGTAACCGCACCAATCGCCATATTATCGTTAGCTGCGAAAATACCTTGAATATCCGGATTTGCGGTTAAGATATTGCTTGCTACATTCAATGCCTGTTCTGTTTCCCAGTTAGCGGATTGTGATGCAACGATATGAATGTCAGGATATTCACCGAATGCTTTCAACGCGCCGGCTTTGCGCTGTTCTCCGTTATCCACACCGGCAATCCCTTCCAACATTGCGACTTTGCCTTTGCCACCTAGCGCCTCTGAAAGATTTTTTGCTGCTAAATAGCCGCCGTAGAAATTATCGACGCCGACATAATTAAATACCAAACCGGCTTTTTTAGCTGCGTCAGCATCAAGCCGTACATCTAAATCGATGATCGGAATTCCGGCTTTTTCCGCTTTCTGGAATGCCGGAATAAAAGCAATCGAATCATTCGGCGTCACAATAATCGCATCGACTTTCTTGGCAATCATGTTTTCTACTAAGCCGACTAATTGTTCGGTAGAATCCTCTTTTTCCGCCACCTGTACAATTAAATCCACATTTTTTTGTTTCGCCGTTTCCTCGGCACCTTGTTGCATTGAAATAAAATATTCATTACTCAGCGTTTTCATTAATAAGGCGATTTGTGGTTTTTCCGCCGCATTGGCAAAACCGGTAACAGACAAGGCGAATAATCCGGATAATAAGGTTTTATGCAATAAATTACGTTTCATATTGATTTCCCCTATGGTTAAGTCGATGTGATTAACTTACAACAGTTTTGTTGTAATTAATGTTAGTTTATTCTCAAATCAACGGCTTTATTGTGATTAATATCACAAAATAAATCTTGGATTGTAATCTATTTTTCATTTTGCGAGAGAGATCTCATTTTATTGCGAAATTATAGAGTAACCTAAACATGTTTATCTAAACTAATCGGAACAGAAAATGGCTGAACCTATTTTGCAATTACAAAATATATGTAAACAATTTTTTGGAGTGGAAATTCTGAAAAATATCAATTTGGATATTTATCCGGGTAAAGTACATTGTTTGATTGGTGAAAACGGTGCAGGAAAATCCACGTTATGTAAGATTATTGCCGGTATTTATCATGCCGATCAAGGCGCGATGAAATTTTATCAACGCCCCTATTTACCCCAATCCGTCAAGCAGGCACAACAAGCCGGTATTGGCTTTATTCACCAGGAATTAATGCTGGTTCCTCAATTAACCGTGCTGGAAAATATTTTTTTAGGCAATGAACAATCACATTTTTTCGGCAAAATGGATTGGGAAAATATGCGCATACGCACACAGGAAATTATTAATCGACTGGAATTAGATATTCGGCCAGATGATTTAGTCGCGGATTTATCCATTGCTCAGCAACAAATGGTTGAAATTGCAAAGGCAGTGTTTAGTCGTTACAAAGTGATTATTTTTGATGAACCGACCGCATCCATTTCGCGTAAAAATACGGAAACCCTGTTCAAAATCATTCATCAGCTTAAAACAGAAAATGTCGCGATGATTTATATTTCTCATCGTTTAGAAGAATTCAATTATATTGCCGATACGGTAACCGTATTAAAAGACGGTGTCGTCACAGGTACGCTGCCTTTTGCCGAAACCTCAGCCGATGAGATCGTACGTTTAATGGTCGGTCGTGATGTGGATTTCAGCCGTTATCAGCGTAATATGCAATTTGAACATGAAGTTTTACGCGTAGAAAATTTGCATAACAGTAAACTTTGTCCAATCTCCTTTCATTTGAACCAAGGTGAGATTTTAGGGTTCGCCGGTCTGGTCGGAGCGGGACGAACGGAATTGTTACGCGCCATTTACGGCGCAGATGAGGCGCAGGGAGAAATTTATCTAAACGGCGAAAAAGTAACGATCTCCAGCCCTGAACAGGCCGTAAAACAGCATATCGGCTTGATTACCGAAGACCGTAAATCACAAGGTCTAATTCTGGGAATGAATGTTCGTGAAAATATTACGTTGCCTATCCTATCGCGTTTTTGGCGGCATTGGCGACTGGATAAAAAACAAGAACGCGAAGTGGCGGAGAAAAATAAAGATAAATTGCGCATTGCCTGCAACAGTCAGGATCAAATAACCAAAACGCTATCCGGCGGTAATCAGCAAAAAGTGATCATTGCCCGCTGGTTAGAAAGCGGTGTGAAAATTCTGTTTTTTGACGAACCGACACGTGGTATCGATGTAGGTGCAAAATCCGAAATTTACGATTTGATGCGTCATTTTACCGATACTGGCGGCAGTATCATTATGGTTTCTTCGGATTTGCCCGAACTGCTTACGATGTCGGATCGGATTATAGTGATGAAGGCCGGAGCATTAGTCGCGGAAATCACACAACGCAGTGCAATGAATGAAGAAAATATCATGCATGCAATGATGGGGCTCGGTAAAATTCAGGAGCGTAACAATGAATGTTAATAAAATGATTTCAAAATTAGGTATAGGTCTGGTACTGGTCTTGATGATTGTCACTATGTCTTTTGCCTCTAATAGCTTTTTATCCACACACAATATTTTAAACATTTTGCTGCAAGTCTCGGTGATTTGCATTATTGCAGTGGGCATGACGTATGTTATTTTAACCGGCGGCATTGATTTGTCAGTCGGTTCTATCGTGGCACTGAGCGCCGTTTGTCTGGGGCTTTTTGTGCACAAAGGAATGGATTGGTTAGGTGAAAATCCCTCCGAAAGTGCGGTCATTTTTGTCGTGATTTTATCGGTATTCGGCGCGTTACTGGTTGGTGCGTTATGCGGTTATCTAAACGGTTTTATTATTGTGTATTGTAAGGTGACTTCCTTTATTACTACCCTTGGCATGATGGGAATCGCCCGCGGCTTAGCCCTCACGCTTTCGGATGGCAAGACCATTTATAATTTTCCTGACGCCTTGCGTTTTTTCGGCAATGGTAAGATTCCGCTAGCGGAAAATTTCAGCATTCCCGTACCAGTCATTGTGGCGTTGATCGTCGTTGCGCTTAGCTATTATATTTTGACTCAAACTATTTTCGGACGGCAAGTCTATGCACTCGGTGGCAATCGTGAAGCCGTCAAACTATCTGGTATTAATGTGAACAAGCTGGAGGTAAGAACCTATGCAATCAACGGATTACTCGCCGCCTTGGGCGCGGTGATTTTAGTGGGGCGGTTAAACGCGGCACAACCTATTGCCGGCACCGGTTATGAACTGGATGCGATTGCAGCCACCGTTATCGGCGGTACGAGTTTAATTGGCGGCGTCGGTTCAGTGTTAAGCACCGCGATCGGGGCGTTAATTATGGGCGTGTTGCAAAACGGGCTGACCTTGCTGAACGTAACCTCTTATCTGCAACGCTTAATCATCGGTCTTGTGATTATTTTGGCGGTCTTTATGGATCAAATCAGACGTGGCGAAATATCCAAGCAAAGTTTTAAAAGTCTGATTTTCAGAAAATCCTAAGGAAAAGTGCGGTATGTTTTATTTAGGTATTGATTGCGGCGGAACCTTTATCAAAGCGGCACTCTTTGATCAGCAAGGTAAAATGTACGCCTGTGAAAGAAAAAACGTAGAAATTATCAGTGACCGGGAAGGATATGCCGAGCGGGATATGAACCGACTGTGGCAGGTCTGTGCAGATGTTATCCGACTGACCGTGCAAAAAAGCAAAATAGCACCGGCGCTAATTGAAGCTGTCGGTATTTCAGCGCAGGGTAAAGGTGCGTTTTTGCTGGACAAAAACAAGCGACCGCTGGGACGCGCAATTTTATCTTCCGATCAGCGCGCGACAGCCATAGTAAAGCGCTGGCAACAATTAGCCATTCCCGAGATTATTTATCCGATAACCTCTCAAGCCTTATGGAGCGGGCACCCAGTATCCATTTTACGTTGGTTGAAAGAAAACGAACCGGAACGCTATACAAAAATTAATCATGTATTGATGTCGCACGATTATTTGCGTTTCTGTTTAACCGGAAAGCTGCATTGCGAAGAAACGAATATTTCCGAATCTAACTTATATAATATGAATACCGGACAATATGATCCCGCACTGACCAAACTATTTGGTATTGAAGAAATATTTGATAAATTACCGCCGATTATAAAAGGCAATCAAATTGCCGGAACAATTAGTTCACAGGCGGCGAAAAAAACCGGTTTAAAAACCGGCACCAAAGTGGTCGGAGGATTATTTGATGTCGTTTCCACCGCACTTTGCGCCAATCTGCAAGACGAACACACATTAAATGTCGTACTCGGTACCTGGACAATTGTCAGCGGCGTCAGTGCACAATTTGATCAAACCTCAGGGTTGATTTGTGGGCGCTATATTCAGGACGGTAAATTTATTATTCATGATGATAGTCCAACTTCTGCCGGCAACCTCGATTGGTTTATCAACAAATGGGAAAATATTACCTACTCTGAAGTCAATAAAATTGTTGCCGATTTACCGCCAGTATCCAGTTCAATATTGTTTGTCCCTTTTTTATACGGTTCCAACATTAAACTGGGTATGCAGGCCGGGTTCTACGGATTGCAGTCTTATCACACTCAGGCCCATTTATTGCAGGCGGTTTATGAGGGAATCTTATTCAGCCTAATGTACCATTTGGAACGCATGAAAGTGCGGTTTCCAAATATACAGATTTTACGCATTACCGGCGGTGTGACTAAATCGCAAGTCTGGCTGCAAATGCTGGCGGATTTAACCGGCTTAATCCTTGAAATTCCTCAGATTGAGGAAACCGGATGCTTTGGTGCCGCATTAATGGCAATACAAGGGGCTCGGAAAGATGAAAAAAATGCTATGATAGCGCAGGTTGCAATGCAGACCATTCAACCGAGTAAACAAAATTTTTCGTTGTACCAAGAAAAATATCAACGTTACCAAAAACTTGTCGATGCTTTATCGGTGATGGCCTAATATCAGATGGACAAAAAAACGCAATTACGGGTACAGAAATTGGAATTTCTACTTACCCAAACAGATAAAATTCATTTACGTAATGCCGCGGAATTACTTAATGTATCGGAAATGACTATTCGCCGTGACGTGAACACCGAACATAGTAACATGAGTCTTATCGGCGGCTATATTTTAAAGAACAACCAAGAGCAGCCTCAGCTGAACCATTTGCTATCCCAACGCCAAACTAAAAATGTATTAGAAAAGATTCATATCGGTAAAATCGCGGCAAATTTGGTGCAAGAAGGCGATACTATTTTCTTTGACGGCGGTTCGACCATTCCTTTTATTGCCTCTCAAATTCCCAATAGCGTACGATTTACCGCAATTTGTTGTTCTATCAATACTTTTCTGATTTTGCGAGAAAAACCGAACTGTAAAATTTATCTGTGTGGCGGTTCTTATTCACAAGACGATTTATTTATTAATCCCGTGCAAAATCCGAATTTGTTGGATCTCATTTGTACGACTAAGGCTTTTATCTCGGCTTCCGGTGTGGACAAACATCTTGGGTTAACGTGTTTCCGTTTAGATGAAGCGCAGATTAAACACAAGGCAATGGCAAAAACTGCACAAAAGATCCTTATTTTTGATCATTCCAAATTTAATCAGGTACAGCAGGCTTATTTCGGTAAGCTGGAAGAGTTTGACACAATAATCTGTAATCAATCTCTGCCGGATGATTTTTCCGTTTCATCGCAGTTAAATATCATGGTGTAATGGCAATCCCTGCATGGAATACAGGGATTTTACGGAAGAAATTATTCGGATAAATAGCGCTTAATCTGTTCAGCACCCAGATGCCCTGGAATGGTTTTTGTGACATTCAGCGAGGCGTCCAAAATCAAATTGGTCGGATAGCCGCGGACTTTGGCTTTTTTAATAACCTCGCCCTCTTCGTCCAGCAGCACTACGATATTTTTGTAATCCAATCCCTTATACCATTCGATAAAATCGGCGGTCGATTTTTCGCCTTTATGATCAGGAGAGACAATAGTCACAATAGCGAAATCATCATTCGGTTCGCCACTTAATTCATTGACTTCCGCCAATCCCGCCAGACAAATCGGACACCAAGACGCCCACATTTTGATATACAGTTTCTTTCCCTGATATTGTTCGAGCGTAACGGTATTCTGCTCAAGATCTTTAAATTTAACGTCTTTCAAATTGACTTCTCCTGCCGCAAAAAGATTAAAACTAAACAATAACATCATTAATCCAATAATTTTTTTCATGCTTATTTCTCCTTAATTACATCACAATATGCAGATTGTTGGTGATTAATAAAACGCCCATCAGAATAATCAGAATTCCGCCGATAATTTTAAATTTCGTTAAATGTTTATTCAGCGCTTTGGTTCTTTTCAATAAACTGTCGGAGAAAAATGAAAAGAGGATAAACGGTGTCGCCAGCCCAAATACATAAACCAGCATCATACCCGCGCCGTATAAAGCCGAGCCTTCATCGCCGGACAATGCCAGCACGGCGGCTAAAATCGGCCCGATACAAGGCGTCCAGCCCAGACTGAAAGTGAGCCCCAAAACAAAAGCCTGTAGCGCCGCACTTTTATTATCAGTCTTTATTTCAACTAATTTAGTTTGTTCCAACAGCCCGATTTTTAAAATACCCAACTGATGCACACCGAGAATAATAACAATAATACCCGCGACAATTCTGGCGGTGTCGTTAAATAAAATATCGCTTAAAAAACCAAAGCTGAAGCCCAGTCCGATAAATGTCAGCGATAAGCCCAATATAAACAATAAGGTATTTAATATTTTTCTGCCGCCTTTGCTTAGAATACCGAAATAAATCGGCACAATCGGAAAAATGCAAGGCGATAAAAAAGACGCCAATCCGGCTAAAAAAACGCTGCTGATTAATAAATTCTGCTCAAACATTTTATTTTCCTTTAACAAGGTTGATTAAATAACCGTAATTCTGCGCTTCCATTTGATCCAGTGGAATAAATTTAATCGAGGCGCTGTTGATACAATAACGCAGGCCGCCTTTCTCTTTCGGACCGTCGTTGAACACATGTCCCAAATGCGCTTTTCCACTACGGCTTAACACCTCGGTTCTCACCATGTTGAAACTGGTATCTTCCGCATAGGTCACGACATCTTCTACAATCGGCTTAGTAAAACTCGGCCAACCGCAACCCGACTCGTATTTGTCGGCGGAAGAAAACAGCGGTTCGCCGGTGGTAATATCCACATAAATGCCGGGCTCAAAGTTATCCCAGTAATCATTACTAAATGAGTGCTCGGTATTTTTATTCTGGGTAACACTATATTGCAACGGGGTAAGTTTGGCTTTCAACTCGGCATCACTCGGTTTCGGGTAATCCTGCGGATCGATAATCACCTTATCTGCCTGCTCCAAATCGATATGACAATAACCGTTCGGATTTTTCTTTAAATAATCCTGATGATATTCTTCCGCTAAAATATAATGTTTTAACGGTTCAACTTCGATCTGAATTTTATCTTTATATTTTTCCTGCAATGCATTAAGTGCGGTTAAAATTATCGCTTTATCCTCTTCATTTTGATAATAAATACCGGTACGGTATTGTCTGCCGCGATCATTGCCTTGTTTATTGACACTGGTCGGATCAATAACCTGAAAATAATATTTCAGTAATTTATCCAGCGAAACTTTATTGGCATCATAGGTTACATGTACCGTTTCCGCATGATCCGTTTTGCCAATAATCGGATAGGCAGTCTGCGCCGTTTTTCCGTTGGCGTAACCGGAAGTGGCATCTTTTACGCCGTATATTTTTTCCATATAAGCTTCAATTCCCCAGAAACAGCCGCCAGCTAAATAAATTTCTCGGAGATCTTCTTGCAATGTCTTTGTGTTTTCCATCATTTTAGCCTTATCCGAATTCATTTCATGTGCTACTGCCGGTGAAGCGAATACTGCCGCCGACATCAGTAATAAAAAAAGTTTATTGTATTTCATATAGTTCCTCCTTGTAACAACTTATCCATATTAGCGGCGGTTTTGAGCCTGACCGCCGCCAACACGTTAAATTACATATTATGTTTAGTCATTTTTTCTTTCTTCATTTTTTGCTCTTTCTTCATATCTTCTTTTTTCATTTTCTCTTTCATCATAGAGTCTTCTTTCATCATAGAGTCTTCTTTCATCATAGAATCAGATTTCATTTCCATTGACATCATGCTATCCTTTCCCGCATGTTTCGACTGCATCATTGTCTCTTCCGGCATATGTTGGGATTTCATCTCCTCAGCATTGGCATTGACTGCTGCAATGGAAAAGAAAGCTGTAAGGCTTAATGCTTTCAATGTGTTAGTTAATAGTTTCATCATGTTTTCCTTCTAGTTAATAGTTGATTATGAATTAATATGTTATGAAAGAATCCCCTTCACATTAAAGTTAGTCGGACAAATCCCAAAATTCTGACAAAAAAATGACAACTTTTTATAAAAAATTATAACTATATGATAATAAATGAAATTAATTCCGCTTTTTCAACGCAGCAACTCACAGAAATTCGAGAACAAATGCTAAAATTTGCCCATCTCCAACTTAGAGACGGTACGCTCGCGGAAGATATTGTGCAAGAAGCCTTATTAAGTGCGGTCAAAAATATCGATAAATTTAAACGTCAGGCGGCATTAAAAACTTGGGTTTTTGCCATTCTGAAAAATAAAATTATTGATTATCTGCGCCAGAAAGATCGGTTTATCGTCGAAAGCGATCTTCAATCCACAGAAGAAGATAATCACTTCTTTGACCACAACGGGCACTGGAAGGCCGAATGTTACCCGACAGACTGGCAAGAGCGCGAGATTTACTCACAAGAATTTTGGCAATTATTTGAAGCTTGCCTTACTCACCTGCCAGCGCGCCAAGGACGAGTTTTTATGATGCGGGAATATTTGGAATTTTCCTCAGACGAAATTTGTCATACCGTCGATATTACTCGGGAAAATCTGCACACATTGCTCTATCGGGCGCGACTACAGCTACAACATTGTTTATCCGGAACATTTCGTCAGGGAGAATAATATGAATTGCCGACAAGTCACTAAATTAATTTCTGATTCAAGGGAACGAACACTAAATTTGCATGAAAAAGTCGGTATGAAGACACATTTGCTCTTCTGCCCCCACTGTCGCAATTTCCAACAACATTGCAAACAAATCAATAAGCTGATGAAACAGTTTGCAGATAACTAAGGGTTATTCGGTGGTGTAAAAGGCGCTGCCGAAATATCGGGAATTTTAACCGCTCTTGTAACCAATTGGGTTAAAGAGTATGGACGTTAAGTGGTCGGGTGTTTCCTAGCTGACTTGACTAAATTGCAGCAATGATGCTTAAAAACTTACACATATGAGTGCTGGGTGATCTTTTGGACTTTATTTATAGTAGGTTCCGTAAATGTTCTCTGCGCTGGAGNGTGCCAGTAGATAAAGGGCTTGCATAGCTCTATCTTTCATTGTCGGAATACCGAGTGGACGTTGTTTTCCATTCGGTTTTGGAATATAAACACGTCTTAATGGAGAGGGTTTATATCCTTTATCGGTCAATGAAAGTGCCGCTTGCCATTTTAATTCAGGGGTATCCCAAATCGCTTTATCTACGCCACTTGTTCGTTTGCCTTGATTTTCTGTCACTCGTTTTACTGCCACAACTTTGGCGTAATGCGAGTAGGTCAGCATTCGTTGTAAGTTTTTAACCTTACGCCAATTGCTTTCCTGTGTTGCCTTCGCAATCCGAATTTGCATTCCTTTCACGTATCTTTCTGCTTTATGCCAATCGACATAATGCCATTTGGATACCTGCGAGGTCGCTGGATTGCAAGCTAACTTTTCAGTATAATGCTTACGCTCTTTCATACCTACCTCTGATATTACAGAGGTCGAAGAAACTTGGTATAGATATTCCCAGACGTAATAGTACTCAAATCGTTAATCATATAAGACTTATTTCTAAGTCTAATACAAACATTACAAAGGAAAATCTTATTGTTACCAATATTCAACGACCCTTGTAACCGATTTGGGTTAAAGAGTACGAGCGTTAGGTTGACTAATCAAGTTAATTAGTCTGCAAGCCTAACGCTCGCTTTCTTTAATTTGTTTACATTCGTTATTAGCTTGTTCCCTCCCAATATAAGCGAGAAAACTTTTAAAGTTGCCTATATTGGGCAAGCCAACACTAATAACCTTCAAAGGAATTGCACTTCATCTTACGATGAAAGACCAGTTGGAAGTCTGCACTCTTTCGAGTTAGGTCATCTTTTATACCCTATCTACACCATTACAGCATAGCATTCGCTTTTTCCAACCTCCTCTACCTGCATATCCATCAGTATTGCTTACGCGCTACCTGCCTAATCTTGTTCTATTCCAATCACTAATAACGATTGGAGTATTGTGGACGAGGCGAATATACAGGCTTACCAAGTTCCGTTATCATCACACGGATAGTGAAGATACAGTCTGTCCCCCGACAGTGCTTATGATGGCGTATTCCCACGTTAAAGAGGAATATCCGACTGTCTACCTTTTGGTCAGAGCCTATCAATAGCTTTGGCTCTTTCTCGATAACGAGGTTTAACAACTGTTCACTTACGTTTATCTTTCTATCCAGTCTAGCCCCTCAAGCATGTGCTATTCACGCTTTCTCAATGTCCTCTCACGATTTCATTGACCGATTACTCGGGGGTTCATTGTCAGGAAGCTCCGCACAAAGCCGTTGCCAGCAATGCACTACCCCTAGACTACTGTTAGCCATATAACAGGTTACCTATCAAACGCCCAATATTGCTTATATCTAAGAGATTGTTTGATGTAACAATGATAATAACAGCTTCTGCCTACTTACTAAGTGGGTTTTACCTATACAACATAAATAAGCCCGAGCCTTACTTTAAAATTCACATGAGAATACATTTCTGTATCCTTTCTTTAGTCAAAATTCATGCAACGTCAAATATCTCCTCTCAATACAATATGGGTAGCTAATCCAATTGTAAGATTGAAGTTATTTGATTGGTTCAACAGAATTTAGAGTGGACAAATCCCTAGCTCATAAAACAAATAAGCAAAAGCCTATAAACTACGTTTTTACTCACTATGTGTGGGCATTCTTTATAGGAATGCCAATGTGAAAAGTATAGTAAAGGTGGCACTCCCTCCCTAAGATTTACCAAATCTTAGTTCTGATACCCTTTCTGAGTGCTGGGTGATCTTCTGGACTTTATTTATAGTAGGTTCCGTAAATGTTCTCTGCGCTGGAGTATGGGTAACTCGACTGAAACACGACAAGTCGTGAATTGTCTTTAGGTTTTACCTAAACTGGAAGTTATGGGTAACTTCGGTCTGCGGATCTTGCTTTCCTACTTTTCTTAATATTTAAATTTCAAATACTAAGTACATAAAAGTGAAGATCATACCTTACAGCCTTTCGAGTTGGTCATTTACTTTCCCAACTTAGCACAAGATCTTGAGCAACGCTCCGTCTCTTGTCTGCTTCCCAAGCTCCTCCAAGAGGAGCTTGAAAAGTTGGTTGAAACATGTAAGAACACTGTCCCAACCAAGCAATAAACCCCTGATATATAAGGGAATATTGCCATAAGTACGACAACTTGTCGCACGTTGGGTAGCGGAAATAGATTACTCTTATTTCCGCCCCCTAAGAACTGTACGTGCGAATTTCTCCGCATACAGCTCAAGCCTTTCCATTAACTATAGGTATAATTAAAAGTCATTTTCCAATTGAGAAATATGTTACCTTATTTGCCCCCTATCGCATAGTCGGCTTCACCACATCTAAATTCAAAGCATGGATTTTAACGTGACAATTTGGGTGAACCAAACAGCGATTACTTAATGCATCGCTACCTCCGTACATTCTGTATACGATATGATGATCGTGCCAGCCTGTTTCTTTGGTTATGGGTTCGCCACATAACGCACACTTACCTCGTTGGTCTTTATACAGCACTTGCCATTGTCGTCTATGTGATTGTTCTTCATATAAACGTTCTTGGCTGAGTTTTTCTCCGTATAATTCCCATTCTGGTAAAAATGGATTATATTCAGACTTAATTTTTATATGTCGTTTGATTTTGACATAACCGCAATAAAATAAGTCTATTGGGTTTACCTCTCCTTTGCTATTTGTGTAAGTTGTGCCAAATACCCAATTTCGGGTTGTTGTGGTGCAAAAGTATTTCTCTTTTATCCACTTTATCCCTTTATTGTGATGTCGGCGTTTACACCATTTCCATAACGCTCTCCAAACTAATGCATCCATTCGTCCGAATGCCTTACTTGCCACTTGACTTCGATGATAATTTGCCCAACCTCGTAACATCGGATTAAGCACCATGATTAGGTGTTCCTGTTTTGCCATTTTCATTTTGGAAATCACTGTTTTAACCTTGTGGTAGAATGTTTTCACATTCTTTTGACTTGGTCTGTTCAGTATCTTTCCTCGAAAACGTCTTACATTCCAACCTAGAAAATCAAAACCTTGTTCAATATGTATCACTTTAGTCTTTTCTTTAGACAAGGATAGCCCTCGTTCTTTCAGAAAATCCCTAATCAGTGGAATAACTTGTTGTTCAAGCAATTCTTTGGTTTTACCTGAGACAATAAAGTCATCGGCATATCGTACTAAGTAAGTTTTGTTTTCTCGGATTTTCTTACTGCCTTTTTCTCCAAAATGGATTTCAAGCAGCTTTTCCAATCCGTCTAAAGCCATGTTAGCGAGCGTGGGTGAGATAATACCACCTTGCGGTGTTCCCTCCTCTGTGCGTTTTAGTTGCCCAAATTCCACTACGCCTGCTTTCAGCCATTTTCGTAATACCCGCTTATTCATAGGAATATGCTCTAATAACCACTCATGACTGATATGGTCGAAACAGCCTGCAATATCTGCCTCCAATACCCATTCAACAGGTTGATTGGATTTCTTGCCTTTGCGCGAATAAATTTGATGTATATGGGTTATCGCATCTGCCGTTGAACGGTTTAGCCTAAATCCATATGAACCTTCATCCGCTGTTGTTTCTGCCACAGGTTGTAGTGCCAGTAGATAAAGGGCTTGCATAGCTCTATCTTTCATTGTCGGAATACCGAGTGGACGTTGTTTTCCATTCGGTTTTGGAATATAAACACGTCTTAATGGAGAGGGTTTATATCCTTTATCGGTCAATGAAAGTGCCGCTTGCCATTTTAATTCAGGGGTATCCCAAATCGCTTTATCTACGCCACTTGTTCGTTTGCCTTGATTTTCTGTCACTCGTTTTACTGCCACAACTTTGGCGTAATGCGAGTAGGTCAGCATTCGTTGTAAGTTTTTAACCTTACGCCAATTGCTTTCCTGTGTTGCCTTCGCAATCCGAATTTGCATTCCTTTCACGTATCTTTCTGCTTTATGCCAATCGACATAATGCCATTTGGATACCTGCGAGGTCGCTGGATTGCAAGCTAACTTTTCAGTATAATGCTTACGCTCTTTCATACCTACCTCTGATATTACAGAGGTCGAAGAAACTTGGTATAGATATTCCCAGACGTAATAGTACTCAAATCGTTAATCATATAAGACTTATTTCTAAGTCTAATACAAACATTACAAAGGAAAATCTTATTGTTACCAATATTCAACGACCCTTGTAACCGATTTGGGTTAAAGAGTACGAGCGTTAGGTTGACTAATCAAGTTAATTAGTCTGCAAGCCTAACGCTCGCTTTCTTTAATTTGTTTACATTCGTTATTAGCTTGTTCCCTCCCAATATAAGCGAGAAAACTTTTAAAGTTGCCTATATTGGGCAAGCCAACACTAATAACCTTCAAAGGAATTGCACTTCATCTTACGATGAAAGACCAGTTGGAAGTCTGCACTCTTTCGAGTTAGGTCATCTTTTATACCCTATCTACACCATTACAGCATAGCATTCGCTTTTTCCAACCTCCTCTACCTGCATATCCATCAGTATTGCTTACGCGCTACCTGCCTAATCTTGTTCTATTCCAATCACTAATAACGATTGGAGTATTGTGGACGAGGCGAATATACAGGCTTACCAAGTTCCGTTATCATCACACGGATAGTGAAGATACAGTCTGTCCCCCGACAGTGCTTATGATGGCGTATTCCCACGTTAAAGAGGAATATCCGACTGTCTACCTTTTGGTCAGAGCCTATCAATAGCTTTGGCTCTTTCTCGATAACGAGGTTTAACAACTGTTCACTTACGTTTATCTTTCTATCCAGTCTAGCCCCTCAAGCATGTGCTATTCACGCTTTCTCAATGTCCTCTCACGATTTCATTGACCGATTACTCGGGGGTTCATTGTCAGGAAGCTCCGCACAAAGCCGTTGCCAGCAATGCACTACCCCTAGACTACTGTTAGCCATATAACAGGTTACCTATCAAACGCCCAATATTGCTTATATCTAAGAGATTGTTTGATGTAACAATGATAATAACAGCTTCTGCCTACTTACTAAGTGGGTTTTACCTATACAACATAAATAAGCCCGAGCCTTACTTTAAAATTCACATGAGAATACATTTCTGTATCCTTTCTTTAGTCAAAATTCATGCAACGTCAAATATCTCCTCTCAATACAATATGGGTAGCTAATCCAATTGTAAGATTGAAGTTATTTGATTGGTTCAACAGAATTTAGAGTGGACAAATCCCTAGCTCATAAAACAAATAAGCAAAAGCCTATAAACTACGTTTTTACTCACTATGTGTGGGCATTCTTTATAGGAATGCCAATGTGAAAAGTATAGTAAAGGTGGCACTCCCTCCCTAAGATTTACCAAATCTTAGTTCTGATACCCTTTCTGAGTGCTGGGTGATCTTCTGGACTTTATTTATAGTAGGTTCCGTAAATGTTCTCTGCGCTGGAGTATGGGTAACTCGACTGAAACACGACAAGTCGTGAATTGTCTTTAGGTTTTACCTAAACTGGAAGTNTTAGCCTAAATCCATATGAACCTTCATCCGCTGTTGTTTCTGCCACAGGTTGTAGTGCCAGTAGATAAAGGGCTTGCATAGCTCTATCTTTCATTGTCGGAATACCGAGTGGACGTTGTTTTCCATTCGGTTTTGGAATATAAACACGTCTTAATGGAGAGGGTTTATATCCTTTATCGGTCAATGAAAGTGCCGCTTGCCATTTTAATTCAGGGGTATCCCAAATCGCTTTATCTACGCCACTTGTTCGTTTGCCTTGATTTTCTGTCACTCGTTTTACTGCCACAACTTTGGCGTAATGCGAGTAGGTCAGCATTCGTTGTAAGTTTTTAACCTTACGCCAATTGCTTTCCTGTGTTGCCTTCGCAATCCGAATTTGCATTCCTTTCACGTATCTTTCTGCTTTATGCCAATCGACATAATGCCATTTGGATACCTGCGAGGTCGCTGGATTGCAAGCTAACTTTTCAGTATAATGCTTACGCTCTTTCATACCTACCTCTGATATTACAGAGGTCGAAGAAACTTGGTATAGATATTCCCAGACGTAATAGTACTCAAATCGTTAATCATATAAGACTTATTTCTAAGTCTAATACAAACATTACAAAGGAAAATCTTATTGTTACCAATATTCAACGACCCTTGTAACCGATTTGGGTTAAAGAGTACGAGCGTTAGGTTGACTAATCAAGTTAATTAGTCTGCAAGCCTAACGCTCGCTTTCTTTAATTTGTTTACATTCGTTATTAGCTTGTTCCCTCCCAATATAAGCGAGAAAACTTTTAAAGTTGCCTATATTGGGCAAGCCAACACTAATAACCTTCAAAGGAATTGCACTTCATCTTACGATGAAAGACCAGTTGGAAGTCTGCACTCTTTCGAGTTAGGTCATCTTTTATACCCTATCTACACCATTACAGCATAGCATTCGCTTTTTCCAACCTCCTCTACCTGCATATCCATCAGTATTGCTTACGCGCTACCTGCCTAATCTTGTTCTATTCCAATCACTAATAACGATTGGAGTATTGTGGACGAGGCGAATATACAGGCTTACCAAGTTCCGTTATCATCACACGGATAGTGAAGATACAGTCTGTCCCCCGACAGTGCTTATGATGGCGTATTCCCACGTTAAAGAGGAATATCCGACTGTCTACCTTTTGGTCAGAGCCTATCAATAGCTTTGGCTCTTTCTCGATAACGAGGTTTAACAACTGTTCACTTACGTTTATCTTTCTATCCAGTCTAGCCCCTCAAGCATGTGCTATTCACGCTTTCTCAATGTCCTCTCACGATTTCATTGACCGATTACTCGGGGGTTCATTGTCAGGAAGCTCCGCACAAAGCCGTTGCCAGCAATGCACTACCCCTAGACTACTGTTAGCCATATAACAGGTTACCTATCAAACGCCCAATATTGCTTATATCTAAGAGATTGTTTGATGTAACAATGATAATAACAGCTTCTGCCTACTTACTAAGTGGGTTTTACCTATACAACATAAATAAGCCCGAGCCTTACTTTAAAATTCACATGAGAATACATTTCTGTATCCTTTCTTTAGTCAAAATTCATGCAACGTCAAATATCTCCTCTCAATACAATATGGGTAGCTAATCCAATTGTAAGATTGAAGTTATTTGATTGGTTCAACAGAATTTAGAGTGGACAAATCCCTAGCTCATAAAACAAATAAGCAAAAGCCTATAAACTACGTTTTTACTCACTATGTGTGGGCATTCTTTATAGGAATGCCAATGTGAAAAGTATAGTAAAGGTGGCACTCCCTCCCTAAGATTTACCAAATCTTAGTTCTGATACCCTTTCTGAGTGCTGGGTGATCTTCTGGACTTTATTTATAGTAGGTTCCGTAAATGTTCTCTGCGCTGGAGTATGGGTAACTCGACTGAAACACGACAAGTCGTGAATTGTCTTTAGGTTTTACCTAAACTGGAAGTTATGGGTAACTTCGGTCTGCGGATCTTGCTTTCCTACTTTTCTTAATATTTAAATTTCAAATACTAAGTACATAAAAGTGAAGATCATACCTTACAGCCTTTCGAGTTGGTCATTTACTTTCCCAACTTAGCACAAGATCTTGAGCAACGCTCCGTCTCTTGTCTGCTTCCCAAGCTCCTCCAAGAGGAGCTTGAAAAGTTGGTTGAAACATGTAAGAACACTGTCCCAACCAAGCAATAAGCCCCTGATATATAAGGGAATATTGCCATAAGTACGACAACTTGTCGCACTTAACGTTTTGAGTATTGTGGACGACGACGTGCTTTGTGCAAGCCCACTTTTTTACGTTCAACGCGACGAGCATCACGGGTTACGAAACCTGCTGCGCGTAATGCCGGACGTAATGTTTCATCATACTCGATCAACGCACGAGTGATACCGTGACGGATTGCACCCGCTTGACCTGAAATACCGCCACCTTTTACAGTGATGTATAGGTCTAATTTATCAGTCAATTCAACCAATTCCAATGGTTGACGTACGATCATGCGTGAAGTTTCACGGCCGAAATATACATCTAATTCACGTTGGTTGATAGTGATTTTACCACTGCCCGGTTTGATAAATACACGAGCTGAAGAGCTTTTGCGGCGACCTGTGCCGTAGTTTTGATTCTCTGCCATTTTCCTAACCCCGTGATTAAATATCTAAAACTTGTGGTTGCTGTGCTGCGTGCTGGTGTTCTGCCCCCGCATACACTTTCAATTTACGGAACATTGCACGACCCAATGGACCTTTCGGCAACATACCTTTAACCGCAATTTCAATCACTGCTTCAGGACGGCGTTGGATCATTTCTGCGAAAGTCGCTTGTTTGATACCGCCTACATAACCTGTGTGCCAGTAGTAAATTTTATCGCTTTCTTTTTTACCTGTTACGGCAACTTTCTCCGCATTAATTACGATGATGTAATCACCGGTATCAACGTGCGGCGTATATTCAGCTTTATGTTTACCACGAAGACGACGGGCCAATTCGGTGGCTAAACGACCTAAAGTTTTACCTGTCGCATCCACTACATACCAGTCGCGTTTAACCGTTTCCGGTTTTGCTACAAAAGTTTTCATTAATTTAATTACCAATTAAAATATTAATACCCAGTGTCAAAAAGACACAACCATGAATCTCAATCTGCACCCCTTCGAGTGTGATCTCGATAAAATAATGCGCGGTGGGAATCCGCCACATTTACAGGGTCGGGCGATTATACAAAAATTTGCGCCGAATGCCAATGATTTATATACAAAACAGGATAAATTTCGACCGCACTTTTTTCTGTGAACGTCAAAATAAAAATCGTTAGGGTTTACGCCCCAGCAGACAAACGATCGAACTGGTACCGATATGGCGGTTGCCTTCGTTCATCTCACACAAACGGTGTTCGGCAATAAGCCAATCCAGCCCGGAAAGTGCCTGCTGCATTTGCGCCAAAGTTCCCAGCATTTCAACATTACTCGGTCCGCCCGTGCCGTAATGAAGCTGATCCGGATGATAAAATACACCGGCGAATAAACCGCCCGGTTGCAGTGCGTGCACAATGCGTTGCATCATGCGGGTGCGCTCGGGTTCCATAAAATGACAAAACACCAAACTGATCACCGCATAATGCTGCGCCGGCATTGGCATTTCGGTAATGTTCGCCAAGCGCGTGGTAAAAGCCACGTTGTAGCGTTGCGCCAGTTTCCGTGCTTTTGCCAAGCCGACGGCGGACATATCCACTCCTTCCGTTTCCAGTCCGTGTCGAGCTAAAAAGATGCCGTTGCGTCCTTCTCCGGTAGCCAGATCCAGCGCTCGTCCGGTGTTCGGTAAATAAGGACGAATCCGGGCGATAAATTCATTTGGCTGCGTACCGAAAATATAGTCTTCGGTTTGATAGCGTTCATCCCATTTTGTCATAGTTGTCTCCTAAAAATAATTAACCGAATGGAAAGATACAAATTTATTTTTTAATTAGTGCGACAAATGTTTCATTAATTCTTCTACAAACCTCGGCACAATTTTACTTGCCTTGCCGTAATGTTTTTGCTTAAATCTCGAACCGACCGAACTTGGTTCCAGATTCAGTTCAACGGTTTGACACCGATTCGGCACCGCGTCCACAAATCCCGCCGCCGGATAAACGTTGCCCGATGTACCGATAGCAATAAAATAATCGGCGTGTTCAAGTGCGGTGTAAATTCTCTCCGTTTCCAACGGCATTTCGCCAAACCAAACGATATGCGGGCGTAAAGAATGCGGCGGCGTACAGCATCGGCAGCGCGTGTCGGGCGTAATATCCTGCGCCCAATCATAAACTTGTCCCGACCAAGTACAGCGCACTTTCAGCAGTTCGCCGTGCATATGGATAATATTTTTCGAACCGGCGCGTTCGTGCAGGTTATCCACATTCTGCGTGACCAACAGCAAATTCTCGCCTAACTGTTGTTCCAATTTCGCCAATGCTAAGTGAGCGGGATTCGGTTGAATGGCAGGGTCAAACAGTTTTTTGCGGCGCGCATTATAAAAATGCTGTACCAATGTCGGATTGCGCTGAAATCCCTCCGGCGTCGCCACATCTTCAATACGGTGTTCTTCCCATAAACCATCGGAGGCACGAAAAGTGCGAATTCCCGATTCGGCGGAAATGCCCGCACCGGTAAGTATGACGATATGCGTATGTTTCATGCTTCCTCCCCTAACATATCTTGCAACAAATGCCCTAATCCGCTTTGCCGTTTGGTTTCGGTACCGACGGCATATTCCCAGCTTAACCGATTGGCAAAAACCGTGATTTTTTCTTTAGCGCGGGTAATGCCGGTATAAATCAGCTCTTTGGTTAGCACCGGATTCGGTTCCGGTGGCAAAATAAGAAAAGTGTGATTAAATTCCGACCCCTGCGATTTATGCACCGTCATCGCGAAAGCAGGTTCATGGTTCGGAATGCGGCTCGGCAGTTCACTGTTGCCGTTTTCAAACCAGAAACGCCCTTTAACCTCGCCGTTTTTATCTTGCGTCACCAAATATAAACCGATATCACCGTTAAACAGCCCCACATTTGCATCATTTTGGGTAATCATAATCGGTTTGCCCACATACCAGTCTCGGCTTTGGTTAAATTCCAGCCAACCTTGTCGGCGCAAACCCTCTGCGATGTATTGGTTTAAGGTTTCGCTACCGAATTCGCCAACTCGCAATGCAGTCAAATAGCGCACTTTATTAAACAGCTTAAAGATATGAGCTAACTCTGCAGCGCCCAGCACTTTTTGCGCCAATGCCATTTGTTTGATTTCTTGCAAATATTCGGCGTAATTTTGCACCGCACTTTGCACCACATCATTGACGCAGGCTTTACGGTAAATCGGCGTATTTCGTTCCGCTAATCGGTCTTCTAAATGCGCATCGAAATCTATCAGTTCAATTTGTCGTTCGGCATTTGTGACAACATCACAATGTTCGGCAAATAATTCCCAGCTGCGTGCTGCCTGCGTTTGATTTACCGCCTCTGCCAAATGACCGATATAAGGCTTATTGCCGAAACGACGGCTCACCACCAAATTACACAGGCAATCGCGAATCGGATTGCCTCGTGCGACGGCAGTGAGACGTTCATCGACGGTGTGTTGTAAATATTGCGTCAACGCCGCACTGTATCCCTGTCCAACAAATTTACCCAATTCCCCCAGTACGGCACCCGCCTCCACCGATGCCAGCTGATCTTTATCGCCCAGCAAAATCAGCTTGGTCTGCGGTGTTAACGCCTGGAGCAATTTTGCCATTAAAGCCAGATCAATCATTGACGCCTCATCCACTACCAATACATCAACCGGCAACGGATTTTGCCGATTATAACGGGTTTTCTCGCTGAACGGGCGCACGCCCAGTAAGCGATGAATGGTTTCCGCCTGCGTCGGTATCGCACTCAGCAATGCGGGATCTGGCGTAAACGAGACAAATTGCGATAAATCCCGCAACGCTTGCCCGATACTTTCGCTCAGACGCGCAGCGGCTTTTCCCGTCGGTGCGGCCAGTTTTATGCGCAACCGACATTGATTCAGCTCCTGCAAACTCAGCAACACGCGAGAAACCGTAGTGGTCTTTCCAGTGCCGGGCCCGCCACTAATCAGACAAAACGGTTTGTGCAACGCAATGGCGACCGCGATTTTCTGCCGATTCGGCACGGTGCTTGATTTCTCTGCCGAAAAATAACGCGCTAAAACATGCGCAATATCCGTCATCTCAAGCGAAGGCGGATTTTCGCCAGCATTTTTCACCGCACTTGTCAGATATTGCGCGATGCGGTATTCATCCTGCCAGATACGGTAAAAATACAAGGCGTCATACTGAAATACCAACGGCGCATTTTTTTCCGTCGGTCGGTCACTGAATGCAATATGTCCCGCCAAGGCACTCTGCCAACGGCTAACCGGTAGCACATTGATTTTTTGTGCTATCTGATTGAGAAAATGCCGTTCGCCGTAAGGTAGAGAGAACAAATTATGGTTAAGGCTGTCGTCCAGCAATAAACAGGTATGCCCCTGCTGATAAGTGAAATTGCATAGCGCAGCCAGCAAGATGGCCAGATTCTGCACTTCCTGTGGATAAGCGAAAGGCTGCTGCTTATCGGCAATCAATTTGGCAAAATAATAATCACCCGCACTAATCAGGGCTTTTTGTTTTAATTGAGATAAAATCGCCAGCATTAAAATAATTTCTCCAATTCCTCAATTAAACGCGACTCCGGTTTATCAAAATACATGCCCGTCGTGTCTTTACCGTTCATGCCGCGTAGAAAGCTGTAAATTACTCCGCCAAAATGTTGTTCATAATCGTAATCGGCATCGCGCTGCTTGAGATAGCGATGTAGCGCCACACTATATAGCAGATATTGCCAGTCATAATGGTTAGCCAGCATGGCTTGCCGTACATTTTCCGCCGCATAATACGACGCGTTGCCACCTAATAAATTCGATTTGTAATCCATTAAATAATATTTGCCGTCATGTCGAAATACCAAATCAATAAAGCCGCGCAACATTCCTTTAATGCGCTTAAATATTAACGGTTGATAAGGCAAATGGTGATATTGCATTAATGCCCGGTTAAAGGCGGCGGCATCGAAATCACGGCTTAATTTCAGATAAAACGGCATTTCTTTGATACAGGTTCGGCTGTCAATATTTGCCAGTGTCAGCGGTTGACTGACTATCGGCAGCGGCGTGTGCATAATCGCCGTCAGCCATTGCCGTAACGGTGAAAACCAATCGTCGTCCAGTTGTAACCGATGACAAAGCCGACGAATATTTTCTTCATTTAGCGGATGATTAAAATCGTTTTTTTCCAGATAACGATGCAGTTCGGTTCCCACTTGCGTGCCGTGCGGAAAAGCAAAAGGAGAATACCCCGGCGGATAATCTTGCACAACATGTGGCGGATTTGTATCCGCCGAGGTTTCGGTTAATTCCTGCGGCGCAGGCGAGATAAAATCATAATCTTTGGCATCATCAAAAACTTGCGAAATTTCCACCGCACTTTGTCCCTCACCCGCTTGCTCGCGCTGCATGCTGAAATATTCATGTTTATGGGCTATATCGCTGAAACTGGTGACCTGCCAGTTATATTCAATCCGCCCGTGAAATTCAGCGGGCGCCAGCGGCTCTGCGGCAACCGGCAGATGCAGCGGTTCACCGCCCATCAGCGTTGCGGCGTCTTGCAGCAGAATGTGGTGTGAGCCGACTTTATGTCGCAAACGTTCAAGCAAATTCTGTGCCTGATACTGCGGCGTTTTAAAAGTTAAATCTTGTCCGATTTCACCTTCACTCAGAGCATATAGCAGTGCGTTCCATTTTCCCTCAAAGACTGCCGGCAGCCCCATCACCACCTGATATTTCGCCCGCGTCAGCGCCACATATAACAGACGCATTTCCTCCGCCAGATTTTCTTTAATCACCGCCTCTTGATGTTTGCCTTCCAGATCCCAGACGACCTGTTGCTGCGCTGCGCAATAGTAGGTATTAATGGCATGGACATCGGTTTTTCTGCCGCTTTCTTTCACCGGCATTGCGATAAAAGGCAGCCAGACCAGATCATAAGCCAGCCCTTTCGATTTATGAATCGTGACGATCTTCACCAGTTCGCGTTCGCTTTCCAAACGAATAATTTCCTGTAATCGTTCCGTTCCCTGCAATTGTTTTTCAAACCAGCGCAATAATGCCGCTTCGGTTTCATTTAACCGACTCGCTTGCTGTAATAATTCAGCCAAGTGCAGAAAATCCGTCACGATACGCTCGCCGCCGCCTGCCGCCGATAATCGTTCGCTAAGCGGAGAGTCAAGCAGCAGACGGTGCAACATGGCTAATACGCCTTGTGCCTGCCAAAGCTGGTGATAAGCTACAAACCGTTCCACCGTCTGTTCCCACTGGGTTTCTTCTTGTCTGATGCGATAAATCTCGGTGGCACTTAAGCCGAATAGCCCTGTCGCTATCGCATTTAAAATTGACCGTTCGTTTAACGGATTCAAACAGGCGGTTAGAATTAGCGCCATATCGCGCGCCGTCGGGCTGTCGAACACATTGCTTTTATCGGACAAATAAACGGACGCTACGCCAAGTTGCTGCAATTCGTGTTTAACCAGCTCCGCCTCGTGACGGTTTCTCACCAGCACGGCGATATTTTTTGCCAGCAACGGACGCTGTTCAATAACGGCTTTATTTTCCACCGCACTTTGCAGCCAGTGCCGAATAGACAAAGCGCAGGCACGAGCAAGCGCCGTTCGTTCGCCGGTTTGCGCAACATAGGCGCGTAACGGCGGTTCGGATGTTCTGTTTAAGACAAAAGGTGCAGCAGTTCTACCCGCTTTCACCGGTAAAAAGCGGATATTGTCGAATAAAAACGGCGGCATCGGCGAAAAATCGAAGATCCCGTTTACACAGTCGATCAACGCTTGTCCCGAGCGCCAGTTATATTCCAGCGTAAAGCGGCTGTCCGCCTGTTGGGCTGCGGCTAAATAAGTAAAAATATCCGCACCACGAAATTTATAAATGGACTGTTTGGGATCGCCGATCATAATAAATCCGCTGTGCGATGATTTAGCCTGAATATAGACGCGGGAAAAAATCTGATATTGCTGCGCGTCAGTATCCTGAAACTCATCGATCATAGCAAAAGGATATTGATAGCGAATAAGTTGCGCTAGCTCATCACCGCTCGGCGCATAAAGTGTGTCGCGCACGAGCCGCAGTAAATCGTCAAAACCTTTTTGGTTATGATGTTGTTTGTAGTCAATCAGCTTGCGGCGCACTACATCAATACAATGATACAGAATAATCGCGCTGTTCACTGCTGCACAAGGCATAGCATTATCAGCAAGCTGTTGTGTCTGCTGAAATAACGGATGAGCCAATATCCCGCCGTTTTTTAGGGAAGCGTCAATTGCCGATTGGGTAAAATACTTGGTCAGCTTCTGCGGCAAATCCGTGTCTGCCGGGCTTTCTGCCCATTTACGAATATCACGCAAACGCGAACGGAGATAATCTTCGCGATACCCTTTAATGCGCGCCTTATTTTCTTCCAGTAATGTGCGGATAGTCTGTTCCTGTGCCAGCCAATCCTGTTTAAAACGCTCAATGCGAGTCAATTGTGGACTTAAATGATCAGCCAAAAATGCTGCCAACGGCATTTGCAATAACTCCGGTCGGCTGATTTCCGCTATAGGTTTATCCGAGGTGATATAGGCGCGAATTTTTTGCATTAAATAATCCGGCGAACCGAATTGCCGCTGAATAAATTCGCTGATATTGACCGGTTGCGAATAAAAATGTTCACGCCAAAATTCATTAACAATGCGTTGCAACAATTCACTTTCATCGGGGATAAGATCCAGATTGAAATGAATCCCCGAATTAAACGCATACTGCATTAACATGCGCCGGCAAAAGCTGTGAATGGTATAAACCGCCGCCAAATCCATATTCTGTTCCGCCAGCGTCAGGCGGCGAATCGCCGTTTCAATATCGTCAATATGCTTAATCAGATCCGATAAAAAATCGTCGTCAAAAATGCTGATATCCTGCGTGTCGCGATAGCAAATAAACTGCTGTCTGGCTTGATGTATGCGCGCGCGAATACGTTCTCGCAGCTCCTCCGTCGCCATATCGGTAAAGGTCACCACTAAAATCTGCTCGACATTGAGCGGTCGTTCGAAGCGATTCTCGCCCGCCTGCAACAATAAACGCAGATATAACGATGCCATAGTATGCGTTTTGCCGGTACCGGCGGACGCTTCAATCAGGCTAACGCGGTTAAGTGGAACGGTAACAGGGTTAAGCGGTTCGGATCGGATCATCATTTATTCATATCAAAGGTTAAGCACGGACTTGATGCCCGTTTCGGTTAGCTGCTAACGGCTTATTCGAACAAGCATTACATGATTCGTGTCTGTAAATAGCCTGTTATTTTAACCGCGGGAAAGCCTGTTGTTTGCGGGCTGTTTCATATCCCGCTCGGATAAAATTCAGTTTATGATTAACATTGGTTAAAAGTTCAGCACTTTATCAGCCTCAACCGTCCAATCCGCCAATTCCGCCAGCGTGCCGATTTCCACCCCCGCCGCTAATGGCAATTCAGTAATACCGCGTGCGTTGGTGCAGGTTTTACATAATTTCACGGTGGCACCCTGTGCGGTCAGAATTTCAATCATTTGTTGCAAATGATAACCTTCCGCCGGGTGTTGCTTGGCTAATCCGCCGTTCACTGCATCGGACATCAAAAACAGTTTAATTTGCACCGCACTTTTATGCTGTTCCTGAATCTGTAACGCCAGACGTAGAGCGCTGAAAAAACTTTCGTTGCCGTACGGCGCGGCATGAACGATAAATAATATATTTTGCATATAAACTACCCTAGTTATATATAGATGAATGGAAAGACGGGCTAATGCCCGTCCGTGGTTAATTTAACCGACCCATACGAATTTTGCAATAAACAGTAACGAGACTACCCAGACCGGTGCATTCACTTCTTGCCAGCGACCGGTTCCGACTTTCATCACGCAATAGCTGATAAAGCCGAATGCAATACCTTCGGTAATCGAATAGGTAAACGGCATCATCGCCGCAGTAATAAAGGCCGGCGTGGCTTCCGTTAAGTCGTCCCATTGTACGCGAATCAGGCTGGATGCCATCAAAATGCCCACATACACCAATGCTCCCGCAGTGGCATAAGAAGGCACCAAACTTGCCAGCGGCGAAAAGAAAATGGTCAACAAAAATAATACGCCGACGACAACTGCGGTCATCCCGGTACGTCCGCCGACGGAAACGCCGGCACCGCTTTCGATATAGGTACTGATTGCCGAGGTGCCGATGTAAGAACCGGTGACTGCGCTAATGCTGTCCACATACAGCGCCTGTTTCATGTTAGGGAAACGCCCTTTTTCATCGCTGATGCCGGCTTTATCGGTTACGCCCAGCAAGGTTCCGGAAGAATCAAATAAATTCACCAGCAAAAAAGAAAAAATAATTCCCAGCAATGCTGTATCCAGCGCGCCGGCAATATCCACCTGACCGACAACCGGCGCTAGACTCGGCGGCATAGAAACAATCCCACTGAACACAACGTTATCATCAAATGCCAATGCCAGTGCGGTGACTAAGGCGATTGAAATCAGCACGCCGGAATAAATGTTGCGCGCCGCCAGCACCACAATAATAAAGAACCCTAAAATCCCCATTAATACTTGCGGATGATGTAACTCGCCCAGCGCCACCAAGGTTGCCGGATTGGCAACTACCAATCCCATGTTTTTAAAACCGATCAGGGAAATAAAAAAACCGATCCCCGCACCGATTCCCACCCGCAAGCTCAGCGGAATAGACGCCATCAACCAATAACGGACTTGAAAAACGGTAAGCAGCAACAGACCGACGGAACCCCAGAAAATAGCGCCCATACCGACTTGCCAAGAATAACCTAACTTGCCGACTACAACATAAGCAAAAAAGGCGTTCAATCCCATTGCCGGCGCCAGCGCAATCGGCAAATTACTGAACAGTCCCATGGCAATGGTACCGAATGCCGCAATCAGGCAGGTAGTCACAAATACCACTTGTTTGTCCATGCCCGCGTCACCTAAAACGGACGGATTGACAAATACGATATACACCATGGTGAAAAAGGTGGTAATACCCGCGATAATTTCAGTTTTTGTTGTGGTGCTATGCTGAGTTAATTTAAAGAATTTGTGTAGAAAAGATTGATTTTCCATTTTTTAATCCATAATCCAGATTGATTGAGAAAAAGATGAAAAACAATTCTTAAAAGAAGGCTGTTTTTCCTGCTGATTTTAGCAAAACAAAGCCGAATCCGCGATCTGTTTTTATGCAAAGTAAAAAATCCAGCAGGCGGCAATCTCCCGCCGCCGTATTACAGAAGTCAGTAGCCTTCCCGATAAATAGCTTCCGCCAGTTTCACCGCCATCCGGGCTAAGGTGAAACGCTGTTCATCGGCAACCGTCCAGAATCGAATGCCGTTTTCCACCGCACTTGCCGCACTGATATGCAGCAGCACGTTGTCTTCGCCGCTTTCGTTTTCCCCATTGACAACCGGCGTGACGATATTCTCCGGATGATATTGCAGCAATTTATCCTGCTGCCAATGCAAAATATGTTGTTCGCCGTCCACTGCGTAATCGGAAAGTGCGGTGATAAATTGGCTCATTCCGTAAAAAACCGGCACCTGAACCGAATGGAAAACCACATTATCCGCTTGCGGGAAAAGGCACTGCATCTGCGCAGATAAATTTGCCGTTTCAACCGGAAACACGTCAAATGCCAGACGCTGTTGCGCCTCGTCAAGCGGAATACCGTTCAGCAGCTGTGCGGTTTGCCCGGCGAGTTGGGTTACGGTTTCCGCATTCCGATAAGACGCCGGTAATAATGAGGTGATCGTGATCTGTTTTAGCTGTATTTCCTGCATTAACGGTGCCAATGCCAGCGCTGCCTGAGTAACCTGCGGGTCGGGTAAACAGACGATGTTACGTTGTCGCAAGTCAACTAATTCTGCATCGTTAATGGTCGGTACGACCACCGGCACATCCGGCAATGAAGCACAAACGCCCAATAGATCGATCACAATACAGCCTGCCTGTGCGGCTTCAGCCAAGATTGCCGCCTGTTCAATTTTGCCAGCAAAAAACACATAATTAAATGCCGACCAATCTGCATCCGGCACAGCAATTTGCGCCACCGCCTTATTATTAAAGCGAATTCCCCGCTCTTCACCGAACGGATACACTTCAATTACCGTTAACCGACTGATGGTCAGCGCACTTTGTTCCAATGCCTGCGCAATTTTTTCACTTAATTCAAATTCGGCCGCAATGGCAATATTTAACATTTTTTCTCCCATCCTATTGATAATCGGCGTAAAATAACCGCCGTATTGTACAGAATAATCACGGAAAAAGACAATGACACCGGCAATCGATTTCTTAAAAAAGCATAAAATCCCTTTTATATTACATACTTATGAACATGATCCGAATAACACCCACTTTGGTGATGAAGCTGCCGAAAAGCTCGGCATTGCCCCGGCGCAATCTTTTAAAACCTTACTAGTAGCGGAAAACGGCGATCAGAAAAAGCTGGCTTGTTTCGTGTTACCGACGGCCAATATGCTTAATCTGAAAAAAGCGGCAAAAGCTATCGGGGTGAAAAAAACTGAAATGGCGGATAAAGAATTTGCTCAAAAAAGTACCGGTTATTTGGTCGGAGGAATCAGTCCGCTGGGACAGAAAAAACGGGTAAAAACCGTGATAGAACAGACCGCACTTGAGTTTGAGCGTATTTACGTTTCCGGCGGGAAACGCGGATTAAGCGTAGAGTTGGCGCCGCGCGATCTGGCAACGCTGTTAAATGCAGAATTCGCGGATATTATTGACTGAAACATTCAAGCTGAGAAAAAGGGCTCAAGCAACAAAGGGAAAACGAAACTTGAGCCAAAAAGCCTTGCGGCAATCGATTAAAATGCGGAGGTATCCTGAAACAGACCGACTTTTAAATCCGTTGCCGTATAAATCACCCGACCGTCCACTTCCACTTCGCCGTCCGCCATCCCCATCACCAATTTACGATTAATCACGCGTTTCATATTGATGCGATAAATGACTTTTTTTGCCGTCGGCAAAATCTGACCGGTAAACTTCACTTCTCCTACGCCCAGCGCTCGACCTTTTCCCTTGCCGCCGACCCAGCCGAGATAAAATCCTACCAGCTGCCACATGGCATCCAGCCCTAAACACCCCGGCATGACCGGATCACCGATAAAATGACAGCCAAAGAACGGTAAATCAGGACGAATATCCAATTCTGCTTCAATATAACCTTTATGGAAAGTGCCGCCGTTTTCATTCATTTCAACCACGCGGTCCATCATCAGCATGGTCGGTGCCGGTAACTGCGGGCCTTCTGCGCCGAATAATTCGCCACGTCCGGAAGCGAGCAAGTCTTCATAGCTGTAACTACTTTTCTTATTGGGTGTACAACTGTTCATTATTTTAGATTCTCCCGATTATAGATAACACTCTATTAGTTATGATATCGGCATTGTAGCAGGATTATTTAAACTTTGAAACAGCTAACAGTTGTTCGCTTAACTTATCGGAGCAGTTTTTTCTATATTTGCCGACAACATAAAAAAACGGCTTCAGATCGCTGAAACCGCTTTTCTATATTATAACGCTCACCTATCCACGTCTGCGAAACAGCATATCCCATAATCGAAAGCGTTGTTGCTGCTCTGTTCGCTGCTCGATGCGCCGATTAATCAGTCGGGTTAATGGCTGAGTTTCCTCGCTATAATGTTCGCCCTCTTCTTCCAACAAACGACGCCGGAATAAAATCTCGCAGGTCTGAAACACATCTTCCACCACCCAAACGGAAAACTGCCCATTTTGCACCGCACTTATTACCGCTTCCGACAAACTGAGCTGGCTCATTACCGCCGACGGAACAATCACGCCCTGATTACCGGTTAACCCGCGCCGTTCACACAGTGTGAAGAACCCCTCGATTTTATCGTTTACACCGCCAACGGAATGTACCAGTCCGAATTGGTCAATGGCACCGGTAATCGCGATAGACTGCGGCAGCGGCAAATTTGCCAACGCACTGACCAGCACGCAAAAACTGGCAAGCGAAGCACTGTCACCGTCAATTTCGCTATAAGACTGTTCAAACACAATAGAGGCGGAAAACGGTAACTGTGACGGCAAATCCAAAATATTCGCCAGACAGACTTGCGCAATCATAATGCCTTTGCCATGTATATTGCCCGCCAATTCATTTTTACGTTCCACATCCACCACTTCGCCGTCGCCAAATTGCACAATGCAACTGATACGCGCGGGTTCACCGAACGATAACGGCGTACCGGGGTATTCGATCACCGATAATCCGTTGATCTGCCCGACGATTTCGCCCTCTGTCGCCACATACACCTGTTCATGCAGGATATCCGCATAGGTTTGTTCGCGCAAAAAGCCCTGTTGGTGAAATTGCTGTTTAAAATAGGCGTCAAAATCCACCGCACTTAGCCGACTATGCCCGCTTAATGTGGAGACACCGGTCAGAATATTTTTCAACATCGACGGCGAAATATTGATTAAATAACAATCTTCGCTTTCCCGTACCAACAGTTGATAGAGTTTTTGCAGACCGTCAAGCGTCGGTTCTGCCAGACGATGTTGACGCGCATAATGCACGGTATAATCCACCCACAGCTGTTGCTGAGCATCCGATTCCAGTGAAAAATAACTGTCGATTTCCGCGTAATCGGCGAGAGAATACAATGTTTCATCCAGTTCATCCAAGGCAGCCAGCTCACTGCGACTGCCCAATAAAATGATTTTTAAATTTAGCGGGCAGCTTGGAATCTCACAAGGTAAGGTTTTATAAGGATGCAAAGCATACCAATCGAAAGTCTTGTCGGTCAGAATCCGTTTCAGGCGCGCCCATAGGTCAAATTGCGATAATAAGGCGGACAGGCTTAAAATCAGCACGCCATCATTCAGCCGGTGTACCAGCCCCGGCGTAAGCTGAATATCCTGTGACGTAGGATGTACCCGTACAGCACCGAACAGGCGAGTGCTGTCAACATATAATGCGCTTGCCACCGATTGTTTGGCGGCAAAATTATCATCATGATGTTGTACCGGTTCGACCTGCACGCTGGGAAAAGAAAAGCTATCACCTTGTTCCACTGTATATCGCACGCCGGAAAGCGGCAACTCTGCGGGCTGCCGAGCACGAATGTGCGCCTCCAACAGCGGCGCATATTCGCTTTGATCATCGGCTTTCAGCACCAATAAAGTGCGGTCAGAATTTTGTAAGAATTGGTCAATGGCTGATGCAGCGCGCGGCTGCAAAGCAAAAAAATCAACTGGTCGCTCGCTAATATGCTCAACCGTCAGTTCAGGACGCAGTTGTTGCCAAGCTAAACGCGGATTAGATAAAGAAGACAAAGTCACAGCTCTCTGGTTGTTATTATTGGGACGCGCATTATCGCACATTTCCGCACAACTAAATAGACTTAAAATTTACTGGCAAAAGCATGGGGAAACGCGTATATTATGGCAAGGTTACAATGTCACTTCAACGGATAAAAAATTATGAAATATCAGAAATTAGAAAATCAGGAAGCGCATTGGAAATGGCTGTACCTTATGAAAAAACAGCGCGAAGGAGAAAATATTACCCGTTATGAAGAACGCAGTCTACGTGATGAAATCATGACACAGCTGTCCGCTGCGCAGAATTATCCGGCACAAATCGAACACTGGATAAAAAATCACCTATCGCCTGATTTAACCGTTAAACTGGATCAGGCAATCCGCGCCAGACGAAAACGCTTTTTCAATGCGGAAAAACAGTCCACTAAGAAAAAATCCATTGATCTGGAATATGCGGTCTGGCTGAGATTATCAAAATATTCCCGTAAAATGAAAATGACCTTGTCAGAAACCATTACCTACATGATTGACGAGCGGGAAAGCAAAGCATTGTATGAAAATCAAATGTCCGCCATGAAAGCCGGATTGAAAGATTTACTCAAATAACAAAAACTTTGTTAACTCTCTCACACTTTTATCGCGTTTTTTACCCGCACTTGGCTTGTGTTGTTATAATATTGTTAATTATTCGTAAAATAAGGACAGTAAATAATGACAACACAACAACTAATCGCCGCACTGACACAGATTGTCGGTGCATCCCATATTATTACCGATCCTGCCAAGACCGAACCCTATCGCAGCGGTTATCGTTTCGGCACGGGCAATGCCGTCGCCGTTGTCCGCCCCGCGACGCTGGTTGAATTCTGGCGCCTGTTACAAGCCTGCGTAGCCGCCGATGCTATTGTGATCACGCAAGCGGCCAATACCGGACTGACCGGTGGTTCGACGCCCAACGGCAATGATTACGAACGGGATATTGTGATTATTAATGCTATGCGTATTGACGGTATCCAATTAATCAATCATGCCGAACAGGCGGTTTGCCTGCCCGGTTCCACCCTCAATGAGCTGGAAATTCAGTTGAAATCTCACGGGCGAGAACCGCACTCAGTCATCGGTTCGTCCTGTATCGGTGCTTCCGTGATCGGCGGCATTTGTAATAATTCCGGCGGCGCACTGGTGCAGCGGGGACCGGCTTATACGGAAATGGCGCTATATGCCCAATTAAATGCAAAAGGCGAACTGACATTGCACAATCATTTGGGCATTGAGCTCGGCAAGCAACCAGAAGAAATATTAAGCAATCTGGAAAACCGGCGTTATCAACCAAACGATATTGCGCAAAATTGCGGTAAAGGTCACGACCATGCCTATTGTCAACACGTGCGCCAAATTGACGAAGCCAGTCCGGCTCGCTTTAATGCTGACCCGGCGCGACATTATGAAGCCTCCGGCTGCGCGGGAAAATTGGCCGTTTTCGCCGTTCGTCTAGATACCTTTCCGCTGGAAAAAGAAACCGCAGTTTTTTATATCGGCACCAACCAAACCGACGTGTTAAACGATATTCGCCGTTATATGTTGGCAAATTTCATTCAATTACCGATTTCCGGCGAATATATTCATCGCGACGCTTTTGATATGGCGGCGAAATACGGTAAAGATACGTTCTGGGTAATCAAAAAATTCGGTACACACCGATTACCGAAACTATTTGCGCTGAAAGCCAAAACCGATCGGATTGCCAAAAAACTGCGTTTTCTGCCGCGCGATTTCAGCGATAAACTGCTGCAGAAACTGTCCGGATTATTACCACAACATTTACCTAAACGCTTGTGGGATTACCGTCATCAATATGAGCATCATTTGATTATCAAAATGGGCGGCAACGGTGTACAGGAAGCAGAAAACTATTTACAGCGCTATTTTTCCGATCAAACTAAAGGCGATTATTTCCGTTGCGATGCGGTTGAAACGCAGGCGGCGATGCTGCACCGTTTTGCGGTGGCCTCCGCCGCGGTGCGCTACCGTGCGGTGCACGGCGATACGGTAGAAGATATTGTCGCCTTAGATGTCGCTTTACGCCGTAATGATCAGGATTGGTTTGAAACACTGCCGCCGGAAATCGAAAATAAACTCAGCCACAAACTGTATTACGGTCATTTTATGTGTCATGTGTTTCATCAGGATTATATTGTTAAAAAAGGCAACGACTGTATGGCGCTGGAACACGCAATGCTGGCGTTATTGGATAAGCGCGGCGCGCAATATCCGGCAGAACACAATGTGGGGCATTTATATCAGGCGAAACCTGAACTGCGCAAGTTTTATCAAACGCTGGATCCGACTAACAGTTTCAATCCGGGAATCGGTCAGACATCCAAGAAAAAACACTGGGCCTAATCAGCAGCAAAAAAGCCTTTTGACAGCTGTCGAAAGGCTTTTTTCCGAATAGATTGAGTCGGTCGGTAAGCCGGGTTCTGTCGCGGACAATCATTCCTCTAGGCGTTTATTTACACAAACGCTCAAGCGACCTACCCGAACTCTGAGCGGGCACACTCATTGAGTTCCTATTTGGTCTTGCTACAAGTGGAGTTTACCCAGCCGTGAAATGTTGCCACTCACGCGGTGCGCTCTTACCGCACCCTTTCACCCTTACCTGATCTCTTGCGAGCCATCGGCGGTCTGCTCTCTGCTGCACTGGTCGTAGGCTCACGCCTCCCGGACGTTATCCGGCACTCTGCCCTGTGTAGCCCGGACTTTCCTCTCGTTTACTTGTCCCGCTAGGTCGTTATCCATATTCACTTCAAACGGTTAAGGGCTTCAATAAACCAGCGATTGTCTGACCGACTCGGCGCGCAGTATAACGTAAATCCGATAGAAAATATAGAGTTAAAGTTTAACATGGGTTAAAATGACCGCACTTTTTTCATTAAGGATCAGACTATGGATTACTTACAAATCGCTCGCGATACTCTACGCGTTGAGGAACATGCACTGGCTCAATTAAGCCGGAATCTGGACAGTAATTTCAATGATGTGGTGGAGCTTATTCTGCACTGCAAAGGGCGTTTGGTCGTCGGCGGAATCGGGAAATCCGGCTTAATCGGCAAGAAAATGGTCGCCACATTCGCGTCCACCGGTACGCCGAGCTTCTTTTTACATCCAACCGAAGCCTTCCATGGCGATCTGGGCATGCTTAAACCGATTGACATCGTGATGCTGATTTCTTACAGCGGTGAAACCGATGATGTAAACAAGCTGATTCCCAGCCTGAAAAATTTCGGCAATAAAATTATCGCCCTAACCAGTAACAAGCATTCCACATTGGCAACCCATGCCGACTATGTACTGGACATTACGGTGGAACGTGAAGTCTGCCCGAATAATCTTGCGCCCACTACTTCTGCCCTGATTACACTGGCATTGGGCGATGCATTGGCGGTATCACTGATTACCGCGCGCAATTTCCGCCCCGCCGACTTTGCTAAGTTCCACCCGGGTGGCAGTTTGGGCCGTCGTTTGCTGTGCCGAGTGAAAGATCAAATGCAAACCCGCCTGCCGATAGTTCGGCCGACAACCGGCTTTACCGACTGTCTGACCATCATGAACGAAGGACGTATGGGCGTCGCACTGGTTATGCAAGACAACGTGTTAAAAGGTATTATCACCGACGGCGATATCCGTCGTGCGCTGACTGCCAATGGCGCACAAACGCTGAATAAAACCGCGCAGAATCTGATGACATCCAATCCGAAGATCATTAATTACAACACTTATCTGGCAGAAGCGGAAAACTTTATGAAAGCCCATAAAATTCACTCTCTGGTTGCGGTGGATGATAATAATCAAGTGGTCGGTTTAATTGAATTTTCGAGCTAACATTATGATTAACAATGAAAAATTACAGAAAATAAAACTGGTGATCAGCGATGTGGACGGCGTATTGACCGACGGATTGCTGCATTATGATGCCAACGGCGAAGCGCTGAAAAGTTTTCATGTACGTGACGGTCTGGGTATCCGTATGCTCATGGAAAACGGCATTCAAGTTGCCGTACTGTCCGGGCGGGATTCCGCCATTTTGCGCAAACGTCTCAACGATCTTGGCATTACCCTGTTTCTGCTCGGTAAACTGGAAAAAGAAAGCGCCTGCTTTGAGCTGATGCGACAAGCCGGCGTCAGTGCGGAACAAACCGCCTATATCGGCGATGACAGTGTGGATCTCCCCGCCTTTGCAGTCTGCGGTCTGGCCTTTGCTGTAGGCGATGCAATGAGCTATGTGCAGGATTGTGCCGATCACGTGCTGGAACTGCACGGCGGTAAAGGCGCGTTTCGTGAAATGTCGGATCTGATTTTACGCGCGCAGGGCAAAACCGACGTGTATACCACTGCACAGGGATTTTTGAAAACTGTGGAAAATATGGCGCAATAAAACTATGTAAAAAATCGACCGCACTTTTTTATTCTGACCAAAGTGCGGTCAGTTTTTGCTCGGTTTTTCGTTCAGGCGATTTGCCCGAATTTACCGCTTTGCACATCGCGTATCGCCTGCAAAATTTCCGCCTTACTGTTCATCACAAAAGGCCCGTAACCCACAAGCGGTTCATCAATCGGTTCGCCGCTCAGCAATAATAACTTCACGTTGTCGTTCGCCTTGATTTTCACACCGGCTCCGCCCCCTTCAAAGGTTACCAACTGACTGCGGTGGGCAATATGTTCATCATTAATTCGTACCGAACCGTCTAACACAAGAATAATCAGATTATGCGATTCCGGTACCGCAAACTCATAAGATTTACCACCGTTCATTGCCACATCCCACATATTCACCGGGGTAAATGTTGTCGCCACGCCTTTTACCTTATCCAACTCGCCTGCGATGATGCGCGCATAACCTGCATTATCCGCGAATTGCAGCACTGGAATGTTGACGGATTTAATTGCCTGATATTTCGGCGTCGTCATTTTATCTTTAGCCGGCAGGTTTACCCACAATTGCACCATCTCGAACAAACCGCCTCTCAACGAATAGTCCGCAGAATGATATTCTTGGTGCATTAATCCCGCTCCGGCGGTCATCCACTGCACATCACCGGTACCGATCGTTCCGCCGCCGCCATAAGAATCCTTATGCGTAACTTCGCCCTGATAAGCGATTGTTACCGTTTCAAAACCACGGTGCGGATGCTCGCCGACGCCGCGAAAATCAGCGCTGCGCCCACCGTCAAAATAACACGGCGGATTATAATCCATTAACAGAAACGGGCTGAGATTGTCATGTTTATCCTGATAACTGAACATAGAATGCACATGGAAACCATTACCGACCCAATGTTTTGTCGGCGCGTTACGCACGGCCGCGACTTTTTTCATGTCTGCCCTCCTTATTTACTCGTTTTATTAAGCCGCTTTCGGCTGAGTTAATACCATTATATAATTAACTTTAAATTAATAAATACAGATAATATTGAAAGACTTTCAATAAATAAGAAACAATATTAGTTTTAAATTGCCTGTCAATACGGATATATTATTGTTAACAATTCGTATCTTTATTTGTTAAACAAGAATAATTTCTATTAAAAATATTCTTTAAAATTAATAAGTTACACAAAATAAAACTTGCAATGTGTAAAAAAACCGTTAAACTGATGCCGTTGTAATCAATTTATCAGGGAAAGGAGTTTGTGATGTTAAATCATGCGATTAGTGAAAAACTCAACGAACAAATTAATTTGGAATTTTATTCGTCCAATATCTATTTACAAATGAGTGCTTGGTGTGAGCAAAAAGGCTATGAAGGCGCAGCGGCATTTTTATTGCGTCATGCCGATGAAGAAATGTCGCACATGCAAAAACTCTTCACTTATATCAGCGAAACCGGCGGACTGCCGTTAGTAGGCGCCATTGATGCTCCGAAAAATGATTATCAATCACTGAAAGAAGTGTTTGAAATCATTTTGGAACACGAAAAGTTCGTGACCGCCAAAATCAACGAACTGGTGGAAGTGACATTTGCCCACGAAGACTATTCCAGCTTCAACTTTTTACAATGGTATGTTGCCGAACAGCACGAAGAAGAAAAACTCTTCAGCAGCATTTTGGATAAATTTAATTTGGTTGGTGAAGACGGTCGTTCGCTGTACTATATTGACCGTGATTTAGCCACTTTATAACAGGAGAACCGTGTTATGTTATCAGCAAACGTGATCAAATTATTAAACGATCAAATGAATCTGGAATTTTATTCCTCAAACTTATACCTGCAAATGAGCGCTTGGTGCGAACAACAGGGTTTTAAAGGTGCGGCACAGTTTCTGTCCGCTCATGCGGCGGAAGAAATGCAGCACATGCGCAAATTATTCACTTATCTGAACGAAACCGGAGCATTACCGGTTATCGGCGCGATTAATGCACCGCCGCACGATTTTTCTTCGTTAAAACAGGTGATGGAACTGACTTATCAACATGAAAAACTGATTACCAGCAAAATCAATGAGTTGGTTGGCAAAACTTTTGAAGAAAAAGATTTTTCCGCTTTCAATTTCTTGCAGTGGTATGTGGCGGAACAGCACGAAGAAGAAAAACTGTTCAGTGCGATTCTGGATAAACTGAACCTTCTCGGCGACGACGGTAAAGGCTTGTTCTTGGTGGATAAAGATTTAGCCAATCTGGCGACCGCAGGTTAATTATCCATTCCATATTATGCCGGCATTCTCTGCCGGCGTTGTTATTTCTCAGAAATCTGCGTATTTTCCACCGCACTTTCCAAAGCAGTTTCAGGTGCTGCCCTGCTGTCATAACGGCAGGTGTGATAAATAAATGCCGAAAGCAACACACATAACATCAGTAAAATTTGAATTAAACGCTTTTTAGTCAATTTTTCCGCAGCCATGTCATATTCCTTAACATATTTTTAACTATTTAAATCTTCTTAATTTTTAGATTTAATGCTATTATTTATTGAGTTAGATCAATTTTATCACGATTTTCTTTTGGCTTTATCGAGTTATTGAGGATTAAATGAAAATTTTAGCCAGCGAAACTAAAATTGGACGCCGAGTTCAATCCGGCGGTTGTGCGATTCACTGCCAAGATTGCAGTATCAGCCAACTTTGTATCCCTTTCACCTTAAACGAACACGAACTGGATCAGCTTGATAATATTATTGAGCGTAAAAAACCAATCCAGAAATCCCAGGTATTATTCAAAGCGGGAGACGAATTAAGCTCGCTTTATGCTATCCGTTCCGGCACTATTAAATCCTATACAATCAGCGAAACCGGTGAAGAGCAGATTACCTCCTTTCATCTTCCCGGCGATCTGGTCGGTTTCGACGCAATTATCAATATGCAGCATCCGAGCTTTGCACAAGCGCTGGAAACCGCAATGGTATGCGAAATTCCCTTTGATATATTAGATGATTTATCCGGCAAAATGCCAAAACTGCGCCAACAAATCATGCGCTTAATGAGCAATGAAATTAAAAGTGATCAGGAAATGATTCTCTTACTTTCCAAAATGAATGCCGAAGAACGCCTCGCCGCTTTTATTTATAACTTATCCCGTCGTTATTCTGCACGCGGTTTTTCCGCCCGGGAATTCCGCCTCACTATGACCCGCGGCGATATCGGCAACTACCTTGGGCTCACCGTTGAAACCATCAGCCGCTTGTTAGGTCGTTTCCAGAAAATTGGTATGTTATCGGTGCAAGGAAAATATATCACTATTAACAATATGGCGGAACTTTCCGAGTTGGCGGGTGCCACCAAATCCCGCATTCAAATGATCAGCTAATCGGCTATGAACCACACTCTTCGCCGGTGCAATTTATTTTGCGCCGGCTGATTTTTTTCAAAACTTTTCTTGTTATTTACTCAAATCTTTTCTATGCTATTAGCAATTAAAATCATAGCATGGAGGTTGTTATGAAGTTTACAAATATACTGGTTGTACTGAATCCGGAAAATGAAAAACAATATGCGCTTGCCCGCGCGGTTCGCTTGGTGAAAGAACAGAAAAGCAAAACAAAGGTAAAAGTTACAACCTTTATGGCGGTATACGATCTGTCTTATGAGATGTCTGCCTTGTTGTCGGCCGAAGAACGCGAAAGCATGCATCGCGGTGTGATTGAACAGCGGCATAAAGCGGTTCAGCCATATCTGGAAAAATATGCCGATCCGGATATCGAATTTGATTCCACCGTAGTATGGAGCAGTAACGAAGCCGAGGCAATCACTGAGGAAGTGGAACGCCATGATTATGATTTGGTGGTGAAATATACACAGGAAGAAGAAAGTATCGCTTCCTTGATTTTTACCCCGATGGACTGGCAGCTGCTGCGTAAATGCCCGGCGCCAATCATGATTGTTAAAGACGGTGACTGGAAACACCAACGTCGCATTCTGGTTGCGGTAAACGTGTCCGATGATGAAGACTACCACAGCATTTTCAATGATGAATTAGTCACTTTAGGTATTGATTTAGCCGATATTTTAGAGCGCGGCAACGTGCATTTGGTAACCGCCTACCCGCCTACCCCAATCAACATGGCAATTGATCTGCCGGAATTCAATACCACCGAATACAATAACAGTATTCGCGGTCAGCACCTGATTAATATGAAAGCGTTACGCCAGAAATTCGGCGTTGATGAAGATCACACGCACGTGCGCGAAGGCTTCCCGGAAGATGTCATTCCTGCAGTTGCGAAAGAAATCGGGGCGGAGATGGTCGTATTGGGCACTATTGGACGTACCGGCTTGTCCGCCGCGTTTTTAGGCAATACGGCAGAACATGTCATTAGCAAACTGAATTGTAACTTGCTGGCGATTAAACCAAGCGAAAAGGAATAAGTCGGTTTATACAAAAGTGCGGTTAAAAAATTAAACATTTTTAACCGCACTTTTTTATGTCCGCATACCGCAAGATTACTTATGTCGTTCCACCCATTTGCCGTCTAAATAATCAACGATCCATTTCGTCGCCTTGCCGTTTTTCTCAGAAGTCACATACTGGCGTTTTTCTTTGCGGCTGTAGCGAATAATCGCAGCATTTCCCTCCGCGTCCTGTTGTGGCGCATCGGCTAAATAGCGCAATTTTTCCGGTAAACGATCACGGTATAATGCCAGTTCAGCCACTTTTGCCGGGCGAGTTTCGCGCGATTTAGGGAAATTATGCGCCGACATAAACACGCCGCTGGCGCCATCACGCAATACAAAATACGCATCGGATTTTTCACATTTTAATTCCGGGAAATGTACCGGTTCTTCTTTCGGCGGAGCGACTTCTCCGTTTTTTAAAATCTTACGCGTGTTGTCACATTGGGTACAGGCCATATATTTGCCGAAACGACCTAATTTCAAGTGCATATCGGCACCGCACTTATCACATTCCACAACCGGACCATCATAGCCTTTGATTTTGTATTCACCTTGTTCCACTACATAGCCGTCGCAGTTCGGATTATTCCCGCAAATATGCAATTTACGCTGTGCATCAATAAGATAGCTGTCCATCGCCGTACCGCATTTAGGGCAGCGTTTACGCTCCATTAACGCTTTGGTTTCCGACGCCTCGTCCAGTACATTCAGTAATTCGGCTTCGGGAATCAAATTAATTGTGGTTTTGCAGCGCTCTTTCGGCGGTAGCGCATAGCCGGAACAGCCCAAAAATACGCCGGTACTGGCGGTACGAATTGCCATCTTACGCCCGCAAGTCGGACAGTTAATGTCCGTCAGCACCAGACTGTTCGGCTTCATGCCGCCTTCCAGTTCATCTAACTCCGCCTTGCTCAGTTGCTGAGAGAAATCTCTAAAAAAGTGATTTAACTCGGTTTTCCAGTCTTTTTTGCCGTTTGCGATCTGATCCAACACATCTTCCATATTGGCGGTAAAGTCATAATTCATCAGCTCGACAAAAGACTGATCCAGACGATCAGTGACGATTTCCCCCATTTTTTCCGCATAAAAACGGCGGTTTTCCGTGCGCACGTAACCACGTTCCTGAATGGTGGAAATAATTGAGGCGTACGTAGAAGGACGACCGATACCGCGTTTTTCCAATTCTTTCACCAGTGCAGCTTCGGTAAAACGCGCCGGTGGTTTGGTAAAGTTTTGCTGCGGAATTACCTCTTGTAAATTTAATGTTTCGCCGACAATCACATCCGGCAATACCTGATCCTCTGCCTGCTTGCCGATTGGTGGCAGCACTTTCGTCCAACCGTCAAAGCGCAAAATACGCCCTTTGGCTTTCAGTACATAATCGCCCGCCGCGACGGTTAAGGTGGTACTGTCATACTGTGCCGCCGGCATCTGGCAGGCGACAAACTGGCGCCAGATCAAATCATATAACCGCACGGCGTCTTTTTCCATGCCGGCAAGCGCATCGGCTTGAATATTCACATCGGAAGGACGAATAGCCTCATGGGCTTCCTGCGCATTATCCTTGCTGGAATAGAAGTTCGGTTTCGCAGGTAAATACGGCTGACCGAAATGCTTACCGATATAATCACGCACCATGCCAAGTGCATCTTGACTTAGATTAGTACTGTCGGTACGCATGTAGGTAATATAGCCCGCTTCGTACAAACGTTGTGCCAACATCATGGTTTTTTTCACCCCGAAATTCAGTCGGGTACTTGCCGTTTGCTGTAGCGTTGAAGTAATAAAAGGTGCGCGCGGTTTAGAACCGGTCGGTTTGGTTTCCAGTTCGGCGACACGATAATCGGATTTCTGCAAAAAATCCACCGCACTTTTTGCCTGTGCGGCATTCTTCGGTTCGAATTTTTTGCCCTGAAATTCAGTGACATTAAGGTGAATCGCGGCATGCTGCCGAGTATCGGTCAACACGTCCACTTCCCAGTATTCCTGCGGCTTAAACGCTTTGATCTCACGTTCGCGTTCAACCAACAATTTCACCGCAACGGACTGTACCCGACCGGCAGACAAGCCGCGGGCAACTTTTTTCCACAGCAACGGTGAGACCATAAACCCCACTACCCGATCGAGAAAACGCCGCGTCTGTTGAGCATTCACTCGATCCAGATTTAACTGTTCCGGTTTTTCAAATGCTTGTTTAATGGCATTTTTGGTAATTTCGTTAAACACAACGCGGCTAAAACGCGCATCATCCCCCCCAATCACTTCACGCAAATGCCAAGCGATAGCTTCTCCTTCTCTATCCAAATCGGTCGCCAGATAAATATGATCGGCTTTTTTCGCCAGCGACTTCAACTCAGACACCACTTTTTCTTTGCCCGGTAGAATTTGATAATTCGCCGCCCAATCATGATAGGGGTCAATCCCCATGCGCTTCACCAGCGCATTACGTTCTTTTTCCTGCTTGAGTTGCTGTTTTTCCTGCGCGCTCAATCCTTTGGTAGAAACCGGCTTGGCTTTTTCACCGTTGCCGCTGCCGACAGTGGGTAAATCACGGATATGCCCGACGCTGGATTTCACCACATAATCACTACCTAAATATTTATTAATGGTTTTCGCCTTTGCCGGCGACTCCACAATAACCAAGGATTTACTCATCTTTTATTTACCTAATTCGTTTTATTTTGTGTAAAATTGCCGATATATTGCTGACTATCTGTTGTTAGGTCAACCATTTTTTTAAAAAAGGCATAATAAATGGACAAACTGAATGCAATTTCCATCTTTTGCAAAGTGATTGAAACACAAAGTTTTACCCACGCCGCAGCACAACAAAATATTTCCGTCGCTATGGCAAGCAAACTGGTTTCTCAGCTTGAAGAACAGCTTAAAACCCGTTTATTACAGCGCACTACACGTAAAATCGTTCCGACGGAAGCCGGCTTGATTTATTACCGTCGCTGTCAGCCGATTTTGACCGAACTGGAAGATGCCGAAGCCAGCATCAGCAATTTGGCCACCACCTTGCAAGGCAATCTGACCATTTCGATTCCGCGCGATTTCGGTTTGCGTTTTATCGCCCCGAATCTGGCTTCATTTATTAAAGCTCATCCCAATTTGCATATGGAAATCGAATTCAACGACCGCATGGTCGATTTGGTTTCCGAAGGGTTCGATCTTGCGCTGCGCATCGGTTATCTGCAAGACAGTTCGCTGGTTGCAAAAAAAATCGCCACCTCCACCATGCACTTTGTGGCATCGCCGGACTATCTGGCACAGCACGGCATGCCGCAGAACCCGCAGGCGCTGGAAGAACACGATTGTCTGCTATATAAAGCCACCGGCAATCAAATTTATTGGGAATTCAGCGACGGAAACCGTATTCAACGTATAAAAATGCGCTCCAAATTGGTTTGCAATAACGGCTTAACCCTTGCTGAGCTGGCGAAAGCAGGACTTGGCATAATCAACTCACCACGCTTTTTCATTGAAGACGAATTAAAACGCGGCGAACTGGTCGAGGTACTATCCGATTATCGTCAGCAGCAGCTTGATCTGCATATTGTTTACCCACACCGCCGCCATTTAGCCGCTAAGGTCAGAGCTTTTATTGATTTTATCGGCGGGCTAAATTTGTGTGCCGACAAATAACTCAAAAATACACAAAAAAACCACCGCACTTATTCGCGGTTATAAAATCGGAAAAGAAAAATTGATCAGACCGACAAAATAATAAAGACCCACCAACATAATGAGTCTTTTATAGCAAAAATTATTTCCGAAACTTAAGATTATCTATCTTTTTAACAATCTTCGAAAAAATGGCGTTAATGCCTTATAAATACCGGATTATGCTCTTTTGAAGTCGATATGAACCAGTTTCGGTTTGAACGGATGACGCTGCATTGCTTGTACTTTAACGGCCACTTCTTTACCGTCGATCACCAATGTAATAACGTCGGAGTAGAATCCGTCGTGTTCTTGAGCGTTGTTTAACTCATCGTGATTTAACACGATAGAAATCGGCGCTTCACTTCCACCGTAAACGATTGCCGGGATTTGACCGTTGTGACGCAGGCGGCGGCTCGCACCCTTACCTTGCGCTGTACGAACTTCAGCGTTAAATTTAAATGCCATAATCATGTTCTCTTTAAATAAAAATTAATCCTAAAAAAATCGCAGGCGACCCAGCGATTTCCCATATTCAGCCCAAAGAATAACTTTGGGGCTGCGCATTATAATCAATTTACTGTATTAAATCAAATAAAATCATTAATTTAATTCTTTTTAAGCGAAAATTTTTTATAGCCATTTGCATACAAAACAAGCTACAATGACGAACTTGTTTTATAAGTTATTCTGTTAATTAAAGATACGGGATTTACAATGGAATTTTTGATTAATTTTTTTACGGATTACGGCTATTTCGCGGTACTTTTTGTTTTGGTTATCTGTGGATTCGGCGCACCGATTCCGGAAGATATTACATTAGTGTCGGGGGGGGTGATTTCCGGATTGGGCTATACCGACCCGCATATTATGGTGTTGGTCAGCATGTTGGGAGTGCTGATCGGCGATAGCACGATGTATTGGCTCGGTCGAATTTACGGCATCAAAATCCTACGTTTTCGCCCAGTTCGTAAAATTCTCACTCTCAAGCGTTTAAAAATGGTACGTACACAATTTGATAAATACGGCAACCGCGTGTTGTTCACAGCACGCTTTCTGCCGGGGTTGAGAGCGCCGATTTATATGGTTTCTGGCATTACCCGCCGGGTAAGTTTCTTACGTTTTGTGCTGATTGATTTTTTTGCCGCGATCATTTCGGTACCGATTTGGGTTTATCTGGGACATTTCGGCGCCAGCAATTTGGATTGGCTGCATGCTCAGATTAAAAAAGGTCAAATCGCTATTTATATTATTATTGCGGTGTTAGTGCTATTTTTATTTTGGAAATGGAAGAAAAGTAAAACACAAAAAACGGCTTCAGAATAACGATAAAGTGCGGTTAAAATTTTTGATTTTTTAACCGCACTTTTTTGTCCGCTATATCTTTTTATCCATATCGAATGCGATAAAAGCGCTCAACATACCAAAAGCGTTAAACGCTTTATCAGGCCGCAGCCCCTATTCGCACTGTCTTTATCCACCATTAATCCAATACCAATGGTTTGATTTTCCAGATTTTTTCCGCATATTCCGCAATGGTGCGATCGGAAGAGAAGAAACTCATATTCACGATATTCTGTAACGCACTGTCAACCCATGCCGTCTGATCCTGATATTTTTCATCTACCGCTTGCTGTGCCTCCACATAACTACGGAAATCGGCAAATGCCTGATAATAATCATAAGAACGCAATGAATTCAGCAAATCATGATAGCGATGTGGTTCTTTGGCGGAAAAACGCCCGGCGTAAATCTGGTCAATAACGGTGCGCAACTGTTCGTCTTGCTGGTAAATATCAAAAGGACTGTACCCGTTACGACGTAACGCCTCTACTTGTTCCACCGTATTGCCGAAAATAAAGATATTATCTTTTCCGACATTCTCCAGAATTTCAACATTTGCACCGTCTAATGTGCCCAATGTCAGTGCGCCGTTTAAGGCAAACTTCATGTTGCTGGTGCCAGAGGCTTCTGTCCCAGCCAGCGAAATCTGTTCGGAAATATCCGCCGCCGGAATAATCAGTTGTGCCAAACTAACGCTGTAATTGGGAATAAACACCACTTTTAAGCGCCCTTTCAGACGTTCGTCCCGATTGATCACATTGGCGACATCGTTAATTAAATGAATCGTCTGCTTCGCCGCATAATACGCCGACGCCGCTTTGCCCGCCAGAATAAAAACGCGCGGCGTCCAGTCTTTGTCTGGGTTGGCAAGCATCTCGTTATAGCGTGCAACAATATGCAGCACGTTGAGAATCTGGCGTTTATATTCGTGAATACGTTTTACCTGCACATCAAATAATGCATCCGGATTTAGCTCAATACCCAATTTGTTCTTCACGTAATTGGCCAGACGCACTTTATTCGCCCGTTTGATTTGAGGAATAGCTTTTTTCAATTCGGGGTCATCAAGGTGCGCCTTTAAATTTTCCAACTGGGATAAATCACGACGCCATTGCGTGCCGATATAACGATCAAACAGCGCGGATAAATCTGGGTTCGCCACGGCAATCCAGCGACGCGGCGTAATTCCGTTAGTTACGTTGGTAAAACGCTCGGGATAAATACGCGCAAAATCGGCAAAGGTTGAGGTGACCATTAAATCGGAATGAATCGCCGCCACACCGTTTACTTTATACGATCCCACCACCGACAACCAACCCATACGCACTTTGCGCACATCGCCTTCTTCAATTAAAGACACACGGCGAATAAAATCCTGTTCAGTGGTAACATAAGTTCTGACATATTCCAGAAAATAGTCGTTAATTTCGAAGATAATCTGTAAATGTCGCGGTAGAATTTTTGCCATCATTTCTACCGGCCAAGTTTCCAACGCTTCCGACATCAAGGTATGGCAAGTATAAGAGAAAATCCGACGGCACATATCCCACGCGGTTTGCCAACCATATCCTTCCTGATCCACTAAAATATACATCAATTCGGGAATTGCCAGTGCCGGGTGAGTGTCATTTAGGTGAATCGCTACTTTGTCGGCAAGATTTTCTACTGAACCGTGTGTCCGTTTATGCCGTTTGATAATATCCTGTAATGACGCGGAGACAAGAAAATATTCCTGACGCAGCCGCAATTCGCGCCCCGCCCAGGTAGAATCGTCAGGATACAGCACGCGGGACACATTTTCGATGACAGAACGCTGTTCTACCGCACCGAAATAATCGCCTCTATTGAAATTATCCAGACTGAACGTATCGCCGGCGTGAGCGCTCCATAAACGTAAGGTGGCGGCACTGTTGTTGGCATAACCCGGAATCATTTGATCATAAGCCAGCGCGGTAACTTCTTCGCTGCTGTTCCAAATACATTTTTTACCTTCAAAATAAATATGACCGCCGAAACGGATTGGAAAACGTTTGGATGGACGAATAAACTCCCACGGCATGCCTTTTTCCAGCCAAGTGTCAGGTTTTTCGATCTGTCGTCCGTCTTCAATCTGTTGACGGAACATACCGTATTCATAGCGAATGCCGTATCCCGTTCCAGGAATGCCCAAGGTTGCAATGGAATCCATAAAGCAAGCCGCCAGACGGCCTAAGCCGCCATTTCCCAGCCCCGGATCCACTTCTTTTTCCAGCACCTCTTCTAAATCAACATGTAATGCGGCAAGGGCGTCTTTGGCAAGCTCATAAACGCCCTCTGCAATCATTGCATTAGACAAGGTTCGCCCCATCAGAAATTCCATGGATAAATAATATACACGACGGGTCTGTTCACTTCTGGATTGACGGGCGGTCGAAATCCAGCCTTCCGTAACTAAATCACGCACCGCATATAATGTTGCGTTTAACCAGTCACGCTGGCTGGCCTCCTGTGGTGAGCGCCCGATAGAAAAAATTAATTTATACACAATCGCGTGTTTAAGTGATTCGGTTGAATGCTGTGGTTGATCATAAAAAAATGGAAAATCAATATTATCGATTACCATAACGTAGATTGCTCCTAATTTACTATTAATAGAAAAAACGGCGTAATTTTATTCATTATGAACAAAAATACAACAAAAATTACGCTGATTTACACAGGCGACAACAATCAGGGCAGATTACGCTGCCCTGTTTAGTGCTAATTTGATAAAAGAGACTGATATAAATTCCGATAATGCGTCGCAGCACTATGCCAGCTGAAATCCTGTTCCATAGCGACGGTTCTGACACTAAACCATAAACGCGGTTTCTGCCACAGTGCAAAGGCGTTGTTGATCGCTTGAGACAACGCTTCCTTGCTCGCCTCTTGAAAAACAAAACCGGTTGCCCGTCGCGCTTTAATATTTTCAGCCGTGCTGTCAATCACGGTGTCCGCCAGCCCGCCGGTTGCGCGAACAAGCGGTAAGGTGCCGTATTTCAGTCCGTACAGCTGCGTTAAACCGCAAGGTTCAAAACGACTCGGCACGACAATGACATCACCGCCGGCAATAATCAAATGGGATAACACTTCATCATAACCGACTTTAACTGCAATATGCTGCGGATATTGCTGTGCCAGCCGCTGAATCCCCTCTTCCAAATGCGGTGCGCCTGAGCCAAGAATTATCAGCTGACCGCCTTGCTTAACGATGTCTTCCACACTGTCAATCAACAAATCGACGCCTTTTTGCTCCGTTAATCGAGTGACCATCACAAAAAGTAACGCTTCCGGGCGCTGCGGCAAATTAAAGTAACCCTGTAACTTTTCCTTATTTCTGCGTTTTCCGGTCATGGATTTTAACCGGTAATGATCCTCAATATAAACATCGCTGTTCGGATCCCAGATTTGCGCATCAACCCCATTCAAAATTCCGCTTAACCGACCTTCATGATGCAAAGCGGCTAATAATCCCTGCAAACCGTAACCGAATTCTGTAGTAGTAATTTCTTTGGCATACGTCGGACTGACTGCGGTGACGGCGTCGGAATAATATAAACCGGCTTTCAGATAAGAAATCTGACCATATAATTCTAATCCATTCATATTGAACATACTTGTCGGCAAACCGATTTCAAATAAATGATGATACGCAAATTGCCCTTGATAAGCTAAATTATGAATAGTAAAGACGGATTTTGCCGGTCGTCCTTTATTAAACAGATAGGCGCTGGCTAATCCCGCATGCCAATCATGGGCATGTACAATTTCAGCTCGCCACCAAGCATCAAGTCCTCTAGCTAGCTCGGCACCGATCCGCCCGAGTAAGGCGAAACGCTTATAATTATCGGCATAATCGTTATACCATTGATCGTGATACGGGTTGCCTGCACGGGCATATAACTGCGGTGCATCAATTAAATAGATTCCAACGTCCTTATAATCTCCATAACGCAGAATAACATGGCCGGCAGCACTGTCGTCAAATTCGGCGACCATGGCGGTATCCAAAATACCAGCGGCAATAGCCGGATACGCGGGAATCAGAATACGGCTGTCAATGCCGATGTCTTTTTGCGCAAAAGGTAATGCCCCCATCACATCCGCAAGTCCGCCAGTTTTCAGCAACGGATACAACTCTGAACAAACGTGTAATACTCTCATTTGGTTTCATCTTCCTTCAAACAATCATAATACGGTGTGAATTCACACCGTATTCAATAATAAGTAATTAGTCTAAATGTGACTCGGAAGCCACGCTTTCACCGTTTAGTTTTTTCAGCATGGATTCCGTCACCAATACTACCCCGCCTTTGCTGACCCGAAAATGTCTACTGTCTTCCTCGGGATCGACACCGATTTGCATACCATCCGGAATCACCACGTGACGGTCAATAATACAGCGTTTCAATACGCAATTTTTGCCGACAGTTACCTGCGGCAGCACGACACTATGATCCACCACGGAACCTTCGTTGACTTTAACTCGGTCAAACAACACGCAATTGCTGATTGAGGCATCAATAATCACACAACCGCCGGAAATCAACGAATTATCCACCGGTTTGACATTAGCGTTTTTATAGAAGAATTTCGACGGATAAGTTTGCACCGGATTACCGCGAATCGGCCAGCTTTGGTCATAAATATCCAATTGCGGATTTTCCGATACCAGATCAATGTTAGATTGCCAAAAACTGTCCAATGTTCCCACATCGCGCCAGTAAATCTCACCCTCGGTATTGCGCCCCATACAGGAACGGCTAAACGGATGCGCATATAACACCCCGTCCTCTAAGGCTTTCGGTATAATATCCTTGCCGAAATCGTGTGAAGTATACGGAGTATGCACCTCGCGTTCCAAGACATCATATAAATAATCGGCGTCAAAGACGTAAATTCCCATAGACGCCAATGAAGTATTCGGCTTACCGACCATTGCCGGCGGGTCTTTCGGTTTTTCCACAAAGGATTTCACTTTCAGATTTTCATTTACCGCCATTACGCCGAATTCCATCGCTTTCTCACGTTCAACTTCAATACATCCTACGGTGCATTTCGCTCCACTTGCGACGTGATCCAGCAACATTTGGCTATAATCTTGTTTATAAATATGATCACCTGCCAAAATCAATACATATTTCGGGCAATAGTGATTGCGGATGATCGCCATATTCTGATACACCGCATCAGCCGTACCGCGATACCAAGTGGAATCGTCAATTTGTTGACGAGCCGGCAGCATATCAACAAATTCGCCGCGTTCCTGTGGCAAAAAAGACCAGCCGGTTTGTAAATGGCGCAATAGCGAATGCGCCGCATACTGTGTTACCACACCGATACGGTTCAAACCGGAGTTAATACAGTTAGACAAAGCAAAGTCGATAATCCGGCGATTACCGCCGAAATACAGCGCAGGCTTCGCACGCTTATCCGTTAATTCATAAAGACGAGACCCGCGCCCACCGGCAAGAATAAGGACTAAAGTATCCTTAACGATCTCATATTTACTCGGTAATTTAGAAATGCTGCTACTCATAATGTTTACCTCCGCATTCATTTAACTGACAACAATATCGACTTTATCGACAACTCATATCCTGCAATATACAAAACGCCAACTCATCGACATCCAATTGATCTCCTTGAATTGTCGTCGCTGCCGCGCTATATACCACTTTCCAGTCGCCTGCTGGCAGCCGGAATGTTTGTAACCCCGCTTTCGCGTTAATTAATAATAACCAACATTGATCCAATCTTATCTGTAATGCTTTAATCTCACGATTATGCCAATCCACAACCGGCATTGGCACGCCCTGAGAGGTCAGCCATTGCACATTATCATCATTCCACCAGCGATCATTGCGTAGGCTTTGAATCTGTTTTCTTAACGCAATCGTTTGCTTTGTTGCGTGAAATAAATCTTTGTTAAACCAGCTCCACTTCAACCAAGTTGTTTCGCTATCCTGACAGTACGCGTTATTATTACCAAACTGAGTATTACCGAATTCATCACCTGCCAGCAACATCGGCGTTCCGTTCGCCAGCAATAAACCGGCCAACATACCGCAACTGGTTAGAAATCGCTCTAAATCCACCGTCCGCGCTGCATTCATCGAGCCTTCAAAACCGTGATTATAACTGTAGTTTTTATTACTACCGTCGCGGTTATCCTCATCATTGGCAAAATTATGCTTATCGTTATAACTCACCAGGTCACGCAAAGTAAAACCGTCATGGGAGGCAATATAATTTACTGAATTGTGTGGTAGGCGCTCTGCCTGTCTGAATATATCGCTTGAGCCGGCAAAACGTTCGGCAAACGTATCCAGCTCCCCGCTTTTCCATAACCAGAAACGACGCATATCGTCGCGGAAACGATCATTCCATTCGGCAAAATACGGCGGAAAATGCCCTAATTGATAACCGTTTTCGCCCACATCCCAAGGTTCGGCAATAAACTTGCAATGACGCAAACTCGGCGTTTGAGCGATTTCCCGAAACAGTAACGCCTGCTGATTATAAGCGGGACTATCTCGCCCCAATACCGTCGCCAAATCAAAACGAAAACCGTCCACATGACATTTTTCCACCCAGTAGCACAAACAGTCAATCACCCAATGACGACTGATGCGATGCGACAAATTCATTGTATTGCCGCAACCGGTCCAATTTAAATACTCACCCTGTGCATGCTGCCAATAATAGGTTTTATCATCAATCCCGCGTTGACTGAAGGTCGGAAAATGCTTTTCCGCCTCTGCAGAATGATTAAACACTACGTCCAAAATGACCTCAATACCGGCTTTATGCAATGCTTTTACCATACTTTTGAATTCTGTCAGCGGTGTAGTTTGCGGTTGACCAGACCAATATCTCGGTTCTACAGCAAACATCGCCAACGGGTTGTATCCCCAATAATTATGCAATCCTTTTTCCTGTAAGTGCGGTTCATCCAGATGATAATTTATCGGCAACAATTCAATGGCGGTAATGCCCAGTTCTTTTAGATAGGCGATCATTGTCGGATGTGCCAACCCCGCATAGGTGCCGCGGATATGTTGCGGTAAGTCCTCACGCAAACGGGTAAAACCTTTCACATGCACTTCATAAATCACAGTTTCCGCCCAAGGTGTTTTCGGTGCTTTATCACCACTCCAATTAAACCGTTCATTGGTTATCACCGCCTTAGGCGCTAAATGTGCATTATCTCGTTTATCATCCAATAAAAACCATGCCCGGTTTTGCGCCGAACTTAAATCGGGCTTACCTTCCACGGTGCGGGCATAAGGGTCAAGCATCAGTTTATGCGGATTACACAGTGTTTCACCGTTTTTACCATATAAACGAAAGCCGTATTTCATCCCGTAATACACATCAACCAGCCAAATATGCCAGATATCATGGGTGCAGTGCATCGGTAAGCGGATTTCCTGTACATCGTTTTTATCATCAAAAAGGCATAACTCGACAGCTGTCGCTTGCGATGAATAAATAGCAAAATTAAATCCAGTGATCCCTTTATTAATTTGTTGGGTACAACCCAAGGGATAAGGTTTGCCTAAGTTAATTCTTGTCATTATTTTGTTTGTCCAAGTCCTTTATGTATTGTTTTAGCGCGCCAACTGTGAAACGCGCTCATCTATCCATTGCGTACGGCGTTTTATTTTTCGACCTTACACATTTTTTAATGCCAAATAAATTGTCGCCAACGGCGGCAGTGTCAGACTGATTGACTGCGACTTGCCATGGCTTGCGATCTCCTCGCTGGTGACCGCGCCCCGATTACCCATATCCGAACCTTGGTAATATGTCGAATCGGAATTCAGAATTTCCCGATATTCGCCGCCGACATTCACTCCGATACGATAATCATAACGCGGCACCGGCGTAAAATTGCTGACCACAAGCACGCGCTCGCCTTTACGGCTGCGGCGTTCAAAGGCAAATACAGAATTCTGGTAATCATCCACCACCAGCCATTCAAATCCTTGTGGGTCGCAATCCAGCTCATACAGTGGCGCATTCGCTTTATAAGTGCGGTTCAAATCTTTCACAAAATGCTGCACGCCTTGATGCCAACCACCACCGATTGCCTCATCCAACAAAAACCAATCCAAACTTTCTTCATAATTCCATTCGCGTCCTTGAGCAAATTCATTGCCCATAAATAATAATTTTTTGCCCGGATAACCCCACATATAGCCATAATACGCCCGCAGATTGGCAAATTTTTGCCACGCATCGCCGGGCATTTTATCCAACAATGACAATTTACCGTGTACCACTTCATCATGGGAAAGCGGTAAGACAAAATTTTCACTGTATTGATAAACCATACCGAAAGTCATCAGATTATGGTGATACTGGCGGTAAACCGGATCTTTCTTCATATAGGCAAGGGTGTCGTTCATCCAGCCCATGTTCCATTTAAAATTAAATCCCAGTCCGCCGTCCTGCGATGGGCGGGTTACGCCAGCAAACGCAGTGGATTCCTCGGCAATTGAAATCGCACCCGGCGCTTCGGAACCGATAATATCGTTGGTATGTTTTAAAAATTCGATGGCTTCCAGATTTTCCCGCCCGCCGTACTGATTCGGAATCCATTGTCCCTCGGCACGGCTGTAATCCCGATAAATCATAGACGCCACCGCATCGACGCGGATACCGTCCAACGCAAAACGTTCCAGCCAGTACAAGGCATTGCCGGACAAAAAGTTTTTCACTTCATTACGCCCGTAATTATAAATCAGCGTATTCCAGTCCTGATGATAGCCCTCGCGCGGATCGGCGTATTCATATAATGCGGTACCGTCAAAGGCTGCCAAACCATGAGTATCGCTCGGAAAATGCCCTGGCACCCAATCCAGAATCACATTAATACCGGCGGCATGGGCTTTATCCACCAGACGGCGAAAACCGTCCGGGCTGCCAAACCGACTGGTCGGAGAATACAAACCAATCGGTTGATAGCCCCACGAACCGTCGAACGGATATTCGGACAATGGCAGAAATTCAATATGAGTGAAGCCCATTTCTTTCACATAAGGGATCAATTCGTCAGCGATCTGATCATAGTCCAACCAGAAATTATTGGCTAAATTGCGCCGCCATGAACCCAAATGAACTTCGTAAATCGCAATCGGCTGATCCGCGCGGTTGGCTTTTTGCCGTTGCGCCGTTAATTCGGAGATCTCAGGTAAGGCGCTGATTTGTGATGCGGTATCGGGCCGAAGCTGTGAACTGAAGGCATAAGGATCGGCTTTTAAGCGCAGCTGACCATAACAATCAATCAGCTCAAACTTATACAATTGTCCTAATGATGCTTTCGGCAGAAAGAGTTCCCAAATGCCGCTTGCCGGATGAAAACGCATCGGATGGCGACGCCCGTCCCAATAGTTGAAATCACCGACCACGGAAACGCGTTGCGCATTAGGCGCCCACAAGCGGAAATTCACCCCAGATACGCCGTCACATTCCATAAAATGCGCGCCTAATACCTCATAAGGGCGCAAATGCGAACCTTCTGCCAACAACCAATTATCCAACTCGCCCAATGTCGGTCGGAAACGATACGGATCTTCAATAATCTGCGGCTCATTGCCCCAATACACCTGTAATTGATAAGCGAAAAAGCTGCGAGTATTCGGGATCACACCGGTAAAAAAACCTCTTTCATCCACATAATCAAGCTCGGTTAACGTTGTGTGGGTTTCTTTATCTAATACCGTTACTCGGTTTGCGTCCGGCAATAACACGCGAATTTCAATCCCGTTATCCGTTTCATGCATACCCAGCACGGAGAAAGGATCGGAATGATTACCGTCAAAAAACGCGTTAATTACATCTTGTGAAACTAATCTTGTCATAATAACCCTCACTGATTCATGATGTGTCGGTTGATACTTGCCAGCCGTTGATAGACAAAATATCCGTCGGATTGAGCAACTTGTTGCTGCGGCGCGCCAGTTTTTAACGCGTGATTGTCGCAAGAAAAAGAAGGAAACGAAAAAGAGTGGATAAAAAGAAAAGTATATTCGGACATTATTTGACCGTTTTCAGCAATGGACAGCTCATTAAAAACGCTGCCGCCGGATACACAAAAACGGTCGGTGCAATCCATTATCGGTTCGCTTTCCTGCCGTCCCATTACGGCATTAAATAACTCGACAAACCGACTCGTCTGACCCGGAGGTTGCAATAATTGGCTGAAATCACGCAGACTTCGAGGCTTAGCGCAAACCCAATTACCGCCAATACCTTTATTGGGTATTGCGTTCCCTGATTTTTCGACCTTTTGCGCTAAACGCGCTGAAATGGGAATGCTCATTTTTGTTTCCAACAACTATAAAAACTGGAGAATACGGTTATTCTATATAAGCAGACCACAAACACAACGCTTTTAGATTGATTTAGTGATCTTCGTCAACAATATCGTTAACAATAAATTCACACCAATCGATCACATCCCGTTCATGCACGCCGTTTGCAATAAAAACGCCGGCCGCTTTTACTGTTGCCGGGTTGCCCGAAATTAATGGATGCCAATCATATAACGGTTTATTTTCATATAACAAACGATAAGCACAGGTACTTGGCAGCCAACTGAAATCGGGCAGATTTTTTTTCGTCAGCTTGGTACAGTCCGGCTCCAGTTGAAAACGTCGTTTATAATGACCGCACTTTCCGCTTTCCAGATTCAATAAATTACAAGCGATACGGGTAAAATACAGTTTTTGACGTTTCCCCCTGCCTTCAATAAATTTGCGGTAACAGCACTTACCGCAACCGTCACACAACGCCTCCCACTCGGCCTCGTTCATTTCCAACAGAGATTTGGTTTCCCAGAATTTGGTCTCTAACTGCATGCTATCTTCCCGCATAAACAAAAGTGCGGTCGAAATTTAGCCAAATTTAACCGCACTTTTAAAGATTCTAAAGATTCATCACAATCTTTCCGACAAGGTACTAAAAACCTTCTTTCAGACTCACCGTTAAATTAAACACCAGGTGTTCCGGTCGGCTATCTTTGCTGTCAGCGCAGTAATAACCTTCGCGCTCAAACTGGTAGGCTTTTTCCGCTTCAGCATTTACCAGATTGCGCTCCACAAAACCCTGTTTCACCACAAGAGAATGCGGGTTCAACACCGCATTAATGTCCTCTGCGGCGCTCGGATTCGGCACCGTAAACAAACGATCGTAAAGACGGAACTCCGCCGCCAGATTGTCCGTTGCCGACACCCAATGGATAACACCTTTTACTTTGCGCCCGTCCTGCGGGTTGGTACCCAGCGTTTGTGCGTCATAAGTGCAGTACACCGTGATGATATTGCCCTCGGCATCTTTTTCCACCCGTTCCGCTTTAATAATGTAGGCATTGCGTAAACGCACCTCTTTGCCCAGCACTAAGCGTTTATAGTGTTTATTGGCTTCTTCGCGGAAATCCGCCCGATCGATATAAATTTCTCGAGTCAGCGGAATCTTGCGCGTGCCCAACTCTTCCCGATTCGGATGATTCGGCACCGTAAGCAGCTCGTGTTTATTCGGATCGAAATTTTCAATCACCACCCGCAGCGGATCCAACACCGCCATAGCGCGCGGCGCATTGACATTCAAGTCATCGCGGATACAGCTTTCCAGCGCGCTGTATTCCACCACATTATCCTGTTTAGTCACACCGATTCGGCGACAAAACTCACGAATCGACGCCGGCGTATAACCACGGCGGCGCAGCCCTGAAATGGTCGGCATACGCGGATCGTTCCAGCCATCTACCACACCGTCTTCTACCAGTTTCAGTAGTTTCCGTTTGGACGTTAAAGTATATTCCAGATTCAGACGTGAAAATTCGTACTGATGCGGCAACGGGCGTTCAATAGAAATATTGTCCAATACCCAATCATATAAACGGCGGTTATCCTGAAATTCTAGCGTACACAACGAATGCGTAATCCGTTCCAACGCATCGGAAATACAATGCGTGAAATCATACATCGGATAAATGCACCATTTATCCCCGGTCTGGTGGTGGCTGGCGAATTTAATCCGGTATAGCACCGGATCGCGCATCACCATAAACGGCGATGCCATATCAATTTTAGCTCGCAGACTTGCGGTGCCCTCGGCAAATTCCCCGTTGCGCATTTTCTCAAATAACGCCAAATTTTCCGCCACCGGACGATCACGGTAAGGGCTGTTTTTACCCGGTTCGGTCAGCGTACCGCGATATTCGCGCATTTGTTCCGGCGACAGTTCGTCCACATAAGCCAGCCCTTTTTCGATCAATTCAACGGCATAACCGTGCAGTTGATCGAAATAATCCGAAGCATAACGCGGCTCCCCCTGCCATTGAAACCCCAGCCATCTGACATCCTGCTTAATGGAATCCACATATTCCACATCTTCTTTAACCGGGTTGGTGTCGTCAAAACGCAGATTGCACAATCCTTGATAATCCTGTGCAATACCGAAATTCAGGCAAATAGATTTAGCATGTCCGATATGCAAATATCCGTTGGGTTCGGGCGGGAAGCGGGTATAAACATTATTTAATCTACCGCTGGCAAGATCCTCGTCAATAATCTGGCGGATAAAATTCGTTGGGCGATGCTCGCTCGGTTGTGTATCAATATGGCTCATTCTGACCTCAATTAACGTAATCTTTTTTCAATTAAAAATTGGCGCTTATTCTACCTTGTTTACAATCAGAATACAAAAGTGCGGTTGCTTTTCGGCGAATTAATGGTAAAATCCGCAACGCAAAAATGAACGAACGTTCATTCAGTGAGAGATAAAAGGGAAAATCATCCATTTTCATTTCTTAAGTTTTTCTTAAGATACTTTTTTTATCATTACGACCAATATTAATCTTGTAGTTTTCCGGAGCGATTATCCATGACCAAAAAACATATTCTCTCATTTATCGTATTGGCCGCCCTCGGTATCGGCGCCTACAGCTATTTCGGTAATTCCAACCACAATAACATCACCTATCTGACCGAAACCGTACAACGCAGTGATGTGCAGAAATCGGTGATTACCAGCGGTACGGTGCGAGCCTATAACCGGGTTGAAGTCGGCGCGCAGGTGTCGGGCAAAATCGAAAAAATTCACGTCACGCTAGGTCAGGCAGTTAAAACGGGCGATTTAATCGCGGAAATTGATTCCAAAACGCAAGTCAATAATTTAAATACCGCGCAGGCCTCTCTCACCTCTTATCAGGCACAGCTAAAAGCCAAAAAAGTGGCTTATGAAGTGGCGAAATCGGCGTATAACCGCATGTCCGGTCTGTATGCCAAAAAATCCATCAGTTTGGATGAGCTGAATGAAGCCAAAGACACCCTTGCCAGCGCAGAAGCGGCGATTGAGGAAGTTCAAGCGTCGATCAAAACCGCTGAAATTGAAGTCAGCACCGCGCAGACCAATTTGGGCTATACCAAAATTCTGTCGCCGATTAACGGCACCATTATTTCCATTCCGGTTTCCGAGGGGCAAACCGTAAACGCCAATCAAACCACTCCGACCATTGTACAGGTGGCGGATTTAAGCAAAATTTTGATTAAACCGGAAATTTCCGAGGGCGATATTACCAAAGTGCAAGCTGGTATGCCGGTCGCCTTTACCACGCTGTCGGAACCGGATACCGTCTATAAATCAACCATTGCTTCGGTTGACCCGGCCATGACCACGCTGACCGACAACGAATATTCCGAAAGTGTCTCCGATACGGACGCGGTGTATTATTACGCCAATGTGGTAGTGGATAATCAGGATAACAAGTTGCGTATCGGCATGACGATCCAGAACACAATTACCATTGCCGATGTCAAAAATACGCTGGTGGTGCCGACCATGACGTTGCACAAACAAGGCGATAAAACCTATGTGAATGTGCTGAATGAGCATAATCAGGCGGAACGGCGCGAAGTCAGCACGGGGTTGAGTGATGATGTCAACACCCAGATTCTTTCCGGTTTACAGGAAGGCGAAAAAGTGATTTCCTCGCAGCTGGCCAGTGGCGAAACTGTCGGAAATTCCAATCGCGGTCCGAGAATGTTCTAAAAAGTGCGGTTAATTTTATGAATATTATTGAAATCAAAGCGATTAATAAATATTTCGGGGAAGGCGAAAACCGTACTCAGGTGTTAAAAAACATTAATCTTGAGATTGAAAAAGGAGATTTCATCGCCATTATCGGTCAATCCGGCTCCGGAAAATCGACCTTAATGAATATTATCGGTTGTTTGGACACCGCCACTTCCGGCTCATACAACATTGACGGCACGGAAGTCAGCCGCCTAAGCCGCGACGAGCTGTCCGACTTACGGCAAAAAAAATTCGGTTTTATCTTCCAGCGCTATAATCTGCTATCTACCTTAAGTGCGGTGGAAAATGTGGCGCTACCGGCCATTTATGCCGGTGTAGATCAACAAACCCGCCTGACACGTGCCGCACAATTGCTGGACAAACTGGGATTAGCCGATCGGCTGGCAAACAAACCGAACCAGCTTTCCGGCGGACAACAGCAACGGGTCAGTATCGCGCGCGCCCTGATGAACGGCGGCGATATTATTCTGGCGGACGAACCAACCGGCGCCTTGGACAGCAAAAGCGGCGAAACCGTGATGGAAATTCTGACTCAGTTGCACAGCGAAGGGCATACCATTATTTTGGTCACGCATGATAAGAATGTCGCTAATTTTGCCAACCGAATTATTGAAATCAAAGACGGACGCATTATTGAAGATACCCGTAAATCCGATGTCATTGCGCAAAAAATCGATACGCCACGAGTCAGTAAAAGCCGTTTCAATTTCTATAAAGATCAGTTTATGGAATCTTTTAAAATGTCGGTCAATGCCATTATCGCGCATAAATTGCGTTCGCTGCTGACCATGTTGGGGATTATTATCGGCATTACTTCCGTCGTCTGCGTAGTGGCGCTGGGAAACGGTTCGCAGCAGAAAATTCTTGCCAATATCAATGCCATGGGCACCAATACCATGGATATTTATAACGGTACGGGATTCGGCGATCGGCGGGCGGATAAAAATCAGAATCTGACCGTTGCCGATTCCACTATTCTGGCCAAACAAAGCTATATCGTCAGCTCAACGCCGAACAGTGCCGTCAGCGGTACGCTAACCTACGGCAGCGAAAGTTTCACCGCACAGGTAAAAGGGGTCGGCGAACAATATTTCAATGTAAAAGGCTTAAGCCTGAAACAAGGCGAGCTGTTTAGTGCGCAGGATGTAAAACATAACGAACAGGTTGCGGTGATTGATGAAAACACATTAAAAGACGTGTTCGGCGGACAGAATCCGCTTGGCAAAATTCTGATGATGAACAAAAAACCGCTGAAAGTGATTGGCGTTGCTGCCACATCCAACAATATGGGAATGAACTCCACCACGCTGAATATTTATATTCCCTATACCACGGCGATGAATAAAATCTCCGGCAATCAGAAAATTGATTCCATTACGGTAAAAGTGCGTGATGATGTGAATTCTACAGTGGCGGAAAAAGATCTGACCAATTTGCTTACCGTGCGACACGGTAAAAAAGACTTTTTCGTGATGAATACGGATACCATCAAGCAAACCATTGAAAGCACAACCAATACAATGAAACTGTTAATTTCCTGTATCGCAGTCATCTCGCTGATTGTCGGCGGCATTGGTGTGATGAATATCATGCTGGTTTCGGTTACCGAACGCACCAAAGAGATCGGCGTGCGCATGGCTATCGGCGCCAAACAATTCAATATATTGCAACAGTTTTTAATTGAAGCGGTGCTGATTTGTTTAATCGGCGGGATCACCGGCATCGTGCTGTCGATTCTGCTAGGTACGCTGTTTAATCTGTTTATGACCGATTTCACAATGATATTCTCCAGCTTTTCCATTGTGGCGGCGGTACTCTGCTCAACGCTAATCGGCGTGGTGTTCGGTTATATGCCAGCAAAAAATGCCTCGCAGTTAAACCCGATTACAGCGTTAGCGCAGGAATAGATTTTTTGATACAATTTTATTCACTCAAAAGTGCGGTAAAAATGACCGCACTTTACTCATTTCAAGGAAAATATCATGCTAAAACTTTCAAAAGTCGCCTTTGCCGTTACCCTATCGACGGCATTAATCGGTTGCGCGAATATCGATGATTCCTATAACGCGTCGCAATTAGATTTCCAACAATATGAAGAACTCACCAAACAATACAATATTCAGGAAAACTGGTGGACGCTATATAAGGATCCGCAGCTGAACCGTTTGGTGGAACAGGCGCTGGCGAATAATAAAGATTTAGCCAAAGCGGCAATTTCCGTCAACTCGGCGTTATATAACGCTAATCTGGTCGGTGCCGATTTAGTGCCGTCGTTCAGCGGTTCGACCACTTCAACGGCGCAAAAAAATATCAACAGCGGCGGCAATTCCACCATTAAACACAGCGGCGCGCTGGAAGTCAGTTATACGCTAGATCTATGGCGCCGTCTGGCGGATGCCGCCTCTGCGGCGGAATGGACTTATGCAGCTACTGCACAAGATCTGGAAAATACCCGAGTGTCGTTAATCAACTCCGTGATCGTCACTTATTATCAGCTCGCTTATCTAAATGACGCCATTGCGGTGACGAATCAGACTATCGATTATTACGCTCAAATCAACCGCATTATGCAAAACAAATTAACCCAAGGTGTAGCGGACAGCGCCAGTACCGATCAGGCACAGCAATCGGTATTAACCGCGCGCAATACCTTAATCAGCTATCAGACGCAGAAAAAAACCGCGGAACAGACATTGCGTAACTTATTGAATCTAAAACCGAATGATGTGCTACAGGTGAATTATCCGCATATTCTGGATGTAAAAAATGTCGGCGTGAATTTAAACGTACCGCTTTCCACCATTGCCAACCGTCCTGACGTAAAAGGTTATCAATATCGCCTGAACAGTGCATTTAAAGACGCCAAAGCCATGCAGAAAAGTTGGTTCCCGACCATTACGCTGGGCGGCAGCTTAGGTTCCAGCGGCGATAAAGTCAGCAATGCGTTCAACACCCCGATTGCCGGCGGTACATTAGGCATCAGCCTACCGTTCTTAAGCTGGAATACGGTGAAATGGAACGTAAAAATTTCCGAAGCCGCTTATGAAACCGCGTTAGTGAATTTTGAACAGAGCATTACCAGTGCATTGAATGATGTTGACACTAACTATTTCGCCTATACTCAGGCACGCCAGAATCTGTCCAATTTGCAACAAACTCACGCCTATAACGTGCGGATCACACAATATTACAGAAACCGTTATAACGCAGGTATTTCCGAATTAAAAGACTGGCTGAATGCGGCTAATACGGAAAAAAGCTCGCAGCTTTCAATCCTGAATGCGAAATACAGTCTGATTCAAAGCGAAAATGCCGTTTACAGCTCAATGGGCGGATATTATTCAGTGAAATAATCATCGTCGGGCAGGGACTTACCTTGCCCGTACAAAATCCGCCGACTCAAAGAATGCAGTGGTATGCGTTTCTTTTTTCATGGTACGAAAAAAGACAAGGTAATTAGCCTTGTCTTAAAAGGTATTGACTAAATAAAGGAAAATATAATTATTATTCTACGATAGGTACAATTTTGGTCGCATGAGAACCTTTTTCGCCGTGCACAGCTTCAAAATTCACTTTCTGACCGGCTTTCAACGAACGGTAGCCGTCCATTTCAATCACTGAATAGTGTGCAAAAATATCCGCATCGTTACCCTCTGCGGAAATAAAACCGAATCCTTTCGCATTATTAAACCATTTAACAACACCAACTTCCATAACATTGACCTCTAATATGGATTTAACGTCCTGAATAGACTATTTTATTACCTTGATAAAACAAACTCGCTTTATCACCCGAATTTCCGAGCAGATATTCAATGAATTTCGACTTTTTGGCAATAAAAAATAGTTTAAAATCAAACAGAGATCACAAAATTTCTTTATATATTCATTGCTTATACAATTCAGCAGTTAATTCGCTTAGAAAAATCACTCCGCATTCTTCTGCGTTGCATCCTGTTCGCCATATTGTTCGCGCAAGGCTTTTGCCACTATGGCGATGGCCTCGCCGCTGCTGACGCCCTGCTGCATCAGTTGTTGAATCCTTTCTACGGCACGTTGCTGCTGTTCGTGGGTTAGACCGAGTAATAAGTTATCCGACATATTTTTACCTTTATCAAGCTGAAAGAAACAAGTAATATACCAACAAAATAACGAAACACAATATAACAGGAGTAACACAATGCCTTTTAACTTAAAAAACCGTCATTTATTGAGTCTGGTTAATCACACCCCGCGAGAAATCCGTTTTTTGCTCGATCTCTCCCGCGATCTGAAACGCGCCAAGTACACGGGAACCGAACAACAGCGTTTAAAAGGCAAAAATATCGCCCTAATCTTTGAAAAAACCTCAACCCGCACCCGCTGCGCTTTTGAAGTAGCGGCTTATGATCAAGGCGCGAATGTAACTTACATTGATTCGGCATCGTCGCAAATCGGTCATAAAGAAAGTATGAAAGATACCGCACGCGTTCTCGGGCGCATGTATGACGCCATTGAATATCGCGGTTTCAAACAAAGCGTAGTGAACGAATTGGCGCAATATGCCGAAGTACCGGTGTTTAACGGGCTGACCGACGAATTCCACCCCACTCAAATGTTGGCGGATGTGTTGACAATGCTCGAACATTCCAACAAACCTCTGCATGAAATCAGCTATGTTTACATCGGTGATGCGCGCAATAATATGGGTAATTCTCTGCTACTGATCGGCGCCAAACTCGGTATGGACGTCCGCATCTGCGCCCCGAAAGCCTTATTGCCGGAAAACGAACTGGTAGAAATGTGTCAGCAAATTGCCGCCACAACCGGCGCCCGCATTCTGGTCAGCGAAGATATCGATTCTGCGCTGAAAGGCGTCGATTTTGTGCATACGGATGTGTGGGTATCAATGGGCGAGCCGTTGGAAGCATGGGGTGAACGCATTAAATTATTGCTGCCTTATCAGGTAACACCGGCATTAATGCAACGTTCCGGCAACCCGAATGTAAAATTTATGCACTGTTTACCCGCATTTCATAACTGCGAAACAGAAATAGGACGCCAAATCGCCGCGCAATATCCGGAACTTGCCGACGGTATCGAAGTGACAGAAGCGGTCTTTGAATCGCCGATGAATATCGCCTTTGAACAGGCGGAAAACCGTATGCACACGATCAAAGCCGTAATGGTTGCCGCACTGGCTTAGCCGCCGATTTGTTTAACGGGCGGCGCGCAGCAAACCGCCCGTATCGATAACTCTATAACCAAAACATACAAAATTTTCACCGCACTTTTGTGCGTTACGGCATATTATCCTATCGTGTTGTTCCAACCGAAACGCTCAAGCAGCAATTGCCATTGCGCATCTAACGAAGCGGTAATTGTTATGTCGGTATTTGTGACAGGATGACTGAAATGCAATGTATGCGCATGCAGCAATAAACGGTTTACTCCGACATTCGCCGCTAACGCCCGATTCTGATGCAAATCGCCATACTGGGTATCGCCTAAAATCGGATGAAAAAGATGCTTTAAGTGACGTCGTAACTGATGTTTGCGACCGGTCTGCGGAATTAATCTCAGCAACGAATAGCGACTGGTCTGATAACGCCCTGCCGGATAAGGCATTTCCGCCGTATTCAGTCCCTCATAATCCGTCACCGCCGGTTGCGGCGGCTTATTCTGCTGCGCGAATTTATCGGCGATTTTATCTTCCCGCACGCTTAGCGGATAATTCACCCGCCCTTGTCCCGCCAGATAGCCGCGCACCACAGCCAAATAATGTTTTTCCACCTGTTTCAACTCGAATTGCTGACAAAGCAGATGAGCGACGCGACCGTTCAAAGCAAATAACAGCACGCCGGAGGTAGGACGGTCCAAACGATGAACCGGAAAAACATGACATCCGATCTGATCGCGTAGCGTCTGCATGACAAACTGAGTCTCATGCCGGTCGAGCCAACTGCGGTGCACCAACATTCCTGCCGGTTTATTGACGGCTACAATGTCATCATCTTGATAAATGATCTGCAACGGCATCATGACTGGTTCTTACACAGCTGCTCAATTGCGCTGATCGGACTTAATAATTCGTCCAACCCGTCCAATTCTTTCAACGCTTCTTCCACATAAGGCACCACGGCAATCTGCTGCGGCAACGGCATACCGCTTTCCAGCAAGGCATACATGCGCGGAATAAAAATCCACTGCAGCCATTCATGGGCTTCCAGAGTATCCAGCGCAAAGGGTTGATTGCTTAAAAATGCACTTTCCGACGGCGGCACCGTCTGCCAAAGATCGAGCTTTTGCATGACTTGTTGTAAATGTTGTAGGTGAATTTTGGTCTGCTGGTGCATAATTTATCCTTAAAATCGGTGAAGCTGTTTTGTTGTTGCGTATTCTATGCAATTTGTCTATCTTAATCCATCAACAAACACTCAGCGCCAACCAAAAGTGAGAAAATATGTATCTTATTGAAGCCTTTTTTACTCATCGCAGCAATCGACCGCATCCTATTGCCGATTTAAGTTATCTGGTTAATCAGATTATTGAACAATGGCGTTATAACGGGCAGATTATCGGTCGGGAAATTCCGCTGTTTGCCGCCAAACAGGAGGGGGAGCCGGGACTGGCGGTGCGCGCGGTATGCCCCGAGCAGCAAAGCCTGCTGGCAGAATATAATAACACCGAAGTGGATAACGCACTGGAACAGGCGGAAAGTGCGGGGCTTTTTTTTGACGGATTTCAAATTATCGCCGACGATCTGAATTCCGACACCACCCACAGCGGTGCCAATCCCGGCTGGCAAATACTGTATACCACTTACCTGCAATCTTGTTCACCGTTACACAGCGGCGAAGATTTTCTGCCGATTCCCTTGTATAAACAGCTGAAAAACGTACCGCACTTGAGCATGGACATCATTAAATGGCAAGAAAACTGGCAAGCCTGCGATCAGCTGCAAATGAACGGCGCGGTGCTGGAACAACAAGCATTGCGGGAAATTTCGGAAATCGACAGCAATCTGTTCAAGCACGGTTATTATCTGACCCGTGATATTGAGCGCATCAGCGGCATTCCGACTTATTATTATCTATATCGTCTCGGCGGGAACGATTTAGCCGGCGAACAACAGCGCCGCTGCCCGCTGTGTCAACGCGAATGGGCACTGCCCCACCCGCTATTTGACTTGTTTTATTTTAAATGTGATCATTGCCGCATCGTATCGAATCTATCTTGGCACTGGCAATAAATTAAGGATAATAATCACCATGAATGACCATGACGCCAGCCTGAGCGCACTGAAACTCGGGCAGCAAACGGAATATGTTACCGATTATGACCGCACTTTGCTGCAAAGCGTACCGCGCAGCTTAAATCGCAATGGGCTGGGCATCACCGCACAACAACCTTTTACCTTCGGCGCAGACATCTGGACGGCTTATGAAGTATCTTGGCTGAACCCGAAAGGGTTGCCGCAGGTTGCCATCGCCGAGGTGGAAATTGATTTTCGCAGTAAAAATTTAATTGAATCAAAAAGTTTCAAGCTGTATCTAAACAGTTTTAACCAAAGCAAATTCAGTGATTTTGCGGCGGTAGAACGGACTATTCGGCAGGATTTAGCCCGTTGTGCCGACGGTGAAGTCAAAGTGCGGTTAAATCCGCTGGCATATTATACCGACCATCCCATTACAGCGCTAAACGGCGATTGTATCGATCAGCAAGATATTGAAATCGACAACTACGCTTTTAATCCGATGCTACTGGCCGGCTGTCGCGGTGAAACAATCATTGAAGAAACGCTGGTCAGCCACCTACTGAAATCCAATTGTCTGATCACCAAGCAACCGGACTGGGGCAGCATTCAGATCCATTATGCCGGTGCCAAAATCGACCGTGAAAAACTGCTGCGTTATCTCGTTTCCTTCCGTCAGCACAACGAATTTCACGAACAATGCGTGGAGCGCATTTTCTGTGATCTAATGCGCTTTGCACAACCGCAAAAACTCACCGTGTACGCGCGCTATACCCGACGCGGCGGCTTGGATATTAATCCGTTTCGCTCAAACTTTGAACCCGTTCCGGCAAATTGCCGTTTAGCCAGACAATAAAAGGAGTTTGTATGACTGATATTCATTATGTCAATCCCAGAGGCAGTATGGATCAGCTTTCTCATTTGGAAGTGGAGCAATTAACCAAAAAAGCGCAAAGCGAGCTTTATACGCTGTATCGTAACTGTTCGCTAGCGGTGCTGAATTCCGGTGCCGTTACCGATGACAGCCGCGCATTGCTGAACCGCTACCCGGATTTCGACATTAACCTGATTGCCAAAGAACGCGGAATTTCCCTTGAACTGCATAACCCGCCGCCCGATGCGTTTGTAGATGATCGCATTATCCGCAACATCCAATATCATTTGTTCGCCGTATTGCGCGATATTGTTTTTGTCAATGTACTCAGCCAGCGCATTAATCCTTGCGACATTCAGGATAGCGCGCATATTACCAATCAGGTGTTTTCCATTTTGCGTAATGCCAAAGCGCTGATCGTCGGCGAGTTACCGAATCTGGTGGTATGCTGGGGCGGACATTCCATTAATCAGACCGAATATCAATACTGTCGAGCCGTCGGGCTGGAACTTGGTCACCGCGAGTTGAATATCGTAACCGGTTGTGGACCCGGCGTGATGGAAGCGCCGATGAAAGGTGCGGCCATCGGACATTCCGATCAACGTTATAAAAACAGCCGTTTCATCGGCATTACCGAACCGTCGATTATCGCCTCCGAACCGCCGAATCCGATCGTCAATGAATTGATTATCATGCCGGATATTGAAAAACGGCTGGAAGCCTTTGTGCGCATGGGACACGGCATTATTATCTTCCCGGGCGGCCCGGGCACACTGGAGGAATTTCTTTATATTCTGGGGATTAAGCTTAATCCTGCAAACCGCTCACAAAAACTACCGCTCATTCTGACCGGCCCGCAGGAAAGCGCCGACTATTTTACCGCAATCGACCGCTTTATCGGCGAAACACTGGGGGCGGAAGCACAATCTTTATATGAAATCATTATTAATGATCCGCTCGCCGTTGCGCGCCACATGAATGTAGCGATGCAAGAGGTGCGCAATTTCCGCTATCAACAAAACGATTCCTACGGCTTTAACTGGACATTAAAAATTGAGCCGGAATTCCAAACCCCGTTTATTCCGACCCATGACAATATGGCCAATCTGGATCTGCATCTCAATCAGTCTAAGGTTTCCCTTGCGGCTAATCTGCGCCGCGTATTCTCCGGCATCGTTGCCGGCAATATCAAACCGGAAGCGCAAGATAAAATTGCCGAATTGGGCAAATTCCGCCTGCACGGCGACTCGGAATTAATGCAAAAAGTCGATGACTTGCTGCAAGATTTCATTAAGCAGGATCGCATGAAGCTGCCGGGCGGCGATGCCTACGAACCTTGCTACGAAATCGTCAAATAAAACAATAGAAGCGGAATAACTGCCGGGAGTAACGGATAATGCGGCACAATACCGTTAGAGAAATTATCCGCACTCCCATATTTTACTCGCTGACGGCGTTATTCCGGCTGCTCTCTCACAAACCAATAAATAACCGCGACAGTACAGCCTGACAACAGTATCACAACAGCCGTGGCATAAAAAATATTCCCAATCCCCACCAACGGTGACACCAATGCGCCTAAAAAGAACGGAAAAAAGCCCAATAGTGCCGAGGCGCTGCCCGCATAACGGCGCTCACTTTCCATTGCCAGTGCAGAGACAGTAGGTAAAGTGATACCGATAAATAAAAGCAGCATAAAAAATCCCGCCTCAACCAGCCAGACATGAATCTGTAAAAGCAGTGCAACAGTCACGTAGCAGGCGAAGATAACAATGCCACCGGCGCCAATTTGCAGCGCACGGCTATTCGCCAATTTACCACCGATATTCGAACCAATGATTAACGCCGTTCCGTTTGCGGCAAAACATAAACTGAAAGCAAAGGCGCTCAATGCATAAAAATTCTGGAAAATAAACGGCGACGCCGCAATATAGGCAAACATCCCAGCCAATGCAAAGGATTGCATCGCCACATAGGTCATAAAACGCCGATTGCAAAGGATCGGCACGAATACCTTAAAGCTGGCAAACAACGTAGTCTGCAAGCGAGCTTCCGGCTTTAATGACTCGGCTAAACGCAGGCACACAATAGATAAAATCACGCCAAGTGCGGTTAAAAAAATAAAAATTCCGCGCCAGCTCATATATTCCAGCAGCAAACTGCCCAATACCGGCGAGATAATCGGCGCAATGCCGTTGACCGTCATCAGCAAGCCGAAAAAACGCGTCATTTCTCGACCGCGATATAAATCCGTCGCCACCGCGCGCGCGATCACAACACTGCCCGCAGCGGATAAGCCTTGCACTGTACGCAACAGAATAAAACTTTCGATATTCGGTGCGACAATCAGGCTGCCGGTACTGACAATATACACCGCCAGAGAGATCATCAACGGCTTTTTACGTCCGTATTTATCGCTGATCGGTCCCAGCAGCAACTGCCCGACCGCCAGACCGACCATGGCGCTAGTCAGACTCAGTTGCGTCATCGAAGCACTAGTCTTGAAAAATTCCGCCAGCTGTGGCAATGACGGCAAATAGAGATCGATCACAAAAGGGCCGAATGCCGATAAGATCCCCAATAACAGCACCAGAAATAATTTACTGTTTGTTTTACTTCCCATTACTCATCCTAAAAACAATAATAAAGCATCATATTCGATGTCTTCATATACACATAAAAAACGGCGCAAAATCAGACCGCACTTTGAATCGCGGCTAACACCCGTTTATCCGATACCGGATATTTGGTCCCCAACTGTTGAGCAAACAAACTGACGCGCAACTCTTCGATCATATAACGAATTTCCGCGACCTGCGGCGATATCGGTTTAGATTTCGGCAATTTGCCCAACAGCTGCCGGTAAGCGGCGCTGACCTGCTCCACTCGCAGCATGGCGGCACGGTCGCGATTAACATCCTGAGCCAGCTTATCAATACGTTTATCAATAGCTTGCAAATAACGCAGAATATCCGACAAACGCTGATAGCCGGATTGTTCCACAAAGCCGGGATAAATTAACGCCGCCAGCTGAGATTTTATATCCGACAACGCAAACGCCAGCGTGAAATCCATTTTGCCTTTCAACCGTTTATTGATTGCAAAGGTCAGCGTCAGCAATTTTTCCACTTGCTGCGCCACATCGACAGTCACCTCATTCAGATTCTCACGCACGGCATCGCGCAGCTTGTCAAAATCGGCTTCCTGCCAAACCACACCGCCAAAATCAGTAATCAGCTTATCCGTCGCACAGGCAATGCAGTCGTCAATCAATGCGGTAACATTGCCGAACGGGGCAAAATATAAACCGAGTTTGGATTTATTCGGCAGTTTTTCATGCAGATACTTAATCGGCGAAGGCACATTCAGCAACAACAAACGACGCAGTCCCTGCCGCATCGCCACCGCTTGTTCGTATTCGGTTTCAAATAATCGAATTCCCACCGCAGTTTTCTCATCCACAATGGCGGGAAAGGCTTTCAGAGTAAAACCATGTTTTTTCTGCTCGTAACTCTGCGGCAGTGTGGCAAAGTTCCACACATGAATACCGCTTTGCTCAATACCGTCGTCCGCCACCGCGGCGATACTTTCCTGTACTTGCGCTTTAAGACGGAATTTCAACGCATCCAAATCCATGCTTTCCGCGATTTTTTTGCCTTTCTCGTCGATAACCCGAAAGGTCATTCGCAAGTGCGGTGCGATTTGGTCGAGATTCCATTGCTCGGCTTCCACGCTAACGCCGGTCATGCGGCGCAGCTCCTCACTTAAGGTCTGCACTAACGGTTTGTTGAAATCAGTGACGCGCCCTAACAACGCCTCGGCATAATTCGGCGCAGGCACAAAATGTCGGCGCAGCGATTTCGGCAGCGATTTAATCAACGCAACGATTAGTTCGCGGCGCAAACCGGGAATCTGCCAGTCAAACCCGCTCACCTCCACCTGATTTAGCAACGGCAGCGGAATATGCACGGTAACACCGTCGGCATCAGTGCCGGGTTCAAACTGATAACTCAGTTTCAGCTTCAGATTCCCTTGCTGCCACCAGTTAGGAAAATCCAGTTGGCTGACCCGTTCGGCGTCTTCATTAATCAAAAAGGATTTTTCAAAATTCAGCAATTCCGGATCCTTTTGCCGCGCTTTTTTCCACCAGCTGTCAAAATGCTTCTGCGAAACCACCTCGGCGCCAATGCGCTGATCATAAAAATCGAACAACGCCTGTTCATCCACCAAAATATCGCGCCGCCGGCTTTTATGCTCCAGCTCCTCCACTTCGCGGATCAGTTTCCGATTTTGCGCAAAAAACGCATGTTTACAATGCCAGTTACCCTCTACCAACGCGGATTGAATAAAGATCTCGCGGCTGAGCACAGGATCAATCGCACCATAATTGACCGCTCTGCCCGCTACAATCGGAATCCCGTACAAACTGACTTTTTCATCCGCCAGCACCGCGCCCTGCGATTTCGACCAGCGCGGTTCGGCATAGGATTTTTTCACTAAATGCGCTGCCAACGGCTCAATCCATTCGGGATCGATTTCTGCCACCATGCGCCCCCACAGCTTAGAGGTTTCCACCAGTTCCGCCGCCATACACCATTTCGGCTGCGGCTTAAATAAAACAGAATTCGGGAAAATCGCAAAATGCGCATTTCTGGCACCGAGATACTGATGCTTTTCCGCCACTTTCATTCCGATGTGAGACAGTAGCCCGCTTAAAAGTGCGGTGTGAATTTGCAGATATTCCGCTGGCGCAGAATTAATCGGCAGTCCCATTTCTCGTACGGTCTGGCGGATTTGCTGATAAATATCCTGCCATTCGCGCACGCGCAGATAATTCAGATATTCCTTTTGGCATAAGCGACGAAACTGATTTTTCGTCAGAATTTTTTGCTGTTCCTGAAGATAGCGCCACAAATTGAGAAAAGCCAGAAAGTCGGATTTTTTATCAACAAAACGGCGATGTTTGTCATCGGCGGCTTGCTGTTTGTCCTGCGGTCGTTCGCGCGGATCCTGAATGGATAATGCCGCAACAATAATCATCACCTCCCGAACGCAGCCAAAATCCACCGCACTTAACAACATTTTCGCCAACCGAGGATCAACCGGTAACTGTGCAAGCCGACGCCCGACCACGGTCAGTCTGCGCTGTTTGTGATGCCACTCAAAAGCGCCCAGCTCTTCCAGCAATTTAATGCCGTCTTGAATATGCCGTCTGTCCGGCGCATCCACAAAGGGGAAAGCCTCGATATCATCCAGCCCTAGCGCGGTCATTTGCAAAATCACCGACGCCAAATTAGTGCGTAGAATTTCAGGGTCGGTAAACGGCGGGCGATTATTGAAATCCTCTTCCGTATACAGACGAATACAAATCCCCTCGCTGACTCGCCCGCAGCGCCCTTTACGCTGATTGGCAGACGCCTGCGAAATAGGTTCAATCGGCAAACGCTGCACTTTGGTGCGGTAACTGTAGCGGGAAATCCGCGCCGTGCCCGGGTCAATCACGTATTTAATGCCCGGAACGGTCAACGAGGTTTCTGCCACATTGGTTGCTAATACAATGCGGTTCAGTCCGCTCGGGTGAAAGATTTTATTCTGTTCCTGCGCTGACAAACGGGCGAACAGCGGCAAAATTTCCGTATGACGCAACTGTTGTTTTTCCAGTGCCTCGGCGGTATCACGAATTTCACGTTCGCCGTTAAGAAAAATCAGAATATCGCCGCGCCCCTGTGCCTGCAGTTCGTCCACGGCGGTTAAAATCCCTTGCAATTGATCCTGCTCGCCGTCTTCTACAAGCGGACGATAGCGTACTTCCACCGGGAAAGTGCGCCCGGACACTTCGATAATCGGCGCATTGTTGAAATGGCGGGAAAACCGTTCCACATCAATGGTCGCCGAGGTGATAATCACTTTCAGATCGGGACGGCGTGGCAATAATTGTTTCAGATAGCCGAGAATAAAATCGTTATTTAGGCTGCGTTCATGGGCTTCATCGATAATCAATGTATCATATTGATTAAGATAGCGATCGCTTTGAATTTCCGCCAACAGAATACCGTCGGTCATTAATTTAATTTGAGTCTCTTCGCTGATTTGATCATTAAAACGGACTTTGTAACCCACCAGCGAACCGAGTTCACATTTCAGCTCTTCGGCAATGCGTGCCGCCACCGAACGTGCGGCGATACGGCGCGGCTGGGTATGCCCGATCAAACCTTTTTGCCCCAAGCCGAGCGCCAAACACATTTTCGGCAGTTGAGTGGTTTTGCCCGAACCGGTCTCGCCGGCAACAATGACCACTTGATGATCGGCAATTAAGCGCTGAATTTCTTCTTTACGCTGGCTGACCGGTAAATTGTCCGGAAAAACAAGCGGATTTTGTACCGCACTTTTGCGCTGCTGCAACCGTGCCTGCGCCGCCTCAATCTGCTGCTGAATCTCCGCCGCAGCCGCTGTGCGCGCCGCATCAAGGTTAATCCGAGAAAGCCCTTTAATCCGCGCACTTAAACGACGTTGATCGATTGTCATCATCTCGTTCAGCCGGGAAAAAAGATGCTGTTGTAATGGTGAGAATTCGTTCTTTTTTACTGCGTTTTTCATTCTGTTGCTTGATTATTTTTAAAACTTCCGTAAGCCAGTAGCAGCCATCCGAGTAAAAACAGCATACCGCCGAGCGGTGTCAGCCAAGCCATAAAGCGACCGGCACCGAGCGTCAGCGCATATAAACTGCCACAAAACAGCAGCATCCCCAATGCCCAGAATGCTGCGACAACATTTGTTAAGCGAGCTGCAGCAAATTTAGGATGACAAAGCTGTAACAACGCCACCAGCATAAGCGCCAGACTGTGTACCCATTGATATTGCAAAGCGGTATCGATCCACTCCAGTGCTTGCGTAGGCAAGACTTTCGCCAATCCATGAGCGGCAAAAGCACCGAAAGCAACGGAAAAAGCACCGCTAAGTGCGGCAATAAACAGCCATTTGTTTTTCATATTAAGCTTTTCCCAGCAGTAAAGATAAAATACCCGCCGCAATCAACGGCCCAACTGGTACACCGCCGAAAAATGCGACGCCTACAATGGTACCGACTAAAAGTCCGGTGAGCAGAATAGGATTAACTCCCATAAAACTCACGCCGCGCCCGCTCAACCATGCCACCAGTATGCCGACGGCAACCGCCAAAAACATTTTCCAATGCACAAAGGCAGCCCAGCCGGGCAGCTGAATTTTGCCGGAAATAATCGGGCTTAGCACGCCGATCGTCAGAATAATAATGCCGATATTCAAACCGTTTTTTTCCATAAACGGAATGTATTTAACTAGAAAAGTCTGCTGCATCAACAACAATACGGTGGCGGAAATAGTAATGGAATTATTATTGCCCAGCACACCGAGCAAAATCAGCACGACCAGCAACAATGCGATGGAATTAAATTGTAATGACATACAATGAACACCTTGAAATTCTGTGAAAAAACCGACCGCACTTTTAAAGTGCGGTCTAAATCTGCGGAATTATAACAATTTTTACCTGCTTCTGCGGTTTTATTTTCATTTTGGTGTAAAAAAGTATAGTATGAGTCCCATTCCGACAAGCCATTAACTTTTTTATGGAAATTGCACTACTTCTGGCGACAAAAATCACTGAGCTCACTCTGGCGGTATTAATGGGTTACGCGCTGGTGAAATCCAAAGTCCTTGGTTCCAAAGACAGCTATCCGCTGTCGGTAGTCGGCTTGTATATCATTAGTCCGGCGGTGATGATTAATGCCTTTCAAATCACCTATACGCCAGCAATTTTAAACGGTTTGTTGCTGTCGCTGGGCATGGCGGCGATTTTACATCTTGTTCTGATAGTACTCGGCAGGTTATTTAAACAGTTGTTTAAACTGGATCCGCTGGAACAAGCCGCTGCCATTTATTCCAATTCGGGCAATCTGATTATTCCGCTGGTCGCTTCACTGTTCGGGCAGGAATGGGTAATTTACGCCAGCTGTTTTATTGTGGTGCAGACATTTTTATTCTGGACGCACTGCCGTATCCTACTGTGCGGCAAATCTAATCTGAGCCTAAAAATGGTGTGTAAGAATGTCAATATTCTGTCTATTTTTATTGGCGTCACTTTGTTTGCCTTTCAGATTAAACTGCCGGGGATTCTCACCGGTACGCTGTCCGCCGTCGGGGCAATGATCGGTCCGAATGCGATGATTATCGCCGGAATGTTGATTGCCGCCATTCCATTGCGCACCATTTTTTCGTCAAAACGTATTTATTTAATCACCTTTTTACGCTTGATTCTAGTACCGCTTTGCTTGCTGTTGCTGATTAAACTGAGCGGCGTATCACGCTGGGTGGAAAACGGTGAAACCATTGCGATGATAAGTTTTCTTGCCACCACTAGCCCGGCGGCGGCAACGGTGACGCAAATGGCACTGATTTTCAATAAAAACGCCGCTAAAGCCAGTGCAATTTACGGCGTAACCACATTACTGTGCGTCATTACCATGCCGTTGATTATTGCGCTGTATCAATTAATTTAAAAAAAGAGCGAAGAATTTCGCTCTTTTCGTGTCGTGGCTTTTCAGTGCGTAGGCTACTCATCAACCTTAAATTTCAGCAGTCGATTGGCATTAGTTGCCACCGTAATGGAAGAGAATGCCATGGCGGCACCGCCGACCATAGGGTTGAGCAGAATACCCGCAAACGGATACAATACACCGGCGGCAATTGGAATGCCCAGTACGTTATAGACAAAAGCACCGAACAGATTCTGTTTCATATTGCGCAAAATCCCTTTGGACAGAATTAATCCGTCCGCCACCGCGCTGATACTGTGGCGCATTAAAGTCAGTTCCGCCGTTTCAATAGCAATATCACTGCCGCTGCCCATGGCAATACTGACATCAGCCTGCGCCAAAGCGGGCGCATCATTAATGCCGTCACCGACCATCACCACATTATAGCCCTGCTGTTGCAAACGTTGAATGGCTTCCGCCTTGCCTTGCGGCAGTACGCCTGCGATCACCTGATCAATACCCGCTTCTTTGGCGATTGCCTGTGCGGTCTTTTCCTGATCACCGGTCAACATAATCAAGCGATAGCCCTGTTTGTGCAAGCGCTGCAACGCATGAATGCTATCTTCGCGCAACGGATCACGGATGGCAAAAACTGCCGCCAGCTGTTGATCCGCCGCCAAATAAACCACTGTTGCGCCTTGTGCGCTCTCAGTTTCTGCAAATTCGGCGGCAGCGCTAATATCAATGTGTTGCTGCTGCATTAAAGTGCGGTTGCCTAGCAATACGTTTTTGCCGTCAATATCACCGCTGACTCCTAACCCTTTTAAGGTGTTGAAGCGGCTTGGAGTTTGCAGCCGTAGTTGCTTTTCCTGCGCCAGTGTCAGAACCGCTTTCGCCAGCGGATGCCCTGCGCCTTGCTCTAATCCTGCGGCAAGTGCGCTCACCTGCACTTCACTAAATCCGTTAAAGCACTGTAAGCCGGTGACGCGCGGTTCACCTTTAGTTAAGGTCCCTGTTTTATCAAAAACTACCGTATCGGCAGAAGCGGCTTTTTGTAACGCGTCGGCGTCACGCACCAGTACACCAAGCTCCGCCGCCCGCCCGACACCGGCGATAATCGACATTGGCGTCGCCAAACCTAACGCACACGGACAGGCGATAATCAATACGGTGGTAAAGATCACCAAAGCATAAGACAATTGCGGTTGCGGGCCTATCCAATACCAAATCAGGGCGGCGCTCAGAGCAATTGCGATGACGACCGGCACAAACACGGCGGCAACTTTATCGGCAATCTGTCCAATCTGCGGTTTACTGCTTTGCGCCTGACGCACCAATCTGATGATATTCGCCAACGTGGTTTGGCTGCCGATTTGTTCAGCACGGAATAACAGGGTACCGTCCGTTACCGTGGTACCGGCACTGACTTTATCGCCCGCTTGTTTTTCCACCGGTAAAGGCTCACCGGTCAGCATACTTTCATCCAGCCAGCCGGAACCCTGCTCGATAATGCCGTCTACCGAAACCCGATCACCGGTTTGCAAACGCAGGAGCATCCCTTTTTGCACCTGTTGCAGCGGAATGTCCCGTTCGCCCTGCTCATCCACCACTTTCGCCGTCGGCGGCGTTAAATCCAGCAGACGTTCCAATGCAGTGGAAGAACGCTGTTTGGCTTTGGCTTCCAGCATTTTACCAATATTGATTAAACCGATAATCATCGCGCTGGATTCAAAATACAGATGCCGTGAACTTGCCGGGAAAAATGTCGGATACAAGCAAACGAACATGGAATATAACCACGCGGTTCCCGTGCCTAACGCTACTAGCGTATCCATCGTCGCACTGCCTTTACGCAGATTCTGCCAGGCATTCCGGTAAAAATGTCCGCCGGTCAACACCATGACCGCCAAGGTTAATAGCCCCAACCAAAGCCAGTAAAAATGATTTTGTTCGGTCACCGCCATATCCCCGAACAAGCCCCACAAGGCTAATCCGAAACCGACGACCAACGCAACAATCCCCTGCCATTTCCGTCGGAAAATCTCACGCCGGATCTGGGTTTGCTGCTTTTCGCGACGGATTTGCTCATCTTCAATAAGCTCCGCGCCGTAACCCGCCTCGGTTACCGCATCAATCAGCGAGGTCGGCTGCGCCTGTCCGAAGACCAGTGCAGTTCGTTCCGCCAGATTAACCTGCGCATGATCGACACCCGGCACCGCTTGCAATGCCTTCTGCACTTTCAGCACACAAGCGGCACAGCTTAATCCGTCAAGCAATAATGTAACCTGCTCCCCATGATCTTCCGCTGCCACTGGATCGGAATTGACCACCGTTTCGGTGGTCTTTTCGGGCAGCGAAGCTACTTTGCCGCGTTTGCCAATGACGCCTTATAGCCCGCATCAATCACCGCATTAATCAGCACTTGCGGGTCAACATCACCAACCACGGTCGCACGTTCTAAGGTTACTTCCGCACTTTTTACGCCGTCAATCGCTTGTAAAGCTTTAGTCACCGATTTCACGCAATGTTGGCAGGATAATTCACTTAATGCTAAAACTGTTGTTGTCATTTCTGTTCTCCTTAAATGAGTTAACTGGGATCAATTTTCGCTGCGTAGCATAAAGCTTGACCTTAGGTTAAGGTCAAGCGGTATTTAACGAAAAATATACATTTAACGGATATTATCTGCAAAATTGCGATAACGAACGTCGCAGCACTGCGTTCGTATTCATTATTTCCGTTGTAAGACACCGAATATTCTCGGCACGCTAAATGAAAGAGGTTAAATTCAGTTAAAAAATCAACCGCTCTTTTCCACTGTAAACGGTAGCGCGCCCTTCGCGGGCAAAACCAATCAGTGTTAACTGGCTTTGTTGTGCCATGTTTACCGCCAGATCCGTCGCGGCAGAAATGGCAACAAGCATTTCAATACCGCAGGTGGCGGCTTTTTGTACCATTTCATAACTGGCACGGCTGGTAACCAGTACGAAGCCTGCAGGCGGATTACGCTTAGCATGCCAGCCCAGCAGTTTATCCAGCGCCACGTGACGCCCGACATCTTCACGCACAGCCAATAGTTCACCGTCCGGAGTAAAAAACGCCGCGGCATGAGTCGCGCCAGTTTGTTTACCGAGCATCTGAGCGTTATATAACTGTTGCAGACAATCATCCAAGCGATTTAAGTCGAAGCAAAAAGTGCGGTTCAAAATCGGCAAGTTTTTATACACCTGACTTAATTGTTCCGTACCGCAGATACCGCAGCCCGTGCGTCCGGTGAGAGTACGACGTTTTTCTTTCAACGCAACGAAGCGGCGGGTCGCCAGTTCCACCTGCACTTCTATACCGTTACAGACCGGCTGAACCTCAATGCCATAAATCTCCGCCGGCGTATCAATGATCTCTTCCGCCAACGAAAAACCCAGTGCAAAATCCTCCAGATCGTGCGGCGAGCACATCATCACCGTATGCGATATGCCGTTATACACCAATGCGACAGGCACCTCGGCCGCGACAAATTCCTTTTTCTGCTGATAATGAAAAGTTACTCTAACGTTTTCAGATTGTTCTTTACTTGTTAATTTTTTGAAAAAATTAATTGCAATTTCTGTGATCCACATCACGTTTTATTGTCAACTCCATAAAATTAGTTATAGATTATTGTTCGAAAAATGGGTATCCTACTTCGGATTTTTAGCGCTCAGCGCGTTATACTATCAAATCTATCCAACTACGAAAAAGAATTTACGTCATTTTATTCGTCGAATATACAAATTTTTGGCACAAAACAACTCTACTACTTACACAAGGAGTGATTATGCAGGTCACAAGAAGAAAATTCTTTAAGATCTGTGCAGGCGGTATGGCGGGAACTTCTGCGGCATTGCTAGGGTTTGCTCCGGCAACAGCACTGGCGGCTCCCCGCGAATACAAACTATTACGCGCCCAAGAAACACGTAATACCTGTACTTATTGTGCAGTCAGCTGCGGTATGCTGATGTACAGCACCGGCAAACCGGCAACCACATTAAGCGCTCATACCGGCACAAATACACGCAGTAAACTGTTCCATATTGAAGGTGATCCGGATCATCCGGTCAGCCGCGGCGCATTGTGCCCGAAAGGCGCAGGCGCACTGGATTATGTCAACAGCGAAAGCCGCAGCCTTTACCCAGAATATCGCGCGCCCGGTTCGGACAAATGGGAACGTATATCTTGGCAGGATGCAATAAAACGTATCGCGCGTCTAATGAAAGATGACCGTGACGCCAACTTTATTGAGAAAAACGACGCCGGCAATATCGTTAACCGCTGGACTACCACCGGAATTCTGACCGCTTCGGCAATCAGTAATGAGGCGGCATTAATAACCCATAAATGGATTCGTATGCTCGGCATGCTGCCGGTAGGCAACCAAGCGAATACTTGACACGGACCAACGGTAGCAAGTCTTGCTCCATCATTTGGTCGCGGTGCGATGACAAATAACTGGGTCGATATTAAAAACGCCAATCTTATTCTGGTACAGGGCGGTAACGCCGCTGAAGCGCATCCTGTGGGCTTCCGCTGGGCAATTGAAGCGAAGAAAAACGGTGCGAAAATCATCGTGGTCGATCCGCGCTTTAACCGCACAGCCGCGGTGGCGGATTTCTATACCCCGATTCGTTCTGGTTCGGACATTGTGTTCTTAATGGGCGTGGTGAAATATCTGCTGGACAACGATAAAATTCAGCATGAATATGTAAAACATTACACCAACGCATCTTACCTGATCAACGAAGGCTACAAATTCGAGGACGGTTTATTCTCCGGCTTCAATGAAGAAAAAAACAGTTACGATAAATCAAGCTGGTCTTATCAATTAGACGAAAACGGTTATGCTAAACGCGATATGACATTGCAACATCCGCGCTGTGTGCTGAATATTCTGCGTGAACATGTTGCGCGTTACACACCGGAGCTGGTGGAACAAATGTGCGGTGTAAAACAGAAAGATTTCCATTATATCTGCGAAGAAATCGGCAAAACCTCAGCGCGCGATAAGACCATGACGCATTTGTATGCGTTGGGCTTTACCGAGCATTCTATCGGGACGCAAAATATCCGTTCGATGGCGATTATCCAACTCTTGCTGGGTAATATCGGTATGCCAGGCGGCGGAATCAATGCGTTACGCGGTCACTCTAACGTACAGGGTACTACGGATATGGGCTTGCTGCCGACCTCATTACCCGGTTATATGCGTTTACCGAACGATAAAGAAACCTCTTACGAGCAATATATTGACGCCATTACGCCGAAAGATATTGTGCCGAATCAGGTGAATTACTATCGCAACACCTCAAAATTCTTTGTCAGCTTAATGAAATCATTCTATGGTGATAAAGCAACCAAAGAAAACGGTTGGGGATTTGATTTCCTGCCGAAATTTGAGCGAATGTACGATCCGATTACTCACATTCATTTAATGAATGAGGGTAAAATGCACGGTTATATTTGTCAGGGTTTCAATGTATTAAACTCTCTGCCCAATAAAAATAAAACTCTTGCCGCGTTAAGCAAACTGAAATATTTAATTATTTTAGATCCGTTGCAAACCGAAACCTCGGAATTCTGGAAAAACTTCGGTGAGTCCAATGATGTGAACCCGGCAGAGATTCAAACGGAAGTCTTCCGTCTTCCAACCACCTGCTTTGCCGAAGAAGACGGCTCAATTGCCAACTCCGGACGCTGGGCACAGTGGCATTGGAAAGCCTGTGATCAACCGGGTGAAGCATTGCCGGACGTCGATATTCTGTCGATGCTGCGCGAAGAACTGCTGGAACTCTATCATCGCGAAGGCGGACGCGGGATGGAACCTCTTGAGGCAATGACATGGGATTACATTCAGCCACATTCCCCAAGTGCGGAAGAATTATGTAAAGAACTCAACGGCTATGCCTTAGCGGATCTTTATGATGATAACGGCAATCTGATGTATAAAAAAGGTCAATTGATCAATGGGTTCGCTCACTTGCGTGATGACGGCACAACCTCATCGGCTAACTGGCTCTATGCGGGACAGTGGACTGAAAAAGGTAACCAGACGGCAAATCGTGATAATTCCGATCCGTCCGGTTTGGGCTGTAACATCGGCTGGGGCTTTGCATGGCCGGCAAACCGTCGCGTCCTGTATAACCGCGCCTCACTGGATATTAACGGTAACCCTTGGGATCCAAAACGGCAGCTGATCAAATGGAACGGTAAAAACTGGAACTGGATGGATGTCGCCGACTACGGTGCAATTCCTCCAGGCGCAGATACCGGACCGTTTATTATGTCGGCAGAAGGCGTAGGCCGCTTGTTTGCGGTGGATAAGATCAACAGTGGACCGTTGCCGGAACATTACGAACCGATAGAAAGCCCGATCGGGACGAACCCATTGCATCCAAATGTGGTGAGCGATCCGACCACCCGCATCTATCAGCAAGATCGTGAATTTATCGGTTCAAGCAGCGAATTCCCATATGTAGGAACCTCTTACCGCTTAACCGAACATTTCCACAGCTGGACGGCACAATCCGCCCTGAATATCATTGCTCAACCGCAGCAATTTGTGGAGATCGGCGAAGAACTGGCGGCAGAAAAAGGTATCGAAAAAGGCGATATGGTGAAAGTTACCTCCAAGCGCGGCTATATTAAAGCGGTCGCCGTCGTCACTAAACGGATTAAGGCGTTAACCATCAACGGACAAACTGTCCATCAGATCGGTATGCCGATCCATTGGAATATGAAAGCATTGAACGGAAAAGGAAACCGCGGTTTCTCCACCAATACTCTGACCCCATCATGGGGCGATTCCAATACACAGACACCGGAATACAAAACCTTCCTGGTGAATATTGAAAAAGTGGCTGAAACGATAGGAGGCGCTAAATGACATCATCGGTAATGACTCAAGATATCGTTAAAGTCTCCGCGACTTCAGGCTATACACCGCCGCCGCATGCACGAGATCATAAAGTGGAAGTGGCAAAACTGATCGACGTCAGCACCTGCATCGGTTGCAAGGCCTGTCAAGTAGGCTGCTCCGAATGGAATGATATTCGCTCGGCCGTCGATGCAAAATGTGTCGGCGTTTATGACAATCCGACCGATCTGAACGCAAAAGCATGGACGGTAATGCGCTTTAATGAAGTGGAAGAAAACGATCGTCTGGAATGGTTAATCCGTAAAGACGGCTGTATGCACTGCACCGAACCGGGCTGTTTAAAATCCTGCCCGGCACCGGGGGCAATCATCCAGTATGCCAACGGTATCGTGGACTTCCAATCGGATAAATGTATCGGCTGCGGTTATTGTATCGCCGGCTGTCCGTTCAATATTCCGCGCATGAATCCTGAAGATAACCGCGTATATAAATGTACACTCTGTGTGGATCGCGTGTCTGTCGGGCAAGAACCAGCCTGCGTGAAAACCTGCCCGACCGGCGCGATTCGCTTCGGTTCAAAAGAGGAAATGAAAGTCTATGCTGAAAAACGTATTGCCGATCTTAAATCGCGCGGCTATGAAAACGCGGGGCTTTACGATCCAGAAGGCGTGGGCGGCACCCATGTGATGTATGTGCTGCATCACGCCGACAAACCCGAGCTGTATTCCGGTTTGCCGAAAGATCCGCACATTGATATCAGCGTAACACTGTGGAAAGACGTGCTCAAACCGGTTGCGGCGATAGCCATGGGCGGTCTGGCGTTAGCTGAAGTGGCGCATTACCTCACCGTGGGTCCAAATGAAGAGGAAGATGTGGAAGATCACAGCGAACAGTTTGAGGCAGAAGACAGAGGGGAAAAACATGAGTAAATTAAATCTCAGCAATGACACTAAAATCGTGCGCCATAAACCGTTGGCGCGGGTGAGTCACTGGTTCCTTGTAATCTGCTTTTTCATGACCATGTTCACCGGCGTGGCGTTCTTCTTCCCGGATTTTGCTTGGTTGCATGAAATACTCGGTACGCCGCAGCTTGCGCGTGCCGTGCACCCTTTCACCGGCATCATCATGTTTATCTCGTTTATTATTCTTGCCTTTATTTATTGGCATCATAATATTCCGGAGAAAAACGATATCCGCTGGCTGAAAGGCATCAAGCAAGTCCTGCTCGGTAATGAACACGCCGTTGCCTACAACGGTAAATACAACCTCGGGCAGAAAATGCTGTTCTGGACCTTAATCCTCGCCATGTTCACATTACTGACTACCGGGATCATTATGTGGCGCCAATATTTCGCCCATAATTTCCCGATCCCCGTCATCCGCATTGCGATTTTACTCCACTCTGCCAGTGCATTTGCGCTGTTTACCGGCATTTTGGTGCACATTTACATGGCATTTTGGGTAAAAGGTTCAATCCGCGGTATCGTGGAAGGCTGGGTAACAGTCCGCTGGGCGAAAAAACACCACCCGAAATGGTTCAAAGAAGAAGTATTACCTGAACTTGAAAAACAGGCGGACAACACCAAGTAACCCTTAAAAGTGCGGTCGAATTTTTATAAATTTATAAAATTTTCACCGCACTTTCTTTCAACACAAAGACTATTATGGCAATCCGAATTTTACCCGAATCAGAACTGCAAAAAGCAACCGATTCCTATCAACGTCCTGCGTTATTGTTTTCTAATCCGAAAAATATCTATTCCCGGCGCGTCGAGCGATTAAAAACGCTGGCAGAAAATCACCCGCTGGCGGATTATCTCCATTTTGCCGCCGCTGTTGCAGCTGCCCAGCTGGATGTGTTAATGACGCTGCCGCTGGCAAAAGATCATCTGGCGCATAAAACATTAGAATCCTATATTCCGCTCAATGCAGCTACTTGGCAGCGAGATTCATACTGGCGCCAAGCATTGCACGCTTTGCTCACACATCTGAAACCTAATGCAAATGATACGGTTAGAAACGTCATCACACACCTTGAACAGGCTTCCGACAGCGAATTGGAGCAAATCGCCGATGAGCTGTTGACACAGAATTTGTCTGAGCACCTTGCTGATAAAGCCGTGTTTATCTGGGCAGCGTTATCCCTTTACTGGGTTCAGCTTACCGAGCAAATTCCGCACGGACATAATCTCGAAAATACGCAGCAGTTGCATCACTGCCCGGTCTGCGGTTCGGCACCGGTATCAAGTTTGGTGCATTTCGGCGCTTCGCAAGGATTACGCTATCTTCACTGCTCCCTGTGTGAAAGCGAATGGAATCTGATGCGCGCGCAATGCACGAACTGCGGACATGACGGTAAAGTGTCTTACTGGACGTTAGATAACGAAATGGCGGCGGTGCGAGCGGAAAGCTGCGGTGACTGCAATAGCTATCTAAAAATTCTCTTTCAGGAAAAAGATCATAACGTAGAACCGGTCGCAGATGATTTAGCCGCGATTTTTCTGGATATTGAACTGGAAGAAAAAGGCTTTGCACGTAGCGGTCAGAATCCGTTTATGTTCACTGCTCAACAAGCTAAATAACACGCGGGATAACCTCCATAATCCCCATATTCATCCACAAAAAGACCGTCTCCGATTACAGAACGGAGACGGTATTGTGACGTAAAATACTCGCCGTTTAATTCGCCCGTATCCGGTTTTTTGTTTATTTTCAGTAACAAAGACTCTATACTTGATATACCTATAAAGTATGACAGAGAGGAAAACATGAGATTTCAGGTAATTGCTTTTGACCTTGACGGCACGCTATTAAACAGTCAGGGACAGATTTTAGCATCCAGTCAACGCGCTATTCAAAACGCCCGTGAAAAAGGCATTAAAATTATTTTGGTCACCGGTCGTCATCACACTGCTGCTCGCCCTTATCATTATCAACTGGGCTTAGATACCCCAATTATCTGCTGTAACGGCACCTATATTTATGATGCTGAAACCGACAGCATGCCAATTGCCAATCCCCTGTCTAAAGCACAAGCACAGCAGATTATTGAAGTCGCAGAAAAATACGACACGCATTTACTCATGTATTCGCGTGATGCCATGAATTACCTACAGCTCAATGATCACATGCGAAAATTCAGTCGGTGGGTCGCCAGTTGTCCTGAAGCTGTACGCCCTAAACTTCAGCAGCTACAGGATTTCCGTCAATTATTGGAAAAAGACAATGAAGTTATCTGGAAATTTGTCGTCAGCCACCCGGATCGAAATATTATGGAACAGACCGTTGCCGAACTGCCGCCGGAAAATTTCAGTTGCGAATGGTCTTGGGTGGATCGCGTCGATATCGCCAGAAACGGAAACAGTAAAGGCAGACGTTTGCTTGAACTGCTTAACACATGGCACATCGATCCACAAAACGTCATGGCATTCGGCGATAATCACAATGATACCAGTATGCTGACATCTGTCGGACTCGGTATCGCCATGGGCAACGCCGAACCGGCAGTCAAACAACAATCCACCATAACCACCCTTTCCAATGATGAAGACGGCATCGCAACAGCACTGGCGGAATATATTTGATATCTATTTTTGAACGTATTATAGATAGAGAGTCGTAAGTATTAAGCTTGCGGCTTTTTTATTCATGCTAAAAAATGCAAAATCAGTATCTTTATCAACAAAATTGTCGAAAATAAAGAGTAATGATTTTTGACATGTTAGACGATATAAAAGTTATCACACTGAACATTTGATACTTTTAATTCTAATTATTTTACAAAAGTTCATGGCTAGAATTTTTTATTTATCTTATAAAAAACTCAATAAATGCGATAATCTTCACATTTTTTAGATCTATTCCTTACATCGATGTGAACTCGATCATATATTCGAGGATTCCCATATTGAGCAAATAATCATTATTTGTTAATTTGTTCACGGTATTAGCTAAGGAAGCCCGCATTTCTATAAACGGATTTATTCGACTTTTCTATCAACATGAACTGAAGGAGATTCATATGAAAATTAATTTATTCAAAAGTGCGGTCATATTAATAGCATTTTTGTCAATTGGCTTTTCTTCCCAAGCAAAAGATCTAATTGTGTCAACCACTGCCAGTGCCGGTTCCTTGCAATATAATACCACCAAACATTTTGTTGATACGGCAAACGAAAAATTATCTTCAATAAAATCAGATTATCAGCTTAAATTCTTTGGTTCAGGTCAGCTAGGCTCGGATAAAGACACACAACAAAAACTAAAACTAGGCACAATTAATATTGCATTACTGTCATCCACCTTAGCAACAAATATACCTCAAATGGCTATTTTCGAATTACCGTTTTTGATTACCAATCGTGAACAATTAGCTAAAGTAGAAACAGACGTTTTCTACCCTTATATTGCCCCGGAAGCAGAGAAAAAAGGTTATAAAATCATTGGATTGTGGGAAAACGGATTTCGAAATATTACCAATAATAGCCGCCCAATTAATAAACCGGAAGATTTAAAAGGTCTAAAAATTCGAACTCCAAACAGTTCTTGGCGGTTAAAAATGTTCAAAGCATGGGGAGCAAATCCAACACCGATTCCATTCGGTGATGTATTTATCGGTTTAAGAACAGGTGTTATAGATGGTCAAGAAAATCCGCTAACTAATATTTATGCAGCAAAATTACAAGAAGTACAAAAATATTTGAGTATAACTAATCATGTTTACTCCCCGGCTTATTTAACTGTCGGAACCAACTCATACAAAAAACTTCCCGCCGATGTAAAAGAAATTATTGAAACTGCCGCAAAAGAAGCGCAATCCTGGTCATATCAGGAGGCCGAACACTTAGATAAACAATTGGAAATGAAACTTACTGAAAGCGGCATGAACTTAAATTCTGTTGATATTTCTGCGTTTATTGAAGCAAGCAAACCGATTTACCAAGAATTTACAGCGGAAGTGCCTAATGGCAAGTTTTTATTGGAAAAAACCCAAGAAGCTATTAAATAATAAAAATTGAGGTTATTTTATGGATATATTATTTAATTTTGTGAAGAAAATTCTGACCCTAATTTCTTCATTGATCTTGGTCGCTTTAGCAATAATCATTATTTTATCAATTTTCAGTCGATTTTTTGGCGTTTCACTCCATTGGTACGATGAAATCTCCGCAATTCTACTTGCTTGGCTCACATTTTATGGCGGCGCATTATGCGCGCTCAATCGCAGTCATATGGGGTTTGGTAACCTGGTAGCGTCAATGCCGCTTGCTCTGAAAAAAGTGGTATTTGTTTTAAATGAGATCATTATTATCTGTTTCTTTGCATTACTGGCATGGGCCGGCTTTTATGTATTATCCGTTTTTGGAGGAGAAACACTAACCAGTCTTGAGTTTATCCCCTTATCACTAACACAATCGGCATTACCAATCGGTTGCATGCTATTTATTATTGCAGAGTTATTATCTATGCCAAAAGCATTTAAAGCCGTTATGGAAGGTAAAACGCAAGATGATGAGGAAATCGAGCAAGCGATAAAAGAGGTTACTAATAGTGCGGATATGCAAATGGCTAAGGAGAAAATACAATGATTGCATTCTTAGTATTAATAGGATTAATTCTACTCGTTATGATCAATGTTCCGATTGCGGTTGCCATAGGCGTCGTATCGGTATTGGGTATGCTAGCCACAAACAACTTTGACTCTGTTTACAATATTGCACTATCTATTTTTGACGGTGCCTCAAATTTTTCATTACTGGCAATTCCTCTCTTTATTTTAGCCGGCACCTTAATGAATACCGGGGGAATTTCTGTCAGATTAATCAATTTCGTAAATGCGATTATCGGCTTTATTCGTGGCGGACTGGCGATGGTAAATGTCGGTGTATCAATGATTTTTGCCGAAATATCAGGTTCTTCCGTTGCAGATGTTGCCGCATTAGGTTCAATTTTAATTCCGGCGATGAAAAAACGGAGCTATAAAGCAACATTTTCTGCCGCAGTAACTTCCTCCTCTGCCTCACTAGCCGTAATTATTCCGCCATCATTGCCGATGATTATCTACGGTGCGATGGCCGATGTCTCAATATCCAAACTATTTATTGCCGGCTTAGCCGCTGGCGGACTCGCATCAATAGGTATGTTCATTGTTTGTTACTATTATGCGGTAAAATACAATTTGCCAAGGGAGGAATCTTTCAGCCTACGTAAATTATGTGAATCCTTTAAAGACGCAATTTGGGCATTAACGTTACCGGCAATTATTTTAGGTGGTATTATCAGCGGTTTTACTACCGCTACGGAAGCGGCCGGTTTAGCTGTGTTGCTGGCATTGATTATCGGTCTCTTTATCTATAAAGAGCTCACTTTTGCCTCCTTACGTAAAGCCATTGTCGAAAGTGTCAACGGAACTTCCGTTGTTATGCTGTTGGTTGCAACTTCTGCCGCACTAGGATTGTTTCTAACTGAACAAGAGGTTCCTCAGCATATGGCATCAGCAATTTTAGGTATCTCTGATAACAAATATATTGTGCTCATGATGCTGAACCTTATGTTATTTATTATTGGTATGTTCCTGCATGGTGCAGCCGCTATCATTCTTGTTGTCCCAATTGTTATGCCACTCATCGCACAACTAGGCGTTGATCCTATCCATTTCGGTATTATTCTGACGCTCAACATCGCGGTAGGACAGCAAACTCCACCGGTAGCCAGTGTTCTTATTACGGCTTCGTCAATCGCTAAAAAAGATATCTGGAGTGTAACCAAAGATAACTTATGGTTTATTCTAGTATTATTGATAACATTAATGGCTGTCACTTATATCCCTGCTTTAACCGTGGGAATGGTAGATTTACTCTATTAAAATATAATTAAAATCACCTCATATATGGCTATATGGGGTGATGACTTTTTCTTATATAGTGAATAAAAAAACAACCAAATTTTTTACCGCACTTTTAAATTAAATGCACAGTTCAAACTCTCGTCAAACTTGATTTTAGACACATCGAAAATGCGAGCGGAAAATGAGGAGTTAGAAGAAATCACAGAAAATAAAAAAATTCGTAAGCTGCTGATTTTTAACACTTTTAACTTACAACCTTATCAAAAAATGGCGGAGGAAGTGAGATTCGAACTCACGGAGGGCGTAAACCCTCGCCGGTTTTCGAAACCGGTGCCTTCGGCCACTCGACCATTCCTCCGTTTTGATTGTGCAAAATATAGTACAGATAATGGAGGGAGTAAATCAAAAAATAATAGTTGATGCATTAAAAGATGATAATTTATCCGTTTCGGGCGGATTTCAAACAACGATGATGAAAAAGATATTGCCGATACATTGACTTTTAATAGGTTAGCCATTACTTTATGGCAGAGCACTTTTATTATTAAACAGGAGATTTTATGCAATCACGAATTATTGTTGACACCAGAGAACAATCGGTTTTAGCAACGAATAAAGTATTACGTAACACTTATTTTCTACTTGCTTTAACGCTGACTTTCTCCGCCGTTGTCGCATTTGCTGCAATGGCATTAAATCTGCCGCCATTGCATTACGGTATTCTGTTGCTCGGTTTTTACGGGTTGCTGTTCTTAAATAACGCATTAGCAAACAGCGGATGGGGTATTCTGTCCACATTCGCACTGACCGGATTTCTGGGCTACTCTCTCGGCCCGATATTAAACGCTTATGTCGGTGCAGGATTAGGTGAGCTTATCGTATTTGCGTTAGCCGGTACTGCAGCGGTATTTTTTGCTTGTTCCGCTTATGTGTTAACCACTAAAAAAGATATGTCGTTCCTATCTGGCATGATGTTTACCCTTTTTATCGTGCTAGTCGTCGGAATGATCGCCAGTTTCTTTTTTAATATGCCGGGATTTTATGTCGCGTTAAGCGCACTATTTATCGTCTTCTCAAGTATGGCTATTTTATATGAAACCAGTAATATCGTGCACGGCGGCGAAACCAATTATATTCGCGCCACAGTCAGCTTGTATGTCTCGCTGTATAATATTTTCGTCAGTTTGCTAAACTTATTGCGTATTTTCGGCAGCGATGATTAATTATTAGTTCAATAGGTAAATTCGACGCCCCTTTATAGGGGCGTTTCTGTATAATAAAAACATTCAGTATAGTGTAAAAATGATGTTAATCGTAAATAATCGACAACTTGAAACGGATTCGGAAGGCTACTTGCTTGATTTAAACCAATGGAATCGCGATGTTGCTTTAGCTATCGCCCGGCAGGAAAAGCTGGAGTTAAGCGAGGCCCATTGGGAAGTAATCCATTTTGTACGGGCGTTTTATCAGGAATATAAAACCTCACCGGCAATCCGAATGTTGGTGAAAGCTATGGCGCAAAAGCTGGGTGAGGAAAAAGGAAACAGCCGTTATTTACAGCGTCTCTTTCCGGACGGGCCGGCAAAACAGGCAACTAAACTTGCTGGATTACCTAAGCCAGCAAAGTGCCTTTGATTTAAAATCGATAATCATTATCATTTGCAAATATAAAATAACCTTGTATAATGTGCTGGCACTTAATAACTTAATCTTTAAAGGAGAAATTATGTCACGTTTATTAATACTAATTAGTGCCGCACTTTTAACCTTATCCAGCCTGCCCAGCTATGCCAAATTTAAGGTGATTACGACTTTTACCATTATTCAGGATATTGCGCAGAATGTTGCTGGCGATGCGGCAACGGTTGAGTCTATTACAAAACCCGGCGCAGAAATTCATGATTATGAACCGACTCCGAAAGACATTGTAAAAACTCAGTCTGCCGATCTCGTTTTATGGAACGGTTTGAATCTGGAACGCTGGTTTGAGCGCTTCTTCCAGAATGTGCAGGATAAGCCGTCCGTAGTCGTAACCGAAGGGATTACGCCGATTTCAATTTTTGAAGGTCCTTATAAAGACGCACCGAATCCACATGCTTGGATGTCACCGACTAACGCGCTTGTCTATATTGAAAACATTAAAAATGCGTTAGTTAAATACGATCCGAAAAATGCGGACACTTATCGCCGTAATGCGGAAAATTATGCACAGAAAATCAAAGCACTGGACGAACCATTGCGTAAAAAACTGGCACAAATTCCGCAACAGCAGCGCTGGCTGGCAACCAGTGAAGGCGCGTTCAGTTATCTGGCACAGGATTACGGTTTACAGGAAGTCTATTTATGGCCGATTAATGCGGAGCAGCAAGGTACACCGCAACAAGTGCGTCATATGATCGATCTAGTCAAAAAACACCACATTCCGGTAGTATTCAGTGAAAGTACAATTTCTCCGAAACCGGCACAGCAAGTAGCAAAAGAAAGCGGTGCGAAATACGGCGGCGTGCTTTATGTGGATTCCTTATCTAATGCTGAAGGACCGGTACCAACTTACATTGATTTGTTAAATACCACTGTTACCACTATTGTAAAAGGATTTGAAAAATAATGTCCTCTCAAACCCCGACTTCGATTTATGTTGACAACGTCACGGTACGTTATAACAACGGTCACACTGCTATTTATGATGTATCATTTGAATTGCAGGGCGGCACGACCTGTGCCTTAGTCGGGGTGAATGGCAGTGGAAAATCCACCCTGTTTAAAAGCTTAATGGGATTAATCAAACCGCAGCAAGGCACAATCCAACTGTGCGGGCTGCCTATCGCCAAAGCACTAAAACGGAATATGGTGGCTTATGTCCCGCAAAGCGAAGATGTGGACTGGCAGTTTCCTGTTTCCGTTTATGATGTCGTTATGATGGGGCGCTACGGCTATATGAACTTCCTGCGAATGCCGAAAACCGTCGATAAACAGGAAGTTCAGCGCGCCATGCAGCGGGTCGGTATCGAACACTTGGCTGAACGACAAATCGGTGAGCTGTCGGGCGGTCAGAAAAAACGTGTTTTCCTTGCCCGCGCGTTAGCACAACAAAGCCGAATCATTTTACTGGATGAGCCTTTTACCGGTGTTGATGTGCAAACGGAAAACGCAATTATGGAGTTACTGGCGCAATTACGCACCGAAGGCTATCTTATTCTGGTCTCCACCCATAATTTGGGTTCCGTGCCGGATTATTGTGATCAGGTTGTTATGATTAACCGCACTGTGCTGGCAAAAGGCAGCACGGAAACCACCTTTACTCAGCAACATCTTGAATTGGTGTTCGGCGGTGTGCTGCGCAATGTCAAATTGCTCGGGCGTGATCTGCATGATGATGAAGACAATCGCTCGGTTACGGTATTGACTGATGATGAGTTGCCGGCGGTATTTTATGGGCAAACTAAAAATGATCCTCCCGCACCGATTATCAAAGAACATGCCGTCGAAACGGCACGTGAAAGAAACCCGCGTTCTAAGGGAAACCGCCCATGCTAGCAATTTTACTTGAGCCGTTTTCCTATGATTACATGCTAAAGGCGCTGATATTAAGCGCGACCGTGGGCGGAATCTGTGCATTTTTATCCGCCTATCTAATGTTGAAAGGCTGGTCGCTAATCGGCGATGCGCTGTCTCACTCAGTGGTTCCCGGCGTTGCTATTGCCTATTCTCTCGCCCTTCCCTATGCGCTGGGCGCATTTTTTGCCGGAATTTTAGCCGCACTTTCCATTCTGTGGATCAAATCTATCTCGGCATTGCGCGAAGACGCCATTATCGGCTTTATCTTTACTACGTTTTTCGCTGTCGGTTTATTGATCATCTCATTAAACCCGACCTCGGTTAACGTACAGGAAATTATTTTAGGCAATATTCTTGGTATTGCCGACGAAGATATTGTTCAAGTGGCTATCATCATCGCGATTTGCCTGATTTTACTATTGATTTTCTGGAAAGATCTATTGCTGGTTTTCTTTGATGAAACCCATGCCGCGTCTGTCGGATTGTCACCGTTTTATTATAAACTGCTCTTTTTCGTTTTGCTCAGTGCCTGCGTGGTCGCCGCATTACAAACCGTCGGTGCCATATTAGTGATCGCCATGGTTGTCACCCCCGGTGCGACGGCCTATTTATTGACGGATCGCTTTAAAACGCTGGTCATTATTGCGGTCTCACTGGGTATCGTAACCAGCGCATTGGGAGTTTATTTCAGCTATTATTTGGACGGCGCCACAGGCGGATTAATTGTTTGTTTTCAGACCGCACTTTTTCTGATGGCTTTCCTGTTTTCCCCGAAATACGGTTTATTCACACAAAAGCGCGCCGTCGCACAGGAGGCCCGCCATGAATAATATTCTCAATTGGTTTTTTGAACCATTCGGCTACCCTTTTATGCAAAATGCGCTGTTAACTGCGCTTATTGTGGCGGTGATCTGTGCTGTACTATCCTGCTATTTGATTCTGAAAGGCTGGGCGTTGATGGGCGATGCGGTTTCCCATGCAGTACTTCCCGGCATCGTACTGGCCTATTGGCTCGGACTGCCACTTGCCGCCGGGGCGTTCGGCTCTGGTCTGGCTTGTGCATTGAGTATCGGTTATTTAAAAGAAAATAGCCGCATCAAAGAGGACACCGTGATGGGTATTGTCTTTTCCGGTATGTTTGCATTGGGACTGGTGTTGTTCACCAAAGTAGATACGGACCAGCATCTCATGCACATCTTGTTCGGCAACCTGCTCGGTGTCAGTTCCGCCGAATTATGGCAAACCTTTATTACCGCCGCGCTGATTTTACTGATCATTCTGCTGAAACGACGGGATTTTCTGCTCTATTGTTTTGATCCCAGCCACGCGCGGGTCGCGGGACTGTCTCCGCGTCTGCTGCATTACGGCTTACTGATATTATTGGCGCTGACTATTATCAGCGCGATGCAGGTGGTCGGTGTGATTTTGGTGGTCGCCATGCTGATTTCCCCGGGAATTACCGCTTATACTCTTAGCAAACGCTTCGATACTATGCTGCTCATTGCCGTCTCGGTTTCAGTGAGCACCAGTATTCTGGGTACCATTATCAGCTATCATATTGACGGCGCTACCGGTGCCTGCATTATTCTGCTACAAGCAATTTTCTTCCTGTTTTCATTAGGTTACAGCAAACTGAAACAGCACTAACGACGGACAGAAAACCCCTCAAATTGCTGTTCGCCGCGATAATCCTGCTCGAGAACCCGCTCTACCAGCGCAGTTCTCGGCCCTTGTTGCAGAAAACGACGTAACGCGTCAAGCTGAGATTGCGAGCCGATTGCCACAACTTGAACGCTGCCGTCGGATAAATTTCTAACCATACCGCGCACACCGATTTTAACCGCCTCGCGCCAAGTAAAGAAACGAAAACCGACCCCCTGAACCACACCATAAACAGTAAATTGCTTCTTCAACATAGTTTCCTCCGTCATTTATCGATGTTCGCTCAAATCAGGTGAAAAAGTAAAAATTTTTGCTGAAAATGAATTTTTCTATTTCCATTTGCCTTAAATTAGAATAGCATACGGCTAACGCTTTATCGAATAGAGTGCGTTAGAATTAAAAGACATTATTCCCATCATAGAGGAGCAAGTATGAAATTTCGTTTCGCTGCATTGGCTACCGCAGCTTTATTAACCAGCACAGCAAGTTTTGCTGGTGTTGTGAGCAGCTCGTCAAACGTTGATTTTCTGGCTATCGACGGACAAAAAGCAAGCAAATCATTATTAAAATCAACCAAATCTTTTAATGTTAATGATACTCGAACCCATCAGGTTGTTGTTCGTGTCAGCGAAGTGGTAAAATCCGGTTCCGATCGCTCATTATTCGAATCTAACCCGGTTGTAGTCACCTTTCAGGGCAGTGCAGAAGATATCGTAATCACCGCTCCTCGCATTGAAACCGAACGCGACGCTTCTATGTTCAACCAGAAACCGGAAATCATCGTTAAAACTGTTTCCGGCAAAGCAATTGCAAACAAACAGGATAGCTTAAAACAGGAAGGCTTTCTGCCGGGGGCCAATTTAATCGAAAATCTTTCCGAATATAATGCCTCCGGCGCAGTGGCTTCTGTGCCTTCATTGGCGACCAGCGCGATTCCTGCCGCCGTGCCGGGCTTTTCCAAAGCGCAAAAAGGCAAAGTTGTGGTGCAAGGTGAAAACGTCGCCGAACAACAACTGCAATATTGGTTCCAGCAAGCGGATAAAGACACTCAAGCTCGTTTCCTTGACTGGGCGAAAAAACAAAAATAATTTGTTTTGATGTTTATCTATTTTGATCTTAAAGTGGGCTTGGTTGCTCACTTTTTTATTATGGAGACGCTATGCAAAGTACAACCCGCCAATTAGCGGCAGCCAAACACATTGCGTTGGTCGCGCATGATCACTGCAAGCAGGATCTGATAAACTGGTGTAAAAACAACCGCACTTTACTGCAATCCCACCGGCTGTACGCCACCGGCACCAGCGGCGGTCTTATCGGCAAAGAAACCGGTCTGGAAATCACCAATCTGCTTAGCGGACCGATGGGCGGCGATCAACAGCTCGGCGGATTAATCGCCGAACAGCGTATTGATTTGCTGATTTTTTTCTGGGATCCGATGAATGCCGTACCGCATGACCCGGATGTCAAAGCGCTAATGCGCATCGCAACCGTCTGGAATATCCCTATTGCAATGAATATGGCTAGCGCCGACTTTATCATAAGCTCTCCCTATTTTAACCGGACTATTGATATTCGCATTCCCGACTATGCGGACTATCTAAAAGTGCGGTTAAAATAACCGCACTTTAAGGAGAAAGTATGGCATTAATATTAAATATTCTGAATTTTATTCTCGGCGGTTTTGCCACCACATTAGGCTGGTTATTTGCGACTTTCGCCAGCGCAATTCTGATAATCACCTTGCCTTATACCCGCAGCTGCTGGGAAATCACCAAAATGTCGCTGGTACCGTTCGGCAACGAGATTATTCATGTTAAATATCTCGAACCCACAACTACGACCGGCAATACGCTCGGTTCCGTGCTCAACATTGTCTGGTTTATATTATTCGGCTGGTGGCTGTGTTTATTGCATATTATGTCGGGCATCACCCAATGTTTGAGCATTATCGGCATTCCCGTCGGCTTGGCTAACTTTAAATTGGCGGGAATCGCATTGTTTCCCGTCGGTCAGCGCGTAGTACCGAAAGCACTTGCCGAACTGGCGCGACAACAAAGTGCGCAGCGACATCTTGATAATCGATAACTCCAAGGAAGTGAATGAATAACTGGTTGAACGCAAAAGTCATTGCAACAATTCCTATTTTTATCGCCGTGAATATCGCGGCGGTAACAGTTTGGCGGTTTGATATTTCCCAGCAAAGCATGCCTTTGGTGCTGGGAATTATTGCTGGCGGCTTGGTGGATTTGGACAATCGCCTGACCGGACGACTGAAAAATATTTTTTTCACCGTTATAGCGTTTTCCATTTCTTCGCTCAGTGTACAGCTCACGCTGGGCAAAAGTGTCGAATTCACGCTATTGATGACAATGTTGACCTTTATTGTCACCATGCTCGGCGCACTCGGTCAGCGTTACAGCACTATCGCTTTCGGCACATTAGTCATCGCGCTTTATACCACGCTGACCTATTTTCCCGGCACGCTGTGGTATATCAATCCGCTGCTTATTTTATGCGGCACCCTACTTTACAGCGCAGTGACTATCGTAGTCTACCTGTTTTTTCCCAACCGCCCGGTACAGGAAAGTGTGGCACATTCTTTTATCGCCCTAGCCGAATATCTGGAAACCAAATCCCAGTTTTTTGATCCGGACGACATAGAACAGCTAGAAAATAAACAAATCCGGCTGGCAATGAAAAACAGTAATCTAATCAATGCGTTTAATGCCTGCCGCACGGCATTGTTTTATCGGATTCGGGGACAATATCGGCACAGCCGTACCAGTAAAATGATTAAATATTATTTTGCCGCGCAAGAAATTCATGAACGCGTCAACTCAAGTCACTTTGATTATCAAATTCTTGCCGAACAATTAAAAAATACCGATCTGATCTTCCGCGTTCAACGCCTGCTTGAATTACAGGCACAGGCTTGCCGCGATATTGCCGCCGGATTACAGCAAGCTCAGGCTTATCGTTATGATCCGAGACTGGAAAAAGCCATTTCCGGCATTCATCAATCCTTAGAACATTACGCACAATTTAAAACCGTCGAACCGCGTCAGTTAATTGGCATTAAACATCTGATCAATAATCTACAGGGCGTCGATTGGCAGTTAAAGCATCTGGAACAAGAACAAAGTACCGATAAAGTGCGGTCGGAAAACGCGCAGATTCATACCGAACAGATTACCGGATTAAAAAATATCTGGCTTGCTATCCACAGCCATCTCAGTTTTGATTCGCAGTTATTCCGCCACGCCGTCAGATTATCTATCGTGGTGTTTATTTCCTGCGCGATTGTGGAATTTTTTCGACTGGATCGCGGATATTGGATTTTACTTACCGCAGTATTTGTCTGCCAACCGAATTATTCCGCCACCAAACTGCGCCTTAAACAACGAATTATCGGCACCATTTTAGGCGTGATTGTCGGTTCTCTACTGCCTTATACTCAGCCGACTATTGAATTGCAACTTGGGTTAATCGTCGCCACCAGTGCCCTGTTTTTCTTTTTTAGAACCAACAATTACAGCTTTTCCACCTTTTTTATTACTTTGCAGGTATTGATTAGCTTTGATGTGATTGGCTTCGATATTCACAGCGCATTGTATTCCCGCCTACTGGACACCTTAATCGGTGCTTTTATCGCTTGGTTCGGCGTCTCCTATTTATGGCCGGACTGGAAATATCTCCAGCTCAATAAAGTAATTCGCCAGGCAATTAAAAGTGATGCGCGCTATTTATTGTATATCATCAGCCAATTGCAGTTCGGCAAAAGCGATAATTTGAAATACCGCATCGCACGGCGTAAGGCTCATGAATACGCCACCGCCTTGAGTGCAACTTTATCCAATATGAATAACGAGCCGAAACGCTACCGGGATTACCTACAGGAAGGGTTCGAGCTGTTGAAGCTGAACTATTCGCTGCTCAGCTACATTTCCGCACTGGGTGCCTACCGCAATAATATGCAGCATATGCAGCAGAACATTTGTTTTCTGGCCGAGTTTTATCCTATCGCTAAAAAATTAATTTATGCACTGGAACACATTGAAGAAATGACGCCGGAAATTTTTACTAAATTACACAGCAATATTACTTCAGCTCTCGCACAATTTAATGCCGATCAGAGCGACAATATCGGCCAATCGGAATTAAGCATTCCGATCCAACAGCTGAATATGATCAGTCAAATCTTGCCGCCGCTGTATGCCGCCTTTCAGCGCAATTCGCACAATCACGGCATCAAACAACATCGCTCAGACATCCAGTAATATCAAAATTGCGGCATCACCGCCCCACGCCTTCGGCGCCTGATGCAACGCACGCACTCGAGGATGCTGTACCAGCCAGCGCGGAATCTGACGTTTCAGCGTATAAGTGCCGTAACCGGTCATGACGCTTGCACAATAGATATGTTCCTTTTCGCAAGCCTGAATCAGACCGGCCAGTTCCGTTTTGGCTTGTTCTTTCGTCAGCCCGTGCAAATCAAGAAATATCTGCGGCGAGAAATCACCGCGGCGCAATTGCTTCAGCAAATACATATCTTCACCTTCTCGCAAATATTTCACCGCACTTTCTTCGTTCAGCAAGGGTTCATATTCATCGGAAAAAAAGAATAAGGTATCCTGCGTTTCACGCATAGTGCGAATTTCAGTTTTTTGCTTCAAATTGCGCACTTTAGGTACAACGATACGATTCTGTACCAATGGCTTTGCGCCCTTTACCGCCTCACGAAATAAGGCGATATCTTCATCTTTCAGCATAGTCATCTCTGTTCTCGTTTAAATCGGGCTTAATCATATCACAGTTATATGATATAAATAGCGCCTGAATAACACATCAATAAGTGGGAATATCCATTGAATACGGCAACATTTAACCGACAGCTTATCGAAACGATCAATACAGAACATCCACAAAATGATCTACATACGATCAAAGACTTTTTACGCTGGACATACAGCACATTTAACCGTGCCGATATTTATTACGGCCATGGTTACGACAACGCATGGGACGAGGCACAACAGCTGGTCTTTGCAGCATTGCAGGTGGCACCCGATATGCCGCTGGCATTATATGACGCCCGCCTTACCCGCGCGGAAAAAACACAGCTGATCGATTTGGTGATCGCTCGCCTGCAAAAACGTGTGCCAGTGGCATATCTGACCAATAGTGCATGGTTCTGCGGTCTGGAGTTTTACGTTGACGAGCGCGTTATTATCCCGCGTTCGCCAATTGGTTCACTAATACAGGAACACTTTGACGGTTTACTGAATCAAGTACCGAGCCGTATTCTTGATCTGTGTACCGGCAGCGGATGTATTGCTATTGCCTGTGCGTATCAGTTTCCACAAGCGGAAGTGGACGCCGTGGATCTGTCTGTAGATGCGTTGAATGTAGCGGAAATCAATATCGAACAGCATCAGCTCAGTCACCGCGTGTATCCGATTCAATCGGATCTGTTTGCCAATTTAGCCGCGGATAAATATGATTTAATTGTCACCAACCCGCCTTATGTGGATGAGGAAGATATTGCCGACATGCCGCAGGAATTTCACTACGAACCCGAAATGGCACTAGGCTCGGGCAGTGATGGGCTACATATCACCAAACAAATTTTAGCCTCCGCCGCGGATTACCTGACCGATGACGGCATCCTCGTGTGCGAAGTCGGCAACAGCATGATCCACCTGATCGAACAATTCCCGCAAGTTCCCTTTCAGTGGCTTGAGCTGAAAAACGGCGGGCTTGGCGTTTTCGCGATTAGCCGAGAAGTGCTGTCAGCTCATCAAACCGAATTTAGACAGGCTGTTTGCAAACATCGTAATCTATAAAATCAGGCGGTGTTCCAAAGTCCGAACACCATTCGGCTCTGTCGCAAGCAGAGCCTTTTTATGCTGATATATATCGACGTTCATCTACACAGGATCTTTTCTAATTTATTCATTTCTTTCATTTTTTATTCATTCCGTTTCGTGAAACAAGTCACATTTTCTTACGCTATTTTAGCGTATATTGACGTTCAAGATTTATTACGTTACCGATAGAAGGAGAAACAATGAAACAAGATGTCAATCCTAAAATGTTGATCGCCGGCACCATTTCCCTGCTATGCGCCATTATCTTTTTCGGCGGTTTTGCCAAAGATTGGTGGGGTGGGATTTTTGATTTCGGCAAACTGAGTGGGCAGTTTCCGGAATGGTTAAAAACAGCTGGCGGTTCAAGTGCAAAAGGCGGTTTCTTATTTGCCGTCACCTTGATTCCAAGCGTAATGCTGGCACTGGGTTTCGTTGCAATTTTCGAGCATTACGGTGCACTGGTTGCCGCCTCAAAATGGCTCAGCCCGATTCTAAAACCGCTAATGGGTATCCCGGGGGTTTGTTCCATTTCGTTAATTGCCAGTACACAAAGTACCGATGCCGGAAGTTCAACCACCAAATTGTTATACGACGAAAGAAAAATCAGCCATAAAGAATTGTTGATTTTTTCCGCTTTTCAATTTAGCGCCGGTGCATTATTAACCAATTTTCTGGCTTCTTTCGCGCCGTTATTGCAAGTCAGCGATCAATTCGGGCAAGTCGCGCCGGTGTCCATCGCAACGTGCTTAGGCATTATTTTTGTTTTCAAAATTTTCGGTGCCAACCTGATGCGTTTATATGTGAAAAAATTTGTTAAAGAGAACGAGGAAATCCTATGAGCGGCAACGAAACCAAATTAATCACCGACATCTTCGTCGAAGGCGCCAGAAAGGGCTGGAATATTGCCATTCACAGCACGATTCCGAACGTATTAATGGCATTTGTGATCATTTATATTCTCAACACCTCGGGATTATTAAAATTTATCGGCGAATATATCGGCTTTATGATGGCGCCATTAGGGCTGCCGGGTGAATCCATCGCAGTATTCCTCGCCGCCTTTTTAAGCTGGGGCGGTGCGGCCGGCGTACTGGTTGCACTGGTGCAGGAAGGCACCTTAAATGCGCAACATATCGCTATTTTGTTGCCGGGAATGGCGCTGGTCGGTTCCACGGTGCAATATATGGGGCGCGTATTGGGCGTTCTAGGCGTCGCCGGAAAACATTATCCAGCACTATTCGGTATTTGCCTGATAAACGCTTATCTGGCGATGCTGTTAATGCGCTTTCTGGTTTAAATCGGGAGAATATATTATGCAAAATGCACAACTGAACACCTTTCTCACAGAATTAAAAGAATTAACCGACATCGAAAGCCCGACTGCTTCCATTGAGGGCGTAAATCGGGTCGCCGACTGGTTCATCCGCAAAGCCGACAAACTGGGATTAGCACATCAAAAAATCCCACTAAACCCCGGCAAAGTGGCGGACAGCTTGCTGATCAGCAATCATCCGGATGCGGCTCAATTCGATATTTTGTTTATCGCCCACATGGATACGGTTTTCCCCGTCGGTACGCAACAAGACGTACCGTTTAAACAACAAGGCGAACGGATTAACGCGTTGGGCGCAATTGATGATAAATCTGGCGCATTACTGACCTTCTATATTTTGCAGGAACTGGATCTAAGTCGATATAATATTGCTGTTTATCTTAATTCCCACGAAGAAATCGGTTCCCTGTATGCGAAAGAAAGCATTCGTCAATATGCACGTAAATCCCGTTATTGTTTTGTCATGGAGCCGGCGCGCGAAGACGGTTCGATGGTGGCAACCCGAAAAGGCGTGATGACCTACGACATTGAATTTCACGGCACGGCGGCACATGCCGGAAACTGCCCGGAAAAAGGACGCTCGGCACTGGTTGAGGCGGCAAACTTTATTGTCGAATTCGCCAAACTCAATGATTTTGAAGCCGGACATACGTTTAACTGCGTCATCACAAACGGCGGCAGCGCACATAACGTCATTGCGGATTTCGCAGCGCTGACCATTGAAATGCGTTACAAACGGAAAAGCTCAATCGATTATTTCCATCAGCATTTAAACCGCGTGCTGGAAAATCCGTTCGTCAGCGGTGTCAGTGCGAAAAAAACTTTAATCAATGACGAATCGCCTATGATTGATGAGGTGAATCTGCCGAACATAAAAGCGATTTTTGCTCAGGCGGGAAGTGAATTACGCATGCCGATCCGCTGGGTGGATGCCGGCGGACTCAGTGACGGCAATATCGCAGCGTCAGTCGGTTGCCCGACCATTGACGGGCTTGGACCGACCGGCGGCAATATGCACGCCAAAACGGAATATCTGGAAATAGATTCCGTAGTACCGAAATGCAATCTGCTGCTGAACGTTATCAACAAACTGTTTGCCGCATAATGCCTTAAAATCATGCCCGGACGCTGCAATGCGCCGGGCAAAAAAGTGCGGTGTTTTTTGAGCCGCCACACTGCCGGGCGCAGTACCAAATGCCCGTTAAACAAACACTTGCTGGACTAAAAACATATACAATCCGGTGCCGACCAGCATGGAAAGAAACATGTTCTTTTTCCAAAAATGCAGCAACAGCACCACGATGCCAGCGATAAAATCCGGTGCGCCGTGATAATCCGAGGCAAGGTCGATATTTTTATAGCAATATATCACCAGCATACCGAACATTGCGGCGGGCAATACTTTGCCTAAATAACGAATATATTCGGGAATCGGACGGTTCGCCGGAAAAACCCAAAACGGTAGCAAACGGGATAACTGCACTGCCAAAACCGCCACACCAATGGTCATAATCTGTTCGGTTAAGGTCATTTAATCCTCCGCTTTTGCCAGTTTCGTTGCCAATTTAGGGCGACGCAGCGTCAAAATGCCCCAAATCCCAATCAATGTCGGAATTAAAAAATGTTCTTTGCCAACCGCAATCAAACAAATCAGCGCCAATCCCAGTCCAAGCAACGAACTTTCATGATTTTTTTCTTTCATCCAGTTTTCGGCAAAAATAATCAGAAACAACGCGGTCATGGCAAATTCAACCCCTTTCAAATCAAGCGGTAAAATTTCACCGAATATATTGCCTAAACCAGCGCCGAGAATCCAATAACATTGCAGATACAACGTGACGAAAAACATATACCACCCTTTATCCAACGACGGCGGAATTTTCGCCATATAATTCAAGGAAAAACTTTCATCTACCAAGGCGCTGATTAAATACCAACGCTTTTTACCAAGATGGACGCCATATTTTTCCAGCATAGAAATACCGTAGAAAATCTGACGACCGCTGACCATTAAGGTAATCAAAAAAATATGCAGCGGTGCAAACGGCGCCACCAGCGCCCCCGCCACAATAAACTCCACGGAACCGGCATAAATTAACGCCGCCATTAACACCGGATACCATACACCGAAGCCCAGCGCTTTCATATATAATCCGTAAGCAATCCCCAAAAACAAAAACCCGATCATCATCGGCGCGGAATAAGGAAACGCCGCTTTTGCCGCCGCCCAGGTCGAACCGACATGTTTTACCTCTGACATACAACCAACTACTCTAAAACCGATAACCCCGGCAAGGTGGAAAAACTTTGCGTTTTCACCGTTTGGTAAAAATCATCGACAAACGCCACGCCGGCGTCCGCCTCCCGAAATGCGGCATACAGATTGCTGTACAAGCCGTTGTCGGTAATTTGCCGCGCCACTACATAACCGCGATCCAAATAGGGTTTAGCCGCCCAAAACGGCAATGCGGCGACGCCACGTTTACTCGCTACCAACTGAATAATCGCGATCGTCAATTCGCTGGTGCGGCGTATCGGATTAATGCCCTTTGGTTGTAGCACTTTACGCAACAAATCCAGCATATCATCCGGTACTGGATAGGTGATCAAAGTTTGCTCAATGAAATCTTCCGCCTGCCACACCGTCTTTGCCGCCAACGGATGATCTTTCGCGCAAAGCCCGACCATTTCATAAGAAAACAACGGTTTATGAATAATCCCCGCCGTTTCTTCAATTTCCGACACCACCGCCCAGTCTGCGCGATGTGTGAGCAGTAAACCGACCGTATCAGTATGAAAACCGGACACAATATCCAGCTCCACCAGCGGCCAATCACGGCGGAAATTATCCATTGCCGGCATCAGCCAGTCAAAACAGGTATGACATTCCACCGCAATACGCAACTCCCCGGCATCTCCCTGTTTTACCCGCGCAAGATCACGCTCGGCTTCCACGACTTTGGGCAAAATATCATTGGCCAGTTTAATCAGCCTTTCGCCTGCCGCGGTGAAATGCAAAGGCTGGGTTTTACGCTCAAATAACGGCAGACCGTATTGATCTTCAAGCAATTTGATTTGATGGGAAAGCGCCGATTGGGTTAGATAAACCCGTTTCGCCGCCAACGATACACTACCGGTCTCTTTTAGGGCTAACAAGGTTTTTAAGTGACGTAATTCAAGAAAGATCGGTTTCATTAAAATAATTCAGAAAATTAAAAAGGATGAGCGAAATTATACCGAAAAAATCACCGCACTTTAAGCGAAAAAGCAGCGTTACACACCGGCGAATCTTATTCGCTGTTAAGAATGATTTTCACGCTAAAAAGTGCGGTCTGTTTTTTCATAATTTTGTAATCGAGATAGCAGGACATCGTACACAACCGTATTTCTTCATTCACCAAAAACAAACAATTTGACTAATATTTTATAACAAAAAATGTGGTGACAATCACAAATCGCTAACAATACCGATATTTTTCTTGCTAAATAAAATAATCAGAGGATAATCGCAATGAAGATAAGAATTACTTTTATTTAGATTGGAATCCATATGTCTGTGTCTCGGTATTATCGCTATATTCTCTGTCTTTTTAGTTTCCTCTTTATCCATTCCGCCCATGCGACCGACAATTATCAACAGTGGGTTGCAGATATTGAAAATCGTCTGGACAAAACCGCACAGCTCTATCAACAAAATAATATCGACGATGCCCGTACTGAAGTGCAAATGGCGTATTTTGAGGTGTTTGAAAATCTGGAAGGTCCTATCCGCATTAACTTTTCAGCACAAAAAAGCTATCAAATGGAAGCGACTTTCGGCGAGATCCGCAAGATGATCGGTGCCGAAAAATCCTTTGCCGAGGTAAAAGCGAAAATCGACGGGCTGAAAGCCGAATTGCAGGAAGTATTGCCGTCGCTGGCCGACGGGCACCAGCTGAACGCCTCCGCCCAGCATGAGGTCTATGATCATCCGGATATCGCCCAGCATTGGCAGCAAAGTTTTAAAACAATTGATGATCTTCTGGCACAGGCGATCGCCGCTTATCAACAAGGTGATTACGCTACAGCGAAAAAACAGGTACAACAGGCGCAATATGACGGCTATAAAAATTCGGAAATGGAAATGTCCATCCGCCAGAATCGCTCCGCCGCCGTCTCATCGGCAATCAATCAGCAATTTTACGATTTAATCAAACTCAGCGAACAACCGGAACGTATCAATGATTTCGGCTATCAGACCACTGTATTGCTGCAAGACATTGAAGAACAACTGCCGAATCTGCCGACAACCCGGGAAACTCAAGCGGTGAGCGCACAAAGTACGCAGGAAAAGGCTGTTGCGGATAACATACCGGAGCAGGATTGGGCCAACGTGGCGGCAGAAGTGAATCAGCAGATTCAACAGGCTATTGCATTATTTGATCAGGGCGATGCGAAAAAAGCCATGCTGGCAGTACAGGACACTTATTTTGATGTGTTTGAAAACAGCGGCATGGAAAACAAAATTGGTTCGCGCGACAGTAACTTCAAAGCGGAACTGGAAGGCTATTTCACCCGCTTGGTCAGCTTAATGAAAGCCAATGAAAGCAGCGATAAGTTACATCAACAAGCTGAGGGGTTAGCCCAAGGATTAAGCAAAGCGGTAGAAATGTTACAGGGTGGCGAGCAAAGCGATTGGTCGATGTTTATTTACAGTTTGCTGATTATCCTGCGCGAAGGATTGGAGGCGTTGCTTATCGTGGCGGCTATTGTGGCTTATCTGGTAAAAAACAATCATCAGGACAAACTGCCGGTCATCAAACAATCCGTTTATGTAGCATTAATCGCCAGCGTAGTTACCGCGGCGATATTCCAGCTGGTCTTTTCCAACTCGGGCGCCAGTCGCGAACTGCTGGAAGGATTTACCATGATGATTGCCGTAGTGATGCTGTTTATGATGAGTTATTGGCTGTTGTCCAAGGTGGAAGCGCAAAACTGGAAACGTTATCTGGAAGGCAAACTGTCCGCCGCTTTGACCACCGGTTCGCTGATCGGTTTATGGTTGACCAGTTTTCTGGCAGTCTATCGCGAAGGCGCGGAAACCGTGCTGTTTTATTACGCCTTAGCAGGTGACGCTTCAAGTGCGGTCAGTTATTTGTATCTTTTCGGCGGCTTTATGGTCGGCGCGGTGCTTCTGGCAATCTGTTATTTTATTATGCGCTACACTGTAGTGAAGTTATCGTTAAAACCGTTCTTTATGTTCACCGGCACTTTTATGTATTTAATGGCGTTTGTGTTTGCCGGCAAATCCGTATTGGAACTGATTGAGGGCAAGCTATTCCAACCGACGCTGATTGCAGGCGTGCCTGAAATTTCTTGGCTGGGCATTTATCCTTATATGGAAACCTTAGTGCCACAAGCGGTTTTACTGATTGCCGCTGTATTTGCGTTATTTTATATGAAATATCAAAGCAACAAATCAGCTTAATTCGTTTCACCACACCATACATACAGGAGAAATAACCTATGAAAAAAACTTTGTTAGCGGCAACCTTACTGGCTAGCATTTTAACCGCTCCGTCCGCATTGGCATTTAAAGAATATCCAATCGGCGAGGCAATCACTATGAACGAAATGGAAATCGCCGCGGTATATTTACAACCGGTAGATATGGAACCGCGCGGTATGGGATTGTCGGCGAAAGATTCAGATATTCACCTAGAAGCCGACATTCACGCCACCAAAGGCAACAAAAACGGTTTCGGTGAAGGCGAATGGATGCCATATCTGACTATTGCCTACACGCTGGTTAATACCGATACCGGTGAAAAACAGGAAGGCACTTTTATGCCGATGGTTGCCGGCGACGGCCCGCACTACGGCGCCAATATCAAAATGATGGGAGTCGGTAACTACAAACTGACATATCACATTGATCCGCCACCGAAAGCGGGCATGCACCGTCATACTGACGAAGAAACCGGTGTAGGTCGTTGGTGGAAGCCGTTTGATGTTAACTATGAATTTAAATTTACCGGTCTGAATTGATCCTAAAGGTGGGGGCGGACAATCGTTCGCGCCCTCCTCTGCCCTAAGTCGACCCTAAATCCCGACACCTGTAATCCAAGGTGTTTTGTTGTTTTTACAAAAACGAATTTTTATTTCTCGGCTGTAACGGAACGATCATGAATTATTATTTTGTTTTTCTCTTACAAGCTATTCTGCCGCTTGCTATCTTGCTCGGCTGCAACTGGGCAAACTATGTTGGCATTAAACTGAAAAATGTCCTTTGGCTCAGTCTGTCCGGTATTGCATTGGGGATTGTGATTTGCCTGCATTACCCGGCCGGACAGCAGGCGAATCTGGCGCTGAATCTTGTACTGCTCGTCGCATTTTTACTGTTTTATTTCAGTCAGTTTTTCCATTCGGCACCGCTTGCCTACAGCTGGCAGTTTATCTTCAGCCTGATTGCCGGTGTTCTGTGGGCGAAAGATCCGAATATCGAAGCAATTACCAATACTGATGTTATCAATACCGATTTTATTTTGCATGTAAGTGCGGTCATTTTAGGATTATTTTTCTGCATTTTTATCATAGCGTGGCTGAATATTCTGTTTAAACAAAGCAAAACGCAGCAAAAACTGACCGCACTTCGTCTGATCGTCATCAGTCTGATGACGTTGCTTTTAATCACGCCGCTGATTGGTGATATCTTATTAACTTTGATGAAGCTACAAGTGATCGAATTAACCAAAACACGCTTAAGTTTTGTCGCCAAAGCCGGCAATGTGACAACATTTTTTAATTATATCAACGGGTTGATTCTATTCTTGATACTTCTGGGGTTTACACACAGCGTATATTCGCTGCGGAAATCAGCCGCACAGCAAGAATCCAATCCCATCGAAAAGCGGAAAAAAATGGCACTGATGCGCAATTCCAAACGCACTATCGTTTGGGGGATGACTGCCGTTCTGATTATGCTGGGCGCCCAGCTTTACTGGGACAAAGTCGCCTCACAGCCGCCGCGGTTGTCGGAAGCAACACCGGTATCCTTGGATCAAGACAATAACGTGCGGATTCCGGTAGAACAAGTTAAAGACGGCAAACTTCACCGCTTCGTCTGGATCGCCAGCGACGGTAAAGCGGTGCGCTTTTTTATCATCAATCGTTCAAACAAAACCGTTAATCTCGCCGCGGTGTTTGACGCCTGCATTTTATGCGGCGATCAAGGCTATGTGATGGAAGGCGATCAGGTGGTATGTGTCGGCTGCGGCGTGCGCATGTTCATTCCGTCTATCGGAAAACCGGGCGGTTGTAATCCGGTACCGATCGAAAACTGGCAGCAAACGGACGGCCACGTCGTCATTAGCCGCAAAAGTCTGGAAGACGGGTTAAATTATTTTTCCACTATCGTTGAATTGGAAGTCATTGATCCGGTAGATGGCAGTAAACTAAAAAATACTGCCACCGAATATAAATATACCTATGAAGGCAAAACCTATTTCTTTGCCACAGAACAGAATCTGAATCGCTTCCGCGATAAGCCGGAGGTCTATTTGTCCGATAAAGGAGGAAATAACTGATATGTTGACACGTATGTTATTTCAATCTTGGCGGCACGGCTTAAAACGCAAGTTGCTGGCGATTATCACGATTTTTTTGGCGGCGGGGTTAGTCTCTGCCTTGCTTGCCGTTTCCATTGACATCGGCGACAAAATGGCTCGCGAGTTGAAATCCTACGGTGCCAATATTTTGGTTGAACCCGCCAGCAGCGCGGTACTGCCTGAAGATGTCAACGGTGGCAGTGCCCTTTCCACCCAGGATTTTCTCGATCAAAAAGAACTGCCGAATGTGAAAGATATTTTCTGGCGCAATAATATCGTCGGCTTCGCACCGCTGTTGTCCGCCGAAGTGGAAGCCGACAATCTGTCACAACATAGTCAGCGCAATGTCGCCATACTGGGCACATTTTTTGACCATCGCATCGCGATTCCCGACGAAGAAGACTACCACACCGGACAACGCATTATCAGCCCGTACTGGAAAGTGGAAGGTGACTGGGTGGACGACAGCGATGATCAGTTCGGAGAATTTATCCCGGCGCTAATCGGCGAACAACTGGCAAAAGCCAGCAGCTGGAAAATCGGTGATCGAATTGCACTGCATTATCGCGAAGGCGATATTCAGCGCAGCATTCGCATTCAATTGCACGGCGTGCTGTCCACTGGCGGCAGTGAAGATCAGCAAATAGTATTGCCGCTCAGTGCGGTGCAAAATCTACTCGATTTAACGGGTAAAATTCAAGCTATCAAGGTTTCCGCACTCACCGTACCGGAAAACGAACTGTCGCGGAAAGCGCGTGCCGATGCCGATGCACTGGCGGCGGAAGAATACGACCGTTGGTATTGTACCGCTTATGTTTCCTCAATTTCTCACCAGCTGGAAGAAGCCGTTTCCGGTGCCATCGTGCGTCCGATCTGGCAAGTTGCCGCTTCCGAAGGCGTGGTAATTGAAAAAATTCAGTTATTGCTGGCGGTCGTCACGGTTGCTGCGCTGATAGCGGCGGCGATGGGAATCGCCTCGCTGATGACTACTACCATTATCGAACGCGGCAAAGAAATCGGTCTGATGAAAGCGCTGGGGGCTTATCAATGGCAAATCGTTCTGCTTTTTTATTGCGAAGCGGTAATCAGCGCCCTTATCGGCGGTGTGCTGGGTTGTATTGCCGGTTGGGGACTGGCGAAATTTATCGGAATAACGTTATTCGGCGCACCGCTCAGTTTTGCCTGGATCGTAATTCCTTGCGTATTGGTGTTATCGGTTATCATCGCATTAATCGGAACCTGGTTCCCGGCGCATCGTATCGCGCGCTTATATCCGGTAGAGGTGCTGTATGGCCGTCAATAATTCACATGCTATGTTCCGCCGCTTGATTTTCAGCGCGCTACGCCAACGTCTGCAACGTGTATTGATTATTTTCGCCGCACTTACTGTCGGTGCCAGTATCGTGACGGCAATGGCGGCGGTTTATTTTGATATTAATACCAAAATGAGTCAGGAATTGCGTACTTTCGGTGCGAATTTCTATATCGGTTCCAACAGCAGCGGTCTGATTCAAGAACGTGAAATCAAACAGATCCTGCACCATGCTCCCGATAATCTGGTGACGGCGGCCAGCCCTTATCTGTACGGTGTTGCCCGTTCCGATCTGGAAAAAATTGTGCTGATGGGCGTCTGGTTTGAAGATATGCGGACATTGGCACCGTACTGGCAGATTAACGGTTCCGCTATCGGAGTGAATTTCGATCAGCGCAACGCGATGATCGGCAAAACCCTAGCCGAACGATTGAACGTTAAAGTCGGCAGTAGAATTACGCTCAGCAAAAATGCCGTTGAAAAACACACTTTCAACATTAAAGCGATTGTAGAAAGCGGCGATGCCACCGATAATATGCTGATCGTCAGTCTTGAATTCGCACAGGATTGGTTGGAAAAAGACGGGCTGGTCACCAACGCACTGATGAATGTGAAAAACGATCAGGGACAAGTGGAACAATTTGCCACCCAATTACAGCAACGTTATCCTGATCTGGAAATTCGCCCAATCCGCAAAGTATCGGCGTCGGAAGGACAAATTTTAGATAAAATTAAAGGGCTGATGGGGCTGATTTCGCTGGTCATTCTGGTGCTGGCGACCCTTTGCGTCAACACCACCCTGATCGCCATTGTCGGGGAACGGGCGAAAGAATTCGCACTGCAAAAAGCGCTCGGCGCCAGACCGCGGGATATTATCCTTCAAATCGGCACCGAAATTCTGCTTATTGCCATTTGTGCGATTATTGCCGGTCTGGTTATCGGCTATTTGCTGGCTCAGATTCTCGGTATCACGGTATTTAAAGCCTACATTGATATGCGTTTACCGGTGATTCCGATTACTGTCCTGCTTTCATTAATCGTGGCGTTTATCGCCGTTATCGTGCCGACCCGTCGGGCGTTGCAAATCCAAATGGCGAATGTATTAAAAGGCGAATAATTATGACCAACTATGTAATTGAAACTCAGCATCTGTATAAACGATTCGGTCAAGTGACCGCACTTGAAGACATTAACATTAAAATTGCCGAGGGCGAGTTTGTCGCTATTATGGGCGCCTCCGGTTCGGGTAAAACCACATTGATGAATATTCTGACCGGTCTTGATACGGCAAGCGAAGGCAAAGTGATACTGGACGGCGTTGATGCGGCACAGCTTGACGACACCGGGCGGCAACGCTTCCGGGCGGAAAAAATCGGTCTGGTCTTTCAGCAGTTTCACTTAATTCCTTATCTGACTGCGCTGGAAAACGTAATGCTGGCGCAGCATTATCACAGCGTAGTGGACGAACCCGCCGCTAAAGCCGTGTTGGAACAAGTGGGGCTGGGGCATCGTATCGATCACCGTCCGAGCCAGCTTTCCGGCGGCGAACAGCAGCGAGTGTGCATTGCCCGCGCATTGGTTAATCAACCGCCGGTTATTTTCGCCGATGAACCGACCGGCAATTTAGATGAGAAAAACGAAAAACTGGTGCTGGATCTGCTCACCGCGCTGAATAAACAAGGGCGCACGGTGGTGATGGTCACGCATAACCCGGAGCTGGGAAAACTGACAGATCGCACCATTTTCCTGCAACACGGCAAATTCTTACGTGAAGAGCATAATCATCAATGATAAAAATTACTCTGTTTACCAGAATACTGCTGATAAGTGCGGTGATTTTCGGCGCAGTTTCCTGTAAAGACGAAACCGCCGAAGTCGGCGCGCAGGCGCCGGAAATTGCGGTATTTGATTTACAGGGCAACGCAGTCCATCTGAACGATCTGCAAGGCAAGCCCGTGCTGCTGAATTTCTGGTCGGAAAGCTGCGGAATCTGTCTTTTTGAACTGAAAGCATTACAGCAACGATTACAGCAATCTTCCGTGCAGATACAGATACTTGCCGTCAATATCGACGGAGAACGAAGCGATACGGCGGCAGTGGCGGGAAAAAATCAGATTCGTCTGCCGATTGTCAAAGATCAGCTGCATATTACCGCTGAACGTTACGGTTTAATCGGCACGCCGACCTCTTTTATCATTGACCCGAACGGTAAAATCCTTTATAAATTCGAGGGATTAATTCCTGAGGATATGCTGCAACAACTGTTTAAAGGCTGATAATGAACAAAACCTACTCTACCCTAACCTTATTACTGGCATCATGTTTCGTTGCCACCGTACAGGCGGACACCAATCCCGAACGCGGCAAGCGCCTGTTTAATCAAAGCTGCGCCATCTGCCATGGCAAACAAGGCGAAAAATCGGCGTTAAATCAATCTACTGCGATTAATACGCTCAAAACTGATGAAATTGTGACCGCACTTGAAAAACGCAAAGCCGGTGAAATCGTCGGCGCCGGCAACGCCGCAAAGTCTCGCCTCGGCAAAGAAGATATGCAAGCCGTCGCCGAGTATATTCAACATTTGAAATAACGAAAATCCAACGGGCGCATTGCGCCCTTTTTCCTCTACGCACCGTCTATTCCCGATACATAAATTGAAACAAAAATAATTTTCATCTATAATTCAGCGATTCAAAATTAAGCAACCATCAACGGTGAATAGCAGTGTTTCAACTCAACCGCGTTTTCTTTTCCATTTCCGACCGCACTTTGCTGGCGCCGACCACATTGTCTGTGCAAGCCGGTAAAGTTTACGGACTTATCGGGCACAACGGGTCGGGCAAATCCACGCTGCTTAAACTGATGGCGCGCCAGCAAACAGCAAGCGGCGGAGAAATTCTGCTTAATGATAAATCCATTAAGCATTGGAATCATCGTGATTTTGCAAAACAGGTCGCCTATTTACCGCAACACCTACCTTTGAGCACCAACCTGACCGGCGTCGAATTGATAAATATGGGGCGTTATGCTTGGAACGGTTTATTCGGGCGCAAAACTGAAACGGATCAGCTGGCAATACTGCGCGCCATGCAATTGACTCAAACGGAAAAATTCGCCGCGCAATTGGTTGATACATTATCCGGCGGTGAACGTCTACGCGTCTGGCTGGCGATGCTATTGACGCAGCAAAGCCGTTTTTTATTGCTGGACGAACCCCTTGCGCCACTGGATATTGCTCATCAGGTGGAAGTGATGCAATTATTGTCTACCCTGAGCCGAGATCTGAATCTCGGGGTGGTGATCGTCATCCATGATATTAATCTGGCGGCACGCTTTTGTGACCGACTTATTGCGTTGCACAGCGGTCACATACTGGTGCAAGGAAATGCCCGTCAAATCGTCAATACCGAATCGTTACAGGCAATTTATGGAATTCGACTGAATGTTATCGATCATCCTCATTGTGATCGCCCGGTGAGTTTTTATTGATATGCGTTATATTCTGTTTTTTATTTTCGGCTGGCTACCTCTTTGGACTCAGGGAATGCAAGCACAATCGCATAGCACCTATGCCACCCTTGACTGGACAGTGGCCGAAACCCTGCTTGCGTTGGAGCAACCTCCGCTGGCGCTAGGGGATGTAAAAAGTTATCGGCGCTGGGTTATGCAGCCAGAATTACCGGACAATATAGTCGATCTCGGCATTCGTATGCAGCCAAATCCCGAACAAATACTGGCATTGTCACAGCGGTTACAAGGTAAACCGCTCTCTTTTATTAACAGCAGTTTTTATGCTTCTGCGACGCCGTTACTGGAGAAATTCGGTACGGTGGAAATCGTCGATTTTTATCGACCGGGCAATGCGTGGCGAAATGTTGTCCATGCCACTTATCAAGTCGCACGCTTAATTGGTAAAACGGAAAATGCGGATCGTTTACTGAATCAATTTCAACAAAAAATCGCGGAAATTCGACCGCACTTACAACACTTTACTGACCGCCCGATAATTTTGGTGCAGTTTATTGATACCCGTCATTTGCGCATTTATGCCGAAAACAGTCCTTTCGGTGCAGTATTGCAGCAACTCGGTTTTTATAATGCTTGGCAAGGCGAACATAATGATTGGGGTTTTCAGACGATTGAGGTAACACAACTGGCGGCACTGCCCGCTAATAGCCGTTTTGTCGTTGTGCAGCCTTATCCCGCCGACATTGCCACCGCACTGCGGCATAATACCTTGTGGCAACATCTCGGTATGGCGCAAGATCCGCTGATTCTTCCCGCAGTTTGGACGTTCGGTGCAATTCCTTCGGCACAGCGTTTTGCCGAATTACTGGCGCACGGGCTACTGCACGGAGGCGAATCATGGTAAAAAATCAGCGCTTATTTTTCATCGCGTTAAGTCTGATTTTTGTGACGCTGTTAATCGCACTGCTAGCATGGCAATTACCGGCCAATCAATCACCGCTCGCACTTTTTCTGCCGAGCGAATCACTGGCGCTATTATTGTTACAAAGCTATACCCTGCCGCGTATCTGTATCGCTCTTATTGCCGGCGGTATATTAGGCATTGCCAGCCTTTTACTGCAACAGGTAACAGCAAATCCGCTTGCTTCCGATAACACCCTCGGTATCAGCGCCGGTGCGCAATTCAGCCTGTTTGTCTGTGCGATTTTCATGCCGGATCTATTGGAAAACGGCGCAACGCTTATTGCCGTGCTCGGTGCCGGGCTGAGTCTGGTTTTAGTGCTGGCACTGGCTTGGCGCAAAACGATCTCCCCCTTATTACTGATTCTTGCCGGTTTAGTGGTGAATCTTTACCTTGGTTCTTTCAGCGCCATAATGATGTTGTTTTATCCCGAAGAAAGCCGCGGTTTAGCCCAATGGGGTGCGGGATCGTTGGCACAGGAAAGCTGGCGCGACAGTCAATGGCTGTTCATGCAAACCCTGCCCTTGTTAGGGCTAATCGCATTGTTACGCCGCCCGTTTGCAATGCTGTCGCTGAACGAAGACAATGCTCGCAGTCTGGGGTTGCCGGTAAGTCGTCTACGCTTTATCGGTATCCTTATCAGTGCCTATTTAATCGCCGCGGTAGTCAGTGCGGTAGGTATGTTGGGGTTTATCGGATTAGCGGCGGCAACGCTGGTACGTCAGTTGGGCATCCGTACCTTTCCGTACCAGCTTATCGGCGCATTTTCAACCGGTGCCTTATTATTGAGTATCACGGATTTATCTCTACAGTTACTCACATTATTCAAACACATCAATTTACCGACCGGCGCGGTCACTTCGTTATTAGGCACACCGTTATTGTTATGGCTGATGTTTAGGGCGTTGTCTGACAACGGACGAATTCCGCAAATGCCGTACCAAATCAAACGAATATTTAAACCGCACTATCCGATCATGCTGAGCGTAGCATTGCTCGCCGCTGTCGGCATCGCGCTGAGTCTCGGCAAAAGCGGTAACCAATGGCATTGGTCGGCATTTTCCGATCCATTACTGGCACTGCGTTACCCGCGCATTTTAACCGCCGCCGCTGTGGGGATATTATTAGCCATTGCCGGAGTATTCATGCAGCGTCTGACCCTAAACCCTATGGCAAGTCCTGAGCTATTAGGCGTATCTTCCGGCACCGGCATGGGTATTTTAGTCGCATTATTTCTCTTTTCTGCCTCCCGGCCCGCGTTTTTCTGGGTGGCAGGAATTATCGGTGCAATCATTGCATTGTTTATATTAAGTGCGATAAATCAACGCAACGGCATGTTGCCGGAAAAAGTACTGTTGACCGGAATAAGTTTATCGGCACTGTTCAACACAATGCAAAGCCTCGTCATCGCCGGCGGCAATCCGCGTGTCAGCCAGTTGATCGCTTGGACATCCGGTTCAACCCAACAAGCGGATGTGATGTTCGCGCTACCGTTTTTCTTCCTCAGTCTTGGGCTATTAGCATTGAGCCTGCTCTTTTCACGCTGGCTGGAATTGCTGGCATTACAGGCGCCGATAGCACAATCACTGGGGTTAAACCTGCTACAGACGCGATGGATTCTGATTTTATTCAGTGCGCTGTTAACCGCACTCGCAACATTGATTATCGGTCCGTTAAGTTTTGTCGGTTTATTGGTACCGCACTTAACTCGATTCTTGGGCGTAACCAAAGCATCGCAACAAATTCTGTTTTCCGCGTTATTAGGTTGTCTGATTATGATCATTGCCGATTGGTTCGGGCGACAACTCTTATTTCCTTATGAAATTCCCGCCGGCTTGGTCGTCACCCTAGTCGGTGGATCTTATTTCTTAATTGCAATGCGAAAAATTTAATTTCCCACGGCAAATGCCGGATTTATGTTACTCATTATAGGAAGGTCAAAATGAAGAAATCATTTATTTATACCGGTATCGCAAGCGCCGTGCTGCTTGCACTTAGTTCCGCCTATGCGGAAGATAAAAAAGAAGCACTGGAAGCAATTGAAGTCGTCGGTTCCGTAGTCAAAAGCGGTAAAGTGGAATATCTGTCGCCGAAATCCGTCAACACTATAGACAGCCAACAAATCGCTGATATGGGTGTCAGCCAACTGGATGCCGCGCTACGCTATGAATCCGGTACCTTATCACAAACCTACGGTGCGGATTTAGACGACAGCGATTGGTTAAAAATCCGTGGTTTCGATGCCACGGTCACACTTGACGGTTCTTCCTTTTATAAAGGCGGTTATTCCGGCTGGAACCCGGATCTATATGGTTTTGAAACCATTGAGATCATCAAAGGTGCCGACTCCTTAACTTATGGTTCGGCCAAAACGGGCGGTTTGCTCAATCTCGTCAGCAAACGACCGACCCAAACGCCGCAGGGAGAGTTTAAAGCTAAAATCGGTAATCGCAGTGAACGCGGTTTAAGTCTGGATATCAGCGATAGTGCCGCGGACAATCTGCGTTATCGTTTGGTGGGCAACTATAATAAAAAACACGGCGAAACCAATGGAACTTGGCTGGAACGCTATTATTTCGCACCAAGCCTGACTTGGGATATTTCTGATCGTTCATCGTTAACGCTGCTTGCCAGCATACAAAAAGATGTAGGTGTACCGACCACTTCTTTTTATCCGCTTATCGGCACGCTTGACACCTCTGCCGGCACCATTTCCCGCCGTACCAATCTCGGCGATCCGACAACGGATTATCTGGATCGTAAGGCATATTCTGTCGGGTATGAATTTAAACATAATTTCGGCAGCGATTTAATTTATACCCAAACCTATCGCTTTAACGCGGACGATCGTAAACAATTATCCGGCTACTACAGTTACATACTCGCCTTTCCAACGATTCAACAAGGTTCGCTGTTTGTCGATGTACTCACCCGCAATCATACTTTGGATAATCGATTAGCCAAAACTTGGCGCTTTGACGGTGGCGAAAATACCTTACTCGGCGGTATTGAATATAAGCATAACAGTGCAAGCGGGAAATACGGCTACGGTTCAGGTAACACATTAAATGCGCTTGCCCCGATTTATACAGGAATCCGCGAACCGAGCGTTAATCCTTACGAGGTAAAACAACGTCAACTGGGTTTTTACCTGCAAGATCAGCTGAGCATTGCCAATTGGCGCTTTTCCGCCGGCTTGCGGCATGATCGGGCGCATGGCGATTCCGATACGTTCGGCATAAAAGAAAGCTATCGTAATCATGAAACCACTTATTCCGGCGGTATGATGTATGTTGCCGAAAACGGATTATCACCTTATTTCAGTTATTCCGAATCATTTGAACCGGTTGCCGGAAACGACGGTCAGGGCAAACGCTATGAGCCGTTAAAAGGCAAGCAATATGAAGCCGGTATTAAATATCTGCCGAGCTTTATCGACGGAAAATTCTCTGTCGCCTATTTTCATCTTAAGGAAGAAAACGGTTTCGTGCAGACCGGTGCAATCACCACACAAGCGGGCAAACAACGCAGCCGCGGTGTTGAGGTTAATGCGGATTTCAATCTGACCGATAATATTGCTGCAGCTTTGGCTTATACTTACATTCAAGCCAACCAAGACAAAACCGACGGTACCGAAGTGCGCAAACCGTTGATTCCACGCCATACGGCATCGGCGCGTGCAACCTATGCTTTCAAAGATAATATGCTGGAGGGGCTGCTGTTAGGTGCTGGATTCCGCTATATCGGCACCTCCACTGATGAAATAGGCAATCCGGGATATAAGCTGCCAGCGGTTACGCTGTGGGATTTCATGCTGAAATATCCACTGGCTAAACACTGGGAGCTACAAGCCAACATTTCCAATCTGACGAATAAAAAATACCTGTCGGGCTGTTATTATTCCTGCTATTACGGTGAAGGGCGCAAAATCAGCGCGGAAATCAGTTATAAATGGTAAAAAAACGGACCGCACTTTAAAAGTGCGGTCAATAATCATTGTGTTTCAGGTAAGCTCGCGGAATAAAAAATCCGCCTTATTATCAGCGGATGTTATCGGTAACGCATTATGCCTGCGGATGTCTTTCCGCCACCTCGGTCAACAGGGGTTGCAACTCGCCTTGCTGGAACATTTCCAAGATAATATCGCAGCCACCGATTAACTCTCCCTCGACCCATAATTGCGGAAAAGTCGGCCAATTGGCATAGACCGGCAGTTCGGCACGAATATCCGGATGTTGCAAAATATCCACATAACCGAAAGGCACTTTGCAGTTGATCAGCGCTTCTACCGCGCGAGCGGAAAAACCGCAAGACGGAAATTTCGGCGAACCTTTCATATAAATAAGAATTGGGTTTTCACTGATTTGTTTTTTGATTTTATCTAGGGTTTCCATAATCGTCCTCGTATATAATGAAGTGCGCTGATTGTAACATAAGCTCCGGCAGATACCAATAATCCGACCAGCATAATCAACTATTACCAGCTGCCGCCGGCACCGCCGCCGCCAAATCCGCCACCGCCGAAGCCGCCTCCGGAACCTCCGCCAAATCCGCCACCGCCGCTGCCGAATCCACCACCGATACTGCGGTTATGACGCCGCCCGATAGTGGACTGCCGACGCAGTATCTGCCCGCTATGGTTATTGGTCGGGCTGATATAAGGGGTTTTGCGCCACTGTATTTCCCCGAAAATGACAATCAGTACAAAGATTGTAATCATAATAAAAGGAATATATTCGCCCATATCATTTTGCTGCTGCGACTCGGGGGCAAATTCACTCTTGCTGGCGGCGATAATATTATCCAGACCGTTGCTGATGCCGCGGGCATAATTGCCCTGCTTAAACTGCGGTGTAATTACGCTGCGAATAGTCTGCGACAAAAAAGCATCCGGCAATACGCCTTCCAGCCCTTGCCCAGTAGCAATAAAAATTTTACGGTCATTAACTGCAATCAGCATTAATACGCCGTTATTCAGCTGCTTGCGTCCGATGCCCCATTTATCCCCTAGCTCAAAGGCATACTGCGCGATATCATAGTCCTCGGTGGTAGGAATAAGTACCACAGCGATTTGCGAGCTGGTTTCCTGCGAATAAGCGATCAACTTGTTTTCTAGTTGCTGTTTTTCATTCGCACTTAAGCGATTGGTATAATCATTCACATAGCGAAACGGATTAGGTGCTGCAGGAAAGTTGACTGCCGAAGCCGCCAGGCTAAGCAAAATACAGAAAAAAATCACCGCACTTTGCATCAGTTTAATCATGAATGATCACCTCATTATCCAATTCATTGGTATCGTTCGGCTGAATAGGAAAATGTACCGCCAGTTTCTCGGCGATACGCTGAATGCAATGAACTATGCCGTCAGTGTAGCGATGTCCTTTAAAATCTGCCGTCATCAACGCGCATTGTTGCTGCCAGAAATCTTCGCCAACATACTGATGAATTCCCAAATCACCAATCACGGCGCACTGATGATCCTTATAAGCAATATAAATCAATACGCCGTTGTGCGCTTGTGTAGCGTGCATTTCCAGCTGTTCAAAAATCCGCAACGCCCGTTCGATAACCGAACAACCTTCATCGCAATCGCTCATATAACGTTCGATATAAACCCGTAATTCCGCCGACGTTTGTAATTCAAGGTGTGCTATCGCATCCTCAATCTGTTGTTTATCAAAGGGAATTCTTGAAAATAACGGCATAATGTCAACCATATATTTAGTTAAAACTGACTACCGGTGCATTTTCTGAACCGGCGGCAGACTTAAAGTAAGGTTTTTCTTTAAAGCCCAAAATCATTGCGGCCAATTTAGTCGGGAACTGACGCACTTTCTGATTATATTCACGTGCAGCACTATTGAAGGTATTTCGTGCTACATTAATGCGGTTCTCGGTTCCTTCCAGTTGAGACTGTAAATTCATAAAGCCGTCATGTGCTTTTAACTCCGGATATTTTTCTACTGTAACCAGTAAACGTGACAGCGCGGAACCGACATTATTTTGTTCCTGCTGGAATTGCGCCAGCTGTTCTTCCGTCATATTGCTCGGATCGATTTTAGTCTGGCTGGCTTTCGCTCGCGCTTCAATCACTTTAGTTAAAGTTTCCTGCTCAAAATTTGCCTGACCTTTCACCGTATTCACTAAATTCGGGATTAAATCCGCACGGCGCTGATATTGCGATTCCACGTTCGCCCAAACCGCGTCGATTTTTTCTTCCGTCTGAACCAGACCGTTATAACTGCTCATTAAAGTAAAACCCGCAACAATTACAACAAGAATAACGACTAACCATTTTTTCATTTTATAGTTCCTTATACCAATAAGAGGTATGTGTTAATTTTTATATTCGGGCTCATTAATCAGCTCCCTCATTAGACGACAAAAGACCTAAACTTACGTTTAGGCCTTTTTAATCAGTTCATTAAAGTATTAACAAAGAATTATTTGTTACCTTTAACAGCGATTTCTACACGACGGTCGTCAGCTAAACATGCGATTAAAGCTTTACGCGCTTTAACGGAATCACATTTGTTACCTGTTACAGGGTTAGCTTTACCGTAACCTGTTGCAGAAATTGCGTTCTGAGCAACGCCTTTAGAAACTAAGTAGTTAGCTACGGTATCAGCACGACGTTGTGATAATTTTAAGTTGTAAGCTTCAGAACCGATACGGTCGGTATAGCCCGCAACTGCAACCTGTGGTGCGTTCAATTGAGCGATTTCACCGTAGATTCCGTCTAACACGCCCTGCGCTTCAGGTTTTAAGTTCGCTTTGTTGAAACCAAAGGTTACGTCTGAATTCAGAGAGAAAGTTTTGCTTACGATTTCAGGCGCAGCAATTGGTGCAGCACCTTGACCGAAACGGTAAGATAAACCAGCTGTTACAGAACCGATCCATGGTGTATAGTCAACACGGTTACCATATGCGTCTTCTAATTTACCAACGCTGTTAACCCATTGATATTCAACACGTAATGCTAATTCTGGTAATGATGGTAAGCTGTATTCAACACCAGCTGCGAATACTGGAGAGACTTTCAAGCTGTGGTTACGAACTAAGTTGTCGCTGTCACCGATAGAGCTGACTTCTTCACCTTTTTTGAATTTATAGTCAGAACGAACTAAAGCTGCGCCAACACGACCGTAAACATCTAAACCTTCTAACACTTCGTAGCTACCTTTTAAGCTCAAATGTGCACCATGGTTAGTATGTTTAGCAATAGTAACGCCTTCTTTACGTAATTTAGCACGACCGAAATCATCGTAGCCTAATTCAACCGCTAAACCTAAGTTGTCTTGGTTAAGAATTTGGTAACCACCGAATACACCGTAAGTTACTGAGTTACGTAAATAACCGTAACCCGCTTCTTCAACTTGTGTATAACCATCGTGGAAAGATGCCCAACCAGCTTTTGCACCAGCGTAGAAAGTATTTGCTTGTGGCGCTGCTTGTGCTACCGAAGCTGCTGCTAAGCCAGCGATTGCTAATGCGATTGCAGTTTTTTTCATTTGGATGATCCTCTATTTAGTCATCAATAATATTAAAAATTAAAGTTCCATCTAAATCTAGCTGAAACCTAAACACGATTTAGTGTTATTCGATCTTAAACCCTTTTTATAAAAAAACAAACTTTTTTATAAAAGAATAAACTTTTTTTAGTTTATACGGTCTAAGGTTTGTATCAACCTAAGGGGTAGAAAACCACTCCTCTTTTCTTTTGATTAACCGATTTTTCTTACGACTTACTCGAAGAATCGTTCAAAAGTGGATACATTATCGTTCCGAAAAAACATAAAATCAAACCTTTTTTCCTCTTTTAGCTCAAAAAACAAACAATCAAACATCAAAATAGTTTCTTTTTTGAACTTTTCTCAATACATGGTTTACTTTATACGAAGCAGATTACCCGGACGAATAAGGGCTTCTCCGTTTATATCGGACAATAAAATTTTCTAACTTGGTAGCTTATCTATGTTAAAATCCGAGCAATTTACAACTACCTGACTTTACTGCCTTACACAATTTAAGAGTAATACGATGCTACCTCGCTTAAAAGACATTCCTCAACGGGAACCTCTGGTTTCCAATTATCTACAGGATTTGAAAAACCAACACTTTGAAGGCGATATTGCCGAAAATTATGCCGACCGTCTTAGTCTGGCGACGGATAACAGTGTGTACCAGCAATTGCCGCAAGCTATTGTGTTTCCCAAAAGTACGGCGGATGTGGTGCGAATTACCAAGTTGGCACAACAGGAAAAATATCTGTCGTTAACCTTTACACCGCGCGGCGGCGGCACAGGCACCAACGGACAGGCGATTAATCACAACATTATTGTTGATCTTTCCCGCCATATGACCCGAATTCTGGAACTGAACGTAGAGCAACGCTGGGTAAAAGTACAGGCTGGTGTGGTAAAAGATCAGCTTAATCGTTTTTTAAAACCTTACGGTTTGTTTTTTGCGCCGGAACTCTCCACCAGTAACCGTGCAACTTTAGGCGGAATGATTAATACCGATGCCTCCGGGCAAGGGTCTTTAAAATATGGAAAAACCTCCGATCACGTTTTAGCGTTACGCAGTGTGCTGATTAACGGTGAAATCTTAGATACCGGAGCAATCAAAAGTGAGGAATTTTTAGATAACCTCGCCCAACAGCCGCAGACTTCCTTAAGCCAAACACTGCACCGAGAAATATTTCAGCGTTGCACAGAAAAACGCCAAACAATTCTGAACGATTTACCCCAGTTAAACCGCTTTTTAACCGGTTACGACTTAAAAAATGTGTTTAACGCCGACCAATCCGAATTCAATCTCAGCCGGATTCTTACCGGTTCCGAAGGATCGCTGGCATTTGTATGTGAAGCAACATTAGATCTGACCCCAATTCCGCAATGCCGTACTCTGATCAATATCAAATATGATTCCTTTGACGCTGCATTGCGTAATGCACCTTTTATGCTGAAAGCCGACGCGCTGTCGGTAGAAACCATGGACAGCAAGGTGCTGAATCTGGCAAAACAAGATATTATCTGGCATTCTGTGCGCGAATTACTCCGTGAAGATCAATATAATCCGATTCTCGGCTTAAATATTGTGGAATATGCGGGAAATCATAAACACCTTATCGATGCGCAGGTCGCGCAATTATGCCGCCGTCTGGATGAAAAAATCGCCGCCGGGCAGGACGGCATTATCGGCTACCAGATCTGCGACGATTTAGCCTCAATCGATCGTATTTACGCCATGCGCAAAAAGGCAGTGGGGCTATTGGGCAATACGCAAGGCGCCGCCAAACCGATTCCTTTTGTGGAAGACACCTGCGTACCGCCGCAGCATTTGGCAGACTATATTACCGAATTCCGTGCCTTGCTGGACAGTTATCAACTGCAATACGGCATGTTCGGGCATGTGGACGCCGGCGTGCTGCATGTCCGTCCGGCACTGGATCTCTGCGATAAACAGCAGGTTGTGTTATTTAAACAAATCTCCGACCAAGTGGCGGCGCTGACACATAAATATGGCGGTTTAATCTGGGGCGAACATGGCAAGGGCATGCGTTCTCAGTACGGCGAAACTTTCTTTACGCCGGAATTATGGCGGGAACTGCGCTACATTAAATTCCTGTTTGACCCACATAATCGTTTAAATCCGGGCAAAATCTGCACTCCACTTGAAAACGAACAACAACTCTACACCATTCTTTCGCCGATGCGCGCAGATCAGGATCGTCAGATTCCGATTCAAATGCGAGACGCCTTTTCCGGTGCCATGAATTGCAACGGCAACGGATTGTGTTTTAACTTTGATGAACACAGCATCATGTGCCCGTCGATGAAAGTCAGTAAAAACCGCGTTTATTCGCCAAAAGGACGGGCAGCAATGGTGCGCGAATGGCTACGCCTAATGGCAAATGCGAACGTGCATCCGGAGCAGCTGGACTTCCGCCGCAGTGAAGTAAAACTCACGGATCTGGTACAACGAGTGCGCAACAGCCTGCAAAAACGCCGTGGCGAATATGATTTTTCTCATGAAGTCAAAGCGGCGATGGATACCTGTCTAGCATGCAAAGCTTGTGCCAGCCAATGCCCGATAAAAATTGATGTGCCGACATTCCGGACTAAATTTCTGTATTTTTATCATCAGCGCTATCTACGTCCGCTAAAAGATCATGTGGTTTCCAACGTAGAATTCATCGCTCCTTGGATGTCAAAAGCGCCGAAATTTTTCAATTTTTTTACCGCCGCCGACATCAGCCGGCCGCTTGCGGAAAAACTATTGGGCATGACGGATTTACCGTTGCTCAGCACACCGACACTGCGGCAGCAACTGGTAGAAATCGGTTATCAGGGCTATTCGCTGGAACAGCTTGAAGCGTTGAATGCGGTGGAAAAACAGGATGTATTGCTGATAGTACAGGATCCGTTCACCTCTTTTTATGATGCAAAAGTAGTGGCTGATTTTGTCGACCTTTGTCGTAAATTAGGTTATAAACCGATTCTGCTGCCATTTAAACCGAACGGCAAAGCCCAGCATATTAAAGGTTTTCTGGCACGTTTTGCCAAAACCGCTAAAAATCAAGCGGAATTTTTAAACCGCATGGCAACAACCGGTCTGCCGCTAATCGGTATCGATCCAGCCATTGTGCTTTCTTATCGTGACGAATATCACGAGGTGCTCGGGCGCGCACGGGGCGATTTTCAGGTGATGACTGCGCATGAATGGCTGTACACTCAACTGCACCGCGAGAAATTACAAAGTGCGGTCAAAAATTTAACTAAAAATAACCGCACTTTCTCGCAGCCGTGGTATCTATTTCCGCACTGCACCGAAACTACCGCAATGCCGAACAGCCCGAAAAATTGGCAACAAATTTTTTCCGCTTTCGGTCAACAGCTGCACACCGAAACTGTCGGCTGCTGCGGTATGGCGGGCACTTTCGGGCACGAAACCCAGCATCTTGAAATGTCAAAAACCATTTATGCCGTGTCATGGGCGAAAAAACTGGAAGGTAAAGACCCCGAACGTTGTCTGGTCACCGGTTATTCTTGTCGCAGTCAGGTAAAACGCATGCAACATTGGCAACCGAAACATCCGCTGCAAGCACTATTAGGGATATTGAAACAAGTATGACAATCTGGAAAAAAGCATTGACGTTGCAACAACTTAATCAAATGAGTGCGCATTGTGCCGTCGCTCATCTCGGTATTCTATTCAGTGCGCAGGGCGATAACTGGCTGGAAGCGACTATGCCGGTGGATCAGCGTACCACACAACCGATGGGTTTCTTGCATGGTGGCATTTCCGCCGCACTCGCCGAAACGGTAGCCTCAATGGCAGCTTTTTGCTGCGTTGACGAGCATTGCGGCGTTGTCGGTCTGGAAATTAATGCCAGTCATGTACGCCCGGTCAGAACCGGCACGGTTACCGCTCGCGCCACCCCGATTCGGCTTGGAAAATCTACCCAATTCTGGCAAATTGACATTAAAGATCAAACAGATAAACTATGTTGCAGTTCCCGTTTAACAGTTTCCGTGGTTAATCAATGAATAGAAAAATCGGCATTATTCTCTCTAATCTGGGGACCCCCGACGCCCCGACACAGCACGCAGTTTCTCAATATCTTTGGCAGTTTTTAACTGATCCGCGCGTGGTCGATTTGCCCCGCTGGCGTTGGTTACCATTATTGAAATGGATCATTCTGCCGCGCCGCGCCACTCGAATAGCTAAAACCTATCGTTCTATATGGACTGCGCAAGGTTCGCCCTTATCGGCTATCAGCGAAAAACAAAAACATGCGTTACAACAAGATTTAACTGCCCGGCGGATTGATGCGGTGGTGGAAATCGGCATGACTTACGGCAATCCGTCCATGGAAAAGGCGCTACAAAATCTGACCGAACAGCAAGTGGATAAAATCATCGTGCTACCGCTGTATCCGCAATACAGCAGCACGACAACCGGTGCGGTGTTCGACACATTTGCCGCCGCACTGAAAAAACAACGCCGTATCGTGCCTTTTGAGTTTATCCATTCTTATCACCTGAACGAACATTATATCAATGCGTTGCTTGAATCCATAAAAGAGCGGTTTAAATCCGATGAGTTTTTGCTTTTTTCCTTTCACGGTATTCCGCTACGTTATGAAAATCAGGGAGATGATTATCGCCAATATTGCCGACAAACCGCGCTGCAAATCGTGGACCACCTGGGGCTAACGGAAAATCAATGGGGATTATCCTTTCAATCCCGCTTCGGACGGGAAGAATGGTTACAGCCTTATACGGACAAGCTATTAGAACATATCGCGGTACAACAAGGCATACAAAAAATTGCCGTAATCTGCCCGGGCTTTGCCAGCGATTGTCTGGAAACGCTGGAAGAAATCGAGGTGGAAAACCGCGCACTTTTTCTACACCACGGCGGTATTTCGTTTCACTATATTCCGGCGTTAAATGCAATGCCTGCACATATAAACATGATGTCAGAACTAATCCGCGCCCGTCTGTAGTGCCTTTTTGCGGTTAAACAAACGCGACAAGATTTGCGCCATGAAGTGCGCAGCGCCCAAAAGGCAGCGACGATTTACGCCCGGTGTTGAAACCCTGAACCTGTTGCGCCTGCAATAGCGATATTTTTCGGCTACAGTACACAACATAGCCGAGTGTTGAAACTTAACGGTTTTACATACCGTTACGCCCCCATTTGCCGGCTACCTACATGTAGTTGTAGGTCAACAAATAACGGCGGGCTAATATTACCCCTATAAAAAACAACATAAAAACTCACCGCACTTTTTGCACAAAATTTGCTATAAAAAACGGACATGCCACATAAGCGGATGTCCGTTAATATCGCCGCTGGAAGTTTCACCGAAACTCGGCGAAAACCGACCGCACTTTTAGCGCCAGGCTTTAAAGCGGTTAATCAGTCCGTTAGTGGAACTGTCGTGGCTGCTGACGTTGGCATCATCCGCCAGCTCCGGCAAAATGCGGTTAGCCAGCTGTTTACCCAATTCCACACCCCATTGGTCGAAACTGAAAATATTAAAAATCACACCCTGTACAAAAATTTTGTGTTCATACATCGCGATTAATGCACCAAGGCTGAACGGCGTAATTTTACGCAATAAAATTGAATTTGTCGGTTTATTGCCGGTAAAGACTTTAAACGGCACAATCTCTTTGACTTCGTCTAAGGATTTGCCGGCGTTGACAAATTCCGCTTCGACGACCTGTTGGCTTTTACCGAACGCCAGCGCTTCGGTCTGGGCGAAGAAGTTGGACAGCAGTTTGCTGTGATGATCGGACAGCGGATTATGGCTTTGCGCCGGCGCAATAAAATCACAAGGGATCAAGGTGGTTCCCTGATGAATCAGCTGATAGAACGCATGCTGCCCGTTAGTACCCGGTTCACCCCAGATAATCGGTCCGGTTTGATAATCAACCGCTTTACCGTCGCGCGCCACATATTTCCCGTTCGATTCCATATTACCTTGCTGAAAATAGGCGGCAAAACGGTGTAAATACTGGTCATATGGCAAAATCGCTTCGGTTTGTGCACCGAGGAAATTGGTGTTCCATAAGCCTACCAGCGCCAAAGTGGCGGGAATATTTTTTTCAATCGGTGCGGTGCGGAAATGTTTGTCCATTGCGTGCGCGCCACTTAATAGAGCTTCAAAATTCTCAAAGCCGATAGAAAGCGCGATCGACAACCCGATAGCAGACCATAACGAATACCGTCCGCCGACCCAATCCCAGAATTCAAACATATTGGCGGTATCGATGCCGAATTGCGCCACTGCGTTGGCATTCGTGGACAAGGCGGCGAAATGTTTTGCCACATGGGCTTCATCTTTTGCCGCCGCTAAAAACCAGTCGCGCGCCGACAAAGCGTTAGTCATGGTTTCCTGCGTGGTGAAGGTTTTTGACGCCACCAATATCAGCGTCGTTTCCGGGTTCACTTTTTTCAGAGTTTCGGCAATATGCGTGCCGTCCACATTGGAAACAAAGTGCATGGTTAAATGATTTTTATACGGGCGCAGGGCTTCGGTTACCATATAAGGTCCCAAATCCGACCCGCCGATGCCGATATTGATCACATCGGTAATCGCTTTGCCGGTATAGCCTTTCCATTCCCCAGAGATCACACGTTGGCAGAACGCTTTCATTTTAGCCAGTACGGCATTAACCTCCGGCATCACGTCTTTGCCGTCCACCAATACCGGCGTATTGGCACGGTTGCGCAGTGCGGTATGCAAGACCGCGCGATTTTCGGTACGATTGATTTTCTCGCCGCTGAACATGGCTTCCACCGCGTCGGATAACGCGCATTCATCGGCTAACTGACGCAGCAGTCGCAGTGTTTGTTGATTGATATTGTTTTTTGAAAAATCCACTAACATTTCATCGTTAAAAGTTAATGAATACTGGGCAAACCGCTCCGGTTCTTGCGCAAAAAGCTGCTGAATGGTTGTCGCGGCAAAATCGGCTTTATGTTGCTGCAACGCTTGCCACGCTTTAGTGGTGGTCGGATTAATATTTTTCATGGTGTTTCCTTTTTTAATGTGAATTATTAAAAATACTATAATTGATTAATCCGCGCTATGGCTCCTCTATGAACGTTAAAGTGAAGGAGGACAGCGCAGGAGGAATATTGATATTCCATGCGCCGCGCTTAATCAATATATTCGGTCAAAACTCGCGGCGTAAGTTTTGTAATCAATTCATAACTCAAAACGCCGCCGATTTCCGCAATTTCTTCAATAGGCAATTCCTTGCCCCATAAAATGACTTCATCGCCCACCTGATCCCGACTGTCGGCGCCGAGATCCACGGTCAGCATATCCATAGAAACTTTACCCACAATCGGCACACGACGCCCGTTAATATAAACCGGCGTTCCCATCGGCATATCGCGCGGGTAGCCATCGCCGTATCCGATCGCGATCACGCCGATTTTAGTATCCCGTTCACTAACCCATTTTCCGCCATAGCCCACCGGTTCGCCCTGTTTGTGATCGCGCACGGCAATCAGCGACGAGGTCAGCGTCATCACCGGGATTAGCCCGTATTCATTGCTCGGTGTGTTGTTCGGTGAAATGCCATACATAATAATACCCGGGCGAATCCAGTCCAAATGCGAATCCGGCCAAAATAACACACCGCCGGAGGCGGCAATACTGCGCTCGCCGTTTTTATCCTGCGTTACCTGTAAAAAATCCATCAGTTGCTTGCGGGTATAGTCGCATTGCAACTCATCGGCGCGGCTGAAATGACTGACAAAACCGATATTATCGTCCACCGCGGCACAGTGTTTCAGCTGCTGATAAAATCCGTCCACCTGATCCAAACGCACCCCCAACCGGTGCATGCCGGTGTCGATCTTCAACCACACTTTGATTTTATTCGGCACCTGTGCCTGTTGCAGCGCACAAAGCTGTTCCTGATTATGCACAATGGTTTGAATATTATTCACCGCAATAATCGGCAGATCTTTTTCTGAAAAAAAGCCTTCCAACAGCAAAATCGGTTTGGTGATGCCATTGGAACGCAAACTTAACGCTTCTTCCAAACGTGCCACCCCGAAACAGTCCACCATCGCCTCCAGCGCAGAGGACACAAACACCACACCATGCCCGTAGGCATTGGCTTTCACCACAGCGATAATTTTACTGTGCGGCGCTTTTCGTTTAATGGTCTGGATATTATGTTTTAATGCAACGGAACTGATTTTTGCCGTCGCGGGTTTCATGTGCATCATGCTTAATACTCGTCCATATATTCCGGTTGTTCTTTTAAATTATCAAAGCGCGAATATTGTCCCTGAAATTTTAACCGCACTCTACCGATCGGACCGTTACGCTGTTTACCGATGATGATTTCGGCAATGCCTTTGTCATCGGAATTGTCGTTATACACTTCATCGCGATAAATAAACATAATCAAGTCCGCATCCTGCTCAATGGAACCGGATTCGCGCAAATCCGAGTTCACCGGGCGTTTATCCGCGCGATTTTCCAGTGTTCGGTTCAGCTGTGACAGCGCGATGACCGGCACTTCCAGTTCTTTCGCCAAGGCTTTCAGCGAGCGCGAAATTTCCGCAATTTCCAGCGTACGGTTATCGGCAAAACCCGGCGCGCGCATTAACTGTAAATAATCCACCATAATCAGGCTCAGCCCTTTATTTTCACGGTACACCCGTCTGGCGCGGGAACGCAGTTCCGTCGGTGTCAAGCCGGAAGAATCATCAATAAATAAATTCGGTTTCTGTTTAAAAATACCGAGCGTACTGCCGATTTTTGACCAATCGCTTTCGTCCAACCCTTGCCCGGTACGGATTTTGGTCTGATCCACGCGGGAAAGCGAAGCGATAGTACGCATCATAATCTGCTCAGCGGGCATTTCAAGGCTGAACACCAGCACCGGCTTTTCGCTCGCCAATGCGGCATTTTCGCATAAATTCATGGCAAAAGTGGTTTTCCCCATGGACGGACGCGCCGCCACGATAATCAAGTCGGATGGTTGTAAGCCCGCGGTTTTCTTATCCAAATCAATAAAGCCGGTCGTCACGCCCGTGATCCCGTTATGATTTTTATTCAGGCTCATGGTTTCGATTTTATCCACCGTCGCCTCCAGAATATCAATAATATTCTGCGGCCCTTCACTGGAGGTGGTGCGTTTTTCCGCAATGGCGAACACTTCGCGTTCCGCTTCGTCTAAAATCGCTTTGATATCCTGCCCTTTCGGCATATAACTGATTTTGGCAATCTTATTACCGGCAGCAATAAGTTCGCGTAAAATCGCCTTTTCGCGCACAATATCAGCATAGGCGATAATATTCGCGGCGCTCGGGGTATTATTGGACAGTTCCGCCAAATAAGCGAAGCCGCCGACTTCATCGGTTACGCCTTTATTTTTCAGCGCTTCATCAATTGTCAGCAGATCCACCGGTTGATTACGACGCACCAGATCAGTCATTTCCTGAAAGATCAACCGATGCTGGAAAGTATAAAAATCCTCTGCGATAATCCGCTCGGCAACGGCATCCCAATGACTGTTGCTCAATAAAATACCGCCTAAAACGGCCTGTTCCGCTTCAATGGAATGCGGCGGAATACCGACCTGCTCCACTTTATTGTCTCTCGGTTGAGTACGTTGAGGCTGAGAGTTTTGCTGTGCCATATAAATTAATGTTATCCGATACGAAAAATTGCCGTATATGATATACCAAATCCGACGACGATTTAAGAAAAAAGCAAATAAAAAGACGGATAAAAATAAATGGAAAAATAAGAGGAAAAGCCGATTTTCATCGGTCGAAACGGATGAAGAAGCGGGCATATCCGCCCGCGCTAAAGAAAAATTCAATAAAAAGTGCGGTGCTTTTTTAAACGATTTTCTTGAATCTTATGAAAATCTTGCTACCGCACAATCGCTCACAATGAAAAAAGATCAGCCGGTTACCTTGCGACGAGCAATCACCGCATCGGACAAATCCTGCAAGACCTGCTCGCTGTCTTCCCAGCCGATACAGGCGTCGGTCACACTCTGACCATATACCAACTCTTTTCCGTCTTCCAAATCCTGACGACCTTCGACCAAATGGCTTTCCACCATTACACCGAAAATTTGGGTCGAACCGCCGGCAACTTGACGGCAAACTTCCTGACAAACATCCAATTGTTTTTTGAATTGTTTATAACTGTTGGCGTGGCTGAAATCGATCATTACATGCGGAATTCGACCGCTCTTGGCAATATTGTCACATACGATACGCACATCTTCAGCGCTGTAATTCGGCCCCTTATCGCCGCCGCGCAAAATAATATGCCCGTCTTCATTACCTTTGGTGGATACAATGGCGGAATGCCCGAATTTAGTCACCGACAGAAAATAATGCTGCGCTTCCGCCGCGCCAATCGCGTCCAGTGCAATACGCACGCCACCATTAGTCGCATTTTTAAAACCTACCGCACAGGATAATCCGGACGCCAGCTCACGGTGCACCTGCGATTCCGTGGTTCTGGCACCAATTGCGCCCCAGCTCATAAAGTCAGCGATATATTGCGGAGTAATCATATCCAAAAACTCACCGGCGGTCGGCACTTCAAGATCGTTAATATCGGAAAGCAGTTTGCGCGCAATCCGCAATCCGTCATTAAGGGCATAGCTATGATCTAGATAAGGGTCGTTAATCAGCCCTTTCCAGCCCACAGTGGTACGCGGTTTTTCAAAATAAACGCGCATGATAATTTCCAGTGTATCCTGATATTTTTCGCGCATCGTTTTAATTCGGCGGGCATATTCCAACGCGGATTTCGGATCATGAATTGAGCAAGGACCGATAATCACCAGCAAGCGATCATCCTGCCCGTGAATGATATTATGTGCCTGTTTGCGTGCATTTTTCACGGTTTTTACTGCGATCTCACTTGCCGGATATTTTTCCAACAAGGCGATCGGCGGTAACACTTGCTCTATTTTTGCGATTCGGGTATCGTCATTGGCGATACGAATATGGTTCTTATTTTTTGTACTCATACATCACTCTCTCAATATGTTCGGCGGACGCTACAGCCGCCCGTTTATCTTGCTTTCCCTAAAGAAATCATCAAACCAATAGATAACGCATGTCAATGTAACACGCATTTTTGTACTAGTAAACTAGTTTAAAAATATAATACGATTTTCTCCTAATGACCGCTCAAAACTTGTGCAGGCTGTAGTTTCGCCGCCCGACTTGCCGGGTAGAGGCTGGCAATCAGGCTGAGAATTAATGCGGCACTCAGCACGATAACTACATCCTGCCAATGCAATTCACTCGGTAGAAAATCAACAAAATAGACCCCGTCCGATAACAGTTTTCTTCCGAGCAGCCACTCAATCCCCTCAATTAGGGCGGTCAGATTTAGTGCCAACACGATCCCCAAAAGAATACCGATCAAGCAACCTTTCATGCCAGCCTGTAAACCATACCAGATAAAAATCCGTTTAATAAATGCGTTGTTCGCCCCTAGCGTGCGCATAATGGCAATATCGCCCTGTTTATCTTTCACAGCCATAACCAGGGTGGATACAATATTAAAACAGGCAACACCGATCACCAATACCATGGCGATGTACATTACCGTGCGAATCAACTGAATGTCGCGATACATATAGCCGAATTTAGCAATCCAGTTCTGCACGTTCAGCACTTGCGGATAATGTTGCAATTGCGCATAATCCAGTTGCTGCACCGCAAAAGGGGCTTTAACCTTCAATTCCACGCCGCTTACCTGATCGGTGCGATAACCGAGAAATTCTTGCGCCATCGCCAGTGGCATCAGCGCGTAACTGTGATCAAGCTGTCCATCCAGCCGCAGAATACCGCTGACCTGAATCCGATGTCGCACTGGCTGAGTGAAACTGTCACCGTCACCGCGCTGCGACACCAACAAGGTTACCCAATCGCCGGGAACAATCTCCAGCTCACGTGCAATCGCATAGCCGAGAATCAACCCGCCGTGCTGTTCAAAACGCTGCCAGCCCTTATCCAACACAAATTTTCCCAGCGCGCTCACTTGATCTTGCGCCGCTTTTTCAACCCCTTTAACCTGCACCACTTTCAGCTTAGTGCCGTTTTCCACCAAGGCAGTAAAATCGACAAACGGCGCAACAGCGCTGATTTGCGAGTCTTGCCGTAAAAGTGCGGTCAAATTTTGCCATTGATCAAGGGTTTCGTTGTCACCTTGCTGCGCATAAGCACTGATTTCCACATGCGGCACCACCGCCAAAATTCGGTTATTCAGCTCCCGTTCAAAACCGTTCATCGCGCTTAAACCGACAATCAGCACCGCCACACCCAGCGCAATACCGATGCCGGAAAACAGCGAAATCAGCGAAACCAAATGATTTTTCTGCTTCGCCCGCTGATAGCGCCAGCTGATAAAAAAAGGCGTGTTCATACTGGTGCTCCGCTCAATACGCCGTCTTGCATCACCAAACGGCGGGACAGTTTTTGCGCCAAGTTCAGATCATGGGTAACCAGTAAAAAGGCGATGTGCTGCTCCGCATTCAACTGCCGAATCAGCTCAAAAATACTTTCCGTGGTTTTGCGATCCAGATTACCGGTGGGTTCATCTGCCAAAACTAATGCTGGATGATTAACCAGCGCGCGGGCAATCGCCACCCGCTGCCGCTCGCCGCCCGACAATGCCGAAGGACGATGCGTGATACGGTGCGACAACCCGACCGCAGTTAACATGCATTCAGCTCGATCGCGCGCTTCTGTTTTATTCTGTTGCCCGATCAACATCGGCATCATAACATTTTCCAACGCACTGAAATCCGCCATCAGATGATGAAACTGATAGACAAAACCCAGATGACGATTGCGTAACAGCGCCAGTTCATCGGCATTCGCCTGCTGTAAAGAACGACCGCGGATAAATACTTCACCGCCGCTTGGTTGATCCAGCCCACCAAGGGTATGCAGCAAGGTACTTTTGCCTGAGCCGGAACTGCCGACAATCGCCACCAGCTCGCCGGATTGCATGGAAAATGTGACGTCTTTCAGCACCTGAGTGCGAATCGCACCCTCCTGATAATATTTAGTAACATTTTGACAATGTAATAAAATTTCGTTATCTGTCATGATCTAACGTTATTATGTTGAGTAAAAAAATAAAAAACGCACCAAAAAAACCACCGCACTTTTTCCTGCCGTGCTATTCATAACGCAGTGCCTGCGCCGGTTCCACCTGCGCCGCCCGATAAGCGGGATAAACGGTAGAAAGCAGCGACAGCAGCAATGAAAAACTCACCACCAAGGTAATCTGCATGCTATCGATTTGCGTCGGCAAAAAGATCTCCTGCGGATTGATAAAATGAATCAGACGATCCAGATTTAACGTTGCCGCAATGCCGAGCAACGTACCGAACAACGTGCCGCTCACCCCGACAAATAAGCCCTGCGCAATAAAAATATTACGCACCTGTGCTTTACGCAATCCCTGAGTTTGCAAAATCGCAATTTCACCTTGCTTATCCACCACCATTAAACTCAGCGAAGTAATAATATTGGAAATCGCCACCACAATAATCAAACTGATTAATAAGCCCATCATATTTTTTTCCATTCTGACCGCCTGGAAAAATTCCCCTTTTCGACTGCGCCAATCATCAATTTTCCATTGTTGTGCGGGAAAATACGCCGATAACTCGGTAATTTTGAACGGATCATCCAGGAATAAACGATAGCCCTGCACCTGCTGCGGCTGAATTCGCATTAAACGACCCAGATCGGTCAAATTGGCAAACACTTCGTAATCGGCGTTTTCCGCAGCGGAAAAATAAATATCGGCGACCGTAAACAAGCGCTGTACCGGTACGCGTCCGAAAGGCGTATAACGACTGTTTTCCGTAATCATGACCCGCACTTTATCGCCGATTTGCAATTGCAACTTATGTGCCAACGCCGAACCGATAATCAGCTTAAATCCGCCGGCCGGCAAGACTTGTTCAAAGGACTGCGACGCCAATTCATCCAACAGACTGTCGTCGGAAAAAGCTTGGATACCAATAGCCTGTCCGGCGCTGACGCCTTTTGCGGTCTGTAAAATCACACCGGTGGTATTGATCGGTACAGCTTTTTGCACAAAATTCGGCAACGCCGGCAGCGGCGCATCAAAATCCAAACTTCCCTCAACAGGTATCACAATGGCATGCGGAATGGTGGCAAGCACCTGCTGTTTTTGGTGTTTTTCCAAACCATTCATCACGGAAAGGACGATAATCAGCGCCATTACGCCGAGTACAATGCCGCTGGCGGCAAGATTCGTCACCAGCCGCCCGAAACGATCCGCGCTTTTGGCACGCCAGTAACGCAGGGCGATAAATAAGGGGACAGGAAAAGTCATATCGGTTTATCGGTTATCTCTGCAAAAATAAAAGCACGGACTTCAGTCCGTGCCGGTATCAGAAACGGATGTTGCCATTATAGCGATAATTCATTTAACTGTCGCGACAAACTCTTCAATGTTTTGCGTCACTTTATTTACCAATGTCGTCACCGCACTGTCTGACGCCCATGCAATATGCGGTGTGATAATCAAATTCGGTAAACGAGCCGCCGCCTGAATCAGCGGATTATCTTTTTCCGGTGGTTCTTTCACCAGTACATCCAACGCCGCAGCGGCAATCGTACCGTTTTCCAGCGCTGTCACCAACGCTTTTTCATCGACCAACGGCCCGCGCCCGGTATTAATTAAATAGGCGCTCGGCTTCATCAGCTTGAGGGTATCGGCATTGATCAAATTGGTGGTGCTTTCGGTTAGCGGGCAATGTAAAGTCAGGATATCCGCTTCACGCAAGACGGTTTCAAACGGCAGATAACCGTCACGAATGGTGATCGCATCTTTGCGTTCCGCATAAATGACATTCATCCCCAATGCCGTCGCCAGACGCCCGATCTCGCTTCCTAAATTACCTTTGCCGACAATACCTAAAGTGGCGCCGCGCACATCGGTAATCGGATAATCAAAATAACAAAACTGCTTGCAATCCGCCCATTTGGCACTGAGCTGATCTTTATACCAGTTCATCAGGCTGTGTTTGAGGGCAAAAATCAAACCCAGCACATGTTCCGGCACTGTCACCGAGGAATAGCCGGTAACGTTTTTCACCGTAATCCCCAGCTCTTTCGCCGCAGCCAAATCAATATTATTGGTACCGGTCGCCGTTAAGGCGATCAGTTTTAAATTCGGCAACTGCTGCAAGGTTTCGCGGTTAAATACGACTTTGCTGGTAATCACAATATCGGCATCTTTGGCGCGCTCTACGGTTTGCGCGACTGAGGTGTGTTCGTATTCAATCCATTGATGCGCGAAAGTCGGGCGGGGAATCGGGATATGTTTCGGTATAGCGGTACTATCAAGAAAAACAATATTCATAGATAACTCTCCTTTTATCAAAATGTTGTGTTGCGGTTTACCGTCTTCGACTATACCGCAGGCGGTCGACTTTAACAATCTTTTTACAAAACTTATGAAAAATCGACCGCACTTTTCGGCTAGTCTGAGGCAGAGTTAATTTGAGGTATCAATATCATCAAACCCTTTTACCAGTTCATCAACGACTTTCATCTGTCCGACAAAGGCATCCAGTTTCGACAGCGGCAGAGCCGAAGGCCCGTCGCATTTGGCGTTATTCGGATCCGGGTGCGCTTCCAAAAATAAGCCCGCCAATCCCACCGCCAAACCGGCGCGCGCCAGCTCGGTAACCTGCGCACGACGTCCGCCCGAAGCGGCACCGAACGGATCGCGACATTGCAGCGAATGGGTTACATCAAAAATCACCGGGCAACCGTTGGAGACTTGTTTCATCACATTGAAACCGAGCATATCCACCACCAGATTGTCATAACCGAAATTGGTGCCGCGATCGCATAAAATCACTTTATCGTTGCCGCATTCACGGATTTTTTCCACAATATTGCCCATTTGTCCCGGACTTAAAAACTGCGGTTTTTTCACATTAATGACCGCGCCGGTGCGCGCCATTTCTTCCACTAAATCCGTTTGGCGAGCTAAAAACGCTGGCAGCTGAATAATATCCACCACATCCGCCACCGGTTGACACTGATAAATTTCGTGCACGTCGGTAATCACTTTCACGCCGAAAGTATTTTTCAGTTCCTGAAAAATTTTCAGCCCTTCGTCCATACCCGGTCCACGGTAAGAATGAATGGAAGAGCGGTTGGCTTTATCAAAAGATGCCTTAAAGATATAAGGTACGCCTAATTTTGTCGTGACCTCCACATATTTCTCACAAACCGCCATCGCCATATCGCGACTTTCCAGCACATTCATACCGCCGAATAAGACAAACGGTTTATCGTTGGCAATCTCAATCTCGCCGACACGTACAATATTGTTTTGCATAATACATCCCCTCTAATGAATTGATTCCGTTTCTTTTTTAAGTTCCGATAACTGCCCCGCCAGCAAAAGTGCGGTGGGATCTTGCGGACATTTTTCGATAAAATACGCCAAATCATCCGCCGCCGCTTTAAAGCAGCCCATTTGCGCCAGCACAATACCGCGATCACGGATTTCATACGGATCATCCGGATTGCGGCGTAATAACGTTTCGATATATTGCAGCGCGGCATAATTATGCTCCTCGCGAATCAGCGCATTTTTTGCCAGCTGTCTGAATCGCTCGGTCAGAGTCTGCCAATCCGCCCGTTCCAGCGTCTCCGCCGTCAGCGTCGCGCCAAAACCGAAGGCACCTTCATACAAGGTCTCCAGCCGCCGGCGGGAAATACTTTTGCCGTTCCAAGGATCGATAAACAGCGTTTCGCCATCGAGCTCGGCACGCAAAATAAGCTGAGTCGGGAAATTCACCGGATACAGCGGAAGGTTCAGACTTTCCGCTAGATACAGCACAATGGCGCCGATACTCACCGGCATACCGCTATGTGTCGTCAGAACCTGCGGCAAATATAACTTGGCGGAATGAAAATAATGCTCGGGATCACAATGAAATCCCCAGTCGTGGTAAACCAGCTGCAATAAATGCTGAATCTTGTCTTTGTCGCTCAGCGCCGCATCGATAGCTTTGCGCGCTTTACGCACCAGCCCGCCCATTAATGCGCGGATACGGGCAAGCTCATCCCCTTCATCATCACAGGTGACTAAATAAAAAGACGTCATTTCGTCATACAAAGCTTTTTGATAATACTTCATTTCAATCCTACTTGGTTAGTCGCCCCAAGGTTACGCGCTCATTGTCGCCGTAATCCCGCACACTTGCAACCTCAACCCATTGATCCGACGCAAAAAACGACCGCACTTTCTCGCCCTGCTGCCAGCCATGTTCCAACAACAGCCAGCCGTTAGTTTTTAAATATTGCGGCGCCCGTTCGATAATATGCTGCAAATCGCCGTATCCCTGCCGCCCGGCGACCAGCGCGGATAACGGCTCAAAGCGCACATCGCCTTGGCGCAAATGTGGGTCTTGCGCATCAATATAGGGCGGATTGGCGACAATAAGATCAAAACGCCGGCCGCAAATTTCATCAAACCAATTACTTTGCATAAAACAGACATTTTTCACCTGATTGCGTTCGGCGTTACCAGCTGCCAGCGCCACTGCTTCGGCAATGACATCCACACCTAAAACGGTTAAATTTGCACCGCACTTTTCCACCGTCGGCGTCAGTTCGGCAGCCAGTGCCAGCGCGATAGCGCCGGTGCCAGTACCGAGATCCAATACGGTCAGTTCACCGTCAAAGTGCGGTGAATTTAACCGCCGTTTTGCCACTGCCAGTGCCTGTTCAACCAGCACTTCGGTGTCCGGACGCGGAATCAGAGTATGTTTGCACACCTTAAGATTAAGCGACCAGAACGCCTGTTCGCCAAGAATATACGCCATCGGCTCGCCTTTAGCGCGGCGCGATAATAATTGTGACAGGGCGGCAAGTTGCCCGTCATCCAATAAGGTTTCCGGGAAAGCCAGAATCGCTGCGCGATCACGTCCTGTCACAAACTGCAATAACAGGCCGACATCCGCTTTGGGATGCGCATAAGGATCCTGTGCCTGATAGAGTTGTAAATAATCAACGGCAGCCTTTTGCCATTGCCGATAGCTTTGCGGAGAAATCTTGTTCACGTCAACCGATTTTGTTTATGAGATAATAACCGGGCGAATCACCCGCTGAAAACGTTAATTCTGTTCGGATAATGCCGCCAATTGATCCGCCTGATATTCGGTAATAATCGGCTGAATTAATTCGTCAATTTTGCCGTTCATCACTTCATCCAAGCGATAAATGGTCAGATTAATGCGGTGATCGGTCACCCGTCCTTGCGGATAATTGTAAGTGCGGATTTTATCCGAGCGATCACCGGAACCGAGTAAGTTACGGCGTGTGTCCGCTTGCTCGGCAGCCTGTTTTTCCTGTTCTGCCTGCACAATACGTGACGCCAGCACTGACATTGCCTTCGCTTTGTTTTTATGTTGCGAACGTTCATCTTGGCATTCCACCACAATGCCGGTCGGAATATGGGTAATGCGTACGGCGGAGTCGGTGGTATTCACATGCTGACCGCCTGCGCCCGAAGAGCGGTAGGTATCGATACGCAAGTCCGTCGGGTTAATTTCCGGCAATTCGCTTTCCGGCAATTCCGGCATCACTGCCACAGTACAGGCGGAAGTATGAATACGCCCTTGCGATTCGGTTTTCGGTACGCGTTGTACGCGATGACCGCCGGATTCAAATTTTAACTGACCATAAACGTTATCGCCGCTGATTTTTACAATGATTTCTTTGTAGCCGCCCTGTTCGCTTTCATTTTCGCTCAGTACTTCCACCCGCCAGCGCTTGCTTTCGGCATAACGGCTGTACATACGGAATAAATCCCCGGCAAAGATCCCCGCTTCATCACCGCCGGTTCCCGCCCGAATTTCCAGATAACAGTTATATTCGTCGTTCGGATCCTTCGGTAATAACAAAATCTGTAACTGCGTTTCGATCTGTTCCAGCTCCGTATTGCATGCTTCGATTTCTTCTTGTGCCATTTCACGCATACTCGGGTCATCCAGCAGCAACGTCGCTTCTTCCAGATTACCATTCAGTTGTTTCCAGCGAGCAAAACATTTCACCACATCTTCCAATTGGGCATATTCTTTTGAGTAGGCGCGGAATTTATCCTGATCGCTGATAACGGACGGGTCGCCCAGTAGCGCCTCCAATTCTTCATGACGTTCGTTTAAACTATCTAACTTACTGATAATTGAGGGTTTCATTCACTAACCTTAATCGTAAAACATAAATAAAAAATCGGGTTATTCTAGCACGGTTTAACCGACAAATTGTAGTGTTCGGAAAAATTTCACTCCAAAAATAAAGGCTTCCGGCAACGCCGAAAGCCTTTATCTGTGATGAAAACAGGAAATTACAATGCCGATACGTTCAGCGAGGAACCGCCGACAATTCGCACTCGCGCGCCCGGTACTAAATTGGCTTCATATTTTTGTACCACAACAATTTCTTTACCGTCATCTTTTTTGATCACCAACTCAAGCGAATCCACCTGACTTGCTTTTTCTTCCACTTTGCTGCCGATCACCGCACCGGCAATCGCGCCCACCGTGGTGGCGATTGCCTGTCCGGTGCCACCGCCGACGCCGGAACCGGCAATACCGCCTAATACCCCGCCGCCAACGGTACCGATCACACCTTGATTATCCGCCTGAATTTTCACCGGTCGGGTCGAGACAATGGTACCGTAACTGATCGAACGCGCTTCTTTTGCCTGCGCACCGGAATAAACGCTGCCGCTGTAAATATCTTGGTTAGCGCAACCGGCTAATCCCAGCGTTAATAACAGCACAAAGGCTAAACTGATTTTTTTCATAAAAACCTCTTAAACAATATTAATGTTGACCGGTTCTGGACAACCAAGACGCCGATTTTGATCTCGACACATTTTTGATGCTCAGATTACCGTTATCGTCCGCGGAAACCGATACGCAGGCACCGACAACCAAATTGGAATTATAAGGATAAACCAATTCGATCATTTCCGCGTTACCGTCCGAAGGTTCACAATTGTCACGGCGAATGGTCAGTTTTAAATTATTTCCTTCATAAGCGCTGAAAACCACTTCACCTTTGTAGGTGTTGTCGTCGGAATGTGATGAACATGCAGTCAGTCCTAGGCTGAATAAAATGGTTAATGCTAAAGCAGCTTTTTTCATTGGCGTTAAACCTCAATTATTTTTTTAATATTATACGGATGAACCTTAATACAGGTATGATTCTCCGATTGCTGCGCAAAGCTCACCGCGATAGAAGGATTCGGCAGCCGTTCGCCTTCAACTTTCGGCTCGCTGACTTTGACGCTTAAATCGGTTAATTTGTTCCATAAAAATAGCGTATTAATGCGCTTAACCCATTCTTCCGTCGATTCTTTGTACAAAAATGGAATCACAACTTCAATATGTTCCCAAGAATTTTGCGGATATACTTTATTTTTAGGAAACGGCAATTCGATAATATCTACGTTCTGACCCCCAAATCGCAGCGGTTTATTCAATTGAATCAAATAAATAGGTCGACCGTTAACAATATTATCGCTCAAAATTGTACCGCACTTTAACAATACTGTCAGCCATTGCTCGGCATCTTTACGCTGATTTACTCTCACCGCCAAATGATCGATTAAATATGCTTCTAAAGGCAGTATCATCGCTGCCGCTAATGAGAAGATTTTTCGTTCAAATTCAATAAAATCCGCTAAATTAAGCGGCGTTTCGGCAAACAACGGATGATTTTGGTTAGGAATGATCATTTTTTCTCACTTCATCTTTTCTGGCTCGCGAAAGAACGGTATCATAGCGGATTACTTTCACAATTCAAAATCAGGTTACAAACACAGTGAATATTCAATCTATTCTATCGGACAAAATCAAACGGGCGATGATGGATGCGGGCGCAGATGCGCAATGCGACGCGTCGGTACGGCAATCGGGAAAACCGCAATTCGGGGATTATCAAGCTAACGGTATTATGGCGGCAGCCAAAAAACTGGGACTGAATCCGCGTGAATTCGCACAAAAAGTGATTCAACAACTGGATTTTCAAGGCATTGCGGAAAAAACCGAAATTGCAGGTCCCGGTTTTATCAATATTTTCTTAGCCAAAAACTGGCTGGCGGAAAACCTGCAACTGGCGCTGGAAGATGAAAAACTCGGCGTGCGCGCACAACAAATACAAACTGTAGTTGCTGACTATTCCTCACCGAATGTGGCGAAAGAAATGCACGTCGGACATCTGCGCTCCACCATCATCGGCGATGCCGTGGTACGCACGCTGGAGTTCCTCGGCAATAAAGTGATCCGTGCCAACCATGTGGGCGACTGGGGTACCCAGTTCGGTATGTTAATCGCTTATCTGGAAAAAATGGAAAACGAACACGCCACCGCCATGCAGTTAAGCGATTTGGAAGCCTTTTACCGCGCCGCCAAAGAACATTATGACAGTGATCCGGCGTTTGCGGAAAAAGCCCGCGGCTATGTTGTCAAACTTCAAAGCGGTGACGCATATTGCCGTACCATGTGGAAAAAACTGGTGGATATTACCATGCGCCAGAATCAGCATAATTATGAGCGCCTAAACGTTACCCTGACAGAACAGGATGTGATGGGAGAAAGCCTGTATAATCCGATGCTACCCGGTATTGTAGCAGATCTGAAAGCGCAGGAACTGGCGGTCGAGGACGACGGTGCTTGGGTGGTTTACCTGGACGAATTTAAAAATAAAGACGGCGACCCGATGGGCGTGATTATTCAGAAAAAAGACGGCGGTTACCTTTATACCACAACGGATATCGCCGCTGCCAAATACCGCTACGAAACGCTGCATGCGGATCGCGTCATGGTGTTTTCCGATACTCGCCAAAGCCAGCATATGCAGCAGGCTTGGTTGATTACTCGCAAAGCCGGCTACGTACCGGACAGTTTCCAGCTGGAACACAAAAATTTCGGCATGATGCTGGGCAAAGACGGCAAACCGTTTAAAACCCGTACCGGCGGCACCGTTAAACTCGCTGATTTACTGGACGAAGCGATCGAACGTGCCGATAAATTAATTTCGCAAAAAAGCACCGCACTTTCCGCACAGGAAAAAGCCGCAGTTGTAGAAGCTGTGGCTATCGGTGCGGTAAAATATGCCGATTTATCCAAAAACCGTACGACCGATTATGTGTTTGACTGGGATAATATGCTGAGCTTTGAAGGCAACACGGCGCCTTATATGCAATATGCTTACACCCGTATCCGTTCCATCTTTAATAAAGCGGAGATTAAGGCTGCGGATTTATCCAAGGCGACAATCCAACTGACCGATGAAAAAGAGCGCTTGCTGGCAATTAAATTACTGCAATTTGAAGAAGCTGTACAAATCGTCGGGCGCGACGGAACCCCGCATATTCTCTGCGCGTATTTATATGAACTGGCAGGATTGTTTTCTGCATTTTATGAGCACTGCCCGATTTTAAACGCCGCGGATGACATCAAGCGCAGTCGTTTAAAATTGGCATTATTAACTGAAAAAACGCTGAAACAGGGCTTGGATCTGCTGGGAATCAAAACCGTAGAAAAAATGTGATCCACACAAAAGGGCGTAATCGCCCTTTTCTATCTGATAAGGCAACATTATGCAAAAATCCGTTTCCGCCCTCTTCATCAGTGTTGCGTTGCTTTCCGCCTGTAATGACAAAGAAATTTCACAATTACAGCAACAGTTGCAGCAATCGCAACAAACCATAGCACAGCTGAAATCCGACCGACAAGCAATTAAAAACGAACTCGCGCAGGCTAAAGCGCAATTTCCGACGCTACAGGTGAAGATTAGCGAAATTTTCAATAAACAGACGCAAATTGAATTGAATACCAGCGCAGAAAATAATCCGAATATTCCACAAGCAACGGTCAATACCTGTGATTATCTGCCGGAAACCGGCGTGCAATGGCTGGATAATTTACTGATAAAGAAACAATATGGCTACCTTATTAATTCCGATGAAAAAAGCCAGCCAGAATCAGATAATCCCGGCAAAGCGGATTTAATCAAACTGCTGGAAAGCATACATACTCGTGCCGTTAATGAAATCAAGCAGGAACCGACGCCGGGATTCGACTTATGTATCAACGCGAATTATCTCGGTCAACGTCAGAATGTGGTCAGCTTTGAAGAAGCGCTATCCACCTATAACGGCGGCGCACACGGCATGCACTATCTGTTTTACACCAATATTGATATCAACAAAAAAGCACTTATCGGGCTTGATGATTTAGTCGTGGCAGGTGCCTGGTCCAAGCTCACCGAATTCCTCTGGAAGGACTATATCGACAACGTAATGAACGGGGAATCACCGTTTATTGCCAAACAAGATTTCCGTATTTCACCGGAGTTTTATTTCAGTCCGGAAGGCATTCATTTCGTTTATCCGCCTTATGCATTGAACGCTTATGCCTACGGCGATGTAACACTGGTTTTGCCTTGGGGCGCGATAGAAGAAAATCTGATTAATCCTGATTATAATTGGTATAAATAAAATAAAAAAAGTGCCTCATTGAAAGAGGCACTACTCGGAAAGCAAAATATGTCGGCTATTTTGTTATAGCACTTGTTTTTGATGGGCATAGAATACAGAATTAACCCTCATTCTGCAAATGGTTATTACAAAATTTGTGAACTAACTCACGGTTTTAGCTAAATATTTTGCAAAAAAAGCAAAAAAGCGGCTTAATTGCCGCCTTTTTGAACAAATAAATTCGCATTACGAATTAACAAATTTCTCACCCAACTCAATGTCCGCACGTAATGTCGGCAACATCGTCTCCAGTGCCTGCTGTTCAAACGCGCTTAACGGGCCGATCGGCAGAATTTCTTCCACTCCGTTTTTGCCCAAACGAACCGGTTGAGCGAAGAAGCGGGCATATTTGCCGTCACCTTCCACATAAGTGCATTCCACTACGGTTTCACCGCTCAGACCTTTCACCAACGCTCGAGCGAAACGCGCCGCCGCCTGCGCCATGGAAAGTGTCGCCGATCCGCCGCCCGCTTTGGCTTCAACCACTTCCGTACCGGCATTCTGGATGCGTTTGGTCAACGGTGCGATTTCTTCCTCTTTCCATTCAGCAAACTGCACCTGAGACAGCAACGGAAGAATTGTGACGCCGGAATGACCGCCGATCACCGGTACTGCCGTACGCGAAACATTCAGCTGTTTTAATTCGGAAACAAAGGTTTCTGAGCGCAACACATCAAGCGTGGTGACTCCAAATAATTTGCGTTTATCGTACACGCCGGCTTTTTTCAGCACTTCTGCCGCAATAGCAACCGTCGTATTCACCGGATTGGTAATAATACCGATACAAGCCCGCGGACATACAAGCGCGACTTTTTCAATCAAATTACGCACAATACCGGCATTAATATTGAATAAATCGGAACGATCCATCCCCGGCTTGCGTGCCACGCCGGCTGAAATCAATACCACGTCCGCGCCCTGCAAAGCAGAGGTCGGATCTTCACCGGCAAACCCCTGTACTCTAACCGCGGTCGGAATATGACTGACATCCGCCGCAACCCCCGGAGTTACCGGCGCAATATCATATAACGATAATTCGGAACCTGCCGGTAACTGTAATTTCAACAATAATGCCAATGCCTGACCGATACCGCCTGCGGCGCCTAATACTGCTACTTTCATTTAAAACTCCTTACGTTGATTAAGTTTGCTTTGACCTTTCGAATTCTAAATTTATTCATGCCTAAATTCAAACGGATAAATCGAATAGTGAGATCTAACTCAAGGTTTTGCGCCGAATTACCGTTTTTTTTCGCCGAAAGTGATGAAGACAAATAAATTTTATTTACTTATTTTGCATTTTTATGCAAAAATCCATGACAAAAACATAATCTGGAGCATTCCGATGACAAATGAAAAAAGCGATAACTTAACCGCTGCTTTTAAGGCACTGCTGGCGCAAGAAAAGTTCGGTTCACAAAGCGAAATCGTCACTGCTTTGCAGCAACAGGGATTCAACAATATTAACCAATCGAAAATATCGCGCATGCTGAACAAATTCGGAGCGGTGCGCACCCGTAATACGCGCATGGAAACGGTCTATTGCCTGCCGAACGAACTCAGCGTACCGAATACCAGCAGCCCGCTTAAAAATCTGGTGCTGGACATTGACTCCAACGCCTCGCTGATTGTGATAAAAACCAGCCCGGGCGCCGCCCAGCTTATCGCTCGTCTACTGGATTCGGTGGGAAAAGCGGAAGGTATTTTAGGCACCATTGCCGGTGACGACACGATATTTATCACACCAACGGCAGGCACTGATATTAAACGTCTGATCGGCAATATTCAGCAGTTATTTGAAAACTCACTTTAACCTATCACAACGGGGAGGCTAAATGAAAATTCTATTTACCGGCGCCACCGGGCTGATCGGCAGCGCCTTAATCCCCCGATTAATTCATGAAAATCATCAGGTTATCGCACTGAGCCGAAACCCGGCGCAGGCAAAAATGCGATTGCCTGCCGAAGTGGAATTGACCGGCACACTGGAAAATTACAGTGACCTGAATGATTTCGACGCAGTTATCAATTTGGCGGGAGAACCGATTTTTCGACGTCGCTGGACGCCGCAGCAAAAAAACCGATTAATCCGTAGCCGAGTGGATTTAACCGAAAAACTGACCGCACTTATCAATTCCAGCAGTCGTCCGCCGCACAGTTTTATCTCCGGCTCGGCAGCGGGCTATTACGGCGATCGAGGAGAAATGGCGCTCAACGAAAACAGCGGCGCCAGCGACACATTTCCCGCCCGTCTTTGTCAGCAATGGGAAGCCGCCGCACAGCATGCCAAAACCCGTGTGTGCCTGCTGCGTACCGGCATTGTTCTGGCACAACACGGCGGGGCGTTGGAAAAAATTCTGCCGCCGTATCGTTTAGGGTTGGGCGGAAAACTCGGCAGCGGACAGCAATATTGGGGCTGGATCGCTCTATCGGATATGGTCAATGCCATTTTATTTCTGTTGCAACATCCGCAATGCCACGGTGCATTTAATCTGTCGGCGCCGAATCCGACGCGCAACAGCGAATTCAATCACACCTTGGGATCACTGTTAAATCGACCGCACTTTGCACGGGTTCCGGCGTTCATGCTGCGATGGGTTTTCGGCGAACGGGCGCAACTGTTATTAGACAGCCAGAAAATCCTCCCGACTAAACTGCTGCAAGCCGGCTTTCGCTTTCAATATCCGGATATCAAATCGGCCCTGGCACAGTGTTTGTAATCTTCAACGCCGGCATATCCCCCGTTTTCGGCATAAAAAGTGCGGTCGTTTTATGCTAAATTTCCGCGCGTTAAACTTTTTATTGTCCTTGACGGTAGAAACGGAGATAATATACGGCTTAATCAAATCAGCGAAAACACTATGACAGATTATATTTTATTGATTATCAGCACCGCACTCATCAACAACTTTGTTTTGGTTAAATTTCTCGGACTATGTCCGTTTATGGGTGTATCGAAAAAAATTGAAACCGCAGTCGGCATGGGATTGGCAACCATGTTCGTGCTGACGGTGGCGTCATTGTGTTCCTATTTGGTTGATCGCTATTTATTAACGCCGTTTAACGGCAATTTTCTGCGCACGTTAGTTTTTATTCTGGTTATCGCGGTAGTGGTGCAGTTTACCGAAATGGTGATCAACAAAACCAGCCCGATGCTATACCGTTTGCTTGGCATCTTTCTGCCGTTGATTACCACCAACTGCGCCGTACTCGGCGTGGCGCTACTGAATATTAATCTGGCACATAATCTTACCCAATCGGTGATTTACGGCTTCGGTGCCTCGCTGGGTTTCGCACTGGTACTGGTGCTGTTCGCCGCTCTGCGTGAACGACTGGCGGCCGCTGACGTACCGCTACCGTTTCGCGGTGCGTCCATTGCGCTGATTACCGCCGGTCTGATGTCCCTCGCTTTTATGGGGTTTACCGGACTGGTGAGAGCATGACATGATTACGTTTTATTATGTGCTGATCGCCATTGCGCTATTGGCGTTAATTTTCGGTATCATTTTAGGCTTTGCTTCAATAAAACTGAAAGTCGATGCCGATCCTATCGTCGAGAAAATTGACGCCCTGCTACCGCAAAGCCAATGCGGCCAATGCGGCTACCCCGGCTGTCGCCCTTATGCCGAAGCCATTGCCAACGGCGATGTCATTACCAAATGCGTTCCCGGCGGACAACCGCTGGTGGTCAAACTGGCGGATCTGCTGGGGGTCGATGTACCGACCACGGAGCTGGCGGAAGATCCCGCTCCCAAAGTCGCCTTTATCGACGAAAACATGTGTATCGGCTGCACCAAATGTATTCAAGCCTGCCCAGTTGACGCCATTATCGGTACCAACCGCGCCGTACATACCATCATTCCCGATCTTTGCACCGGCTGCGAATTGTGCGTCGCCCCCTGCCCGACGGACTGCATTTCCATGATAAAGGTGAAACCGAATATTGATCACTGGAACTGGAAATTTGATCCGAAACTGGTTATTCCCGTGCTGGACACCACTTCCGTGCAGAAAAAACTTGTTGTGGGAGATAGCGATGAATGATGTATTAACCCGTTTTAATTCAGGTAAGTTGTGGGATTTTGACGGCGGTATTCATCCGCCGGATATGAAGTCGCAATCGAATCAGACGCCGATTACCCGCGCCCCGCTGACGGAGAGATTTTATCTACCGGTGAAGCAACATGCTGGTAAAGCGGGCAATATTCTAGTGAAAGCGGGTGAAAAAGTATTAAAAGGTCAGCCGCTCACCTTGGGCGAAGGATTGCGCGCCCTGCCGGTACATGCACCGACTTCCGGCACGGTCATTCAAATTGCGCCGCATGTTGCCGCCCATCCGTCGGGACTGAGCGAACTGTGCATCGAAATTCAGGCGGACGGTCTGGATCAATGGCGTGAACGTCAGCCCATTGAAGATTTTCTCAGCCGTACACCGGAACAATTGATTGACACAATCTATCATGCTGGCATCGCCGGTCTGGGCGGCGCGGTATTTCCTACCGCGGCTAAAATTCATTCGGCGGAAAAACAGGTTAAACTGCTGATTATCAATGGTGCGGAATGCGAACCTTATATCAGCTGTGATGATCGCCTGATGCGCGATTATCCGGCAGAAATTATCGAGGGCATCCGCATTCTGCGCTATATTCTGCGCCCTGAAAAAGTGGTGTTGGCCATTGAAGATAACAAAGCGCAGGCAGTCGCCGCACTCCGTCACGCCCTGCACGGCGCAAACGATATTGAAATCCGCGTGATTCCGACCAAATACCCGTCCGGCGCCTCAAAACAGCTGATTCAAGTGCTGACCGGGCTGGAAGTGCCGAGCGGTCAGCGTTCTTCCAGTATCGGCGTATTAATGCACAATGTCGGCACCGCCTTTGCGATTAAACGCGCGGTAATAGACGACGAACCGTTAATTGAACGCGTCGTCACACTGACCGGCGATAAAATCGTGCATAAAGGCAATCAATGGGTGCGTTTCGGCACGCCGATCGCGGATTTGCTGCAACAGACGGGCTACCAATATGATGATCGCTTTCCGGTATTTATGGGCGGTCCGATGATGGGGGTAATTCTGCCCGATTTAAACGCGCCGGTCACCAAAATCACCAACTGTCTGCTGGCGCCGGATCATTTCGAATATGCACCGCCTGAACCGGAACAATCTTGCATCCGCTGTTCCGCCTGTTCGGACGCCTGCCCGGTACATTTAATGCCGCAGCAGCTTTACTGGTTCGCCCGTAGCGAAGATCATGAAAAATCCGAGCAGTACGCCCTAAAAGACTGCATCGAATGCGGGGTATGCGCTTACGTTTGCCCGAGTCATATTCCGCTGATTCAATATTTCCGCCAAGAAAAAGCCAAACTGTGGGAAATGAAAGAAAAAGCGCAAAAGGCCGAAGAGGCTAAAATTCGTTTTGAAGCCCGTCAGGCGCGTCTGGAAAAAGAGGAACAGGCACGTAAGGCCCGTACCCAGCGCGCAGCTGAAAACCGCCGCGCAGAATTGGCGCAGCAAAAAGGCGAAGACCCTGTTCAAGCCGCATTGGCACGCTTAAAAGCCAAACAAGCCGGCGAACCAGCAACAGCGCAGATTAAAATCAAAACCTTGGTAAATGCCGACGGCGAAGTGATGCCGGATAACAGCGACATTATGGCACAGCGTAAAGCTCGCCGTTTAGCCCGCCAACAGGCGGAACAACAAACACAGGCTACCGCCGCGACTTCGCCGGCACAATCCGCGCAACATGCGGCTGTCCACACGGCAAATGTGGCGGTT
>LM994635.1:256481-272271 GCA_000752995.2 Haemophilus massiliensis | reverse complement strand
CTTCTGCCGCCACAACTTCGCCGGCGCAATCCGCGCAACATGCGGCTGTCCACACGGCAAATGCGGCGGTTGAAACATCAACCAGTGCGGTCGAAAAAACAGCTGAAAATAGCACTGCACTTGACCCTAAAAAAGCTGCTATCGCTGCCGCCATTGCGCGCGCCAAAGCAAAAAAAGCTGCGCAGCAAGGCGATAACACAGAGGGCACATTAGAGACGACATCTTCTGCCGCCACAACTTCGCCAGCGCAATCCGCGCAACATGCGGCTGTTCAAACGGCAAATGCGGCGGTTGAGACATCAGCAAGTGCGGTCGAAAAAACGCCTGAAAATAGCACCGCACTTGACCCTAAAAAAGCCGCTATTGCCGCTGCCATTGCGCGCGCCAAAGCAAAAAAAGCCGCACAGCAACAGGATAACAATTAAGAGATTAATCTATGTTTAAAATGATCAGTTCCCCCCATACCCATTCGGGCAAACTTACCGCTCGGATTATGTTATGGGTTATCGTCGCCATGCTGCCCGCACTGTGCGCTCAACTTTATTACTTCGGTTTCGGCGTATTGATTCAAGCCGCGCTTGCCGTTGCCTTCGGATTAGCGCTGGAATTCGGCATTACACTGTTACGGCGCAAACCCGCCCTGTTTTATATCGGCGATTTCAGTGTTATTCTGACCGCACTTATTCTGGCAATGGCAATCCCGCCCTATGCGCCTTATTGGATCATTCTGCTCGGCGTCGGCTGCGCGGTAATCCTCGGCAAGCATGTTTACGGCGGTCTGGGGCAGAATTTATTTAATCCTGCCATGGTTGGTTATGTAGTGCTGTTGGTGTCTTTTCCGCTGCAAATGACCACATGGTTGCCACCGATCCAATTGCTTAACGAACCGCCGACCTTTGCCGATGCCTATGCGTTGATTTTCACCGGTTTCAGCACCGACGGATTCAGCCTACATCAATTAACTGCGTCCATCGACGGCATTACCCAAGCTACGCCGCTGGATACCTTGAAAACCGCCGGCAAACATGCTACCGAAAACTTTGCGCAAATTGGCTTATCGCCGATTTTCGAGCGCGTTCTACCTTTGGGCGACGATAGCTTGCCGCAGGGTATCGGCTGGATGCAGGTGAATCTGTGCTTTTTGGCGGGCGGCATTTTTCTGATTTGGAAAAAAGTCATTCACTGGCATATTCCCATGGCTTTTTTAAGCGCAATTTTTCTGTTCAGCCTGTTTCATTGGTTCACTCCCTTGGGTACCGACCCGCTATGGCAATGGTTCAGCGGCGCAACCATGTTCGGCGCATTTTTTATCGCCACCGATCCGGTCACCGCATCGATCACGCCGAAAGGCAAACTGCTTTTCGGCGCCGTGGCGGGTTGTCTGGTGTGTATCATCCGTTTTTACGGCAATTATCCCGACGGTGTGGCATTCGCGATTTTGCTGACCAATATCTGCGTGCCGCTGATCGATCACTATACCCGACCGCGTGTTGCCGGTTATTCGGCTAAAAGGAGGAAATAATGCAGCTTGTTAAAGTCAGTAGCCGTTACGGTTTGCTGTTGGGATTTATTGCGCTGATTTGCACCGCACTTTCCAGCGGCGTTTATTTTTTAACGAAAGATAAAATCGATCATGCCGTTGCGCAACAGCAGCGAACACTTCTGCAACAGGTGATTGCGCAAGACAATTTCGATAACGATTTGGCGCAAAGCTGTCAAGACATCAAAGGCAATATTCGTTATATTGACAAGCTCTGTCATGCCAACAAAAACGGCAAAACCGTTGCCTATGCCTTTGAAACCACTGCGCCGGATGGTTATTCAGGCAATATCCGCCTATTGGTGGGAATGACAGCGCAGGGTGAAATTCTGGGCGTACGTGTAATTGAACATAAGGAAACCCCGGGATTGGGCGATAAAATCGAAACCCGTGTATCAAACTGGATTCTCGCCTTTGCGCATCAACGCATTTCCACCGAGAATCAAGCGGACTGGGCGGTAAAAAAAGATGGCGGCAAGTTCGATCAATTTTCCGGCGCCACTATTACGCCGCGCGCAGTGGTCAATCAGGTTAAACGCTCGGCACTTGCCTTGCTGGACGCGATACAGCAGAATAAGGCGGAATAACACAGGATAACAACAATGGAAACTTCGGAAAAAACGACCGCACTTGAAACACTCGAAAGTGCGGTGCAAACACATTCGGTTTGGCGCAATATTTTTATTCAGGGTGTTTGGAAAAATAATTCAACGCTGGTACAGTTGCTCGGACTTTGTCCGCTGCTGGCGGTATCCAATACGGCAACCAACGCGCTGGGACTGGGGCTGGCGACCATGCTGGTGCTGATTTGTACCAATACGGTGATCGCCGTGTTTCGCAAACAGATTCCCAATGAAATCCGTATTCCGATTTATGTCATGATTATCGCCACCACCGTCACCATGGTACAGCTGGTTATGAACGCCTATACCTACACACTTTATCAAGCGTTGGGCATTTTTATCCCGCTGATCGTCACCAACTGCATTGTGATTGGGCGCGCTGAGGCGTTTGCCTCGAAAAACGGCATACTACATTCTCTGTTTGACGGTTTTTCCATGGGGCTGGGAATGAGTCTGAGCCTGTTTGTGCTCGGCAGTCTACGGGAAATCGTTGGCACCGGCAAATGGTTTGACGGAATTGAAAATCTGTTAGGAAGCTGGGCAACGGTGCTGCATTTGGAACTGTTCCATGCGGACAGCAGCTTTTTGCTGGCAATTCTGCCACCCGGCGCATTTATCGGCTTAGGGCTAATGCTGGCAGTAAAAAACATCATTGATCATAACAGCAAATAATTGTAAAGATGAATAAACAAAAACGCATTGAAATTCTGACCCGGTTACGGGCTCATACCCCTAAACCGACCACCGAACTGTGCTATCATTCGCCCTTCGAGCTGCTGATTGCCGTCATTCTATCGGCGCAAGCCACTGATAAAGGCGTCAACAAAGCCACCGCAAAACTGTTTCCGGTCGCCAATACGCCGCAGGCTATATTGGCTCTCGGAGTGGAAGGGCTGAAAGGCTATATCAAAACCATCGGACTGTATAACAGCAAAGCGGAAAATATCATCAAAACCTGCCGGGATCTGATCGAAAAACATCATGGCGAAGTGCCGCAAAATCGTGAAGCGCTGGAAGCGCTGCCGGGCGTTGGGCGCAAAACCGCCAATGTGGTATTAAACACTGCATTCGGTCATCCGACGATTGCGGTAGATACCCATATTTTTCGCGTCGCCAACCGCACCGGCTTTGCACCCGGCAAAAATGTGCTGGAAGTGGAGCAAAAACTGCTTAAGGTCGTGCCTGACGAATTCAAACTGGACGTTCATCACTGGCTGATTCTGCACGGTCGCTATACCTGTGTTGCCAGAAAACCACGTTGCGGTTCCTGCATTATTGAAGATCTGTGCGAATACAAAGAAAAAACCGATATGTAATCGACCGATTGCGCCGTAAACGGCATAATTATTAACGCATTAAGGCAATATTATGACAACAAAAACAACAGAAAGACAAACTTGGTCGAGCCGATTAACTTATGTAATGACGGTAGCGGGTGCCACCGTCGGCTTCGGCGCCACCTGGCGCTTCCCTTATCTGGTCGGTGAAAACGGCGGTGGTGCGTATGTGCTGCTGTTCTGCATTGCGATGCTGGTCATCGGTATCCCGATGATTTTGGTAGAAAACGTTATCGGTCGTCGTCTGCGGGTCAATTCTATTGATGCGTTTGGCGACAGACTGGCAAGCAAACGCATTTCTAAAGGCTGGAAACTCATTGGTTATATGGGGTTGCTCGGCGCTTTCGGCATTATGGCCTATTATATGGTGCTCGGCGGCTGGGTGATCAGCTATATCATCAATCTGATCGGCGGCAATCTTGATATTTCGCAGCCGATCAGCAAAGATATCGCCAAAAACTTCTATGATCTGCATATCAGCAACAGCCCGTTGGAAATTATGTTTTACACTTTCCTTTTCGTGGCGGTCAACTATATTATTCTGGCTAAAGGCATTATCGGCGGTATTGAACGTTCAGTAAAATACCTGATGCCGTTGCTGTTTGTGTTCTTAATCGGTATGGTTATTCGCAACATTACCTTGCCGGGCGCAATGGAAGGCATTGTGTATTATTTAAAACCGGATTTTTCCAAAATCACTGCGCAACTTTTTATTATGGTATTGGGGCAAGTATTTTTTGCTTTAAGTTTAGGCTTCGGTGTAATTGTGACCTTGTCCAGCTATCTCAGCAAGCAGGAAAATCTGATTCAAACCGCAATTATCACCGGTTTTACCAACACAATCATCGCCGTACTCGCCGGCTTCATGATTTTTCCGTCATTATTCAGCTTTGGAATCGAACCTAATGCCGGTCCCACGCTGGTTTTCCAGAGCCTGCCTATTGTATTTTCCCATTTATGGGCGGGACGTTTTTTCGCCGTCATTTTCTTCAGTCTGCTGGTTATCGCCGCCTTAACCACCTCCATTACCATTTATGAAGTGATTATCACCGCTTTACAGGAAAAACTCAGAATGCGGCGCAGCAAAGCCATCGCGCTGACATTGGGTGGTATTTTCGTGCTGGGCAACATTCCATCGATTTTAAGCGACAATCTGCTGAAAAACGTCACGTTTTTCGGCAAAAGTATTTTCGACGCCTTTGATTATGTTAGCGGCAATATTCTGTTTTTGCTCACCGCCTTGGGCTGTGCGATCTTCGTTGGTTTCGTACTGAAAGAGGACGCCAAAAAAGAACTGTCTCCCTGCCCGAATTCCGTATTTACGACAATCTGGTTTCATTACGTGAAATTCGTTGTACCGTTAATTATCTTGTTGATTTTTATCAGCAATCTGATGTAACTCAGAAGGGCAGTTGTGCATCTCAACCGCCCTGCCCGCCATGTGATTCCCCTTTCGTGAATAAGAATAAATATCATTACTACATTTGTTCTAAATCTGATATATTGAGTCAACTATTATCATCAAGAGGACGAAATACATGAAAAAAGAAGAAGTCGGCCATCATTTTCTCGCCCGTTTAGGCAAAACGCGGTTGCGCCCAGGCGGCAGAAAGGCAACGGAATGGCTGATTGGCAACGGCGATTTTAGTCGCGATAAACAAGTGCTGGAAGTCGCCTGCAATATGGGAACCACGGCAATCGGGCTGGCAAAACGTTTTGGTTGTCAGATCGAAGGGGTGGATCTGGATGAAATTGCACTGGACAAAGCCCGTGCCAAGATCAACGCGCAGCATCTACAGCATTTGATCCATGTACAGCGCGCCAACGCCATGTCATTGCCTTTTGATGATGAGACCTTTGATATTGTAATCAATGAAGCCATGCTGACCATGCTACCGTTGGCGGCAAAAATCAAAGCGGTACGAGAATATTACCGCGTGTTGAAGCCGGGCGGTTTTCTGCTGACCCATGATGTCATGTTGACCGTTGAAAACGGCGAAGACATACTGCGACAGCTGCGGGAAGCGATTAATATCAGCGTGACGCCATTGAGCAAAACGGGCTGGACGAAAGTGTTTTGCGACGCTGGATTCAATAATATCGACACGTTCAGTGGCGATATGACTTTGCTGTCGCCGCGCGGTATGCTTTATGACGAAGGCGTTCTCGGCACGCTGAAAATCATTAAAAATGCATTGAAAGCGGAAAATCGCGCGACATTCAAAAAAATGTTTAACGTCTTTAATGATCCGCGCAAACAATTAAACTTTATTGCGGTATGCAGTCGGAAATAATCCCTTGCTCCATCGGTTAGCGCTCAGGGGTACGGTAGAAGCAACGAAAGGCGCGGCAGAAGAATACGGTAAAAAATACGATAAAGCACAATAAAAAAGTGCGGTAAAAAAATCACCAGAATTTCCACCGCACTTTCAGTGAACCGCCCCGGGCGATTACTTCGATTGCATTGTCGCCACTTTTTCCTCCAACGCTTCCCAGCGCTGAAATGCGTCTTCCAGCGCCTGCTCCGCTTCAGCAAGTTCCTGTAATTTCGCCGCAGTGTAAGCGTGATCCTGCTGGAAAAACATCGGTGCGCCGACTTCGGCTTGAAGTGCGGTGATTTTTTGCTCCAATTCTTCCAGTAATTGCGGTAATCCTTCCAGCTCACGCTGTTCTTTGTAGGATAATTTCAATGAACGTTTTTTCGGCTGCGAAGCTGAAACTTTCTGATTTTGAACCGCACTTTTATCGTTACCCGCGGCTGTTTTCTGCGCGCCGGCCTCTGCCGCTTTGGCAGCGAAGTAATTGGCTTGCTGCTGCTTGGCATCGTGGAAACCGCCGATATATTTATTCAGCACGCCGTCGCCCTCGAAGATATAACATTCGGTCGCGGTATTATCAATAAACTGACGATCATGGCTAACGATCAACAAGGTGCCTTGATAATCGGTCAGGATGTCTTCCAGCAGTTCCAGTGTCTCAACATCCAAATCATTGGTCGGTTCATCCAAAATCAGCAGATTATTCGGCTTAAGCAGCAATTTCGCCAACAGCAGACGGTTACGTTCGCCGCCGGATAGGGCTTTAACCGGTGTCATTGCGCGTTTCGGCGGAAACAGAAAATCCTGTAGATAGCCCAGCACATGACGTTTCACACCGTTGACTTCAATATCCTGTTTGCCGTCCGCCACATTATCCATCACCGTTTTTTCCGGATCCAGATCGGCGCGGTATTGGTCGAAATAGGCAATATCCAGCTTGGTACCGCAGCGCACTGTTCCTGCGCTCGGTTGAATTTCACCGAGTAACAATTTAATAAACGTGGTTTTACCGCAGCCGTTCGGCCCGACTAAGGCGATTTTGTCACCGCGTAAAATGGTGGTGCTGAAATGGCTTAACAGTTTTTTACCGTTGATACTATAGCTGACATCTTCCAGCTCAAACACCATTTTGCCGGAACGACTGGAACTATCCAGCTGTAATTTGGCATTGCCCAATACTTCGCGTCGTTGGCGGCGTTCCTCACGTAGCGCTTTTAACGCCCGCACACGCCCCTCGTTGCGGGTGCGGCGTGCTTTAATGCCTTGTCGAATCCAGACTTCTTCCTGCGCCAATTTTTTATCAAACAGCTCGTTTTGCAGCGCTTCCACTCTCAGGTTTTCTTCTTTCGTGCTCAGATACAGATCATAATCGCCCGGATAAGACACCAGTTTGCCGCGATCCAAATCCACAATACGAGTTGCCATTTTGCGGATAAAGGAACGATCGTGAGAAATAAATACAATGCTGCCGGCAAAGCCTGAAAGAAACTCTTCCAGCCATTCGATGGTGTCCACATCCAAGTGGTTGGTGGGTTCGTCCAGCAGCAATACGTCCGGTTCGCAAACCAATGCTCTTGCCAGTGCCGCCTTACGCAGCCAGCCGCCGGATAATTCGGATAATTGCGTTTCAGCATTCAGCGTCAGTTTAGCCAGCACTTCGTGAATTTTATTTTCAAAGCGCCAGCCGTCGGCATGTTCAAGTTGACTTTGAACCCGCGCCAATTGATTCAGCGTGTTGTCGCTGTAATCTTGTTCCAGTAAGCGGGAAAGCTGATGATAGGCTTTTAGTAAATCAGCCAAATGCCCGATTCCCTCGGCAACATAATCAAACACGTTGCCCTGCGCATGACGTGGCGGATCCTGTTCCAGACGGGAAACTACCAGCTCCCGTTCCAGTTGCAAACGACCGCCGTCCAGCGTAACCTCACCGGCCAGAATTTTCATTAAGGTGGATTTACCCGCACCGTTACGTCCGACCAGACACACTCGCTCACCGTTTTCAATATGCAGTTCGGCTTGATCCAATAAAGGCTGATCACCGAATGCAAGATAACCATTGGTTAAACTAATTAATGCCACTGCTATTCCCGACTCTATTTATAAAATAATCAGGCGGCATTTTATCAGTTTCGGTAACATTTTTGTAGCGGCAAAGGCGCTGAGGCGCGTTACTCAATATAATCAATAAAACGCAAGCGGAGCAATGCTTACAAAAAAGGTTTTAATGCTGCAATACAGCGTTCAACCACCTCTTCAAACGCACCGTCAATGGCAATCGGGATAACATCCGTTTCATCTGCTTGCGGTACCTCCAACGTATCAAACTGGCTTTTCAACATATCCGTTTTCATATAATGCCCTTTGCGCTGCTGCATGCGTTCAAGAATTAATTCAAAGGAACCGTGCAGAAATAAAAATTTGACGCTGTCATTACCCTCACGGATCATATCCCGGTACTTCCGTTTTAATGCGGAACACACGATAATGCCGACTTCGCTTTTATGTTCAAGGCTGAACGCCGCATCGCGAATACGTTCCAGCCACGGCGCACGGTCGTCGTCGTTAAGCGGTTGCCCCTGCCCCATTTTGATAATATTCGCACGCGGATGCAAATCATCGCCGTCAATCAGTTTAATCCCTAAGCGATGTGCAACTTCCGTTCCTACCGTAGTTTTACCGGTGCTGGAAACGCCCATTAAAATAAAACTTTTACCTTTTGTATTTCGCATCGCAGTACTCCTTAGCCAGACGCTTTAGTCCGTTTTGGTTCTACAATAACAAAAATCCGACCACAAGTTACCAGTAACATCGAATTCTGTGATTTACTTCACAAAAAATGAACAAAAAATCGTTATACTGAGTGATATCGCAAGCAAAAACTTGAACTTCATCACAAATTCAGCCGATGAAATCAAATTTTGCTTTACGAACAACCACGGAGTACGTATGTTACCAGTAACCAAACATGAAACGGAGGCAGGATAATGAACATAGAGACGCTTTCCTGTGTGGTAAAAGGTCCGCAACAGGTTGAAGTGATAGCACAGCCGCTGGTCTATACGCCGAATGACGAGCAAACACTAGTGCAGATTATCCGAGGCGGGATTTGCGGTTCCGACCTGCACTATTACCGGCATGGCAAAGTAGGCAATTTTGCCATAAAACACCCGATGATATTGGGACATGAGGTAATCGGTAAGGTCGTTAAAACCGACGCGCCCCATCTGCATGAAGGTCAAAAAGTTGCCATTAATCCGAGTAAACCGTGCGGACAATGTCAATATTGTTTATCCGGCGCAACCAATCAATGCGAATCCATGCGCTTTTTCGGCAGTGCTATGTATGATCCTCATATCGACGGCGGATTCACCCGTTTCAAAGTGGTGGATAATGCCCAATGTATCCCCTACCCGTCCGATGCGCCCGATGGCATCATGACCTTTGCCGAACCCTTGGCTGTGGCGATACATGCGGCCCGACGCGCCGGCGAGTTACAAGGCAAACGGGTTTTCATTTCCGGCGTCGGCCCGATCGGCTGTCTGACCGTCGCTGCGGTAAAAGTGCTGGGTGCAAAAGAAATCGTCTGTACTGATGTCAGTCGTCGCTGCTTGCAGCTCGCACAACAGATGGGCGCGGACAAAATCCTGCTCGCACAGGATGATTTCAGCGAATATATGCGGCATAAAGGCGTATTTGACGTTGCCTTTGAGGCTTCCGGTCATCCGTTTTCGCTCATGCGATGTCTGGATGTCACCAAAGCGCGCGGCAGCATTGTACAAATCGGCATGGGCGGTACAGTACCCGACTTTCCATTGATGCAGTTAATCGCCAAAGAAATCAGTTGGATAGGAACATTCCGCTTTGTTAAAGAATTTGATACCGCCGTACAATGGCTGAGCGACGGCAGCATTAATCCGCGTCCGTTACTCTCAAAAACTTTCCCCTTTACCGAATTACGGCAAGCCCTTGACTGTGCCGGCAATAAAACGGAAATCGCCAAGGTTCAACTGACCTTTGCATAAACGGAGAGACAGTTTATGGAAACTCTTTTTTCACTTAAAAACAAACGTATTTTAATCACCGGATCCAGCAGAGGTATCGGCAATATTCTGGCACAAGGTGTGGCACGCTACGGTGCCGAGGTGATTATTAACGGCACGGCACAGAATAAAGCCGAGCAAGCAGCGGAAAAGTTGCGCGCGCAGGGCCTCAATGCGCATGCGCTCGCCTTTGATGTAACCGATACGGCGGCGGTACGGCAGGCGATTGACAATATCGAACAGCATATCGGTCCGATTGACGTTTTGATCAATAATGCCGGCATTCAACGCCGTCATCCGTTCTGTGATTTTCCGGAAGAAGATTTTGACGAGATTATTAAGGTCAATCAAAAAGCGGTATTTATCGTTTCGCAAACCGTCGCCCGCTATATGATCAAACGCCGACAGGGCAAAATTATTAATATCGGTTCCATGCAAAGCGAGCTGGGGCGCGACACTATTACGCCTTATGCAGCCTCCAAAGGCGCGGTAAAAATGCTGACCCGCGGCATGTGTGTGGAACTTGCCCGCTATAATATTCAGGTTAACGGTATCGCGCCGGGTTATTTCAAAACCGAACTCACTCAACCCTTGGTGGAAGACAAAGCATTTACCGATTGGTTGTGCCAACGCACACCGGCGGCGCGCTGGGGTGATCCGCAAGAACTGGTGGGTGCGGCGGTATTTTTTTCGTCGGCTGCATCGGATTTTGTGAACGGTCAGCTGCTGTTCGTTGACGGCGGCATGCTGGCAGCGGTTTAAAATTAGTTAAAGAGGAATTTACTATGTTGATTTTCATTATGATCGCATCGGTTTTAGTATTGCTTCTGCTGATCATGAAGTTCAGGGTGCATGCCTTTGTGGCATTATTTATCGTTAGTTTATTGACCGCACTTGCCACCGGCATTCCTATTGATAAAATCCTGCCGACCCTGCTGAACGGCTTCGGCGGCACACTGGCTTCGGTAGCCTTATTGGTGGGGCTGGGTGCGATGATCGGTCGCCTGCTGGAAATTACCGGCGGCGCCAAAGTGTTGGCCGATACGCTGATCAATAAATTCGGTGAGCAAAAAGCCCCGTTAGCCTTAGGGATCGCCTCTTTGCTGTTCGGATTTCCGATTTTCTTTGATGCCGGATTAGTGGTGATGCTGCCGATTATCTTCAGCGTCGCCAAACGCTTCGGCGGTTCCGTGCTGCGTTATACCTTCCCGGCAGCCGGTGCCTTCGCGGTTATGCACGCCTTTGTTCCGCCGCATCCCGGTCCGGTGGTTTCCGGCGATTTACTGAGCGCCAATATGGGATTGTTGGTTATCGTCGGTTTTCTTTGTGCCATTCCGACCTGGTATCTCGCCTGCTATTTATTTGGCAAATACTTGGGGCGCAACATTTATCTGGAGCTGCCGAAATCGTTCCTGAATACCAGTGCCATCAATGAAACCGCGGTAATTAACCCGCCGAGCTTTAAAAAAGTTTTATCGATTTTATTACTGCCTTTAATTCTGATCCTGTTTGACACAGGTCTGAACACGCTTTCCGTCACTCAGGTGATCGACGGTTCGCAGCTTTGGGTGGAAAGCCTGCGTTTACTCGGCAAAACCCCGGTTGCCTTGCTGATCACGCTGATTGTGTCGATTATTTTGCTGAAAGACCAACGCAACAACGAACAAATCGAAAAAATCTGTGATAACGCCCTTGGTCCGATTTGTTCCATCGTATTGGTAACCGGCGCCGGCGGTATGTTCGGCGGCGTATTGCGCGCAAGCGGTATCGGCGANGCGCGGCAGCATTGTACAAATCGGCATGGGCGGTACAGTACCCGACTTTCCATTGATGCAGTTAATCGCCAAAGAAATCAGTTGGATAGGAACATTCCGCTTTGTTAAAGAATTTGATACCGCCGTACAATGGCTGAGCGACGGCAGCATTAATCCGCGTCCGTTACTCTCAAAAACTTTCCCCTTTACCGAATTACGGCAAGCCCTTGACTGTGCCGGCAATAAAACGGAAATCGCCAAGGTTCAACTGACCTTTGCATAAACGGAGAGACAGTTTATGGAAACTCTTTTTTCACTTAAAAACAAACGTATTTTAATCACCGGATCCAGCAGAGGTATCGGCAATATTCTGGCACAAGGTGTGGCACGCTACGGTGCCGAGGTGATTATTAACGGCACGGCACAGAATAAAGCCGAGCAAGCAGCGGAAAAGTTGCGCGCGCAGGGCCTCAATGCGCATGCGCTCGCCTTTGATGTAACCGATACGGCGGCGGTACGGCAGGCGATTGACAATATCGAACAGCATATCGGTCCGATTGACGTTTTGATCAATAATGCCGGCATTCAACGCCGTCATCCGTTCTGTGATTTTCCGGAAGAAGATTTTGACGAGATTATTAAGGTCAATCAAAAAGCGGTATTTATCGTTTCGCAAACCGTCGCCCGCTATATGATCAAACGCCGACAGGGCAAAATTATTAATATCGGTTCCATGCAAAGCGAGCTGGGGCGCGACACTATTACGCCTTATGCAGCCTCCAAAGGCGCGGTAAAAATGCTGACCCGCGGCATGTGTGTGGAACTTGCCCGCTATAATATTCAGGTTAACGGTATCGCGCCGGGTTATTTCAAAACCGAACTCACTCAACCCTTGGTGGAAGACAAAGCATTTACCGATTGGTTGTGCCAACGCACACCGGCGGCGCGCTGGGGTGATCCGCAAGAACTGGTGGGTGCGGCGGTATTTTTTTCGTCGGCTGCATCGGATTTTGTGAACGGTCAGCTGCTGTTCGTTGACGGCGGCATGCTGGCAGCGGTTTAAAATTAGTTAAAGAGGAATTTACTATGTTGATTTTCATTATGATCGCATCGGTTTTAGTATTGCTTCTGCTGATCATGAAGTTCAGGGTGCATGCCTTTGTGGCATTATTTATCGTTAGTTTATTGACCGCACTTGCCACCGGCATTCCTATTGATAAAATCCTGCCGACCCTGCTGAACGGCTTCGGCGGCACACTGGCTTCGGTAGCCTTATTGGTGGGGCTGGGTGCGATGATCGGTCGCCTGCTGGAAATTACCGGCGGCGCCAAAGTGTTGGCCGATACGCTGATCAATAAATTCGGTGAGCAAAAAGCCCCGTTAGCCTTAGGGATCGCCTCTTTGCTGTTCGGATTTCCGATTTTCTTTGATGCCGGATTAGTGGTGATGCTGCCGATTATCTTCAGCGTCGCCAAACGCTTCGGCGGTTCCGTGCTGCGTTATACCTTCCCGGCAGCCGGTGCCTTCGCGGTTATGCACGCCTTTGTTCCGCCGCATCCCGGTCCGGTGGTTTCCGGCGATTTACTGAGCGCCAATATGGGATTGTTGGTTATCGTCGGTTTTCTTTGTGCCATTCCGACCTGGTATCTCGCCTGCTATTTATTTGGCAAATACTTGGGGCGCAACATTTATCTGGAGCTGCCGAAATCGTTCCTGAATACCAGTGCCATCAATGAAACCGCGGTAATTAACCCGCCGAGCTTTAAAAAAGTTTTATCGATTTTATTACTGCCTTTAATTCTGATCCTGTTTGACACAGGTCTGAACACGCTTTCCGTCACTCAGGTGATCGACGGTTCGCAGCTTTGGGTGGAAAGCCTGCGTTTACTCGGCAAAACCCCGGTTGCCTTGCTGATCACGCTGATTGTGTCGATTATTTTGCTGAAAGACCAACGCAACAACGAACAAATCGAAAAAATCTGTGATAACGCCCTTGGTCCGATTTGTTCCATCGTATTGGTAACCGGCGCCGGCGGTATGTTCGGCGGCGTATTGCGCGCAAGCGGTATCGGCGATGTGCTGGCAACCATGCTGTCTGATACCGGTATGCCGGTGATTGTCGCTGCTTTTATGATTTCCGCTGCGCTACGGGTCGCACAGGGTTCCGCCACTGTCGCACTGACCACGACTTCAGCCTTAATCGCGCCGACCGTCGCCGCCACCGCCGGTCTCAGCCAGTTCGATCTGTGCTTTATTGTGATTGCCATTGCCTCCGGCGCCACCGTGTTATCGCACGTCAACGACAGCGGTTTCTGGCTGGTCAGCCGCTTTCTTGAAATGGACACCAAAACCACATTAAAAACTTGGACGGTGCAGGAAACGCTAATCGGACTGGTCGGCTTCGCCCTCGCCGTGATCGGCAGTATTTTGCTCTAATCCCTCGCGTCTGCCGAAGTGCGGTGGTTTTCAGAAAAGTTTTTCAAAAACTACCGCACTTTTGTTACAATCCTGTCAATTTTATCAATGCGACAGGATTTAACATGGCACCTTATATTATTGAAATCAACGAACAAAATCTCACCGATACGCTGCAACTCTCGCAGCAAACCCCGTTGGTGTTGGTGTTTTATGCACCAAGCCATCCGCAATCAGTAGAATTTACCGCCTTGCTGGAACGTTATGCCACGCAATATCAAGGACAATTTTTATTGGGTAAAATTGATTGTGAAGCGCAACAGCTGGTTGCCGCTCAATTCCGCATTCAGGCATTGCCGACCACTTACCTGTTTAAAGAGTCGCAAGCGTTGGACGCCTTTCAGGGCGTGCTGGACGAAACGACGCTACAACAACGTTTAAGTGTCATTTTGCCGAAAGAAGAAGAGATCAAATTTAATCAGGCGCTGGATTTTTTACAGGTGGAAGACTACGCCGCGGCGCTGCCGTTATTAAAAGAAGCCTGGGAATTATCCGAGCACAAAAATAGCGACATTGCTCTGCTGTATGCCGAAACCTACATTGCAATGAAACGAATTGAACCGGCGCAGGAAATTCTCAACCGCATTCCGTTACAGGATCGCGACAGCCGCTGGCATGGGCTACAGGCTCAGATCGAGTTATTGATTAAAGCCGCAGATACCCCGGAAATTCAGCAATTGCAAGCGGATTTCAGCCGCAACCCGAGTGCGGAAATCGCACTTAAGTTGGCGCTCCAGTTGCATCAGGCAAACCGCAACGAAGAAGCACTGAATCTGTTATTTGACATCTTAAAACAGGATCTCGGCGCTCAAAACGGTGAAGTCAAACAACAGTTTCTCGCGATTCTGGCGGCAATCGGCAATAACGATCCGGTCACTAATAAATATCGCCGATTGCTGTATTCGCTGCTGTATTAATGAATTTACCGTTGAAATCCTTATAATAGACGCAATATAAGGGACAATTTCATCACTTATTTTTAACAAAAGGATTTTTTATGTCAGCGATTAAACACTGTAAACTACTTATTCTAGGTTCCGGCCCCGCCGGCTATACCGCCGCAATTTACGCCGCGCGCGCCAATTTAAAACCGGTGCTGGTAACCGGCTTGCAACAAGGTGGACAGTTAACCACCACCAGCGAAATCGAAAACTGGCCGGGCGATTTCGGCGATACCACCGGGCCGGCATTAATGCAACGCATGCTACAACACGCCGAAAAATTCGATACCGAAATCGTCTTCGACCATATTAACCGCGTGGATTTATCATCCCGCCCGTTCAAGCTGTACGGCGATGCGCAAACCTTCAGTTGCGATGCGTTAATCATCGCCACCGGCGCTTCCGCTCGCTATCTGGGTTTACCGTCCGAACAAGCCTATAAAGGCCGCGGCGTTTCCGCCTGCGCAACTTGCGACGGTTTTTTCTATCGCAATAAACCGGTGGCGGTCGTCGGTGGCGGCAATACCGCAGTGGAAGAAGCGCTTTATCTTGCCAATATCGCCGCCGAAGTGCATCTGATTCACCGTCGTGACAGTTTCCGCGCGGAAAAAATTCTGATCGACCGTTTACATAAAAAAGTCGAGGAAGGTAAAATCATCCTGCATACTAACCGCACTTTAGAAGAAGTGCTGGGCGATGAAATGGGCGTAACCGGCGTGCGTTTGCAGGATACTCAATCGGACAAGCGCGAAGAACTCAAAC
>LM994635.1:249032-254709 GCA_000752995.2 Haemophilus massiliensis | reverse complement strand
CGCCGCCACCGCCGGTCTCAGCCAGTTCGATCTGTGCTTTATTGTGATTGCCATTGCCTCCGGCGCCACCGTGTTATCGCACGTCAACGACAGCGGTTTCTGGCTGGTCAGCCGCTTTCTTGAAATGGACACCAAAACCACATTAAAAACTTGGACGGTGCAGGAAACGCTAATCGGACTGGTCGGCTTCGCCCTCGCCGTGATCGGCAGTATTTTGCTCTAATCCCTCGCGTCTGCCGAAGTGCGGTGGTTTTCAGAAAAGTTTTTCAAAAACTACCGCACTTTTGTTACAATCCTGTCAATTTTATCAATGCGACAGGATTTAACATGGCACCTTATATTATTGAAATCAACGAACAAAATCTCACCGATACGCTGCAACTCTCGCAGCAAACCCCGTTGGTGTTGGTGTTTTATGCACCAAGCCATCCGCAATCAGTAGAATTTACCGCCTTGCTGGAACGTTATGCCACGCAATATCAAGGACAATTTTTATTGGGTAAAATTGATTGTGAAGCGCAACAGCTGGTTGCCGCTCAATTCCGCATTCAGGCATTGCCGACCACTTACCTGTTTAAAGAGTCGCAAGCGTTGGACGCCTTTCAGGGCGTGCTGGACGAAACGACGCTACAACAACGTTTAAGTGTCATTTTGCCGAAAGAAGAAGAGATCAAATTTAATCAGGCGCTGGATTTTTTACAGGTGGAAGACTACGCCGCGGCGCTGCCGTTATTAAAAGAAGCCTGGGAATTATCCGAGCACAAAAATAGCGACATTGCTCTGCTGTATGCCGAAACCTACATTGCAATGAAACGAATTGAACCGGCGCAGGAAATTCTCAACCGCATTCCGTTACAGGATCGCGACAGCCGCTGGCATGGGCTACAGGCTCAGATCGAGTTATTGATTAAAGCCGCAGATACCCCGGAAATTCAGCAATTGCAAGCGGATTTCAGCCGCAACCCGAGTGCGGAAATCGCACTTAAGTTGGCGCTCCAGTTGCATCAGGCAAACCGCAACGAAGAAGCACTGAATCTGTTATTTGACATCTTAAAACAGGATCTCGGCGCTCAAAACGGTGAAGTCAAACAACAGTTTCTCGCGATTCTGGCGGCAATCGGCAATAACGATCCGGTCACTAATAAATATCGCCGATTGCTGTATTCGCTGCTGTATTAATGAATTTACCGTTGAAATCCTTATAATAGACGCAATATAAGGGACAATTTCATCACTTATTTTTAACAAAAGGATTTTTTATGTCAGCGATTAAACACTGTAAACTACTTATTCTAGGTTCCGGCCCCGCCGGCTATACCGCCGCAATTTACGCCGCGCGCGCCAATTTAAAACCGGTGCTGGTAACCGGCTTGCAACAAGGTGGACAGTTAACCACCACCAGCGAAATCGAAAACTGGCCGGGCGATTTCGGCGATACCACCGGGCCGGCATTAATGCAACGCATGCTACAACACGCCGAAAAATTCGATACCGAAATCGTCTTCGACCATATTAACCGCGTGGATTTATCATCCCGCCCGTTCAAGCTGTACGGCGATGCGCAAACCTTCAGTTGCGATGCGTTAATCATCGCCACCGGCGCTTCCGCTCGCTATCTGGGTTTACCGTCCGAACAAGCCTATAAAGGCCGCGGCGTTTCCGCCTGCGCAACTTGCGACGGTTTTTTCTATCGCAATAAACCGGTGGCGGTCGTCGGTGGCGGCAATACCGCAGTGGAAGAAGCGCTTTATCTTGCCAATATCGCCGCCGAAGTGCATCTGATTCACCGTCGTGACAGTTTCCGCGCGGAAAAAATTCTGATCGACCGTTTACATAAAAAAGTCGAGGAAGGTAAAATCATCCTGCATACTAACCGCACTTTAGAAGAAGTGCTGGGCGATGAAATGGGCGTAACCGGCGTGCGTTTGCAGGATACTCAATCGGACAAGCGCGAAGAACTCAAACTGGACGGCGCATTTATCGCAATCGGACATGCTCCGAATACGGAAATTTTTGCCGATCAGTTAGAGCTGAATAACGGTTACATCGTGGTCAAGTCCGGTTTGGCAGGTAATGCCACCGCCACCTCCGTCGCCGGTGTGTTCGCCGCTGGCGATGTGATGGATCACAATTATCGTCAGGCAATTACTTCTGCCGGCACCGGCTGTATGGCAGCACTGGATGCCGAGCGCTTTCTGGATGCACAGGAATAAATTAATATAAAAAACACCGCACTTTCACTCACGCTCCGGCATGTTTCCCGCATAAACCGCCTGAGCGTGAGCGCATTTTTGTACACGGCATACCGATACAACAAAATATGCGCTACCGTTTTTAGCGATTAGCTGAAAGTGCCTAACCCAGCAATAACGCCGAACGCCATTGCGCGGGCGAGGCTGAACCGATAACAATAAACCGTCCGTTAGCCGAAAACGAGAATACCCAAATATCGGACCGATAAATAAAAGAAAACGATCTTATGGACAAAGCTCGCCAAAAATACCTGCAAAAATGGTTGCGAATGCAACAGCAGCCAATCAAAAAATTGCTGAACCTGAACATTTTACTGGCAAGCCTGTCTGCCGTGATTTTAGTGGCGCAAACCTACTGTTTAGCTCACATTTTGCATCATCTGATTATTCTGCAAACCGACCGCTTTGAGCTGGTGCCTTATTTTCTCGCGCTAATCGCAGGTTTCGGACTGCGCGCCGTGATTATCTGGCTGCGCGAAAAGATCGGCTTTAAGTGCGGTCAGCAATTACGCAATATTATCCGCCGCCAGATTCTTGATAAAATTCATCAGGTGGGACCGGCGACGATCAACAATAAACCGGCGGGCAGCTGGGCGACCATTATGCTGGAACAGGTGGAAAATCTGCACAATTTTTATGCCCGTTATCTGCCGCAACAGGCGTTAGCCGGGATTGTGCCGGTGGTTATTTTACTTGCGGTGTTTCCGTTAAATTGGGCGGCGGGGTTAATTTTGCTGCTCACCGCACCGCTAATTCCGCTGTTTATGATTTTAGTCGGCATTGCGGCAGCCGACAGCAGCCAAAAAAATATGGCGACCCTTGCCCGTTTAAGCGGTCAGTTTCTTGATCGTCTGCGCGGGCTGGAAACCTTGCGGCTGTTTAACCGCACACAGGAACAAACCCGCCATATTGAAGAAAACGCCGACGATTTCCGCATCACCACCATGGAAGTGCTGAAAATGGCATTTTTATCTTCCGCCGTGCTGGAATTTTTTACCTCCATCTCCATTGCGTTAATGGCGGTATATTTCGGTTTCAGTTATCTGGGCGAGCTTGACTTCGGTACTTACGGCACGCCGCTCAGCTTATTTATCGGCTTTTTCTGCTTAACGCTGGCGCCGGAATTTTATCAGCCGCTGCGTGATCTCGGCACCTATTACCACGATCGCGCGGCGGGTATCGGTGCCGCCGATGCGATCGTCGATTTCTTACAGCAAGATTATCTGACCGCGCAAGCCGTACCGCAACAATCGCTTGAGCTGCAAAGTGCGGTGGAAATTTCAGCAGAAAATTTAGTCGTACTGTCGCCACAGGGCGATGCGCTGACCCAACCGCTGAATTTCATTTTACCCGCCCGAAGCCACACTGCGCTGGTCGGTCAAAGCGGTGCCGGCAAAACCTCATTGATGAACGTATTGCTGGGCTTTCTGCCTTATCAGGGCAGTCTGAAAATCAACGGTATCGAGCTGAATCAAACGGATCTTGTACAATGGCGCCGCGTCATTGCTTGGGTCGGACAAAACCCGCTGCTGTTACAAGGCACTATCAGAGAAAATCTGCTGCTCGGCGGCATTGAAGCCGACCAAGCGACCATCGAACAGGCATTAAGTCGCGCGCAAGCGAAAGAATTTACCGATAAACTGGGGCTGGATGCCGAAATCAAAGAAAACGGCGGCGGGCTTTCCGTCGGTCAGGCGCAGCGTCTGGCTATCGCACGGGCGCTGCTGCGCCAAGGGCATCTGCTGTTGCTGGACGAACCTACCGCCAGTTTGGATGCACAATCGGAAAATCTGGTGCTACAAGCGCTGCAACATATCAGCCGTAATCAAACAACGCTGATGATCACCCATCGCATCGAAGATCTGAAACAATGCGATAATATTTTGGTCATGCAGCAAGGACGGCTCGTCCAGCAGGGCAATTTCGATCAATTATGCGATCAGGGTTTCTTCGCCGAATTATTGGCTCAACGTAAACAGGACATTAACTAATGCGCGCTTTACTTCCTTTTTTATCCTTGTTCAAACACGCCAAATGGGTATTGTTTCTGGGCTTGTTGCTGATGCTCGGCGGGCTTGCCGCCAGCATCGGCTTGCTCACCGTTTCCGGCTGGTTTCTGGCTGCCACCGCAATTGCCGGTGTCGGCACATTATTTAATTATTTCTATCCTTCTGCCAGCGTGCGCGGGCTGGCTATCGGGCGAACCGTCACCCGTTATTTTGAGAAAGTCGTCACCCATGACGCCACTTTCCGCGTGCTGGCGAAACTGCGCGTGCAGGTATTTGTCAAAATCATTCCGCTCAGCCCCGCCGTATTAAACCGCTATCGCAACAGCGATTTGTTAAATCGGCTGGTCGCCGATGTGGATACGCTGGACAGCCTTTATTTACGCTTGCTTGCACCTTTTATCAGTGCGCTGACGGTCATCATGCTGCTGACACTCGGTCTGAGTCTGTTTAATCTCAAGCTGGCATTATTTATCGGCATCAGCCTGTTTTTGCTGTTACTGTGCGTGCCGACGTTTTTTTATCATCTGGGTACCCGCTTCGGCGACAAACTGACCCGTTCCCGCGCGCAGTATCGCACTCAGTTCGTCGAATTTATCCAGGCGCAGGCGGAACTGCTGCTGTTTAATGCGGCACAGCCGTTACAGCAAAAACTACAACAAACGGAACGGCAATGGCAGCAGTATCAGCAGCGAGAGGCAAATTTGTCCGGATTATCCACCGCACTTTTATTATTCGCCAACGGGCTGATTTTATCCGCAACACTATGGTTCGCCGCGGCAGCGGACTTCGGTTCGACACCATACGCGACGGCACTTATCGCGCTGTTTGCCTTTGCCGCCCTCGCCGCATTCGAGATTTTAATGCCGCTTGGCGCCGCCTTTTTGCATATCGGGCAAGTTATTGCCTCTGCCGAACGGGTCAGCGAAATTACCGAACAGCAACCGTTGGTCACGTTTAACGGAACAGAAACGGCTGAAAAAAACACCGCACTTTCAATTCAAATTGAAAATCTGACATTTGCCTACCCGCAGCGCTCGGACATTGCATTAAAAAATCTGCACTTAAATGTGGCAGCGGGACAAAAAGTGGCGATTTTAGGCAAAACCGGCAGCGGCAAATCCACGCTATTACAACTGCTGGTGCGCAATTACGATGCGCAGCAAGGCAGTATCGTATTGGGCGGCAAACCGATTGCCGCTTACAGCGAGCAAAGCCTGCGCGCGCAGATTTGTTTTTTAACCCAGCGGGTACATGTGTTCAGCGATACGCTGCGTAACAACCTGCAACTTGCCGCTGCGCAAGCCATCGACGATAACCGCATGCTGACAGTGCTGAAACAAGTCGGTTTGGATACATTGGCGCAGCAAGGGCTGGATATATGGCTCGGCGACGGCGGGCGCCCGCTTTCCGGCGGCG
>LM994635.1:110517-247023 GCA_000752995.2 Haemophilus massiliensis | reverse complement strand
CCGCTCACCCCCGCCGTATTAAACCGCTATCGCAACAGCGATTTGTTAAATCGGCTGGTCGCCGATGTGGATACGCTGGACAGCCTTTATTTACGCTTGCTTGCACCTTTTATCAGTGCGCTGACGGTCATCATGCTGCTGACACTCGGTCTGAGTCTGTTTAATCTCAAGCTGGCATTATTTATCGGCATCAGCCTGTTTTTGCTGTTACTGTGCGTGCCGACGTTTTTTTATCATCTGGGTACCCGCTTCGGCGACAAACTGACCCGTTCCCGCGCGCAGTATCGCACTCAGTTCGTCGAATTTATCCAGGCGCAGGCGGAACTGCTGCTGTTTAATGCGGCACAGCCGTTACAGCAAAAACTACAACAAACGGAACGGCAATGGCAGCAGTATCAGCAGCGAGAGGCAAATTTGTCCGGATTATCCACCGCACTTTTATTATTCGCCAACGGGCTGATTTTATCCGCAACACTATGGTTCGCCGCGGCAGCGGACTTCGGTTCGACACCATACGCGACGGCACTTATCGCGCTGTTTGCCTTTGCCGCCCTCGCCGCATTCGAGATTTTAATGCCGCTTGGCGCCGCCTTTTTGCATATCGGGCAAGTTATTGCCTCTGCCGAACGGGTCAGCGAAATTACCGAACAGCAACCGTTGGTCACGTTTAACGGAACAGAAACGGCTGAAAAAAACACCGCACTTTCAATTCAAATTGAAAATCTGACATTTGCCTACCCGCAGCGCTCGGACATTGCATTAAAAAATCTGCACTTAAATGTGGCAGCGGGACAAAAAGTGGCGATTTTAGGCAAAACCGGCAGCGGCAAATCCACGCTATTACAACTGCTGGTGCGCAATTACGATGCGCAGCAAGGCAGTATCGTATTGGGCGGCAAACCGATTGCCGCTTACAGCGAGCAAAGCCTGCGCGCGCAGATTTGTTTTTTAACCCAGCGGGTACATGTGTTCAGCGATACGCTGCGTAACAACCTGCAACTTGCCGCTGCGCAAGCCATCGACGATAACCGCATGCTGACAGTGCTGAAACAAGTCGGTTTGGATACATTGGCGCAGCAAGGGCTGGATATATGGCTCGGCGACGGCGGGCGCCCGCTTTCCGGCGGCGAACAGCGCCGTTTGGGGCTGGCGCGGGTGTTGTTGAACGATGCACCGATTCTACTACTGGACGAACCGACAGAAGGTTTGGATCGCGAAACAGAGCGCCATATTCTACGCCTGATTCTGGCACACAGTGAAGATAAAACGCTGTTGATGGTGACCCATCGTCTGACCGCTATCGAACGTTTCGACACCCTTTGCGTAATTGATCAATCCCGTTTAATCGAACAAGGGAGTTATGCTGAATTAATCAATAAACCCGGCGGCTGTTTCCGGCAACTGGCGGAGAGAATCTGAAACAACGGCGGGACGATTTGCGCCGGCATGATGAGAAAACACACAGGGCGGTACAAAGACCGCCCCGCTAAAATGGGTGGAAACCTTCCCGGCTGAATCTCGGCACACGGAAATTCTGACTTTGGCTGCTTTCTTCCGAACCTGACCGGGTAAACCAGACACCATTGCGAGGAACCGAAAAGGTTTCCATAGAATTAACCGCACAGGCGGTTAAGGCTTGGTATTATGCAATAAGCGAAGGATGATTGCAAATCTTTCGCCGCCGATTGTCGCTAATCGGTTAAAGAATATTCCGGCGACCTCCGCCGCAACAATATCGGCGATATAGAACATTGATAACATCATCGGATGCGACTAACAACGCAATTCATTACATAAACAGAAGGAAACGATTATGTCAGCAGTACTTAATAATTTGATACAACTACTTAAACTGGAAAGACTGGATGATGTGCTGTTCCGCGGCGAAAGCCAAGATCTCGGGCTGCGCCAGCTGTTTGGCGGGCAAGTGATTGCACAGGCGCTGTCTGCCGCTATGCAGGTTGCGCCGCAAGAACGAATTTTGCACTCCTGTCATGCCTATTTTTTAGCGCCGGGCGACAGCCAACATCCGATTATCTACGATGTGGAAACCCTGCGTGAAGGACGCAATTTTACCGCACTACGGGTAAAAGCCATTCAGCATAATCAGCCGATTTGTCATATCACCGCCTCTTTCCAAATTGAAGAAGCGGGCTTTGAGCACCAAAGCCCCATGCCGCAGGTGGGCGAACCGCAGGATTTTCTGCAAGAAAGCGTGGTCATGCAAAAACTGGCGCAGTATATTCCCGAAGCGGTGCGCGACAAATTTACCGCCGAACGACCGTTTGATATTCGTGCCAAATATATGAATAATCCGTTTCACGGCACAAAGTTGCCGCCGGAACAATACGCTTGGGTGAAAGCAAATGGCTGCGTCCCGGCAGATCTGAGAATTCAGCAGTGCCTGCTGGCCTATTTCTCCGATTTTCACACATTATTGACCGCACTTCATCCACATAGCAAAGGTTTTCTGGAAACGGGTATGAAAGTGGCAACGATTGACCATGCGATCTGGTTTCATCGCCCGTTTGATTTAAACCACTGGCTGCTTTATGCCCTGGAAAGCAATAACGCCTACGGTGCTCGCGGGCTTTCGCGAGGCGAAATTTTTGACCACCAGGGGCGCCTTATCGCCACCACACAGCAGGAAGGGCTGATTCGCTACTGCGCAGACAAAAAATAACCGCAGTCCGTCATCACATCAATATTGCCCGGTCGAAACCTGTGGCACACGCGCATCTCGACCGGCTTTTGCCCGTTTACTGCAAAGCAACAAAAACATTGTCAAAATCGACCGCACTTTTCACCGGTTCGAATGCGCGGATAAAAATTATTTTCTTAAGTAGAATTATCAATAATTTATATCAGAATCAATATATTCTTCTGCATGCTTTTAATATGCCCGGTTTTATTTGATAGAAATTACTAATTAAATTTATTACTTTAATAGTTAAAAATTTATCTGTATGATGATTAACATCTGCTTTTTTATTAATGATGACTTTCAATCCCTCTACTTTAAGGAGTATGTTATGAGCAAATGCCCTGTTACCCACTTAACCATGAATAACGGCGCACCGGTGGCGGACAATCAGAACAGTCTGACCGCAGGCGAGCGCGGCCCGTTGCTGGCCCAGGATTTGTGGCTAAATGAAAAACTGGCGAATTTCGTGCGGGAAGTGATTCCGGAAAGACGTATGCACGCAAAAGGCTCCGGCGCTTATGGCGTGTTTACCGTCACGCACGATATTACCCGCTATACTAAAGCAAAAATTTTCAGTGAAATCGGTAAGAAAACAGAGATGTTTGCGCGCTTTACCACCGTTGCCGGTGAGCGCGGCGCAGCGGATGCGGAACGCGATATTCGCGGTTTCGCATTAAAATTTTATACGGAAGAAGGTAACTGGGATCTGGTCGGCAATAATACGCCGGTATTTTTTCTGCGTGATCCGCGTAAATTCTCGGATTTAAATCGTGCCGTCAAACGTGATCCGCGCACCAATATGCGTTCGGCAAACAATAACTGGGATTTCTGGACGCTGCTTCCGGAAGCGCTACATCAGGTGACGATCGTCATGAGCGATCGCGGCATTCCTGACGGTTATCGCCACATGCACGGTTTTGGTTCGCACACCTACAGTTTGCTTAACGCCGATAACGAACGTTTTTGGGTAAAATTTCATTTCCGTACGCAGCAAGGCATTAAAAACCTAACCGATGCGCAGGCAGCGGAACTTATTGCCAAAGATCGGGAAAGCAGCCAGAACGATTTGTATCAAGCCATTGAGCGCGGCGACTTTCCGAAATGGACACTGTTTATTCAGGTTATGCCGGAAGCCGATGCCGAAAAAGTGCCTTATCATCCTTTTGATTTAACCAAAGTATGGCCGAAAAAAGATTATCCGTTAATTGAAGTGGGAGAATTCGAACTTAACCGAAATCCGGAAAACTTTTTCGCCGAAGTGGAACAATCAGCGTTTGCACCGAGCAATTTGGTGCCCGGCATCAGCGTCTCACCGGACAAAATGTTACAGGCACGCTTATTCAACTATGCTGATGCGCAGCGTTATCGCTTGGGCGTGAATTTCAACCAAATTCCGGTCAATGCGCCACGCTGTCCGGTACACAGTAATCTGCGCGACGGCGCGGGCCGGGTTGACGGCAATTATGGCGGCGGCCCACATTATGAACCGAACAGCTTCGCCAAATGGCAGGAGCAGAAACACTATGCCGAACCGCCATTAAAAATCAACGGTGACGCAGCACACTGGGAATATACCAACACTAACGACGATTACTTCGCCCAACCGCGCGCATTATTCCGTTTAATGACTGCGCCACAGCAACAGGCTTTATTTGATAATACCGCGACGGCAATGGGAGATGCTTATGACTTTATCAAATACCGGCATATCCGCAACTGTTATGCCTGCGATCCGGCTTACGGCAAAGGCGTTGCCGCCGCACTGGGATTAACCCTTGAAGATGCCATAGCCGCTTACGATACCGATCCGGCACAGGGTTTTGCCCGATTGGTGAAAATTGAACTTTAGTCTAATTATAAAATACACTCCGGGGCGTACAACGCCCCTTTTTATCTAAAAATAATATTCTATTTATTATCCTTACTAAAAAATATATCATTCTAATATAAAAATTTATTTCAAAATAAAAACTAGAAATTCAATTAACTCTAAAAATAAACAATAGAAAAAAATAATCACATTAAAAATATTTATATTAATAAAAATATATTAGAACTTAACTCAACAGATCGACATTCTTATTTTTACAATGGTACCGTTCTGTAAAATAACACCTCACTAAAAACAAACAACACATTAATAAATAAAATATTTTTATATAACAAACGATAAATAATTAGATGTATAAACCTAAAGGCGATTTGCATTTCTGTTATTTTTTTGTTAAGGTAATTTTACTTTTGCCATTAAATACTTTTAAATATTATTTTTAACTTTAGGAGATTAATATCTAAATGTCAGTTAAATTATCCGTTAAAAATTTATATAAAATTTTCGGAGAACATGAAGATGCTGCGTTTAAATTATTAGAAAAAGGCTCATCGAAAGAAGAGGTTTTTTCTAATACAGGCTCGACTGTCGCAGTAAATAATGTTTCTTTAGAAATTATGTCCGGCGAAATATTCGTAATTATGGGGCTGTCCGGTTCAGGAAAATCCACCTTAGTCCGATTATTAAATCGTTTGATCGAACCGACTAAAGGACATGTCTTTATTGATAACGACGATATTGCCGAAATGTCGGAACACGAATTAAGAGCGGTGCGTCGCAAACGGATCAGTATGGTATTCCAGTCTTTTGCGTTAATGCCGCACATGACCATTCTGGAAAATACCGCCTTTGGTCTGGAATTGTCGGGCATTCCGCTTAAAGCGCGCCAGCAGAAAGCGCTTGATGCGTTAAGTCGAGTCGGTTTGGAGGCTTACGCAGATTCTTATCCGTCAGAGCTGTCTGGCGGTATGCAGCAGCGAGTCGGTCTGGCGCGAGCATTAGCCAATGATCCGGAAATTCTGTTAATGGATGAGGCATTTTCGGCACTTGACCCGCTAATCCGCACCGAAATGCAGGATGAGTTGTTGCGTTTACAAGAAAATTCGGACCGCACTATTGTGTTTATTTCCCATGATTTAGACGAAGCGATGCGTATCGGTAACCGAATCGCAATTATGCAAAACGGTCAGGTGATTCAGGTCGGTCAGCCGGACGAGATTTTACAGAATCCGGCAAATGATTATATTCGTTCGTTTATTCAAGGCGTTAATGTCTCCAATGTGCTGACGGTGAAAGATATCGCCAGCAAACGGCATTTATTGGATATCGTACAGAAAACCGACAATGAAAAACCGCATGTGGCACTTAAATTGCTGGAACAGCACGAACGTGATTTTGCCGTCGTATCGGATCGTCGCGGCGTATATCAAGGCATGGTTTCCGTGGACTCGCTACAGCAAGCAAAACACAACAAACAATTGCTTGCGGACAGTTTCATTGACATAAGAGCATTAACGCCGGACAGTTTAATCGGCGATATTATCAGCGACGTCGCGCAGGCACCCTGCCCGCTTCCGATTGTTGACCAACACGGACGTTACTACGGTGTGATCACCAAAGTGAAAGTATTACAAACATTAGATAGAAGGACTGAATAATGACAACGGAAAACGCAGCAAATACAGATGCTTGGGACAGTATGACGCAAACCGCGTCGCAAGCGGACGCCGCCGGCTGGCTGAGCGCACCGGAGCAGACAACGCAATTCGACTGGTTGTACCCTTTTAATGATACTCTGATCCCCTTCGGTCATTGGGTGGAAACGGCAATCAATTGGTTGGTTACGCATTTAAGAGGATTCTTTCTGATGATCAGCGCACCGATTGATTCGATTTTAACTTTATTTCAATCGTTATTTAATTCATTACCACCGACAGCTATGCTGCTGGTACTAACCTTGATCGTATGGCAAATTTCTACATTTCGTCTGGCAGTGCTGACATTAATATCCATGCTTATCATCGGCGCGGTCGGCGCATGGGATGAATTGATGGTCACACTGGCGTTAGTGCTGACCTCCGTGTCATTTTGTTTGCTCATCGGTCTGCCGATGGGAATTTGGATGGTGCGCTCACAGCGGGTTTCTGCCGTAATCAAGCCGATTCTTGATGCCATGCAGACAACGCCGGCATTTGTGTATTTAGTGCCAATCGTAATGTTATTCGGTATCGGTAACGTACCCGGCGTGGTCGTCACCATTATCTTTGCCCTGCCACCGATTATCCGCTTGACCATTTTGGGGATCCGTCAGGTACCGAAATCCTTGATTGAAGCAGCCAACGCCTTTGGTGCAAACCGTAAACAGTTATTGTATAAAGTGCAGTTGCCGTTAGCCATGCCGTCAATTATGGCGGGGATTAACCAAACCTTAATGCTGTCATTATCTATGGTGGTAATCGCTTCCATGATTGCCGTCGGCGGTTTGGGACAAATGGTGTTGCGCGGCATCGGGCGACTTGATATGGGACAAGCGGCGACCGGCGGATTAGGGATCGTATTAATGGCGATCATCCTCGACCGTTTAACCCAGAAAATCGGTGAAAATCTGCAAAATGCAAAACGCCAGCGTTGGTATCAACGCGGTCTTATCGGACTGTTCGTACGCGATAAATCCTAACGCACCGTCACATCAACCGATTAATTCAATTGACGGCAATTGCTTATCGAATATCATTACATAAGGAGAAAATATGTTACATAAAACGACAACAATCACCGTACTCACTCTTTTTTCCGTTTGCGCGGCTGCCTCTGCACAAGCGACCGCCCCCGTTATTCAACCGATTCAAAGCACGATTGCAGAAGAAACATTTCAAACGGTACTGGTTTCCAAAGGTCTGGAAGCACTAGGCTATCAGGTGAACGCCCCTAAAGAAGTGGACTATAACGTCGCCTATGCCTCGGTTGCCAACGGTGATGCCACTTTTCTCGCGACCAACTGGAGCCCGCTACATGATGATAAATATGAAAAAGCCGGCGGCGACAAGGCGTTTTACCGTCAAGGCGTTTATGTCAATAATGCGGTACACGGCTATTTAATCGATAAAAAAACCGCGGACAAATACGGTATTACCAATATCGGGCAGCTCAAAGATCCAGAAATCGCTAAATTGTTCGACCATGACGGCGACGGCAAAGCCAACCTAACCGGCTGTAATCCAGGTTGGGGCTGTGAACGCGCCATTAATGAGCATTTCGATATTTATCAACTGGGCAACACCATTGAACACGATCAAGGCAACTATTCCGCATTGATCGCCAACACCATTGCCCGTTATCAAAACGGCGACCCGGTGCTGTATTACACATGGACGCCTTATTGGGTCAGCGGCGTGTTGGTACCCGGCAAAGATGTCGTCTGGCTTGAAGTGCCGAAAGAAACCGCACCCGGCAAAACAGCACCAAATAATACCGCACTTGCTAACGGCAAAGACTATGGATTCACCATGAATACCATTAATATTATCGCCAACAAAGCCTTTGCCGAACAACATCCGGATGCTGCAAAACTATTTTCTTTAATGCGACTACCGCTCAGCGACATTAATGCGCAAAATATGGCGATGCGTCAAGGACAGAATTCAACGAAAGATATTGAACGCCATGTAAACGGCTGGATTAAAGCCCATCAGGCGGAATTCGATAATTGGATAACGCAAGCCAAAGCGGCGAAAAAATAATATATACGCCCGTAATAAAATAAGCATAACGGTGTTTGCCGCTATGCTTATTTTTTATTCTGCTACCGCAATGACGTGCCGGACTAATTACCGACTCTCTGGTTGATGCGATCGGCGAACATACCGATACTGACAGCAAAATAATTTGATTTATTCCAATCCAGAATAGTGCGGAAATTATCCGACACTAAGAAAGCCCGCCCCACATCGCGATCCGGTCGAACCAGCCACAATGGCGCCGAAGAAAGTGCGGTCAGTTTTTCCTGTTCTTGCATCGTCGGCGATTTCAACATGATGCCGATCGCCTGCCAATCCTGCCAGGAACGGGCTTTGCCTTGTTCCGTGCCGGACAGATTGAGATCCACATATTGCGTCAGCGTCACTTCCACACCCCAAGGCAATTTATCGTTCCAGCCGACGGTGTGCAGATAATTGGCGATAGAGGCAAAAACATCATAATGATTGCGCCAAATGTCTTTTTCGCCGTCATTATTGCCGTCCGCCGCATAGCTTAAATAAGAACTTGGCATAAACTGTGTCTGTCCCATTGCGCCCGCCCAAGAACCGAGCATTTTCTCACGCCGGATATGATCGCGCTCCAGCATTTTCATTGCAGCGATAAATTCCCGGCTGAATAACGCCTCGCGCCGACCATCAAAGGCCAGTGTCGCCAGCACCGACAACACATCATAGTTGCCTTGATAATAGCCGAAGCTGCTTTCCATGCCCCACAACGCCAACAGATAGGCTTTTTGCACGCCGAAACGCTGGCTGGCACTTTCCAGCTGCGGCAGCTGTTCCCAGTAGCGTTCTTCGGCAGCATCCACTTTGCCGGCGGTCAATACCCGGTTCAGATAATTGGTGACACCGTTCGGATTGGATACCGGCGGCACATTCGGATCACGGCGCTTAATTCTGCCCGCTTGTTGTTGGTCGAGATCTACCGCTTTTTGAATATAACGAATATTATTCTGCTCGTTCAGTACTGCAAGCGACACGCCCTGCCCCGCGGCTTTGGCTTTTAAAAACTGCACATAATCATCAAAATACTGTAATGTACGCGGTTTATCATAAGCGGCGGCGCCATCAATCGGCGTAACCCGTGTATTATGCGCACTCCCCGCGCAACCTGCCAATATCAGCGCAGCCGCACATAATGAAAATTTAATTTGCCATTTAAACATTCTGCTTTCCTTATCAATTTAATCATCATGCCGCCATAACAGCCGCATGATAAACCTAAAAGATTATTTGCGTAAAAAACGATACACCGCTTGCAACAGCCATAACGGCAATAAGCGCGGAATAACGCGTAAGGCAAACACGGTCAGCCCCGCTACAATTCCCTGCATATTCAAGCGACGTTTCAGCTTAAACAAATGCCACTCACACTTTGCCTGTGCTAGCCCGCGGCGGCGTCCGACCATGCCGTTACCGACCCGTGCATACACCAGAATATCCGCCAGATTGGCGACTTGCTGCGGATATTTTGCCACCAGATTGATCCACAAATAATAATCTTCCTGCAAATCCTGATAACCGCCCGCCGCCACTACCGCAGATTTTTTATACGCCACCGTCATGTGGTTGAAAGGACAGCGCCGGCGGGTAAACGCCACAATATCCGCGGCATCCGTCGGCACTCTGCGATAACTGACAATATCTTGCATATTCGTTCCAAACTCGGCAATCTGACCGCCCACAATCACACAATCGGGATGCTGGCGGATAAAAGCCACCTGTTTTTCAAAGCGCTGCGGTTCGCAAATATCGTCAGTATCCATACGCAACACCCATTCATTGGCACAATGTTGCAATCCCTCATTTAACGCCTTGCCCAAACCTCGGTTTTGCGCCAGTCTGACAATTTTCAGCGGCAATAATTCTTGGTAATTTTGCACCGCACTTTCCAACGCCGGATTAATCGCGCCGTCAAACACCAAAACAATTTCGTCCGCCGGCAGAGTTTGTGCTTTCAAACTTTCAAGACATTCGCTCAAATATTGCGGATTTTCTTTAATATATAAAGACATTAATACGGAAAATTTCATTAGATAAACCTTTTCAAATTAATCGCCAGCGTCGGCGAAATCAGTATGACGAGCGCCACCGCCAACAGCGTAATGCTATGATTCAGTTTAAACATGGCAAAATAATATTTCGCTGCGCGACGCGATAAATTCATCATATTCGGATACGCCAGCATATATTGCGCATTCAGAGCAAAGTTTTTACGCTGCGTCGGTGTCGTCACATATTTTTCGGCAATTACGGCAATGGCGTGTTCAGTATTCGTCGTATTGGTCGATACGCTGGAACGGCGGGTATGAAAAGTGCAGCGACTCAGCGGCAAATCTACATACAGCGGCGTGAAACTGTCATCACAAACCAGTTTCAGTACAAACTCATAATCTTCCAGCGATAATAAATCCGTCGATAATCCGCCGACTTTCATAAACAACGTTTTAGTCAGCCCGAGCATCGGCATACCGCCGATTTTATTGGCGCGCAGAATATTATCCAGCGTAAGCTCGCGCACATCCTGATAAGGATGAGTAAAATAGGTAAACCGTTCATTCACCATCAGACATTCTGCCGGATGATACACAAAATTGACCGCCGGCTGCGCAGCAATCGCTTGTGCCAGCACCTCGCATTTGTTATCGGCAAAACGATCATCATCGTCTAAAAACAGCAGCCAGTCGTATTTTGCCTGCTGCACACCGATATTACGACTGCGCGCCGCCCCTTGGTTGACGGCATTGCGAATAATATTGACCGAAAACGGATAGGATGCAGTCACCTCAACCGCCTGCGTCGAACAATCGTCAACAATAATGACTTCAAAATTATAGCGGGTTTGCCGCCGCAAACTGTCCAGCAGCGCGGGAATTTCAGTGTTGCGGTTATAAGACGGCACAATAATACTAAACATCAGCGATTTTCCTCATTCTTAAACAACACGCGGTATTTGCCCTGTTTGCCGAATAAAGACAATAACATCAGCAGCATCAGCATAATGCCCGGAAAGGCATAAGTATCCGCTTTAATATTCAGCACCGACAATATCAACAAACTGGACAGGGTAAACAGCCGACTGCCGTCAAACCAGTTCAGCGCGATTTTATGCACGAAATACGCGGTAAACAGAAAACACGCCAGCACATTCAACACACCGCCGTACAGCGCTTGCCGCAAAAAACCGCTGTCGGTACCGCCATAATATTTGCCCTCCGGCGTCACATAATACCCGTCACCGAACAGGAGCTGGTGCCATTGCGGCATAAATAAATGTTTTTGCATCAGCGTATCGGTGGAGGAACTGGTTAAACCGCGGTGATTTAATATATTGATCAAGGGTTCCAGCGCATGCGCCACATAGGGATTGTCGGCATAATTCAGCGCTAAAAACACACACAGCGCGGCAAACAGCAGCAACGCCGGAATATAACGCCACTTAAAATACAAGGCGATACTGACTACCGAGAGCAATAAAAAAGTGCGGCCGGAAATCAGCCCGATACATAACAACAGAAATAAAAACACCGCACTGACAGTATTGTGCCGTTGGTTATACGCCAGCAAAAAATGCAACAACATCAGATAAAAAGCGCTCAGCTGGAAAAATGCCGCTGAAGTAATATTGTACAGACGGTATTCCTGCTCCGAACCGTAAAATCGCGGCAACAGCACATGGGCAGACAGCGCGACGTCAATGGCTAACGACAGCCCTGCCAAGGCGAGAAAACCGATCAGCGCCTGCACACCGATACCGATCTTCAAATCGCGCACCATGCTTGCCTGAGCGCCCGCACCTATATAAAACAGATTATAAATACCTACGGCAAAAACAAATAAAATCAAGGTCTTGCTGTATTGAATAATTACAGAAAAATCCTTTGTACCATGTACCAGCAACGGAACAAAACTGAATATGATCAGCGCGATAATCACAGCGAAACTGTCCAGCGGAACAACAATACCGTGCGGCAGTCGGTTGCGATACCCACAATACACCAGATAAAGCCATGCCACCGCACCGCAAAAAAACGCCATGCGGAAAACATGAAACAGCCACGGATCATATAAATAAAACAAATTAAACAGTGCGGACATACGTTATTTTCCTAAATTTCGTTTAACCGCCAACCATTTTTTTGCCGGATATTTTATGAGCTTCTGCCATATATTATGCTGTAACGAACCGCGCAACGTTTCCAGATTGCTGGTAAGCGCCGGATTTTCAATTACCAGCAGCGGACGAATCACGCCCACCGCCAGCTTAAAGGCATCACCGAACAGAATATAATCGTCCGCCAGCCAAAACGGGCGCGCGTATTGCGGCGCCAGAAAGGCTTTCAACGCCGATTTTTTAATTAAGTAAGCGACCGTGCCGGCAAAATAATTACGGTAAGGATAAGCATAGCGTCGCTGACTGCCGGCAAGCGGTTTGCACAAACAGGCAAAAGTGGTCGGGTAATTGATTTCCAGCTCCCAGTGATGGAAAGCAGGAATTTTCGACTGCCCGATCAAAATAATCTCGGCGCCAAGCTGCTGGCGCAAAATGCAATCCAGATTCTGCTGGAAATCCGGTGCAAACAAGGCGTCATCCTCACAGATCAGACAATATTCGTCTTCCGCTATCGTGCCGTCCTGCTCAATCAGCCGATACACCGCCAGATGGCTTAGGGTACAGCCGATTTCGCCCTTTGTCACCGCTCTGCCATAACGCTGGGCGAATCTATCTGCATCAAAAAGTGCGGTCAATTTTTCGTCCGTTTCCGCCATCGTGTTAATTGCACTGAACACATGGAAATCCTGCGTATCGGGCTGCGCGAAAAACAGCTCGCGACGATGACTGTCTTTATCCAGAGAAATCAGATATTTTTTCATGTATATTCCTACTTGCCACTCGCTTTGCAACAAGCTAAACCACTTTTTTGTCTCGGCAATGCAATTACGGCGACTGCCTGACCGGAAATTTATAATAATACAATACAGAAATCAGCAGACGGGTTAGACTCGCGCCGATTAGCGCATAACCTACGCCATACAGTCCCTGCTCCTTAAACCAGAAAAACAGGCTAACCAGCACCGCAATCGACACCAGCTGGCGGGTAAACAGCAGTACCTGTTTGCCCAGAATCAACATATTCTGCGACAGCACCCATGATAATCCTGCTAAAATCGAATTGATAATAAACAACAGTAATGCCGGTGCCGCCGGCGCATAGCGCGCGCCGAAAAAGAAGGTCACCACCGGTTCAGCTAAAAACGGCACCAGCGCCACTGCACCGATGCTTATGGCGGCAATCAGCAATAGCACCGGTTTAATTCGGTTGAAGTTATTCAGCAACCCGGAATAATAATAATCCGCCAGCATATTGATAAACTTGGTCAGCAACGCGTCAAAGGCGATACATACCGTATAAAGCCCCAACGTGTAATTTCCCATTAAAGAAACAATTAAAAATTTATCCAAATTCACCGTCGTGGCGCCGAACGTCTGTAATAAATTCTGCTTGATCCAGTTTTTACTAAAAAAGCCGATATCAATATCGGTAATCTCATTTTCGCGTTTGAATTTCGCTTCAATTTTTGCCAGATAATATATACAGCACAAGGCCTGCACGGCAGTCAGCCCAGTCAGCAAATAAACCGCCACGGCGATATGTTGCTCGCCGAACAGCACATAATATGTGCCGTACAGTAACACGGCCAAAATCGGCTGTTGCAACGACAGCAGGCGATAAATGCCCAGATTGGCGTCGATTTTGCTATTTTCCAGCGTAATGGTTAACACTGCGGTGAGCACCACATTAAATACAAACAGCGCATTCAAATTCGTAATATTAAACAGGCACAGGGCGATAATAGCGACCAGCCCGGCGATAATCAGAAAGCTGACAAAATAATAGCGCCAGCGCTCGTATTGTTTATGGCGCATGCACAGCGCCAAAGCGAACCCCACACCGCCGGCGCCCACCGTGACCACATAGGTGACCGCAGTCACGAACAATTGAAATGCGCCGCGCTCGTCCACCGTTAAGAGGCGCGCCAGCAAAAAGGAACTCACCATTGTCAGCCCGGTGCTAACGATAGTGACCAACAGCAAGCTGAGCAGATTGCGATGATTACCGTTCATATTGTGTTGCAAAATCAATATCTTTCGTCCATTGATTGTAATAACCGGAATTTTTACCGTAAGAATTATCACACACCTGATTCGGCAATTCCAACAGACAGGAAAAAATATGCCCGTGCAGACGGCTGGTGATCACGCTGTCATAGCGGATAAATTCCGCTCTCGCCCGCTCGATCACATCCCACGTATGCCGATACCACAGAGTATTGACCTTATTTTTCAGAAATGCCAAATGCAGCTTATTGGCAATCCGCGCCAGACGACCGCACAGCAGTTCATAGTTGACATCTTGTTCGGTTAAAATATCGTCCCAGTCTTTCACCGCGGCATCCGGCGGCAATGTTGCCCGAATCTCTTGTTCCAGCTGGCTGGCTTCAATATCTTTTCTTAAAAAATAAAGCGGTTTTTCTGCCGGATTTTGCACCGCACTTTTTTCTTTCGGGCTTAATACGCCGTACAGCTGATGCGCCATATCCGGCGATAAAAAGACCTTATCGGAAAATTTCTGCCGCATAAGCTCAAATGTTGCCGTATCACGCGCGAACAAATAACAGTCCTGATGGGCAGAAAAAATCGCCGCCGATTTCTCCAACGCGTTTTGGTCGGCAAAATGCGCGGTTTGCGGCAATACAATAATCCGATTGTGTGGAAACGCCGTGACCAGCTCTTCACGCAAGCGCTGAATCGAGGGGTACAAATCACCGAAATTGCCGCCACCATGGCATAATAACGTGGTGTTCGGGTTCACATATTTTTTTATTTCAGCAAGATTAAAACTCTGCAAACAACGGCGCAGACGAATATTAACCGCATAATCTTTAAAAAAAGTTTCGGTGCCGGCATAAATCAGCAGATCGCCGACATTCAAATGCAACGGATAATCAAAATACAGCACATCGTTTTTATCGATAATCAAGGCAAGAATTTTTTTCAATTCCTGCTTGAGGGAAACTAATACGTCATTCATTTTTCAACCCGTTTACTCTCTAATAGAAGGCTTGTGCCAAAGGAGGGCATTTTAAAGCATAACGTTCGTATGCTTAAGCATCTTTACAAAATATTATAAGCGCTTTATGCTTGCGCCCTAATATTCACAACTTTTAGTTTGACAACGGACTATTCCGATAGTTCTTTATCGACAAGGTATAACCCTATGTATGCACTGACAAAATTTCTTACCGCCTTAGTTCTTCCGCCGTTTAACGTTTTACTTTTATGGCTGCTGGCGGTGCTGTTTGGCTATCTGGACTATAAAAAACTCAGTTACGCCTGTAGCCTGTTCGGTATCCTGATTTTATACATTTTCAGCATTCCCTACACCGCGCAAAAGCTGCAAAACAGCCTGCTGATTGCAGATAACCTGACGCTTGACGATTACAAAACCGCGCAGGCTATCGTGGTACTGGGCGGCGGACTGCGCGACAGCAAAGAACTGTTCGGCACCCTTGCGGTTCCGCCGATTCCGTTGGAACGCTTACGCTACGCCGCTTATTTATATCATCAAACCCGGTTACCGATTTTAATCAGTGGCGGCAACCCGAACGGCAATTCAGAAGCCAAAATTATGGCGAACGAACTGCAAACTTTCTTTCAAACCCCGACCCAATGGCAAGAAAAGCAATCGCACACCACTGCGGAAAACGCCCGTTTTACCCATGATATACTGGTAAAAGAAAACATTCGCCGCATTATTTTGGTGACCAATCAATGGCATATGCAGCGCGCAAAACTGCTGTTTGAAAAACAAGGCTTCGAGGTCTTACCGGCAAGTGTCGGCGAGGGCGTCACGCCGGATTATTACCCGCTCAACCTAATGCACTTTATCCCGCAAGCAAGCGCCATGCCAGCCAATATGCAAGCACTGAAAGAATGGCTCGGCTATTGGAAAGAAAAAATATTTTAACGCTATCCCGCCATTCCGCTTTTGATTCTCCCATGACAATTCCTCCTCTTTCCTAAAGAGGGGGAAGGGGAAATACCCAAAAAGTTCAGGGAGATTCAAGAAAACCTAACCGATAAAAAAAAGTGCGGTTAAAAAACACAAAGAATTTTAACCGCACTTTATCAGGCTAGATTAGGATTACCATTGATAACCCACACCGACGGAACCGCCCACATCGCCTTGCGTATTGGCATTACCCTGTAATTTCAGGATAACTTTGCCGTTGTCGCTGGCGCGGGAATAGCCCACCGCCACAGCGCTTTGACCTTTGAAGGTACCTGCCGACGCCGCCACCATGGATTTACCCGGAATATAGACCTGCGGTAAACCTGCTGCGGCATTGGCACCGGCGATACCTGCGCGCAGATCTTTATTATTACGGTTGATCCGATTATACACATCGCCCATGCTTTGTTTCAGCTGGCTGACGTTCACCGCGTCGGTGTCTGCCGTGCCGCCTTTCACGTTATGGATTTGACGCGCTTCACCGTTATTACCGGCAATGCTGATACCGCTCTTGTCAGATGAGATCGTTGTTGCATTATCGCCGCTGCCGATTTTAACCGTATCAAATGTCGGGTTCATTGAGGTCGCAATTGCCACATCGTTGCCTTTGCGAGTGATCTCAATATTGTTACCGGCATTAATATTCACTGTATTACCGGCTTTAACTTTCGCTGCTTTAGTATCGCTGCTTTCAGTTACTTTACCGCTGCTGCCTTCAACTTTGGTCGAATTCAAATTCCAGCTGACATTGTTCACCGTATTGGCGACAGTCGTCGCATTCACTACGCTTGAACCATCGGTCGGCGCCGCTACAGTGCCATTGTCGTTAACGGTCAGATTCGTCGTTTTAACGTCATAAGAAACCGTTGTTACGCCGTCTTTGGTAGTCACGTTTGCCGCAGTGCCTTTACCGTTCACATAATTCACGCTGTCGCCCGGATTAATCAGCGAAGTACTACCATCGGTATTGGTTGTTCTCCAGCCGCTGTTGTTAATCGCGTTGATCACATCGCCGGTAGTAGCAATCTTGTTCGGTGTAATATCACCGGATGCCACGCCTGTGGTGGAATTGGTGGTGATATTGCCGGTATCCACGTTATAAGTCACGTTCGTACCGTTCACTACCGCAACAGTACCTGTGCCGTTATTAAAGCTGACAGTTTGATTGCCGACGGTGGTCGCGTTGGCATCGTCATTATTGCCGGTCAGTTTCCATTTCACCGATTCCGTCGCATTGGCGATATTATTGTTAATATTGGTAATGTTTTCTTTCAGCTGATCCACATTCACCGCATCGGTGCCATTCGTGCCGGCAGATACATTGGTGATTTGGTTGCCGCCCATATCCACGGTCGAATTAGCCGCGACGCTAAAGTTATTCACTTTGGTATCGCCGGTCACATTTAAATTCTTAAAGGTGACGTTTTCTTTTGTCGCATAGGTATAAGTCACATTGCCGTTGGCATCAACGCTTTGGGTGACTTGCATATTGTCGCCTGCTTCAAAATTCACCGCTTTACCCGGATTAATCACGGTTTCGTTTGCACCGCCGGTTGCAGTGGTCGAATTGGTGATCCAACCGGAATTGTTAATCGCATTAACCACATTGGTTGCATTAACAAAGTTGGAACCGTCAGTGTTGTCCGCCACTTTCACCGTACCGTTCGGATTCGTAGTGACATTACCGGCTAAGGCATTCTTCACATTAGTGGTATTCACGCTTAAGTTCACGGAACCGTCGGTATTATTGGTGACGCTGACAGATTTATCACCGGAGACTAAATTCACATCAAAGCTCACATTTGCACCGCTGACATTGGATTTTGTACCGACACCGTTGACAAAGTTCACCTGATCGCCGAATTTAATCTGTGCGGTTTCAGTACCGGCATTGTTACCAACTTTCCAATAACCGCTATTCACTGCATTGATAATATCGGTAACTGTCGCGAAACCGTCATTGCCCGCCACTAAAGACCCGTTGGTCGTATTATTAAACGATCCGGTTTTCACCGATAAATCGTAAATAGTTTGACCGTTGGCACCGGTAGAATTGGTGATGTTTACAGTTTGATCTTTAGAGGTTACTTCGGTTTTCGCCGCCGCAACCGATGAATTCAACTGATTCAAATTCACCGCATCCGTACCATTGGTGCCGGCTTTAACATTAGTGATTTGCGTATCGCCCGCATTAATGCCGGTAGAATTAATGGTTACATTGCCGACTTTAACGCTGTCAAATGTGGAGTTCATATTCGTCGCGATAGAAATCTTATTCGCAGACTGGGTTACATTAATATTTTTACCCGCATCAATCGTCACCACTTCACCGGCTTTAATCTGTTCCTCCGTTGTACCTGTTACATTACCATCAGATTTTGAGGTTGTCAGATTCCAGGACACATTATTCACCGTATTGACAATATCGCCCACAGTCGCCACTTTATTTTCATCACCGCTTTTCGCTGCTGCCGTACCATTGGCATTGACTTGCGAACCGCCGGTGATTACTTCCAATTTGCCAGTGGTGCTGTTAGTGTTAATGGTTGTACCGTCGGTGTTGACCGCTAAATCATAAATATTCGCACCAGTTGTGGTGTTTTGTGACACATTGACTGTCACGGATTTATCTTTTGAGGTCACTTCTTCTTTCGATGCCGCCACGGATTTATTTAACTGATCCAGATTCACCGCATCCGTGCCGTTGGTACCCGCCGTTACATTAGTAATTTGCGTATTACCCGCATCAATACCGGTAGAATTAATGGTGACATTACCGACTTTAACGCTGTTAAAGTTCACGTCATCAGTGGTAGAAAGATTAAATGTCGTACCGTTTTGTACAATCTTGATATTTTTACCTGCGTTGTAAGTCACGGTTTCACCGGCTTTCACTTTGGCAGTGGCATTGCCTTCAACCTCGCCGTTAGTACCGTCAACTTTACCCGCAACGGTATTCCAAGACACATTGTTAATGGTGTTAACAATATCGCCGATTGTCGCTACGTCCGTAATATTGCTACCGTCCGCCACTTTCGCCGTACCGTTGTTATTGGTGGTGGTATTACCGCTCACAACTTCCAGCACGCCGGTAGAACTATTGGTATTAATTGTTTTACCGTCGGTATTAACCGCTAAATCATACACATTAGCACCGGTCGTTGCGTTTTGTGTTACATTCACCGTCACGGATTTATTGTTTGAAGTCACTTCTTCTTTCGATGCCGCCACCGAAGAATTTAACTGGCTGACATTCACCGCATCCGTTGCATTAGTTCCTGCCGTCACGTTCGTAATCGTAGTGTTACCCGCATCAATACCGGTAGTGGAGTTAATCGTTACATTGCCCACTTTCACACTGTTAAAGCTCACATCATCCGCTGTGGCATAAGTAAAGGTGCCGTTTTCCTGTTTCACTTTCAGGTTTTTACCTGCTTGGAATTTCAGCGTTTCGCCGGCTTTCACTTTATATTCAGATTTACCGTCTTGATCAGTAAAGTCAGTGTTATCGGTACCGATTGTCGCCACAAAGGAGGCGTTGTTAATCGCATTGGTAACGGTAGTGGCATTCACCAGATTGGAACCGTTTCCGTTATCATCGACTTTTACTGTACCGTTATCGTTTACCGTTAAATTAGTGGTATTGGCAACAATTTTATCACCGTCGGTTTTAATAGTGGAATTATCCACATTCACACTATAAGACACATTGGAGACTGTGCCGTTTTCGGTAACAGTCACATTCGCCACGGTATTGGTGCCGTTAACAAAGTTTACCTGATCGCCGGCTTTTACATCATCGACTTTAGTGCCGCTGTTATCGCCCAGCTTCCAAGACACATTGTTAATAGTGTTAACAATATCACCGACTGTTGCCACACTGCTTGAGTTGCTGCCATTCGCTACCGCAGCAGTACCGTTACTATTGGTTGTCGTATTACCGGTGACCACTTCCAGTTTGCCGGTTGTGCTGTTGCTATTAATAGTTGTTCCATCCGTCAGCACTTCAACATTATAAATTGTCTGCCCCTTATCACCGATCGAACTGGTAACATTGACAGTATTATTATTTGAAGTCACTTCAGTTTTGGTTGCATTTAACTGACTCAAATTTACCGCATCCGTTGCATTGGTGCCGTTGGATACATTAGTGATCGTCGTATTGCCCGCATTGATACCAGTTGAGTTAATACTTACCGGTCCAACGGTTAAGGTGTCGTTAACGGTCACGTTGGTAAATGTCGGCGTCGCACTGACAGAGTAAGTGAAATTCTGTCCGTCTTGCTTGATCACCATATTATCTCCGGCTAACAAGGTAACCATTTCACCGGCTTTGACCTGTTCCTCGGATTTAGTACCTGCTTGAGTACCTGTACCATTAGTACCGGAAGTAATATTCCAAGACACATTATTAATAGTGTTAACAATATCACCGACTGTTGCCACACGGCTTGAGTTGCTGCCATTCGCTACTGTGGCAGTACCGTTACTATTGGTTGTCGTATTACCGGTGACCACTTCCAGCGCGCCGGTCGTAGAATTTGGTTTAATTGTCGTGTTGTCGGTATTAACTTCAACATTATAAATTGTCTGACCATTTGTACCGGTCGAATTAGTGACATTAACAGTATTGTTGGTTGAAGTCACTTCGGTTTTGGTTGCATTTAACTGGCTCAGATTCACCGCATCCGTTGCATTGGTACCGTTGGATACATTAGTAATAGTCATATTACCTGCATTGATACCCTTGTCCTTATCAATCGTTACATTACCGATAGTAACATTGTTGAACGATACATTATCCGCAGTAGCAATGCTGATATTCTGTCCTGTCTGCGTAATATTAATATTTTTACCCGCATCGAAAGTAACGGTTTCACCAGCCTTAACCTGTTCAGTAGAATTCCCTGATACATTGCCACTAGAAGCTGTTGTAGTTAAATTCCAACTCGCATTATTAATCGCATTAATAACCGTCGTACCGTTGACTAAATTGGTACCATTAGTCGCATTTACCGTACCGTTACCGTTCGTAGTAATGTCCGTGGTGGCAACACTTAAATTATAGTTTGTCGTACCATTTGTATTATTACTTGTCGTAACAGTAATTGTGCCATCCGAAGAGACGGAAGCCTGCGTATTATTGGCTAACGCGTTTATCGTTTGATTTAATTTAGTTTCATTAAAATTAACTTTAACACCTTCATTAGTTGTAGCCGTTGTAATATAAGCGCTGTCGCCAGCGACTTTTAACGTGTTATTTAACGTTTTAGTAATATTCGTTCCGTCATCAGAACTTAAGCCGAAAGTACCGTTATTCGCACGATCAATCGCGGTTTTCGCACTATCCGATAAATCAATTGAATAGTTGGTAGTATTGGCTGTTGAATTAAAATTACTGGTTACATTTACTAAATCAGTAGTTGAATTCACCGTTGTGTTATAAGCATTAACAGTATAAGTACCGTTATTGTTAGCAACATTTACGTTAGTTCCTGCTACAACATCCGCTACGTTTGCATTTACTGTGTAAGTGGTTACGGTTGTACCGTTATCGCCTGATGCTGTTGAGTTCGTCACGGTTGTACCATTACCGGCGGCAACCACAGAACTATTTGCATGGAATGAAATATTCGTTGCATTATCCGCACCGCTGATAGTGGCAACGGTATTGGTGCCGTTTACATAATTCACTACACCGGAACGATAGGTTTTTAATTCGGAAGTGGTATTTCCATTAGCTTGCGAAGTGAAATAGCCTTTATTCACATAATCCGTCAAATTATTCGCAACAATATACAGCTGTGAACCGTTAATTGCTTCGGTAGAATCTGATGTGATATTACCTGCCGCGACATTGATGATTTTGCGTTCATCGCCTTTAGCACCGACACTAACATATTCGCCGGAATCCACGCTGCTACCGGCAAATCCACCATAAGTAATATTATTTACTGTTGCCGTAGCACAGCCGACCACAGAAGCATCACCTTGGGAAGCATTACCTAAAATAACCGAATCAGAAGTCGTTGCATTTACGTTGTTACCCAGCACACTGGTATTATTGCCGGATACATTGTTGCTGCTACCAATAGCAATAGACTGTGTTCCCGAAACGCTTGCCTCCGTACCAATAGCAATACTACTCTCGTTGCTCGCACTGGCATTATAACCTTGCGCAATGGCGCTTTCCCCACTTGCATTTGCCTGATTACCCAGCGCAATTGTGCTTTCATTGCTTGCATTCGCATGATAGCCACCGGCAAAAGAATAATCACCGCTTGCATTTGAATTACTACCCACAGCTGATGAATAATTTGCAGAAGCATTGGCACTGCCGCCCAATGCTGAGGAATAATTCGCCGAAGCATTAGCATTTGCACCCAGCGCTGCTGACTGAATACCGCTGGCTTTTGCCTGACTACCAACCGCCGTTGCATAATCCGCACTAGCTTTAGCATAATAACCCATGCTTACCGTACTGTTTCCGGTCGCTGCGCCTTGATAACCGATATTTACCGCACCGGTACCGTTGCTGCTACCGGCAAGTGCAATAGAAGAATTTCCCGTTGCATTAGCTTGATTACCAATCGCAACTGCATTATCGCCATCGGCATTAGTATGAATACCGAATGCCAATGCGCCGCCTTTACTGTCTGTATTGGCTGAGTTGTTCGCATTGGTTTTTGCATTATAACCAACCGCAATATCATCATTCATTGTGGCATTTGCCGATTCACCAATTGCAACTGTTCTTAGCGCGGTTGCTTTAGATTGATTACCAATGGAAACACTACCTTTACCGGATGCAGTTGAGTTAACCCCAATAGCCGTTGCATTTTCAGCGCTGGCTTTAGCAGCAACACCGGCAGCTAAGGCATTAACGCCCGTAGCACCGTCATTCTTGTAGTTGTCTTGCTGTGTGCTATTATCATTTACACTATAGTAATGCACGCTGGTAGCATTTCCGCTCGTTGCTGTTGAAGAGATAGTAAAATTATTGCCACTTTGCGTGATATTAATATTATCCCCGGCAATAAAGGTCACGGTTTCGCCCGGATTAACCAATTCTTTACTTGAGCCGGTATTAGTCCCTGTTCCTGTTTTGTTAGAAGTCGCATACCAACCCGCAGCTTGTACCGCTTTCGCCACATCAGCAACGGTCGCCACACCGGTTTGTGTAGTGTTGGCGGCGACAGTACCATCAGTGGTGGTATTAAAACTGCCTTGTTTAACATTTACGGTTACCGTTGCATTAACGCCGCTGTCTTTCGCTTCAGCCACTACTTCGGTTAAATTACCGTCTTTAAATTGTATATGGGAATCATTATTAATACGGGCAACAGAACTATCACTTGAGTTATGTACATTAAAGCCCACGTTCTTTAATACATGGTATAGCTGTGAACCGTTGATTGCATCGGTAGAATTTTCAGTAACGCGACCTGCCGCTACATATTGAATCTGGCGTTCAGAACCGTTAGTACCGATAGCCAATACGCTGGTACCATTCGCCTTGCTTGCTGTCATTAATTGATCAGAATCGGTAGTCGGTATGGTTACTGCTTTATAAGTACCGGCATATTCCTTGGTTTCATTCGCTCCTGAGGCATTTAAAAAGGTTACATTGGTGGAAGACTGTTCATTATTAAATGCTTCTGCCACCGATTTAGCTCCTAACGCTACCGATAGTGCAGAAGTATTGCTGACTGAAGCAGACTGACCGATAGCAACACCTAAATCGCCATAAGCATGACTACGGGTCCCCAGAGAAACAGAGCCATGTCCTTCCGATTGATTAACAACAACTGTTGGAATTTGTATGCCGTTACTTAAAGTTCTTGTCCCCTGAGTTGTGCTCGCACCAGATTGGCGACCAATAGCTATCGATCCTGCTTTTGAAGTTGCAGCCAACACCCCCTGTGCAATTGAACTGTTCGCTGCCGCTTTAGAATAAGCACCTACGGCTAATGCATATTAGCCTGCTGAATAAGCGCCATTACCAATCGCAGTACTAGGTGCGGTAGCTCCGCCGGCTTTACCTTTTGTATTCGCGGTTGCACCTGCACCAAATGCCAATGAGTCAGAACCGGCAAAAGCATCTAAACCGATGGATACCCCACTTCCCACTGTATTCGCGTTATAGCCAATTGCCATACCTCCAGCGGTGGTCCCCCCAGTACTATCACTGGTAGAAACACTTGATGTATTAACAACTTGCGATCCCTTACCAATTGCAACTTCCATATCGGTATTTTTAACTTCCCCGGCAAGATTTGTTGCCGTTGCCGCCAATGCCGCACCACCGATTAAGCTGCTGCCTGCTGCCACAACGGAAAGCGCCAACACCGCAACACCTTTTTTCTGACCTGAAGATGATTTTGTTTTCCCTTTTGCTTTATCTAATTCTGAAACCGCAACCCAGCTTTGTGTAGCATGATTCCAAATAACTTTAAAAATTTTATTCATAAAATAGATCCTTAGTTAAAATAGAGGCGAAGGTATGTCACATTTATTCTGAAAAACCGACATATAAGGTTTTTCCCCTTTTCTCCCCAGATGATCTGATACACTAAAAGACTGATGATTTGACCGGGATAATGGCATTGAGAATAGCACGGTGACTTACGCTAAAATCCCCGTCATATTATAGACAATTAGTTTTTATTCAATCTCAGGCGCCAAGATTTGCACTTCTTTACAAAACCTGAAATAGATTTTAGAAATCATACATTTCTTGTTCATTTCAATAAATTTTTTTCATTTCAATTGAAACATTGCGAAAAGTCATAAATACAGGAAAATACACCGCCTCCCCCTTCTTACCTGCGCCCAAAACCACCCGCATTTATCCACCTGTGTTCTATTTCGGTGAACATGTTCAAGCTATCGGTTAAATCGAGGGGTTAATTAAGATTAAATCGGGTGAATTCGCTGTTTAGTTTCTGGGAGATTTTTTGTGCGTCAAATGAGAGTGCCGCCAGCAGATTAATCTGCTCGGGAACGCGGACGTCGATAGCGTTGGTGGCGCAGCAAAATTTGATAAATGCGTGTTTGGTTATTCGCCCTGTTCAAATTTAACCTTCGTCGAATTTGAAAGTGCGGTCAAATCGCCGCCAAATTTCCCCATATAAATCAAGCCCGCAGCGTAAGGTCCTGTGTCGAGAAACATAGCAAGGTTTCCCCAAGGCGCGTAATAGGTGATGTCGCGGGGTTTACTGGTGTGACGGAAGGCGCTTTTTTCAGTGCTGAGTTTGTCTTTTAAATAAACGATTTAATAACAATATTTACCCAAAAACAACAATAGATAACAAAAGAAAAACGGTAAGTTAAAAAACCTACCGTTTTATGTTGTAGTGCCTGAGCGTGATACCATATTTGTTTTATATCAAATAGTTAATATAAATGTGGCGTAAAATAGGCGTAATATAAGAGTTATTGATTAATTTAATATCAATGAATTACAGAGCCGATCTCTAACTAAAATTAATTCGATTTTATATCTTTTTATCTCTCTTTAGGGCTTTTACGACACATCTACGACACACTCTACCACCTATTTTTTAAACATCTCAATCATGTGGCAAATAACGCCCGAACCCGGGCGTTACTTTTATTCCGCCGCCGCACTATCTTTAATTTTACCACCCGCAAACATATACGGATTAATATATCCCGCATAGCTTTCCGGCATAAAATCTTTCGGCTGTGCTTTGATTAATTCCGCCAGCACCCATTCGTAAGGGATTTGAGACCAGTCCGGCACCGACGGGATTGTAAAGGTATTAATTGATAGCGATTCCTTGCGGCGCCTTTTTTATCCTTTGACACATAAGACGCCATGGTGACGTTAGTCGAGCCGTTAATATAATCAACATTAAGTCCTGTGACTTCGTGATAAGTTGCCGATGCGTGTATCTTCGATTTGTTTTTCGATGTATTTTATTGTTTTTCCTGTTTTGGTTAAAATAGTTTGACGTAATGGCATACATGTCATTACAATAAAGTAATGACAATCAAGCTTTAGGAGGAATAATGGATAGCACATTAACCATTCGCATTGATCAAGATATTAAAAATCTTGCAGCTAAAAATGCTAAACGACTAGGATTAGATTTATCTACCGTGATCAGAATGTTATTAAAACAGCTTGCTGCGCAACCTGTATTGCCACAAGGTTTACTTGAGCCCAACGCGGAAACATTACAAGCAATTTATGAGCTGGAAAATAATATTAATGTGTCACGTTATAACAATATTGAAGAGTTAAAAACTGATTTGGGGTGGTAAATGTTTACATTGGAAACCTCCAGTCAATTTAAAAAGGATGCCAAACGTTATAAACATGACAAGCAAGCTCAAGCGATTATTACGCAAGTTATTCAGCTGTTACTCACGGGGCGCTCCTTGCCAGCGGAATATAAAGAGCATTCACTTATCGGCAATTACGTCGGCTACCTTGAATGTCACGGGCGCCCTGATTTATTGTTAATTTATCGTAAAGATACGGATAACCGCATAATTAAGCTCTATCGCGTAGGCTCCCATTCGCACTTATTTAAATAAACCGCACAAAAGTGCGGTCGGTTTTGAACAATAAAAAGCCAATAGTGAGATCAATGACTTCCACCACCAGCGCCGATACAGTTTTTACCGGGCTGTTGGTCTTGTGGTACGAGCTGATAACAAAATACCGGCTTAGTCGTATAATCCGATTTATACTGTGTTGAGCAAGCGACTAATGCGCTTGCAATAAGTAAAGCTAAGATTGTTTTTTGCATAAAATTTCCTTTATGATATTTGTGTCATTTTTGATACCCCTTACCCACAAGCTTACATCAAGCTTAAATTCACTGCCAAATTGTTGTTTAAGACTGCCGTAGAGTTTTATTGTGATCATATTTACTCCATAAAAAACCGCACCTTAAAAGTGCGGTCGGTTTTGGTCACGTTTTAATCTAACAATTGGTGAAAGGCTTTGACTAATGCCAATTGTTCAGTATTGGATTGAATAAACTGTTTAGCTTTCGCCATCATTTGTTTAAGCGGATAGTTGAAATTGTAAAGATACTGCCCGCCAATTGGCACTTACGCCGTAGGCTTCGTATGTATGCCCCTGCCAGACAATAGGCTTGCGCATTTCATTGGTGCCGGCATAAAAACGGTATAATTCGCCGTTCATTCCGTCGGCAATCGCTTTAGCAGGTGCCGGCATTTGGGTCATAACAGAGATGAGTTCTTGCCCGTTTAATACGCCCTTATCCAACGCTCGGCTAAATGGCAATAAACCTGCTTCGGCAGATGCCCCACTTACACCGGATAGCACAATAGTTTTGTTGACGGTTTCGGTTAGGCTCGCCGTGTTCTTCTGCGTGCGCCCAAGCTGTTCTCCCGCGCTTGCTAATTTGGTGTAAACCTACCCAGTAGCGGATAGGCTTTGATATGTGCGGGTAGAGATGTCAAAAATATCCCGCATTGCGGCCGCTTGTTCCGCTTAGTCTTTCGTTACAAGTCTAATGCGGTTTCCGAGTTCCGTGTATTCGTCGGCGAACGACAGCACTTTTTTCACCGAAATGCTGGCAAACAAATTTACTTTAACTAACTGATCCGCACCTTAGATGCATCTCGTTAATCTTTATACATTCTGTTCAATCGAATTTAGATTGTTGTTTGTTGCTGTGGCAAATTCAACCGCACTTTTTTGTGCGCGCTCCAACCATTGCGAAAATTGAACTGAATCTAAAGTCAAGATTAATATTCGGTGAACCTAATTTGCCAGCCATATTTACTCCATAAAAAAGGCTCGCCGAAGCGAACCTTTTCTAAAAATTAATTAACGATTATTTGTGCAGTCGAGATTTCTCAACATTGAATTCAATGATATTTCCAACTGCTAAAACAGTAATACCGTTGAGTAATGCAAACAAGCCCCAAATCCAAAGCGGGGAACCGACTAAACCTCCACCGAAAGACATATAACCGAAAAAAGAAATATATCCAACAGCAGCCAAAAGGAAGATGACTTTTCTTAATTTATAAGTTAGCCAAATGACACCTAGGCTTTCTAAAAATTCCATATTCCCTCCAGTATTTCAACTTTTAATTTCATACTTCTAACGTATGAAATAATAGCAAGCTTTTATCTATTTCATAATGAATAATTGCGGACGTCTATAAGCCCGAGAACTTATTCTAAATAAATTATCTTGCCCCTTCGTTACAACTTTTTTTTCAAATGCTGGATTAAATCCTAAAGCAGGGGAACACAAACCATTTCCCATGGGATCTGGCGCGACAGCAAAACTCCATTCCCCCTCCGGTAAATAAAAAGTTGCCTTCTCAGATACATCAAATCTAGCCAAATGAGAGTCCCTAAAAATGACACTCAGATAACACCCCGCTCCTAGAGGCCCAGAATCGCGAGTTATTTCTACCTTAGCATAATCAGGATTATACTCAGAATAAGATAGAACCCTATCTTTGGGGACTGGATTTGCTTTATTTAAAGAAACTTGACTCGTTGAACAAGAAGTCAAAAAAATAAACAATGTGGCCAAAAATATTTTCTTCATATTGATTCCTTTTTTAACTATAGGTTATATTCTAAAGAATCTTAAATATTCCTGTAAGTTTTCGTCCGAATTTATTTCAATTTTGCGACGCGGATCGCAGATTTTTATAATGAAATTCGACCGCAATTTCTTTCGTGGATATTTTCCTTTCGTCTTTTAACACAGGAGAACATCTATGAAAGAACGATTCAAGCAATGGCTATTGAGCCAAAACGAACTAATCGGCACTAATGCGAAATACATTGTCGCACGACTGGGTGAAAACTTAAAAGAATCCAGCCATGCGACGAACGTAATCGGGCAATGCAGGAAGAAAATGCAATAATTAAAGGACTGATAGCAGATTTAACGATTCGCTAAATTTAATTCTTTGTCTTGGGCCAAGGCTAATTTAATCAAGTGTTCGCGCTGACTGTAAATAATTTGGTTATTTTCACCGACGGATAGATCGGGGATGTAGTAAGTTTCACCCTTATATTCAAAAAACACCACTTTTGGTTTGGTTGCTAAAAGTTTTTCACGTAAGTTCATTTCAACTCTTCCATTCATTTAACAAAATGACCGCACTTTTTGGTACGGTCTCATTGATTATGCTACCGGCAATAAGTAATTGCGTTTGGCTTTCTTAATGGTCATGCCAGATTCAAATTTGCCTTTCACTTCACTGCTCCAGTTTGGCGATGTTTAGATAAAGCCTGTGCCGTAGAGTGAGCCTTGGTCGTTTTTCAAAACCATCATCCACAGAAAGGTTTCTTTAGCATAGAACTTTTTGCGTAAGTCTTGCTGCATTTTCGTTGCGAAGACATAGAAGAAGGTCAGTTTGATTGAGCCGTACTCAATTTCGCCCGCTTCGGTTTCGGTACCTTCACTATACATGGTGGTGATGTCTTCTTCGGTCAGCGTATCGCCGTTGCCTTCAATGTTTTTGATCGCGCAGAAGTTAGAGGGCCATTTACGGTTGCTACTTTTGCCAATGTAAATTTATGTGTCCTTTTGAGGGATTAATTGTTTACCCATAATTAGGTGACCGACAGTTCAAAACCTGCATATAATCAAGCGGAGTTATTCCCTTGTGGTATTGTATTCCTCGCACCCTCGGTCATTTAGAATTTTATAATGGTAGTAAAACTCTCAAATTTTAGAGACAAAAAAATCACGCTGACGGGGTGAATCAATTCCGCTGTTTATAAGTTTTTTGAGACCTTGCAACAACTCCTGCCCTTGAAATAAGAGCCTGTCAAAGGCTGGGAAAAACTACATTTCTTTATCTGAATGCGCGTGTAACTCTCGGTGCGCTGCGTTTGCCAAGAAATGACTACGATCTTTATAGTAATTTCCCATTGCAGCAACACGGCGATCAATGCGAGTTAATAAATATTCTGGAAGAGAAACGTTAATGCGTTGCTTTTTACCTAAATATTCTGAAAGATCGACATCAACTAAAAGCCAAGTATCAAAATCAGCATATTCAGGTTCAGCTTTATAATACGTTACGCCCTTATCTTTTAGCGCAGTAAGATCAAAGCCGTCTTCTACCATTGTTTCAAGCATCATTGTGATTGCTTCTGTAACCATTGGTAATAAATCATCGACATCATCCGCTCCACTAAAACAACCATAATCTAATTGGCAAAATGCAGGAACAATCATTCCGTATGCTTGGTTTTCATTTTCTGGAGTTCCAACACCTACAGTAAAAATCATTCGATACTCCTTTGATTAAGCTCGGCAGAGCTTAAAGCCCTGCCGATTTTTTAATGGATTTTAAAGTTCCGATTGCCAGATCTTGTTTTAGGTACGGTCTTGTCTTGGGTGCTGAACAGGAAATTGCTTTCCTATTTTGGTAAAAACTAAATTTGAGGCTCGCCTTTTTCGTGCCTAACAAAGTAACAACCGTGAGCTTTAAGCGCCCTGATTAAATCGCTTGAGTACATGCGCCCTCCTTTGTTTTAATCAAAATGCATTTTTATACACAAATACACACAAATCAAGATGCAAATATTAAAAAATACGGTAAAAATCGACCGCACTTCCCCAGTCACATTAAAGACCATATAGGTGAGCTTGCTGCTATCCATCCGATGTATTGATACTTAATTTTCAACACAGCGAACGTACCTTGTAAAAAACTGATACCACGATTGTGCAGACGATACATTTTAGCAGGAGAAATATTTAATGCAGCCGTAATGTCTTTTTCATCGAGCTGCTGCACATACATCGCCATAGTGACCTGATATGCCGCTAAATCCACCCGATACAATGCCATTATCGCGTCTTCAATTTTTAGGCATTCAATATCCTAAAGTAGTAGGTATGTTAAATAATATTGCCTATTTTAGGCCTAAATATAAAAATGTCATTTTTGCTATTCAGAAAGAATATAACCAATATAAAAATACAGCCTCTAATTATAAAAAGGCCAATTGACACCCGCCGCCCTATAGGCTAAGGTAACTACACTATAAGCCGTTTCTAACGGCTTTTTTTATAGGAGAAACACAATGAGGGCACCGAATACAAAACCCGTTAAAATGGAATTAAAAGGCAAGGCAGGAAAACGGGTTGCACTTTCTGCGGCGAAAAGAATTATCAAAACGCACAATAAAGAAATCAAAGTACTCGCCTACAAATGATTACGATTGAACTTGTTCTCGCCATTCACGAAACCATTTTAGATACCGAACCGGGGCTAAAAGGTCAACCCTGCAACTTCTCCTGCTCGCATAGCCGTTTCAATCGCAAATAACATCGCCGCCACACGCTGCCAACAAGTTGTTATCTCTATTTCTTCTGAATAATTAGCCGCACTTAAAATCCCATCAATATCTTACTGCGAATATCGCTGCGTTCTTTCTGCGGAGTTTTTTGGTTTCTCAACCCCAATCATGGATGTTTTGCCAGCAACTGCCGCCACCGTCAACACATTAGAAATCGTCACCATTTCACGCCGTACACTCGCCTCAGAAACTTCCATCAAGCGTAACTCACGCCACCTTTCAAAATCTTCTTTGCGTAGATCTCTCAAATACAAATGCACAATATCATATTTCCAAAAACGATTAAGGCGCATAATTTCATTTCTTGCTCCGCGTTTTTTAACCGAAATCTCATTTTGATAACGCTCAATCACAGCAGAAAACAACACATCAGGCATAATCCCTTTTTTTAAAATTTTCTATCTCTCGTTCCTGATCTACCGCCCACGCATTAGCTTCTGATTTTGTTTTAAATGTTATCGACCTGCGCCCCATTTTTACACTATAAGTATTTCCACGCTTACGAATTGTTGCCATAAATTCCTCCATAAAAGGGCGTAAATTTGGTGTAATTGAATAATAATATTAAGCAACAAATAACAAAAGAAACGCAAATTAATTTTTTAAGGAATGGATAAAATTGACGTTATCTTATTGAAATAAAACAAAATAACAATAGATAACAAAAGAAAAACGGTAAGTTAAAAAACCTACCGTTTTGTGTTATGGTGCCTGAGCAAGACTTGATCTAAATAAAATGTATTTTAAATATCAATAAGTTAAAACAAAGTAAAAATCTCATAGTTACTATGGTAGTTACTAAAAGATTTTATTAGGCGTCCTTAGCGTCTTAGACCTAAGAAATATTATCACTAAACTTTATCAATAGTATAAAATTTTATAAAAGGTGTTCACCTGTTCACCTTTGTAATATTTTATATAAATTATCTTTATTTATTATATAGTTATATTGGTGAATACCTTTCCCTTAAGTATTCACTAGGTGTACACCGTGTTCACTCTTTTTAAGATAGATAAAATCCCTATCTAAATAATATTTCCCTTTCCTTTTTTGTATAAAAAACAAGCAATCAAATTTCACCTACTCACCGTAGCTTAACGTAGCTAACCGATTAATTTTTAAGGCATTTACTTCCTGTTTTTTGTGTATATATTGTTCTATGGGCTTTTTATAAGCCGTCTTAATTAAGATAAATTTAGTGAGGTTATTATGAATATTCATAACGAAATCCGACAGGAATTTTTAGCCGCCATTCAAGGCAAAATTCCGGGTATTAGTCGATTTGTTAATGGCCGGCCGGTTTTTACTAATCTAGAAGAAGAACTTCCGGCGATTGCTGTTTTCATTGATGAAACCGAATCGGAAGAATTAACGGTTTGTGATGAAGAGTGGCACGGTACGATCAACATCGGTATTTATTTAGAACCCTTTATGACCGAAGCGGGCTTAGATGCCGTGGCTGAGTTAATCCGCCAACATTTAAGCCAGGCGCAGTTAAACGCTGTGAGTTGTTTCAATTTAGTGAAATATAGCTATACCTATGATGAAACAAATGCGGCTTGGATTGCGGCTAATTTACATTATGAAATCTCCTATCAAGGGTAAAAAATATGTTTAAAAAACTTTTAGGACTCCGCCAACACAAGGCGGAAAAAGTCGCAGAAATGCGCGCCATGCTTGAAAAAGCGGAACAAGAAAACCGCTCACTAACCGAAACTGAAAATGTTGACTTTGAAAAGTTGAAAGGTGAAGTTAAGCAAGTGAGTGATGAAATCGCCCGTTATGAAGCGGTAGCGGATGAAGAACGGAACATTGCGGATAAAGGAAAGCCGGTAGAAACACGCGGTAAAACTTTCAGCAATGACGAACTGCGCCACTACGTTAAAACGGGTGAGTTACGGAATCTTTCCACCACCGGCCAAGAAGATGGCGGTTATACCGTGATCCCACAATTAGACAAAGACGTCATGAAACGCTTAACCGATGATAGCGTTATGCGTCAGATTTGTAACGTGGTCCGCTTGCCGATTGGTGCGAAAGAATATAAAAAATTGGTTTCTGCCGGTGGTGCAGTGGTGGCACATGGTGAAGAAGGCGTAGCCCGTAACGGCACCGCCACACCGAAACTACACGAAGTCACCATTGCGTTAAATCCAATTTACGCCTATCCGAAGACTACTCAAGAAATCTTAGACTTTTCAAGCATTGATGTTTTAGGCTGGCTGACTGATGAAATTTCTGAAAGTTTTACCGAAACCGAAGAAACCGATTTAACTGCCGGTGATGGTACAAAAAAATCTAAAGGTTTCTTGTCCTATGAACGCAGCGCCGAAGAAGACAAAGCACGCGCCTTTGGCAAACTACAAAAAATCGAAGTAGCCGGCGCGGCGAAAATCGATGCAGACACCCTGATCGATTTGTTCTACACCTTGCACAGCAAATACCGTAAAAATGCTGTTTGGGTGATGTCTTCCACTATCGCGGCGGCATTACAAAAACTTAAAAACAAAAACGGCGATTTTATCTGGCGTGATGGTTTAACTGTTGATGCGCCTTCTACCCTTTTAGGTCGTCCGGTGTACTTCCTTGAAACGATGCCGGCAAGCGGTACGAATAAGCCGGTTGTTGCCTTTGGTGATTTTAAACGCGGTTACTTCATCGTTGACCATGAAACCGGCGTAAGAACCCGTCCAGATAACATTACCGAACCGGGCTTCTACAAAGTCCACACCGATAAATATTTAGGCGGTGGCGTGGTAGATAGTAACGCAATCAAGTTCATTGAAGTTGCGGCTTAATCGTCAAATTCCAACAGGGGCATTAAGCCCCTTTTTGGTTAAAAGGGAAAGTATGAATAAAGAATTTGAAGTCCGTTCATCTGAAATCATGGCAGACAGTGAGAATAAAAAACTGATCGGCTATGTGGTGAAGTGGAACAGCCCTTCCGAAGTGCTTTATTGTGACTTTGTGGAACAGTTCAGCGCGAACGCCTTTAGTGAAAGTTTAAGTAGCGGTGCTGATGTGCGCGCCTTGTTTGAACACGATCACACCAAACTATTAGGGCGCACCCGTGCGGGCACCTTAAAACTGGAAGAAGACGTCATAGGCTTACGTTTTGAGTTAATGCCGCCTGATACCACCTTAGGGCGTGATTTATTGGTTAGTGTTGAACGTGGCGATATTTCCGGAATGTCGTTTGGCTTTTGGGCAAAAGAAGAAACCTGGAACTTTGATGTAGAGCCTTTTCAGCGCACCGTTGCTAAAGCGGAATTATTTGAGATTACCGTCACCAGCATTCCGGCATACCCTGAAAGCAGTGTTGAGATTGCCAAGCGTTCTATGGCAAACGCGCAAGGAAAATCGACCGCACTTTTGAAACAGTGGCTTGATGTGGCGGAGGCATAAGATGTGGAACCCGTTTAGACGAAAAGAACAACGTAGCGCCCCGATGACTATTGATGAACTGCTTTCTTATCTCGGCGTATCGAATACCGGCGCAGGGGAATTTGTCAGCCCGAACACGGCGGAAAGTCTGCCGGCGGTGATGAATGCCGTTACCGTCATAGCCGAAGCGGTCGCTAGTATGCCTTGTTATCTGTATCAGCTTAAAGATGATGGGCGCGAACGTGTTTACCGTCACCCGGTGGACTATCTACTGAATGAAATGCCGAACCGCAGTCAAACACCGTATCAGTTTAAATATACGATGATGCGCCATTGCCTGTTAAATGGTAACGCTTATGCAGTGATTGAATGGAATAACAAAGGCGAACCGGTCAGCCTTACTCCATATCCGCCAAGTGCAGTCAATATTTATCGCAAAGTTGGTGGCGAGTATATCTATCAGATTACAGACTTAGACGGCAATAGCAAAAACTATCTTCAAGATGAAATCCTCCATTTACGCCATTCTTCCCTTGATGGTTTTATGGGACGTTCGCCGATTGCGATTTGTCGTGAAACCGTAGGCTTAGGTATTGCTCAACAGAAACACGGATCGGCAATGATGAAAAATGGCTTAATGGCAAGCGGCTTAATTACTACTGCCGAATGGTTAGATGAAGCCAAAGCACAAAAAGCGGTGAAAGCGCTTGAACGTTATAAAGGTGCGAAGAATGCCGGAAAAACGCCAATCCTTGAAGGTTCAATGGAATATAAGCAATTAGGCATGACTAATCAAGATGCAGAATGGCTGGCAAGCCGTACCTTCACGATTTCCGATATTGCCAGAATCTATAACATTAGCCCGATTTTCTTACAGGATTATTCTAATAGCAGTTATTCAAATTTCAGTGAAGCAAGCCGCGCCTTCTTATCGCAAACCTTACGCCCGTGGCTAACTAATTTTGAACAACAGCTTAAAGACGCCCTGATGATTGATTTAGGCAGCAACAGTAAGAAGCGTTATTTAATCGAATTTGATACTAGCGATTTATTGCGCACCAGTCAAAATGAACGGTTCAATAGCTACGATGTGGCGATTAAGGCGGGCGTTATGTGCCCTAATGAAGTCCGCCGCCGTGAAGGTTTACCACCTTATGCTGGTGGAGAAGAATTCAGCCAAGCATGGAAACAAACCGTAGAAGTAAAACGCAAAGAGGATAAAGATGGCGAGAATGATTAAAGCCGGAACTTATAACAAGGTGATTACACTACAGCAACGCAACTATGACAAAGAAAGGGAAGTTAATAACCGTAATACTGCGCGAGAGCCAATCTGGGAGGATGTAGCAACAATTCGGGCGAGTATTGAGCCATTGCAAGGCCGTGAATATTTTAGCGGACCTTTTCAAATGGGTGAAAACATTATCCGCATTCGCATTCGCTACCTTGTCAATATAACCAATAAAATGCGGGTGAAATATGGTGATCGTTATTTAGATGTTTATTCCGTTATTGATGGCAAAGAAGCGCATAGAGAATTACAGCTGATGTGTAAGGAAGGTGAAGCATATGCCAGATATTGAACAATTAATAACCCTTAATGAAGTGAAAGATCAATTAAATCTTACAGCCGATTTTAATTTAGATGATGGATTATTGAAAGGCTATATTGTGGCCGCGCTTGAAGTCGCTCAAAAGCATATTGGCAAGACCTTTGGGGAAGAAGAAACAGAAAAGACCGTGCTTTTTACTCCAGCGATTAAAGTCGGCTGCTTAATGTATATTGCCTATCTCTACACTAACCGCGAAGCCGTCACCGACTTAGCCAACCTTAAACCGGCACCGATGACGATTTCCGCATTATGGGAAGTGTATAGAGAACCGTGCGCTTACTAAGGATTTAGTAACCGATGCCATACCAACCATTAAGACGTTGTAGCTATCCCGGATGTAGAAACAAAGTAAAGTCCGGCAGATGTGAGGAACATAAGCCAAAGGATAACCGCCCAAGCAGTAGCGCACGCGGTTACAACCATAAGTGGAGTAAATACCGCGAGCAATACTTAAAGCATCATCCCCTTTGCGTGATGTGTTTAGAACAAGGGAAATACACACCGGCAACAGTGATAGACCATATCAAACCGGTAGAGAACGGACAAGCTGATCCGTTGTTCTGGGTAGCAAGCAATCATCAGGCTTTATGCCGTGATTGCCATAGCTATAAGACAAGGGTAATTGATAAGCGAGGTTATGGAGCGAAGAAGTAAAAGGGATGGTGATTTTTCCCATACCTGAATCGTGGTCATTATGACCATAATTCAGTTGTGTACATATGTCTATAACTGAACTGTGGTGATAACACCATGCTTTAACCGTTGCCATAAGGTAACAGTTGAACTATAGGCAGACGTCTGTCTATACCTGAACCGTTGCGATATCGCAACAGTTGGTAGGTATCAAGGAATATTTTAACCCTTTATGGCCGATCCAAATTTGGATTGGCTGAATAGATAGACAAAGTCCAAGTTTGGTTTTTGCTTTAAAATCAAACAGATAGACAGAGTGCATTTTTGCGTTCTGCTTTAAAATCAACAAGTTAGAGATAAGTTGACCAGGTGGGGGGGAGTTTTAGAAAGAAAAGCACAAGCCGGTACGACCGCCCCCCTACTCAAATTTTTACGCACGGCAATTTTTTTGAAAATAAGGAATGTTTAACGCGCCCAGATTTGGGCCGGTTATATCCAACCAATCCAAATTTGGATCGGTTATAAAAAATGGTTAAGAGGAAAGTGAATGAGCAAGCGAAAAAGTTATAAAACCCCTGATTTCTTAGATGAAATCGCAAAAACTCAATGGAAAGCTCGCATTAAGCAACTTTCAGAACGTGGCGATATTAAGCCGGAAGATTTAACAAACCTTGAAATTTATTGCGAAAACTACGCGATTTGGCGCCATTCTGTGGCGGATTTAGCGAAAAATGGCTTCATTATCGTGAATAGCCAAGGTACGCAATCCAGAAACCCGGCATTGTCCGCGAAAGCCGATGCGGAAAAAGTCATGATTAAGATGTCTTCTCTATTGGGCTTTGATCCGGTGAGCCGTCGTAAAAATCCGGTGGAAGAAGATATTACCGACCGTCTAGATGAAATCTTAGTGATGTAATATGACCGCTTGGCACGAGTACGCACTGAAAATTCAAGCCGGGGAGATTGTCGCCTGTAAGAAAATCAAACAGGCGGTAAGCCGTTACCTTGAGGATTTAGACAATCCCGCTTATTACTTTGATGAAAGCACAGTGAATAAATTCTTGGCGTTCTCCCGCTTATGTCCGCACGTTAAAGGGCATTTACGCGGGCAACCTATCGAGCTTTCAGACTGGCAGACGTTTCTATTTGCCAACCTGTTAGGCTTCAAGCGCACTGATACCGGCTTGAGAAAATACCGTTCCGCCTATATTCAAGTAGCGCGGAAAAATGCTAAATCTACCGTTGCCGCAGTCTTGGCCAACTGGTTTTTACTGATGGAATCGGGCCAACAAGATATTTACACCGCCGCCGTCAGCCGCGACCAAGCCCGCATTGTGTTCGATGATGCGCGCCAAATGTGTTTGTTATCCAAACCGCTAAAAAAGCGGATCAACATAATGCAACACAAGCTAATCAACCCAAAATCAAACAGCTTAATGCGCCCATTAGCGGCTAAATCAAGCACTATCGAAGGCACCAATCCAAGCCTTGCTATCGTGGACGAATACCATTTACACGCCGACAACAGCGTTTACAGCGCATTAGAGCTAGGACAAGGCGCACGCCCCGAAGGTTTACTATTTGCCATTACCACAGCCGGCAGTAATATCATTTCAGCTTGTAAACAGCATTATGACTATTGCGCGCAAATACTGGAAGGCAACGAGCAAAACGACAGCATTTTTATTCTGATTTTTGAACTGGATGACGAAAGCGAAATTGATAACCCGGAAAACTGGATCAAGGCTAATCCGAATATCGGCAAGTCCATTCCTTACCTTGATTTTGAAAATACCATTAAAAAGGCCCGGGGGATTCCTTCCGAATGGGTGGAAATGCTAACTAAGCGCTTTAATGTCTGGTGCCAAGGAACCACACCATGGCTAGGCGAAGGAAACTGGGCGCAATGTGCGCGGGATTACACCGAAGGCGACTTACTTCATCAGGATTGCTATTTAGGCTTGGATTTATCCAGCACCAACGACTTAACCAGCCTTTGTTATACCTTTCCGCAAGGAAAAAAAGTGCGGTTGATTACCCGGCACTATATTCCCGAATATCAGCTTGATAATGTGGCCAACAAGAATCGGGCCGTTTATCGTAACTGGGTACGCCAAGGGTGGTTAATTGTCACAGAGGGCGACTGTATCGACTACGACAAAATCCGTGATGATATTTTAAAAGACGCCGAAAACTTCAATATCAAAATGATTGGCTTTGACGTCTGGAACGCCACACACTTAAGAACACAGTTACAGGCGGCAGGCTTGGAAGTGGAACCTTTCCCGCAAACTTACCAGCGCTTTAGCCCGGTGGCGAAAAGTGTGGAAGTGTTGATTAATCGCCAAGTGATAGAACACCACGGCGATCCGGTGCTTTCGTGGGCATTATCCAATGTGGTAATGGAAACTGATGCCAACGCCAACATAAAACCGAACAAGAAGAAGGCGGCAAATAAAATCGATCCGGCAGTGGCTTTCTTGATGTCATTCGGCACCTATCAGCTTGAATATGGTGATCTGATTTTTGAGTTATCGGAAGAACATAAACAGGCATTGGAACAATTTAACGGGGTGGATCTATGAATATAGAACTTCTCTACATGATAGCTTATACCTTAGTCCTCTATTCAATTTTTTATTATTGGAGTAAATAATGTCAGTTCAAATAAAAGGTTTAAAAGAATTACAAGCAAATTTAAAAAATCTCAACAAAGAAATGAAAAAAAGTGCAAAGCAGGCGGTCAGAAAAGGGCTTAATGCCGGCGCAAAAGAAGTTAAAAAGGCACTTAAGCCTATTGTGCCGATTATGCCCAAAAGCACCAATTTCAGAGAAAAAGGCGTATTAAAGAAAAATATTCGCCATAAAACCAAGCTAGATAAAAACCAACTCGCCGGGGAAACAGAAATATTTTTCTCCAATAAAAACAAATCAACAATAACAAGAGAAAGAAAACGTAACCGGCGCACCAAAAAAGGAACTTTATTGACAGGCCCGGTAAAAGTTTATGTTAATGATCCGTATTTCTGGCATATGGTCGATAGAGGCACAAAACACGGCGTAAAAGCACAACACTTTATCAAAAGAACAAAACAAAGCGCAGAGCACAGGGCATTAAATCAAGTAAAACGACCGTAGAAAGCGAATTAAAGAAAGTGATCAAATAATGCCAATAAAAAATCCCCACGATACAGAGGGGATTAACGATAAGAATCATCAATGCAAATTATAATTACGAACAAGATCAGACTAACCGCACTTTGTCTATGTCGAATCAATCTGGGCGGCTCGCCCGACACAGCTCACCGCCCTAAAGGACTATGAATCTATGCCTAAATTCATAGCACCGTCATTATACAACACAATCCCTTTGCATAAAATAACCGTAGCTTAACGTAGCTCAACGTTATAAAATAATAACCAAATAAAACGCACCTAGGCTGATCCCCGAAAGCAAGAAACCTTATCTTGTTGGTGCGTTCCTATCATAAGGGCAAATGCGAAAGGGGCATTTATGAAAAAAAGAGCAAGTATTCCAAGTTGGTTTAATTTAAATAATTATGAACACTTAAAATCTATGAACCGTGGTCAATGGAGAAACATTTGGCTACTTAGACGAAATGCTTATAACTATTTAAAGCATAAAGAAGATAAACTACTTTATATAAATAAAGAAGATATATCAAGATTCTCATTAAATCTTGAATTTACCCCAGATAGTCTATTCAACTCACAAGATGCAATAAATAAAATATCTGAATCCAGTATATTTTTCTTATATCAAATAGCAAAAACAAAAGGAAATAATGAATTTATTAAAACATTAGATAATTTGAGTGAATATATCGATCAACATAAAGCTAAAAATACTTATACTGAAAGTATTATAGATGATGTGTCTATTTATGATTATATAGAATTAGATTTAGATAATTCAGAAATGATTAATGAGATTAACAACCATTTTGGATTATTGATTTCTGTTGAAACTAATCTCTCAGATGAAGTAATTATAGAACAGTTTAAAAAAGTATTAGCCGAACACCGAGAAAAAACAAAAAACAATGGAAAAATAATATCTGATACAGAAATATCAAATATTATTGAATATAAAGTAATACCTTATATTGATTTAATGTTATGGAGCATGGCAACAGGTGAAAAATTTAGAGACCAAGAAATAGCAGATACATTATTCCCAGATGAATATGATATATCAAGAATTGATACAGTTAGACAAACAGTCAAGAAAAGAGCCTTAAGATTACTTTCTAGTTCCAGTCCAAAGTTTATATAAAATCTAAGCGTAAAATTACTAATACGATTTTACGCTTTTTTTATCTCAGTAAGTAACATCATATCTTATCTATTAGTATTTTTTATTGATAGTTTCGACTCTCGAATTCAAAAACAAAATCCTATCTAATACCTTCCGTCTAGACAACTCAACGAAACGCAACAGCGTTTTACAAAGTTAAACGAATGATAGGTATTTTTTATGAACCAATCACAAACCCAATCTAAAAAACTCATCCCCGGCAATGAAGTCACCGCTATGGTTGGCTTTGGCCGCACTAAATTAAATCTGTTAGTAAAAGCAAAACAATTCCCACAACCGATCCGTTTTTCACAAAACTTTATCCGTTGGGACTTAGAAGAAGTGAATGCGTGGATTGAAGAACAAAAAGCCGCTCGGGGGTAATAATGAATATGCAACTATCGACCTTAGTATTTCCGCATAAATTCCACGATCAAACACAGGCAATGACAACTTCATTATTTGTAGCAGACTATTTCGGAAAAATGCACAAAAACATTCTTCAAGCGATTGAAAACCTGGATTGTTCAAAAGAATTTAGCGAGCTGAATTTTCAGCCGGCAAAATACAAAGATGAACAAGGCAAAATGCGCCCAATGTATCGAATGACCCGAGACGGTTTTACATTCCTTGTAATGGGTTTTCGTGGCAAAAAAGCGGCGCAATTTAAAGAGGCTTATATTAAATGCTTTAATGAGATGGAAGATTGGATCACGGCTAAATCAACACTAAGCAATCACCAGTCAATACTAACCGATGCAATCCAATATAGAGAGCGACTAACCGGCAAAAAAGAAGCACACGCCTACGCCAGAGAAAATAACTTGATTTATATCGTGGCGTTGGGGGCTGGTTGTAAAAAATGGCTACGCATTAACGGTTATCCTGAAGATGACGATTTGCGTCAACACCTTAGCAAAACTCAATTAAAACTGATTGATTTATTGGCGGTAGAAAACGCCACAATGATTAAGCTTGATATGGATTACTACAACCGCAAAGCAAAATTAGAACAAAGTGCGCTTTATTTTTGGCAGAACGCTAATTTAAAACAAGCAGCATAGCGCCTGAAAAGAAAAACGCCGCAAGGCTCAACCCAAGCGGCGCAATCCCCTACCTTAAGAATCGTTCAGAAGGTAGAAAAGCTAAATTACATGATTTCAGCGACAACGAGCCAAACACAAAGCTTACGCCGTCGTTTCTGATTCAAATCCATAAAAGAGGAAATAATATGAATTTAAATCAACTTAATCATAAACAATATGAAAATATTTCACAATATATAAATCAGCCCTTCGGCTCAATGCCGCGCGCGGATAATTCTTTGCGGATAATTCTTTTAATCCAAGCAGATACAGAAGCATCACCATCTTTAGCAACAGCATCATTTATGGCTTTTTCAAGTTGTGGATCTACTCTTAAGGCTATTTGTTTATTGCCTTTCGTTTTAAAAGTGGTTGACATGGGGTTATCACCTTATTATAGTTTATCAAGTGTCAACCAATTGTATTGCAATAGACACCAAAAATCAATGAGGCTTAAAAGTGTCGTTACCACTAATAAGCCTCTAACCAGTAATCTTACTAAGGATAAGACTATGGCTAATCCAAATTATACAGGCTCATCCGAGCCTATGGAATGCTTTACCTTAAATTCAGGTAAAACAGACAAATTTCAAAAATGTGATCAAAATCACTTTACAAAGTGCGGTCAAATTGATTATAGTTTTCTCGCAGTCGCAAAATCGGCTGCCGAGCCTGAGAACTCGAATCATTTATCAACGGCGCAGAACACGCCTAATGCGTGTTTTTTTATGCGTAGCGCACGCACACCTAAAGAATGCCTAGCACTTCTCGAAAGTCAAGAGCGTCCATCTATGGTAGCGTGTAGCGGGAAAGGTTTCGCCCTTTGCTGTGTTCCGTTGATCGCAGTTTCTCAGCCCGTTACACGTTACCGCCCAAGCCTGAGAACTTTAGCGGCAACTTCCAATCAATTTATCAACGGAGTTACGCAAATGTATCAATTCATCTTTGCCGGCATACGCCGAACCGACCTTACAAACCGTATTCAAAAAATCCGCATTAATGCCGAAAGCGAACTACAAGCCCGCGCTATTTTAGCCCGTGAATTTGTTTTAGTCCTTGTCGGCAGAATCAACCTGAAAAACCTTTCCAATTTTGACCGCACTTTAACGGGGGTGATTTATGCGTAATCAAACCCCTGTTCAAAATCACAGATTGCAACCGTTCGCTATTTTCGGTTATGCTAACAACGTTGTAGCAAAATCTACAGCCAGCCGTGACAAGCTGAATGATTTAGACAAGGCGGACAGCACGCCCAATCGTGCTTTTTTTGTTCGTGATTTTCGCACACCTCAAAGAAAGGCGATCCCCAAAAATGGGGAGCGTAATTTCTTCTCAATGGTGGGGCGTAATGGGCAGCCTTTATCGGCTGGCTACTTACCTTGTCTAGTAGTTTGTCACCCTGTTACGCCCTACCTCCCGAACCGTGACAAGTTCAGCGGTAGTCTTTTGATATTTAGACAAGGACTATCCAAAATGAAAAACTTACCCCAAAATCACCGCACTTTAAGCGACACCCTTACCCCTGTTTTATCTTTCGTACAAGGGGTGATTTATGCGTAATCAACAAGAACAATTTAACAAAGGCATTAGCAAATGCTGGCAAGCGGCTACCCTATTAGATGCAATGTCAAAATCACGCCTTCAAGATATGGACGGCGTAGATATTAGTATAGCAATTGAAGGGGTTCGTGGAATTCTTCATTCTGCCTTATGTGAAATGGAAGATTTATGCTTTAACGGGGGGAGAAAATGAGTAGAGCAAGAAAACCTTATGCCCCGCGTAAGCAAAAACAGATTGAAGATGAACGCTTGCCGACCAGTGAACAGCTCACCAAAGCCATTAAACAAGCGGAATTCTACCTTGGTTTTGCTAAAGACTACATTCACAATGGGCATTTAAAAGGCGCAACAGACGCACTGAAATCAATTAAACGGGCAACCACAGCAGGATTGAAAATTACAGGGGGAAACAATGCTTAATCAACATATCGATCAATTCCAATTTAATTTACTGAAATCTGAAGTAAGTAACCTTGAAGAAGTGAACGTGCTGTTAAATTTACTTTTTACCCACACCGATTTAGACAGTGTCGATAGTTGCGAAATGGAGTTAGCATTAAAAGGAATTAACCGCTTATTGGAAGATGGGATCGCAGAGATTAATCATCGTATTGCCTTTATGCTTGGCGAGGAGGTGAAATAATGGATCTGAATCAACCAATGGACTATTCAAAACTAAGCGCCGTTGAATTAAACGCGATTTCAATCAGTTATCAGAACATGGGAAAACGCAAAGATGAAGCCTTTAATTCGTCTTTCCCCTATACGACGGAAGCAATTCAGGCATTAGCCGAACAGTTTATGGATTATCCCGCTGAATATCTCGGCGGGCTAAAAATTGTTCATGATGAACTACTGGCTATCAATAAACATTTATTAGCAATGGCACCGAAACCACCTTCACCCAATCCGGAAGACGTGGCGGCGGAATTATCCAATGATGAGCTGATAGATGGTTTATTAAAACATTGTGTAGTGAATTCCTTGGTAAGCGCATTTTCTTATTTCCAAGAAGTAGTCAATATGCGCATTCATACGATTGAGAAAGGCGCCGTTGAGGAGGTAAACAATGGCACGCTTAACTAATGCGCCGCATTTAGCGGATCAGCCGAACGCGCCTTATTCTGATTTAATTATTCTTGCCGGGCGTAAAGCCTGGCAAGCCTGGAATAAAGGGAAAGGCGAAGAATGGCTATTGTTGTGTTCGTTGATGGAAGGTATGAGCGTTAGTCAAAAGCCGGTGATTCTTGCCGAACAGCAGCTTGAAGATATTTCAGGGATAAAAATTGCTATTCCTGAACAACGCTCAATCATGCTTTTCCAATATGGCGAATTATCACAGGCGGAAATCACCGGAATTTGTCAGAATCTGGCGAAGCATACCAAGGCGGAATATGTTGTTTTACATGATGGCGCCGCACAGATGATGGAAGATTTAAGTAGTTACATTCAACGCCTACGTACGGATAAAAGTGCGGTCGAAATTGCGGATAAAATTACACCGCCGCCGAAACTAAAAGAAAAGGACGGAACTAACGTAAAAGCCCGCGCGTTCGTGAAATGGCTGAATCTGGATATTGCGCAACACAACTTAGATAAGGAGCTTTACCATTACACCGGCGCAAATTGGGAGATTCTGCCAAGATCGGAATTGGAGGTAAAAGCCGTTCAGTTTTACGATGAACAGGAATTTACTTATAGTGCCCGATCCATTGATTCGTTGATTGATACCGTGAAGATTCAAGCGGCGAAAATGGGTGAGCAATCTAAGGAACTATTAGCCTTTAAAAACGGCGTATTAAATCGTTCTACCTTGGAATTTTACCCGCATTGCCGGGAAAACTGGCTAATTTCCTTTATTCCGCACGATTACACAAATCAGGCGGAAAATACACCGCACTTTGATAGCTGGCTGGACTTTGTGTCGGATGGCAAGGAAGATAAAAAGCAAGCAATCTTAGCTGCACTTTACGCGATTTTAACTAATCGTCATAACTGGCAATTATTCTTTGAAATAACCGGCAATGGCGGCAGTGGGAAATCGGTATTTGCGCAAATTGCCACCATGTTAGCCGGAGAACAAAATACCGAAAGTGGGCGTCTAGTTGATTTAGACGAACCGCGCGGCCGTGAAAACTTTGTAAATAAAACGCTTATTCTATGCCCGGAACAATCCCGCTATGGCGGTGATGGTGGCGGACTAAAAAGCATTAGTGCGGGTGATTTGGTAAATATCGATCCAAAGCACAAAAGCAAGTTTAAAGCGATTATTCCTGCGATTGTGCTTATCGTCAACAATGAACCGACGCGATTCACAGAAAGAAACGGCGGTATTGAGCGGCGCAGAGTGATTTTCCACTTTGATAAGGTCGTGCCGGAAGGTGAACGCGATCCGCACTTAATGGATAAAATAGAAGCCGAAGCCGGTGGAATTATCTTTAAGTTAATTCATACCTTTAAACAACCGGAAACCGCAAAGACAGCGTTAAAAAAACAGCAATTCAGCGAGGAAGCACTGCAAATTAAAATGCAGTCTGATTCCATAACCGAATTCTGTAGTCATTTTTTTACGGTAAAAGAGGTTGACGGCTTGTTTATGGGAAACGCCAAGATGATAGGCAAGGAAAAGACCCATCTTTACCCTGCTTATTTAACCTTTGTAGATGCGTGCGGAATAACAAACGTCCTGACCATCAATAACTTCGCAAATGCCTTAAGACAAGGATTAGCGCAGCACAAAAACGCGCTTGAATTTAATAAAAAAAGAACCAAGGAAGGATTCAGAACGAATGTTTATTTTAAGAATTATTCAGACTTTTACGAACAATTTATGAAGCGAGGATAAAGGGGCTAAAGCCCCTTTTTCATATCTGGTGAATAGGTGAATAGTCGTGTTGAACCCCCTATTTACTTATTCACCCATAACACATTGATTTAAAAAGAAAATTATCAAAGGTGAACAGGTGAACACCTTTTTATAAAATTTTCCACACACATTACTTTTAACGTTCGCATTGTTCTACATAATCGCCCCAAAGTTGCATCACGGTTTTTCTCTCTTCAAAATAATCTGATCGGTTGTAAGCTTTTCTTACCTGATCTTTTATGCCGTGAGATAAACAAGCCTCAATGACATCATAATTAATCAATTTTTCATTAAGGTAAGTACTGGCAATAGATCGTAAACCGTGGGCGGTCAATTTATTTTTATAGCCTAAATCAACAAGGGCTTTATTTGCCGTTTGACTATTCATTGGTTTATCACGCGCTCTGGCACTTTGAAAAACATATTGAGCATTATTTGTAAATTCATACATAATCACTAACACTTCAAGAGATTGTCTTGATAAAGGTACTCTATGCGCCTTTCTTGTTTTCATTTTTTCAGGTGGTATCAACCACTCTTTTTTATCTAAATCTATTTCCGCCCATTCTGCATTACTGGCTTCAGCCGGACGGGTCATTGTCAATAATTGAAAGCGGAGTAAACAACGGGTAAATAGTGATAATTTTGAGTGTTGAATTTTTCGCAGCAATGCCGGCAATTCTTCCGGGCTGATTGTAGGATTATTCTCATTTTTGCCAAAATTAAACACCGCATTTACATTTAGACAAGGATTAAACGGCAGTAAACCATAATTAACTGCATAGTTTAAAATCTCATTAATCAACCGAATAATGCGTTTTAATGTATCGCCTTTACCTTGTTTATTTAACGGTTCTAACATTTCAATCACAACATTAGGAAGAATGTCAATAACGGGCATATTCCCTAAAGTTGGAAAAACATAAGTTTCCAATCTGCGCCAGTTCTTTTTTAATGTTAGCGGCTCAATCTCGGTGGCTTTTTTTTCTTTCCATTTTTCAGCTATAGCAAGGAACGTATTTCTAACTTGTTCATTGACGACTTGTTGCGCTTGTCTATTGCGTTCCTGTGGATCTATCCCTTGAGCAAGCAAGGCACGGTACTCTTCGCGCTTAGTCCGAGCATCACTTAAAGAAATTGTAGGATATGCCCCTAAACTGAACTTAACTCTTTTCTTTGTAACCGGCTTGAAGTAGTTAAATTGCCAAGTTTTCGACCCACTGGGCTGAACAAGAAGAAATAGCCCATTGCCGTCCGTGAGCGTGTAAGGTTTATCTTTGCCTTTTGCATTATCTATCGACTTTACATTAAGTTGCTTTACCGTTCTAGCCATACCTTCACCTTGTTTTAGTAACTACGAAATTTGCTTATAGTAACTAAAATTTCTCATAGTTACTATGGTAGTTACTAAAATTCGTGGTTAGAGGCGTTTAGATGCGTTTAGGTACGAGAGGCTAAAATACGATAATCCCTTGTAATTACTGGAAAAAATAAAGCCTTTCGTTGGGTTGCGAAAGGCTTTGTTGAGTGTTGTGGTGCTCTGAGCGAGACTTGAACTCGCACGTCCTACGGACACTACCCCCTCAAGATAGCGTGTCTACCAATTCCACCATCAGAGCGAAATACGATTATTGCGGGATGTCGCTGTTTTGTTGTTCTTTTTCTGCGGCAGGCGCTGTTGGTTGCTGTTGTTGAATTTGTTCCGCCGCCTGCGATAAATCGTCGAATGCACCTTGCTGTACATTGTTACGATGCGAGTTGATATTACCAATGGCAAGGCTGACGATAAAGAAAACCGTCGCTAATACGGCGGTAGTACGAGATAAGAAATTACCCGCACCGGCAGAACCGAAAACCGTACCGGAAGCGCCGCCGCCAAATGATGCACCGGCATTGGCACCTTTGCCTTGCTGGAGCAAAATAAAGCCGATCAGGGCGATAGATACCAGTAAATAGACGATTAACAGAGCTTGATACATTATCTTGTTCTCTTGTTTACAAATAGCAATTAATTTAACGTGCGGATATTATCGAATATCCGTGGCATAAGCAAGCGGTTTTCATGAAATCACTGCCGATTGTTTTAATTTCACACAGCCGAAACGGCATTTTTTTGCACCGCACTTTTGCATTTGCCGCCTTTTGTTTTCGCTCCCTGCACTTTCGGTGCGCTGCTTAATTGGCGCAGGGCGGCGAAATTTACATAACGCAACAGTTCGGGCAATAAACGGACCAAGTTATCCATAAACTGAGCGTATGTCGCCTGTTTACGGCTGATGCCGTCCAGCTGCGCTTCCCAATGGGCGGTCATATCCGGTAAGGTGGCGATATCGGGCAACGCCTGAATTAAAATCCGTCCGGCTGCCGAGCTGTGAATATTTTTGCCTTTTTTATATAAAAAACCGCGTTTAAACAACAGTTCAATAATGCCGGCGCGTGTAGCTTCGGTGCCTAAACCGTCGGTTTCACGCAGGATTTTTTTCAGCTCTTTATCCTGCACGAAACGGGCGATCCCGGTCATGGCGGAAAGTAAGGTGGCATCGGTAAAGGGTTTCGGTGGCTGCGTTTTTTTACTGATAATTTCACCCTTTTCACATAACAGGAGCTGCCCTTTTTTCACTATCGGCAACGGCGGCTCTTGCTGCTGTTCATCTTCATCCTCTTTTCCCCATAATTGTTTCCAGCCTGCCTTGTGCAAATTACGCGCTTGCGCAATAAAAGTGCCGCCGGCAATATTTAGGGTAATTTTGCTTTTACGGAATTCCGCATCGGGGCAAAACTGCATCAGATACTGGCGCGCAATCAGTTCGTACACATTCTGTTCGGTCTGGTTGAGTGCGATGGGTTTATTTTTCGCTGTGGGAATAATCGCATGATGCGCTTCCACTTTTTTATCGTTCCAACAGCGGTTTTTCTGTTCCGGATCGACAATATCGGGCAAGGGACGATAAACGTTCAATTGAGTTGAAATCGCGTCCAGCACTTTCTGCCGCTCGGCAAAATGTTCCTGTGGCAGATAACGGCAGTCGGAACGCGGATAGGTAATCAGTTTATGGGTTTCATATAAGCGTTGGCAAGTATCCAGCACCGTCTGTGCCGATAATCCGTAGCGTTTTGCGGCGTCGATTTGCAATGCGGACAGCGAATACGGCAGTGGTGCGGTTTCTTTTTCCCGTTTGTCGAGATATTCTGTCACTTCCGCCGGTTGTCCGCTAATGCGTTTTACCACATTTTCCGCCAGTGCGCGGGAAAGCACTCTGCCGTCTTCATCCTGATAATCTTCACAGGCCTTGCTCGGTTGCCAAAGTGCGGTGAATTTTTGCGGCGTTTCCTCTTGTGTGTCAATCCACGCCTGCACCTCAAAAAAATCTTTCGGCTGGAAATTTTCAATTTCCAGATCGCGGCGCACAATTAGCCCCAGCACCGGGGTTTGCACCCGCCCGACCGACAACACGCCGTCATATCCCGCCTGTCGCCCACGAATGGTATAAGCGCGGGTCATATTAATGCCGTACAGCCAATCGGCCCGCGCCCGCGCCAATGCGGAAGTCGCCAGCGGAATAAAATCGCGATTAGGCAGCAGCTTATGTACCGCCTTGTCCACCGCATTGGGGTTTAAATCGCTAATCAGGCAACGCTGAATCCGATCGCGTTTTTCCGCGGGCAAATCGGCGTAATTAAACACCTCATCAACCAGCAGTTGCCCTTCTCTGTCCGGGTCGCCGGCATTAATCAGCTCATCTGCCTGATGAATCAGTTTAACCACAATAGCCAACTGTTTTTTCACTGCATTACGCGGAATCAGCTGCCATTTTTCCGGCACAATCGGCAAATATTCCAACCGCCATTGTTTAAATCGCGCGTCATAGGCGTCCGGTTCCGCCTGTTCCAACAGATGACCAACACACCAAGTCACATAATCGTTTTTACCGCAGCGAATAAAGCCGTCGCCGCGTTGCTGCGGTTTCGGCAACACATCGGCAATGGCACGCGCAAGGCTAGGTTTTTCCGCTATAAATAATCGCATAAAACAGAATAATCACTTGTTTGATTTGAAAGCGCAATTCTAGCATAGATTTATATTGTGCTTGCGCCAATTTTCAGCGGCAACGGACTAATCATCGGACAGGGTGGCATACCCTATTCCCAATTTATTCATTTTTCGTTAAAATGCCCGGGTTTTTTAATTCAATTACGCAGGGAAAAATTATGTTTGGAAAAGGCGGCTTAGGCAATTTAATGAAACAGGCTCAACAAATGCAGGATCGCATGCAGAAAATGCAGGAAGAAATCGCACAGTTGGAAGTGACCGGCGAATCCGGTGCGGGGCTGGTAAAAATCACCGTTAACGGCGCGCATAACTGCCGTCGTATTGAGCTTGATCCGTCCTTAATGGCGGATGACAAAGAAATGCTGGAAGATTTAATCGCCGCCGCCTTTAATGATGCGGTACGTCGCGCGGAAGAATTGCAGAAAGAAAAAATGGCGTCCGTGACAGCCGGTATGTCGCTACCGCCGGGTTTTAAAATGCCGTTCTAAAAACACAGCAAAATCCGACCGCACTTTTGCTTCTGTGCCAAAGTGCGGTATATTTTTTCATCGTTTCAACAAAATCTATGCAAACCAGTCCACTTTTAGAACATCTAATCGAAGCCTTGCGCTGTCTGCCGGGCGTCGGTCCCAAATCCGCTCAGCGTATGGCTTATCATCTGCTCCAGCGGGATCGCAGCGGCGGCATGGAACTTGCCCGCGCGCTCACCGCCGCGATGTCGCAAATCGGTCATTGCGAACAATGCCGCACCTTTACGGAAGAAGAAATCTGTACCATTTGCAATAATCCTCGCCGGCAAAATACCGGCTTGCTTTGTGTGGTCGAGCAGCCGGCAGATATTCAGGCGATTGAACAAACCGGGCAATTTTCCGGACGCTATTTTGTCTTAATGGGACATTTATCGCCGCTGGACGGTATCGGTCCGCGCGAAATCGGATTGGATTTGCTGCATAAACGCTTACAAACAGAAAATTTCAGCGAAGTGATTCTGGCAACCAATCCAACGGTAGAAGGTGATGCCACGGCAAACTATATTGCCGAACTTTGTTTGCAGCAAGGCATTAAAGTCAGCCGTATTGCGCACGGCATTCCGGTGGGTGGCGAACTGGAAACTGTGGACGGCACCACGCTCACCCATTCATTCCTCGGTCGGCGGGAAATCAATATTTAATCAAACACAACGAATAAAAAATGGCTGGTGCAAATTCATCTTGGGGGAAAGATGACGGGAAATGCACCAGCCTTTTCATCTACTACTTACAAAGCAGTTTCATTATATACTTATTTATATAATGGTCAATAAAATATTTTCTCTTTAGAATATTTTGTTAGAATAATAACCTGATTAACCAACACAAAGGAATTATTATGACTATCAGTGCAAGAAATCAGCTTCAGGCAACAGTAAAATCGATTAAAAAAGGCGCAACCAATGACGTGATAGAGCTCTCTTTAGCTGCGGGCGAAACCTTGGTGGCAGTAATTACATCGGAAAGTACGGCAAATCTAGGTTTACAAATCGGTTCGCCGGCAATTGCGATTTTCAAAGCACCGGCGGTTATTTTATCGACGGATAACGAGCTGATTCTTTCTTCCCGCAATCAACTGAAAGGTACGGTTCAACAAATTATCGACGGCGCCGTTAATGCCGAAGTGATTGTTAAAACCAACGCGGGTACCGAGCTTACCGCGATTATTACGGAAACCAGTTTAAAACGTTTAGGGCTGAAAATCGGTTCAGAAGTAACCGCTCTTATTAAAGCCTCAAATGTAATTTTAGGCGTTAAACGCTAATTATTGCAGAAAACAAAACATCCCGCTGCAACGGGATGTTTTTCTTTGCTTCTTTGCTCAGAAGCTGTACTTCAAATTGGTGAAATAGACTCTCCCCTCTTCGGCAAAACCGTCCGCATAATAATAATTCTTATCAAATACGTTGCCGACACCTATATCAAATTTAAAATGCGCATTCACATCATAAGTCAGTTTGACATCTGTAACGCCGAATCCCGGCAAACGCCCGTCTCCGCTGTAACGTCCGGTTTCCGCACTTTGGCTGATATAAAACGATAATTGCGGTAATAGTTTCCAATCGGCATAAGCGAAAAATTTATGTTTCGGCACATCGGTTGCCATGGTGTCCGAATCATGCAATTTCACTCGAATATAAGTATAATTTGCGCCCAATGTCAGCGTTTCACCGACAAATGCGGTTACCCCCAATTCTGCGCCTTTAAAGGTTTCTTTCGCGAAGTTGGTATTCATCCAGAAACCGTTGTCTAATGCGATTTCATCGATAGCATCTTTAATTTGCGAATAAAATAATGCGCCTTCCACCTTTAGCCAATCGCCGAACGTGCGGAAATAACCGATTTCATAGTGATCCGCCTTTTCCGGTTTTAAAAACGGATTCGGGATTTTGTTCTTTCCGATGGAACGGGAATAGCGATCTTTCATAGTCGGAAAACGGGTTTTATGGGCATAGCTCAAACTTAATTCATCATTGCTATCGAAACTGTGATTAAGTTTAAATTGGTAATTAAACGCATTGCGATTACTTACATTAAATTCATAAATTCCTTTTTGTTTACTAGACGATGATAGCTGTTGATAATTCTGCGCTTTTACAGCTTCGCGGCGATCAACACTGATGCCGGCAACAAGATTGGTTTGCGACGTAAAGCGGTAAGTGTCCTCCAGAGCAACGCTGTAATTGCGATCCTCGCTGCGCGCCACCGGTTCATCGTCATTATGTTCACGGTGAACATCAAATTTATAAAGTGCGGACAGTTTTAACGTATTTTTTTCATTGGTTTGATAACCGAATTCCAATCCCGCGCCATACGAATAATCCCGATAATGGCTGTTAAACGAGCTTCCTTTCTTCTGGCTTGAAAAGGTTGCGTCGTCATAGGCGGACAGATCATTTTCAAAACGATCATAAAAAGCTTTGGTTTTTATATACATTGCGCCGTTATGCAATGTCGTATGCGATAAGAAATACAGACTTTCTTTATCCCATGCCGGCCAGCGCCAATATTTATAGACGGATTTTACTTTGCTTTCACCGGTATAAAGAGGCTGTTGCTTATCGCCACGCTGATTTGAATAGGAAAGCGCATATTCATCCGTACTGTTCGGCGTATAAGCCAGTTTTAGGCTGAGTTTCTGATCGCGAGCCTTGGAATTCTCCGCCCGTCCGCCGTTTTCCTCTTTTGTCGGATTGAATGCGTTTGATAGTTGTAATCCCTGCCGATCGGCTAGGCTTCCGCTCACCTGTGCATAAAAATACTGCTGTTTACTGCCGAGATTAAAATAACCCTGATTCACCGCAGTATCACTGCTGCGTCCGCGCTGAAAGCCGTAGCCGACCGCCCCTTCCAGCGCGCGGGTCGGTTTATAGCTGACCAGATTAACCGCGCCACCCAGCGTATTTGCGCCGTATAATACCGAACTCGCACCTTTGGAAATATCCACCTGCGCCAGATCGAAGGTCATAAAACGGCCGAGATCCATTGTTCCATCATAAGGCACATATACCGGAATGCCGTCGATAAACACCGGTACGCGGCGGGAATCAAATCCCCGTACTCGAATATTCTGTTCGCCACGCCCGCCTTTCCGTTCAAAAAATACCCCCGGGGTGATCTTTGCCACCTGTGCAACATTAGTGAGCTGATTTTGCTGCATCTGACTTTGTTCAATCACAGCCGTGCCCGTATCGGTACCGGCATTTGACACAACTTCTATTTGTCCCAGCTCAAAGACTTCACTTGCACTCGCACCGGCGCAAGCTGCAGATATTGCAACGCATAATAATGTTTTTTTCATTTGACACTCCATTAAATATGTTCAGGATTAAGTTTTAGTTTTAACAACAGCGTAATAATGGAAAACAGCATTTCATCATTACTTTTTACATTTTCACGCAGTGGTTTATCCACATCAGTCAGCACGATTCTTGCCCGTTTCAATGCTTCCTGCACCTGCGGAAAAGGAAGTTGAAACTGTACACACAACGAGGACAGCGAATGAGATTCGAAACTCATCAGCAACCGATCCAGATTACAATAGGAAGGCGCTTGATTACGCCAAATCACATCCCGGCATTGAGTGATTAATTTCAGCCATTTACCACGACGGTGAATAATATGAATCGCCGCAAGCAGAACAAACGCGCCACCGAACCCTATATGTATCCGATACAACACCGGCGCAGGGTTGAAGAAATGTATCGCAAACGCCGACAACGCTACCATGACAAGACACAATGCAAGCAATCCGACCAATAAAATCGGGCAATAATTTTAAGTTGTAACATAGCACTCCTTTTTATCTATTATATAAATAATTATATAACGAAAAATAAAAAAATTTTGACCGCACTTTTTCCGCTTTCCATCTGTCAACGGACTGCGACTTATTTTTCCCAGCTTAAAAACGCCCAGCGGCGTTGGGTCGGAGTATGCACCAAACGGGATTGGTGCTGAGCATAATACACTTTCAATTTATGGATCTCCGCCCAACTCAGATCACTGCCAATCGACCATTTCACCGAGCGGATAAAATCCGTTTCACTGAAATCCGTTGCCGGCTTCGGCACCCCACAGCCGCGCTCGAGAAAATTCACACTGACCGCATAACCTTGCTGATAAAGCAGATTGACGGCATAAATATAATTTGGAAAACCTACCCCATCCCGCCCGATAAAACGCAGCACGTCGCGATCGATAAAATCTTTGTCCACCGTCATCGTCATATACACCGCCTTTTTCGCTTTAGCATTCAGCTTGTCCAGCGCACCTTGTAAGTCAGCCACCATAGAAGAACGGGAAGAAACGCAAATATCGCATTGCACAATATCATCCCAGTTATCTTCCCAAGCACGCAGAATCGGGGTGATATTGTTAATTCCGAGCTGTGCCGCACGCTGACGCAACAAATCGAGCATGCCCGGGCTATAATCCAATGCATACACCTGCCGAACATAAGGCGCAACGGATAACGCAATCGCGCCTCCGCCGCACCCTACATCCAACACAGTGTCATTTTCGCCGAACTGCATACGGGATAAAAAATCTTGCACATAACCACTTTGCAGATCAAACTGCGTTGCCTGCATTTTTTTCGCTTTCTCATCCCAATCCTGCGCGCGTTTAGGTTCTCGAGTCGCCAGCCGAATGTGATTACGATACAGTTCCGCAAAATCTATTTCATTGATCGTTTTCATTATTTCCCCTCCGTTAAAAACGTTAGATTTTTTCGCAACACGGACGGTGTTAACTGGTAAATGGTCGCCAGATTTTCCAATGTCATGGTCTCTGTCGGTTTGCCCTGCGCAATAATCCGTCCCTGATGAAATAAGAGACTTTGATCGGCAATCCGCCGTGCCTGCTCCGGTTGATGTGTGGTAAACAAAATTGATAAGCCGCTTGCTTTCAACTGTTCAATATATTCCAACACTCTGAGCTGATTACCAAAATCCAGATTTGAGGTCGGTTCATCCATAATCAAACATTGCGGTTGCTGTGCCAGCGCTCTGGCGATCAACACCAGTTGGCGTTCGCCACCGCTTAATTGATTGTAACTGCGGTGGCGCAAACCGTCGATATTAAGGCTTTGTAAGCATTGCCGGGCGATATCCCGATCCTGTCGCTGCGGCACCCGATACCAAGGCAAATAAGCCGTCCGTCCGAACAACACTACATCTTCCACTTTAAACGGAAACACGGCCTGATGCGCTTGCGGAACATAACCGATAAACCGCGCCAGTTGGCGGTTCGACCATTGTGCCTGCGGTTTCGCGGCAATGGTGATACTGCCGCTTAAAGTCGGAATAAGACGTAATAAACTTTTCAGCAAAGTGGTTTTACCGCAGCCGTTCGCACCTAATAAAACAATCACCTGCCGCTGTGGTACTTGCAGATTAAGTGCGGTAGAAATCGGCGTATTTTTATAACCGATTACAAGGTTTTTCAGCTCAAACAAGCTCATTCCTTGCCTCCGCGAATCAGCAAACTTAAAAAAAACGGCGCACCGATGCACGCAGTAATAATCCCGAGCGGTACTTCAATCGGAAACAAAGCGCGCGCCACAGTATCGGTGATGACTAAAAATCCCGCGCCGATAAAAAATGCCGCCGGTAATAAACGGCGGAAATCAGGACCGACCCAAAGTCGTGCGATGTGCGGGATCACCAGCCCAATCCAGCCGATAATACCGGTAATGGACACCGCAACCGAGGTCATCAATGTCGCGGATAAAATAAACGTTAAACGCATGCGCTTAATATCTATGCCCAGACTGACGGCCTCTTCATCGTCGAGGCTTAACAAATTCATTCGCCAACGCAATAAAATCAACGGAGTCAATCCCAAAATAATCAGCGGTACCGCGATTTTCAGTTCTGTCAGTGTCGCCATATTCAAACCGCCCAACAGCCAGAAAGTCATGCCCGTCAGCTGACTGTAAGGATCAGATAAAATTTTTAGCAACGCAATGCCTGCACCAAACAATGAACCGACGGCAATACCCGACAATACCAAAGCAAGCACGGGATCTTGGCGGCGCGCAGTCTGTGAAACCGCATACACTAAAAAGACCGTAAACAGCCCCGTAACAAATGCCATAATTTGAATCATCAGCAGCGACAAACCATAATAAATCGCGATGACCGCCCCCAATCCCGCACCCGCAGTCACGCCTAGAATATCCGGCGAAACCAACGGATTTCTGAACATGCCCTGATAAGTCGCACCGGAAACCGATAACGCCGCGCCGACAAACACAGCGGTTAGAATACGTGGCAAACGAATATTCCATAACACCACCGCCGCCTGATCCTGCGCGATATCACACCATAAACCGGTAAATGCCTGCCATAATTGGGCATAAGAAATCGCCGTTTGTCCGACCGTACAAGCCCAAAGCACGACAACTAAGAGAATACAGGGCAGCAATCCTATACGAAAAAACCACTTTTTCATGGATGACCTATAAATTTGCTCAGTTCCTGCGCATTCAACGAATAGCCGTAGAAAGTTTGAAAATATTCCGTCAACAACGCAATATATTCCTCTTGCGGGAATAATGTCGGTTCCAATTTATGCGCAAGCCACAAGCAACCCAGCAGCCGATTGATTCCCGGCGGTTGATCCAACCAACCGAAAGGTTCATTCGGTACAAGATAAAATCGCTGATTTTTCACCGCACTTAGATGTTGCCACAAACTGTCAGTCTGGAGTTTTCGATAAAAATTCGCATCTTGGGTGATAATCACCTCCGGCTGCCATTGCAGCAGCTGTTCCATGGAAACGCGGCTGATGGTTTTTTGCCCGATACCGTCAGCGACATTTGTCGCGCCGAGCCATTCGCCTACCTCGGCATGAATTGAACCCGCCAGCCCGGTTTCCAATCCGTCGGCACTGCGTCCGAAATAGAGTGTCGTGCGGGAGTGTCGTGCAATATTTTTTGTGCGATCCAAAATACGCTGCGCTAAATCCGCCAGTTTTTCCGACCGCGCTTTTACCCCCAATAATGTACCAATCTGGCGGATTTGCTGCGCCGAATCGCCCAATCGCCCTTTTACCAAAACATAAGGAATCCCGGTTTGTTCGCGTACTCGCTGCGCGCTTGAAATAAAGGTATCGTTCACCTCCCCCAAGTCAATGATCACATCAGGCTTCAGCGCCACCACCTTTTCCAGCGGCGCCGTAGATCCCCGTCCGGCAATGCGCCCGATATTTTCCAGCCGCCGCACTTGTTCAGGTAACATATTTTTGTCCGCACCGTTTAATGCCATGGTGATACCCACCAGTTTTTCCGGCGCCAGCGAAACAAGCAGTACATCGGACACACGTCCGGCACTCAGTACGCGCATAACAGGTTGTTCCGGTAATGTGCCGAGCGGATAAATTAAGCTGTCCTGCGCATAAACATAAGAACAGAGAAAAAGACAGAAACAGCACCCGATTCGGTTTACAGTGTTGATTAAACGGAAAAAAGCAGGCATAAAAAATCCTCGCGATAAATAGCTATATAATATAGTTTATAACGAGGATAAGAAAGTGATTTTAAGCGAAAATCAACCGCACTTTAAGCCTGCTGAGTCGCCTGATTGATCAGAAATTGGGTCAGCAGTCCGACCGGGCGTCCGGTGGCGCCTTTATCGGCGCCTTGCAGCCACGCCGTACCGGCAATATCTAAATGCGCCCAGCGGTATGTTTTGGTGAAATTGGCTAAAAATGCGCCAGCAGTAATCGCACCGCCCCAGCGTCCGCCGATATTGGCCAGATCGGCGAAATTGGATTTCAGCTGTTCCTGATATTCTTCGCTCAGCGGTAAACGCCAAGCTTTATCCGCGCTTTGTTGTGCCGCCTGCAATAACGCCTGTGCCAGTTCGTCATCTTCCGCCACCAGCCCGCTGTTATGCTGCCCTAACGCCACCACGCAAGCGCCGGTTAAGGTGGCAATGTCCACCACCAGCGCCGGTTCAAAACGCGCAACGTAACTTAAGGCGTCACACAAAACCAAACGACCTTCCGCATCGGTATTCAGCACTTCCACCGTCAGCCCTGCCATAGTGGTGAGAATATCACCCGGGCGATAAGCGTTGCCGCCCGGCAAATTTTCGCAGCCGGCTAATACGCCGATCACATTGAGCGGCAGTTGTAAGCGAGCGATTGCGTTCATCACGCCGAACACGGATGCCGCACCGCACATATCGTATTTCATTTCATCCATGCTGTCCGCCGGTTTTAGAGAAATGCCGCCAGCGTCAAAAGTCAGCCCTTTCCCCACCAGCACGATCGGCTTTGCCTGCGGATCGGGATGATTGCGATAGTCGATAATCGCCATCTGCGCCTCATTTTTACTGCCTTGCGACACCGCCAGATAGGCATTCATGCCCAATGCTGCCATCTCTTTTTCGCCAACGATAGTGGTGCTAATCTGTACCGATTGTTGCGCTAAGGATGTCGCCTGCTGCGCCAGATACGCCGGATTACAGATATTTGGCGGACAATTGGCAAGATCTTTCGCCGCGCGAATACCGAACGCGATTGCCTCCCCCTCGCGCAGCGCACGTTGTGCCTCCGCCATTTGCGTATCCGTTACATGAAAAACAACCTCATTTAAGACCGCACTTGAGTCGGTTTTTTTGCTTTTAAACCGCTCGAAAAGATAAAGGCTTTCTTCAATGCTTTCTAATGCAAAACGCACATTCCAGTACGGTTCGCGCGTGTTGATCACAACCTCCTGCAAACAGCTGACCAATTGCTGCGCTTTGGTTTCTTTCACCGCCCGAACAATATGCCGAAACAGCTGTTTATAGCGACGTTCGCTTAATTCACCGGCTTTACCACAGCCGATTACAAACACCCGCTCGGCATTCAGATTCGGGACATTACGCAATACCGTCACTTGTCCATGCTTACCGCTGATTTCGCCGGATTGAACCAATCCGTTCAAATAGCCCTGACTTAACCGATCCAGCTGCGCGGCAGTTTCAGATAGACCGCCATCCTCAAAAACGGCCACCAACAGATTCGTTTCAAGCGCGGAAAGTGCGGTGGTTTTTACTGTATATTTCATGTGTTCCTCACTAATTTACTGCGTAAAAGGCAAAAATACGTTATGATACGCCGACTTATTTGAAACATGTAAACTACTCAGTTTTAGAAAAATTGCAAGAAATAATATAGGCGAAACCGTGATTTTAACCAGATATTTAACAAAAGAAGTTGTAAAAAGTCAGGCTGCAATTCTGTTTATTTTACTGCTTATTTTCTTTTGCCAGCAATTAGTGCGTGTGTTGGGTTCGGCAGCAAGCGGCAAAGTGCCGGCGGATCTTGTGCTGTCGCTGCTTGGGCTGGGGATGCCCACCATGGCGCAGCTAATGCTGCCGTTATGTTTATTTATCGCGCTGTTGCTGACATTCGGGCGACTTTATGCGGAAAGTGAAATCACCGTAATGCGCGCCTGCGGCGTGGGTCAGCGTATTCTTGTTAGAGTGGCGCTGCTGCTTTCGTTTTTCACCGCCGCACTGGCGGCTTATAATGCGCTTGCGTTGTCGCCGTGGGCGATTCAAAAACAGGCGCAAATGCTGGAAGACGCCAAAGCGAACCCGACCATGGGCGCCCTTGCCGCCGGTCAGTTCATGTCCGCCGGCAATAATAATTTCGTATTGTTTATCAATAATATCCGCAGTAACACCATCCATGATATTTATCTGTTTCAGATGCCCGCCAAGAAAAATGAAAAGCCTTCCGTGACGGTGGCGCAAAGCGGCGAGCTGAAAGCGCTGCCGAACGGTGATCAGATTCTTAATCTGCACAACAGTCAACGGGTAGAAGGCAGCGCTATGCTGCCGGATTTTCGCATCACTCATTTCGATGAATACCGGGCATATTTGGGTCATCAGGCAGCCGATAACGCCAACAGTGAAGCGGAAACCTTGCCGTTCAGCGCGTTGTTAAAAGCCAAAACGCCGGCGGCGAAATCGGAATTACACTGGCGCTTAACGCTGATTTTAGCGGTGCCGATTATGGCGTTAATCGCCGTGCCGCTCAGCCGCGTGAATCCGCGACAGGGGCGTTTTGCTAAAATTCTACCGGCGCTGATGCTGTATCTGATTTATTTTCTGCTGCAAAGCTCTTTTAAATCCGCCGGCGCCTCCGGCAAACTTGATGCCTCACTGTTAATGCCGCTGGTTAATATTGCTTTTCTGCTGCTGGGGATTATCCTCAACAGCTGGCACAGTGCCTTTATGTATAAAGTCCGTCATTTATTCGGCAAAAAGCATGTTGTAGAAGGATAAACGCCATGATGAATACATTGGATCGCTATATCGGTAAAAGCATTCTGGGTGCAATTTTTGCAACGTTGCTGACTCTGGTCGGCCTGTCGGCAATCATTAAATTCGTCGAGCAATTCCGCAGTGTCGGCAAAGGCACTTACGACGTGCTACAGGCAGTGCTTTATACGGTGTTAACCGTGCCGAAAGATGTAGAGACATTCTTTCCTATGGCGGCACTGCTCGGTGCGCTCATTGCGCTGGGTAATCTTGCCAGCCGCAGCGAGTTGATTGTCATGCAATCCGCCGGTTTTTCCCGTTTAAATATCGGTGTCGCAGTAATGAAAACCGCCCTGCCGCTGGTGGTGATTACCATGATTATCGGCGAATGGGGCATTCCGCAAACGGAACAATTCGCCCGCGATATGCGTTCGAAAGCCATTTCCGGCGGTTCCATGCTATCGGTCAAAAACGGTGTTTGGGCGAAAGACGGCAATGATTTTATTTATGTCAGACGGATTACCGATGACGTCAAACTCAAGGATATTTATATCTATCGCTTTAATGACCAGCGCCAGCTGCAACAAGTTAGCCATGCCAATCAGGCGACCTTTAAAAACGGTAAATGGACGTTGAAACAAATCAATACGTCACAGATTCTACCGGATGAAATCAAAACCACCAATAAACTGAACGACGTCTGGCAAACCAGCTTAACCCCGGATAAATTAGGCATCGTTTCCCTGCGCGCAACCTCACTGTCCATTTCCGGACTGTCCGATTATATCGCCTTTATGAAAGAAACCGGACAGGATTCAAAACGTTTCGAACTGACCTACTGGCGCAAGTTATTCCAGCCGCTGTCAGTCGGTGTGATGATGCTGCTGGCGCTGTCTTTCATCTTCGGTCCGCTACGCAGCGTGACGGCCGGGGCGCGTATCGTTACCGGTATTTGTTTCGGCTTCCTGTTTTATGTGGTAAACGAAATCTTCGGCCCGCTCAGTCTGGTGTACAGTATCCCGCCGCTGGCCGGGGCGTTGATGCCAAGTATGCTGTTTATTCTCATCACATGGTGGCTATTAAGTCGAAAACGCGACTAAAACCAACCGCACTTTATTCGCCCGGCATAAAGTGCGGTGCAATTTTTGTCAGTTTGCCGAAAATTAAAACAAACGGTAAAGAAATCCAAATTTTCGCTTGCAAGCCCAAAGGATAACCGTATAATACAACGCACTGAATATGATGTTTATCAGTGAAGCCTGGGTGGCGAAATTGGTAGACGCAGCGGATTCAAAATCCGCCGCCTTTAAAAGCGTGTCGGTTCGAGTCCGACCCTAGGCACCATCGATAAATATCATAAAAAATAACAGCCACTCTTATGAGTGGCTTTTTTGTTATAGCAGGACATCGTCTAGTTATAAATAACAATCCGCACGTAAAATATGCGGATTGTTATTTTTCTGTTTTATGATTAATCTTAACCTTTGGCTTTAAATGCAAAATGCATCCAAATTAATGCGGTGGAAATGCCGATAAACATTAATACAAACGCCGTCGCCCGAATGCCGGTGACATCAAGCAAAGCGCCGAAAGCAATAGGCAGAATAAAACCAAATAAACCGCCAGCAAGCCCGACGATGCCGGATACCGTGCCAATATCGTTGGGGTAATCGTCGGCAACGGATTTAAAGATAGAACCGCTACCGATACCCATCGCGCACCCGACCAGAAAGGTCAGCGGTGCAAATGCCCAAAGTGGCAATCCGATAGGTAAGCTGATCTCGCCTTGTGTGCCGGTCAGTAATAAACTGCCGTGCGGAACGGCAAAAATCAGAAAGCCAACCCATAAAACCCACATCACCACCCAAGAAACCCTATTGGCACCGAAACGATCCCCCAAATAGCCACCGACGGAACGAAACGTACTGCCTGGAACCAAATAAATTAACGCCAACAAAGTGGCATCTTGCAAATCCAAATGATAATTCGCCACATAATAATTATTCATCCACAACGTTAAGCCGACGAAACCACCGAATACAACGGTGTAATACTGGCTGTAACGTAATACCCGCCAATCTTTTAACAGTGACAATTGCCGCATAATTCCCGCCTGCGCACCTTTGACCAAATGTGCCGGGTTAGTAAATGCGGTAAAGAAGAATATAACTAAAGTCGCCGCTAAAATCCCGCTATAGACTTCCGGTATGGCGCGCCAATCACCAAAATGCGCCAACAATTCCGGGGCAATAAAATTATTCAATGCCGTACCTGCGGTGCCAATTCCGAAGATTCCGGTCGCCAGTCCCTGCTGGGTTTTAGGAAACCAACGGGCAACATACGGCATACCGACGGAAAATGATCCGCCTGCCAGCCCCATCACCAAACCGATAACCAGAAAATGCCAGAATAACGTCGCGTAACTGGTGAGATAAACAAAGGGAATGCACACTGCCAGTAAGGCTATCATCACATTTCTGCCGCCGAATTTATCCGTCCACATTCCCAGTGGCAGACGGATAATCGAGCCGGAAAGCACCGGCGTCGCCGTTAAAATACCGAATTCAACATCAGATAGCCCAAGTTCGTTACGCAAAGGGATACCGATAACGCCAAACATCATCCATACCATAAACGTCATCAGAAACGCCAGCGTGCCGGCGAATAAGACCGAATAGCGTTTGAAATATTCCGATTTCATAGAGTTCCTTACTATTGACTATGAACGACGGCGCACCAGCTGCCAAGCACGCGGGATATAACCGATAAAAGCGGCAAAACCGCTCCATACATGCACCATACGGGTAAACGGGAAAATCAAAAAGAATGTCATGCCTAAAAATACATGAATTTTGACCGCACTTGATAAGGGGGCTATATAGACGGCGGCATCGCCGCGAAAGGTCAGAATGCGCTGTGCATATTGCATCATGCTTTCCAATTCGCCCACCGCATCGCTGCTTGTCAGGCCAAGCGGAACCAGGTTTAAGCCGGCAAGTATGGTAACAAGCAGCCAGATCACAACCAATTTATCCCGCCATGTACTGGTGGTTAAAATTCGCTGAATGCGAAAACGCCGGTGAATCAGAATTAAGATCCCGGCAAGTGCCATTGTGCCGGATACCGAGCCCGCTGCTAGCGCCATAACATGATGCTGTTCTTGGCTGATACCGAGCAGCTCAAATGCCCATAGCGGTGTGAGCAGACCGGCGATATGCCCGCCCAGCACTAGCAAAATTCCCACATGAAACAGGACGCTGCCTAAACGCAGTTGCCCGCGGTACAGCAGTTCACTGGACTCGCTTTTCCAAGAGTATTGTTCACGATCGAAGCGAATCAGGCTGCCGATAAAAAATACGCTCAGACAGATATAAGGATAAATTCCGAATAAAAATTGCTCGATGTAATTCATTACTCTGCTCCTTGATTTTGTTTATGGGCACCTTCAGGATAAAATCTGATTTTGGTGCGCGCACTAAATGATCGGTTAAGTAAAGGCTCAGTGCCCGTCATATCCGCGCCGAAAGTCTGCATCGCTTCATCCATATCCCGAACCGGTGGTTCAATCAGCGGTAACGGTTTAACCGGACTGAGCATCACCACGGTTTGTAACAACACGGCATAAGGCGAACTGTTAGTGGCTAACTTTTGTGCAATATGATTAATCACATGTACAGCATCGCCGAGCAGTTTGAATGCTGGCTGCGGATCGATTTCAGCCAAAAACTCCAACAATGCCGGCAGATAATCCGGCAGCTCGTCGTCGCCCAGCTCCAAACCGTATTTGCGGTATTCTTCCAGTAAATCCACCAAGGCGGCACCGCGATCGCGGTCTTCGCCATGAACATGTTCAAAAATATATAATGCGTGGCTGCGGTTTCGATCAAAAGTCTGCACATAATCTTCTTGTAAAGTCAGTAAGTTGGTTTCGGCAAGATGATCTAAAAAATCGATAAGTGCGGTGCGTTTTCGCGCGATTTCCGGCATCTGGTTTAACGCCGCCCGTAATTCGGGCAGCGCGTCAATCAATTCCTGCTCCGGATAGCACAACAGCACGGAGATCCATTTAAACACGGGTTGATTTGCCATTAACGCACTCCTTTTTGGCGGTTTTCTTCAAGGTCTTCCTGACGATCTTTAAAAATAATCGGAATCCGTTTATTTCTACCGAACAGGCTTTCTTTACTGATACCGCCCGAACAGCCATTACCGAAGCTGAAACCGCAGGAGGCTTTATCATTAAAGCTGTCTTCAACCATTTCTTTATGGCTTGCCGGAATGACAAAACGGTCTTCATAGTTGGCAATGGCTAAAGTGCGGTACATTTCTTCAACCATTTCGGCTGTCAGTCCGGTACCGGCTAAACTTTGTGTTAACTGTTCGCCCTGCACGATCTGACTGCGTTTAAAACGGCGCATCGCAATCATTTTTTCCAATGCCGCACGAATCGGTGCAATATCCCCGGCGGTGAGCAAATTGGCTAAATAACGCAATGGAATGCGCATGTCTTCGACGCTCGGAATGATGCTGTCTTCACCGACAAAGCCGTTTTCAATTGCCGACTGGATCGGCGAAAGCGGCGGAATGTACCATACCATCGGTAAAGTGCGATATTCCGGATGCAGCGGAAAAGCGATTTTCCATTCCATCGCCATTTTGTACACCGGCGATTTTTTGGCCGCATCCAGCCAGCTTTGGCTGATCCCCTGTTTTAATGCTTCGTGTTCAATCGCCGGATCGGTCGGATCTAAAAATGCGTCTAGCTGCGCCTGATACAAATCCTGCGGGTTTTCTACGCTGGCGGCTTGGGCGATTTTATCCGCATCATAGAACATCACGCCCAGATAACGAATGCGCCCGACACAGGTTTCCGAACATACCGTCGGCTCGCCGCTTTCAATGCGCGGATAGCAGAAAATACATTTTTCCGCTTTTCCCGTTGACCAGTTATAATAGATTTTTTTGTACGGACAGCCGGACACACACATGCGCCAGCCGCGGCATTTATCCTGATCGATTAACACAATACCGTCATCTTCGCGTTTATAAATGCTGCCGGACGGGCACGATGCCACACAAGTCGGATTCAGACAATGTTCGCATAGGCGCGGTAAATACATCATAAACGTCTGTTCAAAGGCTGCCAGCATCTCTTTTTGAATGCCCTCAAACAGCACGTCTTTCGCCCGCTTTTCAAATTCGCCAGCCAAATCGTCTTCCCAGTTCGGTCCCCATTCGATTTTGCCCATTTTCTTGCCGGTTATTAATGATACCGGGCGGGCAGTCGGCGGCGTAGTTAATTTCGGTGCATTTTGCAAATGTTCGTAATCAAAGGTAAAGGGTTCGTAATAATCGTCAATTTGCGGCATATTCGGGTTAGCAAAAATATTCGACAAAATTTTAATTTTACTGCCTTGTTTCGGTACCAGTTTGCCGTTCGCTTTGCGCACCCAACCGCCCTGCCATTTTTCCTGATCTTCCCAATTTTTCGGAAATCCGATGCCCGGCTTGGTTTCAACATTGTTAAACCACGCATATTCCACCCCTTCGCGACTGGTCCAAACATTCTTACACGTGACCGAGCAGGTATGGCAACCGATACACTTATCCAAATTCAGCACCATGCCGATCTGCGCTCTAATTTTCATTTTATATTCCTTTTGATTTCAATTCGTTACTCTGTAGTAGTGAAGGTAAAAGTGCGGTCAGTTATTGCGCCGTTTCTTCCATCCAATCGACCCGATTCATCTTGCGTACCACAACCCATTCATCCCGGTTCGAACCGACCGTGCCGTAATAATTAAAGCCATACGCCAAATGTGCATAACCGCCGATCATATGCGTCGGTTTGAGCACTGCGCGAGTCACCGAGTTATGAATGCCACCGCGTTTTTTCGAAACTTCCGCGCCCGGTGTATTCACGATTTTTTCCTGTGCGTGATACATCACTACCATAGTTTCCGGAATACGCTGACTGACCACCACGCGGCAGGTCAGAGTGCCGTTCGCATTAAAGACTTCCGCCCAATCGTTATCTTGTAAACCGGCACGCTTCGCATCCGCTTCATTCAACCAAATGTGCGGCCCTCCGCGCCCTAAAGTCAGCATACGAATATTTTCCGAATAGGTGCTGTGAATACCCCATTTCTGATGCGGGGTTAAGAAATTCAGCGTGATTTCCCGATTGCCGTTCGGGTAGCGATGTAATAATTTTTCTGTCGTTTTAAAATTCACCGCCGGTTTATACACCGCAAATCCTTCGCCGAAGGCGCGCATCCACAGATGATCCTGATAGAATTGCTGACGACCGGTCAGCGTGCGCCATGGAATCAGTTCATTCACATTGGTATAGCCGGCGTTATAACACATATCTTCGCTTTCGATACCGGACCAAATCGGTGAGGTAACGATTTTACGCGGCTGTTCCACAATATCGCGGAAACGAATTTGCGTATGTTCGTTTGCCGAAACCAAGTGCGTATGCTCCCGTCCGGTGATATTGCCCAATGCCGTCCACGCCTTTTTAGATACATGCCCATTAGTTTCAGGCGCTAACGTCAAAATCATTTCGGCTGCATCAATGGCGGTCTCCAGTTTAGGTTGGCCTTTGCCAGCACCCTGCGGTTGTACGCCGTTTAGTTTGCGTAAAAAATCCACTTCTTCTTGGGTGTTCCACGCCATTCCCTTACCATTATTATTGATTTTTTCCAGTAACGGACCGACCGACGTATATTGTTCATAAATTGCGCCATAATCCCGCTCGACCACCGTCATCGCCGGTATGGTTTTGCCCGGAATCGGTTCGCACTCACCGAGTTTCCAGTCTTTCGGATCAAACGGCTGTCCCATTTCCTGCGGACTGTCATGCATCAGAGGAGTTAAAACAATATCTTTGCGCACACCGAGGTAATCTTTTGCCAGCTCACTGAATTTCTTTGCCAACCCTTTATAAATATCCCAGTCACTGCGACTTTGCCATAAGGGCTGTACAGCTTCGGTCAGCGGATGAATAAACGGGTGCATATCCGAGGTATTCAAATCATCTTTTTCATACCAAGTGGCAGTCGGGAAAATAACATCCGCATACAGACAAGTGGTGTTCATGCGGAAATCCAGACAAGTCAGCAGATCCAATTTGCCTTCCGCCGCCGGACGCACTGTAATTTCGCTCGGCGTGATACAGTCTTCTTCATCGCTTAACACGGCATTTTGCGTCCCCAGCAAATATTTTAAGAAGTATTCATGACCTTTCCCCGCCGAGCCTAGTAAATTGGAGCGCCAAACAAACAGATTACGCGGGAAGTTTTGCGGGTTATCCGGATCATTACAGGCAAGGTCAAGGGAACCGTTTTTCAAGCCGTTAACAATAAAATCTTGCGGATTTTCACCCGCACTTTCCGCCTGTGCAACCACATCCAACGGATTGGCGCCCAGCTGCGGTGCGCTCGGCAACCAGCCCATACGCTCGGCTTTAGCGTTGTAATCGATCATTGATAAGGTTTTCATATGTTCATCCGCCGTCGGAGCTAAAATCTCGTCCGCGCTGAGCTTTTCATGCCGCCATTGACTAGTATGAGCGTAAAAAAATGACGTACCGGTCATCTGGCGCGCCGGACGATGCCAGTCCAGACCGAATGCCAATGGCGACCAGCCGCTTTGCGGACGTAATTTTTCCTGTCCCACATAATGACACCAGCCGCCGCCGGAACGCCCGATGGTTCCGCACAGCATCAGCATATTTATCACGCCGCGGTATGCCATATCCATGTGATACCAGTGATTTAAACCGGCGCCGATAATTACCATGGAACGCCCTTTCGTCATATCGGCATTTCGCGCAAATTCGCAGGCAACCTGAATAACCAAGTCAGGATCGACACCGGTATGTTTCTGCTGCCATGCCGGGGTATAAGGCTTGTCTTCATCGTAGCTGTTCGCCGCATTGTCATCCTGTAAACCATTATCGACCCCGTAATTGGCGACCGTTAAATCGAATACGGTCGCCACAAGTGCAGTTTCCCCATTCGCTAATTGAATCCGTTTCACCGGAACTTTATGTGCAATCAGTGCATCGTTATCGGCACAGAAATAGTTAAACTGTACCTCAGCGACGTCATCGGCGCAGGCTTTTAATGACAGCGCCAATTGTACCGGTTTATCTTGTGCGGTCTGTTCCAGATTCCATTTTCGACTGCTGTCCCAGCGAAACCCAATCGCCCCATTCGGCGCAACCAGACCGTCTGATTGCGTATCCCACGCCAAAACTTTCCATTCAGGATTTTTTTCTTCACTGAATTGAGCGGATAAATCTGAGGCGCGTAAAAAATATTTCGGCATCAGACCTTTCTCGGTGTGTTCAAGACGAACCAACATCGGCATATCGGTATAACGGCGAATATAAGACGTGAAATACTCGGAAGGATTATTAAGATGAAACTCTTTTAAAATAACATGTCCCATTGCCATCGCAAGCGCGGCGTCAGTGCCCTGCTTCGGCGCAAGCCAAATATCGCCGAATTTCGCCATTTCACCGTAATCGGAGGAAATCGCCACGGTTTTTGTGCCTTTGTAGCGCACTTCGGTATAAAAATGGGCGTCCGGAGTGCGTGTCAACGGTACGTTAGACCCCCATACCAGCAAATAATCTGCATTATACCAATCGGCAGATTCGGAAACGTCTGTCTGCTCGCCCCATACCTGCGGGCTTGCTGGCGGTAAATCGCAGTACCAGTCGTAAAACGAAAGCGGCACTCCACCTAATAATCCTAAATAACGCGTTCCGGCGGCGTAGCTGATCATTGACATCGCCGGAATAGGCGAAAAACCGATAATACGATCCGGGCCATATTTCTTGATCGTATAAGCGTTGGCAGCGGCAACTATTTCGTACGCTTCATCCCAAGTGGAACGAACAAAACCGCCCAATCCTCGCTGTGATTTGTATGATTTAGCTTTTTGTTCGTTTTCCACAATAGACGCCCAGGCATCTATCGGAGATTGAGTGGTGCGTGCAGCACGCCATAACCGGGCCAATGCGCCTCGCATCATTGGGTATTTAATGCGCTGCGCTGAATAAACATACCAGCTGAATGAGGCACCGCGTGGACAGCCGCGCGGTTCATGATTCGGCAGATCCGGGCGGGTACGAGGATAATCGGTTTGCTGGGTTTCCCATGTAATCAAACCGTTTTTCACATAAATTTTCCAGCTGCACGAGCCGGTACAATTCACGCCGTGGGTGGAGCGGGCAATGCGATCATGCTGCCAGCGGCTGCGATAGCCATCTTCCCATTGACGATCATCGTTGATTAATGCACCGTGTCCGTTGGCAAACGATTCGCTCTTACGACGTCTGAAAAAGGTTAAACGATCCAAGAAATGACTCATTATGTTTTCCTTCTTTTTGTATATGGTCCAGCAACTATACGCTCAAAGCCATACAAAAAATACGCCTAATAAGTGTTACTGTTTATTAGGTATATTCAATAAAATCATAGCGTTATATTACAAGTTAGCTAGTTATAAATGAGTAGTCGGCTAGGTAGGAATAGGTATGTTATATGACAAAGATCAAAAAATATGCGAAACAAAAGCCAACATGTCCGTGCTTTTATGCCTGCTTTTTCGGTGAAAAAACCGTCATATTTATCGACATTAAACCCGCATTAGTAGCATCCACATCAAAAAATTATGACGGAAGTATTATCAGAGGGGGGGAGATAAAGAGGTGAAAAAAATCCGCGTGCATTCCCAGTTTGAGCCAGCACACGGATGAGTGATTACAGTGCTTCTATAGCTCGATATTGCTGTTTCAGCTTATCCAAACCGTCACAGTAGCCCTGCATTTTTTCGCGTTCTTTGGCAATCACCGCTTGCGGCGCTTTTGCCACAAAGGCGTCGTTCGCGAGTTTGTTTTCGATACGGCTCACTTCGTTTTGCAGTTTTTCGATCTCTTTATTTAAACGGCTCAGTTCCGCCTCTTTGTTAATAAAACCCGCCATCGGCACAAACAGCTCCGCATTTCCCACCAGCTTGGTAACAGATAAAGGCACCTCAACACCTTGCGCCAATACGCTGATGTTGTCCAGTTTTGCCATAGCCTGCAATAAAGTGCGGTTATTTTCAAGACAGTTTTGTTCGCTTACAGTCACATTACGCAACAGCAGATCCAACCCTTTGCTCGGCGCGATATTGCTTTCGGCACGAATATTGCGCACCGCCACGATCAACTCTTTAATCCACGCAATGTGGCGTTCTGCGGTTTCGTCTAACATTGCGGTTTCAACGGTTGGGAATGGTTGAACCATAATGCTGTCGCCCGAAACGCCTGCCACGCCTTTCACTTTCTGCCAAATTTCTTCGGTGATGAACGGCATAATTGGATGTGCCAAACGGAGCAATTTTTCCAACACTTTCACAAGGGTTTTGCTCGCCCCACGTTTTTGTGCCTCTGTGCCGTTGGCGAAAATTGGCTTAGTCAATTCCAAATACCAGTCGCAGAACTCGTTCCACGTGAAGTCGTAGATCGCATTTGCCGCCAAGTCGAAACGGTATTGGCTGATGGCCGATCTAAATTCGCCCACCGTACGGTTAAAGGTGGATTCGATCCAGCGATCCGCAAGGCTGTATTCGGTGGTTGCCTCGGTGAGATCCAATTTGTCGTTGGTCATCACAAAACGGCTGGCGTTCCATAATTTATTACAAAAATTGCGATAACCTTCCAGCCGCTTCATATCCCAGTTGATATCACGTCCGTTGCTCGCCAGTGCCGCCAAGGTGAAACGCAATGCGTCCGTGCCGTGTGCGGCAATGCCTTCTGGGAATTGTTTAGCGGTCGATTTTGCGATTTTTTCTGCAAGTTGCGGCTGCATCATATTGCCGGTGCGTTTTGCTAACAAATCTTCAAGGCTGATGCCGTCAATCATGTCGATCGGATCTAATACGTTTCCTTTCGATTTCGACATTTTCTGCCCCTGTTCATCACGGATAAGCCCGGTGACATACACGGTTTTAAACGGCACCTGCGGTTTACCGTTTTCGTCTTTGATGAAGTGCATGGTAAACATAATCATGCGCGCCACCCAGAAGAAAATAATATCAAAGCCGGTGATAAGTACATCGGTCGGATGGAAAGTTTTCAATTCTGGGGTTTGCTCAGGCCAGCCGAGGGTTGAAAACGTCCATAAACCCGATGAGAACCAGGTATCCAGCACATCTTCATCTTGTTTTAATTCCACTTCGGCATTTAACTGATATTTTGACCGCACTTCTGCTTCATCGCGGGCGACATACACGTTGCCTTGTGCATCGTACCACGCCGGAATGCGGTGTCCCCACCACAGCTGGCGAGAAATACACCAATCCTGAATATCACGCATCCAAGAAAAATACAGATTTTCGTACTGTTTCGGCACAAATTGGATTTCGCCGTCTTCCACCGCTTTGGTTGCAACGATCGCCAAAGGCTTAACAGAAACATACCATTGGTCGGTCAGCATTGGCTCAATCGGCACGCCGCCGCGATCGCCGTAAGGCACTTTCAAATCGTGCGGTTTGATTTCCTCCAATAAGCCCATGGCATCAAAATCCGCCACGATTTTCTTACGCGCTGCAAATCGCTCCAGCCCTTGATAGTCCGCCGGAATAAGTGCGGTGTAGTTTTCGCAAATTTTGCCGTCTGCGCCGATAATTTCCGCCTTATCGCGAATATCTGCATTTAAGGTCAGCACATTGACCATAGCCAAACCGTGTCGTTTGCCCACTTCGTAGTCGTTGAAGTCGTGGGCAGGGGTAATCTTCACCACGCCCGTCCCAAATTCACGATCCACATAATCATCGGCAATAATCGGGATTTCACGGTTGGCAATCGGCAGAATCACGGTTTTGCCAATCAACGATTGATAACGCTCATCTTCGGGGTGAACCGCCACAGCGGTATCACCCAACATTGTTTCAGGACGGGTCGTTGCCACCACCAAATAATCTTTACCGTCGGCGGTTTTCGCGCCGTTTGCCAACGGATAACGGAAATGCCAAAGCGAACCTTTACTTTCTTTATTTTCCACTTCCAAATCGGAAATGGCGGTGTGCAGCTTCGGATCCCAGTTTACCAAACGTTTGCCGCGATAAATCAGTCCTTCTTCATGCAAGCGCACGAACACTTCTTTCACCGCATTGGATAAGCCTTCATCCATGGTAAAGCGTTCACGATCCCAATCCACCGAATCGCCCAATCGACGCATTTGTTGGCTGATAGTACCGCCCGAATGGGCTTTCCACTGCCAGATTTTATCGATGAAAGCCTCACGCCCGTAATCATGACGGGTTTTGCCCTCTTCGGCAGCAATTTTACGTTCCACCACCATTTGGGTCGCAATACCCGCATGATCAGTACCCGCCTGCCACAGAGTATTGTTGCCTTCCATGCGGTTAAAGCGAATCAACGTATCCATTAAAGTTTGTTGGAATGCGTGCCCCATATGCAAACTCCCCGTCACATTCGGCGGCGGAATCGCGATGCAATAACTCGGCACGTCCGGATTACCGTTCGGTTTAAAATAACCTTGTGCTTCCCAGTGTTTGTAAAGTGCTTGTTCGACGGCGGACGCATCAAAGCGATCCGCCATTTGAAATGGTTTTGTCATGTTGTTTCTCTATTGTGTATAAATTCTTGTTAATCCGTGTTCAGCCGCCAACGAACTTAAATAAGTTTCAGCTTTTAAACCCCAGCATCACCAAATCTTCAAAATGATCCTGCATATCGGCAACCTGCGGTAATCGGCCCCAGATTTCAAATCCCATCCGGTGCAACAATCCCAGACTCTGAGCATTGCTGCCGAAGACAAACGCCAATAAAGTGTGCAAGCGGTAAGCCAGCATTTGCTCAATCAGAAAACCGACGCATAGCTTACCGATGCCTTTTCCTTGCACCGCTTTGTCCAGATAAAAACTCACCTCCGCCGCGCCGTCATAGGCGGCACGCTGATAAAACGGCGAATAGCTGCACCAGCCGAGCACATGATTATCCGCCTCATAAACCCATAAAGGATATTTGCTGCTGTTGCGATGAAAATCAAACCAATTCTGCCGGTCTGCCCGTGTTACCGGCTGCAAATCGGCGGTAACAGTGCGCCGCGCAATAACCTGATTGTAAATATCTAAAATACGGGGCAAATCATCGGCTGTGCTCAAACGAAACATCATCTCTCCTTATGCCTGCTCGGTGCTCAGCTGCCAGCCAAGCTGACGGTATTGCTTATAACGTTCGCGTGCCTGCACTTTCAACGCTTCTTCTGCCGGCACAAAATCAATCACCTGGTTGAACGCGGAGGCAAAATTTGGTACCTGCATTTGCAAATTAATCAACAAATCCCGCCGTTGCGCATTGCGTTTATCGCCCCAAGAAATTTCAATCGGCGTGGCGTATTGAGTGATTTCGCCGGATAAATTATGCGGAACGAACTGTTCCGGATCCCGCTGCCACAGCGCTTCATCAATATCCAGTGCCTGTGCCTCGGTAGCACAGGCAATCAGCACCCGTTTGCCCAAACGCCATGCAGAAGCCGCCAAATCACAGGCGAGCGCCTGCGCGCTCTGTGCGTTATGCAGAATGTAAAACTGAGCGTGTTTTGACATACAATCCTTACTCCGGCTTAGGCTGCTGTCCATGGCGGACAATCAAGAAAAACGGGCTGTTAAACTGCAAGATTTTAGCGAAAAATCCGGTGAAGATAAAATATTAATTTTTTAAACGGGTAAAAAAGCGGCAGCTTTTGCTAAGGTGTAGAAAATATTAAAAAATCCACCGCACTTTATGATCTAAATCACAAAACCGAAGTTTACAATTCCTCCTACATTCCATTCACCTCGCTGAAATGTTAGACTTGCCCTGTTTTCTTATATTTAACAAGAGGTAATTATAATGGAATTTCGTATCGAAAAAGACACCATGGGCGAAGTGAAAGTGCCTGCCGACAAATACTGGGCGGCACAAACCGAACGTTCACGCAATAATTTCAAAATCGGCCCTGCCGCCTCAATGCCGAAAGAAATTATTGAAGCGTTCGGCTATCTGAAAAAAGCCGCTGCCTATGCCAACTATGATTTAGGTGTTTTAGCGCTGGAAAAACGTGATCTGATTGCACAAGCCTGCGATGAAATTCTGGCGGGCAAATTAGATGAGCAATTCCCGTTGGTGATCTGGCAAACCGGTTCCGGCACACAATCTAATATGAACCTCAACGAAGTCATCGCCAACCGCGCACATGTGCTGAACGGCGGTAAACTGGGTGAAAAATCGGTCATTCATCCGAATGACGATGTCAATAAATCCCAGTCATCCAACGATACTTATCCGACAGCAATGCATATCGCCGCCTATAAAAAAGTGGTGGAAGTTACTATTCCTTGTGTCGAACGGTTACAAAAAACTTTCGCGGCGAAAGCCGAGGCATTCAAAGATGTGGTTAAAATCGGGCGTACTCATTTAATGGACGCCACACCGCTTACCTTAGGACAGGAATTTTCCGCCTACGCGGCACAGCTGCATTTCGGTTTATTGGCACTGAAAAACACCCTGCCGCACTTAAGCCAGCTGGCATTAGGCGGTACGGCGGTCGGCACCGGGTTAAACACCCCGAAAGGCTACGATGTGAAAGTCGCCGATTATATTGCGAAATTCACCGGTTTGCCGTTTATTACCGCGGAAAACAAATTCGAAGCGTTAGCCACGCATGATGCGGTAGTAGAAACGCACGGCGCATTAAAACAGCTGGCAATGTCTTTATTTAAAATCGCCAATGATATTCGCTTGCTTGCCTCCGGTCCGCGTTCCGGTATCGGCGAAATTCTGATTCCGGAAAACGAACCGGGTTCTTCCATTATGCCGGGTAAAGTAAATCCAACTCAATGTGAAGCGATGACTATGGTCTGCGCACAAGTGTTGGGCAACGATACCACTATTTCATTTGCCGGTTCGCAAGGACATTTCCAGCTAAATGTATTTAAACCGGTTATGGCGGCGAACTTCCTGCAATCCGCGCAATTGCTGGCAGATGCCTGTGTCTCCTTTGACGAACACTGCGCCGCCGGTATCGAACCGAACTATCCGCGCATTAAAATGCAGCTGGACAATTCATTAATGCTGGTTACCGCGTTAAATACCCATATCGGTTATGAAAATGCGGCAAAAATCGCGAAAACCGCACACAAAAACGGTACCACACTAAAAGAAGAAGCGATTAATTTAGGCTTATTAAGCGCAGAACAATTTGATCAGTGGGTGCGCCCGGAAGATATGGTTGGCAGTTTAAAATAAATCGTTCAGATAAAAATTAAGCGAAAGGCGGGAGCAATTCTCGCCTTTTTCGTATTTGTTGATATAATCAGCCCAGCGTTGATAAACCCTATATTATTCCGGCAGCCCCACGACAATCCGATCTGCCGCCAATTTGAAAAGGATAACATTCCGTTCCGAAACGCCTGACGCGCTGCCGGAAAAGGGATTAACCCGACAAGGAAATTCTGATGAAACTTAAGGTTTTTTTGTTACTGCTTGCTTGGTTGTTTTCCACCGCACTTTCCGCTCATTGGATAAGTGTCGGTAACGTCGATTATAACTGGGGACCTTTTCATGTTTATACCGTCAGTCTTTATAGCGAGACCGGCGCTTATCAGGAAAATCAGCGACCGTTAATGATTTCGTTTAAATACGCCAAGCCGGTGGAAGGAAAAAGTTTCGCCATCGGTCTGGTTAAGGAAATGAACGCGCAGCATTTTAACAAAGACAGTTCGGCGGCTTGGCTGAAAAAAATGCAGGAAATCTTCCCCGATTTTTCGCCCAATGACGTATTAAGCTATATCGCACTGGCGGATCGCGGCTATTTTATTTTAAACGATACGGTGTTGGCTCACGAATTCGATATGCAGTTTAATCAGGCGCTACTTGCCGTTTGGCTGTCACCGCAAAGCAGTTACGCACAACTGCAAAACCAATTACTTGGCAAAGACAAACCCGCCCACGACGATAAAACGGAACAATTGATGGCAACGCCGGAAGTTAAACAACTCAATGAAGAAGATGCCGATCCGCAATTGCCGCCGGATTTTGAGATGCAAGACCGCAGCAAAGATGCCTCATAAAAACGAGTATTTTTGACTGCGGGTTAAAAATACTAGGCCTTAAAATGTTTCAAACGCTGCAAATGCTGAGAAATTTTGCTGAATTTATGGGTTTCCACCGAATCCCAAACCACCTCATAAAACGGCGATAAGGTCTCCGCACTGCGAGAAGAATCCAAATATTCATCCTGTGTGGATAAAAACACCAGACAATGCCCTTTATTCTTCAGCCGAAAATTTTCCACGCATTTAGTGGCAATATCTTCATATTCTTCCGGACGATCAATTTTTCCTGTCATATTTTCATAAGGAAACAGATTCGGGTTAAAAATCGCCTGCTTAATGCCGCATAAAAAACCGATACGTTCCGCCCAGTAACCACCTAACCCGACGCCGCAGATCAACGGATTCGGATCACTGGTTTCCGACACCAATTTATGCACTTCATTGAGCAGAAACTGCATATCATGGCGCGGATGCAGCGTGCTGTAATTCACAAAACGTACGTCATCATCAATAAACTTCAGCTGCATAATTTTTTCGTAGTTACCCGGACTACTGGAATCAAACCCGTGTAAATAGATAATCATGATCACTCCTTTTATTATTCCGATGCTCAATGGGTTGTGTATACCGCAGTGCAGGTGCTGATATGCCAGCACTACAATGCATTGTAATGCCGAACCGATGAGATGAAAAGCAAAACGCGCCGATTTTTCACCGCACTTTACCGCGCATCAGCCGTTTTCCATTTAAGCTAAGCCGCAGATTTCAATTTTTTCTCAATATAGGCAATCATTTGAAGCGCAATATCTATTCCGCTGGTCTTTTCGATCATCTCCAGTCCCGGGCTGGCGTTCACTTCCAACACCAGCAAACCCTGTGCGGAACGGATCAGATCCACGCCCGCCACATCCAAGCCCAGCGTAATTGCCGCTTTTACTGCAATGGCTTTTTCCGTCTCACTCAGACTAACTTTTTCCGCCGTGCCGCCGCGATGAAAATTGGCTCTGAATTCCCCGTTTTGCCCGATACGCCGCATACTGGCCACCACCTGCCCGCCCACCACAAAACATCGCAAATCCGTGCCCTGTGCTTCTGCGATAAAATCCTGCAATAACACCGGCACATCGGTATGTGTCAAAGTTTCCAAAATACTGACCGCACTTTGCGCTTTGTCGGCCAAAATTACGCCGATACCCTGCGCACNAGGATAACATTCCGTTCCGAAACGCCTGACGCGCTGCCGGAAAAGGGATTAACCCGACAAGGAAATTCTGATGAAACTTAAGGTTTTTTTGTTACTGCTTGCTTGGTTGTTTTCCACCGCACTTTCCGCTCATTGGATAAGTGTCGGTAACGTCGATTATAACTGGGGACCTTTTCATGTTTATACCGTCAGTCTTTATAGCGAGACCGGCGCTTATCAGGAAAATCAGCGACCGTTAATGATTTCGTTTAAATACGCCAAGCCGGTGGAAGGAAAAAGTTTCGCCATCGGTCTGGTTAAGGAAATGAACGCGCAGCATTTTAACAAAGACAGTTCGGCGGCTTGGCTGAAAAAAATGCAGGAAATCTTCCCCGATTTTTCGCCCAATGACGTATTAAGCTATATCGCACTGGCGGATCGCGGCTATTTTATTTTAAACGATACGGTGTTGGCTCACGAATTCGATATGCAGTTTAATCAGGCGCTACTTGCCGTTTGGCTGTCACCGCAAAGCAGTTACGCACAACTGCAAAACCAATTACTTGGCAAAGACAAACCCGCCCACGACGATAAAACGGAACAATTGATGGCAACGCCGGAAGTTAAACAACTCAATGAAGAAGATGCCGATCCGCAATTGCCGCCGGATTTTGAGATGCAAGACCGCAGCAAAGATGCCTCATAAAAACGAGTATTTTTGACTGCGGGTTAAAAATACTAGGCCTTAAAATGTTTCAAACGCTGCAAATGCTGAGAAATTTTGCTGAATTTATGGGTTTCCACCGAATCCCAAACCACCTCATAAAACGGCGATAAGGTCTCCGCACTGCGAGAAGAATCCAAATATTCATCCTGTGTGGATAAAAACACCAGACAATGCCCTTTATTCTTCAGCCGAAAATTTTCCACGCATTTAGTGGCAATATCTTCATATTCTTCCGGACGATCAATTTTTCCTGTCATATTTTCATAAGGAAACAGATTCGGGTTAAAAATCGCCTGCTTAATGCCGCATAAAAAACCGATACGTTCCGCCCAGTAACCACCTAACCCGACGCCGCAGATCAACGGATTCGGATCACTGGTTTCCGACACCAATTTATGCACTTCATTGAGCAGAAACTGCATATCATGGCGCGGATGCAGCGTGCTGTAATTCACAAAACGTACGTCATCATCAATAAACTTCAGCTGCATAATTTTTTCGTAGTTACCCGGACTACTGGAATCAAACCCGTGTAAATAGATAATCATGATCACTCCTTTTATTATTCCGATGCTCAATGGGTTGTGTATACCGCAGTGCAGGTGCTGATATGCCAGCACTACAATGCATTGTAATGCCGAACCGATGAGATGAAAAGCAAAACGCGCCGATTTTTCACCGCACTTTACCGCGCATCAGCCGTTTTCCATTTAAGCTAAGCCGCAGATTTCAATTTTTTCTCAATATAGGCAATCATTTGAAGCGCAATATCTATTCCGCTGGTCTTTTCGATCATCTCCAGTCCCGGGCTGGCGTTCACTTCCAACACCAGCAAACCCTGTGCGGAACGGATCAGATCCACGCCCGCCACATCCAAGCCCAGCGTAATTGCCGCTTTTACTGCAATGGCTTTTTCCGTCTCACTCAGACTAACTTTTTCCGCCGTGCCGCCGCGATGAAAATTGGCTCTGAATTCCCCGTTTTGCCCGATACGCCGCATACTGGCCACCACCTGCCCGCCCACCACAAAACATCGCAAATCCGTGCCCTGTGCTTCTGCGATAAAATCCTGCAATAACACCGGCACATCGGTATGTGTCAAAGTTTCCAAAATACTGACCGCACTTTGCGCTTTGTCGGCCAAAATTACGCCGATACCCTGCGCACCGTTTAGGGTTTTCAAGATCGTCGGCGAACCGATCCGATTAACTGCCTGCGTTGCCTGAAATTCGCAACCTGAAAGCACCGACGGTGGCAATGCAATACCTGCGGTCGCCAATAATTGCAGGCTGCGCCATTTATCGCGCGCATTTAAAAAAGCGCTCTCATCGTTTAAACAAGGCACATTTTTTGCCGAAAAGTGGCGCAAAACCGCGCAGCCCATTTGCGTGCTGGCGGCGCCAAAGCGCGGAATAACCGCATCATAATCAGGCAGCAGATAAGGTTCGCTATCCCCGTTAGGTTGATAATACAACTGAAAGTGCGGTGGATTTTCCGCCAGTTTCAGTAAACAGCGGTTCGGATCCAAAATATCCATTTGGTGCCCGCTCTCCTCTGCCGCCTCTTTCAGTCGCTGACAGCTGTATAAACGCGGTTCACGGCATAGCATTAATAATTTCATCATCACCTACTTTTTAACAAATCCCTGTTTTTGCAGATAAGCCAATACATTCGGGCGCACCGGTTTGGACAAAGTTTTAATCACATTTCTCGACCAGTCCATGTCGATTGCGCTGCGTTTTTGATAATAATCAGCCACCTGCGCATTATAATCGGCCAACAGCGAGACATCCATGGGTTGATAGGCATTCTCAAAAAACATCGCCGCCTGCGGTAAACGCGGTTTTAACGGCGGGTCCTGCTGTGGATAGCCCAAACACAACCCGACCATCGGCAAGGTATGCGGCGGCAGTTGCAGCAATTCGCCGACTTTTTCCATTTGATTACGCAAAGAACCGATAAACACGCCGCCCAGTCCCAGACTTTCCGCCGCGATCATCACATTCTGGGCCATAATTCCGGTATCCACCGCACCGATTTGCAACACCTCGGCATAATCCAACTGCGCCTGCGGGCAAACCTGTTTATGTTTATAAAAATCGACGCAGAATACCCAAAACTCCGGCGCGCTTTTCACATATTCCTGATTAGCACAACACACCATCATCGCCTCACGTAGCGTGGTGTCCGTCACCCGAATAATAGAAACACATTGCAGATGATTGGACGTCGAAGCAAAACGGGCGGCATCCACCAAATTGCTGATAATCTGCCCGTCAATAGGCTGCGCGCTGAATTTACGAATAGAACGATGAGATAAAATACATGCCAAAGTTTGCGAAGTGGATTGTTGCACCGTCATAATTAATTTCCATCAGTGATTTTTCGTTCTCATATATTACACCAATCGCAACAATGCAGAAAAACGCTTTATTCTTTTTCCGTTAATCGGGTAGAATTCTTAAGGTTTTTTTGTACAACTAAAAGGAAATGAATTATGTTCGTGGTTATTTTCGGGCGTCCGGGCTGCCCTTATTGTGTTCGAGCCAAAAATCTGGCGGAAAAATTAAAAAATACGCTGGAAGATTTTGATTACCGTTACGTAGATATTATCGCAGAAGGTATCAGTAAAGCGGATTTATCGGCGTCTGTGGGTAAACCGGTGGAGACGGTGCCGCAGATTTTTATTGATGAAAAACCAATCGGCGGTTGTACGGATTTTGAAGCCTTAATGAAAGCGCAGTTTAACGTTGTGGCGTAAACAATGTGCTGAAGCCTAATAAAGTGCGGTGAAAATTCACCGCACTTTCATATGGAAGAAAATTTTGCTTGCATATTTACCTGAATGAATATAAATTCAATAAAAATGAATAATTATATATAGGAAGGGTTATGCGCAGCACAGAATTAGTTCAATGGTTCAGACAATCCACGCCTTATGTCAATATGCATCGGGGCAAAACCTTTGTCATTATGCTGGACGGAGACACCGTCGCCAGTCCTAATTTTGTCAATATTATCAGCGATATCAGTCTATTACACAGCCTCGGCATTAAGTTGGTGATTGTGTTCGGCGCGCGTTGTCAGATCAATCAGTTACTCGAACAGCATCATATCCAGTCCGTTTACCACAAAAATATCCGCATCACCGACCCGCGCACCCTTGAGTTGGTTAAACAAGCGGTCGGCAAATTGCATTACGATATTTCCGCCCGTTTATCACTGCGTCTGCCCCATTCGCCGGTAATTAATGTAGTCAGCAGCAACTTTATTTTGGCTCAACCTATCGGCGTGGATGACGGCGTAGATTATATGCTGAGCGGAAAAATCCGCCGCATTGATACGGAAAATATCAAACAGCAACTGGAACGGGAGGCGATTGTGCTATTAGGCCCGATTGCGCCCTCAGTCACCGGCGAAACCTTCAATCTGCCGTTTGAAGAAATCGCGACACAAGTGGCGATTAAACTGAAAGCGGAAAAACTGATCGGTTTTTCTTCCACCCAAGGGATCTTGGATGATAAGCAAATGCCGATTTCGGATCTGCTGCCGCAGGATGCCGCCACGCATTTGCGGGCGTTGATTGAAACGGATCGTTATCACAGTTCGCAGGCACGTTTTTTGCAGGCTGCGATTGATGTCTGCCGTGCCGGGGTGAAACGTTCGCACCTGCTCAGTTATGAAGAAGACGGTTCCTTACTACAGGAATTATTCACCCGTGACGGCGTGGGCACCCAGCTTTCCATGGAAAGCTCCGAACATATTCGCATTGCTACCGTGGCGGATATTCCGGGGCTGTTGGAGCTGATTCATCCGCTCGAACAGCTGGGCATTTTGGTGAAACGCTCGCGCGAACAGCTGGAAATGGATATCGCCAATTACACCATTATTGATCGCGACGGCGTAATTATCGCCTGCGCGGCACTCAATATTTATGTGCAAGAAAATATGGCGGAAATGGCTTGTGTCGCGGTACATCCCGATTATCGCAATTCCTCACGCGGCGATACATTGCTGGAAGCTATTCAAAAACGCGCGCGGGAAGCCGGGATCGACAAGCTGTTCGTGCTGACGACTCGCACGGTGCACTGGTTTCAGGAACGCGGGTTCCGACTCGCCGGGGTGGAAGATTTACCTAAATATAAACGGGATAATTATAATTATCAGCGCCGCTCTAAAATCTTAATTCAGAATCTCGCCCAAAAATAACCGCACTTTTCACAGGCAATGCGCAAGATGCAGCCCGCCTGATAACGAACGCACACCAAAACTGCCCGTCGCACATTGATTGCCCAGGGTGAGCGGTGGGTGATGGGTAATATTCGCGCTTTTTTGTTAGGTGCAAGCCTTGCGTTTTTTTGTTAGAATCCCCTGCGAATTTGACCTTAAACCACAGAAAACAACATGACAGATAACTACTCCGCACACGAAATCACGGTATTAAAAGATCTTGAACCGGTTCAACTGCGCCCCGGTATGTATACCGACACCAGCCGCCCCAATCACCTCGCCCAAGAAGTCATCGATAATAGCGTGGATGAAGCGCTGGCGGGTTACGCCGACAAAATCGAGGTGATTTTACACAAAGATCAGTCGCTGGAAGTGATCGATAACGGACGCGGTATGCCGGTGGATATTCACCCGACGGAAAAAGTGTCCGGCGTGGAAGTGATTATGACTAAGCTGCACGCCGGCGGGAAATTTTCCAATAAAAATTATGAATTTTCCGGCGGCTTGCACGGGGTCGGAATTTCCGTTGTCAACGCCCTGTCCGATCGGGCAGACGTCACTATTAAACGTAACGGACAGATTTATAAAATCGCCTTTGAAAACGGCATGAAAACCGAAGAGTTGGAAGTAATCGGCACTTGCGGTCGGCGCAATACGGGTACCGCCGTGCATTTCAAACCGAATCCGAAATATTTCGACAGCAGCAATTTTTCTGTCACGCGCTTACGCCATTTACTGCGCGCCAAAGCGGTGCTGTGTTCGGGGCTGGAAATCAAATTTATCGACAAAATCAATAACACCGAAGAGAGCTGGCTGTATCAGGACGGCTTATCGGATTATCTACAAGAAGCGGTACAAGACAGCGTAACGCTTCCCGCCACGCCTTTCGTCGGCGATTTCAAAACTGAAAAAGAAACCGCCAGCTGGGCATTACTCTGGCTGCCGGAGGGCGGAGAATTACTCGGCGAAAGCTATGTCAACCTAATTCCAACCATTCAGGGCGGCACTCATGTCAACGGTCTGCGCCAAGGATTGCTGGACGCTATGCGTGAGTTTTGCGAATTCCGTAACCTGCTGCCGCGCGGGGTAAAACTGACTGCCGACGATATTTGGGAACGCTGCGCTTATGTGCTGTCAATCAAAATGCAAGACCCGCAATTTGCCGGTCAAACCAAAGAACGCCTGTCATCACGCCAAAGTGCGGTCTTTGTCGGCGGCGTAGTAAAAGATGCGTTCAGTTTATGGCTGAATCAGAATGTACAGGAGGCGGAAGAACTGGCGAAACTGGCGATAAGCTCCGCCGAACGGCGTTTGCGCGCAGCCAAAAAAGTGGTGCGTAAAAAACTGGTCAGCGGTCCGGCATTGCCGGGTAAACTGGCGGATTGCAGCCAGCAGGATTCCGCCCGCACGGAGCTGTTTCTGGTGGAAGGCGATTCCGCTGGCGGTTCGGCAAAACAGGCTCGCGATCGCGAATATCAGGCGATCCTGCCGTTACGCGGTAAAATTCTGAATACTTGGGAAGTCTCGGCAGATCAAGTGTTGGGATCGCAGGAAGTGCATGATATCGCCGTTGCACTCGGTATCGATCCCGACAGCGACGATCTGTCCCAGCTGCGTTACGGCAAAGTCTGCATTCTTGCCGATGCGGACTCCGACGGACTGCATATCGCTACCTTGTTATGCGCGCTATTTTTACGCCATTTTCCGAAACTGGTGCGTGAAGGTCATGTGCATGTAGCAATGCCACCGCTGTATCGCATTGATTTAGGTAATGATGTATTTTATGCGCTGGACGAGGGCGAAAAAGACGGCATCTTGGATCGCCTGAAAAATAAAAAAGGCAAACTCAACGTGCAGCGTTTCAAAGGACTAGGGGAAATGAATCCCAACCAGCTGCGCGAAACTACGATGGATCCGAATACCCGCCGTCTGGTGCAACTGACCTTTGAGCAGGACGACCGAACCGCCACAGAAACCTTAGAGTTAATGGATATGCTGCTGGCGAAAAAACGCGCGGAAGATCGCAAAAACTGGCTGCAAAGCAAAGGCGATCAAGTGGATTTAACCGTTTAAAACGGAGAAAACTTAACTATGCGAAAAACGCTTTTATCCCTTATTATCGGCACTTTTTTAGCCATTACTGTACCTACTCAAGCAGTAAGAGCCGAAACTGTGGCAAAAAGTGCGGTGGAAATTTCAACAGTTTCCGAGCTGCCAGTTATTGAAGCGGAACTGACAACGGCACCGAATGTGCCCAAGCCGCTCAATCGCACCACACCGGCAAGAGTGGTGGTCAAACTGGAAGCGCTGGAAAAAATCATGGAAATCATGCCGGCGGTGCAGTTCAAATACTGGACCTTTAACGGCACCACACCGGCACCGTTTATTCGGGTGCGTGAGGGCGATACGGTCGAAGTCCACTTATCCAACCCGGTCAACTCCAAACTGTCGCACAGCCTTGACTTTCATTCCGCCGCCGCTCCGGAAGGAACCGCGCTGGTCAGCGATACCGCGCCGGGGCATACCAGCATTTACCGTTTTCAGGTACTCTCGCCCGGTCTGTATCTGTACCACTGCGCCGCCATGCCCGGCGCCGGTATTCATATCGGTAAAGGCATGTTCGGCTTAATGTTGGTTGAACCGAAACAAGGACTGGCGCCGGCAGACAAAGAATTTTATATTGTGCAAAACGAATTTTATACCCGCGGCGGCTTCGGTGAAAAAGGTTTACAAGTATTCAGTCCGGAAAAAGCCGACTATGAATTGCCCGATTATGTGGTGTTCAACGGGCATTACGGCGCCATGACGGAAGACAAGGCGCTGAAAGCCAAAACCGGCGAAAAAATCCGCTTTTATGTGGGTAATGCCGGACCGAACAAGGCTTCCGCTTTTCATTTAATCGGCAAGGCCTTTGATAGCGTTTATGTAGAAGGCGGTTCCCTGCGCAATCAGCATGTGCAAACCACGCTGATACCGCCGGGCGGCGCGACCATCGCGGAAGTCAGCATTCCGGTGCCCGGTCGCTACACCTTTATCGATCATTCGATTTTCCGCGCCGATAAAGGCGCGCGCGGAATGCTAATCGTCACAGGAGAGGACAATCCGGCGATTTTCAGCGGAAAAATCAAAGACGAAATTTATGAAAAACGCAATCCTGACGCCGATACCGACAGCGGATTCCAACATTAAAAAATAACGAAAAAACGACCGCAAAAAAATAACGAAAAAACGACCGCACTTTTCGGTCACTACATTAAACAGAAACAGATTTTTATGCCAGAAATGAATTATGAAGGCGTCGAGCAAATGCCGATCCGCCATTTTACCGAAAGCGCTTATCTCAATTATTCCATGTATGTGATTATGGATCGTGCGCTGCCGTTTATCGGCGACGGACTGAAACCCGTCCAGCGCCGCATTATTTATGCCATGTCCGAACTTGGTCTGAACGCCACGGCGAAATATAAAAAATCGGCGCGTACCGTCGGCGATGTGTTGGGTAAATTCCATCCGCACGGCGACAGCGCCTGTTATGAAGCCATGGTGTTAATGGCACAGCCGTTTTCCTATCGCTATCCGTTAGTGGACGGTCAAGGCAACTGGGGGGCGCCGGACGATCCGAAATCTTTTGCGGCAATGCGTTATACAGAATCTCGTCTGGCTGGCATTGCCGACCTGCTGCTTGCCGAATTGGGGCAAGGCACGGTTAATTATCAGCCAAATTTTGACGGCACACTGGAAGAACCGCAATATCTGCCAGCACGTCTGCCGCATATTCTATTAAACGGTACGACCGGCATTGCCGTCGGTATGGCAACGGATATTCCGCCACACAATATTAATGAAGTCGCCGCCGCCGCCGTGATGTTGCTGGATAATCCGCAAGCCGATCTTGACCAGCTGATGACCGTTCTGCAAGGTCCCGATTATCCGACGGAAGCGGAAATTATTTCGTCGAAAGACGAAATTCGGAAAATCTACCAGCACGGGCGCGGTTCGATCAAAATGCGTGCGGTATGGAAAAAAGAAGATGGTGAAATTATTGTCAGCGCATTGCCACATCAATCCTCGCCGTCCAAAATCATTGCGCAGATTGCCGATCAAATGACGGCAAAAAAACTGCCGATGGTAGAAGATATCCGCGATGAGGCGGATCACGAAAATCCGGTACGCATAGTTATCGTGCCGCGTTCCAACCGCGTGGACAGCGAAGCGCTGATGGCACATTTATTTGCCACAACGGATTTGGAAAAAAGTTATCGCGTCAATATGAATATGATCGGTCTGGATAACAAACCGGCGGTAAAAAATCTGCAACAGATTCTGAGCGAATGGCTAATCTTCCGTCGCACAACGGTCACCCGCCGTCTGCAATATCGTTTGGATAAAGTGCTGGCGCGGCTGCATATTCTGCAAGGACTAATGATTGCATTTCTGAATATTGATGAAGTGATTGCAATTATCCGCAACGAAGACAAACCGAAGCCGGTGCTGATGCAGCGTTTTAATTTGAGCGATGAACAGGCGGAAGCGATTTTAAACCTGCGCCTACGTCAGCTGGCAAAACTGGAAGAGCATGCGCTACAGGCGGAACAGGATAAACTGGAGCAGGAACGCCAAAATCTACAGGCAATTCTGGGTTCTGAGCGCCGTTTAAACACATTAATAAAAAAAGAAATTCAGCAAGATGCCCAAACCTTTGCCAGCCCGCGCCGCTCACCGCTGGTAGAACGCACTGAAGCCAAAGCCATTGCCGAAAATGAAATGCTGCCGGCTGAACCGGTCACGGTGATTCTGTCGGAAATGGGTTGGGTACGTTGTGCCAAAGGTCATGACATTGATGTGCGGGGACTGAACTATAAAGCGGGTGACAGCTATCTGGCGCATGCTTACGGCAAAAGTAACCAACCGGCGGTCTTTATCGACAGCAGCGGGCGCAGCTATGCCCTCGACCCGCTTTCGCTGCCCTCTGCCCGCTCACAGGGCGAACCGTTGACCGGTAAACTGTCGTTGCCGGCCGGTGCGACGGTGGAACAGGTATTAATGGAAAATGACGCGCAGCCTCTGCTCATGGCATCCGATGCGGGTTATGGTTTTATCTGTAAATTTGAAGATTTAATCGCACGCAACAAAGCGGGCAAAGCCTTAATTTCATTGCCAACAAATGCCAAAGTATTAGCGCCGTTAACGCTGACAAATCCGACCGCACTTTTAGTGGCACTGACATCGGCGGGACGTATGCTGATTTTCCCGGTTGCGGATTTGCCGGAATTATCAAAAGGAAAAGGAAATAAAATTATCAGCATTCCGGCGGCAAATGCGAAAAACCGAACCGAATTGCTGGTTCGCTTGCTCCTTATCAGTGAAAACGCTAGTCTGGTATTCCACGCTGGCAAACGCAAAATCACCTTAAAACCGGCAGACTGGCAGAAATTCCGTGCCGAACGCGGACGCAAGGGTTCCCCCCTACCGCGCGGTCTACACAGTGATGCCCAAATTGAAGTGATCGAACCGGAAAGTTCACACTGAAAATAAGGCGGACTGATTGTCCGCCTTAATTGCCTTGTCTACTTTATTTATCCGCATTATTTATCCGCATTGCGTTGATTCATGTTGTGAGGTTTCAGCGCATTCAGCCGCTGCTGTGCCTGTTCGGCGAATTGATCGGGATGTTTTAAAGTTTCACGATACCAGTAAATCGCTTTTTGCTCATTCTTTTTAATGCCTTTTCCTTCTTCATACATGGTGGCAAGGCGGAATTTGGATTCATTATGATCGGTGTTGGCGGCTTTTTCAAACCAGATAAAAGCATTTTTAAAATCCTGTAAATCGCGATAGTACAATACGCCGAGAATAAACATTGCGGTCTGATTGCCCGCCTGTGCGGTTTTCTTTAACAGCTTAATGCCGTGTGCAATATTTTTCTGGGTGCCAAGCCCGTCCAGATACAGAAACGCCAGATAATTAATACCTTTGATATTACCCTGCTCCGCCGCTTCACTGAACCACCAATAGGCTTTTTCCGCATCCTGCGCTACACCTTTACCTTGCGCATACAAAATCCCCAAATTCGCTTGTGCGTTGGCATCACCTTTTTCCGCCAGAGGATAAATCAATTCAAACACTTTCGGCCAGTCGCCGCAGTTCGCCGCCAGCTGCGCCATGCTCCGCCGCTGCTGATCGGTAAAACTTTCCGGTTGCGACATATCGGCTGTCTCAGTGATAGTTTCCTGATAATCCGCCGACTGCTGTGCATGCGCATAAACGCCGACAACGGCAAGCGGCAATAATAACCATTGATATAACTTCATAATCTCTCTACATTAAGTTGCAAACAGTAATATCACTAAAAACCATAAGGATATCACCATTTCAATTAATCCAACCTGCTTCACCGATAATTTTCGCTTCGGCAGTACAAATGCACGAATAAGCGGCAGTACAAAAGCCAGTGCCAAACCATATTGCTGCAACACCACAAATACGAGCACGCACAGCAAATGGAACACAATGGAAGCCCGTAGATAGCGCGGATTCTTGCGCTCGCGCATGACGGATTTAACATACAACGTGGTGCCGATAAACAACAACGTCGGATACAGCGCCACCTGCCAGATAGTCGAGTCAAGCGCGCGTTCCGGAAAATAATAGGCAGCCATACCGGCAAGCGCAAAAATAATAATGCCCGCCATATCATTAATAAATGCACGCTCATTTTTTTGTTTGACATAATAAATATTAATCAGCACGAAAGGCAACATTGCGCCCAAAAAATACAGAATACGCCAGTTATAGTATAAGGCAGGCAACGCCAAAATCAGTGCGGCGCCCGCATAAACGCCACTCCATTTCGCATAAAACGCCAGATTGCGGCCTTTGAATAAATTCAGAAACGGGTATGTCATCAAATATAACGCAAACCAGCCCGCCAGCAAAAAAATATGCTGCCAAATCGGGTGAGACAAAAATATACCGTATAAAAACGGCAACAGTGCCATGACAATGGCGCCATGTTGATTGGAGATCAATAATTTCATCTTGTATAAGTGCGGTTAAAAATAAAAGAATTTTAGTCGTTTTTGCTGAAAACGGCTATAATCTTTCCGTGTTAATTTCCCCTTTATTATTAAGAGAAACAAAAATGTCAAAAGTTCAACGTTTTTATGCCAATCGGCGCTTATCTGAAATCAGCGTTTATAACGGTGTTGCTTATCTGGCGGGACAAGTACCCGAGCATACCGATGCCGATGCTTATACACAAACTCGGGAAGTGCTGGCGTTAATCGATAAGCTATTATCTGCGATCAATTCTCATAAAAGCGACATTCTGAATGCGCAGATTTTTCTGGCGGATATGGCGGATTATGCGCAAATGAACCGTGCATGGGACGAATGGGTCGATACGGAAAATCCGCCGAGTCGCGCCACTGTAGAGGCACGGCTTGCCGATCCAAGTTGGAAAGTGGAGATCGTCATTCAGGCTGCGGTTTAATCAATTCTAGCTCAAGCAGCAGCGGATTATGATCGGAGCTTGACGTTTGCAATGTCGTAGCCTGAATGGTTTTGAATCCGCGCACAAAAACCCAATCCAGCGGATTACCGAAAAAGCGCAGTCGATGATCCGGCGTAAAACGGATTTCCTGTAATTGATATTGCGCCACTAACTGCCGAATTAACGCCAAACGCCGCCCGTTCCACGAATTAAAATCCCCGGCTAAAATAATCGGCCCCTGATGTTGCGCAATCAGCGCCATCATGTCGGTTAGCTGGCGGTAATAATAGGTCGGATTCAGTTCAAAATTTACCAAATGCAGGTTCACCGTTAATAAATACCGCCCGTCCGCCAGCGGAAAACGCATCGCATTGCCGACTTTAGGAATGCGAATCCAAGGTTCGACGGAAGCACCGGCACAATAAGTCTGCGGGACAAACCGGCTCAGCGAGTTCACACCTGATTGTTGCCCTAAATAAGCAAATGCGGTGACATAAAGTGCGGTGGAAAATTCATCAGAAAATAAGTGCGCAATATTCTGTCGATCCGTCACTTCCTGTAACAAAACGAAATCTTTATCCTGTGCAAATTGTTGTATGGCGTTCTGCCAGCCCTGATCCTGCCCTTTATGAATATTCCAAACCAACACCCCGAACCTATCCTGCTCAATCGGCGCCACTGCACCCGTGGCAGTAGCGCACTGCACATTCTCCTGCCAAGAAAGCGGACGATAACTCATCGTATCTACTGTAGAGAAATTGATCTTCGGCGTCGGATAAATTTCAATGCTGTAAAACCAATAGGCAACGGCTGCGGATAACAGCAGCAACAAGGCAAGAAAAACGGTTTTTATTCTACTCATTTCAATGTATTTTCAGGAATTACTCTTTCTAAATCATAACAGTTTACTTATACTACGCCAATTAATTGCTTGCTGTATTTTTCTATTCACTTCTTTCACCAAGCTTTTTTGACTCGATTTATTTTTTATTAAGGCTTATCTATGAGTATCTATACCTATATTTGCTTTCTCTCGGCAATTTCCATTCTTATCGGTTTTATCACACAAAAAATCAACGATCAAATCCAATACACTATCGCCGTTACCGCCTCCGCCATGGTGGGTTCTTTAGTGCTGCTGATTATGGGCTATTTAAACTGGTTCAATTTGGACGATATTGCCAGAGCCGTCATGGAACGAATTAATTTTAAGAGTTTTCTGTTAGACGGTATTCTCGGCTTTCTGCTGTTTGCCGGCGCACTGGGAATTAAACTGCCGGTAATGAAAAGCCAGAAATGGGAAATCACTATTCTCGCGCTATTTTCCACGCTGGCATCGACCTTTTTGGTCGGCTTCATGCTGTACGGCATTACCGGACTAATCGGCTGGCACATTGAATTTATCTATTGTCTGCTGTTCGGCGCATTGATTTCGCCGACCGACCCGATTGCCGTCCTTGCGATTATTAAAAATCTTAAAGCGCCGAAAAAACTATCAATGAAAGTAGAGGGCGAATCCCTGTTCAATGACGGTGTGGGGCTAGTGATCTTTACCACGGTTTTCGCCGTGGCTTTCGGCGGACGGGAGCCTACCGTGGAAGGCATTAGTGAATTATTTCTGATTGAAGCGGTGGGTGGCATTGTATTCGGTTTGGCGCTGGGGCTGGTCGCGCATTTTTTGATTTCCGCCACTGATGACGGTAGTCTGGAAATTCTGCTAACCCTCACTATTCCCACCGCCGGCTTTATGCTGGCAAATTTGCTACAGGTTTCCGGCGCACTGGCAATGGTGGTTGCAGGCATTATGATCGGAAACTGGACAAGACACACCGGCTTTTCGACCCAAAGCCAACATTATCTGGATCACTTCTGGGAAATGATCGACCATTTCCTTAACTCGTTACTGTTTTTGCTGATAGGTTCTGCCATGCTGCTGGTCAGTTTTACCGGGCAAGGGATCGCGCTGAGCCTTATCGCCATTCCGGTGTGTCTGTTCTGTCGCTATCTCAGCGTCTGGATGCCGTTTAAACTACTGAGTTTGAAAACCACTTACAATCCTTATACGCTGCGCATTCTGACTTGGGGTGGACTGCGCGGCGGGTTGTCACTGGCAATGGCGTTGTCGATTCCCACCGAAAGCCTGTTTATACCGGAAATCGGCATGAATGTGCGCGATTTACTGTTAGTGATGACATATGCGGTGGTGATGTTTTCAATTTTAGTGCAGGGCACTACCATTGAAACTATGGTGAAAAAATCCAAGGAAGTCACCTTACAGCAACGGGGTTATGTGGATTTACATCATAAAAATTAGTAACGGCTTTCAAATCAGTGATAAAAAATAACCTTCCCTTTTTGGAAGGTTTTTTTATATGGCTTTTCAATAGATCGGTGAGAGAAGCACTGTGCGAGCAAGGCTTAAATTAGTCAAAAATTCCACCGCACCTTTTACTTGACGACTCTCTTAGCGATAATAAAGACAGCGCATTACACTGGGCGGATACTGCCGAGATCCAATTGTGCGTCAAATTCTTGCTGTAATAAGCCGAGTTTCGCATCCGCCTGCAAATCCTGTTTCGCCTGCTCGCTGAATTCATGATAAACTCGATTGCGGTAATCCTGTGGCGTCAACCTGGTCGAATCATTGTTTTCTTCAATCGTCAATTCAATATCCGCACTATAAAACTCACTTAACGCCTTACACAACATTTGCCGGGTTTTATCTTTATTTAAATGAAAATGCGCGGAAGATAAGCCTAATTTGATTTGCCTGTCCGATTGCTGCACAAGGAAACAGTGCATCGCCATTTCTTTTACCAGCCCGCTAACAGCGATATTTTCCACTGTATCCGTCCAGCTGTCCTGCTTGCGCGCGGCGGTAACAATCCGATTTTGCAGTTCCGGTGTGCTGTGTTGTAACATCGCACGCTTAATCTCGGAAGGACGTACCGACTGCTGCTCTTTCGCCATTTCCGGATTAATCCATTCCCAGCGATAATTCTCGGCGAGATGGGCTGTTTCGCCGTCGTCTTCAGTTTCATTTTCTACTGTATTTTCCACCGCACTTTGCGGTTGCGGGTTTGGTGCTAGGGAAGAACTCAGTACCGAATCGGCATTCTCTCGTTGCGGCGTCGTCAGACGCGCTTTTCTACCGGTTTGATCAACCACCGGCAGAGCTATTGACTGCGCCGGCGGCAACTCGGAAGCTATATTACGGTTTTTTTTTTCGCTTGCGCTATCCGGTGTGGTGGCTGCAGGTTTCGACAGCTGTTCCAACGCTTCCAGCGCATCTGATGCAGCACTGCTCAAAACCGGAGTTGTACGGCGGGCAGCACTTTGCGGCTGATATTTGGCTTTGATGTTCTGCGAAAGCACCGGCATATCCACCAACTGCGACGTTTTCGACGCGTCTGGCGACGGACCGGACGCGGTATCGGTAGGTGAAGTTTCACTTAATAATTTCGGGTGAAATGCTAATGCGCGCAGCAAAATCATTTCCGCGCCGACACGACGATTCGGCGCCAATGGCAGTTCTTTGCGCCCGGAGACAATAATCTGATAGAAAAACTGTACATCTTCCGGCGCAATATGTTTAGCCAAAAAACCAATCGGACCTTCATCGCTAATCAGTCCTTGCGGCAATAACTGCTGCATCGCAATCTGATGCAGCGCTTCAGCCACTGCACTGAGCAATTCATCCCAATCGCCGCCTTTGTCCGCAACCGATTGAATACCTTTCATCAAGGCTTGCGCATTGCCTTGTTGCAATGCGTATAAAATCTCAATTGGCTGCTCGTCGCTGAGTAACCCCAGCATAGTGTTGACGATATCAAGCGTGATATTGCCGTTACTCATGGCAATGGCCTGATCGGTTAAACTCAAACTGTCACGAATACTACCTTGCGCGGCTTTCGCCAGTTTATCCAGCGCCAACGCCTCAAAAGGAATGTTCTCTGCATGTAAAATACGTTCCAGATGATGCGCGATTTGCTCCCGTTCCAGCGCTTTCAGGTGAAATTGTATACAACGGGATAAAATAGTGACCGGTAATTTTTGCGGATCGGTGGTAGCAAGCAGGAATTTAACATATTCCGGCGGTTCTTCCAGCGTCTTCAGCAACGCATTAAAAGAATGGCGGGACAGCATATGCACTTCGTCGATCAAATACACTTTATAGCGCCCCTGCACCGGCTTATACTGCACGTTATCCAGCAGTTCACGGGTGTCTTCCACTTTGGTACGCGAGGCGGCATCAATTTCAATCAGATCGATAAACCGCCCTTCTTCAATCGCTTTACAATGCTCGCACACACCGCAAGGTTCGGCGGTAACACCGTTCACGCAGTTCAGCCCTTTGGCAAATAGGCGCGCAATGGAGGTTTTGCCCACACCGCGCGTACCGGAAAATAAATACGCATGATGCAACCGGTTTTCTTTCAGTCCATTGGAAAGTGCAGTCAGAATATGCGTCTGCCCGACAACGTCAGCGAAATTTTTCGGCCGCCATTTTCTTGCCAATACCTGATAACTCATTGCCCGTCCTTCCTGTGCGAATTAATGTCCCGGAAAATCCACTAGCGTAAAAGGTTCAACCCCCAACCCATGCAGACGCTGTTCGCCGCCGAGATCCGCTAAATTAATCACAAACGCGGCATGTTTTACTTCACCGTGCAAACGACGAACCAGTTTTACCGTGGCCTCCACCGTGCCACCGGTCGCCAGCAAATCGTCGATAATCAATACATTATCGTCCGCAACAATGGAGTCTGCATGAATTTCCAGCGTATCTTCGCCATATTCCAACTGGTAAGATTGAGAAAGAGTTTCACGCGGCAATTTGCCCGGCTTGCGAACCAACACAAAAGGCACATTCAGCGCTAGCGCCACCGGTGCACCAAAAATAAAACCGCGGCTTTCGGTACCGATAACTTTAGTAATACCTTTATCGCGATATTGTGCAACAAATAGATCAATTGAGGCTTTAAATGCAGCAGGTACTGCCGTCAATCCGGTAATATCCCGGAAAATAATTCCCTTTTTCGGATAATCGGGAATGGATTTAATCGATGATTTAATCAGTTCTAATGGGTTGTTCATCATGTTACCTAAAAAGTGCGGTCGAAAATCTTCGACTTTTTATCTAAAAGAAACCGGCGCAAATAGTATCACAGATTATGCGATTTAACGATAAATATCCTCGCCGTTTTTTCGAGTTTTCAGCAGGCGTAAAATCCATACATATTGTTCCGGTGTCGGCGTAACAAAGCGTTCAATTTCATAGTTCATCGCTCGTGCCGATTGTGCCGGATCATCGCTTAAATTCATCACCGGGTGAATTTCCATTTCGTATTTTCCGCGTACGGCGTTATAACGCGGAAACATCGGAATAACCACTGCTTTGGCTAATTTCGCCATTTTATTCAGCCCCGGCAATGTCGCTTTATAAGTGGCAAAAAAATCCACATATTCGCTCAGTTCGGCGCCATAATCTTCATCGGGCAAATAGTAGCCCATCTCGCCGTTTTTCACCGTGTTGAGGAAGGGTTTAATGCCGTTCTGGCGGGCGTGCATTTTGCCGCCGAAACGCTGACGGGTTACCGTCCACAGCCAATCTACCAACGGATTACGATGCGGATTATACATAGACGTCATCGGCATGCCGTGAGTGTGCAGAATAATACCGGAGGCGTCGATCGCCCAGCCGTGCGGCACCATTAAAATGATATTATGCCCCTCGGCTTTCGCCCGTTTAATATGCTCAAGACCGATAAATTCGCTACGCGCCTGTAAATGTTTTTTCGAGCGCACGGCAATTTCACCGATGCCCAGCATCACCTGAGCGACAGTCGCGAACATGGCATCAATAACCTGCTCACGTTGCTCCACCTGCCAATGCGGAAAACAATAACGTAAGTTAACATCGGCACGGTGGCGCTGTTTCTTGGCTTTGTGCCCGACAAACATACCTAATTTCGTTGCCAATTTATCTCGCAGACGATAAGGCATAAACGCCAGCAACAGTAACAGCAATATACCGCACCAAATTCCCCAATATTGCGGCAATAAATAAGACCACGACCAATGCGGTTGGTAGCCTGTACGTGCGGTTAAGCGTAAATCTTCTTGTTGTTCTGCCATGTCATTTCACTCAAATTACCCGAACCAGCCCTGATCATAGGCCATTTTTGCCGTCATAATAAATGACATAATAACGACCATCGGACGGATTAAGGCTTTACCTTTGCTTAATACCATTTTGGCGCCGAAATTCGCACCGATGATCTGCCCAAACATCATTGCCAGCCCTACCGTCCACATAATCTGCCCGCCGAGCAGGAAAAAGATCAATGAAGCCAGATTCGAGGTAAAATTCAGCACCTTGGCATGTGCGGTAGCCTTTGCCAAATTAAAACCAAGCAAGGTAACGAACGCCAAACTCAACAGCGAACCGGTACCCGGCCCGAAAAAACCATCGTAAAACCCGATGCCCAGTCCGGCACTTAGGGCAAACGCGGAATAAGAAATACGTTTTTGCCGATCCTCATCACCAAGTTTTGGTGTAAATAAAAAATACAGCCCGATCGCCAACACCAAAAACGGAATGACTTTTTTGATTAATGTGCTGTCAACCGCCTGAATCAGAATTGTACCAATTACCGCGCCGATAAAGGTCATTAATAATAAGAACCAGACTTCCTTTAGATTTACGGTTCTTCTGCGCAAAAAATACAAACTGGCGGAAAAAGAACCGCCGCAGGCCTGTAATTTATTGGTACCCAACGCCATGGCAGGCGGCATACCGGTCATCAATAAAGCCGGAATGGTAATCAGCCCGCCTCCACCGGCGATAGCGTCAATAAAACCGGCAATAAATGCCACGCCGAATAAAAGCATAATGATTTCAATACTGAGTTCCGGCATCATTATTTTCCCGACAACCATTTATGACTTAATGTTCCCGCCACCATAGCGCCGTTCACATTCAGTGCGGTTCGCCCCATATCGATAAGCGGCTCGATAGAAATCAATAATCCCACCAATGCTAACGGCAGATTTAATGTTGACAGCACCACAATCGCCGCGAAGGTCGCACCGCCGCCCACGCCGGCGATACCTGCGGAAGAAATCGTCACCACCAATATCAATGTGGCGATATATTGCGCACTGAACGGGTCGATGCCGACTGTCGGTGCCACCATCACCGCTAACATTGCCGGATAAATGCCGCCGCAGCCGTTTTGTCCGATAGTTGCGCCGAAAGTCGCAGCAAAATTCGCGATCACATTATTGTTACCGAGTTTATTGATTTGAGTTTCAATATTTAACGGAATCGTCGCCGCGCTTGAACGGGACGAAAAAGCAAAGCTTAACGTCGGCAACACTTGTTGGTAGTAATGTATCGGGTTGATGCCAGCCAACGCCAGTAAAACGCCATGTACCACAAACATCAATAAAATCGCCGCATAAGAAGCAATGATAAAATTACCCAAGCTTAAAATATCCGCCCATTTTGATGTGGCTGCCATTTTGATCATCAACGCAAACACCCCATATGGCGTTAATCGGATGACAAAACGCACTACGCGCATAATCAACTGGTTTAAGCTATCAATACCTTGTCCGATACGTTCTCCCAATGCCGGGTTCTCTTTACGCAAACTGATTGCCGCCACACCTAAAAAAGCGGAAAAAATCACCGTACTGATAATGGATGTCGGACTGGCGCCGGTCAGTTCCGCAAACGGATTTTTCGGAATAAATGAAAGCAACATGGCAGGGATAGTCATCCCGCTGATCTGTTCGACTTTACTATCCACTCTTGCCTGTGCGGCCAGTTCACGTTCACCGGCAATCAACCCTTGTGCGGAAACATCAAACCAATACACCATAGCAATCCCGATGGCGGCTGCAATGGCGGTGGTCACTAATAACACAGAAATCACGCTGAAGCTGATTTTGCCGAGAGAACCTGCCTGATTTAAGCGGGTAATGGCGGATAAAATAGAAATAAACACCAACGGCATGACAATCATCTGCAACAGACGAACATAGCCGCTGCCGACCAAATTAATCCATTCTAAACTGTCTTTAATGCTCTGTTCCGAGGCCAAAAGCTGCAATAGCGCCCCGCCCAACAAACCTAACACTAAGCCTAGAAAAACTGTGTGCCCCAGTTTTTGCGTTTTGCTGTATACTACGCCCAGCAAAAACAGGCCGGCAACAAAAATCATCAAATTTAAAATAACCATCGTTCTCCCCCTCCATGTTAACTCACGGCAATGTTGCCAAACCTGTGACAGCTTTTTAGCCTCAATGCCACACTGAAATTTTACTCTAACCACTCACTACGATTCGGTGCATTCAGCACCTGTTGACATAAAATCGGTTCCGGCGGCAGCGCTTTCGGCTTACTCGGCACAACCGAAGGTTTCGATTCAAACCAAGAATACAACTCATCGCCGCAACCGTCGCCGGCCGGCACCGGTGCCTGATTTTCACAATAGACGGCACCCTGCGGACAGCTTAAACGCACATGGAAATGGGAATCATGTCCGAACCACGGGCGGATTTTCCGCAACCAGCTGCGATCGCCGCTAACGGTTTGGCACAATTTCAGTTTAATTGCCGGATTGACAAAAATCCGGCTGACCCGGTTATCCTGTGCCGCCAGCCGAATCAGGTTGGTGTGATTCTCATTCCATAAACGCTCATCCACACGCTGGGCTTTACGATTAACCACCAGCAATCCCATACCGGCAGGATTCTGTGCGTCTTTTGCGGATAAACTTCCCATACGCAACCAAATATCTGCATCCAATCCCATCTGATGACTGGCATGCCCGGTCAGAAAACGACCGCCGCCCGGCATGGCAATATCACCGATTAACATGGTCGGCATGCCAGCCGCTTTGACTTTCTGTCCCAGCCGTTGCAGATAGGCAATCATATCGGGATGACCGTAATAGCGGTTTTTCGCCGTCCGAATCACCTGATAACCGTCGCCGTTAAACGGCAACGCCTGCGCGCCGATAATACAACCGTTGCTGTAAGACCCGACCGGCGTCGCCTCCCCCGGAATCGGGCGTTTGACCTGCTGCCAGTCCTGCGGTGCCGCCATTACGACAGGAAGATAAAAAACTGCGGAAAAAACCACCGCACTTACTACCGCTTTCAAATATGCTTTCATCGACATTGCGCCTTAAATCTGAGTAAATGATCCAGCAATACGATAGCCGTCATTGCCTCGGCAATCGGGACGGCACGAATACCGACACAGGGATCATGGCGACCTTTTGTGACCACTTCCACTGCCTGATTATCCAGATTCACCGAACGTCCCGGAATGGTAATGCTGGAGGTAGGTTTTAATGCGATAGTGGCGATAATCGGTTGTCCCGAACTGATGCCGCCGAGAATGCCGCCCGCATGATTGGAACAAAATCCCGCCGGCGTCATTTCATCCCGATGTTCCGTTCCGTGCTGTTCAACCACGGCAAAACCATCACCAATTTCCACCGCTTTAACCGCATTAATGCCCATTAACGCGTGAGCAAGATCCGCGTCCAAGCGGTCGAATACCGGTTCGCCTAATCCGACGGGCACATTTTCCGCCACCACCGTCAGTTTCGCACCGACGGAATCGCCTTGTTTTTTCAGCGCGCGGATCAATTCGTCAAATTTTTCCACCGCACTTGGATCCGGGCAAAAAAACGGATTGGCGTTAACTTGCGCCCAATCAATCGCTGCAATATTTGCCACTGTGCGCGAGTCGATTTGCACCGAACCAATCTGCGACAGATAGCCGCGCACCGCAATACCGAAATATTCACGCAGATACTTTTTCGCAATCGCCCCGGCCGCCACCCGCATGGCGGTCTCGCGTGCGGACGAACGCCCGCCGCCGCGATAATCGCGCAAGCCGTATTTTTGCTGATAAGTATAATCCGCATGTCCCGGGCGAAAACGATCTTTGATTTCGCCGTAATCCTGCGAGCGCTGATCCGCATTGCGGATCAACATACCGATACTGGTACCGGTGGTTTTGCCCTCGAACACACCGGATAAAATCTGTACGGTATCATCCTCACGCCGCGCGGTGGTATAACGAGACGTGCCCGGTTTGCGGCGATCCAAATCCGGCTGAATATCCTGTTCCGATAGCGCCAATCCCGGCGGAACGCCGTCAACGATGCAGCCCAACGCAATGCCATGTGACTCACCGAACGTCGTGACGCGAAACATCTGTCCTATACTGTTGCCTGCCATGTTTGCTTCCTTAATTTTTTATTACACCCAGCTTTTCCGATACCACCTGAACTTCCTCGCTGGTTGACGGATTTTTAATAAATATATCCAGCTGGTTAAAGGCGATATCAATATTATTTTCTGCAAATAACTGATCGATACGGCGGTTCAGATAATCTATTGTGCGGGTTCTGTCACCGATTTTGCCCACATAAACACGCAATTCATGATCCAGCGTGCTGGCACCGAAAGATAAGAAGTATGCCATAGGTTCAGGATCTTTCAACACACGATCACATTCGTTTGCCGCCTGTAACAATAATTTTCTGACCAATTCCAGATCGGAACCGTAAGCCACGCCGACATTGACCAACACGCGAGTCATGGAGTCGGTCAGCGCCCAGTTGACGATGCGCTCGGTCACAAAGGCTTTATTCGGTACAATCACTTCTTTTTTATCGAAGTCGATCAGGGTAGTGGAACGAATACGGATTTTCGACACAGTACCGGAATAGCTGCCGATGGTCACTACATCGCCGATACGCACCGGACGTTCAAACAAAATAATGATACCGGACACGAAATTGGCAAAAATTTCCTGTAAACCGAAACCGAGACCGACGGACAAGGCGGCAAACAGCCATTGCAGCTTCGACCACGACATTCCCAACGTCGCAAAGGCGCTGCCGGCACCAATTGCAATAATAAAATAGATCAGCAACGTGGTGATCGTGTAAGGCGTACCTTGTGAAAAACTGAAGCGGGAAAAAATCAACACTTCCAACAACCCCGAAATATTACGTACCAACGCATAAGTGGCAATTAATATCACTGTTGCCAGCAGCAGATTCAACAACGTGATGGATTCCATCACCGTGCCGGAATCCGTCACCACGCTTTGCTGCCACAAAGTAACGCCTTCCAGATAATAAGCGACCGCGATTAAATCTGACCAAACCCAATAAAACAGCCCGAATAAGCCGACCCACAACAACAAATCGGTTACCCGTCCGACCTGCGCCTTCACCTGTGAAATCGCCATTACCTCTTCCGGCTGAACATCCAAACTAACTTCGCCGTCATCGGTCTCGGCCTTCTGTGCCTGTAGCTGCTCACGTTTTTCCTGAATGCGGCGATACGCCAAACGACGAGCAGAAACCGTAAACGCACGGTAAATCACATCGCGCAGCACCATCCAAACAACGAAAACGAAGTAGGACGACATTAAATGATCCATTAAAATCAAGGCGGTATAGTAATATCCCATAATAATCAGGATAATGAGGGCTATCGGAGCAAAAACCAGCAACAGCCGTGCAAATTTAAACAGAAACTCCTGCCCGCCGCTTTCTTCCTGACTGCTTTGGTAAGCCCGCACCGCGTAACGCAGGCGCGGTCCGACAATAAATAATGAAATAATCAGAATTGAAATGGTGAGCACTTGTCCGATCACATCATTGGTAATACCGGCATCCAGACGCGTAAATATCGACGCGTTCAGCCATAATGCGCAAATCCATACCGAACGTTTCAGTACGGAAGAAAAAATTTCGACATTTTTCAGCGGCATATTGAAATGGCGGTAAGCCAACCCATTCGGACGCAACATCGCCAGAATAAAGGCGAAAAACAGCCAATAGCCGGACATTTTCAGCGACCACCACCAGAAATTTCCCGGATTTTCAAAACAAATAAATGTAATCAGAATCAGCGCAGATAAAAATAACAATGTACTTGGTAGACACAGAATCAATGTCCAGAAAATCGCCTCCGGCGTATAGCGCTGACTGTCTCCGGTTAATGTATTGATTTTGCTGTTAATATAACTCAACCGCTGCTTAATTTTCGTTTTGCGCCAGCGAATAAGTGCGGTTAATAACGATAAAAAAACAATCAATACCGCAGCGGGAAGCAGATTGTCTTTCCAGTTGGAAAAATTAATCAGAGTGCCGATATCCTTAAACTGAAACTGCACCCGCGGTAAAAAGTTCGTCAACCAGTCCAAATCGATCGGCGAATTGCTTTTTACCCAGAAACTTTGCTGCTGTAATTTATCCTGCAAGGTATCGCTGATGGCGGTAACCTGCTGCTGATTCAGCTCGATATTAATCGCCAGATTGAGCTGATTGTTCAGCGTTGTAATCGTATCCGACAGCAGCTTGCGGCGTTCCTGCAATATATTGGTCAACTGCACACGTTCGGCATCGGTCAGGTTCGCATTATTTTTCTTTTCCAGATCAGCGATATAGCTTTTCGTATCATATAAATTATCGCGAATCTCGGTTAGATCGAAAATTTTCACCCGCAATTCGGTGATTTGTTTGGCTAATCCGCTGATCATTTGATCTTGCGGTAATAATTGTTTTTGCTTGTTGATGATGCGGGAGAGCACCAGCGTTCCCTGCAAAGCGCTGATTTGTTCATTAATATTGCGCTCGGTCTGCTGCAAATTATCCAGCACACTTTTAATCCGCAGATTATCCTGCGTCATCGTATTTAACTGGGCGGTTTGTTTAACCAGATCCTGACTGATAGCCAGATTGAAATTCTGTTGTTCTGCCAGCAATGGGTTGGTATTGTTATTGCCGTCTTGCTGCAAATGCTCCGCCTGCTGACGAGTTTCCTGTAGATTTTTTTCGTTGACGACCTCTTGCAGCACTGTCTGTTTAGTTTTCAATTGCTGCTGGACCAGATTTTTTTCTTCCAGCTGAATGGTATAAAGCGCTGTCAGATCGTTATTGCCCTGCAATAACGTTTGGTTATAAGTATTCTGCAACTTAATTAACGCCGCTTCGGTTTCCAATTTGCTTTTTTCTGTCGGATCAATGGAAGTATTAAACAACAGCTTCTCAATTTCTTGTGAACGGATCAGATTATTACTTAATACGGTCTGAGCGCGATCCGGGGCCGAACGCTGATTAACCAGCTGCCCGTTAATATTGGTTAAATCTGTTTGAACCTGCTGTAAGCTCTGTTGCACCGCGGCTAACTGATTTTGTAGCTCCGTCAGCGATAATTTATCAAGCTGCTCGACGGTCGGCGCACTGGTGTTTTTCAGTTTATCCACTGAAGCCTGCGCCACCGCGGTTGCTTTCGAAGCATTGTTAATCGCCGCATCCAGCGCCTTATTGTCTTCTTTTTGTTTGCTGATTTTACTCAATAAATCCAGAGTCTCTTGCAGATTCTGCACCAACGCTTTATTTGCCACATCGGTTTGATCCTTTTCTTTCGCCGCCGCAAGCTGCTCCTGAACGGCATTTTCGGTCGGTAAATCGGCAAAACTGTTATGGCTGAATGCAAACCATAATCCGATACATAATAACCCGGAAAAAATACTGTTTCGTTTCATTTTACTTTCCTAATAACTGCGCTAACTGTGCTTTCAGCTGTGCGCGAGAAATTTTAATACTGCCCTGCTGCCGTGCCGATTCGGGATTTAACGGCAAATAGCGCACGGGTTGTTTAAACTTTTCTAACTTATCTGCCAGCCAAAGTGTTAAATTTTCGACCGCACTTTGACTGAAATTATCCCGAAATTTGATCATGGCCAGCGGGCGCTGACCGAATTCGGCATCCGCAATCGGCAGAATAAACACCTGTTCGACTTTATCATTGGTTAATATAATCCGTTCAATCTCTTCCGGCTGAATATTCTCGCCGCCGGAGATAAACATATTATCCAAACGCCCGCTGAGTACCAGCTCGTTATTCTGCCATACCCCTTTATCTTTTGTCTGTAGCCAGCCCTGCGCATTGACAAGCGGCACTATATTGCCCTGCCGCCAATATCCCAGAGCCAGTCCGGCACCGCGCAGCCAGATCTCATCATTGACCAGACAAAATTCCCGTCCCGGCAGCGGCTGCCCGACACCGACATGATCATCACTGAGTTTGGCAAAAACAGTGGACGCCATTTCGGTCATGCCGTAGCCGGAATAGGTACGGATTCCCAACGCCTGCGCACGGCCGGTGAGTTCTACAGGAATATGGCTGCCGCCCAGCAAAATATGGCGGGTAGAAAACGGCCGCTCGTCATGTTGCGCCAAATAAAACAGTAAACGCTGTAACTGAGTCGGCACCAGCGAAACATGGCTCGCCCGTAATACGTCGGCATAAAAATCATCCCCGCTCAAATATAATTGCGCGCCAGCATACAACCAGCGCCAGACAATCCCCTGCCCGGACACATGATACAGCGGCAGCGACAATAGCCAGCTGCTCTGCATATCGAATGCCATTAACTCGCATACGCCCCGCGCATTATCCAAATGCGCCTGCATATGGTGCACCACTGCTTTTGGCGTGCCACTGGAACCGGAGGTAAGCGTCATCGTCGCCGGACGTTGAAAATCCGCCGTCGGTGCAGGAATCGTTCCACAGTCATCCAGCCCGGCGGGCAAGCAAAGTGCGGTCAAATTCGGCAACGTTTCTACCGAGGGCGAATAATAAAATCGGATCTGATTATCCTGACACAGTGCCTGCATTTTTTCCGCCGGAAATGCCGGATTAATGCCCAGCACCCGCGCACCGTTTTGAATCGCAGCCAGATACAACAACAGTATGTTAAGATCATTTTTAGCCCACAGCGCGATACCGCAATCCGGCGTAACGCCCTGTCGCCGTAACGCGCAGGCATAACGGTCGATAATATCCGCCAGTTGCGCCCAACTAAACAGCCCGCCTTGACCGTCACGCAGCGCCGTTTTATGCCGGAACAGTGTTGAATCGGCATATTGCCGCCAAGGAAATAACATGAGAACCTGATATAATAAAAGGTTAATTAGCCGTGAAAAAGGCTCTGACTTCATCGATCAGTTCGTCCGGCAGATGCATTGATTGCATCGCGCCTTCCAACATTAACATTTTACGCCCGCTATTCGTGTTGGTAATCACCCAGTAAGGCGTATCCGGAATCTGTTTAGGTTTGGTATGGTTGCCCGCCATTAATAATGTCGCCTCATCTCGGGCGAAATAAACGCGGGTTCGCCCCTGCAACGATTCCGTCGCCTGCGCGAAACTCTCGGGATTGGTGCGGTACAGCACGCGCAAAACGGCTAAAAAGCGAACCACCGCCTTGCTTTCTTGCAAAAAAGTTTCTGATGTCAGCAGCGCGCGGACTTTATCGACAATCTGTAAAATCGCTTCATCGGATTGTTTTTTCGGCGATGGCGCCACATTATGTTCCGCTCGATTCGGCATGTCGCCCTGTCGGTTCACTGCAGTAACGTTTTCATGCGCAGTCGCAACCGGATTTTCGCCCGTCGCCGGTCGGTTAAAAACACTCTCATTTTTGACCGCACTTTTAGCGGAAGAAAAGTGAAGCAAACGGCGCAGAATATCCGAGGCACTTTCGCCAATAGATTGCGTCTGGCCGGCAATATATTGATAAAGTTCTTCATCCACTTCGATTATTTTCATTTTTTCTCCCCACTCGCTTGATCTATTTACGCTTTTGCAACATTATAACGACTTATTTACAAATACTCTATGCAAAAATTATGTCGCAGCAAAATTTACTGAATTTCGAATTTAATCAATTAAAACAACCGACTACCAAACCGGTGCTGGTTTTTATCCATGGTCTATTCGGCGATATGAACAATCTGGGCGTAATTGCCCGCGCCTTTGCCGACGACTACCCGATTCTGCGCGTCGATTTGCGTAATCACGGACACAGTTTTCACCGTGATGACATGACTTATCCGCTGTTGGCGCAGGATTTACTGACGCTTTTCGAACATCTGCAACTAAACAAGGTGATTTTAATCGGTCATTCCATGGGTGGTAAAACTGCCATGAGCGCGGCGGCATTACGCCCTGACATGGTGGAAAAACTGGTTGTGATTGATATTGCACCGGTGCGCTACGGCAAGCACGGACATGATAGCGTGTTCGCCGGATTATTTGCGGTAAAACAGGCGCAAGTACAAACCCGTCAGCAGGCAAAACCGATTCTGGCGCAACATATTGCGCAGGAAAGCGTGCGACAGTTTATGTTGAAATCTTTTGACGCCCATTCGCCCGAACGTTTTCGCTTTAATCTGACCGCACTTTATGCCAATTATGCTAATTTAATGGATTGGCACGCGGTGATTTTCAATCGACCGACGTTATTTATTAAAGGCGGTCTCTCCGACTATATTTTGCCCGAATATCGCGACGACATCACAGCGCAGTTTCCGCACGCCGGTGCATTTACCATCAACGGCAGCGGACACTGGGTACACGCGGAAAAACCGGAAGCTGTCATCCGTGCCATACGGCGCTTTTTGTCCTGATTCAGGTTGTGTGAATAGGGTTTAAATCCCCCTTGAATTATGTTATAGTTCGCCCAATCTTAGCGTTGTAGCTTATCATTCTCAATTAGCTGCGTGTTGAATAATTTCAGTAGGTTGGAAAATGGCAAAACAAGATGCTGACTGCATAACTTTAGATCTGTTTGCTAACACGCCGAGAGTGGGACGCCCGCGAACAAATCCGCTGAGCCGCGAACAGCAAATCCGTATCAATAAACGTAATCAGCTTAAGCGCGATAAATCCAGCGGCTTAAAACGGGTCGAGTTGAAATTGCATACCGATTTGGTGCAAAAGCTGGAAACGTTGGCGTCCGTTCAGGGAGTGAGTCGAGCGGATCTCATCGTAACGATTTTACAAAATCATTTTGATATTAAGGAAAACAGGTAATAAACATGGCTATCGTTGGTTTATTTTATGGTAGTGACACCGGCAACACCGAAAATGTTGCCAAGATGATTCAAAAACAACTGGGCGCTGAAGTCGTCGATATCCGCGATATTGCCAAAAGCACCAAAGAAGATATTGAAGCCTATGATTTTCTGATGATCGGGATTCCAACATGGTATTACGGCGAGGCGCAATGTGACTGGGACGACTTTTTCCCGACGCTGGAAGAAATTGATTTCACCGATAAATTAGTCGCCATTTTCGGTTGCGGCGATCAGGAAGACTACGCCGACTATTTCTGCGACGCAATGGGTACCGTACGCAATATTATTGAGCCGAAAGGTGCAATTATCGTCGGTAACTGGTCGACAGCGGGATACAATTTCGAATCATCACAGGCGCTGATTGACGACAATACCTTTGTCGGTCTATGTATCGACGAAGATCGCCAGCCCGAATTAACGGCCGAGCGCGTGGAAAAATGGACTAAACAGGTTTACGATGAAATGTGTTTAGCGCAATTGGTTGAATAATCCGCTTAATCTCAAATAAGGGGCATTTTATGTCTGAAGAAAACATCAAATTACTAAAAAAGGCCGGCTTAAAAATCACCGAACCGCGTCTGACAATTTTAGCATTAATGCAAGAGCATGAAATGTCACATTTTTCTGCAGAAGACGTGTATAAAATGCTGCTAGAACGCGGCGAAGATATTGGTCTTGCCACGGTATATCGCGTATTGAACCAGTTTGACGAAGCAAATATTCTGACACGTCACAATTTTGAAGGAAATAAATCCGTATTTGAGCTGGCGCCGACTGAACACCACGATCACATTATCTGTGTAGATTGCGGTAAAGTGTTTGAATTCAATGATGAAATTATTGAAAAACGGCAGCGAGAAATCAGTGCCGAGCACGGTATCAAATTAAAAACCCACAGCCTGTATTTATACGGCAAATGCAGTGATATCGAACATTGCGACGAAAATAATAAGAAATAATCAAATCACAAAGGACGCCGGCGCGTCCTTTGGTTTTATTGACACCAAGCTCTTTATTGCGGTTTAAATACCGCCATATAATTGCAGCTGACATCCTTATTCAGGCGGAAATTGCCGCTTAACGGATTATAGTGATAACCTGTCATATCATAGCATTCCAGTGCCTGTGCATCGGTCCATGCTAATAATTCCGCCGGGCGGATAAATTTAGCATAATCATGAGTGCCTTGCGGCAGCATTTTCAGAATATACTCCGCGCCCAACACAACCAGCATTCGGGCTTTAAAGGTACGATTGATGGTGGACAAAAACAGTATGCCATCCGGTTTCAGCAACCGTTTACAACTGCCGATTACTGAAGCGGGCTGCGGCACATGCTCCAGCATTTCCATGCAGGTGATCACATCAAATTTGTCCGCGCCAAGTGCGGTCTGTTTTTGCAGAAAATCTTCCACTGTGGTTTGCCGATAATCAATCTGCAACCCCTTTTCCCGACCATGTCGTCGGGCAACGTCTAACGGTGCCGCCGACATATCAATTCCCGTCACCAGTGCGCCCTGTTCCGCCATACTTTCAGACAAAATCCCGCCGCCGCAGCCGACATCCAGCACTCGCTTGCCAAACAAACCGTTCGCTTGCCGCAAAATATAGTCCAGACGCAGCGGATTCAAGCGGTGAATCGGTTTAAAATCCCCTTGCGGATCCCACCAGCTGTCCGCCATTTTTTCAAATTTGTCCAATTCTTGCGGATCAAGATTCTGCATCGTTAACCTTCTGATAATTAAAATAGAAATAATGCGCTATTATTCCTCAAGTGCGGTAAAAATTCACTATAAAATTTGCGGAACATTAGAGGAACAATAGAAATTATGCTATAATTCCGCCAATTTTTTTACCATATTAGGAAGACCTGAATGACTGATTTAGTCCCAAACGTTACGCCTGTCAGTATCGAAGAAGAATTAAAATCTTCATATCTTGATTATGCGATGTCCGTGATTGTCGGACGTGCCTTACCCGACGTACGAGACGGCTTAAAGCCCGTTCACCGTCGTGTATTGTTCTCCATGGATCAAAGCGGTATCACGCATAATAAAGCCTATGTCAAATCCGCGCGCGTGGTAGGTGATGTGATCGGTAAATATCATCCGCACGGCGACAGCGCGGTATACGATACTATCGTGCGCATGGCGCAACCTTTCTCGCTGCGCTACATGTTGGTGGACGGGCAGGGCAACTTCGGCTCGGTGGACGGCGATGCGCCGGCGGCGATGCGTTATACCGAAGTGCGGATGCAAAAAATCACCCAGGAATTACTTACCGATTTAGACAAAGAAACCGTGGATTTCTCGCCGAACTATGACGGCAAAGAAATGATCCCCGATGTTCTGCCAACCAAAATCCCCGCCTTATTGGTGAATGGTTCATCCGGTATCGCGGTCGGAATGGCAACCAATATTCCGCCGCATAATTTAGGTGAAGTGCTGGACGGCTGTCTGGCATATCTCGACAACGAAGAGATCAGTATTGATGAGTTGATGCAATATATTCCCGGTCCGGACTTCCCTACTGCGGCGCTGATCAACGGTCGTAAAGGTATTGAGGAAGCCTATAAAACCGGGCGCGGCAAGGTTTATGTGCGAGCCAAAGCTGAAATTGAAACCAACGACAAAGGTCGCGAAACCATTATCGTGACCGAAATTCCTTATCAGGTCAATAAAGCCAGATTAGTGGAAAAAATCGCCGAACTGGTGCGGGATAAAAAAATCGAGGGTATCAGCAATGTGTTGGATGTCTCCAACAAGGAAGGCTTTCGCATTGAGATCGAAGTAAAACGCGATGCCGTCGGTGAAGTGGTATTGAATCATCTCTATGCGCTGACCCAAATGCAGGTGACCTTCGGAATTAATATGGTGGCGCTGGATCACGGTCAACCGAAACTGTTTAATCTGAAACAGATTATCAGCGCTTTCGTGAAACATCGTCGCGAAGTGATAACCCGTCGCACCGTCTTCGAACTGCGCAAAGCCCGTGAGCGCGCACATATTTTGGAAGGGCTGGCAATCGCCTTAGCCAATATTGACCCGGTGATCGAACTTATTCGCGCCTCCAAAACCGCCGATGAAGCGCGTGAAGGATTACTCTCGCGCAGCTGGGATTTAGGCAATGTGCAGGCGATGTTGGATGCCGCCGGAGAAAATGCCTCCCGTCCGGAAGACCTTGACGAACAGTTTGGGGTCAGAGACGGTCAATACTATCTTTCCGAAGAACAGGCGCGCGCCATTTTAGACTTGCGCCTACAACGCCTAACCGGTCTGGAACATGAGAAAATCGTCAATGAATATCAGGATATTCTGCATGAAATCAGCGAACTGTTACGTATTCTGAACAGCAGCGAACGCTTAAAAGAAGTGCTGCGCGAAGAGCTAGAACGGGTAAAACAGGAATTTAACGATCCGCGCCGCACCGAAATTACCGCGGCGTCTGGCGATATTAATTTGGAAGATCTGATCGCGCAGGAAGATGTGGTCGTCACCCTGTCGCACGAAGGTTATGTGAAATATCAGCCGTTAACCGACTACGAAGCACAGCGTCGCGGCGGTAAAGGCAAATCGGCAACCAAAATGAAAGAAGAGGATTTCATCGAGCGCCTGCTGGTTGCCAATACCCATGACACAATCCTATGTTTCTCCAGCCGCGGTCGCTTATACTGGCTGAAAGTCTATCAACTGCCGCAAGCCAGCCGCGGTGCGCGCGGTCGTCCGATAGTCAATATCCTGCCGCTGGAAGACAATGAGCGCATCACCGCAATTCTGCCGGTTTCCGCTTACGAAGAAAATCAATTCGTGGTCATGGCGACCGCCGGCGGTATCGTCAAGAAAACTGCGTTGACCGAATTCAGCCGCCCGCGTTCAAATGGGATTATTGCACTGAATCTGCGTGACGAAGACGAACTGATCGGGGTGGATATTACCGACGGCAGTAATGAAATCATGCTGTTCTCCTCACAAGGGCGCGTAGTGCGCTTCGACGAAAACGCAGTGCGCGCGATGGGGCGTTCGGCAACGGGTGTCCGCGGTATAAAACTGGCCTTAAGCAATGAGCCGTCGGAGGAAGAAAGTGCGGTCGAAAATGACGAGATTTCCGAGGATAACGGCGACGAGCGTTTGGATCTGAATATCGATAAAGTCGTTTCGTTAGTCGTACCGAAAAATGGCGGCGCAATTTTAACCGCAACCCAAAACGGTTACGGCAAACGTACTAATCTGGAAGAATACCCTGCCAAATCGCGCAACACCAAAGGTGTGATTTCTATTAAAGTCAGCGAGCGCAACGGCAAAGTGGTCGCCGCCACACAGGTAGAAGAAAACGATCAGATTATGCTGATTACCGATGCCGGCACCCTAGTCAGAACCCGTGTCAGTGAAGTCAGCGTGGTCGGGCGTAATACGCAGGGCGTGCGCCTTATTCGTACCGTCGAAAACGAACAGCTGGTCAGCTTGGAACGGGTCTGCGACGTCGATGACGACGAAGAATCGGCGTCAGAAAGTGCGGTCGAAAATTCGCAAGAATAACGCGCTCAAAAAATTCGACTGCTCTCAATGAGCACTTAATAATCCGGTTAATATATTAATCGGATTATTTTTTTATGATACAACAACGGCTCTTCCGAATGACTTCCTATCGTTCTTAATGCTATAGCTTGAGCGATTTTATTGATAAAAAAAGATTTTTCTCTTGGTTCGAATGCTAAACAGAAAAATACGATAAATTTTAACCGCACTTGCAAATAATTAAACCTAAATAAGGTAATAGTGGCGTCGTCGCGTCTGCCATTATCGGGCGGTGACAATTTAAAAATCACGTTGAGCCGGGCTTAGTATTTAAGGCGTGTTTACTATCCGAAAGCTCTCACAACAAAAAACCACTGATAAATTCAACTGATTACCATCAAATTTATCAGTGGTAAAAGAAATATATTAAAAATAGCGCTTACCGTTGTGTTTCGACCGCTTCAAGGGCGCGTAGGGCGTAAGTATAAGCGGCGCCGGCATTTAGAGAGATCGCGGTGGCCAATGCACCGGCGATTTCGCTTTCCGTTGCGCCGGCTTTGGCTGCGGCGGCGGCATGTACGCTGATACAACTTTCACAGCGTGTGGTAATCGCGACTGCCAGGGCAATCAGCTCTCTGGTTTTGGCATCCAATGCTTCCGCCGCAGCGGCCTGTTCGAGGCTGCCGTAAGCCTGTAGCATTTTAGGGTGATTTTTACCTAATTCACCGAACGCTTTTTTAACCAATGCGGTATGTTGTTGCCAATCTTTAAACATAAATTTTCTCCTGTTGTATAAAAAACGATGTTATTATTATGCAAATTCAGTGGTAAATCTCGTCAAATCGTATCAATTCATCGTCAAATATTATGGATATTCTTGAACAACTCATTTCATTGGCACAAATTTCAGGGCATTTGGATATTCAATGCCGTTTACAAGGCAGCTGGTATCTGCGGCATGAACCGCAAACCGCATGCGGTATTGCGCACATCGTTACGCAAGGCAGCGGTTATCTGCAAATCGACGGTCAACAGCAACCGCACTTCGTGAAAAGCGGTGATGTAATTTTCTTCCCGCGTTCAATCGGACATACTCTCACTGATCAGCCGAATACGACGACGCGTAAAATCATTCCGCAAACCGGTCGTAATGGCGCGTTTATCCTCAAACATTGCGGCGAGACCAGTGCGGATTTTAGCCTCTTCTGCGCTCGTTTTGAATATGAGCGGCAAGCGGAATTAATCGGCAATTTGCCGGAATATATTTTTCTGCATATTGATACGCAACATATATTAACGCCGATCATTCAGCTATTACACAACGAAGCTGCCCGCCCGGCAATGGGCGCGACATTGGTGACAAATGCGCTTTCCGTTGTGTTGCTGGTTTCGATCCTGCGCGCCTATTTGCAGCAGCATAATGTGACGCTGAGCGGCACGCTGAACGGCTGGCAAGACCGACGCTTGCAGCGTTTAATTCAAGCGATATTGGCACACCCAGAACAAGATTGGTCCGTTGAACGTATGAGTACTATCGCCAATCTGTCGCGGGCGCAGCTGATGCGCGTGTTCAAGCAACAAATGGCTATCAGCCCGCATGCCTTTGTACACAAAATCCGTTTGCAAAATGCGGCGGTGTTACTCAAACGGAGTAATGAATCCATTCTGTCAATTGCACTTGCCAGCGGGTTTCAATCCGAAACTCATTTTGGTAAAGCGTTTAAAAAATATTATGCCTTAACGCCGGGACATTATCGAAAATTGAAAAAATAATACCGCACTTTAAAAAAACCAGCTGTCATGTATCACCGTATGATTATTTGGTTTCTTTCTTATTTTTCAGCTAAATAGCTTTCGTTTAAACGGACTTTCAATCATCACTGCCACATTATTTTGCGCCAAGGATAGCGCGCTAAAGCGCGCATACCCCGATTTCAGTAAATACGCTTAGCATAATAGTTGATATAATTAGTCGGTTATTTGATATAGCACCTGTTGAAATTTACCAATGACAATGAATAAGGAGTGATCTATGGGACAATATAAAAAACTCTGGTACACCTTAGTCGCCGTTTTAATCGGGGCATTCTCGATTTTGGGTTACTATGGGTTTGAAATCTACCGCGAAGCGCCGCCGATTCCGGAAAAATACGTTACGGAAAACGGCGAAACATTATTTACCAAAGCTGATATTCTGCACGGTCAAACCGCCTGGCAAACCACCGGCGGCATGCAGCTCGGTTCGGTCTGGGGGCACGGCGCTTATCAGGCTCCGGACTGGACGGCCGACTGGCTGCACCGCGAATTGGTCAATTGGCTGGATATTGTGGCAAATAAAGAATACGGTAAGCCGTTCGCCGATTTAAGCGAAGATCAGCAAACGCTGCTGAAAGCCCATTTAGTCAAAGAATATCGCAAGAGTAAAGTGGATAAAAACGGCGAAGTCGTGATTTCTGCCGACCGTTTACAGGCGATCAACCAAACCGCACAATATTATATTAATTTATATGGCGACGAACCGACTTTGCACGGTACACGTGAAAACTTCGCCATGAAAGAAAACACCTTGCCGAATCTGCAAGATCGTCAGGATCTGGCGCGTTTCTTCTTCTGGACAGCCTGGACCGCTTCCGCCGAACGCCCGAACACCGATGCCACCTACACGAACAACTGGCCGCACGAACCGTTGATTAATAACGTACCGACCGCGGAAAACATTATCTGGTCTATCGCCAGCGTGGTGTTCCTGATTGCCGGTATCGGTGCAATGGTTTGGATTTGGTCGTTCAAACGACGTGAAGACGAAAAAGACCCGACACCGCCAAGCGTCGATCCGCTCAGTAAGATTTCTCTGACCCCGTCTCAAAAAGCCTTAAGTAAATATTTGTTTACCGTATTGGCATTATTTATCGCACAAATCAGCTTCGGCGCGATTCTGGCGCATTATACCGTAGAAGGACAGGAATTTTACGGTCTCAATATTTCTGAATGGTTCCCCTATTCATTAATCAGAACTTGGCATATTCAAGCCGCACTGTTCTGGATTGCCATGGCATTTCTGGCCGGCGGACTATTCCTCGCCCCGATTATTAACGGCGGTAAAGATCCGAAATTCCAAAAATTAGGGGTCGATGTATTATTCTGGGCGCTGGTTGTGCTGGTTATCGGTTCTTTTAGCGGCAGCTTCCTTGCCATTTCCCACATGATCCCGCAAAAGCTCAGCTTTCTGTTCGGTCATCAAGGTTATGAATACATTGACTTGGGGCGTTTCTGGCAAGCCGTCAAATTCGCCGGTATCCTGTTCTGGCTGGTATTAATGCTGCGCGGCACCATTAATGCATTCAGACAACCGGGCGATAAAAATCTGCTGGCATTATTCTTTGCCTCCGTCATCGCGATTGGTTTGTTCTACGGCCCGGCGCTGTTCTACGGCGAACATACGCATTTATCCGTCATGGAATACTGGCGCTGGTGGGTGGTGCATTTATGGGTGGAAGGCTTCTTTGAAGTCTTCTCCGTCGCGGCGCTGGCCTTTATTTTCGTCAACCTCGGGCTGGTTTCGCAACGCACGGCCACGGTGTCCACCATTGCCGCCGCCGCAATTTTCTTAATCGGCGGTATTCCGGGCACTTTCCACCACATTTATTTCTCCGGCGCCACAACACCGATTATTGCCGTCGGCGCTTCATTCTCCGCTCTGGAAGTGGTGCCGTTAGTCCTGCTCGGTTATGAGGCTTGGGAACATTGGTCCATGCAAAACAAAGCGCCGTGGATGAAACGTCTGCAATGGCCAATCTATTGTTTTGTGGCGGTCGCCTTCTGGAATATGTTGGGTGCTGGCGTCTTCGGGTTCTTAATCAATCCGCCGATTTCCCTTTACTACATTCAGGGTCTAAACACCACACCGGTGCATGCTCACGCCGCGTTATTCGGGGTGTACGGTTTTCTGGCGCTCGGTTTTTCGTTCCTTATCGCGCGCTATCTGCGCCCGAATGTGGCGTTTAACGACCGCTTAATGAAATTCGGCTTCTGGGGATTAAATCTGGGCTTAGTTTTAATGATCTTCACCAGCCTACTGCCAATCGGCTTAGTCCAAGCCTTTGCCAGTATGAAAGAAGGTCTATGGTATGCCCGCAGCGAAGCATTTATGCAGCAACCGCTGTTTGAAACGCTGCGCTGGGTGCGAATGATCGGCGATATGATCTTTATCCTCGGCGGCTTAGCCTTCTTCTGGCAAATGATTTTGCTGATTTTTAACAAAAATTCGGTTCGATAAATACATCAAACCTGCTCCGGTTTAAATTGACCGGGGCAATATCATACGTAAAGTGCGGTCGGATTTTAGCGTATTTTTGATGCTCAAACACACCGAAAGCGCCTCAATCTCTCGCCGCGTCGGCGGCACTGCGCTAAAAAAATACTGAAAAAACCGACCGCACTTTTTGTTACTAAAAGCATACGCAGGAACGCTTGCATTGCACAATATGGTTAAAAAACGTTCGGTTCAGTTTAATACATGTGGTCAGACAAGTTAATGGCGGTTGTTGTTTAATTTTGTGATCTTTCCCACAGTCTATTAAAAAATTTACCGATTTCTTGGATTAACCGTTTGCAAAGGGAAAACATTTACATTATTGTTACATTCTTATTATAACTGTGTAATATTAATAACAACAAAAAGAGGTAATACCCATGATTATTTCATCAGCCAACGACTATCGTGAAGCTGCACGCCGTCGCGTGCCGCCGTTTATGTTTCACTATGCTGATGGCGGTTCCTATGCGGAACAAACCTTAAAACGCAATGTGACCGATCTGGAAAATATCGCGCTCAGACAACGCGTATTAAAGGATATGTCGCAGCTGAATACCGAAATTGAACTGTTCGGCGAAAAACTGTCCATGCCCGCCGTACTGGCCCCGGTAGGAGCGCTCGGTATGTATGCGCGCCGCGGTGAAGTACAAGCCGCCAAAGGTGCCGCCAACAGAAATATTCCATTTACCCTTTCCACAGTTTCAATCTGTCCAATCGAAGAAGTCGCACCGGCGATTAACCGTCCAATGTGGTTTCAGCTGTATGTGCTGAAAGACAGAGGATTTATGCGCAACGCCCTTGAACGTGCTAAAGCTGCGGGCTGTTCGACACTGGTATTTACCGTTGATATGCCGACCCCCGGCGCCCGTTATCGTGATATGCACTCCGGCATGAGCGGTCCGTATAAAGAAATCCGTCGCGTGATTCAGGGCGCAACCCATCCGTTCTGGGCATGGAACGTGGGGATTAAAGGCAAACCGCATACATTGGGCAATGTTTCTCAATATATGGGTAAACAAATCGGTCTGGATGATTACATCGGTTGGCTGACAGAAAACTTTGACCCGTCCATTTCATGGAAGGATTTGGAATGGATTCGCGAATTCTGGGACGGTCCGATGGTTATCAAAGGCATTTTAGATCCGAAAGATGCCAAGGATGCCGTACTGTTCGGTGCAGACGGCATCGTTGTCTCGAATCACGGCGGTCGTCAGCTGGACGGCGTATTATCCAGCGCACGCGCCCTTCCGCCGATTGCAGAAGCGGTCAAAGGCGAAATAAAAATCTTAGCCGACTCCGGTATCCGCAACGGCCTGGATATCGTCAGAATGATCGCGCTCGGGGCGGATGCCTGCATGCTCGGACGTTCTTATGTCTATGCCCTCGGTGCAGCCGGTCAAGCCGGCGTGGAAAATATGCTGGATATTTTCCAGAAAGAAATGCGCGTTGCTATGACACTGACCAGCAACCAGAAAATCAGCGATATTACGGCTGACGCGCTAGTGGATTTAAGCAAACTGTAACCTTATTATGGTATAAACGTACAACGGTGTATGCAAAAACATACGCCGTTTTGTTCATCTGAAAAACGCGCTTAATTTTAACCGCACTTTCTTTAATATAGATATTATTGTATTAATTTTAAACAAATTAATGGTTTTTTATTTTAATGTTAAAGAAATATTGTGATTATTGTCATACTTTTTAACAAATACTCTACATAAAATTTAAAAACCCAATAGAATAAAACTCCATTTAATTTAATCTAATTTATTAATGTCGCATGGAGTATCTGTATGGCGCTTTTTTTAAGTATCTTTCCGATCATTCTGTTGATTTATTTAATGGTTAAACGCAATGCGTTACCCTCTTATGTCGCGCTGCCTTGGATTGCCGCTGTCGTATTTATCATTCAACTTGTTTTCTTCGGTACCAACATTACTATCGTCAGCGCAAATATCGCTTCGGCGCTGATTGCGGTACAAACACCGATTACCGTTATTTTCGGCGCTATTTTGTTTAACCGTTTTTCCGAAATCTCCGGTGCGACGGATATTCTGCGCAAATGGTTGGGCAATATTAACCCGAATCCCGTCGCGCAAATTATGATTATCGGCTGGGCGTTCGCCTTTATGATCGAAGGCGCCAGCGGCTTCGGCACACCGGCGGCGATTGCCGCACCGATTTTAGTGGGCTTGGGCTTTCCGGCGCTGAAAGTGGCAATGCTGGCATTGGTGATGAACTCCGTGCCGGTTTCTTTCGGTGCGGTAGGTACACCGACGTGGTTCGGTTTCGGACCGCTAAACCTGACTGAAGATCAAATTCTTGAGATCGGTTCGATGTCCGCATTAATTCACAGCATCGCCGCGCTGATTATTCCGTTAATGGCGCTGCGTTTTATTGTCAGCGGCAAAGAAATCCGCCGGAATCTCATATTTATTTACTTATCGGTATTTTCCTGCGTTATCCCCTATTTTCTGTTGGCACAAGTCAATTATGAATTTCCGGCGCTGGTGGGCGGTGCGATCGGTTTGCTGGTCTCCATTTTTCTGGCTAACCGCGGCGTCGGGCTGGCAAAAACCGAAAGTACTTTAGACAGCAGTGCGGTCAGTGTCGGACAAGTGGTTAAAGCGCTGTTTCCGACCGGTTTATTAATCGCGATCCTGATCGTCACCCGTTTGCAGCAGTTGCCGTTTAAAGCAATAATGAATGATGCCACATCGTTATTCAGTATACAGCTCGGTTCACTTGGCACCTTTGACATCAGTCGCGGCTTAATTTTCAGTTTACAGAATATTTTCGCTACCTCGATTAATGCAAGCTATAAGCTGCTCTATGTGCCGGCACTGATTCCGTTTGTGATCACCGTGCTGATCGCAATCCCGGTGTTCGCCGTCAACGGCGCCAAAACCAAAGATATTTTTGTCGGCAGTTTCAAACAAAGCAAAAATCCGTTTTTCGCCTTGGTCGGAGCATTAATTATGGTGAATCTGATGTTGGTCGGCGGCGATAATTCCATGGTGAAAATTATCGGTAAAAGTTTTGCCGAAGCAACCGGCGAATACTGGACGGTTTTTGCTTCGTATCTGGGGGCGGTCGGCGCATTCTTCTCCGGTTCAAACACGGTATCCAACCTGACATTCGGCAGCGTTCAGCTTTCTACGGCGGAACTCACCGGCTTATCGGCAACACTGGTACTCGCGCTGCAATCCGTCGGCGGCGCCATGGGAAATATGGTGTGTATCAACAATATCGTCGCTGTCAGCTCGGTGCTGAATATGAACAATACGGAAGGTGCAATCATCAAACGCACCGTAGTACCGATGATTGTTTACGGCATTATCGCCGCACTCAGCGCAATGGTCGTCATACCGATGTTCTATCAGCTGTAATACTTCACGGGCGGTGCATTATCCGCCCGTTAATTTATTTCATCTTGATTCTTGTGCCACAAAACAATCCATTATTTGACCGCACTTTTTACTGCCCTTCAGTTACAATCATATCAGCGATATCAACTCGATTTTCTTTTCTGCGGTAAATCAGTCGGTCGTATCAATACAAAAACGATTGATTATTTGACCGCACTTTTATTATCGCTTTATGCCATCTCAGCGCACTAACACGGAATGTTCTCCTACTTGGCTTTTTCATGTGATGTTTAAAACAAAAAATCAACCCATTCCGATACTATGCGGCGGAATGCGTGTGACGCCAATCAATTCCGTTCAGAATTTAGCCTGAGTGTGAGTTTCATCACAAAATAAAATTACTCCTATTTCAGTACTTGAATTTTTTTCTTTCTCTGACTATGCTTTGATCTCTTTTGAGAATGGTTATTATTTACATTATCAACAAAGGGAATAAACATGGGCTTTAAAAACTACCAAAAACTACCAAAAACTACCAAAAACTACCAAAAACTGATACTGACCACATTGCTTATGGCAGTCAATACCACAAGTCACGCTCAAAAAACTTCGGATCAACTGGATGTTATTGAAGTTAAAAGCAATAGTGACAGACAGGATGAACAACGCAAGGATGAAGTCTATTTGCGCAATATTACCAATATGTACGCCGATAAAGAAACCGTCGAACGCTATAAAGGTGCGGCGCCGGCGGATTTATTTCAGGGGTTTAACGGTGTTTATAGTGGCGATGCGCGCAATAGCGGTGCGGTGGATCCGAATATCCGCGGCATTCAAGGCGAAGGGCGAATTCCGGTTACCATCGACGGTACGGAGCAGGCGATCACCACTTGGCGCGGCTATAACGGCGCCAATAACCGCAACTATCTTGATCCGAACCTAATCGCCGGTATTACCGTAGAAAAAGGACCGGATATCGCCTCCGGGAATGCGTCGGGTATCGGCGGCGCAATTAAAATGCGTACCATTGATGTGGACGATATTCTCAAGCCGGGACAACGGGTCGGCGCCGAATTAAAACTGGAAGCCAGCAATAATTCGGTGAAAGAACGTATTCCCGATTTCGATAACGGTAAGGATTGCCGTGAAACCGGACAGTGTATTTTAGGCTTTTTCTCACCGCATGCGCTCATCAAACCGAAAACCAAAGGTTCGTGGGGGCATGACAATGCGATGCGTCTGGCAGTGGGGCTCAGAGAAGATAAATTCGATTTGCTGGCCGCCTACAGCTATCGCAGCAAAGGCAACTATTTAGCGGGCAAAGGCGGCGCACATAATTACGAAGGAGACATTGATATCAAAGGCTCGGATATTTCCATCAAGCAAATGGAACCGAATCTGCCCTTTGCCGCCACCATATACCGCCCGCATACGGAAGTACCGAATACCTCCAGTCTGATGGAATCTTACTTGCTGAAAACCACAGTACGACCGACTAAAACACAGCAAATCAAGCTGGGCTATCGCCATACCAAAACCACTTACGGCGAAATTATGCCTTCTCGTCTGGATTTCCGTAGCTTTCACGGGTTTATTCCTCAGTGGCCGCTTTCCACTGTTAAGCAATCCGCATTGAATTTTGATTATGCCTACAATCCGGAGGATAACGACTGGCTCGATTTAAAACTGGGCTTGTGGTACACCCGCACCGATAGCCTGACCAATACCTCGGGCGGTAATCCGCGCGAAATTAATGATCCGAAAGCCATATTACAGGATCCGGCATTTTACCAATGGTTTGCCATGACCAGCAGCTGCGTACAAGAACGGCAGGACTGGACAAGCGCGAATTCCGGCAAAGATGTGCTGATTGTCGATTACGCCTGTCTGCACCGCAATGGTGATCCGATTGTGCGACAACATCCGAATACGGGCAAATATACATTGGTCAACAGCGCACAAATGCAGGCGCATAACACTCGCCGCGGGGTGAATTTAAGCAATGTGATGAAATTGCACGATAAACTGGATCTCACCATTTCCGGAGCCCTGCAACGCGAACATTTAACCAGCTTTAATCCGGGCAAATCAAACCGTAATGACGGATTTACTACCTATGAAGCCCCGCCGCGTCTCGGCCGGCGGCAGGAATGGGACATCGCGCTCAATTTTCATTACCGGCCAACCGACTGGCTGGCATTGACCGCCGGCGGGCGTTACAACGAATACTGGTCTTATGATGATTATTTGGCGGAACTCCTGAATTCCGGTGAGCTTTCAACAGATACGATTACTGTAGGACAAGAAATTAACTACGATAGAGTACTTTCCAAAAAAGAATGGGATACTTATCTTAAAGCCACTGCAGATTTTCATAATTTAGACTCATCGGAAGAAAAACGAAACGAGGCATTACATACATTATTAAAAATGAATTGTTTTGGTCACTGCGAAAACGGTATCGTTAGTGAGAATGAAGCAATATCATGGCGTTATCGTTCTGACGGACGCCTACACCGAGAAGACAATCCGTTTTATAACGGTACATTGAAAAACGAACTGGTCACAAACCCCAAAACCGGCAAAACAGAATATAAATATCAAAAGAGAATAACAGGTCCAATTGAAGAAAAACTAAAAAAAGAGGAACTGTTGAAATCAGTGAAAAAACAACGCGGTCAAGCCTTTTCTCCGGCATTTTCCGCCACCGCGTTTTTAACCGACCATTCCCGCGTTTATCTCCGCTATGTGCAATATGCCCGCATGCCGAGCATCTTTGAAACCACTATCGGTTTTTCTGCTAGCCCGGGAACTTCAGCACGCTTTAAAGATGCCAAACTGAAACCGGAAAAGGCACGCAATATCGAACTGGGCTACGCATACGATTTCGGTCACTGGTTCGCCACCCCCACCAAAGCGGATATTAAACTCAGTTACTACCACAATGTTACTAAAAACGTGATCGATCGGGATACCGAGTTCCGTTTCATACAGCTGGATAAACGCAAGTTGGAAGGTATTGAATTGCAGGCTCGTTATGACAACGGCGACTACTTTGCCGATCTGGGGTTTGAATATCATTTAAAAAATAAAGTCTGTGATGCCAATACCGCAGTAGAACTTGATCCTGTTGAATTACGCTTACCGAAATGTATGACCGGCGGTTTCCCGATGGGCTATCTGCGTACCCAGCTGCAACCGAAATATTCGATCAGCGCCAATATCGGCGGCCGTTTCTTTGAACGCAAACTGGAAATCGGCAGCCGCTGGCTGTACCACAGCAAGGCGGTGAATAAAGATGAACAACGGATCTATGAACAGGGACTTGATAAAAATAATACGTTCTGGAACTGGAATCGCCCGATGTCATGGCAGCCGGTACTGGTGGTGGATGCTTACATCCGCTATGCCTTTTCACCGGATTTAAGTATTGAACTGACCGGCACCAATTTAACTGATCGCTATTATCTGGATCCGATGACCCGTTCCATGATTCCGGCACCGGGCAGAACCTTTAAACTAGGTCTAACGGCGAAATTTTAAGCAATGGAACGGCATAATTCCGTTGTTTAAAAAAGACAGCAAAACACTCGCTTGACCCGAATTTTGCTGTCTTGCAGCGCATACATCATGATGTATGCAATGATTACAATGAGGAAAGTCCTCACAAAATTAGGAGATCTTATATGAAAAAATCCATTTTAACCACCGCACTTTGCCTATCTTGCGCAATAACACTCAGCGCCAATGCCGACATTAGCTCCGGCATATCCAATAACAATGCCGCGTTGAGCGTAAAAAACCCTTCTGCTAAACACGACGGCTGGTTCCATTCCGATCCCGGCGGATTACCGGGTATCGAAGTGCAAGGCGTAACCTCTAAAGTCACCAGTTTTCAATCGCTGACCAAGGTTGCTAATAACGTGCTGGTGCCGAAATCACTGGGTGGGCAGGATAAAAACGGTGTTGTGGTATTAAACATGAACAACATGCCAAGTTGGGTGCCGGGCTTCCACGGCAAATTAGGCAACTTTGCGTTTAAAAAAGTCGGCACGCAGGAATTATACTACGGTGAATGGCTGGGCAACGGCGCCAACGCCAAGCAGGATCGGGTGGTATATTATGCCGGTAACAACCAAACACAAAACATGCCGACCGGCGGAAAAGCCGTGTATAGCGTGCAGGGCATTAATCAGCACGGCAAGCTGGGGGCTGAAATGCTGAAAGGCGAACTGACCGCCGATTTCGGCAAAAAACAAGTTAACGGCTCAATGAGCAAAACCGGCTTAACGGTGAGCATCAATGATGCGAAGATTAACGGCAATACTTTCTCAGGCGCCGCAGCTGCAAATAAAACCGTAGCAGGTACCACACAAGGTCATTTCTTCGGCAATAATGCGGCGGCATTAGCCGGTTATGCGAAATTCGCCGGACATAACCAATACGACACCGCATTCGGCGGAACGAAAAAATAATAATATTCGGGGGAACCCATTCCCCCTTTTTATTTAAATTAGTTATAAAAGCAGATTTATGGTTTCTTTCTATATTAATCACCGCCATATAACGGGCATAATTTTTCATTTTCTCCCACCGTTATTAATAGCCGCTTGTACAACGGCTTTGGCAGCGGTACAAACGCCAAATAATCATGATGCCGTTCAACTTTGGCAGCAACACAGCCAGATAAGCCGACAACAGCAACAGGAAAGTCAGGTGGATGAACAAGCAATTGATGCGCAGACAACCGAAAATGAACTCTCTTTCGACGGTCAATCAGTGGTTATTGAACATAACGCCGAAGCGGTCGGGCAGGTACTATTCTTCGCCTTAAACCGACAGTTATGGGATGAGGCGGAAAAACTTCTGATTCGTTATCGAACTTTCAAGGATCATCATCTCGAATTGGTTTTATTTGCTGAAGCCGCACTGGCGCGCCAAAAAGGCGACATGGATACGGCGGAACAGCGCTATCGTCAACTACTGCAGGCAGATCCGAGCTTTATCCGCGCTCAGTTGGATCTGGCACGCGTGCTGTTTGAAAATAAAAAAAGCCGAGAATCCACCGCACTTTTTAATCAACTGGCGACATTACCACTGCCGAATAGCGTCCGGTACAGTATCGACAGCTACCGTCAGGCATTGGCACAGCGACAAAAATGGCAGCTGTCTTTCAGCTTAGGGTATCAGTACGCTACCAATATCAATCAATCTTCCGAACGCAGTTTCTGCACGCTGAACCAAGGCACTCACTGCTTCGCTCGCTTTACCTCGCCGCCTGCCGCCAATGCGCAGGGCTGGCGTTATGATGTCAGTGCACAGAAACAGACGGCATTATCCGGTCATCACGGCATGTACTTTTATCTGAACAGCTACGGCCATTTTTATCCGCATGCCGGAGAATATGCCGAAGACAGCAGCAAAGTTTACCTTGGCTATCGTTATCAGAACATGAAAACCGAACTGACCCTGACGCCCTTGTTTGAATATAATCGCCTAGGCAACCGCACTTATTCGCGGGCGTGGGGCGTACAAAGCACACTGAACCGCCGAATCGGTACGCAGCATTGGCTGAATATACAAATGGAACAAAAAAGGCTGCAATATTCACCGCACTATAACGCACTACGCATGGCGGATCTGAGTGCGCTTTATACGACTTTGTATTACACCGTTTCCGACCAAACAACCTTGTTTGGCGGGCTTGACGGGCAATATCGACATACCACGAATGACGCTGACAATTATTATCTGTATGGGCTACGCGCAGGCATAAACCGACAATTTGAGTTCGGGCTGGATGCGACTCTGCTGGCGTTATTGCGCCGTTATGACTACCAGGGCTTCAATGCATCGTTAAACCAGACCCGACGGGATAATCAACAGGTTTATCTGGCCATATTAAAAATGCCGACATGGCAGTTTTACGGCATGACGCCGAGTCTATGGCTGAAACACACCGATAATCGGAGTAATGTTGACTGGCTGTATTCCTATAAACAGAATGAAATTCAACTGAATTTCGAGTGGCAATTTTAACCGCACTTGATATCGCCCAAGTGCGGAATATCAGAAGCAAGAGTACGGGTGCAGACAGAATTTATCCGCACTTGTCGGCGAATAAAGCGACATTAAGATTAACTTTTCAGCGCCTCGACAATTTTTTCCGCCAGTGCCGCCGAAATACCAGGCACGGAGGCTATTTCATCTACAGTGGCGTTTTTCACGCCTTGCATGCCGCCCAAATATTTCAGCAATGCCTGCCGGCGTTTAGCGCCCACTCCGACGATATTTTCCAGATTGCTGTGCGTAAAGGCTTTCTGTCGTTTGTTACGATGACCGCCAATCGCATGATTATGGCTCTCGTCGCGAATATGCTGAATCAGATGCAGCGCCAGACTGTCCGGCGGCAAATGCAGTTCTCTGCCTTGTTGGCTGATAATCAGGGTTTCCAGCCCGGCTTTACGATCCACCCCTTTGGCTACGCCAATCAGCAACGGTCGGTTTTTATCCCATGCCACATTCAGTTGCTGAAATACCCGCAACGCCCGCCCAAGCTGCCCTTTACCGCCGTCAATAAAAATAATATCGGGAATTTTATCTTCTTCCAGCGCGCGATCATAGCGCTTCAGCAATGCCTGTTCCATTGCCGCATAATCATCCCCACCGGTAATGCCGCTGATATTAAAACGGCGGTAATCGGGTTTTAACGGACCGTCCTGATTAAATACCACGCAGGAGGCTATCGTTTGTGCACCCATGGTATGACTAATATCAAAACATTCCATGCGCTTAATCGGCGCAATACCCAACACCTTTTGCAACTCGGCATAACGTTCGCGCATTAATGAAGATTGCTTCAGCTGCGTGACCAGCGCCGCCTTGGCATTCATTTGCGCCAGCTGCAAATATTTACTCTTATTGCCCTTCGTACTGTCTTGAATCAGCACCCGACGTCCCGCCTGCTCGGTCAGTAAGGTTTCCAGTTCGGTTTTCTGGGTCAGTTTATGGTCCACAATAATACTGTTTGGAATGCTGCGCCCTTGATGCCCTTGCAGATAAAACTGCCCGACAAAGGTTTCCGTCAGTTCGGACAGATCCGTATCAGCAGGCACTTTCGGAAAATAGCTGCGGTTACCCAGCACTTTGCCCTGCCGAATAAACAATACCTGCACGCAAGCCACACCGAGCCGATAAGCGATAGAAATAATATCAATATCATCCAGTCGCTCGTTGGCGACGAATTGTTTTTCAGTCACCGCACGCACCGCCTGAATTTGATCACGATAACGCGCCGCCTGTTCAAAATCCAACCGAGCGCTTGCCTGTTCCATTTTGGCGATCAAATGAGCCAACACTTGCTGATCTTTGCCTTGCAAAAATAAACGAGCAAAATTCACCTGCTGGTTATATTCTTCATCACTGACATAGCCGGCAACACAAGGTGCGCTACAGCGTCCGATCTGATACTGCAAACAAGGACGGGAACGGTTACGGTAAACGGAATTTTCACATTGCCGTACCGGAAATAATTTCTGCAACAGCGATAGCGTTTCACGCACGGCGCCCGCATCCGGATACGGACCAAAATATTCGCCCTGAATTTTCTTTGCCCCGCGGTAGGCAGTAATACGCGGGTGGCGTTCTTTGGTCAGCAGAATATAGGGATAAGATTTATCGTCGCGCAACAACACGTTATAGCGCGGCTGAAACGTCTTGATGTAATTGTGCTCAAGCAACAGCGCTTCGGTTTCTGACGAGGTAATGGTCGTTTCAATGCGACGGATTGCCGCCACCAGTGCTTCGGTTTTGCGACTGGACAAATTGGTGCGAAAATAGCTGGCAAGGCGCTTTTTCAGATCCTTTGCTTTGCCCACATAAATAACCCGATCTTTATCGTCATACATACGATACACGCCGGGGTCATGCGAAACATTAGCAAGAAAGGCTTTGGCATCGAACATCATATCGGACTTACATTAAAAATGTCCCAAAATTGACCGCACTTTTTGCAGATCTTCTGCGGTATCCACACCAACTGCCGGCACCGCTTTGGCCGCTTCCACATGAATTTTCTCGCCGTACCACAACACTCGCAGCTGCTCCAGACTTTCGATTTGTTCCAACGCACTCGGTTGCCACTGCACATAACGACGAATAAAGCCCGCGCGGTAAGCATAAATGCCGATATGGCGCAAATAGTGATCTGCCAAGGCAAGCGGCTCGCTTGTCGGTTTACCTTGTTGCAATAAGGCGAACTGATCGCGATCCCAAGGGATGACCGCGCGAGAAAAATACAGCACATAGCCGTCTTTATCGCTCAGCACTTTCACCACATTCGGGTTAAACAGTTCTTCTGCCTGTTCAATTTTGACCGCCAGCGTCGCCATGTTTACCCGATATTGCGCCAGATTCTCCGCCACCTGATGCACAATCAGCGGCGGAATCAACGGTTCATCCCCTTGAATATTGACAATAATTTCATCATCGGCGATATTGAATCGCTGCACCACTTCCGCCAGTCGTTCGGTACCGGAGTTATGTTTTTCCGAGGTCATACAAACTTCACCGCCGAACTGCCGCACCGCCTGCGCCACCTGCTCATTGTCGGTAGCTACGATCACCCGTTCAGCGCCTGACTGACAGGCTTTTTCCCACACATGCTGAATCATCGGTTTGCCGGCAATATCTGCCAGCGGCTTGCCCGGTAAACGACTGGACGCGAAACGCGCCGGAATAATAACAGTAAATTTAAGCATCAACGGACTCCTGTGTCGGCTCCGTCAACGCTTGCGCCTGCTCTGCCAACAACACCGGAATGCCGCGCATAATCGGATAATATACCTTATCAAAATTGCAGATAAGTCGTTCGTGTTCTTTGTCGTATTTCAATCTGCCCTGACACATCGGACAGGCAACGATTTCCAACAGTCTAGCGTTCACCTTTTACTCCTGTCATAATGTTGTCGATAAAAAGCGCCGCCGCCTCATCATTGATTTCCGCTTCCACCGGCACATACCACCAGTTTTCTTGTGCAAAAGCGCGACATTTTACCGCGTCTTTTTCGGTCATAAAGAGCGGTCGTTTTTTATCGAATTTTTCAAACTGTGCGGATTCAAAACGCTGATGATCCTGAAACGCGCAACATTCGGCAAGTTTAAACCCTAATTTTTGCAACATGCTAAAAAAACGCGGCGGATTACCGATTCCGGCAACAGCATTAATCGCCTCCCCGCGCAATTCACTTAATGCGCGGGATTTGCCGTTTAATAAATTAACCGCATATTTCGGCACCAGCCGCATTACCGCTTGCGCATACGGATGGGGCGCACCATTAGCAATAATCAAATCCACAGACGCCAAACGCCGCGCCGATTCACGCAACGGCCCAGCCGGCAACACAAAACCGTTGCCCAGACCGCGTTCGGCATCGATCACCACAATCTCGAAATCACGCTGTAATTGATAATGCTGCAATCCATCATCGCTGACGATTAGATCACAGGCTGCATGCTGCAATAATAATTCCACGGCTTGTTTGCGATCCGGCGCAATACATACCGGCACGCCGGTACGTTGCGCAATCAGCAACGGCTCATCGCCGGCCTGAACCGGATCGTCATTTGCCACCACCAGTCGCGGATACACCGGTGAACGGCTGCCGTAACCGCGCGAAATCACGCCGACGTTCAACCCTTGCCGCTGTAACTGTTGTACCAGCCAAATCACAACCGGTGTTTTGCCGTTGCCGCCGACGGACAGATTTCCCACAATAACAACCGGCACCGGCGCACGATAGGTAGGCAAAATACCGCGTTGCAGCAAACTGCGGCGAAGTTGAGAAATCAGCCAGAACAGCGCAGAAAACGGCGCCAACAGCCATTTCAGCAACAGCGCTAAGCCTCCGGAAGCATACCAAAAATTCATAACCGCACTTTCCTGTTAATAAGCCCGTTAATGAGTAAATTGCATACTATGTAGCTGTTTGTAAACGCCGTTTAACGCCAGCAGTTCAGCGTGATTGCCGCGCTCTTTGATTTCACCGTGTTCAATCACCAAAATTTCATCGGCTTTTTCAATGGTGGACAGACGGTGTGCAATCACCAATACGGTACGGTCTTTCTGCAATTCTTCCAGTGCTGCCTGAATCGCTCGTTCCGATTCCGTATCCAACGCCGAGGTGGCTTCATCCAAAATCAGCACCGGCGAATCACGCAACAGCGCCCGAGCAATCGCCAAGCGCTGACGCTGACCGCCGGACAGGCTGGCGCCGTTTTCTCCAATCACCGTATCTAAACCGTTTTCCAGCTGTTCAATAAATTCCATAGCGTGTGCCGCCGTTGCCGCTTTAATAATTGCTTCACGGCTATATTGGTTTGCCGCCGCATAAGCAATATTATTGGCAATCGTATCGTTAAACAGATGTACCTGCTGCGACACGACGGCGCAGTTTTCGCGCAAATTGCGCAGTGTATAATCTTGAATATTCACGCCGTCTAAAGTAATTTCGCCCTGTTCGATGTCATAAAAACGCGTAACCAGATTCGCTATCGTAGATTTGCCGGAACCGGAACGCCCCACCAGCGCAACCGTTTTGCCATGCGGAATATCAAAGGAAATATCGTTCAGCGCCCGACTTTCCCGCCCTTCGTAACTGAAAGTCACATGTTTAAAACTGATGTCACCCTTGGCTTTTTCGATACTGTAGCGCCCGTTATCTTTTTCGGTTTCCATATCCAAAATGGCGAATAATGTCTGACAGGCCGCCATGCCGCGCTGAAACTGCGCATTCACATTGGTCAGCGATTTTAACGGGCGCATCATCGCCAGCATCGAAGAGAACACGACGGTAAAGGAACCGGCGGTCAGATTCTGGCTCATAATTTCCGGCAGTGTCGCCAAATACAGCACGGCGGAAAGCGCAAAAGAGGCGATAATTTGTACGATAGGATCGGAAATGGCATCCGCCATCATCACTTTCATGCCTTTGCGACGCATATCGTTGCTGACGTGGTTAAAACGTTCTTCCTCCAGATTCTGCCCGCCGAAAGACAACACCACTTTATGTCCTTTCAACATCTGTTCTGCGGTTGATGTCAGTTCGCCCATGGAATTCTGCATATTTTTCCCCAGATTGCGGAATATTTTTGACACCGTCCGAATCAGCACCGCAATAATCGGCCCGATAATAAACAGCACCAGCGACAATTGCCAGCTGGTATAAATCATCACCCCAAGCAAAGAAATAATATAGGCGCCTTCACGCACAATGGTTACCAGCGAGCCGGAAGAAGAATTCGCCACCTGTTCACTGTCATAAGTAATACGGGACAATAACTTACCGGCGGAATTCTTATCAAAAAACGCCACCGGCATATACATTAAGTGACGAAACAAGCGGCGACGCATAGTCATCACCACTTTACCGGATACCCATGCAAGGCTATAAGTCGAAACGAAACTGGTAACGCCGCGCACAATAATCAACAATACAACCACCAGTGCCATCATTCTCAAAAATGAGACATCCGCCTTACCGAAACCGTCATCCAGCAATGGCTTCAGCATTTGGATCAGCGCGGCGTCGGTAAGCGCGTTAAATACCAAGGTAATCGCCGCGGCGATTAAACCGGCTTTAAACGGTGCAATAATCGGCCACAAACGCTTAAAAGTTTGCGCGGTAGAAAGGTCTTTATCTTGCATAGTTTATCTTCTTAAATAGAAAAAAATCGCGTCATTGTACCTTTATTTTCTATGCAAGCCAATTAATCCACGATACCAAGGCACAAAATCCGTTCTGGCTGGGCGAATTTTAATGTGTGCGGGATAAAACGCCAGTTCTATCTGCCCGGAAACTGCCGTATTATAGACCGCACTTTGTTGAGCTTGCAGCCTTGCCGTTACATCAGGATGCGGAAAACCCCACGGATTGTGACGCCCGCTTGAAATCAGCGCGATTTTCGGGCGAGTCTTTGCGACCAAACGCTGACCGGTAGAAGTTTTACTACCGTGATGCCCGACCTGTAACACATCAATATGTTGCAGCGCCGCTACAAACTGATTTTCTGACCCAATATCTGCATCGCCGGTCAACAAGAGCCGATAACGCCCGTCTTCAATCAACAAGACACAAGAATCTGGATTATCCGCTCGCTCAACCGGCGCCGGCGGCCATAAAGCATGGATTGTCAGCCCTCGCCAAAGCCATTGGCGCCCCCGATAACAAAAAGTGCGGTGGATTTCGCCATAGTTTTTGTGTGATGGGCTCACCAGTTCCGACTTAGGATAATGTTGCAAAATATCAACCGCACCGCCGGCATGATCGTTATCATCATGGCTTAAAATCAGTTTTTCAACCTGAATTCCCTGACGCTGCAAATAAGGAATAATCTCTGTTTTCGCCATACTGCCATCGCGCCAGCCCGCACCGGTATCGTACAATATGGCATGCTTATCTTTAATCAGTAATGTCGCCAGCCCCTGCCCGACATCCAGCGTTTCCATGCGCCACAATGGTCGGTTAATACGCTCCTGCGCATAACACAGCAGACAGCAAAATGCGACAATCACACTGCCGATAATACCTTTTCGCAACATCACTGCCGGCGCAATTGCCTGCTCATTTAACTGAAAAGGGAAGCGGGAACGCGGCAAAATAAATGTCATTGCCTCGACAGATTTCCGCTGTCGGCGCATCAGCCAGTATAGATTGCCACCGAACAGCAGACTTAAAAGTGCGGTGAAAATTAGCGTATTTTGGCTGGATATGACAAGCCAATTCTCCTGCAATGGACGGATCCAGTCGGTGATCCGCTCCGCCAGCCCATTTGCCAGCCACCACGTATTCCATGCGCCCTGACTGATCACCGCAAACAGCACTAACGGCACCAATGCCAGACTGAATAACGGCACGGTAATCAGATTGGCAACAAAACCGCTCAATGAAATAGCGTTAAATTGCAGCAGCAGTATCGGACTGAACAACCACAACAAACCGAACTGTAAATGCAGCAGGTTGATGACATAGCGCATATTGCGCAACGGCGAATGTTCCAGCGAGCGCCCGCGCCATTGCAATAAGGCAAGCGGCATAAATTGATACCACACAATCAACGCCGCCACCGCACCGACCGACAGCCAGAAACTGGCGGAAAGCAGCATCAGCGGATCTACAATCAGCAACAGCGCCACTACCCGCAGCAGCATCTGCCACGCCGTGCAATACACGCGCCTGAAACGCAACAAACAAATTACTGCCAGCGCAGTAATCGCACGGAAAGTCGGGATACTCAAGCCCGCCAGCTCGGCATATCCCCATGCCATCGCCAGTCCGCCCAATAGCGGCAGGAACGGACCGATATGTCGGGTCGGTAAAAAAATCTGTACAATTCGTACCAGACCAAAACCCATCAACATCGCCAATCCGATATGCAAACCGGAAATCGCGATTAAATGCGCCGTATTGGTGCGCTGATAAATCTGCCAGCGTGCCGAATCCAGCCACGCACGTTCGCCGAATCCCAGTGCAAGCAACAACCCCTGCGCAGATAACCCTTCCGTTTGCCGTAAAGCCTGTTGCAACCATCGCTGCCGCAAAGAAGATTCATCTTCTATTTTGACCGCACTTTTTACCGTCGCATAAGCGCTTATCCCCTTGGCAAAATACCATTGCTGGCGGTCAAAACCGCCATCATTCAAGCGCGAAGAAAGCACACGCAAATATAGCTCGCCTTTCCAGCGTTCGCCGAGATTCGCCGGCTGCGAATGCTGCCAGCGCAGATAAAGCCGCTGTTCGGGCAACTCATCGCTCAGGCGCGCCGTCGCCACCAGCGCCTGATACTCGTTATGACGAATGATCTCCGCAATACGAAACTCCGTGTTCACCCGTTTCGGCAGAGCGGCAATCCGCTCCGCCTGCTGCAACAAAGCAACGGCAGAATAATGAAAATACGCCAAGCATAATGTCAGCAAAACCCAAGCCGTACCAAATCGAGCCAATTTGATGCAATCGCGCAGAATTGCAATTACCAACACCACCAGTCCGCCTGCCGAAATAATCGCCGCACAGGTTAAATTCAGCAAATAAGCGCGCGGTATCCAGCATAAACTGAACGCGGCAAACAAAATGAGTGCAACGATAACATCTAAATTCAGGCGACAATATTTCATAACGGCAAACGGGCAGTATTTTGCGTTACTATGAAAAATTGATGATAATACGCCAACGCCACAGGATTATTTTCACGACAAGGATCGCAAAAATCACCTTTATTGCACTAAAAACCGCCTGAATGTTTCCATTCAAGCGGTGTTAAGCAATGAGAACAGGGAAACAATCAGAGATCCAGACATAGGTATTTCAGTTCTAAAAACTCGTCAATCCCATAGCGGGATCCTTCGCGCCCCAGACCGGATTCCTTGATGCCGCCAAAGGGAGCGACTTCATTGCTGATAAGCCCCTCGTTGATCCCCACAATACCGTATTCCAACGCTTCCGATACGCGCCAAATACGTGCAATATTTTGCGTAAACAGATAGGATGCCAATCCGAATTCCGTATCGTTTGCCATACGCACCGCTTCATCTTCCGTTTCAAATTTAAATACCGGCGCCAAAGGTGCAAAGGTTTCTTCCCGCGCTACAAGCATGTCCTGCGTCACATTACGCAATACCGTCGGCTGGAAAAAAGTGCCGCCCAACGCATCAAGCTGTCCGCCCAGTACCAGTTCTGCGCCTTTTTGCAGAGCATCACGAATATGTTCCTGCACTTTGTCGACCGCACTTTGACTAATCAGCGGCCCCATTGTCACCCCTTGCGTATTCGCTTCACCCAGTTTGATTCGGCTGACTTTTGCAGCAAATTTCGCTAAAAAGGCATCGTAAATTCCCGATTGTACATAAATACGGTTAGTACAGACACAGGTTTGACCGCTGTTGCGGAATTTCGAGGCAAATACGCCGTCTACCGCTTTATCCAAATCCGCGTCATCAAATACGATCGCGGGCGCATTGCCGCCTAATTCCAGCGCAAGTTTTTTTACCGTCGAGGCGGATTGCGCCATTAACAATTTACCTATCCGTGTCGAACCGGTAAAGGTCACTTTGCGCACGATCGGACTTTCCGTTAGCACTTTACCTACCGCGACCGAATCGGTGGAAGTAATCACGTTCAACAAGCCTGCCGGCAGACCCGCGCGCGTCGCCAGTTCCGCCAACGCCAGCGCAGACAATGGCGTTTCCGATGCCGGCTTCAAAACCACCGCACAGCCCGCCGCCAGTGCCGGTGCGGCTTTGCGCGTAATCATCGCATTCGGAAAATTCCACGGCGTAATCGCCGCCACGACGCCGATCGGCTGTTTAAGCACCAGCAAACGATGACTGGATTTATCGGAAGGCAAAATATCGCCGCAAATGCGTTTCGCCTCTTCGGCAAACCACTCGATAAAACTGGCGCCGTATGCGATCTCACCGAGACTCTCCGTGATCGGCTTGCCCTGCTCCAGACTTAAAATCCGCGCCAGTTCGTCTTTATGTTGAATCACAAGCTCATACC
>LM994635.1:40012-109669 GCA_000752995.2 Haemophilus massiliensis | reverse complement strand
AAAACCGCCTGAATGTTTCCATTCAAGCGGTGTTAAGCAATGAGAACAGGGAAACAATCAGAGATCCAGACATAGGTATTTCAGTTCTAAAAACTCGTCAATCCCATAGCGGGATCCTTCGCGCCCCAGACCGGATTCCTTGATGCCGCCAAAGGGAGCGACTTCATTGCTGATAAGCCCCTCGTTGATCCCCACAATACCGTATTCCAACGCTTCCGATACGCGCCAAATACGTGCAATATTTTGCGTAAACAGATAGGATGCCAATCCGAATTCCGTATCGTTTGCCATACGCACCGCTTCATCTTCCGTTTCAAATTTAAATACCGGCGCCAAAGGTGCAAAGGTTTCTTCCCGCGCTACAAGCATGTCCTGCGTCACATTACGCAATACCGTCGGCTGGAAAAAAGTGCCGCCCAACGCATCAAGCTGTCCGCCCAGTACCAGTTCTGCGCCTTTTTGCAGAGCATCACGAATATGTTCCTGCACTTTGTCGACCGCACTTTGACTAATCAGCGGCCCCATTGTCACCCCTTGCGTATTCGCTTCACCCAGTTTGATTCGGCTGACTTTTGCAGCAAATTTCGCTAAAAAGGCATCGTAAATTCCCGATTGTACATAAATACGGTTAGTACAGACACAGGTTTGACCGCTGTTGCGGAATTTCGAGGCAAATACGCCGTCTACCGCTTTATCCAAATCCGCGTCATCAAATACGATCGCGGGCGCATTGCCGCCTAATTCCAGCGCAAGTTTTTTTACCGTCGAGGCGGATTGCGCCATTAACAATTTACCTATCCGTGTCGAACCGGTAAAGGTCACTTTGCGCACGATCGGACTTTCCGTTAGCACTTTACCTACCGCGACCGAATCGGTGGAAGTAATCACGTTCAACAAGCCTGCCGGCAGACCCGCGCGCGTCGCCAGTTCCGCCAACGCCAGCGCAGACAATGGCGTTTCCGATGCCGGCTTCAAAACCACCGCACAGCCCGCCGCCAGTGCCGGTGCGGCTTTGCGCGTAATCATCGCATTCGGAAAATTCCACGGCGTAATCGCCGCCACGACGCCGATCGGCTGTTTAAGCACCAGCAAACGATGACTGGATTTATCGGAAGGCAAAATATCGCCGCAAATGCGTTTCGCCTCTTCGGCAAACCACTCGATAAAACTGGCGCCGTATGCGATCTCACCGAGACTCTCCGTGATCGGCTTGCCCTGCTCCAGACTTAAAATCCGCGCCAGTTCGTCTTTATGTTGAATCACAAGCTCATACCAACGGCGCAACACCGCGGCACGGGCTTTCGGCAGCACGTTTTTCCACTGTTGCTGCGCCTTTGCCGCGGCACAAATCGCCTCTTGCGTTTCTTCTGCTCCGAGATCGGCAACTCGGCAGATTTCCTGTTCGTTCGCCGGATTGGTTACGGCAAAAGTTTTACCGTCTTTCGCCGCAATATATTTGCCGTTAATATAAGCATTGGTTTTAATAAGAGAAAAGTCTTGCATATCGCCTCCGTTCCGATTAAAAAAATTCGCTTTCTGCTTCCGCTAACGACCCTGTGCATCTGCACTATCTTCATTCGGTTCGCCATGAAATCGCGGAGCAATACTACAAGTGTACGCCCGTTGGGTTTAAATGCAAAAAGTGCGGTCGATTTTTGGTGAGTTTCTTCTGTAAAAACTTTGCGAATTTTAACCGCACTTTTGTACGGTATGTTATCCGCATAAATACGGTTCAACGCGTTTTATCTCCGACCGATAATCAGCACGTTGCCTGCATTTCGCGGCATAATCTAGGCAAATTTTGTACCGTGGAAAGCGTTTTCCCAACATTGTCGTGCCAGAAACATAATATAAATTACATCAAACGTATAATTAAACGCTAAAACGATAAATCCAAATCGACAAATTGTTTTTTTCAATTTTGTCGCGAATATCTCAAAATAAAAAATTATTCGCACAAATCAGAATTTCTACGTTAAATTTATTTGCTAATTCTCTCAAGTTCTGTTATTTATATCGCCCTTGAAAAAGCCCGTTGCACGTTAATCGGCTTTTTCATACAGACCATGAGAATGCTTATCGCCCGAACGCGGTTTGAATAACAAGTTAAATGGATGAAGTTTATCTAGGAGATACAAATGACTAACGCTTCTTTAAGTTTACTAGCCTTAGCCGGTGTAGAGCCGTATCAAGTAAAAGAAGGCGAAGAATATATGAATGAAGAGCAACTGCTTCATTTCAGAAAAATCCTGCAGGCTTGGCATGATCAAATTCGTGAAGAAACCTCCCGCACCGTTGCCCATATGCGCGACGAAGCATCAAATTTTCCGGATCCGGCGGACAGAGCAACTCAGGAAGAGGAATTCAGTCTGGAGCTGCGCGCCCGTGATCGTGAACGTAAGCTCATGAAAAAAATTGAGAATACCCTGAAGAAACTGGATACCGGCGATTTCGGTTACTGCGATTCATGCGGGGTAGAAATCGGCATCCGCCGTTTGGAAGCGCGTCCGACCGCAGATCTGTGCATTGATTGTAAAACGCTGGCGGAAATCCGCGAGAAACAAATGGTCGGTTAAGCGGCATCGAATGAGGGCGAGAAACCGCCCTCAAACAACTCCGTGAACAATAACCCTGCGGTATGGGTTATCCCTACCGCACTTTATCAATTAAACTGCCCGTGTTTTTCTTAAGGGGTGAACTATTTTAAATTTAATTAAGAATCTGTTTAAAAAGACAACGCATCGCACCGTTCCTGAAGTCAATCCGAAACAAACGGCAGATTTCAAATCAAAACCGCAAACCGAATCCTCTACGCAACGCGCCGAACCGACGTTCGTGACATCAGCGCGTCTTCCGCGTAATGCGAAGTCTGCCGCACAGGCGCATCGCTATAATAAATATGTTGTAAAAGCCTCGCAATACGGCATTAATCCGCGCATGATCAGTAAAAATGCCCTGAACGTGGTGGAAAAATTACATCGCCAGGGTTATGAGGCTTATATCGTTGGCGGTTGTCTGCGCGATTTACTGCTCGGCAAACACCCGAAAGATTTTGATGTGGCGACCAACGCCCTGCCGGAACAGATTCAGGCGGTATTTCAACGCCAATGCCGGCTGGTAGGACGGCGTTTTCGGCTTGCTCATGTGATGTTTGGGCGCGATATCATTGAGGTGGCGACATTTCGTGCCAATCACAGCGACAGCCACAATGAACGGCAAGCAAAACAAAGCGAACAAGGTATGTTGCTGCGTGATAATGTGTACGGCAGCATAGAACAGGATGCACAACGGCGGGATTTTACCGTCAATGCGTTGTATTATAATCCGCAAGACAATACCCTGTGCGACTATTTTAACGGACTGGAAGATCTGAAAGCCGGCAAATTACGTTTAATCGGCGATCCGGTGGTGCGCTATCAAGAAGATCCGGTGCGAATGTTGCGTTCAATTCGCTTTATGGCGAAACTGGACATGTTTCTGGAAAAACCGAGCGAAGCCCCTATCAGTCGGCTGGCAAGACTGCTGCAAAACATTCCGCCCGCCCGTTTATTTGACGAAAGCCTGAAACTACTGCAAACGGGATACGGTGTAAAAACCTATCTGTTGCTGCGTAAATACGGGCTTTTCGAACAATTGTTCCCGGCACTGATGCCCTATTTTACCGAGCAAGGCGACAGTCATGCCGAACGCATGATCCTCACCGCATTGACCTCAACGGACGAACGCGTTGCCGATAAGCTGCGTATTAATCCGGCCTTTCTGTTTGCCGCGTTTTTCTGGTATCCGTTGCGCGAAAAAGTGGATGTGCTGAAAAACGAAGGCGGGCTGAATAATCACGATGCCTATGCCTTAGCCGGCAATGATATTTTAGGCTTATTCTGCCGCGCCCTTGCCGCGCCGCGCCGGCATACCTCGGTAATCCGTGATATTTGGTTTTTACAGCTACAGTTGTTAAAGCGCACAGGCAATGCACCGCTTAAAGTGATGGAACATCCGAAATTCCGGGCCGCTTTTGATTTGTTGGTAATGCGTGCGGAAATTGAAGGCGGTGAAACGGTGGAACTTGCCGCGTGGTGGCATGAGTTTCAGCTGAGCAACGGCGAACAGCGCTCCACATTAGTGCAGGAGCAGCAGCGCTTAAATCCGAAACCGAAGAAAAAATTCTACCGTGCCAGAAAGCGGCGCAAAGCCAAACCGATATCCGAATGAAAACCGTTTACATCGCCTTAGGCAGCAATTTAAACGACCCGGTGCAGCAACTGAATGCCGCCTTAACCGCCTTGGCGGCGCTGCCCGATTCTAAGCTAAGCGCGGTAAGTTCCTTTTACCGCAGCCACCCGCTGGGTCCACAGGATCAACCTGATTACGTCAACGCTGTCGCTGCACTACAAACAACCCTCGCGCCGCTGGATTTATTGGATCAGCTGCAACAGATCGAAAATCGACAAGGCAGAGTGCGTTTACGTCGTTGGGGGGAAAGAACGCTGGATCTGGATATTTTGCTGTACGCCGATGAAATCATCCAACATGCGCGTTTGACCGTGCCTCATTATGATATGAAAAAGCGCGAATTCGTGCTGGTTCCGTTATATGAAATCGCACCGCACTTGGTATTGCCGACGGGAGAAAAGCTGGCGGATTTACAGCAACCTTTTGCCAATCATCAAATGAAAATTATCAAAAAATGACCGCACTTCGGTCATTTATTTTTACACTGCATATCCGTTGTCTTCGTTGAGTTTCCCATTTCGTGATGCCGATATCTCACGCAATCTCCAGTCCTGAGCGGATCCGCGGTTCAAAAAAATCATAATCCACCAGAAAAGCATCATGACCGTAATCAGAAGGAAATTCATGATAATTCAGATTAACGCCGTATTGTTCCAACAGCGCTTTGCTTTTACGTAAATCCACGATTTTAAACAGCTGATCATTGGTGACCGCCACCAGCGTATAACGCGCTTTGATTCGTGAAAGTGCGGTTTTAATATCCGCATATCCTACCGCCGGATCATATAAATCCAGCGCACGCAGTAAATGCAGATAAGTATTGGCGTCAAAACGGTCGAGAAATTTCTTGCCTTGATAGCTCAGATAAGATTCCACCTGAAAATAATCACCCCAGAATTCGCCCTCCGTTTTGGTCGCCCGTCCGAAAGCCTTGGCTAACTGAATATCCGTGCGATAGGTCAACATACCGAGCATACGTGCGATAGACAACCCTTTCAGCGGCGGTTCGCCGTCATAATAATCACCCTGATTAAAATTCGGATCATTGATGACGGCTTGCCGCATCACATGGTTAAACCCAATGGCTTCCGCGCTGAAATAAAGGGAAGAACACAAATTAATCACATTACTGACAAAATCCGGATAATCGATCGCCCACTGGGTCGCTTGCATGCCGCCGAATGAGCCGCCAATTACTGCATGCAGATGCGAAATATTCAGCTGATCCAACAAGGCTTTTTGTACTTTGACTAAATCCTGCACCACGATATGCGGAAACTGACTGCCGTAAGGTTTTTGTGTGGCGGGATTCAACGACGCGGGACCGGTAGACCCCTTACAACCGCCCAGCACATTGGAACAAATAAAATAATAACGCTCGGTATCCAGCGCAAGCCCGGCGCCCATAAAATTCTGCCACCAGCCGGTTTGGGATTTATCCTCAAAATAAGGTTCGGCATCGCCGGTCAGGGCATGACAAATCAAAACCGCATTATTTCTATCTGCATTTAATGTTCCGTATGTCTGATAAGCAATGTCAATTTGCTCCAGCTGCCCGCCCAAGGTTAAAGTGAGAGGCTGTTCGGTAAAAAGTGTTACTTTTTGTACTGTCATTGCCTATTCCGTAAACGATCTAACCCGACAGCTCCATGCGCCGGTTCCTGCTGCATAAACTACCGCTACCGTCGGGTGTTGTCAAGAAATTTTAGACGTCTAAACTTCTAGACGTTTTAGCCACCGAAAATCTCATCGCTGACCGATTTAACTCTTAAATTTATAGCTATTTTTCATTATTTTGACAGGCAATTAAATTGCGATAAAATCAGCGTATGACTAAACAAACACAGATAACTATGTTGCACAGCGAACGCGTTAAGACATTTTTACACAAATGCCTGCGTTACTGCATGTCTGCGCTGTTTCTCTGCATTTTTGTGCTGATTTTGATTGATCAGGCAATTGGTTTTTATGTGCGTCAGGGCATTTATACCGACGTTGCCAGTATACCGAACCGCCCCTACGGGTTGCTGCTGGGAACAGCAAAATATTTTGCCAAAAACACCCCGAATTTGTTTTATTCCAATCGCCTATTGGCGGCAGATGAACTGTTCAAAGCAAAGAAAGTCGATTATCTGCTGCTCAGCGGTGATAACCGCACAGTGGAATATAATGAACCGCGCACCATGTATAAGGATCTGAGAAAAATGGGCATTCCGGAAGCTTTTATGTATATGGATTACGCTGGATTCCGCACGCTGGATTCCGTAATCCGCGCCGATCAGGTCTTTAAAGCGCATTCCATTACGATTATTACCCAGAAATTTCACTGCGAACGCGCTCTGTTTATCGCCAAATATCACAATATTGACGCAATCTGTTTCGCTGCGGAATACCCGTCGGGCTACACCTTCGTGCGCATACGTGAATTTTTTGCCCGCTTACAAGCGGTATGGGATCTTTTAATCGAAAAAGAACCGCACTTTCTAGGCAAACCCGAACCCTTGCCACCGCCGGTAACGATTCCGCTCAATTAGTCTACCTGTAATGATGATACATAATATCGCGTAAAATCACGGTTTGCTGCATGTCCATTTTCTTATGGTGTAATTTATGCAGCACCAGATTTAATAAAGATTGCACGATTTGCTGATGATCCTGCACTGCGCAGACCACCGGGTTTTCCAGCACTTCCAACATATCGTGATCACCGAAAGTCGCAATCACCAGCTGTTTCGGTATCGCTTTTTTCTGCTGTAATAAAACCTGAAAAACACCTTGCAGCAAGGTCAGAGAGGTGACAAACAACGCATCCGGCAGCGGATTTTGCGCCAGCCAGCGAGCAAATGCCTCAGCCGCTGCCGCTTTGTGGAATTGCGCGGCATACAGCAGTTCAACGGTTATATCTGTTTTTTCACGCAATGCGTTACGAAAACCTCGTTCACGTTCCTGGCTGGTCGGCAATTCCGGTAAAGCGCCGAAAAACAAAATGCGCCGATATTGCTGTTGCTGCAATAAATTTTGCGCCAGACGGTAAGCGTCATGTTCATCGTCGGTTAATACGTTGATCACTCCGTCGGAGGCAATCCGTCGATCAAAACCGAAAACCGGGATGTGGTTGTCCTGATAAAAACGGGTGTTTGCCGGTAAGGCGGTAGATACAATCAGCGCATCCACCTGCCGCTGAAACAAATGTTTGGCACAGTCAATTTCATTTTCCGGGTGATCATTAGTGCAGGCAATCAAGAGCTGATAACCTTTTTCACGGAATTTATTCTCTAACTGATTGGCGATTTTGGCATAACTGATATTCTCAAAATCGGGAATAATCAAACCGATTGTGTTGCTTTTCCCTGCACGCAATCCCGCCGCCATCGCATTAGGTTTGAACTGATGTTTTTTAATTAACGCCTGAACTTTTTCAATGGTTTTATCACTGACGCGATATTGTTTCGCCTTGCCGTTAACCACATAACTCACCGTTGTACGCGAAACGCCGGCAAGTTTTGCAAGCTCATCTAATTTCACATTAACTCCTTTCAAATGTCTGAAATTGCTAAAACGATTATAGCACCGATAATTTTATCCGTTCAAAGTTCAAAACGACATAATTTGATCTTGCTCGCAAAAAATAAGTGCGGCGGATTTAAAACCTCGTTAAATCCGACCGCACTTTTAAGAACCCTCTGATTCTACTTACAATATACTTTTTAACGCCGCACCGATTTCTGCCAGACTACGCACCGTTGTTACGCCTGCCGCCTCCAATGCGGCGATTTTTTCTTCCGCCGTTCCTTTACCACCGCTGATAATCGCGCCGGCATGCCCCATTCGTTTGCCTTTCGGCGCGGTAATACCGGCGATATAGCCGACTACCGGTTTGCTGATATGGGATTGAATAAATGCCGCCGCTTCTTCTTCTGCCGAACCGCCGATTTCGCCGATCATCACAATGGCATCGGTTTCCGGATCCTGCTGGAACCGCTTTAATATATCAATAAAATTCGAGCCCGGAATCGGATCACCGCCAATGCCCACGCAGGTTGACTGTCCAAGTCCTTCATCGGTAATTTGTTTAACCGCCTCATAAGTTAACGTGCCGGAACGCGACACAATACCGACACGTCCTTTTCGGTGAATATTGCCCGGCATAATGCCGATTTTACATTCCTCTGGCGTAATCACGCCCGGACAGTTCGGCCCGATCATCACCACATCGTCGCATTGTTTGAGTTTATGCTTAATCTGAAGCATATCCAGTGTCGGAATGCCCTCGGTAATACAAACGATCAATTGCAGCCCGGCGTCAATGGCTTCAAGCACGGCATCTTTACAAAACGGTGCCGGTACATAAATCACCGTTGCTGTCGCACCGGTGTGTTCTACCGCCTGGCGCACAGTGTCAAAAACCGGCAGTCCCAAGTGAGTTGTGCCGCCTTTGCCCGGTGAAACACCGCCCACCAACTGCGTACCGTAAGCAAGCGCCTGTTCGGAATGGAATGTCCCTTGTCCACCGGTAAATCCCTGACAAATCACTTTCGTATCTTTATTAATCAAAATTGACATCGTTACACTCCCGCCGCCGCATTCACCACTTGCAGCGCAGCATCCTGTAAACTTTGCGCCGCCATAATATTTAGTCCGCTTTTTGCCAAAATCTCACGTCCCAGTCCGGCGTTGGTGCCTTCCAGACGCACAACCACCGGTACGCCGACGCCCACCTCATTGACCGCGGCTATCACGCCTTCAGCAATCAGATCGCAGCGCACAATGCCGCCGAAAATATTAACTAAAATGGCTTTTACCGACCGATCGCTCAAAATGATCTTAAAGGCTTCGGCTACCCGCTCTTTGGTTGCACCGCCGCCCACATCCAAAAAATTCGCCGGTTCGCCGCCGTGCAGCTTAACAATATCCATGGTGCCCATCGCTAGCCCAGCGCCGTTAACCATACAGCCGATATTGCCTTTTAACGCCACATAATTCAGATTCCATTCTTCCGCCGCCGCTTCTCGCGGGTCTTCCTGTGTTAAATCACGCATCGCCAGCAAATCTGGATGACGGAACAGCGCATTGCCGTCCACCACAATTTTCGCATCCAAACAATGCAGCTCGCCGCCTCGCAGGATTACCAGCGGATTGATTTCCAGCAACGCTAAATCCTTCTCGCTAAATAAACGCCCCAATTGACAGAACATGTGGGTAAATTGTTTGATTTGCGCCCCGTTTAACCCCAGTTTAAATGCCAGTTCCCGCCCTTGATATGGCATTGCGCCGACCAGTGGATCGATTAAGATTTTATGTACCAAGTGCGGTGTTTTTTCCGCCACTTCCTCAATATCGACACCGCCTTCCGTTGACGCCATAAACACAATGCGCTGTGAACTGCGATCCACCACCGCACTTAAATACAGCTCTTTTTCAATCGCTACCACAGGTTCAAGATAAATGCTGTTGACCGGTTGTCCCTCGGCATCGGTTTGAAACGTCACCAACCGTTTGCCCAAAAATGTCTCAAAAAACGACCGCACTTCCTGTTCGGACTTCAATAGCTGCACGCCGCCCGCTTTGCCGCGACCGCCGGCATGTACCTGACATTTCGCAACCCATGGCGCAGCGCCTAATTTTTCGATGGCCTTCAGCGCCTGTGCCGTATTTTTACAGATATAACCTTCGCTTACCGGCAAACCGTACTGCGCAAAGAGTTGTTTACTTTGGTATTCGTGTAAGTTCATTGTTATCCTTTAACCTAAATGTTGTCTATATTTGCATATTTAATGAAGCGTAAAACGGAGAGCTCAACGCATATTTTTCTGCCGGCAAGTCAAAACCGGTCGGCAACATCAAATTTCCAGTAGCAGACGGGTCGGGTCTTCCAGCAATTCTTTTATCGTCAGCAGAAAGCCGACGCTTTCACGTCCGTCGATTAACCGGTGATCGTAAGAAAGCGCCAGATACATCATCGGGCGAATCACCACCTGACCATCGATTGCCACCGGGCGTTCTTTAATCGCGTGCATGCCTAAAATGGCGCTCTGCGGCGGATTAATAATCGGAGTGGACATTAAAGAACCGAATACACCGCCGTTGGTAATGGTGAAATTGCCGCCGGTCAAATCATCTACCGTGAGCTTGCCGTCACGCCCTTTTTCCGCCAACACTTTAATTGCTTTTTCAATATCCGCCATGCTTAACTTATCGCAGTCGCGCAATACCGGCGTGACCAAACCGCGCGGTGTGGACACCGCAATACTGATATCGAAATAATTGTGATAAACCACATCATCGCCGTCAATAGAGGCATTGACTTCCGGATAACGCTTGAGCGCTTCCACTACGGCTTTAATATAAAAAGACATAAAACCTAAACGGGTAGCGTGCTGTTTCTCAAATTTTTCGCCGTAGGTTTTGCGTAATTTCATAATCGGCTGCATATCCACTTCATTAAATGTAGTCAACATGGCGGTGGTATTTTTCGCTTCCAATAGGCGTTCTGCAATGCGTTTACGCAGTCGGGTCATCGGTACCCGTTTTTCATCTCGCTGAGCAAGCGTTACGGCAGATTCCGCCAGCGCCGGCACGACTGCCGATTTCTGCTGCTGCGTGGCTTTCTGCGCGATTGCTCGTTCGACATCCTCGCGGGTGAGACGACCGCCGACACCGCTGCCTTTGATATCTTCCGCATTCAATTCATGCTCTGCCAGTAAACGGCGCACGCCGGGGCTGACCGCATCGCTGTTGGTCGGTTCAGAAGTCAGTGTCGCGGCATAGCGATCCGCCGGTGTTTTTTCTATGTTTTGAACGGTATCTTTCGTTACTCCGCCGGCAACTGCTCGCGCCGATACTTTGCCTAACAACTGTTTACTCACCACCGTCGCACCTTCCGGTTGCAGAATACTTTCCAACACACCGTCTGCCGCCGCCGGAACTTCCAGCACGACTTTATCCGTTTCGATTTCAACCAGAATCTCATCGCGTTTAATGGTATCGCCGACTTTTTTATGCCATGTCACCACGGTAGCATCCGCCACAGACTCGGGTAAATCGGGGGTAATAATCTCAAAATCGCTCATATTCTGTTCCTTCTTGTTGACGTTTCTCGCGAAAGTGCGGTGATTTTTACCGCGCTTTTATCAGTTAAGCCAGTGCTTCAGTCACTAAAGCCTGTTGTTGTTCATTATGCAGGGACATATAGCCGACTGCCGGCGACGCGGAAGCCGGGCGTCCAACATAACGCAATTTGCCCGCCTCTGGCAACGATGTCACAAAGTTATGCTGACTGCAATACCACGCGCCCTGATTTAATGGTTCTTCCTGACACCAGACATAATCCGTGACATGGTTATAAGGCGCCAATGCAGCTTTCATTTCTTCGTGCGGATAAGGATAAAGCTGCTCGACCCGGATAATCGCCACATCAGTCTGCTGATTTTTACGGCGCTGTTCCAACAGATCATAATATACCTTGCCGGCACACAGTACGACCCGTCTGACCTTTTTCGGATTAAGCACATCTATCTCGCCGATAACATTCCGGTATTTACCCTGCACCAGTTCTTCTTTGGTCGAAACCGCCAACGGATGCCGCAATAAGGATTTCGGTGTAATCACCACTAGCGGGCGACGCACTTTGCGTAACATTTGACGGCGCAATAAATGATAAATCTGTGCCGGTGTCGAAGGCACGCAGACCTGCATATTCTGCTGTGCACAAAGCTGTAAATAACGCTCCAGACGGGCAGAAGAATGTTCCGGTCCCTGCCCTTCATAACCGTGCGGCAATAGCATCACCAACCCGCACATTCTGCCCCATTTCTGCTCGCCCGAACTGATAAACTGATCCATCACCACCTGCGCCACGTTGGCGAAATCACCGAATTGCGCTTCCCACAGGGTTAAGGTGCGCGGGGTCGCGGTAGCATAACCGTATTCATAAGCCAGCACCGCTTCTTCCGACAGCACGGAATCCCAAACTTCAAAATGCCCTTGCTGACCGTGCAGCTGAGTTAACGGAATATATAAGGTACCGTCTTTCTGGCTGTGCAATACCGCATGCCGATGGAAGAACGTACCGCGTCCGCAATCCTCCCCGGACAAACGCACATTGTAGCCTTCATCCAACAAGGTCGCATAAGCCATGGTTTCCGCCATGCCCCAGTCAAACGGTTTTTCGCCGTTTGCCATTAATCGGCGATCATCATAAATTTTCTTCACTCGGGCGTGCAGCGGATGAGTAGACGGATATTCGCAGACTTTATTCGCCAACCCGTCAAAGCGCTGAGCATCAATACTGCTTTCATATTCCGTCCATTCCTGACTGAGGAAGGTTGTCCAGTCCATCGCCTCCATATCCATTTCACGCCATTCCGACACCACACAATCGCCGTTATCCAAAGCATCACGATAATTATTGACCAGCTCCGTTACATATTCTTCGTCAACCACTCCGTCGGCAATCAGACGATCGGCATAGACTTTACGCGGGGTCGGGTGCCGTTTGACTTTTTCATACATCACCGGCTGAGTCACCGACGGTTCGTCCGCTTCATTATGCCCGTGGCGTCGATAAGAGATCAGATCGATAAAAATATCACGTTTAAATTTAACCCGGAATTCCACCGCCATACGCGCCGCATAAGCTACCGCTTCCGGATCATCGCCGTTGACATGAATTATCGGCGCTTCGATCATTTTCGCAATATCGGTACAGTATTCGGTGGAGCGGGTATCATGCGGGTTAGATGTAGTAAAGCCGATTTGATTGTTGATCACCACCCGAATCGTACCGCCAACGGAATAACCGCGGGTTGCCGACATGTTCAGGGTTTCCTGTACCACCCCCTGTCCTGCCAGCGCGGAATCGCCATGTACCGTAATCGGCAACACTTTGCTGCGTTCGTTGTCCGCAATCCGGTTTTGGCGCGCGCGCACCGAACCGAGCACGACCGGATTGACGATCTCTAAATGCGACGGATTAAACGCCAACACCAAATGTACAATGCCGTTATCGGTCATGAAATCCGAGGAAAAGCCCTGATGATATTTCACATCGCCGGTACCGTTGCCATGATGTTTGCCGGCAAACTCATCAAACAGCTCCGCCGGTTTTTTGCCCAGCACATTGACCAGCATATTCAACCGTCCGCGGTGCGCCATCCCCATCACGATCTCGTTGATACCGTTACGCCCACCATGACGGATAATTTCTTTCATTAACAGAATAAACGCATCGCTACCCTCTAAAGAAAAGCGTTTCGCGCCGGGGAATTTGGCGCCGAGATAACGCTCTAATCCGTCCGCGGCAGTCAGCTCCTGCAAAAACGTGAGCTGTTCTTCTTTTTTAAACAGCGGTTTATTCAACAGATTTTCAAGTTTGCTCTGCAACCAAGTACGCGCTTCTAGATCATTGACGTGCATAAATTCCAGCCCAATGGTGCTGCAATAGGTATTTTTCAGGGCATAAGCAAGATCACGTAGACTGATTTTGTCTTTATTATATACATAGCCGCCGATATCGAATTCTTCGTCCAGATCCGCATCGGTAAAACCGTAAAATTTATAGTCTAGTGTCGGCGCGTCCATCCGCTGCCAGAGTTTAAGCGGATCGAGATCCGCATGCAGATGACCGCGGTTACGGTGTCCGTTCACCCATTGCAAAACTTTAACCAGTCTGGCGCTGACGTTCGGGTCAATAACTGTTGCGCCGTTTTGCGATTTATCGCGCGCCAGCCGTTTAAAATAGTCACGGACCGGGGAGTGAGGTTGTTCAAGTGCGGTTGATTTTGGAAGAGAATTAAAGATTTGTTGCCAGCTTTCATCGACGGAATCCGGATCTTGGAGATAATCCTCATAAAGCTGTTCCACATAAGACTGGTTCGCGCCGCCAAGTGCGCTGGAAGCTAACCATTCACTAATTGGGTTGTTTTGTTTCATTGCGACCACCTGATTCGATTGATAGCGATATAGGGTGTAAAACCGTATTCAACCTATTATACATAGGATTCAGTAATAAACACGTTCTGTTTTAAGTTGAATAGCCACTCGGACAATTAAAAAACAAATTTCTCCGATAATCAATAAAATTACTTAACAAATAATTAACATTTTTCCTATTTTTTGATCTCCCTCTCATTTTTAAAAATAACATTTATTTAACAAATAAATTTTTACAAAATTATAAAGACAGTCGATAAATAACAGGTTATATTGGATGGGACACAAAAAATACACCTCTATACAAACACAACATCAACTTCATTATTAAACAATTAAGAAGGAATATCCTATGACTGAATTAACCGCAAAACTTTCTCTCAGCGACGGTCGTGAACTGAATCTTCCTGTGCGTCAGGGAACACTCGGCTATGACACCATTGATGTGCAGCAATTGGTTAAAAATAAGCTATTTACTTTTGATCCGGGGTTTATGTCCACCGCCTCCTGCGCCTCGGAAATTACCTATATTGACGGCGACGAAGGTATTTTATTGCATCGCGGTTACCCTATCGCCGATCTTGCGCAAAATGCCGACTATCTGGAAGTGGCGCACCTACTGCTATTCGGTGAACGTCCGAATGCCGAAGAATATAAAAACTTCGTTCAGCTGGTACGCAAACATACACTGGTTCACGAGCAGATTTCCCGTTTCTTCCACGGTTTCCGCCGCGACTCGCACCCGATGGCGATTATGTGCGGGGTAAGTGGCGCATTGGCGGCGTTCTATCATGATTCACTGGATATTAACGATATTGAACATCGCGAATTGACCGCCATTCGTTTATTGGCGAAGATGCCGACGTTAGCGGCAATGTGTTACAAATATTCTATCGGTCAACCGTTTATGTTCCCGCTCAATAAGCTGTCTTATTCCGGCAACTTCCTGCACATGATGTTCGCCACACCTTGCGAACCTTACGAAGTCAACCCTGTGCTGGAACGCGCCATGGACAGAATCTTTATCCTGCACGCCGATCATGAACAAAACGCCTCTACATCAACCGTGCGTACCGCCGCCTCTTCCGGTGCCAACCCGTTTGCCTGCATCGCAGCGGGAATCGCCTCTTTATGGGGACCGGCTCACGGCGGCGCCAATGAAGCTTGTATCAATATGCTGGAAGAAATCGGTACTGTCGATCGTATTCCGGAATATATCGCGCGAGCAAAAGACAGAAATGATCCGTTCCGTTTAATGGGCTTCGGTCACCGCGTATATAAAAACTATGATCCACGCGCTAAAGTGATGCGTAAAACCTGTCACGAAGTGCTACAGGAACTCGGTATTACCACACCGCTATTTGAAGTGGCCATGGAACTGGAACGAATCGCCCTAAGTGATCCATATTTTATCGAACACAAACTCTACCCAAATGTAGACTTCTATTCCGGCATTATCTTAAAAGCCATCGGCATTCCGACCTCAATGTTCACGGTAATGTTTGCGCTGGCAAGAACCGTCGGCTGGATTGCGCACTGGAAAGAAATGTTTAAACCGGGCAATATGAAAATCGTTCGCCCACGTCAGCTTTACGTCGGTCATACCCAACGCCCGTTTGAACCTATGGATAAAAGTTAAGTAAAACTCCGCAAAAAAATACCGCACTTTTAATCGTGCGGTATTTTTTATTCCTCAACCATTCATTAATAACTTAAATGCGGTGCAATTTGTTCGGCGGTTTTACGACCGATTCCCGGGACTTTAGATAAATCCGAGGCAGATTTAATTTTGCCGGTTTTATTCCGGTATTCAATAATCGCTTTCGCTTTTTCTTCACCGATACCGGATAATTTTTGCAGGGTTGCGGAATCGGCTTTATTAATATTGATTTTACGTTTTACCGTAACGGTTTCTTTTTTTACTGCCGAACCATGATCAGTGACAACTTTTTTGACGTGCGTAGTTTTATCCACCGCACTGGAACGGACTTTTTCCACCGATTCCGATTTCATCGTGCCGGTTGTCTCTTTCATTGTTCCGGCTTTATCCTGTACATGCTGCTTTGCAGTTTGCATGTTGCCGAGTGTTTCCTGCTTCATCGTTTGAGTGGTATTTTTTGCAGCATCCTGCATTGGATTTTCCGTAGCGAAAGACACTGCAGATACAGCCAATCCGATACTTAATGCCAGTACTGATTTTAATAATTTCATATAAGCTCCTTAGTCATTAAACAGTAACAAACCTGTAACCTTAGACTCACAAAATCATTATTAGTTCAATTCATTAACAATTTTAACCGTACTTTATGGCAAAAAACAGGCAACTTTTATAGATAAAAGATAAACTATTTCTTAAATCTGTTAATTAGTTATAAAAAAATAAACAAGCCAAATATTTCCATAAAAATTCGTTGCAAGCCGTATCAATCTACTGTATATCTTTACTTTGTCTGTAAGAAATTCCGACACAACATCTCATCATCATTCTTAATTTTCAATAGGAGCAACAATATGAAAAAATTACTAAAATTCTCTCTTATTGCCGGAATGGCCGTTACTGCGTTTTCCGTTCAAGCGGAAGATAAATTTGTGACTATCGGAACCGGCGGCCAAACCGGTGTGTACTATGTCGTGGGTCAGTCTATCTGCCAGCTGGTTAACCGCGATACCGCCAAAACTCAGATCAAATGTAACGCACCGTCAACCGGCGCATCCGTGGCCAACCTGAATGCCATCGCCGCTCACCAAATGGAAATGGGGATCGCGCAATCCGACTGGCAATATCATGCTTACAACGGCACCAGCTCCTTTGAAGGGAAAAAGAATGACAAACTACGCGCTGTATTTTCGCTTCACCCGGAACCCTTTACACTTATGGCACGCGATGATTCAGGCATTAACAGCTTTGATGATCTGAAAGGCAAACGTGTCAATGTTGGTGATCCTGGCTCCGGCACCCGCGCAACGATGAACGTCATTTTGGCGGCAAAAGGTTGGAGCGATAAAGAATTTAAAGTTGCCTCCGAGCTGAAACCGGCGGAAATGGCATCAGTTATGTGTGATAACAATTTAGATGCAATTACCTATAATGTCGGTCACCCGAACGGTGCATTAAAAGAAGCTGCAGCATCCTGTAATGCGCATTTGGTACCAGTTTCCGGAGAAGCTATCGACAAGCTGGTCGCCGATAATCCTTACTATGCCAAAGCAACCATTCCGGGCGGTTTATACAAAGGCACTAATAACCCGATTGATACCTTCGGGGTGTATGCCACCTTAGTAACGTCCGCCGATGTGGATGACGAGCGCGTCTATGCGGTGGTAAAAGCGGTGTTTGATAACTTTGATCGCTTTAAACGCCTACATCCGGCATTTGCCAATTTGAAAGAACAAGAGATGATCAAAAACGCCCTATCGGCACCACTGCACGACGGCGCAGTACGCTATTATAAAGAACGCGGTTGGATTCAATAACGCTTATCGCTGTCGCTGTTTTAGGCAGGTTTCACCTGCCCTTTTCTGTTTAATAAAAGTATTATTTTTTCATTAATATCATCGTTTTCGGGAGAACTTATGTCCGTAAAATCCAAAACCGTCGATTATGATGATTTGCAGGATATCGTCGCGTCTAATGATTCCGGCGGTCGTAATCCTACCGGATTAACCAAAAAGCTAATTATCATTACTGCAATTTTATGGTCGATTTTTCAACTTTATTACACCTCGCCGCTGCCATTTTGGCTACAGGAAGTGATCCGCCACTGGGGCTGGAATTTGAATGTCGTTATTGACGATACCAAAGCGCGTTCCATACACTTGGCATTCGCACTGTTTCTGGCCTATCTCGTCTTCCCCGCATTTGCGGCATCCCCCAAAAATCGAGTACCCTATCAAGATTGGCTGTTCGCCGTGCTGGGCGCATTTTTAGGTGCATATTATATTTTCTTTTACGAAGGATTAGTTACCCGTTTCGGCGCACCGAATACACAGGATATTATTGCCGGCTGTCTGGGCATCATTCTTTTACTGGAGGCCTGCCGGCGTAGTCTGGGATTACCGTTGGTCATTATTGCCATCGTATTTCTGCTGTATAATTATTTCGGTCAGTATCTGCCAAGCAATTGGATCATCAGCCATCGTTCGGGTTCGCTATCACAAATCATCAATCAGCAATGGGTCACTACTGAAGGGGTATTCGGCGTCGCACTGGGTGTTTCAACCAAGTATGTATTCCTGTTTGTATTATTCGGTGCATTGCTAGATAAAGCCGGCGCCGGCAATTATTTTATCAAAACCGCGTTTGCTTATTTGGGTCATTTACGCGGCGGTCCGGCAAAAGCCGCAGTAGTCTCTTCCGGCTTGACCGGATTGATTTCAGGTTCTTCCATTGCTAATGTCGTTACCACCGGCACATTTACCATCCCAATGATGAAGCGGGTCGGATTTTCCGCCGAAAAAGCCGGTGCTGTGGAAGTCGCTTCATCGGTAAATGGACAAATCATGCCGCCGGTAATGGGTGCAGCCGCTTTTTTAATGATCGAATATGTCAATATGCCGTACAGTCAACTAATCGTTCATGCGGCACTGCCGGCGCTAATATCCTATATTGCGCTGGTATATATCGTGCATCTGGAAGCGCTGAAAATGAATCTGCAAGGTCTGCCGCGCACTGATCCGCCAAGTTCGCTGCCGGTGTTGCTGTTGAAAATCGTTACCTCTATTCTGGTGGTAATCGGTTTAGTTATTGCAGTTAATTTTTCTCTTGGCTGGATAAAACACCTCACGCCGGACTATGCGTTTTCCATCGTATGCGCCATTCTTGCGCTGATTTATCTTGCCTTGATTCGTCGTGTGGCAAGATTCCCCGATCTGGAAATCGATGATCCGAACGCACCGGTTATGCGCCTGCCTTCCGCCAAACCAACGGTGAACGCCGGACTGCACTTTTTAATTCCGGTCGTGATCTTAATTTGGTGCTTAATGGTTGAAATGTTATCGCCGGGGCTTTCCGCATTTTGGGGCATTACGGCACTGGCAGTGATTTTAATCACCCAGCGACCGCTGCTGAACTATTTCCGCCGTCAACCCGTCAGTATCCAGCAATTTTCCGAAGGTCTGCAAACTTTTATTCAAGGATTGGAAACCGGCGCACGCAATATGATCGGCATCGGGATTGCCACCGCAACTGCCGGCATCATTGTCGGCGTAGTCTCCTTAACCGGCTTCGGCGTCCAGCTTTCCGGCATTATTGAAGTGCTGTCCATGGGAAATATTGTCCTGATGCTGATTCTGGTGGCGATGTTCAGTTTAATCCTCGGTATGGGACTGCCGACGACAGCGAACTATATCGTCGTCTCTTCCCTCATGGCATTGGTCATTGTCGAAGTAGGAAAACAAAACGGTCTCATTGTGCCGCTTATCGCCGTTCACCTGTTTGTATTTTATTTTGGTATTATGGCGGATGTTACACCGCCGGTCGGACTTGCCTCCTTTGCCGCGGCGGCAGTTTCCGGCGGCAATCCGATAAAAACCGGTATGGTGGCATTTTTCTACAGCCTGCGTACTGCAATTCTGCCATTTTTGTTTATTTTCAACACCGATTTATTACTCATCGACGTCGGTTGGGCTAAAGGCACGCTGGTTGCCGTGGTTTCCACCATCGCGATACTGGCATTTACTGCCGCGACCATGAACCATTTTTTTGTAAAAAACAAATGGTGGGAAACGCTGGGGCTGATTATTGCCGCGTTTATGATCTTCCGTCCGGGATTTTTTATGGAATATATTTCCCCAACATCACATCATATCGCGCCGGTGAATTTCGTGCAGGAACTGGCAAACACGCCGGCAGGAAAGACGGTTACGTTGAAAGTTGCCGGCGTCAATCCTTATGGCAAACAAGTCGAGTTCTATTCCGAACTTGAAGTGCCTGAAGGCACGACGGGTGAGGAACGCCTTAACGCGTTAGGCTTAACCTTACTAAATACACAGGAACAGATCGAAATCGACGGTAGCCGCACTGATAAAATCATCATTGATACAGTGGAAATCGACTCACCGGCGGCAAAAGCCGGATTAAACTGGGATCAAACCCTGATTGACGTTGCGTTACCGCTAATTGCAGTGCCGAAAGAATGGATGTTTATTCCTGCGCTGGCGATCATCACCGCCCTCGGCTGGAATCAACGCCGCAGAGCAAAAAAATCGTAAAAAACCGACCGCACTTTTGCCCTACGCCAAGTGCGGTTCATTACTTCCCAAGGATATGCTATGTATAATAAACTACTGATTGCCATTGATTTGAGTAACCTGACCAGTGCGAAATATGTGGTCGACACGGCGTTAAAACTCACCGGCAATAACCCCGATACGATTTACCGCGTGGTTACAATTATTGAACCGATTGATGATAGTTTCGTCTCCGCATTCTTACCGAAAAACTTCGATAAGTCTGTGATTGAAGAAGCCAACAAAGCATTACATGAATTCACGCAGGCAAATTTTCCGAAAAACGCCAAAGTACAGCACATCGTCGCCCATGGTACCATTTATGAAGAAATCAATCGGATCGCCGAAGAAAAATCGGTAGATTTGATCATCATGCTCGCCAGCAGCAAACCGAATTCCAAAGGACTAAGCAGCAATACGGTCAAAGTCGCGCGTAACGGCAACAAACCGATTCTGATTTTAAAATAACCGTCCATAATGCGGACAACAATGTGCAGTCAAAATTCTTCCGGTTTTTTGACCGCACTTTTCAACCGATACATTGCGCATTGATAAAGATCAGCCGGCGGTCAGAAACGGATTATGCCGTTTTTCCTGTCCGATTGTGGTGTAAGCGCCGTGTCCGGCGATGATAATCATATCATCGCCTAAAGGATATAACTTTTCTCGAATGGAATGTAACAGAGTTTGCTGATCACCGCCGGGAAAATCTGTTCTGCCGATGCTGTTTTGAAATAGCACATCTCCGGTAAAGGCTACCTGTTTGCTATGTTCAATAAAACCGATATGCCCCGGTGTATGTCCCGGCAGCTGTAATACTTCCAGACGAAGTTGACCGACACGGATTATCTCGCCATTTTCATTCAACCAGCGATCCGGCAGAAAACGGTCGGCTTCAAACAACATACCGAATCTCTGCGACTGTTGCGGCAGGTTTTCAAACCAATAAGCATCTGCCTGATTCGGCCCCCAGATATCAACCTGAAAATGCGCCTTTAATTTCGGTGCCGCCCCGACGTGATCCAAATGCCCGTGAGTCAGCAAAATCCGCGTTAAAGTCAATCCGAGGGCTTCAATCCGGCGGATGAGTTTGTCCGGCTCGCCGCCCGGATCGATAATCGCCGCGTTTTTTTCATCATCCCAAATCAACGAGCAATTTTGCTGAAATCCGGTAACCGGAATAATGTCAATCTCCATGTTATTTCCTTTTGTACCCAATAAACAAAACCGCAGCAAACTGCGGTTTCGGTGAAAAATAAGGCGGGGTCTGATTTGTCAGCTGCCGCTCCAAGTTCGTACCGGGCCGGTATCCACATGCACGAAATTACTGCGCGGATAGTACCCCACACCACCGTTTTTCAATCCTTCGGCAGCTTTTTTGACCTTCGCCAGCGATACGCCGTCAATGCGGAAATCAATGGCTTGCCCGCGCATATGATAACTATTGCTGGCAACGCCTCGGCTGTGGCGGCGCATGGCAGCATTGCTGGCAGGAGAACGATATCCGCAGATAATCTGAATTTCCGTATTACGTAGCCCTAGATTACTTTGGATACGGTAAAATTTGGAAAACAGATTCGGATCCATGCGATGCATCTGATTATTGCGTTTATCACGCAGCAGATAATCCAGTTTTTTCAAGTGAGCGGAAGAAAACCCTTTGCCGTTCCCAAATTCGGCACTGAATTTATCGCCGGTATTAATATTTCTGAAACTTAGAATACGTGGTTTAGGTGTGGAAACCACGGCTAACACTGAATTCGGTAAGAGTGATGCCCCTAAAATAATGCCGCCGAGCGATAACCATTTACGGCGATGCTGATTAATTTCATTCATTATGTTGACTCTAAATTTACAATTCTTTACTTACGGCAGCTATAATTACCATAAGTTAGTAAAAAGGTCAAAAAAATATCATTTTTTACGTCAAAAAAGATTAATCAGTCCCCTATTTAACAACGTATAAAGCACGATTCAGCGTAAATATTTTCTTACCGTCCGCCAGTTAATGTAACTTAAATCCGGTACCACATCATAGTCATAAATATCCGGCAGCATATGGATTTGCCCATTGTCCACCCAACGAGTGACGTAATATAAATAAACCGGATTATCGGACTGAATATTCGCCCAGGTTGTGCGCCGGCTGTCCAGCACTTTACGTTTTCTGTCTGTTGACCAACCCGCTTCGGTCAACAGAATGGTCGCCAGCTGATCAGATTGCTCCACCCGAATACAACCGGAACTCAGTGCCCGATCTTTCTGTTTAAATAAATTATGATTCGGTGTGTCATGCAGATAAATGGCATCGGAGCTTGGCATATTGAATTTATAATTACCCAACGCACTATCACCCGGCGCCTGGCGCAGACGATAAGGGAATTTACTGCCGATGCTATCCCAGTTAATTGAATACGGATCAACCGCATTGCCTCTGGCATCTAAAATAGTATAACCGTTACGCGCCACATAACTCGGATCCCGTTTGATTTTAGGCACCAGATCCTCGTTAATTAAGCGCGTAGTCGGGTTCCACGGCGGATTTACCACCACATTGTTTAATTTACTGTACATAACCGGGGTTTTGCGCGCCTTTTTCCCCACAATCACCCGCGAATCCAAAATTAAACGCCCGTCGCGGTAATAATTCAGCTTATAACTCGGAATATTCACAAAAATCCCGTTGTCAAAACTTGGAATTACTCGCAGTCGCTGAGCATTAATAGCTAATTTATACACATCGGCAGGATTATTCGTTTCCGAACCGACAAGCATACTTAGCTTATTAACCGTTTGTTTATACAAATGATTACTGCTGGATAACTGCGTCACAAATGCGGCATTGTCATTATGTTTAACTGCACGAAGCCAATCTTGAATCACGTTTTCATCAGGTAGCGCAGACTTATAGCCGTTGGCGGAATACAGCCATTTCTGTGCCGAATTCATGGCATTTTTCGAATAATACAGATAATCCAGAAAGGTATCGGTCAGCAAAATGTCATAAATCAGCCCGCCGGTTTGCGCAGCGTTGTCGATTCGTTCTAAATGCTGTGCCGATTTGCGCGAAATACCGCTGGCGACAAGCGCGGCGTATTCATGCAGAAATTGCTTGCGTGCAGCATCGTCTTCCCACAGCAGGACATAATCGTTTTGCGCATAAATTTTGGCGATTTCAGATTTAAACTGTAATTGTCGGGTATCGATCACATCAGCCAGACGCTGTTCCGCCTGTTCCTGTTGTTCCGCATAAAGACGCGCTTCTTCGGCCTTTTTCTCTATCGCCAACTGTTGCTCAATCGCCTTTTGTTCCAATGCCAGCTGCTCGTCCGTCAAAGTAATGAGTTCCTTAGCCTCGTTTAAACCCGCCTGAACGGTCGGCACGGGATCAATCACTCCGCTTTTCGTCTCGGCAGCCGCACCGCCGAAATAAGCGCAAGACATCAATAAAGTTGCCATATTTGCAAACTTGCATGAAGTCATTTTCAACATTCTGTGGTTCCTTAAAATTAACAAAAAAACTACCGCACTTTGACGTAATAAAAAGAACAAAGTGCGGTCAAAAAATCATTAGTTTTTCGCATCCGGTTGCGAACTTCGGGTTTGCTCGCTATCAATCTTTACCCAATCAGCCGCCATTTTCTCTGCTTCCTTCAGATAAAAATCCGGGCCTTCATAATCTTTCGGCAAACTGTCAAGATCGTTCAACGGTTTCTTGCCTTCACGTTTAAAGCGGGCATTGAGATCTTTCAGCCTCTTCGCATCATCTTTATCATTTTCCGCTTTACGTTTGGCGAAATTAAGGGATAAAAACTTGCGCTCGCGGCGTTCGTCACGAATTTTCAGATCTTCATTCAATGTAATGAATTCCGGATCTTTGGCAATCCGCGCAATGTGTTTTTCTTTCAGTGCATCAACCGCCTGACGTGCATGACCGGTTTCGGAGTAAGACGCCGGCGGCACTTTATCCCATGGCAGCGCATTATCTTCTTTTTCCTCACCGTTTTCTTTCGCATCAATCACTTCCGGAAAAGTTATATCCGGCGCGACGCCTTTCAGCTGGGTGCTGCCGCCGTTAATGCGATAGAATTTCTGCACCGTGTATTGAATCAGCCCGAGCGGAGTCTGATCCAAATCATATACGAAATTCAGCGAACGACTTTGTTGTACGGTACCTTTACCGAAGGTATTCTGCCCGATAATAATACCGCGGTTATAATCCTGAATCGCAGCTGCAAAAATTTCCGATGCCGAGGCACTGAAGCGGTTGATCATCACCAGCAGTGGACCGGCATAAACCTGTGCGGTATCCGGATCTTCATGGATACGGATGCGCTGATAAGCATCACGCACCTGAACCACCGGACCATCGCTGATAAACAAGCCGCTGAGCCCAACCGCCTCGGTTAAAGCGCCACCGCCGTTTTCACGCAGGTCAATAATCAGTGCGCGAGCTTTTTTCTCTTTTATTTCGGCCAGCAATTTTCTGACATCTTCGGTTAAACCCAGATAAAAACTCGGGATTTTAATCACCGCAATCTTTTCACCGTCCACTTTTTCAATGGTCAGTTTCGCCGCCTGATCCTCCAGACGGACTTTATCGCGCGTCAATGTAATAATGCGGGATTTGCCACCTTTGGCAGGTTCGATTTCCAGCCGGACTTTACTGCCTTTTTTCCCTTTGATCTTGTCAACAATATCTTCCAAACGCCAGCCCACCACATCTTCAATCTCGCCGGTGGCTTGCCCGATACCGATAATCTTATCACCCGCTTTAATCTTTTTACTGCGTTCCGCCGGTGCGCCCGGCACTAAAGATTTAATCACGGTTTCATCATCTTCCGCTTGCAGCGTCGCACCGATACCTTCCAGCGACAGATTCATGCTTTCATTAAAACTTTTCGCTGTTCTCGGTGCCAGATAACTGGTATGCGGGTCAATTTCACGGGCAAATGCGTTCAGATAAATTTGCACGATATCATCCGCTTTAGTTTGGGTTAAACGGCGAATTGCCAAATTATAGCGATTGGTCAGTTTGCTTTTAATTTCCGCCCATTTTTTATCTTTCAGTTTTAAACTGATAATATCGTTTTTAACCCGTTGTTCCCAAAGTCTATTGGCATCTTGCGTGGTTTTCGGCCAGTCCGCTTTTTCACGATCAATTTCAATTTGATCGTCATCGTTCAGGCTTGGTTCTTTATCCAGCAATGACAAGGCGTATTTATAGCGTTCATAGCGGCGTTTACTCATTAAATCATACATCTCGAAAGCGATGCCAAGTTTGCCTTCGTTCAGTTCATCATCAATTTTATCGGCATATTTAGCACGCATCTCATCTACATCGGATTGCAGGAAAGTATTACGGTTAAAATCCAAACTTTTCAGATAACGATCAAACACTTTTTCAGAAAATTCATCATCCAGTTGGAATTTACGATAATGCGATTGCGTCAGACGCGTCGTAGCACGTTTGGTTGCCAGCATATTTTCTTCCGTCGGCTGTGGAATAATAATCTCCGTCGGTTTCAATTTAGGTGCTACCGCAACTGCCGGAGGAATATTAATAAATAAAGTACCTAGCACTAACGCAGCTAAATAACCTTTTGTTTTATTAAATCTCATGTAAACTTTCCTGGTTCAAGAAAAACGCGATACCATTGCTGGTATATCCGCCGTCTCAATTTATCTGAGACAACATAATATTTAGGCGAACAGCCGATCGAGCGTCACTGAGACGGTCAATCCGTTTTCCAGCGCAACCCGAGCGCTGTCTTTATTGATCTCCAGCACCGTTGCCCGTTTGATACTGTCACCCGCTTTGACTTTTACCTGGCTGCCTTTTTCCAGCGTACTCGGATCAACGGCGGATAAATTCGGTTTTGGTTTACGCGGCGTTTTTTTGCCAACCGCTTTATTCTGTACGCCTGGCTCATTGACCTGACGACGAGAGAATGGCTTTTTGCCGGCTTTCGGGTTTGCCGCTTTTTCCGCCGCGCGTTGCTGCGCAATCCGCGCTTTCGCTTCGGCTAATTGGGTGGCGGCATGCTCGGCGTGTTCCTGTTCAAGCATACCGCTCGGTTCACCATTCAATCCGACCCGCTCGGCACCGGCTTTGCAGCCGTATAAATAACGCCAGTTTGAGGTATATTGCCGTAACGCATGGCGCAATTGGGTTTTGCTGACCCGTTCGTCATCCGCCAGTGCTTCCGCTAAATCTTGAAATATACCGATTTTCAAGGGTTTCGCTTCGCCTTCCAGCGAGAAGCACAGCGGAAATTTTTCCGCTAAGTAGGCAATAATTTCTTTATTATTTGTTAATTTTTGGACATCTGTCATGGTTATATTCCTGCGTACAGCCATTTTTAAATAGAAAAACGGACAATATTTTAGCGTAAATTACGCGACAATGACAATTCTTTGATCTGATAGAATCGGGATTTCATGCGAAATTAAACGGCTTTATTTGAAAAAAGGTCAACTCGGTATAAAATGCTGTCCTTTATTGAGGTAATTAACAGATAACAGCAATGGCAAAAACTCCGGTTCGTTTACAATATGCAAAATACCACATCGCCACCTGCCCGGACTGCGATGCAACGGTATCCGTGTCGGCGTTAGCGCCCAACCAGCATGCCGAATGCCCGCGCTGCCATAATGTTCTGAGTTCCGGCAGCCGTTGGGGGTTGCATCGTTGCACTATGATCGCGCTGTCTATTTTGATTCTAATGCCTTTTGCACTGAATTATCCGCTGTTAAGTATTGATTTGCTCGGCACTAGAATTAATGCCTCGGTCTGGCAGGGCGTATGGAAAATGGCCACGCAGGGCTACCCTTATACCGCGTTTATGATTTTTCTCTGTGCCGTATTTATGCCCATTGCTTTCGCTGTGCTGGTGCTGTTGTTGCGTCTGGCGCAATTAATCGGGATCAAACCGCGTAAAGTCTTGCTGGCGCTGGGCTATATCAAACCTTGGGTAATGTTTGATGTTTATCTGGTCGCCCTTGGCGTCACTATGTTTAAGGTGCGCGAATATGCCACGCTACAGGTGGACATTTATCTGATTGCTTTCATTTTTACCGCTTTGCTGACCACGCTGCTGTTTATTAAATTGAATTTGAACGCACTATGGAACGACTTTTACCCGCAACAGCACCTGCTGACCCGTCTTCCCGAACAAGCGCCTTGTCTGTGTACGGAGTGCCAATATACTTTCAGCACACCTTTTTTCGATAAAAAACAAAGACCGCTGTGCCCACGTTGTTACAGCCGGCTGGATACGCCGCCGGCAATTAAGCTACAGCGCACTTGGGCAACCTTGATTGCAGGCATTATCATGATGTTTCCTGCCAATCTGCTACCCATTTCGGTAATTTATCTCAATGGTGCAGCTTCTGCCAGCACGCTTATGTCAGGCGTTATCTCATTTGTAGAATCAGGCAGTTACTTCGTTGCATTGGTAGTATTTATTGCCAGTATCTTTATCCCTATCAGTAAAATATTTATTTTGCTGTATCTGCTGATTTGTGTACACTTCAATCTCAATCAGCCCATTCAGCGTCAAATGCGGTTACTGCATATCGTCCATTTCGTCGGACGCTGGTCTATGCTTGATTTATTTGTGCTGGCGTTAATGATGTCGCTAGTGACTCGCGGACAGATTATTGATTTTTCAGTAGGTCCCGCTGCCTTTTATTTCGGTGCAGCGGTATTTTTAACCATGATTTCAGCCTCACAATTTGACAGTCGTTTACTTTGGAACATTTATGACAGAAAACAATCAAATTCACGCTCACCGGAACAATGATAAGACAATGACCGCCGCAATTCGCCAGAACAGACATATCTCACCGTTCTGGCTATTGCCGTTTGTTGCGTTGTGTATCGGCGCAATCTTATTTTTTCAAATCATACAGGAACAAGGCAGCAGCATAAAAATCACCTTTGATAACGGCGACGGTTTAGTGGCAGATAAAACCCAGATCCGCTATCAGGGATTACAAATCGGTGTGGTGAAAAAAGTTAACTTTACCGAAGATCTGAAAAAAGTTGAAGTCGTTGCCAATATCTACTCGGAAGCTAAGACGGTGCTACGCAAAAACACTAAATTCTGGCTGGTGCGTCCAACGGCTTCGCTAGCAGGGATTTCCGGTATCGACGCGCTGGTTTCCGGCAATTATATTACGCTACAGCCGGGAGACGGTGAGGCGGAAGACGAGTTTGTTGCAGAAACCGAAGGCCCAATTGCACAGGTTAATGACGGCGACTTACTGATTCATCTATTCGCCGATGATTTGGGTTCCATTTCTATCGGTGCTTCAGTTTATTTTAAAAAAATACCGGTCGGTAAAATCTACGACTATCATTTCAGCAAGGATCAGAAAAAAGTCGAAATTGATGTGGTAATTGATAAAGCCTATACCCAGTTTGTTAAAAAAGACAGCCATTTCTGGAATGTCAGCGGCATCAACGCCACCGTCGGGCTTTACGGAATGCATGTCAATGTGGACAGCCTCAATGCCGTGGTTCAGGGCGCTGTAGCGTTTGACTCTCCTACCGACAGCGAACCGGCACAAAGCAACCAGCGCTATACCCTGTACTCCAATCTACAGGCGGCTAAACGCGGTGTGGAAATTACGGTTTCGCTGCCGAATATGCCGGATTTACAGGCAGGACAAACCAGCGTGTATTCACAGGATGTACAAATCGGCGTGCTGTCGGAATTAAGTGCGGTGGAAAATAACGATAAAATTCTGACCGGTAAATTGTTGATCGATCCACACAACGCCGATTTATTTAAGTCCGGAACCTATATTGTACTACGCAACCAAAAACCGAATCTGGGCGATATTACTAATGTAAAGAAAATGCTACGCGGGCAATATCTTGATGTGATTGCCGGCAGTGGAGACAACAAAACGGATTTTACCGTTATCAAAGAAAGCGAACTGTTGCTCAAACAGCCGGATACACTGGTATTGACACTCACCGCACCGGAAACCTACGGCATCAGTGAAGGTCAGGGGATCTATTACAATAATATGACGGTCGGTGAAATTGTCAGTCAAGAGATTCATCCCGACGGCGTCACCTTCAAGGTGGCGATTGCCGGTGATTTTCGCTCGCTGATTCATCAGAACACCTTATTTATTGCAGCCTCCAATTTTGAAGTCAGTTTCGGCGTTGACGGTCTGCGCATGCAAGCGGCATCACCGGAAAAATGGTTACAGGGCGGCATCCGTATCGTCACCGGCAACAAACAGGGCAACGCGCGTGAAAGCTACCCGCTTTACAGAGATCTTGATAATGCAGAGGCGGGAATTACCGGTAATCGAGTGCAGCCAAGCATTACCTTATTCACCCAAAACCTACCAAGTATCAGTAAAGGTTCTCTGGTGCTTTACCGCCAATTTGAAGTGGGTAAAATTCTGGACATTCGCCCGACAAACACCCAGTTTCAGGTGGATGTGTTTATTTATCCGAAATATCAAGCGTTATTGACAGCAAAAAGTTTATTCTGGGTTGAAAGCGCCGCACAGATTGATATTACACCAAAAGGCATCAGTATTCAGGCGTCCCCGGTGGGGCGCTCGCTGAAAGGCGCCATCAGCTTTGATAACAGCGGTTCGGGCAGCAATAAAACCCTGTATCCGAACGAACTGCGTGCCAAATCCGCCGGTCAAGTGATCACGCTGAGTGCAGAAGACGCCACCAATCTCAGCAAAGGCATGAGCCTGCGCTATATGGGATTGAATGTGGGGGAAATCGACCAGATTCGCTTATCGAAAGAAAACAAAATTATCGCCACCGCACTAATTAACCCGAATTATATGAATCTGGTCGCTCGCGAAGGCAGTAAATTCCGTTTGATCTCACCGCAGATTTCCGCAGGCGGCATTGAAAATCTGGACAGCCTGTTGCAGCCGTATATTGATATTGAAACCAACGGCGGCAATCGAAAAACCGAATTCCGTCTGGCACAAGCCGTTCCGTCGAATAATAAGTACGGCAACGGTTTTCCGCTGGTACTGGAAACCGCTGACGCCACCAACATTACGGCTGGTTCGCCGGTCATGTACCGCGGCGTACAGGTTGGCACAATTCGCACGCTGGAACTGAACAATCTGGGCGATCGGGTATTCGTTCACATTTTAATCGCCGATAAACACAAGCATTTGGTGCGCCAGAATTCCGAATTCTGGATCGCCTCCGGTTACGGCATGGAACTGGGACTAAACGGTCTGTCAATCAACACCGGCTCCATGCAGCAATTGCTAAAAGGCGGTATTTCGTTCTCTACACCGTCAGGTACGGTGATCCAACCGCAGGCAAAACCGAACCAGCATTTCTTATTGCAGATAAAACGACCGAAAGAGGCACCAAGTTGGAATACCGGCGTATTGGAAAACTAAACTCAACCTCATTGTTCCAGGCGAGCGCACAGCTCGCCTTATTGTTATGTGCACAATAATCAGTCAGCCGCCGATTCAGTTATACGAATATCGAACGCACACTGCCATGCGGTTTCATCCAAACAATATTGCGGCTTCAATGCCGGACCGCAGGAATTGGAACCGACACCGCTCATTTTATAATCCACACACAATATTGTGCAGCCGCTTTCTTGCAGTTCGTCATTATGCCCTTTCGTAGCCAACTCTTCCTGCGTATAAGGCGACAGATTAAAACTGAAAGGCTGGTCGGCGCAGACATGAATCATCGCATTTTTCGACCGCACTTTGACAAATGAACAACCATAATGGCTACCGTTTTCCTGCGGTTTTAAATAATTTTGATGATTTCGGCGCGGCGTGGTTTGATAAAATCCGAGCCTGGCGGACTGGTGTTTATCAATATAGCTTTCTGTGGCGCCATAGCCGAAATAATTCGCCCGTTGAAAATCCGCAGGTAGATAAAAGCGCAGCCCGAAACGCGGCAGAAACGGTAAGTGCGGTGCTTTTTGCGCCTGAATTTCAACCCGAAAACTGCCGTCGGCAAACAAACGATACTGCACGCCTAAGGTGGCAATGCGCGCTTTCGACACCGCAACCAGCGCGCATGTTACCCGTACAATCACCTGCTGCGCCTGCTGCTGATAATCATATTCATAAGCGCGGGTATAAGCCTTATCGTAACCGGCATCAATCCAATGAGCTTTAATCAAACTGTCGTTATCCAGCGGCGCGCGCCAGATATTGAAATCCAGCGGCTGCTCCAGCATAGGTTGCCGCCGATAAATCAGGTGACTTAAAATACCTTTTTTCTTGTCAAAAATATACCGCACTTTTTCACTTTCTATGGTTAATGTGTCGGTATGTTCCGTAATCTGAAAATGCCCGGCCTGCGGAATCGAATAGATTTTCGGCAACATGTTGCGTTCAAATAATGCAAGCTGGTCAAACCCCAACTGATGATTTTTTGCTACCAGCGGCGTGGTGCATTTCTGATAATAAAATAAATCCAGCAACCACAAGCTGCCGTTATCCTGCGGCAATGCGAGCGGCAAAAGTGCGGTCCGTTTCGGCGCAATTTGCAGGCTGTCTAAATAGCCTTCTTCCGTCACAATGCCGTTTTCCGATAAGCGATAATGCAGCGAAATCATCTCCTTGCAGTCGGTAAAATCCAGATAGTTTTTCAGCTCGACACCCTGTTCGGTCAGCCTTGCCCGCAGCGGGCGCTGGACGTTTTTCAATTCTAGTAAGCTGCTCTGAATCCGCCGATCTGCGCTCACCAGTCCGTCCGCACAAAAATTCCCGTCATGCAGCGAATCGCCGAAATCACCGCCATAACCCATACGTTCGGAATTCGGCAAATACGGCGAATGATTGCACCATTCCCAAACAAAACCGCCGCAGGCTCCAGGATAGTTTTGCATCGTCTGAAAATAATCCTCCGCATCGCCGCAGGAATTGCCCATGGCATGCAAATATTCACACAGCAGATAAGGCTTGTGATTGCGGCGATCGGCAAAATAAGCCTCTATATCTTCGGTTGAGGTATACATTTCACTGTGCAAATCCAGATTCGAGCAGTCATTTTGATGCGCCGAATGCTGGAAAACGGCGTTTTCATAATGCAGCAGACGGCTTGGATCAAAAGTCTTTACCCATTGCGCCGCCGCCTCAAAATTCTCGCCGTAACCGCTTTCGTTACCTAACGACCAAATCAGCACCGACGGGCGGTTTTTATCGCGCTGCACATTGGCTAAAGTGCGGTCTAAAATTGCCTCTTTAAATGTCGGATCGCGCGCCATATAGCAATAATTATCAATGATTTGCTGGCGCACTTCGGCGTGATCCGCAGGCGGTTTAGCGCCCAGCAGAATACTGCCTTGCGCACGCTTAACATAAACCGCATTGCTGCCGTGGCTTTCGATATCGGCTTCGGCAATCAAATAAAAACCGTACTGATCGCATAATTCCGCAAACCACGGGGCATTCGGATAATGAGCGGTGCGGATTGCGTTAAAATTATGCTGCTTCATTAGGCGCAAATCCGCCAGTGCCTGTGCGCGGCTGATGCAATAACCGGTTTTCGGATCACTGTCGTGGCGATTCACGCCTTTAAATTTAATTGCCTGTTTATTCAGCAACAATACGCCGTCGCGCACCTCGATTTTACGCAAACCGATGCGCTGACAAATTACTTCCGTGCCGCAGCGAAACAGCAACGTATAAAGCTGGGGCGATTCCGCATTCCATAATTTCACTTCATGTAACGTAAATTCAAAGCGCTTTTCCGTTACCGCACTCAGCAACACTTCGCCTTGCGGATCGAGAAGCCGCCAGCTGATTTCTCGCCCGTGCTGCGACTTTTCATCGGCGACGAAAGAAACTTCCACATTTAGCACCGCACTTTTTAAGTCATCCGCCACCTCGGTTTTAATGAAAAAATCCTGCACATAATAGCGGTCGCGCTCCAGCAGATAGACATCCCGAAAAATCCCCGACATACGGAATTTATCCTGATCTTCCAGATAACTGCCGTCACACCATTTCAGCACCGCCACATCCAGGCGGTTTTCGCCGCAGTGCAAATAGTCGGAAATATCAAATTCCGACGTACAGTGGCTGATTTGACTGTAGCCGGCAAACTGTCCGTTAACGTATAAAAACAGACAACTGTCGACGCCTTCAAAATTTAGTAAATAACGCTTCTCTGTTTTCGGTTCAAGCCGGAACGTGCGCCGATACAACCCGCATGGATTATCCTGTGGCACATAGGGCGGATCAAAAGGAAACGGGTAATTCACATTGGTATATTGATGCCGATCATAACCGTAATTCTGCCAGTTAGCCGGCACCGGTATGGTAGTCTGCGGCGGCAGCCCCAGAAAATCCGCTGGCATATCCCAATAGCTGCGGAAATAACGGAATCCCCAGTCACCGTTTAAATCAATAAAATAGGCGGATAATTCACGCGGATTTTTGACCGCACTTTCCACGCTGTGATGAGGAATAAAATAGGCATGATGCGGTGTGGTATTTATATGCAGAATCTGCGGATTTTGAAAATAATTCGGTAAGGACATCATCGGCTCCCCGACTAATAACGAATGAGCGCACTATAACGTAATTTTAGTGCTGAAATCCCGCCGGGAAAGGAAAACTGTGAACGACATCACAAACAAAAGGCTTATTCGACGAATAAGCCTTTACACTATGTCATGCTGAAATTAAAAGCGATATGCCAGACCGGCAAAGAAAACTAACGGATCCAGTTTGATTTTTACTTCGTGATCCAAATTCAGTGCGGTAAATTTAGCCGTTGTTTTAATGTGTGTGTACCACACCGCGGTATTAAAATATAAATTGTCCGCCAGTTTAATATCAATACCGGCATTCACGACCGGCCCGAAAGAATGTTTTTTAACATCTAAATTCGTTACCCGAGCATCCAATGCTTTGGCGCCGAAGAAACGGGTATAGTTCAGACCGGCGCCGACATACGGACGCGAACCGGCATCTTTATCCAGAAAATAATACTGCACATACAAACTCGGCGGCAACTGTTTGACTTTCACTGCATTCGGAAGATAAGCGGCGACACTGCCGTTAACCACCGCCTGCGCGTTAATTTTGTGCGAGAACGGTGTAGCGCCTAATAATTCCACCCCGACATTGTCGGTCAACATATAAGTTAGGGTGAGACCCAATTGCTGATTATTTTTCACCGCTAAATTGACGTCAACATGCGCGCCGTTTTTGTTCGGGTTTTGCGTGGTCGAATCCGAATTGGCATACACGAATACGCCACCCAAACGACCAATAAAACTTCCTGCTTCATGTGCGCTGACAGAACCTGCCGCCAACACAGCCGCCATACCCAATGCTAATGCAGTTTTTTTCATATATGAATTCCTCTTATATTCAAAATAATGAATGTATTTATCTGAAAAGGGCAATATACCCATAAAGAATTTGTGTCTATTAATGACGCGATGCAATATACCACTTTATGATTAGCTTTTTCGTGACGAAGATCAAATTTTGAAAAAAACGTTAAATTAGTTTAAACCGCATCTTGCGCAGTTTTTTAGTTAGCTGATGATATAATTTATTTGATTTAGCGCAAAAATTATGATTTTTATGCAATTAAGCACAAACGTTGTATAATGCCGATATTACATTTTATTCACAATTCGGATCGGGATAATGCCAATTAATTTCACGCAAATCTTTCAAGACAGCTGGAACTTTATGCGTAATCAGCAAAAGATTACGCTGCAATTCAGCGCCTTTTTCTTTGTCGTCGCTTTTGCTGTTAATCTGCTGGTATCAAATCTACTGCCAGCAAACATGATTGCTTACGAACCAGCTTCCGACACAGCGGACCTTGCACTTGTCGGTAATCTCATGCTTAGTAAAGACGTTATTCTGCTCGGCATAGCGCAAGTGCTGCTCAATCTGTTTATTTCCTGTTGGGGAATTATGACCTTTCACCAGTTAAGCGAACGCCGCCGGCTGCCGTTAAGCCAAACACTGAGTATGACGGCAAAGCGCTTTATCGGGGTATTTTTCATTAATCTTATTATCGTCTTTCCAATGGTGATCGGGCTGGCAGAATCGCTGGTTGCACTGGTCGGCAAACAGTCGCCATCAGTAGTTTCCGTGTTTGCCATTACGCTGGGTATCTTTATTTTTATCCGGCTGAACCTTGCCACCGTGCATTATCTGATCACCCAAAGCGGTCTTGCACAAACCCTGAAAACCATCTGGCTGAGCGGCTTCAAACGCACCGGTGTATTGTTTATTTACTGTTTACTGATTTATTTCGCCCTGCCGCTAGTCGTCAGAAATATTGCGGCATTAAGCGATAATATGCTGTTTGATATTGTGATTTCATTTATTATTTCGGCGCTCAATGTATTTTCATTAATTTTTACGTATCGCTTCTATACTTTATTTATGCAAAAGGTTCGGGCATGAAACAATTATTAGAATTTATTCCGCTGATTTTATTTTTCGCCGTTTACAAATTGGTAGGCATCCGTGAAGCGGCGATAACGTTGATTGTCGCCACGGTGATTCAGCTTATTGTGCTGAAATTCAAATACGGCAAAATCGAAAAACAACAGCTGATTATGGGCATTGCAGTCGTCTTTTTCGGTACGCTAACCGCATATTTCAACGAACTGGAATTTTTGAAATGGAAAGTCACCGTGGTGTACGCCGTCTTTGCCTTAGCATTGTTGATTAGCCAATACGGCTTTAAAAAACCGTTGATCAAACAATTACTGGGCAAAGAAATTGAGCTGCCGCAGCGTGCATGGGAAAACTTGAATCTGGGCTGGGTCGGATTTTTTATCCTTTGTATGCTCGTCAATATCGTCATCAGCTACTATTTTTCCGACGATATTTGGGTGGATTTCAAAACCTTCGGTATTCTGGGTATGACTTTTATTGCAACGCTGGCAAGCGGAGTTTATATTTACCGTTATCTTCCCAAAACAGATAAAGAATAAGGATTGTTTATGTCGGATTTTATTGAAACCCGCACGGGGCGTCATTCTAAAGGAAATCTTTTACTCAGAACACTGGCAATGCCGTCGGATACCAATGCCGCCGGCGATATTTTCGGCGGCTGGATTATGTCGCAAATGGACATGGGCGGCGCGATTCTTGCCAAAGAGCTGGCACACGGGCGGGTGGTAACCGTTGCCGTGGACAGTATGACATTCATCCGTCCGATTGCCGTAGGCGATGTAGTCTGTTGTTACGGCGAATGCGTCAATGTAGGGCGTTCTTCAATTCAAATTAAAATTGAGGTATGGGCGAAAAAAGTCGCCAGCGAACCTATCGGTGAACGTTACTGTGTGACCGAAGCGGTTTTCACCTTTGTCGCCGTCGATCCGCAGGGTAAATCACGCGCGATCCCGCGGGAAAACAACCCGGAACTGGCAAAAGTATTGGCACACATTGCCGAACAAGCACAACAATAAGGAGGACAGCATGTACTATGTTATTTTTGCACAAGATAAGCCGAATACGCTGACACAGCGTCTAGCGGTGCGCGAGCAGCATCTTGCTCGGCTAAAAGATTTGCAGGCGCAAAACCGTTTGCTGACTGCCGGACCTAATCCGGCGATCGACGATGAAAATCCTGCCGAGGCAGGCTTTACCGGTTCTACCGTGATCGCGCAATTTGACAGCCTGCAAGCGGCGCAGGATTGGGCAAACCGAGACCCTTACGTGGATGCAGGTGTGTATGACGAGGTTATTGTCAAACCCTTTAAGAAAGTATTTTAACCCCTTGACCCGGCACTCTCCCATTCTCCGGGGAAAGACTTCCTAACAATCCATGCAAACTCAACAACAAGGAAAACGCTATGTCAAACTTTCTACAAACTTATCAACGGCACGTGGACGAACGCGCCGCGCAGGGCGTGGTAGCCAAACCGCTGGATGCAGAACAAACCGCACAACTGGTGGAATTACTCAAAGAGCCACCGCCGGGAACGGAAAAAACCTTAATCGACCTATTTGAAAACCGTATTCCTGCCGGTGTAGATGAAGCAGCCTATGTGAAAGCGGCATTCTTAGCAGCAATTGTCCGAGGTGAAACCGCCTCACCGCTGATCTCCGCCCAAAGTGCGGTGGAATTATTAGGCACAATGCAAGGTGGTTACAATATCGAGCCGTTATTGACCGCACTTGATGATGAAAAACTCGCCCCTACCGCCGTTAAGGCGCTCTCCTTTACATTACTGATGTTTGATAATTTCCATGATGTCGCCGAGCGTGCCGAACAAGGCAACCCGTATGCGCGCCAAGTGTTGCAATCTTGGGCGGACGCCGAATGGTTTCTGTCGCGTCCGCCATTAGCGGAAAAACTCACCGTTACCGTATTCAAAGTCAGCGGTGAAACGAATACCGACGATCTTTCACCTGCGCAAGACGCTTGGTCGCGCCCGGATATTCCGCTGCATGCCCTTGCCATGCTGAAAAATGCGCGCGACGGTATTCAGCCCGATGATGACAGCAACATAGGCCCGATCAAACAGTTGGAGGCCTTAAAACAGAAAGGTTATCCCTTAGCCTATGTAGGCGATGTGGTGGGTACCGGTTCATCGCGTAAATCCGCCACCAACTCGGTCTTGTGGTTTATGGGCGACGATATCCCGCATGTGCCGAATAAACGCGCCGGCGGCGTAGTATTGGGTGGGAAAATTGCGCCGATTTTCTTTAACACATTGGAAGATGCCGGCACGCTGCCGATTGAAGTGGATGTCAGCAATCTGGAAATGGGCGATGTTATCGATATTTATCCGTATCAAGGCAAAATCTGTCGCCACGACAGCGATGAGGTATTAGCCGAATTCTGCCTGAAAACTGATGTTTTGCTGGATGAAGTGCGCGCCGGCGGACGTATTCCGCTGATTATCGGGCGCGGATTAACCCATAAAGCCCGCGTGGCACTAAAATTGCCGGACAGCGATGTCTTTGCGAAACCGCACGCGGTAGAAAGCAGTAAAAAAGGCTTTACACTGGCACAGAAAATCGTCGGGCGCGCCTGCGGTGTGGAAGGCATTCGTCCCGGTCAATATTGCGAACCGCATATGACTTCCGTCGGTTCACAGGATACCACCGGCCCGATGACACGCGACGAATTAAAAGATCTCGCCTGTCTGGGCTTCTCTGCCGATTTGGTGATGCAGTCTTTCTGTCATACTGCCGCTTATCCGAAACCGGTGGATGTCGTCACCCAGCACACACTGCCGGATTTCATCATGAACCGCGGCGGCGTTTCACTGCGACCGGGCGACGGTATTATCCATTCGTGGCTGAACCGCATGCTGTTGCCGGATACCGTCGGAACCGGCGGTGATTCACATACCCGATTCCCAATCGGCATTTCATTTCCGGCAGGTTCTGGTCTGGTCGCCTTTGCCGCAGCTACCGGCGTAATGCCGTTAGATATGCCGGAATCGGTGCTGGTACGCTTTAAAGGCGAGATGCAACCGGGTATTACCCTGCGCGATCTGGTACATGCCATTCCTTATTATGCGATTAAACAGGGCTTGCTCACCGTAGAGAAAAAAGGCAAACAGAATATTTTCTCCGGTCGGATTCTGGAAATCGAAGGGCTGGAACATTTAAAAGCGGAACAGGCTTTCGAGTTGTCCGATGCCTCGGCCGAACGTTCGGCGGCAGCCTGTACCATAAAATTAGATAAAGCACCGATCATTGAGTATCTCAATTCCAATATCGTACTGCTGAAATGGATGATCGCTGAAGGTTATGGTGATCGCAGAACCCTTGAGCGCCGCATCAAGGGAATGGAAAAATGGCTTGCCGATCCGCAACTGCTGGAAGCGGATAAAGACGCCGAATACGCCGCGGTGATCGACATCAACTTAAACGAAATCAAAGAACCGATTTTATGCGCGCCGAACGATCCCGACGATGCCCGTTTATTGTCCGAAGTGCAAGGCGATAAAATTGACGAAGTGTTTATCGGTTCTTGCATGACCAATATCGGTCATTTCCGTGCGGCGGGTAAATTGCTGGCGAAATTCAAAGATATGATTCCGACCCGCTTATGGCTGGCGCCGCCAACCAAAATGGATGCGGCACTGCTGACAGAAGAAGGCTATTACAGTATTTTCGGTAAAAGCGGCGCAAGAATCGAAATTCCGGGCTGTTCGCTGTGTATGGGCAATCAGGCGCGGGTTGCCAATAACGCCACCGTGGTTTCCACCTCGACCCGTAATTTCCCGAACCGTCTGGGACAAGGCGCCAACGTCTATTTGGCTTCGGCGGAATTAGCCGCCGTCTCGGCGCTACTGGGTAAACTGCCGACACCAGAAGAATATCTGTCTTATGCGGCGGATTTGCAGCAGGACAAAGATGATACTTATCGTTATATGAACTTTGATCAAATCAACAGCTATACACAAAAGGCGGATGAAGTCATTTTCCAGACAACGGTATAACGCCGAGCGGTATAAAAGTGCGGTATTTTTTACCGCACTTTTTTACTGTACGCCACACCATGCGATAACATTTCAAGGATAAACATCATGGAAAGGAAACCTATTCTGACCGCGCTGGTCATGTTTTTCAGTCTCATCTCTCTTCATACGGCAAACGCGGCGGGAAAATTAACCCTCTATTGCAGTATGCAATACGACGTGTGCGAACGCATTGCAAAGGCATTCGGGCAACAATATCAGGTGGACACCCAGTTCGTACGCCACAGCACGGGAGCCGCATTGGCGAAAATCAAATCCGAGCAATCTCTGCCGCAGGCGGATGTCTGGTACGGCGGCACAATCGAACCGCACTTCCAAGCGGGAGCACTCGGCTTGCTGCATGCTTACCGCTCGCCCCGTCAGGCGGAAATTCTGCCGGTATTTCAGGAATTACTCCGCCAAAAAGGCGAATTCACCTCCATCGGTTATATGATCGTGTTCGGCCTCGGCATGAATCGAGACAAACTCAACCAACTCGGCATATCGGATTATCCCAAATGTATGCAAGACTTGCTCGATCCGCGCCTGAAAAATCAGGTGCAGCTGCCCGACCCGAGAAGCTCCGGCACCGGCTATACCTTTTTAACCGCAGCGGTACAATTGTGGGGTGAAGAAAAAGCATTCGAATATCTGAAAGCGCTGAATCAAAACGTCTCACAATATACCAAAAGTGGCGTTGAACGCACGCTACTTTCGCGCGGCGAAGTGGCGGTAAGCATCGGTTTTTTAAGCGGTTACGCGTTAGAAAAAGCCAAGGGCGCACCGGTGGCGATGCAAACACCTTGTGAGGGCACGCCGTATTCACTGGGCGGCATCAGTATTCTGCACAACGCACGCAATCTGGATAACGCCAAATTATTTATGGACTGGGCATTAAGCGCCGAAGCGCAGGAACTGGCGTTACAGGATGAAAAAACTTATCAGTATCCGACCAACGTTTACGCCAAATTATCACCGGGTACAGCCGATCCTGCAGCGTTAAATCTGATTCCTTTTGATTTCGACCGTTTCGGCTCAGATGCCGAAGCCAAACGTTTGATCGAACGCTGGACACGTGAAGTCAAACTGAACTAAAGCGAATTATCAGCAACAGTCCGGCAATATAGTGATACCGACGAATACGCTGGTTTAGCCAAAACAGATTGGGCTTTGACAATTCACAAAAGCCCATTATACTAAAACACCGTTGATAATTTTACCGCCGACCCGGCGCAACCGGATTATCAACGGATTCACGACAACCGTTAGTCGGGGTGCTAGCAATAGCTGAGATCATACCCGTGAACCTGATACAGTTAATACTGACGTAGGAAACTAACCGGAAACAACCGCCCTTATACTGCTGGCGGTTTTCTTTCGCACTCCCGTCACTATTGCTGGTCGCTCTTTTATTATTTAATAAGGAAACACTATGCAATTATCTTTTTTCAAATCGAACCGCTTAATCAATTGCCGAACGTTTTTGTTTGAACCGCTTTTTCTCACATTGCTACTATTTTCGGTACCGAATATGGCACAGGCTGCGGGCAGGCTGACCGTTTATTGCAGCGTGCAGCATAACGTGTGCGAGAAAATGGCGCAGACATTCGCGCAAAAATACAATGTAGACACCCAGTTCGTGCGTAACAGCACTGGCGCGACGCTGGCGAAAATCAAGGCGGAACGCGCTTTGCCACAGGCGGATATTTGGTACGGCGGCACAATCGAACCGCACTTTCAGGCGGCAAAACTCGGTTTGCTGCAATCCTATCGTTCGCCGTTACAGGCACAAACCATACCGGCATTTAAACATTTACTGGAGAAAAAAGGCGATTTTACTTCAATCGGTTATCTCATCGTGCTGGGTATCGGCGTTAATACGGAAAAATTTAGCCAGCTCGGCATTAATGATTACCCTAAATGCTGGAAAGATTTGCTCGATCCGCGCTTAAAAGATCAGATTCAAATGCCCGACCCGCGTAATACCGGCACCGGCTATACCTTTATCGCTACGCTTATCCAGCTATGGGGCGAAGAAGAAGCCTTTCGTTATTTAAAAGCGCTGCACAACAATATTTCGCAATATGCCAAAAGCGGCACGGAAAAATCCAATCTGTCGCGCGGCGAGGCGGCAGTCACTATCGGTTTTATTAACGGTTATGCCTCGGAAAAAGAAAAAGGTGCGCCGGTGGAAGCGATTTTGCCCTGCGACGGCGACAGCTATTCGCTGGGCGGTATCAGCATTTTGAATGGCGCACGCAACCTGGAAAATGCCAAACTGTTTATGGATTGGGCATTAACCGCCGAAGCGCAGGAAATCGCCTGGCGTGAAGAAAAAATGTATCAGATCCCAACCAATATCTATGCACAGGCATCGCCCAACTCCGTTAATCCGAAAGATCTTAAACTGATTGATTTTGATTTCGACCGATTCGGTTCCGATATTGAAGGCAAGCGCCTGATTGAAAAATGGACGACGGAAGTCAAGCTCAACTGATATTCCCGCTTTCCCTTTCAATTGACAGAAAGTGCGGTTAAAATCACCGCACTTTTTTAGATTAACGATAAGGAAAGCAATGGAACTTCGTCATTATCTTCTTTTTGCCGTCTCGGTGATTCTGTTACAGCTGTTTATCTATATGTTCAATCGCACGCTGTACTGGCTGTTCAGCGGCAAAATCGGGCATAAAACCCGTCGGCTTATTGTTATTTTCAATTATCTGGCAGCGAACAGCATCATTTTGCTGACGGTGTTCCGCCTACAACCGATGTTTCGTCTAAGTGCGCTGATTCTGGTTGTTCTATTATTCGCCGCTTTTGTCAGCCTTGGCGCCGCGTTGCTGTATCGTTTGCTGAAAGGCGTGTTAAATCCACAAAAATTAAACCGCACTTTACGCTTGGTTTATGTTCCGGCACTGGCGGGATTACTCGGACTAAGCCTTTATAACGCTTATACGCCGACTGTGGTTCACTATCAGATCCAGATTGATAAACCGTTGGCTCCGCTGCGTATCGGCGTGGCAAGCGATCTGCATCTGGGCAAGCTGTTCGGCGCCACGCAATTAGATCGACTGGCGGCGATCATGGCACAGGAAAACGTGGATATGATTTTGCTGCCGGGCGATATTATGGATGACAATACTGACGCCTATCTGGCGCAAAATATGCGTCCGCATCTGGCGCGCCTGAGTGCGCCGTTGGGCGTGTACGCTACCCTCGGCAATCATGATTTCTTCGGTCATCAACAGGCAATCGCGCAGGAAATTCGCCGAGCCGGTATTCAACTGTTAATGGATCAAACTCTTGAGGTGGATAATCGTATTGTGCTGGTCGGACGGAATGATGATCTGGCACGTGATCGTCCAAGCAGCGCGCAATTATTGCGGCATGTTGATACCTCATTGCCGGTTGTGCTGCTGGATCACCGCCCGACGGAAATCGACGAACACGCCAAACTGCCTATCGATATCCAAGTGTCTGGACATACCCACAACGGGCAGATTTTTCCCGGCAATTTAATTACCGCACTGATGTATCGCTTGGATTATGGCTACCGAAAAATCGGCAACGGGCATTTTTTCGTTACCTCCGGCTATGGGTTTTGGGGGATTCCGCTGCGTTTGGGGTCGCAGTCCGAAGTGATGATTATTGATGTTAGCGGCAGTTGATTACGAGATGTGATCAGGCAAAAACAGCTAAAATTTCGACCGCACTTTTGCTGTGTTATTTGCCGTGGAAATGTGACGACAGCCAGCAAAAACCGACGGAAAGTCAAATTAAAAGGGGCATCTTGCCCCTTGTAGCTTTGTTTCATTATGCCGAATTAATCTTGTAAACGCTCAAAGCCCGCTTGCAAATCGGCAATTAATTCCTCAACCGCTTCAAAGCCGATATGCAGCCGAATTAACGTACCGCTTAATTTGCGTTCAATGGACGGGCGGATGCGTGCAATGTCCTCCGGTTGGTTGTATAGAATTAGCGATTCAAAACCGCCCCACGAATACGCCATACTGAATAATTCAAAATGATTCATAAAGTTTTCCAGCTGGATCTGGGTCAGTTTTTGTTTCAGCTCAAACGAAAATAGCCCGCTTGCGCCGCTGAAATCCCGTTTAAAAAATTCATGTCCCGGGCAGCTCGGCAACGCCGGATGATACACTGCTTTCACTTCCTCCCGCTGAGCCAACCATTGCGCCACTTTGAGGCTGCTTGCCGCATGCTGTTTCAGCCGCACACCTAGCGTGCGAATGCCGCGCGCGGTGGTGTAAGCGCTGTCGGCATCCGCCATTTGCCCCATTAAATAGGAATGCTCGCGCAGCCGATCCCAACAGCGCGCATTGGAAACCGCAGTGCCGATCATTACGTCGGAATGACCGACCAGATATTTGGTGCCTGCCTGAATGGAAATATCAATATCATGTTCCAGCGCTTTAAATAACACGCCGCCGCCCCAAGTATTATCGATCATAATCACGACATCGGGATTTTTACTGCGCACGGCTTGCACTATCGCCGGAATATCCGGCACTTCCATAGTGAGTGAACTTGGCGATTCCAAAAACACGACTTTGGTATTCGGCCGCATCAGCTCGGCAATTGTCGCTCCGCACAGTGGATCATAAAATGTGGTTTCCACGCCCATTTTATTTAAGATGATATTGCAGAAATCCTGCGTCGGTTCATAGGCGGCACCGCTCATCAGCACATGATCGCCGGTCGCTACAAATGACAGAATGCTGTTTGTCACCGCCGCTGCACCGCAAGGATATAAATAACAGCCTGCGCCACCCTCTAGCTCGCACATCAGGTCTTGTAGCGCAAAGTGAGTCAAGGTACCGCGCCGACCGTAAAATAAGCCGCCTTTCGCGCGGTTTCGGGTCGCCTGTTTTTTCTCCTCCAGTGAGGTAAACACCAGCGAAGACGCCCGTTGAATCACTGGATTTACGCTGCCTTGCGTAACCCGTTTACTGCGTCCGGCATGCACCAAGGCGGTAGATAATGAATGTTTCCGTGTCATATTTCCTTCCTGTCATGTATCATTTAAGATTATGATAATCGGTTTAATAGACAAAATCGACTATTAAAGTGCGGTTCGTTTTTTTACAATAAAACCGTTGATTTTGCTGCGCTTTCAATAAGTGGTTAGGCGCAAAATTCTTTGTTCATTTCAATAGGAGATTTTTTACTATGGTATTAGTGACTCGTCAAGCACCGGATTTTACCGCATCGGCAGTTTTAGGCAACGGTGAAATCGTTGATAACTTTAATTTAAAACAACATATCGCGGGTAAGGCGGCAGTCGTATTCTTCTATCCGTTAGACTTTACTTTCGTTTGTCCGTCCGAATTAATCGCATTCGATCACCGTTATAAAGAGTTTCAGGCGCGCGGCGTTGAAGTGGTCGGCGTATCCATTGACTCGCAATATACTCACAATGCATGGCGCAATACACCGACCGAAAACGGCGGTATCGGTCAGGTACAATATGCTTTGGTCGGCGACGTAAAACATGAAATCGCACAGGCTTACGGTATTGAACACCCGGCGGCCGGCGTTGCATTGCGCGCTTCCTTCTTAATTGATAAAAACGGCGTGGTGCGTCACCAAGTGGTTAACGATCTGCCGTTAGGTCGTAACATTGACGAAATGCTGCGTATGGTTGATGCGCTACAATTCCATGAAGAACATGGCGAAGTGTGCCCGGCACAATGGGAAAAAGGCAAAGAGGGGATGAAAGATAACCCTGAAGGCGTTGCCAAATATTTAAAACAAAACGCAGATAAACTTTAATCACAAGATTGTAGTTTAAGATTATTTTATTAGGACTTTAACCATAAACCCCGCATTTGCGGGGTTTATTTTTTTACTGAAGCAATACAATCAGGCATAATTACACAGAAATTCGGCGCCGCTGTATTTACTCGGACGGCATGCTTTCCGCTTTATTTAAATTAATACGGTTCACTTTTTATACAGCTCACTCCGACGCCAACCGATTTTCTTCCGTTTCCGCGACCAAATCCAGCTTCGCCATCAGCAGCTGATCGCCGTCTTCCTGCGGATTCTCCGTTACCAGTAATTTATCGCCGTAGAAAATGGAATTGGCACCCGCCATAAAGCACATCGCCTGCATTTCTTCCAACATCCCCTGCCGCCCGGCAGACAGTCGCACATAGCTTTTCGGCATCACAATTCGAGCAACCGCCACGGTGCGTACAAATTCGGTCCAATCCAACTCCGCCGCATCGGCGAGGGGGGTGCCTTCCACTTTGACTAATTGATTAATCGGTACCGATTCCGGCTGCGGATCCAGATTCGCCAAACTGGCGATAAGTCCCGCCCGTTCTTTACGGCTTTCATCCATGCCGATAATACCGCCACAGCAGACTTTCAGCCCGGCTTTGCGCACCTTACCCAGCGTACTCATGCGGTCATCAAACTGACGCGTACCGATTACTTTGCCGTAATGCTCCGGCGCAGTATCCAGATTGTGATTATAATAATCCAGCCCGGCGTCTTTCAGATCTTCCGCCATACCGTCTTGCAGCAGACCGAATGTACCGCAGGTTTCCATACCGAGGGCTTTCACCGCTTTGATAATGGCGGTAATTTTTTCGATATCTTTTGGCTTCGGCCCGCGCCATGCCGCCCCCATACAAAAACGCCCGGCGCCACGCGATTTGGCAATGCGAGCTTTCTCAACGATTTGTTCCACGTCAATTAACTGTTGATTCTGAACGCCGGTTTGATAACGCGCCGATTGCGGACAATAGCCGCAATCCTCCGGACAGCCGCCGGTTTTAATCGACATTAAAGTAGACAGCTGAATTGCCTGCGGATTGAAATGTGCGCGGTGAACCTGCGCGGCACGATAAACCAGCTCCAAAAACGGAGTTTCAAATAACGCTTCGACTTTGCATACCGACCAATATTCCAATGTGGGATGAGGGGTTATGGAGGGAATTTGAATTGTTGTGGCAGTCATAAATCATCCTTGTTCGTTAGCGTAAAAGTGCGGTCTATTTTAGACGTAAAAAACCGCGCATGACAATCAATTATCACAGATCTTACCATTCTCAAGCCGGATTATCCGATCGATTCTGCCTTGTAATTCCGCAGGTTGATGCGTAACCAGCAATAAAGTCAGCTTTTTTTCGGTACAGAGTACATCGATCAGATTCAGCATTTCCATGCGCAAATCGGGGTCAAGGGCGGAGAAGGGTTCATCCAGCAATAAAATCGGTTTGGCACGCAACAGGCAGCGGGCAAGCGCTACCCGCTGGCGTTGTCCGCCCGATAATTCGCGCGGCAGACGTGTCAGATAAGCAGCCAGCCCTACCGCGGCGGCGGTTTGTTCAATGTGTTGGCGTTGTGCCGTATTAATGTTGAGATTCGGTTTAATACCGAGCGCAATATTTTGCAACACCGTCAAATGCGGAAAGAGATTATTTTCCTGAAACAAGATGGATACCGGGCGCCGATAAGGTTCGGAATTCGTATGCTTTTCTCCGTTTAACCAAATATCGCCCTGATCCGCCGTTGCGAAACCGGCGATTAGATTCAGTAGCGTACTTTTACCGGCACCGCTCGGGCCGATTAATGCCACTTTTTGCTGCGCGCGGATATACAGATTAAAATACATCGGCATAGTGCGGTAATTAAAGTGAACATTCAGTTTAATCATCGTCGTTATCTCGATCCACTAACATAAAAATACCGCCGCATAACAGCAACAGCAGCAATGCGGTGACGGCCGCATCCTGCCCGCGATAATGTCCCAGTTGCTGATACAATAAATGCGGCAGTGAGGTAAAATCCTGGCTGCCGAACAGCGCAATCGCGGTAAAATCGCCTAAGGATAAGGCACCGGCTAGGGCAAACGCATATTTCATCGGTCGGCGCAAATGGTGCCATTCGACCAGACGCCAGCGTTGCCAACCACGAATGCCGAGCGACTGGCAGAGTTTTTCATAATACTGCATATTGTTATTCATCGGTACCGCCAGCACCCGCAGCACAAAAGGCATTGCGGCAAGCGCATTACAGATTACAACCACCGCAAACAACTGCGCGCGACCGAAATTGATATTTTGCAAGCGAATAAACAATCCCATTGCCAGTACCAACGTAGGAATAGCCAAAATCAGCATGCCGCAATGTAATATTACATCCGCCAGATATCGGTGCGTCCGCCAGTACAAACGTCGTGAAAGCAGCAACAGCATCATCGCAAGACTCAGCGCTGTGAATGCCGCGGCGGGTGCGATGGTCACGGAATATGCCAGTGCGCGCCATAGCTGTGGCTGCAGCCAAACGGTGCCAAAATCGGTTACGCCGAAAACCGCGTAAACGGTACTTAACAATGGCGTCAGAATAAACAGCAAGACCGTGCTCAAGCAAAAAATCTGCCAAATTTTGACCGCACTTGACTGCTTATCCAACCATAATTCCTTGCTGTGAAGCTGCGTATCCGGCGTTTTGCTCAGCATACTCAGCGCGCCGAACAGCACAACACAGCATGCGCATTGCAGCAGCGCAAATAATGCGGCTTTCGGCAAATCAAATTCAAACACAATAGCCTGATAAATAGCAACTTCCAGCGTGGTATAACGCGGACCGCCGCCGAGGGTAAGCACAATGGTAAAGCTGGTGAAGCACAACATAAAAATCAGCGCAAACACCGGCAGCAGCTGCTGACGCAAATACGGCAATTCAATCAGACGGATAAACTGCCAACCGCGGATGTTCAGTTGTGCGGCTAACTGACGTTGCTGATTGGGAATACTGTGCAGTGTCTGCAAAAACAGACGGGCGGCAAGAGGAATATTAAAAAACAAATGGGCAATTAAAATTCCGCTTAAACCGTAAATCTCGGGCGTCCAATTTAGACCGAACGACGCACTAAGCGCTGCCAGCCAACCGGAATGACCATAAATGCTCATTAAGCCGAAAATGGCTACCAACGCCGGCAGCACAAAGGTCAGGGAAAACAGTTTCAGCACCGTGTTTTTCATCGGAAACCGCTGATAAAAAAATGCTCGCGCAAACAATGCGCCGATCAACACAGCAAGCAGAGCCGACAGCAGCGCCTGCCCGATACTGAACGTAAGAATACGGTGCAAGTAGCTGTCGTGCAGCATATCCTGCCACGCATATTGTCCGCCGACGGAAAATACCGCCTGTAGCGCAAAAACATAAAACAGCACCAAAAACAGCAACACACCAACACCGCTCCAGCCGTCGCGCCAAGATAAACACCGATGGTATTTCGCGCTTATTCGGTTAAACTGGCCTGCCACGTACGAATCCATTGCTTCAGCTGTTCGCCGCTCACATACAGTGAATCAAATACCGGCGCTTGCAGCTGATGTGCTTTTAAGGCATCAAAGTGCGGTTCGATTTCAGTCTGAATCACCGGCAACATCACATTATGCAGGGCGATTTCCCGCTGTGCCGCGGGGTCGAGTAAAAACTGCATAAACTGTTCGGCACAGGCCTTGTCTCGGTTTACCACCCGTGCGGCGACTTCCAGCTGCAAGATGCCGCCTTCACTGAACTCCGCCGCTGCGTAATTGTCTTTTTGCTCCTGTAAAAGATGATACAGCGGCGAAGTATGATAACTGAGTACCAGATCCGCCTCACCTTTCAGAAACGCGCCGTAGGTTTCCGTCCAGCCTTTACCCACCGTCACCGTGTGTTCCGCCAGTGTGCGCCATGCCTGCGCTGTTTGTTCCGGCGGATAAACGGCGTTCATCCACACCAGCAAACCGCGCCCGACGCTGCTGACTCTCGGGTCTTGATAGATCACCCGCAAATCCCGGCGAGCAACCAGCTCTTTCAGGCTGGTCGGCGGATTTTTCAATTTATTTTTATCGTAAATAAACGCATATTGCCCGAAATCATAAGGCAGGAATGTGTCATCATGCCAGTCGAACGGTAAGGCAAGAGGGCTTAAATCCACCCCATTCGGCGTAAACAAACCGGTTCGGCGCGCCTCCTCCAACATATAATTATCCAACCCCAGCACAACATCTGCCTTGGTTTTTCGCCCTTCCAAGCGTACGCGGTTAAATAGAGTTCCTGCGCTGTCGAAAGGAACGTAATTCACTTGACACTGAGGATGCGCTTTTTCAAACAGCGCTTGAATTTTCGGCCCGGCACCCCAGTCGGCAGTGAATGTGTCATAGGTGTACACATTGACCGTTTGCGCTTGTACAGAAAATGTCGCGCAGGAAAGTGCGGTCAAAAATAATATGGATTTTAACTTGACCATAACATTCCTTAGCCGATTTGCTGATAAGCCCAATGATTGGTCGGTCCATGTCCGTGCCCGATATCAAGCGGATAACCAATCGCAGCGGTAATAAAATTCTTGGCGATACGTGTCGCCAGTTCGATTGAATGTCCTTTTGCCAGTTCGGCCGTAATGCAGGCGGAAAACGTACAGCCCGTGCCATGCGTATGGCGGGTCGGATAGCGTTCACTTTGCAGGGTAAACTGCTGTGTCGGGGTAAACACCCAGTCGCGGCAGAGTTTACTGCGCGAACCTTCACTGTGTCCGCCTTTAATCACCACATTTTTGACTCCCAATTCCTGTAGTCGTCCGGCGGCGGCGCGGGCGCTGTTGTCATCAACCACTTCAATACCGGTCAATGCCTGCGTTTCCGGTAGATTCGGGGTCAGTACATCGGCAATGGGTAATAAGCAGCTTTTCATCGCGCTCACGGCATCGCGCTGCAATAGGAGAGCGCCGCCTTTGGCAACCATCACCGGATCCAGCACCAGCTTACCGAACTGATTGTGACGTAATGCCGAGCTGACGCATTCAATGATTTCCGCCGTTCCCAGCATACCAATCTTAAAAGCGGCAATATCAAAATCTTCGGCAATGGCGTTCAATTGCGCTTCAATGCTTGATAGCGGAAGCGTATGAATATCGAAAACGCCCAGCGTATTTTGTGCGGTCACGGCGGTAATCACCGACGTGCCGAACACGTCACGCATCTGAAAAGTTTTTAAATCGGCTTGAATGCCAGCACCGCCGCCGCTATCGGAACCGGCAATAGTTAATACTTGTGGAATGTTATTCATAGCTCACCTCTGCGTGTTGACGCACTTGCTGCGGCATTATTGCGCCCAGCTGATCTAAAAGTGCGGTGGAAAATGTACCGGTTTGAGTCGGTAATAATGGAGCCCCTGCCAGTTCGCCGGCAACCGCATATAATGTGCAGGCTTCGACACAGGCGGCAAAGTAATCTTGTCCTTCGGTAACCGCGGCAAAGGCGGCACATAGCGCCCCCAGTAAACAACCAGCGCCGGTAATACGCGCAAATAACGGCGTGCCGTTGGCAATTTTGGCGACCCGCACACCGTCGCTGATAATATCTGTCGCGCCACTGATTGCCACCACGCAATGATATTGCTGTGCCACCGCTTGCGCCACTGCAACCAAATCCGCTTTACCGCTGCCGGCATCTACGCCTTTCGCCTGCCAGTCAGCATTCGCCAGCGCGGCGATTTCCCCGGCGTTACCGCGAATAATCGCAAATTTTACCTCCGCTAGCAAACGTTGTACGGCTTCCCGCCGACACTGCGTCGCTCCGCCGCCGACCGGATCCAGTACCACCGGCACCCCGACCCGATTTGCACACTTGCCCGCCAGAATCATAGCATCGATATCGCTGCCGTTTAACGTACCGATATTTAGCAGCAATCCTTGTGCAAAAGCAGGAATTTCCGCCATNTCCGCCTCACCTTTCAGAAACGCGCCGTAGGTTTCCGTCCAGCCTTTACCCACCGTCACCGTGTGTTCCGCCAGTGTGCGCCATGCCTGCGCTGTTTGTTCCGGCGGATAAACGGCGTTCATCCACACCAGCAAACCGCGCCCGACGCTGCTGACTCTCGGGTCTTGATAGATCACCCGCAAATCCCGGCGAGCAACCAGCTCTTTCAGGCTGGTCGGCGGATTTTTCAATTTATTTTTATCGTAAATAAACGCATATTGCCCGAAATCATAAGGCAGGAATGTGTCATCATGCCAGTCGAACGGTAAGGCAAGAGGGCTTAAATCCACCCCATTCGGCGTAAACAAACCGGTTCGGCGCGCCTCCTCCAACATATAATTATCCAACCCCAGCACAACATCTGCCTTGGTTTTTCGCCCTTCCAAGCGTACGCGGTTAAATAGAGTTCCTGCGCTGTCGAAAGGAACGTAATTCACTTGACACTGAGGATGCGCTTTTTCAAACAGCGCTTGAATTTTCGGCCCGGCACCCCAGTCGGCAGTGAATGTGTCATAGGTGTACACATTGACCGTTTGCGCTTGTACAGAAAATGTCGCGCAGGAAAGTGCGGTCAAAAATAATATGGATTTTAACTTGACCATAACATTCCTTAGCCGATTTGCTGATAAGCCCAATGATTGGTCGGTCCATGTCCGTGCCCGATATCAAGCGGATAACCAATCGCAGCGGTAATAAAATTCTTGGCGATACGTGTCGCCAGTTCGATTGAATGTCCTTTTGCCAGTTCGGCCGTAATGCAGGCGGAAAACGTACAGCCCGTGCCATGCGTATGGCGGGTCGGATAGCGTTCACTTTGCAGGGTAAACTGCTGTGTCGGGGTAAACACCCAGTCGCGGCAGAGTTTACTGCGCGAACCTTCACTGTGTCCGCCTTTAATCACCACATTTTTGACTCCCAATTCCTGTAGTCGTCCGGCGGCGGCGCGGGCGCTGTTGTCATCAACCACTTCAATACCGGTCAATGCCTGCGTTTCCGGTAGATTCGGGGTCAGTACATCGGCAATGGGTAATAAGCAGCTTTTCATCGCGCTCACGGCATCGCGCTGCAATAGGAGAGCGCCGCCTTTGGCAACCATCACCGGATCCAGCACCAGCTTACCGAACTGATTGTGACGTAATGCCGAGCTGACGCATTCAATGATTTCCGCCGTTCCCAGCATACCAATCTTAAAAGCGGCAATATCAAAATCTTCGGCAATGGCGTTCAATTGCGCTTCAATGCTTGATAGCGGAAGCGTATGAATATCGAAAACGCCCAGCGTATTTTGTGCGGTCACGGCGGTAATCACCGACGTGCCGAACACGTCACGCATCTGAAAAGTTTTTAAATCGGCTTGAATGCCAGCACCGCCGCCGCTATCGGAACCGGCAATAGTTAATACTTGTGGAATGTTATTCATAGCTCACCTCTGCGTGTTGACGCACTTGCTGCGGCATTATTGCGCCCAGCTGATCTAAAAGTGCGGTGGAAAATGTACCGGTTTGAGTCGGTAATAATGGAGCCCCTGCCAGTTCGCCGGCAACCGCATATAATGTGCAGGCTTCGACACAGGCGGCAAAGTAATCTTGTCCTTCGGTAACCGCGGCAAAGGCGGCACATAGCGCCCCCAGTAAACAACCAGCGCCGGTAATACGCGCAAATAACGGCGTGCCGTTGGCAATTTTGGCGACCCGCACACCGTCGCTGATAATATCTGTCGCGCCACTGATTGCCACCACGCAATGATATTGCTGTGCCACCGCTTGCGCCACTGCAACCAAATCCGCTTTACCGCTGCCGGCATCTACGCCTTTCGCCTGCCAGTCAGCATTCGCCAGCGCGGCGATTTCCCCGGCGTTACCGCGAATAATCGCAAATTTTACCTCCGCTAGCAAACGTTGTACGGCTTCCCGCCGACACTGCGTCGCTCCGCCGCCGACCGGATCCAGTACCACCGGCACCCCGACCCGATTTGCACACTTGCCCGCCAGAATCATAGCATCGATATCGCTGCCGTTTAACGTACCGATATTTAGCAGCAATCCTTGTGCAAAAGCAGGAATTTCCGCCATTTCCGCCGGATTCGCCGACATCAGCGGCGAAGCACCCAATGCCAGCAAGCCGTTTGCCGTATAATTGGCAACGACAATATTGGTGATGCAATGCACCAGCGGATTGCGTTCTCTGATAAGATTGATTATGTTGAATTGCATAGTTTTTCCTTTCAGTAAAAAGAATGACCAGCAATATTGACAGTATAGAAAGGCAAATCGGACAATTAGTTTCCTACGTCAGTATTAACTGTATCAGGTTCACGGGTATGATCTCAGCTATTGCTAGCACCCCGACTAACGCGTCTAAGTCTATAATGTTTATCATGTCAATACAATAGTTGCGCAACAAACCTCTGTCAGTTTTATATCGCCAAACCGCCATGTTTGCCTTACAATTCAGCCATTGCACCGTTTTATATAAGGATTTGCTATGTCGTCGCTTCCGTCTTCATCCGCGCTTTTGCAGCAACTTGCCGCCCAACTGCACGCCGGCTTTCCCGATTTTTATGACGAAAAATACCTTGCCCGCCAGATTGACGAGGCTTGCCACAATCCCGATGCACCTATCGCCCGGCTCGGTTATGCCGCAGCGATGTCGGACTTCTGCCTGGAAGTACTGCAAAAACAACCGCACTTTTTACATCAATGCTGGCAGCGCCTGCCTGAATTAGCCGATTGCGATCTTTACAGCACACGTCTGCAAAGCTTACTTGCGCCGCTGCAAAACGAACAGCAGCTGTATCAAACATTACGCCGGTTTCGTAATCGGGAAATGGCGAAACTCAGTATTTGCCAAAGCTTAAACCTCGGCACGGTAGAAGATATTTTTATCCGCTTATCTCAACTGGCAGAAAGTCTGATTATCGCCGCACGCGACTGGTTATATACGCAAGCCTGCGCCGAAATGGGGACGCCCGTCGATCAGCACGGTAAACCGCAGCAGCTGTATATTCTCGGAATGGGGAAACTCGGCGGTTTCGAGCTGAATTTTTCGTCCGATATCGATTTGATCTTCACCTACCCAGCTAACGGTGAAACCGTCGGCGCTCGCCGTGCGGTGGAAAACAGCCGTTTTTTTACTCGTCTGGGTCAACGGTTAATTAACGCCTTGGATCAATACACGCCGGACGGCTTTGTTTACCGCACCGATATGCGCCTGCGCCCGTTCGGCGACAGCGGCGCGCTGGCACTCAGTTTCAACGCCATGGAACAATATTATCAGGAACAGGGGCGGGATTGGGAACGCTACGCTATGATCAAAGGGCGCATTCTGGGTGCCTCCCCTCAGGATCCCCATGTCAACACGCTTCAACAATTGCTGCGTCCCTTTGTTTATCGCCGTTATATTGATTTCAGCGTGATTCAGGCGCTGCGTGAGATGAAACGCAAAATTGAGCGCGAAGTGCGCCGTCGTGGTCTGACGGACAATATTAAGCTCGGTGCGGGCGGAATTCGGGAAATTGAATTCATCGTGCAAGTATTTCAGCTGATTCGCGGCGGGCGTGAAATCAGCTTACAACAACACGAACTGCTGCGTCTGCTGCCACAGCTTGCCGCGCTGCAATTGCTCTCGCCGCAACAAACCGAAGCGTTGCGCCAAGCCTATCTGTTTCTACGTCGGGTGGAAAATGTTTTGCAAGCAATCAGAGATCAGCAAACTCAAACCTTGCCGACTAATGATACGGATCGCCAACGTTTGATCGCCGCAACCGCTTGTTTCACTCGGCGAAATACGCAGGGACAAACTGAGACAGTGCATTATCCGATTGAAAACTGGGAAGATTTTTATCGAGAGTTGCAATTTCATCAGCAACAAGTGCGGTCTGTTTTTCATCATTTAATCGGAGAAGAGGACGACAAAGAACGCCATGAAACCGGTAGCTGGAATGATTTTCCGGATGAAGATCTGAATCCGCAAGAAATTGAAGACCTGTTGCGCAGTAACGGTATCGATGCCCGCTATAATGAGGAAATTATCGATAAACTGGCACAATTCAGAGCAGAATTGTCGCACCGTTCCATCGGCAGCCGCGGACGTACCGTGCTGGCACAATTAATGCCGGTATTGTTGGCGCAGGTATTCCGCCGACAAGAACATCATAATCTGCTGCCGCGTATGCTGAATATTGTCAGTAAAATTGTCAGCCGCACGACTTATCTGGAACTGCTGGTGGAAAATCCGCAGGCTTTGATTCAGTTAATTGAACTGTGTGCACAGTCCGAGATGATTGCGGAGCAAGTGGCGCGCTATCCGATTCTGCTGGATGAACTGCTCGATCGCGAGGCACTGCTTAATCCCGTCGCCTACACCCAATATCCGGCGGAATTGCGGCAATATCTGTTGCGCCTGCCACCGGATGATGAAGAACAGTTTATCAACGGTCTGCGCCAATTTAAACAATCCACGCTGCTGCATGTGGCGGCGGCGGATATTTTGGGCGCGCTGCCGGTGATGAAAGTCAGCGATCATTTGACGTTTTTAGCCGAATCCATTATCGAGGCGGTAGTCAATTCCGCTTGGCAGCAAATCAGCCGACGCTTCGGCGTACCGGAATTTCTGGCAGAAAACCAGACCGGATTTTTGGTGATCGGCTACGGCAAACTCGGCGGTATCGAACTGGGCTATAAATCGGATTTGGATCTGGTTTTTCTGTATGACGGTTCGCGTAGCGGACAAACCGTCGGCGGTAAAAAAACCATTGACAGCCATCAGTTTTACTTGCGTCTGGCGCAGAAAATCGTCAGCATTTTCAGCATGAATACCAGCGCCGGCGTCTTGTATGAAGTGGATATGCGCCTGCGCCCTTCCGGCGATGCCGGTTTGCTCGGCTGTTCCCTATCCGCCTTTGAAAATTATCAGTTGCACGAAGCATGGACTTGGGAAAAACAGGCATTGGTACGCAGCCGCGCGGTGTACGGTGAGCTGGCATTACGCGAACACTTCGAAATAATCCGTCGCAAGGTATTAACCACGCCGCGTGATCTCAACGCGCTACGGCAGGATGTACGGGACATGCGGGAAAAAATGTATCGCCATTTAAGCCATCGTGCCGACGATCAGTTCAACATCAAAACCGATCGCGGCGGCATCACCGACATTGAATTTATCGCGCAGTATCTAGTGCTTGCCAATGCGCCGCAACATCCTTCGCTTGCCGTTTGGTCGGATAATGTGCGGATTTTTGAGGTTATGGCACAAAGTGCGGTCATTTCTGCACAAGTTTGTGCGCAGTTAAAAAAATGCTATGTGGATCTGCGCAACCGCATTCATCAACTGAATCTGCTCGGTCAGCCGTCGCTGGTGTCGGCACAAGAATTTCAACAAGAACGTGCTTTTATCAGTGAAATCTGGCAACAATTACTCGGTGGAGTCATTGTAAAATGATGGGGTTATGCTATGGTTGAGTTTTTCATTGTCAAGGATAATGTTATGCAGGCACTACTCAAATTCACTCATTTTATCAGTAAAACTTTCGCCCTTTGGGTCTTGTTGTTCGCTTATCTGGCGTTCCGTTTCCCGCAGTATTTTATCGAACTGCGCCATTACATTCCGTATCTGCTGGGGATCGTGATGTTCGGCATGGGCATCACCTTGACTTTCAAAGATTTCGGCGCCGTCTTTAAACACCCGAAATCCGTTTTTATCGGTGTGGTCGGACAATTCGTAATCATGCCGTCCATTGCCTTTGCGTTGGCAAAAGCCTTCGCGCTGCCAACCGATCTGGCTATCGGCGTGATTTTGGTAGGCTCCTGTCCGGGCGGTACCTCTTCCAATGTAATGACCTATTTAGCGAAAGGCAATACCGCGCTGTCTGTCGCCTGTACCACAATATCCACCTTGCTTGCGCCGTTACTGACGCCGGCAGTGTTCTATGTGTTGGCAAGTCAATGGCTGGAGATTGACGCTTCCGCAATGTTTCTGTCGGTATTGAAAATGGTGTTATTCCCGATCTTTTTAGGGCTATTGGTACGCGCGCTGTTTAAACGGCAAATCGGTGAAATCAGCCAAACCATGCCGTTGCTGTCCGTGATTGCGATTGTCTTGATTCTGGCAGCGGTGGTCGCGGTCAGTAAAGATAAGATTATTGAATCCGGCCTACTGATTTTTGCCATTGTGGTGCTGCATAACGGCCAGGGTTATCTACTTGGGTTTGGCGTGGCAAAAATGCTGAAGCTCAACAATGCCGACAGTAAAGCGATTTCCATTGAGGTCGGCATGCAAAATTCGGGGCTGGGTGCGGCGCTTGCCGCCGCACATTTTAACCCGATTGCAGCGGTACCCAGTGCGGTATTCAGTTTCTGGCACAATATCTCCGGCCCGATTTTAGCCAATATATTTTCAAATCTAAAAAATGAAAAGTCATAATCCCGGCATTAAAAATCCCTCCGTTTGATGACAAACGGAGGGATAAACTGGAGTCGGCGGTGGTAAATTAAACCGGTCTAATCGCCAGTTCGGCGATTTTGGCTATCACTTTCACGGCGTCCAGCATGCCTTCCAGCGTAATCAACTCATGCTTACTGTGAAAATTGTAGCCGCCGGTAAATAGATTCGGACAGGCAAGTCCTTTTTCCGCCAGCTTCGCGCCGTCCGTACCGCCGCGAATCGGTTTATGTATCGGTTCAATATCGCATTTTTTCATCGCCAAATCCGCCAAATGCACCGACGCTGGCACTTTCTGAATGGTGTCATACATATTGTAATAGGTGTCGGTCATCTGTAATTCAGCTTTTTTGCGCAGTTTTTTCTTACGGTTAAAATCCACCACCAGCATAGATAAAAACGCTTTACGCTGCTCAAAGCCGATCCGATCAAAATCCCGAATTAAATAACGCAGTTCCACTTTTTCGATATCGCCGCTGAATCCTGCCAAATGGAAGAACCCCTGCCTGCCATCGGTTTTCTCCGGCACTTCATCGGCAGGAAATCCCTGCTGAAACTCGCACGCCAACGATAAGGCATTGAGCATCTTGTTTTTTGCCGTACCGGTGTGCATATTGCGTCCATAAATCGTCACATTCGCGGTCGCCGCGTTAAAATTTTCATATTCCAACTCACCGACTTCGCCGCCGTCCACGGTATAAGCCCAGTTACAGGAGAATTGCTCAAACGGGAAGAAATTCATGCCCAGACCGATTTCCTCATCGGGCGTGAAGGCAACTCGAATATTGCAATGAGGGATATTGTTCGCTTTAAGATAGGCAAGTGCGGTCATAATTTCAGCAATTCCGGCTTTATTATCTGCGCCGAGTAACGTATTGCCGTCGGCGACAATCAGGGTTTTGCCGATCAGTTTTTGTAGAAAATGGTAATATACGGGACTGATAAATTCATCGCCCACACCCAGCGAAATATCGCCGCCGCGGTAATTTTCAATCACTTCCGGCCGTACATGCTTTCCACTGCACTGCGGTGAGGTGTCCAAATGCGCGATAAAACCGATAGTCGGCATTTTAGGACTGACATTCGACGGTAAAAATGCGGTCAATACGGCATTTTTGCTAACTTCAATATCCTGTAATCCCAGTGCAAACAATTCCTGCTGCAAGTGCTTCGCCAGCCTCATCTGCCCGGCACTGCTCGGCGAGCTTTTGGCGCCCGGTTTTGCCTGGGTATCAAAGCCGGCATAGTGCAGAAAGCGTTCCAATAATCGGTTTCTGTATTCTGTTATCTTTTCCATAGCGATCTCTTTTGCCGTCCGAGAGAAATAAACGATTTTCATTCTATACACAGATTCGGCATCGCATATTGATATATAACAAAGTTATACGGAATTTCGCGCTAAAATCACTGCTACAAATCGCTTTTTTTATTAAAACACAATTAATTACTTTCAATTACAGGGTAATCGCTATATCATTAGCACTTATTTTTAATCTGGTCGCTTACAGTATTTGCTGTAAGTATTTTTTTGTTTCTACTCGATACCGATGAGCAGTCGGCGCATTAGGGAGAAAACCAAAGCTAGTGGAAAATTCAGTTCAACGCAAACCGATTATTGAGCTTCGTTCTCTGACTAAGTCTTATGATAGCAAAACGATTATCAACAACTTTAATCTCACCATTAATAACGGTGAATTTCTGACCATCTTAGGCCCTTCCGGCTGTGGTAAAACCACGGTTTTACGACTGCTTGCCGGACTGGAAGAATTGGATCAAGGCACCATTATTCTTGACGGCGAAGATATCACCAACGTTCCCGCCGAACGTCGTTTCGTTAATACGGTATTCCAAAGTTATGCACTGTTTCCGCATATGACTATCTTTGAAAATGTCGCTTTCGGTTTGCGTATGCAAAAAGTGCCGAACGAAGAAATCAAACCGCGCGTGATGAATGCACTGCGTATGGTGCGACTGGAAGATATGGCGGAACGCAAACCGACTCAGCTTTCCGGCGGTCAGCAACAGCGTATCGCCATTGCCCGTGCGGTAGTAAACAAACCGAAAGTATTGCTGCTGGACGAATCCTTATCCGCGCTTGATTATAAATTACGCAAAGAAATGCAGAACGAGCTGAAAGCGTTACAGCGCCAGTTGGGCATTACCTTTATTTTCGTCACTCACGATCAGGAAGAAGCCCTGACCATGTCCGATCGCATTATCGTGATGAATAAAGGCAACATTGAACAGGACGGTTCACCGCGCGAAATTTATGAAGATCCGAAAAATCTGTTTGTTGCGCGCTTTATCGGTGAAATCAATGTATTCAATGCAACAGTGATTGAACGCACCGGTGAGAGAACCGTCAAAGCCAATGTGGAAGGACGTATCTGCGATATTTATACCGATTTGCCGGTAACCGCGGGGCAACGTCTGAAAGTACTGTTGCGCCCAGAAGATATTGTGATCGAAGAACTGGATGAAAATGAACATTCCAAAGCCATAATCGGTCACGTTTCCGACCGCACTTACAAAGGTATGACATTGGAATCCAACATTATTCTGGATCATAACGAGATGAAAGTTCTGGTTAGTGAATTCTTTAATGAAGACGATCCGCATATCGACCATTCGGTCGGTCAGAAAGTAGCATTAACTTGGCACGAAGGCTGGGAGGTCGTATTAAGCGATGAAGATAGCCAGTAACCGATTTCAGAAAATCACTGTCGCCATTATTTTCGCGTGGCTGATATTCTTCGTGCTGGCACCGAATATTTTGGTGCTGACTGTCAGTTTTCTGACCCGCGACGGCAGTAACTTTTACGCTCTGCCTTTCACTTTTGAAAACTATGGGCGTCTATTCGAGCCGCTGTATGCACAGGTAGTCTGGAACTCATTATATATGTCGGGCATTGCCACAATCATTTGCCTACTTGTCGGCTACCCTTTTGCCTTTATTATCGCTAAAATCGGTCCAAAATATCGCCCGCTATTGTTGTTTCTGGTGGTATTACCGTTCTGGACCAACTCGCTAATCCGTATTTACGGCATGAAGATTTTTCTTGGCGTGAAAGGCATTTTGAATAATACTCTGCTGGCGCTCGGCATTATCAACGAACCGATTCGAATTCTGAATACCGAAATCGCAGTTATTATCGGTTTGGTTTATTTGTTGTTACCGTTTATGATCTTACCCTTATACGCAGCCATTGAGAAACTCGATCACCGTCTGCTGGAGGCGGCGAAAGACTTAGGCGCTAACGGTTTTCAGCGCTTTATTAAAGTTATCCTGCCGCTGACCATGCCGGGCATTATCGCCGGCTGTTTACTGGTATTGCTGCCGGCAATGGGGATGTTCTATGTGGCGGACTTGCTGGGCGGTGCCAAAGTGCTGCTGGTAGGTAACGTGATTAAAAGCGAGTTTTTGATTTCACGCAACTGGCCGTTCGGTTCTGCCATCAGTATCGGCTTAACCCTGTTAATGGCGCTGCTAATCTTTGTTTATTATAAAGCCAGCAAGCTGATGAATAAGAAAATGGAGTTGGAATAATGAACCGTTTACTGCGTAATGTATTTATGTTGGTGGTGTACGCGTATCTGTATATCCCGATCATTATCTTAGTCACCAATTCATTTAATGAAGACCGTTATGGATTAAGCTGGAAAGGCTTCAGCTGGAACTGGTACGAGCGCTTATTTAACAACGATACCTTGATTCAGGCAGCAATTCACTCGGTGACTATCGCATTTTTCGCCGCCACGCTGGCAACCATTGTCGGCGGACTGACGGCCATTGCCCTTTACCGCTATCGCTTCCGCGGTAAACAAGCGGTCAGCGGGATGCTGTTTATCGTGATGATGTCGCCGGATATCGTAATGGCGGTGTCCTTGTTGGCATTATTTATGATTGTCGGCATTTCGCTGGGCTTCTGGTCGTTGCTGCTGGCGCACGTCACGTTCTGTCTGCCGTATGTGGTTGTCACCGTATTCTCGCGCCTGAAAGGGTTTGATGCCAAAATGCTGGAAGCCGCCAAGGATCTGGGCGCCGGTGAAGTAACTATTTTGCGTAAAATCATTTTTCCGCTTGCGCTGCCGGCAATTGTCTCCGGCTGGCTACTGAGTTTCACCATTTCACTGGATGATGTAGTGGTGTCTTCTTTTGTCAGCGGCGTAAGCTATGAAATTTTACCGCTGAAGATTTTCTCGCTGGTCAAAACCGGCGTTACACCGGAAGTGAATGCGCTGGCGACGATTCTGATTATTTTCTCCCTTGCATTGGTGATTTTAAGCCAGCTGATTGCAAGAAAAGAGAAATAAAATCCGCCCAAAATAATGCTTCACAATTCAGCGCATAGCACATAAAATACGCCTTGACGCTTTCAGCAAGGCGTTTTTTATGACCGCCGCCTCAGGGTAAAAGTGCGGTTAATTTTTTACTCTTAACAGGAGAATGATAGAAATGAAAAAATTTGCAGGTCTTTTCACAGCAGGAATGATCGCAGTTGCTCTTACAGCTTGTAACGATAAGGAAAGCAAAACCGCCGAAGCCGCCGCGCCGCAAGCGACAGCGCCGGCAAACGACACGGTTTATCTTTACACTTGGACTGAATATGTGCCGGACGGCTTACTGGATGAATTCACTAAAGAAACCGGTATTAAAGTTATCGTTTCAAGTCTGGAATCAAATGAAACAATGTATGCAAAACTGAAAACGCAGGGCGAAAGCGGCGGTTATGATGTTATTGCACCGTCGAACTACTTTGTTTCTAAAATGGCGCGCGAAGGCATGCTGATGCCGTTAGACCACAGCAAATTGCCTGTTATCAAAGAGTTAAATCCGGACTGGCTGGACAAGCCTTATGACAAAGGCAACAAATATTCGTTACCACAATTATTGGGCGCACCGGGCATCGCATTTAATACTAATGATTACAAAGGCGCCGATTTCACCTCATGGGGCGATTTATGGAAACCGGAATTTACCGGTAAAGTTCAGCTGTTGGATGATGCACGCGAAGTGTTTAACATCGCACTGCTGAAAATCGGTCAGGATCCGAATACCCAAGATCCGAAAATTATCGAACAGGCTTATGAAGAACTGTTGAAACTGCGTCCGAACGTACTTTCTTTCAACTCCGACAACCCGGCGAATTCCTTTATTTCCGGTGAAGTCAGTGTCGGTCAACTATGGAACGGTTCCGTGCGTATTGCGAAAAAAGAACGGGCGCCTTTAGATATGGTATTCCCGAAAGAAGGTCCGGTATTGTGGGTGGATACACTGGCGATTCCTGCTACCTCCAAAAACCCTGACGGCGCACACAAACTGATTAACTACATGCTGGGCGCCAAAACCGCCGCACAGTTAACCGAAGAAATCGGCTACCCGACTTCCAATATGGAAGCGTTAAAATTGCTACCGGCTGAAATCACGCAGGATCCGGCAATTTATCCGTCGGCTGAAATTCTGCAAAACAGCGTATGGCAGGATGATGTCGGTGATGCGGTACAATATTACGAAGAATTCTACCAGAAATTGAAAGCGGCAAAATAATCGTTTTCGCCGAAAATGCCTCCTGCGGGAGGCATTTTTATTACCCAAAACTGTGTCGAAACGCACCGCACTTTTTGCTACACTAAATTGCCCGAAACTACGCCGAAACGCACCGCACTTTTTTGCTACATTAAATTGCCCGAAACTACGCCGAAACGCACCGCACTTTTTGCTACACTAAATTGCCCGAAACTACGCCGAAACGCACCGCACTTTCGTTACATTTAGATTGCCCAAAACTGAACCAAAATACACCGCTCTTTTCAGTAAGCCTAAATTAATCCGGCTTGCATAAAAAAGCGTTTGTACGCCTCGACTTTTTTCGCAAAACTTAACGGATACGCTCGTGAAGTGGACGGCAAGCGATATAACTGTAACGCAGCGTTCGGATAAGGATAAGCGATATATTCATTGGTTTTCGGCGCTTTAACTTTTTCCGGCAACAAGGACAATAAAATCTCCGTAGCTTTACCGCCGGTGGTAAACAACCAGCGACAATGTGGCACCTGCTTTAACGCCGCCGCCAAATCCACCGGTTCGACAATAGTTAAAAATTTATCCGACGCATTATCATGCTCGCGAATCGCCTTTCGCACCGTCGGACAGAGCGCAATCCCGCGTTCCTGCAAAAATGCCTTAATCCGTTCGGGATCAAAACGCTTTTCATCGTTCACCTGAAAATAACTGGCATCATCAAAAAACACGGCGCCATATACCCGCCACATATCATTCTGAAAATTCGGATAATGAAATGGCATACAGCGTTTTTCCGGCTTCGGCGGAAAACTGCCCATCATCATCACTGTTGCATCAGGCGGCAGTACCGCGGCAAAAGGGTGGCTCTCGATTTGTTTTGACATTTTAAATTCACCTGAAAAACGCAATTTATAAACGCAGACAATTATAATACAGTGCAATAGATTAACAAATTCATGCCGCCATCGCGCCGGTATAAAGTGTGATATTTAGCCTTTCGAATTGCCATTCGCCTCCCTGCGTTTGTTATTTTCTCCATAAATTCGCACCGCACTTAATATGCCATAAGGCGACAAATGTCATCGCTCGCAACAAAAAACCGCACTTCTTAGATAAAAAGTGCGGTCGAAATTTTAACAGTTTTGACAAAAACGGAACCGGTCGTAACCGATGTCCCGTTGCTTAACCCAACGCTTTAAGAATATCATCCACCCGTTCTTTAGCATCGCCGAATAACATCTGAGTGTTTTCCTTAAAGAACAGCGGATTTTGCACACCGGCATAGCCCACCGCCATAGAGCGTTTGAACACGATAACATTCGCCGCTTTCCAAACTTCCAGCACCGGCATCCCTGCAATCGGACTGTTCGGATCATCCATGGCTGCCGGGTTGACCGTGTCGTTCGCGCCGATAACCAGCACCACATCAGTGTCGGCAAAATCATCGTTGATTTCATCCATTTCCAGCACCACGTCATAAGGCACTTTTGCTTCCGCCAATAATACGTTCATATGTCCCGGTAGACGACCGGCGACTGGATGAATACCGAACCGCACGTTCACACCGCGATCACGCAATTTTTGGGTGATCTCGGCAACCGGATACTGTGCCTGTGCCACCGCCATACCGTATCCCGGCGTGATGATCACGGAACTGGCGTTTTTCAGCAATTCCGCCACTTCTTCCGCTGTCGTTTCACGGTGCTCGCCCTGCTCCTGATCCGATGAGGCAACCGCATCATTACCGAAGCCGCCGGCAATCACACTGACGAAGGAACGGTTCATAGCTTTACACATAATATAAGATAGAATCGCACCGGATGAACCTACCAGCGCACCGGTAACGATCAACAGGTCATTATTCAGCATAAAGCCCGCCGCCGCCGCCGCCCAACCGGAATAGGAGTTCAGCATCGATACCACCACCGGCATATCCGCGCCGCCGATTGATGCCACCAAATGCCAGCCGAATGCCAGTGCGATTGCGGTCATCAATAACACAGGGAAGATATTATGCGGGGATTTTAAGAAAGCCACCATTAACAAAGCGGAAATCACTAACGCCGCCAAATTTAATTTATGCCGATGCGGCAGCATTAACGCTTTGGAATTGATAATACCGCGCAATTTACCGAACGCCACCACGGAGCCGGTAAAGGTGACCGCACCGATAAAAATACCGAGGAACACTTCAACATTATGAATATTCGCCAGCACCGCCTGCTCCGCTTCAAACGCCGCTTTTTGCTGTGCTAGAAGCGCCTGCGCGCTTTCGCTCACATATTCAACCCCTTCCGGCACTACAAACACGGCATCAGTATGCAGACCGAAGCTGTTGAAACCGACCAACACTGCCGCCAGCCCCACGAAGCTATGTAAAATCGCCACCAGCTCCGGCATTTCGGTCATTTCAACTTTCAATGCGCGATGAATACCGATAATCGCACCGATGATCATCGCAATAATGATCCACAATGTACCTTGCGAGTGCGGTCCGAAAATCGTCGCGATCAGCGCAATCGTCATACCGACGATACCGTACCAACAACCGGCTTTCGCGGTCTCATGTTTAGAAAGCCCTGCCAGACTCATAATGAAAAGTAATGCCGCAACAATATAGGCAGCCTGTACCAAACCTTCAGACATTGCTTGTTCTCCTTAACCTTTTCTAAACATGGCAAGCATACGCTGGGTCACTTTAAAGCCCCCGAAAATATTAATGCTTGCAACTAAAATTGCGATAAATGCGAGTACGCTCACAAAGAAATTCCCTTGTGAAATCTGTAGCAACGCCCCGACGATAATAATACCGGAAATCGCGTTAGTAACCGCCATTAACGGCGTATGCAAGGCGTGGCTGACATTCCACACCACATAATAGCCCACCACGCAGGCAAGCACGAATACGGTAAAGTGCGATAAAAACGCCGCCGGCATCACCGACCCCAACCATAAGAACGCCGCCCCAGCAACCGCCATGACGCCGTATTTCACCCGTGGATCGGTCGGTTTTTTCTCCGGTTTCGCCGCCGGCGCAGCCGCTTTCGCCTGCTGCTGCGGTTGTGCCGACACCTGAATCTGCGCCGGCGGAATTTCTTCCCCGTCGCGCACCACGGTCACGCCGCGCAACACCACATCATCGAAATCGATATTGATCGTGCCGTCTTTTTCTTTGCACAGTAATTTCAACAGATTAACCAAATTGGTGCCGTACAGTTGAGAAGATTGGGTCGGCAAACGGCTTGGAAAATCCGTATAACCGATCACTTTTACCTGATTTTCGGTAACCACTACTTCGCCAGCCTTGGTGTAATCGCAGTTGCCACCAGTCGCCGCCGCCAAATCGACCACCACCGAACCCGGTTTCATTGAATCCACCATTTCTTTGGTGATCAGGCGCGGCGCTGCACGCCCCGGAATTGCTGCTGTGGTAATAATAATATCCACTTCTTTGGCTTGTTCGGCATAAAGCGCCATGGCACGACGGTTAAATTCTTCCGACATCACTTTCGCATAACCGTCACCGCTGCCGCCTTCTTCACTGAAATCAATTTCCAAGAAACTGGCGCCCATACTTTGCACCTGCTCTTTCACTTCCGGGCGGGAGTCAAATGCACGCACAATCGCACCTAAACTGTTTGCCGCACCGATAGCCGCCAAACCGGCAACCCCGGCGCCGATCACCAGCACTTTCGCCGGCGGCACTTTACCTGCCGCGGTAATCTGTCCGGTAAAGAAACTGCCGAACTCATGCGCCGCTTCGATCACCGCACGATAGCCGGAAATATTCGCCATGGAACTGAGTGCATCTAAAGACTGCGCCCGAGAAATACGCGGCACGGCATCCATTGCCAATACATTGATTTTCTTTGCCGTTAATTTTTCAATTAACTGCGGATTCTGTGCTCGCCAGATAAAACTGACCAGCGTTGCACCTTCTTTGATCAGCGCAATTTCCTCATCTGTCGGCGCATTTACTTTGAAAATAATGTCCGCATTCCAAACTTCCTGAGCCGTACCGATCTTCGCACCGGCCGCTACAAATGCCTGATCTTCAAAACTGGCTTTAAAACCGGCATCGTGTTCTACGATCACCTCAAAGCCGAGTTTTAAAATTTGCTGAACCGTCTTCGGCGTCGCCGCCACACGACTTTCATTATCAAGCAGTTCTCTAGGTACACCAATTAGCATAATGTTTCCTTCAAATCGATTGATTTACAAATAATGAGTAACCGATTGCGCTACCCAACCCGTCTATATGACAAAAGTCAAATCGTTCTAACTCTATCATTAAATAACTAAAAACTGAAAAAATTTTTCGCCTTTGCAATTAAATAAATAACTAAAAATCCATTCAAATCATTAAATGAAATCGAACAAGATTTACCAGGCTTTACATTGCTTTACATTGCTTTACAGTTAAACATACGCATGGATAGGTATAATAACCGGTCTTTATATAACCTAGTTTTATAAAGATAAAACGAATTTTTATAAAAATAATTTTAAATGTATAGGATTATCTAATGAATAAAATCTTTCGTGTGATTTGGAATCACGCTTCTCAAACCTGGACCGTAGTATCTGAGTTAGCCAAGGGGAAGATAAAAACTTCAAGTAAAACCCATAAAGTAAAAGATATTATACGAAATACGATTGTAGTATCAGACTCACGTCCGAGTTCAATGACAAATACTATATTGGGAATAGCTACTACTGCTATTATAGGCGCAGCGGCCTTTGTAATAAGTCATCAAGCTCAAGCTGTAACGGCAGTAAAAACTATTGCACACACAGCAGATCAGGGTACAGCTATCGCAGGTGGTAATGCAGATGGGAATACCCAATCTTTAGCAATTGGCGGTTTATCTGGTACTGGTGTATACAATGCAGCTACAGCTGCAACAGCTACCGGTTCCGGTGCTATTGCAATTGGAGCACAAACAAAAGCATCAGGTCAAACATCAGTAGCAATGGGTTGGAACGCCACCGCTAGTGGCAACAACGCACTTGGCTTAGGACAATCTTCAAATGCGTCGGCAACCAACACAACCTCAATAGGTTCATCTACTGTAGCAAGCTCAGACAATGCAACAGCACTTGGTGCCAATGCAAGTGCTACCGGTTCATCTGCAACTGCGTTAGGTTCTAATACTCAAGCTTCGGCAACTAACACCGTTGCCATCGGAAACGGTGCAAACTCAAGCATAGAAAATTCAGTTGCATTGGGAGCAAATACGACCACAACTGCTGCAACCAATGTTACTGGATTAACATATACCAAATACGACGGCACCAACACAACATTAAGTTTTGCCGGAAATTCTTCCGTTGGCGTGGTTTCGATCGGCTCCAGTGCAGGCACTCGCCAGCTGCAATATGTCTCTGCCGGACAGATCAGTGAAAATTCTACAGACGCCGTAAACGGCAGCCAATTATATGCCGTACAAAAAATGGCAGAAGAAGGCATTGCCGGTGCAATTTCCGCATCAACCGCCGCCAGTGCAGCACAATCAACAGCAACATCAGCAGCAACCACCGCCAGTACTGCACTATCAATCGCAACATCCGCGGCATCGACCGTAACAGAAAATTTAGAGAAAATAGAAACCGCCGCAAGCTCCGCTATCTCCGCAGCTTCCAGTGCCGCAAGTTCCGCAAGCTCAGCTTCAACTTCTGCTTCTAGCGCAGCAAGCTCCGCAACCGCAGCGTCAACTTCTGCTTCTAATGCAGCAAGTTCTGCAACCGCAGCATCAACTTCGGCATCCAGCGCAGCAAGCTCTGCAACCGCTGCATCGACATCGGCCTCTAATGCAGAAAGCTCAGCTACTGCGGCTTCAAGTTCAGCCTCCAGTGCACAAAGCTCTGCAACCGCTGCATCAACTTCGGCTTCTAACGCAGCAAGCTCCGCTACTGCGGCTTCAAGTTCAGCCTCCAGCGCGGAAAGCTCTGCGATAGCGGCTTCAAATTCGGCGTCTAGTGCATCAACTTCTGCGAGCGCAGCCTCAACTTCTGCTTCTAATGCAGCAAGCTCCGCAACCGCAGCGTCAACTTCTGCTTCTAATGCAGCAAG
>LM994635.1:33598-37797 GCA_000752995.2 Haemophilus massiliensis | reverse complement strand
GCAACCGCAGCATCAACTTCTGCTTCTAATGCAGCAAGTTCTGCAACCGCAGCATCAACTTCGGCATCCAGCGCAGCAAGCTCTGCAACCGCTGCATCGACATCGGCCTCTAATGCAGAAAGCTCAGCTACTGCGGCTTCAAGTTCAGCCTCCAGTGCACAAAGCTCTGCAACCGCTGCATCAACTTCGGCTTCTAACGCAGCAAGCTCCGCTACTGCGGCTTCAAGTTCAGCCTCCAGCGCGGAAAGCTCTGCGATAGCGGCTTCAAATTCGGCGTCTAGTGCATCAACTTCTGCGAGCGCAGCCTCAACTTCTGCTTCTAATGCAGCAAGCTCCGCAACCGCAGCGTCAACTTCTGCTTCTAATGCAGCAAGTTCTGCAACCGCAGCATCAACTTCTGCATCCAGTGCAGAAAGTTCTGCAAGTGCAGCGTCAACATCTGCGTCCAGTGCGCAAAGCTCTGCAACTGCGGCTTCAACATCCGCCTCCAGTGCAGCAAGTTCTGCAAGCTTAGCTTCAAGTTCAGCATCTAGTGCACAAAGCTCTGCAACCGCGGCATCAACTTCGGCTTCTAACGCAGCAAGCTCCGCTACTGCGGCTTCAAGTTCAGCCTCCAGCGCGGAAAGCTCTGCGATAGCGGCTTCAAATTCGGCGTCTAGTGCATCAACTTCTGCGAGCGCAGCCTCAACTTCTGCTTCTAATGCAGCAAGCTCCGCAACCGCAGCGTCAACTTCTGCTTCTAATGCAGCAAGTTCTGCAACCGCAGCATCAACTTCTGCATCCAGTGCAGAAAGTTCTGCAAGTGCAGCGTCAACATCTGCGTCCAGTGCGCAAAGCTCTGCAACTGCGGCTTCAACATCCGCCTCCAGTGCAGCAAGTTCTGCAAGCTTAGCTTCAAGTTCAGCATCTAGTGCACAAAGCTCTGCAACCGCGGCATCAACTTCGGCTTCTAACGCAGCAAGCTCCGCTACTGCGGCTTCAAGTTCAGCCTCCAGCGCGGAAAGCTCTGCGATAGCGGCTTCAAATTCGGCGTCTAGTGCATCAACTTCTGCGAGCGCAGCCTCAACTTCTGCTTCTAATGCAGCAAGCTCCGCAACCGCAGCGTCAACTTCTGCTTCTAATGCAGCAAGTTCTGCAACCGCAGCATCAACTTCTGCATCCAGTGCAGAAAGTTCTGCAAGTGCAGCGTCAACATCTGCGTCCAGTGCGCAAAGCTCTGCAACTGCGGCTTCAACATCCGCCTCCAGTGCAGCAAGTTCTGCAAGCTTAGCTTCAAGTTCAGCATCTAGTGCACAAAGCTCTGCAACCGCGGCATCAACTTCGGCTTCTAACGCAGCAAGCTCCGCTACTGCGGCTTCAAGTTCAGCCTCCAGCGCGGAAAGCTCTGCGATAGCGGCTTCAAATTCGGCGTCTAGTGCATCAACTTCTGCGAGCGCAGCCTCAACTTCTGCTTCTAATGCAGCAAGCTCCGCAACCGCAGCGTCAACTTCTGCTTCTAATGCAGCAAGTTCTGCAACCGCAGCATCAACTTCTGCATCCAGTGCAGAAAGTTCTGCAAGTGCAGCGTCAACATCTGCGTCCAGTGCGCAAAGCTCTGCAACTGCGGCTTCAACATCCGCCTCCAGTGCAGCAAGTTCTGCAAGCTTAGCTTCAAGTTCAGCATCTAGTGCACAAAGCTCTGCAACCGCGGCATCAACTTCGGCTTCTAACGCAGCAAGCTCCGCTACTGCGGCTTCAAGTTCAGCCTCCAGCGCGGAAAGCTCTGCGATAGCGGCTTCAAATTCGGCGTCTAGTGCATCAACTTCTGCGAGCGCAGCCTCAACTTCTGCTTCTAATGCAGCAAGCTCCGCAACCGCAGCGTCAACTTCTGCTTCTAATGCAGCAAGTTCTGCAACCGCAGCATCAACTTCTGCATCCAGTGCAGAAAGTTCTGCAAGTGCAGCGTCAACATCTGCGTCCAGTGCGCAAAGCTCTGCAACTGCGGCTTCAACATCCGCCTCCAGTGCAGCAAGTTCTGCAAGCTTAGCTTCAAGTTCAGCATCTAGTGCACAAAGCTCTGCAACCGCGGCATCAACTTCGGCTTCTAACGCAGCAAGCTCCGCTACTGCGGCTTCAAGTTCAGCCTCCAGCGCGGAAAGCTCTGCGATAGCGGCTTCAAATTCGGCGTCTAGTGCATCAACTTCTGCGAGCGCAGCCTCAACTTCTGCTTCTAATGCAGCAAGCTCCGCAACCGCAGCGTCAACTTCTGCTTCTAATGCAGCAAGTTCTGCAACCGCAGCATCAACTTCTGCATCCAGTGCAGAAAGTTCTGCAAGTGCAGCGTCAACATCTGCGTCCAGTGCGCAAAGCTCTGCAACTGCGGCTTCAACATCCGCCTCCAGTGCAGCAAGTTCTGCAAGCTTAGCTTCAAGTTCAGCATCTAGTGCACAAAGCTCTGCAACCGCGGCATCAACTTCGGCTTCTAACGCAGCAAGCTCCGCTACTGCGGCTTCAAGTTCAGCCTCCAGCGCGGAAAGCTCTGCGATAGCGGCTTCAAATTCGGCGTCTAGTGCATCAACTTCTGCGAGCGCAGCCTCAACTTCTGCTTCTAATGCAGCAAGCTCCGCAACCGCAGCGTCAACTTCTGCTTCTAATGCAGCAAGTTCTGCAACCGCAGCATCAACTTCTGCATCCAGTGCAGAAAGTTCTGCAAGTGCAGCGTCAACATCTGCGTCCAGTGCGCAAAGCTCTGCAACTGCGGCTTCAACATCCGCCTCCAGTGCAGCAAGTTCTGCAAGCTTAGCTTCAAGTTCAGCATCTAGTGCACAAAGCTCTGCAACCGCGGCATCAACTTCGGCTTCTAACGCAGCAAGCTCCGCTACTGCGGCTTCAAGTTCAGCCTCCAGCGCGGAAAGCTCTGCGATAGCGGCTTCAAATTCGGCGTCTAGTGCATCAACTTCTGCGAGCGCAGCCTCAACTTCTGCTTCCAATGCTTCAAGTTCAGCTAGCGCGGCTTCAACTTCTGCTTCTAATGCAGCAAGCTCCGCAACCGCAGCGTCAACTTCTGCTTCTAATGCAGCAAGTTCTGCAACCGCAGCATCAACTTCGGCATCCAGCGCAGCAAGCTCTGCAACCGCTGCATCGACATCGGCCTCTAATGCAGAAAGCTCAGCTAACTCAGCTTCAAGCTCTGCATCCAGTGCGCAAAGCTCTGCAAGCTCAGCTTCAACTTCTGCTTCCAGTGCATCAAGTTCGGCTAGCGCGGCTTCAAGCTCAGCGTCTAATGCAGCAAGCTCTGCAAACGCAGCGTCAACTTCGGCTTCTAATGCAGCAAGCTCAGCTAATGCGGCTTCAACGTCTGCCTCTAGTGCACAAAGCTCTGCTACAGCAGCGTCAAGTTCAGCGTCTAGTGCAGAAAGTTCTGCAAGTTCAGCATCAACTTCGGCATCCAGCGCAGCAAGCTCTGCAACCGCTGCATCGACATCGGCCTCTAATGCAGAAAGCTCAGCTACTGCGGCTTCAAGTTCAGCCTCCAGTGCACAAAGCTCTGCAACCGCTGCATCAACATCGGCCTCTAATGCAGAAAGCTCAGCTAACTCAGCTTCAAGTTCTGCATCCAGTGCGCAAAGCTCTGCAAGCGCAGCATCAACTTCTGCATCCAGTGCATCAAGTTCGGCTAGCGCGGCTTCAAGCTCTGCAACTGCTGCATCGACATCAGCCTCTAATGCAGAAAGCTCCGCAACTGCAGCATCAACTTCTGCCTCCAGTGCGCAAAGCTCTGCAAGCGCAGCATCAACTTCTGCATCCAGCGCAGAAAGTTCAGCTACTAAAGCCTCATCCGCAGCAAGCTCGGCGATCAGCGCAGCAACAAATGCGGCTTCCTCGGCAACAGCGGCTTCAACATCAGCATCTAACGCAGCAAGCTCTGCAACCGCAGCATCAACTTCCGCTTCTAATGCGGAAAGTTCGGCTAACTCAGCTTCAAGTTCAGCATCCAACGCAGCAAGCTCCGCTACTGCGGCTTCAAGTTCAGCCTCTAGCGCGGAAAGTTCTGCAAGTTCAGCGTCAACTTCGGCATCCAGCGCAGCAAGCTCTGCAACAGCAGCATCAAGTTCAGCGTCTAGTGCAGAAAGTTCTGCAAGTTCAGCATCAACTTCGGCATCCAGCGCAGCAAGCTCTGCAACCGCTGCATCGACATCGGCCTCTAATGCAGAAAGCTC
>LM994635.1:0-33313 GCA_000752995.2 Haemophilus massiliensis | reverse complement strand
AAGCTCTGCAACCGCTGCATCGACATCGGCCTCTAATGCAGAAAGCTCAGCTACTGCGGCTTCAAGTTCAGCCTCCAGTGCACAAAGCTCTGCAACCGCTGCATCAACATCGGCCTCTAATGCAGAAAGCTCAGCTAACTCAGCTTCAAGTTCTGCATCCAGTGCGCAAAGCTCTGCAAGCGCAGCATCAACTTCTGCTTCTAATGCAGCAAGCTCCGCAACCGCAGCGTCAACTTCGGCTTCTAACGCAGAAAGCTCCGCAAGTTCTGCGTCAACTTCTGCATCCAGTGCACAAAGCTCTGCAACCGCGGCATCAACATCGGCATCCATCGCAGAAAGCTCAGCTACCGCAGCGTCAAGTTCCGCATCCAGCGCAGAAAGCTCTGCAGCCGCTGCATCAAGCTCAGCTTCCAGTGCTTCAAGTTCGGCAAGTTCTGCAAGCAGTTCAGCAACATCGGCTGCATCTTCTGCTTCTGCAGCGGCAAGTTCCGCACAAAGAGTGCTGGGTGAAGATGATGGCGACGATTCAACAACTAAATATGGTGCTGATTCGGTTGCAAATAAAACCAATGCTTCTGCATTTGGTAATAAAGCACAAGCAACTGCGGAAAATACAACTGCGGTAGGTCAGAATTCTCGGGCAAGTGCCAAAAACGCCACCGCAGTCGGTCAGAATGCGCAGGCGAATGCAGAAAACTCTGTTGCGATCGGCGCCAATTCCGTTGCTAATGAAGCGAATACGGTTTCGGTCGGCAGTGTTGGACATGAACGTCGCATCACCCATGTTGCTGACGGCATAAATCCTACCGATGCAGTGAATAAACGCCAGTTAGATCAAGTTTCTTCCGATTTGCGTAAAACAGATCGCAAACTGCGCGCCGGTATTGCCGGAGCTGTTGCTGTCGCTAATATTCCGCAGGTCACCCAACCGGGCGCCAACCTTGTCGGTATGGGAGTCGGTAACTATAACGGTCAAAGTGCGGTTGCCGTCGGTTATTCCAAACTCTCCGATAATAACAAGGTTATCTTTAAAGTCAGCGCCGGCGCAACGACGCAAGGCGATTATAACGTAGGGGCCGGTATCGGGTATCAATGGAAATAATCTGTTAAACATTACATTTCACCTACACTATCGTGTAGGTGAAATTTTATTGCGAAACTACTAAAATATACCTGCAACAATCGCTTCCGATCACATTTTCAAGGAATTCTTTATGTCACGTAAATATAAAATCGGTATTACATTTAATCTGGAAGCTCAAATTACCGATATTTGGGCAAACGGCGCAAATCAAAATATTATTTTTCTTTATCAGTTATTTAACGCTTCATCATTGGTAGAAGATGTGGTTTTAGTTTCATGGGGGCCGGAAAAGCGATCAACACCACCAGACGGTTTTATGCTTGATGATCTGGATTTAAAATTTTCTTATATTGATGATGTGGTGGATGAGCTTGATGTCCTAATTGAAGGAACGCTGGCGATTGAATATCAATATATGACCCGTATGCACGACCACGGCGGTAAAATAGTCTGTTATAAAATGGGTCCTGACTATATTATGGATATTGAATACTTTATTTTTGGCAAAAATCCAAACCGCACTTTTAATGGTACATTATTTGATGCTAATTGGCTTATTCCGCAAAATATGAATACCTGCGCCGATTATTTCGCAATTATGCATCATTGTAATTCTTATCAGGTACCTGCAATCTGGGCGCCAACATTCTGTGACAAAGTGATTAATCGCATCAAAAAAGAACACAATCTTGAATTCGGTTATAAACCGGATCCTGACAAAAAATCTAAACGAATCGCTTGTTTTGAACCGAATATTTTTATTTTTAAAAACTGTTTTACGCCTATTTTGATTACTGAACAGGCTTATCGGACAGCGCCGGAAAAAATTAAACATTTTTACGCCTGTAATACTTATGATAAAAAAGATCATCCGACTTTCTTTAATTTTATCGGTCGCACGGAGATCGTTAAAAATAATATTATGACCGTCGAAGGACGTTATCAAATGCCGGATTTCTTAACCCGCTATGTTGATATCGTGCTCAGTCACCAATGGGAAAACGGATTAAATTATGCTTATAACGATGCTCTTTACGGCGGTTATCCGTTTATTCACAATTCAAAATTATTGCCGAAAGGCGTGGGTTATTATTATGATCAATTCGATGCTTTTGAAGGTGCCAAAGTATTGCTTTATGTTATTGATAATCACGATAAAAATCATAAAAACTACGTAAAACGGGCGAATGAATATCTGGATTCTCTGCAACCGACTAATCCAATAAATATTTATTTATATGAAAAAGAGCTTAAGCGGTTATTTGGAAACTAATATGGCGAAAGGAAGCAAATATGTATCTGTATGTTATCTATTCAGAAAATCGCTATGAAGATTTATTAAGTTTTAAACAGAAAAATAATATTAGTGATTTTTATCCTGTTGTTGCGATTGAACAATCTGCACTATCTCACTTAACACCTGATATGCTGTTCAACACAAAGAAACTACAGAATAAAATAAAAAAAGAAATAACATTACAAGATATTTCAAAAACTTTATCTCACATTAAATGCTGGGAAAAGATATTAGCTAACCAAAATATTCCAGATAATGAATTTGTTATTGTTGCTGAAACAGATATTACATTATCTGAGAATGGATTAGCAGCCTTAGAAGAACATATCAATAGCTTTCTCTACAACAGTATTTATCAAATTATTCTTTTACAGCGCTCAGATAATGAAGTTTATTGGAATGACCGGGTTTATTCCGGTCAAGGGAAAATAGCCTCCGTCATTTTTAATCAGCCTTATTCTTATAATAATGTGGGTTCTTCATTCTATGCTATACGTAAAATAAAGATCAAACAAATTATAGAACTATTAGATTCAAATAAACCTTACTGGCTGGCGGATTATTTTAGTGATTTCTGTGATTTTAACCTCATTGCACAAACCGATCCTTTAATTGCTGTTACAAATAAGAAAGCATTATTTGCTCAATATAAAAGCTCTGACAATCCATTATTTACTATTATTATTCCTGTTTATAATGTCGAAAAATATTTAGCATATGCTATAGACTCGGTGCTGACGCAAAACTATTACGATTATGAAATTATCCTCATTAATGATGGTTCAACAGATCGATCAGCGGAAATCTGCTTTAATTATGCTCAATCTTACCCTCATATTACACTTATTCAGCAAGCAAATTCCGGTGTATCGGTGAGTAGAAATAATGCAATAAAAATTGCTCGAGGAAAATATTTAATGTTTCTTGACAGTGATGACTATTGGCAAGGCACATCTATTCTTGCAGAACTTGCCGAAATTATCGTATCAAAACAACCGGATTTAATTATTAATCATTTAACCTCTCTCTATGCCGATCACACGGAATCACACCTGCTATCAATAGAAGGATTAACTAACAATTATTATGATGATTTCATTGAATTGGTTAAACGAAAAATTTATCAAGGATTCAGTTTTATTAAAGTAGTTAAAACCGAAATAATTCATCGACATAATATTTATTTCCCAGAAGGAAAACATTATGAAGATGTATTATGGAGCATAAAACTCGCTAAAGCCGTTCAAACTTACGAGAATTATCATTCCGCATTTTATATATATCGACGGGAAAGAGAAGGCTCTATTACTCAATATGTAACCATTAGAAATTTAATTGACCTTTTTGATATATATTCAAAATCTTACAATGAAATCACACAATTAGATAAAAACAGTCATATATATCAAGGTATTCGGCTTTTTTTAATTGATTTTATTCAATATATTCATCAATGCTATAACTTGCTTAATGAAGAAAGCCGACACGAAATACAACAAGAATATATTGAATTTAGCCATTCTGCCTCCAAATTAACACAGTAATTTATTCCTATATTCGCCTAGAGGTAACTATTTATGCAACTTCCCCACCTACAACCCGCCACCCTAATCCGCCGTTATAAACGGTTTCTTGCCGATGTCGAGCTGGCAAATGGTGAAATGCTGACCATTCATTGTGCCAATACCGGTGCGATGACCGGGTGCGGGGAGAAAGGCGATCGAATTTGGTATTCCACCTCCGACAGTAAAACGCGCAAATATCCGCATTCGTGGGAACTCACGCAGTTAAAAGACGGTCGCTTGGTTTGCATTAATACGCATCGTTCCAATCAGCTGACGCTGGAAGCATTACAGCATAAACACATTAAAGAACTGGCGATGTATGACCAAATCCTGCCGGAAGTAAAATACGGCGAAGAAAACAGCCGAATTGATTTTCTGCTACGGGGAGAACATTTACCGGACTGCTACGTGGAAGTGAAATCCGTCACGCTGGTAAAAGGCAATATCGGCATGTTCCCCGATGCGGTCACCACGCGCGGGCAGAAACACGTCAGGGAGCTGATGGCGATGAAAAGACAAGGACATCGCGCAGTCGTCTTTTTTGCCGGTCTGCATAACGGTTTTGACCGTTTTAAAGTCGCCGAATATATCGATCCCGATTATAATCGCCTGCTACGTCAGGCAATAGACGAAGGAGTTGAAGTGTATGCTTATGCAGGAAAATTTGACATTTTAGACGAAATTCCGACCGCACTTTCGCTGACCGAGGCGGTCCCTTATCTCAGCAAATAAATATAATTGAGAATAATTTTCATTTATCTATTGACAATCTATTTGATAACAATTATCATCTAGCCATTCAAACAATAATAGATAATCACTCCAACATTTCAGCGTCTCTCCCCCCACAAAAGAGACGCTTTTTTTATTCGTTTATGCTTGATTACCTTTCACGATATAGCGTTTTTTTATCACAAAACTAAAACGACTGCCTTTTCCTTGCGTACTTTGAATGTCCAGATAAGCATCGTGCTGTTCCAGCGCATGTTTAACAATTGCCAGCCCCAAACCGGTGCCGCCGGTATGCTTGGTGCGGGATTCGTCCACCCGATAGAAACGTTCCGTCAGATGCGGTAAATGTCGGGCGGCGATGCCGATGCCGTTATCGGACACGCTGAATTCGGCGCCTTGTTCGCAGCGTTGCCAAGCAATATGAATGCTCGCCCCCTGCCCCGCATGTTTAATCGCATTATAGATCAGATTGGACACCGCACTTTGCAGTTGGGATTCATCACCCATAACGCTCAGCTCCGGTTCAACAGCAAAAACAATCTGATGCTGATTGTCATTCAGCACGGTGGTATCTTTCTGTAACGCCAGAATTAACGACGACATATCGACCAAATGATGAGCTTTATTTGAAGAAATCTCTATTTTTGCCAGAATATTCAACTGCTGTAGCAAGGTCGCCATTCGTTCGCTTTGCGCTTTCATTGCCTGTAACGCTTTGGCATGCAGCGCCGAGCCGCCGTTTTCCGCCTCCAACAACTCCAAATAACCTTGAATCACTGTCAACGGCGTGCGCAATTCATGATTCATATTAGTTAAGAAAGTTTGCCGTGAATGCAGCAGGCGAATGAACTGGGTCACATCACGCGCAATCATTAAATAGGTGCGTTCGTCGTATTTATTAATATTAATTTCGATATAGCGTTGGTTATTCAGCAATAACACTAAAGGATGGTGCCATTTGTTTTTGCTGAAATAACTTTTGAACTCGTCGTAAAAGATCACGCTGAAAATATTTTTCTGAATTTTCTTATCCCAATAAAAATCAAAAATTTGCTGAGCGACATGATTACACCAAGATATATCACCGCTGTGCTGAAAAATAATAATGCCGTCGGGCAGATACTGCATGTTGCGGTTGAGTTTGGATAACAAACGCAGCGTTTTAATTTTATCCTTACGGCTGCGGTGGCGCTGATATGCCGCCGCCTGCGAAAAATATTCCAGCAGACCGCCGCGAGAGTTACGCTGAATATCCGGCGAAAGCAGGCGTAACAAATGATATTCGTTATAATGATGACGGCTTAACAGCAAAACCAGAATGATCACAAACCAAAAAAGAAAATCTTTGGCAAACCAGCCGAACAGCCACGCAACACCGACAGCCAGTATAACCTCCAGCAGAAAAGAGACGAATAAACGATATTTCATGGCATATCCTGAATATGTGAAGAAAACCGATAGCCCGTTCCTCTCACCGTTTGGATATAGCGGTCAAAGCGATAAGGCTCTAGACTTTTGCGCAAACGGCGAATATAAGAGTCCACCGTACGATCTTCAACATAAATATCATTGCCCCAAATAAAGTCCAGCAATTGTTCCCGGCTATAGACTTTTTCCGGATGCGACATAAAAAAATGCAGCAATTTATATTCCGTTGCGCTCAGCTCAACAGTCTGATGATTCACGCTCACCCGTTGCGCGCTCTGATCCAGTACAAGCTCATCAATGCAGATCAGGTTGTTCGCTTCATAACTGCGTCGCCAAACGGCCTCGATGCGCGCCAACAGCACTTTGGGAGAAAACGGCTTGCTGACATAATCATCCGCACCGCTGTGCAAACAGGTGATACAATCCTCTTCTCCGCTACGTGCGGTCAGCATGATAATCGGGATCGTCGCGCTTTCCTCGTGTTTTTTCAGATACTGAATTAACTGAATGCCGGAACGCCCCGGCAACATCCAGTCCAGCAAGATTAACTGCGGTTTTTCTTTCAATTTTTTGACCGCACTTTGATAGTCTTGCGCTTCGATAACCGCGTATCCATGCTGCATCAGAAATAACGCAATCATTTCCCGGATCGCCCGTTCGTCCTCCACCACCAGTATTTTTTTATCCATTATCGTATTATCCCATCAAAAATTGCCGCCCGTTACCCCATGCGTCCCTGAATATAATCCGCCGTTTTCTGATATTTCGGCTGCTCGAATAACACCTGAGTCCGCTCAAACTCGACCAACTCCCCCAAATACATATAAGCCGTGTAATCGGAACAGCGCGCGGCTTGCTGCATGTTATGAGTAACGATTGCAACCGTATAATCATGTTTCAGCTCACTAATCAGTTCTTCAATTTTCATGGTTGAAATCGGATCCAGCGCGGAACAGGGTTCATCCAGCAACAATACTTCCGGTTTTACCGCAATCCCGCGGGCGATACACAATCGCTGCTGCTGTCCGCCGGATAAGCTGTCGCCGCTTTGCTGCAATTTATCTTTCACCTCATTCCACAGCGCCGCTTTGGTTAACGCCCATTCTACCCGATCATTCATTTCCGCTTTAGTTAATTTTTCAAATAGCCGAATACCGAAGGCGACATTGTCATAAATCGACATGGGAAACGGGGTCGGTTTCTGAAACACCATACCGATTTTCGCTCGGATAATGGCAATATCCGTTGCGGCGGTCAGCAGATTTTCACCGTCCAGATTAATTTCACCGCTGGCATATTGTGCGGGATATAACTCAAACATGCGGTTAAACGTTCTTAATAATGTGGATTTCCCGCAACCGGAAGGACCGATAAAAGCGGTCACCTTATTTTTCGCAATGCGCATCGTAATGTTTTTCAGCGCCTGAAAATCGCCGTAATAAAAATTCAGATTATTGACCGCAATTTTGGTCTGCTCCGATGTGATAATAGAATTCATCGTTTCTATTCCTTATTTTTTCTGCAAAACAACACGTGTGATTACATTCAATAACAACACGAAAAACGTTATTAGGATCGCCCCTGCCCACGCCAGCTGATTCCAGTCCTGAAACGGGCTTGACGCATACTGATAAATCACCACCGGCAAATTCGCCAGCGGACCGTTCATATCCCATGAACGGAACTGATTGGACAGTGCGGTGAAAAGCAGCGGTGCTGTTTCACCGGAAATGCGCGCCACCGCCAATAACACCCCGGTGAGCATTCCGGAACGGGCGGCGCGATAACAGATCATGGTAATCACCCGCCATTGCGGACAACCCAACGCAGCGGCAGCCTCACGCAGATTATTCGGAATCAGCGTCAACATACTGTCCGTGGTGCGAACTACAACCGGAATCGCCAACATTGCCAAAGCAAACGCCCCTGCCCAGCCGGAATAATGCCGCACCTGCGCCACATAAACGGCGTAAATAAATAACCCGATAATAATTGAGGGTGCGGAAAGCAACACATCGTTAAGAAAGCGAGTTGCCGCCGCCAAACGACCGTATCTGCCGTATTCCGCCAGATACGTCCCCGCCAAAATGCCGATCGGCGTTGCTACCAGCGTCGCCACCAGTAGCATCAGTGCCGAACCGATAATTGCATTTAACAAACCACCCGCTTCGTTCGGTGCCGGTGTATCGTGGATAAACAATTGCCAAGATAGCGCCGGAGTGCCTTTACTGACCAGCGTAAATAAAATCCAGCATAACCAGAACAAACCGAATATTACCGCCAGAAACGCTAATCCCAACATGACGTAATTTTTCAGTTTGCGACAATGAAATCGTATAGTGCGGTCATTATTCATCGAGTTTTTCCTTCTTTTTTCGTAATACGAGCAACCAGTAACCGCGAGATGATCAGCACCAGCGTGGTAATCACAAACAGGATTAATCCTAATTCCATTAAAGCGGATTTTTGTAAACCGCCGGCTTCGTTAAACTCATTGGCAATCGCCGAGGCAATGGAGGTGGACGGCGCAAAGATGGAATCAGGCAAATAAAACGCATTGCCAATCACAAAGGTTACCGCCATCGTTTCGCCCAACGCCCGACCTAATCCCAGCATAACGCTGCCGATTACACCGGTTTTGGCATAAGGCAGGATAATGTGCCGCACCACTTCCCAAGTGGTAGAACCCAAACCGTAGGCGGATTCCTTTAACATCGGCGGTACGGCAGCAAAGACTTCCCGCATCATTGAGGCGATAAACGGAATAATCATAATCGCCAACACCAACCCGGCACTGAACAGCCCGATGCCGAACGGCGCGCCGGAAAACAGCGAACCGATGAACGGTAACGGGCTTAACGCCTCGATCAAATAAGGCTGAATATATTCCTGAAACAGCGGTACGAAGACGAACAATCCCCACATACCATAGATAATCGACGGAATCGCCGCCAGCATTTCAACCGCAATACCTACCGGTTTTTTCACCCGCTCGGACGCCAGCTCGGTTAGAAAAACCGCAATGCCGAACGACACCGGCACAGCGATACATAAGGCGATCAGCGCAGAAATTAAGGTTCCCGTCACCGGCACCGGCGCGCCGTAGTTTTCCTGCACCGGATCCCAGTCGTTGTTCCACAAAAACGACATACCGAACTGCTTAATCGCTTCCCAGCTGCCGACAATCAAAGACAATAAAATGGCTATCAGTACGGCAAACACCAACAGCGCAAAAAAGGCGGTAGTCTGCTTAAATAGTCCCTCAATCCACGGATGATTGAGGCATTTTTGTTTGGTTTTATACATATCGCTTGCTCTTGTTATGTACCTCCGTCCGCCATGGTACGGAGGCAGCCAATACGATCAGCGCAGCGGATTGCCCTGCGGATCTTTTACTTCATTCGTCCATTTCGCTTCAATTTGCCGCACCACATTATCGGGTAACGGTACGTAATCCAGTGCAAAGGCGGCCTCTTTCCCCTGTTTGAACGCCCAGCCGAAGAAATCAAACACGCCCTTTGTTTGCTGCGGTTTAGCCGCCTGTTTACGGATTAAAATAAAACTCGCCGCACTCACCGGCCAAGCCTGCTCACCCGTTTCATCCGTTAACACCACGCCCATACCTGCGGTGTTCTCCCATTCGGCATTCGCTGCGGCAGCGGAAAAACTTGCCGCCGAAGGCTGAACAAACGCACCGCTCTTATTTTGCAGCATCGCCCATGACAGATTATTCTGCTTCGCATAGGCGTACTCCACATAGCCGATGGCATACTTCAGCTGGCGAACATACGCCGCCACCCCTTCATTACCTTTACCGCCCTGACCGACAGGCCATTTGACCGATTTTCCCTCGCCGACTTTTTCCCGCCATTCGGGCGACACTTTCGCCAAATAATTAGTCCAACCGAAAGTGGTACCCGAACCGTCCGAACGATGCACCACAATAATCGCCTTATTCGGCAATTCAAGGGTTTCATTTAAGGCGCGAATCGCCGGATCATCCCAGCGCGTAATCTTGCCGAGAAAAATATCCGCCAATACCGGACCGGACAATTTCAGTCGTCCCGTTTCAATGCCGGGCAAGTTCACCACCGGAACCGTTCCACCGATAATCGCAGGAAATTGCAACAGCTGGTGCCGTTCGAGCGCCTCCGCTTTCATCGGATCATCCGACGCACCGAAATCCACAGTGTCGGCAATAATCTGCTGTTGCCCGCCACCGGAACCGATAGACTGATAATTCACTTTATTGCCGGTTTCCTTTTCATATAAGGCCGCCCATTTCGCATAAATCGGATAAGGAAAAGAGGCGCCCGCGCCGGTAATCGTCTGCGCCTGCACGACAAATGAAAAACTCATCAGCGGCAATGCCAGTAAGGATAATGTTTTTACACGGTATTTAAGCATCATGATCACTCCTATTCACACAATAATTGATTGACTGCACGGGCAGTATAAAAAAGAAATATGACAGTTTAATGACAGGAAAAAACATCATGCCGTCACCGGCAAAAAAGGAATTTACTGTGATGAAACGCGCCGAACATGCACGTAGACTTTTCATTTTAAGAATAATCTCTATAATACAGGGATTAAATTCAGGACAACCAACACAGGAATAACCAATGAGTGATATCAACACTGTTCTCGCGGAACTGAAACGCGGCACGGATCAGATTTATTCTGAATCGGATTTAATCGAAAAATTACAACAAAACCGTCCGTTAAGAATTAAATTAGGCGCCGATCCTACCGCACCGGATATTCACTTAGGTCACACCGTCGTATTAAACAAATTACGTCAATTCCAAAACTTCGGTCATGAAGTGATCTTTTTGATCGGCGATTTTACCGCCACGGTCGGCGATCCATCCGGTAAGAATGCCACCCGACCGCCGCTATCGCGCGAAGACGTACTGCGCAATGCGGAAACCTATAAAGAACAAATTTTCAAAATTTTGGATCCGCAAAAAACCCGTATCGTGTTCAATTCCGACTGGTTAGGCGAACTGGGCACCGTAGGCATGATTCGTCTGGCATCCAATTACACGGTCGCCCGTATGCTGGAACGGGACGACTTCAAAAAACGTTTTGCCAACAATCAATCCATTGCCATTCATGAATTTATCTACCCGCTGCTGCAAGGCTACGACTCCGTGCATTTAAAAGCCGACGTGGAACTGGGCGGTACCGATCAAACCTTTAACTTGCTGATCGGACGGGAATTACAGAAAGCCGACGGGCAAAAACCGCAGGTTGCCATGACGCTTCCGTTACTGGTCGGTCTGGACGGCGAAAAGAAAATGTCCAAATCACTGGGCAATTATATCGGTGTCAGCGATGCCCCGAATGAGATGTTCGGAAAAGTGATGTCCATCTCCGATGAATTGATGTGGGATTGGTATGATCTGCTGTCGTTCCGTCCGCTGGCGGAAATCGCTCGCCTCAAACAGGATGTGGCGGAAGGACGCAACCCGCGCGATGTCAAAATCCTGCTGGCCAAAGAAATCATTGCGCGCTTCCATAGCCAAGCGGCAGCCGATGAAGCGGAACAGGAATTTATCAACCGTTTCCAAAAAGGCGCCATGCCGGATGAGATGCCGGAATTTACCTTTAACGGCGATATCGCCCTTGCGAATCTGTTAAAAGACGCCGGGTTAGTCAGTTCCACCTCGGAGGCGATTCGCATGGTGCAACAAGGCGGCGTGAAAATTGACGGCGAAAAGGCCGACGATGCAAAACTGACGATCAGCGCCTCCACCGCAGTCTATCAGGTCGGCAAGCGCAAGTTTGCCCGAGTCACCGTAAAATAATGCAAAAATCAACCGCACTTTTTAATCGCAAAAATTGTGCGAAAGTGCGGTCGATTTCCAATGTATTTTTATTCCGCGATTCAACATGCCATGACGCAGCCGCGTTATGAATATCCGCAAGGAGAACAACAATGTCACATAAAATCTGGGTATTAGGCGATGCCGTGGTGGATTTAATTCCCGACGGCGAACAACATTATCTGCGCTGTGCTGGTGGCGCACCCGCCAATGTGGCGGTCGGTGTCGCCCGTTTAGGCGGTGAGGCGGCGTTTATCGGGCGGGTCGGCAAAGATCCGTTGGGTGAATTTATGCAGCAAACCCTACAGCAGGAGCGGGTGGCGACCGATCATATGATCCTTGACCCGCAACAGCGGACATCTACCGTGGTGGTCGGTCTGGACAACGGCGAACGCAGTTTTACCTTTATGGTCAATCCGAGTGCGGATCAGTTTTTACAGATTGCCGATCTGCCGAATTTTCAGCCCGGCGAATGGTTGCACTGCTGCTCTATCGCGCTGATTAATAATCCGTCGCGGGAAGCCACATTGGAGGCAATCCGCCGAGTAAAAGCAGCAAACGGCTTTTTCTCATTTGATCCGAACCTGCGCGAATCCCTGTGGTCGGGTTTTGACGAAATGAAACGGGTGGTTATGCAAGTGGTCGCGCTGGCGGACGTGTTAAAATTCTCGGAAGAGGAATTAACCCTGCTGACGGAAACTCAAACACTGGACGAAGCATTCAAAAAAATCACCGCACTTTATCCGCAAAAATTAATTATCGTCACCCTCGGCAAAGACGGCGCCTTATATCACCTGAACGGACAACAGGAAACTGTCGTCGGCAAAGCAGTGCAACCGGTGGATACTACAGGCGCGGGCGATGCCTTTGTCAGCGGATTGCTCGCCGGTCTGTCGCAAAACCCTGATTGGCGAAATCACGCCACGCTGGTGAAAATCATCCGGCAGGCCAATGCCAGCGGTGCGCTGGCGACTACCGCAAAAGGAGCGATGTCGGCATTGCCGAACCAAGCGCAGCTGGCGGCATTTCTGGCAGACTAAACCGACTGACGGGCGCCGTTGCCCGTCTTTTTATTGCACGCTTTACCGGCATGTTCCTTTCTTCATTTTTTCGGAGTGTTTAACATGATCATTTTCAACCAAGGCAAATATAAAAGTATTTACGCCGAACAGCCCGGCGAACTGGCACAAATTGCCGACACCGTCGCCCAAGATAAGGATTTCCGCCCGCTTTATCACCTCGCCCCGCCGACCGGTTTACTCAATGATCCGAACGGACTGATTTTCGACGGCGAAAAATATCATTTATTTTATCAATGGTTTCCCTTTGATGCGCTGCACGGCATGAAACATTGGAAGCACTTCGTCACCAAGGATTTTCAGCATTTTGACCAAGCGGATAATCTAATTCCCTGCGAGCCGTTTGAAAGCCACGGTTGTTATTCCGGCGGCGCGTTATTGGTCGGCGATCAAATCGCCGTGTTTTACACCGGCAATACCCGACGTCCGGCGGACAATCAGCGCGTTCCTTATCAAAATTTAGCGCTCTTCGATAAAGCGGGCAACTTATTGTGCAAACGCCCATTAATTGAACAGGCGCCGCAAGGCTATACCGAACATGTGCGCGATCCGAAACCGTTTTTCAGCGCCGAGGGCAAAATTCGTTTTATTTGCGGTGCTCAACGCGAAGATCTAAGCGGTACGGCACTGGTGTTTGAAATGGATAATCTGGCGGATACGCCGCGTTTATTAGGCGAATTAAGCGTGCCGGCATTTGATAATCAACATGTGTTTATGTGGGAATGCCCGGATTTATTCCACCGCAACGCGGAAAATCAGGATATTTTAATTTGGTCGCCACAAGGTAAAGCGCGCGAACCGCATCAGTTTCAGAATAACTATCATGCGGTGTATGCGCTCGGCAAACTGGACGGGCTGCACTTCAACGCCGAACGAATCGCCGAGCTGGATCAAGGCTTTGATTTCTACGCGCCGCAAACCTTCTCGGGCGTGGAAACCGTTATGCTCGGCTGGGTGGGCTTACCGGATCTACGTTATCCGACCGACCGCTATAAATGGCATTCAATGTTAACCCTGCCGCGAGAATTGCGACTGCGGGAAAATCGGATTTATCAGAAACCGATTGCCGAAATTTATCGAAATCTGACCGCACTTTCCATACAAACTATAGAAGCGCGGCAGGAAATCGACGCGCTGGATCGCGCGTATCTTAAATTCAATGCCGAACAGAAACCGTTTTCCATTGATTTTTTCCATAACCCGCAAGGACAGCATTTAACCCTGTCTTATGACGGAAAGTTGCTGTGTTTAGACCGCACTTTTAGCGATCAGACCGACAGCATGCGCGAACTGGGCTGCCAACGTTATTGCGAGATCGACAACCTGGAACAGGTGGAAATTTTCTTTGACCGCTCGGTAGTGGAAATTTTTCTCAATGACGGAGAAAAAGCCATGACTTCGCGTTTTTTTATCGCTGCGCGTGAAAATATTATACGGACAAACACACCGCTTAAACTGACGGTAGGCTATCCGCAAGCCATTTGCAGCAAATAATCCATACCGGCGGGGCTGTCATTTTTGCCCTCGCCTCCCCTACTTTTTTTGCCTAAAGTGCGGTACAATTCCGCACAATTTTAACGCTGAAAACTCGACAACCGCATGACCGACTACACCCGATATATCGCCGATGAAAGCGAGATGTGCCGCTTCGGCGCACAATTGATCGACGCCATTTGTAACATTTCCGCGCCCCAAGGCATCGTACTTTATTTAAACGGCGCATTGGGAGCGGGCAAAACCACCCTAAGCCGCGGTATGATTCAGGCGTTAGGTTATCAGGGCAAGGTAAAAAGCCCAACTTATACGTTGGTGGAAGAATATCAATTTCCTCACAGACGCATTTATCATTTTGATTTATATCGCTTAAGTGACCCGGAAGAGTTGGAATTCATGGGCATCCGCGATTATTTCGCCGCCGACAGTATCTGCCTGATCGAATGGGCGGAAAAAGGACAAGGACTGTTGCCCGCCCCGGATCTGTCGGTAAATATCGATTATGCTGGCGAAGCGCGTAATATCCGGCTGAGCGGCGAAAGCCCGCAAGGCGCAGCCATTATTCAACAATTACAATCTGTCGTTTAATTTATTGAAATACAATGAGAAAAATATATCGTTTTATCCTAAGTGCCGCTCTTATCTTATTTTGCCTTGCGTCGACCGCGTTCGCCGAGGTGTGGACGATTGCCATTGACCCCGGACACGGTGGAAAAGATCCCGGTGCAATCGGGCGTAATTTAAACATTTATGAGAAAAATGTAACGCTTTCCGTGGCAAAAGAGCTGAAAGCCCTGCTGGATAGAGATCCGAACTTTCGCGGAGTACTGACCCGTAACGGCGATTATTATATTTCCGTGCCCCAACGCTCGGAAATCGCACGCAAACAGGGCGCTAATTATCTGGTTTCCATTCATGCGGATTCATCGGCTTCGCCCAGTTTGCGCGGGGCGTCGGTATGGGTACTGTCCAATCGGCGGGCAAACAGCGAAATGGGGCAATGGCTGGAAGATCATGAAAAACGTTCTGAACTGCTCGGCGGTGCCGGCTCCGTGCTGGCTTCGCATAATGAAAAGTATCTGGATCAAACGGTGTTGGATCTGCAATTCGGTCACAGTCAACGGGTCGGCTACGAATTAGGCGCCATCGTGCTGCGTCGCTTTTCACAGATTACTCGCTTAAGCCGCACTACGCCGCAGCATGCCAGTCTGGGTGTGTTACGCTCGCCGGATATTCCGTCAATTCTGGTGGAAACCGGCTTTTTATCCAATCCGGAGGAAGAACGCAAACTGAACTCGGCGGCATATCGCAAACAGATCGCTCGAGTGATTTACGAAAGTCTGGTTTACTATCGTCGGCATAATATCAAAGCCGACAGCAACGGCAGAGAACGTGTCGTCGTGCGGGACAGCAAAAAAACGGACAACGTGAACGACAGCGGTATCCGGCATAAAGTCAAATCCGGTGAAACCTTAGTCGGATTGGCGGCTAAATACGGGGTGAAAATGGATGAAATCATTGCCTTAAATAAATTGAAACGCCGTGAACTGTGGATCGGCGAAACGATCAAAATTCCTGATAACGGCAAAAACAGCACGCGCAGCACAAAATCAAGCAAAGACGGGCAAAAAGCAAAAGCCGACGGCAAAACCAACAAACAAGCCAAAGTCGTACAGGCGATGCCGGATAATAATTCTGTCGCAAGCAAAACCAAAGCGGGAAAAGAGATTCCAAAATATCATACCGTTGAACAAAATCAGACACTGTATGCCATTTCCCGCGAATATCATATTCCGGTGAAAACATTATTGAAACTCAATCCGAAATTAAAAGACGGTAAGGTTCGCACCGGGCAAAAAATTCAATTACGAGAATAGGATAACCTATGGCAATTCAGATTCTACCACCACAACTTGCTAATCAGATCGCCGCCGGCGAAGTGGTGGAACGCCCCGCTTCGGTGGTGAAAGAACTGGTGGAAAACAGCCTTGATGCCGGCGCGACCCGAATTCAAATCGATATTGAACAAGGTGGCGCCGGACTTATCCGCGTGCGCGACAACGGTGTCGGCATTGCGAAACAGGACATCGCCCTTGCCCTTGCCCGCCATGCCACCAGCAAAATCGCCAGTCTTGAAGATTTAGAGGCAATCCTCAGTCTGGGCTTTCGCGGAGAAGCGCTTGCCAGTATCAGTTCGGTTTCCCGTTTAACCCTGACCTCCCGCCCGCGTGAACAAGCGGAAGCATGGCAGGTTTATGCACAGGGGCGGGATATGGAAACCACTATTCAGCCCGCCTCGCATCCGGTCGGCTGCACGGTTGAAGTTGCCAATCTGTTTTTCAACACACCGGCGCGGCGTAAATTTCTGCGCAGCGATAAAACCGAATTCGCTCATATTGACGAAGTGATTCGCCGTATCGCGTTGGCAAAACCCAATATCGCATTCAGCCTGACCCATAACGGAAAACTCATTCACCAGTATAAAAGCGCCGCCGATCATGCCCAGAAACTAAAACGGCTGGCGGCAATCTGCGGTGAGGACTTTGTTCAACAGGCACTGCAAATCGACTGGAAACACGACAGTCTACATTTATCCGGCTGGGTCGCGTTGCCGACATTTAACCGTGCGCAGAACGATTTAAATTACTGTTATGTCAACGGTCGCATGGTGCGGGATAAGGTGATTAATCACGCCATTCGCCAAGCCTATGCCGATTATCCGAAGCATGAGCAATATCCGGCTTTCGTCTTGTTTATTGATATCAATCCGAACGAAGTGGACGTCAATGTTCACCCGACCAAACATGAAGTGCGCTTTCATCAATCGCGCCTGATTCACGACTTCATCTGTCAAGGTATCGGCGATGCGCTCGCTGCCGGACAACCCGATACTGCCGTACCGACAACGGAAAACCTGCACAGCGTACGCGAGCCAGAAGGTATATGGTCAAACCAGCTCAACCGACCGAATCGTGCGGCGGCAGGACAGAATATGTTCAGCCAATCCGACGATACAACTTCGCCGACAGCGGAAAAACACGCACAATTTGCACCGCACTTTAAGCGGCATGTCACCGCCACACCGCCGGTCAATAAAACAGAACAGAAACTTTATCGCGAATTGCTCGGCGACGAACACAACACTCAAACGCCAGTAGCGCCAAACACTACTCACAGCCCGAATACGCCTCTGCAAAACCTTTCCGGCGTGCTGCACACGCTGGCACTGATTGAAAATCAAGCGTTATTATTGCAGCAAGACGAGCAATTTTATTTGCTGCCACTGGCAACATTACAGCAAATCAAACTGCAATTAACCTTACACTGCGAAAACTGCCCGCAGCAACCGCTGTTAATTCCGCTTATGTTTCATTTAACAGAAAGTCAAAGTCAGCACTGGCAGCAACAGAAAGCATATTTTCAACAGTTCGGTTTTCAGTTCAATGACAATCCGGCACAGCAGCGTATCAGCCTGCATACCGTGCCTGCCTGTTTGCGCCGGCAGAATCTGCAAAAATGCGTTATCGCGCTGTTGGACAGCACAATCACCGATGCTGACCATTTTTTGACCGCACTTTGCCAACAAATAGAGCAGCCAGCAATTAGCGTGCTGGCCGATGCGGTTGGTCTATTGACCGAAACTGAACAACTGATTAACCGACAAAAGGAAATCCGTTTGCAATCCCTGCTGACCCGCATTGACTGGCGAATTTATCTGGATAAAATTGCATGACTTGGCATGTTGAAAAACCCCGCGCGATCTTTTTAATGGGACCGACCGCATCGGGCAAAACCGAGCTGGCCATTAAACTGCGCCAAATGTTACCGGTGGACGTTATCAGTGTGGATTCCGCCCTGATTTATCGCGGTATGGATATTGGCACCGCCAAGCCTGACGCCGCAGAATTGGCGCTTGCCCCGCACCGTTTGATTAATATAAAAGATCCGAGCGAAAGTTATTCCGCCGCCCAATTTCGCACCGACGCGTTGCGCGAAATGCGCGAGATCAGCGCTCAAGGTCGTATTCCGCTGCTGGTCGGCGGTACCATGTTGTATTATAAAGCTTTGCTCGACGGGCTTTCTCCCCTGCCAAGCGCAGATGAAAATATACGCCGAGAAATCGAAGCGCGTGCGGCACAAAAAGGCTGGAATGCGCTGCATGCGGAATTGGCGAACATCGATCCCAGCGCCGCACGGCGCATCAACCCGAACGACAGCCAGCGAATCAACCGCGCCTTGGAAGTGTTCTATATCAGCGGAAAATCGCTGACCGAGCTGACCGCCCAAAAAGGCGAAAGTCTGCCTTATCATATCGTTCAATTTGCCATTGCCCCGCAGGAACGCGCCCTATTGCATCAGCGCATCGAACGCCGTTTTCATCTGATGCTTGAACAGGGCTTCCAACAGGAAGTGGAAAAATTATATCAACGTGCCGATCTGCATCCTGATTTGCCCTCCATTCGGTGCGTCGGCTATCGTCAAATGTGGGAATATCTGCGCGGCGATTATGGTTACGACGACATGATTTTCCGTGGCGTCTGCGCTACACGACAGCTAGCCAAACGCCAGATAACATGGCTGCGCAGCTGGCGACATCCGATTCAATGGCTGGACAGCTTACAAATTGAACGAGCCAAGCAGCAAATCATACAATCCTTAAAATAATTACGCCGCAAAGGTGACATTAGCGCAGATTATTGCTATATTGACAGCCGGAGGAGATGCGGATACCAAGCTACCCCGTGTTATTAGGCAATCATAATTAATATAAGAAGGAAAGGAAAAATGGCAAAAGGACAATCATTACAAGATCCTTATTTGAATGCATTACGTCGTGAGCGAATTCCCGTCTCGATTTATTTGGTTAACGGCATCAAACTGCAAGGTCAAATTGAATCCTTTGATCAGTTTGTGATTTTATTAAAAAATACCGTTAATCAAATGGTGTATAAACACGCTATTTCAACTGTGGTACCGGCGCGTTCTGTTTCGCACCATAACAATCAAGCGCAACAGCAGCAACATCACAGCAGCGTGCAGGAAACCCCGGCCGAGAGCGGCACGGAAGAACAAGCCGAGTAATTTTGAACGACGCAAAACAATCTGATATATCACCAAGTGCGGTAGATTTTCCGGAAATTTCTACCGCACTTTCTCGTTCCTCCCAATCTGGCGAATCGTTTCAACCTGCCGTTGACAACGCGGTGGTTGTACAAGTCTTTTTCGGGCAACAGAAAAATAGCGAGGATTTACAGGAATTCGTCCAATTGGCGCATGCCGCCAATGTCAATATTCTGTCAACTTTTACAACTTCGCGCAGTACACCGCAGGCAAAATATTTTATCGGTCAGGGCAAAGCGGAAGAAATCGCCACAGCAGTAAAAACCCTGAATGCGGATGTTGTGCTGGTGAATCACAGTCTGACAGCGGCCCAAACCCGCAATTTGGAGGGTATCTGCCAATGCCGCGTAGTGGACAGAACCGGGTTGATTTTAGATATTTTTGCCCAGCGCGCCCGCTCGCACGAAGGCAAGCTGCAAGTGGAACTGGCGCAATTAAAACATTTGTCCAGCCGTTTAGTGCGGCGCAAAACAGGGCTTGATCAGCAAAAAGGCGCAGTCGGATTACGCGGCCCCGGCGAAACCCAATTGGAAACCGATCGCCGTCTAATTAAAATACGTATCGCTCAGCTGCAAAACCGGCTGGAAAAAGTCGCCAGACAGCGCGGTCAAAACCGTCAAACCCGACAAAAAGCGGCGATTCCCACCATTTCATTGGTCGGCTATACCAATGCAGGCAAATCCACCTTATTTAATGCGCTGACACAGGCACAGGTGTATGCCGCCGATCAGCTGTTCGCCACGCTGGATCCCACCTTACGACGCTTGCAAATTCAAGATGTCAGCACCACCATCGTGGCGGATACCGTCGGTTTTATCCGCGATCTGCCTCATGATCTGGTTGCAGCATTTAAATCCACCTTACAGGAAACCGCGCAAGCCAACCTACTGTTGCATGTGATTGATTGTGCCGATGCGCGGAAATTGGAAAATATTCAGGCAGTTAGCGATGTGCTGGCGGAGATTCAGGCTCAAGATGTCCCGATGTTAGCTGTATATAACAAAATTGACCAGTTGGACGAAGTTGCCCCGCATATCGAATATGACGCACAGCATAAGCCGATCGCCGTGTATCTTTCCGCTCGGCACAAACAGGGACTGGATTTATTAGTTGAAGCGATACGTCAATGTTTAAGTCACGAAATATTGCGCCTCCAACTGACGCTCCCGCCGCAAGCGGGCAAAATACGCCATTTGCTTTATCAGCAAAATTGCGTATGCCGCGAACAAATCGGCGAACAGGGAGAATTTATATTGCATATTCGGATTGCGCAACCGGCATGGCGGAAATTAATCAAGCGCTTTCCATTTCTAGCACAGCAGCAAAGCTGCCAAGTATCGTAACATATTGCTTAAGTACGGTCAGGTTATTTGCCAAATATCAAGCAAAATTTCCACCGCACTTTGCAGCTGCTGTTCGGTTAAATCACCGAATCCCATAGAAAACAAGCATTTATCTTCATATTCTACTGGATAAAGCTTGATCTCCCGCTGCCATGCCAACGCGCTTAATTCCGCCGGAGTGCGAGATTCATGCAACAATTCCAGCAGCAGATAAAAGCCAGAATGTTCGCCGTAATAACGAATTTTGTCTTTATAAGGCGCCAGCAAAGTACACAGCAGCTCCATTTTTTTACGATAGCGTTTGCGCATTCGATGAATATGCCGCTCAAATTCGCCCTGCCGCATAAATTCAGCCAATCGCTGCTGTTCAAAGCGGGAGACGGAGGCATGAAAAAAATCGCAATGTTTTGCATAATCCGCCAACAGCCCTTTCGGCAACACCATAAAACTGATGCGCAACGCCGGCATGAGCAGTTTAGAAAAAGAGCCGAGATAAATCACTTTATCGCCGAAATCCAAACTTTGCAGTGAGGGAATCGGCTTGCCTTTATAACGGAATTCGCTGTCATAATCGTCTTCAATAATATAGCGGTCTTGTCGCGCCTGCCCCCATTCCAGCAACTGCTGACGCTGACTGATAGACAGCACCTGACCGAACGGATACAAATGCGAGGGAGTCAAATAAGCCACATTGACGCCGTGGCGTGATAAAAAGGAAAAAGCCAGCGGCTGTTCTGCAGCGCTGATGGGCAGTTTCACCACGTTTTTGCCATAAAGGCGCAATAATTTTTCCACTTTGGTATAGCCATAATTTTCCATCGCATAACTAAAATGCGCCTGCGGGTAACGTTGGTTAAACAGCAAAATCAGCTGCTGCAAACAGCTTTCCACACCGGCGCCGATGACAACCTGTTGCGCCGAGCAATGCACGCCGCGTGAAGCGGAAAGATAATCGGCAATTGCCGCGCGCAATTCGAGATCGCCCTGTTTATCGCCCAGACTTAACAGCTCCCGACGCTGAAAAGTGTAACAATAACGACCGCACTTTTTCCAACTTTGCAGCGGGAAATGACGGGTATCGATGCTGTTCGGATTAAAGTCAAAGCGTGCCGTCGGTGGCGGCGCAAAGTGCGGTGTTTTTTTCGCCTGTTTCTGGGGATTGAATTCCAGTTCGGCCTGAAAGCACACAAAAAAACCTTTTCTCGGCTGCGATTGAATATACCCCTCCGCCATCAATTGTTGATAGGCGCTTTCCACCGTATTGCGGCTGATTTGCAAATATTCCTTGAGCTGTTCCTTCGACGGCAGGCGCTCGCCGAAGGTTAATTCCTGCCGGCAAATCGCTTGCTTGATTTGCTGATACAACTGTAAATATAACGGCGTATCCAGCGTTTTGCTTAGCCGATAACTTAATTTCTTCATTCTGACCCCATTAACTTGTTTAATTCTGACACTTTCAATCATACCTGAAGTCCCCCAGAATAGGCAACGACTCATGAATGCAGACAACATAAGGAGAAAACAATGTCAACAATATTCGGTTCCGAAACGGTGAAACGCGGCATGGCGCAAATGCAAAAAGGTGGCGTGATTATGGATGTCGTCAATGCCGAGCAGGCGCGGATCGCCGAAGCAGCGGGAGCAGTGGCGGTGATGGCGCTGGAACGGGTTCCGTCCGATATTCGTGCAGCAGGCGGCGTGGCGCGCATGGCAAATCCGAAAATCGTTAAAGAAGTGATGGCGGCGGTATCCATTCCGGTCATGGCAAAAGCGCGTATCGGTCATATTACCGAAGCCCGCGTGCTGGAATCCATGGGCGTAGATTATATTGATGAAAGTGAAGTGCTGACCCCTGCCGATGAAGAATTTCATTTGTTAAAAAGCGACTTCACCGTACCTTTCGTTTGCGGTTGCCGCGATCTGGGCGAGGCATTACGCCGTATCGGTGAGGGCGCGTCAATGCTACGTACCAAAGGTGAACCCGGTACCGGCAATATCGTCGAAGCGGTACGCCATATGCGTAAAGTGAATGCACAGGTGCGCAAAGTCGTCGCCATGAGCCATGACGAATTAATGACGGAAGCAAAAAACCTCGGTGCGCCCTTTGAATTATTATTACAAATCAAGTCATCGGGCAAATTACCGGTTGTCAACTTTGCCGCCGGCGGTATCGCCACCCCAGCTGATGCAGCGCTCATGATGGAACTCGGGGCGGATGGCGTTTTTGTCGGCTCCGGCATTTTTAAAGCGGAAAATCCGGAAACATTCGCTAAAGCCATCGTACAGGCTACCACCCATTATCAGGATTACGATCTAATCGCCCGCCTATCGGAACAACTGGGCGCGCCGATGAAGGGGTTGGAAATCAGCCGTTTGACGCCGGCGGAGAGAATGCAGGATCGCGGTTGGTAAAATGAAAGACTACTCAGCTTATACTATCGGCGTACTGGCATTGCAAGGTGCGGTAACGGAGCACATGCGGCAAATCGAACGACTCGGCGCCACGGCGGTGGCGATTAAAAAAGTCAAACAGCTCGCCGGCATAGACGCCCTGATTTTACCCGGCGGCGAAAGCACCGCAATCGGTCGCCTAATGCGCCATTATGGGTTTATTAGAGCAATCCGTGATTTCGCACAACAGCGCAAACCGCTGTTCGGTACCTGCGCCGGCATGATTTTACTGGCAAAAACCATTACGGGCGGCGAACCCGTGCACCTGCAATTAATGGATATTCAGGTACAACGCAATGCTTTTGGGCGCCAAGTAGACAGCTTTCAGACTCCGCTGACCGTCAAAGGGCTGCCTCAGCCGTTTCCGGCGGTTTTCATCCGTGCCCCTTACATTCAACGGATAACCTCAAGTGCGGTGGAAGAATTAGCAGAATTCAACGGCAACCCGGTGCTGGCAAAACAAGGAAATTTACTGGCTTGTTCTTTTCACCCCGAACTGACCGACGATGTCGGCATCATGCGTTTATTTTTGGATATGATCGAAAAGGCGCCTGCGGCATAAACCTTAACGGGCGGCAACACCGCCCGCATTTATTTTCCGATACCGTATTGTTTCAGCTTATTGGCAATTGCCGTGTGAGAAACGCCCAATCTGGCGGCAAGTTTACGCGTACTCGGATATTGTGCATAAAACTTGCGCAATATCATCGCCTCAAATCGATTCATGATTTCTTCCAGCGTTTTATCGGCAAATTGTTCCATATTGACCGGCAGCATTTCCTGCTCGATTAAATCCAAGCCGGCAATCGACAGTTGATTATCCTGCACCAAGCAACAGGCGCGATATAAGGCATTGTACAATTCACGCACATTGCCCGGCCAAGGATAACGGCATAAATAAGTGATAAATTTCTCATCGAAATGCGGTATGGCAATATTCAACTGAGCACTGATTTGGGACAGAAAAATCTCGGTGAGCGGTCGGATATCCGCTACTCGTTCACGCAGTGGGGGAATATCCAACGTCAGCACATTGAGACGGTGAAACAGGTCTTCGCGCATTTTGCTTTCATCCGCATAATGCTGCAAAGGCACTTGCGAAGTACAGATAACGCGCACATCGGCGTAATGTTCTTTTTCCTCGCCAACCCGGCGAAAAGTGCCGTCATTCAGAAAACGCAGCAATTTCGCCTGTAAACTGAGCGGCAATTCCGCCACACTGTCCAGCAACACCGTGCCGCCGTCCGCATATTCAAAAAAACCGATGCTGTCCTTGTCTTTATCCGAACGCCCGAACATTTCACTTTCCGCATCGGCATCGGGCAACCCGGCGCAGTTTACCGCAATAAATTTATTGGCGCGACGGGCGCTGAGATGATGACAGGCTTTGGCGATCAGATCCTTGCCTGTCCCGGTTTCGCCCTGAATCAGAAGCGGCGCATCCAGTACGGCGAATTTTTTCGCCTTCTGGATCACCGCCCGCATGGCATCGCTTAAGGCAACAATATCTTGAAAAGAAACGGTTTTTGGCAGCATAGTTTTCTCTCCGGCAATAAATCCCGAAGATTATTGTAAACATTTACACCAAAATGGAAAGAAAAATTTACAATTTTGTCTGTTGTTTGCTTTTTTCTGTGCCTAATACCGTATTTTTCAAGCTAGTCAGCAATTCTTTCTGAATATGCGACAGGCGCGGCTTTTCATCCTGTTCAAACGCCAGCGGACGGCAGAATTCCATCGCCTTAATCCCCAATCGCGCGGTCAGCAGCCCGACGCCCAAGCCCTGCGCCACCCGCGCCGACAGTTTCGCCGTAATATCCTGCGATAACCATTCCATGCCCATATCCTGCACCACTTCCGTCGCCCCGGCAAAAGCAATATTTAAAAACACCATGCGTAACAGGCGTAGGCGACTGACATAGCCCAGTTCAATAGCATAAATGTCGGCCAGTTGATTAATCAACCGAATATTACGCCAAGCAATAAAAAACATATCTACAATCGCTAGCGGACTTACCGCAACAATCATTGCAGCTTCCAGCGCATTTTTACTGATTAACTTTTTCGCTTGTTGATCCACCACTTTCAGTACGGTTCGGCTAAACAAACGCGTGACTTCCTGTGCCGAATAACCGTCATTTATCTGCCGCTGCCATTGAAGATAGGCCGGCGCTTGGGTGGAAATTCGCATACTTTCGACAATATCGGTACATAGTTTTTTGCCTTGTTCGCTGTCACTTTGCCGGTTGTCGCGAACGGAAAAATCAGGCTGAAAATCCACCGCACTTTTACCTAATATCCGTATGCTTTGCTGCTGTAACAGCATCCGTTTTTTTAATCTAAGCAAGCGTCGCCATTCTTTCGCCAGTGTGGAAATGCCCAAGATAACCACGGAAAAACTCACCAGCGCAAAGGCGAAATAAATCCATTGATGTTGCTGCCAGCTGTCGACCAGCCATTGTAAGGTTTGTGCCACGGTCGCTCCACCGAATAAAAGTGCGGTCGCCGCCAGCGCTTTTTTCCACCAGCGGGGCTTCGGCGCAACAATCTGCTCGAATTGTTGATTTAGCAGTTCGCCCTCCAAGGAGACGCTATCAACGGAATCGGGTTCAACAGCAATATGCCGTGCATCAAATTCCTGTTTCGGCTTCAATTCTTCTGTCTGCTGATGAGCTTGGTCAGAGTCGGTAAATATCTGTTTTTGCATAATTTGTTCTTTATTCTGTCAAAAGGAATTCAAGGGATTTGCCGCTCAACGATAAGACGGTCATTAAATTTTATCGCCCAGTAGAAACTGTAACACCGCGTCCATGCGTAAATGCGGAATCGGTTCACCCGCCTCCAACGGCTGCGGCTCAAACTGATCGAATTCAAATCGCTGTGTCTGCCAAAACGCCGCCTGTGGCAGTCTGTTTGGCACTGAACCGGGATATAAAGTGATATGCTGTTTATCCGCCGAACGGATGCCCTGAATCGCTTTGAAATGTTTGCCATTTTGCGTGACCACCACTTGCTGTGTGGCTCGAATTGCCGCAATTGCGGTATATTCGGTTTCAATTCCCTCATATTCGGCATGGCGTCCGCCTTCTTGCACCAGCTGACGCATCAGGCTGACCAGATTCGGCAATTGATCACTGGTAATATGATCCGCCTTGGTGGCAATAAACATCAGCTTATCAATGCGTGGAGAAAATAAACGGTTCAGTAGCGTTCGCTTGCCGTAATGAAAGTTTTTAAACAGCTGTTGTAAGCCTTCTTGCATATCGCAAAAGGCCTGCCGGCTATGATTCAGTGGAGTCAGGCAATCTGCCAGAATCACTTGTCGATCAAAGGTGGAGAAATAATTTCGGTAAAAGTCTTTTACGATATGGCGGCAGTAATATTCGTAACGACGATTCAGCACGGCAAAATAGCTGTCCGGCGTGCTTTCATTTTTTAATTGTTGCCATTGTGCCTCACTTAAATGCGCCAGCGGAAAAAATTGCAGTGCTGGCGCGCCGTCCAGCTCGCCCGGCAGCACAAAACGCCCCGGCTGAATAAAATGCAGCCCTTGCTGTTTACAAGCGAATAGAAAGCCGGTGTAATCTTTAGCCAATTGCGCCAGAATATCCTCGTCAGCGGGCAGATGCAGATCCAGCTGGCCGATTTTTCGTAACCAGTTTTTTGCCAGTTCGGCACGTCTACCGTGCATTAAAGCATGCTGCTGTTGCGACCACTGTCCATAAGAAAGTTCCAGTAACGGCAAGTCCAGTAGCCATTCGCCCGGATAATCGAAGATATCCAGATACAAGGTGCCTTTTTCTTTAAGATGGCGCAACAGCCCGCGCTGGCGCTGAAAACGAATTGCCAGACGAGTTTCGCTGACGCCACGGGTTGATTGCGGCCATACTGCCGGTGTGGCGGAGAGATCGTTCAGATTCGTTTCGTAATCAAAACGGGGAATTTTGAGATCCTGCTGCGCAATCCGTTTTACGCCGATAATTGCATGACTGCGTGCCGGTTCAAATAAAGGCAAATGGTCGTTATCTACCCGATTGATATGCAGCAACTGATTAATCAGGCTGGTAATAAACGCCGTTTTGCCACTGCGGCTCAGTCCGGTAACGGCGATACGCAAAGTGCGGTCAAAACCGCGATTAATTATATCGTCCAGCTCTTTTTGAATATAATTCAACATTTTTATTTCTAAATTCCGTCAATATATCTTACAATCCCTACATAATTTATCACAATTACAGGTTTTATGTTTACTAGAAAAATCGCGGCGTTTTGCTTGCTCGGACTCTGTGTTATTGCTACCGAATGTGCCGTCGCTGCGCCGAAAGTGCCGAAAATATTAACCGATAACGGATTGATTTACTGTACGCACGCCAACGGTTTTTCCTTCAATCCGCAGACTGCTGATGCTGGCACCAGTATGAATGTGGTGACAGAACAAATCTATAACAAGTTATTTGAGATAAAAAATAACAGTGCGACCCTTGAACCGGTTCTGGCACAGTCTTATCACATTTCGGCGGACGGCAAGACCATTACGCTTAATCTGCGCAAAGGGGTTAAATTTCATCATACCGACTGGTTTACCCCAACCCGCGACTTTAATGCCGACGATGTGGTGTTTTCCCTTAATCGCGTGTTGGGCTACAACACGGCGTTACCGACGTTGGATACCAGCCCGGCGGATTATAAAAACCCGCAGTATAAAATCTTTCACGAACAGGCCAAGAAAGTCCGTTTTCCGTATTTCGAGAGTATTCGCTTGAACGAAAAAATCGAATCGGTGAAAGCTATCGGTAGCCATCAAGTACAAATCAATCTATTTGAACCGGATGCTTCGATTTTGTCGCATCTGGCCAGTCAATATGCCATTATCTTCTCGCAAGAATATGCACTACAACTTAATGCGGACGATAATCTGGCACAGCTCGATACTCTGCCGGTCGGCACCGGTCCTTATCAGGTAAAGAATTTTTTCCGTAATCAATATGTACGTTTAGTACGAAATGATAATTATTGGAAAAAAGAAGCGCAAATTAAAAATATTACTATTGATTTTTCCAATGACCGTACCGGCAGACTGCTAAAATTTCTCAACGGCGAATGCCAGATTTCCTCTTATCCGGAAGTCAGCCAGCTCGGATTGCTAAAACAGTATCATGAAAAATATTACATCAAGTCCACCGACGGGATGAATCTGGCTTATCTGGCATTTAATTTTCAAAAGTCACAAATGCAGGATGCGGCATTGCGCCGAGCAATTTCACAATCCATTGATCGCACGCGTTTAATCAATACTATTTACCATAACACGGCAACCACCGCCAATAATATTATTCCGACCATCTCTTGGGCGGCGACCGTCAATACGCAGGATTTCGCTTACGACTACAATCCGCAAGCGGCGGCAGATTTTTTCCATAACAAACGCCTTCACCTGAAGATGTGGGTATTAAACGAAGAACAGGTGTACAATCCGTCACCGCTAAAAATGGCGGAACTGATTAAATTCGATCTGGCAAAAGTCGGGGTTACTGTCAATATCCGTGCTGTAACAAGAACCTATTTAATTCAGCAACTTAGAAACGGAACCGAAGACTACGATATGATTCTGACCGGCTGGCTGGCCGGTAATTTGGATCCTGACAGCTTTATGCGCCCGATTTTAGGCTGCAGCATGGTCAATGACATCACTAATTTATCCAATTGGTGCTATGAACCCTTTGAAAGAATGATGAATGAAGCCTTGGCAACATCCAACCTACGCAATCGAGCGGCGGCATACAATACGGCACAGCAACTGATCTTATCCGAACTGCCGATTATTCCGTTGGCGAATGTCAAACGCGTTCTCATCGCCGCATCACGTGTTCAGGGTATTGATATGACGCCTTTCGGCAGCATCAACTTCGCTACGCTGTCTTATAAAAAAGAGGGTAAACGATGATTTTTTCTTTCTTCCGACACCTTATTTTGCTTTGCATCACACTATTGATTATCTCTATCATCAGTTATACGGTGCTGATGCGCGATCCGTTAAATGAAGTTTTTGCCACACCATATTTTTATTCCGGTTATTTGCTGTATATACAGAATTTATTACAAGGTGATTTCGGTATCAGTTATAACGGCGGCGAATCCTTAAAAGAGCTGATTCTGACGGTGTTACCGCCGACGCTTGAACTCTGTTTTTGCGCCATGTTATTGGCAATTATCTTTGCCATTCCGTTAGGCGTGGTCGGTGCCATAAACAGTAAAAATATGTGCGGAAAAGCCATTCGGGTCATTTCGTCTATCGGCTTGTCGATTCCTGTTTTCTGGGTTGCGCCGATTTTGCTTTATTTTTCCTCAATTCACAACTGGGAAATTTCCGCAATCGGACAATATAACCTGTTATATGAAATTAAACCGATAACCGGCTTTCCCATTATTGATGTATGGTTTATCAACGAACCTTACCGGATTAAAATCATCCAGAACGTATTGCAACATTTGGTGCTGCCGACGCTGGTATTGGCTATTTTGCCGACCATGGAAATCATACGTCTGGTACAAACACGGGCGGAATATCTGTTGGAGCAAAATTATATAAAAATCACTATGACGAAAGGTTGGTCAATCTGCAAAATCCTGCGCCGACACATTTTGCGCAATACTTTACCGCTGCTGGTGCCGCAAATGCCGCGTTTGTTTACGTTGGTTATGGCACAATGCATGCTGGTCGAAGGCACTTTCGGTTGGCCGGGGATCGGTCGTTGGTTAATTGACGCGGTGGGCATACAGGATTACAACAGCATCGCCGCCGGCATTATCGTCATCGGTTTATGTATTATCGTAATCAATTTATTTGCCGAAATACTGACTTTTATGTTAGATCCGTTAAACAAGAAGGGCTGGTATGCAAGATAAAGAACCGGAAGATTTCCGTGAAACATTCGCATTCCGACATATCTGGAATACGTTTCGTCAGGATAGAATCGCCTTAATCAGCCTTTATTTATTTATTACGTTAATTTTGACCGCACTTTTCAGCCCGTTTATCGCGCCTTATTCAAGCGATATGCAATTCGTCGGTTACGAATTAATTCCGCCCTCTTGGGTTGACGGCGGCAAAATCGCCTATTTCTTTGGTACGGACGATATCGGACGAGATCTGCTAAGCCGTCTGATTATCGGCACGCGCTATACGTTCGGTTCGGCATTGATTGTGGTAATTTTTACTGCAGTATTAGGCGGTATTCTCGGCGTTTGGGCGGGCATGTCGCAAGGCATAAAATCTCGGATATTAGGGCATTTTTTCGATGCCTTTCTGTCAATTCCGATCCTGCTGATTGCAATTATTATCGCTACCTTAATGGAAGCCAGCTTAATCAACGCGATGCTGGCGATTACCTTAGCGCTGCTGCCCTATTTTATTCATGAAATCTATCAGGCTATTCAGCAGGAATTAAAAAAAGAATACATTCTAATGCTACGCTTGGAAGGGGCGTCTAATTGGGTCTTACTGACAGAAACGATTTTTCCGAATATCTACGTATCTTATATCCGCGAAATTACCCGTGCATTTATTATTGTGATATTGGATATCAGCGCCTTGAGTTTTATCTCGCTCGGCGCACAACGCCCGACACCCGAGTGGGGCGCAATGATCAAAGATTCTCTGGAACTCATTTATCTTGCACCATGGACAGTTATACTGCCCGGCATTGCTATTATTATCACGATTTTGATCGGTCTTGTGCTGAGTAACGGCATTTGCAATGCCATAGAAAAGTATTATCGGTAGGTGAATAAATGGCTTTACTTGATATCCGCAATCTCTGTATTGAAATCAAAACGCCGAACGGGCGCATCAAAATCGTCGATAATGTCAGTCTAACCCTGAATGACGGAGAAATCTGCGGTCTGGTCGGTGAATCCGGTTCCGGAAAAAGTCTGATCGCAAAAGTCATCTGTAACGCAGTGAAAGATTCTTGGGTTGTAACCGCTGATCGCTTTCGCTTTAATGATATAGAATTATTGAAGCTCAGCCCAAAAAAACGCCGCAAACTGGTAGGCAAAGAAATCTCGATGATTTTTCAGGAGCCTCTGACATGTCTGGATCCCAGCCGGAAAATCGGTAAACAGCTGATTCAGAATATTCCGTCCTGGACATTCAAAGGGCATTGGTGGCAATGGTTCGGCTGGAAAAAACGACGCGCAATTGAGCTGCTTCATCGTGTCGGCATTAAAGATCATCAGAATATTATGCACAGCTACCCAAATGAAATTACCGAAGGTGAGGAACAAAAAGTCATGATCGCACTGGCGATTGCCAACCAGCCTCGCCTATTAATTGCTGATGAACCGACAAACTCACTGGAATCAATTACTAAGGTACAAATTTTTCGCCTGTTATTGAGTATGAATCAAAATCAGGGGATGTCCGTACTGCTGGCCAGTAACGATATTAATAGCATAAGCGATTGGTGCGATAGTTTCACTGTTCTGTATTGCGGACAAAACGCAGAATCCGGCCCGAAAGAGGAAATATTGCAAATGCCTCATCATCCTTATACGAATGCATTGCTACATTCGATACCGGATTTTAGACAACCGTTAGTACCGAAAAGCCGACTAGGCACGTTAAAAGGCACAGTACCGCTATTGGAGCAGATGCCGATCGGCTGTCGGCTTGGGCCGCGCTGTCCTTTTGCACAGCGCAAATGCGTGGTCAAACCGATTTCCCGACGAATCAAACAACATGAATTCAACTGCCATTATCCGCTAAATTTACGAGAAAACCAGCGTAAAGAAAGAGAGGATACAGCAATGCCGCTTGTGGTTTTTCAAGATAACATCAAAGCATAAGAAGACTGATTATGATCCCTTTATTACAAGTTGATAATTTATCCAAATCCTTTACAGATAAAGTCAGTATTTTTGGTGCCAACCAATTTAATGCGGTTGAAGAAATCAGTTTTGCGCTGGAACGCAAACAAACATTAGCCGTTATCGGTAAAAATAGTTCCGGAAAATCAACCTTAGCCAAAATGATTGTTGGAATTATCCAACCGACGAAAGGAGAAATACTTTTTAAAGGAAATCCGTTGACCTTCGGTGATTATCACTATCGCTCGCGTCATATCAGAATGATTTTTCAGGATCCGAACGCGTCGTTTGATCCCAAACTCAACATCGGTCAAATTCTTGATGCACCTTTACGTTTGGCGGGCAATAAAACCGATGAAAATCAGCGTAATGAAAAAATATTTTCGACATTACGCTTAGTCGGACTGTATCCTGATCATGCCAATGTCAAAATCAGCACCATATCAATCAGCCAAAAACAGCGCGTTGCACTGGCACGTGCCTTGATTCTGGAACCAGAAATCATCATTGCCGACGACGCACTCGGTTCACTGGATACCACGGTCAAAACTCAGCTTATGAATCTCATGCTGGAAATTCAGGAAAAATTAGGTATATCTTATATTTATGTCGGTCAACATCTCGGTATCATCAAACATATTGCAGATAATGTGCTGGTTATGGATGAAGGGCAGATGATCGAATACGGAGATACCCGTTCTATTTTTAGCGGGCCGCAAAATGAAGTCACCAAACGCCTGATAGAAAGCCACTTCGGTCAACTGCTCAGCGCAGACTCATGGCCGTCTCATTTAGCACCATATGATAATTAAACATATTCTGAATAACTGCACCTTAACCCGTATTACAGAGAAAAAATATCGCCAAAACACACCGCACTTTTCAATCAGTATAAAAGTGCGGTGTGTTTTTTAATTATTTTGAGCCTGTTCGGGATTGCGCGGTGTGTGATGGTTTCCGACTTAATAGTGAGCTGAATGATTGAACATTGAAACTGGAACGGGAATAAAACTTTTAAAA
>LM994633.1:109327-178931 GCA_000752995.2 Haemophilus massiliensis | reverse complement strand
CAAAATTTAAATAATTTCAACAAAGTCAATCAACAAGTGCCCACACAGATTGTCTGATAGATTGTTAAAGAACAGTTGCATTAAGCAAGGCGTGCAAGTATATACAGAATCTTACTTTACGTCAAGCGGTTGTTTTTTCATTTTTGTCTCAAAAAACTACCGCACTTTCGCCTGCCCGCCGTCAGTACGGCTGCGGAGGCGTATTATAGAGATTTGTGATTTTGACGCAAGATCTTTTTTGAGAAAAAGATCACGAGTGCTTTTTTATTAAACAAACCTGCATAACTAGCACTCTTTTTAGCCTATTTATGCAGATTAACTCACCATTTTAATTTTTCTGCGAAGGCTTTGACCTTCCGCCAATCCGTATATTCTATCTCCTTTGTAGGATCCGTCTCACCGCCGGTGAGCTTCATAATTAACTGAATCATTATGCGATCAAAAAAACGATAACGCGGATAACGTAACGCACCGGCAAAAACCGCCGCCTGTTTGGGCTTCCAGTGGATACGCTGTAAAAATTTTCTGACATACACATTCGTTTGCGGCGTGTCTTTACCCGCTTTGCGCGCGGTGAGATTCACGCCGAAAAATGCACTGGGTTTGTTGTTCAAAAGTGCGGTCTGTTTTCCCACAAAATCATCCAACACTCGTTCAAAATGCCCATAACGAATCGATGCGCCGATAACAATCCGATCGGCACGGGTAAGCGATGTCTGCGTGACTTCATGCAGCGATTGAACACTGACATTTCCGCCTAACTCCATTGCGATGAAATCGGCGATTTTTTTAGTCTGCCCGTCACGGCTCGAATATAAAATTAAGGTTTCCATTTAACTTTTCCAAAATGCCGAGGTACCCAGTACCAGCAAAGAAAACAGCTCTAAACGCCCACACACCATAGCGAATGAAAAAATAAACTTGGCATTATCGGGGACGTTTTCAAAACTCTGACCGGTCGCGCCCAAGCCCGGACCAGCATTGGTTAATGTCGCCAGCACTCCGCCGATTGCATCAAAGATTTCCATTCCGCATAAAATCGCTGCAAAAACGCAAAGCAAAAACACAAATACGAAAGTGATAAAAAAAGCCCAAATACTTTCAATAATCCGTTGCGGTAAAATATCTTTACCGAACTTAATCGGTTGGACTAAATTAGGGTGCACCAAATGATGTAATTCTCTTTTTACTTGTAGACTGAGCACCAGCACTCTAATTGCCTTTAAGCCGCCGGTAGTAGAACCGCCGCAACCGCCAATCACCGCGGCAACGACAAGCAATAACGCTAACCATGCCGGTAAAGTATTAATATCAAAAAGCGTATAACCTGCCGTCATCGACATGGACGATAGCTGTAACGCGCCTTGCGCAAAAGCATCAAACGCGCTTAAATCATAGCTTATATACAAGCCGAGAGAAAAAATCAAAATAAAGCCAATCTGCATGAAAAAGAAAAACCGGAACTCCGGATCGGCATAATAATTTTTCCATACCCCAATCCGCTTAAAATTCGACAACAAGGCAATATGTAAACTGAAATTGCAGCCGGCAATCAACATAAATATTGCCGTAATCAGATAAATCGTCGAATTATTAAAATAGCCGATATTGGCGTCATGGGTAGAAAATCCGCCGTTTGAGATCGTCGAAAAACTGTGTCCTATTGCATCAAACGCATTCATCCCTGCGAACCAATAAGACAAGGCGCACAGTACGGTTAAAAATAAATAGGTAAACCATAATAATTTGGCAATTTCGGCAATTCTGGGACGCATTTTTTGCTCTTTCAGCGGCCCCGAGGATTCCGCCCGATATAACTGCGTTCCACCGATGCCAAGCAAAGGAATAATCGCGACCGCCAGCACGATAATCCCCATCCCGCCGATCCACTGCAAAAACTGACGATAAAACAAAATGGCCTTCGGTAGCTGATCCAGCTTGGACATCACTGTCGCTCCGGTGGTAGTCAATCCCGAAAAAGACTCAAACACTGCATCGGCAAAACTTAAATGCGTCAGTTCAAACAACATTAACGGAATAGACCCTAACAAACCAAGCACCGTCCAAAACAGCACAACGATTAAAAAGCCTTCCCGCGAGCGTAATTCTTCCTTATGCGAACGGAACATCCACCACAATGCCGCACCGACACTCAAACTAATGGCAAATGCCTGCATAAAGGCCTTACCGCCGCCGTCACCGTATAATAACGCCACAAATGCCGGCGCCAGCATGGTAATGGAAAAGCACATCACCAGAATACCGACAATCCGCACGATAGATAAAATATGCACAATCTTCTCTCTTATTCCGCCCGGCGCAGCTGCAAAGCGCCGGCGGAACATGCTGTTAATTCCTGCTGAAATGGCGCTAGTTTATCACCACTTACGCCCAACTCAAACCGAACTTCCGCGCGAAAATCCTGCGCTTCAATCAGCACATCATATTTCTCGCACAGCAACCGCACTCGCTGAACCAGCCCGTAACTACACACCAGCGCATATTTCTGCCGCTGCGTTTTTAATTGCGTCTCCAGCAATCTCAACGCTTGCCGCACACCGTTAGCATAGGCGCGCACCAGCCCGCCGGTACCTAATAAAATCCCGCCGTAATAACGCACCACCACCGCGCTAATCTCACCGATTCCACTGCCTAATAGCACATTCAACATCGGCTTTCCCGCACAACCCGCCGGTTCACCGTCATCAGAAAACCCAAGCGCCAACGAATTGCACGGCGTATCCGCCACACACGCCCAGCAATGATGACACGCTTCCGGATGAAGGTGTTTAACCTCCTGCCAGAATAATTTAGCTCGTTCAAGCCCCGGCGTATGCGCCACATAAGTGATGAACCGACTTTTCTTAATTTCTTCTTCAAAAACCACCGCACTTTTCGGGATCGGATATTGCATAATATCTTCTTTGCTTTTGACCGTTCTTTGATTGAACGGTATTATACGCACAAAATGGATTAAACAACTAAGAAAACCATGAACGATATCACCATTCATCACACTCTTGATGCACAAGGTCTGCGCTGCCCGGAACCCGTCATGCTGGTCCGCAAAACAATCCGCCATATGCAACCCGGCGAAGTCCTACTGATTATCGCCGATGACCCCGCCACCACCCGGGATATCCCAAGTTTCTGTCAGTTTATGGAACACCACCTACTAAAAAGCGAAACCGAAAAAATCCCGTTTAAATATTGGGTGAGAAAGGAGGGGTGAAAATAGGCGGAGATTATTATTCAGCAATCTCCTATAACAAAATCTCAAACACCGCCTCTCATTTGGCTAATGGCCTCCGGTATTTTCAAAAACACCGCGAAAACCGACTGCACTTTCTATACGTATGATTCGATCAATAGGACTTATTAGCTGAATATATGGACAATAGTGCTGTAAATTTAGAATGTGATCCAGATCGAGTATTTTTATTATCAGACCCTTTAATATGATTTTGCTATTTAAGCAAATCCTGTGATCAATAGAGTTATTGTATTGATTTTATTAGCAATATAAATTTAAAAGGGGCGAAATGATGAACTTATCCAAAAGAACGTTTCTCAAATCTATTGTGGCGGCGTCAATTGTTGCGGTTGTCGGATTTAATGCTGAACCGGTATATTCCAGCTCGCCCGAAACAATTAAATTAGGCTATTTAGTCAAACAACCGGAAGAACCTTGGTTTCAGACCGAATGGACATTTGCCGATAAAGCGGCAAAAGATCTCGGTAATGTGCAGATTATTAAAATTGCCGTACCGGACGGAGAAAAAACGCTAAACGCGATTGACAACCTTGCTGCCAGCGGGGCGAAAGGTTTTGTGATTTGTACACCGGATCCTCGGTTGGGTCCCGCTATTATGGCGAAAGCCAGAGCTTATGACTTAAAAGTCATCGCCGTGGATGATCAATTCTTAAATGCCGCAGGCGAACCGATGAGCGAGGTACCGTTGATTATGATGGCGGCTACCGAAATCGGTGAACGGCAGGGACAAGAACTCTATAAAGAAATGCAAAACCGCGGTTGGGCGGCAAAGGACACTGCCGTACTGGCAATCACCGCCGATGAACTGGATACCGCGCGCAGACGTACCGAAGGTTCCATTTCCGCATTAATTAAAGCCGGCTTCCCGCAACAACAAATTTATAAGTCACCGACTAAGAGTAACGATATTCCGGGCGCCTTAGATGCGGCGAACGCCATGCTGGTGCAGCATCCGGAGGTAAAACACTGGCTAATCGTCGGTATGAACGATAATACGGTGCTCGGCGGCGTGCGCGCGACCGAAGGGCAGGGTTTTAAACCGGAAAATGTGATTGGTATTGGGATAAATGGTACGGATGCGGTAAACGAATTGTCGAAACCGAAAGCAACCGGTTTCTTTGCCTCTTTATTACCAAGTCCTGATGTGCACGGTTATCGTAGTACGGAAATGTTATACAAATGGATCAAAGACGGCATAGAGCCGGTTAAATACACACCTATCGGCGATCCTGTTTTATTAAAACGTGACAATTTCAAAGAAGAATTAGCGAAGAAAGGCTTATAGTCATTCAATCTTTGTCACTTCTGCCGGCATTATCTCGCCAAATGCCGGCAACCTTTCCCCGGATAATCTGAAAAGAGGAATTTGATATGCCTATCCCCTATTTAGAATTTGATAATATCAGCAAGCGGTTTCCCGGCGTAAATGCTCTGCAACATGTATCGTTTAAATGTTACGAAGGCAAAGTCCACGCGCTGATGGGTGAAAACGGGGCGGGCAAATCCACCCTGCTCAAAATTTTAAGCGGTAATTATTTACCGACAGAAGGCAAACTGTCTATCGGTGGCAGAATGCTGACCTTTAAAAATACCAAAGAAGCACTGTTGGCAGGTATTGCAATTATTTATCAGGAACTCAATATCGTGCCAGAAATGACGGTCGCCGAAAACCTTTGCTTAGGGCAATTACCGAACACTTTCGGCATCGTTAACCACACCACATTGGTAGAAACAACACAGCGTTATTTAGACAAACTGGAATTAAACATTTCGCCAAATACGCCGTTGAAAGCACTGTCCATCGGACAATGGCAGATGATCGAGATCGCCAAAGCGTTAAGCCGCGGCGCCAAAATTATCGCTTTTGACGAACCGACCAGCAGCCTATCGGCACCTGAAATCGAAAAACTGTTTAATGTTATCAACGAATTAAAAGCCGAAGGCAAGGTGATTTTGTATGTTTCACACCGGATGGAAGAAATCTTTCGCATCAGTGATGAAGTCACTGTGCTGAAAGACGGTCAATTCGTCGAGACTTTTTCCGATTTAAGTCAAATCAACAACGATATTCTGGTACGCAGTATGGTCGGTCGCAATCTCGGCGATATTTATCATTATCGCACACGTGAAATCGGCAAAACGCGTCTAAAAACGACCGCACTTTCCGGTACCAAACTACAAGGCAATTTTAATCTGGAAGTGCGTGCCGGTGAAGTTTTGGGTCTGTTCGGCTTGGTTGGTGCCGGCCGCTCCGAACTACTGAAAGTCATTTTTGGCGCGGATCCGATTACCCAAGGGACAATTGAACTTGATGGCGAACCGATTAATATCGGCAAACCGAAAGACGCGATCGCCGCAGGTATCGTACTATGTCCCGAAGATCGCAAAAAAGAAGGCATTATTCCTACTGCCGGCGTGAGAGAAAACATCAATATCAGCGCCAGACGTCTGCATAATCGTTTTAAATTCATAATTAACGAACAATGGGAAATCGAAAATGCGGAAAAACAACGTCACCAAATGAATATAAAAACCCCGTCCATCGAACAATTGATCGTAAATCTGTCCGGCGGAAACCAACAAAAAGTGATTCTCGGACGCTGGCTGTCAGAAGATATTAAGATACTGCTACTGGACGAACCGACTCGTGGAATTGATGTCGGCGCAAAATCGGAAATTTATGATCTAATTTTTAAATTAGCTGATGAGAAACTGGCAATTATCGTCGTTTCCAGTGATTTACCCGAAATTATCGGCTTGTCGGATCGAATTATGATCATGCGGGCACAGCAAATTATGGGCGTGGTCGAACGGAAAGACGCCACGGAAGAAAATATTTTAAGATTGGCAATGGTTGAAAGCAAAGCCGCCTAACTAAGGAGAAATACGATGAGTACCACAAATTCAACGGCAACCCATAATACCAGTGCGCTGCATAAAATCTGGAATGCTTATGGTATGTTGCTGATTTTCTTTGTTATCTTTGTCTGTTCTTGTATTTTTATTCCAAATTTTGCTACCGTGATCAATATGAAAGGGCTGGGGCTGGCAATGTCTATGAGCGGTATGGTAGCCTGCGGTATGCTATTCTGTCTTGCCGCTGGCGAGATCGATTTATCCGTTGCTTCCGTCATCGCCTGTGCCGGAGTCGTTACCGCAGTGGTGTTGAATGCAACCCAAAGCATCTTTTTAGGTGTAAGCGCAGGTCTTGGGTTAGGCATCCTGATCGGCTTGTTAAATGGTATCGTCATCGCCAAACTGAAAATCAACTCGCTGATCACCACTCTCGCCAGTATGCAAATCGCCCGTGGTTTGGGTTATATCATTTCCGATGGCAAAGCGGTGGGGATTACCACTGAAGCGTTTTTCGATATCGGTTATCAATCCGTGTTCGGCATACCGCTGCCGATTATCTTCACTATTATTTGTATCGCCATTTTCGGTTTTCTACTCAGCAAAACCACCTACGGTCGCAACACGCTGGCTATCGGTGGTAACGAAGAAGCCTCCCGTCTGGCGGGCATTAACGTTGATCGCACCAAACTGATTATCTTTGTGGTCTCCGGTTTAGTCTCCGCGCTAGCAGGCGTCATTCTTGCCGCGCGTATGACCAGCGGTCAACCGATGACCTCTATCGGTTTTGAGCTGGTCGCGATTTCCGCCTGTGTACTCGGCGGCGTATCCTTAAACGGTGGCGTGGCGAAGATTTCTTTTATCATTGCCGGGGTTTTGATTCTAGGCACGATTGAAAATGCGATGAATTTACTGAATATTTCGCCGTTCGCCCAATACGTCGTCAGAGGATTAATTTTGCTTATCGCCGTGATTTTTGATAAATATAAACAAAAATTTATCAAATCCTAAGCGTAAAATGAAACTTCGTGAGATGAATAAACAATCCAACCCATTGCTGCCCGGCTACAATTTCGGTGCGTATCTGGTGGCCGGTTGCACGCCGATCGAAAAGGGCAAAGAATTGGATTTTACCATAAACCGACCAAACGGCATGAAAGGTTATATTATTAATCTCACGATTAAAGGCCAAGGTACGGTATTCAGCGGAAAAAACGCCTTTAACTGTTCAGTAGGCGATTTATTGCTGTTTCCGCCCAATGCGGTACATTATTATCATCGTGCCGAAACAGCAAATGAATGGTTTCACCAATGGATTTACTTCCGCCCTCGCGCACTCTGGTTTGATTGGCTGAACTGGACAGACAACATTAACCTCGTCGGTAGGCTCACTGTCAGCAATCCGCAGGTGTATCGGGAAATTCTCAGCCTCTTCCAGCAAATCGAAGAGGAATACAATTCCGGCGATTTATTTTCCGAAGAAATGTCCATGTGCCTGCTGGAGCAACTGCTGATAAAATGCTTCAAATTGGATCCGTCCAACAAACAGCGCTTACTGGATCCACGCGTGCTGTCGGTCTGCCATTTTATCACCGACAATCTGCACAAAAACCACAAAATCGCCGATATCGCCGCCCATATCCATATATCTCCCTCCCGTCTAGCGCATTTATTTTCCCAGCAAATCGGCACCGGTATAACCAAATGGCGGGAAGAACAACGCATGATCAAAGCGCAACATTTACTGCATACCTCAAACGCCCCGATTTACCATATTGCCCGCCAGCTGGGTTATGACGACCAACTGTATTTTTCCCGCCTGTTCAAACGCTACACCGGTTTAAACCCGTCAGCATATCGAAATTCGAGATAAACATCGGCAGTTTACTGCATTTATCACAAAAGCCCCACCAACTCAGGGAGAAGGTTCCGCTAAATCGGTACATTATTTCGCTATAAATTCATAAACTGATCCAGTTCATATTTTTCTTTCTCCAAACTCTCTAACATGAAGTAAAAACAAAGTATATTTTGCTTTCACAAAAATATTTATCCAATTGATATTATTATGTTTTTATAATCAACAGATAAATTCAAGATAAACGCCACAAAAATTAACACCGAAATTTGATCTCGTTCTCACTTTATATTAGGTGACTATTTTCTCCATATATATAGCGATTTTTCCCCTACCTCTTAGGGTGAAATTGCGATTAACATTTCTTCGTCTAAAATCGCAGGCATAACCCATTCTCTTAAATACCATGAGGGAAAAATATGCAATCTCCAAAAGCAATTATTGATAGCGGCAGTGCCGTTATCGGCATTGAATTCGGTTCTACCCGCATAAAAGCGGTGCTGATTGATCCACAAGGCAATATTCTGGCAAGCGGCGGCTTTAACTGGGAAAATCAATTTATCGACGGTATCTGGACGTATTCCCAGCAAGCAATCTTACAGGGCTTGCAGCAGGCTTACCAATCGCTAGCGCAGGCTGTGCAGCAGCAATACGACACGATACTGACCAGCGCACAGGCAATCGGCATTAGCGGCATGATGCACGGTTATATGCCCTTTGATCGCCGAAAGAACCTACTGGTGCCGTTTCGCACTTGGCGCAATAATTTTACCGCAGAATCGTCACAAAAACTGACCGCACTTTTTCACTACAATATTCCGCAACGCTGGAGCATCGCCCATCTTTATCAAGCGATTCTCAAACAGGAAGAACACGTAGCGCAAATTGACTATCTCACCACCTTAGCCGGCTATGTGCATTGGGCGTTAAGCGGTGAAAAAGTGCTAGGTATCGGCGAGGCGTCGGGTATGTTTCCGATTGATCCGCGCACGCAATCCTATCACCAAACAATGCTGAACACCTTTAATGAGTTGATCGCCGAACAGCATTACGGTTGGAAAATCGAACAAATTTTGCCGCAAGTGCGGGTTGCCGGACAAGGCGCCGGTTATCTGACCGAAGCAGGCGCACATTTATTGGATCCGAGCGGTCATTTACAGGCGGGTATTAAAATGTGCCCGCCGGAAGGTGATGCTGGCACAGGTATGATCGCCACCAACAGCATCCGGGAAACGACTGGTAATATTTCCGCCGGCACCTCCGCTTTTGCCATGATCGTGCTGGAAAAACCGCTGTCACAAGTTTATCCGCAACTGGATATGGTTACGACACCGGCGGGCAAATTGGTCGCCATGGCGCACGCCAATAACTGCACGTCCGATATTAATGCGTGGTTCAATCTTTTCAGCGAAACGCTGGCAACTTTCGGCGTGAAACAAGATATTGATCAACTCTATGAAACCCTGTTTCTACAGGCATTAAAAGGCGATGCCGACTGCGGCGGTCTGCTGTCTTACGGTTTTTATTCCGGTGAACACAACATCGGCCTAACGCAAGGTTGCCCGACGTTTCTGCACCCGGCGAACAGCCGTTTTAACCTTGCCAACTTTATCCGCACTCACCTTTATAGCGCATTCGCCGTAATGAAACTGGGCATGGATATTCTGATGCAACAAGAAAAAGTGGCAATTACACAGATTCTTGCTCACGGCGGCATGTTCAAAACCCCAAATGTCACTGCCAAAATACTGGCTTCCGCACTTAATGTGCCGATCGCGGTGATGAATACGGCATCCGAGGGCGGCGCTTGGGGAATCGCCCTACTGGCCAATTATCTGTCATACGCATCAAACCGGTCGCTGGAACAATATTTAAACGAAACTGTGTTTAAACAGACCGCACTTTCCGTCAGTCAGCCTGATGCGGAAATGCGACGGGGATACGAACGATTTATGCAGCGTTACATACGGGGCATGCCTGTCGCGCAAGCGGCGGCAACATTCAGTTCAGACAAGCAATAAATGGATTCAAGACATCTTTGTAAGGAGCATTATAATGGAATTTATCAAACGGCTGGAGGTCTGGTTTGTGGTCGGCAGCCAGCATCTTTATGGTCCCGAAGCATTACAGCAAGTAAATCAACATGCCGAGCAAATTACCGCTTATCTCAATCGACAAAACCCGTTCATTCGGATTAAATTAAAAGCGCTAGCCACCTCCGCGCAGGACATTCTCACCCTTTGTCAACACGCCAATAACACGGACTGCTGCGTCGGCATAATAGCGTGGATGCACACCTTTTCGCCGGCAAAAATGTGGATTGCCGGCTTATCGCAACTGACTAAACCGCTGCTACAGTTTCACACTCAATTTCATCGGAATATTCCTTGGCATGAGATTGATATGGATTATATGAACCTGCACCAAACCGCCCACGGTGATCGTGAATTCGGCTTTATAGCAGCGAGATTACGCAAGCCGCGAACAATTGTGGTCGGACACTGGCAAAGTCAGTCCGTGCAGCGGAAGCTGGATCGCTGGATGCGCGTAATTGCCGCAATCTATGACCAAAAACACTTAAAAATCGCACGTTTCGGCGACAATATGCGCGAAGTGGCGGTAACCGAAGGCGATAAAGTGGAAGCGCAAATTAAATTCGGTTACAGCGTCAACGGCTATGGCGTATATCAATTGGTCGAGGCGCTCAACCAGGTGAAAGAAGCAGACGTTGCCGCCTTAGTCAAAGAATACGAAGCAAATTATCAACTGGTTGACAGCCTGCGAGAAAACGGCGCAAAACGCACCGCACTTTTTGACAGCGCGCGCATTGAGTTAGGCTTAAAAGCATTTTTACAACAAGGCGGTTTCAATGCCTTTACCGATACCTTTGAAAACCTTAACGGTTTGAAACAATTACCGGGTTTGCCGGTGCAACGCTTAATGGCGCAAGGCTACGGTTTCGGCGCGGAAGGCGACTGGAAAACTGCCGCGCTGGTACGCGCCCTGAAAGTCATGAGCTACGGTTTACCACAAGGAACGTCTTTTATGGAAGACTACACCTACAATCTGGACGAAAACAATGAGGTGGTACTGGGCGCGCACATGCTTGAAGTCTGCCCGTCTATCGCCCAAGACAAACCGGTGCTGGATATTCAACCGCTGGGTATCGGCGGCAAAGAGGATCCGCCGCGTTTAATCTTCAGCGCTAAAGCCGGCCCAGCAGTCAATGCGACTATTGTCGATATGGGCAATCGCTTCCGGATGATTGTCGCCGACCTGGACGCCGTCGAAAAACCGCAGGCAATGCCGCATTTGCCGGTAGGGCATGCGTGTTGGAGGCTACAACCGAATTTTGATGTGGGTACTCAAGCGTGGATCCTCGCCGGCGGCGCTCATCACAGCGTATTCAGTCTGGATATTGACGCCGATATGCTGCAAACCTTCGCCGACTATTTCGATATCGAATTCGTGCATATCCACCGCGCGACCAAACTTGCCGAGCTGAAAAACCAGTTACGCTGGAATGACGCGGCATACAAATAACAATGCATTTTAACCAGTGCGGAGTGCGTTTTATCCGCAGCATACCAGCAACGAAATATCCATCGCGGTAACATTAAAAAATATCAGTAAGTTCGGCGTCTTAAAATTACCTTGCTCAACCTTTTTAAAACGCCGATTCTGTTTGTTGCACATTTATTTATTAAGCCGTTAACATCCTTTCAACCGCTGATATAACTCAGTGAATGCCGTGCGTTTTTGCCGGTAGAAGTCATGGCGCTGCAAATCGGGCTGATAAACGGCTTCCAACGGCAATGGCTGACAAAATGCGGCAATATCCTGTTGCGGGTGCAATGCAATTTGTGCCAGTTTTGCCGCGCCCAATGCCGGTCCGACATCACTGCCGGTGCGGTATTCCAGCGTGCGGCCACTAATATCTGCCAGTAACTGACGCCAGTAAGCGCTTTTTGCCCCGCCGCCGATTAAGGCGATGTTTTCAGCCTGTACGCCGGTTTCATGTAACACATCAATGCCTTCGGTCAGCGCGAAGCTAACACCCTCGACTACGGCTTTTGCCAACGTCGCCGAATTATCGTTATGGGTTAAGCCCCAAAATACACCGTTGGCATAGGGATCGTTGTGCGGCGTGCGCTCACCGGATAAATACGGTAAAAAAATTGCCTCAGATTTAACCGCACTTTTTTCCACTTGCAGAAAAAGACCGGCAATATCCGCAATGCCCAATGCTTTTTGCACCCAATCCACGGCGGAAGCCGCGCTTAATATCACCGACATTAAATGCCAACGCTCAGGCAAGGCGTGGCAGAAACTGTGCACCGCTTTTTGCGGATTGGCGAGAAACTTNTTTGAAAACCTTAACGGTTTGAAACAATTACCGGGTTTGCCGGTGCAACGCTTAATGGCGCAAGGCTACGGTTTCGGCGCGGAAGGCGACTGGAAAACTGCCGCGCTGGTACGCGCCCTGAAAGTCATGAGCTACGGTTTACCACAAGGAACGTCTTTTATGGAAGACTACACCTACAATCTGGACGAAAACAATGAGGTGGTACTGGGCGCGCACATGCTTGAAGTCTGCCCGTCTATCGCCCAAGACAAACCGGTGCTGGATATTCAACCGCTGGGTATCGGCGGCAAAGAGGATCCGCCGCGTTTAATCTTCAGCGCTAAAGCCGGCCCAGCAGTCAATGCGACTATTGTCGATATGGGCAATCGCTTCCGGATGATTGTCGCCGACCTGGACGCCGTCGAAAAACCGCAGGCAATGCCGCATTTGCCGGTAGGGCATGCGTGTTGGAGGCTACAACCGAATTTTGATGTGGGTACTCAAGCGTGGATCCTCGCCGGCGGCGCTCATCACAGCGTATTCAGTCTGGATATTGACGCCGATATGCTGCAAACCTTCGCCGACTATTTCGATATCGAATTCGTGCATATCCACCGCGCGACCAAACTTGCCGAGCTGAAAAACCAGTTACGCTGGAATGACGCGGCATACAAATAACAATGCATTTTAACCAGTGCGGAGTGCGTTTTATCCGCAGCATACCAGCAACGAAATATCCATCGCGGTAACATTAAAAAATATCAGTAAGTTCGGCGTCTTAAAATTACCTTGCTCAACCTTTTTAAAACGCCGATTCTGTTTGTTGCACATTTATTTATTAAGCCGTTAACATCCTTTCAACCGCTGATATAACTCAGTGAATGCCGTGCGTTTTTGCCGGTAGAAGTCATGGCGCTGCAAATCGGGCTGATAAACGGCTTCCAACGGCAATGGCTGACAAAATGCGGCAATATCCTGTTGCGGGTGCAATGCAATTTGTGCCAGTTTTGCCGCGCCCAATGCCGGTCCGACATCACTGCCGGTGCGGTATTCCAGCGTGCGGCCACTAATATCTGCCAGTAACTGACGCCAGTAAGCGCTTTTTGCCCCGCCGCCGATTAAGGCGATGTTTTCAGCCTGTACGCCGGTTTCATGTAACACATCAATGCCTTCGGTCAGCGCGAAGCTAACACCCTCGACTACGGCTTTTGCCAACGTCGCCGAATTATCGTTATGGGTTAAGCCCCAAAATACACCGTTGGCATAGGGATCGTTGTGCGGCGTGCGCTCACCGGATAAATACGGTAAAAAAATTGCCTCAGATTTAACCGCACTTTTTTCCACTTGCAGAAAAAGACCGGCAATATCCGCAATGCCCAATGCTTTTTGCACCCAATCCACGGCGGAAGCCGCGCTTAATATCACCGACATTAAATGCCAACGCTCAGGCAAGGCGTGGCAGAAACTGTGCACCGCTTTTTGCGGATTGGCGAGAAACTTATCTGTTACCACAAAATACACCCCCGAGGTTCCGAGGGAGAGCATGGCTTGCCCGGCTTGATACAACCCAATCCCAATCGCACCCGCCGCATTATCGCCGCCGCCCGCCACAACCGGTACCTCGCTCATGCCCCATTTTTGAGCCAAGGATTTGCGCAGAAAACCGGTAACTTGATTACCCTCAAAAAGTTTCGGCATATGGGATTTTTCCAATCCGCAGGCATTCAATAATTCTTCATTCCAATTACGTTTGCCCACATCCAGCCACATGGTGCCCGACGCGTCCGACATATCGGAAGCATATTCGCCCGTCATCCGTAAACGTAAATAATCTTTTGGTAACAAGACTTTGGCAATTTTTTCAAAACATTCTGGTTGATGTTTTTGCATCCATTTTAATTTTGGCGCGGTAAACCCCGGCATCATCAAATTGCCTGTGATTTCTCTGCAATTCGGTACGAGTTGTTCTAATTCGACGCATTCTTTTGCGCTGCGTCCGTCATTCCATAAAATTGCTGGCGCAAGCACTTGATCCTGCTGATCGAGCAAGGTGGCGCCGTGCATTTGCCCTGTCAGCCCAATGGCTTTGACCGCGGATAACTCTTGCTGCTCAGAAAGTTGTAACATGGCACAATCTACCGCATTCCACCAGTCCGACGGCTGTTGTTCCGACCAAAGCGGCTTTGGTCTTGAAATTTGTAGCGGTTGTTGGGTTGTGGCAAGAATCTGCTGATCCTCGCTTAATAAAACCGCTTTGACACCTGAAGTGCCGAGATCTATGCCGATATACATACTACCTCCTCAACGAAAAAGTGCGGTAAAAATCAACCGCACTTTTGGTATTTATTCGCAATAAATATACTGATTAACCAGATTTTCCAAATACTCTTGCTGCCCTGAAACCAATGTCGGTGAGAGGTTTTGAGTTTGCACGATTTGCGCCAGTTTCTCAAGGGAAGATTCGCCGTTTAGAATTTGTTTTCCTAATTCCCCATGCCAGCCTGCGTAACGTTTCTCCACAATCTCTTGCAGTACATTGTCTTGCAACATTTTCGCCGCACGTTTTAAAGATAATGCCAGTACATCAATCGCGCCGATATGGGCGTGGAATAAATCGTAAGGGTCAGTGCTTTGACGGCGGATTTTGGCATCAAAATTAAAGCCGCCGGTGGTAAAGCCGCCGTGTTTCAAAATTTCATACATAATTAAGGTATTTTCTTCCACGCTGTTTGGGAATTGATCCGTATCCCAGCCGAGTTGCGCATCGCCGCGATTGGCATCAATAGAGCCGAAAATATCCAAGGCGCAGGCAGTAGCGATTTCATGCTGGAAAGTATGCCCCGCCAGCGTGGCGTGGTTGGCTTCAATGTTGACTTTAATGTCTTTTTCCAAGCTGAACTGTTTTAAGAAACCGTACACCGTCGCCACATCATAATCATATTGATGTTTAGTCGGCTCTTGCGGTTTCGGTTCAATTAGAAGCGTCCCCTGAAAACCGATTTTATGTTTATGCTCCACTACCATTTGCATAAACCGCCCGATCTGGTTGCGTTCGCGTTTTAAATCTGTATTCAAAAGCGTTTCATAGCCCTCACGCCCGCCCCACAGCACATAGTTTTCGCCGCCGAGCCGTTTGGTAGCATTCATTGCGCTAAACACTTGCGCCGCCGCCCACGCAAACACTTCAGGATTAGGATTAGTCGCCGCGCCAGACATATAACGTGAATTAGTAAAGCAATTCGCCGTTCCCCATAAAAGTTTCACACCCGTTTCCGCTTGTTTTTGTGCCAAAATATCCACGATGGTTTGCAAATTATATTGATATTCTTGAAAAGAATTGCCCTCAGGCGCCACATCCACATCGTGAAAACAATAATAAGGCACGCCTAATTTGCTTAAAAATTCAAAAGCAATCTCCGCTTTTTGCTTTGCCGCTTCCAAAGGACTTGCGAGCTTCTGCCAACTTCTATCCAGCGAACCCGCACCGAACATATCATTGCCGTTCCAGCAAAAAGTATGCCAATAACATACCGCCAAGCGCAAATGCTCCGCCATGGTTTTGCCGAAAATCACTTCCTCTGCGTTGTAATGTTTAAAAGCGAAAGGGTTGGTGGATTGTGCGCTCTCAAAAGCCACTTTTTCAATTTTTTCAAAATAAGCCATGGTAATTTCTCCTTAATTCCAGCCGTTTCGAGAGCATAATCGATGAAATTCCTAATGCAATCAATTACGTTATTTGATTTACCGATTAAGATTATTGTTTATTGTGGGCTGGGTCACAAAAGTTAAAAAACGTAATAGAAATACCAGATTTAACAATTTTAATAATTTTTCTCACGATTTAAAGTTTGTATAAATCTAATCCCGGAGGCTATTATGGCAGAAAATCAATTTGATATTTTTATCGACAGATCAAAAAGTAACAGTGCCAAATGGGAAATGCCCCATAAATACGGTGAGAATATAATTCCAATGTCTGTAGCAGATATGGATCTTTCAGCACCCAAAAAGATGATTGAATATTTAGCCAAACAAAATAGTGTAGGTATCTATGGCTACACAATATTACCAGATAATTATTATGATATTGTCAGAAAATATATATTTCGCCATTATAATTATAAGATTACCAATAATTGTATTCTTTTCTGTCCAAGAATAATCCAAGCTATATCAATTTATATTAAAGAATTTACATCAAAAAATGACAGAATATGTATCCTTACGCCTTCATATAGCCCTATCATAGATGCAATTACATTAAATGAAAGATATGTTGAGAAATGTGAGTTAGTTTATCAAGAAGGTCATTATTCTATTGATTTCCATAAACTCGAGAAATGTTTTAAGATATCGAAAGCCTTTATTTTAATTTCTCCTCACAATCCTACAGGAGTAGTCTGGTCATATAGCGAATTACAAAAAATAGCCAAGTTAGCTGAAAAACATCACGTATTTATTCTATCAGATGATGTTCATGCTGATTTTGATTTTTCAGTTAATAAACATATTATTATTTCCACTTTAAGTGAATATATTGAAAACAATTCAATTATTTGTACGTCTCCAGCAAAAACCTTTAATATTCCAGGTCTAGAAATATCTAATCTAATTATTTATAACAATGATGTTAGAACAAAATTTCAAAAATGTATGCAAGCATTAGGCATGCATAATCCAAATTTCTTTTCAGTCCCCGCGATTAATATTGCCTATCAATATTGTGATGAATGGCTAGAATCGTTAAAACATTATATTTATCAAAATAAACTACTTGTACAAGAATTTTTTAATCATAATATTCCCCAATTAGAAATAACAAATAGTGAAGGCACTTATCTTGTTTGGATTAATTACAGCAAGTTACATATTAATGAAGAAAAATTGAAACATTGGTTTATTGATCTATCTCATATAGAGGTATCATGGGGGAGCAATTTTGGTGTAAAAGATTTACCATTTTTCAGAATGAACATTGCAATGCCAAGATCCTTATTAGAAGAATGTCTAGATAAAATCAAAAATGGACTAACTTTATTAATACAAGAGGAAATTAATTATGAATATGAGCAATAAAATAAAAGTCCCAACATTACTACAAGCACTATCTCCTATATTAGTTATGTTGTTCTTATTAGGTTTAGGCTATGCATTCTTTAATTTACCGCCAGAACCATTAATGGTAATTTCTTGTATATTTGCCGGATTTTTAGTCAGATATTTAGGATACAACTATAACGATATGTTAAATGCAATTGCTGATAAAATTGCAAAGACAATGCCTGCATTATTAATATTGATTACAGTAGGACTACTAATCGGCACCTGGATTGCAGGGGGAACGATCCCTATGATGATTTATTATGGTTTAAAGATTATCGATCCCCAGTTTTTATATATTACCGCGCTTATTTTAACATCTATTGTATCTGTTTGTACCGGGACATCTTGGGGTTCAGCCGGAACCGTTGGCGTTGCTTTTATGGGGGTCGCTATCGGATTGAATGCCAATTTGGCAGCCACTGCTGGTGCGGTTGTTGCCGGAGCTTATTTTGGAGATAAGTTATCTCCTTTATCAGATACAACTAACATAGCTTCAGCTGCAACTGGAGTAGATCTCTACGAGCATATTACCCACTTACTTTACACAACACTACCATCTTTTATTTTAGCTGCCATAGTCTATGTTATTTATGGAATGAATGGAAATTTACATGATGCCACAATACCAGAAAAAGTGTCGACCATGATTTCAGATCTGGAACAAATCTATCATTTCAATATAATATTACTACTTATTCCTGTTATCATTATTTTATGGGGTTCCATTACCAAAAAACCAACTATTCCGGTTATGCTACTCTCAGCTTTTATTGGAGTATTAAATGCATTATTTATCCAAGGATTCACATTACATGATGTTATTAACAGCGCTGTCAATGGATTTAATGTATCAATGCTCCCAAACAACATTTCTGTTAGTACTGATCTAGCTCGCCTTTTAAATCGAGGAGGGATGAATTCAATGATGGGAACATTACTCATTTGTTTCTGCGCTCTCTCCTTTGCTGGTATTTTATCACTCAGCGGAGCCTTGGACGTTATCATCAATCATTTATTAAAACTAGCAAAATCGACAGTATCATTAATCCTTACAACAATAGTTTGCGGACTAACTATGATTGGTGTTACTTGTAATGGTCAAATTTCTATTCTAATCCCGGGAGAAATGTTAAAAAATGCTTATATCGAACGCGGGTTACACCCTAAAAACTTAAGCCGAACCGTTGAAGACTCTGCAACAATTATTGAACCAATTCTTCCTTGGACGGCTGCCGGTGCTTATATGGCGGGTACGCTTGGCGTAGCAACTATATCTTATTTACCTTGGGCAGTACTATGCTGGAGTGGTATTGTATTTGCTATGGTATGGGGAATCACCGGATTTGGTATTGCAAAATTAAAATAAATTTTACCGTTCTAAAAAAGCAAATTCACCGTCCAGTCTTGATTGAACGGTGATTTTTCATCTTAAAAAAATCATATTACTTAATTTAGTTACTAGCTTGTATCACAAAAACATTCTAAGATTAGAAAATACCCTCCAAAGTGCGATAATAATTTGAGTTAAATCACAGAGTTAATATGAAATTATACTCTTTCTCAATAAATTAGATATGCTATATATACTTGTGTCATTGTAGGAATAACCCGTTATGATAGCCAATCTGAAATACTACCGCATCGCCCTGCTATTTAACGCCAACAAAGTTTATGATCGTCAGATTGTTGCCGGTGTCGGGCAATATTTACAGGCATCACAATGCACGTGGGATATTTTTGTCGAAGACGACTTCGTTTATCACAAAGACAGCATTGAAAGTTTATCGATCGACGGCATTATCGCAGATTTTGATGACCCGGAAACAGCCGAACGCTTACAATCCGTCTCGATTCCAACCGTTGCGGTCGGCGGTTCGTATCGCAATCCGGCATTTTATCCGCCGCGGCCCTATGTCGCTACCGATAACGATGCACTGGTGGAAATGGCTTTTTTACACCTGAAACAAAAAGGCATTTCCAGTTTTGCATTCTACGGACAGCCGTCGCCCTGTGAGCGGCATTGGTCAATTGAACGACAAAACGCATTTTCCGCATTAATGGATAAATATGCCTATGCTAAAAATATTTATCTGGGCGAACACATCAACTCGCAAAACTGGCTACAGGCGCAGGCACGTTTAGGGGAATGGATTACCTCTCTACCCGAACATACCGGCATTATTGCCGTTACCGATGCGCGGGCACGCCACTTATTGCAGGTTTGCGAATATCTGAAAATCGCGGTACCGGAACAACGCTGCGTCATAGGTATTGATAACGAAGAATTGATTCGCTATTTATCCCGCGTTTCGCTGTCTTCCGTGTCGCAAGGTACCAGACAAATCGGCTATCAGGCAGCGAAACTCTTGCATTATATACTGAACGGAAAACCGGTCAGCCATAAACCAATTCTGATCCCACCGCTGAAAGTCGAACAGCGCAGTTCGACAGATTACCGTTCACTGCGCGATCCATTGGTAATACAAGCCATGCACTATATTCGACACCGCGCTTGTCAGGGCATTAAAGTGGAGCAAGTGCTTGATCATCTGCGCACCTCCCGTTCTAATCTGGAATTACGCTTTAAAACGGAAATGAATAAAACCGTGCATCAGGTCATTCATGAAGAAAAAATGCAGCGTGCGGTAAATTTATTACGCCAATCGGACATTTCTATTCAGGAAATTTCCGAAGTCTGCGGCTATCCGTCATTACAGTATTTCTACTCGGTATTTAAAAAAGAATATCACCAGACCCCAAAAGCATTTCGCGAACGAAATCAGACATAACGCAAAAGTGCGGTCGATTTAAAACACATTTAAAATCGACCGCACTTTTTAGCAGCTCTTCAAGACAAATAAACCCAAGTAAAATAGCGAGCCGGTATCGTACCGGACTCAAATTGTTTAGCCCAGGTTTAATATGCTTCTTGTTATAACAAGCATAGCCATATATCACTCTACTAAGCCCATCATTTCCGGCAGGATCATAGAAATTCCTGGAATATAAGTAACCAGCATCAATACGATAAAAATTGCAAAAAAATATGGCGTTAAGGTTCTAATTACATTTTCTATACTGACATTGGTCACCTTGCAACCGGTAAATAAAATCGGACCGACCGGTGGTGTGATAGTTCCCAATGACAGATTGAACACAAGTACAATACCAAACTGAACCGGACTCATACCTAAATTGACACAAATAGGCAGAAATATCGGTGTGAAAATCAAAACCGCCGGCGTCGGATCCATAAATGTTCCGACGATTAATAAGATGATATTAATAATTAACAAAATGAGAATCGGATTATTTGTCAACGATAATAAACCGTCGGCAATCGCATTTGGGATCTGCGTAAACGCCATTACCCATGACATGATCGACGATGTTGCCAGCATAAAAATGACGATTGCCGACATTTTTGCCGTATCCAGAAAAATTTTCGGTAGTTTTTTTAACGATAGAGTACGATAACATAGACTTAAAATTAGGGAATACACCACCGCAATTGCCGATGATTCCGTCGCCGTAAAAATGCCGGCTAGAATCCCGCCGATAACAACAACCACCAATGACAAACTCGGTAAAGCCTCTAACGTCACCTTCAAACATTCCTTACAAGTCATGCGATGCTTAATAATGTAGCCTTTCTTCTTCGCCATCCAAGCGGCGACGCTCATTACCGCAATCCCCCATAAAATACCGGGCAGATAGCCGGCCATAAACAAGGCGGAAACCGAAACACTACCAGCAATAGTCGCGTACACAATGATTGTATTACTCGGCGGAATCAGCATACCGGTTGGTGCAGAGGCAATATTAATCGCGGTGCTGTATTTAGGATCATAACCTTCTTTCTGCTGAATCGGAGCCATAATACCGCCAACCGCTGCCGCAGAGGCGACGCCGGAACCGCTTATTGATCCAAACAGCATATTTGAAACAATATTCGTTTGAGCTAAAGAACCGGGGAAAAAGCCGCTAATTATCTTTGAGAAATTCACTAATCGAATCGCAATACCACCGCTATTCATAATATTGCCAGCTAAAATAAAAAACGGAATCGCCAATAACGCAAAAGAATCCAAACCAACAAAAATACGCTGCGCCGATGTCACGATACTGCCTTGATAAGGCAAAATAGAAAGCATTGCGGCAAAAGAGGAAACACCGATACTGACACTGATCGGCGTGCCTATTAATAAGAAAAATAGCGTTCCGGCAAACATAATCAAAGCGGCGATTGTTGCAGTATCCATTATCACCTCACTTATTTAACGTCTTAAATTTTCTATATAACTTTATTTCATTATAGAAGAAATAAAATACGATAATCGTGCCACTGATCGGAATGGCGGAGTAAATAGCCCCCATTGGTATTTGCAAAGCAGAATCCAGCTGCCACATTTGCCGTAAAGCAGTACTATAACCGCCTAAAATTAATACACATAATGCAAAAACGACGATAACCAGCTCGGAAAGCATATCAAACGAAATTTGAACTTTAAGCGGAAATTTCCGCTTCACGTATTCAATTGACATATGTTCTCTAAGTCCGAATACATAAGCGCTGCCAAAAAGAATCAACCAGATAAACAAATAACGGGATAAAACCTCACTCATACCGCTGGCATTATTGAAGACATAACGCGCAATCACCTGATAAGCTACCAACAAAGTCATCATCGCAACAATTAAAATGCACAACGATGCTATCAGGATATCCATAACACTCTTTATTTTCTCAAGTGCTGAAAAAAATGGTGCTGACGGACGTTTAAACATAATCACTCCTTAAAGTCGCATGAACCGGTAGCTCCTAGTCATCGGTTCATATAATTTTCTTATTCGACCGCCATAATTTTTTCAAATAATGCTTTTTGCTCCGGAGTTTTCAACAATTCAAGCTGAACATTTTTGCAACTTTCTCTGAATGGAGCAAAATCAATCTCAATAAAAGTTGCGCCTTTCTCTTTAGCTAATTGCTCGGAAGCCTGAATTTGTTGATTCCAAAGAGCAAATTCGGTTTTTACACTTTCCTTAGCCAGTTTACGTAACTGTGCCTGCTCTTGCTCTGACATGGCGGATAAGAAAGCATCATTGATCACCAATAAATCTGCCACGCGCAAATGTTGGGTTCTACTGAAATAAGGCGCAACTTCATAATGTTTCAAATCCGCATAAGTAATTTCGTTATTTTCCGCGCCATCTAAAACCCCTTGTTGAATCGCGGTATAAACTTCACCCTGATTCATCGGCACGCCGACACCCCCCATGCAACTTAAGGTCTTGATCATCGCATCAGATTGCAATACTCTAATTTTCTTACCTTTTAAATCTGTTTGTTCAGTAATCGGTTTATCTTTCACATATAAGCTACGCCCGCCCGCCGTATAAGCGGCTAATACCTCAAAACCGAATTTAGCGGTTGAAGCAAAAAGCGGATCCAAAAGATCGGAAGTATAAAGACGTTCCTGATGTTCCGTGCTTTTATATAAATAGGGCAACGCCAGAACCAAAAAAGTGCGGTCATAATTTTCAACTAAAGGGTTCGCCACAACCGCCATTTGAATCGCACCGTTTTGTACTAATTCCAAACTGGCTCGTTGATTACCAAGCAATTCGTTAGGGTAAATCGTCAGCTTATATTTTCCCTGTGTAGCCTCGAAAAACTTACTGCTTAACTCTTCTAATGCCCGATATTGCGGATGCTGTTTTGACTGATTGAACGCAACCTTTAGTTCTGTCGCAGCCTGTGCATAAGTACTAATAAAAAACGCACCCAATACACTCAAAAGTGCGGTCGATATTTTTAATGATTTCACGAAAAACATAAGGTTCTCCTTTTGTTACAGAATAAATTTAACGAATAACATCCATAGCGACAAAATCCATATCGTCAAAAGTCTGATTCTCCCCAACCATGCCCCAAACAAAACTATAATTTTCGGTACCGCAGCCGGAATGAATCGACCAGCTCGGCGAAATAATCAGTTGTTTATCACGCACAACAATATGGCGGGTCTCATCCGGTTCGCCCAAAAAATGAAAAACGACCTGTGACGGTTTGATATTAAAATAGAGATAGGCTTCCATACGACGCACATGGGTATGCGCTGGCATCGTATTCCATACGCTTCCCTCGGCAAGATGGGTTACTCCCATACATAATTGACAAGTATCTATTACATCAGGATGCAAATATTGATTGATCGTGCGGACGTTCGCATTTTGCGGAGAACCTAATTCCACTTTACGTGCTGCATCGCGTTTGATTAATTTATTTGGATAACTTTGATGTGCCGGTGCGCTTAAACAATAAAGGTAAGTTTCTTGTCCTGCTTCTAACGGAATAAATTCAATATGTTTTGTGCCTTTACCTAAATAAAGCGCATCCAAATAGTTCAGAGTAAATGACTGGCTGTCGCATTTAATCTCAACAGCAGCGCCTAAATTCAGTATACCTAGCTCTCTGCGCGCCAGAAAATACGCCGTACCGAAAGCCTTGTTATCAATAAATGCGTCCAACTGTAGCGGTGCCTGAGGACAGGCGCCTATTGCAACTAAACGATCAATATGACTATATACGATAGAAACCGTTCCTTGCTGAAATAAATCTCCTTTCAAGAATTCCTCTCGTAAGCGAACCGTATCATAAGATTTTGCATCTTTGGGATTCATATTTTGATAAATATCCATAGCCCTTCCCCTCTCAGATAGATCTCTATTTATCAGCATTTTAAAAATAAATTCAGGATATTCAAGAGAGAATATTAAAAAATGAGACATTGATCTATTTTTTATGAAAAAATGTTTCATTTTTTATAATTGGAAATAATGCCCTGCTAGTCATTAACACTGAAAAGTTGTTAGAAAAGAAAAAAGAATAGGCCAATAATAAACTACGGCCATTATTCGACACTAAAATCATCAAATAATGCCCGCACTTTTTATTAAGAATCAATCAGTTAAAACTATCCGTTTAATCCTGCGTGTAATTCCTGTACCGAATAGACATCGCAACCATCGATGCTTTTTACCCCTTCCACTAGCGCTTCGGCGGCAGCCAAGGTGGTTTGGATAAACACCTTTTGTTGCAGTGCGCTGCGGCGGATGGAATGACTGTCGGTAATGCTTTCCGGCAGGCTGCCGACGGTGTTGATGACCATGGCGATTTCGCCGTTTTTAATCGCATCTACAATATGTGGGCGACCTTCGCGCACTTTATTGATAATTTGAGCGAATACGCCGTTATCGCGCAGGAATTTTGCGGTTCCCATGGTCGCGCACAAGCCGTAGCCTTCTTCCTGCAAGCGCTGGGCGATTGGCAATAAGCGGGCTTTGTCGCCGTCGTCAACGGATAGGAACACTTTGCCGGTTTTCGGGATCCGTTCGTTGGCGCCAATCTGCGCTTTCAGGAATGCTTCCGAGAAGGTTCTGCCGACGCCCATCACTTCACCGGTGGAACGCATTTCCGGCCCGAGAATGGTATCCACGCCCGGGAATTTAATAAACGGAAATACCGCTTCTTTCACGGCATAAAAGTGCGGTCGGATTTCGCCCTGAATACCTTGTTCTTGCAAGCTGATTCCCGCCATCACTCGCGCGGCGATTTTCGCCAGCGGGCGACCGGTGGCTTTGCTCACAAAAGGCACGGTACGGCTGGCACGCGGGTTGACTTCCAACACATAAATAACATTATCTTGCACCGCAAACTGCACATTCATTAAGCCTACCACGTTTAACGCACGCGCCATGGCGGCGGTTTGCCGACGGATTTCATCCTGAACGGCGCGGCTTAAAGAATACGGCGGCAGCGAACAGGCGGAATCGCCGCTATGAATCCCCGCTTGTTCAATATGCTGCATAATGCCGCCGATAATCACCTGTTCGCCGTCGCAGATACAATCCACATCCACTTCAATGGCGTTATTCAGGAAATGATCAAGCAGAATCGGACTATCTTCCGAAACCTGCACCGCTTCACGCATGTATTTGTTCAGTTCGTCCACATTATAGACAATCTGCATTGCGCGACCGCCCAGCACATAAGACGGACGCACCACCAGCGGATAGCCCACCTCTTGTGCTAAATTAACCGCTTCAGCGGCATTATGAGCAGTGCGGTTGTTAGGCTGTTTCAACGCCAAATTCCGCAAAATTTGCTGGAAGCGTTCACGATCTTCTGCGGCATCAATGCTGTCCGCTGAGGTGCCGATAATCTTCACGCCGTTTTCATGCAGTGCGTTAGCCAGTTTCAACGGTGTTTGTCCGCCGTAATGTACGATAACCCCCCAAGGTTTTTCCACATGGATGATTTCCAACACATCTTCCAGCGTCAGCGGTTCGAAATATAAACGGTCGGAGGTGTCAAAATCCGTGGACACCGTTTCCGGATTACAGTTCACCATAATGGTTTCAAACCCGCTTTCGCGCAATGCCAATGCCGCATGTACGCAGCAATAATCGAACTCAATCCCTTGTCCGATACGATTTGGCCCGCCGCCTAAAATCATAATTTTCTTATTTTCGGACGGACGGCTTTCGCACTCTTCTTCATAAGTGGAATACAAATACGCAGTATCGGATTTAAATTCCCCGGCGCAGGTATCCACTCGTTTATACACCGGATGCAGATTCAATAAATTACGCTTATTTCTGACCGCACTTTCGCCCGCCTTGGTCAGCTGTCCGATACGTTTGTCGGAGAAGCCTTTGCGTTTTAAGCGGCGTAATTCGGCATAATCCAGCTCGTCCAGCGTGCGTTTTTCCAGCGCCAGCTCTTCCAGCACCAAATCCTGCACCTGAATCAAAAACCACGGATCGATTTTGGAATAATGATGCACTTCTTCTAAGCTGAAACCGGCGCCGAAGGCGTCCGCCACATAAAGAATGCGGTTCGGTCCCGGATTACCCAGTTCAGTACGAATTTTTTCCGCTTCTTCCGACAACAGGTTAAAGCCACAGATCCCGGTTTCCAGCCCGCGCAGCGCCTTTTGCAGGGATTCCTGAAAAGTGCGTCCCATTGCCATGACTTCACCGACGGATTTCATTTGAGTGGTGAGACGGTCGTCCGCCTGCGGGAATTTCTCAAAGGCAAAGCGCGGCACTTTGGTGACCACATAATCGATAGACGGCTCGAAAGACGCGGGAATCAAGCCACCGGTAATGTCGTTGCGCAGTTCATTTAAGGTATAGCCCACCGCCAGTTTTGCCGCCACTTTGGCAATCGGAAAGCCGGTGGCTTTAGAGGCCAATGCGGACGAACGGCTGACCCGTGGGTTCATTTCGATTACGATCATCTCGCCGTTTTCCGGGTTGATTGCAAACTGCACGTTCGAACCGCCGGTATCCACGCCGATTTCACGCAACACCGCCAGCGAGGCGTTGCGCATAATCTGATATTCTTTATCGGTTAATGTTTGCGCCGGCGCCACGGTAATGGAATCGCCGGTGTGCACGCCCATGGGGTCAAAGTTTTCAATGGAGCAAACGATAATACAGTTATCCGCTTTATCGCGCACCACTTCCATTTCGTATTCTTTCCAGCCGAGCACCGATTGTTCAATCAACAATTCGTGCGTCGGTGAGGCATCAAAACCGCGCTCGCAAATGGCATAGAATTCATCTTTGTTATACGCAATCCCGCCGCCGGAACCGCCCATGGTGAAAGACGGGCGGATTAACGTCGGAAAGCCCACTTCCGCCTGCGCGGACCAAGCTTCTTCAAAGCTGTGACAAACAAAGGATTTCGGCGTATTTAAACCGATTTTTGCCATGGCTTGTTTGAAACGGCCGCGGTCTTCCGCTTTATCGATTGCATCTTCGGTCGCCCCAATCAGCTCTACGCCGTATTTTGCCAGCACACCGTGTTTAGATAAATCCAAGGCACAGTTGAGTGCAGTTTGCCCGCCCATGGTTGGCAAAATCGCGTCCGGACGTTCTTTTTCAATAATTTTTTCAACGGTTTGCCACAAAATCGACTCAATGTAGGTGACATCCGCCATATTCGGATCTGTCATAATGGTGGCAGGATTGGAATTCACCAGCACCACTTTATAGCCTTCCTCTCGCAAGGCTTTGCACGCCTGGGCGCCCGAATAGTCAAACTCGCACGCCTGACCGATGACGATCGGGCCGGCGCCGATAATTAGAATTGTGTTTATGTCTGTACGTTTTGGCATATTATTTTCTCTTTAAAAAACTTTTAAAAAATCGACCGCACTTTTGGTTAATTATCGGATTTAGATTTCCCTAATATCTATAAATCTCGGCAAAATCATCCTGAGCAGGATCGCTTATCCAATGATACTCGGTTTGAGCGGCGATTAATTGCGCAAATCCGACGCCGTAATAATCGCTGATAAAGCCTAAAGCCATATCCATTCCTGCCGAAACGCCCGATGAAGTATAAAATTTCCCGTCTTTCACCCAGCGCGCCACCGGCTGCCATTGCAAGTTCGGATTAACGGATCGCACCCATTCGAAGGCGCGTTTATTGGACGTCGCCCGTAAACCGTTCAACTCGCCAGTAGCGGCCAACAACGCCGAACCGGTACACACCGTTAAACAAAGTGCGGTCTGTTTTACCCGAGTTTTCAGCATCGCAATAAACTCGGTGTCATTTACCAGCGTTCGGGTGCCTTGTCCGCCGGGAATCAGTAACGCACTGTTTTCGCCCAAATCCGGTAACGGCTGTGTTTCCGTATAAAACCCTTGCCGGCTGCGAATTAAACCGCCTTGTTGCGAAACATAATGCAATGTTACATCGGGCAGACGGTGCAGAAACTCCACCGGCCCCATTAAATCCAAGGTTTCATAATCCTCAAACAAAAGGCAATAAATCCGGAGTTTTCGCAAATCTTCGACAACCGCTTCGCCTACATTGGGCAAATTCGTCAGTTGCGATAATTTTTCCCGTTTTACTTTAATTGGATTCATATCTTACCGTTTCTGCTTTACGCCGGCGCACATCGGGCGATGCGCGCCATTGGTGGTTTTCTGCTTTTGAAAACACTTAAAAAATCCACCGCACTTTAGGCTTTCGCCTTTCTCATTTCATCAATAAATCTGTCGAACAGGTACGCCACATCATGCGGCCCCGGGCTGGCTTCCGGATGTCCCTGAAAGGAAAACGCCGCTTGATCGGTCAACTCAATGCCCTGTACCGAATGATCAAATAAAGAACGGTGAGTAATATGCACGTTTTGCGGCAGGCTTTGTTCATCCACTTCAAACCCATGGTTTTGGCTGGTGATAAAAACTTTTTGTGAAGTTAAATCCTGCACCGGATGATTGGCGCCGTGATGACCGAAAGCCATTTTTTTTGTTCTGCCGCCTACCGCAAGCCCGAGCAATTGATGCCCCAAACAAATACCGAACATCGGCTTCTTACTGGCTAACAATTGCCGAACGGCGAGGATCGCATAATCACAGGGTTCCGGATCGCCCGGCCCGTTGGAGAGAAAAATACCGTCCGGATTTAACGCCAACACCTCCTGCGCACTGGTCTTCGCCGGTACCACGGTGATATGGCAGCCGCGTTGCGCCAGCATTCTTAAGATATTGTGTTTAACCCCGAAATCATAGGCGACGATATTGAATTCAGGATTTTTCGCTTCCACATAGCCTTTACTGAGCTGCCATTCGCCTTGCGTCCACTGATAAGCCTGCTTGGTAGAAACTTCCTGCGCCAGATCTTTACCCGNAAGCTGTGACAAACAAAGGATTTCGGCGTATTTAAACCGATTTTTGCCATGGCTTGTTTGAAACGGCCGCGGTCTTCCGCTTTATCGATTGCATCTTCGGTCGCCCCAATCAGCTCTACGCCGTATTTTGCCAGCACACCGTGTTTAGATAAATCCAAGGCACAGTTGAGTGCAGTTTGCCCGCCCATGGTTGGCAAAATCGCGTCCGGACGTTCTTTTTCAATAATTTTTTCAACGGTTTGCCACAAAATCGACTCAATGTAGGTGACATCCGCCATATTCGGATCTGTCATAATGGTGGCAGGATTGGAATTCACCAGCACCACTTTATAGCCTTCCTCTCGCAAGGCTTTGCACGCCTGGGCGCCCGAATAGTCAAACTCGCACGCCTGACCGATGACGATCGGGCCGGCGCCGATAATTAGAATTGTGTTTATGTCTGTACGTTTTGGCATATTATTTTCTCTTTAAAAAACTTTTAAAAAATCGACCGCACTTTTGGTTAATTATCGGATTTAGATTTCCCTAATATCTATAAATCTCGGCAAAATCATCCTGAGCAGGATCGCTTATCCAATGATACTCGGTTTGAGCGGCGATTAATTGCGCAAATCCGACGCCGTAATAATCGCTGATAAAGCCTAAAGCCATATCCATTCCTGCCGAAACGCCCGATGAAGTATAAAATTTCCCGTCTTTCACCCAGCGCGCCACCGGCTGCCATTGCAAGTTCGGATTAACGGATCGCACCCATTCGAAGGCGCGTTTATTGGACGTCGCCCGTAAACCGTTCAACTCGCCAGTAGCGGCCAACAACGCCGAACCGGTACACACCGTTAAACAAAGTGCGGTCTGTTTTACCCGAGTTTTCAGCATCGCAATAAACTCGGTGTCATTTACCAGCGTTCGGGTGCCTTGTCCGCCGGGAATCAGTAACGCACTGTTTTCGCCCAAATCCGGTAACGGCTGTGTTTCCGTATAAAACCCTTGCCGGCTGCGAATTAAACCGCCTTGTTGCGAAACATAATGCAATGTTACATCGGGCAGACGGTGCAGAAACTCCACCGGCCCCATTAAATCCAAGGTTTCATAATCCTCAAACAAAAGGCAATAAATCCGGAGTTTTCGCAAATCTTCGACAACCGCTTCGCCTACATTGGGCAAATTCGTCAGTTGCGATAATTTTTCCCGTTTTACTTTAATTGGATTCATATCTTACCGTTTCTGCTTTACGCCGGCGCACATCGGGCGATGCGCGCCATTGGTGGTTTTCTGCTTTTGAAAACACTTAAAAAATCCACCGCACTTTAGGCTTTCGCCTTTCTCATTTCATCAATAAATCTGTCGAACAGGTACGCCACATCATGCGGCCCCGGGCTGGCTTCCGGATGTCCCTGAAAGGAAAACGCCGCTTGATCGGTCAACTCAATGCCCTGTACCGAATGATCAAATAAAGAACGGTGAGTAATATGCACGTTTTGCGGCAGGCTTTGTTCATCCACTTCAAACCCATGGTTTTGGCTGGTGATAAAAACTTTTTGTGAAGTTAAATCCTGCACCGGATGATTGGCGCCGTGATGACCGAAAGCCATTTTTTTTGTTCTGCCGCCTACCGCAAGCCCGAGCAATTGATGCCCCAAACAAATACCGAACATCGGCTTCTTACTGGCTAACAATTGCCGAACGGCGAGGATCGCATAATCACAGGGTTCCGGATCGCCCGGCCCGTTGGAGAGAAAAATACCGTCCGGATTTAACGCCAACACCTCCTGCGCACTGGTCTTCGCCGGTACCACGGTGATATGGCAGCCGCGTTGCGCCAGCATTCTTAAGATATTGTGTTTAACCCCGAAATCATAGGCGACGATATTGAATTCAGGATTTTTCGCTTCCACATAGCCTTTACTGAGCTGCCATTCGCCTTGCGTCCACTGATAAGCCTGCTTGGTAGAAACTTCCTGCGCCAGATCTTTACCCGCCATCGAACCGAAACCGCGTGCCAGTTCAAGCGCTTTTTTCTCATCGATTTTTCCCGCCATAATACAGCCCGCCTGTGCGCCTTTATCGCGCAGAATACGGGTCAAACGGCGGGTATCAATACCCGCAATGGCAACCACATTGTTGTCTTTCAAATACTCGGTTAAACTCTGCTCGGCACGGAAGTTGCTGTGCAATAACGGTAAATCGCGGATAATCAGACCGGCGGCATACACACCGCTACTTTCCAAGTCTTCGCGATTGGTGCCGGTATTGCCGATATGAGGATAAGTCAGCGTAACGATTTGTTGAAAATAAGAAGGGTCGGTAAGAATTTCCTGATAGCCGGTCATTGCGGTATTGAACACCACTTCACCGACGGTGTGCCCCAAGGCACCGATAGCATTGCCGTGAAAGAGACTGCCGTCAGCCAATACTAAAATTGCGGGTTCAGACATAAATTACTCCTGTTTGTAATCTGTTTCGGTTGAACACTTACGAATGCTCATTAACCACAATTTAATCCAAAAACAAACCGCACTTTCGTATTTTCGGAGGTTTAAAAACTAAACTGTGTCTGATGATATAGCCGATGTAGGCTAAACCTGCTAATTCTAAAGGACAAAGCCTGGCTATTCAAGTAAAATCGCAAACGTTTAAATGATTATTTATGCAGATATTTTGCATAAATAATGACAAATTACAAGACGTTTGTAAATTCTCATGAATTATTTTGTAGTTGCCGCATAAGTTGTTTACAATGGAGCTTCGTTTTAATCCGAGAGAACGCAGATGAAAAAAATAACCGCCATGACCACCATTTTATTATGCACCACATTCGTTGTCGGCTGTACATCCATTGATCCGCAAACGGGAGAACGCCAAGATCCGCTGGAAGGTTTCAACCGTACCATGTGGGATTTTAACTATAAAGTTGTTGATCCCTATGTGCTGAAACCGGTCGCTACCGGCTGGAAAAACTATGTGCCTTCTCCGCTACGCACGGGGCTGACGAACGTTGCCAATAACTTGGATGAACCCGTCAGTTTTGTCAGCCGATTGCTGGAAGGAGAAGGAAAAAAAGCCATGGTACACTTCAATCGGTTTTGGATTAATACGGTCTTCGGTCTTGGCGGTTTAATTGACTGGGCAAGTTACAGCGAACCGCTGAAAATTGAAAACTCGCGTGATTTTGCCGATACTATGGGCAGTTACGGGATTGAACCGGGCGCTTACGTCATGTTGCCAGCATACGGTCCGACCACACCACGTCAAGCCACCGGTACGGCAGCAGATATCGGTGCAATGTACCCATTCTGGCATTGGGTCGGCGGTCCTTGGGCACTGGTAAAATCCGGCATTCAGGCGATTGATACGCGAGCCAAAGCGCTGGATAAACAGGCGCTGCTTGATCAGGCGCAGGATCCTTATGTCACATTCCGTGAAGCCTATTATCAGAATCTGGAATACCGCGTCAGCGACGGTAAAGTCAAAGCTGCGCAGGAAACCCTTTCACAAGAAGAACTTAACGAAGTCGATTAACAGGAATTTATTATGCAAATGACATCAACACAACGTCTCATTTTAGCGAATCAGTATAAATTAATGGGACTTTTAGAACCGAATAATGTGAAAAAATATCAACGTCTGGAAGCCATTGTAAAAGGTGGTTTTGGCTTGGAGCTGCAAGAGCTGGACAACGAATTTTCCGATATTTCGGAACAAGAATGCCGTACCGTATTAGCTACGCTGGAAATGTACCATGCGCTGCAGGTTTCCTATAACAATCTTGGCGATCAATCGACAATTACGCCGCATCGGCTGCAATTTGCCGGCTATTGCGCCCAGCGTGAAAAAAAATATTTGAATTATCTGCGCTTTATCACCGGTACCGAGGGCAAATATCAGGAATTTATGCATTGTGAACACGGCTGCGATTCGCAAACCCCAATGTGGGATAAATATATCAAAATGCTTGAAGTCTGGCGTGCTTGTCCGCATGAGTACCATCTAAGCATGGCGGAAATTCAGCGCATTTTAAACGCCTAATCCGAAAACGATAAAAATATAGACCGCACTTTGAAGGGTCGCAAAAGTTGGATACCCAAACCGACTGACTAAGGCAGTTCAAAGTGCGGTTGTTTTTTGCTGCATTTCGCGTTTCTATTCTGCATTGACAATAGGCGACAAAAAAGGGTATCTTTCGATACCCTCTTTATTCAGCATGTTCGCTTGATTATTTGATAATCTTCGCTACCACACCCGCACCAACTGTACGGCCACCTTCACGAATCGCAAAACGTAAACCTTGGTCCATCGCAATTGGGTGAATCAGGCTTACTGTCATTTTGATGTTATCGCCCGGCATTACCATTTCCACACCTTCCGGTAATTCAATTGTACCTGTTACGTCAGTAGTACGGAAGTAGAACTGTGGACGGTATCCTTTGAAGAATGGAGTATGACGACCGCCTTCTTCTTTGGACAATACGTATACTTCAGATTCAAAATCAGTATGCGGAGTAATTGAACCCGGTTTCGCCAACACCTGACCACGTTCGATTTCTTCACGTTTCGTACCACGTAATAATGCACCGATGTTTTCACCTGCACGACCTTCGTCTAACAGTTTACGGAACATTTCAACACCGGTTACGGTTGTTTTCGCTGTCGGTTTGATACCTACAATTTCCACTTCATCACCGGTACGGATGATACCACGTTCAACACGACCGGTTACTACGGTACCACGTCCGGAGATTGAAAATACGTCTTCAATCGGTAGCAGGAATGGCTGGTCGATTGCACGCTCAGGTTCAGGGATGTAAGTATCTAAGTGGTTGGCTAATTCCAGGATTTTTTCTTCCCATTGTGCGTCGCCTTCTAATGCTTTTAATGCAGAACCGCGTACGATTGGCGTGTCATCACCCGGGAAGTCATATTGAGACAGCAACTCACGCACTTCCATTTCAACTAATTCTAATAACTCTTCGTCATCTACCATGTCGCATTTGTTTAAGAATACGATAATGTAAGGAACGCCTACTTGGCGACCTAATAAGATGTGCTCACGAGTTTGTGGCATTGGACCGTCGGTTGCCGCTACTACTAAGATAGCACCGTCCATTTGCGCCGCACCGGTAATCATGTTTTTTACATAGTCGGCGTGTCCCGGACAGTCAACGTGTGCGTAGTGACGAGTCGGTGTGTCGTATTCAACGTGTGAAGTGTTGATGGTAATTCCGCGCGCTTTTTCTTCCGGCGCGTTATCAATCTGGTCAAAGGCGCGAGCCGCACCGCCGTAATGTTTGGATAATACGGTTGTGATTGCTGCGGTTAAAGTTGTTTTACCATGGTCAACGTGGCCGATTGTACCCACGTTAACGTGCGGTTTTGTACGTTCAAATTTTTCTTTAGACATTGCTAATGTTTCCTTAATTGAAATTCCGTAGCGCTTAATGCACCACGGAGTTTTGATAAAAGATTATTTTCTACGTGCTTCGATGATAGCATCTGCCACGTTCTTAGGCGCTTCGGCATATTTCAATGGTTCCATTGAATATGAAGCGCGCCCCTGAGTTTGCGAGCGCAGATCTGTCGCATAACCGAACATTTCCGAAAGCGGTACTTCAGCGTTGATCTTAGTCACAAACTCATTACTTTCCTGACCGTTTACCATTGCACGACGACGACTTAAGTCACCGATTACATCACCCACGTATTCCGGCGGAGTTTCCACTTCCACTTTCATGATTGGCTCAAGCAATACCGGGTTGGCTTTATTAAACGCCGCTTTAAATGCGATAGATGCAGCCAGTTTAAACGCCAGTTCGGAAGAGTCCACATCATGATATGAACCGAAGTGTAAACGAACACCGATATCCACAACCGGATAACCGGCCAATGGTCCGGATTTAAGCTGCTCCTGAATACCTTTGTCAACGGCAGGAATGTATTCGCCTGGAATGACACCGCCTTTGATTTCGTTAACAAATTCGTATCCCGGACCTTCTGGATCCAACGGATATAAGTCGATCACCACATGACCATACTGACCGCGACCACCGGACTGTTTCGCGTGTTTACCTTCAACATCGTTAACACGGGTACGAATCGTTTCACGGTAGGATACCTGCGGTTTACCAATATTCGCTTCCACTTTAAATTCGCGTTTCATACGGTCAACGATAATATCCAAGTGTAACTCACCCATACCGGAAATAATGGTTTCACCGGATTCTTCATCAGTATGCACACGGAATGAAGGGTCTTCCTGCGCAAGACGACCTAAAGCAAGACCCATTTTTTCTTGGTCGGCTTTGGTTTTCGGTTCTACCGCAACAGAAATAACCGGTTCCGGGAATTCCATACGTTCAAGAATGATCGGCGCGTCCAAGGCACACAACGTATCACCGGTACCGACATCTTTCAAGCCGATGGCGGCAGCAATATCACCGGCGCGAACTTCTTTAATTTCTTCACGTTTGTTCGCGTGCATCTGTACGATACGACCAAAACGTTCACGTTTGTCTTTTACAGAGTTCAGTACAGTCGCGCCGGATTCAACTACACCGGAATAAACACGGAAGAAAGTCAAGTTTCCAACAAACGGGTCTGTTGCGATTTTGAATGCCAATGCCGCAAACGGCTCATCATCGCTGGCATGACGTTCACCTTCGGTCTCGTCCGGATTAATCCCTTTGATCGACTCAATATCTGTCGGCGCTGGCAGGTAATCAATTACTGCATCAAGCATCGCCTGAACACCTTTATTTTTGAACGCCGACCCACAGGTTACCAGAATGATTTCCGTCGCCAACACGCGCTGGCGTAAACCGGCTTTGATTTCTTCTTCAGTTAACTCTTCACCACCGAGGTATTTTTCCATAAGTTCTTCNGAGCCGCACCGCCGTAATGTTTGGATAATACGGTTGTGATTGCTGCGGTTAAAGTTGTTTTACCATGGTCAACGTGGCCGATTGTACCCACGTTAACGTGCGGTTTTGTACGTTCAAATTTTTCTTTAGACATTGCTAATGTTTCCTTAATTGAAATTCCGTAGCGCTTAATGCACCACGGAGTTTTGATAAAAGATTATTTTCTACGTGCTTCGATGATAGCATCTGCCACGTTCTTAGGCGCTTCGGCATATTTCAATGGTTCCATTGAATATGAAGCGCGCCCCTGAGTTTGCGAGCGCAGATCTGTCGCATAACCGAACATTTCCGAAAGCGGTACTTCAGCGTTGATCTTAGTCACAAACTCATTACTTTCCTGACCGTTTACCATTGCACGACGACGACTTAAGTCACCGATTACATCACCCACGTATTCCGGCGGAGTTTCCACTTCCACTTTCATGATTGGCTCAAGCAATACCGGGTTGGCTTTATTAAACGCCGCTTTAAATGCGATAGATGCAGCCAGTTTAAACGCCAGTTCGGAAGAGTCCACATCATGATATGAACCGAAGTGTAAACGAACACCGATATCCACAACCGGATAACCGGCCAATGGTCCGGATTTAAGCTGCTCCTGAATACCTTTGTCAACGGCAGGAATGTATTCGCCTGGAATGACACCGCCTTTGATTTCGTTAACAAATTCGTATCCCGGACCTTCTGGATCCAACGGATATAAGTCGATCACCACATGACCATACTGACCGCGACCACCGGACTGTTTCGCGTGTTTACCTTCAACATCGTTAACACGGGTACGAATCGTTTCACGGTAGGATACCTGCGGTTTACCAATATTCGCTTCCACTTTAAATTCGCGTTTCATACGGTCAACGATAATATCCAAGTGTAACTCACCCATACCGGAAATAATGGTTTCACCGGATTCTTCATCAGTATGCACACGGAATGAAGGGTCTTCCTGCGCAAGACGACCTAAAGCAAGACCCATTTTTTCTTGGTCGGCTTTGGTTTTCGGTTCTACCGCAACAGAAATAACCGGTTCCGGGAATTCCATACGTTCAAGAATGATCGGCGCGTCCAAGGCACACAACGTATCACCGGTACCGACATCTTTCAAGCCGATGGCGGCAGCAATATCACCGGCGCGAACTTCTTTAATTTCTTCACGTTTGTTCGCGTGCATCTGTACGATACGACCAAAACGTTCACGTTTGTCTTTTACAGAGTTCAGTACAGTCGCGCCGGATTCAACTACACCGGAATAAACACGGAAGAAAGTCAAGTTTCCAACAAACGGGTCTGTTGCGATTTTGAATGCCAATGCCGCAAACGGCTCATCATCGCTGGCATGACGTTCACCTTCGGTCTCGTCCGGATTAATCCCTTTGATCGACTCAATATCTGTCGGCGCTGGCAGGTAATCAATTACTGCATCAAGCATCGCCTGAACACCTTTATTTTTGAACGCCGACCCACAGGTTACCAGAATGATTTCCGTCGCCAACACGCGCTGGCGTAAACCGGCTTTGATTTCTTCTTCAGTTAACTCTTCACCACCGAGGTATTTTTCCATAAGTTCTTCTGAAGATTCCGCCGCCGCTTCAACAAGGTTCTGACGCCATTCTTCACAAGCTTCAACCATATCTGCCGGAATGTCATCATAGGTGAAAGTCATACCCTGATCCGCTTCATTCCAGTTGATCGCTTTCATCTTAATCAGGTCAACCACGCCTTTAAAATTTTCTTCTGCGCCGATTGGCAGCTGTAAAGGCACTGCATTACCGCCTAAACGGGTTTTGATCTGTTCAACGACACGCAGGAAGTTTGCACCGGTACGGTCCATCTTATTAACAAACGCAATACGAGGTACTTTATACTTGTTTGCCTGACGCCATACGGTTTCGGATTGCGGTTGAACGCCGCCCACCGCACAATATACCATTACTGCACCATCAAGCACACGCATGGAGCGTTCTACTTCAATAGTAAAGTCAACGTGTCCCGGAGTGTCGATCACGTTAATACGGTGTTGCGGATACTGCTGTGACATACCCGACCAGAACGCCGTAGTTGCCGCAGAGGTAATAGTAATACCGCGCTCTTGTTCTTGTTCCATCCAGTCCATTGTCGCTGCACCATCGTGAACTTCGCCGATTTTGTGACTTACGCCGGTATAGAAAAGGATACGCTCAGTAGTGGTTGTTTTACCCGCATCGATATGCGCACTGATACCGATATTACGGTAAAGTGAAATAGGGGTTGTACGAGCCATTAATATTTCCTTTTTTGGAATTCAGTAAATATAAAATTTTAAATATGGATAAGGCTTCATCGCACGAATCATGAGATGAAGCCTGAAAAGCCGGTCAGCTAACCGATTACCAACGGTAATGCGCAAAGGCTTTATTAGCTTCAGCCATACGGTGAACGTCTTCACGTTTTTTCACCGCCGCACCTTTGTTTTCAGAGGCATCAGATAATTCGTTGGCTAAACGTAACGCCATGGATTTATCACCGCGTTTACGTGCGGCTTCAACAATCCAGCGCATGCCTAACGCGTTACGACGAGCCGGACGCACTTCAACCGGTACCTGATAAGTGGAACCGCCTACGCGGCGGGATTTAACCTCAACCGTCGGACGCACGTTTTCCAGTGCGATTTCAAATGCTTCCAACGCTTCTTTGCCGGTACGCTGGGATAATGTTTCCAGTGCACCGTAAACGATAGATTCTGCGATAGATTTTTTACCGTCTATCATTAACACATTAATAAATTTCGCAAGCAATTCTGAACCGAACTTCGGATCTGGAAGAATTTTGCGAGGTTCAATACTACGACGACGTGGCATTGTAATTTCTCCGTTTTTTAATCTTCAGGATTATCCAAAACTCTGACTGGAGTTTATGGTTAATTAATAATTTAATTGACGTTTGGCCTTACTTAACGGAGAACCATTAAGCTTTCGGACGTTTAACGCCGTATTTAGAACGACCTTGTTTACGATCTTTAACGCCTGCGCAGTCTAACGCACCGCGTACGGTGTGATAACGCACACCCGGCAAGTCTTTCACACGACCGCCACGGATAAGCACAACGCTGTGCTCCTGAAGGTTATGACCTTCACCGCCGATATAAGAGGTTACTTCGTAACCGTTGGTTAAACGAATACGGCATACTTTACGTAATGCGGAGTTCGGTTTTTTAGGTGTAGTTGTGTACACGCGAGTACACACGCCACGTTTCTGCGGGCAAGCCTCTAATGCAGGAACGTTGCTTTTTACAACCTTTTTAACACGCGGTTTGCGTACTAGCTGGTTGATTGTTGCCATTAAAAAAGCTCCAGTTTATTCATAGTTATTCATAAAAGAATGTATATTTTCTCGTCTATCCATGGATAGATAGACGCAGAATTTTAATCTTGAAAACTGCTGATGTCAAGAATTACACAAAACGCGGAAAAAAATGACCGCACTTTCATTTTTATAACCAAAACATCTAAACAATTCATTTTTATTTCTTTTGCCGCAATCGTTTGCGTCTTATAATTCGAATATTTTAAATCAGTATTTAAAAGAACCTTGCAATGAACTGGCAATATGTATGGAGTGCATTACCGCGTTTTTTCGACGCCGCATTAATTACGCTACAGCTTTCCGTCTGGGGAATTTTGCTGTCCATAATAATCGGCATTATCTGCGCAGTGATCACGACATATAGAGTGCGCTATATTAATCCGCTGATTAAAGTGTATATCGAATTATCACGCAATACACCGCTGCTGATTCAGGTCTTTTTTCTGTATTTCGGGTTATCCAAAATCGGCATCAAGCTCGACGGTTTTACCTGCGCGGTGATCGGACTGGCATTTCTGGGCGGCAGCTACATGGCGGAAGCGATACGCGGCGGTTTGGAAGCCGTTTCTAAAGGGCAGGTAGAATCCGCACTCAGCATCGGTTTAACGCCGTTGCAAGCCTTTCGCTATGTAATTTTCCCGCAGGCTTTCGCCATCGCCAGCCCGGCAATCGGCGCCAATTGCCTGTTTTTAATCAAAGAAACTTCGGTGGTCAGCGCGATTGCCATTGCGGAACTGATGTTTATGGCGAAAGAAATTATCGGTATGGATTACAAAACCAACGAAGCGTTGTTTTTGCTCGTAGTGAGTTATCTGATTATTTTACTGCCGGTATCGGTCTTTATCGGCTATTTGGAACGCCGCACGCGGAGAGCAAAATATGGGGCTTAGTATCTTATTTGAGGGCAATAACCCGGCGCGTTTGCTCGGCGGTTTATGGGTAACCGCTGAAATCGCCTTTGTATCGGTATTCTTCGCCTGCATTTTCGGCGTGATTTGCGGAGTGCTGATGACGTTGAAATCGCGCCTGCTCAGAGCGCTGTGCCGTTTTTATCTGGAATTTGTGCGTATTATGCCGTTGTTGGTACTGTTATTTATCACCTATTTCGGCGTGGCAACATGGTTTAACACGCATTTGGATGGCGTTACTGTCTGCATTGCGGTATTTATTTTCTGGGGTACCGCGGAAATGGGCGATCTCGTCCGCGGTGCACTGACGTCCATTGAAAAACATCAACTGGAATCCGCTTACGCACTGGGTCTAACGCCGATACAGACATTTATCTATATTTTACTGCCGCAAAGCCTCAAACGCGTTACGCCAAGTGCGATTAACTTATTCACCCGAATGGTAAAAACCAGTTCACTGGCAATGTTAATCGGCGTGCTGGAGGTGATCAAAGTGGGGCAACAAATCATTGAAACTTCGCTGTTTACCGAACCGTCGGCGGCGTTATGGATTTACGGTGTAATTTTCGCCCTGTATTTCATGATTTGTTATCCTTTATCGTTATTCTCGCAATATCTGGAAAACCGTTGGGAAAAATAAAGGTTAAAACATGGCATTATTAGAAATTAAAAATCTGGTTAAAAATTACGGCGAGGTTACCGCACTGAAAGGCATTAATCTATCGGTGCAAAAAGGCGAAGTGGTCGTGATTCTCGGTCCGTCGGGCTGCGGGAAAAGCACGTTGCTGCGCTGTATCAACGGTTTGGAAGATATTCACAGCGGTCAGCTGATCTTACAGGGCAGCGGAGAGCTGGGCAAAGATATTTCTTGGGTCAAGGCCCGACAGCGAATCGGCATGGTGTTTCAGAGTTATGAACTGTTTGCGCACATGTCGGTTATCGACAACATTCTGCTCGGTCCGCTGAAAGTACAAAAACGCCGGCGAGCGGAGGCGGAAGCGCAGGCGGATGAACTGCTACGACGGGTCGGACTGTTTGAACGCAAAAACGCTTACCCGCGTGAACTGTCCGGCGGGCAGAAACAGCGCATCGCCATCGTGCGTGCGCTGTGTATGAATCCGGATATTATGCTGTTTGACGAAGTGACCGCCGCCCTCGATCCGGAAATGGTGCGCGAAGTACTGGATGTCATTCTGGGACTTGCCAAAGACGGCATGACCATGCTTATCGTCACCCATGAAATGTCTTTTGCCCGTCAGGTTGCCGATCGCATTGTCTTTATGGACGCCGGGCAAATTATCGAACAGGAATCCCCGGCATTGTTTTTTACCAATCCGGCCACGGATCGGGCAAAAGCCTTTCTCAATATCTTAAATTACGAACCAAGAGGTACCAACTATGAACAAAACATCTAAAAAACTGACCGCACTTTTCGCTGCCGCACTGCTTGCAGCGGGTTTAACCGCCTGCGGCGATAAAGAAAACACTCAAAACGCTCAATCGACATCCAGCGTTGCACAGTTGCAACAGGCGGGTAAAGTACGTATCGGCGTATTCAGCGATAAACCGCCTTTCGGCTATGTAGACAGCGCGGGCAAAAGTCAGGGCTTTGATGTAGAAATCGCCAAAGCGATCGGCAAAGATCTGCTCGGCGATGAAAACAAAGTGGAATACGTACTGGTTGAGGCGGCAAACCGCGTAGAATATTTACAGGCAAATAAAGTGGATATTATTCTCGCCAACTTTACCGTGACCCCTGCGCGTCAGGAAGTGGTCGATTTTGCTAAACCTTACATGCAGGTGACATTAGGGGTCGTCTCCAAAGACGGTGCCGTTACCGATTTCGCCCAACTTGAAGGCAAAACCCTGCTCGTCAACAAAGGCACCACCGCAGATGCATATTTCAGTAAAAATTATCCAAATATCAAACTGCTGAAATTTGAACAAAACACCGAAACCTTTGAAGCGCTGCGCGACGGTCGCGGTGATGCGCTGGCACACGACAATACCCTGCTGTTCGCGTGGGCAAAAGAAAATCCGGGCTTTAGCGTCGGCATTAAAAATCTCGGCGATCAAGACTTTATCGCCCCGGCAGTGAAAAAAGGTGACAGCGCACTGCTGGAATGGCTCAATGCCGAAATCGAAAAACTGGGCAAAAACGGGGTATTAAAACAGGCGTATGACAAAACTTTACTGCCGGTTTACGGTGATACAATCAGTGAAAAAGACGTGTTAGTGAACTATCATTAACCTGGTAAATGCGCCTAAAACGCATTAAAAAATAACCGCACTTTTATCGAATATCCCCGCCAAACAGCTGAAACGCGAAGACGGGGATTTTTTCGATTAATCCAATGCTTTGCCTTTTAGCTCCGGAATCAGAACAATCGTTGCGAGCATATCAATCACATAAATCAGTGCCAAAAATGCAATGGCAATGGAAAAAGAATACGCTGAGACAATTGCACCGACAACCACCGGACCGAATCCACCGACCGCACGTCCTAAATTAAACAGCACATTCTGTGCCGTTGCCCGCGCTTGGGTCGGATAGGCTTCCGCCATTAAGGCGCCGTAGCCGCCCATCATACCGTTCACAAACATCCCTAGAAACGCTCCCGCGATGAGCATCGCGCTCGGCTCCGTGAGTTGTGAATACGTTATAATACTAATGACCGCCCCCAGCTGAAATAAAATAAAACTCGGTTTGCGTCCGAATCTGTCCGCTAAACGCCCGAAAATCCAGATTCCCGCCATCATGCCGCACACCGTCACTGCCGTCCAGATGCCGGATTTGGTTAAACTGAATCCGAGCTGCTTGGACAGAAAATTCGGCATCCAGATCATAATGCCGTAATAGCCAAAATTCTGCACCGATGTCAATACCACAATCCCTGCACTGATTTTAGCCGTGGCTTTATCTTTCACCAGCAGTTTAAAGGCTTCCAGTCTCGATGTCTCATATTTCGACTGCCGAAGTGCGGTCTGTTTTTTCACAAAAACCGCCGGTTCATGCAATTTGGCCCGCAAAAACCACGCCACAAACGCCGGGAAAATACCGAGTAAAAACATGCCGCGCCAACCGATATATGGCAGCAATAGCGGAGTGAGCAAGGCAGCCGCCAACACGCCCAGCTGCCAGCCGAGCGCAACATAAGATGCCGCTTTGGCGCGATGACGCGCCGGCCAAGCCTCCGCCGCCAGCGCCATGCCGATACCGAATTCGCCGCCCAAACCAATACCGGCAATTGTGCGGTAAATCAGCAGATCCCAATATCCCTGCGCGAAAGCACATAATCCGGTGAACACCGCAAACAAGACGATTGTCCAAGTCAACACCCGCACGCGCCCGTAGCGATCACTCAGTGCGCCGAAAATAATTCCGCCAGCAACCGCACCGATTAGCGTCCAGCTCACCAGTGAGCCCGCCTGCGCCGGAGACAGCGCCAAATCGGCGGAAATTGCCGTCAGCATAAAGCCGAGAATCAGAAGATCAAAACCGTCCATCGCATAACCGACGGCAGAACCGATTAAGGCTTTCCAGCCATAATTATTTACGTTGTCTGTCATAGAGAACCCTTTTGCTACTCACCGGTAGCGTTTAAAGTTAAATTTGAAAGGAGGGTTAAAAAACCGTGGCGTAGTTTAGGGGATTTATCTGTTTTACGCAAATAAAAAACAACCCCGCATAAGCAGCGGGGTTGTCTCGGTACGGAATATAACGGTGGGTTATTCTACCGTCACCGCTTTAGCCAGATTACGTGGCTGATCCACATCGGTACCTTTGATTAACGCCACATGGTAGGCCAGTAATTGCATCGGTACGGTATAGAAAATCGGCGCGATAATTTCATTTACCGTCGGCATGGTGATAATCTTCATGCCAGGCGCTTCGCTGAATCCCGCTTCACGGTCGGCAAATACATACAGCTGACCGCCGCGGGCGCGTACTTCTTCAATATTGGATTTCACTTTTTCCAATAAATCATTGGTCGGCGCCACCACGATAACCGGCATATCGGCATCAATTAGTGCCAACGGGCCGTGTTTCAATTCGCCGGCGGCATAAGCTTCCGCATGAATATAAGAAATTTCTTTTAACTTCAGCGCCGCTTCCATGGCAATCGGATAATATTCGCCGCGTCCTAAAAATAGCGCGTGGCTTTTCTCAGCGAAATCTTCCGCCAGTTTCTCAATATCCTGATCGAAGACCAACGCTTTTTCAATTTCAGCCGGTATGGATTGCAGCGCCTTAACGATTTCACGCTCTTTCTCACCGGAAATATGACCGTTTAGTTTCCCGATTGCGGTCACTAACATTAACATCGCCGCCAGCTGAGTGGTGAACGCTTTGGTGGAAGCTACACCGATTTCTACCCCGGCACGGGTCATAAAAGCGAGATCCGATTCACGAACCAGAGAGGAACCGGCGACATTACAAATCGTCAGGGCCGCCATATAGCCTTTTTGTTTGGCTAAACGCAGTGCCGCCAACGTATCTGCGGTTTCGCCCGACTGCGACAGCGTTATCAACAGGCTGTTCGGGCGGGTGACGAAGTTACGGTAACGGAATTCCGAGGCGATTTCCACATCGCAGCTCACACCGGCTAACGCCTCAAACCAATAACGCGCCACCATGCCCGAGTTATNACAAAACCCGCCGGTTCATGCAATTTGGCCCGCAAAAACCACGCCACAAACGCCGGGAAAATACCGAGTAAAAACATGCCGCGCCAACCGATATATGGCAGCAATAGCGGAGTGAGCAAGGCAGCCGCCAACACGCCCAGCTGCCAGCCGAGCGCAACATAAGATGCCGCTTTGGCGCGATGACGCGCCGGCCAAGCCTCCGCCGCCAGCGCCATGCCGATACCGAATTCGCCGCCCAAACCAATACCGGCAATTGTGCGGTAAATCAGCAGATCCCAATATCCCTGCGCGAAAGCACATAATCCGGTGAACACCGCAAACAAGACGATTGTCCAAGTCAACACCCGCACGCGCCCGTAGCGATCACTCAGTGCGCCGAAAATAATTCCGCCAGCAACCGCACCGATTAGCGTCCAGCTCACCAGTGAGCCCGCCTGCGCCGGAGACAGCGCCAAATCGGCGGAAATTGCCGTCAGCATAAAGCCGAGAATCAGAAGATCAAAACCGTCCATCGCATAACCGACGGCAGAACCGATTAAGGCTTTCCAGCCATAATTATTTACGTTGTCTGTCATAGAGAACCCTTTTGCTACTCACCGGTAGCGTTTAAAGTTAAATTTGAAAGGAGGGTTAAAAAACCGTGGCGTAGTTTAGGGGATTTATCTGTTTTACGCAAATAAAAAACAACCCCGCATAAGCAGCGGGGTTGTCTCGGTACGGAATATAACGGTGGGTTATTCTACCGTCACCGCTTTAGCCAGATTACGTGGCTGATCCACATCGGTACCTTTGATTAACGCCACATGGTAGGCCAGTAATTGCATCGGTACGGTATAGAAAATCGGCGCGATAATTTCATTTACCGTCGGCATGGTGATAATCTTCATGCCAGGCGCTTCGCTGAATCCCGCTTCACGGTCGGCAAATACATACAGCTGACCGCCGCGGGCGCGTACTTCTTCAATATTGGATTTCACTTTTTCCAATAAATCATTGGTCGGCGCCACCACGATAACCGGCATATCGGCATCAATTAGTGCCAACGGGCCGTGTTTCAATTCGCCGGCGGCATAAGCTTCCGCATGAATATAAGAAATTTCTTTTAACTTCAGCGCCGCTTCCATGGCAATCGGATAATATTCGCCGCGTCCTAAAAATAGCGCGTGGCTTTTCTCAGCGAAATCTTCCGCCAGTTTCTCAATATCCTGATCGAAGACCAACGCTTTTTCAATTTCAGCCGGTATGGATTGCAGCGCCTTAACGATTTCACGCTCTTTCTCACCGGAAATATGACCGTTTAGTTTCCCGATTGCGGTCACTAACATTAACATCGCCGCCAGCTGAGTGGTGAACGCTTTGGTGGAAGCTACACCGATTTCTACCCCGGCACGGGTCATAAAAGCGAGATCCGATTCACGAACCAGAGAGGAACCGGCGACATTACAAATCGTCAGGGCCGCCATATAGCCTTTTTGTTTGGCTAAACGCAGTGCCGCCAACGTATCTGCGGTTTCGCCCGACTGCGACAGCGTTATCAACAGGCTGTTCGGGCGGGTGACGAAGTTACGGTAACGGAATTCCGAGGCGATTTCCACATCGCAGCTCACACCGGCTAACGCCTCAAACCAATAACGCGCCACCATGCCCGAGTTATAAGAGGTTCCGCAAGCGACGATCTGCACATGCTGCACATTTTCCAAAATGGCTTTTGCACCGTTGCCGATACTTTCCACAATTACATTATTATGGCTGATACGCCCTTCCATGGTATTAATTAGTGCGGTCGGCTGTTCAAAAATTTCTTTTTGCATAAAGTGACGGAATTTGCCTTTTTCGGCGGCGTCATTTTCCAGATTGGACTCATGCACTTCGCGTTCGACTTTATGTCCGTCGGCATCATACACCTCAACGGAACGACGGGTAATTTCTGCAATATCGCCCTCTTCCAAGAAAATAAAACGACGGGTAACGCTTAGCAGTGCCAGCTGATCGGAGGCAAGGAAATTTTCACCGATACCAAAACCGATCACCAACGGACTGCCGGAACGCGCCGCAACCAAACGGCTTGGATCTTCGCTGTTCATCACCACCATGCCGTAAGCACCGCTTAGCTGGGCGACCACTTTCTGCACCGCTTCCAACAAACTGCCCGCAGTCCGCATTTCCCAGTTCACCAAATGAGCAATTACTTCCGTATCGGTCTGCGATAAAAATTTATAACCGCGCGCCACTAATACACTGCGTAATTCTTCATGATTTTCAATAATACCGTTGTGTACCACCGCAAAAGTGCTGGATACATGCGGGTGTGCATTGGCTTCCGACGGCTCCCCATGCGTCGCCCAGCGAGTATGAGCAATCCCCGTGCCGCCGATTAAAGGATTTTTTTCGACCGCCTCGTCCAGCGCTTTTACCTTGCCTAAACAACGCACCCGTTGTAATTCATGTTGTTGGTTAACAACCGCGACACCTGCCGAATCATAACCACGATATTCCAATCGATGTAATCCGTTGATTAAAATTTCCGCCACATCACGCTGTGCTACCGCACCGACAATACCACACATAACTTTTCCTTTATTGATAAAAAATACTCAATTTTAGACCGCACTTACACAGATAACTTCCGTGCCGTGCATTGCGATCGCCTGTTTATTTTCGTTGCTCAGCAGATCGTCTGTAATCAAAATGTCGATCTGTTGCCAAGTTAATTCCAGATTCGGCATTTTTCTGCCGATTTTATGGGATTCCACCATCACGATGACTTCACGTGACACCTCCGCCATCACCTGACTTAACCCGACCAGTTCATTGAAAGTCGTCGTGCCTCTTTCCAGATCAATACCGTCCGCGCCGATAAACAGCTGATCAAAGTTATAGGAACGCAGTACCTGCTCCGCCACCTTGCCCTGAAAAGACTCGGAGCGGGTATCCCAAGTGCCGCCGGTCATCAGCAAGGTCGGTTCGTTTTCCAAGGCGCGCAACTCAGTTGCCACCGACAAGGAATTGGTCATCACCACTAATCCCTGTTGCTTGTTCAGCTGTTTGATTAGCGCGGCCGTGGTGCTGCCGCTGTCCACAATAATTCGGTTATGATCGCGAATACGTTCCGCCGCCGCTTTGGCAATAGATAACTTTCGTTTCGAAAGCACTTCTTCCTGCGGTTCTTCGATCAATTCGTTCGGCATCAAAATCGCACCGCCGTAACGGCGCAATAAAAAACCGTTATTCTCAAGTGCGGTCAGATCTTTACGAATCGTCACTTCAGAGGTTTCAAACAACTGTACCAGGCGTTCAACACTAACTTCGCCCTGTTCCTGCAACAACTGCATAATCATATGCCGGCGCTGTTGCGAATTGCGTTGCTGAAAGTTTCGTTTCATTAAAAATCCTCAGAATAAGTTTCGGTTCGAAATACTATAGAAATTTTTGTCCGCTGTAAACCTATTTTTGCTACGGCGAATAAATTTATGTCAATAAAAAACCCTGCATCAGCGCAGGGTTTTAGGAAGAAAACGTAAATACGATTATTTAACAGAATCTTTTAATGCTTTACCAGCAACAAAGGCCGGTACTTTGGAGGCAGCGATTTGGATTTCGGCACCGGTCTGCGGATTGCGACCTGTACGCGCTTTGCGCTCATTGACTTTAAATGTACCAAAGCCGATTAATTGCACAGGATCGCCTGCTTTTAAGCTACCCGCGATAGCGTCTAATGTCGCTTCTAATGCCGCTTTAGCTTGTTTTTTGTTTAATTCTGCTGCATTTGCAATAGCATCAATTAAATCCGTTTTGTTCATAAATTAGTACCTTCTATTTCTATTCAATTTTCAATAGCGTCAGGTTAAACTCCTAATGCCCTGACAGCCAGAACCACTGTAATCACAGTGGAGTAAAGCATAATCTAAGTTTTGTTTAAAGCAAAGCAATATATCTAAAAATTGTAATACAAATCACATTATCGCTCAATTTCTATACCGATATTGGAGATTCCTACCGCTCTTAACTCATTTTTTAATGCCAAAATCAGCGCAACATCACGTTCTTCGCACTCATTCAGGCTACGGTAAATCTGCCATTGCACATCCAATTCTTCCCCGATTTGCTGATTTTCTTTCAGTTCTTGGGCGGAAAATTCCTGCTCCGCCCGAGTTTCCAGCACGCCGATTAAGGTTTGTAATGAAAGCTGACTGAGTTTTACCGCCTGCTCGGCGGTCGCTCCGGCAATAATGGCATGCAGCAGTTCGGCCAATCCTTCGCAGGCGTCCAACGCGGGAACTACGCCGTAAAACGCATAATCATTGACATCGGGAATAATCGGTTCCAGCTTTTCCAGCTGATTTTCAAAGTTAATTTTCGCGCTTTTCACCGTCAAATATTCCCAAACCAGATTTAAAATATTGCGGTAAAGTCCGGCGTGTTCCGGCTGCTGCGTCATCTGACAAAACAGCTGAAAATTCGGGTACATACGTTCGCACAGGCAAGCCATAAACGTAATATGCTGCCAGCTTTCGAATTTTTCTAATCGCTTATGGATTGGATTTCGCATAAATTTCTACCGCACTTTATTTTGATGATAAGGTTGAGAATAACGATACACGGCATCAACCAATATTTTCGGGCTCTCACTTGGCACATCCTGATGAATGCCATGTCCCAAATTAAAGACATGTCCGCTGCCTTCACCGTAATCCGCCAGAATGCGTTGCACTTCCTCTTCAATCCGCTCTGCCGGCGCATATAGCACACAAGGGTCCATATTACCTTGCAATGCCACTTTATGCCCGATACGCGCTCTGGCTTCGGTCAGATTTACCGTCCAATCCAGCCCGACCGCATCACAGCCGGTTTCCGCAATCGCCTCCAGCCACAACCCGCCGCCTTTGGTAAACAAGGTTACCGGCACTTTCCGCCCGTCATGCTCGCGAATCAGATTATCCACAATGCAGTGCATATATTGCAGAGAAAACTCTCGGTATTCGCGCGCGGCCAAAACACCGCCCCAAGTATCGAAAATCATCACCGCCTGCGCGCCGGCTTTAATCTGCGCATTCAGATAAAGACTGACGGCGTGCGCCAGTTTATCCAATAATTGATGCAATAAGTGCGGTTCGCAATACAACATTTTTTTGATTATGCCGAATGTTTTGCTGCTTCCGCCTTCCACCATATAAGTGGCTAACGTCCAAGGACTGCCGGAAAAACCGATCAATGGCACCGCACCGTTCAGTTCGCGTCGAATGGTGCGCACGGCATTCATCACATACTGCAATTCCTGCTCCGGATCGGGAATCGGCAGATTTTCCACTGCTCGCCGGGAATCAATCGGGCGGGCGAACTTCGGCCCTTCGCCGGCACCGAAACTCAAGCCCAGCCCCATGGCGTCAGGCACAGTCAGAATATCGGAGAATAAAATCGCAGCATCCAACGCATAGCGGCGTAACGGTTGCAACGTAACCTCACAGGCTAAATCGGCATCGCGGCAAAGCGCCATAAAATCGCCCGCTTGCGTCCGAGTCGCACGGTATTCCGGCAAATAACGCCCTGCCTGACGCATCATCCAAACCGGCGTCATATCCACCGGTTCGCGCAACAGCGCTTTTAAATAACGATCATTTTTAAGTATTGTCATGGTTTTTTAGTCATATAAATTAATCATAAACGCACACATGCCGCACTTCGCCGATGAACGACTTACTCCGCCGCCCGTTTACAGATTTCCAGCGTGGCACGAATCAATTTTAATGCAATGGTGCCCTCCGGCGGCAATTGCGGCAGCGGCTGATCATAACGGAACCATCGCGCATCGCACAATTCCGTTTCCTGCACGCGAATATCGCCACTGTCAAAATCAGCTAAAAAACCGACCATTTGCGAATTGGGGAACGCCCACGGCTGGCTGCCGAAATAACGGATATTTTTTACTTTAACGCCGGTTTCTTCAAAAACTTCCCTCTGTACGGTCTGTTCAAAGGTTTCGCCGACTTCCACAAAGCCCGCCAAAGTCGTGTACATGCCGTCGCGGTGCCGCTGATGATTGGCCAGCAGAATCTCCGTTCCGCGCCGCACCGCCACAATAACGGACGGGCAAATCACGGGATAAGTACGGTATCCGCATCGTTCATTTACGCACTGAACCGCCCATTCGTCTTCAGTAATGCGGGTTTTGGCACCGCACTTGCCGCAGAATCGGTGAGTGCGAAAAAAATGATTTAACTCGACGCCACGCCCCAATAAATTAAAAGTCCGCTCAGGCAAATAAAGCTGATCGCGCAAAGAAAAATAAGCGCGTGAATCGTCTTCCGTTGCGCATTCTTCCACCAGCCACAAGGGCTGCTGCTCCAGCGCGCCGATCACCATCGCGTGCAATCCCTGCAAACCGAATGCGGCGGCTTTACCGTAAGGTAAGGCATTTTCAATTAAATGAAGGGTTGAACCTCGGGTTAGTAACCAAAATCCGCTATCGTCAGGTTGTATCGGTTTCATTGCCTCACCTTAAAAAATCAGTAAAAAATAACCGCACTTTATGCAAAAAAGTGCGGTTATTATAAAGTGATTCCTGCATTTTAGCGAATAAATAAAACGCTACGCACGGATTAGACCAGAAAAACAGAGAGAAACACCGTCCCTCTGTTGTTTTGGATGCCGATTACCACTGATAACCGATACTTGCCGCCGCGCCGGTATCGCCACGGGTATTGGTGTTGATACTGAATTTAACGCCCATTTTGCCGTTATCCGATAAGCGCGAATAACCAACGGCAACGGCACTTTCGCCGCGGTAAGCCCCCGCACCGGCGGAAACCATGGAACGTCCCGGCAAAGTGGCATGATACAGACCGGCGCTCGCCAACGCACCGGCAATACCGCCGCGCAGGTCTTTGTCCACCTTATTGATGTGGTTGCCGATATTGTTCACTGCGCTGTCAAGCTGACCTTTATTTACCGCATCGGTCGGATTCACACCTGGCGCAACATTAGTAATCGTTGCATTGTTAACATTAACGTTTGCACCGCCGCGAGCGTCTGTTTCCAGACCGACTTTGGTGTTACCGTGAGAAATTGAGCTGATATCAGTCAGATCGCCTTCGACACTCACCTGATAAGCTGTTCCCTTGGCGCTGCTTGTGGTGGTGACTTTCACATTCTTACCTGCCGTCACGCTGGTTTTGCTGGCGTTCAACTGTTTGACAGTCGCGGCATCATTATCTTTTACGCCGTCTCGCACGTTTGAAATCGTTGTATTCGCTGCATTGATGCCCGATTTTGTGACGCTTGGACCGTCCTGAACGGTTAACCCGTCATGGCTGATCTTCGTCTCACCGACAGTAACGGAACCGTCTTGAGTCAGGTTAACATCTTTCGCCAACTGAACCGTTAAGGTATCGGAACCGTTCGCTTTCACATTGATATTGCCGGATGCGCTGGTAAATTTATCGGCTGCGGCTTTATCCACACCTTCGCCGACAATATTCACCTGCGTATTCAATTTATGCGTATTCGTCACGCCGTTATTACCGGCAAACTTCAAACCATCATCCATCGTTGCGATTTCACGGGTAACACTGCTGCCGTCAGTATAAACGATACGTGTTGCCGCCGAACCGTCCGCAACAGACTGACCGTCTTTGACCTGAATCGTCGCTGCCGCACCGTTTTTGCCGTCGGCGCCTTTCGCACCGGTTAAACCGATAGTACCGTCTTTGCCGTTTAGCACAACGCTTGCGCCGTCTTTGCCTTGTGCGCCGATCACCCCATCAACGCCGTCAGCACCGTTACGACCTGCAATCACTGTGCCATTACCGGAAACATGCACACCGTCTTTGCCATCGGCGCCTTTCACACCGATTGCACCTGCCTGACCGTTTTTACCGTTTACCGACACCTCACCGGCCAAGCCGACTTCCAGTGCGCTATCGGTCTTATTGGCAGTCACGGTAACGCCGTCTTTGCCCTTGATCTGAATAGTTTTGCCCAGATCCTGTTTCACTTCGGTACCGTTGTCATCCTTCAGCCCAAAACCACCGTTACCGTCTGCAGAAGAAAGTGTATTCACTGCCTCTTTCAGATCGCTCACGTTAACGCCATTACCGAGCATGCTGCCTGTGGCATCGCGTAATTTTACCTGATTACCGTTGCTGTCTTTCAGACCGCTGTCGAGGTTGGTAATCTGTTTATTGCCGACATTAATACCGCTCTTCGTTACACTCGGACCACCTGCGATAGTCAATCCGTTGTTATTCAAGGTGGTATCGCCGACTGTCACCGAACCGTCTTGAGTCAGATTAAGATCTTTCGCCAGCTGAACCGTTAAGGTACTTGAACCGTCGGCTTTTACATTGATATTGCCCGCCGCACTAGCAAAGTTTTCCGATGCAGCTTTATCCACACCTTCCCCGATAATATTCACTTTACTGTTCAGTTTGTGGGCATTAACCACCTCGTTATTGCCGGTGAAGTTCAGACCGTCGTTTAGGGTCGCCACTTCTTCTTTGTCACCGTTCGGTTTTTCATACACGATGCGGGTTTTGCTTTCACCGTTCGCACCGTCATTGCCGTCTAAACCAGCTGCACCGTTTACCACGCTAATATTCGCCGAAGCGCCGTCAGTGCCGTCCTCACCTTTCGGACCGGTTAAGCCGATTGAACCGTCCTTACCGTTTAACACCACGCTTGCACCGTCTTTGCCTTGCACGCCGATCGCCCCATCAACGCCGTCGACACCGTTGCGACCTGCAATTACGGTACCGTTACCGGACAGGTTCACGCCGTCTTTGCCGTCGGCGCCTTTCACCCCGATAGCACCGTCTTTGCCGTCTTTACCGTTTACGGAGACCTCACCGGCCAAGCCGACTTCCAGTGCGCTATCGGTCTTATTGGCAGTCACGGTAACACCGTCTTTGCCCTTGATCTGAATAGTTTTGCCCAGATCCTGTTTGACTGCGGTGCCGTTATCGTCAGTCAGACCAAAACCGCCGTTGCTATCCGCAGAAGTAATATTATTTACTGCCTCTTTTAGATCCGCGACGTTCACACCGTTATTCAGCATATCGCCAGTGGCATTGGCTAATGCCACTTTGTTGTTATCACCATCTTTCAGACCGCTATCTAAATTGGTAATTTGTTTATGATTAACGTTAATACCGTCTTTCGTGATACTCGGACCATGATTAATGATTAAACCGCTATCACTTAAAACTGCATCGCCGGTAGTCACGCTGGTAAATGTCGGATTCTCGGCAATTTTAACAACAAGCTCACCATTTTCGCTATCTACGCGCACATTGGCTGAAGAAGCAACCACTTCATTTGCCAGCGAACCGGCAACTTTCAGCGTTTGTCCCAGCTGTTTCTTAATGACCTCACCCTGATTGCCGGCAAACTTCAAGCCGTCTTCTAAGGTCGCAACCTGATGTGGGTTACCATCTTTATCGGTATAAACGATACGGGTCAGGCTGTCACCGTCTTGACCGTTAATGCCCGGTTGACCGTTTTGTACCGTAATATTCGCCGAAGCGCCATCAGTACCGTCCGCCCCTTTCGGACCGATTAAACCAATAGTTCCGTTTGTACCGTCCAAACCTATCTTACCGTCCTTACCGCCTATGGTCAGATTTTCGTTTAAAGCGAAAGTCACGTTATTGTTCGCTTTCGTGATCACAATATTGCCGTCTTTATTCGCCAAATCTACGGTAGCATTCGGCGCAACATTAGAACTGTCAGTACTGTTTACCGTCAGGTTCCAACCGGCGGTTGCAGTTGCATTGATCGCATCCAGCTGGTCTTTATTTACCGCATCGGTGCCGTTTACCCCCGGCGCAACGTGAGTGATCACTTTATTTCCGGCATTTACACCGCTCTTTGTGATACTCGGACCGTTTGTAATGGTTAACCCATTATTTGTCATAACAGAATCACCGAGAATCACTGAACCTGTTGCGGTCAAGTTAAGATTTTTCGCCAGCTGAACCGTTAAGGTGCTTGAACCGTCGGCTTTTACATTGATATTGCCCGCCGCACTAGCAAAGTTTTCCGATGCGGCTTTATCCACACCTTCCCCGATAATATTCACTTTACTGTTCAGTTTGTGAGAATTAACCACCTCGTTATTACCGGTGAAATTCAAGCCGTCGCTTAAAGTCGCCACGGTCTCTTGATCGCCGTTCGGTTTTTCGTACACGATGCGGGTTTTGCTTTCACCGTTCGCACCGTCATTGCCGTCTAAACCGGCTGCACCTTTTTCAATCTGTACGCTGACTTGACCGTCTTTGCCGTCCTTACCATCAACACCGTTAAACACAACGGCATCTTTAGTAATAATGGTACCGTCTTTACCGTCGGCACCTTTCACCCCGATAGTACCGTCTTTGCCGTCTTTGCCTTGCACAAGTACATCTCCGGCTAACGCCACTTCCAAGGCTTTGTTCACCGTATCAGCAGTGACCGTCACACCGTCTTTGCCCTTGATCTGAATAGTTTTGCCCAGATCCTGTTTGACTGCGGTACCATTATCGTCAGTCAGACCAAAACCGCCGTTGCTATCCGCAGAAGTAATATTATTTACTGCCTCTTTTAGATCCGCAACGTTCACACCGTTATTCAGCATATCACCAATGGCATTGGCTAATGTTACTTTGTTGTTATCACCATCTTTCAGACCGCTATCTAAATTGGTAATTTGTTTATGATTAACGTTAATACCGTCTTTCGTGATGCTCGGACCATGATTAATGATTAAACCGCTATCACTTAAAACCGCATCGCCGGTAGTCACGCTGGTAAATGTCGGATTCTCGGCAATTTTAACCACCAACTTACCGTTTTCACTATCGATACGGATATTGTTAGCCGAAGCCGTCGCGTTGTTAGCTAAAGCACCGACAACGTCCAAGGTCTCGCCCAATTGTTTCACAATCGTATCACCCTGATTGCCGGCAAACTTCAAGCCGTCTTCTAAGGTCGCAACCTGATGAGGGTTACCGTCTTTATCGGTATAAACGATACGGGTCAGGCTGTCACCATCTTGACCGTTAATGCCCGGTTGACCGTTTTGTACCGTAATATTCGCCGAAGCGCCATCAGTACCGTCCGCCCCTTTCGGACCGGTTAAACCGATAGTTCCGTTTGTACCGTCCAGACCTATCTTACCGTCCTTACCGCCTATGGTCAGATTTTCGTTTAAAGCGAAAGTCACGTTATTGTTCGCTTTCGTGATCACAATATTGCCGTCTTTATTCGCCAAATCCACGGTAGTATTCGGCGCAACATTAGAACTGTCAGTGCTGTTTACCGTCAGATTCCAACCGGCGGTTGCGGTTGCATTGATCGCATCCAGCTGGTCTTTATTTACCGCATCGGTACCGTTCTCGCCCGCTTTAACATGCGTAATAATTTGATCACCGGCATCAATACCCGACTTTGTAATATTCGGTCCATTCTGAATGGTTAATCCCTTATCGCTTAATGTCGTATCTCCGGTTGTAACGGTGGTAAAGGTCGGATCTGTCGTAGTTGCGATACTGATCGTATTACCTGTTTGGGTAAGATTGATATTGTTACCGCCGTCAAGCGTCACGACAGCGCCCATGCCCACTTTTGATTCGGACTTACCAGTGGTATTTCCCGATGTGGTGAGCGTCCAGCCTTTAGCCACTTCTGTATTTAAATTGGTCACATTCTGATTAGTTTGATATAACTGACTACCATTCACCGCCTCAGTTGAACTTGCCGATACTTCACCGGCAGTAACATTGGTGATCTTCTTATCACCAGCATCAATACCGGATTTAACTATACGCGGACCGCCTGAAATCGTTAACCCTTGATTATTCATCATCACATCACCGACAATAACCGAACCGGCATCACTTAAATTTAACGTATTATTTAAATTAACTGCGATCTTGCCGTCAACCACGGTCGTATTAAGATTCGTGTTACCGCCCACAATCTCAATTTTGTCACCTAATTGTTTGGTTACATTTTGTCCGTCTTCAGCTTGTAAACCAAAACCACCATTCACTTTCGTATTCAGATTTGTGATATTTTGATTGGTTGCATTCAGCTGGCTGAAATTCACCGCATCATTATCTGACGTGCCGTTAGCTACATTGGTAATCTTCTGGTTACCCGCGCTAATACCGTCTGTGCTTACTTGAACTTTACCAATTGTTAAACCGCTTGTATTAAAGACATTACCGCCCGCGGTTACGCTCTCTACCGTAATATTTTTCGCTAATGATAAGCTCACGCCTTTTTCCGTTGTGGTACTAATGACATTGCTATCCCCAACAACGGCTAGCTCGCCGCCTAAAGCATAAGTATTATGAGTGGTACCGTTGCCAAATTTCAGCCCTTTATCGACCGCACTTTTCGCATCAACACCTTGAGTAATATTGGCTTTTGTCGTATCAGATAAATCAACCGCATATTCGGTCACATTATTGGATTTTTCCGTCGGCTTAACAGTTATTGCCTCCGAGGCATTGACCACTGTCGCCGCATTGGCATTAACGGTATAAGTTGTCACGCCATTTTCCGCCTGCTGAGAAGTAATATTGGTATTATTCCCTGCGTTTAATAGAACTTTTGCAGCAGTTAGCTGTGCCACTGTTACCGCATCATATAGATCTGTGCCGTTAGCTACATTAGTGACCCGTTTATCTCCCGCATCAATACCTGTTGCCGCAACTTTCACATCACCAACGGTTAAACCGCTTGTATTCAAGACATTACCGCCCGCCGTCACACTACTGACATTAATATTGTCTGCCAAGCTCAGCACTACACCTTTTGATGTTGTAGAACTCACAATATTGCTATCACCGACAACGGCTAATTCACTACCTAAAGCATATGTATGGTTAGTGGTTCCGTTACCGAATTTAATACCTTTTGCGATATTTTCTGCATTGGTCGCAATATGTTGGGTGTTAGTCGCAACGTTCGCATTGGTCGTATTCAAGCCATCATTTAGGGTTTTAATTGAGTTTGTATTATTAGTGATATTTGCTGTGTTATTTGCCACATTTGCATTAGTTGCGTTTAACTGACTGAAATTCACCGCGTCATTATCTGACGTACCGTTAGCCACATTGGTGATTTTTTGAGTTCCCGCATCAATACCGCTCGCAGTCACTTTGACGCCACCGACGGTTAAACCCGATGCGTTAAATACATTGTCGCCCGCATTGAGGGTTGTGATATTTGCCGTGCTAAAGGTCACATTGTCGGTGGTCGAAATTTTAATATTACCGTCGGTTTCAGCCGTAACATTAATATTCTTTCCGTCAATAAAGTTTAATGTACGATTAGTTTGATCAATAATTTTCGCCTGTTGTCCGTCAACTTGCGCAGTCCAAGACTGTAATGCCGTATCGGCTTTGGCTAACGAGCTGTTGGCGCTTTCTGTCAGACTCACGACATAATCCGTCACCGTACCGTTAACTGTACCAACAACATTCACTTTATCGCTGCCGGTCACCGTTGTGGTTTTCTCGGAATCGTTAATGGCTTTTGCCACTTGTTGCGCAGTCGCAAAAGTATCGCCGTTTTGCACCGCACTTACCGTACCGTCATTCGCAACCGCGAGCTCGGATTGATTAACCGAATATTTTACTGTTGAGGTGCTGCCGGTAGAATCAACGGATACATTCGCCGTTGTCCCCGTACCATTGGCAAAATTCACATTATCGCCGGAACCTACCACATCTTTTTGAGCAGTATTTTCCTGAATATTCCATGATGAAGCATTGGAAACCGCCGCTTTCAATTGGGCGACGTTAACCGCATCGCTATCCGCCGAACCTGCCGCTACATTGATAATCTGGCGTTTTATCTCCGACGAACCGACACTGACCGCACTGCGAGAAGCTTTAGTACTATTAATTGCTGTTTTTTGAGCCTCGTCAGCTGTTGCCGGAATATAAGGTGAATAGCCGGCAGCATCCCAAGAATTCCGATCCGCCACACTTCCGCTACCGATTGCAACACCATTTTGCACCGTTACGGACGCATTTGCGCCTAATGCAGTACCGTTTAAACCGTCACCGGAAACAGTACTACCGTTACCAATCGCGATCCCATAATTTTTAGATACATTACTGCCGTGTCCGATTGCCACGGCGCTCTCCGCACTGCTGCTCACATTACTTGACGATCCCACTGCGACGGAATATTGTCCATTAAGCGTAATATTATCCCCCACAGCAACCGCATTGCCGACAGACACTTGAGTATCCGAACCCACCGCCACCGTGCCCTGCCCTGTGCTGGTTACATTGGTGTTATTACCAATGGCAATCGACCCCTGCTGCGCGCCGGTGACACTGGCATTATTCCCCAGCGCAATCGCACTAACGCCGGTAACATTAGATTGTTGCCCGATCGCAATGGCGCCATTGTTTGCCGATGTTCCCACCGCCGATCCATTACCGATCGCAATGCCGCCTTGTGCGGCTTCAACTTTACTGGCGTTACCGATGACAATCGCACTGCTTTCAACATTCGTGCCAACAGTCGCTTTCCGTCCCAGCACAAGGCTGTCCTGACCGCCTTGAATTGTTGCCGAATCACCGATTACAGTATTATTGGCTTTAGCCGTATCGGTAATTGTTGAATTATTGCCCAATACAATACCTGAATTTGCTACACTCGCAATGGTGCTGTCTTTACCGATCGCAATGGAGTTTGCCGATTTTGCACCGTCATTGTTATAGTTATTCCCGCCACTGCTGTTAACGCTGAAATAATGTACACCGGCATTGGNTCAACACCTTGAGTAATATTGGCTTTTGTCGTATCAGATAAATCAACCGCATATTCGGTCACATTATTGGCTTTTTCCGTCGGCTTAACAGTTATTGCCTCCGAGGCATTGACCACTGTCGCCGCATTGGCATTAACGGTATAAGTTGTCACGCCATTTTCCGCCTGCTGAGAAGTAATATTGGTATTATTCCCTGCGTTTAATAGAACTTTTGCAGCAGTTAGCTGTGCCACTGTTACCGCATCATATAGATCTGTGCCGTTAGCTACATTGGTGATTTTTTGATGACCCGCATCAATACCTGTTGCCGCAACTTTCACATCACCAACGGTTAAACCGCTTGTATTCAAGACATTACCGCCCGCCGTCACACTACTGACATTAATATTGTCTGCCAAGCTCAGCGCTACACCTTTTGATGTTGTAGAACTCACAATATTGTTATCACCGACAACGGCTAATTCACTACCTAAAGCATATGTATGGTTAGTGGTTCCGTTACCGAATTTAATACCTTTTGCGATATTTTCCGCGTTTTTACTAATATTCTGAGCATTATTGCTCACATTTGTATTAGTCGCATTTAAATCGTTTTTCACGCTATTAATCGCATTGGTATTATTGGTGATATTTTGTGCATTATTTACCACAGTTGCATTGGTGGCATTTAACTGGCTGAGATTCACCGCATCACTCTCTGACGTACCGTTAGCGACATTAGTAATTGTCTTATTACCCGCGTTAATACCGTTAGCGGTTATGTTGACATCACCAACTGTTAACCCGCTATTATTCAATAACGAATCGCCGATGGTTATTGAACCGGCATTACTTAAATTTAACGTATTATTTAAATTAACTGCGATCTTGCCGTTAGTCACTGTAGTATTCAGATTATTATTACCACCTACAACTTCAACTTTTTCACCTAATGGCTTGGTGACATTTAACCCGTCTTGTGCCTGTAAACCAAAACCGCCACTCACTTTCGTATCTAAATTTGTGATATTTTGATTGGTCGTATATAACTGGCTACCGTTTACTGCCTCCGTTGAATCTGCTGCAAGCGAACCGTTCGCCACATTCGTGATCGTCCGGTTGCCCGCGTTAATACCGTTAGCGGTTATGTTGACATCACCAACCGTTAAACCTGTCGTATTCAATACATTATTGCCTGCAGTTACACTACTGACAGTAATGTTGTCTGCCAAGCTCAGTTTCACCCCACCATCAATAGTTTCACTGACAAGGTTATTGTTGCTTACCGTAACATTTAATGTATCGCCTAACNCCACTCGTATTCAATACATTACCGCCCGCGGTTACGCTACTGACATTAATGTTGTCTGCTAAACTCAGTTTCACCCCGCCATCAACAGTTTCACTGACAAGGTTATTGTTGCCTACTGTGACATTTAATGTATCGCCTAACTGATACTGTTTAGCTTCCGTGCCGTTACCAAACTGAATACCTTTTGCGATATCTTCCGCGTTTTTACTAATATTCTGGGCATTATTGCTCACATTTGTATTAGTCGCATTTAAATCGTTTTTCACGGTATCAATCGCATTGGCATTATTAGTGATATTTTGCGTATTGTTTACTACGGTTGCATTAGTGGCGTTTAAACCGTCTTTTACAGTATTAATCGCATTGGTATTATTGGTGATATTCTGTGCATTATTTGCCACAGTTGCATTAGTTGCATTTAACTGGCTGAGATTCACCGCATCACTCTCTGACGTACCGTTAGCGACATTAGTAATTGTTTTATTACCCGCGTTAATACCGTCTGTGGTTATATTGACATCACCAACGGTCAAACCACTCGTATTCAATACATTACCGCCCGCGGTTACGCTACTGACATTAATGTTGTCTGCTAAACTCAGTTTCACCCCGCCATCAACAGTTTCACTGACAAGGTTATTGTTGCCTACTGTGACATTTAATGTATCGCCTAACTGATACTGTTTAGCTTCCGTGCCGTTACCAAACTGAATACCTTTTGCGATATCTTCCGCGTTTTTACTAATATTCTGGGCATTATTGCTCACATTTGTATTAGTCGCATTTAAATCGTTTTTCACGGTATCAATCGCATTGGCATTATTAGTGATATTTTGCGTATTGTTTACTACGGTTGCATTAGTGGCGTTTAAACCGTCTTTTACAGTATTAATCGCATTGGTATTATTGGTGATATTCTGTGCATTATTTGCCACAGTTGCATTAGTTGCATTTAACTGGCTGAGATTCACCGCATCACTCTCTGACGTACCGTTAGCGACATTAGTAATTGTTTTATTACCCGCGTTAATACCGTCTGTGGTTATATTGACATCACCAACGGTCAAACCACTCGTATTCAATACATTACCGCCCGCGGTTACGCTACTGACATTAATGTTGTCTGCTAAACTCAGTTTCACCCCGCCATCAACAGTTTCACTGACAAGGTTATTGTTGCCTACTGTGACATTTAATGTATCGCCTAACTGATACTGTTTAGCTTCCGTGCCGTTACCAAACTGAATACCTTTTGCGATATCTTCCGCGTTTTTACTAATATTCTGGGCATTATTGCTCACATTTGTATTAGTCGCATTTAAATCGTTTTTCACGGTATCAATCGCATTGGCATTATTAGTGATATTTTGCGTATTGTTTACTACGGTTGCATTAGTGGCGTTTAAACCGTCTTTTACAGTATTAATCGCATTGGTATTATTGGTGATATTCTGTGCATTATTTGCCACAGTTGCATTAGTTGCATTTAACTGGCTGAGATTCACCGCATCACTCTCTGACGTACCGTTAGCGACATTAGTAATTGTTTTATTACCCGCGTTAATACCGTCTGTGGTTATATTGACATCACCAACGGTCAAACCACTCGTATTCAATACATTACCGCCCGCGGTTACGCTACTGACATTAATGTTGTCTGCTAAACTCAGTTTCACCCCGCCATCAACAGTTTCACTGACAAGGTTATTGTTGCCTACTGTGACATTTAATGTATCGCCTAACTGATACTGTTTAGCTTCCGTGCCGTTACCAAACTGAATACCTTTTGCGATATCTTCCGCGTTTTTACTAATATTCTGGGCATTATTGCTCACATTTGTATTAGTCGCATTTAAATCGTTTTTCACGGTATCAATCGCATTGGCATTATTAGTGATATTTTGCGTATTGTTTACTACGGTTGCATTAGTGGCGTTTAAACCGTCTTTTACAGTATTAATCGCATTGGTATTATTGGTGATATTCTGTGCATTATTTGCCACAGTTGCATTAGTTGCATTTAACTGGCTGAGATTCACCGCATCACTCTCTGACGTACCGTTAGCGACATTAGTAATTGTTTTATTACCCGCGTTAATACCGTCTGTGGTTATATTGACATCACCAACGGTCAAACCACTCGTATTCAATACATTACCGCCCGCGGTTACGCTACTGACATTAATGTTGTCTGCTAAACTCAGTTTCACCCCGCCATCAACAGTTTCACTGACAAGGTTATTGTTGCCTACTGTGACATTTAATGTATCGCCTAACTGATACTGTTTAGCTTCCGTGCCGTTACCAAACTGAATACCTTTTGCGATATCTTCCGCGTTTTTACTAATATTCTGGGCATTATTGCTCACATTTGTATTAGTCGCATTTAAATCGTTTTTCACGGTATCAATCGCATTGGCATTATTAGTGATATTTTGCGTATTGTTTACTACGGTTGCATTAGTGGCGTTTAAACCGTCTTTTACAGTATTAATCGCATTGGTATTATTGGTGATATTCTGTGCATTATTTGCCACAGTTGCATTAGTTGCATTTAACTGGCTGAGATTCACCGCATCACTCTCTGACGTACCGTTAGCGACATTAGTAATTGTTTTATTACCCGCGTTAATACCGTCTGTGGTTATATTGACATCACCAACGGTCAAACCACTCGTATTCAATACATTACCGCCCGCGGTTACGCTACTGACATTAATGTTGTCTGCTAAACTCAGTTTCACCCCGCCATCAACAGTTTCACTGACAAGGTTATTGTTGCCTACTGTGACATTTAATGTATCGCCTAACTGATACTGTTTAGCTTCCGTGCCGTTACCAAACTGAATACCTTTTGCGATATCTTCCGCGTTTTTACTAATATTCTGGGCATTATTGCTCACATTTGTATTAGTCGCATTTAAATCGTTTTTCACGGTATCAATCGCATTGGCATTATTAGTGATATTTTGCGTATTGTTTACTACGGTTGCATTAGTGGCGTTTAAACCGTCTTTTACAGTATTAATCGCATTGGTATTATTGGTGATATTCTGTGCATTATTTGCCACAGTTGCATTAGTTGCATTTAACTGGCTGAGATTCACCGCATCACTCTCTGACGTACCGTTAGCGACATTAGTAATTGTTTTATTACCCGCGTTAATACCGTCTGTGGTTATATTGACATCACCAACGGTCAAACCACTCGTATTCAATACATTACCGCCCGCGGTTACGCTACTGACATTAATGTTGTCTGCTAAACTCAGTTTCACCCCGCCATCAACAGTTTCACTGACAAGGTTATTGTTGCCTACTGTGACATTTAATGTATCGCCTAACTGATACTGTTTAGCTTCCGTGCCGTTACCAAACTGAATACCTTTTGCGATATCTTCCGCGTTTTTACTAATATTCTGGGCATTATTGCTCACATTTGTATTAGTCGCATTTAAATCGTTTTTCACGGTATCAATCGCATTGGCATTATTAGTGATATTTTGCGTATTGTTTACTACGGTTGCATTAGTGGCGTTTAAACCGTCTTTTACAGTATTAATCGCATTGGTATTATTGGTGATATTCTGTGCATTATTTGCCACAGTTGCATTAGTTGCATTTAACTGGCTGAGATTCACCGCATCACTCTCTGACGTACCGTTAGCGACATTAGTAATTGTTTTATTACCCGCGTTAATACCGTCTGTGGTTATATTGACATCACCAACGGTCAAACCACTCGTATTCAATACATTACCGCCCGCGGTTACGCTACTGACATTAATGTTGTCTGCTAAACTCAGTTTCACCCCGCCATCAACAGTTTCACTGACAAGGTTATTGTTGCCTACTGTGACATTTAATGTATCGCCTAATTGATACTGTTTAGCTTCCGTGCCGTTACCAAACTGAATACCTTTTGCGATATCTTCCGCGTTTTTACTAATATTCTGGGCATTATTGCTCACATTTGTATTAGTCGCATTTAAATCGTTTTTCACGGTATCAATCGCATTGGCATTATTAGTGATATTTTGCGTATTGTTTACTACGGTTGCATTAGTGGCGTTTAAACCGTCTTTTACAGTATTAATCGCATTGGTATTATTGGTGATATTCTGTGCATTATTTGCCACAGTTGCATTGGTGGCATTTAACTGGCTGAGATTCACCGCATCACTCTCTGACGTACCGTTAGCGACATTAGTAATTGTCTTATTACCCGCGTTAATACCGTCGGCGGTGACTTGAACCTTACCAACTGTTAAACCTGTTGTGTTAAAGACATTATTACCCGCGGTTATACTATCTACCGTAATATTTTTCGCTAACGATAAACTCACGCCCTTTTCCGTTGTGGTACTAATGATATTGCTATCACCGGCAACGGCTAATTCACTGCCCAAAGCATAAGTATGGTTAGTGATCCCGTTACCGAATTTAATACCTTTTGCGATATTTTCTGCGTTTTTACTAATATTCTGGGCATTATTGCTCACATTTGTATTAGTCGCATTTAAATCGTTTTTCACGGTATCAATCGCATTGGCATTATTAGTGATATTTTGCGTATTGTTTGCTACGGTTGCATTAGTGGCGTTCAAACCGTCTTTTACAGTATTAATCACATTGGTATTATTGGTGATATTCTGTGCATTATTTGCCACATTTGCATTGGTAGCATTTAACTGGCTGAGATTCACCGCATCACTCTCTGACGTACCGTTAGCGACATTGGTAATTGTTTTATTACCCGCGTTAATACCGTTAGTGGTTATTTTTACATCACCAACCGTTAAACCTGCTGCATTAAAGACATTACCGCCCGCAGTTACGCTCTCTACCGTAATATTTTTCGCTAATGATAAGCTCACGCCTTTTTCCGTTGTGGTACTAAGAATATTGCTATCCCCAACAACGGCTAGCTCGCCGCCTAAAGCATAAGTATTATTGGTAGTACCGTTGCCAAATTTCAGCCCTTTATCGACCGCACTTTTAGCCTCAACACCTTGAGTAATATTGGCTTTTGTCGTATCAGATAAATCAACCGCATATTCGGTCACATTATTGGCTTTTTCCGTCGGCTTAACAGTTATTGCCTCCGAGGCATTGACCACTGTCGCCGCATTGGCATTAACGGTATAAGTTGTCACGCCATTTTCCGCCTGCTGAGAAGTAATATTGGTATTATTCCCTGCGTTTAATAGAACTTTTGCAGCAGTTAGCTGCGCCACTGTTACTGCATCATATAGATCTGTGCCGTTAGCTACATTAGTGACCCGTTTATCTCCCGCATCAATACCTGTTGCCGCAACTTTCACATCACCAACGGTTAAACCGCTTGTATTCAAGACATTACCGCCCGCCGTCACACTACTGACATTAATATTGTCTGCCAAGCTCAGCACTACACCTTTTGATGTTGTAGAACTCACAATATTGTTATCACCGACAACGGCTAATTCACTACCTAAAGCATATGTATGGTTAGTGGTTCCGTTACCGAATTTAATACCTTTTGCGATATTTTCCGCGTTTTTACTAATATTCTGAGCATTATTGCTCACATTTGTATTAGTCGCATTTAAATCGTTTTTCACGCTATTAATCGCATTGGTATTATTGGTGATATTTTGTGCATTATTTACCACAGTTGCATTGGTGGCATTTAACTGGCTGAGATTCACCGCATCACTCTCTGACGTACCGTTAGCGACATTAGTAATTGTCTTATTACCCGCGTTAATACCGTCAGCGGTTATGTTGACATCACCAACTGTTAACCCGCTATTATTCAATAACGAATCGCCGATGGTTATTGAACCGGCATTACTTAAATTTAACGTATTATTTAAATTAACTGCGATCTTGCCGTTAGTCACTGTAGTATTCAGATTATTATTACCACCTACAACTTCAACTTTTTCACCTAATGGCTTGGTGACATTTAACCCGTCTTGTGCCTGTAAACCAAAACCGCCACTCACTTTCGTATCTAAATTTGTGATATTTTGATTGGTCGTATATAACTGGCTACCGTTTACTGCCTCCGTTGAATCTGCTGCAAGCGAACCGTTCGCCACATTCGTGATCGTCCGGTTGCCCGCGTTAATACCGTTAGCGGTTATGTTGACATCACCAACCGTTAAACCTGTCGTATTCAATACATTATTGCCTGCAGTTACACTACTGACAGTAATGTTGTCTGCCAAGCTCAGTTTCACCCCACCATCAATAGTTTCACTGACAAGGTTATTGTTGCTTACCGTAACATTTAATGTATCGCCTAACTGATACTGTTTAGCTTCCGTGCCGTTACCAAACTGAATACCTTTTGCGATATCTTCCGCGTTTTTACTAATATTCTGGGCATTATTGCTCACATTTGTATTAGTCGCATTTAAATCGTTTTTCACGGTATCAATCGCATTGGCATTATTAGTGATATTTTGCGTATTGTTTACTACGGTTGCATTAGTGGCGTTTAAACCGTCTTTTACAGTATTAATCGCATTGGTATTATTGGTGATATTCTGTGCATTATTTGCCACAGTTGCATTGGTGGCATTTAACTGGCTGAGATTCACCGCATCACTCTCTGACGTACCGTTAGCGACATTAGTAATTGTCTTATTACCCGCGTTAATACCGTCGGCGGTGACTTGAACCTTACCAACTGTTAAACCTGTTGTGTTAAAGACATTATTACCCGCGGTTATACTATCTACCGTAATATTTTTCGCTAACGATAAACTCACGCCCTTTTCCGTTGTGGTACTAATGATATTGCTATCACCGGCAACGGCTAATTCACTGCCCAAAGCATATGTATGGTTAGTGATCCCGTTACCGAATTTAATACCTTTTGCGATATTTTCTGCGTTTTTACTAATATTCTGGGCATTATTGCTCACATTTGTATTAGTCGCATTTAAATCGTTTTTCACGCTATTAATCGCGTTTGTATTATTAGTGATATTTTGCGTATTGTTTGCTACGGTTGCATTTGTAGCGTTTAAACCGTCTTTTACAGTATTAATCGCATTGGTATTATTGGTGATATTCTGTGCATTATTTGCCACAGTTGCATTGGTGGCATTTAACTGGCTGAGATTCACCGCATCACTATCCGACATACCGTTAGCGACATTAGTAATTATCTTATTACCCGCGTTAATACCGTTAGCGGTTATGTTGACATCACCAACTGTTAACCCGCTATTATTCAATAACGAATCGCCGATGGTTATTGAACCGGCATCACTTAACTTTAACGTATTATTTAAATTAACTGCGATCTTGCCGTTAGTCACTGTGGTATTCAGATTATTATTACCGCCTATAACTTCGATTTTCTCACCTAATGACTTGGTGACATTTAACCCGTCTTGTGCCTGTAAACCAAAACCGCCACTCACTTTCGTATCCAAATTTGTGATATTTTGATTGGTCGCATATAACTGGCTACCGTTTACTGCCTCCGTTGAATCTGCTGCAAGTGAACCGTTCGCCACATTCGTGATCGTCCGGTTGCCCGCGTTAATACCGTCGGCGGTGACTTGAACCTTACCAACTGTTAAACCTGTTGTGTTAAAGACATTATTACCCGCGGTTACACTATCTACCGTAATATTTTTCGCTAACGATAAACTCACTCCCTTTTCCGTTGTGGTACTAATGATATTGCTATCACCGGCAACGGCTAATTCACTGCCCAAAGCATAAGTATGGTTAGTGGTTCCATTACCGAATTTAATACCTTTTGCGATATTTTCTGCGTTTTTACTAATATTCTGAGCATTATTGCTCACATTTGTATTAGTCGCATTTAAATCATTTTTCACGGTATCAATCGCATTGGCATTATTAGTGATATTTTGCGTATTGTTTGCTACGGTTGCATTAGTGGCGTTCAAACCGTCTTTTACAGTATTAATCACATTGGTATTATTGGTGATATTCTGTGCATTATTTGCCACATTTGCATTGGTAGCATTTAACTGGCTGAGATTCACCGCATCACTCTCTGACGTACCGTTAGCGACATTGGTAATTGTTTTATTACCCGCGTTAATACCGTTAGTGGTTATTTTTACATCACCAACCGTTAAACCTGCTGCATTAAAGACATTACCGCCCGCAGTTACGCTCTCTACCGTAATATTTTTCGCTAATGATAAGCTCACGCCTTTTTCCGTTGTGGTACTAAGAATATTGCTATCCCCAACAACGGCTAGCTCGCCGCCTAAAGCATAAGTATTATTGGTAGTACCGTTGCCAAATTTCAGCCCTTTATCGACCGCACTTTTAGCCTCAACACCTTGAGTAATATTGGCTTTTGTCGTATCAGATAAATCAACCGCATATTCGGTCACATTATTGGCTTTTTCCGTCGGCTTAACAGTTATTGCCTCCGAGGCATTGACCACTGTCGCCGCATTGGCATTAACGGTATAAGTTGTCACGCCATTTTCCGCCTGCTGAGAAGTAATATTGGTATTATTCCCTGCGTTTAATAGAACTTTTGCAGCAGTTAGCTGTGCCACTGTTACTGCATCATATAGATCTGTGCCGTTAGCTACATT
>LM994633.1:102378-108036 GCA_000752995.2 Haemophilus massiliensis | reverse complement strand
TCAACACCTTGAGTAATATTGGCTTTTGTCGTATCAGATAAATCAACCGCATATTCGGTCACATTATTGGATTTTTCCGTCGGCTTAACAGTTATTGCCTCCGAGGCATTGACCACTGTCGCCGCATTGGCATTAACGGTATAAGTTGTCACGCCATTTTCCGCCTGCTGAGAAGTAATATTGGTATTATTCCCTGCGTTTAATAGAACTTTTGCAGCAGTTAGCTGCGCCACTGTTACTGCATCATATAGATCTGTGCCGTTAGCTACATTAGTGACCCGTTTATCTCCCGCATCAATACCTGTTGCCGCAACTTTCACATCACCAACGGTTAAACCGCTTGTATTCAAGACATTACCGCCCGCCGTCACACTACTGACATTAATATTGTCTGCCAAGCTCAGCACTACACCTTTTGATGTTGTAGAACTCACAATATTGCTATCACCGACAACGGCTAATTCACTACCTAAAGCATAAGTATGGTTAGTGGTTCCATTACCGAATTTAATACCTTTTGCGATATTTTCTGCATTGGTCGCAATATGTTGGGTGTTAGTCGCAACGTTCGCATTGGTCGTATTCAAGCCATCATTTAGGGTTTTAATTGAGTTTGTATTATTAGTGATATTTGCTGTGTTATTTGCCACATTTGCATTAGTTGCGTTTAACTGACTGAAATTCACCGCGTCATTATCTGACGTACCGTTAGCCACATTGGTGATTTTTTGAGTTCCCGCATCAATACCGCTCGCAGTCACTTTGACGCCACCGACGGTTAAACCCGATGCGTTAAATACATTGTCGCCCGCATTGAGGGTTGTGATATTTGCCGTGCTAAAGGTCACATTGTCGGTGGTCGAAATTTTAATATTACCGTCGGTTTCAGCCGTAACATTAATATTCTTTCCGTCAATAAAGTTTAATGTACGATTAGTTTGATCAATAATTTTCGCCTGTTGTCCGTCAACTTGCGCAGTCCAAGACTGTAATGCCGTATCGGCTTTGGCTAACGAGCTGTTGGCGCTTTCTGTCAGACTCACGACATAATCCGTCACCGTACCGTTAACTGTACCAACAACATTCACTTTATCGCTGCCGGTCACCGTTGTGGTTTTCTCGGAATCGTTAATGGCTTTTGCCACTTGTTGCGCAGTCGCAAAAGTATCGCCGTTTTGCACCGCACTTACCGTACCGTCATTCGCAACCGCGAGCTCGGATTGATTAACCGAATATTTTACTGTTGAGGTGCTGCCGGTAGAATCAACGGATACATTCGCCGTTGTCCCCGTACCATTGGCAAAATTCACATTATCGCCGGAACCTACCACATCTTTTTGAGCAGTATTTTCCTGAATATTCCATGATGAAGCATTGGAAACCGCCGCTTTCAATTGGGCGACGTTAACCGCATCGCTATCCGCCGAACCTGCCGCTACATTGATAATCTGGCGTTTTATCTCCGACGAACCGACACTGACCGCACTGCGAGAAGCTTTAGTACTATTAATTGCTGTTTTTTGAGCCTCGTCAGCTGTTGCCGGAATATAAGGTGAATAGCCGGCAGCATCCCAAGAATTCCGATCCGCCACACTTCCGCTACCGATTGCAACACCATTTTGCACCGTTACGGACGCATTTGCGCCTAATGCAGTACCGTTTAAACCGTCACCGGAAACAGTACTACCGTTACCAATCGCGATCCCATAATTTTTAGATACATTACTGCCGTGTCCGATTGCCACGGCGCTCTCCGCACTGCTGCTCACATTACTTGACGATCCCACTGCGACGGAATATTGTCCATTAAGCGTAATATTATCCCCCACAGCAACCGCATTGCCGACAGACACTTGAGTATCCGAACCCACCGCCACCGTGCCCTGCCCTGTGCTGGTTACATTGGTGTTATTACCAATGGCAATCGACCCCTGCTGCGCGCCGGTGACACTGGCATTATTCCCCAGCGCAATCGCACTAACGCCGGTAACATTAGATTGTTGCCCGATCGCAATGGCGCCATTGTTTGCCGATGTTCCCACCGCCGATCCATTACCGATCGCAATGCCGCCTTGTGCGGCTTCAACTTTACTGGCGTTACCGATGACAATCGCACTGCTTTCAACATTCGTGCCAACAGTCGCTTTCCGTCCCAGCACAAGGCTGTCCTGACCGCCTTGAATTGTTGCCGAATCACCGATTACAGTATTATTGGCTTTAGCCGTATCGGTAATTGTTGAATTATTGCCCAATACAATACCTGAATTTGCTACACTCGCAATGGTGCTGTCTTTACCGATCGCAATGGAGTTTGCCGATTTTGCACCGTCATTGTTATAGTTATTCCCGCCACTGCTGTTAACGCTGAAATAATGTACACCGGCATTGGCGGAAACATTGTCAATTTTCGTATTTAAGAGATTGGCGACGCCATACAGCTGACTACCGTTAATGACGTCTGTACTGGTTGCGGAAATTAAGCCCGGCGCCACATTTTGCACGCGGCGGGTCGTATTTGCGTTACCGACGCTGACAACACCGGCAACCATATCACCACCGGCAAAATTTAATACTTGTCCGCTGATTACCGAACTGTCCGAAGTGTATGATTTGCTAATACCTTTAGTCGTACCGGTCTCGGCAACATATGCGCTGCCGTTGCCCAGAAAAACGGAGTTTGTCGCGGTTGTCGTCACATTATTGCCTAAAATAAATACATTATCGGTTTTCGTCGAGCCGGCAATATTGTTGTTATTCCCGATAATCGCCACATCGCTGGAATTGGCAACAGTATTATTATGTCCAAAAACGTTTACCCCGCTAACCACGTTATTATTTTTATCGGTGCCCGAAATCGTGTTTTTTATCCCGATTGCAGCGGACTTATCCGCACTCACTGTTGAACCATAGCCAATGGCAATTGCCGGTATGTCACTATTCGTACCATTATTACTGCCCTTAGCTGTCACGTTAGTACCGATAGCAATATCTTTCGTGTTAACGGAAGTCGCATTGTAACCGGCAGCTAAAGAATAAGCGCCGTTTGCCGCAGAAATAGAGCCCAGCGCTAACGAATCGGTGCCGTTTGCGCGCGATCCTGCCCCAACCACCGTTGAATTAATGCCTAAAGCCGTTGTGTTATAACCCACGGCAGTTGTTCGGTTTGTCAGTGCCGATGCCATTGCACCGATTGCTGTTGCTTCAATATTATTTGTGTTGTTTATTGAAGATAAATTGGTAGTCCCCGATGTGCCGGTACCATAACCTGCCGTCGCACCAATCCCGATAGCAGTGGAGCCTTGGCTTAACGCCTGTGCATGAACTCCAACCACCACCGAGCCGGTACCGCTTGAAACCGATTGACGGTATTTATTATTGATTCCTTCGCGGAAATAGCCCGGTGAAGAACTGATATTAAACGTATAAACATTATTAGAATCGTCGCCTCCGATGACGATCGCGCCCCATTCAGCGGTAAACGCATCATTACCGATCGCCATAGACTGTTGTGCGTTCGCAGAGGCATTTGCCCCTAGCGCAAGCGCCTGTATGCCGGTGGCGGTGGCATTCGCCCCAATCGCACTTGCCCCGTTAGTATCCCCGCCATTACTGGTTGCGGTTGCATTAAAACCGAGAGCAATATCGGACATCCCGTTGCTGGTTGCATCCACGCCGATTGCAGTGGAATTTACCCCTTTTGCGGTGGAATTATAGCCCATAGCGATCGCATCCTGCTGCTGGGCTTTAGCATAGCTGCCGATCGCAATAGAATCTTTGACCGATGCACCGGCACTGAAGCCCAATGCAACCGCTCCCGTTCCGCTAGTCGATGTATTGGTGCCGATAGCAATAGAATCATTATGGTGTGTCGTGGAGTTACTGCCTATGGCGATGGAATTAGTACCGCCGGCGGTTGCCGTGCCGGTATTATAAGGGTATAGACCTCGCATAGTATCCATCGATATTGCGGCATGTACAGTCGATGAGAATGAAATTAAAGAAAAAGCGACCGCACTTAAGGTAAAACCAACACGCGCCAGTACATCTTGATTTTTCGTTATAGAAGAAACCGATGATTTAACCTTGCCGCGATTATTTGCCAGTTCGGATACCACAACAAAATGCTGCGTAGTATGATTCCAGATAACTTTAAAAACTTTATTCATAAATACATTCCTTTAAATCTAATAAACAAAATAAACTCTTCCCTTTTATTTCAAAGGGGGTTTTACGTTGATAAAAACGAGAGAAAAAAGATTAACTGTGTGACAAATATCACTCGATAAAAACAGTACTATTCATTGAGTTATATCCCAAACAATGAACAATTTTTTAATACCTGAATTCGCGAGAATAAACCGCTGTCTCAAACGAACACGTTATCTAATTAAGATGGCGATTTAACCTAAAATTAATACCGAAGATATTCCTTTACTGATCGATGCTATTCGACATAAACCGTTTCGACGGTTTATCTCCATAACAACTACTTTCCATAATAAAATGTAAATACCTTTTCACTTACAATAAAAAACCACTTTAAACATATTTAATTGAAAATATATTTATAAGTGGCTGTTTTACCTAAACACCATAATACGCCGAGTCTTACTACAAACTAATAGAGTCTGTATAACACATAAGATATTTACAATGCATTAGACATAGGTCTGCGCCAGTGCGCCAGTGCGCCAGTGCGCCAGTGCGCCAGTGCGCCAGTGCGCCAGTGCGCCAGTGCGCCAGTGAACTATAGTCGAATTAAAAGTTTTGTCAACTCAACATCCTACTTAATCATGGTTAAAACGATGATTATTTACCTAACTTTACATAAGATGACAAAAGCTTAATGATTGGTGATAATTAATCTATTTCTGGCTAAAAAATATATGTTCAGCGACTATTCTATAATCGTTCTTTACATAACGGTTTTCTATTCGTCAGTTGCTTTATAACGTTATATTTATGCTACAAAAAACCGCACTTTAATGACTTAAAGTGCGGTTCAAATTTAATGAGATTTTAAAATTTATTCGGCATCATCCGCCATATTTAGCATTTCGGCCAAACTTGCGGTTGCATCATCTGCGCTGAATGTAAATTCAGCCGCGATTTCTTCATCGTCGATGGCAGATAGTTTTGTCGCAACATCCGCCTCAACAATGCCGGCGGCTCGGTTTTTCACACGGTTTTGGTGGTACGCAAAACCGGTACCGGCAGGAATTAAACGACCGACAATTACGTTTTCTTTCAGACCGCGCAATTCATCGCGTTTACCGGCAACCGCCGCTTCAGTTAATACGCGCGTAGTTTCTTGGAACGACGCCGCAGAAATGAAGGATTCCGTCGCCAATGAAGCCTTGGTAATACCCAACAATTCGCGTTCAAACTCAACCAACGGTTTGCCTTCCGCTTCACGTTTACGGTTAACGATCTTCACGCGCGCCACTTCCACCTGCTCGCCTTCCAAGAATTCGGAATCGTAAGCATTGGTAATAATGGCTTTGCGCAACATCTGACGCACAATCACTTCGATATGTTTATCGTTAATTTTTACCCCTTGCAGGCGGTAAACTTCCTGTACTTCATTAACGATATAATCGGTGACCGCATGCACACCGCGTAAACGTAAAATATCATGCGGGGTTTCCGCACCGTCGG
>LM994633.1:99458-101518 GCA_000752995.2 Haemophilus massiliensis | reverse complement strand
CCCCGCCATTACTGGTTGCGGTTGCATTAAAACCGAGAGCAATATCGGACATCCCGTTGCTGGTTGCATCCACGCCGATTGCAGTGGAATTTACCCCTTTTGCGGTGGAATTATAGCCCATAGCGATCGCATCCTGCTGCTGGGCTTTAGCATAGCTGCCGATCGCAATAGAATCTTTGACCGATGCACCGGCACTGAAGCCCAATGCAACCGCTCCCGTTCCGCTAGTCGATGTATTGGTGCCGATAGCAATAGAATCATTATGGTGTGTCGTGGAGTTACTGCCTATGGCGATGGAATTAGTACCGCCGGCGGTTGCCGTGCCGGTATTATAAGGGTATAGACCTCGCATAGTATCCATCGATATTGCGGCATGTACAGTCGATGAGAATGAAATTAAAGAAAAAGCGACCGCACTTAAGGTAAAACCAACACGCGCCAGTACATCTTGATTTTTCGTTATAGAAGAAACCGATGATTTAACCTTGCCGCGATTATTTGCCAGTTCGGATACCACAACAAAATGCTGCGTAGTATGATTCCAGATAACTTTAAAAACTTTATTCATAAATACATTCCTTTAAATCTAATAAACAAAATAAACTCTTCCCTTTTATTTCAAAGGGGGTTTTACGTTGATAAAAACGAGAGAAAAAAGATTAACTGTGTGACAAATATCACTCGATAAAAACAGTACTATTCATTGAGTTATATCCCAAACAATGAACAATTTTTTAATACCTGAATTCGCGAGAATAAACCGCTGTCTCAAACGAACACGTTATCTAATTAAGATGGCGATTTAACCTAAAATTAATACCGAAGATATTCCTTTACTGATCGATGCTATTCGACATAAACCGTTTCGACGGTTTATCTCCATAACAACTACTTTCCATAATAAAATGTAAATACCTTTTCACTTACAATAAAAAACCACTTTAAACATATTTAATTGAAAATATATTTATAAGTGGCTGTTTTACCTAAACACCATAATACGCCGAGTCTTACTACAAACTAATAGAGTCTGTATAACACATAAGATATTTACAATGCATTAGACATAGGTCTGCGCCAGTGCGCCAGTGCGCCAGTGCGCCAGTGCGCCAGTGCGCCAGTGCGCCAGTGCGCCAGTGCGCCAGTGAACTATAGTCGAATTAAAAGTTTTGTCAACTCAACATCCTACTTAATCATGGTTAAAACGATGATTATTTACCTAACTTTACATAAGATGACAAAAGCTTAATGATTGGTGATAATTAATCTATTTCTGGCTAAAAAATATATGTTCAGCGACTATTCTATAATCGTTCTTTACATAACGGTTTTCTATTCGTCAGTTGCTTTATAACGTTATATTTATGCTACAAAAAACCGCACTTTAATGACTTAAAGTGCGGTTCAAATTTAATGAGATTTTAAAATTTATTCGGCATCATCCGCCATATTTAGCATTTCGGCCAAACTTGCGGTTGCATCATCTGCGCTGAATGTAAATTCAGCCGCGATTTCTTCATCGTCGATGGCAGATAGTTTTGTCGCAACATCCGCCTCAACAATGCCGGCGGCTCGGTTTTTCACACGGTTTTGGTGGTACGCAAAACCGGTACCGGCAGGAATTAAACGACCGACAATTACGTTTTCTTTCAGACCGCGCAATTCATCGCGTTTACCGGCAACCGCCGCTTCAGTTAATACGCGCGTAGTTTCTTGGAACGACGCCGCAGAAATGAAGGATTCCGTCGCCAATGAAGCCTTGGTAATACCCAACAATTCGCGTTCAAACTCAACCAACGGTTTGCCTTCCGCTTCACGTTTACGGTTAACGATCTTCACGCGCGCCACTTCCACCTGCTCGCCTTCCAAGAATTCGGAATCGTAAGCATTGGTAATAATGGCTTTGCGCAACATCTGACGCACAATCACTTCGATATGTTTATCGTTAATTTTTACCCCTTGCAGGCGGTAAACTTCCTGTACTTCATTAACGATATAATCGGTGACCGCATGCACACCGCGTAAACGTAAAATATCATGCGGGGTTTCCGCACCGTCGG
>LM994633.1:78998-97686 GCA_000752995.2 Haemophilus massiliensis | reverse complement strand
TACCCCCGCCATTACTGGTTGCGGTTGCATTAAAACCGAGAGCAATATCGGACATCCCGTTGCTGGTTGCATCCACGCCGATTGCAGTGGAATTTACCCCTTTTGCGGTGGAATTATAGCCCATAGCGATCGCATCCTGCTGCTGGGCTTTAGCATAGCTGCCGATCGCAATAGAATCTTTGACCGATGCACCGGCACTGAAGCCCAATGCAACCGCTCCCGTTCCGCTAGTCGATGTATTGGTGCCGATAGCAATAGAATCATTATGGTGTGTCGTGGAGTTACTGCCTATGGCGATGGAATTAGTACCGCCGGCGGTTGCCGTGCCGGTATTATAAGGGTATAGACCTCGCATAGTATCCATCGATATTGCGGCATGTACAGTCGATGAGAATGAAATTAAAGAAAAAGCGACCGCACTTAAGGTAAAACCAACACGCGCCAGTACATCTTGATTTTTCGTTATAGAAGAAACCGATGATTTAACCTTGCCGCGATTATTTGCCAGTTCGGATACCACAACAAAATGCTGCGTAGTATGATTCCAGATAACTTTAAAAACTTTATTCATAAATACATTCCTTTAAATCTAATAAACAAAATAAACTCTTCCCTTTTATTTCAAAGGGGGTTTTACGTTGATAAAAACGAGAGAAAAAAGATTAACTGTGTGACAAATATCACTCGATAAAAACAGTACTATTCATTGAGTTATATCCCAAACAATGAACAATTTTTTAATACCTGAATTCGCGAGAATAAACCGCTGTCTCAAACGAACACGTTATCTAATTAAGATGGCGATTTAACCTAAAATTAATACCGAAGATATTCCTTTACTGATCGATGCTATTCGACATAAACCGTTTCGACGGTTTATCTCCATAACAACTACTTTCCATAATAAAATGTAAATACCTTTTCACTTACAATAAAAAACCACTTTAAACATATTTAATTGAAAATATATTTATAAGTGGCTGTTTTACCTAAACACCATAATACGCCGAGTCTTACTACAAACTAATAGAGTCTGTATAACACATAAGATATTTACAATGCATTAGACATAGGTCTGCGCCAGTGCGCCAGTGCGCCAGTGCGCCAGTGCGCCAGTGCGCCAGTGCGCCAGTGCGCCAGTGCGCCAGTGAACTATAGTCGAATTAAAAGTTTTGTCAACTCAACATCCTACTTAATCATGGTTAAAACGATGATTATTTACCTAACTTTACATAAGATGACAAAAGCTTAATGATTGGTGATAATTAATCTATTTCTGGCTAAAAAATATATGTTCAGCGACTATTCTATAATCGTTCTTTACATAACGGTTTTCTATTCGTCAGTTGCTTTATAACGTTATATTTATGCTACAAAAAACCGCACTTTAATGACTTAAAGTGCGGTTCAAATTTAATGAGATTTTAAAATTTATTCGGCATCATCCGCCATATTTAGCATTTCGGCCAAACTTGCGGTTGCATCATCTGCGCTGAATGTAAATTCAGCCGCGATTTCTTCATCGTCGATGGCAGATAGTTTTGTCGCAACATCCGCCTCAACAATGCCGGCGGCTCGGTTTTTCACACGGTTTTGGTGGTACGCAAAACCGGTACCGGCAGGAATTAAACGACCGACAATTACGTTTTCTTTCAGACCGCGCAATTCATCGCGTTTACCGGCAACCGCCGCTTCAGTTAATACGCGCGTAGTTTCTTGGAACGACGCCGCAGAAATGAAGGATTCCGTCGCCAATGAAGCCTTGGTAATACCCAACAATTCGCGTTCAAACTCAACCAACGGTTTGCCTTCCGCTTCACGTTTACGGTTAACGATCTTCACGCGCGCCACTTCCACCTGCTCGCCTTCCAAGAATTCGGAATCGTAAGCATTGGTAATAATGGCTTTGCGCAACATCTGACGCACAATCACTTCGATATGTTTATCGTTAATTTTTACCCCTTGCAGGCGGTAAACTTCCTGTACTTCATTAACGATATAATCGGTGACCGCATGCACACCGCGTAAACGTAAAATATCATGCGGGGTTTCCGCACCGTCGGAGATTAAATCGCCGCGTTGTACCATTTCGCCTTCGAATACGTTGAGCTGGCGCCATTTCGGAATCATTTCTTCGTACACATCACCTTCGGTCGGTGTAATTAATAAGCGGCGTTTACCTTTGGTTTCCTTGCCGAAAGAGACGATACCCGAGATTTCTGCCAGAATTGCCGGCTCTTTCGGTTTACGCGCTTCAAACAAGTCCGCTACGCGCGGCAGACCACCGGTAATATCTTTGGTTCCCACAGATTCCTGCGGAATACGCGCCAGCGGTTCACCAATCGACACTTCCGCACCGTCGTCAAGCGTAACAATCGCTTTACCCGGCAAGAAATATTGTGCCAGCACATCGGTTCCCGGAATAAAGATATCATTGCCTTGCGCATCAACCAATTTTAATGCCGGACGCAGATCTTTACCCGCCGTCGCACGTTCACCCACATCCTGCACCACGATGGAGGATAAGCCAGTTAATTCGTCGGTTTGACGGGTGACTGTCAGACCATCGACAATATCCACGAATTTAACCAAACCGCTAACCTCGGAAACGACCGGCATTGTATGCGGATCCCAGTTGGCAACTACTTCGCCGGCAGTCACTTCCTGACCGTCGCCTTTGCTCAGCACCGCACCGTAAGGTACTTTATAGTGTTCTTTAGTACGTCCAAAAGTATCAATAATGGTCAATTCGGTATTACGTGAAGTCAGCACCAGTTTGCCTTCTTTGTTGGTCACCGATTTCACGTTAGCTAAACGCAGCGTACCGGTATTTTTCACTTGAACGCTGGATTCTTTCGCCGCCGCAGACGCCGCCCCACCGATATGGAATGTACGCATGGTCAACTGTGTACCCGGTTCACCGATGGATTGCGCCGCAATCACACCGACCGCTTCCCCTTGATTAATCAAATGTCCGCGCGCCAAATCACGACCGTAACATTTCGCGCAAACACCGAAATCGGTATTACAGGTTACAACCGACCGCACTTTGATACTGTCTACGGAGTTTTCATCAATCAGATCACAAAGTTTTTCATCCAACAGCGTATTACGCGGAATCAAGACTTCTTCGGTACCCGGTTTCAGAATATCTTCCGCCGCCACACGACCCAATACGCGATCACGCAGTGCTTCTTTTACGTCACCGCCCTCAATTAACGGGGTCATCACAATACCTTCATGGGTGCCGCAGTCGTCTTCAACAATAACCAGATCCTGCGCCACATCCACTAAACGACGGGTCAGATAACCGGAGTTCGCCGTTTTCAGTGCCGTATCCGCCAAACCTTTACGGGCACCGTGAGTGGAAATAAAGTATTGCAGAACGTTCAGCCCTTCACGGAAGTTTGCGGTAATCGGCGTTTCAATAATCGAACCGTCCGGACGTGCCATCAAGCCGCGCATCCCCGCTAGCTGACGAATCTGCGCCGCAGAACCACGCGCCCCGGAATCCGCCATCATAAAGATGCTGTTGAAAGACGCCTGTTTTTCCGGCTGACCGTCACGGTTAATCACTTCTTCCGTGGACAGGTTTTCCATCATCGCTTTGGCAACCCGTTCATTAGCAGCCGCCCAAATGTCGATCACTTTATTATAGCGCTCGCCGGCGGTCACAAGACCGGACTGGAATTGCTCCTGAATCTCGGCAACTTCTTTTTCCGCTGCGGAAATAATTTCGTATTTCTTCGCCGGAATCACCATATCGTCGATACCGACGGAAGAACCGGAACGTGCCGCATAAGCAAAACCGGTGTACATAATCTGGTCGGCAAACAAAACGCTGGCTTTTAACCCCAAACGGCGGTAGCTTTCATTAATTAATTTTGAAATTGCCTTTTTGCCTAATGTCTGGTTAAACAGTTTAAACGGCATGCCTTTCGGCGCGATCATCCACAAAATAGCACGACCGACGGTGGTATCGACCAAATGGGTTTGCGCCACAAATTCGTCCGCCGCATTTTTTACATATTCGGTAATTCGCACTTTCACGCGGGAATGCAGTTCCGCCTGACCGGTACGGTAGGCTTTTTCCGCCTCACGCGGGTCTTGCAGCAACATACCTTCGCCTTTACCGTTCACTTTATCGCGGGTCATGTAATACAGACCCAACACTACGTCCTGCGACGGAACAATAATCGGCTCACCGTTCGCTGGCGATAAAATGTTATTGGTGGACATCATTAACGCACGCGCTTCCAACTGCGCTTCCAGCGTTAACGGCACGTGAACCGCCATTTGGTCACCATCGAAGTCCGCATTGAACGCCGCACAAACCAACGGATGCAACTGAATCGCTTTACCTTCAATCAAAATTGGCTCGAAAGCTTGAATCCCCAGACGATGCAAGGTCGGCGCACGGTTTAGCAGAATCGGATGTTCGCGGATCACTTCAGCCAGAATATCCCATACGATAGCATCTTCACGCTCGACCATTTTCTTCGCCGCTTTAATGGTTGTAGCAAAGCCGCGGCTTTCTAATTTCGCATAAATGAACGGACGGAATAACTCCAGCGCCATTTTTTTCGGCAGACCGCATTGATGCAGATGTAAGTAAGGCCCTACAGTAATAACCGAACGACCGGAATAGTCAACGCGTTTACCCAACAGGTTCTGACGGAAACGTCCCTGTTTACCCTTGATCATATCCGCCAGCGATTTTAACGGACGGCGGTTTGAACCGGTGATCGCGCGACCGCGACGACCGTTATCCAACAGCGCGTCCACCGATTCCTGCAACATACGTTTTTCGTTGCGCACGATAATATCCGGCGCTATCAAATCCAATAAACGTTTCAGACGGTTGTTACGGTTAATCACGCGACGGTACAAATCGTTCAGATCGGAGGTAGCAAAACGACCACCGTCCAACGGCACCAACGGACGTAAATCCGGTGGCAATACCGGCAGTACGGTCATGACCATCCATTCCGGTTTGTTGCCGGACTGAATAAAGGCTTCCAATAATTTCAGACGTTTAGTGATTTTTTTGCGCTTGGTTTCGGAATTGGTTTCCTGCAATTCTTCACGCAGTGTCTCGCATTCCTGTTCTAAATCCATATCACGCAGTAGGGCTTGAATCGCTTCGGCGCCCATTTTCGCGTCGAATTCGTCCGCCCAGCGATCTTCAGCGTCCATATATTGTTCTTCGGTTAACAGCTGACCTTTTTCCAGATCGGTCATACCCGGTTCAATCACAATATAGGACTCAAAATACAGCACTCGTTCAATATCGCGCAGCGGCATATCCAATAATAAACCGATACGGGACGGCAATGATTTTAAAAACCAGATATGTGCCACCGGCGAGGCGAGTTCAATATGCCCCATGCGCTCACGGCGTACTTTTGCCTGCGTTACTTCCACACCGCATTTTTCACAAATCACACCGCGGTGTTTTAAGCGTTTATATTTACCGCATAGACATTCGTAATCTTTTACCGGCCCGAAGATACGCGCACAGAACAGACCGTCGCGTTCAGGTTTAAATGTACGGTAGTTGATGGTTTCCGGTTTTTTGACTTCACCGTATGACCAAGAACGAATCATATCGGGTGAGGCCAATCCAATTTTAATCACATCAAAATCTTCTGAGGTTTTTGATTGCGTTTTTAAAAACTTAACTAAGTCTTTCACAGATTTGCTCCTGTCGGAGTTAAACTTATTCAAGTGCGGTCAAAATTTTCAATATTTCCACCGCACTTGGGCGTACTTTCAAAATGTTACATAGCGTAACCGGCACACTCGGTGCAGCCCTGCCGCCGGCCTAAACCAAACACGGGCAGGGCAAATTGACTACTCTTCATCCAAGTCGATATTAATACCGAGGGAACGGATCTCTTTCATAATAACGTTGAAAGATTCCGGCGTACCCGGATCCATTTGATGTGTACCGCCAACGATATTTTTATACATCTTGGTACGACCGTTCACATCATCGGATTTCACGGTGAGCATTTCCTGTAAGGTATAGGCGGCACCGTAGGCTTCCAGCGCCCAAACTTCCATTTCCCCGAAACGCTGACCACCGAACTGCGCTTTACCGCCCAGCGGCTGCTGAGTCACAAGGCTGTAAGAACCGGTGGAACGTGCGTGCATTTTGTCGTCAACCAAGTGGTTCAATTTGAGCATATACATATAGCCGACCGTTACCGGACGCTCAAATTTCTCACCGGTACGACCGTCATACAAGGTAATCTGACCGGAAGTCGGCAAGCCGCCCAGCTCCAACAAGCCTTTGATTTCCTCTTCATGTGCACCGTCAAATACCGGCGTTGCCAGCGGCATACCTTTACGCAGATTTTGCGCCAGACGCATGACTTCTTCGTCGGTAAAGGTGTTCAGATCTACAACCTGAGAACCGCCGCCGAGATCATAAGCTTTCTGAATATAACCGCGCAGTTTCTCAACGTCCTGTTTCTGTTTAATCATGGCATTGATCTGATCGCCAATACCTTTTGCCGCCAGACCTAAATGGGTTTCCAGAATCTGACCGATATTCATACGGGACGGAACGCCCAGCGGGTTCAATACGATATCCACCGGCTGGCCGTTTTCATCGTACGGCATATCTTCAATCGGGTTGATTTTGGAAATAACCCCTTTGTTACCGTGACGACCCGCCATTTTATCACCCGGTTGAATCTGGCGTTTCACCGCAAGATACACTTTCACCACTTTCAGTACACCCGGTGCCAAATCATCACCTTGAATGATCTTGCCGCGTTTTACTTCAAGTTTGTGTTCAAAGTCCTTGCGCAATTCTTCATATTGCTCCGCCAATTGTTCCAACTGATTTTGTTTCGCTTCATCGGCTAACGTCTGTTCCAGCCATTTACTGCGTTCCAATTTATCCAGCTGGCTTGCATCAGCACCGCCGCTCATTAACAAATTCCGCACACGGGCAAATAAACCGGCTTCCAGAATTTCAAGCTCTTCGACCAAGTCTTTTTTCGCCTGTTTTAACTGCATTTCTTCAATTTCAAGCGCGCGTTTGTCTTTTTCCACACCGTCACGGGTGAAGACCTGAACGTCAATGACCGTACCGGAAACGCTGTTCGGCACGCGCAGAGAAGAATCTTTTACGTCGGAGGCTTTTTCACCGAAGATTGCACGCAGTAATTTTTCTTCCGGCGTTAACTGAGTTTCACCTTTCGGCGTCACTTTACCCACCAGAATATCGCCGCCGCGCACTTCCGCTCCGATATATACGATACCTGATTCATCCAGTTTGCTTAATGCGGCTTCGCCCACATTCGGAATATCTGCGGTGATTTCTTCGGAACCTAATTTAGTATCACGTGCCACACAGGATAATTCCTGAATATGAATCGTGGTAAAACGATCTTCCTGCACCACGCGTTCAGACACCAACATAGAATCTTCAAAGTTATAGCCGTTCCACGGCATAAATGCCACCCGCATATTCTGACCCAGCGCCAGTTCTCCTAAATCGGTGGACGGACCGTCAGCCAGAATTTCACCGCGTTCAATCGGTTCGCCCAATTCCACGCAAGGAATCTGATTGATACAGGTGTTTTGGTTGGAACGGGTGTATTTGATTAGATTATAAATATCGATACCCGCTTCACCGGCAACAGTTTCATCTTCGTTGACTTTCACTACGATACGGGAAGCATCAACATACTGAATAGTACCGCCGCGTTTCGCCACTACCGCCACACCGGAGTCAAGCGCAACCGGTTTTTCCATGCCGGTACCGACCAACGGTTTGTCCGCACGCAGAGTCGGCACTGCCTGACGCTGCATGTTCGCGCCCATCAAGGCACGGTTCGCATCGTCGTGTTCAAGGAACGGGATCAACGCCGCCGCAACGGAAACCACCTGTTGAGTAGAAACGTCCATATAGTGAATTTCTTCCGGACGATATAAACCGGACTCACCGTATTCACCGCGGCAGGTCACGAACGCATCGGTAAAACGCAGCTCAGCATCAAGGTTTGAGTTTGCCTGCGCAATAACGTACTTACCTTCTTCAATCGCCGATAAATATTCGATTTCTTCAGTCACCTGCCCGTTAACTACTTTACGGTATGGAGTTTCTAAAAAGCCGTAATCGTTAGTGCGGGCATACACGGATAATGAGTTGATCAATCCGATATTCGGACCTTCCGGCGTTTCGATCGGGCAGACACGACCATAGTGAGTTGCATGTACGTCACGCACCTCGAACCCGGCACGCTCACGGGTCAAACCACCCGGGCCCAATGCGGAAATACGACGTTTATGCGTGACTTCCGATAACGGGTTGTTCTGATCCATAAACTGAGACAGCTGTGAAGAGCCGAAAAACTCTTTCACTGCGGCGGAAATCGGTTTCGCATTGATTAAATCCTGCGGTGTTATCGCATCCAGATCACCTAAAGACAAACGTTCTTTCACAGCACGTTCAACACGTACCAATCCAATACGGAATTGATTTTCCGCCATTTCACCGACAGAACGAATACGGCGGTTGCCCAAGTGGTCAATATCGTCCACCTCCCCACGGCCGTTACGAATGTCGATTAATTTTTTCATTACGCTGACAATATCTTCTTTACTTAAGATACCGCTGCCGCTAGTTTCTTCAAGACCTAAAGAGCGGTTAAATTTCATCCGACCGACCGCAGATAAATCATAACGATCCTGCGAGAAGAATAAATTGTCAAATAAACCTTCCGCCGCTTCTTTTGTCGGCGGTTCGCCCGGACGCATCATTCGGTAAATTTCAACCAGCGCGCTTAAGCGGTCGTTCGACGGATCAACGCGCAAAGTTTCTGAAATATAAGGACCGTAGTCCAAATCATTGGTAAACAGGGTTTCAATGGTGGTATAACCCGCCTGCGCCAGTTTGGCCAAAAGCTCCAACGACATTTCCATATTGGCAGGGCAAATCAGTTCGCCGGATTCTAAATCCACATAATCTTTTGCTGCAACTTTACTGACGATATATTCCGTCGGCACTTCAACTTGTGTAATCTGATCTTTTTCCAGCGTGCGAATATGTCGGGCCGTAATACGGCGACCGCGCTCAACATACACTTTACCGTTTGCCTCAATATCGAAAGATGCGGTTTCACCACGCAGTCTTTCCGGTACCAGCGTCATTAATAATTTATTATCGCGAATCTCAAACTGAATTTTATCAAAGAACAGATCCAGAATTTCTTCCGTGCTGTAATTCAACGCACGCAAAATAATAGTTGCCGGTAATTTACGGCGACGGTCAATTCGAGCATATAAATTATCTTTCGGATCAAACTCGAAATCCAACCAAGAACCGCGGTAAGGAATAATACGTGCGTTATACAGCACTTTACCCGATGAATGGGTCTTCCCTTTATCGCTGTCAAAAAATACGCCGGGACTGCGATGCAGCTGCGACACGATAACACGCTCAGTACCGTTAATAACGAAGGTACCGTTATCGGTCATCAGCGGGATTTCGCCCATATACACTTCTTGTTCTTTAATATCTTTAATCGTGCCGGGCGCCGCATCTTTGTCATAGCTGACTAAACGTAATTTTACCCGCAGCGGTGCGGCGAAAGTGGTGCCGCGAATCTGACATTCTCTAACATCAAATACCGGCTCACCCAACTGATAGCTGACATATTGTAGTTCGGTATTGCCATTGTTGCTCACAATCGGAAACACGGAGCGAAACGCCGCTTCTAGACCTTGCTGGCCTTCCGGATCGCGTTGAATGAATTTATCGAAAGAATCGAGTTGAATGGTTAATAAATAAGGGACATTTAAAACTTGCGGACGTTTGCCGAAGTCTTTACGAATACGTTTTTTCTCGGTATATGAGTAAACCATAGGGTTCCTCTGCTTGCTGTTCAGTGACCCAATCGTACCTGCATCAAAAATGCGAAAGCCGTACGACAATGATTAACCGTTAATAATGACCGCACTCTGAACCTTACTTCTGTAGTGGGACGATAACTCAAAATAAAGACTTAATCTTGAGCAAGATAGAAATCATAACGGCTAATGAATTTCTATCCTAGGATAACACAAAAGGCTAGACGAAATAGTCATCTAGCCGGGAATGCGAAATTCGGACCGAGGATTATACAAAAACTATCAGCTTAAGGCAATAAAATTAACGAATAAATGATCGAAAAGTGCGGTGCTTTTTTCTGGAGTTTTGACAAACCGACAATTTTGCTAATGCTATTTTATGCTGCGATTTATCTAGATAAATAAAAAAGCCAACAAAATCTCGTTGGCTTTTTCACACCTGAAATCAGGTTAAATACAAAATCAATAATTATTTGATTTCTACCTGTGCGCCAGCTTCCTCTAAAGATTTTTTCAGTTCTTCAGCTTCAGCTTTAGCGATGCCTTCTTTCAATACTGCCGGTGCAGATTCAACTAAGTCTTTAGCTTCTTTCAAGCCTAAACCTGTTGCACCGCGAACCGCTTTAATTACAGCAACTTTGTTAGCGCCGGCTGCGGCAAGAACAACGTCGAATTCAGTTTTTTCTTCTGCTGCTTCAGCTGGACCTGCTGCTACTGCTACTGCTGCGGCGGCTGCAGAAACACCGAATTTTTCTTCCATTGCAGAAATTAATTCTACGATTTCAGTTACAGATTTAGAAGCGATCGCTTCAATGATTTGTTCGTTAGTTAATGACATAACAATCAATTCCTAAAGTAAATAAATTAAACCAATTAAGAAACGCTTGAATTAAGCCGCTTCCTGTAATTTGTCGCGGTATGCCGCAAGTGTGCGTACAAGTTTGCCTGCCGCAGCTTCTTTCATAGTACCCATTAAACGTGCAATTGCTTCTTCGTAAGTCGGTAATGTTGCTAAGAATTCAACATCTTGGATCTTACCTTCAAAGGCAGCACCTTTAATTTCAAACTTATCGTTTGCTTTAGCGAAATCTTTGAATAAGCGCGCTGCCGCACCCGGATGTTCGTTAGAAAATGCGATAAGTGTCGGACCGACAAAGGTATCTTTCAAGCATTCGTAATCTGTTCCTTCAACCGCACGACGCAATAAAGTATTACGTACCACACGGATTGACACCCCAGCTTCACGAGCTACTTTACGCAGTTCGGTCATTTTATCAACGGTAACACCACGGGAATCCGCGATAACCGCCGACAGGGCACCTTTGGCTGCTTCATTTACTTCGGCAACAATTGCTTGTTTGTCTTGAAGATTTAATGCCATTGGCTGTTAGCTCCTGAATACACTCCGATTGCTCGGAATAAAATTACCCGATATTACATATCGGGACGGATTCGGTGCACAGAAGCAAGAAAAATTCTCATTCTGTATCACCATCTACGTAGGATAATTAAGACACTAACCGAGTTAAAACGGCTTGCATCCCCTACGGTCTTGGACGGGGCTTGATAAAGGTCAAGCACCATCAGAACATTATGCCTTAAAGACATAAAGAGGGTGCGTATTATATATACAATGCACACCCTTGTAAAGCAAGATACGGATTATAAGCTGGCGTGATCCACCGCAACACCGGCACCTTGCGTAGTAGAAAGACTGACTTTCTTAATAAAGATACCTTTTGCGCTGGCAGGTTTTGCTTTATTCAATGCCGCTAATAACGCCTGTAGGTTTTCTTTTAATTGTTCCGCAGAGAAATCTGCTTTACCGATAGTGGTATGAATAATACCGTTTTTATCGTTGCGGTAACGAACCTGACCGGATTTTGCGTTTTTAACCGCTTCCGCCACGTTCGGTGTCACAGTACCGACTTTCGGGTTGGGCATTAAGCCGCGCGGGCCTAAAATCTGCCCCAACTGACCGACAACGCGCATTGCATCAGGTGATGCGATAACAACGTCAAAGTTCATTTCGCCTTTTTTAATCTGTTCGGCTAAATCTTCCATACCGACTAAATCTGCACCGGCTTCTTTCGCTGCCTCAGCATTTGCGCCCTGTGTAAATACTGCAACACGAACTGAGCGACCGGTACCGTTCGGTAATACGGTTGCACCGCGCACATTCTGGTCGGATTTACGCGCATCAATACCCAGATTAACTGCGACATCAACACTTTCAACAAATTTTGCAGTGGCAAATTGTTTTAATACTGCGATCGCTTCATTGATCTCATACACTTTGTTCGAATCAATACCAGCTTTAATCGCTTTCATACGTTTGGTTAGTTTAGCCATTGATTAGTCCTCCACTACCAAACCCATTGAACGTGCAGTACCTTCAATAGATTTCATCTTAGTTTCAACAGTCGCACCGGTCATATCGGCTGCTTTCACTTCAGCAATTTCGCGTACTTGTGCACGGGTTACTTTACCGACTTTATCTTTATTCGGTTTACCAGAACCGGATTTGATACCGGCCGCTTTTTTCAGCAATACGGCTGCCGGTGGTGTTTTGGTCACGAATGTGAATGAGCGGTCTGCATAGACGGTGATAACGACCGGAATCGGCAAGCCTTTTTCAATGCTCTCAGTACGTGCATTGAACGCTTTACAGAATTCCATAATGTTCACACCCTGCTGACCTAAAGCCGGACCAACCGGTGGTGAAGGATTTGCCATACCTGCCGCAACTTGCAGCTTAACGTAGGCTTGTACTTTTTTTGCCATTTTAGTTTCCTCTTAATGGGTGATAACGCTATTAACAGCTCCCCTGTGTTTACGAAAGCTCGTATTCTAATCAAACACGATCTCTATTTCAAGTAAAATTCTCGCTTTTGTCAGTTCAACCCGATTGCCGTCAGACAAAAGTGCGGTCAAAAATTAACGCGTTTTTTCTACCTGACCAAATTCCAGCTCAACCGGTGTAGCGCGACCGAAAATAGAAACGGAGACTTTCAGGCGACCTTTTTCATAATCCACCTCTTCCACCGTTCCATTGAAATCGGCAAACGGTCCTTCCGTAACCCGCACTTCTTCGCCCGGTTGGAAAGTAGTACGCGGTTTCGGTTTATCGGAATTCTGCTCAAGACGATTTAAAATAATATCCGCTTCACGATTACTGATCGGCGCCGGTTTATCCGGTGTGCCACCGATAAAACCCATTACACGTGGCACGCTGCGCACCAGCTGCCAAGTATAATCGTTCATTTCCATTTGTACTAACACATAACCCGGGAAATATTTGCGTTCGCTTCTACGGCGTTTGCCGCCGACATTTTCAACCACTTCTTCTGTCGGAACCAACACTTCACCGAACTGATCTTCCATCTGATGAAGTTTAATATATTCGCGTAACGTTGCGGCGACCCGCCCTTCAAATCCTGAAAAGGCTTGCAACACATACCAACGTTTTTTTGCTGCATTTTCCGTCATGTTAGAACCTCAAATCCGTCAAAAATGTAACTACCGATACGATAATTGAATCCATTCCCCATAAAATGAGTGATACAACCACCGTGACGCCCATCACAATCAAGGTTGTCTGCATCGCTTCCTGACGCGTAGGCCATACAACTTTTCTTAATTCCGTTCTGGAATCCTTCAAAAATCCGCGCGCTTTCGTCCCTTGATTAGTAACCGCCGCAATACCTAATGCGGCAAGCAGTAACACAACAACCCCGACAACACGTACAGGAGCCGAAAATTGCTCAACTAAATAAATATTACCTAAGGCAGCAACGGCAATGACAACCACTACAAGCAGCCACAAAAAGTTATTTGCTCCTTTGGACTTTCGCTCATCGACGACTTCCGGAGTATTTTTCTTTTTATCAATATCTAACGCCATAATTTAATCCATTATTTAACTGTTAAAACAGGGATCCGCTTTGAACGCGTGATTGTAGCACTTTCTGATTTTATTGCCTATCAAAAATATCCGCTTTTATGACATATTTTTCTGCCCATAACAAAAAGGGTATCTTTCGATACCCTCTTTATTCAGCATGTTCGCTTGATTATTTGATAATCTTCGCTACCACACCCGCACCAACTGTACGGCCACCTTCACGAATCGCAAAACGTAAACCTTGGTCCATCGCAATTGGGTGAATCAGGCTTACTGTCATTTTGATGTTATCGCCCGGCATTACCATTTCCACACCTTCTGGTAATTCAATTGTACCTGTTACGTCAGTAGTACGGAAGTAGAACTGTGGACGGTATCCTTTGAAGAATGGAGTATGACGACCGCCTTCTTCTTTGGACAATACGTATACTTCAGATTCAAAATCAGTATGCGGAGTAATTGAACCCGGTTTCGCCAACACCTGACCACGTTCGATTTCTTCACGTTTCGTACCACGTAATAATGCACCGATGTTTTCACCTGCACGACCTTCGTCTAACAGTTTACGGAACATTTCAACACCGGTTACGGTTGTTTTCGCTGTCGGTTTGATACCTACAATTTCCACTTCATCACCGGTACGGATGATACCACGTTCAACACGACCGGTTACTACGGTACCACGTCCGGAGATTGAAAATACGTCTTCAATCGGTAGCAGGAATGGCTGGTCGATTGCACGCTCAGGTTCAGGGATGTAAGTATCTAAGTGGTTGGCTAATTCCAGGATTTTTTCTTCCCATTGTGCGTCGCCTTCTAATGCTTTTAATGCAGAACCGCGTACGATTGGCGTGTCATCACCCGGGAAGTCATATTGAGACAGCAACTCACGCACTTCCATTTCAACTAATTCTAATAACTCTTCGTCATCTACCATGTCGCATTTGTTTAAGAATACGATAATGTAAGGAACGCCTACTTGGCGACCTAATAGGATGTGCTCACGAGTTTGTGGCATTGGACCGTCGGTTGCCGCTACTACTAAGATAGCACCGTCCATTTGCGCCGCACCGGTAATCATGTTTTTTACATAGTCGGCGTGTCCCGGACAGTCAACGTGTGCGTAGTGACGAGTCGGTGTGTCGTATTCAACGTGTGAAGTGTTGATGGTAATTCCGCGCGCTTTTTCTTCCGGCGCGTTATCAATCTGGTCAAAGGCGCGGGCCGCACCGCCGTAATGTTTGGATAATACGGTTGTGATTGCTGCGGTTAAAGTTGTTTTACCATGGTCAACGTGGCCGATTGTACCCACGTTAACGTGCGGTTTTGTACGTTCAAATTTTTCTTTAGACATTGAGAGTCCCTCTAAACAAACACGGTTATCGATGGTTCAATATACCACATTAACCAAATGTAGAAAATTAAGTCATGCTAATCAGGAGAGAAAAATTAAGAAGTGGTGCTGATAGGCGGATTTGAACCGCCGACCTCACCCTNAACCGCCGCAATACCTAATGCGGCAAGCAGTAACACAACAACCCCGACAACACGTACAGGAGCCGAAAATTGCTCAACTAAATAAATATTACCTAAGGCAGCAACGGCAATGACAACCACTACAAGCAGCCACAAAAAGTTATTTGCTCCTTTGGACTTTCGCTCATCGACGACTTCCGGAGTATTTTTCTTTTTATCAATATCTAACGCCATAATTTAATCCATTATTTAACTGTTAAAACAGGGATCCGCTTTGAACGCGTGATTGTAGCACTTTCTGATTTTATTGCCTATCAAAAATATCCGCTTTTATGACATATTTTTCTGCCCATAACAAAAAGGGTATCTTTCGATACCCTCTTTATTCAGCATGTTCGCTTGATTATTTGATAATCTTCGCTACCACACCCGCACCAACTGTACGGCCACCTTCACGAATCGCAAAACGTAAACCTTGGTCCATCGCAATTGGGTGAATCAGGCTTACTGTCATTTTGATGTTATCGCCCGGCATTACCATTTCCACACCTTCCGGTAATTCAATTGTACCTGTTACGTCAGTAGTACGGAAGTAGAACTGTGGACGGTATCCTTTGAAGAATGGAGTATGACGACCGCCTTCTTCTTTGGACAATACGTATACTTCAGATTCAAAATCAGTATGCGGAGTAATTGAACCCGGTTTCGCCAACACCTGACCACGTTCGATTTCTTCACGTTTCGTACCACGTAATAATGCACCGATGTTTTCACCTGCACGACCTTCGTCTAACAGTTTACGGAACATTTCAACACCGGTTACGGTTGTTTTCGCTGTCGGTTTGATACCTACAATTTCCACTTCATCACCGGTACGGATGATACCACGTTCAACACGACCGGTTACTACGGTACCACGTCCGGAGATTGAAAATACGTCTTCAATCGGTAGCAGGAATGGCTGGTCGATTGCACGCTCAGGTTCAGGGATGTAAGTATCTAAGTGGTTGGCTAATTCCAGGATTTTTTCTTCCCATTGTGCGTCGCCTTCTAATGCTTTTAATGCAGAACCGCGTACGATTGGCGTGTCATCACCCGGGAAGTCATATTGAGACAGCAACTCACGCACTTCCATTTCAACTAATTCTAATAACTCTTCGTCATCTACCATGTCGCATTTGTTTAAGAATACGATAATGTAAGGAACGCCTACTTGGCGACCTAATAAGATGTGCTCACGAGTTTGTGGCATTGGACCGTCGGTTGCCGCTACTACTAAGATAGCACCGTCCATTTGCGCCGCACCGGTAATCATGTTTTTTACATAGTCGGCGTGTCCCGGACAGTCAACGTGTGCGTAGTGACGAGTCGGTGTGTCGTATTCAACGTGTGAAGTGTTGATGGTAATTCCGCGCGCTTTTTCTTCCGGCGCGTTATCAATCTGGTCAAAGGCGCGGGCCGCACCGCCGTAATGTTTGGATAATACGGTTGTGATTGCTGCGGTTAAAGTTGTTTTACCATGGTCAACGTGGCCGATTGTACCCACGTTAACGTGCGGTTTTGTACGTTCAAATTTTTCTTTAGACATTGAGAGTCCCTCTAAACAAACACGGTTATCGATGGTTCAATATACCACATTAACCAAATGTAGAAAATTAAGTCATGCTAATCAGGAGAGAAAAATTAAGAAGTGGTGCTGATAGGCGGATTTGAACCGCCGACCTCACCCTTACCAAGGGTGCGCTCTACCAACTGAGCTATATCAGCGCTTTACTTGGAGCGGGCAGCGGGAATCGAACCCGCATCATCAGCTTGGAAGGCTGAGGTAATAGCCATTATACGATGCCCGCAGTCCTAAATTCATCTGTCCCATCAGGATTCATTAAAATGGTGGAGGGGGAAGGATTCGAACCTTCGAAGGCTGAGCCGGCAGATTTACAGTCTGCTCCCTTTGGCCGCTCGGGAACCCCTCCGCATTTAATAAAACACTTGTTTATGAAATGGTGCCGACTATCGGAATCGAACTGATGACCTACTGATTACAAGTCAGTTGCTCTACCTACTGAGCTAAGTCGGCGTCATAAGCAAGTGAGGCGTATTATAGGGAAAAATTTACCTGTGACAAGCATTTTTTATTAAAAAAATCTTTTTTTTTAATCATTCGTCTATTTCTCAAACAAAACGCATAAATTTTATAAAAAAAGTTGTAATATATCGAAAATTTTTATGCGCAAGCATGCATTTATAAGGTATATTCCCCCTATTCAATGATCAATTACAGGTGCAAAGATTACCGTGGAATCCCCAATGCCGGACGTCTATTCAAGCCAATTAACGCCGTTTCTTACCTTTAATCGTCAGCAGTGGGCCGAATTGCGCAAGTCCGTTCCGCTGAAACTGACCGAACAGGATCTTAAACCTTTGCTTGGTTTCAACGAGGATCTTTCTTTGGACGAGGTCAGCACTATTTACCTGCCGCTGGCACGTTTAATTAACTATTATATAGAAGAAAACCTGCACCGTCGCACCGTACTGAACCGTTTCCTCGGCGGGCAACATCCCGAAGTGCCTTATATTATCAGTATTGCCGGCAGCGTTGCGGTCGGTAAAAGCACTTCGGCAAGAATTCTGCAATCTTTGCTTTCCAACTGGCCCGAGATACGGAAAGTGGATCTGATCACCACCGACGGCTTTTTACATCCGTTGGAAAAATTAAAACAGGATAATTTGCTGCATAAAAAAGGCTTTCCGGTATCCTACGATACGCAACGCCTGATTCGCTTTTTAGCCGATATCAAATCCGGCAAAGCCGAAGTACAAGCGCCGATTTATTCACATTTAACCTATGATATCGTGCCGGATCAATTTAATCTCGTTGACCGTCCGGATATTCTAATTTTGGAAGGGTTGAATGTACTGCAAACCGGCGGCAATAACGCCAACCAGACCTTTGTTTCCGATTTTGTGGATTTTGCCGTATATGTGGATGCGGAAGAAGCGCTGTTGAAAGAATGGTATATCCGCCGCTTTCTGAAATTCCGCCAAAGCGCGTTTAATGATCCCCACTCATATTTCAAACATTACGCCGCCTTATCGGAAACCGAAGCAATTGCAACGGCAGGAAAAATCTGGGATGAAATCAACGGATTGAATTTAAGACAGAATATTCTGCCAACCCGCGAACGGGCGAATCTGATTCTGAAAAAAGGCGCCGATCACGCTGTCGAGCTGGTCAAGTTAAGAAAATAAACAAAAAAACGACCGCACTTTTTCTTCAATAAACCGAGGCAAGCCGAACTTATTCCGGTTATTTGTTTTTATTCCACCATAAAACAGGCGATTTTCGCCCCGTCCGGATAGGTTTTCAAGCTCGGCTGTTGCCGCTTACAACGTGCTGTCGCCAAGTGACAGCGGGTATGCAAGGCACAGCCCTGCGGCGGG
>LM994633.1:53111-76989 GCA_000752995.2 Haemophilus massiliensis | reverse complement strand
GGGCCGCACCGCCGTAATGTTTGGATAATACGGTTGTGATTGCTGCGGTTAAAGTTGTTTTACCATGGTCAACGTGGCCGATTGTACCCACGTTAACGTGCGGTTTTGTACGTTCAAATTTTTCTTTAGACATTGAGAGTCCCTCTAAACAAACACGGTTATCGATGGTTCAATATACCACATTAACCAAATGTAGAAAATTAAGTCATGCTAATCAGGAGAGAAAAATTAAGAAGTGGTGCTGATAGGCGGATTTGAACCGCCGACCTCACCCTTACCAAGGGTGCGCTCTACCAACTGAGCTATATCAGCGCTTTACTTGGAGCGGGCAGCGGGAATCGAACCCGCATCATCAGCTTGGAAGGCTGAGGTAATAGCCATTATACGATGCCCGCAGTCCTAAATTCATCTGTCCCATCAGGATTCATTAAAATGGTGGAGGGGGAAGGATTCGAACCTTCGAAGGCTGAGCCGGCAGATTTACAGTCTGCTCCCTTTGGCCGCTCGGGAACCCCTCCGCATTTAATAAAACACTTGTTTATGAAATGGTGCCGACTATCGGAATCGAACTGATGACCTACTGATTACAAGTCAGTTGCTCTACCTACTGAGCTAAGTCGGCGTCATAAGCAAGTGAGGCGTATTATAGGGAAAAATTTACCTGTGACAAGCATTTTTTATTAAAAAAATCTTTTTTTTTAATCATTCGTCTATTTCTCAAACAAAACGCATAAATTTTATAAAAAAAGTTGTAATATATCGAAAATTTTTATGCGCAAGCATGCATTTATAAGGTATATTCCCCCTATTCAATGATCAATTACAGGTGCAAAGATTACCGTGGAATCCCCAATGCCGGACGTCTATTCAAGCCAATTAACGCCGTTTCTTACCTTTAATCGTCAGCAGTGGGCCGAATTGCGCAAGTCCGTTCCGCTGAAACTGACCGAACAGGATCTTAAACCTTTGCTTGGTTTCAACGAGGATCTTTCTTTGGACGAGGTCAGCACTATTTACCTGCCGCTGGCACGTTTAATTAACTATTATATAGAAGAAAACCTGCACCGTCGCACCGTACTGAACCGTTTCCTCGGCGGGCAACATCCCGAAGTGCCTTATATTATCAGTATTGCCGGCAGCGTTGCGGTCGGTAAAAGCACTTCGGCAAGAATTCTGCAATCTTTGCTTTCCAACTGGCCCGAGATACGGAAAGTGGATCTGATCACCACCGACGGCTTTTTACATCCGTTGGAAAAATTAAAACAGGATAATTTGCTGCATAAAAAAGGCTTTCCGGTATCCTACGATACGCAACGCCTGATTCGCTTTTTAGCCGATATCAAATCCGGCAAAGCCGAAGTACAAGCGCCGATTTATTCACATTTAACCTATGATATCGTGCCGGATCAATTTAATCTCGTTGACCGTCCGGATATTCTAATTTTGGAAGGGTTGAATGTACTGCAAACCGGCGGCAATAACGCCAACCAGACCTTTGTTTCCGATTTTGTGGATTTTGCCGTATATGTGGATGCGGAAGAAGCGCTGTTGAAAGAATGGTATATCCGCCGCTTTCTGAAATTCCGCCAAAGCGCGTTTAATGATCCCCACTCATATTTCAAACATTACGCCGCCTTATCGGAAACCGAAGCAATTGCAACGGCAGGAAAAATCTGGGATGAAATCAACGGATTGAATTTAAGACAGAATATTCTGCCAACCCGCGAACGGGCGAATCTGATTCTGAAAAAAGGCGCCGATCACGCTGTCGAGCTGGTCAAGTTAAGAAAATAAACAAAAAAACGACCGCACTTTTTCTTCAATAAACCGAGGCAAGCCGAACTTATTCCGGTTATTTGTTTTTATTCCACCATAAAACAGGCGATTTTCGCCCCGTCCGGATAGGTTTTCAAGCTCGGCTGTTGCCGCTTACAACGTGCTGTCGCCAAGTGACAGCGGGTATGCAAGGCACAGCCCTGCGGCGGGTTCAACGGACTCGGCAGCTCGCCTTCCAGCTTAATCCGTCGGCGACGTAACGCCGGTGAAAGCCGCGGCGTGGCGGAAAGTAGCGCCTGCGTATAAGGGTGGCGCGGATTATTGAAAATCTGTTCGCGGCGTCCCTGCTCCACGCAACGCCCTAAATACATCACCATAACGTCATCGGCAATATGTTCCACGACCGATAAATCATGGGAAATAAACACATAAGACAAACCCAGTTCAGCCTGTAGTGTCAACATTAAATTCAACACCTGCGCCCGCACTGACACATCCAGTGCCGAAACCGGCTCATCCGCCACCACAATATCCGGATTCAGCATTAACCCGCGCGCAATGGCAATGCGCTGGCGCTGCCCGCCGGAAAACATATGCGGATAACGATCGTAATATTCCGCACGTAGCCCAACTTTCGCCATCATATCCAACACGCGGGCTTTGCGTGCCGATGCGGAAAGTGCGGTGTTAATTATCAACGGTTCTTGCAAAATGCTGCCGATTGTCTTGCGTGGGTTTAAGGACGCATAAGGATTTTGAAAAACTATCTGAATTTTCTGCCGCCGCAACTTACGGACAGCGGGATCATCTGCAAGAACATGCCGCCCGTTATAAAATAATTCTCCCGCAGTAGGCGATTCAATCATGCTCAGCAAGCGTCCCAGCGTTGATTTTCCACAACCCGACTCACCCACTATCGCCAGCGTTTTTCCTTTCTCCAGACGAAAAGATACGCCGTCCAGCGCTTTCACTGTTTGAGTTGCGGAAAACAGACCTTTTTTCAGCGGGTAATATTTTTTCAGATTTAACGCTTCAAGCAACGGTGGCGATGCGGACGGTTCAGACATGGCTCGGTTCTCCTCGCGAATTCAGCGGTGTATGGCATTTCACCTGATGTTCGTGNACTGACCGAACAGGATCTTAAACCTTTGCTTGGTTTCAACGAGGATCTTTCTTTGGACGAGGTCAGCACTATTTACCTGCCGCTGGCACGTTTAATTAACTATTATATAGAAGAAAACCTGCACCGTCGCACCGTACTGAACCGTTTCCTCGGCGGGCAACATCCCGAAGTGCCTTATATTATCAGTATTGCCGGCAGCGTTGCGGTCGGTAAAAGCACTTCGGCAAGAATTCTGCAATCTTTGCTTTCCAACTGGCCCGAGATACGGAAAGTGGATCTGATCACCACCGACGGCTTTTTACATCCGTTGGAAAAATTAAAACAGGATAATTTGCTGCATAAAAAAGGCTTTCCGGTATCCTACGATACGCAACGCCTGATTCGCTTTTTAGCCGATATCAAATCCGGCAAAGCCGAAGTACAAGCGCCGATTTATTCACATTTAACCTATGATATCGTGCCGGATCAATTTAATCTCGTTGACCGTCCGGATATTCTAATTTTGGAAGGGTTGAATGTACTGCAAACCGGCGGCAATAACGCCAACCAGACCTTTGTTTCCGATTTTGTGGATTTTGCCGTATATGTGGATGCGGAAGAAGCGCTGTTGAAAGAATGGTATATCCGCCGCTTTCTGAAATTCCGCCAAAGCGCGTTTAATGATCCCCACTCATATTTCAAACATTACGCCGCCTTATCGGAAACCGAAGCAATTGCAACGGCAGGAAAAATCTGGGATGAAATCAACGGATTGAATTTAAGACAGAATATTCTGCCAACCCGCGAACGGGCGAATCTGATTCTGAAAAAAGGCGCCGATCACGCTGTCGAGCTGGTCAAGTTAAGAAAATAAACAAAAAAACGACCGCACTTTTTCTTCAATAAACCGAGGCAAGCCGAACTTATTCCGGTTATTTGTTTTTATTCCACCATAAAACAGGCGATTTTCGCCCCGTCCGGATAGGTTTTCAAGCTCGGCTGTTGCCGCTTACAACGTGCTGTCGCCAAGTGACAGCGGGTATGCAAGGCACAGCCCTGCGGCGGGTTCAACGGACTCGGCAGCTCGCCTTCCAGCTTAATCCGTCGGCGACGTAACGCCGGTGAAAGCCGCGGCGTGGCGGAAAGTAGCGCCTGCGTATAAGGGTGGCGCGGATTATTGAAAATCTGTTCGCGGCGTCCCTGCTCCACGCAACGCCCTAAATACATCACCATAACGTCATCGGCAATATGTTCCACGACCGATAAATCATGGGAAATAAACACATAAGACAAACCCAGTTCAGCCTGTAGTGTCAACATTAAATTCAACACCTGCGCCCGCACTGACACATCCAGTGCCGAAACCGGCTCATCCGCCACCACAATATCCGGATTCAGCATTAACCCGCGCGCAATGGCAATGCGCTGGCGCTGCCCGCCGGAAAACATATGCGGATAACGATCGTAATATTCCGCACGTAGCCCAACTTTCGCCATCATATCCAACACGCGGGCTTTGCGTGCCGATGCGGAAAGTGCGGTGTTAATTATCAACGGTTCTTGCAAAATGCTGCCGATTGTCTTGCGTGGGTTTAAGGACGCATAAGGATTTTGAAAAACTATCTGAATTTTCTGCCGCCGCAACTTACGGACAGCGGGATCATCTGCAAGAACATGCCGCCCGTTATAAAATAATTCTCCCGCAGTAGGCGATTCAATCATGCTCAGCAAGCGTCCCAGCGTTGATTTTCCACAACCCGACTCACCCACTATCGCCAGCGTTTTTCCTTTCTCCAGACGAAAAGATACGCCGTCCAGCGCTTTCACTGTTTGAGTTGCGGAAAACAGACCTTTTTTCAGCGGGTAATATTTTTTCAGATTTAACGCTTCAAGCAACGGTGGCGATGCGGACGGTTCAGACATGGCTCGGTTCTCCTCGCGAATTCAGCGGTGTATGGCATTTCACCTGATGTTCGTGCAGTTGATACAACGGCGGTTCCTCTCGGCGACAATATTCCGTCGCATAAGGGCAGCGTGGGTGCAGCAAACAGCCATGCGGTCGATCATATTTACCCGGCACCACGCCCGGCAAGGATTGTAGACAAGATTTGCCCGCCGCAAATTCCGGCAGTGAACGCAATAGCGCCTGCGTATAGGGATGCCGCGGTGTGGTAAAAATCGTTGCCGCCCGACCTTGTTCTACGATCTGCCCAGCATACATCACGATAATACGCTGTGCCGCTTGTGCCACTAGCGCCAGATCATGAGAGATCAGAATCAGCGCCATATTTTCTTTTTTCTGTAACGCCAGCAGGAGATCCATAATTTGTGCCTGAATGGTCACATCCAGTGCGGTGGTCGGTTCGTCGGCAATCAATAATTTCGGTTTACAGGCAATCGCCATGGCGATCATCACGCGCTGACTCATTCCACCCGACAATTGATGAGGATACACCGACAAACGGGATTCCGGCGCGGGAATCCCGACTAAGCGCAACAACTCGATTGTGCGGGCGCGACGAGATTTTTTACTGCCGCCTTGATGCACCTTTAACGCTTCCATAATCTGAAATCCAACGCTGTAACAAGGGTTCAGACTGGTCATCGGATCCTGAAAAATCATTGCGATTTCCGCTCCGACTAAACGCTGCCTTTCTTTTTTATTGAGGGTCAGTAAGTCGCGGTGATCAAAAACCAGCCTCTCGGCACTGACTCGCCCCGGATAGTCAATTAATCCCATAACCGCCAGCGAACTCACCGATTTACCCGAGCCGGACTCACCGACAATGCCAAGCACTTCACCCTCATCAATATGATAGCTGATCCGATCCACCGCTTGAAATGCGGCGTTTTGCGCCCCAAACCCGACAGAAAGCTGCTCAACCTGCAGTAATGCCATATATTCTCCCGCTTATTGCCGTAGTTTCGGATCCAACGCATCGCGTAAACCGTCGCCCATCAAATTAAACGCTAACACGCTCAGCAATACCGCCAAACCAGGAAAAGTCACCACCCACCAAGCCCGCTGTACAAATTGTAACGCTTCCGCCAGCATGGCACCCCACTCCGGTGTCGGTGGCTGTGCACCGATGCCAAGAAAACCTAGCGCCGCCATATCTAAAATGGCATTGGAAAAACCCAATGTAGTTTGTACGATAAGCGGCGCTACGCAATTCGGCAGGATAACGATAAACATCAGCCGCAAAGCGCCGGCGCCGACCACGCGCGAAGCGGTGACATAATCACGGTTGATTTCGTTTAAAACGGCGGCACGGGTCAGCCGCACGTAACTTGGCAGCGAAACCAGCGCAATGGCAAAAGACGCATTCAGCAACGACGGACCTAAAATCGCAACAATCGCAATTGCCAGCAATAGACTCGGCATCGCCAGCATAATATCAATCAGGCGCATAATCAGCAGATCCACCAGTCCGCCGACATACCCTGCCAACAAGCCCAACGACACGCCGAAAATAAAAGATAACGACACCACCAGCAAACCGATAAACAATGACAGTCGCGCACCGTAAATCAAACGCGATAGAATATCACGGCCCACATCGTCGGTCCCCAGAAAATAGCGCCAGCTGCCGCCGTCCTGCCAAGCAGGCGGCATTAATAACGCCTCTCTTGCCTGCACAATGGGATCATGCGGCGCGACAACGTCGGCAAAAATACTGATGACAAAAATCACCACAATATACGCCAATCCGATTACCGCGCCTTTATTGCTACCAAACTGCGCCCAAAACTCTCGCAGCGGCGTTACGAATTCGGACATAACATTTCCCCACTTATTGTTGATGGCGAATACGCGGATTCAGCACGCCATAAAGTAAATCAACACATACATTAATCAGAATAATGAGCGTCGCAATAATCAGCACCGCACCTTGCACTACCGGATAATCGCGGTCGCGAATTGCCTCAATCACCCATTTGCCGATTCCCGGCCAAGCAAAAATGGTTTCGGTCAGAATCGCACCGGACAACAGCTGCCCGACAATCAACCCAATAACCGTCACCACCGGAATCAAAGCATTACGCAGAGCATGCACCACAATCACCCGTATCGGTGCTAAACCTTTGGCATGGGCGGTACGAATATAATCTTCGCCCAACACCTCCAACATGGAGGAACGGGTCATGCGCGAAATCACCGCCAACGGCACCGTTCCCAGCACTATAGCGGGCAGAATCAGATGTGAAACGGCAGATTTAAATGCGCCCGCTTCGCCGGACAACCAGCTGTCAATCAGCATAAAACCGGTCACATCATCAATCCAAAACGCCGCATCGATTCTTCCGGAAACCGGCGTAATGCCCAACTGCACCGACATCACCAACATCAGCAGCAGTCCCCACCAGAAAATCGGCATCGAATAGCCGGTCAGCGACACCGCCATGACCGTATGATCAAAAACCGAACCGCGCTTTACCGCCGCCACAACTCCCACCGGAAGACCGATAATCACCGCAAACAAAATCGCGCACACAGACAATTCAATGGTGGCGGGAAACAGCGATAAAAACGCCTGCATCACCGGTTCGTTATTTTTGAATGACTGACCTAAATCACCGTGCACGATGCCTTTTAGATAATTACCGTATTGAATATACAAAGGCTGATCCAACCCCAGCTGTCGCTTCATTTGTTGATGCATTTCCGGACTTAAACCGCGTTCTCCCATGCGGATTTCAATCGGATCGCCCGGAATCAAATGAAGCAGCGCAAAGGTCAGCAATGTAATGCCGATAAAGGTCGGCACAATCATGACAATACGCTTGAAAATAAACTGAAACATAAATTTCTCTAAACTTAACAACAGGCTTTATATTAGTGCTTAAAACAACGCTAAAAACGACCGCACTTTTTGTCGCCCGCCGCCGGTATTTAAGCCTATACCGAGACCGGAACACCTTGTCTTGAGTAGCGGCAAATTGATACCGATATGCATTATAAGGGTTGATTGCTGCTGCGTTATCAAGGTGGTTTTGAATATTTATATCACTAAATCCGTCGCCGACATAACGATAAAAATGCGGCCGAAAACGACCGCACTTTTAAATCCCGACAGCCCTTACTCGACGCTGACACCATAAAATGCGCTGTAACCGAACGGGCTTTGTTTATAATCCCGCACGCGCAAACTTAACGGTGTAAACGTGACCGAATGGGCGACGGTAATCCACGGGGCCTGTTCTTTTACAATAACCTGCGCCTGTTTATACAGCTGTGCCCGCGCGTTCTGGTCTTTCAAACCGACGGCTTTTGCCAGCAGCGCATCAAATTCGGCATTTTTCCAGCGTGCATAATTACTGTTGCCCGCATTTTCACCGCTAAGCAGCGGCGATAGGAAATTGTCCGGGTCGCCGTTATCGCCCGACCAGCCGTAAGTGCCGGCGGCAAACTGCCCTTCTTTGGTACGTTTGATGTAATCGCCCCACTCATAACTGACCAACTTTGCTTTCACGCCGATCTTTTCCCAGTCATTTTGAACAATTTCCGCCATGCGGCGCGGATTCGGATTGGAATTACGCACCACCGGCTGTACCCACAATTCAGTTGCAAAACCGTTCGGATAACCGGCTTCGGCCAGCAGTTGTTTAGCTTTTTCCAGATCATAAGGATAATCCTTGATCGCATCGTTATAGCCCCAAATTGTCGGCGGCAGCGGATTTTTCGCCGCAATGCCGGCGCCCTGATAAACCACATTCAAAATCGTTTGCTTATCGGTGGCATAATTCAGCGCCTGACGCACTTTTAGATTATCAAACGGTGCTTTTTCGGTATTAAATGCGATATAAGCCACATTCAGCCCTTCCTGCGACAGCAACTGAATTTTCGGATCCTGTTTCATGCGTTCTAAATCCGCCGCGTTCGGAAAATCCATCATATCGCAGGCGCCGGTCTGCAATTTGGCATAACGCGCGGTGGCGTCCGGCGTAATGCTGAAAATCAGGCGGTCAATCGGCGCTTTTCCTTTCCAATATTCTTTATTGGCGAGAAAACGAATCGCCTGATCAAGCTGATAACCGGCAAATACGAACGGACCGGTGCCGATCGGTTGGTTATCAATGGTTTCCGGTTTACCCGCAGCCAGCATGGCATCGGCATATTCCGCCGAATAAATAGAAATAAAATCCATGCCGAGACTGGCAAGGAAGGTAGCATCCGGTTTGGTCAGGGTAATGCGCACCGTATGCTCATCCAGTTTTTCTATTGATTTCAGCAGGCTTGGGAACTTCATTGCGTTGAAATAAGGATAGGTGCCGTTGGACACCTTGTGATAAGGGTGATTCGGGTCAAGCTGGCGATTAAAGGAAAACAAGACATCATCGGCATTAAACTCACGACTTGGAGTAAAAACCTTATTTGAGTGAAATTTCACCCCTTTGCGCAAATGAAAGGTATAAGTCAAACCGTCGTCACTGATTTCCCAACGCTCCGCCAACCCCGGTTCAAGCTCCGTACTGCCGCGTTTAAACTCCACCAAACGATTATATACCTGCTGCGAACTGGCATTATAGGAAATACCGTCCATCACCAGCGCCGGACTGAATCCGGACGGCGAACGGCTGGTACAGTTGATAAAGGTGGTTTCTTGCGCCGCTGCAAATGTGGCAACGGACAACAATAATGCAGCTAGGGACAATTTCACACTGAATTTCATTCTTCCTCCGGATTTCAAAAGATTACGATAAGACCGTACAGCATACCGATTACAGTCTAGCGGGGTTGGGCGCGTATGTTAAGCGCCGCGCCGTATAAAATGCGCAACTGCGCCTCACTATATGATCAAAGTGCGGTGAGTTTAAAGAATAAAATTGTCTTTGCTATAACCAAAGACTATATAAAACGGAAAAACCGGGACAATGCCCGGTTTCTCAATGAAATAATCTGCGTTAATGGAAAAATGCCGCAACTTCGACAAACACCTTCAGCAAACTGGCATTCAATAAGTCAATAAAGAACGCACCAACCATAGGGACGATTAAAAATGCTTTATGCGACGGTCCATAATGAGAAGTTACCGCCTGCATATTGGCTACCGCGGTCGGGGTTGCGCCCAAACCGAAACCGCAGTGTCCGGCACTCAGCACAATAGCGTCATAATCTTTCCCCATTGCGCGGTAAGTTACCACTACCGCATACAGCGCCATGACTACAACCTGTACGACCAACAGGACAAAAATCGGCAGCGCCAGATCCGCCAGTTCCCACAATTTTAACGACATCAGCGCAATCGCCAGAAAAATCGACAAACCGACCGTGCCTAATACATCAATCGCGGCGTCCGCCACTTTAAATTTGAAAATATGCGCCAGCGCATTGCGAATAATCACCCCGGTAAACAAACACCAGACAAAAGTCGGCAGCTGAAACGCGGTGCCTTTTGTCCACATATCCAGATGCTGCCCTACAAACAGACAAATCGACAACATCGTAATGGTTTCAATCACCGAACGGGTATTGATCTTACGGCGATACACGGGTTTTTCGAAGGCTTCTTCCACATCGTCCACATTTTCATCTTCCGGCACCTCTTCTTTATGTAAGCGCTTCAGTAAAAAACTGGCGACCGGACCGCCGATAATCCCGCCGAACACCAGACCGAATGTCGCACAGGCCATCGCCAGCTCCATGGCGCCCTGAATACCGAAACGGGCAGCCAGATCCTCAGCCCAGGCCGCGCCAGTACCGTGCCCGCCGGTTAATGTCACCGAACCGGCAATTAACCCATAAGCCGGATCCAGCCCCAACAACATAGAACCGAACACGCCAACCACATTTTGCAGTGCAATCAATCCTGCCGCTACAAACAGGAACACCACTAGTGGCTTACCACCTTTCACCAGGCGAGCGAAATTTGCGCTTAAACCGATAGAACTGAAAAAAACCAGCATCATATTACGCTGTAAATCCGTATCGAAACCGAAACTGACGCCCCACATCTGATGCGCGAACGTTAACGCGATCGCCACAATAAACCCGCCGACTACCGGTTCCGGAATATTGTAGTGATTTAATAAATGAATGCGCTTGACTAAAAAATAACCGAGCAGTAAAACAAGACAGGCCAGCGCCAGCGTTTCATAAGTATCAAAATTCATATTTTCCTCTTAATTATTATGCCGAACATCAGGGTATCGTCCGGAATATGAAAGGGTATTTCGTGCTTAAAATACACCTAAAATGCAGCGGATAAAAGGGTTTATCCGCGAAAAAAGGGAAGAAAATATAACAGAAAAACATCACTTTCGCCATAATAACGGAATATAAAGTCGAATCTTAGACGCTCAACCAAAAAGTCACCGGTCCGTCATTGGTCAGGCTTACCTGCATATCGGCGGCGAATTTACCACTGGAAACACGGATTTTTTCACCGCACTTTTGCACAAAATAGTCATATAACTGACAGGCCGCCTCCGGCGATGCACCGCGGGAAAAACTCGGTCGTAACCCTTTTTGCGTATCCGCCGCCAACGTAAACTGGGACACAATTAACAGCTCACCGTCGATTTGCTGCACATTCAGATTCATTTTGCCCGCCGCATCGGCAAACACCCGATAATTCAATACTTTTTCCAGCAAGCGATCGGCTTTTATGCGGTCATCATCTTTTTCCACCCCAAGCAACACCAGCAGCCCCGCCCCGATTTGACCGACCGTCTCGCCCGCAATCTCGACTTTTGCCTGCGTCACCCGCTGAATCAACGCAATCATTTCTGCTCCTCAATTTGTTTCAAATCCAACTCGCCGTGCTTTAACCGCCGCATATCTGCCAACACCGCTGCCAGCTGCGCACCGAGCAAAATAGCAATCCAGCTAAGTTGAATCCACAACAGCATAATCGGCAACGTCGCCATTGCGCCGTAAATCAGCTGATAAGACGGAAAGGTTTTGATATACCAAGCAAACGCCTGTTTGCCCAGCGTAAAAAATATCGCCGCCACCAGCGCGCCGGCAGCCGAATGGCGAATACTGACTTTTTTATTCGGTACCACCGTATAAATCAGAGTAAAAATAAACCACGTCAGAAAAAAACTGACCACACTCAGCGAACTGATCCCGAACGGCAGGCTAAATGTCGTTGTCAGCATTTCCTTAGTCATCGCACTGAGAAAAAGACTGGTCGCCATCATCAACGGACCGAGGGTTAATATCATCCAGTAAATGGCAAAAGAAAACATCAACGGACGCACACTGCTGTCGCGCCAAATGGAATTTAGCGTGCGATCAATGGAATTAATCAGCATCAGTGCAACTACAATCAGGCTGATAATCCCGATAGCGCTCATTTGTTTAGAATTTGTGACGAACTGATCAAGATACTCACCTACCACATCACTTGCCTGCGGAGCAAAATTATTAAAAATAAACAGTTTCAATTCGCCGGTCACATCATTAAACACCGGAAAGGCAGAAAAAATCGAAAACACCACCATAATCAGCGGCACCAGCGCCAGCATCGTACTGTAAGTCAGATAACCTGCTGCCTGCGTCAGTTTATTTTGGTTAAAACGATACCAGAACAGTTTAAAAAACAGATTCAGGCGTTCGAATAAAAACGACATAGCATCTCTCCACAACAATGTTTAAATTTTTCCCCCGAACCGCAAATACAAGGCTGTTTCATCGCCGGCAACGGCACTGTCGGATCGGCGAAATACCAGCACCCGTCGATTTGCACAAACAAGGATTTCTCATGATGGTCCCGCGTACCTCGCTCGGCAGCAAAAACTGCGTTAAATTCCACCGCACTATGGCGCGCGGTCAACTGTGGCTGATAATCAATAATCTGCAAACCGAGCCAATGTGTGTTTTCCGCCCAATGACGCAGCGCGTTTTTATCCAACAACGGCTGCTGGCACGGCACCGTCGTGCGCACAATATAATCAATATTCTGTTGCACAAACGCGGCATAGCGGGAACGCATCAATTGCTCGGCGTTTTGTGCATACCGCGTCCCAAAATGTAACGGCGCACAGCAATCCGCATAACTTTTGCCCGACTGACAAGGACAAAGTGCGGTTATTTTTTCAATAGTTTTCGACATATTCATCATTTAATTCTTTAATTTATTCAAGCACATCTTACCGATAAACGGATAATATCCGCCGGTATATTAATAAAAAATTCGTACGCCGCCCACCATTATCACGGCAAAACGCGTTATTTTTTGACCGCGCTCTATTTTTTCCTTATTATTCCACCACGATTTCCCTCCGTAATATAAGGACAATTTTATGCAATATTCATTGGCACAAACCGAACAAGGGCAAGTATTGGGCATTACCGCCAAAATGGCGAATCGTCACGGCCTGATTGCCGGTGCCACCGGAACGGGCAAAACCGTGACTTTACGCAAAATGGCGGAAGCCTTCAGCGACGACGGCGTGCCGGTTTTTCTGGCGGATGTCAAAGGCGATCTTTCCGGTCTGGTTCAGCCGGGCGAGTTGCAGGGCAAAATCGCCGAGCGCATTGCACAGTTCCAATTGGGCGGCAGCGACTATTTAAGCGGTTATCCGGTGTCGTTCTGGGATGTGTTCGGCGCTACCGGCATTCCGCTGCGCACCACCATTTCAGAAATGGGACCGTTGTTGCTCTCCCGCCTGCTTAATCTTAACGCCACGCAGGAAGGACTGCTGAATCTGGTATTTCGGGTTGCCGATGACAAAGGATTATTGCTTATCGATCTGAAAGATCTGCGTGCCATGCTGAAATATGTGGCGGAAAATGCCAAAACCTTTCAACTGGAATACGGCAACGTCTCCGCCGCCAGCGTCGGCGCGATTCAGCGAGCGCTGCTTACGCTGGAAAATCAAGGTGCAACCAATTTATTCGGCGAACCGGCACTGAATCTGGACGATTGGTTGCAAACCCGCGACGGCAGAGGCGTAATCAACGTGCTGAACGCTGAAACGTTGATCAACTCACCGCGCATGTACAGCGCCTTTTTATTATGGCTTATGGCGGAATTATTTGAACGGCTGCCCGAAGTGGGCGATCCGGATAAACCGAAGTTCGTGATGTTTTTTGATGAAGCCCATTTATTATTCGACGGCGCGCCAAGCGTGTTGGTGGAAAAAGTAGAGCAGGTGGTACGGCTGATTCGTTCCAAAGGCGTCGGTACTTACTTTGTTACCCAAAATCCGCTGGATTTACCCGACAGTGTATTGGGGCAGCTCGGCAATCGGGTTCAGCACGCCCTACGCGCCTTTACGCCGCGTGACCAAAAAGCGGTCAAATCCGCAGCCGAAACCTTCCGCCCCAACCCGCAGGTGGATGTTGCAGAAGCGATTTCAACGCTGGGTGTAGGCCAGGCGTTAGTCTCGTTTTTAGATGAAAAAGGGATGCCAACTCCGGTGGAAATCGCTTATATTTACCCGCCGAAAAGCCAACTCAGCCCGATTAGCGAGCAACAACGCGACGCTTGGGTAAAAGATGACGATCTTTACCGCTTCTATCGCGATTATGTAGATAATGTGTCCGCTTTCGAAAGCCTGCAACAACAGGCGGATCTCGCCGCCGTTGCGCAAAAACAAGCGCAACAAGCACAGGAGGAAGAAGAAAACGGCATTATCAACCGTCTGAACCGCATGCTGTTCGGCACCAAGAAAAAAGGCGAACAACTGACGGTTACCGAACAGGTCGTCAGCAGCGTAGCGAAATCCGTCGGTCGCAATATCCGCAGCCAAATCACCAAACAGATTATGCGCGGTATTTTAGGCGCGTTGAAAAAATAGCGCGGGCGCCAACGCCGACTATAGGCGTAAAGTGCGGTCGAAAATACGCCTATTTTTTACCGCACTTTTTACGAATTTTTCGTGATATTCGCTGCTCAAAATTTATTGTTTAACATCATAATACTGAAATAAATAATAAAAAATAATCGGCAGAGTAATTTATCATCAAAAAAATACTGCCAAAATAAACCGCACTTAGAGATCCGACCAGTCTAACCAAAGAAATACACAATAAATTAAAATAATCAGCATTAACAATTAGTTAAACTTAATTCCTAGCTATTATCGTTCTATTTTATACTCCCAATTCGGCTCTATTCTGTATAGCAATTCAACAATAACAAAATAATTATTTTACTAAAAAAATTAACATTATTTTCAATATGGTTTTCGTGAAGTATAATTCGGCAACTTTTTTTTTGATAAAAAAATACTCTACTTTATTTCTTTACTAACTCAACCCATTTTTATGAAAATAACCACAAATAAACTAACCTGCGCACTGATCTGTGCCGGGCTTTGCACGTCTTTTGCCGTTTATGCCGTCGATGATTCATTGACGCAGGAATTACAACAATTAAAAAATCAGCAACATTTTAATCAGGTGAACGAAGGCTTAAAAAGAGCCGAACGTTTTTTGCATCAGTCAAATCATACAGAACCTAAAAAAATTGCCGTTGAAGATGACAGCGAAGCGTCCGCTCCGCGGATTAAAGCTATCAGCATTGATTTGCAAGGTCAGAATATTTCTTTAGATTTTGACTCAACCATTGCTGCTTATGTCGATAAACCGCTAACCACCAAGCAAGTATTTGAACTCGTCAAAGCACTGACCGATGTGCTGTATCAGGCAGGTTATGTTACCAGCGCCATCGGTTTAAAAGATGCGCCGTCTGGGGGCCATTTGGATTTTATTGTATATTGGGGATTTGTAAACGACTATTATGTAAATGGCGAAACACCGCAACGTTTTAAAGATAAAGCCATGATCTCGGTCTTACCGAATATTCGTAACGAGATCTTTAATATTCACGATATAGATCAATTAGTTGAAATCTTAAACACGGTGAATAAATCGGCAAAGATCAATGTCATCGCCGCTCAACAAGCGGCTTATTCAAATTTAGATATTCAAGTGCAACGGGGCAGCTTACCGCGCTTAACATTAGGATTAAATAATTCCGGTAGCGGAAATAACGCCAATGGGCGTAATCAGGCCACCTTAAATCTGGCATGGAGCGATTTATTCGGTACCAATGACAGCTGGAATTTTTCTACCGGTTATCGTTTTTATAAAGACCGTAAACATAACGGTCAACAAAATTACGCGCTACTTTATAGCCAGCCGTTAGCTTTCTATACCTTGGATCTCAAAGTGTCCCAAGCGAATAATGAAAAAGAGTTAATCGGTATACACCGTTACTCGTCCCGCGGTACGGTAAAAACCGCTTCGGCAAAATTGACACGGCTATTAATGCGCAATCGGGAATCGATTCTTTCCGCCTATACGGAAATCGAATTTAAAAAACGCACGAATTCCATCGGCGCAAGAAAAGCGGATAACTACCATCATAACAAGCTCACTGTCGGATTATCCTATATTACCAGTTTATTTAATGGAAGATTTTACGGCGACGTGGCGTATGCCAACGGGCTGAACTGGTTTAATTCAAACAGTCTTGCTTATACGCGAAGCGGTGAAAAAACTCTAAAAAGTCTATCCGCCACCTTAAGCTGGTATAAACCATTGTTATTTTTACAGCGTCCGCTTAATTATCAGCTTCGCTTCGGTGCACAATATTCGCCTTACAGTGTCTACTCGGACGAACAGTTTTCCATTGGTGACGAATATACGGTAAGAGGTTTTAAAGGCGGAATAAGTTCCGGCGATAAAGGCTATTACCTATCGCAGACCCTTGATATACCTTTTTACCCGGGGAAAAACGATCTAACGCAGATCAAACCCTTTTTCGGTATTGATGTTGGGCGCAACTACCGACGTTTGCCGAAACACAGTGAAACCCTTGCGGGCCTCGCCGTAGGTGCGAAAGCAACAGTAAAAAATGCATCCGTTTCATTTAGCTATGCGAAACCGATAAAAAATATCAAACACAATAAAAATAACCACATTTACTACGTAAATGCGTCAATCACATTTTAATTAAAGGGAACCGACTATGAACAAAAATCGTTATAAACTTATTTTCAGTAAATCCCGCGGTTGTTTAATTCCAGTTGCGGAATATATTAAATCGGCGCTAGGCGGCACTTCAAAAGCCAAAAAATCGGATGAAAAAATCGTACAAGAAAAACCCGAATATACAAAATCCGTACTATCTGATTTTGTCGGCGCTTATTTAAACCCGGTGAAAACGGTAGATATCCTTAAAAGCAAACATATTTCTTTACTGTTGCTGACTGTTTTATCTTCCTCCGCTTTCGCCGAAGACGGTGCAGTAGTTGATCCGAACAATCACGATACCAAAATTAAATATACCGAAAATAAAGTTTTGATTGTTGATGTTGCCAAACCGGGAAATGACGGTATATCCGATAACCATTTCAGTAAATTTAATGTCGAAAACGGTTCTGTTTTCAACAATAGTCTGAAAGACGGAAATTCTTATTTAGTCGGTCATTTAGAAAAAAACCAGAACTTTGATAAACAAAGCGCTAAAGCCATTCTGACACAGGTAACCGGAAGCGAGATGAGCAAAATCCGCGGCGGATTGGAAGTGTTCGGCGATAAAGCGGACTTACTGCTTGTTAACCCGAACGGTGTGAATATTAATGGAGTACAAACTTTTAATACGGATCGTTTTGTGGTGTCCACCAGCGAAATCGCACAGCCTCAAAACGGCGTGAATCTTTCCGTTAAACGCGGAACCGTCACCATCGACGAAAATGGATTGGCAACTGACGGGTTGAAATATTTAGATATTGTTGCCAAAAAAATCGAGCAAAAAGGCGCAATTCGCCATGCCAAAGAGTCTAAGGACGCGCAGCAGACCAATATTACATTAGTCGCTGGTTCCAGCGAATTTAACGTGAGAGACAGTAAACTGACTGCTAAAAATGAAACAAGCGACGATGTCGCCATTAGCGGCAATGAAGCGGGCGCAATGTATGGCAATCACATCAGACTTATCACAACAGATAGCGGAGCTGGGGTTAATCACAAAGGCATTATTCTGTCCGAATCGGATATTGCTCTGAACAATAAAGCCGGCAAGATAGAAATCAATACGATGCAATCCAAAGGCAATATTTATGCTGAAGGCAGTCAGGATTTTTCTGTTACCGGTGAATTAAACGCGGATAAGCACATTCAATTACGCAGCGGAACAGTCCGTGTCGAAAAAAATGCCAAAATTCGTGCGCAACATGTCAATGTGAGCAATGCCAAACAAGTTCAAGTCAAAGAGAATGCGAAGATCGCAGGTCCACAAGTCGATATTCACAGTAATATCACGACCGTTGATGCCAAAGCAAAAGTCACCGCCACTCACCTTACCGTTAAAGGGCGGGAATTGGAAAATAACGGTACCGTCTCAAGCCGGTACGGTAAAATTGATGTTGACCGCTTAATTAACCGCGATACGATCCTTACGCAAAAAAACTTGCATATCACCACAAAAGGAATGGCAGCGAACGCCTTAATTGCGGGTGGAAAGCTGTACGGTTTTGATCTGGATAAGTTAAAAAACCAATTTGAACAACAAAAAAACGGTTTCCAAAATACCGGCACAATTCAAAGTCTGGAAAATGCGACACTCACTTTTAAAGACAATACCAATTATTTTTCAGTACTGCACAAATTACCGGAGGCTAAAGCCTCATTAACTCTTTCGGCTCATCATCTGAATATTAATAACAAAGCTGATCTGCAAACCGAAGGCAACCTAAATTTACAGGGTCATGAATTTTCCAATGACGGAGTTTTAGCCAGCGGTAAACGACTGTCTTTAAACATAACCAATAATATTAACAACAGCGGCTTATTAGGTGCCGGAGAACAACTTGAGCTAATTTCTCAGCAAGGCAATATTAGCAATCGTGCCAGCGGCGTATTTCATTCTGAAGGTGAAATGATCCTTGAGGCCCATGATCAAGTCTATAATGCCGGTGACATACTTTCTAAACGCAAACTGACTATCAGCGCACAACGTTTATTGAATGACGTTATTCTGAACAAAAATGATGTATCAGTCACCAGAACACGACAGGATAAAACCCATAATCATTACGGCAGAACATGGACCGGTGTTTATCGCTTTTTGGGTTACATTCCGGAATTAAAAAACGATTTACAAGCATTGCACTTAGGAAAAATCCGTTCTGAAGGCGGGCTGACTTTCAATCAAAAGGACTCCTCCCTCGCCGAGGCCGGCATTATCAATCACGGGGTGATTAATATTCGCGGTACCTTCGAAAATAATGGCACAAAGCAGATTATTAATAATATGACATCAATAGATAAAACTATTGTGGATTATTTAAAACAACCAACATTTGCAGTCTTATCTTTCTATCCGAAATTCAATTTGTTTGGCACCGGATTAGCTGGACCGGGCGTCAAAGAATTTCGTAATTTATTTGATATGATCGACTATGTACTCAGCAAAGATTACGCACTGTACTATACCAGATTGTATCTTAGTGAAAGAGCACAAGTATTTAAACTACTCAAATCCATTGAACACCCTCAATTGCAACAAGTACTGACCGCTGCACTCGGACAAAACTGGGAAGGGCAATCCATGGAAACGCTAGCCAAAAACTGGCAGCGAACAAAAGAAGAAAAAACTACCGCACTTCACTTTTACCCAGCAGAAAAGGCAAAGATTTTAGCGGATAATATCACCGGTGAAGCTGATTTACTGCGTAACGGCGAACAGGCTGAAAAAGGCGATTTTAATAATGAAATTAACGTCGGTAAACACAAGCTGAATATTCCGGCACCGCAATTTAAGCCGTTTATTGCCGACGAAGAACAACACAGCGGCATTGATCTTTCCGTACTGGCAGAATTACTGGCTAATCCAAATTTATTTATTGACCGTTCACTGCAATTAGAAAAACCGAAACGTCAGCCTCTGCCTCATGATAAAGAGGATAACGACTTACTGCAGGAATCTGAAGAAGAAAAACAGCTGCGCTTAGAACGCGAGCTTGAACAGGCTCGTCAGGAAAAATTACAAGCGGAAAAACGGCATAAAGAGATTGAAGCGCAAAAGCAAAAAGAAAAAGCGCAGCAAGAAGCCTTAGAGCGCAAAAAACGCGAAGATGCCCTAAAAGCACTACAGGAAAAACAACGCCAAGAACAAGAAGAACTGGAACGAAAGTTGCAAGCTGAAAAACAACGCAAAGAACTTGAAGCACAAAAGCAGCGTGAAACACTTGAAGCGCAAAAGCAAAAAGAAAAAGCGCAGCAAGAAGCCTTAGAGCGCAAAAAACGCGAAGATGCCCTAAAAGCGCTACAGGAAAAACAACGCCAAGAACAAGAAGAACTGGAACGAAAGTTGCAAGCTGAACAACAGCGCAAAGCGCTTGAACTGCAAAAGCAAAAAGAAAAAGCGCAGCAAGAAGCCTTAGAGCGCAAAAAACACGAAGATGCCCTAAAAGCGCTACAGGAAAAACAACGCCAAGAACAAGAAAAACTGGAACGGAAGTTGCAAGCTGAACAACAGCGTAAAGCGCTTGAAGCACAGAAACAAGAAGAGCTAAAACGTAAATTACAAGATGAAAAAGAAGCACAAGCCCGTAAGCAATATGAAGAAAAACTGAAAGCACTTGCAGAAAAACATAAAAAAGAGCAGGAGGCACTGCAACAGAAACTGGAAGCGGAAAAGCAAGCTCAACTTGAAAAACAGAGAAAAGAGCAAGCGGAGCAATTGCGTAAATTAGAGGAATATAAGAAAAAACTGGAAGACGCACGTAAAAAAGCGGAAGAATTCGCTAAACAGCGTGAAATTCCCGAACAGAAAAACCGCCCGCGGGTTGAGGTGGATCCGCTTTATCATACGCGGATGAAATACATTAACCAGAAAGATTATGTCGGCGGCAACTATTTCTTTAATAAAATTGCACCGAAGACTGAAAGCGACAAAGTAAACACGGTTGGCGATGCGTATTTCGAGCATCAATTAATTACGCGCACCATTGAGAAAAAAGTCGATAATCATCTGGCACTCAAATACAACTTAAGCAATGTTCAATTGGTTAAACGTTTAATGGATAACGCTTATCATACCGCCAAAGATCTCCATCTGACTTTAGGTCAGGCGTTAACGAAAACACAGCAGGATAACCTGAAAGAAGATATTGTTTGGTATGTAAAATCTACCGTAAACGGAAAAGAAGTTTATGTTCCACAAGTATATTTTGCGAAGCAGACTTTAGAAGATGCGGCGAAATATAAAGGTTTCGATACGGCTTTGATTAAAGCTGGAGACGCCGAGTTAAAAACCAAACATGTTGAAAACTCCGGCTCAATCTCAGGCAATAAGATCAATATTGAAGCGGAAAATAAAATCAAAAATCAGGGTTCAATCCAAGCTCAGGATAAATTAAAACTGAAAGGGCATAAAGGAATTGAATCTAGCGCGAAGACCTATGTGGATGACAAAGGTAATACCACGGTTGAAAAATCAAAAATCAAGAGCGACAAACATCTTCATCTGGAAACCGATCTCGACAGCAATATTGATCTTGAAGGTGCCGATGTCAAGGCGAAATCCGGTTATGTCAGAACCAAAGATCTCAATGTGAAAGACACTCATGAAACACAAAGTTCGCATAAATCGACAACGATTCCATCGGGTAACGGGTTGAACGGTTCTCTCGCCGGCGGTATCTCCGAAGATAATTACAGCGCCAAATCGGTGGGTTCAAAAGCGGAATTTGATCATCTTCATCTTGCAGTGGCGGGCAATGTCAATCAAGAAGGCAGCAAAATAAAAACCAACCGCACCACAGGGATCGTGCAGGGCCATTATGTCGCCAAAGGTGGTAAAAATATCAGCCATACCGAAAAAGAGAAAAACCTCGCCCAAAACTATGGCAGTGCTGAAATCAATGCCTTTGGTTATGGTGCGTCCGTATCCGTCGATCAAGAAAACGGTATCAAGACAGAAGCCGGGCAGTCAACCGGTGCCGGTGCCAGCGCAGAATATGGTCTTTCGTTCTCTAGAACTAAAACCACAGAAACCGAACTGAAGCATTCCAACAGCGAATTGGATGCTAAAAGTGGTCATTTGCATATTCAAAAGGACTTGGATATCGGTGGTTTAGACATTAATAAATCAACCCCAGCAACGCCGAGTAACAAAAATGAAACTGCAAGCGCACAGCCGAAAGCCAAAAGTGCGGTCAAAAATCAGCCTAAAAAAGACAATCCGGCATTTAAACAATTATCGGATGAAGAAATCGCCAATCTTATGGCGGAAAAAGACGAAAGTTTCTTTGAGGCACAGAAAGATATCGCAGTTAAAGACGAAAAACAAGGCTTTAAATTATCTGCGGACAGAATTTTATCAACCAAACAAAAAAATGAGATTGATAAAACCTCTGAGTCATCGAAATTTACATTAGGTATGACGGCGGAAGGACATTCCTCGGCACTTGATGCCGCTGCCAATATTGCAAAACAGGTGCGAGATAGCAAAAAAGGCGTTAAACAAGATGCGACTGCCGCGTTACAATATGCAAGTGACGTAGTTAATTTAGTCACTGGCGACTTAGTCGGCGGTTCGGTTAAAGCGCAGATCGGATATTCCCAAAAATACAGCGAATCCCATGAAGTCTCCGATAACAAAAACATATTGAACGGGAAATTAACCTTTACCGCGCGTAGCGGTGATGCCACATTCAATAATGTTGAGACTAACAAAGAGACTACCGATCTCACCATTAATGCAAAAGGTAATGTGAACATCAACGCCGGCAAAACCCAACGTACTGAGAGTGAACAATCAGAAAGTAAAAAATTATCGGTGGGAATCAGTGCCGCCTGCGGTATTGCCGCACAAGGTTGCTCTGTCGGTGCCAGTGCAAAAGTTGAAATGAGTACAGGCAATACAAAAGGACAGGCTATCACCTACCAGAATAGTAAATTAAAAGGTAAACGCATTGAAATTAATTCCGACGGTGATTTTAATCTTTCCGGAGGAAATATTGATGCCGATAAATACATAACGGACATAAAAGGTAAAACGAATATTGAATCTAAACAAGATTCTTATAAACGTGAGCATAACCATTTTGATCTATCCGCTTCTGTCGGCGCTTCAGTCAGCTCAACCGGCTTTGGTAAACCGAGCGGAAGCTTTGGCGCTAACGGCGGTAAAGAGAAAGAAGAAAGCCACAAAGTCAACGAACAATCCGGAATTAAAGCCAAACATATCAGCGGAACGCTCAATGATGTTAATTTAAAAGCCGGTTATATTGTTGATGAAAGCAACAGCAATGATTTAGAAATTAAAGGTAAAATAACGCATCAGAATCTTAATGATTCTCATCATAAAGACGGCGGTAAATTTGGTGTAACTATTGGTGCAAAAAAAGATGGAGTAACACAACTGGATATTCGGGGAGGTCGTTCAGAACAACTCCACTATGAAGCCACTCAGCAATCCACGATTGCGGGAGTTAAAACAAACCAACAAAGCGATACACCAATAAATCAGGATTTGTCAAAATCGAAACGTATTCAACGTAATGATCAATACGCCAGTACTAAATTCCAATTCGAGACATTAGACATCACTAATACGGTTAAAAAAGGAATCGATAAAGCCCAAAAATTAAAACAAAATACAAATACGGAAAATCCTATTTACGAAGAAATTCCACAAGGCACCGGCGATCAGGCAGTTCAACGCAGTTCTTCTCAGGAAGCCGAATACAGTACAGTGAATAAAGCAGCAAAACCATCGGCTAAACCGAGATCAAAATCTGCTGATGAAGCGATTTACAGTCAAGTCAGTGATAAAAATACGGCTAAACCGAGATCGAAGTCTGCCGATGAACCGATTTATAGCCAAGTCGGTGATAAAAATACGGCTAAGCCGAGATCGAAATCTGCCGATGAAGCGATTTACAGTCAAGTCGGTGATAAAAATGTGGCTAAACCGAGATCGAAATCCACCGACGAAGCGATTTACAGTCAAGTCGGTGATAAAAATGTAGCTAAACCGAGATCGAAATCTACTGACGAAGCGATTTACAGTCAAGTCGGTGACAAAAATG
>LM994633.1:51207-52263 GCA_000752995.2 Haemophilus massiliensis | reverse complement strand
AATACGGCTAAGCCGAGATCGAAATCTGCCGATGAAGCGATTTACAGTCAAGTCGGTGATAAAAATGTGGCTAAACCGAGATCGAAATCCACCGACGAAGCGATTTACAGTCAAGTCGGTGATAAAAATGTAGCTAAACCGAGATCGAAATCTACTGACGAAGCGATTTACAGTCAAGTCGGTGACAAAAATGTGGCTAAACCGAGATCGAAATCCACTGACGAAGCGATTTACAGCCAGGTCGGTGATAAAAATGTGGCTAAACCGAGATCAAAATCTACCGACGAAGCGATTTACAGTCAGGTCGGTGACAAAAATGCGGCTAAACCAAGATCGAAATCCACCGACGAAGCGATTTACAGTCAGGTCGGTGACAAAAATGCGGCTAAACCGAGATCGAAATCTACTGACGAAGCGATTTACAGTCAAGTCGGTGACAAAAATGCGGCTAAACCAAGATCGAAATCCACTGACGAAGCGATTTACAGTCAGGTCGGTGATAAAAATGTGGCTAAACCGAGATCGAAATCCACCGACGAAGCGATTTACAGTCAGGTCGGTGACAAAAATGCGGCTAAACCAAGATCGAAATCCACTGACGAAGCGATTTACAGCCAGGTCGGTGACAAAAATGCGGCTAAACCGAGATCGAAATCCACCGACGAAGCGATTTACAGCCAGGTCGGTGACAAAAATGCAGCTAAACCAAGATCGAAATCCACTGACGAAGCGATTTACAGTCAGGTCGGTGACAAAAATGCGGCTAAACCAAGATCGAAATCCACCGACGAAGCGATTTACAGTCAAGTCGGTGATAAAAATGTGGCTAAACCGAGATCGAAATCCACTGACGAAGCGATTTACAGTCAAGTCGGTGACAAAAATGCGGCTAAACCAAGATCGAAATCCACTGACGAAGCGATTTACAGCCAGGTCGGTGATAAAAATGTGGCTAAACCGAGATCAAAATCTACCGACGAAGCGATTTACAGTCAGGTCGGTGACAAAAATGCGGCTAAACCAAGATCGAAATCCACCGACAAAGCGATTTACAGT
>LM994633.1:48629-48992 GCA_000752995.2 Haemophilus massiliensis | reverse complement strand
AATACGGCTAAGCCGAGATCGAAATCTGCCGATGAAGCGATTTACAGTCAAGTCGGTGATAAAAATGTGGCTAAACCGAGATCGAAATCCACCGACGAAGCGATTTACAGTCAAGTCGGTGATAAAAATGTAGCTAAACCGAGATCGAAATCTACTGACGAAGCGATTTACAGTCAAGTCGGTGACAAAAATGCGGCTAAACCAAGATCGAAATCCACTGACGAAGCGATTTACAGCCAGGTCGGTGATAAAAATGTGGCTAAACCGAGATCAAAATCTACCGACGAAGCGATTTACAGTCAGGTCGGTGACAAAAATGCGGCTAAACCAAGATCGAAATCCACCGACAAAGCGATTTACAGT
>LM994633.1:0-48344 GCA_000752995.2 Haemophilus massiliensis | reverse complement strand
AGCTAAACCGAGATCGAAATCTACTGACGAAGCGATTTACAGTCAAGTCGGTGACAAAAATGTGGCTAAACCGAGATCGAAATCCACTGACGAAGCGATTTACAGCCAGGTCGGTGATAAAAATGTGGCTAAACCGAGATCAAAATCTACCGACGAAGCGATTTACAGTCAGGTCGGTGACAAAAATGCGGCTAAACCAAGATCGAAATCCACCGACAAAGCGATTTACAGTCAGGTCGGTGACAAAAATGCGGCTAAACCGAGATCGAAATCCACCGACGAAGCGATTTACAGTCAAGTCGGTGATAAAAATGCAGCTAAACCGAGATCAAAATCTGCTGATGAACCGATTTACGAAGAAATCTCGCAAGCAATTTACAGCAAAGTCAAGGATAAAAGTGCGGCCATACTCCCTCTCAAGGAGTAAACTATAGCGTCATCATGTAGTTGTCCGTTTTCCCTATGCCTCTTGAGAGGCATGTGAAGTAATAACGCCCTATAGGGTAGTCTAAAAACCGCACGTTTTACGTGCGGTTTGTTATTTTGCCCCAACCTTTCCCACCGTTAACTTTTAACTTGCAATCCATGTTTTGCATGTTAAATTATTACGATTCTCATTAACATTAAAATTCACAGGAAATCCGCCACTAATGAAGAAGACATTAATTTACAGTACGGTCGTCTCGAGTTGTCTTGCAGCAACAGTATCCGCCGAACAATCTCAAACTGAGGAACTGAACGCTATCGTTGTGACCGCTTCAGGTGCGGTTCAGGATTTGAAAGACGCGCCGGCAAGCGTGACGGTGGTTAATCAGCAATCATTGCGCAGCAAACCAATAAGCGATTTAACTGACGCCCTACAAGATGTGCCGGGCGTAAGCGCCGGTGGTTCAAGTGCGAATACTCAGGATATTTCAATTCGCGGACTCCCCGCCGATTATACCCTGATCATGGTTGACGGCAGACGTCAAAACACTCGTGAATCACGTCCCAACGGCAACGGTGGCTTTGAAGGCGGTTTTATTCCTCCTATTGGTGCCATCGAACGTATTGAAGTCATTCGCGGACCGATGTCCTCGCTTTACGGTTCCGATGCAATGGGGGGCGTAGTGAATATCATCACCAAGGATGTCAGCGAAAATTGGACAGGTTCGCTGTCTTCCGGCGGAATCATACATGACGACGGCAAATCTGGTAACGGCTATCAGGGCAATTTCTTCCTGTCCGGTCCGCTAATTGCGCACAAACTTGGCATACAGCTCTACGGCGGCGGCGATTATCGTCAGGAAGACGAATTTGTCGGCGGTGTGAATAAAAAAGAAAATAAAAACATCAACACTAAACTCGTTTTCACCCCGACAGATAAACAAAAATTTACCCTGGAAGCTGGCCGCAACGTACAGCAAAAAGCGCAGCATCCGGGGAAATCCCTTGCCGCGACGACAAATCGTGCTGGCGTTATTACCCAAAACACCGCTTCCGAAACTATTGTCAGCCGCAACCATTGGGCGTTAAGCCATTACGGCGATTGGGGTACGATGAGTTCCGAATTCAGTTTGTATCAGGAAAAAGCCAAACGACAAATTAAAACACCAAGCGGGTATAACAGCCGCCGACCGGAAATTACCAATACGGTATTTGACGCTAAATTCATGCTGCCGGTTAATCGGCATTTCTTTGTCTTTGGCGGACAATATCAACATGCTGAACTGCATGATGATTCGGTCATCAGCGTCACTCGCAGCGGAAACCGTTCTATTGCCAATTTTAAAACCTCAACCAATAAAGCCATTCAAAAAGCGCTGTTTGTGGAAGATGAGATCAGCCTGACTGATAACTTGCTGCTGACTCTCGGCACCCGCTTGGACCATCATAAAACCTATGGTACGCACTGGAACCCGAGAGCCTATCTGGTTTATCACCTTAACCAAGCACTCACGCTGAAAGGCGGCGTAGCAAAAGCGTTTAAAGCCCCGGGAATCCGCGAAACCAGCGCGGATTATGTCACATCCACGCAAAACGGTGCTGGCGTGATTTATGGCAATCCGAATCTGAAGCCGGAAACCAGTGTTAATCAGGAAATTGGATTCAGTTATACCCGCCCGTCTGGGTTAAATTTGTCCGCCACACTGTTTAATACCGATTTTAACAACAAACTGACCAGCTACGGCTTGGGGACGACCGACCCAATAACCGGCGCAAATCTATACGAATACAGCAATATCGGCAAAGCCAACGTCAAAGGCGTTGAGCTGACCGCGCACCTTCCGTTTAACCTGCAATGGTCGTTGGATCTCAGCTATACCTATCAGCACTCGAAACGCAAAACCGATGAGGATCGCGCCGCCTCAGGTCAATCACTGCAAGGTTATCCGCTGAACAACACCCCGAAACATTCGGCTACGGCGAAACTGAACTGGCAACTGCGCGAAAATCTGGATGCCTATGCCCGCTGGCACTATCAGGGACGTCAAATCTGGGCGAACCCGCGTAACGGCGACAGTAAAAATATTGCACGTTACCGCGCTGCTTACAACACGCTGGATGTCGGCGTAAATTACCAAATCAGCAAAAATATCCTGCTGAATGTCGCCGTATTAAATATCGGTAATGCGCGCGCCGACGCCATCAATACCGACGGCGGCAACTGGTTGCCGGAAGACGGTCGCAGATACTGGGCAAACGCGACGCTGACCTTTTAAAGCCGAAACGAAGACCGCGCTTGCTTGCCCGAGGCGCGGTATGGTCTAATCAGATGAACAAATTGCATTACCTGATAATCGACATTGTCGCGTTTTTCCTCGCGGCGCTAAGCAATGCCACACCGAGTCAACAAATCCAGCCGATAAACCCAACTATGTACGATCACTTTAATATCACCACTGAAGAGCTCAGCGTAGCAAACAAGGCATATCGTCTGTTTATCGCCGCGCCGAAACAATGGTCGGCACCACTGCCCGTGTTATATTTACTGGACGCCAACGCACAGTTTCCCCTTGCCGTAAACGCGGTCAAAACCGACCGCACTTTACCGCTGATTATCGGGATCGGCTATAGCGGCGAACAGGCATATTTTGTGAATCAACGTACCCGTGATTACACATTTCCAGCGCAAGGTGCCGCATTCTCCGCCAGCGGTGGCGCGGCAGAATTTCTGCACGTTATCCGCAGCAAAGTCATTGCGCGTATAGAGGCGCAGTATCCGATTGCCACCCGGCAACGCTATTTTTTCGGGCATTCTTTCGGCGGATTATTCGGGCTTTACATCCTATTCAACCAACCACAACTGTTTGATCATTATATTCTCGCCAGCCCATCACTGTGGTGGGACAACGCCGCCTTTTTGCCGCGCCAAACACCTTGGATCACGCCATCGCCCGCCTCAATATTGATTACGTTGGGAGAATACGAAGCAACGCCGACGGCAGACCCGACAATGACTGCACAACGGTTGGATAAAATCATGCAACGTCGACAAATATTCACGGCGGAACAATTGAGCCAACAGTTGCGCCAACAAGGCTATCCAGTGGAATTTGAGTTAATCGCACGGCAAAACCACGGCGGCTCGATACCTTATGCCATTGCGCGCGCAATACGACGGATACAGGACGGCGAATAATCCGACAATCAAAAAGTGCGGTGAAAAAATAAAAATTTTTACCGCACTTTTAAGCCGAATGAAACAATTACAACGACGACGCGACCGCAACTGCCGTGCGCCGACTAAATAATTCTGGAAAACTGCTGCTGTTTTGCCTGTTGGCGGGAATAGGTATCGAAACACAGGCAAATGTTACGGATCAGTAGACGTCCTTTGGATGATACCTGTAAACCCTGCGGGTTGATTTCAATCAGCCCGTCTTGCGCCAAAGGCTGTAGCAGCACCAAATCTTCGGCAAAATGCTGTCTAAAATCAATACCGTACTGCCGTTCAATCGGTTGATAATCCAGTTTGAAATTACAAATCAGCTGCTTAATCACATCACGACGTAGGCAATCTTCCTGCGTCAGCACTAGCCCTTTATGCAAGGCAATCCCTTGCGTTTCCACCGCCGTATAATAATGCTTCAACTCTTTCTGATTCTGTGCGTAAGTGTCGCCTAACAGGCTAATCGCCGACACGCCCAGCCCCAGTAAATCGCATTCTTCCTGTGTGGTATAACCCTGAAAATTGCGGTGCAGCACGCCATTTTGCTGGGCAATCGCCAGCTCGTCATCCGGTTTGGCAAAGTGATCCATACCGATAAAACGATAACCGGCGCCGTTCAACGTTTCGATGGTTTTCTGCAAAATCGTCAGTTTGGTTTCCGGGCTCGGCAACTGCGCATCTTTAATTTTCGCCTGCCCGGCGAAACGACTCGGCAAATGAGCATAATTGAATACGCTCAGCCGATCAGGATTGAGTTCAATCACTTTTTGCAGGGTAAACATAAAGCTGTCCACGGTTTGCAGCGGTAAACCGTAAATCAGATCAAGATTGGTTGAGGTAAAACCCAACTCGCGCGCACGGATTAACAACGCACGGATAAAGGCTTCGTCCTGCTCGCGGTTAACCGCTTTCTGCACCGCTTTATTGAAATCCTGTACGCCCATGCTGATACGATTAAAGCCGATTTTGCGCAAATGTTCCAGCATACTCAGCTCAATTTCGCGCGGATCCATTTCAATACTGATTTCCGCCTGCGAGTCAATATGAAAATGTGTGCGCAGCATATTCATTAAACGGGCGGACTGCTGTTCGGTTAAATAGGTCGGCGTGCCGCCGCCCCAGTGAATTTGCGTAACGCGGCGGGATGCGAATAACCCGGCACGGTTGCCGATTTCCTTTTCCAGATAATCCAAATAAATATCCGCTTTGTGCTGATGGCGAGTAATCACCTTATTGCAGGCGCAGAAATAGCACAGCTTGTGGCAAAACGGAATATGCACATACAACGATACCGGGCGGTCAGGATAACGCGCCGCCGCCGTTTCAAAATCCGCCTCGGTATATTCTTGGTTAAATTCCAGTGCCGTCGGATAAGACGTGTAACGCGGCCCCGACTGATTGTATTTCTGAATTAACGCCAAATCCCATGTGATGTCCGACATTCAAGTTCCCCCCGGATGTGTTCCATATCGGCTAATAATTGCCGTAACTCCAACATAATTTTCTGCTCCAGCTCCGCCTCGGCGCTTTCACGTTGCAGATCCAAGCGCATACGCTCGTTTTTTTTCAGTGCGCGCCGTGCTTCATGGGTCGGCATATCCATCACCACTTCATACAAGGCAAACATGGCAACATACTGTTTTAACGATTTACCCAACGGTTCGAGCAGCATTTTCAATCGGATCACCCCTTCCGAATGATTACAATCACCATTTTGCATCGCCATGGCGATCATCACAATGCTCTGTTTTAAACGTTCAATCCGCGCCGCGCGTGCCCGCGCAAAGGCTTTTTTCTGTTTTTGCAACGCTGCCAACAAATAGACGGTATAAGCGATCAAACCGGCGATAATCAATACACCGAGCAGCAATAAAATGGTTTTCCACATAACTTATCTGAACCGGTTAATATCCATAGTTTCAAAAGTGCGGTATAAATCGTCGTCGTTTTCTTCTTCATCCTCAATGCCCAATGTTTCCATTAATTGCGCGATACGCGCCAGACAGTCGTCCACAAACTGCTGATCCTTAGCATTGAGTGTTTTACCGGCATCCAGTTCATCCAACAGCTGATTTAAACATTCATTATTTTCCAGCTGTTCCAGTTCCGTCTGCGGATCCAAGTGCGGTGGTTTTTCCGCCGTTTTCTGCGTTTGCAGGTGCAAACCTTGGTCCGGTTTATTCACAAATTCCACTATCAACGGCACTTTTTTGCGGCTGCCCAAACGCGGATCGCGCTGTGTCGCCATCTGCGCCTTCCGATTATTTTCCTGCGCGCTATGGCGGGAGCCGGCAGCCAAGCCTTTATGTTTTTTCTTGCGTTTTTCCTCACGCGCCTTGGCGTCCAGCTCGTAGCGGGTTTTGCTGCGTCCCGGGCGGGACGGTTGTCCTTCCGCACGCTTATCCGTTTTGCGTGCCGGCATAATATCGGTGATGCGGCGGGTTTTCTTTTGACGAGCCATAATGTTATCTCTCAATAATAAATTTAATCACGGATTGTAACATCCAAACGGATAATTCTCACTATAATTACCATGTTTTCCTGCCGTTGACAGACATAAGTTGAGCCTAAAACGGCGCCGGCGTGTCAAAACACATAAGCTCACCACTCAGCGGATGGCTGATTTGCAGGCGTTCGGCATGCAGACACAACCGCGACGACATGGCTTTCGCTAGCGGGTGCGCATAAAATTTATCGCCCAGAATAGGGTGTCCCAAGGCTAACATATGCAAACGCAACTGGTGTGAGCGCCCGGTAACCGGCGTCAGTCTCACTCGCGTACGGTTATCCGGCAGACGGGCCAAAACTTGATAAGTTGTTACCGCACTTTTGCCCTGCACAAAACAAATTTTCTGGCGCGGGCGGTTTTCCCAATCGCAAATCAGCGGCAGACTCACGGTACCCTCATCGTTTGCCAGATGTCCCCATAACAGCGCCTGATAGGATTTACTCACTTCACGCTGGCGAAATTGGCGCTTAAGCGCTTTATCCGCCGCTTTACTCATGGCAAACAGCAAAATGCCGCTGGTCGCCATGTCCAGACGGTGCGCCGGTTCGCAAAATCCATATTTGTCTTTCACCCGCGACATCGCGCTGTCATAATACTGCGGTTGATTACCGGGTACGGAAAGCAGCCCGCTCGGTTTATTCAGCACCAAAATATGATCATCATGATACACCACATCCAGCCAAGGTTCGGTCGGCGGACGATAATCGATTAACGCCATGTTTACTCTCTTTGCGCGCTCAACGGTCGCGCCATCGCTTGGTTATGTTTTATTACTGACGATCAGCCGCAAGCTGTCCAGCCGCCAAGTCGCCCTGCGGATTTCCGCGACAATCTGCATTTGCTGCCGTTCCAGCGCGTCAATTTCCTGCTGACGAATATTCTTATTGACCGCCTGCAATGCACGCAGACGATTTAACTCAGCGCTCAGTTGCCGCTCGGCAAGCGCCTGTGCCCGTTGAATAAGCTGTTGCGCCGGCAGTTCGATATGCCGTTGCGCCGCGCTCAATAAACTTTCAATCTGCGGGCGCAGCATTTTAACCAGCTTGTTCGCCATGCTTCTGCCCATCGGTTTAAGTTGTTTCTGTAAGCTGTCAAAAGACACCCGTTCGCTCAGCGCATTGCCGTTGGCGTCCAGTAACAGGCGAATTGGCGTCGGCGGCAGAAAACGGGTTAATTGTAACCCTTTCGGTGCCTGCGTTTCCACCACAAACACCGTTTCCAGCAACAGCGTTCCCGCCGGCAGCGCGTTATTGACCAATAATGCCGCCGCACTTTTGCCAATATCGCCGGAAGTGATTAAATCAATGCCATGGCGTATCAGCGGATGATCCCAGCTGAGAAATTCCAGCTCTTCGCGCGCCAGCGCCAGTTGACGATCAAAGGTTAAACTGACGCCCTCTTCCTTCAGCCCCGGAAAATCCGGCACCAACATGGTTTCGCTCGGACGGATAACAAGGGTTTGCTCACCGACATCTTCTTGCTCCAATCCGATAATATCAAATAAATTTAATGCAAAATCCGTCAGCTGTGGGCTGCCGTCCTGAACGGCAATATCTTCCGCCAGTTGCGCTGCCGCTTCGCCGCCGTTGGAATTCAGCTCCAGCAACCGATCACGTCCGTTTTCCAGCGCTTGTTTCAGTTGCTGTCGTTGTGCACGGGTTTGTGCGATAAAAGCGTCAAATCCGTCAAGTGCGGTAGGATTTTGTAAAAAACTATGCAATTTTTCACCGCACTTTGTAAACAGTGCCGCGCCCATCGGACAGGTTTCCTCAAAAGCATTCAGCCCTTGATGATACCATTGCGCCAGCAATAATTGCGGGCTGTCATCAAAACAAGGAACATAAATCTGCACCGTCTGCCGCTGCCCGATACGATCCAGCCGACCGATACATTGTTCCAACAAATCCGGATTATCCGGCAAATTGAACAAAACCAAATGCGCGGCAAATTGGAAATTACGCCCTTCGGAACCGATACTCGAACTCAGCAGTACCTGCGCGCCGTTTTCCTGCTGGGCAAAATAAGCCGCCGCTCGATCGCGTTCAACAATCGACATGTTTTCGTGGAACAGTGCACCGCGAATCCCCTCTTTTTCACGCAATGCGCGTTCCAGTTGAACGGCGGTTTCCGCCTGTCGGCAAATCACCAGGATTTTTTCCGTCCGATGGCTTTTCAAGAACGTGATCAACCAGTCCAGCCGCGGGTCAAAGTCCCACCATGCCGCCTGCGGATTTATTTTGCTGAAAATCCGTTCGGGATAAAATAAATCCGTCGGTTCAATATCGCCAAATTGCGCCAGCACCTTAATCGCATTCTGATATTGCGCCGGCATGTTTAACTTAATCTGATGATAAATGCGTGACGGAAAGCCTTTCACACCCTGTCGGGTATTGCGAAACAGCAGCCTGCCGGTACCGTGGCGGTCGATCAAACTTGCGATCAATTCCCGTCGCGCCGCATCGCGTTGCGTCGTAGTCGCCTGAGAATTGATGATTTTCAGCAGCGGTTCAATATCCTGTTCCGCTAATAATTCGGTTAAATGATTTTGCTGCGCGGGGGTTAAAGGCTGCTCCGCCAACAGGGATTGCACCGCTTCCGCCACCGGCCGATACCGTTGCTGCTCCTGCAAGAAGGCGTCGTAATCATAAAAACGCTCCGGATCAAGCAGCCGTAAACGGGCAAAATGGCTTTCCTGCCCCAGCTGCTCCGGTGTGGCGGTCAGCAGCAACACCGCCGGAATACGTTGTGCCAGCTGCGCTACGAGCTGATAAGACAGGCTTGGTACCGCCTCCGACCAACGCAAATGATGCGCCTCATCGACAATCAACAAATCAAACGCACCTTCCAACAGCTGCGCAGCACGTTTTGGCTGTGCCGTCAGCCAATCAAGGGAACAGATCATCAAATTTTCACTGTGAAACGGATTATCAGCGGCATTGTCCGCCGTCGCGTCAAGGTCGGCGCAGCGTTCTTCATCAAACAGCGCAAAGGACAGATTAAAACGACGCAGCATTTCCACCAACCATTGATGCTGAAGATTTTCCGGCACGATAATCAGCACGCGTTCCGCTTTTTCCGCCAACAGTTGCTGCTGTAGAATCATCCCCGCTTCAATGGTTTTGCCCAACCCCACTTCATCTGCCAACAATATACGCGGAGCTATCCGCCCGCCCGCTTCTCTGGCGATATGCAGCTGGTGCGGAATTAACGCCGCGCGCGCGCCGCGCAGTCCGCGTAACGGCGATTGATATTGCGCCTGCTGATGACACAGCGCCTGATAACGTATCGCAAAATGCACGCTGCGATCAATCTGTGCAGCAAACAAACGCGCCTGCGGTTTGCTAAAAGCGATGCGGTGCCCCAATTCAATTTCGCTGACAACGCACTGCTCTGCATTATCGAACCGCCGCACCAAATAAAACCACAGTTGATTGCGCGCCTCGACATTCAGCACTTCCGCCTGCCAACCTTCCGCATGGGTCAGCGTATCGCCGATCTGATACTGTACCCGCAGTAAAGGCGCCGTTGCCAAGGCATAGATCCGGCGTTCGTCCGCCGCCGGGAAAAACAACGTTACCTTCCGCCGGTCGGCTTCGATCACAATCCCCAGCCCAAGGTTGTTTTCACTTTCGCTGATCCAGCGTTGTCCCACCGCAAAGGATGCCATGCTCTTTTTACTCTCTCTGATTGTCAAAAAAACGGTCGGCTATTTTAGCGGGGTTAAACATAAAAAGAAATGAAAATATATATTGCAATTTTGCTGCAATAATAAGAATGTTTTCAAAGAATGCAGCTGCTTGACATATGAAAAGTGCGGTGCAAAAATCAAACGAATTTTTTCCTTCTCATCAACAGGAGCAATACGCATGAATCTCTCGCAAACTCTAAAAAACGAATTTTTCGGCGGCTGGAAATCTTTTGAAGTGATCTGGCTGTGCATCTTTCTGGCGGCACAAATTATCGCTTATGCGCTGGATCCTGTTTCGCTACTGGAGGTGATTGCCGGAATTTCCGGTATTTTGTGCGTGGTGTTTGTCGGTAAGGGCAAAATCAGTAATTATTTCTTCGGGTTAGTTTTCGCTTACAGTTATTTTTATGTGTCGCTGGATAACAAATTTTACGGCGAAATGACTACCGCATTATATGTGTATATTCCGGCGCAATTTATCGGCTATTTTCTGTGGAAAGAAAACATGCGCAACAGTGCGGACAAAGCGGAAACCGTTATCGCTAAATTCCTGTCGGCAAAAGGCTGGCTGGTATTAATCGGCGCGGTGGTTATCGGTTCACTTGCCTTTATCGCCGTGTTAAAAACCACCGACGGCAACTCTATCGGACTGGACGGTGTGACGACCGTATTGGTGATTGCGGCGCAGTTACTGATGATCCTGCGTTACAGCGAGCAATGGCTGCTGTGGATTGTGATCAACGTGCTGTCTATTGTACTGTGGGCGGAAACCCCGGCGATGTATCTGATGTACGGTGCTTATCTGCTTAACTCACTGTACGGTTACTATAATTGGTCGAAACTGGCGAAAGCGGGAAAAAATTAATCGTTGAACACCATCGCGCTTAAACTAAAAAGCTCGGAAAATATCCGAGCTTTTTTTTCAATGTGAGGATTAGTCACCGAGACGTTCTTTAATACGTGCAGATTTACCTGAACGTTCACGTAAGTAGTAAAGTTTCGCTTTACGTACCGCACCTTTACGTTTTACCGCAATACTGTCAATAACCGGCGAATGAGTCTGGAAGACACGTTCAACGCCTACGCCGTTAGACACTTTACGTAATGTAAAAGCGCTGTGCAAACCGCGGTTACGAATTGCAATAACCACGCCTTCGAATGCTTGCAGACGACGTTTGCTACCTTCAACCACCCATACTTTAACTTCTAACGTATCGCCCGGGCGGAAACTCGGCACATTTTGTTTTAACTGTTCTTGTTCAAGTTGTTTAATGATGTTACTCATTTGTATTAATCCTTCTAAAATCCTAGAGTTAACTGATGTTATCTGTGTTCAGATTTGATCTGATTCAACAGCTTACGTTGTTCGTCAGTCAGAGCTAGGCTTTCCAATAGCTCAGGGCGTCGTAACCACGTCCGCTCAAGGGATTGTTTTAATCGCCATTTGCGGATTTCCGCGTGATTTCCCGACATCAGCACGGGCGGCACGCTTAAATCGTCCAACACTTCCGGACGCGTATAATGCGGGCAGTCCAGCAAACCGTCGGCAAACGAATCTTCCTGCGCGGAAGCTTGTTTGCCCAACACACCGGGGATAAAGCGGGCGACGGCGTCAATCAACGTCATTGCCGGCAGTTCTCCGCCGGTTAGAACGTAATCGCCGACTGACCATTCCTCATCAATTTCGGTCTGAATCAGCCGTTCATCAATGCCCTCGTAACGTCCGCACACCAGAATCATTTTCTGATTTCCGGCAAGCTCCGTTACACCGGACTGCGCCAGCTTACGTCCCTGCGGTGAAAGATAAATCACTTTCACACCGTCTCCTGCCGCCGCTTTCGCCGCCCGGATTGCATCACGCAATGGTTGTACCATCATCAGCATACCCGGCCCGCCACCGTAAGGGCGGTCGTCCACGGTCTTATGTTTGTCAACGGTGAAATCGCGCGGATTCCAACATTGCACCTGCAAGAGATTATGTTTAACGGCTCGTCCCGTTACCCCGTGTTCCGTCACAGCTTTAAACATTTCGGGGAAAAGACTAATAATCCCGATCCACATTAGCGTCACCTTTTTAGGTCAAAATGTTACTGCATAAGCCTAACGGCATACCTGAGATTAGAAACCAGCGTCCCAATCCACCTCAATAGTCTTGGTGGCGAGATCCACTCTTTTAACTACTTGTTCATACAAGAACGGAATTAAACGTTCTTGTTTGCCGAAAGCGTCTTTGGCACCGGCACGCACCACCAAAACATCATTGGAACCGGTCTCCATCATTTCGGTGACGGTTCCCATCACGTATCCCTGTAGATTGACGACCTGACAACCGATTAAATCGTGCCAGTAATAATCGCCCTCCTCCAGCGCCGGAAACACGCTCAAATCTACGCCAATTTCTACATTGGCAAGCGCCTGCGCGGCTTCCCTATCATTTACGTTTTTTAATTTCACGATCAGCTCGTGATTATGATGTTTCCAGCTTTCCAGCTCGGTCGGCTGCCATTGACCTTTAATTTTCAAAAACCAAGGCTGGTAATCAAAAATACTTTCGGTCTGTTCTGTGGATGAATAAATACGCAACCAACCGCGAATTCCATAAGTTGAACCCAATTTGCCAACTACTTCTATTCTCTGCCGCTCCATTTTATTCACCTATAAAACTTAAAATCTGCAATTACGCAGCTTTTTGCGCTTCTTTAACTAAAGAAGCAACGCGATCGGATAACGATGCACCTTTTTCAACCCAAGCGTTCACACGTTCCAGATTGATGCGCAGACGTTCCGCTTTACCGGTTGCCAACGGGTTGAAAAAACCGATGCGCTCAATAAAACGACCGTCACGCGGGCAACGGCTGTCCGCGACAACGATTTGATAAAATGGGCGTTTTTTAGCTCCGCCACGAGATAAACGAATGGTTACCATAACCTTCCTCAAACTGTTTAATACGAAAAGAAAACCCACCTCGAAGATGTGGGAATGCTTACTTTTTTCTCTGTATATATAGACAAAAAGCCTGAGGATCATACTCTTTTTCCGGAAAAAAGCAAGGTGAAAGTCGATTTTCGCCGCCGTGCGCTGTAAAGTGCGGTCGAATTTGATAGAATATCGCATTCCGTCTAATTAAGAGCCATACTTATGCAGAAATTACTTGCGATCCGCAATGATAAATTGGGCGATTTCGTGCTTTCCTTTCCTGCCCTTGCCACGCTCAAACAATCGGCGCCGGACATTGAGATTACCGCATTGGTGCCGCCATACACCGCACCGCTGGCGGAACTTTGCCCTTATATTGATAACATTATTATCGATGCCAAAGATAAAACCGATGCAGGCGAATTTAATCGAGTATTGAATGCCGTTAAAGCCCGCCGTTTTGACGCCGTGATAAGCTTTGTGTCCGATTGGTACAATGCTAAGCTGACTTGGCGCAGCGGCATTGGATACCGTTTGGCGCCCGCCACCAAATTATTTCAGTTTTTATATAACCGCCGCCTCACGCAACGCCGTTCCCAATCGGCAAAACCCGAGTTTGAATACAACCGCGATCTGGTACGCCGTTTTTTGCAGGATCAGCAAATACCGCTGCGCGAAGCCCAACCGCCGTATTTAACCTTTGCGCAAAGTGCGGTGCAAAATCAGCAGGAAAAACTGTGTCGCACGCTGACGATCGGCGCCGATAAAAAATGGCTGTTCGTACACAGCGGTTCTGGCGGCTCCGCCAATAATCTGTCCGCCGCACAATATGCGCAGCTGATTAAGGGCGTATTACAAACCTTTGATTGTTATGTAGTTTTAACGGCAGGTCCGAACGAAAGCAAAAAAGCACGGGCGCTGGCACACGCGGTCAATCATCCGAAGGTGGTGGTTTACGATAAAAACGACGGACTGGTGGATTTCGCGCGTTCATTGTCTTGCGCCGATTTGTTTATTGCCGGTTCCACCGGACCGCTGCATCTCAGCGGCGCACTGAATATTCCGACCATCGGTTTTTATCCGAGCCGCCGTTCGGCGATTCCGTTGCGCTGGCAGCCGATTAATCAGCCTGAACGACATTTGGCATTCTGCCCGCCGCCACAAAAACAGTTCCAGACGGATCTGAGCGTGATCGATATAGATAAAGCACTGCAACAGATACAGCCTTTTATTCGCCGACAATGGCAATAATTTAAACAAAAGTGCGGTGGAAATTACGTCAATTTTCACCGCACTTTGTCATTTTCGGTAATTTCTGCAATGTCAGCGATCTTTGGTTCTAACCCATAAATCCGCGTATTTCACAAAGGTAGAATGGGTAGAAAGCAGCGCAAGCAAGAAGCCTTGTTTGCCGTCTAAGAAGCCCGCTTTGAGAATGTACATTTTTACAAAACAGCCGAGTGCGTGCGTAACCCCTTGCAGCAGCGTGCCCTTTTTCCCGTCGGCGGCTTTTTGCTGTGCCCACGCAGCGGCATAACTGGCGGATTTGACCAGATAATGCTGCACATCTTTATAGGTGTAATGATATAAATCGCCGGTTAATTTTTTCACTTGCGCGGTTGCGGGATAATGCACCCGTTCATGCACCAGTTCATCGCCGTAGCGAGCGAAACCGGTTTGATACAGGCGCACCACATAATCGGGATACCAGCCGGAATGACGAATTTCGCGTCCGAACACTTCGCTTAGACGACCGATCTGATAAACCGTATTCTGCGTGTTTTCCGCCACCGCCTGCATAATAGAACGACGCAGTTCATCACTGACCCGCTCATCGGCGTCTAACCACAAGACATAATCACTGCCAACATACCGCTGCGCACGCTGGCGCTGTTTGCCGAATCCCTGCCAGTCGGTATGCCGATAAAACTTCGCGCCGTAGCGCAAGGCAATAGCTTCGGTGTCGTCCGTACTGCCGGAATCCACAATTACAATCTCGTCAACCCAGCCTTTTACGCTGTCTAAACATTGGGCAAGATCCTGCTGTTCGTTTTTTACAATCATCGCGACACTTATGGTCGGCATAATTTATCCTTAATAATGAAGGCGGTTGATAATGCGGCTTCATTTTAACCGATTTGCCAAGGCTAAGAAAGTCGGCAAAAAAGCACCGCACTTTTATTCATTCTCAGGGCGCGGTGCGGTGGTAACGTACAATCACCGAAAGGGTCAACTGCATAAGCCAACCGATAGAAAAGGCGAACAACAGGGTGCCGATACCGACCGTACCGCCGAGCAGAAAACCGAGCAGGCACACGCTTACTTCAATAACAGTGCGCACAACGCCCACTTTCCAATGGAAACGATGACATAATCCGACCATCAGCCCGTCGCGCGGCCCGGCGCCCTGATGACAGGTTAAATAAAATGCCGATCCGATTGCGAACAGTAAAATCCCGATCACGGCATACAATCCGCGCATCAACAGCACTTGCGGCGGCGTGAGAAACGCGGTGGTCAACCCCAACCATAACGCAATCACCAGCACATTGAGCAAGGTGCCGATGCCCGGCTTCAGTTTCAGCGGAAACCACGCTAACATCACCAGACAACTGACAATCAGCGACGCCCAACCGACGCTGAACCCGCCCTGTAGGGAAACGCCTTGCGATAATACTGTCCAAGGGGCGGACCCCAGATTCGACAGCAGTAAAAAACCTTCGCCGATGCCGATAACGCTGAGCGACATCAGCAGCACCGATAACGGTTTCCGTTCCAAACTCCAGAAAGCGGTCGCTGTCCACGCAGTTTTCGGCAACACCCTAAACTTATGTCTCATAATACAATCGTCATTTTTATTGGTTACGGCAATAATAATGGAAAAAATCGATTCGCCCAACAAGATATTGGCAATAACATATAGCCAAATCATTTAAAAAATCGTTTAGATTTCATGCATCGCAATCGCTTGCCTTCACATTTCTTGATATTGACACAAGATTTTCAGCGAGAAAAAAGATAAAATTAGCGCGCTGTTTTATATCAACGTGTTATTTCAATTTGAGGAATTCGATCATGGACACCCTAATCAGTGTAATCGGTATTTTCGCCCTGTTAGCGATCGCCGTATTACTATCCACCAATCGTCGCGCAATCAATCTGCGCACCGTACTCGGCGCCTTATTGATTCAGATCGCGATGGGTGCGCTTATTCTTTATGTGCCGGCCGGTCGTGACCTGCTGTTGGGCATGGCGGACGCGATCAGTAAAGTGATCGCCTACGGCAACGAAGGGATCGCCTTCGTCTTCGGCGGACTGGCGAATACCGAGACCGTCGGTTTTGTGTTTGCCGTGAAAGTGCTATCAATTATCGTCTTTTTCTCCTCGTTAATTTCCCTGCTGTATTATATCGGGGTGATGCAATGGGTGATTAAAGTCATTGGTGGCGCGCTACAAAAAGCCTTGGGCACTTCCAAAGCGGAATCTATGTCCGCCGCAGCCAATATTTTCGTGGGGCAAACCGAAGCGCCGCTGGTAGTCAAACCTTATATCAGCAAAATGACCGAATCGGAATTATTCGCGGTGATGTGCGGTGGACTGGCGTCTATTGCCGGTTCCGTAATGGCGGGCTATGCCGGTATGGGCGTGCCGCTGCCGTATTTGATCGCCGCCTCCTTTATGGCGGCACCGGCAGGCTTGTTATTCGCGAAGATTCTGATTCCGCAAACGCAAAAATTCAACGATGATATTGAAAAAGTCGATCTAGAAAAACCCGCCAATATTCTGGATGCCGCCGCAGCCGGTGCGTCTTCCGGTATGCAGTTGGCATTAAATGTAGGCGCCATGTTGGTGGCATTCGTGGCATTGATTGCGTTGATTAACGGTATGCTGGGCGGTATCGGCGCATGGTTCGATATGCCGGATCTCTCCCTCGGCTTAATTTTCGGCTGGGTGTTCAGACCGTTGGCATGGATTATCGGCGTACCGTGGGAAGAAGCCCAAATCGCCGGACGCATGATCGGCACCAAACTGGCGATTAACGAATTCGTCGGCTATCTGGAATTCGCCCCTTATCTGGCGGCGGATGCGGCGGTACAACTGGGTGATAAAACCAAAGCGATTATCACTTTCGCGCTGTGCGGTTTCGCCAACTTCAGCTCTATCGCCATTTTGATCGGCGGCTTAGGCGGTATGGCGCCGAATCGGCGTGGCGATATTGCCCGTTTGGGGATCAAAGCGGTTATTGCAGGTTCGTTGGCGAATCTGATGAGCGCCACGATTGCGGGATTATTTATCGGATTGAGTGGTGCAGCACTATAAAGTGCGGTATTATTTTCACGAGTTTTATCACGACACCACGACCCAGTTCGTGGTGTTGTCATTATAAGGGCAACGAAAACGTTTGCTACAGAGGTAAGAGAGGTGAGTATGAAACGTGTATTTATCATGATGTTAGATTCTTTCGGTATCGGCGCCAGCGATGACGCGGACAAATTCGGTGATCAGGGCTCAAATACGCTCGGGCATATCGCCCAACAGTGTGCGGCGGGAAACGCAGATAATTCAGAGCGCCAAGGGCCGCTGCACTTACCGAATCTGGAAAAACTGGGGTTAGGGCTGGCAACACAGCAATCCGCCGGTCAGCTGCCTGCCGGATTCGCGGCGCAGCCGGAGCTTGTCGGCGGCTATGCTTACGCGCAGGAAATCTCTTCCGGTAAAGATACACCGTCAGGTCACTGGGAAATCGCCGGTGTGCCGGTGTTATTCAACTGGGGATATTTTCCGCAGCACGAAAACAGTTTCCCGCAAGAATTATTAGAGCGTATCGTGCAGAAATCCGGCATTCCGGGTTATCTCGGCAACTGCCATTCGTCGGGTACCGTTATTTTGGACAAACTCGGCGAAGAACATATGAAAACCGGTAAACCGATTTTCTATACTTCCGCCGATTCGGTATTCCAGATTGCCTGCCACGAAGAAACCTACGGACTGGAAAAACTGTATGAACTATGCCAAATCGTGCGCGAAGAACTGGCGGATTATAATATCGGTCGCGTGATTGCCCGTCCGTTTGTCGGCGCGAAAGCCGGTGAATTCAGCCGCACCGGTAACCGTAAAGATTATGCTGTCGAACCGCCGGCGAAAACCGTATTACAAAAGCTGGTAGAAGAAAAACACGGCGAGGTGGTGTCTATCGGTAAAATCGCCGACATTTATGCCCATACCGGCATTACCCGGAAAGTGAAAGCGACCGGCATTGCGGAATTATTTGACAAAACCTTGACCGAAATAAAAAGAGCGGGTGAAAATACTATTGTTTTCACTAATTTCGTGAACTTTGATTCCGACTACGGTCATCGCCGCGATGTGGCGGGTTACGCCACCGCACTGGAATATTTCGACAGCCGCATTCCCGAACTGCTGGAACTGGTGACGGATAACGATATTGTAATTTTCACCGCCGATCACGGCTGCGATCCGACTTGGCAAGGCAGCGATCACACGCGCGAACATATTCCCGTACTGATTTACGGCGCCCGCGTACCAAAACAGTTTCTGGGCAAACGCAAAACTTTCGCCGATATCGGACAAACCATTGCACATTACTTCGGCTTATCCGACATGGATTACGGCACTTCCATTATTGATTTCAACTAAGAGGATAACATTATGACTCCACATATTAACGCGCCCGCCGGCGCATTCGCCGACGTTGTGTTAATGCCGGGCGATCCGCTACGCGCCAAATATATCGCCGAAACTTTCCTGCAAAACGCGCAGGAAGTCACCAATGTACGTAATATGCTCGGTTATACCGGCAGCTATAAAGGTCGTCGCATCTCCGTTATGGGTCACGGCATGGGAATTCCATCCTGCTCCATTTACGCCAAAGAGCTGATCACCGAATACGGCGTACAAAAAATTATTCGTGTCGGCTCCTGTGGCGCAGTGCGCGCAGATGTGCAAGTACGCGACGTGGTGATCGGTATGGGCGCCTGTACCGATTCCAAAGTCAACCGCATTCGTTTTAAAGACAACGACTTTGCCGCCATCGCCGATTTTGACATGACCCAAGCGGCGGTGCAGGCAGCCAAAAACAAAGGCATCAAGGTACGAGTGGGCAATTTGTTCTCCGCAGATTTATTCTATACGCCGGATGTGGAAATGTTCGACGTCATGGAAAAATACGGCATTTTAGGGGTGGAAATGGAAGCTGCCGGCATTTACGCTGTGGCGGCAGAATTCGGCGCCAAAGCCTTGGCGATCTGCACCGTCTCCGATCATATCCGCACTCACCAACAAACCAGCGCCGAAGAGCGTCAATCAACTTTCAATGAGATGATCGAAATCGCCCTTGAAAGCGTACTCATCGGCGATCAGGCATAATCCGCCACTCAGGGTGCCAAGTGGCGCCCTGAATTTATCTCTCGAGGGCATAATTTTATCCGCTGGCATTCTGCTGTCGCTACAACGCCACCGGTAAACCTGATATAATTCGCCCAATTGTAATCAAGCCATCGGTTGCTATGACAATATCGAAACATATCGCGGTGCGAGTACGTTATATTCTGCATAAAAAACTCCGCCAAACCCATCGGATTTCCCGTAAAAGTATCGAATTTGCCTGTTTGCTGCTCGGCGCCACGCTGGTTGCGCTGTTTTCTCTCGGCTTCGCCAAACTGGCGGATCTGGGGCTGGCATGGAATGCACAGTGGAGCGCCAAATATCCGCTGGCGGCATGGCTGGTGCTGCCGCTCGGGCTGGCGCTGCTGGCTTGGTTTACACCGAAATATACGCCCTATGTAGCGGGCAGCGGCATTCCGCAGGTCATCGCCTCTTTAAGCCTGCCGCACGGTGCCAATAAAAGTAAGCTGCTGGCATTCGGACAAACCTTATGGAAAATTCCACTGACCTTTCTGGCAATGCTATTCGGTGCCTCCGTCGGGCGCGAGGGCCCGTCCGTACAGGTCGGCGCCGCAGTCATGCTGGCATGGGGCAATTTTTGTCGTAAACACGGCGTCGCCTTTAACGGTCTGAGCGCCAACGAACTGATGGCGACCGGTGCCGCTGGCGGTCTGGCGGCGGCATTTAACGCACCGCTGGCGGGGGTGGTTTTCGCCATTGAGGAATTAGGTCGCGGCGTCATGTTGCGCTGGGAACGCCGTGTCTTATTGGGCGTGCTGGCGGCAGGTTTTATTCTGGTGGCGTTGCAGGGCAACAACCCCTATTTCCCGCAATATCAAGGGGAAAACGAAGTGCCTCATATGTTACTGTGGATTCTGGTATGCGGTCTGGTGTGTGGCGTTTGCGGCGGTATTTTCGCTCGCTTACTGGCAAAAGGCGTCGCCGGTATTGCACCCGCACGCATGCGCGGCTGGATACGTCGGCACCCGATTTATACCGCACTGGTTTTAGGCCTGCTGCTCGCCGCCTTAGGCACCTACGGCAACGGGCAAACATACGGCACTGGCTATCAGGTGGTCGCCAATGCGTTGGACGGACAGACAACCCGCGCCGATTTAGGCATCAGCAAACTGTTTGCCACCGTCGCGACCTACTGGACAGGAATCGCCGGTGGGATTTTCACCCCGTCCCTAACCGTCGGCGCAGGTCTCGGCGCACAAATCTGGTCACTAAGCGACGGCACGGTGGATCAGCGTTTACTGGTCTTACTGTGCATGGCGGCATTTCTGGCGGGCGCCACACAATCGCCGGTCACTGCCAGCGTAATCGTGATGGAAATGACCGGCTGCCAACCGGTATTGTTTTGGCTGTTGATTTGCTGTTTAATCGCCTCTATTATTTCACGCCAGTTTAACCCGAAACCGTTTTATCATTTCGCCGCCGGGCGTTTTCGCCAACGGGTGCAGGAAGAAAATAAACCAGAAACCAAAAATTCATGAAACTCATCGAAAATTCACCGCACTTTTATCGCGCACGCTTTTCCGTCGCGCCGATGCTGGATTGGACTACCCGCCATTGTCGCTATTTTCACCGCCGTTTCAGCCGCTATGCGCTGCTATATAGCGAAATGGTCACGACCGGCGCGGTGATACATGCCAAATACGATCATCTGGCATTCGATCCACAGGAAAATCCCGTTGCACTTCAGCTCGGCGGCAGCGATCCGGCGCAGTTGCGCTACTGCGCCGAACTTGCCCGGCAGCGCGGTTATCAGGAAATTAATCTGAATGTCGGCTGCCCCTCCGATCGGGTACAAAACGGTATGTTCGGCGCCTGTCTCATGGCGCATGCAAAGTTAGTGGCGGAGTGCGTCAAACAAATGCAAAGTGCGGTGGAAATTCCGGTCACGGTAAAAACCCGTATCGGCATAGACGATTTTGACAGCTACGACTTTCTCTGCGATTTCATTCAAACCGTACACCAAGCTGGTTGTCAGGAATTTATCGTGCATGCGCGCAAGGCTTGGCTGTCCGGATTAAGCCCGAAAGAAAACCGCGAAATTCCACCGTTGGATTATGCACGGGTCTATCAGCTGAAACGCGATTTTCCGCAGTTAATGATCAGTATCAACGGCGGTATCAAAACCATCGCGGAAATGCAGCAGCATCTGCAATATGTGGACGGCGTGATGGTGGGACGCGAAGCCTATCAAAATCCCGCGCTGCTGGGTTATGTGGATCGCGCTCTATTCGATGCGCAAGCGCCGATTATCACCCCGCGCGAGGCGGTGGAAAGCATGTTTCCTTATATTGAACGACAGCTCAGTCAGGGCGTTTATCTGAACCATATCACCCGTCACATGCTCGGCGCGTTCCAGCATTGCAAAGGGGCGCGCCAATGGCGACGACATTTAAGCGAAAACGCCCATAAAGCCGGTGCCGGTATTGAAGTGCTGGAAACCGCACTGGGATTTGTAGAAACCGAATAAACAAAAAGTGCCGATATTATGTGCTACATAATACCGTAAAAATGCCTGTTAAACTAATCGCACTTTTAACCAAACAAGGAAAGCAAAATTATCCGCTGCTTGCATTTACAGGTGAGATTTTCTTGAACAGCGACAACACGCGGATTTATGTGGGGGCAATCCACGAATTTGCCCCAACCGCCAACGATTTTAAACAAAAAGCCACGTTCTACTGCCCGAAAAACGCCCCCAAAGCGATTGCAGACGGACACACGCTACATTTTGCAATTGAAATCGTGAACGGCATTAAAGACGCGTTCGCGAGAATGCAGGCTGTCTGAAAATAAAACGGTTGGATTTTGCGGAAAATTTGCAAATTTTCAACCAAAAGCGACCGCTTGCACAAAACAAAAGCTACCCGAAATCAATCCAGGTAGCTTTTTTCTTTAAACAGCCTTACTTCATTAACTGATTGGTTTTTAAATAAGCTTCAACCAAACTCAATGCTTGTTCAAAGTGTCCAGCGGCGGCGAAAGAATGGGGTGCGCCGTCAATCACTTTGTAGGTGACGTTGGGGTAAACACGGCTGGCTTGTTCGGAATATTTGATATTCACAATCGGGTCTTTGCTGCCGTGAACGAGCAACATTGGCTTGGTGTAGTTGCCGATTTTGTGATACGGATCAAGGTGTTGTGCGTCAATAAAATATTGTTTGCCTAAATCAATCACATTGAAATAGCGTGTGGTGGTGGGGATTTTGCTGACATCTGGATAGAGTTTAGTGGCATCGTCCACCATTGCATAAGCGGGGTAAAAGGTGATCAAACCCGCGATTTCATTCGGCATTTGGGCGGCGGTGAGTGCAGAAACCGCACCGCCTTGACTTTCGCCCATTAGCACGATTTTGCTGCTATCCACAAAATCCCATTTTTTCACCGCATTCACGATATGGGTTAAATCGTCAATTTCGGTTAATACGGTCATTTCGGTGGTTTTGCCGCTGCTTTGGCTTTTGTTGCCGCCGCCACGAAAATCAAAGGCATAGCCTGTTACGCCTTTCTCTGCCAACGCTTTGGCGAAGTTTTCTAAAATTTCATAATTGCCCGCCAAGCCGTGCGAATAAATCACAATCGGTTGTTTGCCTGTGGCATTGGTCGGACGGTAAAGTTTGCCGTAAATACTTTGCCCGTTTGGCAAGCTAATGCGTTGCTCTTGAATTTGGTAGGTTTGTTTGCTGGCAAGGGTTTCTGTGGTTTGGCTTGCCGCTGGTGCGGTGTTTGGCGTGGCGTTGGCGATATTGCAAGCAAGAAACGTTGCTAATGCCATTGCGGTTAAAGTGAGTTTTTTCATTTTTTTCTCCGAGTGAAATAAAACGCATCATAGCATTTAAATGGGATTAAATCAGGCAAATTTTGCCTTGTGGATTAGAAATAACGGTCAGATTTTCCAAAAAATTTGCAAATCACAAAAACGCTGCAAAATCTGACCGCACTTTTTATTTCAATTTCGCTTTAAAGAATTGTTCAAATTTATCAAACGGAATTTTACCTGTGGTGTTATCGTATAAATCCGTGTGGGTCGCACCTGACACGATGTAAAGCTCTTTGTCTTGGCTGCCCAAAGATTTAAATGCATCTTCACCAAAATAGCGGCTGTGGGCGATTTCGCCGTGTACCACCAATGCTGGGGCTTTCAATTCAGCGGCGTATTTCAAAATCGGCATATTGATGAGCGGCAACATACCTGTGGTTGTCCACGAACCTTCTGGATTTGAGTTTACACTACGTGGGTGGTAGCCACGTTCGGTGCGGTAGAAATTCGCATATTCTTTGATGAATTTAGGCGTTTCAGCGGTGAAATCTTTTTTCGGATCAAGGTTGTTGGCAGGCAACAAATCCGCATAACCGTTTTTAGAGGCTTCCCAACGGGCGTTGCTTATCGCTAATTTCATTTGATAGCGAGCGTCCGCACTTTGTGCTTCGCTGCGGTCGTATGAACCGTCTGGGTTGGCTTGCATTTTGATTTCATAGCCGTTTGCCGCCACACGGGTCATATCGTACATTGTGCTGACCGCCACTGCTTTAATACGTGGGTCAGACACGGCGGCATTCAAGGCAAAACCGCCCCAGCCACACACGCCTAAAATGCCGATTTCGTCACGGTTTACCATATCCAACGAGCCTAAATAATCCACCGCTGCCGAGAAATCTTCGGTATTAATTTCGGGCGAAGGTACATTGCGTGGCAAGCCCGAGCTTTCGCCTGTGAACGAGCCGTCAAAGGCAATGGTCACAAAACCACGTTCTGCCAATGTTTGTGCATACAAGCCCGATGTTTGCTCTTTCACCGCCCCGAAAGGTCCTGAAACCGCAATCGCTGGCAATTTGCCTGTGGCATTTTTCGGCACATATAAATCGCCGACTAAGGTAATGCCGTAGCGGTTTTTAAAGGTGACTTTGTGATGTTCCACTTTGTCTGATTTTGGGAAAATTTTGTCCCATTCTTGGGTTAATTGAATGTGCTGTGCTGGCACGTCAATTTGTGTCGCTGGAATAATTGGGTTTGCCATTGCCGTTGCTCCGAGTAAAGTTGAACCAAGTAATAATGCAGTAGTTAAAGTTTTTAGTTTCATAATGTGTCCTTATTAGATTGGAATAAATTTGCAAACTTTCTGAAAAATCTGACCGCTTGCGTTTGATGTGGCACATTATACGGGTTAAAAATAAAATGATAATACGCTGAAAAGCTGATAGAATATGAACCTGAAGTTAATAATTGGAAATTCAAATGCTTAACCGAGAAAACTACAACGATTTGCATACCTTTCTCATCGCTGCCACCGAACGCAATTTCAGCCGTGCCGCTGCTAAATTTGGCGTGTCGCCGCCAGCCCTTTCCAAAACAATCCGCTTGTTGGAAGAACGGCTTGGCGTTCAACTGTTTCAACGCACCACCCGAACCGTGTCGCTCACCCAAGCTGGCGAGCAGCTTTTTCGCACCGCTGAAAGCAGTTTTTCCAAGCTAAATAATGAATTATCGGCATTGGAACATTACCGCAACACGCCAAGCGGATTGGTTAAAATCACTGCTGGCTTGCCTGTGGTGCAAACCTTGCTCATTCCAAAATTGGCACATTTTCAACAGAAATATCCGCAAATCCGCTTGGAGATAATCAGCGAAAATCGCTTTGTGGATATTGTGGCAGAAGGCTTTGACGCTGGGGTTCGGCTGGGATCGGATGTGGGCGAACAGATGATCGCCGTGAGAATTTCTGATGAAATGAAAATGGCAGTGGTCGCTAGCCCCGCCTATTTGCAACAATTCGGCGTGCCGCAACAGCTACCCGAATTGGCACAACACCATTGCATAGGCTATCGGCTGGGCAGCGGTGGCGAATATCAATGGGCATTTGATTTAAACGGCGAAATCATCAAAGTGCAACCGCAAGGGCAATGGATTTTCAACGATGACTTGCCCGCCAAAACCGCCGCCTTGCACGGCTTAGGCATCGCCTATCTGCCAGCCGATTTGGTTGCTGATGAGCTGGCAAGCGGTGCGTTAATCAAACTGTTCGGCGAATACGGACAACGCCTGCCCGCACTCTATTTATACTATCCCCACCGCAACATCTCGCCCGCATTAAGAGCAGTGGTGGATGCGTTAAGGGTTTAGGGTGAAATAACGGTCGGATTTTTTGAAAAATTTCGGTATTATGTAGCAGTTGCACAAATACCGAAAAGTGCGGTATTTTTTACCGCACTTTTTTGTATATTGAATATTTATCTGTGAATTACAGGATATTGTCAAATTCCTGCATCACGGATTTCGGCCAAACACTGGATTGCACTTCGCCGATATGTTTTTTATGCAGCAGCAACATCGCCAACCGGGATTGCCCGATACCGCCGCCGATAGAAAGCGGTAAACGCCCGTTAATTAAATCCTGATGCCAGTCGAATTTCAATCGATCTTCGTCGTTAGTCAGCGCCAACTGTTTGCGCAATGCGGTTTCATCTACCCGAATGCCCATCGATGAAATTTCAAACGCACGCTGTAACGTTGGGTTCCACACCAAAATATCGCCGTTCAACCCTTTATATTCGCCTTCCGATACGGTAGTCCAGTCGTCATAATCCGGCGCGCGCATATCATGCGGTTTGCCGTCAGATAATTTGCCGCCGATACCGATTAAAAACACCGCGCCGTATTCTTTACAAATTGCATTTTCCCGTTCCTTATCGTTCATGCCCGGAAAACGCTGCACTAACTCTTCGCTGTGCACGAAAGTAATGTCTTGCGGTAAGAATTTTTCCAGACCGAATTTTTTACTGACCGCATCTTCCGTCTCCAACATCGCCTGATAAATAGCACGCACGGTTTCTTTCAAATATGCCAAATTACGCCGACCTGTCGGAATTACTTTTTCCCAGTCCCACTGATCCACATACACGGAATGAGTCTGATCCAGACTGTCTTCATCCGGGCGCAATGCTTTCATGTGTACAAACAGCCCCTCGTTTTCGGCAAAGCCGAAACGCGCCAGCGTGTGACGTTTCCATTTAGCTAGAGAATGTACCACTTCGAAACTCGCATCTGTGATCTGTTTCACATTTACTTGAACTGCTTTCTCAATACCCGAAAGATTATCTTGAATACCATTGCCCACTTGGCTTAGGATAGGACCTTGAACTTCAACAAGTCCCAAATGTTCTGAAAGTTTGTCGGTGAATGTATTTTTAGCGAAACTGATTTCTTGTTGTTGTAAAATAAATGACTTTTTCATTGTTAAAATAGACCTTATATCTGTTTCCGATTTTGTTTGCATATTATTTAATAAAAATATGGCATAACTCAATAGTTAAATGAAAAAACAACACAACGACTATATTTTTTATAAAAAACATTCGATTTTTTGAAATAAATTTAATTCAGGACTAGATATGTACAATATTGATAGCTTAGATCAACAAATTTTACGTGTTTTAATCAAAGACGCACGCACACCTTATGCCGAAATGGCGAAAAATTTCGGCGTCAGTCCCGGTACTATCCATGTGCGGGTGGAAAAAATGCGCCAATCGGGCATTATTCAGGGCACCAAAATTCGTATTGATGAACGTAAACTGGGTTATGATGTGTGCTGTTTTATCGGTATTATACTGAAAAGCGCCAAAGATTATGACAAGGTAATTCAAAAATTAGAAGGCTTTGATGAAGTGGTGGAAGCCTATTACACCACAGGCAACTATTCTATCTTCATCAAAGTGATGACGCATACCATTGCGGAATTGCATTCTGTACTGGCAACCAAAATCCAGCTGATTGACGAAATTCAATCAACGGAAACTCTGATTTCCATGCAGAATCCGATTTTGCGTGATATAAAACCCTAACCATAAATACAACTATAAGGAAAATTTTATGTCTGATGTTTTTCATCTTGGCTTGACCAAGGCTATGTTAGAAGGGGCGCAGCTGGCGATTGTTCCCGGCGCACCAGAACGGGTTGAACGTATTGCCCGCCTGCTGGATAATCCGAAATTTTTAGTTTCCACCCGAGAATTCACTTCCTGGCTCGGTTATATCGGAAACAAAGCCGTTGTCGTTTGCTCCACCGGTATCGGCGGGCCGTCTGTTTCCATTGCGGTGGAAGAACTGGCTCAGCTCGGGGTACGTACCTTCCTGCGTATCGGCACCACCGGTGCGATTCAACCGCATATTAACGTCGGCGATATTCTAATTACCACCGGCGCGGTACGTCTGGACGGTGCAAGTCGTCATTTCGCACCGTTGGAATACCCGGCAGTGGCGGACTTCACCTGCACCGCCGCCCTGCATAAAGTGGCGACCGAAGACTCGGAAGTGAACGTACATGTCGGGATTACCGCCTCCTCCGATACCTTCTATCCGGGACAAGAACGCTACGACACTTACAGCGGTAAAGTCTGGCGCCATTATCAGGGTTCATTGAAACAATGGCAGGAGTTGAACGTTATGAACTATGAAATGGAAAGCGCCACCCTGTTTACCATGTGTTCCGCATTGGGCTTGCGCGGTGCAATGGTGTCCGGCGCAATCGTAAACCGTACCCAGCAGGAAATTCCGAACGAGGAAACCATCCACCAAACCGAGAAAAAAGCCATTGAAATCGGTGTAAAAGCCGTCGCGTTATTAATCTAGCAATCCGTGATATAAAAGTGCGGTGGTTTTTTATCAAAATTTGATCCGCACCCTAAAAGTTGGACTGAATCACCAACTGAGTAAGGTGCGGATCAGTTTTGTCTTATTTTTCAGTTAATCATCTCAGGAAACACCCATTCAAAGATTTTTTTTCTTCGAGTACTGGTCATCAATGGCTCCAACTCTGCAACGCAGCGATGATAATGCGGGGTTTTACGGTGCACTTCCAATGCAGCTTTGTTTATATACACCTCATAAGCGTAAAAACGGGTGCGCACTTCCGGATCACGCAATACGTCAAAACGCAAATTGCCCGGCTCCTGTCGGGTGCCAATATGGTTACGTTCAAAGACCTCCAGAAACTCCTGTTCTTTACCTTCCTTGATATTAATTTCTACCAACATTGCAAACATAACAAACTCCTTATTGCAAAAAATATCGGTTCAAATTACGCGTTTTTTTCATGCAGATATAACTGATAGGCTTTTTCTGCATTTTCGCCACCGTGCACGATAGCGTGTACCGCTTTCAACATGGCTATCGGTGCCTCGGATTGAAAAATATTACGTCCCATATCCACACCGGAAGCTCCCTGATCGATAGCTTTGTAACACATATCCAAGGCCTCCTGTTCAGGTAATTTTTTGCCACCGGCAATCACAATCGGCACTGGACAGCCTGCAGTCACGCGTTCAAAACCTTTATCCACATAATAGGTTTTGATAATATGCGCGCCCATTTCTGCCGCGATACGGGTTGCCAATGAAAAATAGCGTTGATCCCGTGCCATATCCTTACCGACACCGGTCACCGCCATGGTCGGCATGCCGTAACGAGTGCCTTGATCCACCAGTTGAATAATATTTTTAATGGATTGATGTTCGTATTGGGAACCGATATACACCTGCGCTGCCATTGCCGACACATTTAAACGTAATGCATCTTCTACACATACCGCCACTGCTTCGTTGGACAGTTCGGTAAGGATGGAATTGGCACCGGAGGCCCGCAATACCACCGGTTTTCGGGTGGACGGCGGCACTACGCTACGCAAAATTCCACGGGTACACATCAACACATCCGTATATTCAAATAACGGGGCGATATGCAGATCAATACGTTCCAACCCGGTAGTCGGTCCTTGGAAATACCCATGATCAAAAGCGAGCATGATGGTTCTGCCGGTTTTCGGGTTAAAAATATTCGCCAAACGGGATTGCATACCCCAATCCAGTGCGCCCGAGCCTTTTAAATAAAACGCCTGATTGGTTTGCGCTCGATCCAAACCGAAATCTTTGCCGTCTCTGATGTCATCTAAATCTGCCATTGAAATACTCCTCTCTTCGCTAATCAGAAATTGTAGTTATCGATATTGTCTTTGGTGAATACGACGCGTTCAGGTAATAAAATAATGCCGTTGCCGTCCGCTTCATATTCGTAACCTTGCACTTTGTTCGGTGACACTTCAATGGTGCCGATACCTTGCACATTTAATTTATCGCCCACATTGAGTTTTTCACCTTTAAGCAACGCATTGGCGGCAGCCACGGAAATCTTGCCCTGTTGTACCACATCCCATAAGCCGAATTGTTTCACTGTGCCGCGTTTGACATAAGGACGCATTACATTCGGCGTACTGAAACCGACAATAACCACGGAATTGACTTTCAGGTTTTCCGCCGCTTGTGCTGCTGCCGGTAAAGCGTTAGCATCCGGCGCGATAATCACATCCAAATCCGGATAGGCTTTCAAAATGCCCTCGGCGGTTTGCAGGGATTTAATCGCATCGTTATAACCGAATTGTGTTGTCACAATTTCCCATTCAGGATGCTCTTTGGCGATTTTCGCTTTGGCTTCTTTCACCCATTGATTTTGGTCGGTTACCGTCGGGCTGGAATAGAAAAACGCTACCTTGGCTTTCGGTTTGCTGATTTGTCCTGCCGCCATATCCACCAACATGGAACCCAATTGTTCCGGTGTGCCTTGGTCAATATAGTGGCTACGGCATTCCGGTTTGGTATCGGAATCCCAGGTCAACACTTTCACCCCACGCTTCATCGCACGTTGTAAGGTTGAACATAGACCGTCCGGTGACACCGCAGACACCACAATCGCATTGTAGCCCTGATTGACGAAGTTATTAATGAGTTGTACCTGATTGGAAACACTCGGTTCGGTCGGACCATCATAAGTTACATCAACTCCCAAATTTTTCCCCATTTCGGTGGCACCTTGTCCGCCGCTGGTGAAGAAACCGACACCCACCAGTTTAGGAATAAAGGCAATACGGTCGGCGGCTTGCGCTGTTGCCACTACGGATAAACCAAGTAACACGGAAAGTACGGTTAGTTTTATGGATGTTTTCATATTCATTCTCCTTTGAGTTGGATTTTAATCTACTGCTGCCTGACGTTCGGTTCGCCGACGAACCCATTGCACAATAGCCCCATAATGCAAACTGACGGACTTGCCGATTAACACGATAATCAGTAATGCGCCGGATAACGCACTGGAAATTTCATTAGGAATGCCGATCATTTGCAATCCCTGTTGCAAATAACCGATAAGCATGGCGGCAATTGCCGTGCCGATAATGGAACCGGCACCGCCGTAAATATTTGCACCGCCCAGCACGACGGCGGTTAATACCGGCATGAGTAACGAACTGCCCAAATCGGAGCGGGCGGAGCCGAAATAAGACACCAATAACACGGCAACAAAGGCGGCGATAATTCCGATGAAAGAATAAATCAACAATAATGTGCGACGAATCGGCACGGCGCTGTAACGGGAGGTACGTTCACTTTGTCCGATGAGGAATGTGCTTCTGCCAATAGTAGTTTTGTGCATTAATAACCAGAAAATCAGCGTCATTAACAGAAAATACAGAATCGGCGTCGGAATACCGAATAGGGTTTGATTGGCGAAGTCCAATAACGCATCGGGAAATCCGCCGATGCCTTCATAGCCTGTCGCACCGGCAAAACCGGATAAAAGTAATGCACCACCGCCGAACAAATACATGGTACCGAGCGTAATCACCAACGGATTTACCTTGGTATAAAGAATCAAGCCGGCGTTAATTAAGCCACATAACACACCGACCACAAAGGTCAACGGAATTGCCAACATTAACGGTACGTCCGCTTTAAACAATACGCCTAAAGTAATAGCACATAAGCCGACGGTAGATCCGAAAGAAATATCCATCCCGCCACTGACGATAATCATGGTTAAGGGTAATGCAAGCATGCCGATATAAATAAAATCACTGGTACTGTATAACAACACGTTCAGATCCAACATGCGCGAATTGAAAACGCCGAAGCCAAGAATTTCAATGATGACCAAACAAAATAACGTCAATTCCCAACCGTATCTTTTTAACGTCAACATAATTATTCGCTCCTTATTTCGACCGCACTTTTGCGTCAGTATCGTTCAGACTCTCGTCTTTCAGGAAACGGGCATAACGTTGTAATTTCAAATTATTGGTGATCATTACCCGAATTCGTCCGTCAAACACCAACACGGCTAGCAGCACAATCCCTGCGACAAAATTGTTCCAATACGCCGGCACTTTAAGCAGCACCAAAATCGTATCGATTTGAATTAAGAAATAAGCGCCCAGTACCGCACCGATTAAATTCCCCGCACCACCAAGCAAACTAATACCGCCCAAAACGCAAGCGGCAATGGCTTTCATCTCCAAACCGTTGCCGGTGGAGTTCGGCACGAAGCCGATTTGTGAAGCAAAGACAATCCCGGCGATTGCCGCCATCATGCCGTTTATGGCAAAGGCAACGATTCTGACCAGATCAATATGGACACCAAGTTGCATCGCCCCTTGCAAGTTATCCCCCACCGCATAGAAATTGCGTCCGGCAGGTAATTTGGTTAAGAAATAAAAAGTGGCAAGAATTAGTAGAATCAACAGCCAGCCGATAGGTGAAATGTGTAAAAAAATGGGTTCGGACAAGGCTTTCAGTTGTTGCGGCAAACCTTCAATCCATTTCCCGCCGGTAATCAACAGCATAATGCCCTTGTACAATCCCAACGTTCCTAGTGTCGCGACAATAGCGGGAATGCGTAATGTAGTAACCAATACGCCGTTTAACAAGCCCGCCGCCAAGCCGCAGCATAACGTAATAAGGAAAGCGGAAGTCAGCCCGTAACCGGCATTTAATAAACTGCCGACAATCACCGCGCAAAGCCCCATGGTGGAACCGACAGACACATCAATGTTGCGGGTTAAAATAACGAAAGTGCCACCGATTGCTAATAAAATAACAATTTGTGCAGAATTAAAAATCATGCTTAAGGTTTGCAGATGAAAGCCGTTTCCCACAAATCCCAATAATAAAAACAGCAAGCCGATGGCGATAAGAATGGTCAGTTCACGATTATCCTGAATCAGTTTTAACATTAATTTTCCCATAATCGCCTCCCTACGAATGTGTGCCGCCGAACGCCATTTGCATGATATTATTGGTATTAATCGCCGCACCCACTAATGAATCGCCGATTTGTCCGTCGTGCATAACCAGTACCCGATCGGACATTTGCTCGATTTCTTCCAAATCAGAAGAAATAAACAACACCGCTACATTCTGTTTGGCAATATTTTTAATCAGCTGATAAATATCGGCACGCGCCCCTACGTCCACGCCGCGCGTCGGTTCATCCACAATCAGCAACGCCGGATCCGCCTCCAAGCATTTGGCAATCAATACTTTTTGCTGATTACCGCCGGATAAAGTTCTGACCGCTTGTCGCTCGTCACTGAATTTAATTCCGATGGCACGATAATAACGTTCCAAAATGGCACTTTCTTTCGTCGTATCCAGCCAAAATCCCATGTCGTTATAGGTCAGCCCACACACATTCCAAGTCAACGGCGAATCCAGATACAATCCTGAAGCCTGACGATCTTCCGGCAAATAAATGATGCCTCGATGTAATCGGGCTTTAATATCACAAGCACTGATTTCCCGATTATCAAAGAAAATCTGACCGCACTTTTGTTTACGCAGTCCGTATAGCGTTTCCGCCAATTCGGTTCGTCCCGCACCGACCACACCCGCCAATCCTAAAATCTCACCGGGGTAAATATCAAAAGAGACATTTTTAAAACCTTCGCCGGTCAGGTTATTCACCTGCAAAATCGGTTTATCGGTGGATTTCACACGATTATGCCCCGGCAATTCCAGCCATAATTTCTGGCTCTCGGTTAATCGGGCGTTCTTCGCTTTCGGGGTAATGGCGGTGATAACCTCGTCTTTATTCAGTTCGGCAGTGTTGCCGGTCAAGGCGATATAACCGTCACGCATCACACTGATACGATGGGAGGTTTGCCATACTTCGGGCAATTTATGAGAAATGAAAACAATACCGACACCTTTTTCCAACAAAGAACGGATCTTTTTAAACAGGTTCTCCGTTTCAATCGGTGTTAACGATGCCGTCGGTTCGTCCAAAATCAAAATGGAGGCGTTACGCATCAGCCCACGCATAATTTCCACCAATTGCTGATCAGCAACTTCCAATGAACCCGCCAACATATCCAGCTTCAAATGCGAGTTCAGCTCCTGCAAAAGTGCGGTCAGTTTTTCTGATGTTTTTTCACCGCGGGCTAATCCGAATAAAATATTTTCTTTCACCGTTAAATTTGGAAATAGCAAAGGTTCCTGCGGCACCAAATAAATACCAAGTTGATGGGCTTTGTTCGGTGAAAGTTTGTTTTGTCGTACACCATGAATTTCCAGTTCCCCGCTATCTTGCGGTTGAATCCCTGCAATAATTTTCATTAACGTGGATTTACCCGCCCCATTACCGCCGAGTAAAGCGTGCACTTCACCGGCATAGAGGGAAAAATCGATAGCTTTCAACACTTCTACGCCGGAAAACGACTTACCGATGTTTCTGGCGGATATTAAGCATTTTGGCTCTGAAATTTGACTTTGCATGTTTTACCTGCCGCACAAGATGAACAAATGTATTCTTAAAAAATCATTTTTTCAGAATACTAGACAGGAATACATAAAATTTCTGCGAACCGGATCACAAATTTCAACAGTTATACGGAAAAATCTACTTTTATTTTAAAAAAGTGATCTCCATCATGCTTTTATAAAAAAAATAAAAGAACAATTGATAATAAATAAAAACAAATGAATAATACTTTAAACTATAAAAAACGAATAAAACAATATGAATGAGTTAATAACAGATAATCATGAAACGATACAAACCTTTGGCGAAGAGGAATTACTGGCGCGAATTGCCTGGTTTTATTATCACGATAACCTGACCCAAAGTGAAATCGGCGACAGGTTAAAATTACCGCGTTTAAAAGTCTCAAGATTGCTGGAAAAGGGGCGGCAATCAGGCATTATTAAAGTGCAAATCAATTCCCGCTTTACCGGTTGCCTAGAATTGGAAGAAGCGTTGCAACAACGTTTTCGGTTAAAACATATTCGTATTCTGCCGACGCTGGAACAGCATGAAATTAATGAACGTTTAGGCATTGGTGCGGCACAAATGTTAATGTCGTTACTTAAACCGAACCAAATGCTGGCTATCGGTTTCGGTGACACTATCATGAAAACTTTGAAATACGCCAATGAGTTCATTACACATAACGCTATTAAACTGATTACCTTATCAGGCGGTGTCGGGCCTTATATGAAAGGTATCGGGCAATTAGACGGTTCCTGCTCGGTAAGTATTATTCCCGCACCGTTGCGTGCCTCTTCAATTGAAGCGGCAAAGTTATTCAAACGGGAAGCCTGTGTACGCGATATTATGTTAGCGGCTTGCAGTGCGAATGCAGCGATCGTCGGTATCGGCGCTACCCGTCAAAAAGGGCAGGCCACCTTGCTCCGTTCCGGCTACATTACTGAAGAAAAACAGCAGATCATTCGTAATCAAGGGGCGGTGGGCGATATTCTGGGTTATTTCATGCGTAAAGACGGTAGCTTACAACCGGATATGCCGTTGCATGAGGAATTAATTAGTGTGTCTTTAGAAAATCTGCAAAAAATACCCAATGTCATCGGCGTCGCCGGCGGTGAGGACAAGGTAGAAGCGATTTTAAGCGCATTACAGGGAAACCATATTAATTCATTGGTAACGGAAGAAAACACGGCTCGAATGATGTTGACGCAGTTGGTTTAACGGTAGGGGTAGCGAGCTTATTTTCTTCCCATGCAGGAGGAGGAAATAATGAATCATCAAGCGACTTATCTGATGGCATTAGATGCCGGAACAGGCAGTGTTCGGGCGGTAATTTTTGATCCGGAAGGCAATCAAGTCAGCGCCGCACAACAAGAATGGACCCATCTATCAGATCCGAATATCCCCGGTTCAATGGCGTTTGATCTCACTAACAACTGGCAATTAACCTGTAGCTGCATTCGCCAAGCATTAGATAAAGCACAAATTCAACCGCAACAAATTGCAGCGATTTCCACCTGTTCCATGCGTGAAGGCATTGTACTCTACGATAAACATAAAACACCAATTTGGGCATGCGGCAATGTAGATGCCCGCGCAGTAGAAGAAGTCAGAGAGCTTAAAACACTGGATAATTATACCTTTGAACAACAGCTTTATTCTGTCTCCGGTCAAACCTTAGCCCTAAGTGCCGTTCCCCGTCTGTTATGGCTCGCCCACCATCGTCCCGATATTTATCGCAATACCAAAGCCATTACGATGATAAACGACTGGCTGGCATTTATGTTAAGCGGTGAATTGGCGGTAGAACCTTCCAACGCCGGCACCACCGGCATGCTAAATTTAACAACGCGCCAATGGTCACCCGAATTATTGGATATGGCGGGATTAAATGCGGATATTCTCACTCCGGTAAAAGAAACCGGCACACGTTTAGGCGGCGTAACCGCTGAAGTCGCACAACAAACCGGTTTGGCAGAAGGCACGCCTGTGGTCGTCGGTGGGGGAGACGTTCAGTTAGGTTGTATCGGTTTAGGCGTAACCGAACCTGCACAAGCCGCCATTATCGGTGGCACATTTTGGCAACAAGTGGTGAATTTGCCGAAAGCTGTCACCGATCCGGAAATGAACGTACGCATTAATCCGCATGTTATCCCGCCGCTGGTGCAGGCAGAATCCATTAGCTTTTTCACCGGATTAACTATGCGTTGGTTCCGTGATGCGTTCTGCGAAGAAGAAAAAAGACTGGCGGAAAAGCTGGGAACCGATGCTTACGCACTGCTGGAACAGATGGCGGAGCGCATGCCTGTCGGTGCCAATGACGTCATCCCGATTTTCTCCGATGCTATGCATTTTAAATCCTGGTATCACGCTGCTCCGTCTTTTATTAACCTGTCTATTGATCCGGATAAATGCAACAAAGCCGTACTCTTCCGCGCCTTAGAAGAAAACGCCGCGATTGTTTCTTCCTGCAATTTGGATCAGGTACAAAAATTTTCCGGCGTAAAACTCACATCTATCGTATTTGCCGGCGGCGGTTCAAAAGGCAAATTATGGAGCCAGATCTTAGCCGATGTAACCGGATTAACTGTGAATATCCCCGTGGTAAAAGAAGCGACGGCACTAGGTTGTGCGATTGCCGCGGGCGTTGGTGTCGGAATTTATCCTTCTTTGGCTGAGGCAGGTAAAAAACTGGTGAAATTTGAACGGCAACATCAACCGAATCCGGATAACTACGCCCTTTATCAAGCCCACAAGATACAATGGGCGGATATTTATAAAAAGCAATTACAACTGGTTGATAGCGGTTTAACCACGTCATTGTGGAAAGCACCGGGATTATAATTTTCCTATAAAAATCATAGAAAAGCATTTTTCTACAATTTTTCTTTCTTGCTCTTCCGAAAAATGGCAGCGTAAACAAAAAGTGCGGTGAATTTTTCACTAAAATCCAACCGCACTTTTATCTATCGCCTCTTACTGCTGTTGTGCATGTTTTCTCAAAATCGCATAGATTTCATCTTTCAAACGTAACTTTTCCTTTTTCAGATTTTCCACTTGTTCGCGTGTAGCGAATTCAATCTTTGCGTCGATATTCTGTACCTTTTGATCCAGTTCATTATGTTTGTCAAATAAACGGGAAAAATGGTAATCCTCGGCTTTGAGTTTGGTAATTAAATCGCGAAATTCCGGAAACATAAGAAGCTCCTACAAGAAGAAAGAACCGTATAACGGATGTTATACGGCGCTATCTTATCGAAACTACGTGTCAATGACTGTGGCTGAGATCACAAAAACTCAATTTAGCCCTTGTTCGCGGCGAATTTTCATCAACAAGGCGTCGCAGCATTTATCCAATAGTTCATAAGTTTGCTGAAAATTGCCGCTATACCAAGGGTCAGGGATGTGATCGATGCCCAGATCCGGGCAAAGGGTCGTAATCTGAAACAGTTTATCGCGGTGCCGACCGAACAGCGCTTCCAGCTCACGCAAATTGTCGTTATCCATGGCAATAATATAATCAAAATTCGCCCAGTCTTCCAACCGCACTTTACGACTGACAAAGCCCTTTCCGTCAATATGATGCAACTCCAGCATATCTGCCGTACCGCAGTGCATGCCTTGTCCGTCATGCCAGCCGGCGGTGCCGGCGCTGTCGGTGGTGATATATGCCTGCAAATCGGCGTGTTTGATCTTTTCGCGCATCAGATATTCCGCCATAGGAGAACGGCAAATATTTCCCAGACAAACAAACAGCAGCTTAATGTGTGGTATTGCTTGTGACATTGGTTACTCCGATAAAAAATCCCCATACGGGGATTTTGTGTATTGCCCTTTGCAGCTAAAAAACGCTCGTTTTTTGCACCGCACTTCACTGCCCTAAACCGATTGCGACGCGGCAATCTGATTAGCCTGCATCCAGTCCTGTAATTTTGCGTAAAAGACTTCGCCCATCGGACTTGGATCCCCGCTGAACAGGGTGTTCAGACTGTTATTTTCAATAATATGACGACGTAACTGCAACCGTTCCGCATGATTTTCCGCCAAACGAACGGCGCGCTCGACATAATCATCCACCGTTTCGGCGATCAGCCATTCCGGCAGTCCCAACCGTTTAAACAGACCTTCGTCAATATGTTCATGCACTTCCGGCCCGGTTTTGCACACACCCACCAGCCCCAATGTGACCATATCGATAATGCCGTTCGTATTGCCGAACGGGAACGGGTTGACCATCATATCGCAATTTTGCAGCACCGCCAAATACTGATGATACGGCGAATGCGGGTGCGCCGTTGCGCTGTCACCCAGATAACTGCGAATAAAACGCGATACATAAGGATGCGTAATTCCGCTGGACTGCCCGAGCGCAAAATGAAAATGCACTTTTACTTTTGCCCGATCACGAATGGCTTTTAACGCCTCCAGGAAATACGGGTTCAGTTTCATAGTAGTTGAGGCAATCCCGATATTTACCACGTCGGGATGTTCACGTAGGTTGTATTCCACATTGCTCGGTGCTAATGCGGAAGGCACATAAGGCAATGCGTCTTTCGGCAAACGCAGCAGGGTTTCGCTGAAACATTGCGGTGAACCGACGTAATCATCTTCCACGATCACATATTCAATAAAATCGGAATGGGTCGTGGCCGGATGTCCCAACGCAATAGCCTGAATCGGCGCCAAACGGGTGTTGCTGGCAAAAATGGTATTTAAATCCATGCCGATACTCGGCATATAAAAGATCGCCGCCTGATTCTTTTCACAAACCGTTTTAATTGCAGTCAGTTTTTCGAAAATATTATTGCCTTCCAGCAACTGAAATTCATCAAACACATCCTGTCCGGCTTGGTCGACCGCCTCGCCGCCCAGACCAATCAGATAAAAATGCTTACGCGCCGCAACCATGGAGGTAGAATGAGTACGATAGATGGAATGGGCGGAATGAAAATGTTCCAACAGCACCACCATAACCGGCTTACCGTCGCGTTGACCGATTTGCGAAATTTCGCGATCCTGCCAGCCGTTTTCCAGCAAATGACGGCGAATAACCTGATTCAGCGCCTTTTTCACATCGTGTTTATTGGCGGCAATATCATAGCTGCAATGCATATACACATCATGAGAAATACTGCTTGGAATGCGGTTTAAGTTCTGAATTTGCGCCAGTTTATCCGGAAACCATTGCAAAATCGTACCGCGCTTATTAAACGCGCCGGCGGTACCGATGAAACGCGGCGATTGTAAGGCAAAACACAGCGACGCGCAAATTTCGGGATCTGCGTTCCAAATGGCATCAAGATTTAACGACACATTAGATTCCGGCAAATACAGAATACAAAATTTGATGAGCGCGGCTTTCGTCGGCGCAATATGAATATCATTCGGATTCGTTGCATTCTCGTTCTTATTGTAGGTACGCAGCACATGATCGGCATTAATATACGGTGATGTTGCAAAAATCAGGGCAATCCAGCGCTGAAAACCGAAGAAGCGCTGCGCGCCGGAATCGGAAATCTCCAGTTTAGGATCCGCAAATAAGGTGCTGATCGCCACCGCCATGCGGGTACAAAAATAGGCGGATTTATCCTGCTCTAAATTTGCAATTTGTTCCGGAATATCAATTTCGATGCCCTGTAGGGTACCGAAATTGCCGTCGATCTTACCTAAAATATCTAGTAATTCGACGCAGGCCGCCTCGTAATCTTTCGTGCTGACCGCGTGTTCAAAACGCTGAACGCTGGGTTGTTTGGTGTCTGACATAAACTGTTCCTTAAAATTAACAATGACCCCACAGATCATAATCGTCTGCGTCGGTTATTGTGACGGAAATAATCTGACCAGCGGTTATTTCCAGATTTGATTGATTATCCACATAAACGACCCCATCGATTTCCGGCGCATCTGCCATCGAACGTCCGATAATCCCTTGCTCGCCGATTTCATCCACGATAACGGCCAATGTTTTGCCGATTTTCTGTTGCAGGCGCTGAGCGGAAATCCGCTGTTGCAGCTGCATAAAACGGTGGAAACGCTCTTCTTTTACCGCTTCCGGCACCTGATTCGGCATATCCGTTGCCGCCGCACCCTCAACCGGGCTGAATTTAAAACAACCAACCCGATCCAATTGTGCCTGCTGCAAGAAATCCAACAACAGCTGAAAATCCTCTTCCGTCTCGCCGGGAAAGCCGACAATAAAGGTAGAACGCAAAGTCAGTTCAGGGCAGATTGCGCGCCACGCTTTAATGCGTTCCAGCGTCCGTTCAATCGACCCTGGGCGTTTCATCGCTTTCAGCACTCTCGGACTGGCATGTTGCAGCGGAATATCCAAGTAAGGCAAAATTTTACCCTGCGCCATTAATGGAATTAAATCATCTACATGCGGATACGGATACACATAATGCAGGCGTACCCAAATGCCTAAGGTAGCGAGCTGTTCGCATAGGCTGAGTAAATTATTTTTAATCGGCTTACCATTCCAGAACACGGTTTTGTTGCGATTTTCTTTGCCCTGATCCAGACTGTAAGCCGAGGTATCCTGCGATACCACCAGTAATTCCCGCACACCGGAATCCGCCAGCCGTTTTGCCTCATCCAGCACCTGCGTAATCGGGCGGCTGTCCAGATCACCGCGTAAAGACGGAATAATGCAGAATGTACAACGATGATCGCAACCTTCCGAAATCTTCAAATAGGCGTAATGTTTCGGCGTTAATTTCACCCCTTGCGCCGGTACAAGATTAACATACGGATTATATTGCGGTTTCGGCACATATTTATGCACTTGTGTCATAACCGCCTCATAACTATGCGGCCCGGTGACTTCCAGTACTTTCGGATGCACCTCACGAATACGATCTTCTTTGGCGCCCAAACAGCCGGTGACAATAACCCGTCCGTTTTCTTCCAACGCCTCGCCGATTGCCTCCAGCGATTCCTGCACCGCGCTGTCGATAAAACCGCAGGTATTAACAATCACCAAATCCGCGTTTTCATAGCTCGGAATAATATTATATCCGTCGCTGCGCAGCTGGGTTAGAATTCGCTCCGAATCCACTAAATTTTTCGGACAGCCTAAACTTACAAAACCAATATTCGGGGTTAAACTCATAAAAAATCTCAATAATCACTGAAACGCTTAATTGTACAGAATTCATCAATAAAAGGCGATAAATACACTGCAAACCAATGTAAAGATTCGGCGCAAAAAAAGACCGCACTTTCAGCTCACCAAAAGTGCGGTATACTTTTTCGCTGTTTTTAATTAATGCTGACAACCACCCTTGCCGCCACAGCAACCATCATGGGCGTGATGATGATTATGATGATCGTGATGGTGATGACCACCGCAGCCGCAGCCGTGACCTTCTTCATCACTATCATGATGATGACCGCCGCAGCAACCGCCTTCCTGATGAATATGGCCATGCGCGATTTCTTCCAATGTCGCTTCGCGGGTAGCCACCACTTCAACGGTAAACAGCAATTCCTGCCCCGCCAGCATATGATTGCCGTCTACCACCACTTCGTTTTCACCCACTTCGGTGATCACCACCGGCAGCGGGCCCACATCCGTATCAGCGATAAAACGCATGCCGACCACCAGCTCGTCCACCCCGACAAACACCTCTTTCGGCACGCGCTGAACCATGTTTTCATTGTATTCGCCATAACCGTCCTGCGGTTTCACGCGTACCTCAAATTTATCGCCGACGGATTTCCCTTCCAGCGCATTCTCAAGACCGATAACTAAATTATTATGCCCTTGTAAATATTCCAAAGGCTGGTTCGCCGGCGCTTCATCCACCAATACGCCGTCTTCGGTACGAACCTGATAAGCGATACTCACAACCACATTTTTTGCAACTTTCATTCATTACCTCAATTGCCGGTTAAAAAAACACATTCATTGTATAGGAAATATGACAGACTGTCATTAATCCTTGATAAGCGCAATTCGCGCGTCAACACGAGCACGCACCGTGGCTTTTCCCCCGCCCAGATTCATACCGCCGTCACTGCTTTCGGAAAAAGCATTGGCTTTTGCCATCACACCGTAAGGCAACGGCGCATAATCATTATTTCCTGTCGGTGTGATGACGTTCAACTCAAGGATTTTGTATCCTTTCGCCTGTAGCGCAGTCTGAATCATCCGTGCCTTACCTTCAACTTTTTGCAGCGCCTGTTTAACCAGTTCATCTTCTACGCCGGAAAGTGCCGCCGCCGACACCGAAGAATTAACATATTCGATCGCCAACGTACCGTTCAGCTCGCCCAAGGCTTTTTCCAACGCTTCGGTATTTCGGCTTTGCAGCATCAGCTGCGCACGCGCGACCCAGCCGTTTTGTTTTCCGGAATCGCTGTAACGCACATGGGTCGTACGCGAATTATCGCGAATTTCTATCGCCTCATAGCGTTTCACAATATCCAGCGCCTGATTTATTTTCTCGTTTACCGCATTATTGGCTTGCTGCAAGTTGGCATTTTCCACCTGAATAAACATGGCAACTTGCAACGCATCATGCGCCACCTCTTTTTCCGCTTCGGCGCTGAACACAACCACATTATCCGATGCCAGCGGATTATCCGCCATAACGGGAGCGGCAAACGGCAACGCCGCCCATAGCATAGCAACATATTTTAATTTCATAACTTATCCTTCGGTTAAATATAATCATTGATTAGGCAAACGCCGGAAAAAATAGTTCAAAAACGAACCGCACTTTAAAAAAGTGCGGTTATTTTTGGTGAGATTTTTTAATGCAAGCGCTTTTCTTCGATTTCTTCGTCATCGAAAAATTCACCGTCGTCGCCATATTCATCATCGGTGGCATCGGGATCTTCAAAATAAGTGCCCCAGCCGTCATAAATACCGCCGAATTTCGCCACCAACGGCAACAATTCGTTTTGCTGCGCATCAATAATCTCAGCTTTCAACGCCACTTCGCTGATAATATCGAAACAGAAAATTTCCCGCCCGTTGTCGTCCTCAAATTCTTCCGCTTCGGACACTTCGTATCCCGCTTTAAACGCTTCCACCGCAATTTTTTCTAATTTATCAAAATCATAATGAGCAATATGGTGTTCAATAATGTAAAGCGCCGCCGGATCACTGCCGTCGCTGAGCAAATCCTCGATAATTTCGCGGGTCTGCGCCTGTAATGCTTCAAGCTCTGTCATTTGTATTTTCTCCCTCTGTCAACAATCGGCACATTGTAGCATTTCTGGATAAAAAAAATCTTCTCATACCGAGAAGATTCTTATATGGAAATTCGCTTATTTTTTCAGTAAATCGCGGATTTCCGTCAGCAATTTTTCTTCATTGGACGGTTCTTCCGGCGCCGGTGTCGGTTCCGGTTTTTTCAGCCGATTAATGCCTTTGATCATTAAGAAAATCGCAAACGCGATAATCACGAAATCAAAAATGTTCTGAATAAAAGCGCCGTAGTTCAACGTAACTGCCGGCACATCGCCGACTGCTTCTTTTAATACGATATTCAGATCTTTGAAATCCACGCCGCCGGTTAAAATACCCAACACCGGCATCACCACATCGGCGACCAGCGAGCTGACGATTTTTCCGAACGCGCCGCCGATGATCACACCGACCGCCATATCAACGACGTTACCGCGCATGGCAAATTCGCGGAATTCTTTAATAAAACTCATAAAATGCTCCTAAATTAAGCGAAGTGATTTAGAACCCACGATTCATCCGATTGATAAATATTAGCGCGGATTCTAAACCGCACATTATAGAAATTAAACACAATAAGTACAGTACTTTTACATATCTTTAAATAAAAAACGCACTCGGCTGAAACAGTTTCTCAATTTCCGGAATATGTTTTTTATCGCTGACATAAACCACTACGTGATCTTCTGCTTGAATCACCAGATTTTTTTTCGCGATAATCACCTCGCCGTTGCGCAATACCGCGCCGATAATCGTATTTACCGGTAATTTTAATTCAGACACTTTACGCCCGATCACATTGGAAGAACTTTCATCGCCGTGCGCGACAATTTCCAGCGCCTCGGCAATACCGTGACGCAGCGACACCACATTGGTGACATCACCTTTGCGAATATGCCCCAACAAGGCTGAAATCGTCGCCTGCTGTGGAGAAACTGCAATATCAATAGTACCGCCCTGAATCAGATTGATATAAGCCATACGCTGAATCAACACCATGGCTTTCTTCGCGCCCAAGCGTTTTGCCAGCAGCGCAGACATAATATTGGCTTCATCGTCACTGGTCAGAGATAAAAAAACATCAATATTTTCAATATGTTCCTCAAATAACAAAGACTGATCCGAAGCATCTCCGCAAAACACCAACGTCTTCGCCAGTTTTTCTGCCAGCACGGTGGCACGTTCTGCATTGCGTTCAATCAGTTTAACCGAACATTGTTCCTCCAATCGTTTTGCCACACCGGTACCGATATTGCCGCCGCCCACGATCATAATCCGTTTATACGGTTTTTCCAGCCGCTGCAATTCGCTCATCACCGCCTTAATATGAATTGTGGCGCAGATAAAGGTAACTTCATCACCAGCTTCGATAATCGTCGAACCTTGCGGGCGAATAATTTTATCCTGACGCAAAATCGACAGAATCCGGCAATCAATATAGGGCATATGATCGCGCAGCGCCGATAAAGTGTAACCTACCAACGGCCCGCCGTAATAAGTTTTCACCACCACAATACTGATATGCCCGTCGGCGAAATGAGAAACTTGTAACGCACCGGGATAATCAATTAAGCGGGAAATTTCTTCCGTCACCAGTTTTTCCGGCGAAATAATATGATCAATGGGGATCACATCAGGCTGGAATAGCTTATCTTTTTCGCGCAAATACGCCGAACTGCGAATACGCGCAATTTTAGTCGGCGTATTAAATAAAGTTCGTGCAATCTGACATGCTACCATATTGGTTTCATCGGAATTGGTAACGGCAACCAATAAATCCGCATCCGCCGCGCCGGCCTCGCGCAACACTCTCGGCGAAGACGCGATGCCGCTGATTACGCGCAAATCATGCTTATTCTGTAAGGCTTCTAAACGCGCATATTCGTTATCGACCAAGGTAATATCGTTGTCTTCACTGACCAGATTCTCAGCAAGCGTAGTCCCCACCTGCCCGGCACCTAAAATAATTATTTTCATTTCTTTGTTCTCTAAACATTCCGGCTTAATATCAATGCCGATCACAACTGTCGCACAAATTAATACCTGTCCGATTATTCGCACGCAACGGTGATGCGCGCCGTCAGCAGCGTATTATTGCCGCTTAGCGTACGCGCTTTCTAAGTTTTGCATAATAGAACCCGTCGCCGGCTTGGGCATGGGGGATAAACTGATGACCGATGCAACCGTCTTGTGAGGCAAATGGTAACGGCAACAATTCGGCATCGGACTGACGTGCCAGAAATGCAGCAATCTGCCGTGAATTTTCCTGCGGCAATACGGAGCAGGTCGCATATACAAGCACGCCGTTCGGTTTTAATGTCGCCCACAATCCATCCAGAATCCGAGCCTGTAATGCTGCCAGCTGCTCTATGTCGGCTTCCTGACGCAGCCATTTTATGTCCGGATGACGCCGGATAACGCCGCTGGCAGAGCAAGGCGCATCCAGCAAAATGCGATCAAATTGCACCGCACTTTCTCCCGCATTGGGGATAATTTGCTTAATCCATTGCGCCGGTATGGCCGCATCGGCGCAAAGCAGCTGTGCCTGCTGGCGCATACGGGCGAGATTTTCCGCCACTCGCTGCAAGCGATTCTGCTCAATATCCAGCGCCACCACGCGCGCCTGTGGCGCCAACTCCAGAAGATGCGTCGTTTTGCCGCCCGGCGCCGCACAGGCATCCAAAATCAACTCGCCGTTTTGTGGCGCCAGCAGCTGTGCCGCCCATTGCGCATGCAGATCCTGCACGCTCACCCAACCATCGGCAAAATGCGGCAACACACTGACCGCGCGCGCCTGTACCAAACACAGCGCCTGCGCCGACTGTGGGCAGTAACTTTCAATACCTTGCTGCGCCAGCAACGCCTGATACTCTACGACCGAGCAACGCTGCGGGTTCACTCGCAACCACATCGGCGGTTTTTGATTATTGGCATCAATAATCTCACGCCAATTCGGATACGTCATTTTCAGTTGGTTCACCAACCATTCCGGGTGCAGGGTTTGCCAGTGTTGATCAATCTTTGTCAGAATCTGTTCCTGTTCACGCAAAAAACGGCGCAACACCCCGTTCACCAGTCCGCGGAAATGCTCGACCTTTAAACCGCTGGTGGCATTGACCGCTTCATCCACCGCCGCGTGCGCCGGAATTCGCATATACAAAAGCTGATACAATGCAACCAGCAGTAAACAGTGTACGATACGCACTTTCCCCTTTAAGGGTTTAACCAACAGCGGTCGCAGTACTTGTTCCAAACGTGGCAGCACGCGACAAACACCGAAACAGATTTCCTGCAATAAAGGCAAATCCTGCGGATTAACATAAGATTGATTGTGCGGCAGCAGCACGGCAAGCGATTGTTTCTGATCAAGGACCTGCAAAACAATCTGTGCCGCCACAGCACGAACGGAAAGTGCGGTGTTTTTTACTGAAGATTTCTCTCTGCGGTGCGCCCGCAATGGCGCTGCTTGCTTTAAATTCTGCGTCATGCCAGTACCTTACCTACAGTAAACCAATCCGTCCTGCCGTTTAATAAATCCTGTGCCGACATCGGTTTTTTACCCGCCGGTTGCAATTGCAGAATATTCAGCACCCCCTGCGTGGTCGCAATTCGGATGCCTTGTTTATCCGCTTGCAAAATAGTGCCCGGCACAGCATTCTGATGCGGCAGTACCGTTGCTCGATGCACTTTCAGCGACTGCATGTTACCTTGTCCATCGCGGGTCAGTAAATAACTCATCGGCCACGGATTAAACGCACGAATACAGCGTTCAAGTTGCTGCGCAGATAATTGCCAGTTCAGTTTCGCCTCTTCTTTCGACAATTTCTCGGCATAATTTGTCTGCGCTTCATCCTGTACCTGCGGCTTAAATTGACCGCCGTCCAAACCATTCAGTACTTCAAGCAGTGCGAAAGGCGCTATTTTCGCCAATTTATGATAAAGACTGCTGGAAGTTTCATAAACATCAATATCACAATAGACTTTATGCAGCATATCGCCGGTATCCAGCCCTTCATTCATCTGCATAATGGTCACACCGGTCTGCGCATCCCCTGCCCAAATGGCACGTTGAATCGGCGCCGCACCACGCCAACGCGGCAATAAAGAACCGTGTACATTCAAACATCCCAGACGTGGCGCTTCCAACACCGCCTTCGGTAAAATCAGCCCATAGGCCACGACCACCATGACATCTGCATGTAATGCCTTTAATTGCTGCTGCGCTTCTTCTTGGCGTAAAGATTTCGGCTGATATAATGGCAGATTATGCTGTTCAGCCAATATTTTAACCGCACTTGCCTGTAACTTTTTACCACGCCCGGCGGGTTTATCCGGCTGAGTATAAACGGCAATAATCTCATGTGGGGAATCAATCAGAGCTTGTAAATGTTGTGCGGCAAAATCCGGCGTACCGGCAAAGATAATTTTTAATGGTTTCATCATAATGTTCTGCGTCGTAAGAGTTACTGCGCTTAAAAGTAACCCGAGAATAGGCTGCGGTCAATCGGTTTCGCCCGCGCTATAAAAAAGTGCGGTCTGTTTTACTTGATTATGCCGCACTTTCTTCACTTTATTGTTGTCGTTCCATCTGTTTTTGCAGTTTGAGCAACTTCTCTTTCATACGCTGACGTTTTAACGGAGAAAGATAATCAGCAAATACGATCCCGTTCAAGTGATCAATTTCATGCTGAATACAAATCGCTAACAACCCATCGGCTTCCAAAATAAAAGATTCGCCCTTGCGATTCAGTGCGTTCACTTTAACCTTTTCTTTACGTGGAACCAGCCCGCGCAATCCCGGTAAAGACAGACAACCTTCTTCAATCCCGGTTTCACCGCTGCTTTCCACAATTTCAGGGTTAATCAGCACCAGTTGATTTTCTTTCGTTCCTTCAATATCAATTGTAATCACCCGCTTATGCACGTCAACCTGGGTTGCCGCCAAACCGATGCCTTGTTCCTGATACATCGTTTCAAACATGTCATCAATAAATTGATCCAGTGCCTCATCAAATACCTCAACGGGCGTGGCAACTGTTTTTAAACGTTCATCGGGATAAATGAGTATATTTAATAATGCCATAAATTCCTTGTTAAATTCTGTAATGAAAATAAGTGTTGTTTATTTTACTGACTTTTTCATAATTTTTTAACAATCACAGAGAAAAAATATCGCAAAACACACCGCACTTTTCAATCAGTATAAAAGTGCGGTGTGTTTTTTAATTGTTTTGAGCCTGTTCGGGATAACAGGAATAAAAATTCACATTAAGATTTAATCTTAATATGAAGATTATAAGATTAAGATTTAAGCCTAAAATCCGTTTATCCGCCGTATCCGCCGCGCTGGCGCTGATTATCCGCTATAAAAATAA
>LM994632.1:290118-332289 GCA_000752995.2 Haemophilus massiliensis | reverse complement strand
GTTAAAGAACAAAAAACAACGACGCGAGTTATTTTTCAGTTTGTTTACAACGTCGCGTCGTTGTGTGGGGCGTATTATAGGGATTTCGTCAACCTTTGCAAGCGCTTTTTGGAAAAAATTTCAAAATTTTTAACGAAAGTCGATCTTTTCGTCAAATCGGTCAAAAAAACTAAAGTGTGGTTGTTTTTTTAAGCGTTTTTTAACTGTCTAACCAATGCGGGAAGAGTCGCCACTGAATCCAATATATAATCCGCCATTTGCAACGCCGCATCCGTCGGTGTTTTACCGCTTTTTACCAAAACGCCGTATTTTACCCCCGCACTTTTACCTGCCTGTAAATCCTCAACCTTATCTCCAACCATCAACGAGCAAGCAGGATCGATTTTTAATTCATGAATCGCCTGCAACAACATACCCGCCTTCGGCTTACGACAATCGCAATCCTGTTTATAATCACCCAGCCCGTCGGGATGATGCGGGCAATAGTAGATCCCATCCAAATCAACACCGCGATCCGCCAGCGACCAATCCATCCATTCGGTTAACTGCAAAAATTCCCGTTCGCTAAAATAACCGCGCGCAATACCGGATTGATTGGTCACGATAACTAACATATACCCCATATTTTTCAATTGCTTAAGCGCTTCAATGCTGCCGTCAATAAATTTAAACCGATCGATCTCATGCACATAACCGTAATCAATGTTCAACGTTCCGTCTCGATCCAGAAAAATGGCCTTGTTCACATTTTATCCTTGTAAGTGATGATTAATTTGTCGCATTATGACTTAATTTTCTTCTAACTAATAGCCGAACATTATAAAAATCCGCGCAATAAATATTGACACGGCAATCTAGACGTCTAGAATACCGGTTAAACTTAAATTTAAGCAAATAAACTAAAAGGGCTTATATGATTAAGCTAAAAAATATCAGTAAAATTTTCGATGTTACGGGGAAACAGCTGACCGCGTTGGACAACGTTACTTTAGAGGTACCAGCAGGTCAGATTTGCGGCGTTATCGGCGCATCTGGCGCAGGAAAAAGTACGCTAATCCGTTGCGTCAATTTATTGGAAAAACCAACTTTCGGCGCGGTGATTGTTGACGGCAAAGAACTCACTGCCTTGAGCGAACGCCAACTGATTCAAGAGCGGCGCAATATTGGGATGATTTTTCAGCATTTTAATCTATTAAGTTCACGCACGGTATTCGGCAATGTCGCGTTACCGCTGGAATTAGAGCATACACCGAAAGAAACCATCATCAGAAAAGTCGATGAGTTGCTGGCCTTGGTCGGACTAACCGATAAAAAAGACGTTTATCCAGCGAATTTATCCGGCGGTCAGAAGCAACGAGTTGCCATTGCACGTGCGCTAGCCTGCGATCCGAAAGTGCTGTTGTGCGATGAAGCCACCAGCGCACTGGATCCTGCCACAACGCAAGCTATTTTAACATTATTGAAAGAAATCAACCGCACTTTAGGCATTACCATTCTGTTGATCACGCATGAAATGGACGTGGTAAAACGCATTTGTGATCAGGTTGCGGTCATTGATCACGGGAAGCTCATTGAACAGGGGTCGGTCAGCGATATTTTCTCAAACCCGAAAACAGAACTGGCGCAAGAATTTATTCGTTCAACGTTTCATATCAGCCTACCGGACGAATATATGGAAAAATTGTCGCCGGCTCCAAAACACGCCGCCTCTTATCCGATTATCAAATTCGAATTTACCGGACGCTCCGTCGATGCGCCGCTGCTGTCACAAGCGTCAAAACGGTTCGGCGTGGAACTGAGTATTTTAACCTCGCAAATCGATTATGCCGGCGGTGTCAAGTTCGGCTTTACGATTGCCGAAGTGGAAGGCAATGAAGACGCCATTACACAGACAAAGATTTATCTTATGGAAAATAATGTACGCGTGGAGGTATTAGGCTATGTGGACTGAGTTTAGCGCTGAATTTTCACGCCAATTAACCCCGCAGGTATGGCAATTGATCGGGATGAGTTCGTTTGAAACGGTATATATGAGCCTGCTGGCAACATTCTTTGCCGTGGCATTGGGCTTACCGCTCGGCATTATTACGTTCCTAACTCAAGCAGGGCAATCATTGGAAAACCGACGATTAAACCGCATCCTGGAAGCGCTCATTAATGTCGGTCGCTCCATTCCCTTTATTATTTTATTATTCGACTTGATGCCGGTAACCCGATTTTTAGTCGGTACCACGCTGGGTACCACTGCGGCAATTATCCCATTAAGCGTTGCGGCATTGCCGTTTTATGCCCGTTTAACAATCAATGCGCTGGGCGATGTGCCAAGCGGGTTGACCGAAACCGCCAAAGCGATGGGAACCAGCGTATGGCAAATGGTAACGCGGTTTTATTTACCCGAAGCACTGCCGATGTTAATTAAAGCCATGACGTTAACCCTCGTCACGCTTATCGGTTACTCCGCCATGGCAGGTGCTGTAGGCGGCGGCGGGCTAGGCAATACCGCCATTTCCTACGGCTTGCACCGCAATATGAGCTATGTGCTGTGGGTTTCAACAATTATCATCGTATTAATCGTGATGCTATGCGAAAGATATGGTAACAAGCTCGCTGATCATTTTGATCATCGTTAATTAATTCACCTTTATTTAGAGGACTTTTACAATGAACTTAAAAAAAGTATTAGGTATTGCGACTTTGGCGTCGGTTTTTGCCCTGACCGCATGTAAAGACGAAAAAAAACCGGAAAGCGCCGCGGTCGAACCGGCGAAACAAGCAGCGCCGCAAAAAATCAAAGTCGGCGTGATGTCCGGTCCTGAACATCAGGTGGCAGAAATTGCGGCTAAAATCGCCAAAGAAAAATACAATCTGGATGTGGAATTCGTTGAATTTAACGACTACGCCCTGCCTAATCCAGCGGTCAGCAAAGGCGATCTGGACATCAATGCGATGCAGCACAAACCTTATCTGGATTCCGACGTCAAAGCCAATAACCTGAACAATCTTGTAATTGTCGGCAATACCTTTGTTTATCCGTTAGCCGGTTATTCAAAAACCATCAAAAAAGTCGATGAATTAAAAGACGGTGCGAAAATCGCCGTACCGAACGATCCGAGCAACCAAGGTCGTGCCTTGATCCTATTGGAAAAACAAGGTCTGATTAAACTGAAAGACAACACGAATCTGGCTGCCACACCGTTGGATATCGTAGAAAATCCGAAAAATCTGCAAATTCAGCCGGTTGATACCGCTGTTGCGGCGCGCGCCTTAGACGATGTTGATCTGGCTGTCGTCAACAATACTTATGCCTCTCAAGTCGGTCTAAATACCACTGAACACGGCGTGTTTGTCGAAGACAAAGATTCACCTTATGTCAATATCATTGTTGCGCGTCAAGATAATAAAGACAGCAAAGCCGTTCAGGATTTCGTAAAAGCCTATCAAACCGAAGAAGTCTATCAAGAAGCCGTGAAATTCTTTAAAGACGGCGTAGTAAAAGGCTGGTAATTTCGACCGCACTTTGCTCTGTTCTTCAAAATTTGGACAGGCAAGCAAACCTAAATTAAACATTGAGCTCGATATCATATCGAGCTCAAATTATTCCAATTAGTTTAATCCGTTCCTCGTTTAAAGTACGACGCTATAGAGCGAACTGCGGCGTATATTTTTCACTTAATTCAATCACAAACTCAAGCGAAACCGACCGCACTTTCGGAGGCATTAATGTGCTGATACCGCGAGCCGTAACATCATTTTCCAGCGCATAGCAAGGCGCAGCCGAACAGGCAAACAACGCCGGGTATTTCAGCGCCAGCAAGACAGCGTCCTGCCATAATAATACGGCATCCTGCGTCGTAGTTTGGGTTAAATAACGTTGTAGATACTCGGCGTCATACGCCGCCTGAGAAAAGGTATAAAGCATAATAATTTCTAAAAAGTAAAGATTTTTTCCGCCCGCGCAAGTTGTTGCAGTATCACAGTGCGGTCAGTTTTTTCACAGTCTATTACGCAATCCTGTGTTTCCAGCCCGAACTGAACTAAGGATTGACGACAAACATAACGTTGCGTAATGCCGTATAAATCAAGCAATTTCAATGCGCTGATAAAATCTTTTTGCAAAATACGTTCCGGTTTTTGCTCACACAACAGATTAAACACGCCGTCATCCATAAAAAACACGCCGATTTCCTCTTCCTCACAAAATGCCGTGGCGGCAAGCAGCGCATCCAGCCCTTCGCGGCTGACTGCCGTGCCGTGCGGCGCGGTGCGGAACACATAAGCCAGTTTCATATTGTGATCACCCGTTCCGCTTCCAGTACAGCTTTGCTGAATTCACCTAATCCGGCGAGGGTAAAACCGACGGCCAAATTGGTGTTTTCCGGACGAAGTGCGGTCAATTTATCTGAAATTCCGCGCCGCTGCGACGCCGCAATGCACAAATGCAGCGGAATACCGTATGTTTGATGCAGGCTTTGCCAGCCTGAAACCAGATTACATTCATCATTGGCGGGATTCACCAACGCATTACCGTTGCTCACGCCGTCCTGAAAAAAGAAAATCTGGCTGATTTGGTGCCCTTTACGTAGCAGCGCCTGCGCAAATTGATAGGCTAAAAAAGCCCCCTCGGTACCATAAACCGGCTGTTTCACCGCAAGTACATAACGCATTTATTTGCCTTCTTCCTGCTCTTGCTTGATTTGACGAATGTATAAATACACGGTATGGCGCGAAATATCCAACCGTTCGGCAACCAGATGAATGGCGTCTTTAATATCAAAAATGCCCTTTTCATATAACGAAAGCACAATCTGGCGGTTTTTATTGTTGTTGGAAACCTGCCGATCCGCCGTCACTTCTTCAATGGTTTGTTCAATAGTTTGCGCCACCAGCTCTTCTACCGAACTGGCGAAATTAACCTCCGGCGCTTGATTGGGTTGAGTCGTCGGCATCAGCGCCTGTAAAAATTGGGAAACGGGCACATCCAAATTGATATTGATACACAGCAAGCCGATAATACGCTTGTTTTTATTACGAATGGCAATGGTTACCGACTTCATCAGCCCGTTGCCTTTAGCGCGGGTAAAATAAGGTTTTGACACGTTTTCCGTGTGCATGCTGCGCAGCGATTTTAAGGCAAAATCCGTGATCGGTGAGCCGACTTTACGATGAGTGTTATGCCCGTTGGCAATGCAGATCGCTGAATGTTCCAAATCTTCCAGCGAATGCAGGACGATTTCGCAGTGACTACCGATTAAAGCGCTTACCCCTTCTACCACCGCTACATAAGAATTCAGAATTATACGATCCTCATCGGTAAAAGGCCGTCTGTCCGTTAACATAGTATGATGCCCAAATGCTTATTTGCCAGACCGCACTTTGTTCCGAGCGTATTAAAGTGCGGTCGGTTTTTTCATTATTTTGTCTGTTCTTTTTTAGCCGGTGTAACGTCTAATACTTCCACTTCAAAATATAAAGTCGAATTCGGTGGAATTGGGCCGGCACCCTGCTCACCGTAAGCCAGTTCGGCAGGAATCACTAATTCGATTTTACCGCCTTTTTTCACCAGTCGCAGACCTTCAGTCCAGCCTTTGATTACCTGATTCAGTTTAAATTCCGCCGGTTGTCCGCGTTCCACTGAACTATCAAATACCGTTCCGTTGGCCAATTTACCGGTGTAATGCACTTTAACCAGATCATCTTCTTTAATCGCCTCGCCGCTGCCAGCTTTCTCAATGCGGTATAATAGTCCGGAAGCGGTTTTTTTCACGCCGTCTTTTTTCATAAATTCAGCGGCAAAGGTTTCATTTTCCGCTTTCACTTTTGCCTGACGGGCTTCATAAACCTTATCGCCGATAGCCTGTAATTGTTTTTGAATTTCTTCTTCAGATAACGCGCCTTTGCCGTTCAGTGCATCTTTAATGCCGTCTAAAATACGTGCATTATCATAATTAATGATGTCTTTCTGATCGTCGATCAACCCTTTAAGGAATTGCTGTCCTGTTGCATAACCGACAACGTATGACGCGTCATCACTAAACTTCTTGTCCGTTGCCTGATCTGCCAAAACTGCGCTGGAAAACAGCGCACTGATAATGACAGCGATTGCTGATAATTTTTGAATTTTTAACATCGTTGTTGATCCTTTATAATAAAAGTTGAAATCATCGCGAATAGGTTAAATCGTATTTAACAAATTCACAACCTTTATTTAAGGATTATTTATGCAAATTCAACACAATTCAGACCAGCGGCTCGCCGAGCTTGAAACCAAAATCGCATTTCAGGAAAAAATGCTGGAAGACTTAAATCAGGCGTTGGTCGCGCAGCAGTTCGCACTGGATAAAATGCAGCTGCAATTACGCTATCTGGCAAATAAACTAAAAGATATGCCGCCGTCGAATATTGCCAGTCAGGCGGAAGAAACGCCACCGCCTCATTATTAATAAACACATTGGCATAAAAAAGGGATGCACGCGCATCCCAAAACTTATGAACAAATCTGATTACGCAAAATAGGCTTCCAGATCGTCACTACCGCCAATATGCTTACCGCCGATAAACACCTGCGGTACGGTTACTCGACCGGTAATCGCACGCACTGATGTAATAGTGGCATCTTTACCCAGCACGATTTCTTCATAAGGCAGTCCTTTTTCCTGCAACAATGCTTTTGCTTTGGCGCAGAACGGGCAACCCGGTTTGGTAAAAATAGACACTGACGGTTTCGGCTGCCAATCCGGTTTAATATATTTGATCATGGTATCGGCGTCGGACACTTTAAACGGATCGCCCGGTTCGTTCGGTTCAATGAACATTTTTTCAATCACGCCGTTTTTTACCAGCATGGAATAACGCCATGAACGTTTACCGAAACCTAAATCCTCTTTATCCACCAGCATGCCCATACCGGCGGTAAATTCTCCGTTGCCGTCCGGGATCACCGTGATATTGGAAGCATCCTCATCCGCTCGCCACGCATTCATTACAAAGGTGTCATTAACCGAAACACAGATAATATCGTCCACGCCCAAGGCTTTAAATTCTGCCGCCAGTTCGTTATAACGCGGTAAATGCGTAGACGAACAGGTCGGCGTGAAAGCGCCCGGTAATGAAAATAATACAACGGTTTTGTTATCGAATAATTCTGCACTGGTAATATTGACCCATTTATCACCCTGACGGGTATGAAATGTGACTTGAGGAACGTTTTTTCCTTCCATTGCTGCCATAATTTTTCTCCTATTTTTGAGTGGCTTATTTACTACGCTGTAAATTATAGTAAAATCTATGCTATAGTTACAAACGATTAATACCTATCTTTTTAATTGATTCCTTCTATAAGGTGAATATATGAATATCCGCGATTTAGAATATTTGGTTGCACTGGCCGAACACAAGCATTTTCGCCGCGCCGCCGATTCCTGCCACGTCAGCCAGCCAACCCTGAGCGGACAGATCCGCAAGCTGGAGGATGAACTCGGCATTATTTTACTGGAAAGAACCAGCCGCAAAGTACTTTTTACCCAATCCGGTTTATTATTAGTCAATCAAGCAAAAACCGTATTGCGCGAAGTCAAATTATTAAAAGAAATGGCAAGCAATCAGGGCAAAGAAATGACCGGACCGTTGCATATCGGCGTAATCCCGACTATCGGGCCTTATCTGCTGCCGTATATCGTACCGACGCTAAAACAGGAATTTCCTGACTTAGAGCTGTTTTTATATGAAGCACAAACCCAACAATTGTTGGAGCAGCTGGAAACGGGCAGACTGGACTGCGCGATTCTCGCCTCGGTGGCGGAAACGGAAGCCTTTATCGAAGTACCGCTGTTTAACGAAAGAATGTTACTTGCGATTTCCGACCAACATCCGTGGGCGAATAAAGAATCGATCAAAATGGAAAAACTGAAAGGCTGCGAAATGCTGATGTTGGATGACGGCCATTGCCTGCGCGGTCAGGCACTGGGTTATTGTTTTACTGCCGGCGCAAAAGAAAATCAGCATTTTCAGGCTACTAGTCTGGAAACCCTGCGTAACATGGTCTCTGCCAATGCCGGTATGACTTTAATGCCGGAACTGGCGGTATTAAGCGAAGGCAACCGTACCGGCGTAAAATACATTCCTTGCACCTCGCCAGAGCCGGCCCGTACCGTCGCTTTGATTTATCGTCCTGGCTCACCGTTGCGTAACCGTTATGAACGTATCGCGGATATGGTTTCCAGTGCGGTTAAACCCATTCTTGTCTAGAGGGAAATACAGATGGCAGGAATACGCGCAGTTCAAAAAGAAAAGACCCGTCGGGCATTGGTGGATGCCGCATTCAATCAACTCAGCGCCGAGAAAAGCTTCTCCAATTTAAGTCTGCGCGAAGTCGCCCGTGAAGCCGGCATCGCGCCGACCTCATTTTATCGGCATTTTCGCGATATGGACGAACTGGGACTGGAAATGGTGGACGAAGCCGGCTTAATGCTGCGCCAACTCATGCGTCAGGCGCGTAAACGGATCGCCAACGGCGGCAGCGTTATCGCCATTTCTCTCGATACTTTTTTTGAATTTATCAACAACAGCCCCAATGTCTTCCGCCTGTTGTTGCGTGAAAGCTCCGGCACCTCGCAGGCATTTCGTACCGCCGCAGCACGCGAAATCAAACATTTCATCGACGAGCTGACCGAATATATCGCACAGCGCAATCATTACCCGCAGCATATCGCCTATGTGCAAGCGGAAGGTATTGTCACGCTAGTCTTCACCGCTGGCGCAAATGCCTTGGATATAAATAAAAAAGAGCGGGATCAGCTCAAAGAACGGGTGGTATTACAATTACGCATGTTGGCAAAAGGCGCCGATTACACGGCACAAAAAGAAAAAGGAAAAATTTGACCGCACTTTACACGGAAAAAGCGGGCTTATTGCGACAAGCCCGCCCGATTATGCTTGTTACAGCATTAGAATGCCGTTTTATATACTTCAAGAATCTCCGCCGCGCTACACTCACGCGGATTACCGCCGGTACACACATCATTAAACGCATCTACCGATAATGCTGGCAAATCCTCCTCTTTCACCCCGATCTCCGACAGTTTCTGCGGAATACCGACATCTATCGCCAGCTGCTTCACCGCCGCCACCGCGGCATTACGATATTGTTCCGGACTCATACGCTCAACCCCGGGCACGCCCATCACTCGTGCGATTTCACGATATTTCTCGCCGGTGTAATCTTTATTAAACGCCATCACGTAAGGCAACAATACGGCATTTGCAATACCGTGCGGCGTATCATAATAAGCGGACAGCGGATGCGCCATACTGTGTACCACACCCAGCCCGACATTAGAAAAGCCCATGCCCGCCATATATTGCCCCAACGCCATATCCTCGCGTCCTTTCGGCTCATTTGCCACTGCCGCGCGCAATGAACGGGAAATCAATTCTATCGCCTTCAAATGCAGCGTATCGGTTAACTCCCACGCAGCTTTCGTAATATATCCTTCAATGGCATGAGTCAACGCATCCATACCGGTTGCCGCAGTCAACCCTTTCGGCATACTGGACATCATCTCGGGATCGACAATCGCAACCACTGGAATATCGTGCACATCAACGCATACAAATTTGCGTTTTTTCGCTTCATCGGTAATCACATAGTTAATGGTGACTTCCGCCGCCGTTCCCGCCGTTGTCGCCACGGCAATAATCGGCACGCTTTTATTTTTTGTCGGCGCAACACCTTCCAGCGACAGCACATCTGCAAACTGCGGGTTATTAACAATAATCCCGATAGCCTTAGCGCTGTCAATCGGCGATCCACCACCGATAGCAATCAGATAATCGGCGCCGATCTGCTTAAAACGTTCAACACCGCGCTTCACCACTGCTACGCTCGGATTGGCTTTTACTTCATCAAATACCTCATAAGCCAATCCCGCACTATCTAAAAGTGCGGTCACTTTTTTCGCGACATTGAATTTCACCAAATCTTTATCAGTAACCACTAAGGCTTTTTTAAATCCACGCGCTTTCGCTTCCACCACCACATTTTCCACAGCGCCTTTTCCGTGGTAGCTGGTTTCATTCAAAATCATTCTGTTTGCCATTATACTCCTCCATATAAATGTTAATCATATCTGTCAAACCGCGCCGTTGCTTTATTCTTCAAACGGTGTTACACCTTTTTTAATGATAATATTGCCGTATTTCGCCGTTTCGCCGGTAATCACAACGGCATAGGCTTGCTGTGCGCGTTCATAAAACATAAAGCGGTCAATCCGCTCCAAATTAGGTACATTTCCGACCGCACTTTTAATTGCCGCCAGATAGCGTGACTCCACATCCGGATCCAGCGGATCGCCGGCAACCGGCTGCATCATCACCAACGGCGCACCGACATAGCTGTCAAACTCAAATAACGGCGCAATAGCTTTCAGCAACGTATCCACCGGAATACCATCGGCACGAATCACGTTGGAATGCAAACGATGTGCCGGAAAATGTGCATCGGATAGCACCAATTCATCACCGTGCCCCATTTCAGCCAACACTTTTAATAATTGCGGCGAAATCGCCGGATGAATGCCTTTTAACATAACAACTCCTTATTTCATTTGCTTGATAACCAATTCATTTGCCTAGGGTTATTCTTTCACAAAAAAATAGTAAAAATAGTATTTCTTGCTCATTTAACGTCTTTTCGTGAGAAAGATCACAAGAAAAAAGCATATTACAGGCCAAAAAAATGCCCGTTTCATGCAATAAAACAACAAAACGGGCAATTCAAACAGGCGATGAATTATTTGACAGAAATAAGAACATCGTGATTTTTACAATAATTCTGCAATTCCTCGGAAGTTTCACGCTCCGTAAACAAAATATCAATCTGCGACAAATCAGCCAACTTAATTAAATGCTTACGTTCAAACTTAGAACTATCCAGCAATAAAAATTTCTGCCCCGATGCATCCATCATCTTACGCTTGACCGACGCATTCAATTCATTGGATTCCCAAATGGAACCGCTGCTGTCAATCCCTGTGCAGGAAAACAGGCAAATATCAATATGCAACCGTTGCAGCAACTGCTCGGACAACGGCCCGTAAAAGGCGTCATATTTACTTGAATAAACACCGCCAGTGGCAATCGTGGTAACATTGGGTTTATTGACTAATGCAGCAATATTATGCATCGAATTAGTGACAATTGTGCAGGGAATATCAGGAATAAGCTGAGTAAAATGCCAGCTGGTGGAACTAGCGTCCAAACCGATAACTGCCCCCTCAAACACATATTCCGCCGCGCGCATTGCGATAGCACGTTTGGCATCATAATTGGCTCGCTGACGCACCTGAAATGAACTCCCGACGTCTTTTGACTGGCAGCTCACCGCCCCACCGTGTACCCGATAAACCAATCCGCGTTCTTCCAATCCATTCAAATCCCGCCGAATGGTTTCCACCGACACCTCAAACTGCCGTGCCAGTTCATCCACTTTCACCTTACCTGAAGTATTCACAACGTGTAAAATTAAATCTGCTCTGGTTTGCATCTTCCTCTCCGAAACGGTCAAAACAGTCAGACAAAATTATATGCGTTCTTTCGGTTTAAAGCAAAATGGCAACCATCAATCAACGACACTGAACACTTGATCTTATCTATCTCCGGGGATTTTTTATTACCTTTCCCGGGCAAAATCCTTTAAAATAGCCTGACTATCGACACTCAACAGAGGGCAACATTATGATTATCGTAACAGGCGGCGCCGGTTTTATCGGCAGTAATATCGTGAAAGCGTTAAACGATCTCGGACGTCGGGATATTTTAGTGGTGGATAATTTAAAAGACGGGACGAAATTCGTTAACTTGGTAGATTTGGATATTGCGGATTATTGTGACAAAGAAGATTTTATCGCATCGGTGCTTGCCGGAGATGAGTTAGGCAAGATCGATGCGGTGTTCCATCAGGGCGCCTGTTCCGCCACCACCGAATGGGACGGTAAATACATTATGCAGAACAATTACGAATATTCAAAAGAACTGCTGCATTATTGTCTAGAGCGCGACATTCCGTTTTTCTATGCCTCTAGCGCCGCGACTTACGGTGACAAAACCGACTTTATTGAAGATCGTCCGTTTGAAGGGCCGTTAAACGTATATGGTTATTCTAAATTCCTGTTTGACGAATATGTCCGCCGGGTTCTGCCAGAAGCCAAATCGCCGGTGTGCGGATTTAAATATTTCAACGTATATGGCCCGCGCGAGCAGCATAAAGGCAGCATGGCAAGCGTTGCGTTTCATTTGAATAATCAAATTCGGCAGGGTGAAAACCCGAAACTTTTCGCTGGCAGCGAACACTTTCTGCGTGATTTCGTGTATGTCAGTGATGTGGCACAGGTGAACATCTGGTGTTGGCAGCATGGCATTTCCGGCATTTATAACTGCGGTACCGGCAAAGCGGAAAGTTTTGAGGAAGTGGCGAAAGCGGTATTGAATTTCCACGGTAAAGGTCGGATTGAAACCATTCCGTTCCCCGATCATTTAAAAGCCCGTTATCAAACATATACACAAGCCAACCTGTCTAAACTGCGTGCCGCCGGCTATGACGCGCCGTTTAAAAGTGTCGCCGAAGGGGTGGCCGAATATATGGCGTGGCTGAACCGCAAATAATCCGCAGGAGCTTCAATACCCTGCGCCGTACAACGCCGCGGCGTCATTTACTGTACGCGGCGTAATAATCGCTTCTCCCACAATCGCTAAACGGACAACTATGAATATTTTAATCATCGGCCCGTCTTGGGTCGGCGATATGATGATGTCGCACAGCCTTTATCAAACGCTGAAACAGCAATATCCCGATTGCACCATTGACGTATTGGCGCCGGACTGGTGCAAGCCACTGTTGGCACGTATGCCGGAAGTGCGTAATGCACTGAGTATGCCGGTCGGGCATGGCACATTCGGTTTGTTTACGCGTTACCGCATTGGAAAATCACTGCGCAATCAATATGATATGGCAATCGTGCTGCCGAATTCGCTGAAATCCGCCCTTATCCCGCTATTTGCCAACATCCCCGTGCGACGCGGCTGGAAAGGCGAAAGCCGTTATCTTTTTTTAAACGATTTGCGCTGCAATAAAAACGACTATCCGATGATGGTACAACGTTATGTGGCGCTGGGTTATGCAAAAAATGCCATACCCGCCGCCGACGCATTGCCGCTGCCGACACCGTATTTAACCGTACCACAAAGTGCGGTCGAAAAAACAAAAGCATCTTTCGCTGCCCAACTGGCACAGACGGAACACCGCCCTGCGATCGGTTTTTGCCCCGGCGCGGAATTCGGTCCAGCGAAACGTTGGCCGCATTATCATTACGCTGCGCTGGCAAAACGGCTGATTGAGCGCGGCTATGCCGTTCGATTATTCGGTTCGGCAAAAGATAATGCGACAGGCGAACAAATCCGTTTAATGCTGCCGGCAGAATTGCAACGTTATTGTCTTAATCTCGCCGGACAAACCGCTCTGAATCAAGCGGTGGATTTAATCAGCGACTGCCGTGCGATTGTCAGCAACGACAGCGGTTTAATGCACATTGCCGCCGCGTTAAAACGTCCGTTAATCGCTCTTTACGGCCCGACCAGCCCGCAATACACGCCGCCGTTATCGGACCAGGCGGTGATCATCCGTTTAATTCAAGGCGGCTTGATTAAAGTGCGTAAAAGCCATGACAGCGCGGAAGGTTATCATCAAAGCCTGATTGATATTACACCGGCAATGGTCATGGAAAAACTGGAACCCCTGCTTGCGCCATGAAAGTATTAATCATCAAAACCTCCTCTATGGGCGATATTCTGCACACTTTACCGGCGTTAACCGATGCCCGAAACGCACTGCCCGATATTCGCTTTGATTGGGTGGCGGAGGAAAATTTCGCCGAAATTCCGCGCTGGCATGATGCCGTGGATCAAGTGATTCCGATTGCGCTCCGTCGTTGGCGTAAACAACCGTTTTCGCGCGCCACTCGAAATCAATGGAAAAACTACCGCACTTTATTACGCCGGAATCGTTATGATGCCGTAATCGACGCACAAGGTTTGCTAAAAAGTGCCTTTTTTGCCACCCGTCTTGCGCGTGGAGAAACATATGGCTACAACCGGCAGTGTGTGCGCGAACCCTTGGCATCGCTCTGTTATGAGCATAAATTTTATATTGATTATCAACAACATGCCGTCGAGCGAATACGCCGTTTATTTGCCTACAGCCTACATTATGAACTGCCGCTGATTCGCGGCGATTACGGAATCGCACACCGTTTTAAGTCCACCGAATCAATCATGCAGCCCTATGTCATGTTTATCCATGCCACCACCAGAACCGACAAACACTGGCAAACGGAGGAATGGAAAAAAACAGCGCAAAAACTGACCGCACTTGGATTGCAAATTCGTTTGCCATGGGGCAATGAGCAAGAGAAATGGCGGGCAGAACAGATTGCCGACGGTATTGAAAATGCGCAGGTGCTACCTAAACTCAGCCTGACCGAACTCGCCGCCCAAATTGCCGCCGCCCGCGCAGTGATTTCCGTGGATACGGGGCTGGCGCACCTCGCCGCCGCATTGGATAAACCCAATATCACGCTGTACGGCCCGACGGATCCGAAACTTATCGGCACCTACGGTAAAAATCAGTTTTATCTACAACGGGAAAAAACCGACTTGATTACGGCGCAGGATGTGGTTAACTTATTGCAAGACATCATGACACCGAAAGGGTATTAAAGAGTAAACATGACGACCTTGGCTCTCACCCCGTTAACCAATGCAATTAAGCGGCTGCAGGAAGGTTTAATCCGTTATCAACAAGACACCGATGATTCCCAAATACGCGACGGTCTAATCCAACGCTTTGAATTTACCTATGAAATTAGTCATAAAATGCTGAAACGCTATTTAGAATTAACCTCGGCAAGTCCAACACAATATAGTCATCTTGCCTTTCAGGATCTCATTCGAGTGGCAAATGAAAACGGCTTATTACTGGGAGAATGGGCGGATTGGAGAAATTATCGCGATATGCATAGCCGTACCAGCCACACCTACGATGAAACGATCGCCCTGAATGTCATTAATGGGATCCCGAAATTCTTACAGGAAGCCGAATTTCTTGAACAACAATTAAAGGAACGTAATGCTTGATATTTCAATGCTGGATATAAAACCCACACATTTGCAAATCGTACGAGATATTCTACAAAAAAACATACCGCACTATACAGTCTGGGCTTTCGGCAGTCGAGTGAAAGGCAAGGCAAAGCCTTATTCCGATTTGGATCTTGCGGTGATCGCCCCGACTCCGCTTTCCTTATCCGAACACGCCAATCTGAGTGAGGATTTTTCCGAATCGGATTTGCCGTGGCGGGTGGACATTGTGGACTGGGCAACCACTGGCGAGAACTTTCGTCGCATCATTCAACAACAATACATCGTGCTGCAAGCTCCCGCCGTACGCTAAAGCTCGGCGATTTACACCGCACTTTTGCCGGTTACGGCTGATCGCCGCGTAAGGCGCGCGGGAACAGTACGTTATTTTCCAAATGAACATGTTCCATGAGATCGGCGGCAAATTCATTTAACCCGCTGTAAAGCGCACGCCAAGTATTACAGGCTTCCGCCGGCGCAGTGAAATCCGCAGTCAGTTTTTTCATATCCTCCAGATCATGTCCCGCCTCATCATGTTCGGCTTCCATAACCGAAATCGGCGCAGCCGCCATCGGTCCTCTGCCGGCTTTAATAAGCGGAAACAGAATCTGCTCTTCTTTGCTCATGTGATTGACGAGATCTTCATAGACTTTACGCACAATCACCGCCAGTCCTTGCGGACAATCCGGCTTATCGGCATGCACACTTTCCACTTTTTCCGCCATCTCAATTAACCCCGGCAATTGCGAACGGTGCTTATCGTGAAAGCGCGGAATAATAAAATCAATAATCTCACCCAAGGGTGCCGCGCGCCAGTCTTTATCCGCCTGTGCAGGCTGCTGTGCCAGCACATCCAGCGAGGCTTCAATCACATTGACATCCAGCCCTTTTTCCGCTGCCGCTTCGGCTAAAGTATGCTTGCCGCCGCAGCAGAAATCCAGTCCCAGTTTCAAAAACAGCGCGGTAGAACGCGGTAAGCGGGCGGCAATATCGCCCAAAGAAAGATCACGGTATGACATAAATGACTCCTGTTCAGTAGATAATTATAGTTGAGTAAATTACTAGGGAATTATATGCCCACCGAAAAAGCGGTACCATACTTAAAAATAAGTAATCCGCTATATATTCAGCGCCTGACGTAATCGACCCTGATTATTCGCCAGCAGCTGCGCCGCACATTCCCGCGGCAGACCGCTCAAGATCATCATAATCGCCAGTTTGGCATGATTATCGGCCGCTTGTAACGCACGCTCCGCCGTTTCTTCCGAACATTCTGTCGCCTGCATCACAATACGTAGCGCACGGGCTTTCAGCTTTTGATTGCTGGCTTGTACGTCCACCATTAGGTTTTGATAGCATTTGCCGAGCAATACCATGCTGGCAGTGCTCAGCATATTCAGCACCAATTTCTGTGCGGTGCCGGACTTCATGCGGCTGGAACCGGTAAGCACTTCGGCGCCGACCAGCGTTTCAATGGCAATATCGGCTATTTTTGCCATAGCGGAATGCGGATTACTGACCAACGCAATCGTAATCGCGCCGGTATTTTTAGCGTATTCCAAAGCACCTATCACATAAGGCGTCCTCCCGCTGGCAGCAATGCCGACTAATACGTCGGCAGCGGAAAAATCGATGCGCTGCAAATCGCCCCGCGCGGTCTGCGGATTGTCCTCCGCTCCCTCGACCGGATAACGCAACGCACGTTCGCCGCCGGCGATAATGCCTTTCACCATTTCTGCCGACACCCCGAAAGTCGGCGGGCATTCCGAGGCATCCAGCACACCTAACCTGCCGCTGGTACCGGCGCCGATATACACCAAACGACCACCGCGGCGAAAGGCGGTAACAATGTGCTCCACCGCCAGCGCGATTTGCGGCAATACCCGCTCGATTGCCGCCGGCACCTGTTTATCTTCCTGATTAATCAGTGTGACCAGCGCCAGCGGCGACAGGCTATCCAACGCCATGGAATGCGGATTGCGCTGTTCGGTGAGCAGCTGTTCAAGAGTCGCTAAAAGATTTTGTTCTGTCATTATACTATTCGCTTAACACCTGTAAGAAATGATCAACATGGCGAAAAAACTGCGCCCAAACCGACCGCACTTTGCGCGCCGGTAACACTTGGCAAATTGCCGGTTAAGCCATTGATGCGCCGATAGGCCAACCATGCAAACGCGGCGGCTTCCACATAATCCGCATCCAAACCATAATCGCCGGTCGTAGCGACTGTCCAGTCGGGCAGTAAGTCGGTAAAACGCGTCATGAGTAATGGGTTCTTTGCTCCGCCGCCGCATACCAGCAATAAGCATGGCAACGTGGTCCAGCGTCCAATCGCCAATAACGGGCGTACTGCACTTTGCACGGTAAATTCAAGCAACGTCGCTTGCACATCGCAAGGCGCAAGTGCGGTATGTTTTTGCAACTTTTTCGCCAGCCAGTCCATATTAAACAACTCGCGTCCGGTACTTTTCGGCGGCGGCAAGGCAAGATAGGATTCATCCAGCAAATCGCTCAGCAGCGCATGGTTCACCCGTCCGCTGCTCGCCCACACAGCATTTTCATCATAGGCTTTACCCAAATGTTTTTCAATCCAACCGTCCATTAGCGCATTACCCGCTCCGGTGTCATAGCCGCTCACCGGCTGATTGGGGAACAATACCGAAATATTGCTGATACCGCCGATATTCAGCACCACCGTTACTCGCTCCGGCGCACCGAATATGCCCTGATGAAACGCCGGCACCAACGGCGCGCCCTGCCCGCCGTAAGCCATATCTTTGCGGCGAAAATCGCCGATGACCGTGATGCCGGTTTTTGCCGCCAGCAAATTCATATCGCCGATTTGCATAGTGAACGGATACCTCCCCTGCGGTGCATGCCAGACGGTTTGCCCGTGGCAACCAATCGCTCGGATCGCCGATGCGCATAAACCTCGGGCATGCAAAAATCGATGAACGCAGTCCGCATACAACAGCGCCAGACGGTGATCAAGTTCACCGAGCCGAGCTAACGAAGTTTCGCCCGTGCGCAAAAGTGCGGTCAATTTTTCCCGTATTTCCGGCGGCATCGGGGTAAAATCCGCCGCCACAAACCGCGGTGCTTCCGTGCTAAAATCCATTAGCGCCAAATCTACACCGTCCAGACTGGTACCGGACATTATACCGAGATAATAATTGCTATCCATTAGGTTGCTCTTAGTTTGTACCGATTAAATCGGTTGGTAATTTTATTTCACGCTATTCTATTATAGAATAGCCCTGATTTTTTAGTGTAAAAGAGAATTTCTATGAAAAAACTGAGCGTTGTTATTCTTGCCGCTGGTAAAGGCACCCGGATGTATTCCGATTTGCCGAAAGTGTTGCACAAAATCGCCGGCAAACCGATGGTTAAACATGTGATTGATACCGCAAAAACTTTACATGCCGAGCGTATCCATTTGATTTACGGACACGGCGGCGATGTCATGCAGGCGCAATTGCGCGACGAACCAGTTAACTGGATTTTACAGTCCGAACAGCTCGGCACCGGACATGCTATGCAGCAGGCGGCGCCGTTTTTTGAGGACGATGAAAATATTCTGATGCTGTACGGCGACGGCCCGTTGATTACGCCGGAAACGCTGCAAAAGCTGATCGCCGCCAAACCACAAGGCGGGATTGCACTGTTAACGGTGAATCTGGATGATCCTACCGGTTACGGACGGGTTATCCGTCGCGACGGCAGTGTAGTCGCCATTGCAGAACAAAAAGATGCGTCGCCCGAACAGCTGAAAATTACCGAAGTGAACACCGGCGTTATGGTGTCCGACGGCGCAAGTTTCAAAAAATGGCTGGCGCGTTTAACTAACAATAATGCGCAAGGCGAATACTATATGACCGATGTTATTGAACTGGCGAATCAGGACGGCAGCCAAGTGGCGGCGGTACAGGCCACCGATGCCATGGAAGTGGAAGGTGCCAACAACCGCCTGCAACTGGCCGCATTAGAACGTTATTATCAACGCAAACAGGCGGAAAAATTATTGCTTGCCGGGGTGATGCTGGCGGATCCGGCGCGTTTTGATCTGCGCGGTGAATTGATCCACGGTAAGGATGTGGAAATCGATGTGAACGTGATTATTGAGGGCAAAGTCATCCTCGGCAATCGCGTGCGTATCGGCACGGGCTGCGTGCTGAAAAACTGTGAAATCGGCGATGATGTAGAAATCAAACCGTATTCCGTATTTGAAGATTCGGTCGTCGGTCAGGGGGCGCAGATTGGCCCGTTCTCCCGTTTGCGTCCGGGCGCCGAATTGGCGGCGGATACCCATGTGGGAAATTTTGTCGAAATTAAAAAATCCCGCGTCGGTAAAGGTTCCAAAGTCAATCATTTAACCTATGTGGGCGATGCGGAAATCGGACGCGACTGTAATATCGGCGCCGGCGTTATCACCTGTAACTATGACGGCGCGAATAAGTTTAAAACCTTGATCGGCGATAATGTTTTTGTCGGTTCCGACGTACAATTGGTCGCGCCGGTCAGTGTGGCAAACGGCGCCACCATTGGTGCCGGTTCTACCATTACTCGAGACATCGCAGAAGGCGAGCTGGTAACAACCCGCGTGCCGCAGCGCCATACTCGAGACTGGCAGCGTCCGAGCAAGAAAAAATAACCAATGGGTATTTCAACACCGCATTAAAAGTGCGGTGTTTTTTTGCGCTATTTTCCGCCGCGATGACATTTTTTTGCGCTTTACCGGCGATTTCCGCTACAATCATTGTTCATTTTAGCTATAACAAGGAAAATTTATGACTGCTGAGAATAGCGCCGCACAAGGCGAAACGACAATAGACATTCAGGCGCAAACCGCCGAGCTGATTGACAAAGTACAGACACTGGATATGCATGCATTATTAAACGACTACATTATTCCCTATGGCACCAAGCTTCTGCTGGCGGTGGTTATTTACCTTGTCGGTAAAATACTGGCGCGTTTTTTAAGCCGCCTACTGGGTAAAGCGGCATTCCATTCCACCAAGGACGAAATGCTGCAAGGGTTCGTTCGCTCGATCAGCTATTTTCTCTTCCTGCTGATTGTGGTTATCGCCGCCTTATCGCAGCTCGGCATTAATACCACTTCGTTGGTCGCCTTAATCGGTGCGGCAGGTTTGGCTATCGGTCTGGCATTACAGAATTCACTGCAAAATTTTGCCGCCGGTGTGATGATTTTGATTTTTAAACCGTTCCGTAAAGGCGATTTTATTGAAACCGGCGGTATTTCCGGTTCGGTAGAACAAATCGGCTTGCTAGTGTTGGAGTTGCGCACCAGCGATAACAAAACCGTACTGGTGCCCAACGGTAAAGTGTTCGGCGACAGTATTACCAATTATTCCAGCAACCCGACTCGCCGTATTGATTTTGTGTTCGATATTGCTTATGAAGCGGATATTGCACAGGCAAAAGCCATCGTCGCCGATTGCCTGCAAGCCGACGAGCGCATTCTGAAAGCGCCGCAGCCGACCATTGCCGTCAGTGCTCTCACCGCCAACAGCGTGCAACTGATCGTGCGCCCGTGGGTCAATACCGCCGATTACTGGACGGTACACTTTAATATTACCGAAAAAGTCAAGTTGGCTTTTGACGCAGCTGGCATCGCGATTCCATACAATCAGTTGGATATTCACCTCTCCGACAACACATCACTTACGGTAAATAAAAAATAGTCAGACACGTACCAAAGTGCGGTCGATTTTTCACAAGAAAAGATTAATAAAAAAGCGTTCATACTGAAGTGAACGCTTTTTTTATTGCCTATTTTTCTCAGCTCAAATAACATTGATAACAATTCTCATAAATAAAAATGGAGTGCACAACACAATGTTAAAAAAATCCCAATTAAGCATAATGATCGCCATCGCCTGTACGTCTCACAATCCGGTGCTTGCAGACGACACTAGCGGACAGTTAGCCGAAATTGCCGTGGTCGAGCAAGAAAATCATGATGTCAGCAGTCTCAATATCAATCGTAAAGCGATTGATTTAAAACAACCGCGCAATATTAAGGATTTGTTCTCAAATCAACTTGATGTTCAGGTAAATGAATTGCAGAAAGCGCGTTCTGGTAACGACGGAGTGAATATCCGCGGTTTACAGGGCAATCGCGTCGCTATGAACGTTGACGGCGTACCTTTACCGGAAACGCAGGAAAATAAATTATTTGTTACCCTCGGTATGGATTTCGGGCGCGGAAATTTTGTCGAGCCGACCGCATTAAAAACTGCGCAAGTTACTTACGGCGGTTCTTATCAGGCGTTGTCCGGCAGTGTTAATTTTATGACGCTTGAACCCAACGATCTGTATAAAAATAAGCCTGCCGGCGGTTTCATTGCAACCGGCTATAACAGCGCGGATAATTCAACTTACGGTTCGGTGGGCGGTGCCGTTAAAAACGCACGTTATGAAGGGATGCTGATGACAACCGTTCGGTTCGGCGACGAAACTAAAAATAATGCGGAAAACAGCACCAATGAAGCGGATCCGGCGGATTATAAAAACAGCTATGTACTCACTAAACACAGCTATCAAATCAATGACAACAATCTACTGAAACTAACCTTTGAACATTTACAGAAAAAAACCGATACGGATTTACTGTCCGGCAACGGCACGACGCTTTCCACTGTCGGCGGCGTACAAACTGCCGGCTATACCGACGATACAGTGCGCCGTTCCCGTGTTTCTTTCGGTCACCAATATAGCAGTGAAAACGGTTGGGTGCAAAACAGCAATACCCAGATTTATTACCAACACGCGTTAAACGACGGCTATCGTAAACGAACCTCGGCAAACGGTTCGCGTACAGAAGAATCGGCGGTTAAAGATAACACATTCGGTGTGCTTTCCGATTTTACGACCATCCTAAACCATACCGTTCCACAGGTGCTGCACTATGGATTTGCGTTCAGCTACAGTGATTTAACCAATCGACTAAACTATATCACTTCCAGCGGTATAGAAAAAAATAACAAACCTTCTGCCGATACGAAACAGACTAAAATGCATTTCTATCTGGAAGATACGATTGCCTGGGGCGAGATTGTGCTGACACCGCATATCGGCGTATTGCATTATCGCTCCAATCCGTCAATGAATAACGATTATGTCCAATGGGGCGACGATCAGGTTGCGGTAACTGCGCAGCATAAAACCGTGTTCGTACCGAAATTCAGTTTGGCATGGAAAGCCGCACCGTTATTCGAACCGTACGCGCAATATTCCCGCGGGGTCAGAACGCCGTCGGCTCAACAGTTAACCTCTTCTTACGGTAATGCTTTCGGACGTATTGCGTATGCTGTAGTCGGTAATCCTAACCTACGTCCTGAAACTGCCGACAATTTCGAGCTCGGCTTTAAAGGCAAAAACGACAGCATTCAATACCGAATCGCAGGCTATTACAACCGCTACAAAAACTTTATTGATGCACGCAGCCGCAACGTTGCCGGTTATCTGTATTTTATTCAATATCAAAATCTGGATAACGCCAAGATTTACGGCGTAACCGCCGATGCGAAATGGCATTTTTATGACAGTTTTAATCTATTCGGCGGTTTAGCTTATGCCAGAGGCAAAGCGGAAGACGACGGTGTTCGTACGCCGATTAACTCAATCCAACCGTTAAAAGCCAAACTCGGGCTCGGCTACGAAAAAGCGGAATACGGCGCCAATATTGAACTGACTCATATTCGGAAAAAAGCGGATAAAGACATTAACGGTTCGGTCTATAATCCGACCCGTGCGGTTAATTTGGTGGATTTGGGCATTTACTGGAAACCGATTAAAGATCTCACTTTAACTGCCAATATCAATAATCTATTCGATAAAAAATACTGGAACTGGACTGATATTTCCTACTTTGCCATGATGAATACGGCAGGCTATACCGGCGATAGAACTATCGCTATCACGGAAAGCAACGCCGATTATTACACCGCACCGGGGCGTAATTTCAATATTGGCTTACGCTACGAATTTTAAACCCCGTATCCCCATCGCGCGGTGGGGATAAATTAAAACCTTAATTCCAGTCCCAATTCCTGCAACAATCCCTGTTCGGTGAGCAATTCGTTTTTTATCAGCGGATTGCGCGCCAAATAACCGGGGGCAAAATCCAGCTGCCAGCGGTTCAAAGTGCGGTCGATTTTCAGCCCAATTTGCTCCGTGGTTTCCGTCGCCTGACGAGATTTATTCAAGATCACCGCTAAACGCAGTAAACGCACCAGCGCCAGTACGTCCTGTTCCGTATAACGAGCGAATTTGGCGAACTCCGTCGGTTTAAAAGCATTGATCTGATAACGTACCAGCGTTGCCAGTAAACGCTGTTGTTCTTTGTCAAAGCCCGGCAATTCGACATTCTGTAAAATATAAGCGGAATGTTTTTGCAACCCTTTATGATTGATCACGATGCCGACCTCATGTAGCCGCGCCGCCCAGAGCAGAATTTCTTTCATCTCATCTGCACATTTAATCTGCTGCCACGCATTGTAGCGCTCACATAACAACAGCGCGCTGTTATACACTCGCTCCGATTGTGCCCGATCCAGATTAAATTGTTCCGCCAGCCCTGAGGCGGTGCGTTGGCGAATATCGCTGACCTGAAAATTCTGTTCCAGACTATACATCACGCCTTCACGCAGGGCGCCGTCGGAATAGCGCATGGTCTGAATGGCGAAGGTTTCGAATACCGCGCTTAAAATCGCCAATCCGGGCACAAACACATCCGCCCGATCGTCGTTTAAACCGGGTAGGCGCAACGCATCAAAATGAGAAACCCGCAGCACTTTTTCCGTCAGCTGCGCCAGACGTTGTGCGGTGATTACGCCGTTCGGATCATAATTTGCCATAATCACCTGATAAACGGTTTTGATGGTTCCCGATGAGCCCAGCACCGCTTGCCAGCCCAGATTACGGTATTCAAACGCGAGATCCTCAATTTTATTCAGCGCACTTTGTTTTGCCCGCTGAAAATTTTCCGCCGAAATTTCACCTTTAGGGAAGAATTTCTTGGCGAAGCTAACGCAGCCCATGTGCCGGCTTTCGGCAATAAGCGGCGTGAAGTTATCGCCGATGATCATTTCTGTGGAACCGCCGCCGATATCCACCACAAATTTACGCCCGGTTTCCGGCTGGGTGTGGGAAACGCCAGCATAAATGGTCTTTGCTTCGGTTTGTCCGGTGATAATATTGATAGGATAAGGGAAAACCTGTCCGGCTTGGTATAAAAATTCGTCTTTATTGACCGCACTGCGCAAGGTATAGGTACCCACCACATTGACATTTTCGGGCTTAAACCCCTGCAATCGCTCAGCAAACAGCGCCAAACAATTGACCCCTCGGGTAATTGCCGCTTGGCTTAGTACATTGTGTTCATCCAGCCCTTCTGCTAACTGAACTTTTTGTTTTAAGCGCGACAATACCTGAATCGAGCCATTGATAATGCGTGCCACAATCATATGAAAACTGTTGGAACCCAAATCAATCGCCGCAATTTCACGCACTTCACCGCGGTGATGGGCAAATGCCGTGGCTTTCGCAATTAAATTTTCGTTATTCATAAGACTGCCTAAAATTCAAACTGGTAAAGAAGATCCACCGCCTGATTCACACCGGAAACCGATTGTAAATACAGCTGCGACATGAGCTTATAACGTACCGTAAACTCTGCCAATCCGTCAAATACGCCGACGCCGTACTTCACCTGCAAACGTGGCGTAATATTGCCGCTGACCACCACTTTCGAGCTGTCACCGACGCCTTGCGTACCCAAATTGAGATCCTGAATACCGAACGCCTCGCCGATACCGCCGACCAGCTTACCGCTTTTCGCCAGCCCCATACCAAGCAGCGCCACGCCGATAGAACCGCCGGAACCGCTTTCACCGCTATTTTCTAGCGAGCGACCGGTCAACAAATAAGACAATGCCTGATCCTGCGACATTGCCGGTTCAGAAAACACCGTCACCGTCGGCGCATCGGCAATCCCGACCACTTTGACGCCAGCGGTCACGCTGCTGTTTTCCATTGCGGTCGGATTGCGAATCGCCTCAATATTCAACATCGGCTGCGACGGCATACCGGAAAAGCTAATTTGACCTTTTCGAATAAGCAGATCCTGTCCGAAAGAGGCATATCGCCCATTTTTCAGATTAATCTGCCCGAATAACCCCAGCTTTCCTTTGTCTTGCTGGACCGAGAGCAGACCGTCCAAATTCGTATTCAGCCCATAAGCATTTAAATTCACATCATCACCAATCTGAATTTTCAGATCAGAACGGATCAACATACCGCTTTGTGTTTGCGCATTCAGCTGTTTGCCGACGATTTTATCCTTGGTTTTATCCGGTCCGTCCAGAATTACTTCATCATCGCTGACTGAAACCGCACTGTCCGGCAGGTTCTCAATGGCAATTCTGGCCCACGGAATATCCACCAACCCGGACAATTCGAGCAGTTTCGGTGTTGCTTTCATTTCCACATCCGGGCTGACTACCAGTTTTGCCATCGACGGAATATTCAGCTTAAACCGCTCCGCTTTGGCATGAACGCGGGTTTCCCATTGCGCCGAATCCTTCCAACGGGCTTCGCCGTTAATATCCAACCGGCTGTCCGGCGTTTGAATGTGCCCTTGCAGAGTTGAGCTTGTACCGTGGAATGCAATATCTATGCCGCTGTCTTTAATATCAAACGGCAGCGACTTCATCACTGCGCTTAACTCTTTGAGGTGCAAAGAACCGTTGATCAACGGCGCGTTCAGATTGCCGCCAAAGGTCAACGCAGCGGCAATTTCGCCGCCGACACTTTCGCCGCTGGACAGCAGCTGATTAGCCAAATTCAGATTAAGCCGATGAATATTCAATGAACCGCCGAGCGTGCGACTGTCGGTTAAATCCTGCAATTTCAAATCGGTACTGATACTGCCCTGATTGTGAAGATTGATTTCGGATTTTATACCGAGCTGATTATTTTGCAGCTGTGCGTCAACATTGAATTTCGGCACGTCCAATCGGAAAGTGCGGTAATCAATTTTGTGTGCCAAAGATAAATTATTGCCGTCCAGTTGAAGCGCCAGTTGCATCGGCTTATCCGTAAACCACGCGACATTACCACTGCTGTGCAGCTGCCCTTTAAGCAGCTCCTGCTCAATCAGTCGATTAACCAGTTCCAGATTCAGTTTTTTCAGCTCAAATGCAATTTCGCCGTTTGCCCCCGCATTAAAGGCGCGCGGGAAACAAAACAGAATATCCGGATTAGTCCAGCAATGTGCGGACACATTCACCTGCATGGCGTTATTATCGTAATTGAGATTAATGTTTTGATCGGTTTTCCAACCGCCAACCGGCGAATGAATATTAATGTTGCTCAGCACCCCTTTCCAAACCTGCGAAGTGCGGTTGAAATTTCCGCTTAAATGTAAATTTGCCGCCGTCGGTTCGCCCTGCGATTGCAGTTGTAAGCGGTGATTTTTCTCATCACCGCTTGCACTCAGCGTTGCGCTGCTGATGCGCATATCGTTATAACTTAAGCCGTTCAACGCCAGCGCCATATTGCCCTGAATCAGTTTTTTCGAACTGAGATTGCCTTGCAGCGTAATATTATTTAAATTCAGATCCTGAAAGCGGATACGGTTACCGGCAAGATCCACTTGCACATTCGGTTCACGAATATCGCCGGTCAGATTCGCCGTACCGTTGAGAGAGGCGGATAAACCGGGTAATAAGCCGCGTAAATCCGGTGCATTAACCGTCAGTGCCAAATCCGATTGACTGCTTAACTCGCCTTGCAGAGCGATTTTATTGTCACCATAATTCAGCAATAAATTCGGAATGTGCAGCAGCTTCTCCTGATTGGCCGTTAAACTGCCGTTCAGATTCAGCGCGCGCTGCGCCAGCAAACCTTGAATATTCAGTTCTGGTACCTCAACTGACCATTGTTCACTGCCAATCTGCCCATTGGTCAAAATTTTGCCGGAAATCACCGCTGGCATAGCGGGTAAATACTCGCCAATATTCATACTGGCAAAATCCAGTTCGCTTTGCCATTGCATTCCCTGTCGCCAATCCATCTTCCCTTGTAATGTAGTACTGCCTTTCAGTGCGTTCAGTTGAAATTTCTCTATTTGTAGATGAGATAATCCCCCGTTCAGTGCCGCGTCGATTTGCGTTTTCGGCGCCCCCATACCGACAATATCGGCGTTCAAATTCGCCTGATAGCTGAGTAAATCGCCATTGACGGTCAGCGCCAGCTCGTTGATTTGCAACGGATCCTGCGCTTTTTTATCAAACGGATACTGCACTCTCTGACTGCTCAAATTCAAGGTAAACGGCGTTTTCTGCTCATTTAGCTGCACCTTTGCCGTCAACAGTGTCTGTGCCGCACCTTGAGTTTGAATGGAAAGTGCGGTCTGTTTTTTCAGATTTCCGGAAAGCTCAAGGTTGACATGGCTTTCCGGTAATAAGATCTGATTATTCTGCATGAATGGAGTAATCTCCGTCTGAATCACGAAATCCAGCGGAAAATCCCCATCCAGCCGCATCGTTCCCTGCCCTTGCAACGTGCCCAGCGAGCTTTCTACCCGCAACTTCTGCAACGCCACCGCGTAGCCCGTGGCATCAGCCTGTAACTGAAGATGCGGAATGCTGACCTGCTGCACAGAATCGCCGATTTCATGGCGATATTCCCAGTTTTTGCCCTGAATATCCTGAATATGCATATCAAACGGTAATTCCACCGTCACCAATTCCGCCAACAACGGCGGCGTCAGGCGTTGTTCCAACTCATTCCAGTTAAGCGGGTTAGGCTTGGTTTGTGCTTCCGATGCGGTCTGCTCCACGGTTTTCTTCACTGCGGCTCCAACGATAGCGGCTTGACTGACCTTGGTTTCCATAGAAAGATTATCGATACGGGTCGGCAGCAAGGTAAAACCGCTGTCATTGTTCAGCATCAGTGCGGTTTCAAACTGTTCCAAACCGATATGAGTGTTATCCACCGTCACACCTAAATTCTCAACCGCAACTCGACGCACAGAAACGGCAACCGGCAATGTGATACGCTGCATCGGCGCACTTTCCGATATCTTATCCTCTGTTGCTGGCAAGGCGGCGGTGTCTACCTGAATCTGCGTACTGCCGACGCTTAAATCCTCCACACAAATCTGTGCTTGCAGCAAACAGCGCAAATCCAACTGCAAGCGCGCCTGTTCAATCAGACTGTCAACGCCTTGTGATTGAAAACGGATATTGTGCAACACCAAACCATCCTGCAAACCGCCGTCGATCCGTTCAATGGTGAGGCTGTCCATCAGTTTATCCACAAGTCGGAGCGCACTGCGCTGCCCGGCATCCGTGATGAAGGCGGTGAACAGACCAAAAACGGCGCAAAAAACCACCGCACTTACGGCGCACAATACGCGCTTACAGCGCTTTCCTTTACCCGCTTTATTTGTTTTACCCGCCGTGCTATCACTTTGTTCCGCGCGCCGGTGCTTTTCTTCAATGTGCTCTGTCATGCCTGAACCTATTTACAATTCCGAACCTAATCCGATGTAAAACTGAATATTTTTGCTGTCGTCTTTATCACGAATCGGCGTGGCGATATCCAATTTAATCGCCCCGACCGGCGACGCCCAACGCACGCCAAAGCCGGCGCCGTAACGTAGCTCGGTGGCACTGAAAGTATTGGCGGCCAATCCGGTATCGGCAAAGGTCGCCAGCCACCAGCCGTCATAAACTTGATATTGATATTCCAGCGAGCCGGTCACCAAACGTGAGGCGCCGACTAATTTGCCGGCGGCGTCTTTCGGTGAGATTTTTTTATAACCGTAGCCGCGCACACTGCGATCGCCGCCAGCAAAGAATCGCAGTGCGGGCGGAATTTTATTAATATTTGCGGTATGCAGCCAGCCGATTTCGGCACGGGCAACAACGCGATGATTTTCCGCGTAAGTGCGAATCCACGCGGTTGATGCCTGCACTTTAAGGAAATTAACGTCCGACAGCCAAAACTTCTGCCCTAAATCCAGTGTAATTTTCTGTGAATCTCCCCAAGTCGGAAACAGCCCGCCCTGCAAACGGGTTCGCGAAGCGGAGGCGGTAGGATACAGTAAGAACGTGGTATCCGATACGCTGGCCTGAGTAAAAGAATCATAGCGCATTCGCAGCCCTAGTGAATGCTGCCAGCCGGTCGGGCGATTCCAATAACGCAGCGCGGCAAAAGTTGCTGCCGTAGTATCCGTATCATTGTCGTTTTCCCGTTCAAAACCGGTGGAAAATTCATAGTAGTATTTCAGCGGATTCTTCAGCAGCGGCATTTTATAGGTGGCTTCCAGTGTTTGTTTGGGCGCGGATAAATACAGATTAGTATGAAAACTGTGTCCGCGGTCGTTAATCCAAGGTTTGGTCCAGCCGAGCTGAAAACGCGGTCCCACGTCGGAAGAATAGCCGATCCCTACATCCATGGCATTTTTTTTGCGCGGATACAGCAGCACATCCACATCAACTACTTTTTTTTCTTCATCCAGTTTCGGCTGTAGCAGCACGGAGCTGAACCAGTTGGAGGAGGTATAATCATTGGTTAGTGCCGATAAATCATTAATGGAATAAGGATCGCCCGATTGAATCTGCATAATATTACGCAGATAATCCTCGCGAATTTGCGAGCGAGCAAAACTAAACTGCCCGAAACGATAACGCTCACCGCTGTTGAAGACGATTTTCCACCACGCCTGATTGGTGGAGGGTTTAACTTCCAGCCGGGATTGCTCAAATTCGGCATCAAAATAACCGCGCCCCTGCGCAAGGGATTGCAGGCTGCTTTTATAGCCGTCATACACCGAGTGATACAACATGTCGCCCTTTTTCGGCAGTTTTTTATCTAACGCGCGAAAAGCCTCATCCTCCGCCGCCTGTCCGCGCAATATGATGTCCGTTGCTTCAATGCGTACCGGCTTGCCGGCATTCACATTAGCCACCAGCAGCGGACGCTTTCCGCCCGACTTAGCCGGTTGCAGCGAAAAGTCAATTTGAATATTGTAATAACCGTATACCCGCAGGGCTTTGCTGATCGCCTCACGCACCAATTGTTGATAACGTTCGGAACCGTCGGCTTCTTCTTTATCAATCATGGCGGTATAAATATCGACGTTTTCGATCGCTTTAACGCCCTTTACTCCGATCACTTTAAGATCAACCGTATGCTCGGCCAAAGAGGGTAAACTCAGCGCGCAGCAGGCGCAAAGCACGGCAAAACGGGCCGCAAAAAACTTTTTTTCGTGATACATAAATTCCCCTAGCGAAAGTTCCCCTAGTTTACTTTTAAGATCAAGGGTTCGCAATGCAAAGTGCGGTCGGTTTTACGATAATTTACATAAAAAAACAGCCGGTAAATCACCGGCTGCATCATTAACAGAACATTTATGCGCCATGATGTTTAAAATACAATACAGTGGCGGCAACGCGCGAATGCACGTTCAGTTTACGCAACAGGTTGCGGATATGCACTTTCACGGTTTCTTCCGAGATAAACAGCTGTCCGGCAATCCGCTTATTGGACAGGCCTGTGGCAATCAATCGCAACACATCCATTTCCCGGTCAGTTAGTAAATGAATCGGATCCTGCTGCGGGCGCTGTTCCAGTAATAAATCTTTAATGGAATCGCTTAAAATCACTTCGCCTTGGGCAATACGTTTAATTTGCTTCAGCAACGTATCCGGTTCCGTATCTTTCAATAGATAACCGTCTGCGCCGGCATCAATTAGTTTGAAAATGTCGTTTTTATCATCGGAAACGGTCAGAATCACAATCCGTGCATCGATATTTTCATCGCGCAACGCTTTCAGCGTATCCAGCCCGGACAGCCCTTTCATATTCAAATCCAGAATAATCAGATCCGGTGCGTTACGTAACGCCAAATTAATGCCCTCTGCACCGCTACCGGCATCGCCAACCACTTCAAAAAGCGCGTCCAGCTCAAGCAATTGCTTGATGCCACGACGCATTAACGGATGATCATCAACGATGACAACTTTCATTTTATCAGACATATATCCCCCGATCATGATAATACCCGGCGACTATGAAACGGCAGAATTTTCACGCCGTCGTCACCGGATAATAATTGATAAAACTGTGGATAATTAAAATTACGTTGGACGATTTTATACGGATTATCGCCGCCGTCAAATCCTGCCGACTGATAAATGTGATTGATCTCATGAATTTTGCGCTCTTTGGATCCTTCACAGTGACGATAAATCTCAATCCGGTTGGCTTCGTCCAAAATATATACATTGAACGATTTATTCGGGTTATCTTCAAAGAAAAACTGCAAAAAACCTTCACTGGCAAAGGCATCGATTTCATAAGGATAGCGTTTCTTATTAGCCAGCACTTTGGCTTCTTTTTCTTCGATAGTACCTTGTAGCGCAGTATTAAAATCCTCGTTGTAAATCCGTGTGTTTATTCCCTGAATTTCCTGTAGGCTGATACCGCGCTCCTCAAAGAAAAACTGCCAGTTTTTACCAGCAACACGCAGTAAATTGTTCTGCGGTACATCGCTGGTACCGATTTGAATACTGATACATTTATTGATTAAAGCGGTCACGATATTGCGCAGCGTGTTCTGATAATAACGGCTGTAGCAGAACACATTGACCGACTGCGGCGATGCCGCGCCGCGATAGATTTTATTCGACAAGACTTTTAACGCCAGCAAAATGGCGTTCGGTCCTTCAAAATGTAAGGTGCGGATCTCATTCCAAACATTGCGGTAGGTCAAATCGATACTGCCGACCAAACTTTCCTCCGCCGGTCCGAAACTGAATAAATCGCTCGGCACAATTGTGGATTTCGCCTGTTGTAGGTGAACGGTCGGATCGGACACCAGATTAATCGCCACCACCAAATTTCGAATTTCGCAATTACGGTTTAATTCCCCGTTACTCACCGACGGCACGCTGACCGGCAGCGATAAACGCAGATCGGTAACAAATCGGCGCAATGTGTCTTTGCTCAGGTTCGGGCTGGAAATATGTAGCCCGGTATTGGATGTCAACAGGCGGTTAAAATACGCCCACGCGACCAGTTTATTCAGGCTCTCGCCATATTCCACATAACGCTGCTGCTCAAATCCTTTAATATCGGGCGTTTGATTGACCATATACCAGCCGTCTTTAAAGAATTTATTATTTTTTACCTCAATGAAAGTTAAATTTTTCTCCGACAAATCGGCGGAAATCATGGAATTTAATAAGGTGATTTTGCCCGGCAATTCTTCAAACGCGGTATACAGCTTACGCGTTAGAATGCTGATATCCTGCGGCATAATTGAAGCATTAACTTTATATTTGCGCGCAAATTGCATCAAATGGCGATAACTGTGCATCAAAAATTTAATCAGATTATTATAACTTTCACGCGCACGTTTAATTTTCCAGCAGGCATGGCAATTTAATTCGGCAACCACATCTTCCGACCACCCCCAGTCTTTCACCAGGCGGCTCAAGCGTAGAAAACGCCAATTGGTTTCCCGCGGGCTTTGCCCGTATTCATTGGATTTAATATAAAAACAGCGGCGCAGAAAATCTAAGCGTTTAAATTCGTTTAGACTGTTCAGATATTTGCTCGCCCGTTCCAGCATGGTCAAATAGGGGTCAAAATGATGATTCAGCTCGCCGCGTAATAATTGATGCTTAAACTCTTGTGCAATCAGATAGGTGTTCGGGTATTCCCACGAATAGGTTTCCAGCAGTAAAATTTTCAAGACGGATTTATACGGCGCATCAATACCTTTATACAGCTGCCATAAACTCGCGCCAAAATATTCATTGGCGGAAAACGCCCCCAATCCGCCGAAATCCACCCAGTCGTCCATATTGATGACTTTTGCACGCACCAGACGTTCCACTTCCGCTTCATAATCCTTTTCCTGCTCCACCGCCAAATGCAGCCATAACAGAGGCTTGCCCGCCAAACGGATAACCGAGCGATAAAACTCGTCCAGCAATAGCATATATTGCGCCGAACCGCAATTGTCCGCGGTCAGCGGTTCCACATAACGGAAACTGCGAAACCGCTGCTGATCCATAAAATACAGATTGATTTCAATTCCGAGCCCCAATGCCCATTGTCGCAATAAATCAGCTTTTTTAAGCAGCAGGTTTTTCGCCTCAAGGGTTAAATCTTCGCGATGACATATCCAAATATCCAGATCCGAGTTCGGCGTCTGACTGACGGAAGCAATGCTGCCCATAACGTAGACGCCCAACATAGGCGGCAAAGTGCGGTCGGAAAATGCTTTAATTTTCGCCTCCAATGCGACGGCCTCCGGTTCAGGCAAATGTAAAAACAGATAATGATGCTGGTAGGCGGATAATTTGAAATCAGCGATCCCTGCCGGGGCATTTTCGACATAGCCCGGTAAATTGATATGATTAATATTTAACAGCAAGGTAATGACTTGAAACACTTGTTGGAACTGTTCCGAACTACCCGATAACGCACGTTCGGAACGCAATCTATCCAAGTATTCCACTTGTTTTCTTGCACGCTTAAAATCGTAATTCAAACAATATCCTAGAGATTGGGGAAGGTTTTAACATCGCAGAAAATCACATTATATGATTACAACAGCAAATTACCGTTCGGTAAAACGGAACCCGTTTATCTTCGGCTCTCTACTCTATCACTTGATTCCGATGAAAGCAAAAAATTTAAATCAAAACTGACATTTTTCAGCAACAATGATAGGATAAGCCTAACATTGATAATCGGATCCGAGTTGCTATGACGACAAAAAACACGCTGAAAATCGCCACCCGGCAAAGTCCGCTCGCCCTATGGCAGGCGAATTATATTAAGGATCGCCTGCTGGATTTATATCCTACGTTACAAGTGGAATTACTTCCGCTGGTGACCAAAGGCGATGTTATTTTAGACACGCCACTGGCGAAAATCGGTGGCAAAGGACTGTTCGTGAAAGAACTGGAAAACGCCTTGCTTAACGGCAGTGCGGATATTGCCGTACACTCAATGAAAGATGTCCCGATGCAATTTCCCGCCGGTTTAGGATTAAGTGTCATCTGTCAACGTGAAGACCCGCGCGATGCGTTTGTTTCCAATAACTACCGCAGTCTGACCGAATTGCCCGCCGGCGCAACGGTCGGCACTTCCAGTTTGCGCCGTCAATGCCAGTTGAAGCAACATCGCCCTGATCTGAATATTCGTTCATTGCGCGGCAATGTGGGCACCCGCCTGAGCAAACTGGACAACGGCGAATACGATGGCATAATCCTTGCCGCTGCCGGTTTAATTCGCTTAGGTTTATCCGAACGCATCGCTTCGTTTATCGAACCGGAAATCTCCCTGCCCGCCGCCGGACAAGGCGCAATCGGTATCGAATGCCGGACCGAGGACAGTCGAGTACAACAATTGCTGGCACCGCTGGCCGATCAGGCGACAACTTATTGTGTAACGGCGGAACGCGCTATGAATAATCGCCTGCAAGGCGGCTGTCAGGTACCGATCGGCGGTTATGCCGTCCTGCATCAAGGCGAAATCTACTTGCGCGCATTGGTCGGCGATCTGAACGGCACGGAAATCATTCGCGCAGAAGGCAAAAGTGCGGTGCAAAATGCGGAAGAATTGGGCATAGAAATCGCCGAACAACTATTACATCAGGGAGCGGAGCGGATTTTGCGCTCAATTTATCAGGACTGATTCGGAGAAAAATTCATGGCGGTGCTCATTACGCGCCCCGACGAACGGGGTGAACAACTGACTGAGATGCTGAATAAAGCCGGTATCGCGGCTATTCACTTGCCGCTGTTTGCCATTGAGCCCGGTACCGAATTGAACGATTTGCCGAATAAAGTCAATCAATTAAAAAGCGGCGATTATATTTTTGCGGTATCCAAACATGCCGTGGATTACGCCACTGCAACCTTAAAGTATACTGGATTTCATTGGCGCAACGATTTACATTACTTTACCGTCGGTCAGCGAACCGCCACATACTTTGCCGGTCAAAGCGAACAGTGCATCGCTTACCCTTACCGTCAGGAAAACAGTGAAGGTTTGCTGGCGTTGCCGGCGATGCAACAGTTACATGAAAAAACTGTCCTGATTTTACGTGGCAACGGCGGGCGGGAATTTTTCGCGCAACAAGCCAGTGCGCGCGGTGCCGAAGTGATACAGATGGAATGTTACCGGCGCATTCCCATTATTTATAATAATGCAGAACAAACCAGCCTGTGCAAACGCGCCGGTGTCAATACCATCGTCGCCACCAGTATGGAGATTTTAACCGCACTTATGGATTTTGTACCCGAAAACGAACATAATTGGTTGACCGACTGCCGGCTAATTACGGTCAGTCGGAGAATCGGTCGCTTCGCCGAACAGTCCGGCTGGCAGAAGGTAATCATATCGCCGCGGGCGGATAACCAAACGTTATTACATACTTTATTGCAATCAAATTAATTGCATTTCATTTTCAATAATCATTAAGGAATAGGATATGGCTGAAAATAACGCAACAACGTCTGAGAACAATGAAGTCACGAAAACTCAGGCTGCCGCTACGAATAACGGCCCCCATACTCAAACAGAGAAAGGAAACGGTAAACCAAAGGCTGATATGACGCATGCCGCAAAAGCCGAAATAAACATGGAAAAAATCGGTAACACGCCGGCGGACAACACACCGAACCGCAATCACGACAGCGTTGTGGGGAAAAAAGGCGGTTCCGGTTTAGCGCTGCTGGCAATCCTGATTGCCTTAGGTCTGGGCGGAGCAGGATATTATTTCGGTCAGCAGCAAGTGACAGAATTTCAGCAAAAACTGACCGCACTTGAAAAAGAAGTAAAGGCAAAAGCTCCTGCATCCGCTCTTGCCGCACAGGATTCCTCTGAATTTGAACAACAGCGCACTCAACTTGCCAAATTGACCGATTCCGCTCAATCCACGGACAACAAACTTGCTCAGCTGGAAAAGGAACTGTCTATCAAAGAGCAGGCTATCGATGCGCTGCAAACTCAGATTAACCGGCTGAATTCAGAAACCAAAGCGGAACAGCCGAATGACTGGTTACTGTCGGAAGCGGATTTTCTGCTGAATAATGCGTTGAGAAAACTGGTGCTGGATAATGATGTGGATACCACCGTTTCCCTATTGAAAGTCGCCGACGAAACACTGGAGAAAGTCTCCGATCCGCACGTCATGACGGTACGCGCGGCGATTAATAATGATCTGAAACAATTGTTATCATTGAATAATGTGGATCAGAACACTATCATGCAACGCTTATCCCAGCTGGCAAATAGCGTAGATGAACTGACGGTGCTGAACGTCAACTTTGACGATCCGAACGGCAATGACGACCAACTCAGCGATTCTTGGGCAGACTGGAAAGAAAACGCGGAAAAAAGCGCGACTTCGTTCCTCAATCACTTTATTCGCATTACCCCGCGAAATACCGAGGCAAAAGCACTGCTCGCGCCGAATCAGGACATTTATCTGCGTGAAAATATCCGTCTGCGGCTACAACTGGCTATTATGGCCGTGCCCCGTCAGCAAAACGACCTGTACAAACAATCGCTGGAAACCGTTGCCTCTTGGGTCAGAAGTTATTTTGATACTAATACCGAGGTTGCGCAGAATTTCCTAAAAGAAATCGACGAGTTGGCAGAACAGTCTATTTATGTTGATGCCCCGAACCAGCTAAGCAGTCTCAACGTGCTGGATAAACTGCTGAATAAACAGCCGCAGGAAATACAGAAAATCGAAATTTTGGCGGATAAAGCCGTAACCGAGCAGGATGCTGCCACGGAGAAAGACGGAAAAGAGGAAAACGCTACAACGCCAAATGACGCCGACACTGCACCGGAAACCCCGGCATCGCCTGAAGAAAAAACACAACAGTAGAGGAAATAGCATCCTATGTTCAGAACACTATTTTTAATGCTGGTGTTGCTTGCCGGCTTAATCGCAGGCCCTTATTTATCGGGCAGACAAGGTTATGTATTGATTGAAACGACATCCTATAATATCGAAATGTCAATCACCACGCTGGTCGTCTTTTTCGTCCTTGCCATGGCGCTGATTTACACGATTGAATGGGTTATCACGCGTTTCTTCCGTCTAAGCAGCGACACTTACGGCTGGTTTTCGCGCCGAAAACGGATCAAAGCACAAAAACAAACCCTTGAAGGTTTAATGCGCATGAATGAAGGCGATTATTCCAAGGCGGAAAAACTGATCGGCAAAAACGCCAAACATTCTGATGAGCCGGTGCTAAACTTTATTAAAGCTGCCGAGGCGGCACAGCAGCGCGGTGACGAATTCAGCGCCAACGGTTATCTTATTCAGGCAACGGAACTTGCCGGCACAGATAATTTAGTGGTCGAAATCGCGCGAACCCGTATTCTATTGCAACAAAATAAACTGCCTGCCGCACGCAGTTCAATTGACAGCCTATTAGTCATGACTCACCGTAATAAAGAAGTATTGAAACTCGCGGTGGAGATTTATCTGAAATCTAATGCATTCCAAGCACTCGATAACATTCTGGAACAAGTCGAAAACGCCGATCTGTATTCTAGCGCTGATTTTGCCGTATTACAGCATCAGGTAGAAGACGGCTTAATGGATGAAAAAATGAACGAAGAGGGCGTTGACGGACTGCTGGCGTGGTGGGAAGCACAACCGCGTAAACGTCGCAATGATCTGTATGTGAAAGTTGGTTTAGTCCGTCGTCTAATCGACTGTAATGATCATGAAAGCGCTTATGAACTGGCTATCGACGCATTTAAAAAATCGGAAGACTCTCCTACGCTTAACCAAGAGCTGTGCCGCCAAATTGCCCGTCTACAGCCGGCAGATAACAGCAAACTGCTTAAACTGGTGGAAAAACACGCTCGGCAAGCCAATGAAGAGCAATGCTGTTGCATTAACCGAGCCTTAGGTTACCTGTATGTCCGTAACAGCGATTTCGCCAAAGCCGCCGAGGCATTCAACAAAGTGATTGCCTGTGAAGCCCACCTTGAACCGAACGACATCACCATGGCAGCTTACGTCTTCGAGCAACACGGCGACGCCGATTTGGCGCGCAAAGTACGCGAAGACAGCCTGAAATCGGCAATGGATATCAGAACCCCGCCCGTCGAGGATAAGCTAAAAACAGAAGAAAAACCGACCGCACTTTTAGCACAGAAATAACTTATTTCTAGCCCATAAACTATATCAATCACCTGCACCTTGGCTGACTAAAAACAGTCCAAGGATGTAGGTTTTATACCGAGTATACCCTTATAATAGTTTCCTTAAATATTCTCAATCAATAAACACAACCTCTAAACCGTCTTTCAACCACTTTCATTAACATAAAAAACCTCGACACAAGATAATCATTTCACCTCGTTTTGCCAAAATAACGACTCTGCCAAATGGAATAATAGCCTGAATCAGATAGCTGAATCATGAAAGCATAAAATAAAAATAATTAAAACAGAATATATATCTATATAAATACTAATAAATAGATAAAATAACTAAATTATTAGCAATAAATCAGCATAAAAGAATAAATTTTATACTAAAACTTATTTTATATAAAAAACAAAATCAGATCAGACCACTTTTAACACATTGATTTTATTTAATATAACCATTGCTAAACATCTTATCTCTGCTACAAATATTGAAACTTATTTTTCTAAACATAAAATGCGCGCACTGCATATGCCATATATGCATAAAAACAATAAAACTTATAACTTTCTGGAGACAGGTATGAAAAAATTAACCACAAATAAAACCTTGGCCCTTGCCTTACTGATCAGTCTGACATCAAGTTACGCGGTAGCGGATGTGATTAATAATCCGAATTTGGATGATATTAAACAAAAAGTTCAACAAAATAAAATGTCAATTGATCAAAACCAAAAAGACATTGATACAAATAAAAAAGCCATTTCTCAGCAAAAAAAAGATATTAAATCCTTAGAAGAAAAAGTAACTACATATGAAAAAAATGTTGTTTCTAACACTCGTTCAGTGAATAGCTTAGAACAGAAGGTTCAAACCAACGATGATGAGATTAGTGATCTCAAGGATAAAAATAAGCATATTTCACAGAGAATTAGTGAGTTAGCAGATGTAGATAAAAAATTTGAGGGTTTATTAAATAAAGCCGAAGAAAAGTTAGCCGCTCACCGCGATAAAATAGTGAAACTAGAGCAAAGCGAAAAACAGCACGATAAAGATATTATCACGAATAAAAATTCAATTGAAGAACTGAGAAAATCTATTCAAGGCGGTGACAACACAAGCAATAACTTGAAAAACATGATAAACAAACAACAAGAGGCGCTTGAAAATCATCAAGATGCTATTAACGTATTAAATAATATAACCCAAGGTAATGAGGTCCAAATAAGAGCAAACAAGGCTGGCATTGCACAAAATAAATCCGATATCGCCACAAACAAGGCCGGTATTGCGCAGAATAAATCCGATATCACCACAAATAAAGCCGGTATTGCGCAGAATAAATCCGATATCGCAACAAACAAAGCTGGTATTGCGCAGAATAAATCCGATATCGCAACAAACAAAGCCGGTATTGCGCAGAATAAATCCGATATCGCCACAAATAAAGCCGGTATTACACAAAATAAATCCGATATCGCCACAAACAAAGCCGGTATTGCGCAGAATAAATCCGATATCGCAACAAACAAGGCAGGTATTGCACAGAATAAATCCGATATCGCCACAAACAAAGCCGGCATTGCCCAGAATAAATCCGATATCGCTACAAACAAAGCCGGTATTGCGCAGAATAAATCCGATATCGCAACAAACAAAGCCGGCATTGCCCAGAATAAATCTGATATCGCCACAAATAAAGCCGGTATTGCGCAGAATAAATCTGATATCGCCACAAATAAAGCCGGTATTGCGCAGAATAAATCCGATATCGCCACAAACAAAGCAGGTATTGCGCAGAATAAATCCGATATCGCTACAAACAAAGCCGGTATTGCGCAGAATAAATCCGATATCGCTACAAATAAAGCCGGTATTGCGCAGAATAAATCTGATATCGCTACAAACAAAGCCGGTATCGCGCAGAATAAATCCGATATCGCTACAAACAAAGCCGGTATTGCGCAGAATAAATCCGATATCGCTACAAATAAAGCCGGTATTGCGCAGAATAAATCCGATATCACAGAAAACCGTCAAAACATTACGACCAATAAAACACGTATTGATGAATTGTATAAATTCAACAATAACTTAAAAACTAATGTAACACAAAATACCGCGCGTATCAGTAATCTGGAAGGTCGAGTTGATCGACTTGAGAAGAAAATGCAGCGCAACTTTGCATCGCAGGCTGCATTAACCGGCTTGTTCCAACCATATAATATCGGTAAATTTAATCTTAGTGCAGCGGTAGGCGGTTATAACTCAGAAACGGCTTTCGCAATCGGTACCGGTTATCGCTTTAACCAGAATGTTGCAGCCAAAGCAGGAATTGCGATGACGCCAAGTAGTAGTAGCATCAGTTACAATGCTGGCGTAAACTTTGAATGGTGATTCAGTTAAGAATATCGTTCTATCTCAAAGAGGAGTAAATTAGCCTTAGATAAGCATAAAAAAAACTACCGATACCCGCGGGATACCGGTAGTTTAAAAACCACTGCGGTAAAAACATTTAGCATTTTTTACCGGATATAAAAGTATACCTTTTATTTCATCGATTAACGAAATTGTTGGGTTAGCGGCACTTCGGCGTCGGGTTCGTGTGTAATACGGTTACGTAAATCACGACGAATCACTTCAATGGTCCAGAACCAGAAAATATGACCGACTAATTCCGAAACATGCTCATACCATGGCCATTCAGACACAGGCGGTGTTAAACCTAATGCCGGGAATGAAATGTAGTGAACGCATAAATTGGCAATAAGGCCTGCGCCAATACCTTGCCAAAATTTAATTTTAGGGAAACGTTCGGCAACTAAACAATAACCGATAGCAAATACTAACGAGAAAGTAATGTGCGTTACACCAATCCAATCAAATCCATAATCGGCAAAAGTAAACACCGCTTGAGTGGGATCAATACCAAGATAATCGCGCAAAAAAACATGCGGCGGATTTAAAAACGCACGTGAACATTGCTCCAGCGCGGCTGCCTGTGCGGCAACTTGATCCACGGCGGAATTTAGCGCGTCCAACACCGGTTGCGGGCAGGCGGCAGTAAACAAGTCTTTCGGGCTGCGCGGTGGGAATGGATGTTCCGCCCCCCATTTAACAAAGGCAGAAACAAGACCTGCAATAATACCGACAAATACAGCCAAGCCGTAACGGCGACGTGCCGGATCGGTCTGAACAAATAAACCTGACATAGATACTCCGATTTCAATAAAGGAAAGAATAGACTGTATGTAATACAGCGCTCATGAATAATACGATTTTAATAAAAATCGTGCTGATCTTAAGCAATCAGTTAGAATAGTCAAGGGCTTTCTGCCTAGAAGGTGGTAGCAAAACAGCAAAATCCGCCCCCTATCAATTGAATTCTTTCAACTTTTGGGGCGGATTAAGAAAACAGTGAAAAATTTCACCGCACTTTTACGGCGGGGCTAATCAGAATCTTGCCGCCAGCATGGCTTCCAATTTTTCCTGATCAGCGGCAAATTTGCGGATCCCTTCCGCCAGTTTTTCCACCGCCATGGCATCGCTGTTATGCTGCCAGTAGAACTCGCTTTCCGTTAACGATTGCGGTTTAGCCTGCACTTCGCCGCAAAATGCCAGCTTACGCTCAAGTGCGGTCTGATTTTCCTGCAATTCTTTCAGTAACGGCGGCGCAATTGTCAGTCGGTCGCAGCCGGCAAGTTCGGTGATTTCGCCAACATTGCGGAAACTGGCCCCCATCACCACGG
>LM994632.1:286874-289258 GCA_000752995.2 Haemophilus massiliensis | reverse complement strand
CTACAAATAAAGCCGGTATTGCGCAGAATAAATCCGATATCACAGAAAACCGTCAAAACATTACGACCAATAAAACACGTATTGATGAATTGTATAAATTCAACAATAACTTAAAAACTAATGTAACACAAAATACCGCGCGTATCAGTAATCTGGAAGGTCGAGTTGATCGACTTGAGAAGAAAATGCAGCGCAACTTTGCATCGCAGGCTGCATTAACCGGCTTGTTCCAACCATATAATATCGGTAAATTTAATCTTAGTGCAGCGGTAGGCGGTTATAACTCAGAAACGGCTTTCGCAATCGGTACCGGTTATCGCTTTAACCAGAATGTTGCAGCCAAAGCAGGAATTGCGATGACGCCAAGTAGTAGTAGCATCAGTTACAATGCTGGCGTAAACTTTGAATGGTGATTCAGTTAAGAATATCGTTCTATCTCAAAGAGGAGTAAATTAGCCTTAGATAAGCATAAAAAAAACTACCGATACCCGCGGGATACCGGTAGTTTAAAAACCACTGCGGTAAAAACATTTAGCATTTTTTACCGGATATAAAAGTATACCTTTTATTTCATCGATTAACGAAATTGTTGGGTTAGCGGCACTTCGGCGTCGGGTTCGTGTGTAATACGGTTACGTAAATCACGACGAATCACTTCAATGGTCCAGAACCAGAAAATATGACCGACTAATTCCGAAACATGCTCATACCATGGCCATTCAGACACAGGCGGTGTTAAACCTAATGCCGGGAATGAAATGTAGTGAACGCATAAATTGGCAATAAGGCCTGCGCCAATACCTTGCCAAAATTTAATTTTAGGGAAACGTTCGGCAACTAAACAATAACCGATAGCAAATACTAACGAGAAAGTAATGTGCGTTACACCAATCCAATCAAATCCATAATCGGCAAAAGTAAACACCGCTTGAGTGGGATCAATACCAAGATAATCGCGCAAAAAAACATGCGGCGGATTTAAAAACGCACGTGAACATTGCTCCAGCGCGGCTGCCTGTGCGGCAACTTGATCCACGGCGGAATTTAGCGCGTCCAACACCGGTTGCGGGCAGGCGGCAGTAAACAAGTCTTTCGGGCTGCGCGGTGGGAATGGATGTTCCGCCCCCCATTTAACAAAGGCAGAAACAAGACCTGCAATAATACCGACAAATACAGCCAAGCCGTAACGGCGACGTGCCGGATCGGTCTGAACAAATAAACCTGACATAGATACTCCGATTTCAATAAAGGAAAGAATAGACTGTATGTAATACAGCGCTCATGAATAATACGATTTTAATAAAAATCGTGCTGATCTTAAGCAATCAGTTAGAATAGTCAAGGGCTTTCTGCCTAGAAGGTGGTAGCAAAACAGCAAAATCCGCCCCCTATCAATTGAATTCTTTCAACTTTTGGGGCGGATTAAGAAAACAGTGAAAAATTTCACCGCACTTTTACGGCGGGGCTAATCAGAATCTTGCCGCCAGCATGGCTTCCAATTTTTCCTGATCAGCGGCAAATTTGCGGATCCCTTCCGCCAGTTTTTCCACCGCCATGGCATCGCTGTTATGCTGCCAGTAGAACTCGCTTTCCGTTAACGATTGCGGTTTAGCCTGCACTTCGCCGCAAAATGCCAGCTTACGCTCAAGTGCGGTCTGATTTTCCTGCAATTCTTTCAGTAACGGCGGCGCAATTGTCAGTCGGTCGCAGCCGGCAAGTTCGGTGATTTCGCCAACATTGCGGAAACTGGCCCCCATCACCACGGTTTGATAGCCGTGCTGTTTGTAGTAATTATAGATTTTAGTGACCGAAATCACGCCCGGATCTTCCGCCGGCGCATAGTCTTTTTTCTCACCGTTGGCTTTATACCAGTCTAAAATGCGCCCGACAAACGGTGAAATCAAATACACGCCCGCTTCGGCACAAGCGCGCGCTTGCGCTTCGGAGAATAATAAGGTTAGGTTGCAGTTAATCCCTTCTTTTTCCAGAATTTCCGCCGCGCGGATACCCTGCCACGTGGAGGCAATTTTGATTAAAATACGGTCATTTGAGATGCCGGCTTCGTTATAAAGACGAATTAATTTGCGCGCTTTTGCCACCGTCGCCTCGGTGTCGTACGACAATCTGGCATCCACTTCGGTAGAAATCCGTCCCGGCACGATTTTCAGAATTTCCAGACCGATATTTACCGCCAGTTTATCTTCCGCATCAATCAGCTGTTGGGCTTTATCTTGGCTCTGCGTTTTTGCATATTTAATTGCCTCATCGATTAGCGGGGCATATTGCGGCAGGGCGGATGCGCTTAAAATTAATGAAGGATTGGTGGTGGCATCCTGCGGTCGGTATTGTTTGATAGCGTCGATATCACCGGTATCGGCAACTAC
>LM994632.1:234786-285102 GCA_000752995.2 Haemophilus massiliensis | reverse complement strand
ACCGCCAGTTTGTCTTCCGCATCAATCAGCTGTTGGGCTTTATCTTGGCTCTGCGTTTTTGCATATTTAATTGCCTCATCGATTAGCGGGGCATATTGCGGCAGGGCGGATGCGCTTAAAATTAATGAAGGATTGGTGGTGGCATCCTGCGGTCGGTATTGTTTGATAGCGTCGATATCACCGGTATCGGCAACTACAACGGTCATACTGCGAAGTGCGTCTAATTGTGTGGTCATAGTTTTCCTCATTGATTATTGTTTCATTATGGATAATTGATTATTAAAATAACACATCTTTGTTACGATGAAACGGATATTTTAGCTTTAACAGCAATAGGCGGATGCCGGCTGATTTTCAGGTCGCTTATCATAGGCGAAGCAAGTAAAAATAACCGTGATCTCAATCACAGTATTTGGAGTAAAACATGATGATACGTTGTGCTTGGTGCGAAAATACGCAGATTTATCTGGATTATCACGATCAGGAATGGGGCAAACCGCAATACGACAGCTTGAAATTATTTGAAAAACTCTGTTTGGAGGGTCAACAAGCGGGATTGTCTTGGATTACGGTGCTGAAAAAACGTGAACATTATCGGCAGGCATTTTATGGCTTTGAGCCGACCAAAATTGCGCAAATGCACGAACAAGATATTGATCGGCTGATGCAAAACCCCGGGCTTATCCGCCACCGCGCCAAGCTGGAGGCGATTATCAAAAATGCCAAGGCTTATCTGGCAATGGAAAAGTGCGGTGAAAATTTCAGCGATTTTATTTGGTCATTTGTCAATTATCAGCCGCAAATCAATGACAGACCCGATTTAAACAACATTCCGACACGCACGCCGACCTCCGCGTTAATGTCCAAAGCACTGAAGAAAAGAGGCTTCGTATTTGTTGGCGAAACGACTTGTTATGCGTTTATGCAATCGATGGGATTGGTGGACGATCATGTCAACGACTGCTTCTGCAAGCATAAATAACATGCTTTTTAACCGAATTTTCTTTATAATCAAGCAAATTTTACCTCACAGATAAACGGTTAACCGATGAAAAGAAACTATTATACCTTGCTTTCGCTGTCTGTTCTGACCGCATTCTACAGTACGCACAGCCGGGCGGATTTACAACAACAATGTTTAATCGGCGTACCGCATTTCAGCGGCGAAGTTATTCAAGACGATCCGAACGATCAGCCGGTTTATATTGAAGCGGATCGCGCGGAACTCAACCAGCCCACCAGCGCACGTTATGAAGGCGGGGTGGATATCAAACAGGGCAACCGTCATCTGCAATCCGCCATTGCGGAAGTGCGGCAATCCGGCGAAGGCGATAACGTTCAGCGTTATGCGTATGCCAAAGGCGGTTTTGATTACAAAGACAATTTAATCAACCTGACCGGCGATAATGCGAAAATTCATTTAAACAGCAAAGACAGCGATATTGAAAACGCCGATTATCAGCTGGTGAACCGTCAAGGGCGCGGAAAAGCGGAGCACGTGGAACTGCGTGGCTATTACCGACTGATGAAAAACGCCACGTTCACATCCTGCCTGCCGAACGATAATGCTTGGGCAATTGATGCCAGCGAAATGCGCCAATATATTCAGGAAGAATATGTGGAAATGTGGCACGCGCGTTTTAAAGTGCAGGGCGTACCGATTTTCTATACGCCTTATTTGCAGTTGCCGATAGGCGATCGACGCCGTTCCGGCTTATTGATACCCAATGCCGGTAGTTCGAGCCGCGACGGTTACTGGTATTCACAGCCGGTGTACTGGAACATCGCGCCCAACTTCGACGCCACCATTACACCGAAATACATGTCGCACCGCGGCTGGCAAATGAACGGTGAGTTTCGTTATTTGACCGCGCTCGGCGAAGGAAAAATCGCCGGCGAATATTTAAACGACGACCGCTACAAAGACTTTACTGACGACAACCGTTCCCGCCATTTATTCCATTGGCGACACAGTTCCCGTTTTCTGAAAGACTGGCGCCTGAACGTGAATTACACCCGCGTCAGCGATAAACGCTATTTCAACGACTTTGATTCCGACTACGGCAGCAGCACCGACGGTTATGCCGATCAAACCGCGCGCATCGCTTATTATCAGCCGAATTATAATCTCGCGATTTCGGCAAAACAGTTCCAAGTGTTTGATGAAGCCAGTATCGGGCCTTACCGTGCTTTACCGCAAATTGATTTTAATTATTACAAAAACGATCTGGCGGACGGATTGCTGGATTTCAAACTGTTCTCACAAGCGGTACGCTTTGAAAACGACAGTTCACAGATGCCTAAAGCTTGGCGTTTTCATCTAGAACCGAGCCTGACATTACCGCTATCCAACCATTACGGCAGTTTAAATATTGAAACCAAGCTGTACGCTACCCATTACAATCAGACTAAAGGCAGCGCAAGCGATGCGGAAGAGGTACAAAGATCCGTCAATCGGGTGCTACCGCAAGTAAAAGTCGATTTGCAAACCCTGTTGGCAAGCCGACAAAGTTTTATCGACGGCTATACTCAGACTATCGAACCGCGCGTACAATATTTATACCGCCCTTATAAAGACCAAAGCAATATCGGTTCTCAACTTAATTCTCAATATCTGGGCTTCGGTTATGATTCCGTCTTGCTGCAACAGGATTATTATTCGTTATTCCGCGACCGCCGCTACAGCGGTCTGGACCGCATTGCCTCCGCCAACCAGTTCACCGTCGGCGGTACAACTCGTTTTTATGACCAACAGGCCAATGAACGCTTTAATCTGTCATTGGGGCAAATTTACTATATCCGTGACTCCCGCATTGATGACGACACGCAAAACAGCACGCACGGTTCATCGTCTTCTTGGGCGCTGGAATCAAACTGGCGTATCTCACCGCAATGGAACTGGCGCGGCAGCTATCAATACGACACCAGTCTGAACCAAACTTCACTGGCGAATACCACACTGGAATTTAATCCGCAGGGCAACAATCTGGTGCAGTTGAATTACCGCTACGCCAGTCAGGCTTATATCGACCAGAATCTGACCTCCAGCATTAACCGCTATAATCAGGATATTAAACAGCTTGGGGTTGTCGCCGCGTGGGAAGTGACCGATAACTGGGCGGTGGTCGGACATTATTATCAGGATCTGGCACTGAAAAAACCAGTGGAACAATATCTCGGCGTACAATATAACGCCTGCTGCTGGGCCGTCGGTGTCGGGGTAAGACGCTATGTCACCAGCCGCACCAATCAAAAGGATGACGAAGTGTTATACGATCACGGCATCGGTTTCACCTTTGAACTGCGCGGTTTGGGCAATGATCACCGCAGCGGCATTGAAGACATGCTGAAAAAAGGTAAACTGCCTTATATTCAACCGTTCAGCCTATAAGCGACAAACAAAAACGGCGGAATAATCATCCGCCGTTTTTATTTGATACACATTACCCAAAATGCACGATATTATGTCGCGGTTACACAAAGCTGCATAATGCCAACCACTTTAAATATCAAAGATTCAAGCGATCGAATTTACAAACTTTTTTGCGAACTTAACTACTTGTTGTCGCGCTCTCAAACATTTTGGCAATCAATCCCATTCTGGAGCCAACCCTTCAGGATCAGTCAGCCGTTCATTCCGGTCAAGCAAGCGGATTTGTTGCATTTCCGCTTCACTCAACCGGATTTTTTGGGCAAGTAAGTTACTGGCTAAATTTTCTCGTTTGGTGGAAGAAGGAATAACCGAATAGCCAAGTTGCATTGCCCAGGCCAAAATAATTTGGGCCGGGGTGGCTTGGTGTTTGGTGGCGATTTGACAAATGGTTTCATCACTTAACGCCTTGCCGTAGGCTAAAGTCATATAAGAGGTAATATGAATCCCAAGTCGTTTTGCCGCTTGTACCACTTTCTCATTTTGCAAATAGGGCGAAAGTTCAATTTGGTTGGTTGCAATATTTTCCGCCTTGATGATTGCCGCCGCCTGTTCCATTAACGCTACGGTAAAATTTGACACGCCTATTTCATGGGTTAGTCCTAAACGTTTTGCTTCCATTAAAGCGATTAATGTTTCTTCAAGCGTAATAGAATATCGGTGCGGATACCAATGAATTAAAGTGAGATCTATATAATCCGTGCCAAGTTTGGTAAGGCTCTCTTTTAAACTGTCAATGAGTCTATCCTTGCCTAAATTTTCCACCCAAATTTTGGTGGTAATATAGAGTTCTTCACGGGCAATACCGCTTTCACGGATCGCCTCGCCCACCTCACTTTCATTGTTGTAAATTTGAGCAGTGTCAATAGCACGATAGCCCGCTTGCAAGGCCATTTTGACAGATTGTTTGACTACATCGCCCGTTAAACGGAATGTGCCAATGCCTAATACAGGTACGCTCATTTTGCTTTCCTCTTCTTTGAATTCAATTAGTGAGTTTCACGTTGAAATGGGCCTTTCGGCTCAATAATTTCCAAATTTGTTCCATCGGGATCAGTAAAATAAGCAACGCCAGTGCCGAAACCGCTTTTTAAACCATCCTCTTCGGTAAAATAAATCGGCTTACCGTCTGGCTCAACGCCGATGGTTTTCATTCGATCTAAGGCGGCATGTAAATCCTCCACTTCAAAACAAAGGTGCATCGCACTGATTTGATTATTGGAGTAAGCTATTTTCTCCGATTTTGGTGTCACATACTCCAAAATATCAATGTTTACATTGTCTAAATGCAAGTTAGCGTAGCGGATTAACGTATCATCTAACCCCTGCGTATTCGCCATTCGTTTGCCACCGATTTCATCCCGGTTAGTGATTTTCTTGCCAGTAAGCGTTTCATAAAACTGAATAGATTTATCCAAATTGCTGACCGTAATGCCGATATGATTGACCATTGAGAAGCCATTGTTTTTCATTCTGTATCCTTTATTTCGTTGTCTGAATCGATAAAGCGCATTATAGCCATTGACTTTATTGTGAAAAATGACAAAAATAACAAATCACTTTTGTTAAATTAGCAATAATAATGAAAACTCATTCCGAAGAATTAGCCGTATTCGTGCAGGTGGTCGAAAATGGCAGTTTTAGCCGCGCGGCAAATCAATTAAATTTGGATAACTCCGTTGTCAGTCGTATGATTAAACGCTTGGAAAGTAAGCTCGGCGTGAATTTGCTCAATCGCACCACTCGCCAGCTAAGCCTTACTCAAGAAGGACAACGCTATTTTGAACGCGTGCAAAAAGCCTTACAGGAAATGGCAGCAGCAGAGGCGGATATTTTAGCATTGCACCAAGTACCGCAAGGCTTGCTACGCATTGATGCCGCCACGCCTGTGTTGCTGAATGTGCTAGCACCGTATTTGCCTGAATTTCAGCAACGCTATCCACACATTGAACTTTCGTTGCTTTCTTCGGAAAATTTTATCAACTTGATTGAACGCAAAGTAGATGTTGCTATTCGGGCAGGACAACTGGATAATTCAGGGCTGCGAGCAAGGCATTTATTCAACAGCTATCGCAAGGTGATAGCAAGCCCTGACTATTTGGCACGGTTTGGCACGCCAACAATGCCAAGCGAACTCCGCCAACACCGCTACCTTGGCTTTATTGAGCCACTTTCGCTCAACACCTTGCCACTGCAAGATGAAAACGGCAAACCACTTGTTATAACTCCTACACTCACCGCCAACAATGGTGAAACACTTCGCAGCCTCTGCTTGCAAGGCTTAGGCATTACTTGCTTATCGGATTTTATGGTGGATCAGGATCTGAACGCAGGAAAATTGATCGAACTTTTCCCAAACCAACGTCTTGCGCAACCCTTTCCCTTCCATGCCGTCTATTATAGTGATCACGCCGTCAGCATTCGCATACGGGTATTTATTGATTTTTTGCTGGAAAAGATTCGCTCGTGACATTATTCCGTCTGATGCAAATAAATATCAAAACGGTGATTTTTAGTCTCACGGCTAAAGTGCGGTACTTTTTGCGCAAGAAAATCGGCATAATCGGGGCGTTTCACCACCACGCGTCGACGCGCCAAACGCAGCGCTGGCAGCAGTAGTTGATCTGCATCGTCGTCTGCGCCGACCAAATGCTGAAAAAGGCGCATTTCTTTTTTCACCAAGGCACTTTTCGGTTTATGCGGATACATCGGATCCAAATACACGACATCAGCGCAATCGGCGACAGGATCGAGCGCCGCAATATGCCCGCGCGGCAGCAAGTGCATATTGTGCCGCATCATCGTCCCGATTTCCGCATCCTGATAAGCGCGTCGCAAACCGTCTTGTAACAACAAATAGACCACCGGATGACGCTCCAGCAACCGCACTCGGCAACCAACGGCGGCCAGCACGAAGGCATCGCGCCCTAGACCGGCGGTTGCATCAATCACCGTCGGGATATAATCTTTTTTGATTCCCACCGCTTTGGCTACGGCTTCACCGCGCCCACCGCCAAATTTGCGTCGATGTGCCAACGCACCGCCAACAAAATCCACATAAACTGCGCCCAGTTTTGGTTCGTCTAGCCGGCGAAGCTCTAACCGCGCTTCACCGCTAACCTCGCATTGCACCAATGCCAGCTGACTGTGCGGATCATGAATCAGCCCATTTTGCGCACAAAGTGCGGTGAAATTTTCGAAATTTTCGGTTTCACAACGCAGTTGAATCGCTATTTTTTGATTAGCCATACGCCGCTTTCCATATGATCGGTATAAGGAAATTGATCGAACAGCGCCGCCTTGTCGATACGATGTGTGCGGCATAAGGTGCGTAAATTTTCGCACAGGCTGTCAGGATTGCAGGAAATATACAAAATGTGCGCATAATGACTTACCAGCTCCAACGTGCCTGCATCCAACCCGGCGCGCGGCGGATCTACCAAAATAGTACTGCATTGATAATCCCGCAGATTAATCCCCTGCAAACGGTTAAACGCGCGCACGCCGTTCATCGCTTGTGTAAATTCTTCCGCCGACATGCGGATAATCTGCAAATTATCAATACCGTTTGCTGCAATATTAAATTGCGCCGCCGCAACCGAAGGCTTGGCGATTTCCGTTGCCAGCACCTGACGAAAATTGTGCNAATTTCAGCAACGCTATCCACACATTGAACTTTCGTTGCTTTCTTCGGAAAATTTTATCAACTTGATTGAACGCAAAGTAGATGTTGCTATTCGGGCAGGACAACTGGATAATTCAGGGCTGCGAGCAAGGCATTTATTCAACAGCTATCGCAAGGTGATAGCAAGCCCTGACTATTTGGCACGGTTTGGCACGCCAACAATGCCAAGCGAACTCCGCCAACACCGCTACCTTGGCTTTATTGAGCCACTTTCGCTCAACACCTTGCCACTGCAAGATGAAAACGGCAAACCACTTGTTATAACTCCTACACTCACCGCCAACAATGGTGAAACACTTCGCAGCCTCTGCTTGCAAGGCTTAGGCATTACTTGCTTATCGGATTTTATGGTGGATCAGGATCTGAACGCAGGAAAATTGATCGAACTTTTCCCAAACCAACGTCTTGCGCAACCCTTTCCCTTCCATGCCGTCTATTATAGTGATCACGCCGTCAGCATTCGCATACGGGTATTTATTGATTTTTTGCTGGAAAAGATTCGCTCGTGACATTATTCCGTCTGATGCAAATAAATATCAAAACGGTGATTTTTAGTCTCACGGCTAAAGTGCGGTACTTTTTGCGCAAGAAAATCGGCATAATCGGGGCGTTTCACCACCACGCGTCGACGCGCCAAACGCAGCGCTGGCAGCAGTAGTTGATCTGCATCGTCGTCTGCGCCGACCAAATGCTGAAAAAGGCGCATTTCTTTTTTCACCAAGGCACTTTTCGGTTTATGCGGATACATCGGATCCAAATACACGACATCAGCGCAATCGGCGACAGGATCGAGCGCCGCAATATGCCCGCGCGGCAGCAAGTGCATATTGTGCCGCATCATCGTCCCGATTTCCGCATCCTGATAAGCGCGTCGCAAACCGTCTTGTAACAACAAATAGACCACCGGATGACGCTCCAGCAACCGCACTCGGCAACCAACGGCGGCCAGCACGAAGGCATCGCGCCCTAGACCGGCGGTTGCATCAATCACCGTCGGGATATAATCTTTTTTGATTCCCACCGCTTTGGCTACGGCTTCACCGCGCCCACCGCCAAATTTGCGTCGATGTGCCAACGCACCGCCAACAAAATCCACATAAACTGCGCCCAGTTTTGGTTCGTCTAGCCGGCGAAGCTCTAACCGCGCTTCACCGCTAACCTCGCATTGCACCAATGCCAGCTGACTGTGCGGATCATGAATCAGCCCATTTTGCGCACAAAGTGCGGTGAAATTTTCGAAATTTTCGGTTTCACAACGCAGTTGAATCGCTATTTTTTGATTAGCCATACGCCGCTTTCCATATGATCGGTATAAGGAAATTGATCGAACAGCGCCGCCTTGTCGATACGATGTGTGCGGCATAAGGTGCGTAAATTTTCGCACAGGCTGTCAGGATTGCAGGAAATATACAAAATGTGCGCATAATGACTTACCAGCTCCAACGTGCCTGCATCCAACCCGGCGCGCGGCGGATCTACCAAAATAGTACTGCATTGATAATCCCGCAGATTAATCCCCTGCAAACGGTTAAACGCGCGCACGCCGTTCATCGCTTGTGTAAATTCTTCCGCCGACATGCGGATAATCTGCAAATTATCAATACCGTTTGCTGCAATATTAAATTGCGCCGCCGCAACCGAAGGCTTGGCGATTTCCGTTGCCAGCACCTGACGAAAATTGTGCGCCAGCGCAATGGAAAAGTTGCCGTTGCCGCAATATAATTCCAGCAAATCGCCCTGACTGTGGCGTGTACAGGCTTGCGCCCATTGCAGCATTTTGCCGTTTACCGCCGCATTGGGTTGGGTAAAGCTGTTTTCCACCTGCCGATAAATATAATCTTTGCCGTTGACGGTCAACACTTCGTCGATAAAATCCTGCTCCAAACAAAGTTTCTGCTTGCTGGCACGCCCAATCAGTTCAACGGCAAATCCTTGTTGTTGCAAATCCGTTTTCAACTGTGCCGCCGCCTGTAACCATGCCTGATCCAGTGGCTTGTGATAAAGCAGGCTGACAATAATTTTGTTGCTTAAGGTGCTGAGATAATCAATCTGAAACAAACGCCGGCGCAGCACCTCTTGCGCTTTTAAGCGCGGCAGAAGCGCTCGCATCATGCGATTGATCAAACGGGATGCGACGGGAAAGTCGTCGATGCGACAACGTCGCCGAGTTTGCGGATCAAACATAATGTGGTACAGATCGTCGTTATCGTGCCAGACCCTAAACTCCGCGCGCATCCGATAATGTTGCGGCGGCGAGTCAAACACCTCGATCTCAGGCGGGTCAAAAGGCGCTAAAAGTGCGGTCAGTTTTTTGTGTTTTTCCGCCAACAGCGCGCTGTATTCGTCAATCGGTAACGTTTGCATGAGAATTCTCAATAGTGGATAACATAAAAACAAAAGGCTTGAAATGCTCAAGCCCTTAGTCTGTGTAATGCGCTCTTTATTCCGCCGAAAAGTCGTCCAGATTATCCGCACCGACCACACCGGACAGGGTATAGACACGCTTAGTGCTGGAAATACGGGAGCGATATTTATTCCAGGTTTTTTCAAAGAAGGTTTCAGCCGGACGCTTGCCCTGACAGAATGCCACAAAGGCTTTTTCTTCTTCGGTAACCGGTTTGCGTTCGCCCAGATCCAAAGCTTTAAACGCCTGACCGTACTGTTCCAGTGCCTGAGATTCTTTAATGGTGTAGTCACCGTGGCGTGCGAAACCGCGCGGGTAATGCTTGTCGTCAAAAAAACGACGGGTAACGCTAAAACTTTCAGCCATAATATCCTCAAATTATCAGTAGTAAAAACGGCAGGCATTAAACCAATTTTTTACCGTTTTTGCAATTTTTTTGTTATTTTTGCAGCAAAGCCTTGACGGTTTCCACATATTCCTGCACAAAACCGTCCGCGCTGCGGGTTAAACCTTCCGGATTAACGCGGAACTTGCCGTTTACGTAGAAATCCGGCACGCCGTGCACCTGCAATTTCTCCGCCAGTTTAACCTGCTGATTCACCAAGCCGTTTACCGCAAAGCTGTTGATACCGCCGTCAAACTGCTCTGCGGTTACACCGTTATCCAAAAAGATCTTGCGTACCGCATCCTGCGAAGGCGCGGATTGATCTCTGTCCGCCACCGCTTTTTTGGCCGCTTCAAACAACGGTGCTTTCACTTTATCTTCAACACCCAGCGCCATAGCCAACGCCCACGCACGGGTTAAATTTTCAGACTGAAAGCCCAAGAACGTAACATGATACTGTTTAAACTTCGTGCCTTCCGGTAAGGCGTCTTTCACTTTTTGCGGAATGCCGTATTCCATTTCAAAGGAATAACAGTGCGGGCAATAAAACGAGAAAAACTCCACCACTTCCGGCTGCAACGAACGCTCCGTATTCAGCTCGATATATTGTTTGCCTTCCGTTAAATCCAATGCCTGCGCATTGGTAATTAGTAACAATGATGTTAATGCAAAAAGAAATTTTCTGATCATGTAGTCATGTCCTTATTTATTTAAGAATGCCGCGCGCTTTTAACAGCGCAGTTTTAAAATCGTCTTCATAGTCTTTTTTAATTCCCGGAATGGGTTCGCTTTTATCTTTCCCGTACATTTTCAGATGATAAATGATCACCTCGTCGGTCAACTCTGAAACGGGTTTACCAAAACCGGCTTCAGCGGCGATTTTCTGCAAAATCTGGATTAAATGCAAATCCGGATTGTTAGACCAGTAGGGCTGTAGAAGTTCCAACACTTCGTTCAAACGATGACATTTCATAAAGTTTTCCTTATTATTATGTGCAAAATCCACCCGATCATACTTGAATTACGATGAGAATAAAACATGACAATCACAATTAGTGCGGTAATTTTAGCCGGCGGACGGGCAACACGCATGGGCGGCGCCGATAAAGGACTACAACTGTTTCGCGGCGAACCGCTGTTTATGCACGTTTATCACCGTCTATCCACTCAAGTCGAGGAGATTTCCCTTAATGCTAACCGCAATCGACAACGCTATCGCGCAAGCGGGCTGCCGGTTTTTGCCGACCGACTGTCGGGGTTTCAAGGACCGTTAAGCGGCATGCTGACCGCACTGGAACGGGCGCACACTGAATTTGTCCTGTTCGTGCCCTGTGATACGCCTTTTCTGCCGGCAGATTTGCGAACAAAACTACAAAGTGCGGTGGAAAAATCGCACGTTTTTGCCGCCTACGCCCATGACGGCGAGCGCGAACATCCTACCTGCTGCCTACTTGCCGTCGCGTTGAAAGACAAATTGGAGGCTTATCTGCGCCGCGGACATCGTCGGATATTGCAGTTTCTGCGCGAAAACGGCGCGCAGGCGGTGGATTTCAGCCAACAGCCGGCAGCCTTCACCAATATAAATACCATAGCTGATCTGGAAAGGTGATGCAGCTCACATAACGGCAGTATATTTTTGCTTTTTTATCTCCCCCAGAATCAGTATAATGCTCGGAATGATTTTCAATCGGGAAGACCAATATGTTTAAGAAATTGTCCATCATGTTAATGGTTGCCGTGCTTTCTGCATGTTCCGTTTCCTCTTATATTCCGTTCATGGGTGACAAAAAACCCGTCATCAATTTAGATAAAGATCAAATCGATCAAAAATCCTATGCCACAGCCTATGCCGCCACAGTGGAGACTTACTCAGGTCGCGTTAATCAGGATTACGACGTTAATTCTTTTGCCAGCGGCGCTAACGATTGGTATCTGGGACGCATTTTAGTGCCGATCGACAAAGTCAAAGCCAATCTGTATCAGGGCGGGCATGACAGTAATATTTACGCTTATTACAGCGGCGTGGTTTTCGCTTCCGAACTGCAAAACAACTTTAACCGTCTAAGTACGGACTGTTGGCGCCATATTGATCAGCCGAGTGCAACACAAGGGATTTACGACGCCATGCTGGATTTACAAAACAATAAAGTGCGGTCGGAAAACGACGAATATATCGTACAAGGCAGCGAACAAATCCTGCAGTTGTGCACCGGCAAATAATCAGGACATAAAAGCTGTTGATGTAAACCTAACCATATCAACAGCTTTCTATTTTTAATCATAGGCTGAAAGGTTTTTGCTTATAAATTTATTTATCCGCATTTCAGTCCACCTAAAACCATAGACACACATAAGGAGAAGGAATGTTTAATTTACCCGAAGACAACATTCATTTATCTGCCCAAGCAAGCAATAAACAACAGGCGATTGAACTGGCGGCACGAGCATTAGAACAAGCCGGTTACGTGGAGAGCGGTTACTTACAAGGCATGCTGGAACGTGAAACACAAACGTCCACCTATCTGGGTAACGGCATCTCCATTCCGCACGGTACAGTAAATACCCGTTCAATGGTAAAAAATACTGGCGTTCAGGTTTTTCAATTCCCGCAGGGCATTGAATGGGGCGAAGGCAATACCGCTTACATCGTTATCGGGATTGCTGCCCGCTCCGACGAACATTTAGCGCTGCTGCGTCAGTTAACTCACGTGTTAGGCGATGAAGACACCGCAGCAAAACTTGCTACCTTGCAGGACATCACTCAATTCCGTGCCATTCTGACCGGCGAACAAGCATTCAGCGTCCAGCCGGATAATCTCAGTCTGAATGTAGAAACACAAAGTCTGCTCACCCTCGTGGCAATCAATGCCGGCAAACTGCAAACGCAAAGTGCGGTGAATAATCACTTCGTTTCCGAAGTTATCGCCAGTCCCGCCTTGCCGTTGGGTAACGACTTATGGCTGAGCGATGCGGTAGCCGGCAATGAAAAAAATGCACTGGCATTCAGCCGCCCGAAAACGCCGTTTGACAATAACGGCAAGCGTATACAGGGCGTTTTAACCGTTGCCGCCCTCAATGATCAGATTAACCCAACGCTGTTGCGTTTATTAGACCCACAAGTGCAGCAAACATTGTTAACCGGCAGTGCCGAACAGATTGTCGCGGCGTTAAACGGTACGTCGCAACCGACAACAAACGCTGCAGTACAGACAACCGCAACACCGGCGGCAGGCGCGGTAACCGGAACATTCACCATTCGCAACGAACACGGTTTACATGCCCGTCCGGCTGCGGTGCTGGTCAATGAAGTCAAAAAATTCAACGCTAAAATCACCGTTGAAAATCTCAGCCGCCAGACTGCCGCGGTGAGCGCCAAAAGTCTGATGAAAATCGTCGCGTTGGGCGTCACCCAAGGTCATCGCCTGCGCTTCGTGGCGGAAGGCGAAGACGCTCTGCCGGCGGTTGAAGCGATCGGCAAAGTGATTGCAGACGGGTTGGGCGAAGCGGTCTCGTCCGTACCGCCGCAACAGGCAGATACAATTGAAACGGCACAGCAGCCGATTCAAACCGCCGCCGTTGTAGAACAGGCGGAAGATGTGCCGTCAGACAGCGTAGAAGGTGTGTTCGTGATTAACAATGAACACGGTCTGCATGCGCGCCCCGCCGCTATGCTGGTGAACGAGGTGAAAAAATACAATGCTTCCGTAGCGGTGCAGAATCTGGATCGCGAAGGACCGCTGGTCAGCGCCAAAAGCCTGATGAAAATCGTCGCGCTCGGCGTGGTGAAAGGACATCGTCTGCGTTTTGTCGCAAGCGGCGAAGAAGCGCAACAAGCCATTGACGGCATCGGCGCGGCAATTAACGCCGGTTTAGGCGAATAAGGAGCGGACTATGGCAACAGTTGCAACGATTACGCTAAACACCGCCTATGATTTGGTCGGTCGTCTTAAACGCATCGAACGCGGCGAAGTCAACAGCGTGGAAACGCTCGGCTTGTTCCCGGCAGGCAAAGGCATTAATGTGGCAAAAGTTCTGAAAGATTTAGGTCTGGATGTCGCGGTCGGCGGTTTTCTGGGGCAAGACAATCAGGGAGATTTTGAAGCCATGTTCAACCACCTCGGATTGGAAGATAAATTCCGCCGGGTTGTCGGCAAAACCCGGATTAATGTCAAAATTACCGAAACCGAAGCCGATGTAACGGATTTGAATTTCTCCGGTTATCACATCAACGCGGCAGACTGGCAGGCATTCGTACAGGATTCACTGACTTATTGTCGAAATTATGACATTGTTGCGGTGTGCGGTAGCCTGCCGCATGGCGTCACACCTCAACAGTTCGCCGACTGGTTGCAGCAGCTGCATGACGCCGGCGTAAAAGTGGCGCTGGACAGCAGTAATCAGGCACTCACTGCCGGTTTGCAGGCAAATCCTTGGCTGGTTAAACCGAATCATCGCGAACTGGAGGCATGGATCGGATATTCGCTGCCGACCCTTGCGGATATTATCGCGGCGGCCAAGAAACTGAAAGCGCAAGGCATCGCCAATGTGATTATTTCCATGGGCGCGGAAGGTTCTTTATGGTTAAGCGATAAGGCAATCATTCAAGCCCGTCCGCCGAAATGTGAAAATGTCGTCAGCACCGTCGGTGCCGGTGATTCTATGGTTGCCGGTCTGATCTACGGGTTCAGCAAGCAACTTTCGCAGCAGGAAACGCTAGCATTTGCCAGTGCGGTTTCCGCTTTCGCCGTGTCACAAAGTAATGTCGGGGTCAGTGATCCAGCATTATTAACGCCAATTTTAAATGACGTACAGATCAAATTAATCGAAGGGTAAATTTCAATGAACATTTTTCTTACCAACGCAGCCAATATCGGTAATGCAAAAGCATTTTTACTCCGACAAACCATTGCCGCCGCAGCACAACAGCAAGGTCATCAGATCGTTGAAGATGCAGCGCAGGCAGAGTTAGCCATCAGTTTCGGCGGTATGGCAAATAACCCGCAATTAGTGGGTAAAAAGGTCTTTGTCGCTGATCCTCAGCAGGCTTTCAGTGCGCCGGAAGCCATCGTGCAACAGGCACTGACTGAAGCCGTAGATTATACTGCGCCAAGTGCTGAAAGTGCGGTCAATTCCGGCGCAGTTTCCGCTGGCGGAGTGAAAAACATCGTGGCGGTCACTGCCTGCCCGACCGGCGTGGCACATACGTTTATGTCGGCAGAGGCGATTGAAACTTACGCCAAAGCACAGGGCTGGAATATCAAAGTGGAAACTCGCGGTCAAGTGGGCGTCGGCAATCCGATTTCGGCGCAAGAAATCGCCGCGGCGGATCTGGTCTTTGTCGCCGCCGATATTGATGTGGACTTAAGTAAATTCAGCGGCAAGCCGATGTATCGCACCTCAACCGGTCTGGCATTGAAAAAAACCGCACAGGAATTTGAAAAAGCCTTTAAAGAAGCGCAAATCTACAGCGGCGCGACACAATCGCCAACAAAGACTGAAAGTGAAAACGCTACACAAGAGAAAAAAGGTCTTTATCGTCATTTAATGACCGGCGTCTCTCACATGTTGCCGTTAGTTGTGGCGGGCGGTTTGCTGATCGCCATTTCCTTTATGTTCGGGATTGAAGCCTTTAAAGATCCGAATATTGCCGGCGGTTTACCGACCGCGTTAATGGAGATCGGCGGCGGTGCGGCATTCCACCTAATGATTGCGGTGTTCGCCGGTTATGTGGCGTTTTCAATCGCGGATCGTCCGGGGCTTGCGGTCGGTCTTATCGGCGGTATGCTTGCTACTACGGCAGGCGCTGGGATTTTGGGCGGAATTATCGCCGGTTTTCTGGCGGGCTATGTGGTGAAATTGTTAAACGACAGCATTCACCTGTCGCCGAGTCTCAGCTCGCTGAAACCGATTTTGATCCTGCCGTTACTGGGTTCCGCCATTGTCGGGCTGGCAATGGTATATATTATCAACCCGCCGGTGAAAGCCTTAATGGACGCGCTGGTGAACTGGCTCAACACCATGGGACAAGTCAATGCAGTGTCTCTTGGCATCATCCTCGGCGCGATGATGTGTGTGGATATGGGCGGTCCGGTCAATAAAGCGGCCTACACGTTCGGTACCGGCTTAATCGCCTCTGGCGTTTATACTCCGATGGCGGCGGTGATGGCAGCCGGTATGGTACCGCCAATCGGCATGACCATCGCAACGTTACTGGCGCGCCGTAAATTTACCGTTAACCAGCGTGACGCCGGCAAAGCCTCTTTTGTTTTAGGATTATGCTTTATCTCCGAGGGTGCATTGCCGTTTGTAGCGGCGGATCCTATCCGCGTGATCGTATCGAGCATTATCGGCGGCGCAACGGCCGGTGCGATTTCACTAGGCTTGGGAATTACGCTACAGGCGCCGCACGGCGGTTTATTCGTGATTCCGTTTGTTTCACAGCCGTTAATGTATCTGACGGCGATTGCGGTCGGCGCAGTGGTGACCGGCGTAATTTATTCAATTATTAAACCGAAAATCGCCTAAAAAACCACCGCACTTTTCTGAATAAACCCGGCTTACCGTCGGGTTTATTTTTCCTGAATATTTACAGGTTCCGCCGTCGTTGTTACTATTAGCGCGTTTGCCTCACAAAGGAAAAATAATGGATAAATATAATAAATTTCGGATCGAGTGGGATTGTCGGCGCGGAATGTTGGAGCTGGATAAAGTGATTATGCCGTTCTTTCAACACCATTTCGACGATTTAGCGGATGAGAAAAAAGACGTCTTCCTGCGCCTGCTGACCGCCACCGATTTACAGCTGTTTTCATGGTTCTTCAATCGGGTGCCGGCGCCTGACCTTGAATTACGGAAAATGGTGACTTATATACAGGAAAAATTAAATTTAACGAATTAGTCGATCTTTACAAAAAAGATTGAACTTTTTACAGTTTACATTCTCTAACTAACTGCAAGAGCTTGCTGTCTTTATATTAAGGCTTGTTAGAGGTGATATAAGAGGTTATATGGCTGAACAGCTAACAGATCAGGCCTTGGTAGAAAGGGTGCAGCAGGGAGATAAGAAAGCCTTCAATTTGTTGGTATCGCGTTATCAAAATAAAGTTGCCGGGTTACTGACCCGTTATGTTTCACAAAACGATATTCCCGATGTTGTACAAGAATCGTTTATTAAAGCATATCGCTCGATAGATTCTTTCCGCGGTGACAGCGCTTTCTACACTTGGCTGTATCGAATCGCAGTAAATACTGCAAAGAATTATTTAACCGCGCAGGGACGCCGACCGCCGAATGAGGATATTCTGGCGGAAGAAGCGGAAACCTATGATGTGGGTACGAATTTAAGGGATGTGGATACGCCCGAAAATGAAATGCTATCCGGCGAGCTGAAAAAAATCGTATTCGATACCATTAACGGATTGCAGGAAGATTTACGAACCGCCATTACCCTACGGGAAATTGAAGGGTTAAGTTATGAAGAGATTGCAGGTATTATGGATTGCCCAGTGGGCACGGTGCGTTCCCGTATCTTTAGAGCTCGGGAAATTATCGAAAGCAAAATCCGCCCATTTCTTCAGCGTTAAAACGAAAACAGCGTAACAGACAAAACCAGACTTTGGAGTTTAATATGCAAAAAGAGTTACTTTCAGCATACATTGACGGTGAACAGGTAAGTAACGAATTGACCGACGAACTTTGCCACGATGCGGATTTACAAAAATCTTGGGCGGCATATCACACCATTCGTTCGATCATGCGTCAGGAAACCGAAGTGCTGTTGGGTGCGGATTTCACCGCCAAAATGGAAGCGTTGATTGAACAGGAAGAGGTGCAGGCTACCGAACCGCTGGTTGCCCAGCCGACAGCCGAAGAAGTCGGAAAATCGCCATTCGCACAAAAACTGAGAGCATGGTTCGCGCCGATGGTGCAGGTTGCGGTCGCCGCAGGGGTTTGTTTGGTGGCGGTTGTCGGCGTGCAAAGTTTTAACAGCGCCAGCGGCACAAAAGATACGCCGGACACACCGGTGCTGCAAACCTTGCCGTTTAATGATTCGGTGCAAGAAGTCAGCTATAACGCGCCGAGCAAAGATGTGGTTACATCGGATCAGCTTGAACAGAAAAACAAGCGTATCGGCGCCATGTTACAGAATTATGAATTACAACGCCGTGTTTATGCCGATGATTTAAGTCTGCGAAACGACAACAGTAAATAATGAGTTTCAGCTATCGGAATATTCACCACCATTTTTTGGTGGTGAATTTATTTCAACTATAACGGTTATATTGATATACGATGTTAAAAATATCTCCCAAAATTACCGCACTTTTCTTTACGCTAATATTTTCCACCGCCCTATTTGCCCAAGAGACGCTTGAGCCGAAGCAACTGCTGGAGAAAATGCACGCTGCCAAAGAACAGCTGAATTATGAAATTGCCTTTGTGCAGACTACACCGGTTAATATGGAATCTCTGCGTTACCGTCATCTCAATGCCGACGGCAAAACCTATGCCCAACTCATCACATTGGACGGTGTACCACAGGAAATTATTCAGCGGGACAGCCTAATCAGTTATTTTCAACCCAATTATCAGGCATTTTCCATTACCGGCAGCAATATCGTCGACAGCCTGCCGTCAATACTGCACAGCAACCTGAATAACCTAACCAAATACTACGATTTCATCAATATCGGGCGCAACCGCGTGGCGGATCATGTGGTGCAAACCGTACGTATTTTGCCGAAAGACGACTTCCGTTATCAGTATCTGGTTTTTATCGACGAACAAAATCATCTGCTATTACGCAGCGATATGCTGGACAGAGAAGGCAATCTGCTGGAACAGTTCCGGGTCGTCAATTTATATGTGGGCGACGGTTTGAACGAGTTGCCGAATTATCTCAACAATATTGTGTTTCCACCGTTACTGAACGAACAGAGAGGTAAAAAATCCGCTGAGGTAAAATTAAGCTGGCGTCCAAGCTGGCTACCGAACGGGTTTAAGCTGATTACCAGCGGACAGCAAAGAGACGGTGATGTCACCATAGAAACCCAATTATACAGCGATGGACTGTTTTCCTTCACCTTATACAGCGCCGACTCAATTATTCCGAACGAAGCGGAAAATGCGTGGAAACAAGGGCCGTTGACGTTTTACAGCGAAACCCGAGAAGGCAAAGAACTGACATTTATCGGTCAATTGCCGCTCTCCACCGCCAAACGAATCGTGCAGGACATTCAGTTAAAATAAGCCTATGTTGACAGAAAATGCAATCGTGATTAATTACCATGCCGGTATTGCTACGGTAAAATGCTTTTCCCACAGCGCCTGCGGACAATGTGCGGCAAAAAGCGCGTGCGGTTCCGCCGCCTTGTCCGAGCTTACCGGCAGCGCCGCGGAACATATTTTCAAAATTGAAACCATCACGCCGCTCAAACCCGGTCAAACAGTAGAAATCGGATTGTCGGAACGTTCCTTGTTGTTATCCACTCTACTGATGTACTTGCTGCCGCTGCTCAGCCTTGTGCTCAGCACACTGTGTGCCGAATCACTGTTCACACATGAATTATACGGCGCGGTTTTTATCTTTTTTTGCACCGCACTTGTCTTTATCGCCGTTCGTCTTTATGCTAAAAAGCTACAATCAAAATCTAGTTACCGACCGGTTCTGCTCCGCGTTCTGTAACAGCCTAGAATAAGGACAAAATATGCTTCCAATGCTCGGCATTAGCGGTTACAGCGGCAGCGGCAAAACCACGCTGTTAGAAAAACTGTTGCCGTATTTAGCCCGTTTAGGGCTGCGCGTTGCGGTTATCAAACACAGCCACCACAATGCGCAGGTGGATAAAGCGGGCAAAGACAGCTGGCGTATGAAAGAAGCCGGCGCCACACAGGTTGCCATGGCTTGTGACCAGCGCTGGGCGCTGATGACGGAAACCGCGCAGCCTGTCAGCCTGCACTATCTGGCGCAGCAATTCGATCCGCAGCTCACCGATTTGATTCTGGTCGAAGGATTCAAACAGGAACCCATCGACAAAATTCTGCTGCATCGCCAATCCATGCCCCGTCCCTTGCCGCAGCCGGACGCATACATGCGGGCGATTGCTACCGATTATCCGCTGCACACGTCGCTGCCCCATCTGAATATTAACGATACCGCTCAAATCGCCGCCTTTATTCTGGACTGGTATCAGCAAAAGTGCGGTGAAAAATCGGATAGTTTTTATGAGTGATCGCAAATCCTATCACGGACTGGCGTGGATTGCCGCTACCGCATTTTTTATGCAGACGCTGGATGCGACCATTCTGAACACCGCGTTGCCGGCCATTTCCCGCAGCCTGAATGAATCACCGCTGGAAATGCAAATGGCGATCATTAGCTATGCTCTGACCGTCGCGCTATTTATTCCGCTCAGCGGCTGGCTGGCGGATAAATACGGCACGCTGGTAATTTTTCGATTGGCCGTCGGTATTTTTGTACTGGGTTCAATTGCCTGTGCCGCATCCGATTCTCTGAATACGTTGATCGCCGCCCGCATTTTGCAAGGCTTCGGCGGTGCACTGATGATGCCGGTGGCACGCTTGTCAATTATTCGTAGCGTGCCGAAAACCGAGCTGCTCAATGCGTGGAATATTATGGCAATGGCGGGCTTAATCGGTCCGATTTTAGGCCCTATCCTCGGCGGTTGGTTGGTAACTTATGTTAGTTGGCACTGGATTTTTCTGATCAATATTCCAATCGGATTACTCGGCATCATTATCGCCGGTATATATATGCCGAACCGTAAAGCTGAAGTGCGTAAACTGGACTGGGGCGGTTTCATTCTGTTTGCCGGCGGGCTGGCGGGCTTAACTCTCGGTCTGGATTTGGTGGCGGAAAATATGACTTCGGTAACCACCACAACGATTATTTTAGTTGCCGGGCTGATGTCTCTGTTCGGTTATTACTGTTATGCGCGTGCAGTGGAAAACGCTTTATTGCCGTTGGCATTATTTCGGATCCGTACCTTTCGCCTCGGGTTCGTCGCCAATTTATTTATTCGCCTATGCGGTTCCGGCATTCCGTTTCTGTTACCGTTAATGCTACAGGTGGTGTTTCATTACAGCGCGGAAATCGCAGGTTGGCTCATGGCACCGATTGCAGTGAGCTCGGTGATGTTAAAGGCGTTTATTCGCCGAATTCTCTCCCGCTTCGGCTATAAACACACGCTGATACTGGCCTCGCTCGGCATGAGTATTGTTATCGCTGCAATGAGCCTGTTTCACCAAGCTATGCCGATCTGGCAAATTATCGCTATATTAATCGGTTACGGTGCCTGTATGTCGATTATTTTTACCGCCGTTAATACACTGACCATCGGTGATCTGCCGGATCACTACGCCAGCGCCGGTTCAACCATGCTGAGCGTGATTCAACAGGTCGGCATCGGGGTCGGTATCGCGGTTTCTTCGGTGATGCTCGGCTTATACCGTAATGCTTTCGGCGAAAACGGTGAGCAATTACAACAGGCGTTCAGCTATACATTTCTGACCTCAACGGTTTTCGGGCTGATTTTAATTATCGTATTGTCCCGCCTGAAAAGCCACGACGGTGAACATTTACAACAACGCAAAGGCAGAGCATAACATGGACTTGCATAATATCCGCGAAGAATACAGCAAACAGGAATTATCCAAAAAACAATGCGCTGATAATCCGCTCACACAGCTGGAGCAGTGGCTGAATGAAGCCATTAAGGCGCAGGTTAACGAACCCACTGCAATGAATCTGGCAACTGTCGACACTGACGGAAAACCCAGCAGTCGGATCGTTTTGTTGAAAGAAATCAATACACAGGGTGTTGTCTTTTTTACCAATTACCACAGTCATAAAGGTATAGCAATTAGCGGCAATCCCTACGTGGCGCTGAATTTTTTCTGGCCCGAACTGGAACGCCAAATACGCCTTGAAGGTCGCGCAGAAAAGTTGCCCGCGCAACAGTCGGACGACTATTTTGCCAGCCGTCCTTACGCCAGCCGCATCGGTGCTTGGGCCAGCGAACAAAGTGCGGTAATTCCCGGCAAACACAGTTTACTCAGCAAAGCTGCCTTCATTGCGGCTAAACATCCGCTGCATGTTCCGCGTCCGCCGCATTGGGGCGGTTATTTGATCGTGCCGCAGCTAGTGGAATTCTGGCAAGGGCGCCCAAGCCGATTGCACGATCGAATTCGCTATCTACACACCGACAACGGCATATGGCAAAAAGACAGATTATCGCCGTAATACGTGCACTTTAACAAGCCGTAACAGCGTGTAATCATATTCCGTACCAAATTAATCGCGCTGCGCTATATGGCATGGCATCATCGACGGTTTATAAGGTTACGCCGCTTTTGAAAATCGCCAGTTCGCGGAATTCGTTCAGTTCGTTTTTGGTCGGTATGCCGTTGACGATTTCCACCACCAGCGCAATAAAATCTTTTAATAGTTGTGGCATGGAAACATCGTAAACCAGGCGCCCGGCATCAAAATCAATCCAATGTTTTTTCTTATGTGCCAGTTCGCTGTTCGTCGCGATTTTTATTGTCGGAACAAACCCACCGTAAGGCGTACCGCGCCCGGTGGTAAACAACACAATATGACAACCGGCACCCGCTAAAGCGCTAGTTGCTACCGCATCGTTGCCCGGTGCGCTCAATAAATTCAATCCCGCCTGCCGTAATCGCTCACCGTATCGCAACACATCAACGACCTGACTGTTGCCCGCTTTCTGAGTACACCCGAGGGATTTATCCTCCAACGTAGTGATGCCGCCGGCTTTATTGCCCGGTGACGGATTTTCATAAATCGGCTGTCGGTGGCGGATAAAATATTGTTTAAAATCATTTATCATTTGTACGGTTTTACGGAAAATTTCCTCGTTACGGCAGTGGCTCATCAGAATACGTTCCGCGCCGAACATTTCCGGCACTTCGGTTAATACCGTCGTACCGCCATGGCTGATTACATAGTCGGAAAACCGGCCCAGCAGTGGATTCGCCGTAATGCCGGAAAAGCCATCCGAACCGCCGCATTCTAAGCCGAATTTCACTTCGCTCAGCATACCCGGCTGACGGCGGTCATAACGCATGCTCTGATAAAGGCGCTCCAATAACGCCAATCCGTTTTCCACTTCGTCATCATCATGCTGACAGACCATAAATTTTACTCGGCTTTCATCATATTCACCGAGGCTGTCACGAAATGCGTCAACTTGATTATTTTCACAACCCAGCCCGATCACCAGTACCGCACCGGCGTTCGGGTGTTTTACCATATTCTGTAACATTACTTTGGTGTTTTCGTGATCATCGCCCAACTGCGAACAGCCGTAACTGTGATTAAAGGTGAAAATGCCGTCGATATCCGCCAAGGCATGTCGTTGCATAAAACGTTTTCTGATTTGGTTAGCGATACCTACCACACAGCCTACCGTCGGCACAATCCACAGTTCGTTGCGCACCCCGATATCGCCGTTTGGGCGCCGATAAATCCGCACCGCACAATCCGGCAACTGCGACCCAAGCGCCGTTAATGCCGGCAAATATTGATAATCGTTAATCTCGCTTAAATTGGTTTTGACATTATGAATATGCACATGTTCGCCGGGTTGAATATCCGTTTGCGCATGACCTATCGGATAGCCGTACTTCACTACATCGCAATCTTTAGCGATAGGATATAACGCAAATTTATGCCCCCTGCCGATATCCGAAAGCAGCTTGACGGTTTGTCCGTCAACCGCCAGCGATGTTCCTCGCGCCAGATCCTGCAACGCCACCGCCACATTATCCGCCGCTCGGATTTTGATAAACTGCTTCATAATCAGTCTCCGCAATAATGTGCCAGCGCCGCTCTCATGTCGTTTTCCAGAATCATATTCAGCTGTTCCGCCACCAGTTCAACTAACTGCGGCACTTGGGTTAAATCCTGTTGCCAATGGTCTTTCTGTTGTAAAACGTTATACACCAATTGATACAAACTTAAATCACCGTCAGCAAACTGTTGCCACCATTGTTTATAGCGTGTCAACCAGATCGCATCGTCTTGCAGGGCAATCGGCTGACCGTTGCGTTCACCGCGATAAAAAGCGATTAATGCCGCTAACGCAAAGGTTAAGTGCGGTGGTAATTTTTGATATTTTTGCACATAAGCCAATAACTGCGGTAAATTACGGGTACGGTATTTGGTCATACTGTTTAGGGCAATGGACAGCAATTGATGCTGGATAAACGGATTTTGAAAACGCTTGATTACCGCTTCGGCAAATTGTCGCAGCTCATCTTGCGGCAGGGAAAGCACAGGAATAATCTCATTTTCCACCGCGCTTTGCACAAACCGACGTAACGCCGGATCATTCATCGCCTCACCCACCGTATCTACCCCGGCGAGATACGCCACCGGTACCAACGCCGTATGTGCACCGTTTAAAATCGCAACTTTACGCTCTTTATAAGGTTTGATGTCATCCACAATTAATATGTTTAAGTTCGCTTGATCCAAGTGCAGCATTCGAGTCAACGATTGCGGTCCTTGGATCACGAACAAATAAAAATACTCCGCCGTATCCAAAAAACTATCTTGATAGCCCAACTCCGTTTCCAATTCAGCGACTTCGTTGCGCGGATAACCGGTTACAATCCGGTCAACCAACGTGGAACAGAACGTATTCGCCGTTTCCAACCATTGCATAAATTCGTCGGAAAGCCGCCATTCTCGGGCATATTTCAAGACTAACGCCTTTAACTGCTCACCGTTATAGTCGATTAACTCACACGGCAGCAAAACAAAGCCCTGATGCACATCACCGCCCGCCGCAGTAAAGCGCTCAAACAGCAAACGGGTTAATTTAGCCGGATAGCTGACCGGCGGGCGGTCGTCAAAACGGTCGCCTTCATGATAATTAATGCCGGCCTCAGTGGTATTGGAAAAAATAAATTTAATCTCCGGATTGTGCGCCAGCGCCAAGTAGTCGTCATAACGCTGATAAATATTGATTTCGTTATTCACCGAACGGATGATACGGCTTTGCTTCACCACTTCGCCGTTTTCATTCAAACCGCGGATAATCGTGGTATATAGCCCATCCTGCGTATTCAGCGGCGGTGGAAAATCGGTATTAATCGGACGCACAATCACCACCCCGGCATTTAAATCGGTTTGCTCATTCAGTACATCAATCTGCCAATCGATAAAAGCGCGCAGAAAATTGCCCTCACCAAATTGAATGATTTTGGTCGGATATTGTTTACCGGGAAAGTGGGTTCTGTTTAGGGGGATCATATTATCTCCTACTTAGTTAAAATCACTGCGCGACACCATAAATCAGGTTCGGTAGCCAAGTTGTAATTGTCGGAATATAAGTTAAAAGTAAAAGCTCAACGATTAGCAGCCCCCAAAATGGAACGATATCTTTTATAAACTTTTCAACGGGAACTTCCGTAATAGAACAAGTGGTAAACATTACCGTTCCTAAAGGAGGAGTAATCGTGCCTATCGCACCGTTAAAGATAAATACGATGCCAAAGTGTATCGGATCAATACCATACGAATGCGCAATCGGGGCAAGTAGCGGAGCTAATACAATCATGATTGCATTGCCCTCTAAAAACATTCCTAATATTAATAACGCAATATTAACCAACATTAAGAATGTCAGAGGACTATTTACGACTGTTGTCATCCACCCAGCTAATGCCTGAGGGATTCGTTCCCAAGTAAGGAATTTTGAAAACGCTACCGCAACACAAATAATCAATAAAACATTTGCTGCTCCTAAAGCGGATTCCTTAGTAGCCAACCAAAGTTTTTTACTATCCATATTACGATAAATAAACATACCCAAAACTAATGCATAAATCACAGCTACAGCACCGGCCTCCGTCGGCGTAAATACTCCCATTCTAATGCCGCCGATGATGATAATCGGCAATAACAGAGCCAACACAGCATCTTTGGCAGAAATAACAATTTCACTACAGGTTGCTCTTTTCGTTCTAATAGGTAAATAACCACGTTTTTTGGAAATAATTGAAACCAGTATCATCATTAAAATACACAATAACGTTCCGGGAACTATACCGGCTAAAAACAAACGACCAATCGAAACATTGTTGACATAGCCATAAATAATCATCGCAATGCCAGGGGGAATAATCGGCGTAATTAGCGAACCTGCGGCGGTAACTGCAGCAGAAAAAGAAGCGCTATAACCACGAGCAACCATTTGAGGCACTAATAACTTTGAATTCATAGCCGCATCAGCGATATTAGATCCAGATAGCCCGCCCATTAACGTACTTAATACAACGTTTACTTGAGCTAACCCTCCGTTCATATGACCGGTCAATACTTCACAAAACTTCAGCAATCGTTCACTGATCCCGGTATAATTCATAAAAACGCCCGCCATAATAAAAAACGGTATCGCAAGTAAAGTAACGCTTTCTAATCCACCGGCTAAGCGCTGTACCAACATAATCATCGGTAAATCACTCATTAAAAAGTAACTTAATGTGGAAAAGAAAATACAAAAAGCAACCGGAGTACCAATAACAAACAAAAACAATAAAAGACCAATAGGAATAATGACACTCATAATTAATTACCTCTATTTATTTTCAAGTAATATATTATTTTTCTTACCTCATAATAGAACATAAATAGCGCGCTAATAGGGATAATGGCATAAATATATATATAAGATATTCTTAATGCCGGAGTAAACCGCATTTGCGACATTGGTAATAATTTAATCCCAAGATAAATCATAAAACTGAGACAAAAGATCATAATAATAGGTTGAATTACTCCATCAATAAAATTTGCTATTTGAGGAGATAATTTACTTAATACAAAATCAATTCTTATTAATTCATTATTTTTACATAATGCACTTGATGCTAAAAAAGTAAACCAAATAAAGAATACAACACAAATTTCTTCGACCCATGCGCTAGGTGAATTCATAAAATATCGCATTACGACACCATAACCAGATAAGATGACAATCAATGCAAGAAATAATGAAGCCAATATTTCATCAATATCACTTAGCCAAAATTTCTTCTTTATTCGTATATTCATATAAATATCCTCAAATTATCGGACATTATCTTAGTTTAGAAAAATAACTATCGTCTCTTAAAATTGTGCCAGATTATCTTGAACCTTCTGATAAAGATTTGGAGACCATTCCGGAAACCCGGTAGAAATGATTTCACGAACAGACGCTTCAAATGCCGGGAGATCAACTTCATTCACCATTACTCCAGCTGCTTTTAACTTTTCTAACGCTTCATCTTCAGCCCCCTGAATCAATTCCGCACCATACACTACCATCTCACGACTTGAATCAATAATGGCTTTTTGTTGTTCAGCAGTTAATGTATTCCAAAAAGTTGTCCCAGCAACAAACGGAGACATATGTTTAGTGTGTGCGGTTAAATTGAGATTTTTGGCTACTTCATAAAATTTTCCGCCAAAAAGCACAACTGTAGGATTTTCCAGACCATCAATAATGCTTTCAGATAATCCGGGATAAACATCGGCCAACGACATTGGAGTCGGAACTCCCCCCATTGCTTTAATCGTTTGTAAAAATAAACGGGAATGTTGAACGCGAACTTTCGTTCCTTTCAAATCTTGTGGCTTAGTTATTTTATTTTTTGTTAATAAATGACGAGTACCATAAATTACGTCAGGAACAATAATATGAACACCATGCTTATCTAACTGTTTAGATAAATCTTTAAACCATTCGGAATGAAGTAATTTAGATTTTTTCTCAAATGATTGACTAATATAAGGAGCATTAATAACACCTAAATCTGGCACAATATCCATAAGCGCGCCATAATCACTAATTGTGATAATATTTGCACCAAATCTTGCCTGTTCCATCACTTCGGTTTCACTACCTAACTGACTTGAAGGAAATAATTTAAAAATCACATCGCCATTAGATTTTTCCTTTACTTTTTCTGCCCATAGATGCATAGCTTTATCAATAGGCTCTCCAGGTTGATTGCCGTAAGCAACCATAATCTCTGTTACTGCCTGAGTATTAACAGCCAAACCAAGCAGGCTTAAAGAAAAAATGGTTCTTAATGATTTAGATAATTTCATAATTTCCTCACTTATATCGTGTTAAACATGAACTATTAGAAAGAAATGCTCCCTATAATTCATTTGCACTGGTTGAAACGACTGATTAAATATACCAATTGATAAAAATATGAGTACTACAAAAACTCGTAATTAGAGAGTTATCATAATTAAATGTTTTTTATCTGTATTTAATAAAGAATAACAGCTTTTAATAGTTTTCTATTTTTCGTAATTTCATTATCATACACCGTGGCTAAATCATCGTATTTGAATGTATGACTAAGCATCATGGATGCCGATAATTTTTGCTCTGACATTAGTCTCTGTACCTTTGCAAAATCTTCAAATGTTGCATTCCGACTTCCCATCAATGTCGTTTCTTTTTTATGGAAATCAGGATCGTTAAATTCCAAACAACCTTTAAACAAACCGACAAATACGACTTTTCCACCATGTCTAATCAAATAAATCGTATTATTCATTGCCTTCTGATTTCCCGTAGCATCAATAACTATCGCGGGTAGCTTTCCGTCAAAATAGTTCTCAACATGATCATTAACCAGATCTATTGCCGGAATATTTAATTGTTGATAAGTATGCTGACGGCGAACCTCACTTGTATCCGCCATAACCACATTCGCGCCATCGGCAATAGCTATGGCTGCAACGCCCAAACCAATCGGTCCGGCTCCAACCACTAAAACATCATCTCCTTTATGAATCTCAGCCCGTCTCACCGCATGTGCGCTGATTGCAAACGGCTCAATTAACGCAGCACTGATATCATCAACATTATCAGCAATAGGAAGCACATTACTTTCAGGAATAGCTAATAATTCACTGAATCCCCCATCTTGATGTACTCCCATAACCGATATTTTTTCACAACAATTGGTTTTACCACTTAAGCACGCATCACACTGACCACAGGAAAGATAGGGAACCAGCGCAACACGTTGTCCCACCTTAAAATTTTTGACCTGAGCACCTATAGACGTAATCTTTCCGCATACTTCATGTCCTAGAACTCTCGGATACTCAAAAAAAGGCTGGTTCCCGGCATAGGCATGAATATCAGTACCACAAATCCCAACCGCCGCTACACGGATAACGACCTCGTTTTCCTGCGGTGTTGGAACCGCTCTTTCCTCATACACCAACTCAAAAGGTTGTTTGCAAACAAGCGATCTCATACTGTTTCCTTAATATCTCCGTAATCAAAAATTTAGATACATTTTCAAGGATTATTTATTTGTCATATCATTTTCTTTATATTAATGTGATGAAAAAATCTATTTTGTGTTTTTTAACTGTTCTTTATTTTAGATAGGGGGATTTATGAGTAGAGATATGACATTACGGTTGGAAATAATTAATCAGTTAATTGATAACATTTCATCTAATTTATTAACCTCTCCGTTGCCTTCCATTTCATCTTTAGCGGAATTATATGGAGTTAGCCGAACAACTATTCGATCCGCATTATGGTATTTAACAGAACAAAACATTATAACCAAAACAGGCAATAAACATTATGTTGCTCGAATACCAAATAAAGAAGACAAAATTTCCTATCTTTGTATAAAACGAACTGAACGCAGCCAAATACAACGCTTAGAGAATTATTTTCAAGCATCGGTGCAAAAAAAGAAAATCAAACCCGGATATGAATTCAGTGAGCTGGAATTAGCACAGAATGCAAATGTTGATGTGTTTACCGTCAAAGAATATCTTATCCAGTTTTCAAGGTTCAATTTAATTACCAATTTACATCGAGGAAAATGGAAACTCACTGAATTTACACCGCACTATGCCGATAAATTGTTTGAATTACGGGAAATGCTTGAATGTCATGCACTTAATTGTTTTATGAATTTACCACAACACGATATACGCTGGAAACAAATGAAAATGTTATTACAAGAACATCGTAATCTACGCGATAATATTGCTGACAAATATGAAGATTTTTCACAGTTGGATCATCAGTTGCACACGTTAATTTTATCTGCGGCCAATAATCCTTTCATTAATGATTTTATTGAACTCATCACCGTTATATTTCACTTTCATTATCAATGGGATAATAGTGATTTGCACACCAGAAACATATTAGCTGTCGAAGAACACTTATCTATTCTGGTCAAAATAGTCAGTCAGGATGATTTAGGTGCGATAACTGAATTAAAACGTCATTTACAGACAGCCAAAAAATCACTAATGAACAGCATAGCATTAGTTAAAGAAAGCGTATAAAAATTCCTTTATCCTATCAAAATAAAGGAATCTTATTTAGCTTTACCCCACAACCTCAACATACTCTCCGCGCACAATCAGATCTTTGAGCCGATATGCTTCGGACAGCGCGATACAGGCGATCACATTGCCTTGTGCAGTCAATATCGCCAATCGCTGCACCAACGCTCGCATATCCATATGTGCATCGGCGTTGCAAAGAATCATGATTACTGATTAGAAGCTTATCCCCAGCATTGCCATATTTTTTTGTACGGGAAAATAGGCGTTTTCCGAGCAAATCACTTTGACCTTACGCAATGCCTCGGGCAGCATCCCGTCCAGCCAGTACCGACCATGCCTCGCCTTCGGCGTTTTTCCAATATTTGGCAATACAGGCATCGCGCGCCAATAAGACGCCCATTAAACTCGATTGTATACCGCCGGATGTAAACATGTAGGCATCTCCGGCGGCATAACCCACTTTCTGCCGCAGCCATTCGATTAAGTGCATTTCCATTAATGAACCAGCCTCTGATCCCAATAATCCATAGATTGATTCGCCGCGTTAATCAAAACCTCCGCGATTTGGCTGCTGACCATCGTCGGACAATGCAAATGCACCAGATTTTGCTCACGCATGATTTTCAGCGACACATAACCGGTTGCTATCGCTAGCTGATTGCCGCAGAAAGTTCTCGTATAACCGGCAGGCTGCCAAGCATCAAATTCTTTTTTAATCGTCAACACCACCAGCGGCAAACCGCCGCTTAAGGCGTCGTAAATGGCTTGAATCACCACAGGTGGTTGTGTCCAAGCGCCAGTGTTCCTGCACCGGCCAAACAGTCAAGGTAATCGTTGCCTTCAACATCAGTGACCTAACAGCCTTGTGCCTTCGCAATCGCTAACGGCAATTTGCGCGGATAACTATGAACATTAGATTCCATCTCGTTCTGACGGGTTAAATAATATTCATTGGTCGCATAGTTGATTAGATTTACCGGAGTGATTGTCATGATTAAAACATACCCTCTCTATGAGGTAAAAAAATAAGTCGGGTGCCTTGCAGGAAGCCTAAGCTTTCTTATTCTTGAAAATAAGATGCCATGGGACATTTGACTCGCTACTTATTAAAAAAGCGTTGCAGCTTTTCACATTTTCCGGAGCGGCAAGATAGGACTTATCATACGAATTCAGCGCTGCCACTCTGTTTTATCAGAAAGGAAAGCGGTTTTCACGATTAAACCGTATTATCCACAAAAAAGGGGAACCTAAGCAGTTCCCCGTGAATGCTCTGGCGGCAATTATGCCTTTTTACGCACGGTATTAACCGTACTGAGCAAGGTCCGCACTTCAGGATCCGAAAATATCTGCGTAATATCCGTCGTTAACCGACGGCGCCAATTGGCATACTGGGTGCTGGTACCCGGAATATTGACCGGCTCGGTCATATCCAGCCAGTCTTCCGGCTGCAAACCGAACAATGCGCTACTTACGTTCGCCACGTAGCACTGTAACCGATGATTGAAAGTTTTACTGACGGCGGAAGACAAGGTCTCGTCAATACCGTCTTCAACCTCAATGTGATTTTCTCTTAAGCGCGCAAGGATCTTCGCTTTGGCATTAATACGATCCTGTTTTAAGATTGCCAGCACTTTCGGATTCGGGTACACGCCGAATCGTTGCCCCAGCTCGAAATCATAACCGCGCCAATAGCCGTTAATCGTCGGTAAATCATGGGTGCTCAGCGTCGTCATTGCCTGATACGGGTAATCGTGCAAGCTGCGGCTCTGCCCCTGTTGATCAAATTCAAAGTAGAAAATTTTATAAGACAAAATACCGGCATTTTTCAGCTTACTGACGATTTCTTTCGGCACGGTACCCAAATCCTCGCCGATAATCAGGCTTTTATGGCGCTGACTTTCCAACGCCAGAATTGCAATCAAATCGTCCACTGGATAACGCACATAGGCGCCGTTGACAGCGCTGTCGCCTTTCGGAATCCACCACAAACGTAGCAACGACATAATATGGTCAATACGCAATGCGCCGCAATTTTTCATATTGGCACGTACCAGTTCAATAAAAGGCTGATACGCCTGCTGTTGCAACACGTGCGGATTCATCGGCACCAACCCCCAATTCTGCCCTTGCGGACCGAGAATATCCGGCGGTGCGCCGACGGAGGCATCCAAACAATAAAGATTTTTATCACACCACGTTTCCGCACCGCTGCCGGTAACGCCGACTGCTAAATCACGATACATACCAATAGTCATCTGATTGGCTTTACAGATTTCATTACATTCGGCAAGTTGCTGATCGGCGCAAAACTGTAGCCACGCATAGAACAGCACTTCATTAGCGTATTTTTGACGAAATTTCTGTACCGCCTCAGCATGATAATCCTGATATTCTTCCGCCCAGAAATCCCAGCCCCATTGTTCACTGAAATGGTTGCTCAGATATTGGTGCAACGCATCAAAGGTCGCCTGTACCTGCAAACTTTCGCCGCCTTGCCGCACAAATTGCTCAAACGCCTGCTGACGAAGTGCGGTCGGATTTTGCTGAAAATAATCGAATGCCAGCGCCAGCCCCTGTAATTTTAACTGCATGACCTGCGGATAATTTATCCAACAATCCGACCGCACTTTAGCTAATTTTTGCTGCACTTCCGCGCTATTAAACCATTGCTGTGCGATGTCGCTCTGCTGAAATTCGGGCAGCTGATTAATATCAATATAAATAATATTTAGCCATTGCCGTGAAGACGGGCTGTACGGGCTGGCGGAATCGGGATTTGCCGGAAACAGCGCATGAATCGGGTTCAGCCCGATAAAATCCGCCTGATAAGGCTGCATATTGCGTAGAAATGCTTTCAAATCCCCAAAATCGCCCACACCCCAATTTTGCTCGGATTTCAACGTATAAAGCTGAAGAAAAGCGCCCCACAGTTTTTTCTCCTGTGCCAGTTCAGCAGGTTGATAACAACGGGTCGGCGCAATAATAATTCGGCATTGATACGTTTTCTTTTGAGTTTTCAGCACCAAATCATGATAGCCCAGCGGCAAATCGCGCGGTAAATCAATACCATTGCGTTTGATTTTGCCGTCTATAACCTGCGATGTGTTTTCCAGCTGCAACTTCCAACTGCCGCGCAGAGGATGTTTTTTATCGGCGTGTTTCAACGGTAAAAAGTGCGGTCGGTTTTGATAGAAGATTTTCACTTCCGGTAACGGTGTAGTTCGCGCCGATAAGTTGCCGTGAAAAGTATTAAGAAGTCGTTGCTTGATCTGATGCGGTGCTCGTTTCTTTAATCCGCGTTCATCAAGGAAATACGGCATAATACCCGCTTGATCGAATTTTTTTTGTTGTTTTGCTGCAATGCTCATCGCTAACTCCTTAATTAAACGGCCCTTTTCACAAGACATGAAAAGAAAATCAGTTAGGTTGTATAATCTGAAAAGCTCCCTCCACGCAGGAGGGAGAAAACTACTAGAGAATAAAACGTCGTTATATTTATTGATCGTTGCTTAAAACGCCTTATTTTTTCAGCCAGATACGCGCTTGATAATCGCGAATCGAACGGTCGGAACTGAACATACCTAAGCGCGCGGTATTTAAGATTGCACTACGCAGCCAAGCGTCCTGATCCAAATAAGCCTGTCCGATGCGTTGCTGCGCCTGACGATAGCTGTCGAAATCGGCGAAGACCAAGAACGGATCGCGCTCAAGCAGGCTTTCCAGCATTAAATTAAAGGCGGCTTTGTCACCGTTTGAGGCTTTACCTTTCGCCAAGAAATCCACCGCATTTTTCAATACCGCGTCTTTTTTATAGTAATCTTTCGGTTTATAGCCTTTCGCCAGCAATTCGCGCACGCTTTCAACGGTATGACCGAACAGAAAGATATTTTCCTCACCCACCATATCGGCAATTTCTACATTGGCGCCGTCCAGCGTACCTAAAGTCAACGCACCGTTTAACGCCAGTTTCATATTACCGGTACCGGAGGCTTCTTTACCCGCCATGGAAATTTGTTCGGACACATCCGCCGCCGGAATGATTTTTTCTGCCAAAGATACGCGGTAATCCGGCAAAAATGCCACCTGCAGCTTATCTTTTACCTGTTTATCATTGTTAATAATATCGGCAACGTTATTGATCGCATGAATAATATTTTTCGCTAGATAATAACCTGGCGCCGCTTTACCGGCAAACACGAACAACCGCGGGGTGTAATCCTGATTCGGATTATCTTTCAGCGATTGATAGGTGGCAATAATGTTCAGTAGGTTTAAATGCTGACGTTTATATTCATGGAAGCGCTTAATCTGAATATCAAACACCGCATCCGGATTAACCGCAAAACCCAAACTGCGTTCGATTTCATCCGCCAGCACGGATTTGTTCACCTGTTTAATTCGGCGATATTCTTCACGGAAACCGGCATCATCCACATATTCTTCTACGCCGCGCAGTAATTCCAGATCTTTGGTCCAATCTGCTTTTAAGGTACGATCCAGTAAATCACTTAACTGCGGATTCGCCTGACGAATCCAGCGACGCGGTGTAATCCCGTTGGTCACGTTGCAGAATTTGCTCGGGAACAGTTTGTTATATTCCGGGAATAAATCCGTGACCAGTAAATCAGAGTGAATCTGCGCCACACCGTTGACCGCAAAACAGGTCACGACGCACAGATTCGCCATCCGCACGCGATAATCGAACAGGATAGCCAGTTTTTCCCACACTTTGTTGTCTTCACCGAATTCGGCAATCACACGGTTGTGGAAAATATCGTTAATTTTTTCCACAATCTGATAATGGCGCGGCAGCAGGCGTTTAAACAAACGCTGATCCCATTGTTCCAGCGCTTCCGGCAGCAGGGTATGGTTGGTATAGGCGAAGGTGTTGGAACAAATCGACCAGGCCTCGTCCCAAGTGAGCTCGTATTTATCCAGCAATAGACGCATTAATTCCGGAATTGCCAGCGTCGGGTGCGTGTCGTTCAGCTGAATCACTTGACGGGTTGCAAAATCTGATAACTCATAACCTTCGGTGAAATGACGTTCCAGAATATCCGCCACCGAGCAGGCGCAATGGAAATATTGCTGCATTAGACGCAGTTTTTGTCCGGCTTTGTGATTATCATTCGGGTACAGAACCTGAGTAAGTGCGGTCGCATTTACAATCGTTTTATCCGCGGTTAAGAATTTGCCGTCGTTGAATTTCGCTAAATCAAAGGATTGATCACTGTCCGCCTGCCATAAACGCAGAGGCTGGATAATATCATTTTGATAACCGACGATCGGCAAATCAAAGGCTTTACCCTGAATGGTTAAAGACGGCGTCCATTCATATTTATCGCCATGAACTAATTTAATTCTGCCGCCGAAATGCACATGCTGAGTTTTGGACACATTATAACTGTGCCACGGATAATGATCTCTGTTCCAAGTATCCGCACTTTCTTTCTGTTCACCTTGCTCAAAAGACTGTTTAAATAAACCGTATTGATAATGCAAGCCGTAGCCTGTGGCATTCTGCCCCAACGCCGCCATAGAATCCAGAAAACAAGCCGCCAAACGTCCCAAACCGCCGTTGCCCAGCGCCGGGTCGCGTTCCTGTTCCAGTACGTCCACCAGCTCTACATTAAACTGCGCCAGATAGCTTTTGATCTGTTCGTAACAACCTAAATTCATCAGGTTATTGCCGGTTAAACGACCGATAAGAAACTCCATGGAAAGATAGTTAACATGACGTTCTTCCGTGCCTTTCACCGCCGGTTTGGAATAAACCAGATCCAGCGCACTTTGTGCGATAATCTGATACCATTGCTGTAAAGAGAGTTGTTCCGGCGATTCGACATCGAAGTAACGACAGAATTTTCGCACGCTGCTGTCGAACAACGCCATATCGTTAAGATTGAACTGAGACATAAGCACTCCTTTTGAAAATTGATGAATATTAAAATTTCTGTGCCTTATTATGAGTAATTGCGGAAAAACAAAATCCTCCCTGCTATAATCTTGTGAGTATGATAAACAGGAAGTAATTTAAATGCTAAGGGAGGAGTACCTCCTACTTAAATAAAAAGGATTAATCCAGTATGCTGATTCCGTCGAAATTAATTTGCTCTTATCGGCTGCAAAACAGTGTTGAACGCACAAATTTATTACAATTGCTTGATAAGGCTAAACATTATCCGCTGGTATTAATCAATGGCCCGGCGGGTTACGGCAAAACCACGCTGATCTCACAATGGTGTGCCAACAAGAAAAACATCGGCTGGTATTCACTGGACGAAAGCGATAATCAAACGGAACGCTTCGCCACCTATTTCTGTGCCGCCTTATACCGGGCAATCAATCAGGAACTGCCAGACGAGGAAAATATCGCCCGCCAATCGAATCTGGCCTCGCTGCTCAGTCAACAACTTGTCAATATTTCCACCATTACCGAACATTTCTATCTGATTATTGACGACTATCATTTGATTTATAATGATGAAATTCATGAGGCGCTGAAATACTGGATCCGCCACCAACCGCAGGCGATGACGCTGATTCTGATTTCCCGTTCCGTCCCGCCGCTGGGCATTGCCGGGCTGCGCGTACAGGAACAATTGTTGGAAATTGACGCCCACCAGCTGCCGTTTAGTCATCAGGAAAGTATTGAATTTTTCCAATCACGAATGGAAAAACAATTAACCGACCAGGAAATCACCGCACTTTGCGATGAAGTGGAAGGCTGGCCGACCGCATTGCAATTAATCAGCCTGTCCGCCAAACAACAAAAGAAACCGTTACAGGATGCGGCAAAACGACTGTCCAAAGTAAATAATTTTCATATTAATGATTATTTGAACGATGAAGTGTTAAACCGCGTGGATCCCGAAACTCGACGGTTTATTTTACAATGTTCCATTCTGCGTTCCATGAATGAAACGTTGGTGCAGGAAGTCACCGGATTAAGCAACAGCCGGGCGAAACTGGACGCGCTGGAAAAGCAGGGCTTGTTTTTACAACAAATGGATTCGGAAGATAACTGGTGGCGTTTTCATCCGCTGTTCGCCTCTTTTCTGGCCCATTGCTGTGAAACGGAGTTAAGCGCCGAACTGCAGCAGCTGCATCAGCGCGCCGCCCATGCATGGTTGAAACTGGGTTATGTCACCGAAGCTCTTTACCACGCCACGCAACTTGATGATCATCAAGTGTTATTGGATATTCTATCCAATAACGGCTGGAATTTATTTCATCAGGGTGAGCTGAAATTACTGGAAGAAAGCCTATCGCACCTTGATGATGACAACTTCGCCCGCTTTCCGAATTTGATTTTGCTGAAAGCTTGGCTGGCACAAAGTCAGCATCGCCATGCGGAAGTCGGCGGTATTTTTGCCCATTTCGATCAGGTGCTGGCACAAAATAACATTCACCTCAGCTGTGCGGATCAGGCGGAATTCGACGTTTTACGCGCACAAGTCGCGATCAATCAAGGCGATGAAAACACCGCACTGTCCTTGGCATCCAAGGCGCTGAACGATCTGCCGGATAACGCCTATTATGCGCACATTGTTGCCACTTCAATTATCGGTGAAGCCCATCACGTACAGGGCAATTTCACCGAAGCGCTAATTATGCTGCAAAAAGCAGAAAAAATGGCGCGCCAATACCGCACTTCGCACAATATCTTGTGGGCCCTGTTGCAGCAATCAGAAATTTTAATTGCACAGGGCTTCTTGCAAGCCGGCTACGATATGCTGGACAAAGCCACCCTGTTCGTGAAAGAAAATCATCTGCAAAAAGTGCCGATGTATGAATTTCTGCTGCGTTTGAAAGGGCAAATTTTATGGGACTGGTATAATCTGGACAAGGCAGAAGCCATGGCCAATGCCGGCATTGCCGTGCTGAATAAAGACGAAGATCGCCTACAATGTCTGGCGCTGTTATGCAAAATTTCCATTGTGCGCGGCGATCTGGACAACGCCTCTCGCCTATTAAAGCAAATTACCCAACTACAAAACGCCCATCATTATCATTCAGACTGGAATGCCAACGCTGATCAAGTTAAAATCGTCCTGTGGCAAATGACCGAGGATCTGGATGCCGCCGAAGCTTGGCTGATACAAAACCAACGTCCGACCACGGATAAGAACCATTTCAGTCAGGTGCAATGGCGCAACATCGCCCGCGCGCAGATTCTGTTGGGGCAATACGAGCAGGCAAAAGACGTGCTTAACCGTTTAATCAGTACCGCGGAAAAACTGAAACTGGTCAGCGATTTAAACCGCGCATTAATCTTACGTAACCGCCTGCATTTTATGATCGGCAACAAAGAGGCGGCACAGCAAGATTTAGTAACCGCTTTACATTTAGGGCGCCAGACCAATTTTATCAGTGTTTTCGTCATAGAAGGCGAAAGCATGGCACAACAAATTCGGCAATTATTGCAAAGCAATATGCTGGATGAATTGGCTCAGCATAAAGCACAATTTATTCTGCGCAATATTAACCAGTACTACCGCCATAAATTCGCGCATTTTGATGAACAATTCGTGGCAAAATTATTGGAAAATCCGAAAGTACCGGAATTGCTGAAAATCAGCCCGCTGACTCAACGGGAATGGCAAGTACTGGGACTGATTTATTCCGGTTACAGTAATGAACAAATATCCGACGAATTACAGGTCGCCACCACGACGATTAAAACTCATATTCGGAATTTATATCAAAAAATCGGCGTAGCAAACCGTAACGAAGCGATTAGTTATACACGGGATCTGCTAAAACTGATGGGGTACAACTAACCAACAACACTCACATCACTCAAAAAGGAAGAGGTAAACACCGCATGAAAGCATCTTACTTATTAACGACATCCATTTTCGTCAGCCTAATACCGCAAATAGTACACGCTGAAGAACAAGAAAACACCTGGGTTGACGAACAGCATACCAGTGTAAAAACTACTCTGCACAGCTGGGCAAATACCATCGATAGCTGGATAGGCGATCCGGACCCGGATCATCCTGCCAGCGCCGGCTTGCGCATTATGCTGGACAGTCAATGGAATCGCTATGATCATTTCTCCATCAAACCGCGTGTGCGCGGTAAAATTCGTTTACCGACCTTAAAGAAACACCTAAGCTTAGTATTCGGGGATGAAGATCTGGAAAATCAGGCAAGCGACAAAAACCATATCGGCAATGTTTATAACAAGCCGCTAGAAAACAATAAACATTACGACCGCAGTCAAGCGCGTAATGACAATGCCTCCGTCGGTCTGCGCTGGTCGGATAGCATTAAACAATTAGGCATCGACACAGACCTTGATCTCGGCCTACGTTCCGGCGCCGATGTTTACGTGCGCTTTAAAGCTAACAAAGAATGGCAGATTAACGACCAACTGTCCACCCGATTGGAGCAAATTTACCGTTACGGTAGCAACAGCAAACATTATGCGCGCACCAATTTTGAAACCAAATACCAGGATTCGGACAACACCTTCATCGGCAACAGCCTGTATTTGCAATACGAACATGATATTGACGAAGACATTTCATGGGGCAACAGTATTTATCGCCAGCATGATTTTGCCAATCATAAGCGCCTGAATTATGGCATCTTTGTCGGCGGCGATCTGGACGATAAAAAATTCGACATCAATCAATATGGGCCGTTTATCAGCTGGCGCCAACCAATATGGCGCGACTGGTTATTTATTCAGCCGGAATTGAACTATTATAATGACAGAAATCAGGATCGCAGCCATCATCTCGGCGCGTTCCTACGTGTGGAAGCGATTTTCTGATATCGCACGTCAATATATACAACATACAAAAGTGCGGTGAAAAAATAACAAAAATTTTCACCGCACTTTTCTGCGTTTATAAAAGTATGATCAGATAACTAAGACAGCTAAAAATATAGGTTATATTTTTGCTAACTGAAAACATATCTAGTTAAAATATAAGGAATATTTTACTTAATTATGTCGAAATGTCGTTGTTAATTTCCCGCCCAAACCACCATTACTCTGTCATCGCCGTAGTGGCGGTCGAATGAAAAATACTTGCCGTTTTGTACCGCACTTTGTATACCGGCACCAATTGCCGGATGCTGCTGACGGAAGCGACTTAAAATTTGCCAATGTGTAAGCAGTTCGGCTTTTTCATCATTTTCCCGCAACTCCTGCCAGTTCATGTCGGAACGGGTTCCCTGTACGGGATCCGAGCCGGTCGGACCGAATTCGCGTCCGCTTTCATCACCGTAATAGATTTGCACGGCGCCCGGTGCCAGCAGCAGTAAATTAGCGGCGATTTTTTGTTTGTGCGGATTTTGCTCGCTGTCGCTATGGAAGAACAGACGCGTGTCATGGGAAGACAGATAACTGAGCACATTAAAATCCTGCAATTTGCCGTTCATTTCCTGATAGACAGGGTCGATTTTAGCAAAACAATCTAAAGCGTTTTTTGCCTGATCCTGAAAATCAAAATTGATCATGGCATCAAAGCCGTGTTGATAATAGCTGCTCTTCGCCACGCCATGTCCCCAAGCCTCGCCGGTCATCCAAAACGGTTGATTAAAACTTTCCTGCGGATGTCCAGTTTGCCATTCTTGCAATGCCTTTTGCGCTTCGGTTTTCAGCTGTTGCCATGTGCTTTGCTCCACATGTTTCGCCGTATCCACGCGGAAACCGTCCACGCCGTATTTACGCACCCAATCGCTCAGCCAAGTGATCAGATAATCGCGCACTTTGGCATTCGGCAGCGGCACGGCATGGGTGTCTTTATGTTGATAAAACGGCGGTAAACCGACCGCACTTTCGGCTTCGGTTTTCAGATCCGGCAGTGAAGAAAGCGACATTCTTAAATCATCGAATTTCGGGCTGTCGTAATCGCCGATATCGGAACGCACCCAATCTTTGCCCCACCATTGCGCCCAGCCGGCTTTATCACCGAAATTAATGTAGTCGTTGAAACTGTGCCAGTTTTGTCCTTTCTTCGGTTGCCAGTTCGTCCAGTTATCGCCGAGAATGGTTTGGCGTTCGTCATCTTTGAGATAAAGCGCGCCGAACTTGAATTGCTGCATATCCGCCAAGGTGGCATACCCAGTATGATTTAGCACCACGTCGAACAGCACGCGCATTCCCCGTTGGTGCGCCTGTTGGATAAAGTTTTTCAGCTCCGCTTCCGTGCCCATATTGGCATCCAGGTTAGTCCAATCCTGATGATAATAACCATGGTAGGCATAATGCGGAAAATCGCCTTTATCACCGCCGCCGACCCAGCCGTGCATTTGCTCTAGCGGAGAACTGATCCAAATCGCATTCACACCAAGCTGCTGTAGATAATCCAGTTTTGCCGTCAACCCCGCCAAATCGCCGCCGTGAAAGGTGCCGATTTCCTGCATACCGTCTTTTTGGCGTCCGTAGCTGTTGTCATTGTGCGGATTGCCGTTGTAAAAACGGTCGGTTAAGACAAAATAAACCGTGGCATTTTTCCAGTTAAATTCGGCGGATTTTTGTACCGCACTTTTTTCCGTCGCTTTTTCCAGCAACAATAATCCGCCGGACTGCGCCGCCGGCATTAAGGTGAGTTTGCCGTTTTCCACTTGCGCACTGTTGCCGGAATAAAAATCGCGCACCAGTTCACCGTCTTTAAACGTGGCGCTGACATCAATTTCCAGCGGCTGTTTATTCCAGACCTGACAGGTTTTCACCGTTGTTTTTCGGTTGTCCGGCTCTTGTTTGATACTCACGCGCAAAGTCGGTGTGCCGCTGCGCATATCAATTTGCGCCAGATAAGTGCCGTCGCGGAACAGGCGCAGCTGCGGTACGTCGCCCGCGCAAGGAATTAATGAGACAGTTTGATTTAATTTGACCGCACTTTGCGGCTGGTAACATTGATTATGAAAGGTAAACCGCAGCGGATAATAGCCTTTCTTCAATGCCGTTTCGGATTGAAATAACTGTTTTTCCCCACTTTCGCCGAACCCGCGGAAACTGTCATGCTGCCATTGTCCAGCAGCGCAGGCGGTCATTGAGCAGAACAGTGATAAATAAAGCATAGACTTTTGCATAAATCACTCCTGTAAATGTTTATAAATGCCGTTGTCTTATTCTTATTTTAGGTTGTGTTGCGTTTTAGTTTTACTGAAACATTAATGAATAGGAGAAAAAAAAGTGTGGTACACGGATACACATACCACACCCAAATAATCAGCCTTTTACCCCGCCTGCGGTTAAACCACCGACCAACCAGCGTTGTGCCAACAGGAACACCGCAGTAATCGGAATGGCGGACAATACCGCAGCGGCAGCAAAATCACCCCACAAATAGTTTTGCGGATACAGGTATTGCTGCATACCGACCGCCAGCGTGTAACTGTTCACATCACGCAGCAACAGCGACGCAACCGGCACTTCGGTAACCGCCGAGATAAACGACAGAATAAACACCACCGCTAAAATCGGTACCGATAACGGCAGTAAAATCAAACGGAATGCCTGCCAAGGTGTCGCCCCGTCCAGCGCGGCGGCCTCTTCCAGCGAACCATCGATAGTTTCAAAATAGCCTTTGATTGTCCACACATGCAGCGCAATACCGCCCAAATAAGCAAATACAACGCCGGCATGAGTATTCAGCCCCAAAAACGGTACATATTGTCCCAAACGATCAAACAAGGCATATAATGCCACCAGCGACAGCACCGCTGGGAACATTTGGAAAATCAGCATGCCTTGTAAAATGGTTTTTTTGCCTTTGAATTTCATCCGTGCAAAGGCATAGGCGCAAGTGGTGGAAAGTGCCACAATGCCGACGGAGGTAATGGTTGCCACTTTGACCGAATTCCATAACCAGAGCAATACCGGGAACGGCGGCGGCGTGACCGAACCGTCCGCATGCACAACGTCGAATCCTAATGCCAGCTTCCAGTGTTCCCACGAGATTTCGCGCGGAATAATATCGCCAATCGCCAGATTACCCGGGCGCAGCGAAATACCGATCACCATCAGCAGCGGAAACATAATCAGGGCTAAAAAGCAGATTAGCAGCACATGGGTCGCCCACAAACGATAACGCATAGATTTTGGTTGTACGATAGCCATGATGTCCTCCTAATCCAGTTTCATTTTTGTGGCTTTAATATTCAGTAACGCTAATCCGCCTACCAATAAGAAGATAATGGTAGCGATTGCCGCGGCTAAGCCGAAATCTTGCGTGCCACTGCCTTCAAAGGCGATACGATAAGTATAGCTGACCAACAAATCGGTATAACCTGCCGGTGTGGTAGTGCCGATCATATCCGGACGACCGTTGGTTAACAGCTGGATCAGCACGAAGTTATTAAAGTTAAAGGCAAAGGACGCAATCATTAACGGAGTCAGCGGTTTTAACAATAACGGCACGGTAATTTTGCTGAAATTCTGCCATGTGGAGGCACCGTCCATGGCGGAGGCTTCGTATAAATCCTGCGGAATGGCTTTCAACAATCCCATACACAAAATCATCATATACGGATAACCCAGCCAAGTATTGACGATAAGAATCATGGATTTGGCTAACAACGGATCATTAAACCACTCTGGACGAATACCGAACAGCTGATTTAAGATCATATTGATTTCACCGAAACTCTGATTAAACAAGCCTTTGAATACCAAAATAGAAATAAACGACGGTACCGCATAAGGCAAAATCAGCAGTAAACGATACACCGCTTTACCGCGCAGGGCTTCCCATTGCACCACGCAAGCCAGCACCATTCCGATAATTACGGTAAATGCTACGGTTAATACAGAAAATACGACCGTCCAGATAAAGATTTGTACAAAAGGTTTCTGAATACCGGCGTCGGTAAAAATTTTAATAAAATTACTGAACCCGGTGGAAACGGTAAAGCCTGGCTCCAGCGTTTCATTCAGCCAGTCACCACTTTCATTAATGGCTTGGAAAAAGCCGGTATCCTGATTGGCACGGTATTTTTTACCGTTTTCATTATTTAGCAAAATGCCGCTTTCGTCATCATAGCTGTAACGCGCTTTTTGTTCCGAAAATTGACGCAGCGAACTCATTGTCAGCTCGTTACCGTCCGGCAGTACAATCGTCATATTCTGCAATGCACTGCGGTTTTGCGTAATCACACGCAGCGGCGCAGGCTCTCCCTGCGGTGCCGGTTGTTCGGTGACTGTAACTTGTTTATCGGTTAGCGCAATATTTTCCGCGGCAAAATCCTGTCCGCTATTCGGGTTATGCAGCGCAATGATAAAACGATCATCGGACTGCGGATACAGTTTGAAATCAAATTTGTCGCCGGAAAAATAATGCTGCTGGCTTAATACATTCAGCGCCCGTTCAAAAGCCAGCTGGTTGGTACCGCTGTAGTTGGTAAAGGCAATGGCAATGGTTGCCACCAGCGGGAACAGAATAAAAATCGTCATGCCCATAATACCGGGATACACATAACGCCAAGCGTACACTTTTTTACTGCTGAAAATATAAATACCGGAGGTCAGAATCACTAACGTCAGAATGGCAAATAAGTATTCACCCTGCGAATACATCAGCATGACCAGATAGAAATCAATCAGTAATACCGCTCCGATAAGAAGATATCTTAACCAATTGAATGAGGATTGCGATTTGGTCGGGTTAACCGTTTGTAGCATAATACACCTCGAAATGTCAGAAAAACGAACCGCACTTTTAAGCGGCATTCATTATGGCTGTTTATGATTATAATGAGTTGTCGTCCGATACGGTCGGCATCCTGCCGATATAGACCTCCTTTTATGCGCTGAAACGGGATTCCGCATCGGAAGAAAACGGGCACGTCGGTGCCCGCTTAACGATTATTGCTGTTTCTGAATACGTCCGTGCGCGTCGTCCAATGCTTCTTTCACACCTTGACGACCGCTGACCGCATTCACGATAGCCGCTTTTTCTGCGTACCAGAACGCCGCCATTTGTGGAATATTCGGCATGATTTCACCATGCTGCGCATTTTCCATAGTTGCCGCAATGCGTGGGTCTTTGGCTAATTTTTCCTGATAGGATTTTAACGCTACCGCGCCTAACGGTTTGTCTTTGTTTACGGTATCCAGCCCCTCATCGGTCAATAGATAGTTTTCCATAAACTCTTTCGCCAAGTCTTTGTTCGGGCTAGCAGAGTTTACGCCAGCACTCAATACGCCGACGAACGGTTTGGACGGCTGACCGTTTAAGGTCGGTAACACCGCTACGCCGTAGTTGATATTGCTTTTCTCAATATTGCCCCAAGACCAAGGTCCGTTGATGGTTAATGCGGTTTCGCCTTTATTGAAGCTAGCTTCTGCCACAGAGTAATCCATATCCGCATTGATGACTTTATTTTTCACCATATCCACCACGAATTGCAGACCTTTCTGCGAACCAGCGTTGTTTACTCCGATGTCATTCACATCATATTTACCGTTGGCGAATTTAAACGCATAACCGCCGTTAGACGCCACCACCGGCCAAGTGAAATACGGTTCGGACAGATTCCACATAATCGCGTTTTTACCGTCTTTTTTCAGTTTTTTATCCAGTTCAACAATTTCTTCCCACGATTTCGGTGGCTGTGGCAGCAAATCTTTATTATAGATTAACGATAAGGATTCAATCGCCACCGGATAAGCGATGACTTTGCCGTTATAGGTTTCGGCATCCCAAGCAAAATCAACGAATTTGTCTTTAAATTCTTTGCTCGGTTGTAATTCCGCCAGCAGCCCTGCCTGCGCATAACCGCCGAAACGGTCATGAGCCCAGAAAATAATATCCGGACCATCACCGGTGGACGCCACCTGAGCAAATTTTTCTTCCAAACGATCCGGATGCTCAACCAACACTTTCACGCCGGTATCCGCTTCAAATTTTTTACCGACTTCGGCAAGACCGTTATAGCCTTTATCACCGTTAATCCAGATAACCAGTTTACCTTCGGTCATTTTTGCCGCTACGGAAGCGGAAAACATCAAACTTGCCGCAGTGGTCAGTGTGAATGCCAAGAGTTTTTTATTCATAGTGTTGCTCCTTATGATATGGACTTAAATTTGGATGGTCTGAGGATAACCGGACAGCCTATCCTGAGTTATCGTAGATTATGCAGTAATATTTTCATTTGTTATCCTCCCCCCTGCTCCTCCCTGCTGGAAATATCCTGATTTTTCAGCGATTTTTCTATTTTTTGTGATACGTCTCACAAAATTTTCAGCCTAAAACGTGACCTGCTTCACATAAAAACGAAATTTTCCGTGTTGCCGATTTAATTTCCCGCCGCCGACGCTTTTTTCATCTAATCCTAAAAAAAATCGCAAAAGGAGGATTTTTTTCAACATTATATAGCGGATGATTAGCTCCGTAATGAAAAGACACAAAGAATGACTAAAAAATTACTACAAATTATAAATTTATAAAAAGAGGTTCTCTATGGCAAATGTATCGTTACGCAATGTAGGCAAATCCTACGGCAACGTACATATTTCTAAAGATATCAATTTAGAAATTAATGAAGGTGAGTTCGTTGTGTTTGTCGGTCCTTCCGGCTGCGGTAAATCAACCTTACTGCGCATGATTGCCGGACTGGAAGACATTACTACAGGCGAACTTTATATCGGCAATCAGCTTATGAATGATGTGCCGCCAGCAAAACGCGGTATTGGCATGGTGTTCCAATCTTATGCCTTGTACCCGCACCTTGATGTGGCGGAAAACATGTCATTTGGTCTGAAACTGGCGGGCGTCAACAAAGCGGAGCGCGACCAACGCGTCAATCAGGTCGCTGAAATTCTACAGCTGGCGCACTTATTGGATCGCAAACCGAAAGCCTTATCCGGCGGTCAACGTCAGCGTGTGGCAATCGGGCGCACTTTGGTTTCTCAGCCGGAAGTTTTTCTGCTGGATGAACCGCTATCCAATCTGGACGCCGCACTGCGCGTGCAAATGCGGGTGGAAATCTCCAAATTACATAAAAAATTGAACCGCACTATGATTTATGTGACCCATGATCAGGTCGAAGCCATGACGCTGGCGGACAAAATCGTAGTGCTAAATGCTGGCGGTATCGCACAAGTGGGCAAACCGCTGGAACTCTACCATTATCCGGCAAACCGCTTTGTGGCAGGTTTTATCGGCTCACCGAAAATGAACTTCCTGCCGGTTAAAGTAACCGGCGTGGAAACCGAGCGGGTGCAAATCGAATTGCCAGATGCGCATCACCATAATTTCTGGATTCCGGTTTCCGGCAAAGGCGTCAGTGTCGGCGACAATCTTTCCTTAGGTATTCGCCCGGAACATTTGGTACCAGCCGAGCAGGCACAGGTAACATTGCGCGGTAAAGTGCAGGTGGTGGAACTGCTAGGCAATGAAACCCAAATCCACCTTGAAATTCCGGAAATCAAACAGCCGACACTGGTATATCGGCAAAACGATGTAGTGCTGGTTAATGAGGGCGACGCGCTGGATATCGGTATCGTGCCGGAACGCTGCCACCTGTTTAAAGAAGACGGCACTGCCTGCCGGCGCTTATTTAAAGAACGCGGCGTGTAAGGATTTCGGCATTGATTGGCGAGCTGAATCAATGCCATTAAAACCAATATCAATTCATTGATATACCCCTAAATGTTATTTAATAAATAATGAGGTCAATTATGAACAGTAAAAAGACTCTACTAGCAGTAGCCATCACTGGCGCACTGATCGCGACCAGCGCCAGTGCGGTTGATTTCCACGGTTATGCCCGTTCCGGTATCGGCTGGACATCCGGCGGCGGCGAACAAACCGCATTCACCGTCAACGGCGGCGGCTCGAAATACCGTTTAGGTAACGAAGCAGAAACCTATGCAGAATTCAAATTAGGTCAAGAGCTTTTCAAAGACGGCGATAAATCCATCTATTTAGATTCTAACATTGCTTACTCTGTAAACCAGCAGGTTGACTGGGAAGCCACCAGTCCAGCACTGCGCGAAATCAACGTGCAGTTTAAAAACTTCGCCGACAGTCTGCCGGGCGCAACATTATGGGCCGGTAAACGTTTCTACCAACGCCATGATGTGCACATGAACGACTTCTACTACTGGGATATTTCCGGTCCGGGCGCAGGGGTTGAAAATATTGATTTAGGTTTCGGTAAATTATCTTTGGCGGTAACCCGTAACACCGAAGAAGGTGGCGCATATGGTTGGGAATACAACCCGATTACCAAAAAATGGGATTCGACTAAAGACAAAAACAAAGACGTTTATAATGATGTCATTGATGTACGTTTAGCCGACCTGAAAGTCAGCGAAAACGGTCGTTTGGAAATCGGTTTTGATTACGGTAGCTCTCACACCAAAAACCATGCTGCTCGTGAAGCTGATGCAACCAAAAACGGCTATATGGTAACAGTTGAACACACCCAAGGTAACTTCTTCGGTGGTTTCAATAAATTTACTGCACAATATGCCACAGACTCGATGACTTCTTGGAATACCGGTCACTCACAAGGCGGTTCAACTACTAACAAAGGTCATATGTTGCGTTTAATCAATCAAGGCGTGGTTGCGGCAAGCGACAAAGTGGAAGTGATGTACGCATTGATTTACGAAAAAACCGACTTAGACAACAAACAAGGCAAAACTTGGTATTCCGCCGGTATCCGCCCAATGTATAAATGGACTGATACTATGAGCACCTTAGTCGAAGTAGGCTACGACCGCATTAAAGACCAAAACACAGGCTTGAAAAACGACTTAACCAAAGTCACTCTAGCGCAACAATGGCAAGCAGGCTCAAGCATTTGGGCGCGTCCGGCAATCCGTGTGTTCGGTACTTATGCGCACTGGAACGACAAATTCAATACGACAAACCGTACCGACGCCGGTTATAAAGCCAAAGACGGCGAATTTGTTGCAGGCGTTCAGTTTGAAGCATGGTGGTAAACCTTCCGCTGCTTCGGCACTAATTACAGGGGAAGTACGCTTCCCCTGACAATCACAGCAATCGCAGATTTGCAATGAGGTTAATATGAAAAAAACACTTTTAACGACCGCACTTTTTTTGGCTAATATGTTTGTTGTTTTGCCAAGCTCGGCAGCACCGATTCATATTAACTCAACCGTTCTGTCTCAATTACACTGGCAAGACATTCAACTTGCCGAAACAGTCAAAACTACCTTAAGCGAACAGCAAAAACAGGCGTTTACCGCACAATTTGCCGGCACCGAAAGCCCGATTGCGGCATACCGCATTCCGGCGAATCAAGGCACCATTGAGATTACGATTGAAAGTACGGTGTTGGATCAGCACGTATTTGTACCAAGTGCGGTGGTATTAGACAATAATTTTAATGTGGCGGCGACTTATCCGTCTTCCGAATTTAAATTTGCAGAAGAGCGCGGCATGAAACCGAATCGCTTTTCCGCCGAACTGAATTTAACTCCGGCGTCCAGCCAGGATTACATTTACCTGCTGGTTTACACCACCCAGCAAGATTTAAACAAAACCACAACCGTGCCGCATCCGTCCAAAACCTTTGCCAAAGCTACCGGCAAACAGCCACCGGCAATTCCGGATATTGAAGTGCAGCACAGCCGCAACGGCGAAATCAGCGTCAACGTCAGCGCAGCCAGCGGCACCCGTTTTATCGGCTTACCGGCCGGCGTATTCGGCTCCAGCAAACCGGCTGCCACCCCAGTGGGCGCAGCAGCGGCTCAAACCGCCAATAGTAAAGCCGTTAACACGCCGGTAGACAGCGAAACTGAAGCCTATTTCAAACAGGCGGTCAGCAAAGCATTAAAAGAAAACGACGTCAACCGCGCCATGAATTTAGTGAACGAAGCGGAAAAACTGGGACTCACCTCACCGCGCAAAGTTTTCTTACAACAGGTTTCCTCTAAGTAGTAAACATCCTAATGTCTTTTTCATTATGGTTTTGCCACTGTGAATAACAGTGGCTTTTTTTTGGCATTGCCCCCAGTCGGAACAAACAATAAATCCGTCAACAATAAAAAATTAACCCCCCACAAAAAACCGCCATAACGGCGGTT
>LM994632.1:229387-232777 GCA_000752995.2 Haemophilus massiliensis | reverse complement strand
CCCCCCAAAAAAAACCCGCCATAACGGCGGTTCGATCTAATTCACATTTTTATATCCTGCGCGAAAGCAAGAATGTTTTTATTATCCCGCCAATCGGTATGCTGAAGCTTAAATGCACCTAGCCGCACTTTAATGTGAGTTACGCAAAACTATAGGATCACGGAATTTGTTTATTTATTGGTTAATTTGAGTTTTTTCAGCCGTTTATCAAAATCAGAAACAATTTTTTGTTTTCTGTTAAATTCCGAATATTCGGCTTTTGCTTTTTCATTGGCCTGTTTTCTAGAGATTGCACCGTTTCCGTCCAATATATCAAACTCGTTAAAATTATATTGCCTTACGGTAAATTACAATAACGCCTTTAAAATACTGGGTTTATTGAGTGATTAGTTGACGTGAATTTATGCAGGTTTATATGGATTGGCGGAAGATCATGGGAGTCGAACCCACCCAAGATTGCTGGCAACCTTAACAGGATTTGAAGTCCTGCCGCTTCACCGGAAACGACGATCTTCCGCAAAAGGCGCACCAACTTTAAACCAATTCAGCGGATTATTCAAGTGCGGTAAAAAATTCATTAATTTTTACAAGGAAAATAACAGCCTAAACAATTTCCTACTGAATTTCCCGCTAAAAAACAGTATGATTAAGCTCAATCCAAGGCAAGAAAGGAACCCCAAAATGACCGCACTTTTTCAGCAGCTGCCGGCTATTGATAAACTGTTAAAAACCGCTGAGGGTAAACAGTTGATCACCGATTTCGGTCACAGCGCGGTGGTCAATGAGTGCCGCCGTCTGCTGCAACAAGGCAGAGAACGGATTAAGCAAGACCATCAGCTGCCCCATGAATTCCGCGATCACGATCTGATACTGGCAACACTGCGCCGGCATCTGCAACAGCGCCGGCAGGTACAAATACGGCCGGTGCATAATCTTACCGGCACGGTGTTACACACCAATCTGGGGCGCGCATTATGGTCGCAGACGGCACAACAGGCGGCGCTGGCGGCAATGCGTGGCAATGTCGCGCTGGAATACGATTTACAGGAAGGGCGACGCGGTCATCGTGACACTTATATCAGCGAGCTGCTATGTGAACTGACCGGCGCAGAAGCGGCCTGTATCGTCAATAATAACGCAGCGGCGGTGCTGCTGATGTTGGCGGTACTGGCTAAAGACAAAGAGGTGATTATCTCGCGCGGCGAGCTGATCGAAATCGGCGGCGCATTTCGCATTCCGGATATTATGCAGCAGGCAGGCTGCCGACTGGTAGAAGTCGGCACCACCAATCGTACCCATTTAGCCGATTATCGCAACGCGATTAACGACAATACCGCACTTCTGATGAAAGTGCACAGCAGCAATTATCAAATCTGCGGCTTTACCGGCAGCGTAACGGAACAGGAGCTGACGGCGCTGGGCAAGGAGTTTAATCTGCCAGTGATTACCGATTTGGGCAGCGGTGCACTAACAGATCTGTCCGCCTATTCCCTGCCCGCCGAACCGACGGTGCAAGAGAAATGGCAGCAAGGCGTGTCGCTGATTTCATTTTCCGGCGATAAATTGCTCGGTGGCCCACAGGCAGGCATTATCGTCGGCAAACAGGCGCTGATTGCGCAACTGCAATCCCATCCGCTGAAACGCGTATTGCGCTGCGATAAAGTGATTCTCAGCGCGCTGGAAGCAACCTTACGACTATATTTGCAGCCGGAACTGCTGGCACAGCGGCTAACTACCCTGAACCTGCTGACTCGTCCGCTTGCCGAACTGCAACAGCAGGCGCAAGCCTTAAAAGTGCGGTTGGAAAATCACCTGAATCGGGATTATATGCTGCGTATCGAACCGAGTTCGGCGCAAATCGGCAGCGGTTCGCAACCGCTGGCAGAGATTCCTTCCATAGCGGTCACGATTGAGGCAAAAACACAGGCAACACCGACCGCACTTTATGCGCGGCTTAAATCGCTGCCGCAGCCGGTGATCGGTCGGATTGAACAGAATAAAATATGGCTTGATCTGCGCAGTCTCGCCGATATTAACCAATTACTACACACGCTGGAGAGCTTATGATTATTGTCACCGCCGGTCATGTGGATCACGGTAAAACCGCTTTATTGCAAGCCTTAACCGGCACGGATACGGCTCATTTACCGGAAGAAAAAAAACGCGGTATGACCATTGATCTCGGCTATGCCTATTTACCGCTGAAAGAACGTATTTTAGGTTTTATTGATGTGCCGGGGCATGAAAAATTCATACCGAATATGCTGGCAGGGCTGGGCGGCATTCATTATGCCATGCTGGTTATTGCGGCTGATGAAGGCGTGCAGGCGCAGACGGCGGAACATTTGGCAATGTTGCGTCTGCTGCACATTGACGGGTTGATCGTGGTGATTACTAAGGCGGACCGTGCCGATGCCGCGCAAATCGAGCAGCTCACCCGCCAGCTCATGCAGGATTATCCGTTTTTAGCGCAATGTCCGTTGTTTATCACCTCCGCCCAAACCGGCAGCGGCATTGAGGCATTACGCGATTATCTGGCACAACTGCCGAACCCGGCGGAACAAGACAGACCGTTCCGCTACGCTATCGACCGCGTTTTCAGCGTGAAAGGCGCCGGTATGGTCGTCACCGGTACCGCATTTGCCGGCACGGTGCAAATTGAGGATACGCTGTATTTATCCGGCGGACAGAAAGTGCGGGTAAAAAATATCCATGCGCAGAATCAGCAAAACACGCGCGGAGTGGCAGGTCAACGGCTGGCGCTGAATATCAATACCGATTTAGACCGCAGCAAAATCGAGCGCGGCGACTGGCTACTGGCGCAACCGCCGTTGCCGCCGACAGAACGCGTTACCCTTTGGCTTGAGGCGGCGCAGCCCTTAACGGAAAGCCAGCCGGTACATACTTATCACGCAGCGGCGCGCACTGTGGGCAGGCTCAATCTGTTGCAGGAAAAAAACCTCGCCCCGCAACAGCAGGGATTTGCCGAGCTGATTTTAGACAAACCGCTGTTTCTGGCTTACGGCGATAAACTGATTTTGCGCAGCGGTGATGCTAAATCCGTGCTTGCCGGCGCCAAAACGGTGGAAATTAACTCACCGAAACGCCATAAACGCAGCGCAGAAAGACTGGATTACTTGCGTGGGCTGATTCAGACCGACAGCGCCGCCGAGCGCATTAAACGGTATCTGGCACAACAACCGGTCACATTAGCCAGATTAGCTTGGACGGAGCAGTTAAGCATCGAGCAATTGCAGGACATTATCCGCAGCAATCAGGATGTAGTGTTTCAGGATTGGGGATTTAACCATCATTATCAGGCGCAGCAGACGGAAAAACTACTCGCGGCGCTGAGCGAATATCACGCCCTGCACGGTGATCAACTCGGAT
>LM994632.1:50036-228539 GCA_000752995.2 Haemophilus massiliensis | reverse complement strand
TTAGCGCAATGTCCGTTGTTTATCACCTCCGCCCAAACCGGCAGCGGCATTGAGGCATTACGCGATTATCTGGCACAACTGCCGAACCCGGCGGAACAAGACAGACCGTTCCGCTACGCTATCGACCGCGTTTTCAGCGTGAAAGGCGCCGGTATGGTCGTCACCGGTACCGCATTTGCCGGCACGGTGCAAATTGAGGATACGCTGTATTTATCCGGCGGACAGAAAGTGCGGGTAAAAAATATCCATGCGCAGAATCAGCAAAACACGCGCGGAGTGGCAGGTCAACGGCTGGCGCTGAATATCAATACCGATTTAGACCGCAGCAAAATCGAGCGCGGCGACTGGCTACTGGCGCAACCGCCGTTGCCGCCGACAGAACGCGTTACCCTTTGGCTTGAGGCGGCGCAGCCCTTAACGGAAAGCCAGCCGGTACATACTTATCACGCAGCGGCGCGCACTGTGGGCAGGCTCAATCTGTTGCAGGAAAAAAACCTCGCCCCGCAACAGCAGGGATTTGCCGAGCTGATTTTAGACAAACCGCTGTTTCTGGCTTACGGCGATAAACTGATTTTGCGCAGCGGTGATGCTAAATCCGTGCTTGCCGGCGCCAAAACGGTGGAAATTAACTCACCGAAACGCCATAAACGCAGCGCAGAAAGACTGGATTACTTGCGTGGGCTGATTCAGACCGACAGCGCCGCCGAGCGCATTAAACGGTATCTGGCACAACAACCGGTCACATTAGCCAGATTAGCTTGGACGGAGCAGTTAAGCATCGAGCAATTGCAGGACATTATCCGCAGCAATCAGGATGTAGTGTTTCAGGATTGGGGATTTAACCATCATTATCAGGCGCAGCAGACGGAAAAACTACTCGCGGCGCTGAGCGAATATCACGCCCTGCACGGTGATCAACTCGGATTGAGCAAAGCCCGTTTATACCGCATTGCGGCAATTAATCAGCCGGAAAAACTGATTTATCATATTATCGAGCAGTTGCTCGACAGCGGGCAAATTGAACAAACTCGCGGCTGGCTGCATACGCCCGAGCATAAAATCCGTTTTTCGGAGGCGGAAAAAATACTGTGGCAGGCAGTGGCGGAACAATTTGAGCGCCAACACGGACAGGCGCTGTGGGTGCGGGATCTGGCGGATAAGCTCGGACAAACGGAAAGCGATATGCGTAACTTTCTGTACAAAGCGGGTAAACTGGGCTACCTGACACCGATTGTCAAAGACCGTTTTTTGCTGACGGAAAACGCCTACGCTTACGCCCGTTTGATTAAGCAGATTATTGCTGAGCAAGGTAGTATTTCGGTGAATCGGCTGCGTGACGAACTGGGCTGGGGGCGCAAAATTACCGTACAGTTAATGGAATATTTCGACCGTTGCGGTTTTTTGCGCCGTAAGGGAAATGCGCATATTCTGCGTGACGGCGAGGTATTTGACTGGTAAACGCGCGAAAGTGCGGTCATTTTTGACGATGTTTTTACGCATTCGGAAGCCGCTGAAAAGCGGTTTCTAATGTTGTAAATCAATACTCACCACTTCCGGCTCATCTTTCAGCAACAAATACACGCCCTGTAACATTGATTTTTCAGTAATCAGGCATTTGATAATCAGTTTAACCTCGCCGTTTTGCTGATCTTTAACCGTTAGGTTATCAATCCGATAATTATTGCTGACCAGAATATTTGTGACTTTGCCAATTGCGGCGGCAGTATTGAGTAATATATTGATTTTCGTTCTACGATTTTTCCGTTTACTACGGCTGACCAGCTGCTGCACTTTCGGTCCCAGACGCACCGCCAGCAGGATCATTATGGTGGCGATCACAGCGTCAAAGAAAAAACCGGCACCGGTGGCAATCCCGATACCTGCCGCCGCCCAAATAATCGCCGCCGTGGTCAGCCCAGAAATGGCGTCATTGCTTTTGCGCAAAATCACCCCCGCGCCCAGAAAACCGATGCCGCTGATCACCTGTGCCGCCAGACGCATAGGATCAGTACGAATATTTTCCGAAACCTGTGCATAATGTTCCGCCGATTTAATCGACACAATGGTCAGCACACAGGTGGTTACCGCGATAATCACACAGGTTTTCACCCCGACTGGTTTGTGTTTTAGTTCACGCTCCAACCCGATAATGCCGCCAAGCACCGCGGCGATAACCATTTTGAACAAAATGTCCATATTGTCTGTCGAAAGAAGTTGTTCAAATAACGATAAAGTATTATACATAAGGCTCTTCTTCAATATGTTGGGATGCCGAACGGCAAACGGCGCGCCGATTCGGCACGCCTATACCTCCGCCGATGACGCTTTTTCTTCCAAAAAATTATCGGCAGAGGAATGTAATCAAACGAACGGCAGATTTTAGCAGGATGCCAACTTTGACGCTATATGAATACGCCGAATCCCAATAAAAAGTGCGGTGATTTTTTAATGAGTTTCCGGTATATCTCGGCAACAACGATGCGTCGGTCTGTACGGTGAAAAACCGCGCCGCCGGGCCCCGTCGCCCCGGCAGATAACGATGCTTAACAGTTGGAGCGGGAAAATGCCGCGGCTTCGGCAATCAACGCATCGTTCGGGCGCAGGTGCGTATATAATACAAATTGTTCCACCGCCTGTAAGGTCATCACTTCCGCGCCGGAAATTACCTGCTTGTCCTGTGCGCGGGCGGCTTGGATCAACGGCGTTTCCGCCGGCATCGCCACCACATCAAACACGGTTTGCGCACCGGCGATCATCGCCTGCGGGAAAGCCAGCTGCGATGCTTCATTACCGCCCTGCATGCCAATAGGCGTAACGTTGACAATAATCTCCGCCTGTTGTCCTGTCAGGCTATCAATATAATCATAGCCATAAAGCTGCGCCAGATAAGTGCCGGTCTGTGCGTTACGCGCATAAACCTGCAACGCGCTAAATCCGGCATGTTTGAATGCCGCCACCACCGCTTTCGCCATACCGCCGCTGCCCTGCACAATCACACGGGCATGTTTATCCAGACGGTATTTCTCAATCAGTTTAACAATCGCGATATAGTCCGTATTGTAGGCTTTCAGATAACCGTTATCATTGACAATGGTATTGACCGATTCAATCGCCTGCGCAGACGGATCGATTTCATCCACAAAGGGCATACAGCTTTCCTTAAACGGCATAGATACCGCGCAACCGCGGATGCCGAGCGCACGCACGCCTTTCACCGCATGCTCGATGTCCTGCGTGGTAAAAGCTTTATACACAAAATTTAAACCGAGTTTCTGATACAGATAGTTATGAAAATAAGTGCCGGTGTTGCCGGGCCGACCGGACAACGACATACATACTTGAGTATCTTTATTAATCATCTTTGCTTTCCTGTTAACAAACTGAAATTAAATATTTAAGTTAATTGAATCATCAATAAAATACTGATTCATATCGAAAGCCGGCTTCGCGCCTTTATCCTTGCCGACAGTTTTCGACGGTACGCCCGCCACCGTGGTATATTCCGGCACCGGCTGCAACACCACCGAATTCGCGCCGATTTTAGCATAACGCCCCACTTCGATATTACCTAAAATTTTCGCTCCGGCGCCGATCATCACGCCTTCGCGCACTTTCGGGTGGCGATCGCCTGATTCTTTGCCCGTCCCGCCGAGAGTAACGCCTTGTAGAATGGACACATCATTTTCAATCACCGAGGTTTCCCCCACAACGATGCCAGTGGCGTGGTCGAACATGATACCATGACCGATTTTCGCCGCCGGGTGAATATCCACATCGAAGGCGACGGAAATCTGATTCTGTAAGTAAATCGCCAACGCTTTACGCCCGCATAGCCACAGATAATGGGTGATGCGGTAGCTTTGTAAGGCATGAAAACCTTTTAAATACAGCAACGGCGTAGTCCACAATTCCACCGCAGGATCGCGCTGCCGCACCGCGCGAATATCGCAAGCCGCACTTTCAATAATACTCGGCTGCGACTGATACGCTTCCTCTACGATTTCACGCAACGCAATCGCCGGCATAATGGGATTGGCAAGTTTATTCGCCAGAATATAACTCAGTGCGCTACCCAGATTATGATGCTTTAAAATGGTCGAATGAAAAAAACTCGCCAGCATCGGCTCGCATTCTACCTGCTCTTTTGCTTCCTGACGGATCAGATTCCACAATTCTACCGACATATATTTTCCTTATTCCACTTTACGTTCACGTCCGAGTAAGCTCATTGCCACTTCTTGCGCATTCTTACCGCAGAACAGTACCTGATACACCTGTTCGGTAATCGGCATTTCCACGCCCTGTCGTTGCGCAAGCAAATAGGCCTCTTTGGTATTATAAAAGCCTTCCACTACCTGACCGATTTCATCCATTGCCGCCTGCGCGCTGACGCCTTGTCCCAGCATTAAACCGAAACGGCGGTTGCGGGATTGGTTATCGGTACAGGTCAGCACCAGATCGCCTAATCCCGACATGCCCATAAAGGTATTCGGGTTCGCCCCCAAAGATACGCCCAAACGGCTGATTTCAGCAATGCCGCGCGTGATCAATGCGGTTCTGGCATTGGCGCCGAAGCCCATGCCGTCGGACATGCCGGCGCTGATTGCAATAACGTTTTTAATTGCTCCACCAAGCTGCACGCCGATCATATCGTGATTGATATACACGCGAAAATGCTTACTGCAATGAATACGTGCCTGAAACTCAAGAGCAAACTGCTGATTATTCGACGCCAGCGCAATCGCAGTCGGCATGCCTGCCGCCAGTTCTTTGGCAAATGTCGGCCCGGATAACACCGCCAGCGGATACTCTTTGCCGAGCGTATCTTCAATGACGTTCTGCAACAGACGTCCACTGTCGCGCTCCAACCCTTTGGTCGCCCACACAATGCGGCTGTCCGCGCGTAAGTGCGGTTTGATTTTGGCGATGACTTCGCCGAATACATGACTTGGCACCACAACTAATAAATCGCGCGATTTCGCTATTGCCGCCGCCAAATCGGCTTCAATTTGCAGTGCATCGGGAAAGCGTACATCGGGCAAAAATGCCTGATTACATCGTTCGTCAGCCAAGCGACGCATATGTTCGGGATCATGTCCCCACAGATAAGTGGGATAACCGTTGCGGGAAAAGGTAATCGCCAGCGCGGTACCGTAAGAACCGGCGCCGATCACGGTGATAGGCGAAGCGGATATTGTCGTATTCATCATTTATACTCCGGAAATGGCGAAATTTGACAAGAACGAAAAAACAATAAAGGGCGGATCATTTATCCGCCTCTTTCAACAGCCTGTTTCGCCGGGTTAATGCACTTCCTGACTGCCGGATTGTTCCTGCTGTTCTTGCCGCCGTTGTAAATAATCCATAAACAGCGCATCAAAATTGACCGGGGAAAGATTCAATGCCGGGAAGGTGCCGCGGTTAACCAGATTGGACACCAGCTCGCGCGCATAAGGAAACAGCATATTCGGGCATTGCGAGGTCAGGCAATGCGCCAGCTGCATATCTTCCAGCCCGCTGACGGTAAACACGCCCGCCTGTTTTACTTCACAAATAAAAGCAACATCGCCGCTGTCTTCTAATGTGGTTTCAACGGAAATATTCAGGCAGACTTCATATAAATCATCTCCTAACTGCGTAGTTTCGCTGCTTAAGTCAAAACCCAATTTCGGTTTCCATTCCTGCTGAAAAATGTGCGGTAAATTTGGCGCCTCAAAGGAGATGTCTTTAACGTAAATACGTTGAATCTGCAATACGGCCTGCGTGTTTTGTTCTTCGTTTGCCGCAACCTCTTGATTTTGCTCTGTCATGATTTAATCCTTCTTAATTATTTGTTTTTCTTTACTAAAGGGAGATTCTCGGAACGCCAGCCGCCGATACCGTCTTTTAGCGTATAAACTCGGCTGAAACCTTGTTTGGACAGCAATTCAGCCGATGCGCCGGCAGACATTCCGGTTGCGCAGGTCAGAATAACTGCATGTTCTTTATGCTGTTCGATCTTGCCCACATTCTGATTTTTGATTTCGCTGGGCAGCAGGTTAATGCTGTTAATAATATGACCGCGCTCAAATTCGTCAATGGTGCGCAGATCAATGACCACCGCATCGTCATTATTAATCAGGCTGACGGCTTGCGCATTACCGATGACTTTCACTTTTGTGGTAACGGACTTGGTCAGGGTATAAACCACCATGATAAAAACGGCAAGCCATGCGATGACCATCAAAGAATGATTTTTAGCGAAATCCGTCGCCATAGGGAGAAATTCTTGCATGTTGTTCTCAATGTTAAATTCAATGTTTAAGTTTAAAAATAAGGGCTTAAGTATAACCGCAGTTTCTTCATCTTTCAAAGAAACTATTGCAATTTAATTGATCTATATTATAGAGATAAGACAAGTTTGTTGCTATAGTAGCGTGCAATTGCGGAAGAAAGGAACAATCGATGACAAAGCTCTTTCCGCCGCGAGGTAAATTCCCGTTTTGCTACGGCGGGAATGCTTTTCTGTATATGTTCAAAATAGGGGTCAACCATGTTTTTTATTCAATTCGCCATCGTGCTAATTTGTATCCTGATCGGTGCGCGCATCGGCGGTATCGGTCTGGGGGTAATGGGCGGTGTCGGTCTTGCTATTCTGTCATTCGGTTTCGGGTTACAGCCCGCCGGTCTGCCGATTGACGTCATGTTAATGATTATGGCGGTCGTTTCCGCCGCGGCAGCCATGCAGGCGGCCGGCGGTCTGGACTACATGATCAAAATCGCCACCAACATTCTGCGCAAAAATCCAAAATACATCACATTCATGGCGCCGGCGGTGACTTGGACATTCACTGTACTGGCCGGCACCGGGCATGTTGCCTATTCGGTATTGCCGGTTATCGCCGAGGTTAGCCGTCATAACGGTATCCGTCCCGAACGTCCGCTTTCCATGGCGGTTATTGCCTCCCAGTTCGCTATCGTCGCCAGCCCAATTGCGGCGGCAGTCGTTGCGGTAGTGGCATATCTTGAACCGCAGGGCATTCACTTGGGCGACGTGCTGAAAGTCACCATACCGGCGACAGTGCTGGGTATCGGCGTAGCGTGTATTTTCGTCAACAAAATGGGGAAAGAGTTAAAAGACGATCCGGATTACCAGCGCTTATTACAGGATCCGGAATATATCAAGAAGAATCAAACCAAAACCAATGCCGCTGAAATCGAAATCAGCAAAACGGCAAAAACTTCCGTATCTTTATTCCTGATCGGTGCGCTGTTAGTGGTTATTATGGGCGCTTTCCCGTCATTGCGTCCGAGTTTCGACGGCAAACCGATGGGTATGGCACATACAATCGAAATCGTGATGTTAACCGTCGGCGCGCTGATTATCCTTATTTGTAAACCGAACGGCAATGTCATCACGCAAGGTTCCGTTTTCCATGCTGGTATGCGCGCGGTGATTGCGATTTTCGGTATCGCTTGGCTGGGCGACACCTTAATGCAGGCGCACATGGTGGAAGTGAAAGAAAGCGTGAAAGCGTTGGTCGAAACCGCACCTTGGACATTCGCTTTCGCGTTATTCCTGCTTTCCGTGCTGGTTAACAGTCAGGGTGCAACTGTGGCAACCTTGTTCCCGGTGGGGATTGCGCTGGGCATCCCGGCACCGATTCTGATCGGGGTATTCGTAGCGGTAAACGGTTATTTCTTTATTCCGAACTACGGCCCGATCATCGCCTCTATCGACTTCGATACCACCGGCACGACCCGTATCGGTAAATATATCTTCAACCACAGCTTTATGCTCCCAGGTTTACTGAGCATGGCATTCAGTCTGGCTTTCGGACTGTTATTCGCCAACCTGTTCCTGTAAGCCGACGCTGAAAACAAGCAAAAATTCTACCGCACTTTTAACTTTTAAAAGTGCGGTATATTTTCTTTCTGTTTTTCCCTGTTTTCCGTCCGTTTTCGCTTTTATTCTTCTCTCTAACCGTTGCATCCCCAAACAATATTGGCATTGCAGGCAAAACCCCGCATAATAGAGCGCAGATTCCATCCTCAAGGAGAAAACACCATGACCATTGACAAACAACAAATTCTCAATGCCTACCATTATCGCCACGCCTGCAAAGCCTATGATCCAAGCAAAAAGATCAGCGAGCAAGACTTTCGTTTTATTTTAGAAACCGGGCGGCTGTCGCCAAGTTCTTTCGGTTTTGAGCCGTGGAAATTTCTGGTAATTGACAGTCCGCACATCCGCCGGCTTATCCGCGATAATGCTTGGGGAGCGAAAGATAAAGTCATGGATTGCAGCCATTTCCTCGTTATTCTGGTACGCCAACCGTCCACACTGCTTGCCGATGGCGACTATGTGCAGCACATTATGCGCGATATTCACGATATTCCCCCGGAAGCATTGCAGCAGCGACAGGAGTTTTACCGCCGTTTCAGCGAACAGGATTTTAAACTCACGCAAGATCCCGTCGCCTTTTATCACTGGGCTTGCCGCCAAAGTTATATCGCACTGGCAAATATGCTGACCTCCGCCGCGATGATCGGCATCGACAGTACACCAATTGAAGGCTTCCCGTTGGAAGAAATGGACGCACTGCTGGCACAGCAAGGATTGTACGATCCGCAGCAATATAAGCTGAGCGTGATGGCAGCGTTCGGCTATCGGCGCAATCTACCAAGGGAAAAAACACGCCAGGCTTTTGATGATATCGTGACATGGATCCGATAATCCGGTGTATTCTGTTATATAACGGAACTTATTGGCACCGGCGCGAGTCAAACAGGCAGACAATATCATTTGGAGTTTATATGAAACTGAAAAAATTAGCCGCCCTAATGCTTAGCACCTCCGTCGCAGCAGCAAGTTATGCCTTGCCGACAGAAAAAAACGATGCGCTGGCAACGATGCCGTATTTCAATCAAACGCAAGACGGTTATCAGCTGACATTTAACGGCGAAAATTACCGAGCCATTGAAACCAGTGTCGAAGGCAAACTGGTGAAATTCCGCGCGTTTGAAAAAATCGTGTATGTTCAGCATCCGCTGGAACCGGATTACCAAACCCTGAACCTGTATATTCCGGAAGCCTATTTCAATCACGGCAGTATCAACGGTTTCAACGCGCAAAGCGCACCGATCTTCCTGCCCAATGCCGTCGGCGGCTATATGCCCGCCAAAGCCGCAACCTATGACAGCAAAGGCTTCGGCGCAAATGGCGACAAACCTAACGCCATTATGACCGCACTTGCCAAAGGCTATGTGGTAGCAAGCGTCGGCGCACGCGGACGCACGCTGCAACAAAACGGCAAATATACCGGCAAAGCGCCGGCAGCGATTATTGATCTGAAATCCGCCGTCCGCTATTTACATTTCAACGACGCAATCATGCCGGGCGATGCCAATAAAATCATCTCCAACGGCACCAGCGCTGGCGGTGCATTATCCGCACTGTTGGGTGCCAGCGGCGACAGCGCCGATTATGCGGCATATTTCAACGAGCTGGGCGCCGCCGATGCCAGCGATCGCATTTTTGCCGTTTCCGCCTATTGCCCGATTACCAATCTGGAACACGCCGACAGCGCTTATGAATGGGAATTCAACGGACTGAACCAATACAGCCGTATGGATATGAGTAAATTAAACGCCGCCGGCTATAACGATCGTAGCAAACCGATGCCAATGCTTGAGGGCGAATTAAACGCACAACAAATCGCCGTCTCCGATCAGTTAAAAGCGATGTTTCCCGCTTATTTAAACAGCCTGAATCTGCAAGATCAAAATGGTAAACCGCTGACGCTGGATGCGCAGGGCAACGGTTCCTTTAAGGATTATGTGAAAAGCGTGCTTATCCGTGCTGCCGATAAGGCGTACAAAGCGGGAACGGATTTATCTGCGCAGCCTTGGCTTACCTTAGACAAAGACGGCGTTACCGATATCGACTGGCACGGCTATATTCATTCGGCAAAACGGATGAAATCGCCGCCGGCATTCGACGCCTTAGACCTCAGCAGCGGTGAAAACAATCTATTCGGCACGCAAACCGTGGACAATCAGCACTTTACTGCCTATGCACAGCAGCATTCCGTCGTACAGGGCGGCATGGCGGATGCAAAAATCATCAAATTAATGAATGTGATGAATTATCTGGGTAATCCGAATGCAGCCGAACACTGGCGTATTCGCGTCGGCAGCGCGGATCGCGACACCTCTCATGCGATCAGCGCAATCCTTGCCGTTAAACTGAATATGGCGGGCAAACAAGTGGATTATGCGACACCTTGGGCGGTGGGACATTCCGGCGACTATGATCTGGATGAACTGTTCCGCTGGACGGACGCCATCAGCAAATAATCCGACAAAGTGCGGTGGAAAAATCGCTTATTTTTCACCGCACTTTTGCCACTTTCTTTCGTCACCTTTTCGATTACCCGCAAATGCCGAACAAAAGATGCTGGACATTCCCGCATAAACGACTACAATTCTGGCGGTTTTGATCTTAATCAATTTTATAGGAAAGTAGTTTATGAAAACAATCGTTATTGTCGGCGGCGGCGCCGGCGGATTAGAACTTGCCACTGCGCTGGGCGACAAATTAGGTCGCAAGCAAAAAGCGCATGTGATTTTAATCGACAAAAACAGCACTCACTTGTGGAAACCTTTACTGCATGAGGTAGCGACCGGTTCGTTGGACGACGATATCGATGCCCTCAGCTATCGCGCGCATGCCAAAAATCATCATTTCGAATTCCAACAGGGCGCGCTGACCGCCGTCGATCGCACGCATAAAAATGTCACCTTGGCACAGATTTACAACGGACAAAATGAATTACTGGTCGCCGAACGCACTATTGCTTACGATACCTTAGTACTGGCTATCGGCAGTAAATCCAATGATTTCGGCACTCCGGGCGTGGCGCAGCACTGTATTTTCTTAGACAGCTCGGAGCAGGCGAAACTCTTCCATCACCGCATGATGGAACTGTTTCTCAAATTCGCCAATAACAATGAAAAAGAAGTGCATATCGCCATTGTCGGTGGCGGTGCGACCGGTATCGAACTGTCCGCCGAGTTGTATAATACAGCGAAACATTTACATCATTACGGCTTTGGCAAACTGAATAACACCAGCCTGAAAGTTACCCTGCTGGAAGCCGGACCGCGCCTTCTGCCCGCCTTATCGGAACGCATTTCCGCTGCGGCAGAAAAAGAATTGCGCGCCCTCGGAGTGGACGTACGCACCGACACTGCGGTAGTGCAGGCCGAGCAAAACCGGTTAATCACCCGCAACGGCGACAATATAAATGCCGATTTAATGGTCTGGGCGGCCGGCGTTAAAGCTTCGGACATCACCCGCGGTTTTGGATTTTCCACCAACCGCATCAACCAGATCGAAGTTAAAGATACCCTGCAAACTACGGTGGATGATGATGTCTATGTGATCGGGGACTGTGCCGCCTTGATGCAGTCGAACGGCAAACCGGTACCGCCGCGCGCGCAGGCGGCACACCAAATGGCGGCGGCATGTGGCAAGAATATTCTGGCGCAACTGGCAGGCAAACCGCTGAAACCGTTTGTGTTCAGCGATCACGGTTCGTTAGTTTCATTTTCACGATTCGGTACGGTTGGCAATCTCATGGGCAATCTGACTAAAGGTTCCATGTTTATTGAAGGCAAAATCGCGCGCATGATGTATCTTTCTTTATATCGCATGCACCAAGCGGCACTGCACGGCTGTTTCCGCACCGGGCTGATTGTGTTGGTCGGTCGGATCAATCGGTTATTGCGTCCGTCAATGAAACTGCATTGATGAAATTGCACTAAAACCATATTCGCAACGCAAAAAGTGCGGTAGAATTTTGCGCAGTTTTGCTCATTTCCGTTTAAGGATATCCGTATGCTGTTATCATTCGTTTTAATCGCACTTTGTGCCGGCGTTGCGTTAGCCACGCAGGCGGCAATCAATTCGCAGCTGGCGGGATCGCTAATCGGTCAGCCGGCGGTTGCGGCGCTGATCTCCTTTGCCACCGGTACGCTGGTGTTATTGCTGATCTGCGGCTGGAAAACCGATCTGCTCGGCGCCCTTCAACAGGTGCCGAAACAGCCGTTGTGGAAACTTATCGGCGGTCCATTAGGCGCACTGGTGGTCTTCACCACGATTTTTCTCGCGCCCAAAATGGGTGTAACCAATATGCTGTTTTTTATTATTGTCGGTCAGCTGATTGCCGCGGCGATTATCGATCACTTCGGTTTGATCGGTATGCCCGAACGTCCGGTACAGCCGTGGCAGATTATCGGTTTTATTGTTATCGCCTGTGGCTTAACCCTGTTTTTCTTCGGTAAAAAAATCTTCGGCTAAACAAAAACCACGCCGCCGCGTGGTTTTCCAAATGTTTACAATAAGAATGCTATAAAATCATTTTCACCAGTTTATCAGCTTTCAGGCGCGCAAATTTGCGCAGCAATTTTTGCACCGGTTGCGGATAGGTATCCAGCTCGTCCAGTTCGGTATAATGTTTCAGCACTGTGGTATAGCGACGAATCTCATTCAGCTCCTTTTCCACCTGCGCACGCAATTCCCGCTTCGGATCATGAATAAATAATCCGTTTTCCGCATCCAGCCGCCAAGCACGCGGATTCAGATTATTTCCGGTCAGCAAAATAGCGTTATCATCCACCCACAGTCCTTTCAAATGGTAGGTATTATCACCGTCTTTCCACGTGCGGATCACCAATTGCCCCTGCGTAATGAAAGATTCAAACTTTTTGCTGAAACGGCGCAGATTGCTTTCATACAAATAAGGCAGCGCGCCTGCCATTTTGAACGGCTCGTCAGGCGGAATATAAAAATCGTTCGCCACCTTATCGCCAACAATAATTTCAATACGTTTGCCTTTTTCCAGCAAACGATGGATGTTATAGCGCAGTGAACGCGGTAGATTAAAATACGGCGTACAAATCACCAGTTGCTCCCGCACCAGTTGGAACAATGCCTCAATCGTGCGGTTTAAAATATTATTGCCCGCTCCCAAACCGAACAGCGGGCAAACAGTCAGGCTGTCATGTAGCGTTACGGAAGCCGGCAACCGATACTGCCCGTCGGCGGCAAGACTTTTACGGAATACGCGAATAGCCTGGCGAATCTCTTTGGTCTGCGGGCGAGCATTCACATCCAGAGGCGACACTGCGCTCGGGTCGAACAAATCACGCTGGATAAAGCCGACCAGCGTATCCGCCAAGGCTTTATTGCAAATTTGATGATAACGGTCGTAACGATATTTTGCATGTTGGGCAAGATACACGTTATTGATGCTTGCGCCGCTGTACAGCACGATGTCATCAAAAATAAAACCTTTAATATGCAGCACCCCGAAAACTTCACGGGTATTAATCGGCACGCCGAAAAACATATTCGGTTCCTCGGGCAGCTGATATTTGGCGCGCATCTCGCAATACCAGTCGGCATTCGTCGCCGTTTTTTCCGCACCGAGCAGATTGCGCTGCGCACGATGCCAATCGACAAAAATTTTCACATCCAGTTCGGGATTATCCTGTCTGGCGCGGTAAATTTCATCTAAAATCTGCTGTCCGGCTTCATCGTTCTGCCAGTACAGTGCGGTAATATAAATACGTGATGTTGCCTGACGGATCAGCTGAATAATTTGCGCTTTAAATGCGGCGGGACTTTCGATAAACTCGACCTGCTCCGCCCGTAGTGGCAGACAGGGCAGGCACTCAAGATGTTGGATTGCTCGTTTAGTTTTATTTATCAACATATATCGTTCTCTATAATTGACGCGACGAGAAATTAGTTGGCTAGTTTACAATATTTACCGCTAAAGCGGGTAGAAAAAAGGTTTTTTTTCGTTATAATGCTCACAATTTCCCGTAAAGTGCGCGCATTTTTTACTCACTTTATCACTGTATTTCAATCTATTAGCGGCAAATCATTATGAACGCAAAAAAACCGACCTTTCAACCAGCAGAACATTCAAATCGTTTTAACCAACGCACATTAGCCCAAAAAGAGCGGGCAAAAAAACCGAGACAAAACCGACCGCACTTTGAACGCGCTCGCCCATCGGACAAACCCGTCTTTAAACGTGATAAAAACATCTCACGCGCCACCTGCGGCACGCCTTGGGATACAGTGCACGCGCCAAGCCGGCTCAGCGAAACGCAAATGGAGAACGCACGCGGCACCGGCAACGTTAAAGTCATGGTAAAAAGCAGTGGCGCGCACAGTTATGAGAAAAAAACCGGACCGTTATCCCCGCGCGCACCGGAAAAAATCAAGAAAAACCGTGCCGAAGAAATGAAAGTATATGGTGAAAATGCCTGTCTTGCGCTTTTCGCCGAACGTCCAGAAAGCATTGTGCGGGTGTGGACGACGGTTGAGCTCGCCCACCGCGTCGGCGAACTGTTCAGCTATCTTGCTGCCAATAAAAAAGCCTATCATGTGGTGGACGGCCGCGAACTTGAGCGAGTCAGCGGCACGGAACATCACGGCGGGATCTGTATGCTAGTGAAGAAAAAACGTCCGTTTACCCTGACCGGCTACTTGAGCCTTGCCCGCCAACGTGACTGTGTCATTCTGTTGGACGGCATCGGCAATGCGCATAATCTCGGCGCCATTATCCGCAGCTGTGCTTTTTATGGCGTGAAATCTGTGGTTACGGCGGATCCTGAAGCACTCAATGCGGCATCCGCCATGCGCGTGGCGGAAGGTGGCATGGAATACATTCATCCGCTACAAACCGACAGCACGGAAAGCGCGCTAAGCCTGCTGCGTCAGGCTGGTTATCAGGTGATCTGTCCAAGCTGCGGTAAGCGAGGCAAATCCGTCACCGCATTGCCTTTAGCCGATAAAGTGGTTTTTCTGCTGAGTGACTGCGGGGCGGAACAGCTGTTGCAGGCAAAAGACGACATTCTGAATTTATCACGCACTAATCCGCTGAAAAGCGGGCTGAACGTTGCAGTGGTAGCAGGAATCGTACTGGCGAAATGGGCGGAACAATCAAATTACAATTGATCAGCATGATGGATCAGCACAAAGCGTTCCCACAGTTGAGCTTCCGTTTCCATATGTGCGGGGTCGGTTTTAATACAGTTGGTTATCGGGCAAACTTTCTGGCAAGTCGGCGTGTCGTAATGCCCGACACATTCGGTGCACAAATTCGGGTCGATCACATAGATCTCGTCGCCAACGGAAATGGCGTCATTCGGGCATTCCGGCAGGCACATATCGCAATTCGTGCATTTGTCGGTAATCAGCAGCGCCATCATTTCCTCCAAGAAAGTTAGAAAATGCGGCATTATAAAGAATACGGATTAAAAATTAAATACTCATTTAAGGCGAAGCACAGATGAATCAAAAACGCATGATGCAATTATCCATTTTTGTGGTGTTCTTTTTTATGTTTCTGTTGGCAGGCTGGTATTATTTTTCGCAGCAGAAACAAGCCGTTTCCACCGTGGTAGAACGCGATTACGACTATATTATGCAACATGATCCTATCGGTCAGAATGCTAAAGCGCCGATCCATTATTATACCTTTGTGCTGTCTTGGTCGCCGGCGTTTTGCGATATTCAACGCAAACGATACGGCGAGAATCTGCCTAACTCGCTGAAATATCAATGCGGTAAAACCCAGCACTTCGGTTGGGTGATTCACGGTTTATGGCCGCAAAATAAATTTGCCCGCCGAGTATCCGATCAGCCCCGTTTCTGTCAAGGCGATTTGCCGATGGTGAAACAGGAGGTCATTGAGCAATTCTTAGCGGAAAGCCCAAGCGCCAATTTATTGCAAGGCGAATGGGAAAAACACGGCGCCTGTGCCTTTGATAAGGCACAAGATTATTTTGCCAAACAACAAGAACTGTTCCACACCTTAAAATTCCCCGCCTATGAGCTGTCATCCCGCAACGAGTTGTTCGCGTGGATGAAAAAGAATAATCCGCAGCTGAAGAATATTTATATCGGCGCCAGCCGCAACGAACTGTTCATCTGCTACGATTTGAGCTGGCAGGTCATCGACTGCCCGCGCAGCCGCACCGGATATTAGCCATATAAACCGGCAGACTACCATATACAAAATAATGCAAAAACAGCGAAAAAAACACCGCACTTTTTATTTGAGCACGGTGTTTTGCTGCGGATCAAATCATAAATTCAATTAATTCATCACGCGTGAAGATATTCACCAATTTCGGCGTTAAATAAACGCTATCGCCGGACGCAAAGCCTTCCTGTTCCCGCTGGGCGTGATTAATCGACACTTCGATCGGTTTCTCATGACAGGCGGCCTGCACTTCGACAAAAATCGTCGCCCCGGCGGTATGTAAACGGCTGATTTTGCCCTGAATGGCATTGTCATTTTTCGCTTTGCTCATGCCGATTTCATGCGGTCGCACATAGGCGATTACCGACTGCGGACGATGATGCCGGCTGAGCGGCTGAATAAAATCGCCGATTCGCAGCCGGTTTTGCTCGATTATGCCGTGCAGCACATTCACTTCCCCCAGAAAATGCGCCACAAATGCGGTTTGCGGCTGTTTATACACTTCCTCCGGCGTACCTACCTGTTCCACTTTACCTTTGTTCATCAGAATAATTTTATCCGCCACTTCTAAGGCTTCATCCTGATCATGGGTGACAAATAAGCTGGTGACATTGATTTCATGATGAAAATCACGCAACCAGCGGCGCAATTCTTTACGCACCGTCGCATCCAGTGCACTGAACGGTTCATCAAGCAACAGAACTTTCGGCTGCGTAGCCAACGCGCGCGCCAACGCCACGCGCTGACGCTGCCCGCCGGAGAGCTGATTAGGATAATAACCGGCAAAGCGATTAAGCTGAACCAAATCCAGCAGTTCACGTACTTTACGCCGGATTTCGTCGTCACTCAGGCGTTCCGACCTCGGTTTGACTTTCAAGCCGAACGCCACATTCTGCGCCACGGTCATGTGCCGGAACAGGGCGTAACTTTGAAACACAAAACCGATGTCCCGTTGTTTTGCGCTCAGCCCGCTGACATCCCGTTCGCCGAATAAAATAGTACCGCTGTCGGCCTCCTCCAGCCCGGCAATAATGCGCAGTAACGTCGTTTTGCCACAGCCGGACGGCCCCAGCAGCGCAGCCAATTCACCGTTCCGTACGGTGAAATTAATCTTGTCAAGTGCGGTCAGATTTTCAAACGTTTTTTGAATATCCCGAATAATAATGCTCATGTTGTTCCTCTTATGCCGCTTCTCTGCCGAGTTTGCTTTCCGTCCATTGGCGCGCCAGCAACAGAACCAGCGACAGTAGCAACAATAAAACGGCGACACTGAATGCGGCGACAATGTTATATTCGTTATAAAGAATTTCAATATGCAGCGGCAAAGTGTTGGTATAACCGCGAATATGCCCCGACAATACCGAAACCGCACCGAATTCGCCCAGTGCGCGCGCGGTACACAGCACCACGCCGTGTAGCAGCGCCCATTTGATATTCGGCAGCGTAATATAGCGGAAAATCTGCCAGCCGTTGGCACCCAGCACAGTGGCGGTCTCTTCTTCCTGCGTGCCTTGCGCCTGCATGATAGGAATCAGCTCGCGTGCCACAAAAGGGACGGATACAAAAATAGTCGCCAGCACGATCCCGGGAACGGCATACACGATCTGAATACCCCATGCATCAAGATAGGGATATAACCAACTTTGGGTGCCGAACAGCAATACATAAATCAATCCCGCTACAATCGGTGAAACGGAAAACGGTAAATCAATCAAGGTGATCAGAAACTGACGACCTCTAAATTCATATTTACTGACCGCCCAAGCGGCAAACACGCCGAACACCACATTCAGCGGCATGGCGATCGCCGCGGCAAGCAGCGTAAGTTTTAACGCGGCAATGGTATCCGGCTCAAGAATGGTTGCCCAGAACAGCGGAAAGCCTTCGCTGAATCCCTGTGCGATCATAACCAGCAGTGGCAATACCAATAAAATAAGAAAAATCACCACCGACAAGGCAATCAGCGCATAAGCTGCCGGGCCGTATTTCTGTGAATGCAATAACATAATCGTTCCTTAAGCGCCAAAACGCGCAAGGCGGTGCTGGATAATATTGATAATAAATAACAGCGTGAAAGAAATCAGCAACATGATAACGCCGATCATCGCAGCCGCTACATAGTTATACTGATCCAGCTTCGCCACAATCAGCAAGGGTAGAATTTCCGTTTTAAAGGGAATGTTGCCGGCAATAAATACCACCGAACCGTATTCACCGATGGCGCGCGCAAAAGCAAGGGTGAAACCGATAAGCCATGCCGGCAGAATCGCAGGCAGAATAATGCGGGTAAAAATCTGAATTCGGTTGGCGCCCAGAATGGTTGCCGCTTCCTCCACATCTTTCGGCAAATCCTGCAATACCGGCTGTAGTGTACGCACCACGAAAGGCAAGGTGACGAATAATAACGCCAGCGTAATGCCGATGGGCGTATAGGCGATTTTAAAAGAAAACAATTGACCGATAATCCCGTTTTGCGCATAAATGGCGGTCAGCGCAATACCGGCGACCGCCGTCGGCAAGGCAAACGGCATATCGATAAAGGTATCCATAAATTTGCGCCCGACAAAACGGTAACGCACCAGTGTCCACGCCAGTACACCGCCCAGCAAGGTATTGAGCAGCGCTGCGGTAAATGCCGTGCGTAAGGACAGCCACAGGGACAATAACAACTGTTTGCCGGTGATCAGCCGCACAAATTCCTGCCAGCTAATCTGCATGGAAAACACAAACAGGGAAAACAAAGGGATTAATACGATCAGGCTTAAAAAACTGATCGTATACCCCAACGATAATTTAAACCCGGGAATAATGCGGGGTGTCGCTGTCATAAATCACTCCTTGAACCGCCTCCCCCAGTCGGGAGTCTCTGCTAATCATTCGTTAATCCGAGCAAAAATCTGGTCAAATACCCCACCATCGTCAAAATAAGTCTTTTGCGCCTGTGCCCAACCACCAAAAGCCTGATTAATGTTCACTAACGTCAATTGCGGGAAGCGGTCACTGTATTGCGCTAAAATCGCAGGATTGCGCGGGCGATAAAAATGTTTGGCGATAACATGCTGCGCCTCATCGCTGTATAAATATTGCAGATAAGCCTGCGCCTGTTTGCGCGTGCCTTTTTTATCCACTACGGCATCGACCACTGCAACCGGCGGTTCCGCCAAAATAGAAAGAGACGGAGTGACAATTTCAAACTCATCGCCACCTTGCTCCGCCAACGCCAGATAGGCTTCGTTTTCCCAAGCCAGCAGCACATCGCCCAACCCGCGCTGGACAAAACTGGTAGTCGCGCCGCGTGCACCGGTATCCAGCACCGGCACATGACGATAAAGCTCGCTGACAAAGGCTAACGCCTTGTCATCACTGCCGTATTTGTCCTTGGCAAAGGCCCATGCAGCCAAGAAATTCCAGCGTGCGCCGCCGGAGGTTTTCGGATTCGGCGTAATCACTTCAATTCCCTCACGCACCAAATCATCCCAGTCACGGATCTGCTTCGGATTGCCCTTGCGCACTAAAAACACAATAGTAGAGGTATAAGGCGTGCTGTTGTCGGCGAATTTATTCTGCCAGTCCGGCGCAATCAGCGGCTGTCGGTTGTTAATCGCATCAATATCGCCTGCCAGCGCCAGTGTCACCACATCCGCCTGCAAACCGTCGATTACCGAACGCGCCTGTTTGCCGGAACCGCCATGCGAAGTGCGAACAGTGATATGTTCCCCGCCGGTTTGCTGCCAGTGTTGTGCAAACAGTTGGTTGTACTCTTTATACAGCTCGCGGGTAGGATCATAAGAGGCATTCAATATGGTTGTTGCCTGCACGCCGGACAGCGCCGTAAGTGCGGTAATAATCAGCGCCGTTTTTCGCCCCAGCGATGCCGCCGGTAGCCTAAAACGTGAAAGAACGCGGTACATATTCTCTCCTTCGGTTGTCGGTTGATGTTGTGTTGATTACTGTTATAAACATATGATTAGAATTAGACCTGTTTTCAGGTTCACTGCATTTAATCATCAAAATTTTAGCGGTAGAAATAAAAAAATCGCATTTAATATTCCATATAAATATATCAACTGCGATTAATATAATTCATATTGTCGTTTTCTATGCGGCACGGCACAAAAGTGCGGTTGGTTTTTTAAACTTTTTCTTCATTTGATAACTCACATATAAACTTTCGCTCCGAATATTGAAGAAAATATGTCATTTATCTAATCAATTAGAAAGAATTCATTTAAGAACGGGAATAATGGTGAGAATTTGATCTAGACCCGTTACATCATGGGGAAGAAGTGAGTATAATGCTCGACAGTATTTACATTTTTTAATTTTAACCAACCAAGAGGGTAAATTATGTCAGTAATTAAAATGGCCGACCTAGATTTAACAGGTAAACGCGTCTTTATCCGCGCCGATCTGAACGTACCGGTGAAAGACGGTAAAGTCACGTCCGACGCACGTATCCGCGCAACCATTCCGACCTTAAAACTTGCGCTGCAAAAAGGCGCGAAAGTCATGGTAACCTCCCATTTAGGCCGTCCGACCGAGGGCGAATTCAAATCTGAAGATTCGCTGCAACCGGTGGTCGATTACTTAAATAATTCCGATTTAGGCGTGCCGGTTCGTTTGGTGCGCGATTATCTGAACGGCGTCGAAGTGAACGCCGGTGAAATCGTAGTACTGGAAAATGTGCGAATTAATAAAGGCGAAAAGAAAAACGATGCCGAATTAGGCAAAAAATACGCCGCACTTTGTGATGTCTTCGTGATGGATGCGTTCGGTACCGCACACCGCGCGCAAGCATCCACTTACGGTGTAGCCGAATATGCGCCGGTCGCCTGTGCAGGCCCGCTATTGGCGGCTGAACTTGATGCCTTGGGTAAAGCGTTGAAAGAACCGCAACGTCCGATGCTGGCGATTGTGGGCGGTTCGAAAGTATCCACAAAACTGACCGTACTGGATTCCCTTTCCAAGATTGCCGATCAATTGATCGTCGGCGGCGGTATCGCCAATACCTTTATTGCGGCGGCAGGCAACAATGTGGGTAAATCATTGTACGAAGCGGATTTAATTCCGGAAGCGCAGCGTCTGTCCAAAGCGACCGATATTCCGGTACCGGTAGATGTACGTGTTGGCACTGAGTTCTCCGAAACAGCGGCGGCAACTGAAAAAGCAGTTGATCAGGTTGCAGCAGACGAATCTATTTTTGACATCGGTGATAAATCCGCAGCACAGCTAGCGGACATTATCCGTAATGCGAAAACCATTTTGTGGAACGGCCCGGTCGGCGTGTTTGAATTCCCGAACTTCCGCAAAGGTACCGAAGTGATCGCCAATGCCATCGCCGAAGCCACTGCAAACAGTGCCTTCTCCATTGCCGGTGGCGGTGATACCTTGGCCGCCATTGATTTATTCGGTATCGCGGATAAAATCTCCTATATTTCTACCGGCGGCGGTGCGTTCTTAGAATTCGTAGAAGGCAAAGTTTTACCGGCGGTGGAAATTCTGGAAAAACGCGCCAACGGCTAATCCACCTTATGTGATGCGCGCAGTTCGTTGTTACCTCGCGCATCGTTCCGACCAATTTCAATCAAGATAGGAAGCAAAAAATGGCAAAATTATTAGATATCGTAAAACCGGGTGTCGTAACAGGTGATGACGTACAAAAAATCTTCGCTTATGCAAAAGAAAACAACTTTGCAATCCCGGCGGTCAACTGTGTCGGCAGTGACAGTGTAAACACCGTACTGGAAACCGCGGCACGGGTTAAAGCGCCGGTTATTATTCAGTTCTCCAACGGCGGCGCGCAATTCTATGCAGGTAAAGGCATTAAACCGGCGAGCGGTATTCGTCCTGATGTACTGGGTGCCATTGCCGGTGCCAAACAGGTGCATACATTAGCCGCAGAATACGGCGTGCCGGTTATTCTGCACACCGACCACTGCGCCAAAAAATTACTGCCGTGGATCGACGGCTTACTGGATGCCGGTGAAAAACATTTTGCCGAAACCGGTAAACCGTTATTCTCGTCCCATATGCTCGACCTTTCTGAAGAACCGATGGAAGAAAACATGGCAACCTGCCGTCAATATCTGGAACGCATGTCAAAATTAGGCATGACCCTTGAAATCGAAATCGGTATCACCGGCGGCGAAGAAGACGGCGTAGATAACAGCGGTGTAGACGAATCTCGCCTTTACACTCAGCCGGAAGATGTGCTTTACGTTTACGATCAGCTGCATCCGGTCAGCCCGCGTTTCACCGTTGCCGCTGCATTCGGTAACGTACATGGTGTGTATAAACCGGGTAATGTAAAATTAAAACCGTCTATTTTAGGTGCATCACAGGAATTCGTGGCGAAAGAACGTAATCTGCCAGCAAAACCGATTAACTTCGTCTTCCACGGCGGTTCCGGTTCTTCCACTGAAGAAATTCGTGAAGCCATTAGCTACGGTGCGATCAAAATGAATATCGACACCGATACCCAATGGGCGGCATGGGAAGGCATTTTGAACTTCTACAAAGCCAACGAGGCTTACCTGCAAGGTCAGCTGGGTAACCCTGAAGGCCCTGACGCCCCGAACAAAAAATACTATGATCCGCGTGTTTGGCTGCGTAAATCGGAAGAATCCATGTCTAAACGTCTGGAAAAATCCTTCCAGGATTTAAACTGTATTGATGTATTATAATTTTCAGAAATAGTCTAAAATAAGACCGCACTTTAAAGTGCGGTTTTTTTACGCATAATTTTGTGGGGCAATATGCATATTCTAAAAGGCAACAAACTCTCTCTGTTAGTCAATTTCGCCGTCGGTTTTTTCTTTCTTTCCGTATTAAGCGTCAAAGGCGGACATAATTTTTCACCGTTTCTGTTAATGGTGATCGCTTTTGTGTATTTTATTTATTTTCTCAGCCGAAAACCGCGCTGGTCGATTCCCGCTGACGAAAAACGGCTGATTGTCGCTTATGTGTTTTATTTTTCCATTTTTCTGTTGTCGTTACTGATTAACGGCGGCAAAGCCAGAGAACTGGACAACCCCAGCCGAGTTATTTTTTTGTTACCGTTACTCCTGCTGCTGTTCCACTACCCAATTCGTTTCAAAGTACTGGCTTACAGTATTCCCGCCGGCGCGCTGATCGCCGGATTGGTTGCCTTGTATGATCGCTTTTATCTCGGTGCATCGAAGGCTTATTCACCGCGTACCATGCACATTCAAGGTGGCGATATCGCCATGTCGCTGGGTATGTTTTCGCTGGTCATCGCCTTGTATTTCGCCGCCCGCAAACAGTATAAGCTCGCCGTACTCTGCACCGTGGCGACGCTGTTCGGCATACTCGGCAGTTTTCTTTCTACCGCGCGTGGCGGCTGGATCGGACTGCCGTTTATTATCGCCGTCATCGTGCTGCTCTATCGTAAAAATCTGAGCAAACCGTTTTTAACCGGCATCTGCTGCGTGATTCTTATCGGCGTCATCACAGCGCTCTCACTGCCGAATACGCAGGTGATGAACCGCATTAAAAAAGCCAATAACGAGATCGTTGCCTATTTTGACAAAAATAACGGCGCAACCTCCGTCGGTGCGCGTTTTGAGATGTGGAAAGGCGCGCTGTTAATGGCGCAGGAAAAGCCGCTGTTAGGTTGGGGACCGCAAGGGGTCGCGGCACAATCGAAAAAATATGCTGAGCAGAATATAATCAATCCGCGAGCAACCATTTTTGATCATGCACATAACCAATATTTAGATGAGCTGGCTAAACGCGGTGTGCTCGGTTTACTGGGGCTACTGGGTATTATGCTGGTGCCGATGCGCTATTTTATCCGCAGCCTGTCAAACACCTCAATCGAAGCGCGCACCGTAGCGGCGCTCGGCATCGTGCATATTCTGTCGGTGATGTTTTACTGTGTCAGTCAGGGATTTTTTACCCATAATTCGGGTAATATTTTCTATTTCTTTCTGGTTATTGTCTTTTTCGCCGCAACCAAATATTTAACCCGACCACAAAACTCTTAAGCCAATAAGCAAAAGAGGGCATTTAGTATATGCCCTCTTTCGTTTTTACCGTTTTGCGCTCAGCAAAACAGCATCAGCCCCCATACAATCACCATTAGCGTCAGCGCCACAAACACCGCCGCCGAGCCTAAATCCTTCGCGCGTCCGGACAGTTCGTGATATTCCGTTCCGATTCGATCGACAACCGCTTCCACCGCACTGTTTAATAATTCCACCACCAACACCATTAACACGGAACCAACCATCAGCGCAATCTCGATGTGATTCCGCCCAAGCCAAAATGCCAGTGGAATCAGCACCATTGCCAAGAGCAATTCATGGCGAAAAGCGGTCTCATATTTGACCGCACTTTTTAATCCCTTTAATGAATAGCCCGTTGATTTTATCAGGTGGGTTAACCCTGTGGTTTTCTGCATAAAATTCCTTATTATTTAAAGACGTTTGGCTTCAATCACATCGTCCAGTTTAGCTAAACGCGCCAGAATTTTACTCAAAATCTGCACATTGTTCAGCTCAATTTCCATATCGATGGTCGCCACTTGCCGCTTGGTGTCCGTGCGACTGGATACGCCGAGTACACTGATTTTCTCATTTGCCAGCACGGTGGTAATATCTCGCAGCAAGCCGTTGCGATCGCTGGAAATAATCCGAATACTGATGCGAAAACCGCTGGCGTAATTGTCGCCCCATACCGACTCCACCACTCGTTCCGGATGAGAGTTTTGCAGCTCCATAAACTGTTCGCAATCGCTGCGGTGAATGGAAATACCGCGTCCCATGGTAATATAACCGACAATATCGTCGCCCGGAATCGGCTGGCAGCAACGCGCAATATGGTGCATCAGATTGCCTACGCCTTCAACGATAACATAACCTTTTTTATCATCGTTTTTCTGCTGTGTATTGCTCGCGCCTTTATTTGCCACATGGCGCAAAATTTCTGCATCGGCTTCCTGTGCCGTGGTTTTAATCAGCTTATTCTGTAAAAAATTCACCAACTGATTCAAACGAATATCGCCGCCACCGATGCCGGCATACAAATCATCCAGGTTTTTCAGGTTATAGCGCGGCAACGCATGCTGTTCAACCTGCTTCAAACTCAGGCCCAGCCGAGTAATTTCGTTTTCTAACAATTCTTTACCGGCAGGAATATTCTTATCACGATCCAGTTTTTTAAACCAAGCATGAATTTTCGCCCGCGCTTTCGCCGTGTGGGTAAAGCCCAGATTCGGGTTCAGCCAGTCACGGCTCGGATTCGGTGTTTTTTGCGTGATAATATCGATTTGATCGCCCATTTGCAGCTGATAGGTGAACGGCACAATCCGCCCGCCGACTTTGGCACCGATACAACGATGTCCGATTTCGCTGTGAATGGCGTAAGCAAAATCCAGCGGCGTCGAACCGCTCGGCAAATCCACCACTTCGCCTTTCGGGGTAAACACATACACCCGATCATCAAACACCTGACTGCGCAGCTCCGCCATCACCTCGCCGGAATCGGTAATATCATCCTGCCATGCCAACAGTTTGCGTAACCATGCAATTTTATCTTCATAAGCGGAACGACCGGTCAACCCTTCTTTATATTTCCAGTGCGCCGCCACGCCAAGTTCCGCATCATCGTGCATTTGCTGGGTGCGAATCTGCACTTCGATAGGTTTACCGCCCTTACCCAGCACCACTGTATGGATCGATTGATAACCGTTCGGCTTCGGATTGGCGACATAATCGTCAAATTCTTTCGGTAAATGTTTGAAATGAGTATGCACAATACCCAGTGCGGAATAACAATCCTGTAGTTTCTGCACAATGATCCGCACCGCACGCACATCATATAAGTCGCTGAATTCCAAATGCTTTTTCTGCATTTTGCGCCAAATGCTGTAAATATGCTTCGGACGCCCGTACACTTCAACCTGATCGATATTCTCTTTCAGATAACCAGTTAATTCCGCCACAAAATCGGCGATATACTGTTCCCGATCCAAACGACGTTCTTTTAGCAGTTTCGCAATAATATGATATTGATCCGGGTGTAAATAGCGGAAACAATAATCTTCCAGCTCCCATTTCAGTTGCCCGATCCCGAGACGATTGGCGAGCGGAGCATAAATATTGGAACATTCTTTTGCTGCCAACACTTTTTCTTCTTCCGAACCGCACTTTTCCGCATCGCGCAGGTACACGATTCGTTCCGCTAATTTAATAATCACACAACGGAAATCATCCACCATGGCAAGCAGCATACGGCGCACATTATCCACCTGCAAACTGTCGGCGGAATGACTGGCATTGAGCTGGCGGATATTATCCATTTCGATCACACCTTTTACCAGCTTACTGATTTTCGCCCCGAAGTCTTCCTTAATCTGCGCAAGATCGACGATATTATAATGCACGATAGGATAAAGCATCGCCGTAATCAGGCTGTCGGCATCCATATTCAGGCTATGCAGAATTTCCACCATCTCTACGCCGCCGTGCAGTGAACAATACTCGCCCGCCTCATCGCTCGGTTTCTGTGCAATATTATCCTGCGAATAATGCCAGGCTTTAACCAGCGTTTGTTCTACGTTTTGCGGCAGCGCCAACCCGGCACACCATTTCTCAATCACAAAATCCTTTGGATTTAATAAATGCGATCCGCGTACAGCAACCATAATTTCTTCCTATTGTCGTTTTTCAAACAGACTGATGCTTTCCAGATGTCCCGTATGTGGGAACATATCGATCATCGCCGTTCGTTTCAACTGATAACCTGAATTCAATAAGATTTCCGCATCTCGCACCAGCGTCGCGGGATTACAAGAGACATAAAGGATTTTTTCCGCGCCCAAACCGCACAACGCATTGAGTGCGAATGCGGCACCGCTGCGCGGCGGATCAAGCAAAATCTTATTGAATTCGCGTTTTGACCACTGTTGTTGTATAAACGGTTGGTCGAGATCCCCTCGGTAAAATTGGACATTAGTACAATTATTTCGTTCCGCATTTTTTATCGCTTTTTCCACCATGGCGGAAACGCCCTCAATACCGACCGCACTTTTTGCCTGTCGGCTGATAGGCAGGGTGAAATTTCCCATGCCGCAGAATAAATCCAGCACGTTATCCTGTTTCGTGAGCGCCAACCAATCCAGTGCGGTATCAACCATCCGCTGGTTCAGCGCGGCGTTAACCTGAATAAAATCTGAAATATCAAACTGTAGGCGCAAACCGTCGTTCAGCTGATAATAAGGTGATTCGCCGTGCAACTGTTCAATGCGCTCGTCATCCTGCACAAACAACATCAGATTCTGCTTTTCGGCAAACTGTTGCAGTAAAGTGCGGTCGGTTTCCGCTAAATTTCCACGCTGGCGCAGCAACAGTGCCGATCCGTTATCCGCGGCGGTCAGTTCCAGATGTCCCAGCAATTTCGGCTGCGACCAACGGGTAAAAAGTGCGGTCAGTTTTGGCAGTAAATCGTTAATCGGCGCTTCCAGCACCTCGCAACGCGTAATCGGCACAATCTGCTGCGAATTTTTGCGCCGAAATCCCAGTACTACGCCTTTATGCTTTCCGTCACCGCGTATGGCAAAATGTGCGCGACGACGATAATGCCAAGGTTCACCGACGATCATCGGCATAAATTCGATTCCCTGCGGCTGTAATCTGCGCAAACGTTGAAACAGCGCATTCTGCTTTGCCCGGCGCTGCAATGCTACCGCGATATGCTGTCCCTGACAGCCGCCGCATTGTTGATAATAGGCACAACGCGGCAAGCAGCGTTCCGGCGCGACGTGTAGAATTTTCACCGCCCGCCCTTTCCCGTATTGCCGTTTTTCCTCAAACGCGGCAACTCGCACGGTTTCACCGGGCAGTGCATTTTCCACAAACCAAGTTTTGCCGTTGACTCTCGCCACACCCAATCCCTGATAGTCCAATTCCAGAATATCCGCCTCAAATGCCAGCACAGACTTTGTATTTTTCTGCGGGGTATAAAATAACGCCATGATTTATCTTCGATATAAAACAGATTGAGTAAACAGTTCGCGGCTTTTCAGCGGTTTTGCGCCCAAATAGGGTTTCAGCGCAATTCGGATAAAACGCTTCGCCGCCTGTAGTACGGCGGGATCGGTAAATTCCTGTCGTGCAAAAGCAAGCAACTCCCGCCCGTAAAAAGTGAGATTGTCTTTGATCAATGAAGCGATAAAGCCTTTTTCCGCCCGATAACGATAGGTCATATCCGCATCCACCGGCTCACCGGAACCCGCACAATGACAGAAATCCACGCCGTATCCCATAGTGTGCAACAAACGAAATTCAAAGCGACGTAAACCGCTTTCAAGCTGATCGGGCGCGGCGGCAAGTGCGGTCAGGCAGTGCAGATAATCCTGAAATAATTGCGGATAGGGGGTTTCCGCTGCCAGCAGACGCATAATCAGCTCATTAACATAAAATCCGCTGTAAAGCGCCTCGGTTCGTAGCGGCAAACTAATGGCGGCAGGTTCCGCTTTGGTTAAGGTTTTCAGCTCACCGCGCCCACTCCAGCGCAACAGCAACGGGGTAAAGGGTTGTAGAATCCCTTTCAACGACGAACGTTTTGCCCGCGCCCCTTTTGCCAGCAGAGTCAGACGTCCCGTTTCCTCGGTAAACACATCCACCAATAAACTTGTCTCGCCGTAAACGCGGCGATGCAGCACGAAGCCCCGTTGCCAGTTTTCGATAACTCAACCCTTACCTTTAAGATATCACTTCAAACGACATCTATTTTATCAGATTTTTCACCGCACTTTTCAGCTTTATTTGTGCGATTTTCTCATTCGTTTAATAACAAATTATTATAACTACGAAGCAAAAATTATTGGCGCCGTGCAAAGCGCTTTGCCAATAATAACGCACTTTTATTATTTGTGTCATGACAGGAGTTTTTATTATGTTCAGCGGACTTTTATGCGGCATGCTGCTGGGTTTTGTGATGCAGCGCGGACGTTTTTGCATTACCGGCGCATTCCGCGATTTATATGTAACCAAAAGCAATAAAATGTTTATCGCTTTGCTGATTGCTGTCAGCATTCAATCAGCGGGGTTTTTCGCCTTAAAACAAAGCGGTCTGCTCAGCGTTGAACCGGCGGAGAATCTGGCGTTTTTCGCGGTATTGCTGGGTGCTTTCGTATTCGGCATCGGTATTGTGCTGGCGGGCGGATGCGCCACCGGCACATGGTATCGCGCAGGCGAGGGATTGATCGGCAGTTGGGTGGCCTTATTCACTTATATGCTGCTCAGCGCCATGATGCGCAGCGGGCCGTTAGGATCATTTAACGGTGCATTGCGCGGTATAACGATTGAACACCGCACAATTTACGATTCTTTCGGCATTTCCCCATGGTGGTTAGTGGCGCTGCTAAGCGCAGTAACCTTATTTTACGTTTTCCGCCATCTTACCAAACCGCGAGCTAAGCTGGCTGCGCTAAAACCGAAAAAAACCGGGCTGGCGCACCTTTTATTTGAAAAACGCTGGGATCCGTTCTTCAGCGCAATCTTGGTCGGCTTAATCGCACTGGCAGCTTGGCCGTTAAGTGTGGCGACCGGGCGGGAATTCGGGCTGGGAATCACCGGGCCATCCGCCAACATTATGCAGTATCTGATCACCGGTGAAAGCAAATTCATTAACTGGGGCGTTTATCTGGTGTTAGGCATTTTCGTCGGTTCGTTCATTGCGGCAAAAGGCAGTAACGAATTTCGTTTCCGCGTACCGGACGTTACCACGTTGTTACGCAGCGCAGTCGGCGGTATGCTAATGGGTATCGGCGCCACACTGGCGGGCGGCTGTTCTATTGGTAACGGCTTGGTGGAAACCGCCTTTTTCTCTTGGCAAGGCTGGTTGTCATTGCCGGTAATGATCGCAGGTACTTGGGTCGCCGCCTATTTCACCATTATCCGCCCGCAGAAACTCAAATTAGCGCAGGTATAATTTAACACACCATAAGGAGTACAATATGATCATAAAACTAGAGACTACGGGATTGGTTTGCCCGTTTCCGTTAGTCGAGGCGAAGGCCGCCATGGCAAAATTAGCTAAAGGCGACGGTTTGCAAATTGAATTTGACTGCACTCAAGCGACGGAAGCCATTCCGAACTGGGCGGCGGAAGAAGGCTATGCAGTCACGGATTTTGAACAGATCGATGATGCCAAATGGACAATTACCGTTGTAAAATAACGGCGGTCACACAGAATATTTAATAAAGTGCGGTGAATTTTTTCACCGTTTTTTTATTTCTGTTATGATAAGGCAAATTTTTAATCCCGAACAATCATGAGAATACCCAGAATTTATCATCCCGAACCGCTGATCGAGGTAACGCACTGTCGGCTCAGCGAAGATGCCGCTAATCATGTGGGGCGCGTGCTGCGCATGCAAGCGGGCGAGCAGCTTGAATTATTCGACGGCAGCAACCATATTTATAAGGCAACGATTATCCGTGCGGATAAAAAAACCGTCGAAGCAGAAATCAGCCAACGATGCCTTGATGATCGCGAAAGCAATCTGCATATTCACCTAGGACAGGTTATTTCACGCGGGGAGAAAATGGAGTTTACTATCCAGAAATCCGTCGAACTCGGGGTCAATATCATTACGCCCTTATGGTCGGAACGCTGTGGCGTGAAGCTGGACGATGCACGCTTGGAGAAAAAAATCCGTCAATGGCAGAAAATTGCTATCGCCGCCTGTGAACAATGCGGGCGTAATATGATTCCGCAGATTCGCCCGATGATGAAATTGCAGGACTGGTGCGCGGAACAAGACGGCAGTCTGAAACTCAACCTACATCCGCGGGCACAATATACGATCCGCAGCCTGCCGAACATTCCGCCGGCGGGCGTGCGTCTGCTGATTGGCTCGGAAGGCGGCTTATCGGCACAGGAGATCGCGCAAACCGAACAACAGGGATTTACCGAAGTACTGTTGGGCAAACGCATATTACGCACCGAAACCGCGGCGTTAACGGCGCTTACCGCCTTACAGGTTTGCTTCGGTGATTTGGCTTAATTTATTGAGATATAAGAGATATGGAACTACAGAATCACTTTCTTATCGCTATGCCGCATCTGGAGGATGAATACTTCAATCGTTCCGTGGTGTATATCTGCGAGCATAACGAACAGGGCGCCATGGGGCTGGTGCTGACCCGACCGACGGATTTAAGTATTGCTGAACTGTGTGCGAAAATGAATTTTATGATGGCGGATAACCGTCGTTATCCTAACGAACTGGTGCTGGCGGGCGGCCCGACGAATCTTGAACGCGGATTTATTTTGCATACTAGCGCGCCACGACCGTTTCAGCACAGCTATAAAGTTACCGATAACCTATATCTGACCACCTCGGCGGATGTCATCGACAGCTTCGGCACACCGTTGGCACCGCACAAATATTTGGTCGCCCTTGGTTGCGCCAGCTGGTCGCCGGAGCAGCTGGAACAGGAGATCGCCAACAACGACTGGCTGATCGCCCCTGCCAACGAACGGATTTTATTTGATGTACCTTGCGAAGAACGCTGGCTGGAAGCCAATCTGCTGCTGGGCATCCATAATCACAACTTTGCTTATCAGGCGGGGCATTGTTAATGACGCTCACCGCACTCGCTTTTGATTTCGGTACCCGCAGCATCGGCTGCGCCGTCGGACAAAGCATCACGGCAACGGCGCAAGCGCTACCGGCATTTAAAGCGCAGGACGGCATTCCCGACTGGACGAAAATCGAAAAATGTCTGCACGAATGGCAGCCGGATATTATCGTTGTGGGTTTACCGCTAAACATGGACGGCACGGAACAACCGCTGACAGCGCGCGCCAGAAAATTTGCCAATCGCCTGCACGGTCGTTTCGGTATTCGTGTAGAATTACAAGACGAACGTCTGACCACCACTGAAGCAAGGAATGAAATCTTTACCCGCGGCGGCTACCGTGCTCTGAAAAAAGGCAAAGTGGACGGCATTTCCGCCTGTCTGATTCTGGAAAGCTGGTTTGAAAGCTGCAATCAGGCATAAAACTCACCAAATTTGCACCGCACTTTTATCCACTATACTTTTGTTTATTGCAAAAAAATTCCCCGCATTCATACGGGGAATCTTTATCACATCATCACTTACAGATAGAATTTATCCACAAAGTTTAATTTATCATCCAGTTTCAACACTAACGGCTGGCCGGTCGGAATTTCAAAATCCATAATGTCCGCATCGGAAATACCGATAATGTGTTTTGCTAGCGCGCGCAATGAGTTGCCGTGCGCGGTAACCAGTACACGTTTGCCGGACAACAGCGCCGGTGCGATCTGATCTTCCCAGAACGGCAGTACGCGCTCTAACGTCACTTTCAGATTTTCACCGTCCGGAATCACATCGGCCGGCAAATGTGCATAACGACGGTCGTTATGGGCGGAATTCGGATCTTTCGGATCTAACAACGGTGGCAACGTGTCATAAGAACGGCGCCAAATATGCACCTGTTCGTCACCGTATTTTTCCGCAGTGGCTTTTTTGTCTAATCCCTGCAATTCGCCGTAATGACGTTCATTCAAGCGCCAGCTTTTCACCTGCGGAATCCATAACTGATGGGATTCTTCCAACACGATGTTACAGGTTTTGATCGCACGGGTTAACACAGAAGTGAATGCAATATCAAATTCATAGCCGGCATCCAATAATTTTTTACCTGCCGCTTTCGCTTCTTCCACGCCGCGTTCGGTCAGATTTACATCACGCCAGCCGGTAAATAAGTTTTTAGCATTCCACTCACTGAAACCATGGCGAATAAATACTAATTCCATAAAAAAATCTCCTCGTGTCGAATAAAAAATACTGGGCACTTTATAGCAAAATTTTCCTGCTTTTAAAAGCGAAAAGCGGTGCTTTCCTGATCTTCCGCAAGAATTTACAGGAATTTTACACAGTAACATTTAGAGCCTGAAGGCAAATGATGATATATTTATCCCTCGGTTGGAAATTCAGGATTTTAGTATGCCGTCGTCAGTCAGAACAATCAAAGCAATTAAAAAATTCACCGCACTTTTTGGAGTCGGAATGGCACTGTCTTTTTCGGTGCACGGTAATGACTTGTCTAAAATCCAGCAGCAAATCAAACAACAGGAACAAAAAATCGCCGAACAAAAGCGGGAACAGAATAAACTGCAATCCACCTTGAAAAATCAGGAAACCCGAATTAACGGCGTGCTCGGTCAACTGCGCCAAACCGAATCGGATCTGAAAGAAATCCGTAAGACGATCGCCGATACCGATAAACAAATCAAACAGCTGGAAAAACAAGAAGCGGCGCAGAAAAATAAATTGGCAAAACAATTGGATGCGATGTATCGTTCGGGCATCAATCCCTCCATGCTGGAAAAACTGTTTTCCGAAGATGCGCCAAAAGCCGAACGCATGAAAGCCTATTATGACCACATGAACCAAGCGCGACTGGTGCTGATTGAAGATCTGAAAGCCACACAATTACAGCTGATGCAGGACAAACTCACAGTGCAGGAACAGCAAAAAGCCCATCAGAATCAGTTAGCCAGCCAGAAAAAACAACAGCAGGATTTGCAGAAAGTTCAACGCGAACGCCAATCTACGCTAAGTCAGCTAAATCGCAGTCTGGCGCGCGATCAAAATAAACTGGAGACGCTGAAAGCCAATGAAAATGCTTTACGCCAGCAAATTCAGCGGGCAGAACAGGCGGCACGCGAGCAAGAGAAACGCGAACGTGAAGCGCTGGCACAAAAACAACAGCAAGAAGAACGGAAAAATCAGAAACCTTATACCCCAACCGCACAGGAAAAACAGCTGCTGTCCGGCTCCGGCGGATTGGGGCAACCGAGAAAACAGTATGCTTATCCGGTATCGGGTAAAATTCTCAACAGTTTCGGCTCCAGCCAAATGGGCGAGCTGAAATGGAAAGGTATCGTCATCGGCGCCGGTAGCGGCACACCGGTTAAAGCCATTGCCGACGGGCGAGTAATTTTATCCAGCTGGCTACAGGGATACGGGTTGATGGTGATCGTCAAACACGGAGAAAATGATCTCAGCCTGTACGGTTATAATCAGGCGGTGTCGGTAAAAGAAGGGCAGTTGGTCAGAGCCGGGCAGAAAATTGCGGAAGTCGGCTCGTCCGGCGGTCAGTCGCGTGCCGGGCTTTATTTCGAGATCCGCCGCAAAGGTGTGGCGGTCAATCCTACGGGCTGGTTGAGATGATAAAAAAAACCATACAAAGTGCGGTCAAAATTTTAATGATTTTCGCTGCCTTTTTCTGTTCTCTGACGACAGGCGCAAATAACGGACGACTTGCTATTGTAATTGATGATATCGGTTATCGCCCAAAGGAAGATGCCGCCATTTACGCACTGCCGAAAGAAGTCTCGGTGGCGATTATTCCTTCCGCGCCCTATGCTAAGCAACGCAATCAGCAGGCGCAGCAGCAAGGGCGCGATATTCTGATCCATATGCCGATGCAGCCGTTGAACAACCAGAAAATCGAACCCGGCGGGCTAATGCTGGGCATGAGTCAAGATGAAGTCAGCCGGCGGGTACAAAATGCCAAAAACATTGTTTCCCACGCTATCGGCATGAATAATCATATGGGCAGCGCAGCTACCGCAGATACGGATTTAATGACCAAACTAATGAGCGCACTGCACTCACAACATCTGTTTTTTCTCGACAGCCGCACAATCGGACGCTCGGTAGCCGGCAAAATCGCCGCACAGCAGGGTGTGACATCGCTGGATCGGCATATTTTCCTCGATGACAGTGATGATTTCGCCGACGTTCAGCGCCAATTCAATAACGCGCTGCACTATGCCCGCAAGCACGGCAGCGCCATTGCTATCGGTCATCCGCGTAAAAATACCGTTGCCGTATTACAGGCCGGCATCCGCCATTTACCGACCGATATTCAGTTAGTGGGCATCGGCAGCCTGTGGCGGCATGAAAAAGTTGTTCCGCCGAAACCGTTTATTATGCTGTTTAATTCCCAGCCAGCGCCCACTTCCGCTCCGCCGTTTACAGCTATTCCGCTGCTGCGCGGTATACCGAGATAAAATTCGGTCCTGCCGACCGGTTTAAGCTAGCCGCCTTACAGATTATTCGACAGCTTCTGTAACAGCCGGTCCATTGCGCGGTATCCTAACGCTTCCGCCAGATGTGAGCGGGCAATTTGCGATTCCTGATTGAGATCCGCGATTGTGCGCGCGACTTTCAAAATACGGTGATAAGCGCGGACAGACAGCCCCAGCTTCGTCAGCGCATTTTCCAGAAATACGGCATCATTGCGGCAAAGGCGGCAATCCCGTTCAATTTCCCTGCCGTTAAGATGCGCATTGATTTTCCCCGCCCGAGCAAATTGTATCTCCCGAATCCGTAAAATTTTCGACCGCACTTTTTCACTGCTTTCCCCCCGTTCACCAAGCTGTTGCAACGCGCCCTGCGGCAATAGCGGAACCTCAATAGACAAATCAAAACGATCCAAAAAAGGCCCTGATAATCGGTTCAGGTAACGCATCACTTGCTGCGGCGAAGTACGGTTATGCTGTCCAGTGTAATGCCCGGTCGGACTGGGATTCATTGCAGCAATCAGCTGAAAGCGCGCCGGAAAACGAATTTTCGCATTAGCTCGGGAAATAATAATCTCGCCGCTTTCCAACGGCTGACGCAATGCGTCCAGCACCTTACGCTCGAATTCCGGCAGCTCATCTAAAAACAGTACACCGTTATGCGCCAGTGATATTTCACCGGGTTTGGGCAATGTGCCGCCGCCCACCAATGCCGGCAATGAGGCACTGTGATGCGGTGCACGGAACGGACGCTGCTTCCAGTTGTGAAAATTCAGTTCATTTTGTACCAGACTGGTCACCGACGCGGTTTCAATCGCTTCCTGCTCGGACATTTCCGGCAACAATGCGGTTAATCGGCTTGCCAACATGGTTTTTCCCGTTCCCGGCGGCCCCAAAAATAACAGATTATGCTGACCGGCAGCGGCGATAATCAACGCTCGCTTCGCATGCTGCTGACCGATAATGTCGGTTAAATCTTTCCTGTTTTCCTCCGACCGACCCGCTGTTTCTGGCATATTGGCGGCGGTCGCCAACGGCAGCGGTGCTTGATCGCTGAGAAATTGTGCGACGTCCAACAACGAATCCGCAAAGTAAGAATCCTGATTAGACACCAGCGCCGCTTCGTTCGCATTATGGCGGGCAATAATCAGACTGCGCTCCGCCTTTTTCGCCGCCAATATCGCCGGAATCACACCATGCACACCGCGCAAACTGCCGGTCAACGCCAGCTCGCCCAATAATTCGAAACGCTGTAAATTTTTTGCGGCAATCTGCCCGGATGCCGCCAGAATACCCACTGCAATCGGTAAGTCAAAGCGCCCGCCTTCTTTCGGCAAATCAGCAGGTGCAAGATTAACGGTGATGCGCTTCGGCGGATATTTGAAATTTGCGTTCAGTAGCGCACTGCGTACCCGATCTTGGGCTTCTTTAACGGTTTTTTCCGGCAATCCCACCAACGTGAAGCCCGGTTTACCGTTACTCAAATGCACTTCAATAGTAACCAATGGTGCCTGTACGCCCATAGACGCGCGACTATAGACAATAGCTAATGACATAATAATTCCTGCATGACTGAATCAGGAATGACTATAAAAGCAGCGCTCGCCAAAACAAATCGGACGCACGCCGTTTTGCGATCGAGATCGTAAAAATATTATTTTATGCCGCAAAAAGCGGTGCGAACCAGTTATCCAATTTTGCCGACAGCCGCTCAATGCCGATTTTATTTTGCGCAGAAAAAACTTCCACCTGTACATCGCCCTGAAACGGCAAAATCGCCTCACGCACCATTTTGACCTGTTTGCTGCGCGCACTCTGGCTGAGTTTATCGGCTTTGGTCAGTAAAATCAGCACCGGTAACTCCGCCGATACCGCCCATTCCACCATTTGCTGATCCAAATCTTTGAGCGGATGGCGAATATCCATTAACACCACCAGCCCACCCAAACATTCGCGTTGCTGCAAATATTCGCCGAGCGCTTTCTGCCACTGGATTTTCATCTGTTCCGGCACCGCGGCATAACCATAACCCGGCAAGTCCACCAATTTACACTGCGGTTCCACTTCAAACAAATTAATCAGCTGAGTGCGCCCCGGCGTTTTGGAGGTGCGCGCCAAATTTTTTTGGTTAGTCAACGCGTTCAGTGCAGTAGATTTGCCCGCATTGGAACGCCCGGCAAATGCAATTTCGATTCCCTCGTCCTGCGGCAGCGCCTTGATCGTCGGGGCGCTGGTCAGGAATCGCGTTTTATGATAATTCAGTTTTAGCTCAGTCATGTTATTCTCTTTGCTTATTTTCATTTAAGGTTGATATTCACTGCGCCTTGATAACCTAACTGGCGCCAAGCTTCATAGACCGCCACGGCAACGGAATTGGATAAATTCATACTGCGGCTGTTTGCCGTCATCGGGATCCGAATTTTACGTTCCATCGGCATATTGTCTAAAATCGTCATCGGAATACCGCGCGTTTCCGGACCGAACATTAAATAATCGCCCAATTCAAACCGCACTTCACTGTGTGCCGGTCCGCCTTTCGTGGTCATGGCAAACAAACGCGCCGGATTTTCCGACTGCATAAAACGGTCAAATGTCTTGTGCTTTTTAATCTGCGCAAACTCGTGATAATCCAGTCCGGAACGGCGCAAGCGTTTGTCATCCCAAGTAAACCCGAGGGGTTCGATAAGATGCAGGCGAAATCCCGTATTGGCGCACAGTCGAATGATATTCCCGGTATTTTGCGGAATTTCAGGTTCATATAACACAATATCTAACATAATTTTCTCTTGATTTAAGGTGTCAAAATCTCACCGCGCCCGACGGCGATGCGCTTGCCGTCGGCACCAACGTGCCGGGCGGCGACTTTTAGCATCAAGCGGTTCGGGCGGGTAATTCATCGCCCGGTAAAATAGCACAAGTCAGCCAAAATAACGAAAAAATAAACCGCACTTTAGAACAACGTCCAAAGTGCGGTGGAATTATAGCAGGTTTTTTTAAGGCTTACGCTTTCGGACCTGCTTCAATTAATGCTTTACCTTCGTCATTGGTTGCATATTTTTCAAAGTTTTTCACGAAACGGCTTGCCAAATCCTGTGCTTTTTCCTGCCATTGAGCTTTATCGGTATAGGTATCGCGCGGATCCAGAATTGAAGAATCCACGCCCGGCAGGGCTTTCGGAATGGCAAAGTTAAAGATTGGCAACGACCCCATTTCCGCTTTATCGATGGAACCGTCCAAAATCGCGTCAATAATACCGCGCGTATCTTTGATTGAGATACGTTTACCGGTACCGTTCCAACCAGTATTGACCAAATAGGCTTCCGCACCGGCAGCTTCCATACGTTTTACCAATACTTCCGCATATTGTGTCGGATGTAATGTCAGGAACGCCGCACCGAAACAGGCGGAGAATGTCGGAGTCGGTTCGGTAATGCCGCGTTCAGTACCCGCTAATTTTGCGGTAAAACCGGATAAGAAATAATATTTGGTTTGTTCCGGTGTTAATTTAGACACCGGCGGCAACACGCCGAACGCATCGGCACTGAGGAAAATCACTTTTTTCGCATGACCGGCTTTAGATACCGGTTTAACGATATTATCAATGTGATAAATCGGATAAGAAACACGGGTATTTTCAGTTTTTGAGCTGTCGTCAAAATCAACCGTACCGTCCGCCAGCACTACCACGTTTTCCAACAGCGCATCGCGACGGATTGCGCGGTAAATATCCGGTTCGTTTTCTTCCGACAGTTTAATGGTTTTCGCGTAGCAGCCGCCTTCAAAATTGAATACGCCGTCATCATCCCAACCGTGTTCGTCATCCCCGATCAGCTGACGTTTAGGATCTGTGGAAAGCGTGGTTTTACCGGTGCCGGACAAACCGAAGAAAATAGCCACATCGCCCGCTGAACCTACGTTGGCAGAACAGTGCATCGCTGCAACGCCGCGTAACGGCAGGAAGTAGTTCATCATCGAGAACATCCCTTTTTTCATTTCACCGCCGTACCAAGTACCGCCGATTAACTGCACGCCTTCGGAAATATTGAATGCCACGAAGTTTTCGGAATTCAGCCCTTGTTCTTTCCAGTTCGGATTGGTCACTTTAGAACCGTTCATCACCACGAAATCCGGTTTGAAGTCTTGTAATTCTGTGGCGGAAGGGCGAATAAACATATTAGTGACGAAATGCGCCTGCCATGCCACTTCGGTTACAATGCGCACCGCCAGACGAGTATCCGGGTTGGCGCCGCAGAACGCGTCAACCACAAATAAGCGTTTGCCGGAAAGTTGTTTGGTAACCAGCTCTTTTAAGCTCTGCCATGTGGACTGATTCATCGGTTTATTATCGTTTTTCGCCGCTTCACTGGTCCACCATACGGTATCTTTGGTTTTTTCATCCAACACGATGTATTTATCTTTAGGGGAACGGCCGGTAAAAATGCCCGTATCCACGGCGACCGCGCCGGATTTGGTCACCGTACCTTTTTCAAATCCCTGTAAACCTGGTTTGGTTTCTTCTTCAAATAATTGTTCATAACTCGGGTTATAAACAACATTTTTCACATCGTAGATACCTAGTTCGCCAAGTTCGCTGATTACTTTGTTTACATCTGTCATGATACACCTCGATTGAAAGTTAATATTTAAAGTTGAGACAAAAACTGTTAAACATTATATGTAACGCGAGGGGAAAAAAATGTTAGATTGATCTCAAAATTGAAAAATAATTGGAATTTTTCTAAGAATAGTTGAGGTTAATGATATGAATTAAAGTATCGCTAAGATAATTTTGCCAATTGTCGTTCAAAAACGCGAGAACCTACCCGCGCTTTGATATATCAATTAGTCAGCTTGCGCTTTCAGTTGCTCAATCGCTTCTTTGGTAAAGAAATAATGGGTACCGCAGCATTCGCACTGCATATCAATGCTGCCATGATGTTCCGCCAGAATTTCATCAATTTCTTCATCAGAAATCAAGCGCAACGCCGCACCGGAACGCTGCTGCGAGCAGCCGCAATGAAATTCGACCGATTGCGGCGGATAAATTTCCACGGTCTCCTCATGATACAACCGATACAGTAATTCTTCCGCGCTCAAGGCGAAAAGCTCTTCATCTTTAACCGTGGCGGTCAAGGTGGCGAGGTGTTCAAAATCCTCCGCCGAACCGGAACCGTCCGGCACAATTTGCAGTAGCATACCCGCCGCCACCGGTTTGCCGTCAAACTCGCCGCTACGGATAATTAACTGCGTTTGCAGCTGCTCGGAGCGGATAAAATAATCCTCCAGACATTCGCCCAGCGTCGGTTTATCCAGCGGAATAATACCCTGATAACGTTCACCGTCCTGCGGTGCAATGGTGATCACCAACACCCCTTTGCCGACCATTTGAGTTAAACTCATATTGTCCTCAATATCGCCTTGCAAGCGTGCCAGCGCGCGGATCTGCTGGCTGTCCGTGCCGTTGACCAGCGCCAGTTTAAGCGGGCCGTCGCCTTGAATCTGTACGGTAATGTCGCCTTTAAACTTTAAAGTTGCGGTTAATAAATTGGTTGCCGCCATCATTTCGCCCAACAAATTCCGCACCGCTTTTGGATAATGGTGAGTATTAAGCGTATCGCTGAAAGTTTGATTGAGACGAACCCACTCGCCACGTACAGCGCGCTGTTTGAACAGATAGCGATAAAGTTTGTCGTTGTCGGTTTGGTAATTCATTTTGTATCCTAAATTAAGCGTAAATTTGTATAGACTGCAATATGGTTGCGAATTACAAAATTACAACCCTATGTCTTATGTCTGATGTTTAAATTTAAGCAAATCGCGCCGCTCTTTTTTATTCGGACGACGGTCGGGATGCGGCATTGATAAGGCATTATTTTTACGCGCAAGCGCAGTTTTTTCCCGCTTTTCAACGCTTTCCTCCGTTTCACGGTAAAGCAGCTGAGCCTGAACGGCAGTACGCCGTTGAGCGGAAAGTGCGGTGACAATTACCTCTTTTTCCTCATTGCCCTGACGCAGGGTAATCCGCGCGCCAACTTGCACCGACTTGTTCGGTTTGGTACGTTGGTTGTTGTAATGCACCTTGCCGCCGTCGATCATCGCCTTGGCGAGAGAACGGGTTTTATAAAAACGCGCCGCCCATAGCCATTTATCCAGACGCACATCATCGTCTTTTTCTGTTAAATCCGCTACATGTTTCACCATGACTCAATCCAATAAAGTGCGGTAATCTTTTACCGAGAAATGCCGTTCAAAGGTTTTATCCGCCACGCTGCTGTCCGGATTTTCCACCCCGACGGTATAAGCGATGCCAAAGCGCCGGGCGCTGTCGAGCACCTTTTCGGTGTCATCGATAAACAGGGTTTTGTGCGGGTCGAAATAATGCGCCGCCTGTAAATTTGCCCATAGCCGTTGCTGAACTTTCGGCGCGTGAAAGTTGTGGCTGGATAAACACAGGTCAAAATGCGCCGCCAAATCACAATGATTCAGTTTGATCTGTAGACTAAAAGGATGACTGTCGGTCAACAAAATCAGTTGTTTGCTCATCCGGCGCAGCGCTTGTAAAAATGGGTAAACATCTGACCGCACTTTAGTCATTGCGCCCTGCGCGCGTAATAACTCCCGCAGCGGTAAATCCAGTTTTTGCGCCCAAAAATCAATACTGTACCAATCCAGACGGTGTTCGATCGCATCATAGTGGTGTTTCAGCAACGCGCGGCTCTGTTCCGCCGATAAACCAAACTTGGTCGCATAAGCCTGCGGCACCGAATACGCCCAGAAATAATGATCAAAATAGAGATCAATCAAGGTGCCGTCCAAATCCAAAATCACGGTTCGCACCTGCGACCAGTTTATTTTTGCCATTTGCTCTCCCGCTGTTCTCTCCGCATGGGCTTTATGGTATCGTTATTCAGTCAGTTTGTAAAAGAGGTGCTTATGCAGGAATTAAAAAAGCCGGAAATTCTCTCCGTATCGGTGGCGGCAAAATCGCGTATTTTTGAAATTCAGGCGGTAGAACTGAAATTTTCCAACGGCGCATACCGGGTTTACGAACGTTTCAAACCGAGTAGCCGTGCTGCCGTGTTAATCTTACCGCTGGACGGGCAGGAGCTGTTGATGGTCCGGGAATACGCGGTGGGAACCGAACGCTATGAACTTGGCTTTCCGAAAGGCTTAATGGATCCCGGCGAAACCCCGCAACAAAGCGCCAATCGCGAACTGAAAGAGGAAATCGGCTTAGGCGCGAACTCTTTGATTCATCTGCGCACCGTCAACAGTTCGCCGAGTTTTATGAACAATCCGATGCATATTTTCGTAGCGCGGGATTTCTATCCCTGCAAACTGGAAGGCGACGAACCGGAACCGCTGCAACTGGTGCGTTATCCGTTAGCGAATATTGATGAACTGCTGCAACAGCCCGATTTCAGCGAAGCACGCAACCTGACTGCACTTTACAGCTTACGGGATTATCTCAAATCTATCGCTTAATATTAGTTATTTTTCATTAATTCGTATTATTTTTTAGAAACTATAAAAAATAATGCGTTTTTTTCATTAAAAATAAATTACTCTTATTCATTCTCCCCAACTTGGGGTAGAATTTCTCACCGATTTTAATAATTACAAAAAAGACAGAGGCATATTATGCAGAAATCTACTCATCTCGCGCCCAGCTTGCAGGAACTGACGTTTCGCGGCATGCTGTTGGGCGCATTAATCACCGTGGTGTTTACCGCGTCGAACGTTTATCTGGGGCTGAAAGTGGGTCTGACCTTTGCTTCATCCATTCCTGCCGCGGTCATTTCCATGGCGGTATTAAAAATGTTTTCCGGCTCCAATATTCTGGAAAATAACATGGTACAAACTCAAGCCTCCTCGGCGGGTACCTTATCTTCAGTAATTTTCGTCCTACCCGGCTTGCTGATGATGGGTTACTGGCAGGATTTTCCGTTCTGGCAAACTCTATTAATCTGTATCGCCGGCGGAACATTGGGGGTGATATTCACTGTCCCGCTGCGTCATGTGATGGTGGTGAAAAGCGATTTACCTTATCCGGAAGGCGTCGCCGCGGCAGAAATTCTGAAAGCGGGCAACCATGAAGAGCAGGATAACAGCAGCGAGAGTGGAATTAAAGAAATTGCCGCCGGCGGGGTAATTGCAGCGCTAATCGGTTTTCTGACCAACGGCCTACGCTTACTGGCCGACGGCGCCAGTCTTTGGTTTAAAGGCGGCAATGCGGTATTTCAGGTGCCGATGGGTTTCTCACTGGCATTACTGGGCGCCGGCTATCTAGTCGGTATCGTTGGCGGTATCGCCATTTTACTGGGGATTTTCCTGACTTGGGGCATTGCCGTACCTTATTTCACTGCCTCTTCCACCATGCCGGCCGATGCGGATATGATCGGCTATGCCATGGATGTGTGGAAAAGCAAAGTGCGTTTTATCGGTGTCGGCACTATCGGTATTGCCGCGATCTGGACATTACTGGTATTAATGAAACCGATGATTCAGGGAATGGCGCAATCTTTCCGGGCCTTAAAGGATCCGACATTGCGCCAAAATGACCGCACTCAGCAGGATCTTTCACCGAAAACCATGATTTATGTCGCCATTGTGGCGATCGCGCTGATTGCACTGGCACTTTCGCACTTTATCGAAGCGGCGCCGGTTTCCGCCGAACTGGCAGTTTTACTGGTTGCGGTATGTACCGCACTTGCCGTTTTTATCGGCTTTTTCGTTGCTGCGGCGTGCGGTTATATGGCGGGTTTGGTCGGTTCGTCCTCCAGCCCAATTTCAGGCATCGGCATTATTTCCGTAGTGTTAATCTCCTTAACATTAATGCTAATCGGCAAAACCTCCGGCTTGCTGGATAGCGCGGAAGGTCAACAATTTTTAACCGCTCTGACGATTTTCTCCGGCTCCATTGTGGTGACTACTGCGGCGATTTCAAACGATAACTTACAGGATTTAAAAACCGGTTTACTGGTCGAAGCAACCCCATGGCGCCAGCAGGTTGCACTGATTATCGGCTGCGTGGTCGGAGCGCTGGTTATCGCGCCGGTGTTAGAAATTTTGTATCACGCTTACGGTTTCAGCGGTGCGATGCCGCGTGCGGATATGGATCCGTCGCAAGCGCTTTCCGCGCCACAAGCGACCTTAATGACCACTATCGCCAAAGGTATTTTCTCCGATAATCTGGAATGGACTTATATCTTTATGGGCATTGTATTAGGTCTGGTATTAATCTGCATCGACGTCGGATTAAGAAAATCCAGCGCCAATCGTTTTGCCTTGCCGGCACTGGCGGTCGGGATGGGGATTTATTTACCGCCGTCAATCAACGCACCGATTATTATCGGCGCACTATTATCGTGGTTAATCAACCGTCATCTGGAAAGCTACGCCCGTCAAAAAGACAAAAATGTCGCTGAACTGAAGAAAAAAGCCGAACGCTACGGCACCTTGTTCGCCGCCGGTCTTATCGTCGGGGAAAGCCTGATCGGCGTGATCCTCGCCTTTATCATCGCCGCTTCCGTCACCTCCGGTGGTTCCGATGCGCCGTTGGCATTACAGCTGGAAAACTGGGACGGCATCGCTCAAATCTTAGGATTACTGGTATTTGTTACCGGTGTGGGTATTTTCGCTCTGCGTATATTAAGAGCGAAAAACTGATATGACTGAAAGGGTGCGAATGATTTGCATCCTTTTTCATTTCTTTTGTTATACTATCGCCACCAAGCGAATATTGAGGCTGACTATGGCGTTACCAACTCCGCAATTATTGCAATCCGCCCTGCACATTGCCCGTGAGGCGGGCAATCACTTAAGCGATTTTTATCAGCGTAACCTGACCGTACATACCAAAACCGATAATACGCCGGTCACTGCCGCAGATTTGTTCGTTAGCCGATTTTTAATCGAAAAACTGACCGCACTTACGCCAACTATCCCAGTGCTGTCAGAAGAAAGTCGCCACATCCCGCTGCCGCAGCGCGAATGCTGGCAACGTTACTGGCTGATTGATCCGCTGGACGGCACGCAGCATTTCATTAACCGCAGCGGTCAGTTTTGTTTGCTGATTGCCCTGATTGAACACAATCGCCCGATACTGGGCATTATTCATGTACCGCTGTCGGCGCACACCTATTACGCTATGCGCAGTTTCGGTGCATACAAGCAAACCTCGGACGGTCTGACACGGCTCGCCCCGCGGACACTGAATCCGACACAACCGTTAAAAATTGCCGTCGGCTCCCACGATGCACAGGAAAAAGTGCGGTCAATTTTAAATCCGAATTATCAATACGCATTTCTGATCCACGGTTCCTGCGGGCTAAAAGGCGCACTGGTGGCGGAAGGCGGCGCGGATTGTTACGTGCGTCTGGGACAAACCGGTGAATGGGACACCGCGGCGGCGGAAGTGCTGCTGAATGAAACGGGCGGCTTTATTGTTGATACCCGCTTTCAACCGCTGACTTACAATCAACGGGAAACACTGGTCAATCCTGACTTCGTTATGGGCGCGGACAGCCGTCTCGACTGGCGGGCTATCTTTCAATTCGATTAATTAGAACTATTGGTAATTTATCCGCTTTGAGCATATCATTACAGCTCTTTGATACATCACATTTAGGAACAATATGAACGTTAATGCAGAAAATAATTGTATCGTCATTTTCGGCGCCTCCGGGGATTTAACCCACCGCAAACTGATTCCGGCGCTGTACAATTTATACAAAATGGGACGTTTAACCGAACACTTTTCCGTGCTGGGCGTCGCACGAACAGAGCTGAGTGACCAAGAATTCCGGCAAAAAATGCACAAAGCACTACAGGAAACCGAAAAAACCGACCGCGACACGCTGGAAAAATTTTGCAGCCACCTATATTATCAGGCCATTAATACCGCCGAAGCATCGGATTATGCCAAATTGACACCGCGCCTTGACGAATTGCACGACAAATATCAAAGCTGTGGAAATACATTATATTATATGTCAACGCCGCCGAGCCTGTACGGCGTGATTCCGGAATGTCTGGCGGCACACGGCTTAAACACCGAAGAATTCGGCTGGAAACGGATCATCGTAGAAAAACCGTTCGGCTATGATATCAAAACCGCCAAAGCCTTAGACGTGCAGATCCACCGCTTCTTTGAAGAACATCAGATTTATCGTATCGATCATTATCTGGGCAAAGAAACCGTGCAGAATTTGCTGGTGCTGCGTTTTTCAAACGGTCTGTTTGAACCGCTGTGGAACCGCAATTTTATTGATTATGTCGAGATCACCGGCGCGGAACAAATCGGAGTGGAAGAACGCGGTGGCTATTACGACGGTTCCGGCGCGGTGCGCGATATGTTCCAAAACCATTTGCTGCAAGTGCTGGCAATGGTCGCCATGGAACCGCCGGCGATCATTAACGCCGATTCCATGCGTGATGAAGTGGCGAAAGTCCTGCACTGCCTACACCCGTTAAGCGCCGAGGACGTGAAAAACAATCTGGTACTCGGTCAATATACCGGCGCCTCAATCGACGGCAAAAAACTCAAAGGTTATACCGAAGAAAAAGGCGTGCCGGCAGACTCCGACACCGAAACCTATATGGCGCTGCGTTGTGAAATCGACAACTGGCGCTGGGCGGGCGTGCCGTTTTATGTGCGTACCGGAAAACGGCTGCCGGTGCGCGTAACCGAAGTGGTTATTCACTTTAAAACCACGCCGCACCCCGTATTCAGTCAGAAAGCGCCGGAAAATAAACTGATTATCCGTATTCAGCCGGACGAGGGGATTTCCATGCGCTTCGGGCTGAAAAAACCGGGTGCCGGTTTTGAAGCCAAAGAAGTGTCGATGGATTTCCGCTATGCGGATCTCGCCACCTTAAGTCTGCTGAGCGCCTACGACCGCTTGTTGCTGGATGCCATGAAAGGGGATGCGACCTTATTTGCGCGTACCGATGCGGTACATGCCTGTTGGAAATTCGTCCAGCCGATTCTGGATTACAAAGCCGAACGCGGACGGGTTTATGAATACGAATCCGGCAGCTGGGGGCCGATCGAAGCAGACAAAATGATCGCCAAAACCGGCCGGGTATGGCGCAAACCGAGCGGTCTAATGAAGAAAAAGATTTAAACCGCCGATAAGGCGCCGCCGTGCGGCTTTATCCGGCATATTCATCACATCATGCGAGGAATAATCATGCAAGCTATTATTTTTGACAGCGCACAGGCGGCGGTAGAAAAAATTGCCGATGAATTAAGCGACTACAGCGAACAAAATCGCCCGGTGCATATTTCCTTATCCGGCGGCAGTACGCCAAAATTGCTGTTTAAAACACTGGCGGCGGAGCCTTTTGCCACAAAAGTGCGGTGGAAAAATTTGCATTTTTGGTGGGGAGATGAGCGCATGGTGCCACCGCAGGATCCACAAAGCAATTACGGCGAAGTGCAAAAATTATTGTTCGATCACATTCAAATCCCCGCGGAAAATATTCACCGAATTCGTGGCGAAAATGAACCACACTTTGAACTAAAACGTTTTGAACAAGAACTAAGTGCGGTCATTTCTGACGGCGTTTTTGACTGGATTATCCTAGGCATGGGTGTAGACGGACATACAGCGTCCTTATTCCCGTACCAAACAGATTTTGCCGATCCGAATTTAGCGGTGATCGCCAAACATCCTGAAAGCGGTCAGATCCGTATCTCAAAAACGGCAAAACTGATTGCGCAAGCAAAACGGATTACCTATTTGGTCACGGGGGTGGCAAAAGCGGAAATTTTGAAGGAGATTCAAGACGTACCCGCTGAAAAACTGCCTTATCCCGCCGCTCGCATTCAAGCAAAAAACGGCGTTACGGAATGGTATTTGGATAAAGGGGCGGCGAAGTTGTTGTAAATGTTGAGATCACAAATTGTGATCTCAAAAATCTAAATAATGAAAATTGGTTCATTTTAGGCTTTTTTAAGGTCAAAATTTGTGACCTTAAACGGAGAAAATGGCGAAACAGTTCAAGAGAGACATTGGAAATATTTACCTTATGCCTTTACCGAACAGGCATTGCAATGTTTTCTACAGCGCTGATGTTATTTAATAATCGTAAATCAGGTTGTAGCGGTAACACCTTGTACCAAGACAATAAATCAAATTAAGGCGCAAGGGTTAAGCAAAGTGGCATTATTAGGCACAGCGTTTACCATGAGCGACAATTTTTATCTGGATGGTCTAATCGAACGTGGGATTACGCCGATTGTGCCGGATGCGCAAACACAACAAGAAATTCATCGAATTATTTTTGATGAGCTTTGTGTAGAGAAAATCTTATCGCAATCCAAAACTTTCTATTTAGAAACGATTGAAAAATTGACCGCACTTGGCATCGAAGGCGTGATTTTAGGTTGCACGGAAATCGGATTATTGATTAAGTAAACGGATTCGCCGCTGCCATTTTTGATACTGCCGCATTACACAGTCAAATGGCGGTGGATTTTATTTTAGAAAATACCTGATAGTTGCAAAGAATAAGCAATATATATGGCATATTGATTGCCTAGAAAACATATCGCAAAATTAAGCAAATATCTTGAGAAAGTGCGGTTAATTCAGCCAATTATTATTTAACATGAAAGGAATTACATATGAAAAAATTATTGACTTTATTTTGTTTATTAAGCCTTGCGGCCTGTTCATCCGGTGTATCATTAAAAGATATTCAAGGAAAAATGCCGCACGACAAGCAGGCTTTTATCGTCGATATTCCGGCAGCGAGTAATGCAGTTTCAAATACGATGGTTGTCGCAATGATTAAAACGTCTGGTTCTCCGTCGGCCTCAAATATCATACAGGTTCTGGGGATGGATAATGTCAACATCGGTGTAATTGGAAACAGTCAAATGCTGAATAAAGCCACCGTGCTGTATGCCCTGGAACAAGCACCGAAAATCGGAAGCAATGTGGGGCTATATATGCTCGGTGACAGCGAAAGCGATAAAGCGGCGTTAGAACAGGCGGCGAAAGCGAAAAAAGTACAATTGAACTATTCGCTAACACGCTAATCGGATAAATAGCCACCGTCGAGCAATCAGTCTCCGGCAAAGAAAACGCCATATTTTCGGCGCTTTATGCCAAAAAACAGATGGTTGGTCGGCAGATTACACCGAACAAGGTCAGCTCAGAACCTGCATTTTGTACAAAGACGGTGAAATGATGAAATATCAACTTTATAATCCGCCAGGGCAAATGGTGAAAGAGGTTGAATAATCAATCTGTTTACTCGGACTATGAACACAACATTGATATGGTATGATGTTGAAAACATTGTAAAGAATTCAAACCAACAGGAGAAAAATATGTCAGTAAAAGGCGACATCGGCGTTATCGGACTCGCCGTAATGGGGCAAAACCTCATTTTAAATATGAACGACCATGGCTTTAAAGTGGTGGCGTTCAACCGCACCACCTCAAAAGTGGACGAATTTTTACAAGGCGCGGCGAAAGGCACTAATGTGATCGGTGCCTATTCGTTAGAAGATTTGGCGGTGAAGTTAGAAAAACCACGTAAAATTATGTTAATGGTGCGTGCCGGCGAGGTGGTTGATCAGTTTATCGACGCATTGTTGCCGCATCTTGAGGCGGGCGATATTATTATCGACGGTGGCAATTCCAATTACCCGGACTCAAACCGCCGCGTCAAAGCACTGGCAGAAAAAGGCATCCGCTTTGTCGGCACCGGTGTCTCCGGCGGTGAAGAAGGCGCCCGCCGCGGACCGTCAATTATGCCGGGCGGAAACGAAGAAGCCTGGCCTTATGTCAAACCTATTTTACAGGCCATCGCCGCCAAAACCGACAAAGGCGAACCTTGCTGTGATTGGGTCGGTAAAGAAGGCGCCGGTCATTTCGTCAAAATGGTACACAACGGCATTGAATACGGCGACATGCAGCTTATCTGCGAAGCCTATCAGTTCCTTAAAGAAGGTTTAGGCTTAAGCTATGCTGAAATGCAACGCATCTTCGCCGACTGGAAAAACACTGAGCTTGACAGCTATCTGATTGATATTACTACCGATATTCTCGGTTACCAAGACAGCGACGGTCAGCCGCTGGTGGAAAAAATTCTGGATACCGCAGGCCAGAAAGGCACCGGTAAATGGACCGGTATCAACGCGCTGGATTTCGGTATTCCGCTTACGCTGATTACCGAAGCGGTTTTTGCGCGCTGCGTATCCGCCTTTAAAGAACAGCGCACCGATGCGGCGAAACTGTTCAATAAAACTATTGCGCCGATTGAAGGCGATAAACAAGTATGGATCGAAGCGGTACGCAAAGCCTTACTGGCGTCGAAAATCATCTCCTATGCGCAAGGCTTTATGCTGATACGTGAAGCCTCCGAGCATTTCAATTGGAACATCAACTACGGCGCAACCGCTTTATTATGGCGCGAAGGCTGTATTATCCGCAGTCGTTTCTTGGGCAATATCCGCGATGCCTATCAAACCGATCCTAATCTGGTCTTTTTAGGTTCGGATCCGTATTTCAAAAATATTCTGGAAAACGCGTTGCCGGATTGGCGCAAAGTAGTGGCAAAATCGGTGGAAGCGGGGATTCCGATGCCTTGTATGGCCTCTGCGATCACCTTCTTGGACGGCTACACTTCCGCGCGTCTACCGGCAAATTTATTGCAGGCACAGCGGGATTACTTCGGCGCCCATACTTATGAACGGACAGACAAGCCGCGTGGCGAATTCTTCCATACCAACTGGACAGGTCGCGGCGGCAATACCGCTTCCACCACCTATGAAGTATAATTAATCGCATCGACACCCGCCCGTTCGATTATGGGCGGAATTGTTCAAGTGCGGTCAAAAAAACGGCTGTTTTCCGTACATAATGATGTTTTCCAACGAGAGGAGTATCTATGAAAAAAGAACAACCCATTGAATGCGTAGGCTGTAACACCTTTGATGTGGGCACGGTTATCGACAACAGCGACTGTACCGCGCATGTCGAAAGACGCTACGCCAACGAACAAGAAGCGCAAAACGCGCTGGCGGAATTTACCCGCAAAGCCAGAAATGCCGAAACGGATCCTTGCCAGATTCAATCAACCATTACTAAAACGGATGACGGCGTGTTACTGAAAGCGGATTTCACTTTCAGCTGTCAGGCGGAATCGTTGATTTTCGAGCTGGGTTTGCGTTAATTTTCGGCACCAACAAAAAAGCAGTTAACCGAGGAGGTCAACTGCTTTTTTTGTGCGTTAAAACCGCTTAATCCGTATGCTCGCTTAAAAACCCGCCGCTTTGATGCTGCCATAGTTTCGCATACAGCCCGTTTTGCGCCAGTAGTTGCGCATGGCTGCCCTGTTCGACGATTTGCCCTTTATCCAGCACAATCAAGCGATCCATCGCCGCAATGGTAGATAAGCGGTGTGCAATCGCAATTACGGTTTTATTCTCCATCATTTTATCCAGACTTTCCTGAATCGCCGCTTCCACCTCCGAATCTAGCGCGCTGGTGGCTTCATCCAGTAACAGAATCGGTGCGTCTTTCAGCATCACACGGGCTATCGCAATACGCTGGCGCTGACCGCCGGATAATTTCACACCACGTTCCCCCACATGGGCGTCATATCCGCGCCGTCCTTTGGCATCGCTTAAAAACGGAATGAAATCCGCCGCCTCCGCCCGTTGTGCGGCGTTGAGCATTTCCTCTTCCGTCGCCTGCGGACGACCGTAAACAATATTATCACGCACCGAGCGGTGCAGCAGCGAAGTATCCTGCGTGACTAAGCCGATCTGGCGGCGCAGGCTTTCCTGTGAAACCGCACAAACGTCCTGCCCGTCAATGGTGATTTGCCCTTCCGCACATTCATAAAAACGCAGCAATAAATTCACGATTGTGGATTTTCCTGCGCCGGAACGACCGATTAAACCGACTTTCTCACCCGGTTTGATCGTTAAATTAAAATGCGTCAATAACGGTTTTGCCGCATCATAAGAAAAACTCACATCGTCGAAACGAATTTCACCGCGCGTGACATTCAGCGGATAAGCATCCTGTTTATCCACAATAGTGTGCGGTTTGGTCAACGTATTCATACCGTCGTTGACCGTACCGATATTCTCAAACAAACGCGCTGATTCCCACATAATCCAGCGTGACAAGCCGTTTACCCGCAATGCCATCGCAACGGCGGTAGCAATCGCCCCGACGCCGACTGCACCTTGCCGCCACAATACAATACCGAGCACCGCCGTACTCAAAGTCAGCGCCACATTCGCGGCATAGGTCAGCGTGTCCAGCAAAGTGGCTAAACGCATCTGGGCATGTACGGTTAGCATAAACTCTTTCATGGAACGCTTAGCATAAGCGGCTTCGCGCGCACCATGGGAAAATAATTTTACCGTGGCAATATTGGCATAGGCATCGGTAATCCGTCCGGTCATTAGCGAACGGGCATCCGCCTGACGTTCGGCGGTTTTCGCCAGTTTCGGAATCAGTAGCCGTAAAATAACGACAAACAGCACAATCCAAATCACAAACGGCAACAACAACCAGCCGTCTAACGCCACCAGCACTGCGCCCGAGGTAATAAAATACACCGCCACATACACAAACATGTCGGCAATCGTCAATACCGTATCGCGCACCGCCAGCGCAGTTTGCATCACTTTGGCCGATACCCGCCCGGCAAATTCGTCCTGATAAAAACTCAGACTTTGTCCCAACATCAAACGGTGAAAATTCCAGCGCAAACGCATCGGGAAATTACCCTGCAAGGTCTGCAACCGAATCAACGAAGAAACAAACAACCAGACTACGCTGATAACTAGCGCCGCGCCCATGGCAAGCAACAAATGCCCTTTTTCCGCCCATAATTGCGCCGGCGTATATTGCCCCATCCAGTCAATTAATACGCCCATAAACTGAAACAACACCGCTTCCATCACCCCGGTGCCGACCACCATCAGCGAGAGCAGCAAGATCCAGCCTTTCATACCGTCCAAGCTCGACCAGATAAAACGTATCAGACCGTTGCCCGGCGTTTGCGGAGATTGCTCCGGATAAGGGTTTAAGCGTCGCTCAAACCATGCAAAAATTTTATTTAACATGACCTTTCCTACATCTAAAAATAAAAGGCAACAAGATAATGTTGCCTTGAAAATTGCGCTTATTATAGCGGAAAATCGGTTATTATTTAACTGTTTTTAAGCCGTCACAATAATCCCAGTTTCCGCATGTGCGCCGCAACATCCGCCACCTCAATTTGCGCCATTAAATTTTTCCCCTTCAATTTCGTTGCCCAAGGCAGTTGTGCGGAGGGTTTACCGAATTCGCGCAGCGCATTCTGCTCATACACAGAAACCACATCCGATAGATTATAATAAGGTCCGGTGCGCAGCGGATTATGATAAGCATACAAGCCGATAACCGGCGTGCCCTGCGTGGTTGCAATATGTGCCGGTCCGCTGTCGGGGGCGATCAGCAAATCCGCCATGCCGATCAACGCGGTTAACTCTGGCAAACTGGTTTTACCGCACAAATTAAGCGGCGTAACATCACATAACGCCGCAATTCGCGCGGTGGTTTCCATTTCCCGTGGTGCTGGCGAACCACATAAAATCACATGCACATTATGCCGCTGCGCCAGCTTGACAATTTGCGCATAACGTTCCGGCAGCCAGTCTTTTTCCGCTTTGCTGGAACAGGGGGAAATCAGCAGATTTTTGCGTTGAACATCAAGATAGCCGCGCACTTTCCGTTTATCCTCCTCAGTCACGCCCAAATCCCAGTGCGGCGGCGCGACCGGCACACCGAGATAGCGCACAAACGCCAGAAAACCGTCCAGCACATGCACAGATTGCGGATCTTCAATGCGGCGGTTAACAAACAACCATTGTCCTTCGCGCGTTCGCTGCCGACCGAAACCAACCTTATAGCGAGCCCGAATGCCCAGCGAAATTAGCGAAGCGCGAATGGCAGTTTGCATATTCAGCAGCGCATCAAACTGCCGCCCGCGTAATTGTTTCCATAACGCCAGCACGCCTTGCCAGCCGCTTTTTTTATCATAAGCAATAAATTCGATTCCCTGCACATGCGCAAAAAGTCGGGCTTCGGTTTTGCCGATAATCCAAGTGATTGTTGTCTGCGGCCAGTGGCGCTGAATCTGCTGTACGGCTGCTAACGCATGGCAAACATCGCCGATAGCGGACAAACGTAAAATACAGATAGACTGCGGCGGTTGAGAGAAAAGCGACATAATTTTTTCCTGTGGACAGCGGTCTGTGTACAACAGACCCTAGAATTATTCTTAATTTCACGTAGAATATTTTATGTGCGTTATTTTATAAGAAATTAATCGAATATGCTTGAATTACAGCAACAAAAAACTTTTTTTCTATTTAACTTTTCTGCTGTCCTGCCGGATCAGGAACATTTTTTCTCAGCGGATTTCTGGCAACAGCAAAACCGAATTATCGGCTCAGCTGCAGGACGCGGCACCACTTGGTTTATCCGCAGCGAGGATTTATTCGGCGTCAACTGCGTATTGCGCCATTACTATCGCGGCGGACTATGGGGCAAAATCAATAAAGATCACTACTATTTCAGCGAACTGGCGCAAACCCGCAGTTTCGCCGAGTTTAAACTTCTGAATAAATTGTATCAGGCAGGTCTGCCGGTGCCCAAACCTATCGGCGCAAAAGTGGAAAAAAGCGCATTCGGCTGTTATCGTGCAGATATTCTGACTGAAAAGATCGAAAATGCCCGCGATCTGACCGCACTTTTGCAGCAGCAATCCCTCCCCGCACAAAGCTGGCGCAATATCGGCAGCTTAATTCGACAACTGCATAATCTGCAAATCCGCCATACAGATCTGAATGCCCACAACATTTTAGTGCAACGCCTTGATGACGGACAGGAAAAATACTGGCTGTTGGATTTTGATAAGTGCGGTGAAAAATCCGGCGAAAATTGGAAGACAGAAAACTTACGGCGATTGCACCGCTCTTTTATAAAAGAAACCGCCAGAATGGGCATTCAATTTCACAGTGAAGATTGGCAGCAATTATTACAGGGCTATCAGCATAATATCGCGGCGCATTAACGCTCTTTGACCGTGCACAAAAATAACAAAACGCCATACAAGCGCCGCGCTCGTTCAAATATCAACGAGCTGCTAACGCGCGAAATACCGCGGGCGGTACCAGTTCACTGACATCGCCGCCGTGCAGATAAATCTCTCTGACAATCGTGGAAGATAAATAAGCCCATTTTTCCGTCGGCGGCAGAAACAGGCTTTCCACGCCTTTGGTCAGTAAGCGGTTCAGGCTGGCTAATTGCAATTCATATTCAAAATCCGTCGCGGTACGCACGCCGCGGATAATAGCGTCAATATGATTATCGAGTACAACGTCCGCCAACAAACCGGAAAAACCGAGCACCTTCACATTCGGCAAATGTGCCAGTGACTGTTCGGTCAACGTCACTCTCTCGTTTAAATCGAACAGCGGTTTTTTACGCGGGTTTTCGGCAATCGCCACCGTAACCTGCGTAAACAACGCCGCGCTGCGTTCAATAATATCCAAATGCCCGTTGGTAATCGGGTCAAAGGTGCCGGGATAAATCGCTGTTTTCATCATTATACCTGTTTTTCCAGATAGGGGCGCAATAAGTCGAATAAACGCTGTAGCGCACCGCGGTTTTCAATTAATACTTCATGACCGGCGCAGCCGTAACGCTTACGCAACTGCGGCGAATGTAAGAAAATACTCACCGCTCTTGATAACGCTTTGCTGTTTTCATTGACTTTCAACGCGCCCTGTACTTCAATTAATTTGCGAAATACGTCGGGAAAGTTGAACGTATATTTACCGCTAATTACCGGCACCTTAAATGCCAGCGGTTCCAGCGGATTATGCCCGCCGTGTTTCACTAAACTGCCGCCGACAAAGGCGACATCACAAATGCCGTACATCAGCATCAGCTCGCCCATGGTATCGCCCAGCACAACCTGAACATGGCAATCGGGGGCAATATCGTCGCTGCGGCGAATGTAATTAAAGCGGTATTTTTTAATTAACTCGGCGACTGCATTAAAGCGTTCGGGATGGCGTGGAACCAGAATCAACAGCAAATCAGGAAAGCGTTTAAGCAAGATGCGATGAGTTTCTAAAATAATACCTTCTTCGCCCTCATGGGTACTTGCCGCCACCCAAACAAAGCGCCCTTTTACCCAACTGTCGCGCAATCGCTGAATGTTTGCCGACAATTCCGCGGTAATCGTCAGATCATATTTAATATTGCCGGTTAATTGCAGTTTTTTCGGATTATAACCAAGCGCCTGATAACGCTTACCGCTGATTTCATCCTGCGGCGCAATTAATCGGATTTCCCGCAACATATTTTGTAATTTATCTTTGATCCAGCCATAGCGGATTGCCGAGCGCGCCGATAAACGCGCGTTGGCGATAATAAATGGGACGCCGCGATAATATAACTGATGAATTAAATTCGGCCAGATCTCGGTTTCAATCACAATACAGACTTTGGGCTGAATAAAGTGAATAAAACGTCTTAAAGCTGTCGGGAGATCATAGGGCAGATACACATGTGTCACGCTGTCGCCGAATGCCGCTTTCACCCGATCCGAGCCGGTCGGCGTGACGGTAGTTAGGGTAATCGGCAAATCCGGATAATCGCGTTGAATACGACGCACCAACGGCGTGGCGGCAATCACCTCGCCCACCGAGGCGGCATGAATAATCACACCATGCGGCTGCGGCGCAGCCAGTCCGGCGGGATAATAGCCGTATCGCTCAGCAAGGCGTTTACGGTAATTTGGCGCCTTAAAACTGCGCAGCAACATAAACAGCAGAATAAACGGTTGGAGAAAATACAGGGTTAATATATATAAAAAACGCCACATAGCAAACTGACTTTTAATCCCATAAATTGCCGTAGTATAAAAGGTTATCGGCGCGGCATAAAGAAAGTGCGGTAAAAATTACCGCACTTTTATTCAGCCGAAACAAAACCGATTAATTTTTGGCTTTTGCCGCCGCTTTAACAATTACCGCAAACGCCGGCGCTTTCAATGACGCGCCGCCGACCAGTGCGCCGTCGATATCCGGCTGAGTGAATAATTCCGCCGCATTGCCGTCGTTTACCGAGCCGCCGTACTGAATGATTACCTGATCCGCGACTGCCTGCGATTTTTGTGCGATATGTGCACGAATAAAGGCATGTACCGCCTGCGCCTGCGCCGGAGTGGCAGATTTACCGGTGCCGATTGCCCAAATCGGTTCGTAGGCAATCACTGCGCCATTAAAGGCTTCTACGCCCAGCGCATTGATGACGGCATCAATCTGGCGTGCGCACACTTCTTGTGTTTTGCCCGCTTCGTTTTCCGCTTCGCTTTCGCCGATACATAAAACCGGTACCAAACCGGCTTCTTTTAACACACCGAATTTTTTCGCAATAAATTCATCTGATTCTTTATGATACTGACGACGTTCGGAATGACCGATAATGATGTATTTGGCACCGAAATCTTTCAGCATTTCAACCGAAATATCGCCGGTAAACGCGCCTTGTTTGTTTAAGTCCACATTCTGCGCACCTAAGACGATTTTGCTGCCGACAAGCGCAGCTTCAGCTTCCGCCAGATACATAACCGGTGGTGCAATCGCCACATCGCAGCCCTCAACACTCGCCAGTTCCGCATTTAATCCGCTGATCAGCTGTTTGGTAAATGCTTTGCTACCGTTTAATTTCCAGTTACCCATAACTAAAGGACGACGTGCCATTTGTTTTTCTCCATTTCATTAATAATAAAAATAATCGGTTTACTATACCAAATTTTTCTATTTTTTCGGCAATTTTTCGCCGTTTACAAAAAAATTTTTTCACAACAGATGATTATTGTGCGGCAAAAAGATACAATCCACTGTATGAATGTCACAAAAAATAACCGATTGACCGCAATATGAAGATCTTTAAAGCCGAACAATGGAATCTTGACAGTCTGCACGCTTTATTCGAGCGCTATCGCATGGCACAAGGCATGCCGGAAAGTCCGGAGCGTACCCGCGCCTTTTTGACCGACCGTATCCGTTTCAGCGAAAGCATCTTTTTTATGGCAGTGGATGATGCCCGCCAACCGCTCGGCTTTATTCAGCTTTATCCCCGTCTATCTTCGCTCCAGCTTCAACGTTACTGGCAGCTGACGGATATTTTCGTCGCCGAAAGCGCTAATTACACCGAAATTTACACCGCACTTATCGCCAAGGCGAAAGAATTCGTGCGTTATACGCAATCCACGCGGCTGGTGGTCGAGCAGCAATCTCAGCAGGAAGCGATGTTAGCGCGCGAAGGATTCAGAATTAACCCGCAAAAACGCATTTTTGAATTGAATTTAACTGAATTGCGACAATAAAAAAGGACAACGCAGGTCGTCCTCAGAGTAACGTTTGAATCAGCGGTGGGATCACTTTCGGCGCTGGAATCAAAATCTGCTTATGCCGGCTTAACTCGCCTTTTTCCAGCACAATCGCGCTTTTCGGTACTTTAAAGATTTTACTCAGAAACTTCAGTAAATGAGCATTCGCCTGTCCGTCCACCGGCGGTGCGGTGATGCTGACTTTCAATTCTCCGTCATGCACGCCCGCAATCTGATCCCGACTTGCCTTAGGCTGTAGAAAAATCCGCAGGCGTAAATCATAGTTTATTTTCTCTGCTGCCGGCATAAAACTTCCTAAAAAAGCACCGCACTTTTGCGTTTAAGCCAACGGCCAAAGCGCCGGGAACACATCATACAGCACGCGATTGCCGTAAAATAGGATAAACGCCAAAATCATCGGCGCAAAATCGATCATGCCGGTGTTCGGCAGAATCCGTCGAATCGGATTTAGTAGAGGTTGTGTCAGTTGATATAAAGTATATTGCAACGGATTTTGGGCGCGGTTAAACCAGCTCATGATCGCTTCAATAAAAATCACATACAACGCCGCTTCGCCGAAAGTTCTTAAACCGTGCAACAGACCGATAAACAGATAATTGAGCGGATCAGCCACCACCAGCGTGGACCCCAGCATATTCAGCAACGGATATTTGATTGTACCGAGCAACACGGTCAGCAAAATCGCCGCCAGATTCAGGTTTTTTACCGTCGGAATCAGTTTCTGCAACGGCGCCAGCAGCGGGTTGGTCAGTTTCACCAAGGTTTGCGACAGCGGATTATAAAAATCCACCCGACAAAACTGAAACCAAGCGCGCAGAAGCAGAACGAAACAATATACATTAATTAGCGTATAGACTAAAAATTGAATTGAATTTAATCCCATTGTTATTCCTTTGAATTATAACCAGCCTTTATGTTTAAAATATAAATAAGGCGCAATCGCTGCCAACACCATCAAGCCCAACGCCATCGGATAACCGAAAACGAAATTCAATTCCGGCATATCGTGAAAGTTCATGCCGTAATTGGAGGCAACCAATGTCGGCGGCAGAAAAATCACCGAGACCACCGAGAAAATTTTAATAATCCGGTTCTGTTCAATATTAATAAAACCCATCGCCGCCTGCATTAAAAAATTGACTTTTTGGAACAACGATTCATTATGCGGCTGCAATGATTCAATATCGCGCAGAATTTCCCGCGCCTGTTCCAGCTGATTGGCGGGTAACCGAGTTTTGCGCACCAAAAAGCTCAGCGCACGCTGCGTATCCATCAGACACAGGCGCACTTTTGAACTGGCGTCTTCCTGTTCGGTCAAGGTAGCTAGCGCCTCATCAAAGGCTTCGCCTTGTTTACCGTCTAAAATCACTCGACTTAATTTTTCCAGATCCGCATACACATTTTCGATTACATCCGCCAGCTGCTCAATTTTGGTTTCAAACAGATCCAACAGCACTTCATAAGCATTGCATTCCACCAGCCGCTGATTGCGCGAGCGCATGCGATATAAACGAAACGCCGGCAATTCGCGATCACGCAGGGTGAACAAACGTCCGTCGCGCACGGTAAACGCCACGCTGGCTAAATCGGCGTAATCGTCTTCGTCTTCGCAATAGAAGAACGAGTGCAGATGCAGACCGTCTTCGTCTTCAAAAAAACGCGCAGACGCCTCAATGTCTTCCAATTCAAGGAAGGATGCCAGACTTTGCCCCAGCCCCTGCTGCAAAATCTCACGCTCCTCACGGCTCGGTTCAAGCAGATCCAGCCAAACGGCGGTATCCAGCTCGGCATTGGTTTCGTCAATACGAACCAAACGCGCTTCTTCAAGTGCGAAAGCATTAATCATTTCTTCATACTCCTTTGAAGGAATTATGAACAACGCTATGAACAAAGAAAAATCAAACAACATCCCCGCCGACCGCGGTGGAAATTTTTATCATTCGATTTAAAAAGATACCCATGAAATAAGGTAATGAAAACTTACCCGCGAAACCTCGCCGATAAGCTAATGACGAGATTTAGATAAAAAATTGCAATCGGTATCGACTATGACTGTCCAAAGTGTGTGTCCTCTTGTTACTAAATCGTGCCGAATGTTACGCCCGAAAAACCGCTTCGTCAAGAATTTTACACAACAAAAATCCCGCCTTTAAGGCGGGATCGACAAAACACTTATTTAGCCGGATAATCCCACCAAATATCAAACAGTTCGCTGACTTCAATCTGCTGCAATCCGTTGTTTTGCAACCAATTTCTGACCGTCTCGCGGTGGCTTTCATCGCACTTGCCCAGTTTTTCCAGACAAACCAAACCCTCCCAGTGCAGGTAGCCGCTGCCTTCGTATGCCAGACCGTGCGGACGAATCACTTCATTAATAAACCGATCCACCACTTCATCAACCTGTTCAATCGGCGTGTTTTCCGCGAACTGCCAGTTCACCAGAAAGCCGAGCTCCTGAAATTCCGCCAGGTGCATTTTTTTACGTTGTCTTTGATTGCGTTTAATCGCCATATTATTCTCCTTTTGCAGGTTAATCTTTAATAAAATATAAATCCCATACGCCGTGCCCCAAACGCCGACCGCGTTGCTCGAATTTAGTCAGCGGACGAAAATCGGGGCGCGGAATATAATCGCCGGTCACGGAAGTATTACGCAAACCGACCGCACTTTGCAACACCTCCAGCATTTGCTGAGCATAATTTTCCCAGTCCGTCGCCATGTGTATAAATCCCTGCGACGCCAGTTTACGCGTCAGACTTTGCACAAAGTGCGGTTGGACAATGCGACGTTTATGATGTTTGGCTTTATGCCAAGGATCGGGGAAAAACAACTGCAACCCGCCGAGGCTGCGGTCGGCGATACAATCGCGCAGAATTTCCGTAGCATCGTGACAAATCAAGCGCAGATTACGCACCTGTTTTTCCACCGCATAGGCGATACAGGCGCCTACGCCCGGCGTATGCACTTCAATTCCCAGATAATTTTTATCCGGATTCTGCGCAGCCATGTCCACCAGCGATTTTCCCATGCCGAAACCGATTTCCAAAATCACCGGATGATGATTGCCGTAAATGTGTCCAAAATCAAACGGCGCGCACTGATGTTCCAGCCCATAAAATGTCCAGTGCTCGTTCATCATCGCGCGCTGAAAATCGCTCAGCCGCCCGGTACGCAGCACAAAGCTGCGCACTTTGCGTTTATAACGACCATCCGCCGTAAATTCCGCGGTTTCCACGGTTTTACGTTTCTGATCGGCAAATGTTGTTTTCTGTTCTGTCATGCTTATCCGAATTACAATAAACGGCGCGCATTATGCCTACGCCGAAGTCGGCTGGGATTATAAGAGGTTTACCGCGAAATGCAAAGTGCGGTGTGTTTTTCGCGTGTTTTCAGCGGCGGGGTTATGCTAAAATCCCGCTATTTTTAACCGCACTTTTTGATTTTATGCAGGCTCAATCAACCATTGACGCGCCTTTTGCCCGCGCGGTGCTCGCGTGGTATGACAAATTCGGGCGCAAACATTTACCTTGGCAGCAGAACAAAACGCTGTACGGTGTTTGGCTGTCGGAAGTGATGTTGCAACAAACCCAAGTCACCACGGTAATCCCTTATTTTCAACGTTTTATCACACAATTTCCGAGCGTAACCGCCCTTGCCGACGCACCTTTGGATGAAGTGCTGCATTTATGGACAGGACTGGGCTATTACGCCCGCGCCCGCAATTTACACAAAGCCGCGCAGACCATACGCGATCAGTATCGGGGCGAATTTCCCACCGACTTTGAACAGGTTCACGCCCTAAGCGGCATCGGGCGCAGCACCGCAGGGGCGATTTTATCTTCCTGCTTAAATGCGCCTTATCCGATTCTGGACGGCAATGTCAAACGGGTGCTGTCGCGCTGTTTCGCCGTTGCCGGCTGGGCGGGAGAAAAAGCGGTGGAAAACCGTCTTTGGCAATTAAGCGCGCAGGTAACGCCAACAGAACAGGTAGCAGATTTTAATCAGGCGATGATGGATCTCGGTGCCATGGTCTGCACTCGCAGCAAACCAAAATGCACGCTCTGCCCGCTGGCACGGCTCTGTCGGGCAAATGCGCAACAGAACTGGGACGATTATCCCGGCAAAAAACCGAAAAAAACCCTGCCGGTACGGCACAGTTATTTTTTAATTCTGGCGGATCACGGCAAGGTTGCATTGGAACAGCGACAAAATAACGGTATTTGGGGCGGCTTGTATTGTTTTCCACAATTCGACAGCAAAGCGGCGCTGCTGGCTTATTTGGCACACCAGAATATTGAACATTATCGCGAATGGCCGGCGTTCCGCCATACGTTCAGCCATTTTCATCTGGATATTTATCCGATTTATGCTCAACTGCACGCTCGCCCTTGTGATGACGTGCATACGGAATGGAAAAAAGTGGCGGAAATTACGCCTGAATATGAATCTTCGGTACCAAGTGCGGTCAAATATTGGTATGATCCGCAAAATCCTGATCAAATCGGGTTGGCTACGCCGGTAAAAAATTTGTTACTTCAATTTGAGAAAGAGAAAGCATTATGGCAAGAACGGTATTCTGCGAATATTTAAAACAGCAGGCGGAGGGACTGGATTTCCAGCTCTACCCGGGCGATCTGGGCAAACGGATTTTCGATCACATCAGCAAACAGGCATGGAGCGAATGGATGAAAAAACAAACCATGCTGGTTAACGAAAAAAAACTCAATATGATGAATGCGCAACATCGCCAACTGCTTGAGCAGGAAATGATCAATTTTTTGTTTGAAGGTAAAGACGTTCACATTGAAGGCTATGTTCCACCATCCGAAAAATAATCTATGAAAAAATATGTTATTATCGCATTAATCCCGTTTCTGTTTGCGTGCGGCGGTTCGACACACAAGGGCATAAATTATGATGAGGCCTTTTCCAAAGATACGCAGGGATTAGATATTCTCACCGGTCAGTTTTCCTATAATATCGACCAAATCTGGGGGGTGAACGAACTGTTGGTCGCCAGCCGCAAAGATTACGTCAAATACACGGACAGTTATTATACCCGCAGCCACGTCAGTTTTGATGAGGGGATTATTACGGTGGAGACCCACAGCGATGTCAATCGGCTACATAATGCCATTGTCCACACCTTATTGATGGGTTCCGATGCCAAAGGTATCGATATGTTCGCCTCCGGCGATGTGCCGATTAGCTCACGACCGTTTTTGGTCGGTCAGGTCGTAGATCATCTTGGCGGTCCAATCAACAATACCATCGTTGCCGGCAATTTTGCCACCTATCTGATCCAAAACAAGTTGCAGGCTCGCCGTTTAAGCAACGGTAAAACCGTACAGTTTGTGGTGATTCCGATGATTGCCAACCACGTTGAAGTGCGTGCACAGAAATATGTGCCGCTGGTGCGTAAAGCGGCGCGTCGTTACAATCTGGACGAAAGTCTGATTTTGGGCATTATGCAGACCGAATCCAGCTTCAACCCGTATGCGATAAGCTACGCCAATGCCATCGGTTTGATGCAGGTGGTGCCGCACACCGCGGGGCGCGATGTGTTCCAAATGAAAGGACGCGGCGGACAGCCGTCAAGAAACTACCTGTTCGATCCGGAAAAAAATATCGACGCCGGTGCGTCTTATCTGTGGTTGCTGCAAAATAAATATCTGGACGGCATTACCAACCCGACTTCCAAACGGTTCGCCATGATTTCCGCCTATAACAGCGGCGCCGGCGCAGTGCTGCGCGTCTTTGACGAAGATCGCGATATGGCGATTGATAAAATCAATCAGCTGTATCCGGAACAGGTTTATCGAATTCTGACCTCCAGCCATCCGTCTTCGCAGGCAAGAAATTACCTGATGAAAGTCGATAAGGCACAAAAAAGTTATCGCGTCAGACGCTAAAGCGTGTCGTTTAAATTAAGATAAGAGCGGGCCGACAAGCACGCTCTTATTTTTCTAAAGCGAATCCGATTTATTTCTATCCTTTTCGTTTGTTAAATGTTCAAACGGGCGGGAAAATAAAAAAATTCTTAAATTAAAGGTTGACTTAACTGCGAAAAAAACGTTTAATACGCACCACTGATGAGTTGCCTCGATAGCTCAGTCGGTAGAGCAGGGGATTGAAAATCCCCGTGTCGGTGGTTCGATTCCGCCTCGAGGCACCACTTTTCCTCCTTAGTTCAGTCGGTAGAACGGCGGACTGTTAATCCGTATGTCGCTGGTTCAAGTCCAGCAGGAGGAGCCAAATTCTGAAAGCCGTTAATGCAAATTAACGGCTTTTTTCATGTTCTTAATCGGAGTAGCCACGATGTTGAAAAAAACCGCATTAATTCTGACCGCACTTTTTCTGTCCGGCAGCGCACTTGCCGCCGACCCGACTTTCACCTTCGGCGCCAAGAAAGCCGATTCGGTAAACGGTCCTTGGCTAAGCGACGGACATGTCTATTTAAAAAGCGATAACAACCGTCAGTTTTGCTGGGAATTAAAACAGCTGCCGGAAACTATGCAGCCGATGAAATTCACTCTCATCATCACCTCGCCGAACAAAGCCACCTTCCATTTCAATACTGCCACCAGTGCGGATAAAACCCAACATGAATTTACTTTTTCCGCCACGCCGGACAATGGTCGCATCATTAACTGCTGGAAATTCGATCACGCCGACCCCATCGGCGAATACAGCCTGAAACTGATTAGCGACACGGCGGAATATCCACTACAGCGCTTTGAACTCAAACCATAATGGCTAAGTGCGGTTTGTCGATAACCAATAATACGGCGTCTGCTTATCCTATCAGGGCTTTAAATATGGATTAAAGCCCGCTTCAATAGGTCTCCGCCGTTTTCAATATGTTACTTGCGCCGAAATCCGCCCGCGCTTTTCATTTGTACTGCCTCCGGAAAATATCTATAATCTAGCCCGATGACAACACAACAGGACAACATAATGAACGTAGCGGAATATCACCAAAATATTGAACAAATTTGGTTAAAAATTGAAGACGAGTTAGAAAAACAGGATTGTGACGTCGATTGCGACACGCAAGGCTCCGTGTTTACCATTACTTTCGCCGACCGCAGCCAAGTGGTCGTCAATAAACAGGAACCGCTGTTGGAACTGTGGCTCGCCAGCAAAGCCGGCGGTTTTCATTTCACCTTCAAAGACAATCAATGGATTAGCGCCGACGGGCAATTATTCTGGCAATGTCTGGAACAAGCATGCCGCGCGCACGGGGAACAAGTGAGCTTCGCTTGATGAGCAATCCTGCGCCCAAATCGGCCGAAAGTGCGGTGCATTTTACTCAAGATTCCGCACCAAGCGACACCGCATTGAATATACTGCGCTCGGTTTTCGGTTATCAATCTTTCCGTCAGGGACAGCAAGAAATCATCAACGCCACCTTGGCGCGGCGCGACAGTTTGGTTATTATGGCGACCGGCAACGGTAAATCGCTGTGCTATCAAATTCCTGCACTGTATTTCAGCGGGCTAACCTTAGTGATCTCGCCGCTGATTTCGTTAATGAAGGATCAGGTGGATCAACTGGCGGCAAACGGTATTCAGGCCGATTATCTGAACTCAAGCCAAACCTTTGAGCAGCAACAACAAGTGCAGCACAAAGCCATGTCCGGACAGCTGAAACTGCTGTATATTTCACCGGAAAAAGCCATGACCAACAGCTTTTTTCATTTCATTTCTCATTGCCAGGTCAGTTTTATCGCCATCGACGAAGCCCACTGTATTTCCCAATGGGGACATGATTTCCGCCCGGAATATACTCGGCTCGGCGGTTTGAAAAGCTGTTTTCCGCAAGCGCCGATTATGGCACTGACCGCCACCGCCGATCAAACCACTCGGCAGGATATTCTACAGCATCTGAATTTGCAGAATCCGCATATTTATATCGGCAGTTTCGATCGTCCGAATATTCGTTATACGCTGGTGGAAAAATTCAAACCCATGGAACAATTATGCCGCTTTGTACTGGGGCAAAAAGGCAAAAGCGGAATTATTTACTGCAACAGTCGCAATAAAGTGGAGCGCATTGCAGAAAGCCTACGCAAACGCGGTATCGCGGCGGACGCCTATCATGCCGGTCTGTCAAGTGAACAGCGCGAACGGGTGCAACACGCATTTCAGCGCGATAATATTCAGGTAGTGGTCGCCACCATCGCTTTCGGCATGGGAATCAATAAATCCAATGTCCGTTTCGTCGCACATTTTGATTTGCCGCGCAGTATTGAAGCCTATTATCAGGAAACCGGTCGCGCTGGACGCGACGATTTAGCGGCAGAAGCCGTGCTGTTCTATGAGCCAGCCGATTACGCTTGGCTGCAAAAAATGCTACTGGAAAAACCAGAAAGTCCACAGCGCCAGATAGAACAGCATAAACTGGAAGCTATCGGCGAATTTGCCGAAAGTCAAACCTGCCGCCGGCTGGTGTTGCTTAATTATTTCGGCGAACGGCGCCAAACACCCTGCAATAACTGCGATATTTGTCTGGATCCGCCGAAAAAATACGACGGTCTGCTGGACGCGCAAAAGGTCATGTCCACAATTTACCGTGTCGGGCAGCGTTTCGGCAGCCATTATGTAATCGGTGTGCTGCGTGGATTGCAAAATCAGAAAATTAAAGATAACGGCCATGACCGACTCAGTGTTTACGGTATCGGCAAAGAACATAGTCAGGAATACTGGCAGTCGGTTATTCGCCAGTTAATTCATTTAGGATTGGTGCAGCAGGTGATTGATCAATTCAACAGCAGCCTGTGCCTGACCGAAAGCGCGAAGCCGGTGCTACGCGGTGAACAACCGCTGCAACTGGCGATGCCGCGCGGCTCGTCGGTCATCAACGCACAGGCGCCGCTGAAAAGCGTGTTGCCAAATTACGATAAAGATCTGTTCGCGCGCCTGCGTTTTCTACGCAAACAAATTGCCGACAAGGAAAATATTCCGCCGTATATTGTCTTTAATGACGCCACATTACAGGAAATGGCACAATATCAGCCGACCACCAGCCACGAAATGCTACAGATCAACGGTGTCGGGGCAATTAAGTTGGAACGCTTCGCACAGCCGTTTATCAGCATCATCCGAGAACACCGCTCAACTATGCAACGCAATAAAAACCCGCTGCAATTGCGTTAACTCTTCCCGTTGCCGAAATTCTTGCTAAAATGACCGCACTTATTCGTTACACAGGAGAAAGATGCTATGAAACTGTATTATTTGCCGGGCGCCTGCTCGTTCGTGCCGCACACTGCGCTGGAATGGATCGGACAACCGTATCAGGCGCAAGCCGTTTCGCGCGATATGCTGAAATCCGCAGAATACCTTGCGCTTAATCCGTTAGGCAGCGTGCCGGTATTGGAAGACGGTGAGCTCGTGCTGTCGCAGAATATCGCGATTTTGTCTTATTTGGATGATGTATATCCCGATGCCCGCCTGTTCGGCAGCAAAACCGTGCGCGATAAAGCCAAGGCGATGCGCTGGCTGGCTTTTTTTAACACTGATGTACACAAAGCCTTTGTCCCGCTGTTTCGTCTGCCGAACTATGCGGATGCCAATGATGCACTCGGCGCTGCCATCCGGCGCGATGCAACCCAGAAAATACTGGCGTATCTGAGCGTCGCCCATCATCATCTGGAAAGCCATATTTTCTTTGGCGAACAAATTTCCGTCGCCGATATATATTGCTATGTCATGCTGAACTGGTGCGGCAAACTGGGTATTGATATCAGCGCATTCAATCAATTCAAAGCCTTTATTGCGCGGGTCGAAGCGGATAACGGCGTGCAAAATGTCAGAAAGCAGGAAGGATTAGCCTGATTGAGCGGCGTTTTCGCCGATTACCCATAAACAAAAGACATTGCGCCTGACGCGCAATGTCTGTGTTAGCCGTTTTCGCATTATACCTTCACCGAAAACCGGATTACATATGCACCGAAAAGTGCGGTGCATTTTTTTACAGTTTTTCCACCAATTCCACCGCGGCACCGATATAAGTGGCGGGGGTGAGCTGTTGCAGACGGGCTTTTTCTTGTGCCGGAATATCCAGCTTCTCGATAAAGTCGTGCATCGCCTGTTCGTCCACCCGTTTGCCGCGGGTAAGTTCTTTCAGTTTTTCATACGGTTTTTCAATGCCGTAGCGGCGCATTACAGTTTGGATCGGCTCTGCCAGCACTTCCCAGTTTTGGTTCAACTCATCACGCAGATGCTGTTCATTCACTTCCAGTTTGCTGATCCCTTTACAGGTCGCGGCATAGGCAATCAGGCAATAACCTAAACCGACACCGAGATTACGCAACACGGTGGAATCGGTAAGATCGCGCTGCCAGCGGGAAACCGGCAGTTTTGCCCCTAAATGCGCCATTACCGCATTCGCCAGACCGAGGTTGCCTTCCGAGTTTTCAAAATCAATCGGATTGACCTTATGCGGCATGGTGGAAGAGCCGATTTCGCCGGCGACAGTACGCTGTTTAAAGTGATTCAGCGCAATATAGCCCCATAAATCGCGGTCAAAATCAATGATAATGGTATTAAAACGCGCCACCGTATCAAAAAACTCGGCGATATAATCGTGCGGCTCGATCTGTGTGGTGTACGGGTTCCAAGTCAGCCCCAACGAAGTGACAAAGGCTTCGCTGAATGCGTGCCAGTCGATTTCCGGATAAGCGGACAAATGGGCGTTATAATTGCCGACCGCACCGTTAATTTTACCCAGTATATCCACTTGTTGCAGTTGTCTGTACTGGCGTTTTAAGCGATATGCCACATTCGCCATTTCTTTACCGACGGTGGACGGCGATGCCGGCTGACCGTGGGTGCGGGATAATAACGGAATGCTTTTATATTCCTGCGCCAGACGGGTGATCTCATCAATCAACGTCTGCCATTGCGGCAAAATCACTTCTTCACGTGCGGTTTTCAGCATTAAGGCGTGCGACAGATTATTAATATCTTCCGAGGTGCAGGCAAAGTGGATAAATTCGCTGACGGCGGCCAGCTCCGGTACAGCCGTACTTTTCTCTTTTAGGAAATATTCCACCGCTTTCACATCGTGATTGGTGGTGCGCTCAATTTCTTTAATCCGCTGCGCATCCTGCAAACTGAAATTTTCCACAATGCCATCGAGGTAATCGTTTGCTTGTGCGGACAACGAAGACACTTCCTGAATCTGTGCGGTGGCGGCCAGTTTTTGCAGCCAGCGAACTTCAACGGTAACACGGAATTTTAACAGCCCGAACTCGCTGAAAATACCGCGCAGCGCGCCGGCTTTATCCTGATAACGTCCGTCGATAGGGGAAAGTGCGGTTAATGCGTTGAGTTGCATAGAAATTTGCTCCTAGAGAGATGAATAAAGTTGTTGTGCCATCGCGGCGATTTTACGGCGTGAAAAGAGAATCTGCCATTTGCTGCCGCCGACCTGACGCCATAATACGGCAGAGCGAATGCCCGCTAACAGGCAAGCGCGGATTCGATTATGCATCGGCAGCTGCTGTAAATACTGCGGCGCACCTTTCACTTGAATTTTGTTGCCCAGCGGGCTGATTACATCAACATAAATGGCGGCGACAGTGGATAGCATCTGCTCGTCAAACAGATCATAATGCTGTAGCTGGGTCGGCAAATACTGGATTCGACGCGCCAATTCGGCTTTTGCCTGCGAGCTCTTATGCAGCTTGCCCTCTAACGCCAGTAAACTCAGCCAATAGCGGTTCAGCTCCGGTTCACTGCCGTTTAGCTGTTCCATTAAAACCTGCAACCCCAATTTCAAATGACGTTCGTGCCCGCCGTAAATCGCCAGAATGTTTTCCGGGGCGGTTTGCAGCAGAGTAGATAGCGCGGTATGAAACGCCTCTTGATCCGCCTGTCCGTGCAGGGCGAATTGCTGAACCAGTTTGGCGGACTGACAAACGCCAGCAAGGGCTAAGGTGATGTCGTAGTAATTGGCCATAGGAATCGTAATAACTCGTTGTAATCAAAAGCAAGCCGAAAAATGTGAGCAATATAGCATTTTTCCGCGGTGTTTTAAAGGTTATCCCAAATGCTGTTATAATAACGCCGCGTTAATCATAGAGGATAAAAACCATGAAATTCTTCACTAAAACCCTGCTGATTTTGACCGCACTTTTGCCCTTGAGCGCGTTCGCCGATATTATTGCGGAGCAGCCCGTAGTGTTTGCCACCGCAAAAGCCGGCGAGCCAAGCGTGGTGTTTATGCGCCTGACAAATACCGCCGACCAGCCGGTTAATCTGGCGCTGGCGGAAAGTGCGCTGCCATCCCGTTTGGAATTGCACGGCATGCAAAATGGTAAAATGCTGACGCTGGCAGGCATTGAAATTCCGCCGCACAGCAGTGTCGAATTAAAACGCGGCGGGCTGCATATTATGGTGTTCGATTCGGCGCAGGCATTGACGCCGGACAGCGAATTTCCGCTAACGCTATTTTTCGATAACGGGGAAACCCTGCCGCTACGCGCGAAAGTCATTGCTCACTAGAGCAGGCTTTTGGAAAAATAATTAAACCGGTTATGCAGCGTCCAGCCGGCTTTTTGCCAGAACACCGCTGCCGCTTCATTGGACTTAAACGCCAGCAAGCGACCTTTGGTGATATGTTTAGCTTTCAGCACATTTTCCACTGTTTCCAGCAGCGCGGTGGCAATGCCTTGCCCGCGATACGCCGTCGCCACCGCGGCATGATAAATGGTAGCGCGGCGTCCGTCGAATCCGCACATCACTACGCCGACCACCTTGCCGTCTGCTTCGGCAATATAATTCAGATCGGGATTAAAATCTAAAAAGGCGGCGATTGCCGTCGGATTGTCGTCCACTGCATGCAGATCCATGCCTTCAATACTGTTCCATAACGCATAAACCTGCTGATAATGAGAAGCAAGCATCGGTTTAATAATAACGTTCATATTTCCTCGTTGAGCAGAAAAGTAGAAAAAGTGCGGTCTTTTTCACCGCACTTTGGTCGAATAGTCAATACATTATTTGATTTGCCGTTCTATCACGCCGCCGCCAAGGCAAACTTCGTCTTGGTAAAATACGGCGGATTGCCCTGGTGTGACGGCAATTTGCGGCTGATCGAAACGGACTTCGATACAATCGTCCGCCAGTGGAATAACTGTGCAGGCAATATCCGTCTGACGATAGCGGGTTTTTACCGTACAGCGTAACGGTTGGCTCAAAGGACGGCGATCCACCCAATGCAATTGTTGAGCAATTAATCCGCTGGCAAGCAGGGCGGCATTATCCAGCCCCTGAGCCACCACTAACACGTTATTTGGCAGATCTTTTTCCACCACATACCACGCGTTTTCATCTTTGCCTTTAATGCCGCCGATGCCAAGCCCCTTACGCTGCCCGAGGGTGTAATACATTAAACCGTCATGACGACCAATAATTTCGCCCTCAGTGGTTTTAATCTCGCCCGGTTGTGCCGGCAGAAAACGCGCCAGAAAATCTTTAAATTTACGCTCACCGATAAAACAAATGCCAGTAGAATCTTTCTTCTTCGCGGTAGCCAGCCCCAGCTCTTCGGCAATGGCGCGCACTATCGGTTTTTCAATGTCGCCGACCGGAAACAGACTTTGCGCCACCTGACGATGACTTAAGGTATAGAGAAAATAGCTCTGATCCTTATTATTGTCCAAACCGCGCAGCAATTGCGTCTGCCCGTTGACATCGCGCCGGCGCACATAATGTCCGGTAGCGATATAATCGGCGCCCAGATCTTCTGCGGCATAATCCAGAAAGGCTTTGAATTTGATTTCTTTGTTGCACAAAATATCCGGATTTGGGGTGCGGCCGGCTTTATATTCCGCCAGAAAATGTTCAAATACGTTGTCCCAGTATTCGGCGGCAAAATTAATTTTATGCAGACGAATGCCCAGCTTATCGCACACTGCCTGCGCATCGGTTAAATCCGCCGCGGCGGTGCAATAATCGGTGTCGTCATCTTCTTCCCAATTTTTCATAAACAGGCCTTCAACCTGATAGCCCTGCTGCTGCAAAATGAAAGCGGAGACGGAAGAATCCACTCCGCCCGACATGCCGACAATCACTTTTTTGCGGCTGTTATCGGCAACCTGCGCCGCGCTCAATATCGGCGAATGCTGTCGGTAAGTTTCTGATTTCATGATATTCTCCGGCACAAAAGTGCGGTCGTTTTTGATAAAGTTTTGCGGTTCGGTTTCATTCGGATGATTTTGCCTGACGCCGCCGGCTGACAGTTTCGCCGCCAATGCCCCAGTTATCCATATCCACTTCATCGATAACCACTACCGTGGTTTCCGGATTTTTACCCAATACCCGCTGTAGCAGATCAGTTACCCCGCGGATAAACTCGGCTTTCTGTTGCGCGTTCGGCGCTTCTTCGCCGCCGGTCACTTTGATATTCACGTAAGGCATAATGCACTGCTCCGAAAAATTATTTTACTTCGTAAAACTGTGTTTGATTTTTATTAAAGCGCGCTAACTCTGCCGGATCCGCTTCACCTTTCGCTACTTTCTCTTTCAGATTATCGCAAGGTTCTTCACAGTCGCAGACTTTTTTCAGCCCGAGGCTGGAAATACCACCACAGCTGCCAGCGATGGATTTTTTCTTTACGATATAGCCTAATGACATCCCGAGAATGACCAGAATAAATAGCCCGAACGTGATTAAAAATAATTGCATAAGTTATTCCTTGTTATTGATCAGTTTTTCAAATGCGGAAGACATTTTGGTACTGAAGCCGTCTTCCGTTTTAATAATCAGATACGCCGGCAAATCGTATTGTTCCGCTACCTGCAAGGCTTTATCCTCGCCCAATACAAACAAACCGGTGGATAATCCGTCGGCACTCATCGATGACGGATTCAGCACCGTAATGGAGGCAAGGTGGTGCTGAATCGGGTAGCCGCTTTTCGGATCAATTTCATGCGAGAAACGTGTGCCGTTCTCTTCAAAATAATTACGGTAATCGCCCGATGTCGCCATTGCCAAATTACCCAGTCCGATCACCTGTTCCACCGCTCTTGAGCCGTCAAACGTCGGTTTTTCAATGGCGATTTGCCATGGTTTTCCTTCAATATTGCGCCCCTTGGCACGTACTTCGCCGCCGATTTCCACCAAATAATTATCGATTCCGATATGTTCAATATATTGCGCAACCTTATCGACGCCAAAACCTTTGGCAATGGAAGAAAGATCAACATAGAGTTCGGGAACGGTTTTTTCAAGATAAAAATGCCCGTCCTTTTCCGTTAATTTCAGCTTTTCAATGCCGACCCATGCCTGTCGCTGCGCCAATTGCTGCGTACTCGGTTGTTTTTCAACCCGTTTTTCCGGACCGAATCCCCATAAATTCACCAACGGTCCAACGGTAATATCCAGCGCGCCCTCGGTGATACGATTTAAACGCAGCGCTTCTTTGATAACCGTAGCCAAATCAGCTGAAATTTCAACCGGCGTGTCGGTTTGCCGATACTGATTAAAGCGACTGAGCTCCGAACTCGGAATATAGGTGGACATTTTGTCATTCACGTCTTTTAAAATCGTTTCGATCTGCTCGTGGGTCTGTTCGACCGGCTGGATCGCATCATCATCGTTGATGTATTTAATATGATAGGTGGTACCCATGGTTTTGCCGCTCAGGCTGATAATCTCCGGCGCTTTCTTGCAGGCGCTCAAAGTCAACGTGAATACCAATGCGCAAAGCCAGATAACAAGTTGTTTTCTTTTCATAATGTCGGGATGCCTGAATATCTCATTGCAAAATGGAAATACCTGTGGCATTAAAATGGATTATTTGTTTAATTCTTCCAGCAACACTGGAATATGACTTTTTTGCGGATTTTTCACCGCACTCAATAGCAACACGCTATGATGCTGCTGCGCTAACGCTTTTAATTGCGCCAACCCTTGCTGTTGTTCGGCTCCAAGCAACTCCTGACGATATTGCACTTTGAACAGGTCAAAATTGGCGTCCGGATCCTGATGAAACCATTTGCGCAAGGCATTGGACGGCGTAACGGATTTCAACCATAAACAATGCTGAAACAACGCTTTACGCACGCCGCGCGGATAAAGCCGGTCAACGAACACCGCACATTGATTTTCCTGCGGGACGAAATCATAAATACGTTGAACATTGAACATGATTTTCTCCTTATCCTATTTATCGGTTTAATGCCGGTTGCAATACAAAAAGGATTTTAACGTTTTCCCTGCCGAATAATGGTTAAAGCGGTCAGATTTCTGACCGCTCTTTTTAAAGTTTGTGGTTTATCAACCGCCGAAATCATCTAATAAGATATTTTCATCTTCCACACCTAAGTTTTTCAGCATGCCGATAACCGCAGCATTCATGACCGGTGGCCCGCACATGTAATATTCACAGTCTTCCGGCGCTTCATGATTTTTCAGATAATTCTCATACAGCACGTTGTGAATAAAGCCGGTGTAGCCGTCCCAGTTGTCTTCCGGCAACGGATCAGACAACGCCACATGCCAAGTAAAGTTCGGGTTTTCTTCCTGCAATTTATCGAAATCTTCCACATAGAACATTTCGCGTTTGGAACGTGCGCCGTACCAGAACGAAATTTTGCGTTTGGAATGCAGGCGTTTTAACTGGTCGAAAATATGCGAACGCATCGGCGCCATACCGGCACCGCCGCCGATAAACACCATCTCCGCATCGGTATCCTTGGCAAAGAATTCGCCAAACGGACCGGAAATCGTTACTTTATCGCCCGGTTTCAGTGACCAGATATAAGAGGACATTTGACCCGGCGGCACGTCAGGATTACGCGGAGGCGGTGTGGCGATGCGCACGTTCAGCATAATAATGCCCTTTTCCTCCGGATAAGATGCCATGGAATAAGCGCGGATAATATGCTCGTCCACTTTAGACACATAACGCCATAAATCATATTTATCCCAGTCTTCGTGATATTCCGCTGGCACATCGAAGTCTTTATAGTAAACCGTATGCGGTTCGGCTTCGATTTGAATATACCCACCGGCGCGGAACGGCACTTCTTCGCCTTCCGGAATCGCCAGTTTCAGCTCTTTAATGAAAGTGGCTTTGTTATCGTTGGAGATAACGGTACATTCCCATTTTTTCACCCCGAACACTTCTTCCGGCAATTCAATTTTCATGCTGTTCTTCACGTTGACCTGACAGGAAAGGCGATAGCCCTCTTTCGCTTCACGCTTAGAAATATGGGAAAGCTCGGTCGGCAGAATATCGCCACCGCCGTCGGTAACTTTTACCACACATTGACCGCAGGAACCGCCGCCGCCACAAGCCGAGGACACAAAGATACCTTTGCTTGCCAGCACACCTAATAATTTACCACCGGCAGGCAGGCTGATCGCTTTGCTCGGATCATTATTGATTTCAATTGTAATATCACCGCTGTTTACCAGTTTAGATTTAGCAAATAAGATAATAACCGCTAAAACCAACACGATCACCGTGAACATTGCAATACCAAGAGTAATTTCCATTGTCTATCCCCTTTCTTACAACTGAATACCTGAGAACGACATAAAGCCGAGCGCCATCAGACCTACGGTGATAAAGGTGATCCCTAAACCGCGCAGACCGGCCGGTACATCGGCATATTTCATTTTCTCAGTAATCCCTGCCAGTGCCACAATCGCCAGCATCCAGCCCGTACCTGCCCCAATGCCGTACACAACCGATTCGGCGAAATTATAATCGCGCTGTACCATAAAAGATACACCACCGAAGATTGCGCAGTTTACGGTGATCAGCGGTAAGAAAATCCCCAATGCGTTGTATAAAGCGGGGAAAAACTTATCTAACACCATTTCCAGAATCTGCACTAATGCGGCGATGACCCCGATAAAGGTAATAAAGTTAAGGAAACTTAAGTCAATGCCTTCTACCAACGCACCGTCTTTAAGAATTAACGAATACACCAGTTGGTTCACCGGTACGGAAATGCCCAATACCACAATCACCGCAATCCCTAATCCGAACGCGGTGGACACTTTTTTGGATACCGCCAGAAATGTACACATTCCGAGGAAGAAAGACAGCGCCATATTTTCGATAAATACGGATTTAACGAATAAACTAATATAATGTTCCATCGATTATTTCTCCACCTGTTCCGGTTTCCACGTTCTTAAACCCCAGATTAAGAAACCAATGATAAAGAATGCGCTCGGCGCAAGTAAGAACAGACCGTTAGTCTGGTACCAGCCACCGTCCTGAAGAGTTTGAAAGACGGTCATACCGAATAACTTACCGGAACCGATTAATTCACGAATAAAGGCGACAGTCACCAAAATAGCACCGTATCCCAAACCGTTGCCGATTCCGTCCACAAAACTTTCCACCGGCGCCGATTTCATCGCGAATGCTTCCGCACGTCCCATTACGATACAGTTGGTAATAATCAAACCGACGAAAACGGATAATTGTTTTGATAAATCATAGGCGTATGCGCGCAGGATTTGATCCACCAAAATAACCAGCGAGGCGATGATCGCCATCTGTACGATAATACGGATACTGTTCGGTATATAGTTACGGATTAACGAGATAAAGAAACTCGAAAATGCCGTTACCAAACTTACTGCGATTGCCATCACCACAGCGGTTTCAAGTTTAGTCGTTACCGCCAGCGCAGAGCAGATACCTAAAATCTGTAATGCGATTGGGTTGTTATCAATCACCGGTGAGAACAATAACTTTTTAAGATTTGAACCAGCCATTAGTTAGCCCCCGCTTTTAATTTTGCCAAATACGGACCGAACCCTTTCTGACCCAACCAGAATTTAAAGGAATTATTCACCCCGTTACTGGTTAATGTTGAACCGGAGATCGCATCAATGCCGTGTTCTTTATTGGATGCAGCACCTTTGCTGACAAATAATGCCGCTTTATCGCCGTCAAATAATTTCTTACCGGCGAATTGTGCCTGCCAGCGCGGGTTTTCGATTTCACCACCCAGTCCCGGCGTTTCACCATGCTCGTAATAAGTAATACCGTTGACGGTATTGCCATCCGGCTGAACGGACAGAAAACCATACATGGTTGACCATAAGCCGCGGCCGTAAATCGGCAATACGACCTGTGAAACCTGTCCGTCACCGCCTTTGACCAGATACACTTCCGCCAGATTAGCGCGATTGCGGATGCCGGCTTGATCATCTTCGGCGGAAAGCGCCTGACTTTGTTTCGGATCTTTCACTGCCGCTTTGGCATCAAAATTAGCCGGGCAGTCGGTATAATCACCGCTATCCAACTCAACACAGCGGGCTTCAATATTTTTAGCAAAAATCTCTTTGATTTGCCCCGTTTTAGTATCCGCTTTTAATAAACCGGCGACACTGAGAATATTCTTTTGTTTATCAAGTTGTTTTTGTTCTTCCTGAGTCGGTTTCAGCAATACCGCCGAACCCGCTACAATAACGGAACAAACCAAACTTAGCAGCACAACAACCGAGATTGTTCCGCCGATACTGTCTTTATTAAATTTAGCCATTGCGTGCTCTCCGACGTTTAATATTTGCCTGAACTACAATGTAGTCGAATAACGGCGCAAACAGGTTGGCGAATAAAATAGCCAACATCATGCCTTCCGGATATGCCGGATTTACCACACGAATAAGTACCGCCATAACACCGATCAAGGCACCGTACCACCATTTACCTTTATTGGTGAATGCGGCGGAAACAGGATCGGTTGCCATAAACAACATACCTAAGGCAAAACCGCCTAACACCAAATGCCAGTACCACGGCATAGCAAACAGCGGATTAGTGGCTGAGCCGATAACATTAAACAATGTTGAAGTGGCGATCATACCGATCATCACACCGGCGATAATCCGCCAAGATGCGATGCGGGCAACCACGATAATCAGCGCCCCGATTAACAGCGCAAGGGTAGACACTTCACCGATAGAGCCCGGCAAATTACCTAAAAAGGCGTCCATCCAAGTAATCGGCTGCCCGGTCGCAACATGTTTTAACGCCGCTTCACCGCCATTTGCCCATTGAGACAATGCGGTAGCGCCGGAAAAACCGTCGGCAGCAACCCATACCATATCGCCGGAAATCTGTGCCGGATATGCGAAGAATAAAAACGCACGCCCCGCTAACGCCGGGTTCATAAAGTTTTTACCGACACCGCCGAACACTTCTTTCGCCACTACGACACCGAAGGTGGTCGCCAATGCCGCCTGCCATAACGGCAATGTCGGCGGTACGATTAACGCCAACAGAATGGAGGTAACGAAAAAACCTTCGTTGACTTCATGTTTACGCACCATGGCAAACAGGACTTCCCAGAAACCGCCGACCAGAAAGACAACTAAATAGATCGGCAAAAAGAAAATCGCCCCCAGAGCCATTTTTGCCAGCACTCCGGCATCCGGTGTAACCAGACCCAGCGCATTGGCTAAAGCAAAATGCCAGTCACCAGCCACACTTTGCGCCAGATTCTGCGCGAAATCGCCAACATTCAACGCAGCAATCGACTGCGCCCCGACATTGAACATACCGTAGAACATCGCCGGAAACAACGCCAGCCAGACCAATACCATCATACGTTTCGAATCCAACGCATCGCGTATATGGGACGCTTTTGTCGTTACCGTACCCGGCGTATATAAAAATGTCGCCGTCGCTTCGTATAATGCGAACCACTTTTCATATTTACCGCCCGGTAAAAATGCAGGTTCCATTTTCTCTAAAAGATGTTTTAAACCCATTTTTAACCTTCCTTCTCGATCTTATCCAGCGCTGCGCGCAGCATCGGACCGTATTCATTTTTACCCGGACAAACGAACGTACATAGCGCCAGATCCTCTTCGTCCAGCTCCAAACAACCTAATGCCTGCGCACTGTCCGTATCGCCTGCGGCTAAATCACGCAGCAATAATGTCGGAATAATATCCAACGGCATTACCCGCTCATAAGCGCCAATCGGCACCATTGCGCGATGACCGCCGTTCAAGGCAGAAGTAAAGTTAAACAATTTATGTCCGAAATGACCTAATACGGTGCGGGTGATTGAGAATTTATTCGCGCCCGGCATAATCCAGCCCAAAAACTCTTTATCACGCCCCTCGGCAATCACCGACACCTGCAACGCATAGCGCCCCAGATAATCTACCGGGCCGGCAGCAGTATGACCGCTTAATACGGAACCGGAAATCACACGGTTTTCACCGTCTTTCAATTCATTTGTAGTGAGCTGATCCAGTCTGGCGCCTAGTCGGGTGTAAATCAGACGAGGATTTTTCACCTGCGGACCGGCTAACGCCACCACCCGACCGGTATATAGTTCACCGCTGGTAAATAATTTGCCGATAGCAATAACATCCTGATAATTAATATACCAAACCGATTTGGCGGCGCTGACCGGGTCAATGAAATGAATGTGCGTACCGCTTAGCCCCGCCGGGTGCGGACCGCTGAAATCATGTACCGCCAAATTCGGCAGCTCGACAGTCGGAATGCTACTGCCGGCGGCTTTACATAGATGTATTTTGCCCTCATGCAGCCGACTTAATACAGTCAGCCCGTTGGTAAAGTCCTGTTCGTGTTCTTTTAACACCACTTCCGGATTTGCCGCCAGCGGATTGGTATCCATGGCATTAACAAAGATCGAGGCCGGCACCGCGTCAACTGCCGGAATTTTACTGAACGGACGGGTACGAAGTGCGGTCCATAAACCTGAAGTTTGCAGATTTTGACGAACCTGTTCAGCGCTCAGCGTATTCAGCTCGCCGGCGGAATATTTAGTGAAAGTGATTTGCTCATCACCTGCAATTTGAATTACTACGGATTGTAATACTCGCTTGGCTCCGCGATTAATCGCACTTATGGTTCCGCTTGCCGGCGCGGTGAAAAGCACGCCGGGATTCTTTTTATCTTCAAAAAGCACCTGACCTTTTTTCACCACATCGCCTTCCCGCACCTTCATGGAAGGACGCATTCCCACATATTCTTCGCCAAGCAAGGCAACTTCGGTAACGGTGTTACCGCTACGGATTACTTGTTCCGGACTTCCCGCAATAGGAAGATCCAAGCCTTTTTTAATCGTAATCATATTGTTTGCACTACTTTTCGTTAGATTAAAAATACAGTTACCGCACTTTTATCACTTAACGGTCAAAAGGCGACAACCTCGTCTTGAGTAATGATTTTCAGAGCTATCCGGACTATCTGCAAACATGACAAAATAGTAATAATAGTTCTCCAACCATATAAAATTTAAAACTCAAATTCTGTCGTTTCGGGATGTATATTTTGTGAACAAAATATAACGTTAAAATTTCGTAAAAATTAGCGACTCATTTTAACTAAATAATAAAGTTCATTCCACTTAAGCACGGCATTTTTCAGTGTTTTTACGAAAAAAAAACAGAATACTTGCCAAAAATCAACTTTTCATCTCATGAAAAAATCTTGCCGTACCGACAATGAGGTAACCAATTACACATTACTGCCCGACACCGGCGCAATTGGTGGACGGCGGAATCTGACGGTTCAGATTTTCCCATTCCGACGGACTGTAAGTATGCAATGCCAGCGCATGAATACCGTTTTGTAAATCCGTCGCTAGCAATTGGTAAATACGGCGATGCCGCGCAACTTTCGGCATACCAGCAAATAGCGCGCTGACAAGCACGATCTTAAAATGCGATTCGCTGCCACGTCCCGAACTGTGACGATGACTTTCGTTTTCAATGTGCAAAAAGTGCGGTGCAAATTCAGCATGAATTTTAGCCTCAAGTTCCTGTTGTTTTGACATCTTATTTCCTTAATAAATTTTTACTGCTTTTCGCGCCGAGAGACTATACATTAGGCGGGAAGTTTGCAAGAATAACAGTCACTTTTTTTGACTATTGAGGTGAATTATGGGTTTTAAAAAACTTTCCGCCGCCGCATTAATCGCCGGCGCGATACTGCTGAGTGCCTGCCAAAGCCAGCCGAGCAGTACGTTACGTTTCACACCGCCGGCGCCGACTACGCAGTTTAACGCGGCAAACCAAAATGCGGTACTGAATATTGCGACGCGTGATGCGCGTACGCAGCCTGAAATTTCCAGTTATGTAATCGACGGCAACGTATTTAAACTGTTTGCCGAACCGACTGTGACCCAACTGTTTGATCAGGTGATCAAACAGGATTTGAATGCCAAAGGCTTCCGCATTGCTGCCACGCCAGCGCAATCTAACAGCAACGTATTGGTCGACGTGACAAATTTTTATGCCAAAGTCGAACAGGGCAATTTGCGCTATAAAATCGATTCCAGCATACAGCTGAATGTACAGGTACAGGGCGCCAAAGGGCAATTTACCAAGAAAATCGGTGGTACCAGAACGCAGGAAGGCGCACTCAGTGCGAAAAACGACGAAATTCAGAAAGTGTTAAACCAAACCTTCTCTGAAGTGGTACAGGCGATTTATCGCGATCAGGAAATCGCCGCGGCGATTAATAAATTCAGCAACTAACTGACCACTAAATATCGTATTGATCGCCGCACCAAACGGCGATCAATGTTTTTGCCGGATACACTATTCTATTCATTTTACAAATGGAAATTCCCGCACTACACCAAATCGCACCGTTTCCTGTAACATCATTTATCCACTCGTTTTTTACCTGACATCATCTGCAAACAAAGCGTCATTATATCGCTCAGTTATCAGTGGCTTTTTTATTTCGCTACTCATACAATAATTCAATTATTGCTCTACTGCACTGTGCACATAAATCAAGATACATTATAAAATAGCAGGCAGTCGAAATGCTTAGACAATCAAATAATAAAAACGGATAACTTAATGAAATTAGACAAAAATACTGATCAGCATACGCCAATGATGCAGCAATATCTTCGTTTGAAGGCGGAAAATCCCGATATTCTTCTGTTTTATCGCATGGGCGATTTTTACGAACTGTTTTACGATGATGCCAAAAAAGCGGCGGCATTACTGGATATTTCACTGACCAAACGCGGACAATCGGCAGGGCAGCCGATTCCCATGGCGGGCGTGCCTTATCACGCGGTGGAAGGCTATTTGGCAAAACTGGTACAGCTCGGTGAAAGTGTGGCGATTTGCGAACAGATCGGTGATCCGGCCACAGCGAAAGGACCGGTGGAACGCCAAATCGTACGCGTAGTCACTCCCGGCACGGTAAGCGACGAAGCGCTCCTGCCGGAGCGTCAGGACAACCTGATCGCGGCGATATATCAAGAAAAAGAGCGCTTCGGTCTGGCAACATTGGATATGACCTCAGGGCGTTTTCAGCTCAGTGAACCGGACTCCAAACAGAGCCTACAGGCAGAGTTACAGCGGATTCAGCCGGTTGAGTTGCTATATTGTGAAGATTTTGCTGAGATGTCGCTGATTGAACAGGCAAAAGGTTTACGTCGTCGCCCGATTTGGGAATTTGAATTAAAAACCGCCGTCCAACAATTAAACCGCCAATTCGGCACCAACGATCTGCGCGGTTTCGGCGTAGAAAACGCACTGCTGGGCCTGTGCGCCGCCGGCTGTCTGCTGCAATACGCGCGGGAAACCCAACGCACCGCTTTGCCGCACATTCAATCTATCAGCCTGCTACAAAACAGCGATAATATTCAGTTGGATGCCGCAACTCGGCGCAATCTGGAACTGACCCAAAACCTTGCCGGCGGTACGGACAATACGCTGGCATCGGTGCTGGATAAATGCGTTACCCCGATGGGCAGCCGTCTGATTAAACGCTGGATTCATCAACCGATTCGCGATATCGGCAAGCTACAGCAGCGCCAGCAAAGAATCAGCGCCATTTTACAACAAGATCTGATCAGCGAATTGCAGCCGCATTTGCAGCAGGTCGGCGACATGGAACGGATTCTAGCACGCGTTGCGTTGCGTTCCGCGCGCCCGCGCGATTTAACCCGCCTGCGTACGGCACTGGAACAAATTCCGTCTATCAAACAACTGCTGCAAGGCGAAACTTGTCAGATTTTGACCGCACTTTCACAACAAATAGATGACTTTTCAGCGCAACTGGCTTTACTGCAACGGGCAATTATTGATAATCCGCCGCTGCTCATTCGCGACGGCGGCGTAATCGCCGCCGGTTATCATGCCGAACTGGACGAATGGCGTTCGCTGGCCGAGGGCGCCACGCAATATTTGGAAGATCTGGAAAAACGGGAACGGGAAACAACCGGCATCGATACGCTGAAAATCGGCTTTAATGCCGTACACGGCTATTACATTCAAATCAGTCAGGGGCAGGCACACAAAGCGCCGATTCATTATGTTCGCCGTCAAACCCTGAAAAATGCCGAGCGTTACATTATTCCCGAGCTGAAAACCTACGAAGATAAAGTGCTTAAAGCCAAAGGCGCCTCTCTGGCGCTGGAAAAACAGCTTTACGAAGAAATTTTCGACCAATTATTACCGCACTTGGGCACATTACAGCGCGCCGGACTGGCGCTGGCGGAGCTGGATGTGCTAACTAATCTGGCAGAACGGGCGCAAACCCTGAATTATGTACCGCCTCAATTCAGCGAGCAAATCGGGGTAAATATTCAACAAGGGCGTCATCCGGTGGTGGAACAGGTGCTGAAAACGCCTTTTATCGCCAATCCCGTGCGGCTGGACGGCGCGCGCCATTTACTGATTATCACCGGTCCGAATATGGGCGGGAAAAGTACTTATATGCGCCAAACCGCGCTGATTACTTTAATGGCGTATATGGGCAGTTTTGTGCCAGCGGAAAGCGCACTTATCGGTCCGATCGATCGTATTTTTACCCGTATCGGCGCATCCGATGATCTGGCGTCCGGCCGCTCGACATTTATGGTGGAAATGACCGAAATGGCAAATATTTTACATCAAGCCGGCGCCCACAGCTTAGTACTGATTGATGAAATCGGGCGCGGTACCTCCACCTACGACGGCTTGTCCCTTGCTTGGGCATGCGCGGAATGGCTGGCAACACAGCGCCGCTCGTTGACCTTATTCGCCACCCATTATTTTGAACTGACCGTGTTGCCGCAGCAGCTGCCCGGTACCGCCAACATTCACCTTGACGCCCTGGAACACAACGACACTATCGCCTTTATGCACAGCGTGCAAGAGGGAGCCGCCAGTAAAAGTTACGGACTTGCCGTTGCCGCGCTGGCGGGCGTGCCGCAGCCGGTGATTAAACTGGCGAAACAAAAACTCAAACAACTGGAAAAACTCTCGCAGCAAAACAGCAACCTCGACCCGCGGGCAGTGTTGACCGACCGACAAACACAGGGCGAACTCGCTTTAATGGAAGAAGACGAATGCCAACACGCCGTACTGGCAATGCTGGAAAAACTGGATCCCGACGACTTGAGTCCCAAACAGGCACTGACGTATTTATACCAGCTGAAGAAAATGGTTGAATAAACGAACTCGCTAAAAAGCATAACAAAATGATATTGTTATGCTTTTTATTAGTTAGGTGACATTCATCGTTTGGCGGGAAGATCAACCGCCCGATTCCTCCGCGTCATCCTCGGCTTTTACAGCAATCAATTTTTCCACTTCCAAATCATGATGCAGCAGCGCCACGTCCGGCAACGTTTTGGTGGCTTTGGCGGATAAATCCTTGAACCGTCCGACTTTGCCCGCCAGACCTTGCTGCCCCACCAGTGCGGTGACGGTGCTGTTATAATGCGTGCTGACGGTAGCAAGCGTGCTGCCCAGCTTTGCTAGACGTTCCGCCACCAAACAGATTTGATTATAAATCTCGCCGGCTTTTTCGCTGATTTCTTTCGCCTCCCGATTGCCGCGCTCAATGCGCCACAGGTTCGCCACCGTACGCAAAATCGGCATTAGAGTAGTATGGGAAACCATGATCACATTTTTTTCATAACCATAATTAAACAGGGTGCCATCCATTTGCAGCGCTTCGATATAAGCCGGCTCCAGCGCAATAAACATCAGCACGAAATTCGGGCTGCGCATGCCGATCAGGTTGCTGTAATCCTTATGCGACAAATCATCAATATGATGGCGCAGGGCTTTAATATGTTCACGCAGAAAATGCTGCCGTTTGCTTTCATCTTCAGTGTTGACCGCACTTTCATACGCCACCAGCGACATTTTGCTGTCGATAATAATATGCTTATCGTCGGGCAAATTCAGGATGAAATCCGGGTAATTATGCTTGCCCTGCGCATCTTTGAAATGCGCCTGCGCGCTGTAATGGGCATGTTTAACTAACCCCGCCAGCTGTAGCGCCCGTTCAAGTTGCACCTCGCCCCAGTTGCCCAGCGTTTTTTTCTCGCCTTTCAGCGCCGAGGTCAGATTATTGGCTTCCTGCGACATAGCCAGCCCGACCTGCAACACTTTTTTGATTTCCGCCTCCAATCCCGCATTGCCTTTCACGGCTTCGGAATGAATTTCATTAACCCGTTTCTGGAAGCCCTCAATCTGCTCCCGAAACGGTTTTAACAGACTGTCCAGCGCCGATTGATTACTCTGGCTGAAACTGCGACTTTTCTCCTCTAAAATCCGGTTCGCCAGATTCTGAAATTCAACACCAAGCTGCTGTTTGGTCTGATTAAAATTCTGCTGCTGTTCGGCGAAATGCTTTTCTTTTTCCGTTAGACTGGTTTTCAGCACCGTCAATTCACGCAAAAGTGCGGTGCTTTTTTCGTTTAAATCGAAATATTCCCGTTCTTTGCGCGCCAGGCTGTCACGGCTTTGCTCAAGCTGTCGACTTAAACTGTCCGCTTGCGCCCGGGCCGCGCCAAAACGCTCATTTAACGCGGTAATATGGGCGGCGACGGTTTCATGCCGGGCTTGTTCTTGGTCCAGCTCTTGTTGCAGATACGCGATTTTGTCATCCCTCTCCTGCAAGCGCACCTGCAATCCGTCGGCGGTGGTTTGTGCTTTAATCAGTCCCTGCTCCGACAACGTTTTTTGTTGCGAAAGCTGCTCATATTTTTCCAGCAACTGATTGTAGTCATTAATATTTTTATTTAAATCCTGTTGTAGGCGCTGAATTTCCTGTTTACGCCGAACACCGACAAACAGCAGCACCAAGCCCAGCAAAACACACAGCAGCAGCGCCGCCAACCATTGATTCTGAGTAAATTCAAGCATAGCTATTCCTTATTTTGCCGCTTAAGTATAAACTAATTTCTTTCTGAATAAACCGCCAACCGATTTTATGTCAACCACCCAGCTTTATCTTGCCTCCAACAGTCCGCGCCGCTTACAGCTGCTGCAACAGCTCGGATTGCAAGTCGAGGTTTTCAGCGCCGAAACGGACGAGACCCCGTTCAGCGGCGAATGCCCGTCCGCTTATGTCCTGCGCATGGCGCAACAAAAAAACAGCGCCGCGCTGGCACTGTGGCAAAAACAGCAACAAAAACCACCGCACTTACCGTTTCTGTCCGCCGATACTATCGTGGTGGCAAAAGGGCGGATTCTCGGCAAGCCTTGCAACGACGCGCACGCCGTGCAAATGCTGGAATGCCTGTCCGGCAGCACTCATCAGGTGATGACCGCCGTCTGTCTGTTTCACCAAGGTCAGCAGCATTGCATCACGCAAACCAGCCGCGTATGCTTTAATACGCTGACGAAAGATGAAATCCGGCGCTATGTCGCCGGCGGAGAGCCGCTGGATAAAGCGGGCGCCTATGGCATTCAGGGCATGGGCGGGATTTTTATCCGCCATATTGAAGGCAGTTTTACCGGCATTATGGGCCTGCCGATATTTGAAACTGCGCAGCTGTTACGTCATGCGGGCATACCGCTGCCGTAACACGCTATGCCGCCGCGCCGGTCGTTGCGTTCAACGGCATTGTCGCTTAAAATTGCCGACGGCAAAAGCAAAAACGATACGCCGGCGCCAGCATAGACGGCTTATCGGCAGATCTAACAACGCAATTTTTATACCGGAACGCCTTATGAACAACAGTCTTTTTCAACCAACCAAACAAACCGAGCTTTGCCCGCAGTGCGGTTCGCCGCTGGTGATGAAAAAAGGTAAAAAAGGCTTGTTTTTAGGTTGCAGCAATTATCCGAATTGCGATTATCTCAAACCGTTATATCCGCAGCACGAAAATAAAATCATTAAATCGTTGACTCAGCGCTGCCCGCAGTGCGGTCATTGGTTACAGTTAAAACAAGGCAGCTACGGCATGTTTATCGGTTGCAGCAACTATCCGCAATGTCATTTTGTAGTACAGGAAGAAGCCTCGCCGCCGCAACAGACAATCGGTTGTCCGGAATGTGGGCAGGGCAATTTAGTGCCGAGACGCGGACGACAGGGAAAGATATTCTACGGTTGCAGCCGATACCCGAAGTGTAAATTCACTTTAGCCGATCAACCTTATGCCGTAACTTGTCCGGCATGCGGCGGACAGGTGTGCAGCTTAAAAAAGCAAAGCGAAACTCACCGCACTTGGCAATGTGCCGCACGCGGCTGCCGCCATATTTTTGAAACAGCATTATGAACACCCAAATACAATCCAATATTCAATCTATTGTTGAACAACTCAAACAAAATCAGGTTGTCGCCTATCCCACCGAAGCCGTATTCGGTCTGGGTTGCAATCCGCTAAGCGAAAGTGCGGTAAAAAAATTATTAGTTTTGAAACAACGTCCTGTGGAAAAAGGCTTAATTTTAGTCGCGCCATCCCTGAGTTATCTACAGTCTTTTATCGATATTGATAAGCTTAACGCCGCACAGTTACAACGTCTCAACGCCCGTTATGAGCGCCCGACCACCTGGCTAGTTCCCGCCGCACCTGCCGTGCCGGCATATTTAACCGGGCGATTTGACAGCATCGCAATCCGCCTGTGCCGACATGAAGCGGTGCGTTTGTTGTGCGAACAAACCGGCTTTGCACTGACCTCCACCAGCGCCAATTTGAGCGGATTGCCGCCTTGCCGAAGTGCGCAGGCGGTTAAAACACAGTTCGGGGCGGATTTCCCGGTATTAGAAATGGCAATCGGGCAGGCAAAAAATCCGTCGGAAATTCGTGATCTGCTGACCGATCAATTGATCAGACAAGGATAATTATGGATAAATACGCGGTTTGGGGGAATCCGATTGCACAAAGCAAATCCCCACAAATTCACCGGCTGTTCGCCGAACAATGCCATCAACAATTGGAATATATGGCAATGCTGGGCGATTTACAGCAATTTGAACACCAACTCGCCAACTTTTTTGCCAGCGGCGCACAAGGCTGCAATATCACCGCACCGTTTAAAGAACGGGCGTTTCAGCTGGCAGATTGCTACAGCGAACGTTGTCTGAGCGCCGGCGCCTGTAATACGCTGAAAAAACAGGCGGACGGCAGCCTGTATGCCGATAACACCGACGGCGCCGGTCTGGTCAGCGACTTACAGCGTTTAAATCTGCTGAAAGCACAGCAATCGGTGCTGATTTTAGGCGCAGGCGGCGCTGCCAAAGGTGTGCTGTTACCATTATTGCAGGCGCACCAGCAACTGACTATCGCTAACCGCACCTTAAGCAAAGCGCAGGCACTGGCGGAAAACTTCGCCCGTTACGGTACAATTCAGGCGCTGGCGATAAATGCAATCCCATTGCAGAAATTCGATTTGATCATCAACGCCACTTCTCTAGGTCTGCAAGGCAAAACCGTGGATATTGATACACGAATTGTGCAGCAAGCCGGCGCGGTTTACGATATGCAATACGCCAAAGAGGCGAATACGCCGTTTCTTGCGTGGTGCAAAAGTCTCGGCGTACAACATTGCCATGACGGATTCGGTATGTTGCTCGGACAGGCGGCACATTCCTTTTACGTGTGGCGCGGCGTGATGCCGGATATTCAGCCGCTGCTGAATCATTTCTGCTAACACCTCGAATAATTGATCAATTGTTGCGAAAATACCGAATAAAATACGCTTTTTTATCCACAGCGTTTTATTCGGCAGTTTCCGCGGTTTTTAGCAAGATAAATTAATTTATTAAACAATTCAGAATATATATCCAAAATAAATTACAAAAACAGCACTGTAATCTGGAAAAACAAATAAAACCCCTCTACTGATAATATTTTTAACTATTGACTAGAAATAATATTGCGCTATATTCCTAACCCTTATGACATTCATTTAACAATAAAAAAGGTAGTAATATGGCTCAGTCAACTGCTAAAAGAGAAACTTTCTCAGGCCGCAGAGCCTTTATCATCGCCGCGATCGGTTCCGCTGTGGGTCTCGGCAATATTTGGCGTTTCCCTTATGTCACTTATGAAAACGGCGGCGGCGCGTTTATCGTGCCTTATGTGATCGCGCTGCTCACCGCAGGTATTCCATTGTTATTTCTGGATTACGCCATCGGTCACCGCCACCGCGGCGGAGCGCCCTTATCCTATCGCCGCTTTAACCGCCATTTTGAAACTTTCGGCTGGTGGCAGGTAATGGTGAATGTGATCATCGGTATTTATTACGCCGTCGTGCTCGGCTGGGCGGCAAGCTATACGTATTTTTCCTTTACCTCCGCGTGGGGCGATAAACCGATTGATTTCTTTATCGGTGAATTTCTGAAAATGGGCGATATTTCCCACGGTATCAGCTTTGATTTCGTCGCCATGGTTACCGGACCGCTGATTGCGGTTTGGCTGGTTGCTTTAGGTGTGCTGGCGCTGGGGGTACAGAAAGGTATTGCTAAATCATCCAGCATTTTAATGCCGCTGTTGGTTATCATGTTTATCGTTTTGGTGATTTCCTCGTTGTTCCTGCCGGGCGCGGCTAAAGGGCTGAATGCGCTATTCACACCGGACTGGTCAAAACTGTCTGACCCAAGCGTGTGGATCGCCGCTTACGGGCAGATTTTCTTCTCGCTGTCGATCTGCTTCGGCATTATGATTACCTACGCCTCCTATCTGAAAAAAGATTCGGATTTAACCGGTTCCGGTTTAGTGGTCGGTTTTGCCAACAGCAGCTTTGAACTGCTAGCGGGTATCGGCGTGTTCGCCGCACTCGGTTTTATGGCGAACGCCGCCGGTCAGGAAGTGAGCGAAGTGGCAAAAGGCGGTATCGGCTTGGCATTTTTCGCTTTCCCAACCATTATTAATCAGGCGCCGTTCGGTCATGTACTCGGCGTACTATTCTTCGGTTCCTTAACTTTCGCTGCACTGACCTCGTTTATTTCAGTGATTGAAGTGATTATCTCCGCGGTACAGGATAAATTAAGAACCCGCCGCATCAAAACCACCTTTATCGTCGGTATTCCGATGATGTTCGTTTCGGTTATGCTGTTCGGCACCACCACCGGTTTGCCAATGCTGGACGTGCTGGATAAATTCATCAACTATTTCGGTATTGTCGCCGTTGCTTTTGTTTCCCTGATTGCTATTGTCGCCAACGAAAAACTCGGGGTGTTGGGTGCACATTTGAACGAAACCTCCTCATTTAAAGTGGGCTTTTTCTGGCGTTTGTGTATCGTTATCACCACCGGTATTCTCGCTTTCATGCTGTTGAGCGAAGGTGCCAAAGTCTTCTCCGAAGGCTATGAAGGCTATCCAAGTTGGTTTGTAAATATCTTCGGCTGGGGAATGTCGGTCAGCTTAGTGATCATTTCGTTCCTGCTTTCCCGCTTAAAATGGAAAAATGAAGAACTGATGCAGAAAAAAGGAGAATAACATGAACAGCAGTGCAATCATTATGATGGTCGTTGCCTTGGTGATTATCTGGGGCGGGCTGGTTTACGCCATCAAACGCTTGCCGAAAGAATAAAAACGTCGGCAAAAAGCACCGCACTTTTGCGCATAAGGCGATGATATATCGACTCTCGCCAATCACCATCCCGCCCGTTACCAATTATCGGCGCGGGATGTTTTGTTATTGTTGCATCGACTATCCGTTTTCTTCATTATCACGCAGGCGTTTTTGCATAAACTGCGCGGTATAATCGCTGTTCGGATTATTTTGCAACTGCTCAAAAGTGCCGCGTTGAATCACTCTACCTTTTTCCAGCAGCACCACAAAATCGCTCAGTCGGCGCACCTCATCAAGGTCATGACTGACAAACACAATCGTTTTATGCCATTTAGCCTGCAACGCCAATAATAATGACTGTAGGCTGTCGCGGGTGATCGGATCCAATGCGGAAAAGGGTTCGTCCATCAGCAGAATCGGCGTATCGCAGGCAAACGCTCGGGCAATGCCGACCCGTTGTTTCATACCGCCCGACAATGCCTGCACCGAACTTTCGGCACTATCAGCAAGCCCCACTTCATTCAGCCAGCTGCGCGCCCGCTTACGCCGCTCAAGACGGTTAACCCCTTTAACTTTCAAACCGTATTCAATATTTTCAATCACCGACAAATGCGGCAGCAAACCGAAATGCTGAAACACCATGCTGACCTGATTGCGGCGAAATTGTTGTAGGGTTTTCAGATCAAAATGCGCTAGATTTTTTCCGTTAATCAGAATTTCACCCTCTGTCGGTTCCAGTAAACGGTTAATATGACGCAACAAAGTGGACTTGCCGGAGCCGGACAACCCCATAATACAACTGATTTTGCCCGCCGGCAGCGCGAGGCTGACCTGCTCCAGCGCCGGTTGGGTGCCATAATATTTAGTAACCCGATTAAATTCAATACTGTTCATGTTGTCCGCCACCGGATTTCCGTCATTCACTGTTTGCCTCCGTAGCCTTGGGTAATACGATCAACAATAATCGCCAGTACAACGATAGCGCCGCCCGCCTGTAATCCCTGCCCCACATTGAGGGTTTGGATTGCCTGTAAGATCACCTGCCCCAATCCCGCCGCACCGATCATCGACGCCAATACCACCATGGACAACGACATCATCACCGTCTGATTCACGCCCGCCATAATCTGCGCTTTAGCTGACGGCAGAATAATCCAGCACAGCATTTGCCAGCGACTGCTGCCGAACGCCCGCCCGGTTTCCAATAATTCAGGGTCAATGCGGCGAATCCCGAGCACGGTCAAACGAATTAACGGCACAATGGCATAAATAATACAGGCGAACATCGCCGGCACTTTACCCAAACCGAACAGCATCAGTACCGGAATCAAATATACAAAGCTCGGCATGGTCTGCATCACATCAAGCAGCGGCAAGATGAAACGATAACAGCGTCGCCGTTTAGCCAACATAATACCAAGCGGAATGCCCAATATTATGGTGAAACCAATCGAGACCACCATTAACGCTACGGTCTGCATGGATGCCTGCCACAGCCCCAACGCCCCCAGTAAAAACAGTCCGACGCCGCTAAACAGGGTAAACAGCCAACGTTTAGTGCTGTGCCAAACCACCAGACACACCGATAAAATAAAAACCCACGGCGGCAAGGCAAGAAAAAACCGTTCCACCGGATTAAGCAGCGAATTTTGCAAAATCAAACTAACCTGCCGGAAATAATCGCCGTAAGCATGAACGGTATTTTTCAGCCAGCGGTTGAAGGGTTCCTGCATCGACCATTGCGGGAAAAACGTTACATCCGCATGTTGTTCGGCAAACTGTGCCGACAGCCGACTTGCCGTCTCGGCAGACACCCATTGCCGCCAATAGTGCGGATATTGCGCCAGAAACTGCGTTGCCTGTTGTTCACCGTTGTGCTGTTGTTCGTTCATCATCAAAATCTGGCGATTCAGCGTATCGGCATCCAACTCCACTTTTTGCAAAAACGCAATCAGTTCAGGGTATTTTTCAGCAAATTGCGCGGATACCGCAACCGACAAGCGCGAGATCGGAAAGCCCGACACACAGCCGTCTTTGCTTTGCGCGTCCAGCAATTGCGTCCAGCAGCGCGCATCAAAATTCGGAAATGCCAAAGGCACAAAACGATATTTCGCCATTAACCCGGTCGGCTGCCAATAATAAAACAACAGCGGCTTGCGCTGCTCATAATAGGCGGAAATTTCACTGTCCAGTGCCGAACCTGTGCCGGTAGCCACATTGTTAAACTGTCTATCCAGATTCAGATTATGCAATAAGCGAGTATTAAAAACTTCACATGTCCAGCCGGCGGGACAATTCAGAAAGCGGGCGCGTGCAGGATTGTTCGGGTCACGAAACAGGTGAGCAAAACGCGGCAAATCATTAACGCTTGTCAATTCAGGATATTGTTGCCGCACATAATCCGGAATATACCAGCCCTGCGTGGCGCCGCCTTTTAGCGTATCGCCGACAATACGAATCTGCCCGTCGGCAATCGCGCGCGTCATCACCTCCGAACGCCCAACCCAAACCTCAGCGATAATCTGAATATCATTTTGAATCAGCGCATTTTCCAGCGCCACACCGGCACCCGAAATTTCTTCCGTCGGATAACCATAGCCTTTTTCAATAATCATACGCAGCAGTGCGGTGGTAAACTGCCCGCTTTCCCAGTCCAAACGAGCAAATTTTATCGGCTGCTGCGCCGCCTGCGCAAACGTAGTGCATAAACACAGTAGCCACAGCGTTCGAATCCATTTCCGCATAATTTCTTCACCTTCGTATCGCTTTACCTTCGTTCTCTACACTTTAAAGCAAAAATCAAAAATAACGAAACGATTCCACCATAGATTGCCCATTTGTTTATCTCGGTGCGGAGGAATAAGCCGTTTAACGCAATGGTTTTTATAAACTGCACAAAAAACGACCGCACTTTATATCCTGTATAACAGGAAAAGTGCGGGATATTTTTTCATTAAAATGAAAATCGACTTTTGCCGGAAACGCTCGGACTTTCCACCGCACTTTTGCGCGGCAAAAGTATACTTTTTAACGATGCTGTGCCATTTTTTCCAGTAAAAAATCAATAAACACTTTTACTCGCTTCGCTTTCTGGCTGTGTTGCAAATAAAAAAGATAAGAAGGCGGAAACATGATCCAATAATCCGGCAGCACCGGCACCAGATGTTTAGTGCAGGGATGCAAGCTGAAAATCCGCCCAATCCCCATGCCTTGCTCAACAGCGTCGATCGTTGACATCATATTATTGGTGATAATGGAAAGCGGAATATCCAGCGTAAGCTGCTTGCCGTCGTCGTCATACACATTGGTTTCCGCCAGCTTATTTGAAGTGGTAAAACGAAAGCCGACCTGCTTATGCCGTTTCAGTTCCGCCAACGTTTTCGGCACGCCATATTGTTGGGCATAACTTTTGGATACATAAAAGCCCATTTTGCCGGTTTCCGTCAGTTTACGCGCGACAAAATGCTCGTCTAACCGATCGCCCATGCGAATACCCACGTCAAACCCTTCTTGCAGAATATCCACCATGCCGTTGTTAATGGAAATTTCCAGCAGCACCTGCGGATAGCGCTGGCAGAACTCGGCATAGTGCGGTTGCAAAATACTGTAATAATGAAGATCGGAAAGGGTAATACGCAGCTTGCCACAAGGCATTTCGCTTAAATCGCGCACCTCTTCAACAGCGAAATGCAACGACTGAACCAGCGGTAACGTGCTGTCAAATAAACGCTGTCCCGCATCGGTCAGCTCCATTTTGCGCGTAGTGCGGTTAATCAGCGGTAAACCGATATATTGCTCCAGCGATTTCAGCGACTGACTGACCGACGGCGATGCCACTTCCAGTTTGCGTGCGGCGGCGGCAATACTGCCTTCAATGATAATGGTATGAAAAACCACAAGATAACCGTAAATTGAACCGTTCATGATAACACGCTCCGATTATTAGGATACTCCTAATAAAGAATTAGGTTTATTCGGTCTTATCATAATAAAGCAACGCATTATAATCAACCGTATCGAACGACGTGTGTTCGTCAATATGAATAGTTAATTATCAATGCAGAGAATTCAATATGAAAACAATCAATAAATTGGCGCTTGCGATTTTCGCCGGCGCATTATCCCTGAACGTAATGGCAGATACTCCCGACAGCGAAGCGGATTATCAGGATTATATGGCATTAAACACGGCTAAACCCGCTAAAAGTGCAGTGAATAACCGCGCAGATTACACCAACGATAATCTGACCGACGGCGAACAAGACTACCGTGATTATATGTCTCTCGCCACCCAAGCGCACAATCATATCACTGCGCAAAAATAACTAAAAATCGACCGCACTTTTCCCGTGCGGTTTTTTATTGCCTGAATTATTCCCGTCACCTTGGCTGTTTTTCGTTAAAAAACAATCAGTCCCATGAAAATCGCAATCGTTTTCCTGACAAATTTGTGTGATTTTCCTCACATAACGTTATTTATTTTGTAGAATAATCGGCGGATTTTATTATAGTTTGCGCTGTTAAACAGGTCTGTAAAGACGCAGGAGAAGGTAAAAATGGACAGAAGACAATTTCTCAAACTCAGTGCCGCCGGAATTTTGGTATTAACCACCGGCGGTTATGCACAAGCAACAGAGAACGACATGGCAAAATTACGCATTATCGCCACCACCGATATACACAGTTTCTTAACCGATTTCGATTACTATAAAGATGCACCGACGGAAAAATTCGGCTTCACCCGCGCGGCCAGCTTAATCGCACAGGCACGCAAGGAAGTGGCCAATTCCGTTTTGGTGGATAACGGCGATCTAATTCAGGGCAATCCGATTGCCGATTATCAAGCTGCGGTGGGCTATAAAGAAGGGCGGGAAAACCCGGCAATCGCGGTGCTGAACGCGATGCGATACGATGCGGGAACGCTCGGCAATCATGAATTTAACTACGGCTTGAGCTATCTTAACGACAGCATCAAACAGGCAACATTTCCGATCGTCAATGCCAATGTGGTAAAAGCCGGTACGGATGAACCGATGTTTACGCCGTATGTGATTTTGCCAAAGGAAATTCGTGATGAACAGGGCAACAAACAAACGCTTAATATCGGCTATATCGGTTTTGTGCCGCCGCAAATCATGGTGTGGGATAAAGCCAATCTGGCAGGAAAAGCACAAGCGCGCGATATTGTCAAAACCGCACAGCAATATGTGCCGCTGATGAAACAAGCGGGCGCGGATATTATCATCGCACTGGCGCATACCGGACCGTCCGACGAACCTTACACGGAAGGGGCGGAAAACGCGGCGTTTTATTTGGCGGACGTGAAAGGTATTGATGCGGTGATCTTCGGGCATTCGCACCGCTTGTTCCCGAATAAGGAATTTGCCAACTCACCGCATGCAGATATTCAAAAAGGAACGGTAAAGGGCGTACCGGAAAGCATGGCAGGATATTGGGCGAACAATATCAGCGTATTGGATCTGACTTTAACCCGACAGAACGGAAAATGGCTAGTCAGCGACGGTACGGCGGCACTGCGTCCGATTTACGATGCGGAGAAAAAAACCGCGACGGTGGAAAATCATCCGGAAATCACCGCACTTTTACAGCCGGTGCATGAGGCGACGCGCCAATTTGTATCTCAACCGCTTGGCAAAGCCAGCGATAATATGTACAGCTATCTGGCGTTAGTACAGGATGATCCGACTATCCAAATTGTCAATCAGGCACAAAAAGCCTATGTGGAAAATGCGCTACAAGCATTGCCGCAGCTGGCGGGCATTCCGGTGCTTAGTGCTGGCGCCCCGTTTAAAGCAGGCGGCCGCAGAAATGATCCGACCGGCTATACCGAAGTCAATAAGGGCGAACTGACCTTCCGTAATGCGGCGGATTTATACCTTTATCCGAATACGCTGGTGGTAGTCAAAGTCAGCGGCGCAGAACTGAAAGAGTGGCTGGAATGCAGCGCTGGCATGTTCCGCCAAATCGATCCGCACAGCGACAAACCGCAAAGCTTGCTGGATTGGGAAGGTTTCCGCACCTATAATTTTGATGTGATTGACGGCGTGGAATATCAATACGATATTACCCAGCCGGCGCGCTATGACGGCGAATGCAAACTGATCAACCCACAATCCCAACGCGTGATTAAGCTGACCTATCAAGGCAAACCGGTTGCTGCCGATGCGCAGTTTTTAATCGCCACTAACAATTACCGCGCTTATAGCAACAAATTCCCGGGCACTGGCGACAGCCATATCGTATTTGCCTCGCCGGACGAAAACCGGCAGATTCTAGCCAATTACATCAGCAGTCAAAGTAAAGCGCATGGTCAAGTCAGCCCGAAAGCGGATAAAAACTGGCGTCTGGCGCCGATCCAAACCGCCACTAAACTGGATATTCGCTTTGAAACCTCACCTAGTGATAAAGCCCGCGCTTTCATTGCCGAAAATGCGCAATATCCGATGCAATTCGTCGGCAATGATGATATCGGGTTCGCGGTTTATCGGGTGGATCTGAGCAAATAATCCCTACTATATCGAATACAATGCCGATAATCCTGCAAATTATCGGCATTGGTTCGATTTAAATTTTCCGATTGCCTGTATAAATTGCTCGGCAGCAATGGAATTATCGATAAAAACAATCAGCCCAAAGTATTGATACCTTACATATTAATCTGTCGCTGAATATCTTTTTGCTTATCGGGCAGTTTTTTACGCAGAAAGAAGACAAACAAAATATCGTGCAAGGCTATATTTTGTGAATTCCAATCTTCGTCTAAGGTTACAGTGTTGCGTCCGAAAAAAGCACTTTTTATTGATGACTTATGTGTGGATGCGGCAGCGCGCAAACTAAAAATAAGCGAGAAATTGTATCGATTTGCGCTGGCTTTCACCAAAGAAAACGGCTGCGATAATATGACTCTTTATATGTGGAATGAAAACGCGGTTGAAAGAGCGGTTATAATTTGCAGAGATTTTAATAAAATCCGATCCTTAATTTTATACTTAATCATACCGAAAACTTGATGAAAATCGACCGCACTTTTTATGCCTTCTTTGCCAAACGTTCCATTAAAAACCGCGCCAGTACGCCGATTTTTACAATTTGACGGCTGTTTGCCGAATAAAGCAAATGGATGGCATCCTCTTCGGTGGTAGCAGAGGGCTGAATTTGCCAGTCGGACAGCAGATTAATCAGTTTTCCTTCCGCCAGTTCCTCCGCTACTAGCCAATCGGGTAAATGTGCGATACCGATACCCGCCAGCGCGTATTCACGCAGAATATCGGTGCTGTTGCCAAGCAAATTGCCTTTTACGTTCACCGCCTGTATCGGATGTTCCGGCTGTCTGAAAAACCATTTCTGCACATAGCCGCGATAGCTGTATAACAAGCAATTGTGATGTGACAGCGCATCGGGCGTTTGCGGTGTACCTTTGCGGGCGAGATAATCCGGACTGGCGCAAAGCAAGCGGTGCTGCGGTGCGATAAATTTAGCAATCAAATTATCATCATTTATCTTACCTAAGCGCACGGCTAAATCGAAACGCTCCGCTTGCAAATCCACATATTCGTCCGAGCCGTACACTTCCAGTTGAATTTTAGGATATTGACGGGCAAACTCTGCCAATATCGGCGCAAGCACTTTTGAGCCGTAAGAATGCGCAAAGGTAATACGTAACTTGCCCTGCGGTTGATCAAGCTCTAATTTCAACGCTAAATTGGCACTATCCAGATCATCTAAAATGGTGCGGGTTTGCTGTAAATACAGTACGCCGGCGTTGGTCAATGCAATCTGTCTTGTGGAACGATGAAATAACGCCGTACCAAGGGATTGTTCCAATTGGTCAATTTGCCGTGTGACCGACGACACGGCCACACCAAGTTGTTTGGCTGCGGCAGTAAAATTACCCGTTTCGGCAACGGTATGAAAAACGGTTAAGGCAGAGAAATAATCCATTGAACAATCCTTTTTTGCGTTTTATACAAATAATCTTTTATTTTTCTGCCATACTTGCTTTCAATTTCTCTTCGCAGCGTGCGCTTAATACCAATTTTGCCCTTGCCTGTGCCAGTTTATCGGCGGTAGCTTCGCCGATACCGGACGATGCGTCGATAATGCTCACAACCTTGCTCGTTAAATATTGCATGGCATTTTTATCCTGTTGATTAGTACATATTGATTATAAATTTTTAATGGTTTCAATCAGCGCCTGTGCATAAGTTTTCGCTTCCGTTTGCTGGCGAGCGATAGCTTGCTCATTTCGCCCCACATAGCTAACGCCGTTTAAATACATGGGTTTGATAAATTCAAGACCGCACAATGCTGCCGTCATTTCAAATGCGGCAAGAAAATCCGCCACCGTATGTTTGAACGCACCGTCTTTTTGATAAACCTCGTGCGGTGCACCAGTGGTAAAAGAAATCAGTAATTTTTTACCGGCAAGTTTCGCGCCGGAGCCGTGGGCGAAACCGTGCACGAAGACATCATCCAACCATTTTTTCATCAGCGCCGGCATGGAATACCAGTAAAACGGGAATTGCCATACGATTACCTCCGCCGCTAATAATGCTTGCTGTTCTGCTGCGACATCAATTCGATAATTCGGATACAGCGCGTCTAACTTGCGAATTTGCGCTTGCGGTAATGCCTGAGCTAATTCGCCTAAAATTACAGTATTTGCGACAGATTGGGATAAATTCGGATGACCTGAAATGATTAATAGGTTTTTCATGATTTGTTTCTCGTATTAAATGACAAAAGATTTGCGGTAACCACACCGCCCGTAGAATGCCTGTTATTATAATGACCTAAATTCATTTGATAAGATGACGAATAATTAATTAACTATTAGAGAAAAACTAATAATTTATTACAATTAAGGCAATAAATTTACGCAAGAAGCGACGATGAACAGTTCAGTTTACGATCACTTCACTATTTTGCACACAATGGTAAATGAAGGCGGTAAATTACTGTAATAAACAGGCAAAAAACATGCTGTTGGCTTTGTTCAATATTAATTAAGATAAAAAAACATTGCCAAAAATGACCGCACTTTATTTATGCCAAATGGGTTATATCATTGATTTTTTCAATAATAAAACGCCCATTCTGCTCATGTTCGTTCTGAATATAGCGCACTACGTTAATCGCGGTATTCGCCAGACTCGGAATTTGCTGGTTGGCGCGGTGATTTTGCCAAGTGGAACCGGCAAACAGCGCCAACAGCAAGCGCAAAGTATGCCCATGAGATACCAGCAGAATATCGCCTTTATCATGCACCTGAATAATATCCCGCACCGCGCCCATCGCCCGTTCAGCAAGCTGCGCATAGGTTTCGCCCTGATTGATTTCTGCGGTATAGGCAGCGGGATCGTGCTGTATCTGCCAAAACGCCTCGGTATCGCGAATGGTATCAATCACAATACCTTCCCAGCTGCCGAAGAACTGTTCGTTTAAGCCTTGATGCTGAAACAACGGCACCCGACGATCAGCCAGAATATAGCGCGCGGTATCGATTGTGCGCTGCAAAATACTGGAATAGGCGGCAACCAGAGGTACATTGCGCAGTGCTTGTCCGGCAAGGCGCGCGTCCTGCACGCCTTGTTCGGTTAACGGCGAATCACCGTGCCCTTGTAATAATCCTTGCTCGTTCCACACCGTGCGCCCGTGCCGAATTAAATAAAATCGAAGGTCTTTGTTCATCTGTTATCTCCAAATAAGCCCGATTATAATCCGTCGGCTTAAGATAGCCAAACCAAAACGGGTAAAATTACGCACCAATTATCCCGCTATCGGCGCTCTTGCCGGATATAATAGGCGTTCACGCAAACCACAAAAATATTTAATCCCACCACAGGAAAAGAACCGATGAGTAATCCGTAAATCACAAAACAGACGGCACCGATAGAATTAACAAATCTGAGTTTCACCACATCTTTTAATAAAAACGAACCTGCCACTAAACACATAGCAAGATAACCAAGACTCTCAATTAGCATTTTTTCTCCTTAACAATAAATGGATTTATATTATACGGAAGCTTATTTTAACCGTTATTCAGGAAAATGTGCGTGCAGACGAAAAACGCAAAGGATTGCTTAAACAAAAGATTAAACTAAATCAAAAAAGAGGATTGCAGCGGAAATATAAAACGGCAGAATTGCAGAACCCGTCTGCCGTTTTAAGTGAGAAATTACGACATTCTGCCGTTTTCGATACGAATTACCTGATCACAAATCGCCATGGTGGAAGCGCGGTGGCTAACCAGCACAATCAGTTTATCCGCTTTCGCTTTCAGCAACGATTGCAGAATAATGGCTTCATTTAGGCTGTCCAAATTACTGGTCGGTTCGTCAAGCAGAATAATCGGCGCGTTATGCAAAAAAGCGCGCGCAATACCGATTCGCTGTTTTTCGCCGTCGGACAGGCTGTTGCCAAGCTCCGTTACTTTGGTGTCGTAACCGTCCGGCAAGCTCATAATAAATTCGTGAACGGCGGCTTTTTTCGCCGCCTCAATCACTTGTTCACGGCTGCAAGTGCGGTTCGCCATCAAAATATTTTCATAAACGGTTTCGTTAAAAATATAAGTCTGCTGAGTAATATACGCCATATTATCGCGCAGATTACAGGTGTTAAGTGCGGTCAGATTTTCACCGTTTATTTGAATTTCGCCCTGCTGCGGGTCATAAAACCGCATCAGCAGCTTCAACAAAGTGCTTTTTCCGCTGCCGCTGCGACCATGAATCCCCAAAATCTGTCCTTTGTTTAATTGCAGCGATACGCCGGACAAAATCGCTTCCTCGCCATAGGCAAAACCGATATTGTGCGCGCTAAGTTGTTGGATGTTGGTTAGATTTTTGCCGTCGGTGACATCCCGCAACGCTGGTTGTTCCGCCAATAAACCCAGCACCCGCTCACCGCTTGCCAGCGTTTGCAGCAGATTATTGGATAAATTGCTCAGCGCAATCACTGGTCCGTAACTGGACATTAGTAAGATCACCGCAATAAGCAGCCCGCCGAATTCAATCTGTGCCTGATAAAACAGCAGCAACGCAGCGAATAACATCAAAATATTAAAAGCGGATACTGCAATTTCCGTATAAGTCCGCACTTTGGCTTCCTGCTGTTTAATGCGTAAAAACGCCTGATCAATCGCCTGACTGCGACGCTGGATTTCGCTCAAACGACGACTTTCATCGCCAAAGAGCTGAATCTCTTTCATACCGCGGATACTGTCGAGAAAATAATCATTCATATCCCCCACCAGCTCGCGGTATTTGCGACCATCGTCGCGCGCCAGTTTAGTGGTCAGCAGCGGCAGGAAAAAACCGACGGTCAGATACGCCAACAGCGCGATCAACGCAAGCCAGACAGAAATATGGCAGAAAACCACCAGTAAAATCAACGAGGTTAAAAATGCGATCACAATCGGCGCAATGGTATGTGCATAAAACACTTCCAATAATTCAATATCATTGGTTACCAACGACAGCAGTTGCCCCGCTTGCTTGCCTTGCAATTTAACGAACGCCAGTTTGCGCAGCGCGCCGAATACTTTATCGCGCAGCAGCGCCAGCAGTTTGAAAGCAATATAATGACCGGACATCTGTTCCAGATAACGTAACACGCCGCGTAATGCCGCCAGCACTAAAAGTGCGGTCAAAATTTGGCTAATATTGAAATGCGTGTCGAACCCCAACAAATGAACCAGCCCCATAGCGCCCAGCACCATAATGAAAATCGCCGCCAGAAAACCGAGCGTGCCCATAATCACGGTAAAGCTCATAATATGCGCTAGCGGCGTTACCAATTTCAGCAAATGCCACATCACAACAAAGCCGTTTTTACGCATGATTTGCCTCCGTTCTGAGATTTTCCAGCTGTTTTTGTTGATTAAACATTTCCGTATACAGTCCGTTTTGCGCCAGCAGTTGCGGATGCGTGCCTTGCTCCGCCAAACTGCCTTGCTGTAATACATAGATTTTATCCGCCGCCACCGCATTGGCTAAACGATGCGAAATCATGACAATAGTTTTGTGTTGTTTTAAGCGCTGAATAAAATGCAAAATAATTTCTTCGCTTTCCACATCAATATTGCTGGTGGCTTCGTCGAAAATATACAGCGACGCATCATGCAGCAATGCGCGTGCCAACGCCAAACGCTGAATCTGCCCGCCGGACAGATTATTGCCGCGGCTGAGCAACGGCATATCCAAACCGCCGTTTTCACGCACAAAATCGGCTAAATTCACCTGTTCCAGCGCTTGATAAATCTGTTCATCGGTCGCTGCGGGTTTTGCCATCAGCATATTTTCCCGCAGTGATCCTTTAAACACATAGCTGTTATGACTGACCAACGACACATGGCGGTAAAACGATTCGCGCTTCAGCTGTGAAGATAATTGACCGTTAAACTGAATTTGTCCCTGTTGCGGCTGATAAAACCCCATTAATAAGGACACCAACGTCGATTTGCCGCAGCCGCTTTTGCCCACAAACACGGTCAGTTGTTTCGGTTCAATGGTCAGCGTCAGCCCGTTAATCGCGGCTTTCTGCGGCGAATAGGCAAAATGCAGATCATGAATATCCACCCGTACCTCATTTTCTGCCTGAAAATCCACCGCACTTGGATTTTCCACCAACGGCGTATCCAGTAAGGCGAAAATTTTCTCCGACGCCGCCTTTCCGTTCATCGCCACATGAAAAAAGGAGCCCAACAGGCGCAACGGAATAAAAAATTCGGCGGAAAGTAAAATAAATAAAATCACACCGAACACCGTTATATCGCCGTCCTGATATTGCAGCAGCGCGGTTAAAATCCCTACCGCAGCACCGCCATAAGCCAGTAAATCCATAATGGAAACGGAATTAAGCTGCATGGTCAGCACTTTCATGGTAATGGTGCGAAAATGTTCCGCTTCGATATCCATCTGCCGGGCTTTGTAATCGTCATCCTGATAAATTTTCAACGTCACCAACCCCTGCAAATTATCCAGAAAACTGCTGCCGAGTCCCACATAAACCGACCAATATTTACTTAACAGGCGCTTGGCAATTTTATTCACCGCAATAATCGACAGCGGAATCAGCGGCACGCACAGTAATAAGATTAATGCCGTCGGCGGGTTGAAAAACACCAAAAAGACGAACAGGGTAAGGGGCGCAAGCAAGCTATAAAACAGCTGCGGCAGATAACGCCCGAAATAAATTTCAATCTGTTCTACACCTTCGGAAGCGATTTGAATAACGGAAGAAGTGGATTGCCGGTTAACCTGACTTAACGGCATAGCCGACAGCTTGCGGTAAATCAGGGTACGCAGCCGGTGTTTGACATTGGTGCTGGCATAATAAGAGGATTTTACCGCCATTTTCCCGGCAAATGCGCGCAAGATCAGCGCAACAATTAAAACTGTCGCAAAAATCACCGCACTTTTTAGGCTTAAACTGCGCATCAAGGCATTTTGTAAACACAAGGCAAACACCACCGCACTAACGATGCCGCCGAGCAATGCCACCCAGTTCCACAGCACCGTCAGCGCGATCCATTTTTTGCTGTCGGGGACAGTATTGATCAAACGCTTGTCAATCATCATAGAACTATTACTCCTCAATTCTACCAGATTAAAATAAAACCTAATCGGATTATTAAGCTCAACTAGTTGTTATAAATCATATTTTAAAATTAAAAACGAATTTCGGCAGATAATGAATAGTTTCTGCCCGGCGCATAAAATCGCTCTAAACCTCTTCCTTCTCTATCTACATTATTGGTTGTGCTGTGAGCGTTAATTCCACGCAAAGCATCCCAAGTATGATATTTGCGATTAAATAAATTATAAATACCAAATCTCAAAACAATATCGTCAATTGGTTTATAAAATCCAAATATATCAAACACATAAGCTGATTTATTCAGATATTTATAAGTTTCGACAGTTTGATACAGCTCTTCTTGTGAACAATACCCGCCCTCCGGCCACCAAGGATCTTCCGTCCAAGTTTTACATCTTTTTTTATTTTCAAAAGTTTGTGCATCCTTGGCTTTTTTACCGCCTAAATATGTTAATCGACTGAAAATACCCCATTTTCCGCTAGGTTCTTCATAATCCAATCCGATTACAGCTTTCATTGGTTGAATGGAAAGCAAACTTACCGAATTAGAAAGTTTTCCTTTACTGTAGCCTAATGCGCCGTAAAGTTTAAATCCTTGTGGTATAGGTAAAACGCTCTCTAAATTCAAACGTCCCTTAAATTCAACACCTTTAATATCAGCATGATCCACATTAACCATCTGCTGTACTGAAGTTTGATAAGTGTGGCCTTCATTGATTTGATCAATAATACTTTCTTGTTCAAATAAAAAATCACGATAATTCGTACGATACAAATTCATTTCAAACGTACCGAATTTTTCGCTATATGCTTGGGCAAAAAGGGTATGATTTATACTATGTTCCGATTTTAGATTAGGGTTAGATTTCCAAGTACCATAAACATTACTGAATGTAAAATACAGTTCAGAAGCAGTCGGAATCCGATATCCTGAACTTAATTGATAACCGAATTTCCAAATATCATTAAGTTGTATATCTAACCCAGCGAATTCATTCCAGTTAGAAAAACTACTTCCTTTGGGTTCTCCTTCTTTCCGACAAGCTAGACTACATTCCGCATTTAATGCTTGTGGCTTTAAACGAGAATAATCATAACTGATGCCAATATGTGCGGTAAAAATCGGTCTCCAACCATTTTCAAACAACGGGTTCCATACAATATCGTCTTTAAGCGAAATACCGTATTGCAATGTTTTTACTGGGCGCTGGATGGTATACCATTCATCTAATCCATATCTATTGGTATCATGGTTAATATTCTTAAATTCACGTTCGCTGATATAGCTTTTTAAAGAAAAAGTGTGTTCACCGGAAAATAAAAAAGGCATACTCTCCAGTTTAATTTCAGCCCGTTTGAATCTCGTTTTCATACGTCGATCAAATACTTCATCTTGTTTTTTCTCTTGCGTCAACCAATCTCTACCGCCTTTATAATTTACGGCAGCCAAATCCGTTTTTTGAAAATCTAAATCTAATCTGGCAAAAGCAAGATAATCAGACTGCGGAGTATAGATATAATGTGCATTAATATTAATCCGTTTATTTTCATCATCAGCTTCCCGCCATTGACTACCGAAAGACGTATAGCTGCGTTCATCCGTATAGCGACTACCTTGCTGGCCATTAATACCCACACCAATTCTATGTAATTCATTTAATTGATAGCCTAATTTAGCCAAATAACTATGAAAGCGATGTGTTGAAGGATCAGGATGCTGGCTGGATGAAAATTGAATTTCAGTTCCTTCGCCGGCACTTTTTAATTCATGTCCGGTACGTTGTGAATAAGCTAAAACCGCATCAATTTTTTTACCGATATAACCTATCCCCACTGTTCTAACCCATTCACTATTTTTACTGGCATATCCCGTACGTAGCAAAGCACCAAACGATTTACCGGGTTTTACCATATCTTGCACTTCTAAGGTTCTATAATTCACCGCTCCGCCCAAAGCACCGCTTCCTGAATTAAAGCTATCGGAACCTCTTACTATATCAATTTCCCGAACAAGTTCCGTATCAATACTTAAACGCGAAGCATTAAAATTTCCATATCTAGCATAGAGAGAATTTTCTTCACTATCAGGCAAATTTACACCGTCAATACTAATACCGACTCGATTCCCCTCCACTCCACGCATAGCAAAACCTTTCAAAAAACGCCCATTATCACTGATACCGACATCTGTGGTATAACGAACAAGATCTCTCGTATCTCTTATTAATTCATTTTGAATATTTTTTTGATTTTTCTTGATCACAGCAGGTTTATTAATAACTTCCGATTCGGCATTAACCATGATTTCTTTTAGCTCTTCTGTTTCGGCAAAAGAAACATGAGTGTAAAACGAAATATTAAAAGCAATGAGCGAAAGACTCCAAATATATTGCTTATTAAGCATTAAAGTATCTCCATAATAGAAAAAATGAATTAAGAAATTAAATTTATCAATAAATTAAGTAGTAGAGGGTTAATTTTTAAGGAAAATAATTATAGAGATAAATTGAAATTTATACAAATGATAATTATTGTTATTTTTATATTTAATTTTTCAAAGATAAGAAAGCCGACAATTATTTTTATAATTGCCGGCTTCCAATACTTATCAGAAAATCCTAAATATCCAGATTAGCTCTCAGCGCATTGGCTTCGATAAATTCGCGACGCGGTTCGACTTCATCGCCCATTAGCGTGGTAAACAGCTGGTCGGCAGCAACGGCGTCTTTAATGGTAACTTTCAACATAGTGCGAGCTTCCGGATCCATAGTGGTTTCCCATAGTTGTTCCGGATTCATTTCACCCAGTCCTTTATAGCGCTGCACCATTAAACCGCGACGCGATTCTTTCACTAGCCAATCCACCGCCTGTTCAAATGAATTTACTGCATACTGGCGTTCACCCCGCGCCACATAAGCGCCGGTTTCCAATAATCCGTTCAGTTGATTGCCGAGTTTGATAATGCGCGCATATTCGTTGCCGTTGGCAAACTGGAAATTCAGCGCATAATCGGTATCGATGCCGTGAGTGCGCACGGTCAATACCACTTCGTGCAAATGCCGTTCGCTGTTAAACAGGAGCTGATAACGGTAATGATTGCCGCCGCTTTCTTTTTCGGTCAGTTTTTCAACCAGCGATTTCGCCCAAAAATCCACCGCACTTTGCTGCTGCATAAGTTCGGTGCTAAGCAGCGGATGATAAATCAGTTCTTTCAGTACATTTTCCGGATAATGACGGGATAAACGACCGATCATGCGCAATACCGCATTGTATTCCGCTACCAGTTTTTCCAACGCCGCGCCATTCATCGCCGGTGCATTTTGGTTAATATGCAAAGAAGCGCCGTCCAGCGCAAGGTTCAGCTCGTATTGCGCCATGGCTTCGTCGTCTTTGATATATTCTTCGTTTTTACCTTTTTTCACTTTATACAGCGGCGGTTGTGCGATATACACATGACCGCGCTCAATCAGTTCCGGCATTTGACGATAGAAAAAAGTGAGCAGCAACGTACTGATATGTGCGCCGTCCACATCCGCATCGGTCATAATTACAATGCTGTGATAACGCAATTTATCCGGATTATATTCGTCACGCCCGATCCCACAGCCCAGCGCAGTAATCAGCGTGCCCACTTCTTGCGAAGACAGCATTTTGTCAAAACGCGCCTTTTCTACGTTAAGAATTTTACCTTTTAACGGTAAAATCGCCTGATTTTTACGGTTGCGTCCTTGTTTTGCCGAACCGCCGGCGGAGTCCCCCTCCACCAGATACAGCTCAGACAGCGCTGGATCCCGTTCCTGACAGTCCGCCAATTTACCCGGCAGACCGGCAATATCCAATGCGCCTTTGCGGCGGGTCATTTCTCGCGCTTTACGTGCCGCTTCACGGGCGCGGGCGGCATCAACGATTTTGCCAGCAATGATTTTTGCATCATTCGGATTTTCTTCCAAATATTCCTGTAAGCGCTCGTTCATTGCCGATTCCACCGCACCTTTCACTTCGGAAGAAACCAGTTTATCTTTGGTTTGCGAGGAAAATTTCGGATCCGGCACTTTTACCGAGATAATCGCCACCAAGCCTTCGCGCGCATCGTCACCGGAGGTTTCTACTTTGTCTTTATCGCTTTTGCCTTTTTTATTCAGCCCGGCTTTATCCATATAAGCGTTCAAAGTGCGGGTCAGCGCGCTGCGGAACCCCGCCAGATGCGTACCGCCGTCGCGCTGCGGAATATTGTTAGTAAAACAATGAATGTTTTCCGCCTGATAACCTTCATTCCATTGCAGGGCCACTTCCACACCGACGCCGTCTTTTTCGGTGGAAAAATAAAACGGTTTTTGGTGAATCGGATTTTTGTTTTTATTCAGATATTCAACAAACGCCTGAATGCCGCCTTCATAGTGGAAATGATCTTGCTTGTCGCTACGCTTATCAAATAATTTGATAGAAACGCCGGAATTGAGGAAAGAGAGTTCACGCAGACGTTTTGCCAAAATATCGTATTCAAATTCAATATTATTGAAAATTGTCGGACTCGGCCAAAAACGCACCGAGGTTCCGGTTTGTTGCGTCTCGCCGATAATCGCCAACGGCGCCTGTGGTTCGCCTAAATGATAGAACTGTTCATGTACATGTCCTTGACGGCGAATGGTCAACTGCAATTTATCCGACAGCGCATTAACCACCGACACCCCGACGCCGTGCAAACCGCCGGACACTTTATAAGAATTATCGTCAAATTTACCGCCGGCATGCAGCACGGTCATAATCACCTGCGCCGCCGACACACCTTCTTCCGGATGAATATCCACCGGAATTCCGCGCCCGTCATCTTGCACCGAAACGGAATTATCGCCGTGAATGGTCACGATAATATCTTTACAGTAGCCTGCCAGCGCTTCGTCAATGGCGTTATCCACCACTTCGAATACCATGTGATGTAAGCCTGTACCGTCGTCGGTATCGCCAATATACATACCGGGACGTTTACGTACCGCATCCAGCCCTTTCAACACTTTAATGCTGTTGGCGCCGTAGTTTTCAGGAGTATTATCTGACATACAATTTCTCTGTTTTTATTGATAAAAATTGTGCGGATTATAGCAAATTTTTGCGTCATTGGCTAAGGTTAAAGTGCGGTTAAAATTTCGCTAGTTTTTAATAAGTATTCGGTGTGCGAGTTAGGCTTTGCGCTTGTTTGCCCGCATCGCACAAAACGCCACAAAAATTAACCGCACTTTTTAATAAAAAAACAGCCGGCAATAGGCGCGGCTGTGTAAGACAAGGATTAATCGGTCATCAGGCACCGATTAAGCGGTAAAGTGCGGTGTCTTTTCTGTCTAAATAATGGGTGGATTGAATCCGTCGAATCGTGCGTGAGCGACCGCGAATCAGCAAGGTTTCTGTGGTTGCCAGATTACCACGACGGTGAATGCCGCGTAATAAATCGCCGTTGGTGATTCCGGTAGCGGAAAATACTAAGTTATCATCACGTACCAAATCTTCCAGCTTAAGCACTAGGTTAACTTCAATCCCCATTTCTTTGCAGCGACGAATTTCATCGGCGGCAATCGCCTGATTGTCCGGTGAACTGCCTTTAACCTGATGACGCGGAACCAGGCGTGCTTGCATTTCCCCGCCCAGTGCACGGATTGCCGCTGCTGCCACCACACCTTCCGGTGCGCCGCCGATACCGTACAGCATATCCGCCCCGCCGTCCGGTAAACAGCATAAAATTGACGCCGCCACATCGCCGTCGGGAATCGCCAACACTTTCACCCCAAGCCGTTGCATTTGCTTAATTATCTCGGCATGACGGGGTTTATCCAGCGTAATTACGGTCAGCTGGGAAAGCAGTTTGCCCATTTTGGAGGCAACCCGGCGCAGATTTTGTTCCAGCGGCAAATTTAAATCGATCATGCCTTTGGCTTCCGGTCCGACAACCAATTTTTCCATATACATATCCGGCGCGCGCAAAAAGGTGTCCTTGCCGCCGGCCGCCAACACCGATAAGGCGTTCGCTTGCCCCATTGCGGTCATTCGGGTGCCTTCAATCGGATCAACCGCAATAGAAATCTCCGCGCCTTTTCCGCTGCCGATTTTTTCGCCGATATACAGCATCGGCGCTTCGTCGATTTCGCCTTCACCGATGACGATTTCGCCCGCCATTTCAATCTGATTGAGCATTAACCGCATTGCCTGCACAGCGGCATCATCCGCCGCATTTTTATCACCGCGTCCCAGCCAAGCAAATCCCGCTAATGCCGCCGCTTCCGTTACTCTTGAAAATTCAATGGCCAATGCTCTGTTCATTTTCTTATCCTTTTAAATAGTTAACCGACAAAAAATCCCGCTTATTCTAGCACCGCGCAAACGGTTGCTCTATCAAAAATAAAAAATTTCCGCGAATTTTTAAATCCATTATAAAAAATATGTTATGGTAAGCAGAAATTTAATCCAAGGCTTTAACAATCATCCTGAACTAAGGTAAAATAACGCCACATTCACAGAGACACTCAGAGGAAATTTACTATGTCACTAGAAATTTTAGATCAACTGGAAGAGAAAATTAAACAAGCAGTTGAAACCATTCAATTACTCCAGCTGGAAGTAGAAGAATTAAAAGAAAAAAACACTCAGGCGCAACAGGAATGCCACAATCTGCGCAATGAAAACGAACAGCTTAAAAGCGAACATAATAACTGGCAGGAACGTTTACGTTCACTGTTAGGTCGTATTGATAACGTATAAAAACAATTTTACCCATTACAAATGCAAGGCTTAGGTGATAATCTAAGCCTTATTTTTTAGGAGTAAGTATGACGACGAAAATCTGTATTATCAGCGGCAGCACGCTTGGCGGCGCGGAATATGTGGCGGAACGTCTGCACGATGTGTTACAACAACAGGGCTTTTCTACTCAATTGATACACGGTGCGCATCTCGACAACATCAGCGAGCGGGATATTTGGCTGATCGTTACCTCAACCCACGGCGCGGGCGAATTGCCCGATAACCTAAAACCGCTGTTTAATCAAATAGCTGCCCAGAGTCCGGATTTATCCCGTCTGCGTTTTGCCGTAGTCGGGCTGGGTAATTCCGATTACGATACCTTCTGTTATGCCGTAGATACGGTAGAGCGAAGTCTGAAACAACAAAGTGCGGTGCAAATTTGCCCTTCTTTAAGAATTGATGTTCTGCAAGTCGATGATCAGGAACAATATGCCGAAGATTGGCTGCCGAATTTTACCTCTCAACTGTAATAAAAAATCGGCGACGGTGTAATTGTGCGTTGCCGATTCAACACAAATTTCTTGTCTAGATAGTTCCGATCCCATTGTGGATAAAATCCGACAAAGCTGTCAAAAACCTGTCATTATGCGCTTAATAAAAAGAATGCGATCTGGGATTGTGGATAACTCGGGCTTTTATTCACAACAAATACGCCTGTACGATAGCTGGATCTTCACATCTTAAAAAACGATCTAACTTTTTCATTTTACGGTAAAATTTTGTCTTACTCACAAGAATCGGTGATCCTAATAATTATCATAATAAGATCTTTATATAAAAAAGATCTTATATTAATAAGCGGTGGATCCAAATTGATCGCGGTGTGAGATCGTCATTGGTTTTAATCAAAAAGGATCCGAAATGTTATTTTATGCCCGCATGAATTTGGGGTAGAATAGCGCGCAGTTTGAAAAACAATGAGATAAATTACACAAAGGTGATTATGTTTTATACGGAAAGCTACGATGTGATCGTTATCGGTGGCGGTCATGCGGGAACGGAAGCGGCGTTAGCGCCGGCCAGAATGGGATTAAAAACACTGTTGCTTACTCATAATGTTGATACTTTAGGGCAAATGTCTTGTAATCCTGCAATTGGCGGGATCGGCAAAGGACATTTAGTCAGAGAAATTGATGCCATGGGCGGCTTAATGGCAACAGCGGCGGATCAAGCAGGGATTCAGTTTCGTACCCTCAATGCCAGTAAAGGACCGGCGGTACGCGCCACACGGGCGCAGGCGGATCGGGTGTTGTATCGTCAAGCTGTAAGAATAGCGCTAGAAAACCAACAAAATCTGGATATTTTTCAGCAGGAAGTGACAGATATTCTCCTTGAACGGGATCGTGTCGTCGGGGTTGAAACCAAAATGGGGCTAAAATTTAGATCTAAAGCGGTGATCCTGACAGCCGGTACATTTTTAGCCGGTAAGATCCACATTGGGTTGGAAAATTATGCGGGTGGGCGGGCAGGCGATCCGGCGTCGGTGAATTTAGCCTATCGTCTGCGCGATCTGAATTTACGCGTAGATCGTCTGAAAACCGGTACACCGCCGCGTATTGATGCGCGCACCATCAACTTTGAAGTGTTGGCAAAACAATATGGTGACGAACAATTGCCGGTATTTTCCTTTATGGGATCGGTGGCGCAACATCCGCGTCAAATTCCTTGTTTTATCACCCATACAAATGAGCGGACTCATGATCTGATCCGCCGTAACTTGGATCGTAGTCCGATGTACACCGGGGTGATCGAAGGGATCGGTCCGCGTTATTGTCCGTCTATCGAAGATAAAGTAATGCGTTTTTCCGATCGGAATTCTCATCAGATTTATTTGGAACCGGAAGGGCTTACCAGTCAGGAAATTTATCCGAACGGCATTTCCACCAGCTTGCCTTTTGATGTGCAAATGGGCATTGTCAATTCCATGGTGGGACTGGAAAAAGCGCGTATCGTGAAACCGGGCTATGCCATTGAATATGATTATTTTGATCCGCGCGATTTGAAGCCGAGTTTAGAAACCAAAGCCATTAACGGCTTGTTTTTTGCCGGTCAGATTAACGGCACTACCGGTTATGAAGAAGCGGCGGCGCAAGGGCTGCTGGCGGGAATTAACGCCGGCTTATTGGTGCAGGACAAAGACAGCTGGTTTCCGCGTCGTGATCAGGCTTATGTGGGGGTGCTGGTTGATGACCTTTGTACGTTGGGGACTAAAGAACCTTATCGTGTATTCACTTCCCGTGCGGAGTATCGTTTATTGCTACGTGAAGATAATGCGGATATTCGCCTTACCCCGATTGCTCATGAACTCGGTTTAATCGATGAACAACGCTGGGCGCGCTTTAATCAAAAAATGGAAAATATTGAAAAGGAAACTCAGCGTTTGCGTCAGATTTGGTTGCATCCGCGTTCAGAGTATATAGAGGAAGCCAATAATGTGTTGGGTAGTCCGTTAGTACGCGAGGCTAACGGCGAGGATTTGCTGCGTCGTCCGGAAATTAATTACCGTGTTTTAACCGCACTTACGCCTTTTTCACCGCCTATGCAGGATAAGGAAGCTGTGGAACAGGTTGAAATTGCAATTAAATATCAAGGCTATATTGAGCATCAGCAGGAAGAAATCGAACGTCAGAAGCGTCACGAAAATACCGCTATTCCGTCCGATTTTGATTATGCTTCGGTCGCCGGTTTGTCCAATGAGGTACGTATCAAACTACAGCAGCACCGTCCGGTATCTATCGGACAGGCAAGCCGTATTTCCGGAATTACTCCTGCTGCCATTTCAATTTTGCTGGTTAACCTGAAAAAACAGGGAATGCTGAAACGAGGTGAATAATGACTGACTTGCAGCGACAATTAACCGACAGATTGGATTCTTTGCTTAAACAGACCGCACTTTGTATAACCGATCAGCAAAAAGTGCAGCTGGTGACATTGGTTTTGTTGCTGCACAAATGGAATAAAGCCTATAACCTTACCTCGGTGCGCGATCCGTCGGAAATGCTGGTTAAACACATTCTTGACAGTATCGTAGTTAGCCCTTATTTACAAGGACGGCGTTTTATTGATGTCGGCACCGGCCCGGGGCTGCCCGGTTTGCCGCTGGCGATTATTAATCCGGATAAACGGTTTGTGTTGCTCGACAGTTTGGGTAAGCGGATCAGTTTTATTCGTAATGCGGTGCGCGAATTAAGGTTGAGCAATGTTGAACCGGTGTTGAGCCGGGTGGAACAATATCAGCCGGAACAATTATTCGACGGCGTATTAAGCCGCGCCTTTGCATCTTTGAAAGATATGACTGACTGGTGTCGGCATTTGCCGGCTGAAAACGGTATGTTTTATGCCTTGAAAGGTATTTATCAGCCTGACGAGGTACAACAGCTGGCACCTTCATTGCATGTGAATAATGTAATAAAATTGAATATTCCTAATTTAATTGGGGAAAGAAATTTAATTTTGTTAAGTTCCAGTTAAGCTTTTGTTTTATTTGTTTTTATTTTTTTATAAAAATGTGATGAATTTAACACTTTTTGCGTAGTTTTAAGTTGAATACAAGTAAAACTCGCGTATAATTAATGAGATTTTTTTTGATTAAATTGAGTCTATTTTCAGGCAAAGACAATAACAGTAATGTCGGCAATTATTAAACAGGCGAAAAGACAATATCAATTTGCTTTAGGCATAGAGTTACTGGTTTTACTGGTGATTTTTTCCATTTTAATTGCACTGCAATGGAATATAGCGGTTTCTTTTGTATTAGGAGCAATATCAGTTTTTATTCCTCATTGTTTTTTTGTAGCGTTTGTGTTTTTTACCAAACAGCGATATACAAATAAACTGGGCGCGTTTTATCGCGGTGAATTGATTAAATTTGTATTCACGATCATCTTAATTATCATTGCTTTTAAACTGTTTTTATCAATAAATTTTGTCGCTTTTTTTGCGGGCTATTTATTGGGGCTTGTACTCAATAATCTGCTTCCGTTTTTGATAAGTAAATACGTTAGAATTTAGTTTTAAATATCAAAGGATTAACTATGGCTGAGCTCACTACTTCAGGGTATATCCAGCATCACTTGGAATTTCTTAAAACCGGGGATTCATTCTGGAATATTCATATTGATACGCTTTTCTTTTCCGTTTTATCCGGCATTATTTTTCTTTTCCTGTTCTATAAAGTTGCCACCAAGGCCACTTCCGGCGTGCCGGGTAAGTTGCAGTGTTTGGTCGAAATTTTGGTGGAGTGGGTCGACGGCATTGTGAAAGAAAATTTTCATGGACCGCGTAATGTGATCGCGCCTTTAGGCTTAACCATTTTTTGTTGGGTATTTATAATGAATACCATCGATCTTATTCCGGTAGATTTTTTGCCTCAAGTCGGTAATTTGTTCGGTATTCATTATTTAAGAGCGGTGCCGACGGCAGACATTAGCGCCACACTGGGTATGTCAATCTGTGTCTTTTTCTTAATTATTTTTTATACCGTCAAATCAAAAGGTGTAAGTGGATTGGTTAAAGAATATACACTTCATCCGTTTAATCATTGGCTATTTATTCCGGTTAACTTTATTCTTGAATCCGTTACCTTACTTGCCAAACCGATTTCTCTGGCATTTCGTTTATTCGGTAATATGTATGCGGGTGAACTTATCTTTATTTTAATTGCGGTTATGTACAGCGCCAATATGGCGATTGCCGCACTGGGTATTCCGCTGCAACTGGCATGGGCGATTTTCCATATTCTAATTGTCACCTTGCAGGCGTTCATCTTTATGATGTTAACGATTGTTTATTTGAGTATCGCGTATAACAAGGCGGATCACTAACAGTCATTTAACGGTTTGTCGGTTTAAACGGCGACGGATTGTTGATGAAACTATTTACTAACTAACCCGGTCATCAGACCGAATTTTAAAAATCTAACGGAGAAAACTATGGAAACTGTAATTACAGCTACTATTATCGGTGCATCAATCCTACTTGCTTTCGCTGCATTAGGTACTGCGATTGGTTTTGCTATTTTAGGCGGCAAATTCTTAGAATCATCCGCACGTCAGCCTGAATTGGCAAGTAGCTTGCAAACCAAAATGTTTATCGTTGCCGGTCTGCTTGATGCTATCGCGATGATTGCAGTAGGTATTTCGTTACTTTTCATTTTCGCAAACCCGTTTATCGGATTATTACAATAATTGTCGGCTTTGCTGATTACAGCAAGGATTACTCGTATAGAGTAAGGGTTAGACATTATTGAGGAGGGCGTTGTGAACTTAAATGCAACATTAATCGGCCAACTGATTGCGTTCGCACTATTTGTGTGGTTCTGCATGAAATTCGTATGGCCGCCGATCATTAAAGCGATCGAGGAGCGTCAAAGCTCGATTGCCAATGCCTTGGCATCGGCAGAAGCGGCTCGTAAAGAGCAGGCTGACAGCAAAGTCTTGGCGGAGCAGGAAATCAACCAGGCAAAACTTCAGGCGCAGGAAATTGTGGATTTAGCCAATAAACGCCGCAATGAAATTTTGGATGAAGTGAAAACCGAAGCCGAGGCGCTGAAAGCGAAAATCATTGCACAAGGACATGCGGAAATTGAATCCGAACGTAAACGCGTACAGGAAGAATTGCGTGCCAAAGTGGCTTCGCTTGCCATTGCCGGTGCAGAGAAAATTGTGGGTCGTACGGTTGACGAAGCGGCAAACAATGACATTATTGATAAATTAGTTGCGGAACTATAAGAAGGTTGGGCTTATGTCAGAATTAACTACGATAGCTCGCCCTTATGCAAAAGCGGCATTTGATTTTGCGGCGGAACAATCCACCACTGATAAAAGTGCGGTTGAAAAATGGACTGAAATGTTAAATTTTGCTGCGCAGGTATCAGAAGACGATGCCATGCAGGATTTACTCAGCAGTTCATTATCGGCAAAAAAACTGGCCGATATTGTCATTTCGATTTGTGGCGACCAACTTGATCAATATGGGCAAAATCTTATTCGGTTAATGGCTGAAAATAAGCGTTTAACGGCACTTCCAGCGGTGTTTGAAGAATTTCAGCGTTATGCGAAGGAACATCAAGCCGAAGCGGAAGTGGATGTGGTTTCGGCGCAGCCGTTGAGTGCGGCGCAGCAACAGAAAATCACCGACGCAATGGAAAAAAGACTTGCCCGTAAAGTTAAATTAAATTGCAGCGTAGATAGCACGTTAATTGCAGGTGCTGTTATCCGTACAGATGATTTTGTAATTGACGGCAGTAGTCGCGGACAACTTGCTCGTCTTGCAAATGAGTTGCAATTATAAGAGGAATAAAAGATGCAACTAAATTCGACTGAAATTAGTGAATTGATTAAAAAACGTATTGCTCAGTTTGACGTGGTTAGCGAAGCGCGCAATACGGGAACCATTGTTTCCGTAAGCGACGGTATTATTCGTATCCATGGTTTAAGCGATGTAATGCAAGGTGAAATGATCGCTTTGCCGGGCAATAATCGTTATGCGATGGCGCTCAATCTGGAAAGAGATTCAGTGGGTGCGGTAGTCATGGGACCTTACGCGGATTTAGCGGAAGGTATGGAAGTTCAGTGTACCGGTCGTATTCTTGAAGTGCCGGTCGGTCGCGGTCTGTTGGGCCGTGTGGTAAATACACTGGGTCAACCGATCGACGGTAAAGGCGAAATTGAACACGACGGTTTTTCACCGGTCGAAGTGATTGCGCCGGGCGTTATTGATCGTAAATCTGTTGATCAACCAGTGCAAACCGGTTATAAAGCGGTTGACTCCATGGTGCCGATTGGTCGCGGTCAGCGTGAGTTGATTATCGGCGACCGTCAGACCGGTAAAACCGCATTGGCTATTGATGCGATTATCAACCAGCGCGATTCTGGAATTAAATGTATTTATGTGGCTATCGGTCAGAAAGCCTCAACTATCGCCAATGTGGTGCGTAAGTTAGAAGAACACGGTGCATTAGCCAATACTATCGTAGTGGTTGCGTCGGCTTCCGAATCTGCTGCATTGCAATATCTGGCACCGTATTCCGGTTGTGCCATGGGTGAATATTTCCGTGATCGCGGCGAAGATGCGTTAATCGTATATGATGACCTGTCCAAACAAGCTGTCGCTTATCGTCAGATTTCGTTATTATTACGTCGTCCGCCGGGTCGTGAGGCTTATCCGGGCGATGTATTCTATTTGCATTCCCGTTTGCTGGAACGCGCATCTCGGGTAAATGAAGAATATGTCGAACGCTTTACCGAAGGCAAAGTAAAAGGACAGACCGGTTCATTAACCGCATTGCCGATTATTGAAACACAAGCCGGTGACGTTTCTGCGTTCGTACCGACTAACGTAATTTCTATTACCGACGGTCAGATTTTCTTAGAAACCAGCTATTTTAACTCCGGTATTCGTCCGGCGGTTAACCCGGGGATTTCCGTTTCTCGTGTAGGTGGTGCGGCACAAACTAAAGTGGTGAAAAAATTAGCCGGCGGCATTCGTACCGCACTTGCACAATATCGTGAGTTGGCGGCGTTCGCCCAGTTTGCCTCCGATCTGGATGATGCGACCCGTAAACAGTTATCGCACGGTCAGAAAGTTACCGAATTGCTGAAACAGAAACAATATGCGCCGTTAAGCGTTGCGCAGCAGGCTTTGGTGCTGTTTGCAGTAGAATTCGGTTATTTGGATGATGTAGAGCTGGATCGTATCGCGTCGTTCGAATCCGCATTATTGGAATATGCGAAAAACAACCACGCCGAATTTTTGGCGGAATTAACCAAAACCGGTAATTACAATGATGAAATCAAAGACACATTGAAAGGTATTTTGGATAAATTCAAAGCCAACAGTACGTGGTAGTCAAGGATTAACGGAGAAACGAAATGGCAGGTGCAAAAGAGATAAGAACCAAAATTTCCAGTGTGCAAAGTACACAAAAGATTACTAAGGCAATGGAAATGGTTGCTGCTTCGAAAATGCGTAAAACGCAGGATCGAATGTCTTCTTCACGTCCGTATTCTAATGCAATACGTAGCGTAATCAGCCATGTGTCAAAGGCCAATGTCGGTTATAAACATCCGTTTTTAGTGGAACGAGAAATTAAACGCGTCGGTATTCTGGTGGTCTCCACAGACCGCGGATTATGCGGCGGTTTAAATGTTAATTTATTTAAGACCGTGTTAAACGGAATGAAAGACTGGAAAGAACAGCGCATTGAAGCCGTTCTCGGTTTAATCGGTGCGAAAGGTATTGGTTATTTTCATTCTCTCGGTCTGGAAGTTAAAGCACAGCTTTCCGGAATGGGCGACAGCCCGTCCGTTGAAGAGCTGATCGGTATTGCGAATCGTATGTTTGAGGATTATAAAGCAGGTGAATTGGATGCTATCTATATTGCCTACAATAAGTTCGTCAATACGATGTCGCAGAAATCGACGCTGCAAAAACTCGTTCCGTTGCCGGAATTAGATAACGATAATTTAGGCGAAGTAAAACAAACTTGGGATTATTTATATGAACCAGATCCGAAAGAACTGTTGGACAGTTTGCTGGTTCGTTATCTGGAATCTCAGGTTTATCAGGCGGTAGTTGAAAATCTGGCCTCTGAGCAAGCGGCTCGAATGGTGGCGATGAAAGCGGCGACTGACAATGCGGGTAATCTGATTAAAGAATTGCAGTTGGTGTATAACAAAGCTCGTCAAACAAGTATCACAAATGAATTAAATGAAATTGTAGCCGGTGCGGCGGCAATTTAATCAATATTAGAGGATCGGTAATGGCAACTGGAAAAATTGTACAAATCATCGGTGCGGTTATTGACGTTGAATTTCCACAAGATGCAGTACCAAAAGTATATGAAGCCCTTAAAGTTGAAATGGGGTTAGTCCTTGAAGTTCAACAACAATTAGGTGGCGGTGTCGTTCGTTGTATCGCAATGGGTTCATCGGACGGTTTAAAACGCGGATTAACGGTGGAAAATACCGGTAATCCGATTTCAGTTCCGGTCGGTGTGAAAACACTGGGCCGTATTATGAACGTACTCGGCGAACCGATTGATGAACAAGGGCCTATTGGTGCGGAAGAAAACTGGTCTATTCACCGTGCGGCGCCGGATTATGAAGATCAGTCCAACAGTACGGAGTTACTGGAAACCGGAATTAAGGTTATCGACTTGATTTGCCCGTTTGCAAAAGGGGGTAAAGTCGGTCTGTTCGGTGGTGCTGGTGTAGGTAAAACCGTTAATATGATGGAATTAATCCGTAATATTGCGATTGAACACTCCGGTTATTCCGTATTTGCTGGTGTGGGTGAACGTACCCGTGAAGGTAACGACTTCTATCACGAAATGACAGAATCCAATGTATTGGATAAAGTATCGCTGGTTTACGGTCAAATGAATGAGCCGCCGGGTAACCGTCTGCGCGTGGCCTTAACTGGATTGACTATGGCGGAAAAATTCCGTGATGAAGGTCGTGACGTATTATTTTTCGTGGATAATATTTATCGTTATACTCTTGCCGGTACCGAAGTTTCGGCACTGTTAGGTCGTATGCCGTCCGCGGTAGGTTATCAGCCGACATTGGCGGAAGAAATGGGTGTGCTGCAAGAGCGTATTACTTCTACCAAAACCGGTTCAATCACTTCCGTGCAGGCGGTTTACGTACCGGCAGATGACTTAACTGACCCGTCTCCGGCAACAACCTTTGCCCACTTGGATTCAACCGTAGTATTGAGCCGTCAGATTGCATCGTTGGGTATTTATCCGGCCGTTGACCCGTTGGATTCCACCTCTCGCCAGTTGGACCCGTTAGTCGTCGGTCAGGAACATTACGACGTGGCGCGCGGTGTACAGGGTATTTTGCAGCGCTATAAAGAGTTGAAAGATATCATTGCCATTCTGGGTATGGATGAGCTTTCCGAAGAAGATAAACTGGTGGTGGCACGTGCGCGTAAAATCGAACGTTTCTTATCACAGCCGTTCTTCGTTGCCGAAGTATTTACCGGTTCGCCGGGCAAATATGTTTCACTGAAAGATACTATCCGCGGTTTCAAAGGTATTTTAGACGGCGAGTACGACCATATTCCGGAACAAGCGTTCTACATGGTCGGTTCAATTGAAGAAGTGCTAGAAAAAGCCAAAAATATGTAATCACTTCAAGACCTGATTAACAGAAAACTTGAAGGAGAATAACATGGCAACATTTAAATTAACAGTCGTAAGTGCGGAAGAGAATATTTTCAGCGGTGACGTGCAAAGTATTCAGGCAACCGGGAGTGAAGGCGAACTGGGTATTTTACCGGGTCATACGCCATTGCTTACCGCGATTAAACCGGGTATTGTCAAGCTCACGCTGGAAAACGGCAGTCAAGACGTAATCTACGTTTCGGGCGGTTTTTTAGAAGTACAGCCGAATGTGGTAACCGTGCTTGCCGATGTGGCGATTCGCGGTAAAGAACTGGACGGCAATCGTATTCTGGAAGCCAAACGTCGGGCGGAACAAAATATTGTATCCGGCGCGAAAGACGCAAATTATGAATTACTGGCATCCAAACTTTCCAAAGAATTGGCGAAATTACGCGCTTATGAATTAACGGAAAAGTTAGTAAAAAATAAACGCTAATTTGACCGCACTTTTAAACAAAACCACCTTCGGGTGGTTTTTTATTTGCCGTTATGATTTAATTTCTCGCAGCAAAAACTAAATAAATTGTCAGCGAGGTATTTATGACAACATATAAAGCGGTGTTTAGCGATATGGACGGGACGCTTTTAAACAGCCAGCATCAAATTAGCCCTGCGACGTTTACTGCGATTCGGCGCATTATTCACCAAGGTATTCCGTTTATCCCCGTCTCTGCACGCCCACCTTATGCGATCACGCCTTATACTCAACAGCTACAGACCCGTCAGCCAATTATTTGTTACAGCGGTGCGTTAATTCTGGATCAGGATTTGAACCCTTTGTATTCAGTAACTTTATCCCCTCAAGACGTATTCGCATTGCAACAGGCTTTAGCGAATTTTACTCATTTATCAGTCAGTTATTATGCCGGTTTGGATTGGTTTACTGATAATCCCGCAAGTGACTGGATTAAGCAGGAAGCGGAAATTACCGGACTGTCGGCGAAAATCAAACCGCATAATCTGCCTGCGGTACACAAAATACTCATAATGGGCGAGGCTGTCGAGATTGAACCGCTGGAAAAACAACTACAATACCAGTTTCCGCAATTGGCGGTTCATCGTTCTAAAGCTGAATATCTGGAAATTATGAATAAAGCCGCGACGAAAGCGAAAGCCGTTCGGTTTATGGAAGATTACCTTAATGTTTCAGCGCAGGAAACGGTTGCTTTCGGGGATAATTTTAATGATCTGGATATGCTGCAATATGTCGGATTAAGCGTGGCAATGGGTAACGCACCGGAGGAAATTAAACGCGCAGCCAAGCAAACTACCGCGAGTAATGATAATGACGGCATCGCCATGGTGCTGAACCGAGTTTTTGCCTGAAAATGATCAAAAGTGCGGTGAAAATTTTGGACGTTTTTATGCTTATATAACAAGCCTATAAAAATCAGCACGTTAGTCAGTTGGTGAATCGTCCGACTGTTAAGGTGCTGATCAACGGTTTTTCTATCAGGTTTAATAATAAGAATGTTCACCGCGTTGATGTTCGGTTACGTCTTTGGCGCCTTTCAGCTCGCCCGGAAAGAGGCTGATTAATTGTTTTTCAACGCCATCTTTTAGCGTAACGTCCACCATTGAGCAACCGTTACAACCGCCGCCGAATTGTAAAATGGCGTTGCCGTCTTCGGTAATTTCAATCAAGGTGATATGGCCACCGTGCCCCGCCAGTTGTGGATTAATTTGAGTCTGGATCACATATTCCACCCGTTCGATCAGCGGTGCGTCGTCTGCCACTTTACGCATTTTCGCATTCGGCGCTTTCAGCGTTAACTGAGCGCCAAGTTCTTCCGTAACATAGTCAATTTCCGCATCTTCCAGAAACGGCAGGCTGATTTCATCCACAAAGGCGGAAAACGTATCATATTTCATTTCAGTATCAGTAGCTTCCACCGAATTCGGCGGGCAATAAGACACGCCGCATTCCGCCCCCGGCGTTCCCGGGTTCACCACAAAAATACGAATGTTGGTGCCTTCTTCCTGCTGATCAAGCAGCTTGCGGAAATGGGTTTGTGCTGCGTCTGAAATAATAATCTGTTGCATAATAAGTTGTTCCTATCAATACTTGAGCTATATTGTCGGAAATGATACTCCCAGACGGACTTTTTTTCCACCTTTTCTTTTTTTAGGCTCTGGCCAATCCCCATACCTGAATATGCTGGATACCCGCCAGGCGCAGGCATTTGGCGATTTCATTCAGCGTTGCGCCGGTAGTGATAACATCATCCACCAGCGCCACTGAGCGATAATTCGCTGCGATAATTTCTTTATTTGCCCGAAAGGCGTTATTTAAATTTTTACGTCGCGCTTTAGCGCTTAATCCGCGCTGGGTCGGTGTGTGGATTATTCGGCACAGAAGATCATTGCGTTTTGGAATATGCAACCAACGCGCTAAATAATTCGCCAGTAAATCTGCCTGATTATATCCTCGCTGCCATTGGCGTAAATGGTGCAGCGGCACAGGTAAAATCACATCCGGCCATGTAAGCTGGTGGTAACACCTTGCCTCATACAAGGCGAGCAGCAATAACTGCGCCAAAGTGCGATCCAGCCAAAACTGACGGTTAAATTTAAAGCGGTGAATCAGTGTTGATAGCGGTTCTGCGTAGCGTCCGACAATGACCATGCGCTGCCAAGCCGGCTCATCACGCAGGCAATTACCGCAGCGCAGCGGATAATTGACGACCGCCGATCCGCAACAGCCGCAATAAGAAAAGCGGCTAATTTGTCTATTACATCGACTGCACAAACCTTGTGTCGCAATAGCCAGCTTTCTGTGACATTGCACACAACAGAAACCAAACCAATTCATCGTTATTTTCCACCGCACTTTTCCGTTTAATACTGCAACAGCCTAAAACAAGCCGGTGAACGCTGCAGTTTTTTTATTTAATTTCACGATCCGGATCGTAATAATGCTAAAATCAGCGCGAAATTTATGAGATAAGGATATGACATGACGATTCCGAATTACCGCGACCAAATCAAACTGGTTTTTTTTGATATTGACGAAACCCTGTTTGTTAAAAATAAAGATCACCTGCCCGCCAGCATCATTCCCGCCATTGAAAAACTGCATGCCAACGGCGTTCAGGTCGGTATTGCGACCGGCCGGGCACGTTGCTGTTTTCCGGAGAAACTGAACCGCGTGATTGAGGCGCAAGGCATTGATATATTCGTCACCATGAACGGGCAATCTGCAGTTTATAAAGGTCAGGTGATTGAAAATCATCCGATTGCAACGGATAAAATTCAGCTATTAGTGGATTTTTTTGAGCAACGGCAGGTGGATTATGCCTTTGTCAGTAATGAACAGGTTCGGGTCTCCGCGGTTACGCCGAAGCTACGTTCCGCCCTTGATGCCGTAACCTTGAATTACCGCGTGGATAAAGCGTATTTTAAGCACCATGATGTCTATCAGATGTTACCGTTTTATGACGAAAGCATGGATCAAACGATTGCCGAGGCACAGATTTTAAACGGTTTGAAAACCGTACGCTGGCATGAAAATTCCGTCGATATTTTTGATGCGCAGGGTTCAAAGGCCCGCGGAATTGCAGCGGTAGTGCGGCATTTAGGTTTAAATATGAACAATGTTATGGCATTCGGTGATGGACTGAATGATATTGAAATGCTTAGCGCCGTGGGCGTCGGTGTTGCCATGGGGAATGCACACGAACAGTTGAAGCAAGTGGCTACGCACGTTACCGATCACATTGAGCAGGACGGCGTGTACAATTTTCTGCAACGAGCGGGTTTAATTGCCTAAAATTGGCGGGATTGCACGGTTTTTCCGTTCAATATTAATATTTTAAGTAGAAATCTTGGATCAGACGAATAAACTCGGGCTGATAGTGATGATTCTCATCATAAATCGTCAAACGCTCGTGTACCGTCGGCTGCGGTCGTTTGGCGAATGTCAGCAGCAAACGTTGCGGCATTTTGCCGGTTTTGGTTACCACTTCGCAGCGATGAAGGCAAAAAAGTGCGGTCTGTTTTTGCAATGTTTCGCCGGCTTCAAAGGGCAAAATAAAATGAATGCAACCGTTGTCGCTCAGGCAGGTTGCCGCCAGATTTAACCAGTCTTCATGACATTGATCCAGCGTATAACGCGCTCGGTTGCGCTGTCCCGAACGACAATCGGAACCGGGTTGGAAATAGGGCGGATTTGCCGTAATAATGTCAAATTTTTCACCGCACTTAGCGGCAAAGTCAGCAATATCCTGATGATAGATGCTAATTCTGTCTGCCCAAGGCGAATGCCGCACATTCTCTTTTGCCTGTAAAAATGCCGCATAATCAATTTCCACTGCACTGATACGGCAATGTGCAGCGGTTCGTTGTGCCAGCATCAGAGCGATTAATCCTGTTCCAGTGCCGAGATCCAACAGCGTTTTCGCATCCGACACATCAGCCCAAGCACCCAGCAATACGCCGTCAGTACCGACTTTCATCGCACAGCGATCATGATTGATATGAAACTGTTTAAAGGTAAAACCGTGATTTTTCGCCGTCATAAACTTCCTAAAAATTGACCGCACATTAGCCGACAAAGTGCGGTATAATCTGCCGCAATTTTAGCGTAATAGTAACAAGAAACATGACAATAGCACAATTTGAAGATTTTGATCTCGCGCCTGAATTATTAAAGGCCGTCCAGCAAAAAGGTTACACGCGCCCGACGGCTATTCAGGCACAAACCATTCCGGCGGCAATGGAAGCGCGTGATGTGTTGGGTTGCGCCCCTACCGGCACCGGCAAAACTGCCGCTTTTTTACTGCCGGCGCTACAGCACTTACTGGATTATCCGCGCCGCAAGCCCGGCGCACCGCGAATTTTGATTCTAACGCCGACTCGTGAACTGGCGGTGCAAGTCGCCGAACAGGCGCAAGCACTGGCGCAGTTTACGCATTTAGCTATTGCTACCATCACCGGCGGTGTGGCATATCATAATCACGGTGAAATTTTTAACAAAAATCAGGACATCGTAGTCGCCACACCGGGGCGTTTGTTGCAATATATTAAAGAAGAAAATTTTGATTGCCGCGCGGTGGAAATACTGATTTTTGATGAAGCGGATCGCATGTTGCAAATGGGATTTGGGCAGGATGCGGAAAAAATCGCCGCCGAAACCCGTTGGCGCAAACAAACCTTGCTATTTTCCGCTACGTTGGAGGGCGAACTGTTAACGGATTTTGCCGCCCGTTTGTTAAATGATCCGATACAAATTGATGCCGAACCAAGCCGCCGCGAACGCAAAAAAATTCAGCAATGGTATTATCATGCGGACAGCAATGAACACAAAATTAAATTGCTCGCCCGTTTTATCGAACAGGAACAAGTCAGCCGTGGCATCGTGTTTGTGCGTCGGCGCGAAACTGTGCGCGAGCTTTCCGACACCCTGCGTAAACGCGGTATCCGTAGCACTTATCTGGAAGGCGAAATGGCGCAAACCCAGCGCACTAACGCCATTGATAAACTTAAAAGCGGTCTTGTCACCGTATTGATCGCAACCGATGTCGCCGCGCGAGGTATTGATATTGACGACATCAGCCATGTAATGAATTTCGATTTACCCTACAGCGCGGACACCTATTTGCACCGTATCGGACGTACTGCCCGCGCCGGCAAAAAAGGCACCGCCGTATCTTTTGTGGAAGCGCATGATTATAAATTGCTGGGCAAAATCAAGCGTTATACGGAAGAATTGCTGAAACCGCGCGTTATTGAAGGTTTGCAACCGCGCACTAAAGCGCCGAAAGACGGTGAAATAAAAACCGTCAGTAAAAAACAAAAAGCGCGCCTCAAAGCCAAGCAGGAAGAAAAGAAAAAAACCGAACAAAAGAAAAAAATCAAACTGCGCCATAAAGACCGTAAGAACATCGGCAAACGCCGAAAAAGCAATGCTAGTGATAATAGCTAGACGCCAAATTTGACCGTAAAAACTTTAATTTTCATATCATCATGGGAAAGTATGTTGCAACAATATGATGTATTTATTAACTGAATTAAATAATACGCCATATTCTCATATCAGCTTTCCCGCTTTTTTATATATAAAATAGAAATTTCATATTATATATCTTCTGAATAACTTAATCTTTTCTCATAAAACAAAAAATCTGTTCAATAACTAATCTGTGCATGTTTTGTGTAAAGAAAAGTTTGATCTCCGTAACAAAATAGAATAAAAATATTTGTATGTGTGTAAAATGAAATGTATATTCTAATTATAAGCCTTGTTATGGTTTTGAAGGTGTTATATTCGACATGAATAACTATCAGTTCATATAAGGAATTTCTATGCTTGCTTTTATTTCATTTGTAGGATTTACTGCACTGGTTGCGATTCTCGCATGGTGGTATACCAGACGCGATGATTTAACGAATTCCGAGGGTTATTATCTGGCCGGCCGTTCATTAACTGCGGTATTTATCGCCGGTTCCATGATGTTGACGAATCTTTCCACCGAACATTTAGTCGGATTGAATGGTTTGGCTTATCGCCAGGGTTTTATCGTTATGGCATGGGAAGTGATTGCCGCCATTACCATTGCGGTTTTTGCACTGTATTTTTTACCCAAATATTTAAAGCTTGGTATCGCGACTATTCCGGAGTTTCTGGAAAAACGTTTTGATAAAGGTACATTGCTCATTACGTCTTTACTATTCCTTGGCTGCTATGTGATTTCTTTGTTACCTATCGTGCTTTACACCGGTGCGTTGGCGTTGGAAAGTCTGTTTCAGGTTTCACAGGTTTTTGGTGTGGATAAAACCACCGCACTTTGGATTATGGTGTGGGGAGTGGGTATTCTGGGGTCTATTTATGCAATTTTCGGCGGTCTGAAAGCTGTTGCCGTATCCGACACGATCAATGGTATCGGGTTATTAATCGGTGGTGTTCTGGTGACGGTGCTGGGTTTGGCTTATGTTGGCGACGGTAATGCTTGGGTCGGTTTAAAAGAGATTTACCAGGCAAATCCGGATCATTTCAATTCTATCGGAGATGAGAATTCTGTCGTACCCTTTTCCACCTTATTCACCGGTATGATAATTTCCAATCTGTTCTTTTGGTGTACCAACCAGTCCATTATTCAACGCGCGCTGGGCGCAAAAAATCTAAAAGAAGGACAGAAAGGTGTATTATTATGTGCGTTTCTGAAGTTGCTGGGACCGCTATTGATTATTTTACCGGGAATTATTGCTTTCCATATTTTTCAGGGAAAATTGGATATTCCCGATCAAGCTTATCCGGATCTGGTACATTTAGTCTTACCTGATGCGCTGGTTGGTTTCTTTGCCGCGGTTGTGGTCGGTGCCGTACTATCCACATTTAACAGTGCGTTAAATTCCTCCGTTACTTTGTTTTCACGCAATGTATATAAAACTCAAATTAATCCTAATGCCAGCGATATCCGTTTGGTGAATGTCGGTAAAGTCGTAGGCATTATCCTTGCTGTCGTCTCCATGATTGTTGCGCCGTTAGTGGCAAATGCGCCGGATGGTCTGTATTTCTTAATTCAGGAATTACAGGGGATTTTCAATGCACCGATTTTAAGTGTCGTTGTAGTCGGTCTGTTAACTAAACGCGTACCGCCGATTGCTGCCAAATTCGGGCTGATTTTCGGTATGATTGCCTACATCGTATGTTCGTTTATCATTAAAGTGGACATCCACTTCTTCCATTTAATCGCGATTTTATTCGTTATCAATGTGGTGGTTATGCTGATTATCGGTCGTATTAAACCAATGGAAACAGCATATCAGGAAGAATACACAAAACAAGTAGATATTCATCCTTGGGCTTATGCTAAAGCAGTATCGTTAGTCGTAACCTTTTTGTCCGTTTCAATGTATATCTTTATGGCACACTACGTACCGTCAGTGGTGTGGATTGGCTACTATTGCTTTGGTGCGGCAACAGTGCTTTATTTTTTGTATGTCCTCATTCGCCAACGAAGCCAACAAATTCGATAAAAAACAAAATGGTAAGGCAAGGTTCGCCTTACCATTTCACTTTTTCTACGGTTGTTTTGCAGAAATTTTTATTATAGCGATCGCTTATAGACTTCACCTAGCAATTTACGTTGTTTGCCGAACAATCTTTCCAACTGTGCCAAAAACAATTCGCCGGCAGCGATGGCGTCAATCATTGCATTATGACTGATATACTCGGGTAGATTATAAGCCTGTCGTATCGCAGATAAGCGATAATCAGTTTGTGTCGTGTTGTTAAGCAATGAACGTTCAATTTTTAGCGTATCCAGCCACAGCAAAGGAAAACTCCGTAAGCCATATCGGCTCGCCAGATAATGATGAATAAAGCGTTTTTCAATGTTACAGCCATGTGCAATAATAATCCGTCCTTGCATGTGGGAAAACAGTTCATTCATTACGTCATCCAAATTTTCTACACCGTTTAACATCTGAGGTACGATATGATTGACTACCGCGGTATCCCCTTTTACCTGTTGGCGGGCAACAAACTGGTGCCATGAACGGGATAAATCCAGTTTGAGATTATCAATCGGAACGGCCGCAACGCTGAGTATATTGTCCAGCATAGAATTTAGTCCCGTCGTTTCAAAGTCGATCACTAAATAAGAAAGTGCGGTCAGATCTGTCTCCGTTTTCGGATAAGGCTGTCGAAACCATTCATGCCATTGCTCAGGATAATCAGCATTAAGTAATCTATCGTAAAAAGCGCGACGTTGCTGTTCCAATTGATTTAACGGGTGAAAGTACTGACGGAGACGGTTTATTACTTTAAAACTCATCGAATGATGCCTCGCTGAGAAAAACGCATTTCTGCGGCATCTTGAAACTGTGCGATTAAACGAAAGGCATCTTTTAGGTGATTGCGTTCAAATACATTTAACGCATGCGGATCGATGTGATTATATATTGCCCGCCCGCCATGTAGTGCAACCAACTGATACTTAAAGCGCATATCACAGACAAATTGATAGGCACCCAGAATATTATCCATTGTCTGTTGATTAATCAGTCCTCGTTTATGACAGTTGACAAAGCGCTGTTCCGTACTTAACGTTTCGGTAATTCCCGCTGCCAGCGCATAAATCCGACCTAAATCCACTAGCAGGCTGATCGCCCGTTTCTTTAGGTTTAGTTTATTTTTATGCTTGCCTTCTTTGGTTAATACAAAATTTCTGAAAATACTGAGTGGCGGTCTAATACGAATACTGTTTGCTACTAAGTAAGCTAAAAATCGCTTATTATCGGCAACTAAAGCGGTAAAGTGTTGTTGCAGTTCATTCACCAGTGCAATATCGCCATAAATTCCCCGCATATCCATCAAGACAGAAGCATTTAACAGGCTTTCCGATTCAGGTTCAATTACCCATTGTGAAAAGTAATTTTTCCATGTCGCTAATGATTGACACCAAACAGGATTTGATGCCATATAGTGACCGGAACAACGGGCGTAACCGCACTGGTTTAATCCATCGTTAACAAAACTGGCAAGACATGTGAAATAATGCCGTTCGTCTGTGCTGAGTTCGCGCTCGACAATTAGGGCATTATCTTGATCGGATAAAAGATGCATTTCATAACGCGCCTGTGATCCGGCTACGACCCAAGCATAACCGCAGGGAGCCGGACCCAGTTGGTGTTCCGCCATCATTAATAATTTGCGGGTAAATGCATCGGCAATCAGCGTCATTACTTTCATAATATCATGGTAAGCCGTCCCGTTTTCAACCAACGCACTGAATAGCCCTTTTTGCTGCGCGGCAACCTCTTCAAGCAGCGGTAAAGTGTTGGCCTGAAAAATATGATTAATAATAAAGACCGATTGAATACTGTTATATTTAACCAAATCCGTGGCGGTTAAAATACCGCGAATTTGTCCGTCAATCATTACCGGTAGGCTGCGGATATTATGCTGCATCATCATAGAAACTGCATTGAGTACCAGTTCATTACCATTAATCACCGGTGGTTGCAACGTCATGATATTCGTTACCGGCGTATTAATATCGATGTGTTGGGCAACCACTTTTTTTGTCATGTCTCGATCAGTAATAATGCCGATCAGCTGATTCTGTCGCATAATTAACGCTGAAGAACGGCGCTGCTCACACATTTTTAATGCAGCTTGTCGTATTGTTGCGTTATGCTCGACTAATGCGACTTTCGGATTTGCTACATCAATAACCCGTTTTATAAAAATATCGTTCTGATTTTTAATTAAATTATTTTTTGCAAAACTGTGTAAACGCGTTCCCGGATTAGTGGAAAAATAAGCGGCGTATTCGGGATATGCTTTTAATATGTCATTCAGCAAACGAAAAGGCACTTGATAAATCAGGCTGTTTTCCAGCGCGTAGGCTTGATATTTATCCTGCGCTTGATGATCAAAAATCCCGAATCCAAAACTATCGCCATTTTCCAGTCTTGCTCTCAATTGCCCCGATAACTGTCCGCACAGGTGGATTTGCTCTACTGCGCCAATACGTACAATGTATAAATATTCATTTTCGGACCGCACTTCGCCGACAATCGTTTCTCCCTTAGGCACATAACGTATTTCAATATTGTGAGCGATTTGCTTAATCAAGTTATCCGGCAGATGATTAAACGGTGGCACCTGAGCAATAAACAGTTCAATATTTGGAATTAAAGAGTTATCCATTATCACACCTAAGTTTTTTGATTGGATAGGATGTAAAGTATAATCGATAGCAGAAAGCCACCAAAGTGGTAACTTAGGTGGCTTTCGGTATCCTGTGCATTACATTAAATTAGTTTTTGCGATTTTTCCATAACCGGATTAACCGGGCATAACGTTCGGACACTGCGTCAATCAATTGTTGATCATTCAGTTTTCCTGCCAGCCAGTCAATTGAAGGTTGCCCAAAAATAGTGCGACCGACGGCGAATCCTTTCACCAGCGGTGCATGTGCGGAAGCCTTGAATACGGCATCAAAGTGTTCTTCCGGCGCATCCAATCCGAGAATCAGAATACCGCGGCAATATTTATCGTTTTGTTCAATCACTGTGCTGATCTGAGTCCAAGCATGGCTGCTTACTCCCGGTAATTTCCACCAATCCGGTTTAATACCGATTGCATAGAAATGCGCGATCATTTCGGCATAATAGCTTTCCTGCTGAGTCATATCCGGCGGTAAAATAATTTCCAGCAGTAATTCATGACCGGTACGGCAGCAAGTCTGATATACCTCTTGCAGTTTTGCATCCTGTCTGGCTTTAAGTTCAGCGTTATCCTCCGGATGATAAAATGCCAGACATTTGACCACATGTTCTGCCGGCCAACTGATCAGCTGGCTGCCAAGATCACCGTGTTCCAGTTGCAGTGGGCGGGAGGAGGGCTGTTCGATCGGACGACCAATCCACCATTTTTTGCCGGTAATCGCATTCAGCGCAGCTTGTCCAAAAGTGGTATCCGCCAGAATACCGGCATGACCGTTGTTTATGCCTTCTTGTTGAGCAGTTTGTTCTGCCGCCTGTAGCAATAAGGTTTTCAGTTTTGGAATTCGTTTCGGATCTGCACCGCACTTCTCGGCCATATCCACGAGTTGTTTGCGGTGGTCAAAGGCAAAAATACATAAATCATCCCATTGAGTTTTACGAGTAGTAACTCGATGTAAATGATTAAGTTTGTCGTCTAAATCAGGACGAGGTACGGATTCCGCACGGGATAAATAATCATCCAGCTCTTCTTTGGTCGGCATTGCCGGCGCACAGCCATGGCGGGAAACGACTAACGCACCGCAGGCATTGGCATAACGACAGCATTGTTCCCAGCTTTCACCGTTAATATAGCCGCGCAGTAAACCGGACATAAAAGCATCGCCGGCGCCTAACACATTTAGCACCTCAACCCGAACACCGTAAACATTAATACCACCGTCAATATGATCTGGGATTTCCCCCTCAAATACGGAACAGCCCAATGCTCCGCGCTTACATACCAATGTTGCTGCGCTGACTTTGCGCACATTTTTAAGTGCGGTTAGCGTATCGGTTGAACCGCCAGCAATATGAAATTCTTCCTCAGTACCAACCAGAACATCAAAATGATGCAGTACTTCCTGTAAGGATGCGGTAACCGCCGTAGAGTCAATAAAACGGGTTTCACCGTCGCCTAAAGAGGTCAGTCCCCATAACACAGGGCGATAATCAATATCTAATAAACGTTTTGTGCTGTTGCGTCCGGCATATTCAAGCGCGGTCAAAACGGCACGGCGGGTTTTCGGGTGTGATAAATGGGTACCTGTAATTGACAGCGCTTTTGCCGAAGCAATGTATTCTTCACTGAAATCCTCCGCTGTAATCGCCATATCGGCACAATTGTCGCGATAAAAAATCAATGGGAAAGTCTCTTGATCTTTAATTCCTAAAATGACTAATGCGGTCAGACGTTCTTTATCTGTAATTAAATGGCTGGTATCGACACCAACGCGCTGTAATTCTTCATGCAGAAAACGCCCCATATGCTCATCTCCCACGCGCGCCAACATGGATGATTTCACACCTTGTACGGCGGTTCCGTAAGCAACGTTACCGGAAGAACCGCCAAGATATTTAGCAAAAGAACTCGCATCTTCCAAACAGGAACCAATTTGTTGCGCATATAAGTCCACTGCAACCCGTCCAAGGCAAATTAAATCTAATGTTTTCTCAGTAGTTTTCATTCTGTTTTCCTTAGTGACAAATTAATCACGTGTAACTGATATTGATAAATTATAGATAAATTGAAACATACATTCCAAAAAAGTCAATGAATAAAATTTGCATTTAAGATCTGGATCACAAAGGTTAATTTCCTTTGCATAAAGTAGCACCTTTATGCAAGATTACGTACAATAAATATGAAATTTATATTTCATAAATTCCAATATGAAAGGAAAGAAGAAAATTGCTTATTTTTTATAAAATAACTATCCAAAAAGCCTTTTTTCTATCATAATTTGGAAGATAAAAATCGTTAAATGTGATCGAATAAGGTAAAAAATGCAAGAAAATTCACAGTTGGTTAATTTGCAGAATGAAATTCGCTCCCGCTATGACAACCTGAGTAAGCGTTTAAAACAGGTTGCACAATATGTACTGGATAATAATAACAGCGTTGTTTTCGATACGGTTGCTACTATTTCCGAACGCGCGGGCGTGCCGCCTTCAACATTAATTCGTTTTGCCAATGCTTTCGGCTTTAGCGGATTTAATGAAATGAAACAAATATTCCGTGAAAACCTGATGGAAGAAACTGTCAGCTATACGGAAAGATTACAGGTGTTTCGTCAGCTTGAGCCGGAACAAGGCGGTCAGGAAAGCCCGAGCGACATTCTTAATATTTTTGCACAAGCTAACAGCCATGCTCTACAGCAGCTTGCCAATCAAACCTCATCAGAACAGCTACAAAGTGCGGTGGAAATTCTAAATGATGCTCACAACATTTTCATTGTCGGATTAAAACGCTCTTTTAGTGTAGCCTGTTATCTTGATTATGCTCTGCATCATCTTGATTGTCGTTCTTTTGTGATTAACGGTTTGGGTGGTATGTTTGACGAACAGCTCAATCAGGTAAAAGAGGGAGATGTTGTGGTCGCTATCAGTTTTTCACCTTATGCCAAGGAAACGCTGGAAATTATGCATACCAGCTCACAGAAAGGAATTAAGCAGATAGCGATTACTGACAGCCAGATCAGCCCGCTTATTACATTCAGCGACGTGTCATTCGTCATCAAAGAAGCACAGGCCCGCGGGTTCCGATCCCAATGCGCTGCGATGACATTAGTTCAAACACTGGCAATTGCATTAGCATTGAAAAAAGAACAGCAAATCAATTAGCAATTCAATGATGACGTTCTTCTAAAACAGCAAAAGTGCGGTCAATTTTACCGCACTTTTAAAGGCTTATATTTTTAATTAGAATTTATCTGCGTACTGCCGCGTGTTAATCCATTGGTGGTCTTCTTCCCAAGTGAAACGCCATTTACGCACAGGTCCCGCCATTACGTTAAGATAATAATTGTCATAACCCGCAATGGTGGCGACTGGATGATAGCCTTTCGGCACTTGTACCACATCGCCGTCATATACCGCCATACATTCGTCCAATGCACGATCATCGGTATAAACGCGCTGTAAGCAGAACCCTTGCGGTGGATCAAATCGATGGTAATAGGTTTCTTCCAGATAGGTTTCTGTTTCACTATTTTTCTGATCATGTTTATGGCTCGGATAAGAACTGGTGTTTCCCTCATCGGTAAAGACTTCCACTACCAATAATGCATCGGCCGTTTCTGTTTCTGGCAGGATATTGTGCACCAAGCGCTTATTGTTACCGAAACCGCGCTGTTCCACGCCAACCTGTTCCGGCGCGATTAATCGTACCGGTAGATTGCCGTTACTCGGGGCTCGGCATACGGCAAGTTCCAGATAGGTTTCTGCGTTGATTTGCACATTTTGATCATGCGGCACATAGACTGAATAAGGCGGAATACGTTCAAACGGCGATGTTCGATTACCGATATTTGCAAATGTTTTTCCACCGGCAGAGATTGTTGCCTGTCCGGCAATTAGCACAAAACACACTTCCGTATTTTCTGTGGCGAAATGTAAAATTTGGCCCGGTTGTAAATGAAACATTTCAAAGCCTACGTATTCCCATCCCGCACTTTCGGGAGTGATTTTTTGCACTTGTCCGTTCGATGCCGGGTGATTTTTTGCTGATTTAGACAGTAAATAACTCACACTAACCTCCATTCATCATTATTTAAGATAATTTTGCAATAAAATCATACCGCACTTGGTCGAGCTTAAGCAGAAAAAGATCTCAAATATCCGACCCAGATCACAAAATGAAATATTTATTTCAAATGAGTTAAAAAACAGAATTGAAAAATTTATTTCATTATTTTAATCTAATCATACTGAAAATTATACGACTTAATCATTTATCTCAATGACATTATGGAGTAAAAAATGGAAACTGTTTTAAATTTTATTAATGGAAAACAAGTGGAAAGCCGGGGTGAAAAAGTCTGGCCTATCTTTAATCCAGCAACCGGCGAACAAATCCGTCAGGTCAGAATGAGTACCCCGGATGAAGTTTTGGAAGCGACAGATATCGCGCAGAAAGCATTCCCTGCTTGGGCGGCGACCTCACCATTACGCCGTGCCCGTATATTATTTAAATTTAAAGAATTATTACAACGAGATTGGGATAGCTTGGCCCAAATTATTACTCAGGAGCATGGTAAAACTTTCTCTGATGCGAAAGGTGAATTGACCCGCGGTTTGGAAGTTGTGGAATTTGCCTGCGGTATTCCACATTTGTTGAAAGGTGAATTCTCAGAACAAGCCGGTCACGGTATTGATATTCACTCGGCAATGCAGCCGTTGGGCGTTTGTGTGGGTATCACGCCGTTCAATTTTCCTGCTATGGTACCGATGTGGATGTTCCCTATCGCACTTGCTTGTGGTAATACCTTTATTTTAAAACCGGCTAAAGCGGATCCGTCATTATCAATACGATTAGCTGAACTATTAAAAGAAGCGGGATTACCTGACGGTGTCTTTAATGTCGTACATGGTGATCGCCATGATAACGAAATTTTATTACGCGATCCTCGTGTAAAAGCGGTGAGCTTTGTTGGTTCGTCCGTCGCAGCGGAATATGTGCATAAAGTCGGTTCTGAATATGGCAAACGGGTTCAAGCACTAGGCGCGGCAAAAAATCACGGCTTAGTCATGCCTGACGCGGATATTGATGCTACCGCTAACGCATTGTTGGGTGCTGCATTTGGTGCGGCGGGCGAGCGTTGTATGGCATTGCCGATTGCAGTCACCATTGATGATGAAACAGCCGATAAATTGGTGGCGGCACTTAAACCGAGAGTGGAAACGCTGCGTTTCGGACCGGGCATGCCGAAGGATGGTGAGGAAGAAATGGATTTCGGCCCATTAATCAGTCAGCAGCATTTAAACAATGTTACCAATTATGTCAATAAGGGGGTTGAAGAAGGTGCCACTTTAGTAGTTGACGGTCGAGGTAAAAAACCGACCGGCTATGAAAATGGTTTTTATATCGGACCTTGCCTATTCGATCACGTCACGCCGGACATGGTAATTTATAAGGAAGAGATTTTCGGGCCGGTTCTCGGTATTGTGCGGGCGAAAAATTTTGAAGAAGCCATGACATTAATCAATGAACATCCATTTGGCAACGGCAGTGCAATTTTCACCAATAATGGTGCGGCCGCACGAGAATTCACATATCGGGTACAAGCCGGTATGGTCGGTGTCAATATACCGATTCCGGTACCAATGGCATTCCATTGTTTCGGCGGTTGGAAACAATCCGCATACGGTGCGTTAAATGTTTATGGTCCGGATGGCGTTCGTTTCTACACCAAAATGAAAACGGTCACAACGCGCTGGCCGGATATTGACATGAACACTCAAGCTGCGTTCAGTATGCCTACATTATAAATTTACCGTTAAGTATAAAAAGAGGGCTGCGGCTCTCTTTTCTGTGTGCAAAGACAGGAGGAATTAATGATGAAAAAAATCAGAGTCGGATTAATCGGTACCGGTTATATCGGACGCTGCCACGCTATCGCATATGCTCAGGCGCCGACCGTATTTCCTTTGGACGCAGAATTGAAACTGGAATATCTTGCCGAAGTAACACCGGAGCTTGCCGCACAAAAAGCATTAGAATTCGGTTTCAGTCGTTCCACTGGAAACTGGCAGGATGTTGTTAACGATCCTGATGTCGATGTTGTAGATATTTGTACGCCGAATTTTCTGCACAAAGAAATCGCACTTGCCGCCATTGCCGCAGGTAAGCATGTTTATGCTGAAAAGCCACTGGCATTAACCGCAGCTGATGCCAAAATCATGTACGATGCCGCGCGAGAAGCGGGAGTAAAAACACTGGTTGGTTTTAATTATATTAAAAACCCGACTACACAGCTGGCGCGTGAAATTATCGCTCGTGGCGAAATCGGTGAGATCGTACATTTTTACGGTACTCATAATGAAGATTATCTTGCCGATAAAAATACCGCACTTGATTGGCATTGTATTAAAGCCAAAGCCGGATTGGGCGCATTAGGTGATCTGGCCGCGCATATTGTACAAATGTCCCAGTATTTGGTTGGCAGTGACATTGAAAAAGTCATCGGTGATATGGAAACTGTGATCAAAACCCGTCCGAATCCACATAACCTGAAAGAGCGGCTTAATGTAGAAAATGAGGATCAGGCGACTGCACTTGTGCGTTTTGCCAATGGTTGCATGGGAACAATTGAAACCTCACGAATCGCTTGTGGACGCAAGATGGGATTAAGTTATGTGGTTACCGGCACGAAAGGCGCTATCAGTTACACCCAAGAGCGAATGGCGGAATTACAGCTTTATTTGCATGATGATGATCCGGCAAGACAGGGATTTAAAACGATTCTGACCGGACCGCTGCACCCGGATTATAAAAATTTTTGTGTCAGTGCCGGTCATGGCATTGGTTTTAATGATCAAAAAACCGTTGAAATTCGTGACCTCATTAACGGTCTGGCAAATGATCAGACTATATACCCTGATTTTGAAGAAGGGTTTAAGGTTTCAAGAGTACTTGACGCGATAGCCTTGTCCTGTAAGCGGAAATGTTGGATTGAGGTCAGTGATATTCTTTAATGTTTCTCATATGATGAGCGTCGGCTACTGTTCGGCGCTTTTTATGATTTATTCATTCTAAAAAAATTATTAACAGAAAATTATTTCTAAAATAAGATCTATTTCACACTTTCTTAACTTCATAATTGCAGGACTTTCGGCTTAATGCTATACATGATTTCAGATATTTTGTTCTAATTTATCTTGTTTTGAAATTTACATTCACAAAACCTCCTTGTGCATATAGCGGTATCATCAGGATGTTATATTTCAACTTACTCTGACAGGAGCAACATTATGAAAAAAGCATTATTAGCCATGTTATGCGGCGGTCTGTTATTAACCTCTCAGACTGTAACGGCAAAAAATATTGTTATCGGTGCACCGATGGTTTCTTTTGCTGATAAATGGCAAACCTATTTGCAGGATTCCATTCGTGATTTTGATGCCAAACATGATGATGTCGAGATCAAATTATCCGATGCCAATAGTGATCCCGCCCGCCTGTTAAATGATGTAGAAACTTTTATTGATCAGAAAGTCGATGCTTTATTAGTGGTTCCGACTGATCCCAATATCATCAAAGTGATCGGGCGCAAAGCGAAAAAAGCCGGAATACCGCTAGTTATCGTGAACCGTAAACCACATGATGACGATATGCAATATGTCACCAGTTATGTCGGTTCCGATGAAATTGAGGGCGGTCGGATTCAGGCCAACTATATTGTTAATGCGTTGAACGGCAAAGATGCGCAGGCAATTATTTTAATGGGTGTGCTGGGGTTGGACGCGACGACAAAACGTACTCAGGGTAACAAGGAGGTTTTTGCTCAGCACAATAACATTAAAGTGTTAACCGAGCAGGAAGGAAAATGGGATCGCGCTAAAGGTCTGGAAATTGCGGAGAACCTGTTAGCCGCTCATAAGGGTCTCAATGTGATTGTCAGCAACAACGATGAAATGGCGATTGGCGCTATTCTGGCCAGTCGTAAGTTGGGTGTTAAGGATGAGGATATTACCATTGTTGGTTTGGATGCGACACCGGATGCGCTAGAGTATTTGGGTAAAGGTTTGGACGCCACGGTATTTCAATCTGCTCAGGGGCAAGGTGCCACAGGTGCCGAGGTAGCCTATCTGGCGGCTAAAGGCGAACAGGTGCCGGCAATCAAATGGGTGCCGTTCGAGTTGGTTACACCGGATAAAAAGGAAGAATATCAGGCCAGATATAAATAATATTGTTTGATTCCCAGGGCGATGTGCTGTTTATCTTGCCCATCGCCTGACCAAAACTACCCAAAAAACAACCGCACTTTAAAGCCCGGCTCGGAAATGGCAGTCCTAAGCCTTTTTCGGTACGGAATTAAGGAGTTACAGATGAATGATTCAAATCGTTCCCCTTATATTTTAGAAATGCGCAATGTGTCTAAAACATTTCCGGGAGTCAAAGCATTAAATGGCATTAATCTCAAGGTTAAACGCGGCAGTATCCACGCATTAATGGGGGAAAACGGCGCGGGTAAATCCACCTTGATGAAAATTTTGTACGGTATTTACACGCCGGATGAGGGTGGCGAATTAATTCTGGATGAAAAGCCATTCAAGCCAAATCGCGCGATTGACGCTATTCGCAACGGACTCACTATGGTACCGCAGGAAATTTCACCGGCGGCGAATCTAACAATTGCTGATAACTTTTATTTAGGTCGGGAACTCACTACCGGCAGATTCTTTTTAAACCAGAAAGAAATGGATCGTAAGGCAGCTGCTATTTTACAGGATCTTGGGGTTCCCATGGACGTTACCGTCAAAATGTCGGATGTTTCCGTTGCAAGAGCGCAGCTGGTAGCTATTGCGACGGCGGTATCTAACGATGCCAAAGTGATTATTATGGACGAACCGACAACGGCTCTCACTGAAAATGAAGTAGAGCAGTTATACAGAATCATTGATACCGTAAAACAACGCGGCATTGCCATTATCTTTATCTCTCATAAATTGGATGAAGTATTCAAAGTCGCCGACGAAATTACGGTTATTCGCGACGGTCAGTATGTGGGTACAAAACTGGCTAAAGCTGTGACGAAAGACGAGCTAATCGCCATGATGGTCGGTCGTGACATGTCCGAAATGTTTCAGCGTGAACGTTTTCCACTGCCCGATGAAACCGTTATTGAAGTTAAAAATTTTACCCGTGCCGATAAATATCAGAATATCAACTTTAAAGTTCGTAAAGGAGAAATATTCGGTATTGCCGGACTTGTAGGGGCCGGACGTTCGGAAATTGTGGAAGGGTTATTTGGTTATAAACCTGCCGACAGCGGAGACATTTACATTCACGGGAAAAAAGCGGAAATCCATAATCCACTGGATGCGATGAAATATAAAATCGGTTTTGTTACGGAAGACCGCAAACTCACGGGATTGTTTCTCAATCTCAGCATTACTGACAATATGATTATGCCGAAAATGTCCCCGTATCTGGAAAATTTTCTGCTTTCGGTTACTCGTGCCGCTGAAACGGCATATGAGCAGAAAAATAAACTGAAAATTAAAGCGCCTAATGTAGATGTTATCACCAATAATTTATCCGGCGGCAATCAGCAAAAAGTCTTGCTTGCCCGTTGGTTGTTGCTGGAGCCAGATATTCTTATTCTGGATGAACCGACCAAAGGTATTGATGTCGGCGCAAAAGCCGAGCTTTATAAATTAATGGTTGAACTGTCAAAACAAGGCAAAACCATCATTATGATAACCTCCGATATGCTGGAGCTGCTCTCAATGAGTGACCGGGTCATGGTTATGCATGAAGGCTGTCAGGTAGGTATTATTCCGCATCAGGAATTAACTCAGGAACGGGTGTTGGAATTTGCGTCGGGACTTGCACGTCAATAATTACCCAAACACAAAAATTTGTCTCAGAATAATGAATGAGGTATGTATTATGTCAAACGCCACGTTGAAAAAAATAATTAATGCTTACGGAATGATTTTTATCCTGATAGGCTTATTTCTGGTTTTATCCGTTTCGATCGACGGTTTCTTCTCGGCTCGTACCGTGTGGAGTATTATTGAACAGGTATCGATGTTCGGCATTATTGCAATTGGGGTGACTTTTGCAATCATTACAACCGGTATTGATTTATCTTCCGGTTCAATGGTGGCGCTGACCGCCGTCGTTTCCGCGTCTATCGTCACCGGCGGTGATGCCGTTAGCGCTGCGATTCTTGCCTTTGCCATTTCATTGGCGTTGGGGGCATTGATGGGGGCGATTAACGGCGGTCTAACCGCATTAGGTAATATTCCGCCGTTTATTGCCACGCTTGGTATGATGATCATTGCCCGCGGCGCAGCACAGCTTTATTCGGACGGTCGTCCGATTGATGCCTCATCAGAAGCGTTTACTTGGATTGCGGATGTGAATGTTTTCGGCTTACCCGGTCTAGTTATTTTGTATATTTTAATTGTTATCGGTTCGCATATATTGCTCAGCCGTTCAACCTTTGGTCGTCATGTTTATGCCGTCGGCGGTAATTTAAATGCGGCTAAAATCTGCGGGATCAATACTACCAGAACGCTTATCTGGGTCTATACGCTGGCAGGCGCACTCTCTGGCCTTGCTGGCGCCTTACTGGCTGCAAGAACTTACGCAGGCAACCCTTCTTACGGTCTGGCGTGGGAACTGGATGCTATCGCGGCGGCAGTGATTGGCGGCGTATCGTTAAGCGGCGGTTTTGGCACAATTCCGATGTGTGTTATCGGTGCGCTCATTATCGGTACGACCAACAAGGGGCTGAATATGTTGGGTGTCGATCCGTACTGGCAGCAAATCGTCAAAGGTCTGATCATTGTTGTCGCCGTTTTGTTGGATACCCTGAAACGGCGTAAAAAAGGCAGCTAACCATTTTAATTTAAACGGTATTACAAGTTATTGTTACAACACGTACTGTCGCAATGTAGTACCGTCTATCAATGGGTTATTGCAAAATGCTCCAATATTTCCTCAATGATAACAAAAGTTCGATTTTTGAAAACGGGCGGTTGCCGCAATTATTATATTTATGTAATACGGAAACCATGCAGCAAAATTTTCCGCGTACATTACATAAACATGATGATCGACTGGAAATCGTCTTTATTGTAAGAGGAAAAGGCAGTCATCTCATCGGCGATGTGACTTACCATACTAAAGCCGGCGACATCCTGATTTTCAATCAAGGCGTGATTCATGACGAAATGGCGGAATTGCATTCCGATATAGCAGTTTATTGTTGTGGAATCAAAGAGTTAAATATTAAAGGGGCAGAAAGAAACTGTTTATTTGATATCGCCTCTCCCGCCGTTATTTCCAGTGGCAATCAACACCATGTTATCGAACAACTGCTCGCCGTAATGTTCAGCCAAATTAAAGAAAACGGTAATCAGGCAAGCGAGAGCTGCCGCTATCTGCTTTCCGCTTTACTGAGCATTATCGTACAGTTACCGAGAGAGAATATAAAGTCGCTCCCTTTCAGAAAATTACCTTTAGTCGAACAGGTAAAAAATTACCTTGATACGCATTACACCGAAAATCTTTGTTTGCAAACGGTCGCTTCCCGTTTTAAGGTCAGCCCCTTTTATCTGGCACATTTGTTCAAACGGCAAACCGGATTTTCACTTATTGGTTATTTAATCCGTCGCCGCATCGGCGAAGCGCAATCTTTGCTAATCAATACCAATTACAGCGTAAACCAAATCGCCGGTTTAGTCGGCTATGATAATGCCAATTATTTCAGCACATTGTTCTCCCGTATGATTGGTATTTCCCCCGAGTCAATACCGCACCTCATGGATCGGTAAAAAAGTGCGGTCAATTTTTTAACTGTTTTTAGCTGAGCGCAACATAATGAAGATACCGTATTGAATTTGTGCGCTGTATCGCAAAAAAATCCACTTTAGCACTATAAAAATAACAAGATCATTAAGATTCGATTGCCTGCAACTTTATATACTGTCTCCGACAAACAACCAAAAAACGGAGTGAAGCCATGAGCATCAGAATTTCTACTGCGCCTTGCTGCTGGGGGGTTGATGATCCCAGCAACCCTTATCTGCCACCATGGACGCAGGTATTAAACGAGGCACACCTTGGCGGTTATCAGGGCATTGAACTCGGTCCTTACGGGTATTTACCGCTTGACATCCAAACTGTTTCGACACAATTGAAGCGAAATAAGCTTCATATTGTTGCCGGAACGATTTTTGATGATCTGGTCACTGCTGACAATCAGGCTAAATTAGCGCAGCAAACTCATGATATTTGTCGCCTGCTTACTTGTCTCCCGCAGGCTCCGTTGGAACCGAAACAAAAATTTTCGACGCCTTACCTGGTGATTATAGATTGGGGGCATGAGGAGCGTGATTATACTGCCGGTCATCCGGACAAGGCGCCCCGTCTGCCAAAAGCATTATGGCAACAGATGATCAAGCACATTCGGAAATTGGCACAAATCGCTGAAAGTTATGGTGTACGGGCTGTTATTCATCCGCATGCCGGAGGATACATTGAATTTGCCGATGAAATTGAGGCAGTTGTAGGTGATATTCCTTATGCAACGGCAGGATTATGCTTGGATACCGGGCATTTGTTTTATTCCAAAATGGATTCGGTAGCTTCACTGCGTAATTATGCCGATCAACTGGATTATATTCATTTTAAAGATATTAATCCGATAGTTTATGCACAGATAATGCAACAAAAGATTCGCTTTTTCGACGCCTGCGCTCAAGGCGTTATGTGTCGTATCGGCGAAGGCTGCATTGATTATGCCAAAGTGCGGTCCGTTTTACGCGAGGAATTGGATTACCACGGTTACATCACGGTTGAACAGGAACGCGACCCGCGTAATGCGGGCACGAGCTTGCAAGATGTCAAAAGCAGCCGCGATTATTTAACGAAAATCGGATTTTAAGGAGAGAAATAATGCTTTACGGTGAAAAAACAGTGGAACGTCCAATGCGTTGGGCAATGGTCGGTGGTGGTCACGGTAGTCAGATCGGCTATATTCATCGTTCCGCCGCTTTACGTGATTTCAGTTTCAAACTGGTGGCAGGGGCATTTGATATTGATGCCGAACGCGGCCGAGCATTCGGTCAACATTTACATGTTGAGACACAACGCTGCTATCCCGATTACAACACAATGTTTATCGAAGAATCGAAACGCCCCGACGGCATTGAGGCGGTTTCCATCGCAACGCCAAACAACACGCACTTTGAAATTTGCAAAGCTGCACTGGAAGCCGGCTTACATGTAATCTGTGAAAAACCATTGTGTTTTAGTTATGCTCAAGCAAAAACACTTGAGGCTCTGGCCACTGAACATGATCGTATCGTAGGGATCACTTATGGTTATGCCGGACACCAGATGATCGAGGAGGCGCGCTGTTTAATTGCTGCCGGCGCATTAGGTGAAATACGTATCGTTAATATGCAGTTCGCTCACGGTTTCCATAACATTGCCGTCGAAAATGCGGCGGCAAGTACAAAATGGCGAGTCGATCCGCGCTCCGCCGGCCCAAGTTATGTATTAGGTGATGTCGGCACCCATCCGCTTTATCTTTCAGAAGTTATGTTACCGCAACTAAAAATTAAACGTTTACTTTGCACCCGCCAAAGTTTTGTAAAAAGCCGCGCGCCGTTGGAAGATAATGCGACCACTCTAATGGAATATAACACAGGCGCCGTGGCGACGGTTTGGTCTTCTTGCGTAAACTGTGGTTCCATGCATGGCCAAAAAATCCGGATAATCGGTGAAAAAGCCAGTATTGAGTGGTGGGATGAACAGCCGAATCAACTACGTTTTGAAGTGCAGGGAGAACCGGTTCGTATTTTAGAACGCGGTATGGGATATCTGCACGATAGCGCCCGGCAAGAAGATCGTATCGGTGGTGGGCATCCGGAGGGACTGTTTGAAGCATGGTCAAATTTGTATGCCCGTTTTGCAAAAGCCATGGTGGCAAAGGATCAGGGAAAACCCATTGATTTCTGGTATCCCGATATTCATGCCGGTGTAGAAGGCGTACGCTGGGTGGAAAACTGCGTCAAATCTGCCGATTCCGGCGGGATCTGGGTTGATTATGAGTAAAGGTAAAAGGAGTAAATAATGAAAATTGCATTTGATGTTGATGTATTGGCCAAACAAATGAGCATTAGCGATATGGTATATCAAGTGGCGGATTGGGGTTATAAATATATCGAACAATCGCCGCACCCGCGTATTAATCCGTTTTATAAACATCCGTTATTCTCGCGCGAATGCGAACAAGAATATCGCACCGCATTACAGCGTACCGGAGTTGAAATTTCTTCTTTTATCGTCGTCTATCGCTGGTCGGGACCCTGCGAAGAACAACGCCAACATGCGGTAGCCAACTGGAAGCGAATGATTGAAATAGCAGATAGTATGGATGTGCGGGTGATTAACACCGAACTGTCCGGCGACCCGCACCAACCGGAACTTTGCAACGGCATGCTGTTTCGTTCGTTGGATGAATTAATGCCGTATTTTGAGCGGTACGGAATTCGCTGTGAAATTCAGTCCCACCCTTATGATTTCTGTGAATTGAATAATGAAACTTGCGATATAGTGAAATCTTATCGTTCGGCGTATCTGAAATATGTTTATTCCGCGCCACACGGATTTTTCTATGACAAGGGAAAAGGGGATGTGCACGCGATGCTGGAGTATGCGGGAGAAGACCTTTCGCACGTGTTGTTTGCCGATACTTACAATCAAAGTTTGGATTGCCGCTATATTGTTAATCCGCCGCAGACCGATGCAGTTGTTCACCAACATTTGCCTATGGGTGAAGGGGATGTGGATTTTGATAGCATTTTCGAAAGTCTCAGAAAAATGAAATTTTCAGACCGCACTTATCCGGTTGGTGGTGAATCCATTGCCTGTGTCTCAATGTTCGGATTTGCCGAGAAAATGGCGGTAGAAGCGCCGAAAGCTAGGGAGCGGATTGAAAAGGAATTATCAGCCAGATAATTTTTTGTCTGTATTCAATCATTAATATAATGATCTGCCTTGGAAAAGTCGGAAATAAACCGACTTTTTTAGGGCAAATTGAGCGTAATTTATATCAGTTTTTATATTATTTGCTGTTCTATCGTTTAACTGTTAACCCGATCACAAAACGCTTAAATTCTTCTTTTTCTCATTGACAATAGAGAATCATCAAAATATATTTTTGAAACAAAAACATCCAAAATATTAAAATATAAAATACATTTTCCGAATACTGTTTTCTTAAAATTAACTACATCTATATATTTGGAGGATAATATGACTTTTACGGCATTCAGTATTCCTAATAAAGTGATACATGGCACGGATGCACTTAACTATTTGTCCACTCTACAAGGGAAGCGGGCAACTTTAGTGACTGGCGGCAGTTCAATGAAGCGTTTCGGCTTTCTGGATGAAGCGCGTTCATTACTTGAGACTGCCGGTTTTGAGGTGCAGATTATTGATGGCGTAGAACCGGATCCGTCTATTGCAACCTGTATTCAGGGCGGACATAAAATGGCCGAATTTAATCCTGACTGGATTATTGCTATCGGCGGCGGTTCACCGATGGATGCGGCCAAGATCATGTGGGTGTATTATGAATATCCCGATTATGATTTTAATGAATTAATCAAGTTTAATTTTCCTAAATTACGCCGCAAAGCTAAACTGATTTGTATTCCTTCAACCAGCGGTACCGCATCAGAAATTACCGCTTTCAGCGTAATTACAGATACTCAAAATGCCGTGAAGTATCCGCTTGTCAGTCCAGATATTGTGCCTGATATTGCAATTTTGGATACCCGAATCCCGGCTAAAATGCCGCCGCTAATTACTGCGCAAACCGGGATGGATGTGCTGACGCATGCAATTGAAGCTTATGTATCCACCGCTTCGGATGATTTTACGGACCCTTATGCGTTGGCAGCGATTCGCTTGGTGTTCAATTATCTGGAAAGTGCGGTACGCGAACCGGATAATATGCAGGCAAGAGAAAAAATGCATACCGCCTCAACCATTGCCGGCATGGCATTTAGTAACTGTTCGCTCGGTATTGTGCACAGCATGGCACATAAAATAGGCGGTCAATTCCATTTAACGCACGGTGAAGCAAATGCGTTAATTTTGCCTTATGTCATACGATTCAACCGCAAAGCGACGGATAAATATGCGCGTTTGGAAACATTGTTACAGATTGATAATCTTGAACAGGCAATCCTGCAATTAAACCGGCGGGTTGGTCTTTCTGCTTCAATCAAAGAAGGAAAAAATACAATCATTACCGAGACGGATTTTCTCGCCGCACTCGATCGCATGAGCAGACTTGCCATTGACGATGCCTGCACCTTAACCAACCCGCGCAAACCGACAGTCGAGGAAATCAAAGCAATTTATAAATCGGCTTATTATGGTTGTGAGCTAACCGTATAAACTCTTTTCGCCTGTTTTAATCAACATCTGACAGGCTGTTATTATGAGCAAGTCAAACGAAAGTACGGGATTCTACCGTACTTTTTGTCTTAACAAAGTATAGCCCGTTTTTTAATTGGTGTATTTTGCAACAGGTATTGATTGAAAATTTGATCCTCTCCACAAAAATGAAATTTATTTTTCATTTATATTTTATTTGGAATAAAAATGTGATTATATGGTTTAAAAATTAAATAGTCCGTTATCAGGAGATGAATATGAAAACGATCAGACTTACAGTCGCTCAGGCACTGGTTAAATTTCTGGATAATCAATATGTAGAATTTGATGGCAAAATAACTAAATTTGTTGCCGGTGTGTTCGGCATCTTCGGCCACGGTAATGTATTGGGATTAGGTCAGGCGCTGGAACAGGATAGCGGTGATCTTATCGTTCGTCAGGGTCGCAATGAGCAGGGAATGGCACATGTTGCAACCGGTTTTGCCAAACAAAAACTGCGTAAGCAGATTTATGCTTGTACCTCTTCCGTCGGTCCCGGCGCCGCTAATATGATTACCGCAGCGGCAACCGCATCGGCAAACCGAATTCCTCTGCTTTTGCTGCCGGGCGATGTATTTGCAACGCGTCAGCCGGATCCTGTATTGCAGCAAATTGAGCAGTCTTATGATCTGAGTATCAGTACCAATGACGCCTTTCGTGCGGTAAGCAAATATTGGGATCGTGTCAGCCGTCCTGAACAATTAATGACGGCTTGTATTAATGCCATGCGGGTGTTGACCGATCCGGCTGAAACCGGTGCCGTAACCATCGCATTACCACAGGATGTTCAGGCGGAGGCTTATGATTTTCCGGTTCATTTCCTACAAAAACGCATTCACCGAATTGAGCGAACTCTGCCTACAGAACCTATGTTGCTTGATGCTCTGACATTGCTCCAAAGCAAGAAAAAACCATTAATTATATGTGGCGGAGGTGTGCGTTATTCACAAGCGGCTGAACAATTAAAGGCGTTTGCCGAAACTTACAATATTCCGTTTGCTGAAACGCAGGCCGGCAAAAGTGCGGTCGTTTCTGAGCATTATTTAAATGTCGGCGGGGTCGGCGAAACGGGCTGCTTAGCGGCAAACTTGCTGGCGAAAGAAGCGGATTTGGTTATCGGTATAGGTACCCGATATACCGATTTCACTACGTCATCGAAATGGATCTTTCAGAACCCGGAAGTCAGTTATTTAAATATTAATATCGCACGTTTTGATGCTTATAAACTTGATGGTGTACAGGTCACTGCCGATGCGAAAGAAACGCTGGAAAAACTGACCGCACTTTTAGCGCCGAGCGGTTATCAAGCTCAATGGGGCAATCGGATTACCGATGTTAAACAACAATTTGCTGCGGAATTGGAACGGGTGTACAACTTGACTTATACCGGTGCCGATTTTGTTCCGGAAGTCGCGGATCGTCTCAATACCGACGCGATATTTGCCGAATTTATTGAAATGACCAAATCGGCGCTGACCCAAAGCCGGGTGCTGGGCATTTTAAACGAAAGCCTACAAAAAAATGATGTTATCGTCGGCGCCGCAGGTAGTTTACCGGGGGATGTACAGCGCTGTTGGCAATCCAAAGGCGAAAATACTTATCATCTGGAATACGGTTATTCTTGTATGGGCTATGAAATAAACGCCGCACTTGGAGTAAAACTCGCGCAACCCGACAGTGAGGTTTATGCCTTAGTCGGCGACGGTTCTTACATGATGCTGCACTCGGAGCTGGTCACGTCTATTCAGGAACACAAGAAAATTAATGTGGTGCTTTTCGACAACATGACCAACGGTTGTATTAATAATTTGCAGCTGGGACATGGTATGGATAGTTTCGGTACCGAATTCCGTTTTAGAAATGAGCAAACTGCGCAGTTGGATGGTAGTTTTGTACAGGTTGATTTTGCAATGAACGCAGCCTCTTACGGTTGTAAAACATATAAAGTTACCACTGAGGAGCAATTACGCGCGGCGTTAGCGGATGCACAAAAACAAACGGTTTCAACGTTAATCGATATCAAAGTGTTACCGAAAACAATGGTTCACGGCTATGGCAGCTGGTGGCATGTGGGAGTTCCGGCTGTATCGGATAAAGCCACCGTACATGAAGCTTATGAACATTCACTACAGCGTATCAGTGAAGCCAGACGCTATTAACTGATTAATTTGCTGATGTTTCTTATTTGAGAACGGAAACAATCAGACAATGGAATAATCCAATCATTCTTTTTAGAAGGAAAAATTATGAAAGCTGAAAATGTTAAATTAGGTATTGCGCCTATCGGTTGGACAAATGACGATATGCCGGATCTCGGCAAAGAAAATACATTTGAACAATGTATCAGCGAAATGGCGTTGGCGGGATTTACCGGCAGCGAAGTGGGAAATAAATACCCGCGGGATGTTGAAATACTAAAACATAAATTGGCAGTACGCGGTATTCAAATTTGTAACGCTTGGTTCAGCACGTTTTTTGTGGACGGAAAACGGGAACAAACCCTGAAAGATTTTATTCAACACCGCGACTTTTTACATGCGATGGGGGCAAAGGTTATTGGCTGTTCCGAGCAAAGCCGCAGTATTCAGGGGACAACTAAAGCCGTATTCAAAGAAAAAACCGTATTTACCGACAGTGAATGGAAATTATTAGCCGAAGGTTATAACGAATTGGCGAAGCTGGCGGCGGAAAAAGGAATGCGCGTATGCTTGCATCATCACATGGGAACTGGCATTCAGACACCGGCAGAAATTGATCGTTACATGGCGGAGGTTAATGATGATGTCTATTTGTTATTTGATTCAGGTCATATTTACTATTCTGAAGGCTCACAGCAAGCTATGCTGCAAGTGTTGGAAAAATATATTGATCGTATCATTCACGTACATTTAAAAGATGTTCGTGCTGAGGTAGTGGCTGAGGTAAAAGCGCATAATCTGAGTTTTCTAGAGGGCGTGCGTAAAGGTACTTTTACGGTTCCGGGGGATGGCGTTATCGATTTCAAACCGATTTTCGATATTTTGGAAAAACATGATTACAAAGGCTGGATGGTTGTGGAAGCCGAACAGGATCCGGCAATTGCAAATCCGTTTGAGTATGCGGTAAAAGGACGTAAATATATTAAAGAAGTTGCGGGGATTTAATGATGATTAAAGTAGGTATTATTGGTGCCGGCCGTATCGGTCGCGTACATTCAGAAAGCATCACGAAATATGTAAAAGGGGCGGAAATAAAAGCAATTTCGGATGTTCGAGTAACGGAAGAATTACACGACTGGGCAAAAGAAATGGGCATTGTTCATGTCTATGCGGATTACAGACAAATTCTACAAGATCCGGAAATTGATGCCGTATTGGTTTGCTCCTCTACCAATACTCATGCCTCCATATCCATTGAAGCGGCTCGCGCAGGCAAACATATTTTCTGTGAAAAACCGATTGATGCGGATGTTTCCCGCATTCAAGAGGTATTGGCAGAAGTCGAGAAAGCGGGGGTAAAATTTCAGGTAGGTTTTAACCGTCGGTTTGATCATAACTTTAAAGCTATCAAACAACACATTGTTGCCGGCAATATCGGAGAACCGCATATTATTCGCGTTACTTCTCGGGATCCGGATGCACCGCCGATTGAATATGTCAAAGTCTCCGGCGGTATGTTTTTTGATATGACGATTCATGATTTTGATATGATACGTTACTTATCCGGCAGTGAGGTCACAGAAGTTTATGCTGCCGGCGGTGTGCTGGTGAATCCGGACATTGGTAAAGCCGGTGATATTGATACGGCTGTGATTACCTTAAAACTGGCTAACGGTGCGATCGGTGTGATCGATAACAGTCGTAAAGCCGTATATGGCTATGATCAGCGCGCGGAAGTATTCGGTTCTAAAGGGGCGGTACAGACCGGCAACGATGCGGATTCAACCGCAGTTTATTCCTGTGAGGCGGGTGTTATTGCCGAAAAACCGAAATATTTCTTTCTACAACGCTATATGCAGTCCTTTGCTGACGAAATGATGAGTTTTGTCGATTCGGTGGTTAACGATAAACCGACGTTAGTTAATGGCAACGACGGTTTACAGCCGGTGCTCATTGCGATTGCCGCGAAAAAATCACTGGATGAGGGGCGTCCGGTAAAACTGAGTGAAATTAGCTAACAGCTACCGTTCGGCTTAGCCTGACAACGACAACCTAAAGGCGAATACCAACGACAGCGGTATTCGCCTTTTGTCGATAGATAATCTACCTATACTCCCCTACACCAAAATCAACTCGACGTTCATTTCATGGATGGTGTCTTGTACGTGTACTAAGAGATCTTTATCACAAATTATGCAGTCAAAGATATTTAACGGGCAGATGTGGAAGGTTGCGCGTTTGCCGTATTTGGAAGAGTCCGAAACCAATACATTTTTCTGGCTGGATTGGATTATCGCGCGTTTGACTGGTAATTTGCTTTCGTCTGGGGTCGTCAGCCCCTTCAGGTTCCAAGAAGAGGTGGAAACAAAGGCAATATCAATGGAAATTTGGCGCAGCAGCTGGGCTGCCAGCTCTCCTACCGAGGAGTAGTTCGCTTTGTTTATCGTACCGCCGGTGTGCAGCAGTTCGCACTTTCCGTTCATCATCAGGAAATTCGCGATCATAAAATCATTGGTAACCACCAGCAAATCATCGCGATCCAAAATACGGTGTGCAATTTCAAGGGTGGTGGTTCCCGCATCCAGATATATCGTGGTATTCTGCGGGATCATCTGCGCTGCCTGCGTACCGATATTTTCTTTCTGTAAGGTGGACAGCAAGGACTTATCCTGATGCGTCGGTTCCATAAATAAATGTTCCAGCAACTTCACTCCGCCGGACACTGATACTACTTTTCCTTCCTGTTCCAGTTTTTGTATGTCGCGGCGCACTGTCATATGGGAGACACCGAGAATGTCAACCAAACTGGCAATGCTGATAATATTATTCTGACTGATTAAATTGAGTAATTGCTTTTGTCGTTCTGCGGGGATCATGGGCGATATCCGAATAGCTTTTTTCCTGATTATAACCATTTCTGATAAAAAATCATTGTTTTTGATTTCACAAAAATTAACACAAAAAGTTAAATTTTGTGATCTACGTCGCGGTTTTCACAGTAAAAAAATGCCACAATCATTATCGACATAGTATTTCACATCATTTTATTTTCAGGAGAAACATATTATGGCTAATCAATATTCAGTTGCGGTCATTGGTCTCGGCGCTATGGGTATGGGGGCGGCAAAATCCTGTATTAATGCGGGGTTAACTACTTACGGTGTTGATCTTAACCCCACCGCATTGGAATCCTTAAAAGCCTTTGGGGCAAAAGATGTCAGTAAAAGTGCGGTCGATTTTGCGCAAGAATTGGACGCTGTCATGCTACTGGTAGTGAATGCACAACAAGTCAACGCGGTACTGTTCGGCGCAAACGGGTTGGCAAAACAATTACGCGCCGGCACCGCTGTTATGGTTTCCTCAACGATCGCCGCGCAAGATGCCGAAACAATTTCACAAAAATTAACAGAATTAGGTTTGGTTATGCTGGACGCACCGGTTTCCGGTGGCGCGGCGAAAGCGGCGGCAGGCGAGATGACCGTAATGGCTTCCGGGTCGGCGCAGGCGTTTGCCAAATTGCAGCCGGTTTTAGATGCGGTGGCGGGCAAAGTTTACCGCATCGGGGAAAAAATCGGTCTGGGCGCTACGGTAAAAATCATTCACCAATTACTTGCCGGCGTACATATTGCCGCCGGTGCGGAAGCCATGGCATTGGCGGCGAAAGCAGGGATTCCGCTGAATTTGATGTATGACGTGGTGACCAATGCGGCGGGTAACTCGTGGATGTTTGAAAACCGCATGAAACATGTGGTGGACGGCGACTATAGCCCGCTTTCCATGGTGGATATTTTTGTCAAAGACTTAGGTCTGGTAAACGATACCGCCAAATCTCTTCATTTCCCGCTGCATTTAGCCAGCACCGCCTATTCGATGTTCACTGAAGCCAGTAATGCGGGCTACGGTAAGGAAGATGACAGTGCCGTGATTAAAATTTTCAGCGGCATCGAACTGCCGAAAAAGGGAGGACATTAATATGTTGGGCGTTATTGCAGATGATTTTACCGGTGCAAGCGATATTGCCAGCTTTTTGGTCGAAAATGGCCTAAGTGCGGTGCAAATGAACGGTGTTCCGCGCGAACCGTTAGCGGATCAAGTGGATGCTATTGTCATTAGTTTGAAATCCCGCTCCAATCCGGCAAATGAAGCCGTCGCACAGTCGTTACAGGCGCTGCGCTGGTTGCAGCAAAATGGTTGCGATCAGTTCTATTTTAAATATTGCTCCACCTTTGACAGCACTGCGAAAGGCAATATCGGGCCGGTTACCGATGCGTTGTTGGATGCGCTGCACGCCGATTTTACCGTGGTAACGCCGGCGTTGCCGATTAACGGACGCACGATTTTTAATGGCTATTTGTTCGTCGGCGATGTGTTATTAAACGAGTCTGGTATGCGTAATCACCCGCTCACTCCAATGACAGACGCCAGTCTATTGTGCCTTATGGATGCGCAATCACGCGGCAAAACCGGTCTGGTCGCTTATGCCGATGTAATTTTGGGCGCACAACGGGTGAAAGAACGCTTTGCCGAACTAAAAGCGCAAGGCTGTCGCTATGCGGTGGTGGATGCCGTGGATAATGCCCAACTGGCAGTGCTGGCGGAAGCGGTTGCCGATTTCAAATTAGTGACCGGCGGCTCAGGATTGGGCGCCTATATGGCGGCGCGGTTGAGCGGCGGACGAAAAGGCAGCGATGCGTTCACGCCGACACAAGGTAAAACGGTGATATTGTCCGGTTCCTGCTCGGTGATGACCAACTGTCAAGTTGATGCGTACAAAGCCAAAGCGCCAAGCCGCTGGCTGGAGGCAGAACAAGCATTAAACAACCCGCATTACGCCGATGAACTGTACCAATGGGTATTGCAGAATGCGGTACGACCGCAAGCGCCAATGATTTATGCCACCGTTTCGCCGGAACAATTGAAAGAAATTCAGACGAGATTCGGTGCGGACAAGGCAAGCGCCGCCATTGAAAAAACTTTTGCCAAATTGGCCGCACTTTTAAAAGCGGCAGGCTTTACCAATTTCATTATCGCCGGCGGCGAGACTTCCAGCATTGTGGTACAGCAACTGGGCTTCCGCGGTTTTTATATCGGCAAGCAAATCGCACCGGGCGTGCCTTGGCTTAAAGCGGTGGAAGAACCGGTTTATCTCGCCTTGAAATCAGGCAATTTCGGCAAAGAGGATTTTTTTGAATTTGCACAAGGAATGTTTGTATGACGGAATCAGAACAAAAACAACAAATGGTATGTCTTGCCAAATCCCTGTTTGAACGCGGTTACAGCGTGGGCGGCGCGGGCAATTTATCCGTACGCTTGGATGAAAACCGGATTTTAGTGACGCCGACGGGTTCTTCGTTAGGTCGTTTGGAAGCAGAGCGTCTTTCTGTGCTGGATATGCAGGGCAATCTGCTGTCCGGCGACAAACCGTCCAAAGAATCGGTGTTTCATCTGGCAATGTACCAAAAAAATCCGGATTGCCGGGCGATTGTACACCTGCATTCTACTTACTTGACCGCACTTTCCTGTCTTGAAGGCATTGATACGCAAAACGCAATGAAAGCTTTTACGCCTTACTATGTTATGCGAGTCGGAAAGTTGCAGGTTATTCCCTATTATCGCCCGGGCGATCGCAACATTGCGCGTGAATTAAGCGAACGAGCGCTCAGCGGCAAGGCTTTCCTGCTTGCCAATCACGGCGTTGTGGTCACCGGTTCCGACTTATTGGATGCGGTGGATAATACGGAAGAACTGGAAGAAACCGCCAAACTGTATTTTATCCTACAGGGGCACAACATTCGCTATCTTACCGATAGCGAAGTCAACGATCTTGCACACAGAGGAAAATAATTATGCCTAAATTTGCAGCCAACCTCACCATGATGTTTAACGAAGTCCCGTTTTTAGACCGTTTTGAAGCGGCGGCGAAGGCCGGTTTTAAGTATGTGGAATTTCTCTGGCCTTATGATTATCCGCCGGCGGAATTAAACGCCAAACTGGATCAATATGATCTAAAACTGGTTCTGTTCAATACCCCGGCGGGCAATGTGGTGCAAGGCGAATGGGGTGTATCCGCCATTCCGGGACGGGAGCAGGAAAGTCATCAGCATATTGATACTGCGCTGGAATACGCGCTTGCGCTTGGCTGCCCGAATGTGCATGTTATGGCCGCGGTCGTTCCGGAAGGCGCAGATCGCACCGCCTACCGACAAACCTTTATTCAAAACGTACGCTATGCGGCGGATAAGTTCAAACCGCATGGCATTAATGTATTGCTTGAAGCGTTAAGTCCGGCGGTAAAACCGCATTATCTGCTGAAAAGCCAGCTGGATACGCTGGAAATCGTAGAAGCGGTGCAACGTGATAATGTGTTTGTGCAGCTGGATTACTTTCATGCACAAAATGTGGACGGTAACCTATCGCGCTTAACAGACAAACTGAACGGCAAATTCGCCCATGTTCAAATTGCTTCCGTACCGGAACGCCATGAACCGGACGAAGGTGAAATCAACTATCAATATATTTTCGACAAACTCGATCAACTCGGTTACGACGGCTATGTCGGCTGTGAATATAAACCGCGTGCAGAGACCGTCGCAGGTCTGGATTGGTTTGAGAAATATAAATAAAACCGACCGCACTTTTATCAACCGTATAGCTTAACCATTTTACGCCCTTCTTGTTTGGCAGGGCGTTTTGTTCCCTGATTGGAGGGGTGTATGTCAAACGAAATTCTTATTTTAATCGGCTTGTCCAGTGTCATCGCTTTACTGGCGATTATGATCAAAGGCAAAGTTCATCCGTTTTTAGCCTTAGGTCTGATCAGTATAGCTGTCGCTTTAACCGCAGGTATTCCGATGAGCCAAGTTATTCCGACCTTAATCAGCGGTATGGGTAGTACACTGGGTGGTGTTGCGCTGATCGTGGGATTAGGCGCCATGTTGGGTAAAATTATTGAAAAATCTAATGGTGCTGATGTATTGGCAACTTGGTTATTAAACAAATTCGGTGAAAAAAACGCGCCTTTTGCACTGGGTGCGACCGGCTTTATCTTCGGTATCCCTGTGTTTGTTGATGTGGGATTTATCGTTCTGATTCCGATAATTTTCAGTGTGGCAAGACGTATTGGCGGCAATATGTTGGTATATGCCTTACCAATCGGATTGTCCATGTTAATGGTGCATGTCATGTTGCCGCCGCATCCGGGGGTGGTTGCCGGTGCGCAAACCTTACAGGCTGACATCGGTTTAGTATTAGGTATCGGCTTGGTTGCCGCACTGCCGGCATATTTGCTTGGTCAGCTGTTTATTCCGTTTTTCACTAAACGCAACTTTGTTAGTATCCCGACTTCCAGCGATTTAATTCAATATCAGAAACAAGTCCTGCATGAAGGTGGTTTGCCGAAATTCAGTACTGTTTTAGGAATGATTGTTACGCCGTTGATTTTGATTATGTTAGGCACAGTCACCGCAACGACCTTGCCAAAGGACAACATCGTGCGCGAATTGTTTAGCATGATCGGTAGTTCCCCGTTTGCGTTACTGTTTTCCGTATTTTTATCTTCTTATGTATTGGGTATCCGTCGCGGTTGGGATAAAAATAAATTGGAGGAAATTCTCAACTCTGCGCTCGCACCGATTGCCGGTATCATCTTAATTACCGGTGCCGGCGGTATGTTTGGTAAAGTACTGGATGCCAGCGGTGTGGGCAAAGCATTATCCGAAGTATTGGCCAGTACCGGTTTGCCGTTGATCGTGCTTGCTTTTGTTCTGTCTTCTCTGTTGCGTGCCGCACAGGGTTCGGCTACTGTTGCCATCATCACGACGGCAACCATTCTGGCGCCCGCTATCGCCGCCGAACAGTATGGTGGCGTACAGATAGCATTAATTACTTCCGCTATCGGCGCCGGCGCCATGACCCTTTCTCATGTCAACGACAGTTTATTCTGGGTCTGGACAAAATTTTTCGGTATATCAATCTCCGAAGGGTTAAGAACATGGTCTATTCTGACCACAATTTACGGCATACTCGCCTTTATTTTCATCTGTATTATGTGGATGTTTTGCGGTTAATCATGTTTAAGCAGGTTATGTTCTTAACCTGCTTTTTTATAATAAAAACAAAGTGATACGAAATATCGACTTTTTTCTCTTTATTATTGATTTGAATGCCAATCACCGTATTTGAATCAAATCTATCTAAAAAACGACCGCACTTTTTTGCTGTGGTAAACCATTTCATATGAATCTGAATATAGGAGGAAACTGAAAATATAACTAGCACATTCCCTAATTAGTCAAACTGTTCAATAGAGGAAAATTATCTATGAGTGAGATCTATATTCTATCCGTTTTTGTCATTGCTATCGCCTTGATGATTGTAATGATATCAAAATGGAACGTGCATCCTGCGATTACCTTGTTGTTGGTTGTGATTGCCCTCGGTTTTGCAATAGGGCTAAATGGCGAAAAAACGATGTCACTGCTGAACAAAGGATTCGGCGATACTATCGGTAAAGTCGGCTTGTTGTTTTTCTTAGGTTGTGTTTTAGGAAAATTGCTGGAAAGTACTGGTGCGGCAATCAAAATAACCAATGTAATGTACAGGCTATTTGGTAAAAAACATGCTATTTGGGCGATTGCCGTCGCATCAGCCATTTTAGGTATTCCAATTCTTGCTGATACTATTGTTATCGTATTAATTCCGATTATTTCCAATCTCGCGGTACAGACCGGTGCATCAATGGCGCAATACGGTACGGTGTTGTATTTAGGTGCTTATGTCACGGCGTCCGCCGTACCACCGACCCCGGGCCCGCTTGCCGCTGCGGCATTTTTAAATCTGGATTTATCGCAAGCGATCCTGTGGGGGATCTTGATTTCTATCCCGGGAATCTTCGCCGGCACATTATATTGTAAGTACATCAATATTCCGATTTCGCCAAAAGAAGAATTCTTATCGAAAGGCAACGAAAATACAAAAATTTCTTTATTTCAATCGATTGCACCAATTATTTTACCGATTTTGCTGATTATGATGAGCTCCGTATTAGCAAATGTTGAAATGAACACGAACTTAAAAGAGTTTATTCTTATTTTAGGTAATCCTATCGTCGCGATGTTAATCGCCATTGCTTATTCTCTTTCATTAACCGGTGAACGTTGGAAAACCAAGGAGGTATTGAACGATTGGTTTGAAACCGGGTTGAGATTAGCAGCCATGCCGATTATTGTGACTGGATTAGGAGGCAGTTTGGCTTTAATCATTAAAGATACTAAAGTCGCGGAGAGCATCGCCAACAGTATTGCCGACATTAACATTCCCGCAGTGCTGATTCCGTTTATTATCGCAGCGTTAGTCAATACGATCACCGGTTCAAATACGCTCGGCGTATTAACCAGTGCGGCGATCATTGAACCGATGTTAGGGACATTAAACCTTTCTCCATTGGCGGCCTATTTGGCCTGTGCGACCGGGGCGCAGATATTTAAACATTCTAATTCAAGCGGATTTTGGGTAACAGTCAGTCTTTCAAATATGGATTTAGCGCAAGGGTTGAAATCCGTCGGGGCGGCAACTGCCATTAGCGGGCTGACATCCGGCGTTGTCGTATTGTTATTAGATCTGTTCAATATTATTTAATATCCACATGATGAGGTCATGATATGTTTTATAATCAACTATTTAATTTTTCCAATTGTCCTGATATTCGTATTTCAATCTTAGGTTCTAATGGCGGTTTCGGCTATTCCTTACTGGCACAATGTAAATTGATAAACAAAATTCATGTGGCCGTAGTCTGTGATATTGATACCGATAAAACACAAGAAATTTTGACCGCACTTGGTTGGCATTCCGACGCAATGAGAGTTTGTTCAACCCTTGAAGAAATAGAGAAAATGATTGTTCGACGCGGTACTGCGATTATCAATAATCCGGAGTTATTGCCTATATGTCCTGTCGATATGCTTATTGAATCCACCGGTAATCCCGAACTCGGTGCAGTTATTGCGGAAAGGGCGTTAATTCATAAACAACATGTCGGAATGGTTTCTAAAGAAACTGAGGCGGTAGTTGGTCCTTATCTGGCAAAACTAGCTAAAATGCAAGGCGTTACCTATACGACCGTTGACGGTGATCAACCAAGTAACCTAATTCATTTATATACGTGGATGAATTCTCTTGGTTTGGAAATCATTGCGGCGGGGAAATCCAGTGAGTACGACTATGTCTGGTATCCGGAGGAAAATAAAATACGTTATTTAGATAAAGAGGTTTCTGTTCCGGATTTTCGCCATTTGTGGAAATTAGAGGGTAATGTGGCTATCACTCTTGCACAACGCAGTAAAATGCTTGATACTCTACCGCAATATGCCACACCGGATTATTGTGAAATGAACGTGGTTGCCAATTCGCTGCATTTGCAGGTTGATAAACCGGAAATGCATTATCCGATTTGTAAAATCAATGAACTGGCCGATATTTTTATTCCACAACAAGACGGTGGAATTTTAACCCATACCAAAGTTGTTGAGGTATTTAATTGCTTACGCCGGGATGATGAACTTAGTTTTGCTGGCGGAGAATTTGTAATTGTCAAATGCCATAATAACGCCGTCTGGCAAGTTCTCAAAGAAAAAGGACATATCGTAAGTCGTCATAATCAATATGCCGCGATTATTCTGCCGTATCATTTAATGGGTGTGGAATCACCGATTTCTATTTTTTCCGCGGTATTACATAACAGAGCCAGCGGCAATCCTGAACAAAAACAGGTATTGATTATGGCGGGCAGAGCGGAGCGTCACTTTAAACAGGGTGAAGTCTTAAGTATGGGTGGGCATCATCATGTTATCAATGAAGTCAGACCGCTGTTATTGAACAATATACCGGAAAATAAAGAAATTATTCCGTTTTATTTAATGTCTAATAAAACACTGCTCCGTGATGTTGCGAAAGGAGAAATAATTAAACTTTCCGATGTTGATTTAAATGATTCGGAGTTATATAGAATGTATCGGTTTAATTAACATATCTATTTCTTCATATAAAAAATTAATCTAAGAACTGAATTCGATAGTTGTATCGAATTCAGTGCTGTTAATTTCACTATCTTGGCGATAGTTATAATAAAAAATCGTCACTTGTCCAAAATTACATATTAGATCGCTCAAATATTCATTGAGTTTTCAAAAAATCATTTTATTTATTTTTTCAAATATGAGAGAGCTATCACAGTTCTATCATTTTTAACTTAAATGATTTCAATATCGTGATCTTTATCACGTTATTTTTTTGTAATTTATGTATAAATTAGTGTTGCAAAAGTTATATTAGTGTTCTTTTGAACAAGTATGGAGATGATCTTATGACAAAACCGACCTTAGCCTTATTACTTGGTGATCCTGCCGGAGTGGGACCTGAACTGGTTGCAAAATTATTAGCTCAAAACGAACAAAGAAATAAAGCCAATGTTCTGATTATTGCGGATAAACGGGAATTACTGAAAGGTATGGAAATTGCGCAGGTAAATGTCGAATTTGATGAAATTTCCAGTGAAACTTTAGCAAGTTATACTTTTAAAGAAAATATACCCGCACTTATTCATCATCAGTGTTCTCATCCTTATCCTTTTGAATACGGAACGGCAACCGAACAAAGTGGTGTTTATATGCTGGAAACGATGAAAAAAGCGGTGGATTTGGCGCAAGCCGGCTACGTACAGTCAATTTGTTTTGCACCGTTGAATAAGCAGGCGATGCACAAAGGCGGATTACAGTATCGCGATGAGTTGCATTGGTTTGCGGATCAAACGGATTATCGTGATTTTGTCTGTGAATTAAATGTTGTCGATAGTATTTGGGCGGCACGTGTCACATCACATATTCCGTTTAAAGATATTGTGCCGAATTTATCTATAAAATCAGTCATTGACTGTATTCTTTTGCTCAATCGTTCATTGACGCAAGCAGGTGTCAAACGACCTAAAATTGCCGTACAGGCGTTGAATCCGCACGGTGGTGAAGGCGGTGTGTTTGGTGATGAAGAAATAACCATTATTAAACCGGCTATTGAGAAAGCAAAAGAACAATACGGTATCGATCTTTACGGTCCTTTCCCGAGCGATACCACAATGCGGGAAGTTGAACGTTTAGGTATTAATGGTGTCGTGTCAATGTATCATGATCAATTCTCAACAGCATTAAAATTATTAGGATTCGAACGTGGCGTTACCGTTCAAGGCGGCATTCCAATCCCTATCGCTACGGCAAATCATGGTACGGCTTATGACTTGTACGGTAAAAACGTCGCTATTCCAACTGCATTTGAAAGCGCTTTTAATATTGCCGTTCGCATGGGACAAGGCGTCCTTAAATCTAAATAACATTCTGATATCACATTAAGGGAGATTAATAATGAGCAATAGAAAACCTAAAAAATTATTGAATAGTCCGAATGATGTTCCGGCAGAACAGTTAGAAGGTTTGATTTATGCTTGCGGAGGAAAACTACTTAAAGTTGAAGGTGTGAGTGGCGTCATCCGTCATGATATTGCGGAAAATCAAGTTGTCGTCGTTACCGGTGGCGGAAGCGGTCACGAACCGATGTTTGCCGGTTATGTGGGAAAAGGTTTAGCAGATGCCGCGGCATTGGGGGAAATTTTCGCTTCACCGTCACCGGATATTATTATTGAAACGACCAAAGCCGCGCAGAAAGGCAACGGCGTATTATTTGTGTATGGAAACTATGCTGGCGACAATATGAATTTCGATATTGCGGCCGAACTTTTAGAGGAAGAAGGTATTCAGGTTAAAACCGTACGAGTTACTGATGATATTTCCGCCGCACCATTATCCCGCATGTCAGATCGTCGTGGAGTTGCCGGTGACATGTATATACTGAAAATTGCTGGTGCGGCAGTGCAGGCGGGTTATGATCTTGAAAAATTACATGCGGTTACGGCAAAAGCCAATTTTAATACCAGAACCATGGGGGTGGCGCTCGGTGCCTGTTCGATTCCGCAAACCGGTAAATTTAATTTTGAATTAGATGATGATGAATTGGAACTAGGTATGGGCATCCATGGTGAGCCGGGGGTTCGCCGTCAAAAAATGGCTACAGCAGACGAAATCAACACCGAAATTATTGAATCTATTTGCAACGATATCGGCCTAAAGGCTGGTGATCGCGTCTGTGTCACGATTAATAATCTTGGTGCCTCGACTTATACGGAACTTTTTATTGCCAACAGAAAAGTTCATCAACAGCTGACTCAACGTGGCATTCAAATTCATGATACGTTGATCGGCAGTTACTGTACATCACAGGAAATGGCGGGTTATTCGGTCACGCTGTTTCGTTTAGATGATGAGCTACAAAAACTTTACGATATGCCTTGTGATAGTTTCAAATGGAGAAAATAAAATGAATGTAACCGAAACCAAAGCACTACTTTTATATACCGCAGAAAAAATGGTGGAAAGTGAACCGCACTTAACCGAACTGGATTTGAAAATTGGAGACGGCGACCATGGTTTAGGCATGCAGCGAGGATTTGCTGCGGTACGTGATTTACTCTGTACCGATACATTCCAGCCGAAAGATATTGGAGAGTTATTTTTAACGGCGGGTACAAAAATGATGTCTAGTATGGGCGGGGCATCCGGCGCAATTTTTGGCACCTTATTCAGAGCCGGCGGAAAAGTATTGACCGGACAGGCGCAATTTAATGCGGAAACTCTTTATCAATTTCTTTCGGCTGGCGCCAAAGCGGTATTTGAGCGCGGTGGTGCAAAGCCGGGTGATAAAACGATGGTTGATGCTTTGGTCGCAGCGGAAAAACAAGCCGAATCGGTTAAAAATGAGGATTTAACCGTTGCGTTGACTTCGGTAGCTCAAGCAGCGGCGGAAGGTGCCGAGAACACACGCAATCAGATTGCCGTTTTCGGACGTGCCAAAAGCTTGGGAGAGCGCTCTTTGGGATATGTCGATCCGGGAGCCGTTTCAATGTCTTTTATTCTGAAATACATGTCCGAATATGCACATAAGCATTAGTTTATTTTTTTCTCCGCGGACGTAGATTACGTCTGCCAAGCAAGGGATCATACTATGATGAAAGAAAAAGCGTCGAATGTCCGTTGGTTTGTTTTTGGTATTATCTTTTTATTGGTGGTGATAAATTTAGTTGATCGGATTTCTCTTTCTATTGCTATGCCGACTATAGCGCAGGAATTTGATCTTTCGCCTGAAACCCAAGGGCTTATATTGAGCAGTTTTTTCTGGGCCTATGCTTTACTTCAGATTCCCGGTGGTTGGCTAATCGATAAATATGGACCGCGAAAAATTATTACTGGTTCGACCGTGTTATGGGGTGTTTTTCAAACGTTAGCCGCTTTCTCAACCGGTGGTATTTCTTTACTTGCGGCCCGATTTATGCTCGGTGCCGCTGAAGCGCCTCTTTTTCCTTCCGGCGGAAAACTTAATGCAACATGGTTATCAGCTCAGGAACGTGGTCGTGGCGCGGTTATTATGGATTGTGGCGGTCCGCTTGGCGCAGCTCTCGGTGGTATTATCATTGCTTATATGCTTGCCAGCATTGGTTCTTGGCGAATTGTCTTTGCTATCGCCGGTGTTGCTACGATTTTATTAGGGTTTATTGCTTGGAAGTTTTTACGCGATACCCCGCGGGAACATCATGGTGTGAATCGGCAGGAATTGCGATTAATCGAAAGCCAGACGGCACAAAGTGCGGTCGATTCCGAACCTGTTTTAAAAGGAATTGGTGTAGATTATCGCTCTCTCATCGCTATTTTATTCGGTCGTGCTGCTTGGGCGATGATGTTTTTCGGTTTATTGACTTGGGGTCCAAGTTATCTGGCTCAAGCAAGAGGATTTGATATAAAAAGTATCGGTAATGCCACCTTCATTATTTTTCTGTGCGGTACGTTCGGGTCATTGTGCGGTGGTTTTATTTCTGACATTCTGGTCAAAAAAGGATTTGCTCAGAAAGTCGTATTAAAAACAGTTTTAACGCTATCCGGTATCAGCACACTGGCGGCTTTTTATCTCTTACCTAGTATGCAAGATCCGATTGTCGCAATACTGGTTTTATCCATTGCCGCCTTTTTCTTAATGTGGGGAAGCTTATACTGGAGCTTTCCGGCATTACTCGCACCAAAAAGTAAAGTCGGTATCGTTGGCGGAATAATGAACATGGCCGGTAGTATCGGTGGAATTGCCGTTCCGATTTTAGTCGGTATTATTCTAGGTCAATCTAGAAATTACGATCATGTACTGCTGTTTTTTTCCGGCTGTTCACTGATATACATATTAGGAACATTAAGTATTAAGTTAAGCAAAGAAAACAGATAGGAGGGATAAAATGAATACCGAATTATATAATGGCCCAATGATTGATGCACATCAGCATTTTTGGCAACCTCAGATTAACCCACATCCGTGGCTGGCGCCGGACGTTTTAATTCCGTTTAGATACGGGGATTACAGCGCAATCAAAAAAGATTATCTACCGACAGATTATTTAAAAGACGCAACGCCGAAACACAATGTTGTTGCCACGGTTTATATTGATGCGGAATGGGATCCTAATGATCCTATCGGAGAAACGGCTTATATCCATACCGTTGCGGATAAATTTGGGATGCCGAATGCTGTTGTCGCGCAAGCATGGTTACACCATGATGACATTGAAGAAATATTAAAGCGTCAGGCAGGCTATCCATTAGTTAGAAGCGTCAGACACAAACCGGCAGGACCGATATCATTAAGAGAAGCGGAAATGGGGTTTAGAACCTTGATGAGTAACGATAAATGGCGTCAAGGGTATGCTTTACTACACAAATATCAACTTAATTTTGATCTGCAAACGCCGTGGTGGAACTTACATGAAGCGAAACAATTAGCGTTGGATTTTCCACAAACACTGATAATTTTAAACCATACCGGATTACCCGCGGATCGTTCGCCGGAAGGTTTATCGGGATGGCATAAAGCCATGTCCCAACTTTCCGATGTGCCTAATATTGTAGTGAAAATTTCAGGTATCGGGTTACCAAATAAACTGTGGAATATTGAAGATAACCGATGGATTATTCAGGAAACGATCAATATTTTTGGTACGGATCGAGCGATGTTTGCCAGTAATTTCCCGGTTGATAGTTTATGTGGCGACTTAGACACTATTTTTGACGGATTTAAAGAGAGTGTGAAAAGTTATAGCTATGACGAGCAGTATAAACTCTTTTTCTCAAACGCAAAAAAATATTACAACATCAAATTGTAACGAAGGAAAATATATGAGTGAGGCACTTAAGTTAGCGGTAAATACATCTATTTATGATGGGTATGATATTGAAACCACATTAGCGTCTATTAAAAAGTGCGGTTTTAATTACTTTGAATTGGCATATAATCAGGGCTATGTCGGTAATCTGAAACAAGATTTATTCAGTCAAGAAAATGCGCATAACATAAATATATTAAAAGAAAAATATCAATTATCTACTTTAGCACTAGGATGTACGATGGACTTAGCGGCGGATAATTTCTTAGAAGTGTTTGCACCGCGAGTTTATTTTGCACAATCAATAGGTGTGAAATATATTAATGTATGTACAACAAAACGTGAAAATGGAAAAAAATTAATAGAAAATTTACGATTATTAACTCCGATATTAGAGGAAACTAGCTGTATTTTATGCTTGGAGAATGCAGGAGATTATAATTTTAATGCGTTTATTACATTGCAAGATGGGGTTGAATTATTGGAAGCACTTGCTTCAGATAATTATGCACTGAATTTTGATCCAGGTAATATGGTGACTTATGATAGAAACTTAGATGTAGAAAAACAATCTATTGAAGCCTTAAATTATTCACAGTATTTTCATATTAAAGATGTCAGCATAATAGACAATCAATTTGAGTTTATTCCTATTGAAGGAAAAGGGCTCATTAATTATCAAAAAATCATTCCATTAATTAAACAAAAAAATATTCCTTGCAGCTTTGAGATCCCCTTGCGGATTTATCGTGAACTGGATTCAACACCAAAAAGAAAAGATAAAAAAATTGATTTTTCTCTTATAGAAAAAACACTTATTACATCAAAACAATATATTGATTCGCTTTAATACGATAGGAACGATTATGAAATCTGAAGATGGTGATTTATTAACTGAAATTGCAATTGCTTACTATGAACATGAGCTTACTCAAGAAGAGATCGCTCAACGGTTCAATATTTCAAGAGTAAAAGTCGGTCGCTTATTAAAAAAAGCGCGTCAAGAAGGCATTGTTGAAATAAACGTTAAGTATCATCCAATATTTACTTCTCAATTAGAAAGAAAATTGATTGAACAATTCGGTATTCAAAGAGCATTAATTGCAGTTGATGAATACAGTGAAAAAGAGCAACGAAAACAAGTGGCGGCGTTAGTGAACGGATACTTAGTAAACGTACTCAAAGACGGTATGACGGTTGCTGTCGGTCAAGGGCGAAATGTTGCTGCAATTGGTGAATACGTCGGGATTTCTCCGGAAAAAAACTGCAAATTCATTTGCAGTATTGGCGGTACCCAGCGTATCGGTGCACCAGTTGACGCTGATCATATCTGCCGCAATTTGGCCAAACGATTTAATGGAAACTATGAAACACTCTATGCGCCGGCTTATTTAGAAAATAAAGAATTCAGAAGCATCTTTATGAAAAATGGGGTGATTAAGGATACATTAGATCGCGCCAGAAAAGCGGATGTTGCGCTGGTCGGTATCGGCGATATGAATGAGAACAGTTATATGGTTCAGTTGGGATGGTTTACACCGAAAGAAATTACCGATGCAAGAATTAATGAAGGAGTTATCGGAGAAATCGCCGGTTATGGATTTTTTAATCTGCAAGGGGAATTAGTCGATACTGTAATGAGTAATAGGGTAATCGGATTGAGCCTAGAAGATTTGAGAGAAATTCCTTGTGTTATAGGTATTGCTTCGGAGAATACAAAAGCAATGGCCATTCTGGGGGCACTAAGAACGGGAATTATTAATGTGATTGCAACGACGGCAACTAATGTTAACAACATTCTTAATTTTACGAAAATGTAAATTAACATCAAATTAATTAGGAGGTATGACTATGAAGATTGCAATTGGCTGTGATGAAGCTGCCTATAATTTAAAAGTTGAATTAATGAAGTATTTAGATTCATTAGGGATTGAATATGAAGACTTCGGTGCTAATGCCGGTGCAGTGGTGCTTTATCCGGATGTTGCCGAACAAGTTGCTTTAGCCGTGGCGGAAGGCAAATATGACCGAGGTATTCTAACCTGTGGCACGGGTATCGGTATGGCTATTACTGCCAATAAGATTCCCGGTATAAGAGCGGCCGTTTGTCATGATGTTTTTTCAGCGGAGCGGGCAAGAAAAAGTAATGATGCGCAAATTATTTGCTTCGGTGAACGGGTAATTGGTGTAGAACTCGCTAAATCATTACTTAAAGTATGGTTAGAGTCGGATTTTGTTGGTGGAGGTTCCGCGCCAAAAGTGGCCAGAATAAAGGAAATTGATACTAAATACAGCAAATGTTAATCAGTCAAAAGCAATTTAACTTAACTGAGGTGTAATATGACAAAATCAACTTTGTTCTCAACAGTTTTTATTTCACTATGTCTATCCGGTTCGGTGTTTGCTGCCGGACAACATACTTTCGCATTAAGTCATTATGGTTCGCCGAGTGATACGGTAACCAAAGCTACCGAATTTATGGCCAAACGCGCCAATGAGTTATCAAATGGGCGTATTACGATTAAATTACACCCAAATAGTGAGTTAGGTAATTCTGATACTCAAATTGACGGTACACGTATGGGAACAATTGATATTGTTGTCGTTGGTAATCCGTATTACACCACATTTAATGAAAAACTAAATTTACTTGATCTGCCTTTCTTATTCAGAAATGAGGCGCATGTAGAAAAAGTGCTCAATGGCGAAATAGGCGAGCAACTTTTACTTTCATTAGAAGAATCCAATTTAAAAGGTTTGGCGTTTTATGAAATCGGATTTAGAGATATTACCAATAGTAAAAGACCGATCAAAACGGTTACCGATCTTTCCCATTTAAAATTACGGACCACACCGAATCCAGCACATATCGCGGCTTTCAAAGAGTGGGGAGCAAATCCGACACCGATGCCATTCAACGAAGTGTATTTTTCACTAAAAACCGGTGTCATTGATGGTCAAGAAAACCCCGTGCACCACATTTATAACAATAACCTGCAAGAGGTGCAAAAATATCTTTCTTTAACTCATCATGCTTATACCGCCGCGCCGATGTCTATGAATCTTGATCGTTTTACCAGTCTAGATAAAGAAGATCAGAATATCCTATTACAAGCCGCTAAAGAAGGTGCTGAATTAGAGAAAAAACTGAACATAGAAGAAAATAAAGTTTATTTAGATAAATTAAAGCAGCAAGGAATGGAAGTTGAAACAACCCCTGATGTAACTACTTTCCAATCGGGCGCACAGAAAGCCTGGGACGATTATGCAAAAAAATTCGGTCAAGATATGATTTCCAAGATTACGGAAACTCAATAATCGAAAATTTAGGTTAGGGGAGGTCAATAATTATGGTTGAGCAATATGAGAAATTTATTAATAAAACATTTTTATCATTAGGCTGTCTCTTCTTTCTCATTATTGTCGTGATGACATTTATTCAAGTTATAACAAGATATGTCGTTAATGTTTCCTTTCCGTGGGCAGAAGAGTTTTTAAGATTTTGTTATGCCTGGATGATTTTATTCGGAGTATTAACGACAACTCAAATACAAGTTCCGATGTTGAGGATTATGATTTTTGAGAGATTTAAATATGGTTGGCTATTATCTTCTCTACTTTATATCATTATGCTCATCTGCCTGTTTTTATTAGTAAAAGGTGGTGTAAAAGTATATTCAATGAATTTGAAAAGCTATTACTCGGCATTTAAGATTTCAAAAGCATGGGTATATATTCCGTTTATTCTATGTCTCTCTTTAGAGATGGTTAGAATTATTATCGCCTTTTTCTCTTTAGCTAAAACTCAAAAAGTGAGGGAATTATAATGTCATTTATTGTTCTGCTCGGCGTGATGTTTATTCTAACGGTATTAGGGCTTCCGCTTTTTTACAGTATTATATTCGCCTCAATCGTTACATTATTTTACTTCCTGCCGAATATTCCGATAACCATTGTGGCACAACAGGTTATGCAAGGGCTTGATACTAATGCGCTACAAGCATTAGCATTCTTTTTCCTTGCCGGTGAACTCATGAGCGTAGGCGGCATTACAACCCGTATTATCCGTTTTGTCACTTCTTTAATCGGACGCTGGAAAGGTTCATTGGCCTATATCAATATTTTTTCCAGTTTGTTTTTTGGTTCAATCAGCGGTTCGGCAGTGGCATCGACGGCGGCAATTGGGAGTTCTTTGATTCCGGCAATGAAAAAGAGCGGTTATCCCGCAGATTTTTCTGCGGCACTGACTCAATCTGCGTCAATTATCGGGCCGATTATTCCTCCCAGCGTACCCATGATAGTGTTCGCTGCACTGGCCGGAGCCGGTGTATCGGTCGGGAAAATGTTTATGTCGGGCATTATTCCCGGAATTATGATCGCTTTAACCCTAATTCTCGTGACTTTCATATTAAGTAAAATATATAAATACGGTAACGCGGCTACGGATTTCAACTGGAGAGAAGTGAAGGAGAGCGCCAAAGATGCCGTGTGGGCGTTACTTTGTCCGATTATTATTCTTTACGGTATTATTTCGGGCATGTTCACCGCAACGGAAGCTGGCGCTGTATCCGTGGTTTATGCCTATTTAGTCGGAACTTTCGTTTATAAAGAGCTCAGCATGGAATTGCTGAAGAAAGCTTTAATCTCATCACTAAAAGGTACTATAACCGTCATGCTGATTGTCGGTGCTTCTTCAATTTTTGCTTGGCTAATCGCGCGCTTACAAATCAGTCATCAGGTTGCCGTTTGGGTCTCTGCTGTTTGTGATAGCCCTTTATCTGCGTTGATTCTTATTAATGTTATTGTCCTGTTTATCGGAATGATTATGGATCCTACGGCAGCATTGACCATTCTTGTTCCTGTATTTATGCCAATTGTCAACCAATTCGGAATTAATCCTATTCATTTTGGTTTAGTCATTGTATTAAATCTAATGATTGGTTTAGTTACACCACCTGTCGGTTATCTAATTTTCTTATCCGCTAATATTGCCGAGTGCGAACCGATGAGAGTATTAAAAGAAAGCCTACCGTTTTTGCTGTCGCTGTTTGGATTATTGGTTTTGTTAATTTTGGTGCCGGAATTTAGTACATTCTTACCGAATTTACTCTTTCCGTAAGGAGAATTGTATATGAATAAATGGATTGACCTCAGTATGCCTATTTCTGCGGACCATATCCGTTGGCAGGCTAATATTGAAAAAAAAGGCAGTTTTGACCGCGGTGACCTGTTTGAAGCGACACAGTTACAGGTATCTTGCCACGCGTTTACTCATATGGATGCGCTAAGCCATATCCAAAAATCAGCTTACGATATTCTGGATATTCCGATTGAAACCTATATCGGCGAATTTCATGTATTAGATTTATCTGCATGTATCGTCGATAATCTTGCTATTACGGAACAGATGTTAGATGCTGTTTTCCCAGAGCACCCGGTTTCTAAAATTATTTTCAAAACCTGCTGGGATACGCATTATAGTTATAATTCTAAACAGTTTTGGGCAAACGCACCTTATATCACCTTTGAGGGTGCTGCTTATTTAGCAGAAAAGGAATTAGACATTATCGCCTTTGATTTTCCGCAGGATTATCCGATTCGCGGTTGGTTAACCGGCACGATGGAAAAACCGTTAACCAAGCATGTCACGCATCACCATTTATTAAAGAAAGGTGTCACTTTAGTTGAATATATCTGTAATACAAAAGAAATTACCGGTCCAGTGGTCGATGCCTTAATGATACCTATCGCAATAGAAAAAACCGACGGTTCACCTTGCAGAGTATTAATAAAAAATAAGGAATAAGCGATGAAAAATAAAAAAATCTATTTCGGTACCAATTTGAAAATGTATAAAGGAAATGCAGAAACGATCAAATATTTAACCGCACTTTCGCACGCGGTAGATCATTTCAAAACAGATTATGATATCGAACTATTTGTTATCCCCTCTTATACCTGTATTAAAGACGCCACAACGGTTGTAGATTCCATTAAAAATAATAAAAAAATTATTATCGGCGCCCAAAATATGAATGCTAATGACAATGGACAATTTACCGGTGAAATTTCTCCGCCGATGTTAAAAGAAGCAGGCGCAACGCTTGTAATGATTGGGCACTCCGAACGCCGTCATGTGATGAAAGAAACAGATCAAGAGGAAAATGAAAAAGTTATTTCTGCCCTGAGCCATGGATTTACTACATTACTTTGCATCGGTGAAACCCTAGAACAGAAAAATTATAATCTGTCTGATGAGGTCTTACGAACACAACTTAAAATCGGATTATACGGCGTTAAAAAACATCAGTTGTCAAAATTGTGGATTGCCTACGAACCGGTATGGGCAATCGGTAAAGACGGCATACCGGCGACCGCCGAATATGCTAATGAAAAACATGCGGTAATCAAACAATGTTTATCAGAACTATTTGCTGAAGACGGTCATAAGATTCCGGTTTTATATGGCGGCAGCGTTAATCCTGAAAATAGTAATAAACTTATTATTCAGCCCCATATTGACGGCTTATTTGTTGGACGCAGTGCATGGGATGGTAAAAAATTTCCGTCTCTGATTCAAAACGCGTTAAATGCATTATCAGTACATTCATCGGGCAATAGTACGAATGAATACACTCATATCGCAGAGCAATTAATTGCTTGTCTGGGTGGAAAAGAAAATATCCAGGCACTGACTCATTGCGCCACACGTATTCGAGTTGTAGTGGATAATGAATTAAAAGCCGATAAATTAGCGATTGAGAAAGTGGATAAAACAAAAGGCATATTTACTATTGCTAATCAATACCAAATTATTTTCGGTGATAAACTGGTTGAAAAAATATATTTCGCTATGGCAAAGATTCTAAGTAAATAAAATTAAACCCACTGAATATATTTAAATTGCGATTCATATTTCCGACGTCCAATATTTGGAGTGTATATTATGAATAATCAAAAAATTTATTCTACAAATGAAAAGTCTACATCCTTTCGTTGGGTAATATTTACCGTCATGTTCTTTTTAATGGCAGTAAACCTAATGGATAGAATCACACTGTCTATTGGCATGCCTTATATTAAAGAAAAGTTTAATCTTTCACCGGTTATGCAAGGGCTTATTCTCAGTAGTTTCTTTTGGTCGTACGCTTTGCTTCAAGTGCCGGGTGGCTGGTTATTGGATCGTTACGGTCCTCGAAAAGTCATTACCGGATCGCTTGTCGGTTGGGGATTTTTCCAAACGATTATCGGCTTTGCCACTGGTGGTATTTCGATGATTCTGGCCCGAATCGGTTTAGGTGCAGCAGAAAGCCCGATTTCACCAAGTGGCGCCAAACTCAGTTCGGCATGGCTGACTTCATCGGAACGAGGACGTGGTGCCGTAATCATGGATTCGGGTAGTCCTTTAGGTGTTGCCTTGGGAGGCATTATCGTTGCACATTTAATCGTTCTGTTTGATTCATGGCGAGTTGCTTTCGTTGTAGTTGGTCTTTTTACTATGTCATTAGGAATGCTTTCTTGGCGGATCTTGCGTGATAAGCCTTCCGAACACAACAAAGTCAACCAAGCGGAACTTACTCATATCGAAGAAGGAAATGAACTTCCCGGTATAGTTACAAATAATGAACCGACCAAAGGAATCGGTATTTCTTGGTTTACCATGATTGCTATCATGCTGGGGCGCGCATCTTGGGGAATGGTTTACTGGGGATTATTAACTTGGGGACCAAATTATCTAGCGCAAGCACAAGGGCTGGATTTAAAGAGTATCGGTAATTCAACTTTTCTCATTTTTATTCTGGGTACATTGGGTTGCCTGTTTAGTGGTTTTTTTGTTGATTTTTTGGTGAAAAGAGGCGTTAGCCATAATATTGCTTTGAAAAGCTTATTATCGGTATCAGGCATTGTTGGCCTGGTGGTTTTTTTAATGCTACCGTCCACGACAGATCCTTCAACTGCGGTATGGCTACTGGGGACAGCGGCATTCTTTATGATGTTCGGCAGTTTGTATTGGAGCTTTCCGGCAATTTTGGCGCCAAAAGACAGAGTAGGTATTGTCGGCGGTTTTATGAATATGGCAAACAGCTGCGCAGGTATTCTCGTTCCGATCTTAGTGGGGATTATTCTTGAATATACCGGTAGTTTTTCCAGCGTTCTGACCTATTTTGGCATTTGTGCCGGATGTTATATTTTAGGGACACTTTGCATTAACTTTAATAAAGTGCCCACTTCAGTTCAAACACAAAGGGTAGGAGGGTAAATAAATGAAGCGCTATAATCGATTGTCACCTTCTTTACTGATTCCGGAGTTATTTTTTCCGTTAATGACAAACGAGAAAAATGTGCCGGACATTGTCAATAAAATCATAGACTTTGATTTCTATAGTACTATTGAACTTGGTATGCTTACCAATTCGGATACAATATGCCAAGTTCGCAGTCTCGCAGAAAAAAATCATTTAAACATTGTGCAATGGATGACGTTTGAATTATTAAAAGAACATTTAAACCTGGCCAGTCTTGACAGCGCGCTAAGAACGAGATCAGTGAAAAGAGCTAAAGAGCTTGTTCATCTTGCCGCAGAAACTGGTGCTACCAAACTTTCTATTGTAAGTGGTGCGAAGCCCGTGTCCTACCAACAATATGAAGCCAAACGTGCATTGGCGGATTCTCTCTGTCAAATCAGTCAGGAAACCAAGCAGTTTAAGAATATGGTGTTACAAATTGAACCATTGGACTGTTTTGCACATAAAAAGCAGCTGATTGGTCTTACCGGTGAAACCGTGAACTGGATTCGAAGCTTCCGCAATGAATGCCCTAATTTATATATCGCATGGGACAGCGCACACACTTGCTTAAACGAGGAAATACCTGAAGAATCATTGAAAACAGCGTCACCGTTTATTTCTCAGTTACATTTATCTAATGCGGTATTAGATAAGCATCACGCTATGTACGGTGATTTTCATATTAAACTGGGGCCTCCGGGATTTCTTACCGAAGAAACCGTTATGCCGATTCTAGCAACCGCACAAACATTAGAAATACCGAATATTTTTAATGAACTGAGTGTAGCGATTGAAGTCAGAACAAATGAGTATGATGATCTTTGGTTGCATGAAAAGCAGTGCAGAGAGTTTTTAAAATCCGCATTATCCAGACTTTAGAGGTAATATATTATGGCAAATCCGATGATTTTAAGGGTCGCAAAAGTTCCCGATCTCGTTGTTGATATGCTTTCTTCCGACTATGATATTTATGTTTATGAGGAAATGTCATCAACACAATTAGAGAGAATATCCGCAAATGTGCAGGTTATTTTAGCGAGTGGCGAATCACAGGTGCCCGCAGAACTGATTAGCCAATTTCCGCAATTAAAATTGATTGCTGTATTCGGAGTCGGATATGACGGTGTCGATATGCAGGCCGCATTGGCAAATGGCATAAAGGTGACACATACGCCGGATGTCTTAACCGATGACGTAGCCGACTTGGGTATGGCGCTCATCTTGGCTACGGCGCGTCGGCTTAATGCGGCACAACGTTTTATCGAAAGCGGCAACTGGGGGAAAGTATCGTATCCATTGGCTATTAAAGTAAGTGATAGTCGTCTCGGCATCGTAGGTTTCGGTCGTGTTGGTCAGGCGGTTGCTAAAAGAGCGGTCGCTTTTAACATGGAAATTGCTTATTTCTCACTGGAACGGGAACGGAATTCTCCTTACACCTATTATTCTGATTTAAAAGCATTAGCACAACACAGTGACTTTTTAATCCTCTGTGTATCCGGCGGAAAAGCGACAAAACATCTCATAAATACAGAAGTCTTACAGGCTTTAGGTAAAAACGGTATTCTGATTAATATTGCCAGAGGTAGCGTCGTTGACGAGCAGGCCTTAGTCCATGCTATTCAAAACGGCGTAATTGCCGGAGCTGGTTTGGATGTATTTGCCGATGAACCGATTGTTCCCAACGCACTACTGCATAAGGATAATGTTGTGGTCACGCCGCATATTGGCAGCGCGACAGTGTCCACGCGTTGTGCGATGGGAAAATTAGTGGTGGAAAATATTCATCGCTTTTTTGCTAGGAAGCCATTAAAAACGCCGGTTCCGGAATGCCGAGAATAACGTAAAAAGATTTACATTAATATTATTTTGGAGAAAACTATGACCACACAATTAGACGCACTTCGCAGTATGACCGTTGTAGTTGCCGATACCGGTGATATCGACGCTATCAAACAATACCGACCGCAGGATGCCACCACCAATCCTTCATTAATTTTAAGCGCATCCGCCCTGCCGCAATATGCCCCGCTAATCGATGAGGCAATTAAATATGCAAAAACGCAGAGCCAAGATAAAGCCCAACAGCTGATTGATGCGGAAGACAAACTGGCGGTGAATATCGGTCTGGAAATTCTAAAAATCGTGCCGGGACGGATTTCTACCGAAGTGGATGCCAGATTGTCGTACGACACCGAGGCGACGGTGGCAAAAGCGCGCAAATTAATTCGTCTTTATAACGAAGCCGGCATCTCAAATGACCGTATTTTAATCAAAATTGCCTCCACGTGGCAGGGTATCCGCGCGGCGGAAATTCTGGAAAAAGAAGGGATTAACTGCAACCTAACCTTATTATTCTCCGAAGCGCAAGCGCGCGCTTGTGCCGAAGCGGGCGTGTATTTGATTTCACCGTTTGTCGGGCGCATTTTAGACTGGTATAAAGCCAACGGTGAGAAAAAAGACTATGCGCCGGCGGAAGATCCGGGCGTGATTTCGGTCACTAAAATCTATAATTACTACAAACAGCACGGCTATCAAACCGTGGTGATGGGGGCCAGTTTCCGCAATGTCGGCGAAATCACCGAACTTGCCGGCTGCGACCGACTGACAATTGCGCCGCCGTTACTGAAAGAATTGCAGGAAAATCAGACCGCACTTGAGCGTAAGCTGGCATTTTGCGGCGA
>LM994632.1:45437-47821 GCA_000752995.2 Haemophilus massiliensis | reverse complement strand
GTAGTTGCCGATACCGGTGATATCGACGCTATCAAACAATACCGACCGCAGGATGCCACCACCAATCCTTCATTAATTTTAAGCGCATCCGCCCTGCCGCAATATGCCCCGCTAATCGATGAGGCAATTAAATATGCAAAAACGCAGAGCCAAGATAAAGCCCAACAGCTGATTGATGCGGAAGACAAACTGGCGGTGAATATCGGTCTGGAAATTCTAAAAATCGTGCCGGGACGGATTTCTACCGAAGTGGATGCCAGATTGTCGTACGACACCGAGGCGACGGTGGCAAAAGCGCGCAAATTAATTCGTCTTTATAACGAAGCCGGCATCTCAAATGACCGTATTTTAATCAAAATTGCCTCCACGTGGCAGGGTATCCGCGCGGCGGAAATTCTGGAAAAAGAAGGGATTAACTGCAACCTAACCTTATTATTCTCCGAAGCGCAAGCGCGCGCTTGTGCCGAAGCGGGCGTGTATTTGATTTCACCGTTTGTCGGGCGCATTTTAGACTGGTATAAAGCCAACGGTGAGAAAAAAGACTATGCGCCGGCGGAAGATCCGGGCGTGATTTCGGTCACTAAAATCTATAATTACTACAAACAGCACGGCTATCAAACCGTGGTGATGGGGGCCAGTTTCCGCAATGTTGGCGAAATCACCGAACTTGCCGGCTGCGACCGACTGACAATTGCGCCGCCGTTACTGAAAGAATTGCAGGAAAATCAGACCGCACTTGAGCGTAAGCTGGCATTTTGCGGCGAAGTGCAGGCTAAACCGCAATCGTTAACGGAAAGCGAGTTCTACTGGCAGCATAACAGCGATGCCATGGCGGTGGAAAAACTGGCGGAAGGGATCCGCAAATTTGCCGCTGATCAGGAAAAATTGGAAGCCATGCTGGCGGCAAGATTCTGATTAGCCCCGCCGTAAAAGTGCGGTGAAATTTTTCACTGTTTTCTTAATCCGCCCCAAAAGTTGAAAGAATTCAATTGATAGGGGGCGGATTTTGCTGTTTTGCTACCACCTTCTAGGCAGAAAGCCCTTGACTATTCTAACTGATTGCTTAAGATCAGCACGATTTTTATTAAAATCGTATTATTCATGAGCGCTGTATTACATACAGTCTATTCTTTCCTTTATTGAAATCGGAGTATCTATGTCAGGTTTATTTGTTCAGACCGATCCGGCACGTCGCCGTTACGGCTTGGCTGTATTTGTCGGTATTATTGCAGGTCTTGTTTCTGCCTTTGTTAAATGGGGGGCGGAACATCCATTCCCACCGCGCAGCCCGAAAGACTTGTTTACTGCCGCCTGCCCGCAACCGGTGTTGGACGCGCTAAATTCCGCCGTGGATCAAGTTGCCGCACAGGCAGCCGCGCTGGAGCAATGTTCACGTGCGTTTTTAAATCCGCCGCATGTTTTTTTGCGCGATTATCTTGGTATTGATCCCACTCAAGCGGTGTTTACTTTTGCCGATTATGGATTTGATTGGATTGGTGTAACGCACATTACTTTCTCGTTAGTATTTGCTATCGGTTATTGTTTAGTTGCCGAACGTTTCCCTAAAATTAAATTTTGGCAAGGTATTGGCGCAGGCCTTATTGCCAATTTATGCGTTCACTACATTTCATTCCCGGCATTAGGTTTAACACCGCCTGTGTCTGAATGGCCATGGTATGAGCATGTTTCGGAATTAGTCGGTCATATTTTCTGGTTCTGGACCATTGAAGTGATTCGTCGTGATTTACGTAACCGTATTACACACGAACCCGACGCCGAAGTGCCGCTAACCCAACAATTTCGTTAATCGATGAAATAAAAGGTATACTTTTATATCCGGTAAAAAATGCTAAATGTTTTTACCGCAGTGGTTTTTAAACTACCGGTATCCCGCGGGTATCGGTAGTTTTTTTTATGCTTATCTAAGGCTAATTTACTCCTCTTTGAGATAGAACGATATTCTTAACTGAATCACCATTCAAAGTTTACGCCAGCATTGTAACTGATGCTACTACTACTTGGCGTCATCGCAATTCCTGCTTTGGCTGCAACATTCTGGTTAAAGCGATAACCGGTACCGATTGCGAAAGCCGTTTCTGAGTTATAACCGCCTACCGCTGCACTAAGATTAAATTTACCGATATTATATGGTTGGAACAAGCCGGTTAATGCAGCCTGCGATGCAAAGTTGCGCTGCATTTTCTTCTCAAGTCGATCAACTCGACCTTCCAGATTACTGATACGCGCGGTATTTTGTGTTACATTAGTTTTTAAGTTATTGTTGAATTTATACAATTCATCAATACGTGTTTTATTGGTCGTAATGTTTTGACGGTTTTCTGTGATATCGGATTTATTCTGCGCAATACCGGCTTTATTTGTAG
>LM994632.1:0-45152 GCA_000752995.2 Haemophilus massiliensis | reverse complement strand
GTAGTTGCCGATACCGGTGATATCGACGCTATCAAACAATACCGACCGCAGGATGCCACCACCAATCCTTCATTAATTTTAAGCGCATCCGCCCTGCCGCAATATGCCCCGCTAATCGATGAGGCAATTAAATATGCAAAAACGCAGAGCCAAGATAAAGCCCAACAGCTGATTGATGCGGAAGACAAACTGGCGGTGAATATCGGTCTGGAAATTCTGAAAATCGTGCCGGGACGGATTTCTACCGAAGTGGATGCCAGATTGTCGTACGACACCGAGGCGACGGTGGCAAAAGCGCGCAAATTAATTCGTCTTTATAACGAAGCCGGCATCTCAAATGACCGTATTTTAATCAAAATTGCCTCCACGTGGCAGGGTATCCGCGCGGCGGAAATTCTGGAAAAAGAAGGGATTAACTGCAACCTAACCTTATTATTCTCCGAAGCGCAAGCGCGCGCTTGTGCCGAAGCGGGCGTGTATTTGATTTCACCGTTTGTCGGGCGCATTTTAGACTGGTATAAAGCCAACGGTGAGAAAAAAGACTATGCGCCGGCGGAAGATCCGGGCGTGATTTCGGTCACTAAAATCTATAATTACTACAAACAGCACGGCTATCAAACCGTGGTGATGGGGGCCAGTTTCCGCAATGTCGGCGAAATCACCGAACTTGCCGGCTGCGACCGACTGACAATTGCGCCGCCGTTACTGAAAGAATTGCAGGAAAATCAGACCGCACTTGAGCGTAAGCTGGCATTTTGCGGCGAGGTGCAGGCTAAACCGCAACCATTAACGGAAAGCGAGTTTTATTGGCAGCATAACAGCGATGCCATGGCGGTGGAAAAACTGGCGGAAGGGATCCGCAAATTTGCCGCTGATCAGGAAAAATTGGAAGCCATGCTGGCGGCAAGATTTTAACTGAAAGATAATAATATGGCGGTTCGAAAGTAACTTGCCAATGCCGCTCGTTTTTTAATGTCATGCAAAAGCAAAAGAAATTTTATAAATTTCGACCGCACTTTTATGCAACCGAATCGGATTATAATTTGTACCGTTGTTTTCTTATTATTGCAGGGGGATTCATATGTCTATTAATTTATCTCGGGTAAAGTCCATCATTGAAAAACTTGCCTCTATTTCTTCCGAGCAAGACTGTTTAACCCGATTAGCCTTTAGCCGGGAAGATGTAATGGCGCATGATTATATTATTAGTTTATGTAAAAAATATGATCTCAGCATTAGTAATGACGAAATCGGAAACGTATTTATTCGTAAATCCGGTCTAGAGGATAATTTACCCACTGTTGCATTCGGTTCGCATATTGATACGGTGATCAATGCGGGAAAGTTTGATGGTCCTCTGGGGGTTGTCGCCGGATTGGAAGTTTTATTTCAGTTATGTGAATGTGGATTAAAAACCCGCTATCCGCTTGAACTCATTATTTTCACCTGCGAGGAATCCAGCCGTTTTAATTATGCGACGTTAGGCAGCAAAATAATGTGCGGTATTACGGATCAAGCTGGGTTAAGTTCCCTACGGGATAAACAAGGAAAAGGATTACAAGAGGTGCTGGCAGATATTGGGCTGGATTTCAATCGGATCAACCGGGCTATACATACAAAAAAAGAATTTAAATGCTTTTTTGAGCTACATATTGAGCAAGGCCCTTGTTTGGAAAATGAGGGGAAAACAATCGGAATCGTCAGCGGTATCGCTGCACCTATCCGCGGTGTAGTAAAGCTCAAAGGACAGGCGGATCATTCTGGCGCAACAGCGATGTACTACCGTCATGATGCATTGTTAGGCGCTGCCGAATTGGCTCTGACAATAGAAAAAGCGGCAATAGAAGCCGGACAGTCCACTGTCGCGACCGTGGGGAATTTAACGGTTCGGCCGGGAGTCATGAATGTTGTTCCCGGAGAAGTCGAAATGCTGGTAGATATTCGTGGCACGCACATTGCAGCAAGAGAATCCGTATTGACTGCGTTACAGCAACAAATAGAACGGATTTCGGTAACTCGTGGGTTGTCCATAGAACTACACTTAATTTCTAAAGATCAACCGATTCTGCTATCGGAACAAAGTATACGACAAATTCGCCGAGTAACGGAGCGATTAGGTTATCCTTATGAAATTATGCCAAGCGGCGCAGGTCATGATGCGATGCATATGGCAAGGTTATGCCCGACTGGTATGATTTTTGTGCCTTCCAAAGGCGGAATCAGTCATAATCCGTTAGAATCTACAAGCTGGACGGATATTGAGGCAGGTATCAAAGTGTTACAACAAGTGATATTAGAGCAGGCTGAAATCTCCGAGGCCCAGTAACACGATGATCTGCTCTAAATTCTAAGAGCAGATCATTTTCTCAAATAACATAAGATTATTGGTTACATATTCCCCACAATATCCCGGGCGAATTCGGAGGTGGTACGTAATTTGGCGTCGTTGAGCATTTCTGCGAAGTCAAAGGTGACAGTTTTATCGGCGATGGTTTTTGATACGGCTTTTACCACTAAATCCGCGGCTTCCTGCCAGCCTAAATGGCGTAACATCATTTCGCCGCTGAGAATCAATGAACCCGGATTGCCTTTGTTTTGACCGGCGATTTTCGGCGCAGTGCCATGCGTTGCTTCAAAGATAGCCGCTTGCGCGCCGATGTTGGCGCCCGGAGAAATACCGATACCGCCGACCTGTGCGGCTAAGGCGTCGGAAATGTAGTCGCCGTTTAAATTCAAGGTGGCGATGACATCATATTCTGTCGGATGCAGCAGCACTTCCTGTAAAAATGCGTCGGCAATGCTGTCTTTAATGATGATTTGTCGGCCGGATTTCGGGTTGGTTAATTGCATCCAAGGGCCGCCGTCGATAAGTTGAGCGCCGAACTCTTGAGCAACTTCATATCCCCACTCTTTAAATGCGCCTTCGGTAAATTTCATAATATTACCTTTATGCACCAGCGTGAGAGAACGGCGGTCGTTGTCAATCACATATTGCAGTGCGGCGCGCACCAGACGCTGCGTGCCTTGCTTGGACACCGGTTTAATGCCGATGCCGCAATCCTGTGTAAAGCGGATTTTGGTCACGCCCATTTCCTGTTGCAGAAATTTAATCACCTTGTCCGCTTCCGGTGAACCGGCTTTCCATTCCACACCGGCATAAATATCTTCGGAGTTTTCACGGAATATCACCATATTCACCAATTCTGGGTGTTTTACCGGGCTTGGTGTTCCCTCGTAGTAACGAATCGGACGCAAGCAGTTATACAGATCCAAACCCTGCCGCATCGCTACGTTAAGCGAACGAATGCCGCCGCCGACCGGAGTCATCAGCGGACCTTTGATTGCCACATGATAATCGCGGATAAACGCCAGCGTTTCCTCCGGCAACCAAGTATTTTCGCCATAGAGCTGATTGGCTTTACCACCGGCATAGATTTCCATCCAAGCGATTTTACGCCGACCGTCATAGGCTTTCTGCACGGCGGCATCGATCACTGTGCGCATTGCCGGCGTCACATCAACACCGATACCGTCGCCCTCGATAAACGGAATAATCGGATTATCGGGAACAAGCAAGGCGCCGTTGTCGTCTAAGCGGATTTTTTCACCTGCGGGGATAATCACTTTTGATTGTGTTGTTTGCATAGCTGCTTTCTTCCTCATTTTGCCGTATGTGAGTATAATTACTGGTCTTAATTCCGAATACACGGTAATCACTAACATATATGAAGCCTAAAATTGTTTCAAGCGCCAATAAATCAAAATCGGTCAATTCACGCAAAAAAAGTGCGGTGCAAAATTTAAGCAAAAAGCCAATCGTACCGAATTTTGCCGAAACCAATGTTATCTTGTTTAACAAACCTTTTGACGTGCTGACGCAGTTTACCGATGCGCAAGGACGGCGCAGTTTGAAAGATTTTATTCCGATTGCCGGTGTGTATCCCGCCGGACGGCTGGATCGCGACAGTGAAGGGCTTGTGCTGTTAACCAATAACGGGCGCATTCAGCACCGATTGGCGGATCCGCAATATAAAACGGAGAAAACCTATTGGGTGCAGGTGGAAGGCATTCCGTCAGAACAGGCGCTTGCCGGCCTGCGCCGAGGAGTGATGTTGAAAGACGGAATGACCTTACCGGCTAAAGTGCGGTTGATTTCCGAGCCGAAAAATGTGTGGATGCGTCATCCGCCGATTCGGGAACGCAAGCATATTCCGACCAGCTGGCTGGAGATTAAAATCTGCGAAGGAAGAAACCGTCAGGTGCGTAGAATGACCGCGCATATCGGTTTCCCAACCCTGCGCTTGATCCGTTGCGGGCTGTCACGGTTTACACTGCACGATTTGCCGAGCGGAAGCTACCGCCTATTAACGCGCGCAGAACTTATTCAACTCTATGATTCACTAAAATTAAGGAAGTCAATATGCACAAACCGAACGTAACCATGGCCTGTGTTGTACATTGCCGCGGTAAATTTCTTTTTGTGGAGGAATTTGAATACGGCAACATGACGCTTAACCAGCCGGCCGGGCATCTGGAAGAAGGGGAAACCATTCTGGCCGGGGCGAAACGCGAATTGTTCGAAGAAACCGGTATTCAGGCCGATATGCAGAAACTAATCAGAATCTATCAATGGCACGCCCCGCGCAGCAACACCGATTATTTACGTTTTGTGTTTGCCGTCGAACTGGAAGAACAGGCGGCAATCAATCCTTCCGATCCGGATATTTGCGGCGGGCGCTGGTTGAGCGTTGAGCAATTCGAACATTATATCCGCCAGCCGGGACAGGCGGAACGCAATCCGTTAGTTACCCAAGCGATTCATGATTATCTCAGCGGTATGCAATTTCCGTTAGACATATTAGCCCATTTCAACTGAAACGCGGTGTGGCAGAAGATACATTGATTGTTTCAAATGGATATGGAGAAAACAGTCCGTTTTAAGGTATCTGAAGAAAACCACCACGCCACTGTTATCGAGACCATGGCTTTGTTAAGAGAAAAACTATTGATTATTAAGATGAAAATTAATCGGTGGTGCGATAAAAAACTGCACCTTAAATCCGTTAGTCCGATTTAAGGTGCGGCTTATGCTCATTGGTCTGTTGGAAAACAGCGTAGAATTATTTGCGTGCTAACGGCGGAACGAAGCAAATGCCCATATCCCAAGGCTGTTCAATCCATGTATTCTGCGGGATATCCACCACATAGTCGTCCACCAACGCTGCGCCGGCCGGTTTGGCAAAAACCGTCACGAAACGTGCGTTCGGATATAGTTCGCGAATGGCGCGAGCCGTATTGCCGGTATCAACTAAGTCGTCCACCACAATAAAACCTTCGCCGCCGTTTTCGACTTCGGCAGCATGTAATACGTTCAATTCGCCCTGTTTATTGTGATCATAACTTGAAATGCAGACGGTTTCCACATGCCGAATATTGAGTTCGCGGGCGATAACGGCAGCCGGAAACAGCCCACCGCGACTGACGGCGATAACGCCTTTCCACTGTGCCGCCGGCAGCAAACGTTCTGATAATTTGCGCGCGTGCATTTGGAACATATCCCAAGTCACAACATATTTTTCGCTCATAATTCACCTTGACTTATCGTGTAGGGCAATATCTTATCTTACCCAAGAAATAAAATTGCGTTAGCATAACCCGAAAAGCGTTTTTATGCTATTATTTTGAATAAATTTTTTCGATTCAGAGGAAAATCAGATATGTCAGAAATTCAACAATTACAACCTCAACCGGTATGGCAATGGTTCGATCGAATTTGCGCCATTCCGCATCCTTCTTATCATGAAGAGCAATTAGCCACAATGATTCTGGACTGGGCGAAAAGCAAAGGTTTGTTCGCCGAACGGGATGATGTCGGCAATGTGTTAATTCGCAAACCGGCAAGTGCGGGAATGGAAAAGCGTAAACCGGTGGCGCTACAGGCGCATTTGGATATGGTGCCGCAGGCAAATGAAGGCACCCGGCATGATTTTACCGTCGATCCGATCAAACCTTATATCGACGGCGATTGGGTAACCGCGCAAGGTACGACATTAGGCGCGGATAACGGCATTGGCATGGCGTCGGCATTAGCGGTGCTGGACAGCGACGATATAGCGCATCCACCGCTGGAAGTGTTGCTGACCATGACCGAAGAACGTGGCATGGAAGGCGCGCTCGGATTGCGTGCAAACTGGTTACAGTCCGACATTTTAATTAATACCGATACCGAAGAAAACGGCGAAATTTATATCGGCTGTGCCGGCGGTGAAAATGCCAATCTGGAATTGCCAATAGAATGGGAAACCGACCGCTACGCTCAACATTATCAAATCGCGTTAAAAGGGCTGCGCGGCGGGCATTCCGGTTGCGATATTCATACCGGGCGGGCGAATGCGATTAAACTGTTGACTCGCTTTTTAGCACAATTCAGTCAAAATCAACCGCACTTTGCCTTTACTCTCGCCGGCATTCGCGGTGGTTCCATTCGCAACGCCATTCCGCGCGAGGCTTTTGCCACCTTGGCATTTAACGGCGATGCGGAAATGCTGAAAAGTGCGGTGGAAAATTTCGCCGTTTTAATAAAAAGCGAGCTGGCACTGGCGGAACCGAACCTGACTTTCACGCTAGCGCCAGCGGAGAACCCGCAACAAGTGTTTTCACCGGCGTTTTCGCAGCGCGTGATTAATCTGCTCAACCTGTTGCCGAACGGCGTAATTCGCAACAGCGATGTGATTGCCGGCGTAGTGGAAACGTCGCTCAGTGCCGGTGTATTGGCAACGGATGCGGAAAAAGTGAAGGTGACGATTTTGACCCGTTCGCTGATTGAAAGCGGGAAAACCTATGTGGCGGCATTGTTGCGTTCGCTGGCGGTATTGAGCGGGGCGACAGTCGCTTTTTCCGGCGATTATCCGGGCTGGGAGCCGCAAAGCCAGAGTGAAATTCTGAATCTGACCCGCCGCCATTATGCCGAGATTTTGGGGCATGAACCTGAGATTAAGGTAATTCATGCCGGCTTAGAGTGCGGGCTGTTAAAGAAAATTTATCCGCATATGGATATGGTGTCTATCGGTCCGACCATTAAGAATGCCCATTCGCCGGATGAAAAGGTGCATATTCCGGCGGTGCAAACCTATTGGCGCCTGCTCACCGATGTGCTTGCCAATATTGCCGAGAAATAGTTGCAACGGGAGCGTTAACGCTCCCGTTTTTGAGTGCATTTATTGATTACCACCACTCTGATATTGTCATAGCTCCAGTTGAACAGGAAGGTGTAAACCAGAATCAGCAAGGTTAATCCGATATCCATGGTGAAGGCGGCGAACCAGTCTATTTTTAACACATAAGCTACCATGGGAATGGTAAAAATCAGCAATCCGCCCTCAAACAGCAAAGTATGTACAACGCGAATCAGCATGCCGCGTTTTTCTCGTGCATCGGTAGCGAATAAATCAAATACCCAGTTGAATATGAAATTCCATACCACGGCGATCACAGAAATCAGCACTACCACCAACGTTAAGCCGGCGGTTTGGTGAGCGGTTACCAGTTTGAGTGCCAGAAGAGACAGTAAAATCGCCAGACATTCAAACAAAATGGCATGAAATAAACGTTCTTTTGCTGTCATCGCGCTTGATTCCGATAAAGTGCGGTGAAATTTTTAATTGTTTTTGTCCGTTATGCCGTAATAATACGATATATCATTCCAACGGCAGCAGTAATTTTAGGGAATATCATGCCCTTGTGCTGCCATATACACCTTGATCCACTCTTCTTGGCTGAACGTAATAGCCAGCGCATCCACCGCATTTTTTATCCGCTCGATTTTTCCGGAACCGATAATTGGCATGATTGTTGCTGGATGAGCCAACAGCCAAGCATAGATTAAGGTATCTAAGCGCGTTTCGCCTTTTGTTTCGCCGATTTCCCGCAAGGCGTTGGTTACGCGTTGACTTGCCGCATCGTTATGCGTGAATAATTTACCGCCGGCAAGCGGCGACCACGCCATCGGTTTAATACGTTTTTCCAGTAAAAAATCCAGCATACCGTTATCGAAAGGCGCCAGTTGTAGCGGCGATATTTCAATTTGATTGGTGATTAAGGGCTGACGGACATAAGATTGCAGCATGGAGAATTTGGCAGCGGTGTAATTGGACACACCGAAATGGCGCACTTTGCCCGCCTGATGCAGTGCCTCGAACACGCGCGCGATCTGTTCCGGATCGGCACAGGGCGATAAACGGTGAATCAGCAAGACATCAAGATATTCGCATTGCAGCTTTGCAATGGAACGTTCCGCCGACCAAATAATATGCCGGTAGCTGTTATCATAATAATGACTGTGGATGTCCGGCAGTTCGCTGTTCGGATATAAAATACCGCACTTGGTCACTAACGTCAGTTTGTGGCGCAGGCTTTTATCCAAGGCTAATGCGCGCCCGAATTCGCCTTCGGTTTTAAAACCGTCGTAGCAAGCGGCGTGATCGAGGGTATCTATTCCCAGTTCCAGCCCTTGTTTTAGCAAAGTCAGCAGTTGCTGCGGCGTTTTCTGCCAGTGTTTAAGCCGCCAGAATCCTTGAATCATGCGGCTGAAAGATAAATCGTGATAAAGTTGAATATGCTGCATAGTTTCTCCCATAAAAATACCTTGTTATGAAATTTTCATAACAAGGTATCTGTTTTTATCAATTACATGACGACTGAAACGTATTTCAGCATTACCCCGGCGGCAATTGCGGAACCGATAACACCCGCCACATTCGGCCCCATGGCATGCATCAACAGGAAGTTCTGATGATCGGCTTCCAGCCCGACTTTATTGGCAACACGTGCCGCCATCGGCACGGCCGACACGCCTGCGGCGCCAATCAGCGGGTTAATTTTGTTTTTGCTGAAGCGGTTCATTAATTTTGCCATTAATACTCCGCCGGCGGTACCGATACCAAAGGCAATTACGCCGAGTACAAGAATGCCCAATGTCTGCGGCTGTAAAAATTTGTCCGCCACCAGTTTTGCACCGACGGATAAACCGAGGAAGATAGTCACGATATTAATCAGCGCATTCTGTGCGGTATCATTTAGCCGCTCAACCACACCGCTGACGCGCATCAGATTACCGAAACAAAACATCCCCAATAGTGGCGCCGCATCCGGCAACAACAGTGCAACCAGCACCAGCAATACGATCGGGAACAGAATTTTTTCATGTTTACCCACATTGCGTAATTGAACCATGCGGATTTTGCGCTCCTGCTGCGTGGTGAGGGCTTTCATAATCGGCGGCTGGATCAACGGCACCAACGCCATGTAGGAATACGCCGCAACCGCAATAGCGCCGAGCAGTTCAGGCGCCAGTTTACTGGCCAGATAGATGGCGGTCGGACCGTCGGCACCGCCGATAATGCCGATTGCCGCCGCTTGCGGTAAGGTAAAGTCGATAACGCCCAGCCAGTTCAGCCCCAGCGCACCTAATACGGTAGCGAAAATACCGAACTGTGCCGCCGCACCGAGCAGCAGCGTACGCGGATTGGCGAGTAGCGGGCCGAAATCAGTCATTGCTCCGACGCCCATAAAGATCACCAACGGCGCGACGCCATAGCCGATTGCCACTTTATAAAATAGCGCCAAAACGCCCGCGCTGTAGCCCATATCGCCCGCCATCACTTCCAGCTCATTAACCACTGACGGTAGTGCGCTGTTAAGTGCGGTCTTAATTGCAGCGGGATCAGCTGCCGAATTGAGTTTGGCAGCAACCATTGCAAGCTGTTCCGCCGTGCCGCTGTGCAGCAGGTTATCCAACGCGGTCATCGCCATACCGGCTTCGGGAATATTGGACAATAATCCACCGAACCCGATGGGTAGTAGCAGTAACGGTTCAAACTTACGTGCGATAGCAAGCCATAGCAACAACAGACTGACGACAATCATGATCGCTTGTCCCCACTCCATGTGCATAATGCCCATACCGCGTATTAATGCTAAAATACTTTCCATGAGTTACCGCCTATGCCAAGGTCATCAGGGTATCGCCTACCGCAACCGCATCACCGGCTTTTACCGTAATGCCGCGCACTGTACCGGCTTGTGAAGCGCGAATCTCGGTTTCCATTTTCATCGCTTCCAGAATCAGCAACACATCCCCTTCAGCCACTTGCTGCCCTTCAGCGGCAACCACTTTCCAGATATTGCCTGCCATCGGCGCGGTCACCGCTGTACCATTGCCGGACGGTGCTGCTGCGGTTGGTGCAGGAGCGGTTGGCGTCGGCGCTACCGGTGCAACATGGCTGATGTCGCCGCCTTCGCTGACTTTCACCACAAAGGCTTTGCCTTCCAGCTCGACGGTATATACTGCCGGACCGCTTGCCGGCGCGGCTTTGGCTGCAAGTGCGGTCGTTTTTTCCACTGTTTTTTCTGCGCTTGGTGCCGGCTCAAATGCTGCCGAATTGCCACGATTTTGCAGGAATTTCAGACCGACTTGCGGGAACAGCGCCACGATCAACACATCGTCCACTTTGTTTTCCGCCAATTTAATACCTTTTTCCTGCGCCAGTTGTTCCACTTCCGCGGTCAGTTTATCCATTTCCGGGGTGAGATGATCGGCCGGACGATCAGTAATTGGTTGCGCGCCGTCCAGTACTTTTGCCTGTAATTCGGCATTAACCGGTGCCGGTGTGCGCCCATATTCGCCTTTCAGAATACCGGCGGTTTCTTTAGCGATAGTTTTATAGCGTTCGCCTATTAATACGTTGATTACCGATTGGGTACCGACGATTTGTGAAGTCGGGGTAACCAGCGGAATATAGCCCAGATCCTGACGTACGCGAGGAATTTCCTGTAAAACCAGATCCAGTTTGTCAGAAGCGTTTTGCTGTTTTAGCTGGCTTTCCAGATTGGTCAACATGCCGCCCGGCACTTGCGCCACTAAAATACGGCTGTCAACACCTTTTAACTGACCCTCGAATTTATGGTATTTTTTGCGCACATCACGGAAATAAGCGGCGATTTTTTCAAGCTGTGGAATATCCAGACCGCTGTCATATTGAGTATCTTTTAAGGTTGCCACAAGCGCTTCAGTTGCCGGATGGCCGTATGTTCCGCTCATGGAGGAAATGGCCGTATCAATACCGTCAATACCGGCTTCCACGGCTTTCAGCAACGCCATTTCCGCCATGCCGGTGGTGGCGTGACAATGTAAATGCAGTTGCACGTCAAAACGTTTTTTAATTTCGCTGACCAGCTTATAGGCTTCCACCGGCGTTAGAATGCCGGACATGTCTTTAATCACTAAAGAATCGATACCGATTTCAAGCAATTGTTCGGTGGTATCCAGCCAGGTTTGCAGGGTATGTACCGGGCTGGTGGTATAACTTAAGGTACCCTGTGCATGGGCGCCGTTTTTGCGCACGGCGTTGAGCGCCTGTTGCATGTTGCGCGGGTCGTTCATCGCATCAAACACGCGGAATACGCTCATGCCGTTGGTGACGGCGCGCTCTACAAAACGATCGACCACATCATCGGCATAATGACGGTAGCCTAACAGATTCTGACCGCGTAGCAGCATTTGCAACGGTGTGTTGGGAATCACTTTTTTCAGTTCGCGCAGACGAACCCACGGGTCTTCCCCTAAAAACCGAATGCAGGCGTCGAAAGTGGCGCCGCCCCAAGCTTCTAATGACCAATAACCTACTTTATCCAGTTCCGCGGCAATCGGTAACATATCATCCAGGCGTAAACGCGTTGCGAAAAGTGATTGGTGCGCATCGCGTAAAACAACGTCGGTAATTGCAATTTTTTTTGTTTGTGCAGTAGTCATTATTTTCTCCAACTAAATTATTTAAGCCCTTGTTGACGGCGGTGGTGTGCGACGGCAGCAACAATAACCGGACGTAAACGTTCTAAATCACTGATTGCTGCACTTTGAACAGGTTTGGCTGACGGAGGAGCCGGGATGGGTTCGGGAAAGAATCGGTTAACCAGTTTTGACATCAGCCCGATTGCGAGAATTAAAATCCACAAAAAGACCAACACGAACCCCATTCCCGAAATCATAAGGTTTACACCTTCCTGCATTAGTTCTGCATTTGTCATTGTTATACCTCTTGATGAAAAACAACGTTACTATCATACCTTCTTTAACCAAGAAAGTATTTGAACCTGATCACATTGTTAACGCGTTAGGGGTATGGGGGAACGCCGGATTTAAAAGTGCGGTCGAAAAATCGATTAAATTTATACCGCACTTTCACGCCGCGGTTAACCCACAACAGTAAAGAAATCGCGAATTCCGACCAACATATTATTAATGGCCACCGCGGCGAGAATGAGTCCCATCACTCGGCTGATGATTGCGGCACCGGTGTTGCCGATTAAGCGCTGAATATTATTGGCGGCTAAAAACAGCAGATAAGTAATAAACAGTATCGCCAACATAATAAAAGTGGTCAGCACCTGATCAAAGAAACTGAAACGGTGATTATCCGTTAACAGTACGATTGCCATCATCGCACCGGGCGAGGCGATTGACGGCACCGCCAGCGGATAAACGGCAATTTCGCTGATACTGGAGGATATTTTCATTTCCTGCTCCGGTTTGCCTTCGCCGAAAATCATGGTCAGCGCGAACAGCAGCAGTACCAGACCGCCTGCGATCTGAAAGGCGGTGAGCGGAATCTGCATCGCTTCCAACAATGCTTGACCGATAATCAGAAAAAACATCAAAATGCCGGCGGAAATAACAATCGCTTTTAACGCGATTTTACGTCGGTCTTCAAGGGATAAGCCGACGGTTTTGGTTAAATAAACCGGAATGGAACCGATAGGATCAATCACCGCCCATAACACCACAAATTGAACAATAAGAGAATCAAACATTTGCAACCCCGGTAAAAAAGTGGAAAATAATAATAAAAAAAATTTAACAATGAATATCTTATAACAAATTCTAAGCGAAATAATGATTTTTTTTACAAATCTTACCTTAAAACGCGGTCAGTCGGTGTTGTTGGAAAATACCGATGCGACCATTAATCCCGGGCAAAAGGTTGGCTTGGTGGGCAAAAATGGCTGTGGTAAATCGTCTCTATTCGCCTTATTAAAACACCAAATGAGCGCCGAAGGTGGTTCGGTGAGTTATCCTCCCGACTGGCGAGTAGCTTGGGTCAATCAGGAAACGCCCGCCTTAGACATTTCCGCGCTGGATTATGTGATTGAAGGTGACCGCGAATATTGCCGCTTACAGCGCCAATTGCACGACGCCAATGCGCGTAATGACGGCAATGCTATCGCGGCGATTCATGCTCAGCTTGAGATTATCGATGCCTGGACGATTCATGCTCGCGCCGGCGCATTGCTGCACGGTTTGGGATTTGAGCCGCAAGTGCTGCAACAGCCGGTCAAATCCTTTTCCGGCGGCTGGCGCATGCGGCTGAATCTGGCGCAGGCGTTATTGTGTCCGTCCGATTTATTGTTGCTGGACGAACCTACCAACCACCTGGATTTGGACGCGGTGATCTGGCTGGAACGCTGGCTGGTGCAATATCAGGGAACCTTAATTCTGATTTCCCACGATCGCGATTTTCTTGATCCGATTGTCAATAAAATCCTGCATATAGAAAATTATCAGCTGAACGAATATAGTGGCGATTATTCGTCCTTTGAACTTCAGCGTGCGGAAAAGCTGGCGCAACAGACCGCACTTTTCCGTCAACAGCAGCAGAAAATCAATCATTTACAGCAATATATCGACCGCTTCAAAGCGAAAGCCAGCAAAGCCAAACAGGCGCAAAGCCGCGTGAAAGCGCTGGAGCGAATGGAACGTATTGCGCCGGCTTATGTAGATAATCCTTTTCGATTTCACTTCCGCGAACCGCTGTTCTTGCCGAATCCGCTGGTTACGATGGAAAAAGCCGCGGCAGGTTACGGCGCAGGGGAAAATGCGCATATCGTGTTGCAGCAAATCAAACTCAATCTGGTACCGGGTTCGCGCATCGGTTTGTTAGGTAAAAACGGCGCCGGAAAATCCACCCTGATTAAATTATTGGCGGGCGAACTGACCGCACTTTCCGGTCATGTACAGCTGGCTAAGGGCGTGCAGCTCGGCTATTTCGCTCAGCATCAGCTGGACACTCTGCGCGCGGAAGAAAGCGCCTTGTGGCATTTGCAGAAAATCGCACCGCAGCAGACGGAACAACAGCTGCGCGATTATCTGGGCAGTTTCGCCTTTCACGGTGAAAAAGTCAATCAGGCGGTGTCCTCCTTTTCCGGCGGCGAGAAAGCTCGCCTGGTGCTGGCGCTGATTGTCTGGCAACGCCCCAATTTATTGCTGCTGGATGAACCGACCAACCATCTGGATCTGGACATGCGTCAGGCGTTAACCGAAGCGCTGGTGGATTATCAGGGATCATTGGTGGTAGTTTCTCATGACCGACATTTGCTGCGTAACACGGTGGAAGAATTTTATTTGGTGCATGACAAGCAAGTGGAAGAATTCAAAGGTGATCTGACGGATTACCAGCAATGGCTGAATGACAGCAATGCCGGCTTATCAAGCGCCGAGGCGCAAACGCATTCTGAAAGTTCAAGCGTAAATCGCAAAGAACAGAAACGTCGGGAAGCGGAGTTGCGCCAGAAAAGCGCGCCGTTACGCAAAAAATTGCAGCAGTCCGAAGAAAACCTCGAACAACTTTCAGCGCGATTAGCCGACATTGAAATGCAGCTGGCGGACGGCGCATTATATCAGGCGGAAAATAAAGAAAAACTGACCGCACTTTTGACTGAACAGGTGAGCTGTAAAAAATCGCTGGAGGAAGCGGAAGGTCAATGGTTTGCGTTGCAGGACGAGCTGGAACGCATGTTAACCCCGGCAGATTAAGCGGGCGGCGTGTTAAGGCGGCTATTGCGGATAAAATGCAAAAAAGAAATAGAAATTTCCGTAGATCCCGCTATTATTCATCAGGAATAACTTATTAACAGGAATAATGATATGAAAAAACTAATTTCGATTTGCCTTTTGGGTTCGCTCGTTTTTTTAGCGACTGGCTGCGGTGTGAAAGGGCCGCTTTATTTCCCGGAAAAAGCACAAACGCAGACACAGAAGCAATAACGGAAGGTAAGGTATGGATTTTTTCCAATATCAACACGGTCAGCTAATGGCGGAGCAGTTGCCGGTGCGACAGATTGCCGAACAATTCGGCACGCCGGCGTATATTTATTCACGCGCCACATTGGAGCGCCATTGGCATGCCTTTGATGATGCGCTGGGCGAACATCCTCATTTAATCTGTTTTGCGGTGAAATCGAATCCTAATATCGCGGTTTTAAATATTATGGCGCGTCTTGGGTCGGGTTTTGATATTGTTTCTCAAGGCGAGCTGGAACGCGTGCTGGCAGCGGGCGGTGAACCCGGTAAGGTGGTGTTTTCCGGGGTTGCGAAATCGGAAACCGAAATCCGTCGCGCCTTACAAGTAGGCATTCGCTGCTTCAATGTGGAAAGCCGCGCAGAATTGCTGCGCATCAACGATATTGCCGGACAGCTCGGTAAAATCGCGCCGATTTCATTGCGCGTTAATCCGGATGTGGATGCTCATACCCATCCTTATATTTCCACCGGGCTGAAAGAAAATAAATTCGGCATCAGCGTACATGAAGCGCGTGAGGTGTATCACATAGCGAACCGTCTGCCGCACATTAGCATCAGCGGCATGGATTGCCATATCGGTTCGCAGCTGACCGAATTGCAGCCGTTTCTTGATGCCACAGATCGCCTGATTGTGCTGATGAGTCAGTTAAAACAGGACGGCATCATGTTACAACATCTGGATTTGGGTGGCGGTTTGGGCGTAACTTACCGCGATGAAAACGCACCGCATCCGACGGAATACGTCGGCGCATTGCTGAATAAATTAAAAGATTATCCGAATCTTGAAATTATCTTCGAACCGGGGCGTGCCATTACGGCCAATGCCGGCATTCTGGTGAGCAAAGTGGAGTACCTGAAAAGCAACGAAAACCGCCATTTTGCCATTGTGGATACCGGCATGAACGACATGATCCGCCCGGCGCTGTATCAGGCTTATATGAACATCATTGAAGTTGACCGCACATTAGACCGCGAGCGTCGAGTTTATGACGTCGTTGGTCCGATTTGCGAAACCGCCGATTTCCTCGGCAAACAGCGCGAACTGGCAATCGCCCAAGGCGATCTGATTGCTCAACGCTCCGCCGGCGCGTACGGCGCCAGCATGGCATCCACCTATAACTCCCGCCCGCGCGCCGTTGAAATCATGGTGGACGGCGACCAAGCGCATTTAATCAAACGCCGCGAACGTTTTGAAGAATTATGGCAACTGGAATCCCTGTTGCCGTAATTGGCGGTATTGCTATGAATTATAAATAAGATCGGGTTTAAACCGACCTTATTTTTTAATCCGACGTTAACTCAAAACCCCGCCTGTTTTTCCAATTGTTCGACCAGTGCGTCGTCTAGGTTTAGCGCTTCAGCAAGGTTTGACAGGAAGATGATTTCTTTGCGATCTAAATCGGCGCAGGCTACGCGGGCGGCGAGATAAACCTGGGCTGCCAGTGCCGGGTCGTTGCCGGTTTGTGCGGCGATGTCGGCAATGGAAATCGGGTTGTCGATTTGCTGTTGCAGCCATTGAGATAATTCCGGGTTATTGCCCGCTTCGGCGATAATCGCCTGTTTTTCCGCGTCGGTAATTGTACCGTCGGCTGCCGCAGCGGCAATCATTACTTGCAGGATAAGTTTACTGCTGTCGGCATTTTGTTCTGCGCCGGTGAATGCTTCTTGCGCAACCGGTGCGGTGCTTTGGCTCTGGCTTTGCTGGTATTGTTGATATGCCTGATAAGCAAGGCTGCCCAATGCCGCCAGCGACCCTAATTTGGTTAAACCGGCACCGCCGTTGCGTCCGAGAATCATTGACAAAATACCGATTGCGGCGGCACCGCCACCGGCTTTAGTGATTTTGTCCACGGTGGAATCACTTTCCATGGTTTTGCCGACCTGTTCTTTCGCGGCGGTGAGTACTTGATTTAAAATGCTGTTAAAATCCATCGTCTGGTTCCTTATGTTGTCGTCTTGATTGACTGTTACTTTGTCGCTTTTTTTCGCGATTAGTTCAGATTCGGCGGCAAAAAGAATCATTGCAAAAGTGCGGTGAAAATTTTCGAATTTTTCACCGCACTTTTGTATTACAAAGGAATGGCTTAGAAACTCACGCCGAGGCGGGCGGTAATATCGGTTGCGCTGCCGTGTCGGAATAACCGTTGTTTGATTTCCGTGCCGAGAGACCAGATGCCGTAGGTGAACTGTATGCCGGTGCCGATGTTCATTCCGTCGCGCCCAAAGGCGGTGGTTTCGCTATTCAGCACAATTGTGTCAAAGCGGCTGTGCAGCTTGGTTTTTCCGCCGTTGAGGCGATAGTCGTAATCAACGACGAAATGCGGACTAATTTGCCAGTCGGACAACATAAAGCGGGTGTTTAGCCGTACGCCGGCGACCAGATTCAGGTCGGTGTAGCGCAGACGTGGTGTCGTCAGGGCAAATTCGCCGTTTTCGCGCAAGGCTTTCATGCTTACATGTATCAATTGTAACCCGATGCTCGGTTCGGCCTGCCAGCGACCGACCTGTAACCCGTAACCGCCGCGCAATTCGCTGCCACTCAGATGCCCTTCGGTTTTGCCCGATGCCAGTGTTGTGCCGTTAAAGGTACGCTGTTGATGATAATGAATCTGTGCGAGATGGGCGGCGGCATCAGCAAACCAGCCGCTTGGCGCGGGTATATAACGTATCGCCGCATCGACGCTGCGTTGTTTCAGGGTTGAATTTGCCTGTCCTTTACTGATACTGGTTTTGAGTGCATTGAGGCGGGCGCTAAGCAGAATTTTATCGTCCGCTTTGTATGCCAGCCCCAGTTCGCTGCTGTGGGTGGTGAACGTGGCTTTTTCCACTGCCGGCATGTTGTCGCTGCGGTATTTGTCACTCTGCGCCTGTGTCCATACCGTTACTTGCTGCAAAGCCAAATCGCGGTAGCGATACAGCTGATTTGTGTTTTGGCTCAGCTGGGCGCTGGCGCTGTGTCGCAGAAACTCCATGTTGTCGGCGTAAATGCCGTTGCTAACGGCATAATGAAAATGCTGTAGATCATGCTTTTCTACTGCCTGTTGCAGCCAGTCGTTATAGCGACCTTGCCGCCATGCGATTTGGGTATCGCGCAATGCGTTAAGCAGGCGCAGACCGCTTTGCCCGTTAGCGGTGGCGTTAGGATCGGTGATCGCCTGATTTTTATTGGCTTTTAAGGTGATGCCGTCAGCGTTGAAATATAAATCCTGACGCAATCCTTGCCGAAAAAGCACCGCACTTTTCACGACTTCCAGAAATCCGCCGCGATACGTCGCGCCGTCTTTCAAGGTGAGAATACGGCTGATCGTATCACCGGCTCGGCGATGATGTTTTAGGGATTCTGCAACGTTTAGTGTACCGTTTAGCGTAACTTGTGCGTGTTTGCCCTGTGCGCTAATGCCTTGCGACGACAAGATCTCCAGCCGACTGTCCGCAGCAGCGTGGTAAGTCTGACGTATGTTTAGCGAAGTCAGTCCTAAGGTGGCGCGGTTATTGACCGTATCGGCGGAGGTGGCGCCGTTTAATACCAATTTTCCCGCGTTGATATTAAGCGTGCGAATACGGTTGTTGTTACCGTTTAAGGTTAATGTAGCGTTGCCCGCTTTGTTCAGGGCAAATTCTGTGGTCAGTGTGTTCGACCAGAAATCATTTTTTGTTACCTGATAAGTTTCATCACGCAGCAGTGCAGCAGGACCGGCAGTTGCCTTGGAAATGTTTACCAGCCCCCAGCCGTATTGCTCATCCACGCCTTTTTTACCCAAATCCGTGGCGGTAGTCAGCAGAGTGTCTCGCACTTGAGTCGGAGTGAAGTAAGAAAACCGCTGTTTGAGGATGGCGAGCGAAGCGGTAACGGTCGGCGCAGCAAATGAGGTACCTGATTGATTCTGTAAGTTCGGTATTTTCTTCCCTTGTTCCGCACCGTCGGTGGACAGTACGGTTAAATCGCCGGGCGCGGCGATACACCAGTTTTTACTGACGCCGCAGTGGTTGGAATAGCTGGCCAGGGTTTTATTTTTGTCTACTGCGACCACGGATAAATAATGGGATTCCAGCGCCGGCAGATAACGCGGCAATGCGGCGAGAATTCCCGGCTGTTGTTTGCTTTCATTGCCGGCGGCAAAGACCAGCAAAATGTTTTTTTCGGTGGTTTGTTTGATGCCTTGCAGTAGGCGGTTGTCATTGTTATGGCGGGTAATGTACTGTTGATAGCGGTTATCCAGCGCCTGTACGCTGTTGCCGATGGCATCTTCGTTCCAGCTGTTGTTAATGGCAAGTACATTGTTTTCCGCCACTTTTTTCAGCGCCGCCGCCAGCAGTACACGTTGTCCTTCGGCATCTTTGCCCTGTAACAACGAATCATCTTGTGCGCCGGCTCGGCGCACGTTGTTGCGATGTTTTTCATCGTTATCGTCATTTTCTTCATCATCTCGGTCACCGTTCGGCTCGTATTGGGCGAGATAAAGGTTGCTGCCTTTCGCCACCCCGCCGTGATAACCGACTTGCGGCAGCGATTGGGCGCCGATAATCCCGCTGACTTGCCCGCCGTGCATGGCGTAAACCTTGTGTTTTTTGCCTTGCTCGTCTGTTTCCATGTCGGTATCGTATTTACGCGGATCAATAACAATTTTCTCGCCTTTTTCTTCCACTTCCAGAATCAACGGATGTATTGTATGTTGGTTGAATTGCGGATGTTCCAGCATAAACCCGCTGTCCACCACGCCGAGATTGACCCCCTGACCTGAATATTGTGCGGCGATCTGCGGTGTTAATCCGATAAGCTCATGGGGGTTTTGGAGCGGTTCGTTTTCCCCTTCGTCGGCATGCGTCGCGACGCCTAAGCAACAACCGACGGAAAGACAAATGAATGTATTGCGAAATCCGTGAGTTTTCATCAGATTGCTCCTTAAAAGTATATCAATAGCGTTTTTTATAATGTGTAATGATAAAAGCGCGTTATTTTTTAATAAAAAATAAGGGAACGCAAATAAAAATGGTCCGACCAGATTCGGATGGGAAAAAGCGCTGTTCCGGCACAGTTAATTCAACTGATGAAAAAAAGCCGGCGAACCGGCTTTACTTGAAAAACATCGGCAATTCCGACCGCACTTTATTGCGGCGGCATTACCGGCTTGGTTGTCGCCAGACAAGGATATTGCGCGTTCATGCCGTCCGCCCATTGCGCCAGCTGTGGCAGCGCGCGGTAATTATCAGCGCCGGTTACGCTATGGCGAAAGCGCAGAAAGTCGATCAGGCAGACGGTATAAAGGGTGCCGATGTTCAGTTGCGTTCCAAACGGTTTCAGCTGCCGTTCAATCAACGTTAAAGTGCGGTCATTTCTGTGCAGAATTTGTTGATGACGCTCAATCCACCATTCCTGCTGCGGGCGAAACATGCGCTCCGGCAGCATTAAGCCGGTCAGATTTTCCAGCACGCCTTCCGCGAGGGCGTAGAGTTCCATGACTTTCCAGCGCTCGGCATGTTTCGGAAACAGGCTTTGTGCCGTGCCGATAGCATCCAGATATTCGGCGATCACACTGCTGTTCAGTAGCCAGTCGCCGTTATCCAACTGTAATGCCGGCACGCGCCCTAAGGGGTTGTCTCGGTTATGCGGAGATTGCGCCAGGAACGGGCGGGTAACCAGAAGTAATTCGATGCGATCCTGTAGATGATGATAATGCGCCACTGCACGGACTTTGCGTACAAACGGGCTGGTGGTGGAATACCAGAGTTTCATTTTTCGCTCCTTGTGTGCCTGAAAAACGAAAAGCCAGTCCGTAGACTGGTTTGTAGATTGGCTTAACCTTGTGAGGAAAGGCGTTTCATGTCGGTCATATAACCGCGCAGCTCCTGACCAATGAGCTCAACCGGGTGGTTGCGAATCGCATCGTTAACATCGCGTAATGTGATGTTGTCGATGTCGCCCGTCGGTGTCGGTTCGCCCAAATCACCGCGCTGTAATTGCGGAATGATGTCTTTTGCCAAAATCGGCGCCGCTACATTGGCAAACAGGTAGTTGCCGTATTCCGCGGTGTCGGAAATCACCACATTCATTTCGTACAGACGTTTACGTGCGATAGTGTTGGCGATTAACGGTAATTCATGCAGGGATTCATAATAGGCGGATTCTTCATAGATTCCGGCGGAAACCATGGTATCAAACGCCAGCTCAACACCGGCTTTCACCATTGCGATCATTAATACGCCGTTGTCGAAATATTCCTGCTCGTTGATCTTAATGCCGTCCGCTTTCGGAGCGTTTTCGAATGCGGTTTTACCGGTTTCTTCGCGCCATTTCAGTAAGTTGACATCGCCGTTTGCCCAGTCTTCCATCATCACTCGGGAGAATTCACCGCTGATAATATCATCCATGTGTTTTTTGAACAGGAAGTCCAGTTTTTCTTTAATCTGTTCGGCAAGTGCAAAGGCGCGTAATTTCGCGCTGTTGGACAGGCGATCCATCATCAGGGTGATACCGCCCTGTTTTAAGGCCTCGGTAATGGTTTCCCAGCCGTATTGGATCAGTTTGCCTGCGTAGGCCGGGTCTTTGCCGTCCGCCACCAGTTTGTCGTAACACACCAGAGAACCGGCTTGCAGCATGCCGCATAAAATGGTTTGCTCGCCCATTAAATCGGATTTTACTTCTGCCACGAAAGACGATTCCAGCACGCCGGCACGATGACCGCCGGTTGCCGCCGCCCATGCTTTAGCAATGGCCAAGCCTTCACCCTGCGGATCATTTTCCGGGTGCACGGCGATCAGGGTTGGCACGCCGAATCCGCGTTTGTATTCTTCGCGCACTTCAGTACCCGGACATTTCGGCGCTACCATCACGACGGTAATGTCTTTGCGGATCTGTTCGCCCACTTCGACGATATTTAAACCGTGGGAATAACCCAGTGCCGCGCCTTGTTTGATTAACGGCTGTACATCCGCCACGACTTTACTGTGCTGTTTGTCCGGGGTGAGGTTAATTACTAAATCGGCTGTGGGAATAAGTTCTTCATAGCTGCCCACTTTAAATCCGTTTTCGGTTGCCCGTTGGAAAGAGGCGCGTTTTTCTGTAATCGCCTGCGGACGCAGAGCGTAGCTGATATCCAAGCCGGAATCGCGCATATTGAGCCCTTGATTTAATCCTTGCGCGCCGCAGCCGATAATTACAATTTTTTTGCCTTTCAGAAAATTTGCCTCGTCGGCAAATTCTTCACGCGCCATAAAACGGCAGCGACCTAATTGATCTAATTGTTGGCGTAAGTTTAATGTATTGAAATAGTTAGCCATTTTTTATCCTCTGTATAAATTACGGTGCTGATGTTGGGTTTGTCAGTTTTACTGCGAATGATTATACGCTTTTTGATCGTTGCGTAAATTGATATTATCGGGATTTAATATTGCGTTTTTTGCAATATCAAATTATGCTGGAGCAAAGTGCGGTCGGTTTTTCCTACGTTTTTAAAGTCGCATAATATCGACCGCACTTTTAACCGTAAAGATTACTTTTCATTCAGTGTGATAGCGATGGACTTTGACGATCTTAATATTTTTCTGCATCTTGCTGACAGCCGCAATTTCAGCAAAACTGCGGCCCAAAATCATACCTCGCCTTCCACTTTATCCCGTCGAATTCAGCGCATGGAAGACGAATTGGGGCAGATGTTGCTGCTGCGCGATAACCGTCAGGTGTCGCTTACTCCGGCGGGCGAAATCTTTCTCCAATTTACTCGTCAGAGCCTACTGCAATGGCAGCAACTGCGACAGCAGCTGCGTGTCAATCAGGAAGAGTTAAGCGGCGAGCTAAAATTGTTTTGTTCGGTAACCGCGGCATACAGCCATTTACCGCAAATGCTGGAAAAATTCCGTTCCCGCTATCCGAAAGTGGAAATTCAGCTCACCACCGGTGATCCGGCGTTGGCGCTGCAATTGGTACAACAGCAGCAGGTTGATCTGGCACTGGCGGGCAGACCGGCGACGCTGCCGCAGAATATGATGTTTCATTATATTGATGATATTACGCTGTCTTTAGTGGCGCCGCGCATTGCCTGTACGGCAACACAACTGTTACAGCACAATCCGCCCGATTGGCAGAAGATTCCGTTTATTCTGCCGGTGGAAGGGCCGGCGCGCCAGCGTATTGATCAATGGTTTCGGCAAAAGAAAATCAAACACCCGACCATTTATGCCACTGTCGCCGGGCATGAGGGCATTGTGTCTATGGTTGCGTTGGGTTGCGGTCTGGCGATGCTGCCCGATGTGGTGATCAAAAACAGCCCGCTGAACAGCCAAATTTCGACACTTGCCGTTGATACGCCGATCGCTCCCTTTGATTTGGGCCTGTGCGTACAAAAGAAATCGCTGGAATTGCCGTTAATCCGTGCATTTTGGCAAATGTTGGGGTAAAGTGCGGTATGATTTTGCAATATTTTGGTGAGCTATGATAAAAGGTATCGCTTTCTCGCTTTTCGCATCAGTGTTATTCGGTTATATCTATTATTTTTCCACCCTGCTGCTGCCGTTAAACGGTGAAGATATTTTTGGCTACCGCGTGGTGTTCACCGTGCCTTTTATTATTGCTGCGATTTTTGTCTTTAAACAGAAATATGTGCTGATTTCTCACTTAAAACGCATTAAACGGCAACCTTGGTTATTGCTGGTGTTTTGCTTCAACAGCGCGATGATGGGCTTTCAAATGTGGCTTTTCCTGTGGGCGCCGAATAACGGCAGCGCACTCAGCGTTTCCCTTGGTTATTTATTGCTGCCGCTGGTATTGGTTGCCTGCGGGCGTTTATTTTTTAAAGAAAATATTTCCACTTTGCGCGCATGGGCGATCTGCATTGCCGCCGTCGGCGTGCTGTTTAATGTTGCGATAAAAGGTGGGTTGTCATGGGAAAGCACGGCGGTATTCGGTTATGCGCTGTATTTTATGCTGAGAAAATGGCTGAATATGGCGGATATCGCCAGTTTTGCCATTGAAATTATTCTGTTGTTACCGGTATGTATTTACTTTGCCTTGCAGGTGGATATCGCTCAAATCAGCGCCATCAACCCGCATATTATGTGGCTGCTGTTTGCGCTTGGGCTACTCAGCGGTATCGCTTTCAATTCCTATATCGCCGCCAGCAATATCCTGCCGATTAATCTGCTTGGATTGCTCGGTTATGTTGAACCGGTCATGATGCTGACTATCTCGCTGCTTATCGGCGAAAAAATCAGTCCCGAAACCTATCCGCTGTTTATTTGCCTGATTATCGCCATGGTGTTGATCATAGGAGATGGCGTTTGTAAGATGCGAAGAGAACATCATCAATAACCGTTGCTTTTTATATCGTTCAACTTGTTTGCTGTTTGATTATTCGGGTTTAAATGACAACACAACCGGAGAAATAAGATAAAAATTAATCGAAAACGATAATTATGGCAATGTGCTTATGATTAACTAAAATACATTGCCGTTTCATTTTTATACTAAGGCGAGATTAAAATTGCCGTCTTCCAGTGCTTTTTTATCCTTGGCGGGCAAGCCCTTGTCAGTAATAATATCGGTAAACTGATTTAATGGTGCGGCACAATATAGCGAATATTTGCCGTATTTGCTGCTGTCTGCGACCAACACCCGTTTGTCGGCATTTTGCTGTAAGTATCTTTTTAAACAGGCTTTTTCTTCCGTCGGTGCTGTTACGCCTTTGGCTTTACTCCAAGAGTTACAGCTGATAAACGCAATATCCGGATTAAGGTTTTGTAAAAAGGTTAATCCCTGGTGTCCGATACAGGACTGGCTGCTGTTATCCACGCGACCACCGGTAATAATCAGCTCGATTTGTTTATAGTCGGAAAGTAACAGGGATATATGTAAATCCGTCGTAATCACCCGCAACGGTATATGGGCAATTTTTTTGGCAATACATAAGGTTGTGGTTCCCGCATCTAAAACAACGGAATCTCCCGGTGAGATTAACGAAACCGCATATTCGGCGATATGATCTTTTTCGACGATTTGCTGAAATTGTTTTTCATTAGTGGTTGGCTGAAACGGAATGAACTGATTCAGACTAACCCCGCCATGGGTACGGATAACCGCACCTTCCTCATTCAGTTTAATCAAATCGCGGCGAATTGTGGCAGGCGATGAATTCGTGACTTTAACAAGCTGTTCTACCGTAGCGATATTATGGCTTTTTAAGAACAGCATTATTTGTTCTAGACGGTTTTGGGACATAGCATACTATTCGTTTTGACTGGTCACTCATTCTAGCATGAATGACCAGTTTTTTACACTAAATTAGTTATTTACTAGATTTTTGTTGTTTTCGAACAGTTGTAAGGTTTTATCCAAATGTTCAATTAAATCTTTAGTTCCCACAAATGTTGGTGAAACACTGTATGCATCTTCTGTCTTTTTACGAAATTCCGGTTTTTCAGTGACGGTTTTAATTGCTTTTTCCATTTTTTCTATAATTTTGCTGTCGGTTCCTTTAGGGAAACTCAGAAAATAATATCGTTTTGCAATCCAATCTATACCTTGCTCTTTGGCTGTAGGAACATTGGGAAATAAGTCATTACGTTTATCACTAATTACAGCAAGCGGAATAAAGTCACCTGAATCAAAATAAGATTTCATAACGCCATAAGGGTTTACATTTACATCAATTTTTCCGGCTAATAAAGCCGCGTTACGATCGCTGCCACCACCTGCATCAACAATATTGAAATCAATTCCAGCATCCCGTTCTAATACCCGGCCTAAATAATAAGAATATCCTCCGACAGATGAAGCATAGATCAATTTACCGGGTACTGATTTCGCTTTATTAATAAGATCATTCAGATTTTTATAACCACTTTTTGCATTTGCGGCAATAACGTAGGAATTATCTACGATTGTTGCGGCGACAGGAGATAAGGCTTCATGGGCTTGAGTCGAAACACCGACAACTTTATTCGTCAACATTGACTCATGAAAAAATAAAGCGGTATAGCCATCTGGTTGGGCACTGACAGCCTGCTTCATACCGGCGTTGCCGTTTGCACCGGAAACATTATTGACGATGATTCTGGTATTTAACTCTTTTTCCAAATAATTAGCTAAATTACGTGCATGAAAATCAGTGTCTCCACCGGCTCCGAACGGTACAATCACCGTGATTGTTTTTTGTGGCCAACTATTTTCTTCTTGAGAAGAAGCATTATCAGTCTTTTTATCACAAGCGGTGATACTTAAACCTAATATTCCCACTAAAATCAGATTAAATACTTTTTTCATAAAAAACTCCTTTATAAGTTAATTTTGTTTCTTCATTCTAGATTTGATAGCAAAAATAATAATTAATGCTGTAAGAATAAAAAATGTTGTTGCAATAGGTGCTTTAAAAAATTCGGTAAAGTTTCCTTGCGAAAACATCAATCCGCGTCTTAAATTAATTTCAGCTAAGGGACCTATAATAAAACCTAATATAAATGGTGCAGATGGAATAGATAATTTATAGAACGTAAATCCAATCATTCCGAATAATACTGTCGCCCACACATCAAAAAAGTTATTTCTGACTCCAAATGCGCCGATAATACAAAATAGAAAGATCGCTGGTAATAAAAAATGTTTCGGTATAGAAAGAATTTTAGTAAATATTTTTAGTCCATAAAACTCCATTATAAACATTATAATGGCACCAAAAAACATCGCTGAAAAAATTGCATATACAATGTTAATGTTTTCGGTAAACATTAATGGGCCGGGAATAATACCGTGCAAGGTTAGTCCGCCTAATAGGATTGCAGTTACGGTATCACCGGGAATACCTAATGCCAATAATGGTACTAATGCTCCACCGATTGCCGCATTATTTGATGCCTCAGATGCCACAACACCATCAATAATTCCGGTTCCGTATCTTTCCGGGTATTTAGAGGTTGATTTAGAAACGGTATATGCCATAACGTTTGCTGCACCCCCGCCAATACCAGGTAAAATACCGATTCCTGTTCCTAATGATGCAGAGATTAGAAAATTTTTAATTTGACCAAAAAATTCTTTGATAGAAAAACCTAATCCTTTTTCTATTTTAATGGCGTTAATAACCTGCATATTTTGATGCTCGGATTTAACTGTATCTGCTTTAGTGATGATTTCATTTATTGCAAATAATCCGATAAGCACAGGAAGTACATCAAAGCCATAGGCAATTTCTTCAGAACCGAAAGTAAATCTGTTTACGGAGGCAATGCTGTCCATTCCTACCGTTGCAAACATACATCCCATCAGTCCTGAGATTAACCCCTTCCAGATATTATTGCCAGATAGTCCTACGAGCATACTTAAAGAGAATAGTGCTACTGCAAAATATTCATAGGCACCAAATTTAATTGCTATTTTAGCCAATACAGGAGATAGAAATATCAGAATTAAAGTTGAGAATACCGTTCCCAGAAAAGAAAAGGTTACACCAACTCCTAACGCTTTAAAGGCTTGGTTTCTCTTTGTCATCGGATATCCGTCAAAACATGTGGCAATTGATGAGGGTGTTCCGGGGATACCGGTTAAGATAGCTGTAATTAACCCGCCTGAAATGCCGCCGATATAAAGTGCTATCAACAAAATAACGGCAATACTAGGATCCAATGCGTAAGTGATAGGCAGAAATAGTGCTAACGCCATTGTTGCCGATAGTCCCGGTACAGAACCAAATATAATTCCGATAAATACGCCACCCAGTAAGCAAATTAAACCACTTATTGTGAATAAAGAGGATGTGGCTTGGAATAACGAATCAAACATAATTTATTTCCTCTCTAAAATAAGAAACCGGAAGGCATGGTTAAGTTTAGATAATAGCTGAATATATAATATGCAATAATCGGCAGTATAATTGAAAATATGGCATATATCCGATATGATTTTTTCACATATTGGGGCGTTAGTAATAAAGATAAAAGAAACAAAAACGGTATTGAGGTAAAAATAAACCCAAGATACTGCATTAATAGCACATAAACGAAAATTAACCCGATAACGGAGAATATTCTTTTCCAATCATTTTCAGTATTTGATTTTTCAGATGGTTTTATTTTAATTTTGAAAAATGACGTTATCATTAAAATTATTGCAGATAGTAATAACAGTGATCCGTAGATTTTGGGCATGAAATCTGCCTCAACACTAACGAGCTCTTTTGTTTCAATCAAAAACGCATTGACTAAATAAAGTAAGGCGACAAAGAAAAAAATGAGTCCGGTCAAAAAATTTTTATCTGAGATATACTTATTCATATGACTATTCTCCATGCAATAGCAGTTTAGCTGGTAAAATCAAACTATTTGATTTAATACGTTTTGTTAAATAATCTTCTGATAAATTGTGCGAATATCCGCCTTTGTCATTTCTTTCGGATTATTATCAAGTAAACGTCTAACCGTAAATGCTGAGTCTACTAATTCATCCAGCACCTCTGGTGTAATACCAACGGATTTAAGATCGCATTTAATATCGAGATCACGAATTAATACGTATAGTTCATCAATCATTTTTTCAGCGGCTTCACGTTGAGAACAATCTTGTATATTTAATCCCATTGCTTTGGCAACATTAGCAAATTTTTTCTCGCAGGCATCAAGATTAAATTTCATAACATCCGGCAGTAAAATCGCATTTGATAGACCATGAGGAATATGATATTTACCCCCTAGCGGGTAAGATAAAGCATGAACAGCAACGGTACTTGACGTGGCAATACAGGCACCGCCGAAATAAGACCCCAGTATCATATCTTCTCTTGCCTTTAAATCCGTTCCGTCATAATAAGCGGTACGAATACTGCGGACGATTAATTCGACGGCTTTTAAGGCAAAAGTTTCACTGAATGGAGTTGATTTTTTTGAAATATAACATTCAATCGCATGACATAATGCGTCGATACCGGTATTTGCCGTTATATGTTTTGGTAAACCAACAGTCATTATCGGATCTAAAATCACACAGCTTGGTATCATTTTTTCATCGACAATTCCTACTTTCAACTCGCGTTCCGGAACTAGTACAATTGCATTTTGTGTAGCTTCTGAACCTGTTCCTGCTGTTGTCGGGATCATCAACGTCGGAATACCCCTGTTTTGGAATTTTGCTTTGCCATCTACAACATCGCCTAATTGCACATTATTATTTAATAAGATCGCGACTAATTTAGCGGTATCCATTGCACTGCCACCGCCGATGCCGATCACCATGTCGGCATTAAACTGTTTAGCTGCTTGATAAATCTGATTGACTTTATCCAGTGGTGGTTCTGGTGGCGTATCATTAATAATATGTACAGTAATATTCGCTTGTTCTAACAGCGCTTTGGGTTTATTTGTCAATCCGGCATTAAAAACGCCAGGATCAGTGATAATAATGACTTTATCGGCATTATGCTCTGTTACTACGTCAGCGATTTGTTCAATGCTATTTGCTCCGCCAATTACTTTATTTGTATGAAATAATGAATAAAAATGGTTCATTGTCTTTCCCCCGTTATTTATTCCATCTAGGATGTTCATAGGCTTCAGGATTACATACATAAGGCCAGCGCTCACCGTTAATAACAGCTAGTACACCCTCGGCAGCCATTGTGGCTACACCTGAAGCCGCCTCTTTGGTTTGTCCGGCCATATGTGGCGATACTGTCACATTATTTAATTTAAATAGTGGTGAGTTGATATTGACAGGTTCATGAGCAAAAACATCCAATCCCGTACTATGAATAACACCTTGTTCCAATGCTCGGGTTAGTGCGTTTTCATCCACAACTTCGCCCCGCGCACAATTGATTAGAATAGTATTTGCATTCATTAAGTTGATTTCCCGTTCACCGATAAGGTTTTTTGTTTCTTTCGTTAAAGGAACGTGAATAGAAATAACGTGTGCATCTTCAATCGCATCACTTAATTGAGCGCAATATTGATAGCCTTCTTTTTCAACTACCTCCGCCGAAACAAAAGGATCATATACTTTAATATGCATTCCGATGGCATTGGACATTTGGGCTAAAATTGAACCAATACGTCCGTATCCGATTAATGCTAATGTTTTATTATTCAGTTCGTAAGCCTTGTAACTACTTCTAATATTAAAATTTCCTTTGCGCAGTTCTTTGTCTGAGCGGACGATATCTTTTGCGCAGGCAAACATCAATGCAAAAGCATGTTCTGCAACGGAACGAGTATTTGCCCCCGGTGCAATGACTACGGGAATGCCTAATTCCGTTGCTGTGTTAACATCTACATCGTCAACTCCGACACCGGGTCTTCCGATAGCTTTCAGATTTTTGGCTTTTAACATTGTGTCCCGATCAATAGAACCGATACGAATAATTAATCCGTCTGCATCCAATAATTCCGGTAACATGACTTGAGGATCGCCGTTATTGGTAATTACGATGTTTGTATTGTTTTTCTCTAGTACCGCCATTCCGTCATTATGCAGGCGATGAGAGATAACCACTTTTGCCATAATTCCGCTCCTAGTCATACAATTTAAAAACATCCCGCAATGCGTTATCGATTACCGCATTGGCGCAGTTGGAAGGTTCTCTTGCCGGACCGACGTTGTGGCCGCGTAAAAGTGCGGCGCGTTTTACCACAGAATTTGGATTGCCCATTTGCATGACGTTGCGGAAATGGCGGATTTTTTTCTGCGCTTCGTTGGCTCTTTCAATATTCCCTTGCTTCCAATAGTCATAGATTGAAACCATCAGTTCCGGGAATACGTTGGAACAGCCGCTGATAGCACCTGTACCGCCGGCTAATAATGTCCACAAGATCAGGGAATCACTACCTGCCATAACACTTAATCTTGGGTCGGTGTTTTCAATATATTTCAATGAATTATCAAAATTTCCGCTACTGTCTTTAATGCCGATGATATTGTCGAATTCAGCCAGTTTTTTTAGGGTTTTATAATCAATATTGTTGCCGGTGCGTGCCGGGATGTTGTACATCAAAATCGGCGCGTTGACGTTTTTGGCGATTGTGCTGAAATGACGGTAAAGATCATCCTGACTGACGGCAACGAAATACGGTGAGATTACCGATAACACGTCCACACCGAGATCCAAGACTTGTTTTGAAAATTCAACGGTTTCTTTGGTCGTAATGCAACCGACGCCGGCATAAACGGGGACGCGACCGTTCACCGCGTCAACCGCTGTTTTAATGATGTCCAGTTTTTCCTGTTGGTTAAAGGCATAGAATTCGCCGTTTGTACCCAGCGGGAAAATACCGTGCACACCTGCCTCAATCAAATAATTGATAAATGCTTTATAGGCTTGCGGATTGAATTGTTCATTTTCGTCAAGTGCGGTTAAAACCGGCGTGACAATACCTTGGGGTTTAAACATGGTTTTCTCCTTACTTATTTGCATATTTCACATTTGCCATTTTGGCGCCGAGGTATAGGGCTTCAGTCATGCTGCGGCTGTCGGCGATTCCTTTGCCGGCGATAGGGAATGCAGTACCGTGATCGACAGAGGTTCGGATAAACGGTAGTCCAACGGTGACATTGACGCCGCTATCAAAACCGAGCACTTTAATCGGGATATGACCTTGGTCGTGATACATCACCACCACAATATCGAATTCGTCTAAATTTGCCGCACGGTGAAAGACCGTATCCGGCGCAATCGGTCCGCTTACGTTCAGACCATTTTGGCGCGCCTGTTGTACCGCCGGTAGGATTTCGGCAGCGTCTTCGTCGCCGAACATACCGTTTTCGCCAGCGTGCGGATTTAGCCCAGCAACGGCGATACGCGGTTCGGTAATGCCGAGCATTTTGGTATATTCATCTGCCAGTTCAATCACTTTCAGCACTCGTTTTTTCTTGACCAGATCACAGGCTTTGCGCAGCTGAACGTGGGTGGTGACGTGAATAACGTTTAATTTTTCGCTGGTCAGCATCATGGAATAGTCGGAGGTATGACTTAAATGTGCCAAAATTTCGGTGTGTCCCGGAAAGTTTTTACCGCCGGCGTGTAAGGCTTCTTTGTTTAACGGTGCGGTGACAATGGCGTGAATTTTGTTATCCAGCGTTAAATTCACCGCTTTTTCAATATACTCGTAAGCGGCTCTGCCCGCGCGCGGGTCGACGTTGGCAAAAGGCAAATCCGCCGGTAGATTATCCAAATCCAGCATGTCGATATAGCCGAACTGTGCGTTAAAATGCTCGACGTCTGCCACTGTTCTTAACACCAAGCTCGAATGAACGATAGCCAGCGCGCGCTGCATGATTTTCTTATCGCCAATCACAATAGGATGCGCCAATTCATAAATTCGTTTATCTTCCAGTGCCTTAATGATGACTTCCGGACCGATGCCCGCCGCGTCGCCCATTGTAATGCCTAATATTGGTTTCATTTTTTACTCCTTGTTTAGATCCCGAATAAAATCTAGGGTATTTTGCAAAACTGAAACTGAGCCCAGCCCGCCCGCTTTCGTGATGACGGGAATATGTGCCAGTGAACTTGCCGGAAAATAACCGTATGGCACGCCGTTTTCGATTTCGCCGAGAATACGATAATGTTTCAGTCCTAACGCCTTTGCCGCCCCGACCGCAATATCACCGCCGGTTAAAAACAGGGCGGAGAGTTGGAAGTTGAGCTGGGTTAAAATCTGCTTAACCAGTGTCGATAGTTGCCGACAAATCCGCTCGCCTAACTGAGCGCGGTCAAGATGAAGCCGACGGCATAAATCCGCAATATGATGACGGGCGTCTGCCGAACTTTCAGTTTTTAGAATAACATGTTGTTTTTGTTTTAAAAGATCGAACGCTTGTTGTGCGATAAACGCAATATGATCCTGTTCTTCCAGCAGCGTTTTGACGTCAATATTAATTACGCTAATGTGGTTTTGCGATTTAACATGATCGACCTGCCGCATCGTGACTTCACTCATCGATGCCACAACAAACAGCATGGGCAAGTCTTCGGATTGTAAAAAGTGCGGTTGTTTTTTCGGCAGAATATACTTGGCAAGCCCGGCCGAACCGGCAATTATGGCAGAAGTATGATACGGCTGAATCAATGCGGCAATGCGAGCCAAATCCGATTCCTGCTCCGCATCAAAAGCAATAATGCAGGATGAATGCTCGGTAATGCTTTGCGCAATAACCTGCCGACAGTCGGTATTTTTCAACTGATGCAGATTGATTTCCACAACCGGAATGCGGGTTTGCGCCGCAATAATTGATTTTACTGTTGAGGAAATGAGCGGTGTTTTCGGATCGGTGGCGAATTCGGTTTCCAGTAACGGCCGATCACCTACGTAGCATATACCATTTTTGATGCGTCGGTTTGCCGCTGGCAGGGCTGTGCAAATAAAAGCCACCTTGCGCTGGCTTGCGTTCAGACAGCTTTCCAGCTCGGCGCCGATATTGCCTCTTAGGGTAGAATCTATTTTTTTATAAATGGTATTTACATCTGTATGGTATTTAACGGCTGCTGCGATAGTTTTTTGAGCGTTTTCAATCGTCATTGCTCGACTATCGGTATTGATGATCACAACATCCGCTTCGCCGCAATAGGCGTTTTCCGGATTCAGTATGACATCTGTCATCAAGCCTTGATGAGTAAACTGTACCCCGGTATCATTGGCACCGGTAAAATCGTCCGCAATTACTAACATTTCCATAAAGACACTTTGTCATTCGGTTTAAACTGGAAAAAAGTATATAGAAATTTTTTGCAATAAACAGTGATATGGATCACAATAATGACCAAAGATAATCTATTTGATTATTTGTAATCATTTTTGATGGTTTATTTCGGCTATAACGTAATTAGGTTGAAAATAGGAGAAACGGAATATTCGGGTGGGCTTAAATCAAGTTCGTTGATATATTAAAAATGATACCGTGGAATGCGCTGCATCGCGTGCGCCCGCATGATAGTGATTTATGCTATGGGAATGCTGAACGGGCGAATGTACGCTGTAGCGTTTGGGATAAACTGTCGCCGCGGCGTTATTATCACGGGCGCGTAAAAGTGCGGTGAAAAAAATGGTCGGTTTTTACCGTGGCGATATCAGCGATATTTGTCCAAGAACCGATAATAATTGGTGCCGATAAATAACGCCGCTTTTTTGCTTAAACGTCCGCCGCGTACGGTCGGCACTTTGAGCACTTCAAAGGTACGCAGGCGTTCGTCATTACCGACGATTGCTTCTGCGATAATTCTGCCCGCCAGACCGGTCAGAGCGACACCGTGACCGGAATAGCCTTGCGCGAAGTAGATATTCGGTGCGATGCGCCCGAAATGCGGATTGGCGTTAATCGTCATATCGATAGGTCCGCCCCAGCCGTAATCGATTTTGACATTTTCCAGCTGCGGAAAAACCTTCAGCATATTTTGCCGCATAATATCGATCATATGGTGTTCGGAACTGGAATCGCTGCCGAACAACAGGCGGTTGTCCGCGCTTAAACGGTAATAATCCAGCAGATAATTATTGTCACAGACGGACATGCCGTTATTGATTACGCTGTCTGCGGTTTTCTGATCCAGCGGCTCGGTGGCGATGATAAAACTTTCTACCGGCAGAATTTTTTTTGCGATACCGTGGTGAATCCCTTTCGGTAGCGCGGTGATATAGGCGTTGGTGGCCAATACCACGTCTTTGGCGATCACCGAGGCGGTTTCGGTTTTCACTTTCACTTTGGTTTTACCGATACGCAGGTCGACAACCGGCGATTGCTCATAAATACGCACGCCTAAATCCAGACAGGCTTTGGCTAAGCCAAGGCAATAATTCAGCGGATGCAAATGACCGGAATTGCTGTCGAACAGTGCGCCTTGATAAATGTGGCTGCCCAGATGTTGCTCCAGCTTCGCCTTATCCCATAGCTGCATATTGGCGTAACCGAACAGTTCCCGGCTGGTTTGTTCCACGGCGATCAGATCATCCAGCCGACGGTGATTTAACGCCAGTGTGGCATAGCCTTTGCGCCAGTCGCATTGAATGTGGTACTTTTTGATGCGTTCATCAATAATATCAATGGCTTCCAGTGACATCTTCCAAAGTTTTTCGGCGGTTTCAAAGCCAACCTGTTTAACATATTCGTCGATTCCGTCTTCAAAGCCGTTAATCGCCTGACCGCCGCTGCGACCGGAGGCGCCGAATCCCACTCTGGCGCCTTCCAGCACAATCACGCTTTTGCCTTGCTCGGCGAGCTCAAGCGCGGCGGATAAGCCGAAAAAGCCGGCGCCGACAATGCACACATCGGCGGATTGGCGGTGAGTCAACGGCGCAAGTTGGAAATGCAGATTGCGGGTTTCGGAATAATAAGAACGGACATGATCTTGATGTGAATAGGTAAGCAGCATAAAACCTTGATATATATTCGGACGATTGATTACAGCGTTAATTGCATTCTCGCTTAGCCGCCGCAGTTAATCTCTAAAACACGCCGCGTGCGGGAGTCAAGCGAATCTTACTCTGATTGTAACGGATGTCAAATCTTTCACTATAAAATCGGCTAATATTTGTTATACTTAGCACCGAATTGTGATTCGGTCGGCGTTTACAAAAACTGCCTTATTTTTAACCGCACTTTGCCTTATCAAAGGCTTTGGAGGACTATAAATTGAAGAAAATCTTTGCAATCTTATCTAAATCCCTTTTCCTGATGACTTTCGCCCTTTTCTCTACGCTGAGCTTTGCCAAAGAAAAACTGTATGTGTATAACTGGACTGACTATATTCCGTCCACGCTGATCGCGGAATTTACGCAAGAAACCGGCATTGAGGTGATTTATTCCACCTTTGAAAGCAATGAGGAAATGTATGCCAAGCTGAAGCTGATTTCACAGAACTCAGGCTACGATTTGGTGTTTCCGTCCAGCTATTATGTGGGCAAAATGGCGAAAGAAGGTATGCTACAGCCGCTGGATCACCATAAACTGAGCAATTTCAAGCAGATTCCGCCTCATTTATTGAATAAGGAATTTGATCCCGGCAATCAATATTCGCTGCCTTATGTTTATGGGTTGACCGGCATCGGTGTAAATGCGGAAGACATCAATCCGCAGCAGATAACCAGCTGGGCGGATTTATGGAAACCGGAATATAAGGGCAAAGTGCTGCTGACCAGCGATGCGCGCGAAGTGTTTCATATTGCGCAGCTGCTGGACGGCAAATCGCCGAACAGCACCGACGAAAATGAGATCAAATCCGCTTATGAACGGTTGTTAAAATTAATGCCGAACGTGCAGGTGTTTAATTCCGATTCGCCGGAAGTGCCTTATGTGCAGGGCGAAGTGGCATTGGGCATGATCTGGAACGGTTCGGCTTATTTAGGAAATAAAGAAAATCCGAATATTCATTTTATTTATCCACAGGAAGGGGCGATTTTCTGGATGGACAATTATGCCATTCCGCAAAGCGCCAAGAATGTGGAAAATGCCTATAAATTTATTGATTTCTTACTCCGCCCGGAAAGCGCCAAAGTGGTGATTGAGCGCATGGGCTTTTCTATGCCGAACGAGGGCGTGAAGTCATTGCTTGATCCGGCGCTGGTTAATGATCCGGTGTTGTTCCCGCCGGCAGCGGAAGTCGAGAAAGGCGTTTTGCAAAGCGATGTGGGCGAGGCGGTGGATATTTACGAAAAATACTGGAATAAGCTGAAAACCCATTAATCGGCTTTGAATATTCGTAAAAGTGCGGTAAAAATTTTCATCATTTTGTAACGAACGCTGAAAACGTTGCAATTTTACACCGCACTTTTAAGCCGATAGAACTTGCTTTACCTAAGGCAAACCGAGGCATGTTTGGTATTAAATAAGAGTCTCGCGCGCATAAAAAATCGCCTTCTTCGCAGGCGATTTTGCGTTTAGCCATTCAGCTGTTTATGAATAAAATCAACTAATTGATCTTTATTGAGCAGCTGTTTTTCACCACTACGGCGGTTTTTATACTCAATTTCGCCGTTCGCCAGATTTTTTTCACCGATCACCAGCATGTGAGGCACGCCGATGAGTTCCATATCCGCAAACATAACGCCCGGGCGTTCTTTGCGATCATCAAAAATTACTTCAATTCCCTGCGCGATTAAAGTCTGGTATAAGATTTCGCAGAATTGACGTACACTTTCCGATTTATACATATTCATCGGCACAATCGCAACGGTAAACGGCGCGATAGCATCCGTCGGCCAGATAATTCCGCGTTCATCGTGGCTTTGTTCAATAGCGGCGGCAACCACACGGCTGACACCGATACCGTAACATCCCATGATCATTGGTTGTAGGTGGCCGTCTTCGCCCTGTACCGTGGCATTCATGGCTTCGGAATATTTCGTACCCAGCTGAAAAATATGACCCACTTCAATGCCGCGTTTAATCAATAATGTTCCTTTGCCGTCTGGGCTGATGTCGCCTTCCACCACATTGCGCAAGTCCGCAATTTGCGGCAGAGCGACGTCACGCTCCCAGTTAATATTGAAATAATGTTTGCCGTCGATATTCGCGCCGGCACCGAAATCGCTCATTATGGCGACGCTGCGGTCGATAATCGCCGGAATCGGCAGATTTACCGGCCCCAAAGAGCCGACTCCGGCGCCGATTTTGTGTTTGATGTCCGCCTCATCGGCAAATTCCAACGGTTCGGCGACTAATGCGAGTTTTTGTGCTTTGACTTCATTTAATTCGTGATCACCGCGAATAATCAGCGCAACCAGCGGATGTTCTTCTGTTGCGCCTTTGACAATCAGGGTTTTGACCGTTTTTTCAATCGGCAGATTGAACTGTTCCACTAAGGTGGCGATGGTTTTTGCATTCGGTGTGTCCACTAATTCCATGGTTGCCGTTGCCGTTTGGCGTTCACCGCTTGCTATGGCTTCCGCCAGTTCAATATTGGCGGCAAAATCGGACTGAGTCGAGAAAACGATATCGTCTTCGCCGCTTTGCGCCAAAACCTGAAATTCGTGCGACGCGCTGCCGCCGATAGAACCGGTATCTGCCTGAACCGCACGGAAATCCAGCCCCAGCCGGCTGAAAATATTACTGTAAGTTTGATACATCACCGCATAGGTTTGCTGTAGGCTTTCACGGTTGGTATGGAAAGAATAGGCATCTTTCATCAGAAACTCGCGGCTGCGCATCACGCCGAAACGCGGACGGACTTCATCACGGAATTTAGTCTGGAACTGGTATAAATTTAACGGCAGCTGTTTATAAGAACTCACTTCGCGGCGGACTAAATCGGTAATCACTTCTTCGTGTGTCGGTCCTAACACGAAATCACGGTTTCCGCGATCGGAAAAACGCAGCAGCTCCGGTCCGTATTGCTCCCAACGGCCCGATTCCTGCCACAACTCACCCGGTTGCACCACCGGCATTTCCACTTCAATGGCTCCGCTCTTGTTCATTTCTTCACGGATAATGTTTTCCACTTTTTTCAACACCCGTAACCCGGTCGGTAGCCAGTTATACAGCCCCGATGCCAGAGGTCGCACCATGCCGGCTCGCAGCATTAATTGATGGCTGACCACTTGAGCGTCGTTCGGGGTTTCTTTTAAGGTCGAAAACAAATAGTTACTCGCGCGCATTATTATTCCTGTTTCATCTGATTTGAGTTAAAAAATTGGCGATAGTGTATCACCGCGAGGGGTTTGTACAAAGTAGAATAGCGGAATTTGGGCGGAATATTTATCGGTTCAAAGTGCGGTGTGATTTTTCTGTGAAAATAATGCTGATTGATTTCCCGCAAGACTGTTTGACTACAAAGGTCGCTTAGAATGGGTCTTCTTCATAGTGTCCAACAAACGGGGTAAATTCTTCTGCGCTAAATCCGTGCGATAACATATAGCGCCAGATTTTTTGTTTGGATTTATAATCCTGCATGGCGGCATGGTCAGGAAATTTTTTACGCAATACCGATAGTGCCAGCGCCTGCCAGTCGATTTTGCTTTCTGACAATACATCATTGATAGTATCGTTTTGAATGCCTTTAAGCTGGCACAATTCCTGTTTGATTCGATTTATGCCGTAGCCGCGTTGTGAACGGGCATGCACATAGTTTTCACAGAAGCGTTTATCGTTCTGCCAGCGTTTTTGTTGACAATAAGCTAATGTTTGCGTAATTTCCTGCTCGGAAAAGCCTTTTTCCTGCATTTTACCGCGCAGTTCAAATTCGCTGTATTCACGTCGTGCGAGTAAACCGACCACATAACCGAGTGCTAAAGAGGACACCTTATTTTCCTGTGAGATTAATCATATCAAGCAAAAGTGCGGTCAAAATAACCGCACTTTCAGTTTGTATTAGAAATCGCTGTCGGTATCGGCAATGGTTTCCTGTTCGGCCTGTTCAATATCTGCCATTAAGGTTTTATCCGGATTTGCCAATAATTCGGCGCGCAGTTTGGTTTCCAGCGCTGCGGTTTGTTCCGGATGTTCGTTCAACCATTTCATCGCATTGGCTTTTCCTTGACCAATTTTTTCACCGTTATAGGAATACCATGCTCCTGATTTCTCAACCAGTTTGTGTTTAACGCCGAGTTCAATCAGCTCGCCGTTCTTTGAAATGCCTTCGCCGTACAGAATCTGGAAATCCGCCTGACGGAATGGCGGCGCCACTTTATTTTTTACCACTTTTACCCGGGTTTCGTTACCGATAACCTGATCACCGTCTTTAATTGAACCGGTACGGCGAATATCCAGACGTACGGAAGCATAGAATTTCAGTGCGTTACCGCCGGTCGTGGTCTCCGGATTACCGAACATTACACCGATTTTCATGCGGATTTGGTTAATAAAGACGACCAGACAGTTTGAGGTTTTAATCTGCGCGGTTAATTTACGTAATGCCTGTGACATTAAACGCGCCTGCAAGCCCATATGGGAATCGCCCATATCGCCCTCGATTTCCGCTTTTGGCGTTAATGCCGCCACCGAGTCCACAATGACCACATCAACTGCACCGGAACGGACTAACGCATCGCAGATTTCTAGCGCCTGCTCGCCGTTATCAGGCTGTGAAACCAACAATTCCTTGACATCTACACCGAGTTTTGCCGCATAAATTGGGTCCAGCGCATGTTCGGCATCAATAAATGCACAGGTTTTTCCTTCTTTCTGTGCCTGCGCAATGATTGAAAGAGTCAGCGTGGTTTTACCGGAAGATTCCGGTCCGAAAATCTCCACAATACGCCCCATCGGTAAACCGCCGATACCTAATGCAACATCCAGACTGAGGGAACCGGTAGATACGGCTTCTACATCCAAAGTTTGGGTTTCGCCCAGTTTCATAACTGAGCCTTTACCGAATTGTTTTTCAATCTGACCTAATGCTGCCGCCAGTGCTTTTGCTTTTTCTTCTTCCGTAGTCATCGCCATTATTGTACCTCTGCCAAAATCGGTTGTCCTAAATTGTGCATAATATTAGCTGTATTGATATACAGTATCAAGTGAAATTTTGATCTTTTTTATGTTGATATCCAATAATTCGTGATTCTTTAATACATCTGAGTGATGGGGCATCATTGTTTCGCTGTGCATCCGTTCGCTGCATATTTTTAAGCACTGTCGAGCGTATTAGCAAGTCGTTATGCCAAATTTGTTGTGGTTTTTCAGTCTAAAAATATTATTTTCACGATCCGTATCACAAATTCATAATTTGTTTGTTAATAAGTGCCGTGTGAAAAATAATTATATGCTATAAGAGATTATTTCGTCGCTTTTTTAATCAAGGAGGAATGTGCCATGACGATGACTGTTACACAAGCAAACACACTGGAAATCAGACAGATGCTGAGCGAGCTTATCGGTAATGTCACCGCCAGAAATTTATTTACCGGTTACGGATTATTTAAGGACGACCTGATGTTCGGCATATATCAAAACGGCAATTTTTATTTACGTGCCGAAGACGAATTGGCAGTTCATCTGGAAAGTCAGGGCGCGGTATCTTATTCTTCCTTAATTCAGAATATCGGTTTGAATATCGGTAATTATTATCGCTTGCCGAAAGCGATTATGCAAAATAAAGACTATTGTCGCGAACTGCTTTTACTTTCTATCGAACAAATTAAAGCACAGCGTTTGGCTGAGGCGTTAGCTAAGAAAAATCGCATTAAAGAATTGCCTAATTTATCCATTAAACATGAAAGATTGCTTGCGAAAATCGGGATTGGCAGCATTGTTGCGTTTAAGGCGGTTGGTGCGGCGAATTGTTATGTTCGTTTAAAACAGAATGGATTTTCAATAAATATGATTCTGTTTTGGAACTTGACGGCGGCGTTGCTGAATAAAAATGTCAATTTATTAACCGTTGCGGAAAAAGAGCGGGCATTATTTGACTTAAATAATAAGTTGAGCAGTGCAGGGCTGCGTCCGGTGAAGTCCGGCGTCGGCGCTATCCGGTAGCGCTGTAAGCCGTCAGCCGGCGAAATATCTATTTTCTTAATAATAGATGAGTGCGGATTAATAGTTTGATAAAACATGCTGTACTTTATTTTCGCCTTATTTGTATTAGCGTTTTATTAGGGGTTATTTCTGCAGGTAATGATTAAATAAATTATGTTTTTTATTTGATCGGGATCACGGATTTTAAAAAATATATTTGACGCGAATGCTCTACGGATTAAACTTTGCGCTGATTAAGCAAACGTTTGCTATGTATCTGCTTAATTAGCTGAAACGATTTTTCAGATATTTTAATCTAAATGGAGGTTATTAATGACCCATATTATCGTTGCGACACATGGTAAATTTTCACAGGAATTAGTTAATTCCGCTGCAATGGTGTACGGCGAGGATGAACATACTCATATAGTGACTTTCTTGCCCGGTGAGGGCGGGGAGCATTTAGTGGAAAAATATAATGCGATTATTGCAACGCTGCCGGAAAATGAACCGGTGCTGTTTTTGGTGGATTTATTTGGCGGTAGTCCTTATAACGCGGCAAGTCGAGTAGCGACAGCGCGAGGTGAAAATACGGATATTGTAACCGGTGTCAGTTTGCCAATGTTGCTGGAAGTGTTGGATGCAAAAGCGGATATGACGCTGCCTGCTTTAGTTGAAACAGCCAAAGAGGTTGGTGTTGCGGCGGTGAAGTCTTTTCGTCAGCCGAAAGTGGTGGTTAAATCTGTAGCGTCACCTGCCGTAACGGCAGAAATTGTGAAAAAACCGACCGCACTTGGCGACAAGATGAACATTTCCTTATTGCGCATTGATAGCCGTTTAATTCATGGTCAGGTAGTAACTTCTTGGGCGAAGGCGGTGAAGTGCGAGGCGATTTTTGCGGTGAGCGATGAAGTGGCGAATGACGCATTACGCCGTGATTTGTTGTTACAGGTCGCACCGGAAAATTTAAAATCCTATGTGATTCCGGTAGAAAAAGCGATTAAGGTTTATCATAACCCGAAATATGCGGGTAAGAATATTTTATGGCTTGTGACCAATCCGGCGGATATTTTGCGCTTGATTGATGGCGGCGTGAAAGTGGACAAGGTCAATGTGGGCGGGATGACCTATAAAGAAGGCAACCAACAGCTTTCACAGGCGGTAACCGTGAGCAGAGCTGATGTGGCGGCGTTTAATAAATTGTTGGACTTGGGCGTTGATTTGAGTCTGCAACAAGTTGCTAGCAGTCCGCTAGATGTGTTGACTAAACAGAAACTGAATGCGCTTAAATTTTAATTTATAGAGGATACTATGATGACTCCTATGGAAATTGTGCTGGTGACATTGGTCGCGGCAATTTGTGGTATGGGCAGCGTGCTTGATGAGCGTCAGACTCATCGTCCTTTGGTGGCTTGTACCTTAATTGGTCTGGTTTTAGGTGATTTGACGACCGGTATTATTATCGGCGGTATGCTGGAAATGCTAGCGCTGGGCTGGATGAATGTCGGTGCGGCAATGGCGCCGGATGCCGCATTGGCTTCCGTTATTGCAGCAATTCTGGTGATTAAAGGTGGGCAAGATAAAGGCACCGCAATTGCGATTGCCATTCCGGTTGCGGCAGCAGGCCAGGTGTTGACGATCTTTGTGCGTACGCTGACTATTTTTCTTCAACATAAAGCGGATGATTTTGCCACGCGTGCCAATTTTCGAGGAATTGAATTCTGCCATTTCGCCGGTCTTTCTTTGCAAGCATTGCGCGTTGCCGTGCCGGCGTTTTTTGTCGCTTTAGTGGCGGGAACAGATACGGTAACGCATGCATTGAATGCTATTCCGGAAGTGGTGACTCGCGGTTTACAGATTGCCGGCGGATTTATCGTTGTGGTTGGTTATGCCATGGTCATTAATATGATGCGTGCTGGTGCGCTGATGCCGTTTTTCTTTATCGGCTTTGTGATCGCTTCATTCTCTAATTATAATCTGGTCGGTTTAGGTCTATTGGGTGCCTGTCTGGCTTTAGTTTATATTCAATTAAATCCACGTTTCAATCAGGCGACATTGCCGCAGAGCACATCAAGCAAAACCCTCGCCGATGACGAACTTGAAGGTCTATAAGAAGGAATTTTATTATGTCAGAGAAAAAACTGTTAACTTCGGGTGATATTCGCAGTACATATTGGCGCTCGACATTCCTGTTAGGATCGTTTAATTTTGAGCGTATGCAGGCAATGGGGTTTTGTGTGTCGATGATTCCTGCGATTAAACGCTTATACAGCAATAAAGATGATCAGGCGGCAGCGTTGAAGCGCCACCTTGAGTTTTTCAATACTCAGCCTTGGGTTGCCTCATCAATTATCGGCGTGACGGCAGCCATGGAACAAGAGCGCGCCAATGGTGCAACGGATATTAATGATGCCGCAATCAGCGGGGTGAAAGTCGGTTTGATGGGGCCGTTAGCCGGGGTAGGCGATCCGATCTTCTGGGGAACCTTGCGTCCGGTATTGGCTGCATTGGGTGCAGGTTTGGCAATCAGCGGTAGCTTATTGGGACCATTACTCTTTTTTATCGGGATTAACATTTTTCGTGCATTGACCCGTTGGTACGGTTTTAAATACGGCTATGCCAAAGGAACAGAAATTGTGCAGGATATGGGCGGTGGCCGTTTGCAGAAACTGACACAGGGTGCATCTATTCTCGGTCTTTTTGTGATGGGAGCATTAGTCTCAAAATGGACGAGCATTAATATTCCGTTGGAACTTTCTCGCTATACTAATCAGTCCGGCGAAGAAGTCGTCACTACGGTACAAAGCGTATTGAATGAGTTGTTGCCAGGGCTGGCCGCACTGGGATTGACGTTTTTATGTATGTATTTATTACGTAAGAAAATTAACGCAATGTATATTATTTTCGCCTTATTCGGGCTGGGAATTGTTGGCTATTACTTCGGTATATTAGCATAGCCTTTAATGATATTATTTCGGGTGGCTTAGGCTGCCCGATTTTGTTTGCGAGAAACGGATATGAAATTAAAAGAATTAATTAAAGCCCCGCCGGCAGAGGGCTATATTAAAAATAGTTCGCTTTTAGTGACCGCACTTTTTGTGATTGGCGGAATACTGTATTATCCGACCGAGGGTTATGGTACGGTTATCGCATTAGTTGCGGCGTTCATTGTGTTATTCGGACAGAAACTATTGATTTCACAGTTCAATAAAGACATTGCTGATATGTATTTTGCAAGAAAGCAGTATGAGGAAACCCATAATCGGGATTATTTGAAGTTTATTGTTGCACGCTCAACACAGATTCTGACGGATAATAAAGTGTTATCTGACAAAGGTCAGCGAGAGTTATATATGCTGCGGGAATATGCAGAAAAAGCATTAGGAATAATCGAATAGGTCAAAAAAATAACGGTTAATAAAATTTCTATAAAAAATGCTTGATCCCGCAACCCAAATCTCTATAATACGCCTCCGCAGCCGTAATGACGGCGGGCAGGCGAAAGTGCGGTAGTTTTTTGAGACAAAAATGAAAAAACAACTGCTTGACGTAAAGTAAGATTCTGTATATACTTGCACGCCTTGCTTAATGCAACTGTTCTTTAACAATCTATCAGACAATCTGTGTGGGCACTTGTTGATTGACTTTGTTGAAATTATTTAAATTTTG
>LM994631.1 GCA_000752995.2 Haemophilus massiliensis | reverse complement strand
CAGATAGGGACCGAACTGTCTCACGACGTTCTAAACCCAGCTCGCGTACCACTTTAAATGGCGAACAGCCATACCCTTGGGACCTACTTCAGCCCCAGGATGTGATGAGCCGACATCGAGGTGCCAAACACCGCCGTCGATATGAACTCTTGGGCGGTATCAGCCTGTTATCCCCGGAGTACCTTTTATCCGTTGAGCGATGGCCCTTCCATTCAGAACCACCGGATCACTATGACCTGCTTTCGCACCTGCTCGACTTGTCCGTCTCGCAGTTAAGCTTGCTTTTACCATTGCACTAACCTGACGATGTCCGACCGTCATTAGCAAACCTTCGTGCTCCTCCGTTACTCTTTGGGAGGAGACCGCCCCAGTCAAACTACCCACCAGACACTGTCCGAGACCACGTTTCGTAATCTTCGTTAGAACATCAAACCTTAAAGGGTGGTATTTCAACAACGGCTCCACGATAACTGGCGTTACCGCTTCTTCGCCTCCCACCTATCCTACACATCAAAATTCAAGGTTCAGTGTCAAGCTATAGTAAAGGTTCACGGGGTCTTTCCGTCTAGCCGCGGGTACACCGCATCTTCACGGCGATTTCAATTTCACTGAGTCTCGGGTGGAGACAGCCTGGCCATCATTATGCCATTCGTGCAGGTCGGAACTTACCCGACAAGGAATTTCGCTACCTTAGGACCGTTATAGTTACGGCCGCCGTTTACTGGGGCTTCGATCCGATGCTTCTCTTCCGATTACACCATCAATTAACCTTCCAGCACCGGGCAGGCATCACACCCTATACCTCCACTTTCGTGTTTGCAGAGTGCTGTGTTTTTAATAAACAGTTGCAGCCAGCTGGTCTCTTCGACTTACTTCACCTCCATCCGTTTCGGACTTTAACTACCGTAAGCGCACCTTCTCCCGAAGTTACGGTGCTATTTTGCCTAGTTCCTTCACCCGAGTTCTCTCAAGCGCCTGAGTATTCTCTACCTGACCACCTGT
>LM994630.1 GCA_000752995.2 Haemophilus massiliensis | reverse complement strand
TGCGGTTAATTTCCGAGAAGAAATTAAAGAAACCGAAAAGCCAATCGGAAATCATAATGCGTGATAATCGCCCTTATGAGATCAAAGACGGTGTGGAGCATTGTATTGAAGATGAAGTGCCGTTTGAGATTCCTGAAAGGTGGGGTTGGGTTAGATTGGAAAATTTAGGAATATTATCAGCTGGGAAAACTCCTCAAATAAACCAACTTTCTGATACTGGAGAAATCCCATATTTTAAAGTATCTGATATGAATAATCCTAAAAATCAAATTTATTTACAGCATAGCAATAATTATTTGAATATTAATTACAATGGTACTATATATCCTAAAAACAGTATTGTTTTTCCCAAGAATGGGGGAGCTATATTTACCAATAAGAAAAGAATTCTAAATCAGGATTCTTTAGTTGATCTAAATACGGGTATTTTCATTCTATTTGATTATAACCTACTTAATTACATTTTCTTATTTTTTAAAATGATTGATTTTAAGCATTTCTACAAAGGAACGGCGTTGCCAACCTTAGATTATCAAAGTATGAATGAAATCTTTATTCCGTTACCGCCAATTCAAGAACAGCATAGAATCGTAGAAAAAATAGAACAATTGTTTTCTCAAGTTGATCATTTAAAAATCTAAATCGTGGCGGACACACGCAGTGCGTCCCTACAGGGCATTTGTTATTTTTTGTCAATTTGTGCCGGATTTGAAATCGCAATGTTGATGAAGAATGGTAATTTCGAAATTTTAGCCGATCAAATGTAGGGACGCACTGTGTGCGTCCGTTTTTGTATTTAAGTCAGTAATAACTTTATCATATTGATTTTCAACAACAACGGAGATCAATATGATTAAAAAATATCAAAAACACCTAACTCAATCAAATCTATCTGAAAATACTATTTCATCTTATTCATTTGCGGTAAAACAATTTTATCAACATTTTGATGAAATTAATAAATCCAATTTAAAACAGTATAAAGTTTTTTTAATTGAACATTATAAACCACAAACTGTTAATTTAAGATTACGTGCTATTAACTGTTATTTGGAATACTTAGGAAAGGAGAAATGGAAGCTCACTTTTGTAAAAGTGCAACAAAAGCCATTTTTAGAAAATGTGATCAGCGAAGCTGATTATCATTACTTTAAACAAAAATTAAAGGAAGATAATGAAATTTATTGGTATTTTGTGATCCGTTTTATGGCAGCAACTGGGGCAAGGGTAAGCGAATTAGTGCAAATTAAATGTGAACATATCAAAATTGGCTATATCGATCTTTATTCCAAAGGTGGAAAACTACGCCGAATTTATATTCCTTTATTATTGCAACAAGAATGTTTGGAATGGTTAAATTTATTAGGTAAACAATATGGATTTATTTTCTTAAATAAATATGGAGATAGAATTACTACAAGGGGAATTGCCAGTCAATTGAAAATTTTGGCTAAACGTTATCATCTTGATCCTAAATTAGTTTATCCACATTCTTTTCGGCATCGTTTTGCAAAAAGTTTTTTGGAGCGATTTAATGATATTGCATTTTTAGCCGATTTAATGGGACACGAAAGTATAGAAACAACAAGAATTTATTTGAGAAAAACCAGTACAGAACAACAGGCAATTGTGAATAAAATTATTGATTGGTAATATGTCAGGCGGACGCACTCAGTGCGTCCCTACATTAGCTCTTCGTAAAATTTCGATCTTTATTTTTCATCAAAATCCAGTAAGGATGTCACGTTGGCGCCCGCTACGATTTAGATTTGCAGATTATCAATTTGGGAAAATAGCTTTTCTATTTTTTCTACAATTCGGTGTTGTTCTTGGATTGGGGGTAATGGAATTAATGATTCCCTAACCGTATCAGATTTCAAATTCTTGAATGCAGAACCAGCGGCTCTTTGAGAAAATTGACTGAAAATAAATGGTGAACTTAATAAATAATATAAAAAATCAATATTAAATATATTTTTATCAAAACTTATTACTAACCAACCATCGTGAATGCAACCCGATATTTTTGTAATGTATGGTCTTCCAAAGCTCATAGAGTTGGTTAATAAAAAATCATTTACATCAACTTTTTTTGATTTAACTGCTGCTTCTTTTGTTATCTTTTCCTTAGTTTCATAAATATATTTACCACCAATTTCTGTATCACCAATTTTTATCCAAGGAATACCATCATTTTCTAATGTAATATATTGTTGAATAGGTCTAGGAGAAGCTCCCCGAGAAATATCAACAATTTCCCCCAACCTCACCCAACGCCAACTCTCAGGAATTTCAAACGGCACTTCATCTTCAATACAATGCTCCACACCGTCTTTGATCTCATAAGGGCGATTATCACGCATTATGATTTCCGATTGGCTTTTCGGTTTCTTTAATTTCTTCTCGGAAATTAACCGCA
>LM994629.1 GCA_000752995.2 Haemophilus massiliensis | reverse complement strand
TCGGTTTATAGTACGGTTTAGTAAAACCTGATGCTTAGTGGCTTTTCCTGGAAGTGTGGTATCAGTTACTTCAGCTCCGTAGAGCCTCGTCATCATCTCTCGGTGTTAAGGTGAACCGGATTTGCCTAACTCACCCACCTACCAACTTAAACGTGCATATCCAACAGCACGCTAACCTAACCTGCTCCGTCCCCACATCGCAGTTTTACCAAGTACGGGAATATTAACCCGTTTCCCATCGACTACGCTTTTCAGCCTCGCCTTAGGGGCCGACTCACCCTGCCCCGATTAACGTTGGACAGGAAACCTTGGTCTTCCGGCGAACGGGTTTTTCACCCGTTTTATCGTTACTTATGTCAGCATTCGCACTTGTGATACGTCCAGCAAACTTCTCAATTCACCTTCATCCGCTTACACAACGCTCCCCTACCCAATCAGAGGACAGATGACAGAAGACTGATGACAGAATAAATACCTATGACCAACTTTTATGTAAGCCATTTAGCATTTTTGCAATGTCTCGATAAGCTATTTCTAACTTTTCGTAGGCAACTTCATTTAAATATCCTAAGTCTTTACTGTAACTTAGCCATACTCGCATTTCGTCTGCACTTCCCATTGCCATTAATATAAAACGTTTAAATTCCGCTTTGCTCACACTTTGTTTCCCAAAGCCTTCTGCAAGATTTGCACAGATTCCTTTACTTGCTCTACGCATTTGGCTTGCTAATTCAAACTGTTCATATTTTGGATAATTTAAAGTATGTTTATGAATTTTCAGTGATAATTGATACGCTTTCTGCCATACCAATAAATCCCGATAATCCGTAATGCTTTTTCCGATAACCATTTATTCTGTCCTCTGTCTTCTGTAATCTGTCCTCTGAATGCCGCAGCTTCGGTGCTATATTT
>LM994628.1 GCA_000752995.2 Haemophilus massiliensis | reverse complement strand
TGGCGCGGTTAAACTGGAGCAAGGCGCAGCGGCTGGATTTTGTGCGTGCGGTATTGGACTCCGGCATCACGGTGCCGTCCATGTGCCTATCCGGACATCGTCGTTTTCCGTTCGGCAGTCATGATGAAGCCACTCGGCGGCAGGCCTATGAAATCATGGATAAAGCCATTCAACTGGCGGTAGATATTGGCATTCGCACCATTCAGCTGGCGGGTTATGATGTCTATTATGAAGAGCAGGACGAGGGCACTATCGCCCGTTTTCAGCAGGGTCTGGAATGGGCGGTTGAACTGGCGGCGAATAATCAGGTGACCTTGGCGGTGGAGATTATGGACACGCGGTTTATGAGCTCGATTTCACGCTGGAAGCCGTGGGATAAACTGATTGCCTCGCCATGGTTTACGGTGTACCCGGATGTGGGCAATTTATCGGCCTGGAACGATAATGTGGCGGAAGAGCTGAAACTGGGCATCGATAAAATCTCAGCGATTCATTTAAAAGACACCTATAAGGTGACCGAAAGCTGTGCCGGTCAATTCCGCGATGTGCCGTTCGGCGAGGGCTGTGTGGATTTTGCCGACTGTTTTAAGGTACTGTCGCAGTTAAATTACCGCGGTGCGTTTTTAATTGAAATGTGGACGGAAAAGGCGCCGGAGCCGTTGGTTGAAATAATCAACGCCCGTCGTTGGATAGAAGAGAAGATGAAACAAGGGGGATTGGCATGTTAACTGCATTACGTGAACGCGTGTTAAAGGCGAACTTGGCGTTGCCGACACATCATCTGGTCACCTTTACCTGGGGCAATGTGAGTGAAATCGACCGGGAATCGGGCTTGGTGGCGATTAAACCGTCGGGAGTGGACTATGAGAGCATGACGGCGGACGATATCGTGATAGTGGATTTAGCGGGCAATAAAGTGTGGGGCGAGAAAAAGCCGTCGTCGGACACTGCGACCCATTTGGCACTGTATCGACAGTTTGAGGAAATCGGCGGCATCGTCCATACTCATTCGCGCCATGCCACCGTTTGGGCGCAGGCGGGGGAAGGCTTGATAGCCGCGGGTACCACCCATGCGGATTATTTTTACGGTGAAATCCCCTGTACACGGAAAATGACGGAAGCGGAAATCAAGGGCGATTATGAGCTGGAAACGGGAAACGTGATTATTGAGACCTTCCTGCAGCGGGGCATTGCACCGTTAGACATCCCGGCGGTGCTGGTGCATTCACATGGCCCATTTGCTTGGGGAACGGACGGCGATAACGCGGTACATAATGCGGTGGTGTTGGAAGAAATCGCGTATATGAACCTGTTTGCCCGTCAGCTAAACCCGCACCTGCCACCTATGCAACAGGCCTTACTGGATAAGCATTA
>LM994634.1:372925-583924 GCA_000752995.2 Haemophilus massiliensis | reverse complement strand
CGCTTAGTTGGAATATATGAATTTCAAGTTAAGCACTTATCAAGACTTCAAAATTTAAATAATTTCAACAAAGTCAATCAACAAGTGCCCACACAGATTGTCTGATAGATTGTTAAAGAACAAAAAAATTGGTCGGCGAGATAGGATTTGAACCTACGACCCACTGGTCCCAAACCAGTTGCGCTACCAAGCTGCGCTACTCGCCGACATATTACATAGGTAATATTGGGGTGGCTAATGGGACTTGAACCCACGACAACTGGAATCACAATCCAGGGCTCTACCAACTGAGCTATAGCCACCACTGTAAGTTGTTTTCGCATTGACGACTGGCGCGCTCGACAAGATTTGAACTTGCGACCTTTGGCTCCGGAGGCCAACGCTCTATCCAACTGAGCTACGAGCGCTCATCGCGTCGTTGCGGGGCGTATATTAAGAGTTTACAAATCACTTGTCTAGTCTTTTTTTCTATTTTTTTATCGCAAGATAGTTTTTTACACAATTCGTTTATTATTTAAGATAAAGCTGTTTATTTTTTATAATTTCCCTGAAATTTGACCGCACTTAATCTTCTCTTTTAGCTGGCGTCAACAATACAATCAATAGTCCAAGAACAATGCCGATGCCCGCGCCGATAACCGCCCATAAAACGCGATTCGGATAATCAGCATCCACTGGCTGAGATGGCGTTTTGGTATAACGATAGGCAACCAGCGTATTATCAAGTGCGGTGACCGATTTCATCATATTCAGTTTGCCTTGCCAATCCTGCCCATCGCTGTGCTGTTCGGTTTGTCCTAAATTGAGTTGGGTTGCGGTATTGATTTGGTTGAACAGAATTTTCCATTGTGAAATCAATTCATTATAAACAACAGCGCGTGTCGTATCATTAGTTTGCTGAATAAATGCAGTTAGCAATTCAGCCGCCTGTTTCGGATTTTCCAGCGCAATACTTATACGCAGCGGTTCCCGTGCCGTTTCCTGCGCTACGTGAATTCGATTTATCAACTGCAACAGTAATGCGCTGTCAGCCTGATGATTGCCCGTCAATTGCTGTTTATAATATTCGCTGCTTTGCCAGAAAGCGTAAATATTATCGTATGCGGACAGCTGGCGTTTAAATTCTTGATATACCATATCTGTCGCTTTCGAAGCCTGCTGAGGTTCTCCGCTAATCAGTTGATACATTGAAAATAAAGAAGAGTAATTACCCAATCCATCTGTTGTCGGCGGGGCGATTTCCGCTTCCGCCGTCCATAAAGGGTTAACCAAATAGCTACCTGCATAGCCACCAAGTGCTAAAAGTGCGGTCAAAAATAAGAAAATAATTCTCTTGTTCGGATAACTTCCGCGGCACGGATTACCTGTCATATTTCCCCCAACAGCGTTAAGACGATTTTAAACGCCGTGCACGACGTTTAATGCGACGAAGCCAGCGTGTAATTCGCCATGCCCTGGCAATAGAAAACGAATAAATAAAGAACAGTAAGATAAATGCCAGAAACATGACCCATTCATTAATATAATAAATTTCGCCTAAAATACCAAAACCGGCACAAAGTGCGGCAACGAACGTAATCAGTAAAAAGGCCTGTCTGGAACTCAGTCCTGCCCGCACCATTAAATGATGAACATGCAACCGGTCTGGACGAAACGGGCTTTTACCCTTGCGTAGACGACGATAAATAATTGCGATCATATCCACTACCGGAATCGCAATAATCCATAATGCGGTAATCGGGTTCATCGGATGTCCCTTGCCCTGCGTACTCAACAATAAAATCCAGATAATCGTAAATCCGATCAAAGTACTGCCCGCATCGCCCATAAACACTTTATATTTTGCGCCGAACGGAATACCCAGATTCAACATAAAATAAGGCAGAATAGCGATAATCAAGGCAAAACTCCAGTAAGCCAAATCCATCTGATTATCCAGCACCAACAAAATCCCAATCGCAGCAAACGCCACACTTGACAACCCGCCTAGCAGCCCATCGATTCCGTCGATCATATTAAAGGCGTTAATCACCGCAATGGTGGCGAATACGGTAATCATTAAGCCGATCGAACCTAAGGTAAGCTGAAACGGACCGATAATCTGCCCCAAATGATCTAAATAAATATTGCCCATATCAATCATTAAAATCGCCAAAAACGCTTGGATGCCAGCACGGATAAACGGGCTGATATCAAAGCGGTCATCCCAAATACCGATAACCAACAGCACAAAAATACTGAACAGGTATAACCCCGGCAGGCGCATCTGATCCCATTCCAGTAAATAAAAACACAGATTTCCGGCAAACAAAGAAATACCACCGATAAGCGGTATCGCGCCCTGATGACGTTTACGATAATTAGGCTTATCCACTAAACCGACTTTCTGCGCAAGCGGGCGCATCACAAATAATGTGGCCAACGCCCCTAAAAAGGTAAGTAACAAACTGACTAACATTGCGATATGTAAAGATGATGAAACTCAATGCGGCAAGCATATCATAAAGCAAAATCCGAACATAAATATTTTTATAAATTTATCGTGTTTTACAGTACAATAAACGGCATTCTGTAACCAAAAAGGGCAACTATTATGACAACATCAGAAACTTTATTTTCCCGCGCGCAACAAGTGATTCCAGGCGGTGTCAACTCACCGGTACGCGCCTTTAAAGGTGTGGGCGGCACACCGGTTTTCATTGAAAAAGCGCAAGGCGCTTATATTTTCGATACCGACGGCAAACAATATATTGACTATGTCGGTTCTTGGGGACCGATGATTCTGGGGCATAATCACCCCGCTATTTTAAGTGCGGTGCTGAAAACCGCAGAAAAAGGGCTAAGTTTCGGCGCGCCGACGCCGTCGGAAATCGATCTCGCCGAACTGGTGTGCGATTTGGTGCCGTCCATCGAAATGGTACGCATGGTAAGCTCCGGCACCGAAGCGACCATGTCGGCAATCCGTCTGGCGCGCGGTTATACCAAACGGGATAAAATTTTAAAATTTGAAGGTTGCTATCACGGCCATTCCGACAGCCTATTAGTTAAAGCCGGTTCCGGTGCGCTGACACTGGGACAGCCAAGTTCACCCGGCGTGCCGGAAGATTTCGCCAAACATACAATTACCTGCGAATACAACAACCTACAATCAGTCAAAGAAGCTTTTGTCCAATATCCGGACGATATCGCCTGTTTAATTATTGAGCCGGTTGCCGGCAACATGAACTGTATTCCACCGAAACCTGGCTTTTTGCAGGGATTGCGCGAACTATGCGACCAATACGGCGCGCTGTTGATTATCGACGAAGTGATGACCGGCTTTCGGGTCGCACTCGGCGGTGCACAACATTATTATGGTGTCACTCCCGATCTCACCACCTTAGGAAAAGTCATCGGTGGCGGCATGCCGGTGGGCGCATTTGGCGGTAAAAAAGAAATTATGCAATACATTGCACCGACCGGCCCGGTCTATCAGGCTGGTACGCTGTCCGGCAATCCGATTGCCATGGCGGCCGGGCTGGCCTGTTTAAACGAACTGAAAAAAGCTGGCAACGAACAACATCTCGCCCGTTTGACGGAAAAACTCGCCTGCGGATTAAAAGCTGCTGCGGACAAGCATAACGTGCCTTTTGTGGTCAATTATGTCGGTGGAATGTTCGGTTTATTCTTTACCGAACAAAAGGAAGTGTCTTCTTATCAGCACGCGGTGCAGTGTGATGTGGAAAAATTCAAACGGTTTTTCCATAGCATGCTGCAACAAGGTGTCTACCTTGCACCTTCCGCTTTTGAAGCCGGCTTTATGTCTCTTGCGCACACGGAGCAGGATATCGAGCACACATTACAGGCGGCGGATATTGCCTTTGCCGCATTAAAATAGCCGCCGCACCTGCGGAAACCCGAAAATAAGCGGGAAGATCAATGGATAACATGAAAAGCTATCGACTGGCATTGTTGAAAGTGCATTTTACCGCACTATTATTTGGGGCGACTGGACTGTTCGGCGTGCTGATTAAAAGTGATGCCGGTGTGCTGGTGCTGGGGCGGCTGCTGATTGCCTTATCGGCGCTTTCGGTCTTTTTCCTGTTTAAAAAAATACCGTTTATCAGACTTAGCATCAAAGAAATCCTGAACCAAAGTCTGCTCGGTTTTCTACTGGCAATGCACTGGGTGACGTTTTATATTGCGGTCAAAGTTGGCGGCGTAGCGCTGGGAACGCTGGGATTTGCCAGTTTTCCGGCATTCGTCGCACTATTTGAAATAGCGGCGTTCAAAGAGCGGTTAACATTTGGTGAGTTTTTACTGTTAGCCAGTATTTCCGTCGGATTAATTTTGGTTACGCCGGAATTTGAATTCGACAATCAGGCAACGCAGGGATTGTTATGGGGTATTTTTTCCGGCGCAATCTATGCCGTACTTGCTATTTTAAATCGCAAAAATGCCGCAAAAATATCGGGCACACAGGCAAGTTGGTGGCAGTATCTAGTCGGTATTCTGATATTATTGCCCGTCTCCGGCACCGATCTCCCGACTGTATCCGCCGCCGATTGGTTTTGGATCGCCTGCATCGGTCTGCTGTGTACCAGTCTGGCCTATACCCTGTTTATTTCCAGTTTGGATACCATCAACGCTCGTACCGCAGCAATGATTATTTCTCTTGAACCTGTGTATGCCATTGCGCTGGCATGGGCATGGCTTGACGAAGTGCCGACACTGAAAATGTTGGTCGGCGGCGCGCTCATTATTCTGTCCGTGGCGCTTGTCAACCTGCGCAAATAATCGTCGAAAAAGTACCGCACTTTTAACATTGAACACCAGTATAAAAAGTGCGGTGCTTTTTTTATTGATTTATAACACCGCCAGAATGCGCTGTTTCAATGTTTCTCGCTCACGGTCGCTTAAGGCACAATTCTGTTGATTGGTCAGAATAAAAAAATCCTCCGCTTTTTCCCCAATCGTCGTAATTTTAGCATTCAGCAAATTCAGTCCCAGTTCAGAAAAAATTCGGCTGACTTCCGCCAGCAACCCCGCTTTATCCAGCGCAAACAGCTCCATTTCCGTTTGTTCGGTTTTTTCCGTATGCAGAAAGCGTACTTCCGTATTCACCCGAAAATGCTGTAGCCGACGGTTTTTCTGCCTATTCGGTGTCGGCATCCAATCATCCCGCAAGGCGCGGGTCAACGCCTGTTCCAGCTCGCGGCGACGATCGAACCTCGCCAGCTCGCCGTTCAGTTCAGTTACAATAAAGCTGTCAAACACATATCCGTCCGAACTGGTGATAATCTGCGCATCGTGAATACTGAACTGTTTCGCGCCGATTGCAGAAACCAATCGGTTAAATAAATTCGGGCGATCCTGACAATAAACGAAAACTTCCGTCCCGCCAGCAGAAAAACGATTACTGATTTTAACCAGCAAATCCGCCTGCGACGCCAACAGCAGCTGTGTATGCCACGCAATCTGTTTCGGGCTGTTACGCAAAAAATACTCATCAGGGCAGCGCTGCCAGAAGAGAAGAATGTCGTTGTCGCTCAACTGCGGATTATCATGCCGCAGTAACGTCAGCGCCTCGCTGCGGTGTACTGTAATTTTTTCCTGATTATCCTGCAAACAACTCATTCCGCGCTGAAACTGTTGATTGGTGGCCTGGTACAATGTCGCCAACAACGAACGTTTCCAGCTGTTCCACAGGGTTTCGTTCGTAGCACAAATATCCGCCACGGTCAGGCAAATTAAATAATCCAGGCGCACTTGGTTCTGTACTTCCGCGGCAAACCCCATTACCACCGCCGGATCATGAATATCCCGCCGCTGAGCGGTAACCGACATCAACAAATGATTTCTCACCAACCATGCCATCGTTGCAGTCTCACGCGCTTCAAAGCCGTGCTGCCGAGCAAAATCAATCATATCCTGCGCGCCGAGTTCCGCGTGATCACCGCCGCGGCCTTTGGCAATATCATGAAACAGCGCGGCCAAATAAACTAATGTGCGATCAGACAAGGCGGGAAACAGCGCACTACAGACAGGATGCGAGTCGGCATTTTCTGCTGCCAGAAAACTTTCCAGTTTCAGCATAACCCGCAGTGTATGTTCATCCACGGTATAACTGTGAAACAAATCAAACTGCATCAGCCCTTCGATCTGTTTCCATTGCGGCAAATAAATATTCAGCACGCCGTAGCGGCGCATCGGCGCAAGCGCACGTTCAATCGCTTTCGGCTGAACAAACAGGCGCAGGAATTTTTCCCGTGCCGTTGGGCTGTCGCTTAAACAACCTTCGAATTTATCCAGCGTCAGATGCAATTGCCGCAATGTGGCTGAATGAATATCCGCCGTCGGTCGCTGAGTCAGATGATAAAACAAGTCCAATATACTGTCCGGGCAAATTTGGAAACAGTCGGGATTGCGCAAACAAATTTCGTTGTTTTTCAAACCGAAATGCGCATCCAGCGGAATCAGCGGGCTGTCGGTCGGCGCGCTCAGAAAATGTTCGCGGTAATGCTTGGTTAATATGTCGCTGAGCAGCGATATGGACTGCAACGCCTGAAAAAACGCTTTCATCATGTTTTCTACCGCCTGATTGCCCTCGCCGCGATAACCCAGCAATTCGCTAACTTTCAGCTGGCGATCAAACAACAAGCGGTTATCATAGCGTGTTAAAATCAGATGTAATGCGAACCGCACTTTAAACAACAGTTGCTGGCTTTGCTGCAATAGCGTATATTCCTGCGGATAAATAAAGCCGGATTGCAAAATATCATTCAGATTTTTCGCGCCGGTATGGCGCAATGCCAGCCAGTACAGCAGATGTAGATCACGCAGACCGCCAGGGCTGTATTTAATATCCGGTTCGAGGTTATAGCTGGTGTTATTATAGCGTTGATAACGCTCGGTTTTTTCCTGAATTTTAGCGTTAAAAAAAGCATCGATAGGCCAGAAGTCCGGCTGCTGTAAAAGTGCGGTCAGTTTTTCAAACAAATCCTGCCGACCACACAAATAACGGCTTTCCAATAAATTGGTTGCGATGCTGATATCCTGCCGCCCTTCGTCTGTACATTGCCACAAGGTTCGCACCGCATGCCCGACCTCAAACCCGCAATCCCACAGAAATTGTACCAACTGCGTGATACGTTCTTCGTGCTGCGCATCCATATTGTCCTGTGTTAAAATCAGCACATCCAAATCAGACAACGGAAACATTTCTTCCCGTCCGTAGCCGCCCACCGCAATCAGCGCCGACTGCGATAATGATTCCAACTGAAAATGCCGCCACAGATGAATTAACAATTGATCGCAAAAGCGCGTACGATTGGCAATCAGCTGATAAATCGGTATTTGCCCGAATCGGCTGTGCTCAAATGTTTTCAACGCCTCTTTTTGCGCTTTGATTTCAGCCAGTGTCGGGTTGTCGAGCGGGATATAATCAAACATTCAAGATCCTTGCAAAACTCTCGGACGAAAACAATTTTTGATACGCAACGGGGTGCCGAAAGCACCCCGCAACCTTGATTAAACATTAATCATAATACGGCTGATCCGTCCGCTCTGTTCTTCCTCCGGACGAATTGTCATCACTTCACAGCCCGTCGCCGTCACCACCAGCTGATGTTCGTACTGCGCTGAATGACTACGGTCTTTGGTTTTCACCGTCCAACCGTCGCCCATTAAACGCACTTCTTTTTTACCCGCGTTAATCATTGGTTCGATGGTAAACACCATACCTTCTTTTAAAATCACACCGCCGTCATCGGCATAATAATGCAGCACCTGCGGTTCGCAATGAAATTCGGTGCCGACACCATGCCCGCAATATTCACGCACCACACTGAACCCCTGACTTTCCGTATAATGCTGCACCGCTTTGCCGATCTCTCGCAGCCGAATGCCCGGCTTAACCGTGCGTAACCCCACATAGAGGGCTTCCTGTGCCGCTTCAACCAACTTCCGGCTGCGGATATTCGTCTGCCCGACAATATACATTTTGGAATTATCACCGAAATAGCCGTCTTTAATCACTGTCACGTCAATATTTAAAATATCACCGTCTTTTAACATTTTTCCTTCGCTCGGAATACCGTGGCAAACCACTTCGTTAAGCGAGATGCAGGTCGCTTTCGGGAAACCGTGATAGCCCAAACAGGCGGGGATTACATGCTGCTCGTTTACCATATAATCGTGACAGATACGATCCAGCTCGCCGGTGGTCACGCCCGCTTTGACATAGGGTTCGATCATTATCAGTACATCGGCAGCCAGTTTGCAGGCCTCGCGTAATTTTATAATTTCTTCTTCTGTTCTTAATGGGATAGCCATAATTATCTCTCTGTTAAACAAAAAATTTGCCGCATTGTAGCATTATTTGATAGAAAAATCCTTGATAAATTCTTGAATGGATTGGTGGGTTATTAGATAATACGCCAATTCAATGTAACGATAAAATAACAGACGAGATAAAGTATGACAGAGATGACAGTACCCTTAACCTTTACCGATGCGGCGGCAAAGAAAGTCAAAGCGCTGATTACCGAAGAAGAAAACAGCGCGCTGAAATTGCGCGTTTATATTACCGGCGGCGGCTGTAGCGGTTTTCAATATGGTTTTACTTTTGACGAAAAAGTCAACGAAGGCGATTTGACCGTGGAAAATGCCGGCGTGCAATTGGTAATCGATCCCATGAGCCTGCAATATCTGATCGGCGGCACCGTCGATTACACTGAAGGGCTGGAAGGCTCGCGTTTTGTCGTCAATAATCCGAACGCCACCACCACCTGCGGCTGCGGTTCTTCGTTCAGTATCTGACAGCATGGATTTTCAGTTCACTTATTCCGCAGGCGATATCATAGCCGAATGTTCCATGGGACATGAAGCGCTGGCAAACTGGGTTAATTGTGAAGTGCGGTCCAATCCGCAGTTAGTTTCGACTGCACTTGCACGGCTACAGCAGGCACACAGCCTGACGTTTCCCACAGAAACCTGTCTTATCGGGCGCGAATACAGCCTGTTTATCAATGCCGAAGAAGTCATGATTAAAGCCAATAACCTGGCAATTGACAGTCAGGACGAAACGGAAGAAGATTTTCATTATTATGACGCCGAAAGCATTGCCTTTTGCGGGATGGAAGATTTTGAACGTTTTTTACAATCCTATTTAACCTTTAACGCCTCGCTGAGCGGATAACAACACATGGCAAACAAACAGCACGATGACAACTCGCGAACAGACACTTGCGGCGCACAGAAAACAACATCGCTGCGCGCTTTATTGATGAAAATTGCTTTTGTTACGCTTTGTTATATTGCGTTTTACGGCATTTATTTGGACGGAAAAATTCGCTCCAAAATGGACGGTCAGGTATGGCAACTGCCCGCCGAGGTGTACGGTCGCATCGACAGCATTCGTTTAAGCGACGGACTGAGCCCGGAACAAGTCAAGCAGGTATTGCTAGAAAACAACTATCGCCAGACCACTATGGTTGCCGCACCGGGCGATTTTAAAATTGAAAACGATACCATTGTACTGCTGCGCGGCGCGTTTCCCTTTCCACAACATCCCGAAGCACAGCGGGTTTTCCGGCTGCGTTTTAACGACAACAAACTCAGTGTGATTGAAGATCTTGTTAATGTCAAAACTATTGAGGCGTTTTCGCTGGCACCGAAACTCATCGCCATGCTGCACTCGGACAAAGAAGAACGGCTGGCAATTGCGTTGCAAAATTATCCGCGTCTACTGATTGATGCTTTATTGTTGACGGAAGACCGCCATTTCTATACCCATGACGGGATCAGCCCGATTGGTATCATGCGGGCACTGATCGCCAATCTTCAGGCAGGACACCGGGTACAGGGCGGCAGTACGCTGACGCAACAATTAGTCAAAAATTTGTTTCTCAGCAACGAACGTTCTTTCAGTCGAAAAATTAACGAAGCCCTTATGGCACTGATTCTGGATTCGCGTTATGACAAAAACCGCATTCTGGAAACCTATTTAAACGAAATTTATCTGGGGCAAAACGGTGATACACAAATTCATGGCTTTGAACTTGCCAGTCATTTCTATTTCGGACGTTCCATTCGGGAAATCAGCCTCGACCAGATTGCGTTATTGGTGGGAATGGTCAAAGGCCCGTCACTGTATAATCCTTGGCGCAACCCAAACAATGCCATTGAGCGCCGCAATGTAGTGCTGCATCTGCTACTGGAACATAAAGTCATCAGCGATGAATTATACGATATGCTAAGCAAACGCCCGTTAGGCGTGCAGCAGCGCGGTAAAATCAACCGCAAATATCCGGCCTTTCTGCAAACCCTACAGGCCGAGTTGCGTCATCAGCTCGGCGAAAACAAAGCTGCTGCGCTATCCGGCGCGCGGATTTTCTCCACCTTGGACGAAAAACAACAACATGATGCGGAAAACGCCGTTATCAATGCCGTATCCGAGTTACAGTTGAAATATAAAAATCCGCATCTGGAATCGGCAATGGTGGTTGCCGATTATCGCAGCGGCGAAGTCAGAGCTATTGTCGGCGGACTGCAAACCGGCTATGCCGGCTTTAACCGCGCATTCAGCGCACGACGCCAAATCGGTTCGCTGGTAAAACCTTCAGTTTATTTGACCGCACTTGCCAATCCGCAGCAATTTCGCCTCAACACGCCGATTCAAAATCAGCCGATAACCATTCATGTCAAAGGCAGTCCGCCATGGCAGCCACGCAATTATGACCGCAAATACAGCGGCTCGGTGATGTTAATGGATGCCTTAGTCCGTTCTCTAAATATTCCTACCGTGAATATCGGGATGAAAGTCGGGTTAAATAACGTGATCAACACGCAAAAAGCAATGGGCTGGGATAACGTCAGCATTCCGAAACTGCCGTCAACCTTGCTTGGCGCTTATGCGATTTCGCCTTACGAAGTTACCAAACTTTACCAAACCATCGCCAACGAAGGCGCAAGCATTGGGCTGGCAACCATCGACAGTATCACCGATCAGCAGGGCAATCTGCTTTATCAGCGGACAACGGAAGCGGAACAAGTTGTCCCGCGTGAAGCCGCATTTCAAACCTTATTTGCCATGCAGCAAGTAGTGGAACGCGGCACCGGACGCAGCCTGCAAAACGCTTTCGCCCATTTACATTTGGCGGGCAAAACCGGTACCACTAATGATGCGCGCGATACTTGGTTCGTCGGTATTGACGGCAACCATGTGGTCACCGTATGGCTGGGACGCGATGACAACGGCGACACCAATCTGACCGGTGCCAGCGGTGCCTTGCAGGTTTATCGGGATTATTTACAGCGTTTTTCAGCAACCCCGTTGAAACTGCATGCGCCGTCGAATATTAAATGGGTTGGCATTAATGCTTACGGCAGCTGGGATTGCGACAGTGCACGCAAAATTCCGGTATGGGTCGATCGCAACCAATCATTCTGCTCACCATCGCCAATTCGAGCATCATCTCCGGAAGATGACGGCAAACAGCGAGAAAGCCTGTGGGATGTGTTAAAACCGACTACGCCTGCAAACAGCGCCCCGGTGGAAGACGCCCAGCCGGCGAATTAAACGGTTTATTCATGATGTTCAATTCGGCGGCGGAATAGGTCTTTACTGTAAATCACCTGCGTCGGATTAAGGCGGTCAATGCCATCCAAACTCGGCGCAATATAAACCGCGGCGGTATATTGGAAAACCGGCAGCACTACATTGTCCTGCTGCAAAATATCAATAATCTGCCCGTACAATGCACGACGGTCCTGCTCGGATATGTTCTGCAAGGTTTGTTCCAGTAACTGATCCACCTTTTCATTACTGTAGCCGCTTTTATTATCGGGGCCGGCGGAGTAGAAATTCATCAAAAATGCGGAAGGTTCATGATAATCCGCACACCAGCCGGAGCGGATAATCTGAAAATCGCCTTTCGCCCGTTTTTCCAACAATTGCTGCCAAGAAACCGGCTCTGCGTTAATCCGAATCATATCCGACTGCGACAGCATCTGCACCAACCCTTGCGCAACGCGCGGATGCACGCCGTCCTGATCAAAGGTCAGGCGCAGCTGCAACGGCGTTTTTTCATTAATGCCGTTTTGCTGCAACAATTGCTCCACCAGCACCGGTTCCCAACGACTTTCCTGTTCCATCCGCATGGATTGCGGTAGTAAATGGTTGGTCGCAAGCATCGTCGGCAACTCGTGCTGAACCAAATTACGCGCCGACATCATCGAAACTAACGCTTTTCTGACCGCACTTTTCGCCAAAATCGGATCCTTAAAATTAAATTCATAATAATAACTGCATAATGTCGGCAGATAACTAATATCACCATGCGACGACGGAGGATTCTGCACTAAATCCAGTTCGCTTAACGGTTGCTGCGGGGGAAGCTTACGGTAATCAACCCGTTTAAAAAAGCGCTGATTCGCCGCCCAATAATAGGGGTTTTCCACCAGATGAATCATGTCATCCTGCTGTCCCGTTACCGTATAAGCGCCATTCGTCACAAAACCGCTGTGTGCGTTGAGATATTGCGGCAACAGCGCCGAATGAACCAGCATGGCGGGCAAATAAGGCTTTGCCTTATCCAAATGGATGTGCAGTTCCTGCTCACTGACGGCTTCTACGCCGAGTTTTTCCACCGGCAGTTCGCCGGCAATAACCGCCGAGGCATGTTGCAGATTGAGAAACGCTAAATAGGATTTTAACGGACTGTCGGAGCGCGCCAGCTGCTGCCAGCTACGTACAAAATCGTGAGCGGTAACAGGTTCGCCGTTTGACCATTTGGCATTGTCGCGCAGCATAAATATCCAGTTTTTATTATCTTCCGTCCGCCAGCTTTCCGCCACTGCGGGAATAATTTGTCCGTGCGGATCATAAATCACCAGCCCTTCCAGAATATCGCGCAAAAAAATGCTTTGTTCTTCATTGTGCAGCGCCGACGGGCTGATCACCAAATCGCCGTAAACCCCACGCGTCAACACTTCAACATTCACTTGCGACTCGCTCACAGGCGGAACTGAGAGAGAGTCGGAAGACTGCGGCGGCTGATCACAGGCAGTTAGGCTAAAAACAGCGCAAAAAAACACCGCACTTTTCAGCAAAAACAAAGAACGGAAAGATAAAGGGAAATTAAACATGACGCATAAACGGTTGCCGGAAAAATAGCGGCATTATACAAAAATGCGTCATGAATACCAATTTATTCTTTGACGGTCTTAATCCAGAAGAAAAAGAACCAATATTTAATCAACAATACACAAACAATGATACTTTTTGCCAGTACGCCCGGGGAAAAATAAAAACCGATGGATAACATCAACGTCGCAAATGCCAGAATCCAGCATTTCGACTTCTGACTCAAAGCACGCTGTTCTTTCAATGATTTGAGGTGTTTATTATATAGTTCGGTCTGCAAAAACCACTGATGCAGCCGATCAGAGCCTTTCGCAAAGAAAAACAGAGTGAGCAACAAAAAAGGTGTTGCTGGCAGCATCGGCAAAATCACTCCCAACACGCCCAATCCAAGAAAAACACAGCCCAATAGAATATAGATCGCTTTCATTATCAGTCTTTTAAATAAAAATAATTCTCAATTATCCGGGATTTTTTAGATTTTTCAAGCTAGATATTATAAAATCAGCCCTTATTTATAATAAATCTTTTTATACCCGTACTCGGGCCTGTTTATTTTTAAGGATCATGTTATGACTAATCCATTATTGAACGCAACGGAACTGCCACAATTTTCCCTTATCAAACCTGAACATATCCGCCCGGCGGTGGAACAACTGATTCAAGACGGCCGCGCAGAGGTGGAACGTCTGTTAACACAACCGCACTTCAGCTGGGAAAATTTGATTCAACCGCTGACGGAAAGCGGTGATCGCTTAAGCAAAGCTTGGTCACCGATCAGCCATTTAAATGCAGTAAAAAACAGCCCGGAATTACGTGAGGCGTATCAAGCCTGTCTGCCGTTGTTATCCGAATACAGCACTTGGCTGGGGCAGCATGAGGGCTTGTATCAGGCTTATTTACAACTGAAAAATAGTTCTGAATTTGCCCGTTATAGCACCGCACAGCAAAAAGCTATTGACAATGCCTTGCGCGATTTCAAACTGTCCGGTATTTCCTTAGCACCGGAAAAACAAAAGCGTTACGGCGAAATCGTCTCGCGCCTGTCGGAACTCAGTGCGCAATTCAGCAATAATGTACTGGACGCCACTATGGGCTGGGAAAAAGTTATCAAAGAGGAAAGTCAGCTCCAAGGTCTACCGGAAAGCGCGCTACAGGCGGCAAAACAATCAGCACAAAACAAAGGACTGGACGGTTATCGCTTTACGCTGGAATTTCCAAGCTATTTACCGGTCATGACTTATTGTGAAAACCGAGAACTGCGTGCAGAAATGTATCGCGCTTTCGTCACCCGCGCCTCGGAACAAGGCCCGAACGCCGGCAAATGGGACAATTCGGCGATTATGGAAGAAATCCTGAACCTGCGCCTTGAGCTGGCAAAATTGCTGGATTTCAATACTTACACCGAACTGTCGCTGGCAACCAAAATGGCGGAAAGCCCGCAGCAGGTGCTGGATTTTCTGGATAACCTCGCCGCACGTTCAAAACCGCAGGGCGAACGCGAACTGGCGGCATTACAGGCATTTTGCCAAACCCAGTTTAATCTGACCGCACTTGAACCTTGGGACATTGCCTTTTACAGCGAAAAACAAAAACAACACCTGTATGCAATTAATGACGAAGAATTGCGCCCGTATTTTCCGGAAGATCGGGTTATCGGCGGTCTGTTTGAAGTGATTAAGCGCATTTTCAATATTCGCGCGGTAGAACGTTTTAATGTGGACAGCTGGCATAAAGACGTTCGTTTCTTTGATTTAATTGATGCCAACGATCAGCTGCGCGGCAGTTTTTATCTCGATTTGTATGCCCGAGAAAACAAACGCGGCGGCGCGTGGATGGACGACTGTATCGGGCGCAGACGCAAAGCGGACGGCTCAATCCAAACGCCGGTCGCTTATCTGACCTGTAATTTCAATGCCCCGGTCGGCAATAAACCGGCATTATTTACTCATGATGAAGTCACCACCCTGTTCCATGAATTCGGACATGGTATTCATCACATGCTGACGCAAATTGATGTCGCCGATGTGGCGGGAATTAACGGTGTGCCTTGGGATGCGGTGGAATTGCCAAGTCAATTTTTAGAAAACTGGTGCTGGCAAGAAGACGCGTTGGCGTTTATTTCCGGTCATTATGAAACCGGCGAGCCGCTTCCGAAAGAAAAATTGAACCAGCTGCTGAAAGCCAAAAATTTCCAAGCCGCCATGTTTGTACTGCGTCAGTTGGAATTCGGGCTGTTTGACTTCCGCCTGCATCATTATTTCACCGCCGGAAAAGCCAATCAGATTATGAATACCTTGCAACAGGTCAAAGCGCAAGTGGCGGTGGTTAAAAGCGTGGATTGGGCAAGACCGGCACACAGCTTCAGCCATATTTTCGCCGGAGGCTATGCGGCAGGCTATTACAGCTATTTATGGGCGGAAGTGCTGTCTGCCGACGCATTTTCTCGTTTTGAGGAAGAAGGTATTTTCAACCCGGTGACCGGTCAATCCTACCTGGACGAAATCCTGACTCGCGGCGGTTCGCAAGAGCCAATGACGCTGTTTAAACGTTTCAGAGGTCGTGCACCGCAGCTGGATGCTTTGCTCAGACATAAAGGCATTAAAGGTTAAAAACAAATAAAAATACGACCGCACTTTTCAGCTATCGGACGGGCGATAAGTGCGGTCGTTTTTTTGACATTTTCAGCTTAATTCAACCAACCTGCCTGCTGTACGATAAAGAGCAGGGTAAACGCGCTCAGATAGATCAGTCCGATAAAAGACAGCCATAACAAGCCACCTTTTACCCGATGTTTACCGTTTAATACCAGCGATAAATTCAACCAAGCAAACACCGGCGTTGAAACGAAGGAAGCGATCATAGCGAATTTCAACATCGGCCCCACAGCATTATTAAAATAGAAAATAATCGCCAGACCGGAAAGTGCGGCGAAAATAATCGCCGAATTCAAAATGCTCGGGCGGCTTTCTTTCTTGCCTAAAATCAGGCGCAGGCTTTCCACATTGGTGCGGGAATAGCCGTCAATCACCGTAATGGTGGTGCCGAACATGCACATAAAAGCGATAAATGCGATCAGACCGCGCGCCCAGTCGCCAATCGTCGAGGCATACATATTAATTAGCTGAGCGATATATTTTCCGCCCACCATTTCTACCGCATTACCGGACCCGTATTGTACCAACGCGCCCAGCGCCAAAAAGACAATCGCCAGAATCGCGGTACCAATAAAGCCCACATTAAAATCGAAAATGCCATCTTTATACGAAACTTTGGTCAACCGTCGTTTTGCCACCACCCACATGGAATTGATCGCGGAAATTTCAATCGGCGCCGGCATCCAGCCCATTAATGCCACAATAAAGGCCAGCGCGCCGAGGTTCCACGGCGACGGCGCGATATAATCCGCTGGTGCAACGCCCTGAATGCCTGTACGCATTAATGCTATCACTACTGCGGCAACCGTTGTCACCGTTAAGGCAATCATAATCAGTTTGGATAATCCGTCCAAAATGCGGTATTTACCCAGCAACAAAATTGCGGTACTTAATGCAATCACAATAAGGCTAAGCGTCGGTACAGGTACAGGCACCGGCAGCACAAACGTTAAAATCGCCGCGCACAACAAACCGACCGCGGCGGTATTAATGACAGTTGCGAAGATATTTAATAAAAAGAAAACCCACAGATACAGTTTGCCTTTTTGGCGGTAACCCTCAAGCAGCGTATTGCCGCTATCTAAAGTATATTGCACACCGAAACGGAAAAACGGATATTTGAATACATTAGCCAAAATAATAATGATCGCCAATTGCCAGCCGTAAATGGCACCGGCCTGTGTAGAGGCAATAATATGTGAGCCGCCTACCGCGGCGGATGCCATTAAGATTCCGGGTCCTAGCGCACTGAATTTTGACGCCCAAGTCGATTTTTCTGTTTGTTTTTGTTCTTCATTCATAATAATTGCTTTCCGTGAGATAAACAAAAGGAAGTCGATTGTAATATATTCGTGGCGAATTATGAACAGGTTAACAGTTAGAAAATAATGCAAAACATCTTTTTTGCAGCATATTAAGCTAATTTAAGGATTTATAATCACTACAAATAGTAATGATTTTAGCATTAAGTATCGAATCCCGATAAATATAAAGCAAAACCCTCTACCTATTGCATACGCTGAAGCAGTTAATTGTTTTTTGAAAATTTTTTACTACGTAATAAAAAAACAGACAATACAAACAAAAAATAATGAGGTGGATAAAAGAAAATGACAGTAAATGAAATGGCTGGGGTACTAGGATTCGAACCTAGGAATGCCGGAATCAGAATCCGGTGCCTTACCGCTTGGCGATACCCCAACAGAGGTTGCTGAGTTCAAAAACCTTAATAGCGATACCCGAGGCTATGGCTGGGGTACTAGGATTCGAACCTAGGAATGCCGAGATCAAAACCCGGTGCCTTACCACTTGGCGATACCCCAATTGAATATCTTAATCTCGGAACTCTTAAATCAGGTAAGATGGCTGGGGTACTAGGATTCGAACCTAGGGATGCCGAGATCAAAACCCGGTGCCTTACCACTTGGCGATACCCCACCTACTTTAATGACTGCAAGCTGATGAATGGTGCGGGACGAGGGACTTGAACCCACACACCTCGCGGCGCCAGAACCTAAATCTGGTGCGTCTACCAATTTCGCCAGTCCCGCAAATATGGTGGCTATGACGGGATTCGAACCTGTGACCCCAACATTATGAGTGTTGTGCTCTAACCAGCTGAGCTACATAGCCATTATATCTGCATTCACCTCATCGGCTTTGCGGGGCTAATTATGCGGATATCCGCCGCAGTCGTCAACTCTTTTTTTACAGAATTATTTTATTTCCCGGTTATTCGGATAGAGATTATACAAATCGATCTAAAAGTAACCGCACTTTTATTCCGCCAGTAAACGCTGCAATAAACTGCCGTCCAACAACGCCCGTTTAATCAACGCAAATGCACCGATAACATCCTCATTTTCCAACTCGGAAACCACTAACGGCGTGGTTTTCACGAACGACGGCAGCGCGTGGCTTTCCAGCGTTTTACGGATGGCGGCGAACAGCACGTTTTTCGCCTGTGTGATTTCCCCTGAGATCACAATTTTTTCAGGGTTAAACATATTGACCGTCATTGCCAGCACGCGCCCGATTTGCACGCCCACATGTTCAATCAGTTCTGTCGCAACGGTATCCTGTTTATTGCTCGCTTTACAAATAGCATCAATATCATGGCTTTCCAGCGACAGCCATTTACTGGTATAACCGTCTTCCAGCAACTTCTGCATTTTATCCTCAATTGCTGAATTGCTGACCACGGTTTCCAGACAACCCACATTACCGCAAAAACAGCGCTTGCCGAGCGGATCCACCTGAATATGACCAAGTTCACCAGCATTATTCTTATAGCCTAAAAAAACCTCATGATTAATTACAATGCCTGCGCTGACGCCACGGTGAATACGCAGCAGCAGAGAATCATAGCAATCTTTCGTGACGCCGAAATAATGTTCCGCCAAGGCAAGACTGCGCACTTCATGCCCGACGAAAGTCATCAGCTCAAAACGCCGTTCAATATTCTGCGCCAGCGCCCAGGGTTCATCAAGTTCCAAATGAGGAATATGCAAAATCGTATTGGTTTTCACCTCTACAAACCCGGGCACGGTGATACCGATTGCGATAAATTCGCGCTGGCGTTTGCGGTTAGCCTGAATAAAAGCCTCCAGCTGTTGGCACAAAAAAGCTTCAATATCATGGACATTAGTATATTCGGGCAAATCAACAATGTCTTTTTTCAGCAATTTCGTAGATAAATCCATCATCGCAAATGTAATGTGTTTACACTCCAAACGAACCAAAATCGCACGAAACGCTTTGTATTCCGCCACAATGGAAGTAGCGCGTCTGCCGCCGGTGGATTCCTGCTGCTCGACCTCTTTAATTAAGCCGCGCCCGAGCAAACTGCGAGTGATTTTAGTGACGCTTGCCGGCGCAAGCTGACTAAGCTCGGAGATTTGAATACGAGAAATAGGTCCCTGTTGATCAATCAATTTATAGACGACCGCACTATTCATCTGTTTTACGAAGTCAACATTGGCTATCTGATGATTTTCCTGCATTTCAATTCTCCCACAGCTAAAAAACAATAAACTTGGCTATTTTAGAATGAATTTTATAGAATTCCTAGTATTAAAAAAGGCAGTCAACACTGCCTTTCATTCATAAAAGTGCGGTCGCTTTTAATTGATTTTCCATTCACCGTTGACAGCAGTACCTATCACCTTGAAATCATGAGTGAATACTGTCAGGTTTGCGATTTTTCCCGCTTCAATTGAACCTAAACGGGTATCTACGCCAATCGCTTTTGCCGGATAATAATTACACATGCGTAAAGTTTCGTCTAACGGAATACCGACATATTTCACCGCATTTTCTACCGATTCAATCATAGTAATGGCAGAACCGCCTAAGGTACCGTTAACATCATAGCATTTACCGTCCCGGACATAGACGGTTTTACCCACGAACTCAAAAGAATCGATGTGTGCCCCCGCCGCTGCGGTTGCATCGGTGACAATACAGAGTTTATCGCCTTTCAATTTTTTATCCAGACGAATATTGTCAAACGTCACATGCAGACCGTCCACAATGACACCGCTATAAACATCACTACTCAGCACCGCGCCGACAACCCCCATCTCCCGTCCGGAGCTTATCGGCGACATTGCATTATGCAGGTGAGTGGCAAAACGTGCACCGGCGTCAATGGCGCTACGTACCTGCTCATAAGTGGCATTGGAATGTCCAATAGACACCACAATCCCGCTTGCAACGAAATCTTGAATCCATTGTGCCGTCGGGTTTTCCGGCGCCAACGTCAGTTTTGTGATTACATCCGCATTCTCCAGCAAAAAGGCTTTCATCTCCGGACTGATTGTACGCACATATTCTTCACGGTGTACGCCCTTTTTCTCCACGCTGATATACGGCCCTTCCAAATGCAGCCCTAGAGCCTGATTGCGATATTTACTCAAATAATCGCGCATAATCTGAACCGCACTTTTCATCCCTTCATCGGGCGAAGTGATAAACGTCGGCAGATAGCTGGTTGTGCCGGACTTAAGGTTGGTTTCCTGCATAATTTCCAGCGTTCTGACGCTGACGTCTTCGTTAAACATTACGCCACCGCAACCGTTAAGCTGCAAATCAATAAAGCCGGCAGTCAGATTATTGCCGTGCAAATCGATTTTTTGCATATCTTCAGGCAAGTCCTGTTCGGCGACCACGGCTATGATTTTATCCTTTTCGACCACTACCGCATGTCCGTACAGCACGTCTTTTGCGGTATAAACAACCGCATTGGTAAACGCATATTTCATCTTTCCTCTCCGTTTTATTAAGGCCGGTTACAATACGCTGTGAATTGCCTTAGCCTCCAACTCGCTAAAATATTTCACTGTTTTGACTTTTAGTTCCTGCGTAGCCGGTTCATCACAGACAAAAATCGCATGACGATGTAATTGCAGCGCGCTAATTGTCCAGAAATGGTTTACACTGCCTTCCACTCCCGCTCGCAGCGCCAGCGCCTTGTTATAGCCGGTAACCAGTAACATGACTTCTTCGGCATCAAGCAAGGTCGCCACACCGATAGTCAGCGCATATTTCGGTACTTTGTTGATATCATTATCAAAAAAACGCGAATTGGCAATCAGCGTATCTTCGGTTAATGTTTTGATTCGGGTGCGAGATGCAAGAGAAGACGCCGGTTCATTAAATGCAATATGTCCGTCAACACCGACGCCGCCCATAAACAGATTAATTTTACCATAAGATTTGATCTTATCTTCATAGCGACGACATTCGGCATCGTGATCATCCGTATTGCCGTCTAAGATATTAATATTTTTTTCCTGAATATCGACATGGTTGAAGAAATTGTTATACATAAAAGAATGATAACTTTCCGGGTGTTCCTTCGGCAGCCCCACATATTCATCCATATTAAACGTGACCACATGCTTAAAACTGACTTCTCCCGCCTGATAGAGTTTAATCAGTTCTTTATAGGTTTGCAGCGGCGTACCGCCGGTCGGCAAACCTAAGACAAAAGGACGTTCTGCTGTCGGCGCAAAGCTATTAATCCGCTCCACAATATGACGAGCCGCCCATTTACTGACATGTTCCGATGTTTTTAGAGGAATCAAGCGCATAACAAATCTCCTATGCTAAAATAATAACCAAATAATGAAGAAAAATTTCATAAAAAAGATTATAAAATAATATTACCTCCAAATCCAAGATCAATTTCTCACGCTACGTAAAATTAGTGATAACAATCACAAAACCGATGCTTTAATTTGCAAAGTGAAATCATCATCCTATAATCGTTTATTAATGAAGTAATTCTTCATTAACTCCACTAAATCACGAGAATCACTGATATTTTTACTGCCAACTTCAACATCAGAGTTAAGGAGCTGTTATGAGCGTATTAAATTATCTACAAAAAATAGGGCGCGCATTAATGGTACCCGTTGCCGCCCTGCCGGCAGCTGCCGTATTAATGGGTATCGGCTATTGGATCGACCCCGACGGCTGGGGTGCTAACAGCCAGTTAGCCGCATTATTAATCAAATCCGGCGCAGCAATTATTGATAATATGGCAATCCTGTTTGCGGTCGGGGTGGCTTTCGGTATGTCCAATGACAAACACGGTTCTGCCGCTTTGTCCGGCTTGGTCGGTTATTTAGTGCTGACAACCCTGCTGTCTCCGGGCAGCGTCGCCCAATTGGAAGGTATCGCGCCAGAACAAGTTCCTGCCGCATTCGGTAAAATCAACAATCAGTTTATCGGCATTTTAGTCGGGGTGATTTCGGCAGAATTATACAACCGTTTCTATCAGGTCGAACTGCCGAAAGCGCTGGCATTTTTCAGTGGAAAACGATTGGTACCGATTGTCGTGTCACTAGTTATGATCCTGCTTGCCTTTATTCTACTGTATGTTTGGCCGGCGATTTTCAACGGATTAGTTAGTTTCGGTGAATATATCAAAGACCTGGGCGCATTCGGTGCCGGCATTTACGGATTCCTGAACCGCCTGTTAATTCCCGTCGGTTTGCATCACGCATTAAACTCCGTATTTTGGTTTGATGTCGCCGGTATTAACGATATCCCGAATTTCTTAGGTGGCGCGCAATCGCTAGCAGAAGGCAAAGCCATACCGGGTGTTACCGGAATGTATCAGGCAGGTTTCTTCCCAGTCATGATGTTCGGTTTACCGGCCGCCGCACTGGCGATTTATCACAGCGCCAAACCGGCAAAAAAAGTTCAAGTGGCATCCATTATGCTTGCCGCCGCATTGGCTTCTTTCTTTACCGGTATTACCGAACCGTTGGAATTCTCTTTCATGTTTGTCGCACCGCTGCTTTATGTTGTACATGCGTTGCTAACCGGTATTTCGGTGTTTATCGCCGCCACAATGCACTGGATTGCCGGCTTCGGTTTCAGCGCCGGTCTGGTCGATATGGTGCTTTCTTCACGCAATCCGCTGGCAACTGAATGGTATATGCTTATCGTACAAGGGCTGGTATTCGCGGTAATTTACTACGCGCTTTTCCGTACCATCATTAAAGCTTTTAATTTAAAGACACCGGGGCGTGAAGAAGACGAAAGCCTGCAAACTCAAAATCAGGCGGTCTCTTATAAGCAACAAGCCGCCGCCTTTATTGACGCCCTGGGCGGTGCAGACAACCTGTCCAATATCGACGCCTGTATCACCCGTCTGCGCCTCACCTTGGTTGATATGAGCAAAATCGACGAATTACAGCTGAGAGCGCTGGGTTCAAAAGGCAATGTCAAACTGGGCGAACACGGATTACAGATTATTCTCGGACCGGAGGCCGAACTCATCGCCGATGCCATGAAACAACAGCATTAAATTTAAATAGCAATCCGCACGTAAAACGTGCGGTTTTTTTAGGCTACTTTTAAGGCCCTAGGAATTCACATACCCCACAAGGGGTATGTGAACACTGACAACCGCACTATCACTCTATGGCTTACTCCTAAAGATATCCTATAAAGTTTGATACGCTATAAAATCGTTATACAGGTTTGGCAGATAACGATGGCTTTCATAGAGCACTGCTTGTATTGACCGAACGAACACAGCTTGGCTTGATACTTAACAAAACTATTGATATTCTAAAACACGAGATTTATCAATCCAACTTACTTGTTTTAATTAGTCGGTCAATCCCAACAGTCGTCTGGCGTAAAACACTTGCCCCGAGTGCATTACCGCATCATCAATAATAGAAACCAAACGTACGCCACGCGTAACAGGTGGTGTCCAGTTTTCATCCACGATGTCATCAAGGTCAGCCTCACACAGCTTGGTGATATAGGCCGTAGCCGCATTCGTCGCGACTTTTAGATAGTCGAGTACAGCCTCCGTACTGTTAGTTTGAATGCGTTTTGCCTGTTCTTGCGTGTGTTGCCAGTCCTGCTCGCTATCGGTAATGAAAAAAGGGAAGCGGTTTTCCCATGCCTGACTGTGCCACAACGGGATTGTGCCGTTTAACGCGGCAATCTGAAAATCCAACTCACGGGCAGTATGCCATGCTAGCCAGGTCATTGATTTGATTTGCGGCGCATTATCAGCCGCGGGAAAGGCATTTGCCTGCGCCACACTAATTCCATCAAAGGCGCGGACAAAACGTTCATAAGCACGGTTTACTGTATCAATCAATAAATCGGAATAAGTAGCCATGTTTATCTCCTTAAAATAGGGCGCTCACATAAAAGTGCGGTCGTTTTTCGCAGTAATTATAGGCTGAACTGAAGTCCATTCTACAAGCTAGTGTCGGGTATGCAACCTACAACTATCTTTACTTCGTTAAATCATAACTCCAATCAAGCAGTTTCAAGATTTCGTCTATTTCCACGCCATGATCTAGCACAATCGTCAGCCAGTGGATTTTATTCATATGGTAGGCAGGCAGAAAATGTGGGGCTTGCTGTAAGATATTTACCATATCAGGTGGACATTTCAAATTAATGAAATCCGTCTCGCCTTCACCTTGCAAGCCCAGTTTTGCTTTAGCAATTTTTCCGATAAGAGCATACCATTTCCCCTTGGCGTTGTTATGGCGCAAGACGGCGTATTCCGGAAATTTTGCCCAAAGGTATTCAGGTCGCGTACTGTATTGGCAGGCGGCATAATCGAAGATTTGTTGCGCTTGGGTCATTTAAAACTCCTTATTTAGCAAAAAATGCGATTACAATACAGAATTGTTACACTTCGGCCTTTATCTTGCTGAAATCCCAATCCATCGGACGAATGGCCGACCAAGTCGAATGGATCACTTTCCAACCTTCATCTTCTTTTTGATAAATTTCAATGCAGTTATAGTGCATATCAATAAGATTGGTATCTGCATGTAATTGATAAGTTAAAATAGCCAAATCCGGTGCAAACTGTACGCGAGGATGGCAAAAATCATAATTTTTCGCAAAGAGATTGCCTTCAATACCATTTAAAAATTCACAAATTTTTTCATAGCTATCAATCCGTACCGGGCTTGCAATATCAAAATAACTGAAATTTTGTTTTGACCACAATTCGCGATACCCTGATGTATCGCCTTTAAACCATTTATCTAACGCTTGTTTTTCTAACTTAATAATCAGTTCCGCTAATTGGGCTTGTTCAGACGTGTATTGAAAATCTCCCATAACTCCCTCGTTCTTTGAATGAATTTGATGGTATTATAATGCAATTATCAAAGCAAAAAAGGCGAAAATACCCCATTATCATGGCAAATTTAAGACAAAAACAAACCATACCATTAAATTACCAACCTCGAAAAAATTACGACTACAATGTAGAAATTTTTAGTGTTGCCAACTTACGACAACGCTGTTCCGATGAAATGATACAACGAACCTACATCTACCAATGTGATATGGTGATTTTGAATACGGGAGGCAACGGCACATTATGGCTCGACTTTGAGCCGTACTTTTGTCAAAAAGGGACGGTAATGTGGGTGAAAAAAGGACAAGCGCATAGTTTTGGCAAGGATAAAAACTGGGAAGGTTGGGTAATGATGATTAATTATCTTCCGGAATTGAATCAATTCCCCCAAGTCCAAGCTAATGTCCAGCTGACAGAAACAGATTTCAATGCGATGAAGCAAGGCATTGTGCAACTCAAACAAGATTGTCAAAAACCTTATTCGCCAGTTCAACAACAACTTATTCACCACCAATGTTATGCATTATTGTGGCGATTGGCGAGCTTAGACATCAAGCCTACCTTGCCTTATCCTCCTCGTTTAGTGGCACGGTTTGAAAAATTTTGCCAACTGCTTGACCGCCATTTCTACGAGTGGCATCAAGTGAAGCAATATGCAGAAAAATTGGCATGTAGCGAAAAAAGCTTAAACCGAGCTTGTTCTTTAATTCGCAAACAAACCGCCAAAACACTTATCAATCAACGGATTATTCTCGGAGCCAAACGCCAATTGGTACATGCCGTCATTTCTATTGCCTCCCTCAGCGAACAGCTTGGCTTTAACGAACCGACTCATTTTGTGAAATTTTTCAAACGTGAAACAGGAATGACACCGCAAGGGTTTAAAGAAGGAAAATTTCTTGGAAAATCAACCGCACTTATCCTCTAACCGCTCCATCAACACCTTAGTGTTTGACGGACCAGGTGTTAAGAAGCGTGGTCATTGCGGCAATTCGCAACTTTTTTCATCAATTACTCTTTGTGTCTTAACAGCATAGAACATTGATCGCGATAAGCCAATGCTCTGACATAATAACTGAAAATAATGGCGCACTTTTCGTGTTATTACGTAGCGTTTAGTCATAAAAATCCGCACGTTAATCCGTTTTATTTAACCCAACTTTTGGGGCGAATCAAAGTGCGGTCGTTTTTTTAGACGTTTTATTCAGCGGTTTTAGTTGGGATAAGTGCGGCATCCCAGAAATCCACCGGAGAATTAACCACCGGTTTGATAATGCCGCTGCGGATCACAAAATCACCGAACGCTTCGTTTACTTCCCGTTCAGTTGCCCAACGTCCGATTAAGCCGTCAAGTTCATTAATGATTTCGGGCAAGGTAATGTTCTCGCGGTACAGCCGTGGAATGCGTACGCCCTCGCGATCACCGCCGATATGCAGGTTATAGCGACCGATGGCTTTTCCGACCAAACCTATTTCAGATAACATGGCACGACCGCAGCCGTTTGGACAACCGGTAATGCGGGTAATAATATAATCATCGGAAAGCTGATGTTTTGCCATCAATTTATCCAGTTCGGTGACAAAATCCGGCAGAATCCGCTCGGCTTCCGCCATTGCCAGCGGGCAAGTCGGGAAGGATACGCAGGACATGGAATATTCGCGTTGCTTGGTTACATCCGAACGGCTCAAACCGTATTGTCTGGCAATCGCTTCAATTTGCGCTTTATCCTCTTCCGCCACATTCGCGATGATAATATTCTGGTTGGCGGTAATACGGAAGTCACCTTTATGCACTTTTGCCAGCTCCAGCATGCCGCTCATTAACGGTTTACCCGGCTGATCGGTAATACGCCCGCTTTCGATAAAACAGGTTAGATGCCACTTTTTATCAATACCGTGTACCCAGCCGATACGGTCGCCGCGCTCGGTAAATTTAAACGGACGAGTCGATTCGAATTTGATGCCCATACGTTTTTCCACTTCGGTGCGGAAGCCTTCCAGCGTCATATTCTGAATGGTATAACGGGTGCGCGCGTTTTTGCGGTCGCTGCGATTGCCGAAATCACGCTGAGTGGTCACCACCGCTTCGGCTGCCGCCAAGGTTTTATCCAACGGTACATAACCCAATTCAAGGGATATGTTCGGATAGGTTTTGGTATTACCGTGCTCAAAAGAAAGCCCGCCGCCCACCAGCACGTTAAATCCACACAATTGCCCGTTTTCATCCTGTATAGCGATAAAATTCATATCATTGCCGTACACATCCACGTCGTTTAACGGCGGAATTGCCACCGCAGTTTTGAACTTACGCGGTAAAAAGGTTTTACCTAAGATCGGTTCCTCTTCCGGTTTAAACAGATCGTCCGAGCTTTCAATTTTTTTGCCGTCAATCCACACATCCAAATAACCGCGCGAGCGCGGCAATAAATGTTCGGAGATTTTTTTGGCAAATTCGTATGCTTGCTGGTGTAATTCCGATTCAATCGGATTTGAAGTACATAACACATTGCGGTTCATATCCGCTGCTGTGGCGATACTGTCCAGCCCGATACTGTGCAGCAAGCGGTGCATCGGCTGCAATTGCCCTTTCGGTACGCCGTGATACTGGAAAGTTTGTCGATTAGTCAGGCGGATAGATTGGTAATAAGTATGCTCGCGGGCAAATTTGTCTATTTCAATCCATTGATACGGCTGAATAATTCCGCCCGGCAAGCGACAGCGCAACAGCATAAATTTCAGCGGCTCCAGCTTTTCTTCCAGCCGTTCCGCCCGGATATCGCGATCATCTTGTTCGTACATGCCGTGGAAACGGATCAGCTGGAAATTATCGCCTCTAAATCCGCCGGTTAACGGATCCTGCAAATCATCTAAAATGGTCCCGCGCAGAAAATTACTCTGTGATTTCAAACGTTCATTGTCGGACAGCGGTTTATCCTGCCAATCCGGTTTTGGGGTTTGGTTGTCTTTACTCATTACTTATTCACTCCGATTATAATACTGATCGAGGACGAAGCTGTCCGCTCGCCCGAAAAATGGATTTTAATACACGTCCCGCTGATAACGCCGCGCTTCACGCAACTCGGTTAAATAGTCTTCCGCATCTTCAGGGCTTAATCCGCCCTGTTGCACAATCACATCCAGCAGCGCGGTTTCCACGTCTTTCGCCATTCTGGCGGCATCGCCGCATACATAAAGGTAGGCGCCGTCCTGTAACCATTGCCAAAGTGCGGTGGCTTTTTCACGAATTTTATCCTGCACATAGATTTTTTCTTCCTGATCTCTTGACCAAGCAAAATCGCATCGGTGCAAAAATCCGTCTTTGGCAAACTGCTGCCATTCAGTCTGGTACAGGAAATCTTGAGTAAAATGCTGATTACCGAAAATCAGCCAGTTTTGCCCTTCTGCCTGATCGGCGGCGCGCTGTTGAACAAAGGCGCGAAACGGCGCAATGCCGGTGCCGGAACCAATCATAATAATCGGCTTAGCGCTGTCTGTCGGCAGGCGGAAATTGTCGTTGCGTTCCACAAACACCCGCACTTGTCCATCTTCCTCCACCCGATCGGCAAGGTAACTTGATGCGGCACCGGCGCGGGCATTACCGTTATGTTCAAAGCGCACGACTCCAACGCTTAAATGAACCTCTTCGCCCACTTCCGCCGCGGCGGAAGAAATGGAATACAAACGTGGCGCCAATGGACGCAACAGCGACACAAACTGTTCGGCGCTCAATTTTGCCGGGAAATCATGCAACACATCCACCGGCGGCGTATGTTGCACATATTCGGTTAATCGGTCTGTTTTCGCCACCAACTCATTCAGTATCTGACTGCCGGCTAATTCGGCATAGGCTTTCATAAACACCGGCGTGTTCTGCGTCAGTTCAAAATGGGATAAAAGTGCGGTGCGAATCGGTAGCGTTTTTCCTGCTGTCTGCACGCTTTCTTCCCCACTTAAATCCAGCGCGTTCAATATTTCCTCGACCAGCGCCGGATCATTATCGAACCACACACCGAGCGCATCGCCGGGCTGATAGGTCAGACCGGAATCGGTCAGATCAAATTCCAAATGATGCACGTCTTTTTCTGATTGGCGGGCAGTGATTTTCTGATTGGTCAACAAGGTGGCAACATAGGGGTTTTCTTTGTTATAACGGTTCTCCGCAGTCTTTTCTTGCGATGAACTAACCGCACTTGTCCGCGCCGTCGGCGTAGCAGCCGTTTTTTGTTTAACCGCTGCCACAACATGCTCGATCCATTGCGTCGCGGTGGTGCTGAAATCCAGATCCGCATCGATGCGCTCCAACAAGCGTTTCGCGCCTAATTCCGCCAAGCGCTGATCAAAATCTTTCCCAGCCTGACAGAAATTCGGGTAGGAGGTATCACCCAGCCCCAGCACAGCAAAGTCAAGATGATCCAGTTTCGGCGCTTTTTTACCATGCAGGAGCTTGTATAACACTACGCCCTCTTCCGGCGGCTCGCCCTCGCCTTGCGTAGAGGTCACCAATAATAACAGCTGCTCGTCGGCGATCTTTTTCGCTTTATAATCCTTGGCAGACACCAGTGTCACCGCAATATTTTCCTGCTGTAAGCGCTCCGCCAATTGTGCGGCGACTCCTTTGGCGTTACCGGTTTGCGAAATCGACAGTACGGTCACTGCCAACGGCGCGGCAGCCGCAGCCGGCGCGACGGCGGAAATGCCCTCGACCGCCCCGCTCTCACCTCTTGCTTTCGCCCAGCAATAACCGGAAAGCCAAGCTAATTGCAGGTTATCCAGCCCGTCAAGCAAGGCGGCAGTTTCGGCATTAAGAGGGAAATTATGTGTTGTGTTTGTCATTGTTTGTCCCACAGTTAAAGTCATATTATTTATCGACAAGCGCACAGCACTTATCGAGACAAATCTTGCGCACCGCCGGCATCATAATATATGAAAAAGTGCGGTACGTTTTTACGCTATTTTTATTCCAATCCTAAAATCATGCCCGCCGCAACGGTGTGATAGGTGGCTTCATCAATCAAAATAAAGGCGCCACCGGCGGCATTTGCGTCGTAGGTCGTCGCCACAATCGGTTTTTGTAAACTTAAACGCACTTGCGCGATGTCGTTCATGTTAATCTGTTCTTCGCCGCTGGCATTGGACAGCGTTTTAATATCCAGCACCTGCTCCACTTCGCTGACCCGCGCAAACACCGTTTGCGTACCGTGTTTGAGCAGATATTTACGCGCCGGATTTAGTCCCCGCGCATCAAACCAGCACAGTGTCGCATGCACTTGTTTGCTCGGGCGCAACGTCGAATGTTCCGCCACAAATACATCGCCGCGAGAAATATCAATGTCCTTATCCAAACGCAGCGTAATCACATCTCCGCGTTTTGCCTGTTTTACTTCGCCGTTCGGCGCAATAATTTCAATCACTGTTGCCGTCAAGGCGGACGGCTCAATGCGAATCTTCTGCCCGACATGCACATCACCCGCCTCAATGCGCCCTTGATAACCGCGGAAATCATCCTGCTTATCGGCGTCCTGACGAATCACCAGCTGCACCGGAAAATAAAAATCGTCACTTTGAATATCGCCGTCGTTGACCGCGGGCAAATTTTCCAGAATGCTCAATAACGGTTCGCCCTGATACCACGGCGTGTTGTCGCTTTTATACACCAGATTGTCGCCCAACAAGGCGGAAACCGGCACAAAATACACCTTTTGCAGCCCCAGCTGCTGCGCCAAATGCGTGTAGCTCTGTTTAATCGCATTGAATTTTTCTTGGTTATAATTAAGCAGATCCATTTTGTTCACCGCCACGATAATATGCGGGCAATTCAAATGGCTTAAGACGGCGGAATGTCGCTTGGTTTGCGCCAGTAATTCCAGCGGTTCGCGGGAAAAATCAAGCTGCGAGGCGTCCACCAGCACAATCGCCGCCGAAGCTGTCGATGCGCCGGTAACCATATTGCGCGTGTATTGCTCATGCCCCGGCGTATCGGCAATAATAAATTTGCGTTTTGCCGTGGAAAAATAGCGGTATGCCACATCAATGGTGATGCCCTGTTCGCGCTCCGCCTCCAACCCGTCGGTTAACAAGGAAAAATCAATCGCTTCTTGGCTGCCTTTGTTTTTCGCCTGATTAAGCACATTAAGCTGGTCGCTCAGCAACGCTTTGCTGTCATACAGCAGGCGTCCGATCAGGGTGCTTTTGCCGTCATCGACGCTGCCGGCGGTGATAAATCGTAAGGGAGTAAGTTGTTGTGCCATGATGCTGTCCTTTTATTGTTATTCTGTTTTCATTTCAGTTAACTGCGCAATCCCGCCGCCTGCAATGCGAACGGCGGAAGCGGAAAACCTGCCGCCCACAAAAGTGCGGTCGGTTTTTGATTAGAAATAGCCTTCTTTTTTACGTTTTTCCATTGCCGCTTCACTGGCTTGATCGTCCAGCCGCGTGGCACTGCGTTCGGAAATATCGGCAACGGCGGTTTCTTGAATAATTTCCAGTGCATTTTTCGCCGTACTGGCGACGGGGCAGGTGCAGCTGATATCGCCAACAGTGCGAAAACGCACATTCAGTATTTCACTTTGCTCGTTTGCCGCTTTCGGGGTTAACGTGGTCACCGGCACCAATAATCCTTTACGCCGCACCACTTCGCGCTTGTGGCTGTAATAAATCGGCGGCAACGCCAGATTTTCGCGCGCGATATATTGCCAAATATCCAGTTCCGTCCAGTTGGAAATCGGGAACACTCGCATATTCTCGCCTTTGTGCAGTTTGGCGTTATATAAAGACCACAGTTCAGGACGCTGGGCTTTCGGATCCCATTGACCGAATTCATCGCGGAAGGAGAAAATCCGTTCCTTGGCGCGCGCTTTTTCTTCATCACGTCGCGCACCGCCCATTAAAGCGTCAAAGCCGTTTTCGGCGATAGTTTCCAGCAATGTCACCGCCTGCGCCGCATTACGACTGTCGGTTTCTTTACGCAGTACCACCGTGCCGCGGGCAATTGAATCTTCCACATGACCGACGACCAAGCGAGCATTAAGCTGCGCCACCTGCTCGTCGCGAAATCGAATCACCTCCGGATAATTATGTCCGGTATCGATATGTACCAGCGGAAACGGCAATTGCACCGTCCGCTTGCCCAACTGAAAAGCTTTGCGTGCCAAGGCAAGCAGCACAACGGAATCCTTACCGCCGGAAAACAGCAAAGCCGGATTTTCACATTCCGCCACCACTTCGCGGATAATATGAATGGATTCGGCTTCAAGCCAGTCTAAATGACCGTTCTGGATTTGAGTTTGGGATTGAGTTGTCATGATGATTGCATCCTTTTCATTCTTAAAGTTTTCTAACATCTATTGGATAAAATTCGGTTACGCTGCCGCGCGGCGATATTTGCCACAGAAATACAAACATTTACTTATGCAATCCGCATTCCTTGCTGTCTTTATTTTCCCACCACCAGCGCCCGGCACGGATATCTTCCTCTTGTTTTACCGGGCGAGTGCAAGGTTCGCAGCCGATACTCGGATAGCCCTGCTCATACAACGCGTTATAAGGAATTTGATGAGCAAGAATATAAGCCCAGACATCCAACTCGCTCCAGTCAAAAATCGGATTATATTTATCGATACCGCGGCTGCCGTCCCGTTCGTGAAATGCCAGTTCAGTTCGGGTTACCGACTGTGCACGACGCTGGCCGGTCAACCAAGCGTCCGCACCTTGCAACGCGCGGTTAAGCGGTTCGATTTTGCGAATAAAGCAGCATTCACGGCGCAGTTCCACACTTTCATAAAATGCATTACGCCCCTTTTCCCGTTCATATTGCCGAACGTTTTCCGCATTCGGTCGAAACAAACTCAAATTCAACGTGGGATAACGTTGTTTTAGCGCATCTACCAGCGCCAGCGTTTCCGAGTTCAAACGACCGGTTTCGAGCGTAAATACGCTCAGCGGCACCTCCGCTTTAACAATAGCATCGGTAATCACCATATCTTCAACCGCCAAACTGCTGGCAAAACGGGCATCGTTGTGCCGCTGCGCAATTAATTGAATCCGTTCGATCAGGATTCGGGCTTTTTCTTCGGCCTGAGCGAAAACCGCTGCGCTCGGCTGCGGAATTCGCCACAAACTCGGTTTGATAATCATCTATTCACTCCAGACAAAATTAATATCAGGCGACACGTTCAACGGATAAACCGTCTAAAGTAAAGTGCGGTTGTTTTTCGGCAGATTTTTTCTCACCGAACCATGCCAGTTTATGTTGCAACGCCACCACTTCGCCAACCACAATTAACGCCGGCGTCGGCGCCTGTGCCGCCAGCTCGGCGAGGTCAGCCAATTTGCCGGTAAATGTTTTCTGGCTTGGTTGCGTGCCTTGTGAAATTACCGCCACTGGCGTATCGGCACGACGACCGAAACGAATCAGATTCGCGGCGATGTCCGCCGCTTTAATGGTACCCATATAGATCACCAATGTTTGTTGGCTGCAGGCAAGGCTTTGCCATTCGGCGACATTCTCCGCTTGTGCTTTACGGTGTCCGGTCACAAACACCGCACTTTGCGCATAATCGCGATGAGTCAGCGGAATCCCGGCATAGGCGGTGGCGCCGATTGCGGAGGTAATGCCCGGCACCACGGAAAACGGAATTTGTTTATCCGCCAGAATTTCCAGTTCTTCGCCGCCGCGCCCAAACACAAAAGGATCGCCGCCTTTCAGACGCACCACCCGTTTGCCGCGTCGGGCATAATCCACCAGCAGGCGATTGGTTTCCTCCTGCGATACCGAATGCCCCCCGGCGCGTTTGCCGACAAAAACCCGTTTCGCATCACGCCGGACTAAATCCAGAATGTCTTCCGACACCAGCGCGTCATACAACACAATGTCCGCCTGTTGAATTTCCTGTAGCCCTTTTAAAGTCAGCAAACCCGCATCGCCGGGGCCGGCACCGACCAATGCCACCGAACCGCCGCGGTAATCGTTTTCCAACTGCTGTTGTAGCTCCTGCTCGGCAGCGGCATGTTGATGATTTTTCAGTAAGCGAGCAAAACGTCCGTTAAACAGCCGTTCCCAGAAGCGACGGCGTTCGGTTACGCTACCGAGCTTCTGTTTCACGGCGGCGCGCCACTTGCCGGACATCGCCGCCATCGTGCCTAAATGCTGCGGCAACAGACTTTCCAGTTTTTCCCGCAGCAAACGGGCCAGTACCGGCGCACGGCCGCCGCTAGAAATCGCCACCTGAATCGGGCTGCGATCAATAATCGACGGAAAAATAAAGCTGCAATGACGCTGGTCATCCACCACATTAACCAACTTCTGTTGCTGCTCAGCCACTAAAAACACACGCCGGTTGAGCTGTTCGTCATCGGTCGCCGCAATCACCAAAAAAACCGACCGCACTTGTTCGGCATGAAATTCCTGCGCCAGCCAGATAATTTTATTTTGAGCATAAAGTTCGGTAATTTCTTGATTTAATTGCCGCGCCACCACACGCACCTCGGCACGGGTTTTTAATAACAGTTTGATTTTGCGCGCCGCAATTTCACCGCCACCGATGACCAACACCGGCCGCTCGGTTAAATCCGCAAATACGGGAAAATAATTCATTACCACTCCTGTTTACCGCCCTGCGGCAATGTATCAAGAATTCCGTTATCCGCAATCTGACGCGGATCAAACCGCGCTTGAGATCAGATATCGCCGAAACGCCGTATGCGAAAAACCCGCTTACACGGGCACTGAAAGTCAAAGGGAGGGATTATCGATCCCAAGGATAGTCGACGACAGTTATCTCGTCGACGGTGTGAAAAGACCGGAAACGACCGGCTCGTTCATTTTTCCCACATGTAATTTCACCGCACAGTAAGCGCAACGCGCTTGTATTAAGTGATGTAATTTATAAATCAAATCCAGAGTGAGGAAAAATAACAAAAAAGCATTTTATATAACAAAGCGAAATAACTATTCCATGAACTAACGGGTCAGTCATAACGAAAAAGTATAATAAATTCTCTCGACGAGAAAAAAGCGGAAAAGTGCGGTGATTTTTTGTCGTGTTTTTAGACATTTTTATAACAAAAAGGCGGATAATAATCCGCCGGTAAAATATGCGTCAGTGATTACGCCTCGCCCCAGACTTCCCGGGCAATGTCGCGGATAAACTTCAGCTTATTCCATTGCTGTTCTTCAGTCAGGATGTTGCCTTCTTCCGTTGACGCGAAACCGCATTGCGGGCTTAAACACAACTGGTTAATATCCACATATTGCGCCGCTTCCCGAATGCGCTGAATAATTTCGTTTTTATCTTCCAGCGCGCCGTCTTTAGAGGTCACCAAACCGAGTACCACCTGTTGATCCTGAATAAAGCGCAGCGGTTTAAAATCACCGGAACGATCACTGTCGTACTCAAGGAAGAAGCCGTCCACTTTGCAGTTGCCGAACAATTCCTGCGCCACCGGTTCATAACCGCCGGAAGAGAACCATGTAGAGCGGAAATTACCGCGGCAGATATGCATGGTGACGGTCATATCCTTCGGTCGGTCGGCAATGGCGCGATTGACCATATATACATAATCTTTTGCCAACTGTGCCAAATCGAAACCGCGCGCGGCATACGCCGCCCGTTTTTCTTCCGAACACAACTCGCCCCAACTGGTATCATCAAGCTGCAAATTGCGACAGCCTAATTCGTAGAATTTTTGCACCGCACTTTTATAAGCATCGGCGATATCGTCCAACAATAATTGGTTATTGCCTGCATAACGCGCAATCGGCTGATAATCCGTCTCACGTACGGTGCAGATTAAATGCAGCATTGACGGTGACGGCACGGTGAATTTTACCGGATAATCGCCGGCAATCGCCTGCAATGAACGATAATGCTGCAAGAACGGATGTGAATCGGAAAAACCGATTTTATCCACGATTTTCAAGGTTTTCGGGCGCACACTGTGATGTTTGAATTGCACCGAAAATTTCTCGGCCTCCACTTCTTGTACGCCGTCCAGCGCGGCTAAGAAATCCAAATGCCAAAAAGTGCGACGGAACTCGCCGTCGGTTACGGCATGCAAGCCGACCGCTTTTTGGTGAGCCACCAGTTTTTTGATTTCGTTATCTTCAACGGCGCGTAAATCCGCGCACGAAATATCACCGCAGCTGCATTGCTGACGCGCCTGTTTCAGCGCCTCCGGACGTAAAAAACTGCCCACAATATCGAAACGGTACGGGGCTTTGGTTCGTTGATGTGCATTAGGGAATAATTTGCTCATTTTACTTTCCTGTTTTGTTTTTTGATGAAAAAGTGCGGTTCATTTTAGCAGAGTTTCCACATAAAGACAGCGCTCACATGTTCTTTGTCGGTTTTTTGATTTATCTTTGAAATACCGCATCGGTGGCAGTTTCCCTGTGGCAAACGGCATTTCGGTTGTGCTACACTCCTTCCGCCGCAATGGCAAATACAACATAGTTATTTTGATTAACGGGAAAAAAGGATTTTCGACATGATGATCACGATGTTAAAAGGAAAAATTCATCGCGCGACCGTAACGCAGGCGGAGCTGAATTATGTAGGCAGCATTACGGTGGATGCGCAATTACTGGCGGCGGCCGGCATTTTAGAATATGAAAAGGTTTATATTGCCGACGTGGATAACGGGCAGCGTTTTGAAACTTACACGATCGCAGGCGAGGCGGGCAGTGGCGTGATTTGTCTTAATGGTGCGGCGGCGCGCTGTGTCAGTTGCAGCGACAAAATCATTATTATGAGTTATGCCCAGTATGACGCCGACGAGCTGAAAACGCACCAGCCGCGCGTAGTTTTTGTTGATGACGAGAATCACATCCGTCAAATCAGCAATTATGAAAAACACGGGGTGTTAAGCGCACACGACGCTTAACCCGCCATTTATTCCCGTAATACTATTCTAATAAAGAGCACAGTATGAATATCGTACACACAATACAAGCCGTCAGAGAACAAGTAAAAATCTGGAAACAAGCAGGATTAAGCGTCGGTTTTGTGCCGACAATGGGCTTTTTGCATGAGGGACATGCGGCGCTGATTCGACAGGCACGCGCTGATAACGATAAAGTTGTAGTTTCTGTATTTGTTAATCCCACGCAGTTCGCCCCAACGGAAGATTTAGCCGCCTATCCGCGTGATCTAAACCGAGATAAGACATTATGCGAGGAAAATGGCGCGGATCTGCTGTTTCATCCTACAACGGAAGAAATGTACTGCCACCCCAAAGCCTATGTAAATATTACCGATTTATCCGCCACATTATGCGGGCAAACAAGACCGACGCATTTTAAAGGCGTTTGTACCGTCGTCACCAAACTGTTTAATATCGTCACGCCGGATCGCGCCTATTTCGGTGAAAAAGACGCACAGCAACTGGCTATTATTCGTAAGATGGTGAAGGATCTCAATATTCCGGTCGCAATTGTCGGGGTACCGATTGTACGTGAAGCCGATGGGCTGGCGAAATCTTCGCGCAATACCTATTTATCTCGCGAAGAACGGCAAGCGGCGACGGTATTGTATCGTTCCATTCAGGCGGCGCAACACTTTCTCGCGCAAACAATGGGAGTCGTGACGTCTGCCGCTCTGCTGAAAGTGATAAAACAAATACTGGACAATGAAGTGCGGGCAAAAATCGACTATGTTTCCGTCGTAGACGTCGAAACCATGCAACCGGTGGATATCATTAACAAACCTGTGCTGGTTGCAATGGCAGTCTATATCGGCAAAACACGCTTAATTGATAATTTCGCTTATTCCCCGACGCGGAAAGCATAGGGGGAATGATGCGATATTTACACGCCATCAATGTGTTTTTATCCAAATATATTACGCTGATTATTTTAGCGCTGTCCGCCGTCGCCTTTATGCAGCCGGTCTACTTTGTTTGGGGCATTCAATACACGGCACTATTTCTGGGTATCGCCATGTTCGGCATGGGGCTGAATATTCGTCCGTGCGATTTTACCGCTGTCATCACACGCCCGAAAGAAGTGATTATCGGCATGCTGGCGCAATATACCATTATGCCCCTTGTCGCTTGGGCGCTCTGTACACTGTTGCGACTGCCGGTGGATATTGCGGTGGGAGTGATTCTGGTCGGCTGTTGTCCCGGCGGAACAGCAAGCAACGTGATTACCTATCTCGCCAAAGGTGACGTCGCCTTATCAGTCGGCATGACGACGGTATCCACCTTATTGGCGCCCTTTGTTACACCGCTGCTGATTTACGGTTTAATGGACACTTGGATAAACGTAGATATATCTGCAATGATGCTGTCCGTCACCAAAATCGTTCTGCTGCCGGTCTTAGCCGGTATTGCGGCGCAATATATTTTCCGCCGTCGGATAGACCACATCCGCCCGGTCAGCCCTTTAATTTCAATGCTTGCCATTGTTATCATTATTGCTGCGATTATTGCCGTAAACCGCGATAAGATTATCACCGGCGGATTGCTCACCTTAGCCGTGGTGTGCCTGCACAATCTCGCAGGACTCGGCTTGGGGCTGATGGTGGGAAAATGGTTAAAGCTTAACTATGCCAAAACCACCGCACTGGCAATTGAAGTCGGCATGCAAAACAGCGGGTTAGCCGTGGCATTAGCCACAATGAATTTTGCCGCCAACCCGCTAGCCACCCTGCCCGGCGCGATGTTCAGCGTGTGGCATAATATGTCCGGCGCGGTTTTCGCAGGCATCCGTCGTTATGCAATAAATAAAACCCTGCAAACCGAACAAACCTGTTGCAATCTAAATCCCGATTAACAGAAACGGCATATAATGCCTCCCTGACAATAATTCTCACCGCTTTCCAAGGGCTATGGCGGTGAGGGTTCGTTATTTGATAATAATCACGCAGTAAAATCACCGCACTTTTTACGCCGTGCGACTAATTTCATTTTCCGTCTGTTTCGTTGCGATTATCTTGATTTTTTTCGATCCGGATCGCAAAAGCGGATGAAGCCACTTCACCTTATTCCAGCAAACCTATAGCTTAAGCCATTATTGCTAAACATTGAGGAAACCGAATGCCACGCATTATTGTCTATTTATTATTCTCGTTGCTAGCCGCTTATCCGGTAAGGGCTGAGCCGCCGGATTTAATGTTACTCGGTACTTATACCAATCAAAACGTGCAAGGCTGGGTGATGAGTGAGAAACTGGACGGTGTCAGGGGATATTGGGACGGACGCCAGCTGTTTACTCGGCAGAATAAAATTCTGACGCCGCCAAATTACTTTATCAAAGATTTTCCGCCTTTTGCCATTGACGGCGAGCTGTTTACCCAACGGAATCAGTTTGAAAAAATTTCATCTATTGTGCGTTCACAAAAAGATAAAGGCTGGGAAAATATGAAGCTGTACGTGTTTGACGTACCGGAAGCAAAGGGCGATTTATTTCAGCGTTTAGCCGTTTTGCACGATTATTTGTCCACGCATCCGACACCTTATATTCAAATTATCGAGCAGATTCCGGTGCAAAACACGCAACAGGTACAGGATTTTCTACGCCAAATTGAAGCGTTAAACGGCGAAGGCATCGTGTTGCGTAATCCTCTGGCCCCCTATGAAAACAAGCGCAGTACACAAATTCTGAAATTAAAGACCGCACTTGACGAGGAATGCGAGGTAACGGCGCATCACCAAGGTAACGGGCAATTTGCTGGCATGTTGGGCGCGCTGAGCTGTAAAAACCAACGCGGCGAATTTCGTATCGGTTCAGGATTCAGCCAGCAAGATCGTACGGCGCCACCGCCTGTCGGTTCAATGATTACTTATAAATACCGCGGTTTGACTAAAAACGGACTACCGAAGTTCGCAACTTACTGGAGAAAAAAGGAAGAATAAAAACAACACCGCAAAGCGAAAAACCTTGCGGTGCCGGACTAAAAAGTGCGGTGGAAATTATGCCAGAATTTTATCCAGCTCGGCACTCACTTGTTCTACTTTTTGCGTGCCGTCCAGACGGAAATACTGGGTGTTGCCGGCTTTGGCTTCCGCCTGATAATAATCCACTAACGGTTGGGTGGTATGATGATACACTTTTAAACGATCTTGCACGGTTTCCGGTTTATCATCGGCACGGATAATCAAATCCTCACCGGTAATATCGTCTTTGCCTTCGACTTTCGGCGGATTATAAACGATATGATAAGAACGACCGGAAGCCTGATGCACACGACGACCGCTCATGCGCTCGACAATAACCTCATCAGGCACATCAAATTCCAGCACATAATCAATGGCAATACCAGCACTTTTCAACGCATCGGCTTGCGGAATAGTGCGCGGGAAACCGTCTAATAAAAAGCCTTTGCGACAATCCGGCTGGGCTACGCGTTCTCTTACCAGCGCAATAATTAAATCATCCGGCACCAACTGACCGGCGTCCATCAACATTTTTGCCTGTTTGCCCAATTCGGAACCGGCTTTAATCGCCGCACGTAGCATATCGCCGGTGGAAATCTGCGGAATCCCGAATTTGTTCATAATAAACTGCGCTTGAGTGCCCTTTCCGGCTCCCGGTGCGCCCAATAAAATAATTTTCATTATTAAGACCTCGTAAAATAAAAAACGGTTATACAATACTCTGCTTAAGTCGCAAACTCAAGCCTGAAAGATGATTTTGCCGTTCTTTTAACCTGATTGCGGCTTTACCGCAGCAAAATATGCTTTGTTATCGGCAAAAACCGATTATTCACGGTAGTTCAAACTATTCGGCTAATTGCGCAGAAGCCGGTGACATAAATTCGGATTACTGAAAGCAAGATTAAAGTCAATCCCAGTTTAACGACTGTACACCTTAAATGATGCGGTTAACACTAAAAATATAAAAGTTTATTTGGCATTCCAAGGAGCGACTCGCATTAAGCACAGCATGCCAGGTACCGCCAGCCAAAAACAGAACCAAAAATAGTCGTAATAGCCAAAATAATTGATCAACACGCCCGCCTGCGTATTCAGCGTGGCGCGCGGTAACGCGGACAAGCTGGTGAACAGCGCCAATTGCGTTGCAGTATATAACGGGTTGGTTTCGCGCGCCATAAAGGCGACAAATGCCGACGTTCCCAAACCGATGCCGATATATTCCGCCGCGACGACCAACGTCAATGCCAACAGGGCAAAATGATCCACCTGGGGAAAAGGTCCGAGTTTCGCCAGCCACGCGAAACCAAGAATCGTAATCAGCTGCACTACGCCAAACAGCCATAAAGCACGGTTTATTCCGATTTTCAGCATAATGATCCCACCGACAATACCGGCAATGATCATTGGCCACAAAGAGGCATTTTTTACTACTAAGCCGATTTGCGTCATGCTAAAGCCCATGTCCAGATAAAACGGCGAAATCAGCGCAGTCGCCATGCTGTCGCCCAGTTTATACAGAAAAATAAACGCCAGAATTCCCATTGCCGAACCGACCCCTTTGCGACTGAAAAATTCTTGAAACGGCTCAACCACATTGTCGATTAAAGTGCGGTCGGTTTTTAGCGGAATTTGCGGTTCTTTACTTAAACACAGCGTCATAAAAATGCCCGGCAACATAAAAAGTGCGGTGATAATAAACACCGTTTGCCAGCTGAAATGATCCGCCAGAATCAATGACAATGATCCCGGCACTAGCCCGGCAACTCGATAGGCGTTAACGTGAATGGAATTGCCTAATCCCAGTTCGTTATCCGGCAGAATTTCCCGTCGGTAAGCATCCAGCACAATATCCTGACTGGCGGAAAAAAACGAACATACCGCGGCAGTGGCAGCAATTAGCGTTAATCCAAACTGGCTATGCGGATCAAGAAAGCCGAACAGCGCGAGAAAAACAATCAATAATAATTGTGAGATCAGCATCCAGCCCCGACGGCGACCTAAAAACGGCGGGATGTAGCGATCTAACAACGGCGCCCAGAGAAATTTCCACGAAAACGGTAAAGTAACCAAAGTAAAATAACCGAGTGTCGCCAAATCAATGCGTTCAGCGCGCAGCCAAATCGGAAGCAAGGAAATAATAACATATAACGGAAGTCCGGAACTGAAACCGGTAAACACGCAGATCAGCATGTTGCGGCTGAAGATCTGAGAAAATAAGCTGGCGTTGGTTGATATCATGCTCAAAGTGCGGTGGATTTTTTTAATGTTTTTGCAATGTAATCGGCGCAAGTCATCACTTGCGCCGGTACGATTTGATACGGATTTAGTCGCGATACCCCGTCGGATTATTTTTCTGCCAGTTCCAAGTATCTTTCATCATTTGCGTTAATCCGCGTTCAGCCGTCCACCCCAGCTCTTTTGCCGCTAATCCCGGATCGGAATAGCAGGTCGCGATATCTCCCGGGCGACGCGCGACCAGTTTATATGGAATGGTAATGCCGTTTGCCTGTTCGAAGGCTTTAACCATATCCAGCACCGAATAACCGACGCCGGTTCCCAGATTATAAATATGCAGTCCGGCATCATCTTCATGGCGGTGCAACGCTTTCAGGTGACCGACCGCCAAATCCACCACATGAATATAATCACGCACGCCTGTGCCGTCGTGGGTATCATAATCGCTGCCGAACACTGATAATTGGGGTAGTTTGCCGATAGCGACCTGACTGATATAAGGCAGCAGATTATTTGGAATCCCATTCGGGTCTTCGCCGATCAAACCGCTTTCATGCGCGCCCACCGGATTGAAATAGCGTAAAATGGTAAAGCTGAATTTCGGTTCGGCTTTGGCGATGTCGGTCAGAATCTGCTCTACCATTAATTTAGACGTGCCATAAGGATTGGTCGTGCCGCCGACTTTGCAGCTTTCGGTAATCGGGATAATTTCCGGATCGCCGTAAACCGTGGCGGAAGAGCTGAAAACAAAATTCCAGACACCAGCCTTTTTCATTTCCTGCAACAACACCAAAGAACCTGTTACGTTATTCATATAGTATTCTGCAGGTTTCTGCACGCTTTCCCCTACGGCTTTTAAGCCGGCGAAATGGATCACCGATTTAATCGTATTTTCGGCGAAGATTTTCTGTAACAGCGCCGCATCCAGCACATCACCTTGATAAAATTTAACGTTTTTTCCGGTAATTTGACTGACACGCTCAAGGGATTTTGGCGACGAATTACACAGATTATCCAATACTACAACATCTTTGCCCGAATTTAACAATTCGACCACAGTATGCGAACCGATATAACCCGCCCCGCCTGTCACTAAAATCGTCATCACATTCTCCTCAATGTTTAATGAACTCCAAACGCCACGTAGTATAGAACATTTTGTGTCGATGGGAAAATGATTCGTTAGATTTTACCGATTCCACGCATTGCTATTATTTATTGAACTTTTCATCGACCATAGAGTCTTAGCCAATGTAAATGACCCAGAGGTTCATTTACATTTTCGGAAATCCTAGGAGTTTATTTTATGAAAACTATTGTAAAAATCGCATCTCTATTATTGCTCGTCACCTCCGTCGCTGCCTGTAACGGCATGTCCAGAACACAGAAAAACACCGCTATCGGTGCTGCTGTCGGCGGTGTGGCCGGTAATGTCATCGGCAATTCTACCGGAGCGACCTTAGGCGGTGCGGCTCTTGGCGGATTAATTGGTAGTCAAGTTAAATAACTGTTAATTTCTCTATTCATATTAAAGATCTGTGACGCAGATCTTTTTTATTGCCCGTTTTCCAATCGCAAACGTTTACTCTTCAATACTTTCAGGTAAAATAGCCGCGTTTTTTTACTTTATTTACACAGGGTATTGTATGTCTTTGGAAAAGCATTTTGAGCTCGCACAGCGCGGCTCAACCGTCCGTCAGGAAATCATTGCCGGACTGACTACTTTTTTGGCGATGGTGTATTCCGTTATCGTAGTGCCGAATATGCTAAGTGCGGCCGGTTTTCCGGCAGAAAGTGTATTTATCGCCACCTGTCTGGTTTCCGGTCTCGGATCCATCTTAATCGGCCTCTGGGCAAACGCACCAATGGCTATCGGCTGCGCCATTTCATTAACCGCATTTACTGCTTTCAGTCTGGTATTGGGACAACAAGTCAGCGTTCCCGTCGCTTTAGGCGCAGTATTTTTTATGGGCGTGGTGTTTACGTTAATTTCCGCCACTGGCGTGCGTACCTGGATCTTACGTAATCTGCCAGCAAGCATTGCGCACGGCGCCGGAATCGGGATCGGGCTGTTTTTGTTATTAATTGCCGCAAACGGTGTTGGCATCGTGGTCGGCAATCAGGCAGGGTTACCGGTAAAACTCGGCGATTTCGCTTCATTTCCGGTGTTAACGTCGCTAATCGGTCTTGCGGCAATTATCGGTCTAGAGAAAATGCGGATCAAAGGCGCTATATTGTGGGTGATTATTGCCATTACGCTTATCGGTTTGATTTTTGATCCTCAGGTAACATTCCGCGGTGATGTGTTTAGAATGCCGACATTCGGTGAACAATCGTTATTTTTAGAACTGGATTTGGCGGGCGCCTTACAGCCGGCTATTTTACCGGCAGTTTTTGCATTGGTAATGACGGCAGTATTTGATGCCACCGGTACCATTCGCGCCGTAGCCGGTCAGGCAAATTTACTGGACAAAGACGGACAAATCATCAACGGCGGTAAAGCTCTGACTTCCGATTCCGTCAGCAGCCTGTTTTCAGGTATTTTTGGTACCGCACCGGCGGCCGTATATATTGAATCCGCCGCCGGCACCGCAGCGGGCGGCAAGACCGGTATTACGGCGATTGTGGTGGGCATTCTGTTTCTGTTAATGCTGTTTTTTCAGCCGTTGGCGGGCTTAGTGCCGGGTTATGCCACAGCACCGGCATTAATGTATGTCGGCTTACTAATGCTGAGCAACGTCAGCAAATTGGATTTTACCGATTTCATCGGTGCAATGAGCGGTTTGGTTTGTGCCGTATTTATCGTATTAACCGCTAATATTGTTACCGGCATTATGTTAGGCTTTGCCACATTGGTAATTGGACGTCTGGTAAGCGGCGAGATCAAAAAACTCAATCTGGGTACCATTATTATCGCCGTTGCATTAGTGCTGTTTTATGTGGGCGGCTGGGCGATTTAACCGCTACCGCATATGGTAAAAGGACTAAACACTGCGTTTAGTCCTTATTTTGTACCAACTGATAATCAGTTAATTTCTGCCGGTTTTACAATCTCACTCGGATAACATCCCAACAGTTTCAAATAGCTGCTATATTGTTTTAATTCTTCAAACGCCTGCTGTGTTGCTGGCGCATTGATATTGGCTTCGATTTCCAGATAAAACATTTCTTCCCAAGGTTTGCCGTAAATCGGGCGGGATTCGAGCTTAGTCATGCTGATATTATGGCGTTTGAACACCAATAACGCATCAACCAGCGCACCTGCCTGCTGTGACGTACTCATCAGCAACAGGGTCTTCGCACGAATTTGCGGCGAAACGGCTATTGGCTCTCTGGCAAGAACGATAAAACGCGTAATATTATTCTCCTGATTGGCAATATCGCTTTTTAATACCCGTAAACCGTACAATTTACCGCCGTCTTCATTGCCTAACGCGGCGATATTCGGTTTATTCAGACTTGCCACCAGCTCCATCGCATGTGAGCTGCTTTCACAATATTCAATATGTACCCGTTCAAGACTGCGAATAAAACGGCTGCATTGTTGTATCACCTGCGGATGGCTGTACAACACCTCAATTTTTGTCAGATCATCCTGCTCATTTACCAATACGCAATGCTTGATCGGATAAGCCAGTTCACCCACCAGCGATAATTCCGTATGCTGTAGCAAATCATACACGTCATTAATTGAGCCAGAAGTGGTATTTTCCAGTGGTAATACGCCGTAATCCGCCTCGCCGTTCTGTACTTTTGCAAAAATTTGCTCAAATGAGCTACAACTCAGTTCAATCAACTTTTCCTGATAACGCGCGGCATAGCTGCGCGCCGCAAGATGCGAATAGGAACCGCGTTTGCCTAAAAACGCGATATGAATATTCTGTTCGCGTTGTGCATTCAGCTTTTTCTGTAAATACACCTGCTGGGTTAATACCGAATCTTCAATAATTTTTTGAAAAATCTGCGTAATATATTGCGGTTCCAGCTGATAATTTTCGTTTTCCGCAAACTGCACCAACTCCTGTAGCAGTTGCTGTTCGCGTTCTATATCGCGCAATGCTTTTTGCGTCACTTCCTTACTGCGAACCACATCAAACGCCAAACGGTGCCGTTCGGATAATAATTTCAGCAGACTGCGATCAATCTGCGTAATCTGCCGGCGAATTTCGCTTAACTCAAGTGTCATATTTTTGTCCTAATCACTACCTCGGAAATTAAGGATAAACAACATCATCTTTCGGATCAAATTTAGTTGCATCAATCGGCGAATTTTTAATAAAAAATGCTTTCAGCACTTCCGCATCGACAAAACCGGTATTGACGTAACTCGGATTATCGCTAACCACCGAATAACCGTCTCCGCCCGCCGCACAATAGCTTGGTAAAGAAATACGGTAGGTTTTATTCATATCAATAGGCTGCCCTTGAATTTTCACCTGTTCGACTTTTTTCTCCGCGCGATTCACACGCATTGAAATACCAGCAAATTGTGCATACGCGCCAGAATCCACTTCTTTTAACGCAACAACATTCAGATAATCCAGCAATTCGGCACCTTTTAATTCCACATAACTAATAATATTGCCGAACGGCTGAACCTTCAGAATATCCTTATAAGTAACATCGCCCGTCCGAATAGAATCGCGAATTCCGCCGGAGTTCATAATCCCCACATCGGCGTTGACGCGTTCACGTTGTGCCTCTGCCACCAACCGTCCTAAATTAGTCTGATGAAAGCGCACCACATCGCGATCGCCGACCAATTCGCCTCTCGTCTCACCAACCTTTACGCCCAGCAATTTATCGCCCCGTTCCTGATAAGTTTTCAGTGTTGCAAGCAACTGTGTATCCTGAGGGATTTCCTTTGCATAGAAAACATAATCGGTTTTACCGTCCGCAGTTTTTACTTTTCGTTTCAGATTCACTGGAATCAATTGATAATTGACCAGTTTCAGTTCGCCGTTGATAAACTCAAAATCCGCTCTACCAACGTATTTGCCCCATTCACCGGCCTGCATGATCCAACTGCCATTCTGAAAATCCGGCATACAAGGCGTTGTCGGTTGATACGGTTTGATAAAGACTCCTTTTGCATCAACACAAACCGTATCATGAGAATGTCCGCCAATAATCATGTCGAAAGATTTCGGCGGCAAGCTGCGTGCCATACTCACATCGCCCGGCGCATTCGAACCGTGCTTGGCATCGTAATAATATCCCATATGAGTCAAAGCGATTTTAACATCAGGTTTTACACTGCGGTCTAATTCAGCCAGCACCTTTTGCGCACTTTGTGTCGGATCGGCAAACTTTACCGCCCCTATATATTCAGGATTTCCCAGTTTTGCCGTATCCTCCGTGGTTAAACCGACAACTGCGATTTTTAACCCTTGCTTATCCAATACCACATAAGGATTAACCAATAATTTACCGCTGTCGGCATGATATACATTGGCAGCCAACAGCGGGAATTTCGCCCATTTCTCCTGCATATCTAACAATTGAAGCGGGTTGTCGAATTCATGATTGCCTAAGGTCATGGCTTCATAACCGATGATATTCATACCTTCGATATCCGGCTTGGCATTTTGCAGATCCGATTCTGGCACCCCCGTATTGATATCCCCCGCATTCAGTAATAGCACGGAACCGCCCTGCTGTTCGACTTCCTGTTTAATCCGATCGATTAAAGTTTTCTGAGCGGCCAGACCATATTCCCCTCGTTCATTCGCCCAGAAATGCCCGTGTAAATCATTGGTATGCAATACAGTAAAACGATAAGTATGATCCGCCTGATAAGCTATTGCGGACGACACATACAGTCCCACTACCAATACACCAAGTTTAATTCGATTTTTCATCCTAGCACCTTAAAAATAAATAAAAAAACAACCGCACTTTTATCAAGCGAGCAATAAAAAAGCTATATTCCAACGAAATATAGCTTTCCACATATCACTGTCAATTAAATGAATACCTGAACCGGTGCCACATAGCCTTGAGGTACCTGCCGTTTATCATCAAAGGTGACAAACTCCCAAGCTTCCTGCTTAGCCAACAGCGCTCTCAATAATTTATTATTTAAACCGTGACCCGATTTATAGGCTTTGAAATCACCGATAATATTATATCCCGCCATGTAAAGATCACCGATCGCATCCAACATTTTATGCCGTACCAGCTCATCTTTAAAACGCAAACCATCTTCATTCAGAATTCGATAATCATCCAATACAATGGCGTTATCCAAACTACCGCCCAAAGCCAAACCTTGAGACTGCAAATATTCAATATCCTTCATAAAACCGAAGGTTCTGGCACGGCTGATTTGCTGAATAAACGCTTGTGCAGAAAATTCTAATACATAATTGCGTACGTTTTTGCTGATCGCCGGGTGTTCAAAATCAATGGTAAAATCCAGACGAAAACCATTATAAGGCTTTAATTCGGCCCATTTATCACCGTCCTCAACGCGTACCGGCTGTTTTACCCGAATGAATTTTTTCGCTGCATTCTGCTCTTCAATGCCGGCATCCAGCAACAAATAAATGAACGGGCTCGCACTACCGTCCATTACCGGAATTTCCGGCGCATCGACTTCAATAATAATATTATCAATACCTAACCCCGCCAACGCGGCATTCAAGTGTTCGACGGTAGAAATTCTGACGCCTTCTTCATTAACCAAGCAAGTACAAAGCATAGTATCACGCACGGCATTTGCATTTGCCGGAAAAGTTACCGGTGGATTCAAATCGGTACGGCAGTACACCACACCGGTGTTTGCCATCGCTGGACGTAATGTCAGCGTGACCTTATTACCGCTGTGCAAACCGACGCCGGTTACTTTAATACTTTGTTTCAATGTTCTTTGTTTAATCATAATTTTCTTTTAACCTATTGTTAAACAACAAGATTAATTTGTAAAATCTATTTGTCAGGATTACGCATAAAATTTGCCGCGTTAAACAGATTTTCGTCTTTTTTCAATGAATTTAATCTGTCTGTAATCGGGGTATCCAAAATATTGCGATCGGCGAGATTTGCCGGCCGATTCGGGACCTGTTCCTGCCCATGGGTTGAAACGTTTTGACCATGCTGTCCAAAACCACCCTGATTCGGTTTTGTACTAGATTGTCCCATCGGTTGTGCTACGCCTTGTGTACGCGGCATAATCTGAATATCCGGCCCTTCAATATCACCAATACCGGTAGCAACAATCGTCACTCGAATTTCATCAACCATTTCCGGTACTAAAGTAGTACCGACTACAACCGTCGCTTCATCGGAAGCAAAAGCACGGATAGTATCGCCGACAGTATAGAATTCATCTAAACCGAGATCCATCCCTGCCGTAATATTGACCAACACGCCGCGTGCTCCGGATAAATCCACATCTTCCAACAACGGGCTTGCGACCGCATCTTGCGCCGCTTTCTCTGCTCGCCCATCGGTTGCAGCCCCTTGAGCCACACCGGAACCCATCATAGCGCGGCCCATTTCCGACATCACCGTACGCACATCAGCAAAGTCCACATTAATTAAGCCCGGTGAGGTAATCATATCGGAAATACCGGTTACCGCATTGCGTAAAATATCGTTCGCCGCCGCAAAAGCATTCAGTAAGCTGATATTTTTACCTAATACTTTTAGTAATTTTTCATTTGGAATGATAATCAGGGAATCCACATGCTTGGATAACTCCTTAATGCCCATTTCCGCAAACTGCATGCGCTTTTTACCTTCAAAAGAGAAAGGCTTGGTGACAACCGCAACAGTCAAAATACCTAATTCTTTCGCAATTTGTGCAACAATCGGTGCCGCACCGGTTCCTGTACCGCCCCCCATACCGGCGGCAATAAATACCATGTCGGCGCCTTCCAGCATTGAACGAATTGCTTCCTGATCATCTTCCGCCGCCTTACGCCCCACATTCGGATTAGCACCGGCGCCTAAGCCTTTGGTGGTTTCGCCACCGATTTGCACCGTTTGCTGTACATTGCTTTTACGCAGCGCCTGAGCATCGGTATTGACTGCGTAGAAAATAATTCTGCCGTGTTCATCTTCCGGTGTTGGATAAACAAGTTCGTCGCTATCGATGACCGTACCGCCAATATTATTTTTTATCATATTGGCAACCATATGATTTACCGCGTTACCGCCGCCGCCGCCGACACCAACCACTTTGATGAGCGCACCGTTCATATCGTCAAGATCGTAATCAACCGGTTCAAACATATTTATTCTCCGTCAATGCCAATTCTCGGATTGGCGCAAAATTAAAACTTAAATTGCTCTTATTGTAGATTAAAAATTAAAATTCTCAAAATTCTGAGCGCACTTTATTCATAATTTTTTTCAGCCCTGACCAGGTCGAGCCCCAAAAACTGTCTCCGGAACCATAATGGTCATTAATCGGACTTTCGTCTTCATTATTATGGTTATATTGTAATAAACCGACAACCGTGGAATACTGCGGTTTATTCACATAATCGGTCAGACCGGTAATATTCATCGGGCTGCCGATACGCACCTGAGTACCGAACACTTTGCCAGCACAGAGTTTCAAATCCTCGATCTGCGCACCGCCGCCGGTAATCACAATACCGGCGATTAATTCAAACTTCATCTGTTTACTTTCCAGTTCGTATTGCAACTGGTTCAATTCGTTTCTTACCAACCCGAGCAATTCTTCATAGCGTGCAGAAGTGGCGACTGACAACTGTTCTTTAGTGAGCACCCGCGGAGTACGACCGCCGATACCTGCAACTTCGATCTTTTTGTCTGCATGCGCTGTCGGTGGATTCCATGCGCTGCTATAATTAACCTTAATGCGTTCCGCTTCCATTCTTGACGTTTCACAAGCATAGGCAATATCGTCAGTAACTCGGTTTCCGGCATAAGGAATTACCTTACTGAATCTTAATGCGCCATTCGTATAAACCACAATATCCATGGTACCGGCGCCGAAATCAATCAGACAAACACCTAAATCTTTTTCATCTTCGGTGAGTACGGAATAACCGGAGGCGACACCGGAATACACGATTTTATCTACTTTTAATTTACAGCGTTCGACGGCTTTTTTCAGATTATTCAACCAATCCTGATGGCAGGCAATTAAATGCGCCTGTGCTTTTAAACGCACCCCCTGCAATCCGAGCGGATCTTTAATGTTCATCTGTTTATCTACGGCATATTCCTGCGGAATAATATGCAGCAACGACAAGCCCTCGCCCATTTTGACTGAACTTGCCGTATGCATAGCGGAATCAATTTCATCCTGGGTGACCTCGCCTTCAGCTATCGGCACAAAACCGCTTTCATTCAGGCTTTGAATATGTTCCCCGGTAATCGCCAGCGTCACGCTCATAATCTGACAGTCGGCTACCGATTCCGCCGCTTCAATCGCGCGCTGAATGGAATTTACTACGGCGCTTAAATCGGTAATGCTGCCTTTATCAATCCCTTTAGACGGACAACTCCCCACCCCAAGCACATTCACCACGCCGTCAGGCAACACTTCGCCAACAACGGCAACGACCTTAGAAGTACCGACTTCTAACCCTACAATAGTTTTTGATTCCACAATTTTAGCCATTTTATAACTTCGCACTATTTACTGTAATTATGCACTAATCCGCATCCACCATTCCGACCGCGGCACCAACACCGTATCTCAGATCCACATAAGACAATTTTTTATGTTCCGGCACTTCGATCTGCGGATAAATCGTCGCAAAACGATCCAGTTTCGTCTTCCACTCGCCGCGTCCTAACTTTAATCTGACATCATTATCCAGCACCACTTGCCATGAACCTCTGGCATCAATAGCAACCGCCTTGACAACCAGTCCTTTGGATTTGAAGTCATTATAAATCTTATTCCATGCTCCTAAAACGACCGCACTTTGATAATCCGGACCAGATAAACGAGGTAAATTCGGCTGTTTTAATTTTTCCATCGGCAACTTGAACACGACACCGTCAGCAGATAAAAATTCGGTCTCATTCCAGATTGCAACAGGCGTGTATTCATTAACCAGAATACTCAACCGATCTGGCCAAATTTTTCGCACTACCACATCTTTTATCCAAGGCATAGTCCGAATTTGATCCCGAACCACATCCATATCCTGCCCGAAAAAGCCTTTCAACTCGCCCATTTTCAGCAGCGTTTCCCGTACATCGGCGTCCGTCGTAAAGTTCGGCGCACCGACCAAGGCAAAAGCACTTATCGGTCTATCGTCCAACGCATCCAGCCAATCTTGCCGATTAGCATATACATAAAACAACAGCCCCAGGCATAATAGCATAACTAAGGGCTTTATCCGCACAAAAATCCGGGATTTCCGTGTACCGGTTCTGATTCCTTGCGATGTTTTATGCCGCAATACATTCATTCGACACTGAGCTCCAGCACTCTCACCACCAACTGCTCAAAAGAATATCCTGCAGCAGCGGCGGATTTAGGGAATAAACTATGGCTGGTCATTCCCGGGTTAGTGTTCACTTCAACCAAACGGAAGTCGCCTTGCGCATCGGCCATAATGTCAATTCGGCTCCAGCCGCGACATCCTAACGCATCATAAGCTTTCTTCACCAGTTGACGTAATTCCTGTTCGCGCTCATCGCTTAAACCGGCCGGACAAAAATACTGCGTACTGTCCGAAATATATTTCGCCTCGTAGTCATAAAACTCGCCTTCCGGTACGATTTTGATTGCCGGCAACACTTCGCTTCCTAATACCGGCACAGTGAACTCATCGCCCGCCAGCCATTCCTCGATCAACACGGTGTCATCATGTTCTAACGCAAATTCCACCGCACTTTTCAAGGTATCGACCGTTTTCACTTTAGTCAGTCCGACACTGGAACCTTCCAAAGACGGTTTCACCATCAGCGGTAATCCTAGTTTTTCGACAACAGCCGCCGGGTTTAGTTCTGGCAGGCTTGATTTTGTCACGATTTCCATCTCCGCAACCGGCAGTCCGAACGCTTTCCATAACATTTTTGTACGCAATTTATCCATAGTCAGCGCCGAAGCCATAACACCGCAGCCAGTATAAGGCAAACCGATTTGTTCCAGCAGACCTTGCATAGTGCCGTCTTCACCGCCGCGACCGTGCAAAATATTAAATACCCGCTCAAATCCCTGTTGTTTTAGGGTTGCCACCGGAAAGGTTTTCGGGTCAATCGGGTGGGCATCAAATCCCTGATTTTGCAACGCTGCTAACACCGCGCTGCCGGAGCTGAGAGAAACCTCGCGCTCAGCCGAAGTGCCGCCGAGCAACACCGCAATTTTTTGTTGTTTTAATGTTTTTTTCATTTAGGGTTCCACTTATTACTGTTGTTCCGTTGTCCATTTTTCCACTAAGCGACGGGATAATTTGCTCACATCACCCGCACCTTGCGCAAGAATCAGATCACCATCTTGAGTAACCTGATCAAGTATTTCCGCCAACTGTGCGTGATCGGCGACAAAAATCGGATCCACCTTGCCCAGATTACGAATCGAACGGCACAAAGAACGACTGTCCGCACCAGCAATCGGCTGTTCGCCTGCGGCATAAACATCCAGCATAATCAACACATCCACCTGTGACAGCACACGCACGAAATCCTCAAATAAATCTCTGGTGCGCGAATAACGATGCGGCTGAAAAATCATCACAATACGTTTGTTGCCCCAACCCTGACGCGCCGCCTCAATGGTCACTTCCACCTCCGTCGGATGATGACCGTAATCATCCACCAACATTACCCTACCATTTGGGCGACTAAATTTACCGAGCTGGTCAAAACGGCGTCCTGCGCCCTGAAAATCAGCCAGCGCGATAAGAATCGCCTCATCGCCGATGCCTTCTTCTTTCGCTACCGCCAGCGCGGCAGTGGCGTTCAATGCATTATGCCGCCCCGGAACATTCAGCAATACCTCAATGGCCTTTCCCGCCGGAGTCAACACCGTATAACGCCCTTGAAAGCCGGTTTGGCGATAATTTTCAATTCGATAATCCGCCTTTTTGCTAAAACCGTAAGTGACTACCTGACGCCCGACCTGCGGCACCAATTCATGTAAAACCGGATCATCGGCACAAAGCACCGCCAAACCGTAAAACGGCAAATTATGCAGAAAATTCACATAGGTCTGTTTCATCTCTTCAAAATCGCCATGATAAGTATCCATATGGTCGGGCTCAATATTAGTCACTACCGACACCATTGGCTGTAGATGCAGGAACGAAGCATCGCTCTCATCCGCTTCCGCAATCAGATAACGGCTACAGCCTAAATGTGCGTTAGTACCGGCAGACTTCACCAAACCGCCATTGACAAAGGTCGGATCCAGCCCCGCCTGCGCATAAATCATCGAAATCATCGCTGTCGTAGTGGTTTTGCCGTGTGTACCGGCAATGGCAATGCCATGTCGAAAACGCATAATTTCCGCCAGCATCTGCGCCCGCTGAATAACCGGAATGCGTTTTTCGCGTGCCGCCTTCACTTCCGGATTATCCGCTTTAATCGCACTGGAAACCACCACTACGCTGGCACCTGTAACATTGCCTGCTTCATGACGGAAAAATACTTTCGCGCCTAAAGAAACTAATCGATTTGTGACCGCACTTTCCGCAATGTCCGAACCGGTTATCAAATACCCTTCATTTAACAACACTTCTGCAATACCGCCCATGCCGGCGCCACCGATACCGACAAAATGAATCTGGCGTACCCGACGCATTTCCGGCACAGTCTGTCTGACCCGTTGTTGAAAATCTTTCATTTATCTCTTCCTGATTCCTTAATTTGCCACGTCAATAACCGCTTGCGCAACCTGCTCCGCAGCACGCGGTGCCGACATTGTCTTTGCCTTCACTGCCATATCCAGTAATTTGCCGCGATCAAGACGACTTAACAACTGCACCAGCACATCAGCATTTAAGTCTTTTTGTTGCACGATTTCCGCCGCCCCCGCATCGGCAAGGTATTTGGCATTTAAATATTGCTGTTGATCCTTATGCTGGAACGGCACGAAAATTGCCGCAGCGCCTACCGCCGCCAGCTCGCAAACGGTCAATGCGCCGGAACGGCAAATCACAATATCCGCCCAACCGTAAGCCTGTGCCATATCGTCAATAAATTCAACAATACGAACGTCCGCATCGGCGGGATAAAGCGCCTGAATCTGTGCCGCCGCACCGGCTCCGACCTGATGACGCACTTCAAGTTTATCCGCCAAACGCGACACCACTACAGGGAGCGTGAGATTCAGCACTCTTGCGCCTTGACTGCCGCCGACCACCAATACTCGCAATTTACCGCTCCTACCGGCAAAACGTTCCTGCGGCGAGGGCATTGCGAATAAATCCTGTCTAACCGGGTTTCCCACCGTCTGCGCCTGCGCGAATGCGCTTGGAAACGCCTGTAATACCCGCGTGGCGATCTTAGCCAACCAATGATTAGTCAAGCCGGCAATGGCATTTTGTTCATGCAGCACAATCGGCACGCCGCATAGCTTGGCGGCAAGACCGCCCGGCCCGGACACATATCCGCCCATCCCCAACACTGCATCAGGACGATAATCACGAATAATTTTTCTCGCTTGCAATACGGCTCTGCAAATCGCAAACGGCGCTGCCAGTAATGCTTTAATGCCTTTGCCGCGCAATCCTGAAATCCGAATAAAGCGAATAGGAATTCCGTATTTCGGCACCAGCTGCGCTTCCATACGGTCTTGCGTACCCAGCCAGCAAATGTCCCAGCCCTGCTGCTGTAAATATTGCGCTACGGCAATTGCGGGAAAAACATGCCCGCCGGTACCACCCGCCATGATAAGTAATTTTTTTCTTGTTTTCTGTACCACAATATGATCCTTAATCATCCCGCAAACGAGCCTGACCGCCGCGCATTAACCGGTTTTCATGGTCGATGCGTAATAACACGCCGATCGTAATCGACATAATAATCAAACTTGAACCACCGTAACTGACCAGCGGGAAAGTCAGCCCTTTAGTCGGCAATAAACCCAATGCCATGCCCAGATTGACAAAGCCTTGGAAAAAAATCCAGAAACTGACCCCAAATGCAAAAAATCCTTTAAAACGCTGTTCCAATTGTAACGATTCACGCCCGATTTTCATTGCTCTGAACACCAGCAGCGCCAATAAAACAATAACGAAGAAAATGCCGATGAAACCGAATTCCTCACCGATCACCGCCATCACAAAGTCAGTATGCGCCTCCGGCAAATATTCCAGTTTCTGAATTGAATTGCCCAGCCCTTCTCCGCTGAACTCACCTCGCCCGAACGCCATTAATGAATTAGACAGCTGAAATCCGGTGCCGTACGGATCCTGAAACGGATCCATAAAACCGGTCAGGCGTTTCAGTCGATAAGCGGAGGAAACGGCAAGCCATAAAATCAGCAACACGCCGGAAAAGCCCAGCGCGACAAACTGCCAGAAATTGGCGCCGGCAATGAACAACAACCCGAAAGTAATAATAAACAATACGATCGTACTGCCTAAATCCGGTTGCAATAATAACAATCCACCTAACAATCCCATGACAATCATAGGTTTAAAAGCGCTTAATCGCCGGCTGCGCACTTCGTCGTAACGGCGAGTAAAATAGCTGGCGAGAAAACAGGTTAGTGCCAGTTTGGCAAATTCGGCGGGCTGAAAATTAAAGAAGACCAGCGGGATCCAACGTCTGGCACCGTTGATTTTAGCACCGATACCGGGAATCAGCACCAGTACCAGCAAAAACATCGCACTCCAAAAAATGTAGGCATGATATTTTTGCCAGTTGTCCATCGGAACTTGTAAAAAGGTATAGCAGGCCACAATGGAAATCACCACATACAGCGCGTCGCGTTTGGCAAAATAGAATGAATCATTGAACAGCCTAGTTCCCACCGGAATTGAAGCGGAAGACACCGCCACCAAGCCGATTAGCAATAAGATAATAAATAACCAGAACAGCGCCCGGTCATAAAGTAAATTGTTCGGCGCCAATCTCGCCCAATCTTGGTAATTTTGTTTAAACTTCTCAATAAACCGCATTAACCTGACTCTAACTTAATTTTGCCAAACGGGTGAATTCTTCTCCGCGTTGCTCAAAGGAAACAAATTGATCCAAACTGGCGCAGGCCGGCGACAATAACACCATATCTCCCGCTTTTAGTATCGGACGCAAGCTTTCGATTGCCTGTGCCATCGTTTCAAATAACCGACTTTGTGCGGACAATGCAGCCAACTGCGCCCCATCCCGCCCGAAACAGTAACAATAAATATATGGCTGATTCAGCAATACCGCCAGTGCCGAAAAATCTGCCCCTTTACCGTCACCGCCCAATAATAGATATAAGTTTCCAGCAATTTGCAAACCGGTCAGTGCCGCCACGGTGCTACCTACATTGGTAGCTTTGGAATCATTGATCCAGCGCACGCCATGAGCAAAATGCGCTAATTGAAAACGGTGATCTAAACCGCCAAACGTACGAAGTGCGGTGCGAATTGCGCTTAAATCGATTCCCACCGCCTGTGCCAACGCCACTGCCGCCAGTGCGTTCATCTGATTATGGCGACCGGTCAGTCTGACTTCATCGCAAGGCAAAATCATTGACTGCCCTGCCATTAAATATTGCTTGTCGTTTTCACTTTTCAGCCAGTAATCGGCATCATGTTCGGCAAAACTGACCTGTGTTTGCGCGCTTTGCACACCGTCTTCTCGGGTCAGCGGGTCTTCGCCGTTGACTACCGCCGTTTGGCAATGCTGATAAATATTTAATTTTGCCTGACGATATGCCTGTAAATCCGCATAACGGTTCATGTGATCTTCCGTAACATTCAGCACCGTGGCGGCAGCGGCACGCAGACTGTAGGTGGTTTCCAGCTGAAAACTGGATAATTCCAATACATACAAATCGCAGTTTTTGTCCAGTAAAGACAGCGCGGGAATACCGATATTGCCGCCCATGCCAACGTTTATCCCGGCGGCTTTCGCCATTTCCGTCACCAGCGTCGTTACCGTACTTTTGCCGTTTGAACCGGTAATCGCCACAATCGGTTTGTCCGCCGCGCGGCAGAACAATTCAATATCGCCCACCACCTCCACACCGGCTTGAAGTGCGGTCTGAATTTCTGGCGTTTTTACCGCCAACCCCGGGCTGATCACAATCATGTCACTTTCCAGCAACCATTGCCAGTTTAAGCCGCCGGTATGCAACGGAATATCTTTATCTAATTGCGCGGCGCCGGACGGATTGGCGCGCGTGTCAATCACCCGCACTTTAGCCTGTTGCGCGCTTAAAAAGCGCACACAAGACAATCCGGTTTTACCTAGTCCGACAACACAAATATTTTTATTCCGATATTGACTATTCATAGCTCTTCTCTTAACGCAATTTCAGCGTCACCAGCCCTAATAACACCAGCATCAGGGAAATAATCCAAAAACGGATAATCACCCGCGGCTCAGGCCAGCCTTTCAGTTCAAAATGATGATGAATCGGCGCCATGCGGAAAATACGCTGTTTACGCAATTTATAGGAGCCCACCTGCAAAATCACCGACAGCGTCTCCATCACAAATACGCCGCCCATAATCACCAGTAAAAATTCCTGTCGTACCAACACCGCGACCACGCCCAGCGCGCCGCCCAATGCCAATGACCCCACATCGCCCATAAACACCTGCGCCGGATAGGTATTAAACCATAAAAAACCCAGCCCCGCGCCGACAATCGCGGTGCAGAACACCACCAACTCGGAAGTGTATTTAATGTAAGGAATATACAAATATTTCGACCATTCCACATTCCCCGTCGCCCATGCGATTAACGCAAACGCCCCGGCCACAAAAACTGTCGGCATAATCGCTAGACCATCCAGCCCATCGGTCAGATTCACCGCGTTACTGGTTCCCACAATCACGAAATAGGCCAGAATAATATAAAACAGCCCTAACTGCGGCATGATTTCTTTAAAAAACGGCACCACCAATCGAGTGGCGTCGGTATCTTTGCCCACAGCGTACATGCCAAATACCGCAACCAGCGCAATGGCGGACAGCCAGAAATATTTCCAACGCGCAATCAGTCCGTCGGTATTTTTACGGGTAATTTTACGGTAATCATCAATAAAACCGACCGCACCGTAACCGAATAGCACCAACAAACTGAACCAAATATAAGGATTGGTCAGATTCGCCCACAACAACGTGCTGACGCCGATCGCAAATAAAATCATGATACCGCCCATCGTTGGCGTACCTTTTTTGCTTAAATGACTTTCCGGTCCGTCGTTGCGCACTTCCTGACCGAATTTCAGAATCTGTAAACGGCGAATGACTTTCGGTCCGACCCATAATGAAAGTAAAAGTGCGGTCAATAACGCCAAAATCGCGCGTACGGTAATGTACGACAGCACATTAAACCCGCTTTGATATTGCTGTAAATATTCAGCCAGCCAGACTAACATACAAAATTATCCTTTAATGAACGGATCACGTCTTCCATTCGCATACTGCGTGACCCTTTTGCCAGTAAAACCACTTTTTGATTCGCGTTTAATTGATCCCGAATTAATGCCGTTGCGCAGGCGATCAGCGCCGCCTTATCGGTAAAATGCGTACCACCGCAAGCCGTTGCTATCGACGCACTTGCCGAGCCGAAACTCAGCACTGCATCCAAATTCGCCGCCTTGGCAAAATCTGCTACTTGCTGATGACAAAGCTGACTATTTTCGCCTAATTCCGCCATATCACCAACAACTAAAATACGAAAAGCGGAATATTTTTGTAATACGCTGATAGCAGAACGCAACGAATCTACATTGGCATTGTAAGTATCGTCTAGTAATAACAGGTTTTTGCAGGGATTTAGCGGAAATAAACGCCCGCTCACTTGCGCTTGACGCTCCAATCCTCGTTTCACCTCAGCCAAGTGCGCGCCCGCATTGATTGCCAGCGCCGCAGCCGCCAGCGCATTGCCAATATTGTGCGCGCCTAAATAAGGTAGCTGCACAGCAATCTCACCTTGCGGGCTGTGCAAAATAAACTCGGAACCCTGTTCCGTTATCACAATGTCCGTCGCATAAAAATCTGCCTGTGGATTCTTGATAGAAAACGACCGCACTTGGTGATTGCCGATATCCGCCTGCCAACGCGTCAGATAATGGCAATCCAAATTAATCAGCGCCACGCCGTTTTGTTTCAAACCGCGGTAAATTTCGCCTTTTGCCTGCGCCACCCCCTCGATACTGCCAAAACCTTCCAAATGCGCTGCCGCTACATTATTGACCAACGCCACATCCGGGCGCACCAGCGCAGTCGTGTACGCGATTTCGCCAATATGATTAGCGCCCAGTTCCACCACGGCGAAACGGTGTTTTTCCTTCAAGCGCAGCAAGGTCAACGGCACGCCGATGTCATTATTAAAATTACCCTGAGTAAACAAAACCGCGTCGGAATCCAGCGCACTTTCGCGCAGAATTGACGCAGTCATTTCTTTCACTGAAGTTTTTCCGGAAGAACCGGTAATCGCCACGGTTATCGGATTTAAATGCGCTTTCAACCATTGTGCCAACCGTCCCAGCGCAATACGGGTATCACTGACAATAAGCTGGGGTACGGCAACATCGCAACGATGTTGCACAACAACTGCACGGCAGCCTTGTGCAACGGCAGCGCCGAGATAAGCATGGGCATCAAATTTTTCGCCCTTTAGGGCAAAAAACAAGCCGTTTTCAGTCGGCTGACGGGTATCGGTGCTGACGTTTTCCACGCTGATGCGCCCGTCACCGATTAATTCGGCCTGCAAAACATCTGCAATCCGTTTGAGATCAAGTTTAATCATGATTATGCTTCTGAGTTTGTCGCAAGGCATATCCGGCAATCAGCCACCTTGCTTTTCCGTTTAAAAATACTTTATTACCGTTTCCTGATCGGAAAAGTGCTGTTTGCTTGTACCGATGATCTGATAATCTTCATGACCCTTACCGGCGATTAAAATCACATCATTTTCCACCGCACTTTCTATCGCGCTGCGAATTGCTTGTTCGCGATCATGGATAACTGACACCCGCTGCGGTTGTTCAAACCCCGCTAAAATATCCGCCATAATTTGCTGTTTGTCTTCCGTGCGCGGATTATCATCCGTTGCAATCACCCGATCCGCAAGTCGCTCGGCGATTTGCGCCATCAATGGGCGTTTGCCGCGGTCACGATCACCGCCGCAACCGAAAATACACCACAGTTTGCCATGACAATGTTGACGTGCCGCTATCAGGGCTTTTTCCAGCGCATCGGGGGTGTGCGCATAGTCCACAATCGCCGTCGGCTTATGGGGGGCAGTCAACATTTCCATACGTCCGCATACGCCCTTTAGTTTTGCTACACTGTCAGATAATTGTGCCACAGAATAACCTAATGCCAATAAGGTTGCGCCCACCAACAGCAGGTTGCTGACATTAAAGGCGCCGATTAGCGGGCTGTGCAATTCGCCGTCGCCCCAGCTTGAGCGAAATGCAATCAGCGCGCCGTTACCCTTGAAGATGATTCGTTCGGCTTTCAACCATGGATTATGTCTCGGCTGAAATGCCGGATCGCAGCTGACCGCCACCGCCTGCGGTAATTCTGCCAGCCATTGAGCACCGATATGATCATCGGCATTAATAATTTGGTGTGCGCTGTTCAGCTCAGTGAACAGGCGCTTTTTAGCAGCGGCGTAGTTTGCCATTGAATGATGATAATCAAGATGATCACGACTCAGATTCGTGAAGATCACTGCCGCAAAATGCAGCGCGTCCACCCGATGCTGTACCAAGCCGTGTGAAGAAACTTCAATGGCGGCAAACTCCGCCCCTTGCGCGGCAAAATCCGCCAATGAAGCCTGAATTTCAAGCGCAGAACCGGTGGTATTAGCCGCCGCTTTCAGCTGACCGTATAAACCGTTTCCGATTGTTCCCATCACACCGGCAGTATGCCCGAGCAATTGCGTCCATTGTGCCAGTAACTGTGCGACGGTTGTTTTGCCGTTAGTTCCGGTCACACCGACCAGTGTGAGGCGACAGGAAGGCGAGGCATAAAATTTATCGGCAATGGCGGACAACTGCTCGGATAAACCATAATAAGCGATTAACGGAACGCCGTTTTCATACTGAATGTGCAAGTGCTGCTGCACCGAATCCGCTTCAAAAAGCACCGCACTTGCGCCCTTTTGCAGCGCTTGTGTAATATAACGGCGCCCGTCGGTTTGATGTCCTTTGACTGCAACGAAAAGACAGCCAGTCTTTACAGAGCGGCTGTCCAATGTCATATCGCTCAGCTCGACCTCGTTGGCAAGCTGAGATAACCCTAAAAGTGCGGTAAGTTTTTGCATAATTTTTTCTTCATTAAAAAACGGCTAGTTCGTTTTTTCGGTTTTTTTATCACTTAAACGAACCATGCGTTTTGCCATTTTATCCTGCTCAATACCGTCAGGCGTCACATTATTGGTACGCAACGCATAGCCCATAATACTGGAAAATACCGGAGCGGAAACCGCACCGCCGTAATACTGCCCGGCTTTCGGATCGTTAATCAACACAATCAGGGCATAACGCGGATCGCTGATTGGCGCAACGCCTGCGGTATATGCAATATATTTATCCACATAACGACCGTTTTCCAGCTTTTTCGCCGTTCCGGTTTTCACCCCGACCCGATAACCTTCCACCATGGCGCGTTTATTTTTTATGGCGACCTTTTCCATCATGTTGACCACTTCGCGGGTCAGTTTTTCCGGAAATACACGATTGCCGATCACCGGGGGATCCACTTTGGTAATGGAAAGCGGGCGATAAATCCCGAAACTACCGAGCGTCACATAGGCGCGCGCAATTTGCAGCGGTGTGGCATTAATGCCGTAACCGTAAGCCACGTTAGCGCGTTCAATATCTGCCCAACGTTTGCGATTGGCATTCAGCAAACCGGACTGCTCGCCAATCAAACCGAGATCCGTCGGTTTACCTAAACCGGCATTTTGATAAGTTTCCATTAATGCGGTCGGCGGCATACGCAACGCCAAACGGCTGACACCGCGGTTACTGGAATTTTCCAGAATTTGATCCAACGTTTGCTTGTCGCGCGGGGCAACATCTCGAATTTCATGTCCGTTTAATACCAGCGGTCCGGTATTAATCACTTCGTCACGGCGTACCGCTCCACGCTGAAGTGCGGTTAAAACGACAAACGGTTTAACCGTTGAACCCGGCTCGAACGTATCGGTAATCGCGCGGTTACGCATCAGTTCCGCTTTAACGCCGAGGCGGTTATTCGGGTTGTAAGACGGCGCGTTGACCATCGCCAATACTTCGCCGGTACGAATATCCACCAGCACGGCGGTACCTGATTCCGCTTTATTTTCCGTCACCGCTTTTTTGATTTCACGATACACCATGGATTGCAGCTTTTCATCAATGCTCAGGGTCACATCATGCGCATCGTATTTTTTCACATCGGCAATATCTTCCACCACATTGCCGTATTTATCTTTACGATAAGTACGCGAACCAGATTTGCCCACCAGCAGAGAATTAAAACTTTTTTCGATCCCTTCAATCCCGGCGCCGTCAATATCAGTATAACCGATAATATGGGCGGTTTCTTCCACCCGCGGATAAAAACGGCGTGCCTCGGTTTTCAGCACGACGCCTTTAAGTTTCAGCTGTTTAATATAATCGGCGACCGTCGGCGAAACTTGGCGGGATAAATACACAAAACGAGAAGCCGGATCTTTTTCCAGCCGTTTAATCAGCGTGTTATAAGATACGCCCAATACTTCCGCCAGCGCTTTCCAGCGATCTTTATCCTGTAAAGCGTTTTCTTCGTAAATAAATTTTGCATCCGCCACAATGGAATACATCGGCACGCTGACTGACAGTAACTGACCATTACGATCCAGAATTGAACCGCGTACCGACAACACTTCCTGCGTACGCAACGAACGTTTATCCGCTTCATCCATTAATGGATCCGAATTCATCACCTGCACATAGGTCGCCCGCGCAATCAATGCGCTCAAACCAATCAGAACCACGCCGATCGTCCAGTAAAAACGCCCTTTTAAAAAGCTCGTATCATAAGAAACTTTTGGTTTATTGCGTTTAATCGCGCTACCGTTACTGCTATTGCGTTTCGTTTTGTTACTGTTTTGCTTATTAAATTTGATCATTTTACGCACCTTACCTACTCCAGGATCAGAACTTCCTGCTCAGGCTCAATCGCTTTCATCTGTAATTTTCCCGTAGCAATCGCTTCAATACGAGTATTATCGCTTTGCGTCGCCTCTTCCAGTTTTAAATTTAAGAATTCATTTTCCAATGCTTGATGCTGCAAAACCAATTCGCTTTTTTGTGCAATTAATCCGCGGGTCTGATGTGTAATCCAAATGGTGCCCAGCGCAGTAACCAGCACCGATATAAGCAGCGCCATAACCAATTTGTTTGATGTAAACAAATCTTCCAATACAATTGTCTGCAATGGATAACGTTCCGAATTCTTTAGCATTATGCAACCCTCTCGGCAACGCGCAATACCGCACTTCGGGCACGGGCATTTTGTGCAATTTCCACCGCTGTCGGCTTAATCGCTTTGCCGATAACCGTTAATGTCTGATTACGCTGAATCTGATCGTCACGTAGCGGTAAACCTTTTGGGATAACGGTACCCTGACTTTGCTTACGCATAAAATGCTTTACCATGCGATCTTCCAGGGAATGAAAACTGATCACCGCTAAACGACCCTGCGGCGCCAATACCGTTAATGCCGATTGCAGAACCTGTTCCAGCTCTTCCAATTCAGAATTAATAAAAATACGGATTGCTTGAAAACTGCGCGTGGCGGGATGTTTATGTTTGTCTTTAAACGGCACCGATTGCGCAATCAACTCCGCCAGCTGCAAGGTATGTGTTAATGGCGGCGTGCCTTGCTGGCGGGCATGACGGTTATAACCGACGATCGCCTGCGCGATACGTTTGGCAAAGCGTTCCTCACCGAAGGTTTTTAATACCCATGCCAGATCTTGTTCGGAAACCTGTTGCAGCCATTCGGCGGCAGAAAGCCCTTGGGTAGTATCCATGCGCATATCCAACGGACCGTCTTGCATAAAACTGAAGCCGCGTGCAGCGTCGTCCAACTGCGGAGAAGATACCCCTAAATCCAATAAGATACCGTCTATTTTGCCAACCAAATTAAGTTTTTCACAAATTTCGGCAATAGCGGAAAAACTGTTATGTTCAATGTGAAAACGAGGATCCTGGATTTGTTCGGCCGCCGCAATCGCTCTCGGATCACGATCGATAGCAATCAAACGCGCACCGGCGGATAACTGCGAAAGAATCAAACGGGAATGACCGCCGCGCCCGAAAGTGCCGTCAATATACACACCGTTTTCTTTCAAAGCCAGCCCCGCGACCGCTTCATGCAATAAAACGGTGGTGTGTTCCGGTGATGAAAAAGTATGCTGCGCGTTCATGATCATTGATTAAAAAATAAAAACACAAAATAAAATTAGGGAAGATAAGGCGGTGTACCCTGTACACCGCTTACCTTTGCTAGTGCCGCTGTTCTTTTACATGAAAGAAAATCTTTCTTTTATATCGACAGCGTAATTAATTCCGGCGATAACGACAGCTGACCGCTGGCACCCAAAGCCATATCTTTTTCGATTTGGGATTGCCATTCAGCCTCGCTCCAAATTTCAAATTTATTCAGCTGCCCAACCAACATGATGCTTTTTTCTAATTTTGCATGCTGGCGTAGCGGCCCGCTGAGCAACACTCGCCCGACACTGTCGAGTTCACATTCCGTCGCATATCCCAGCATTACACGCTGTAAACTGCGTTGTATCGGATCAAAATTGGATAGGGCGAGTAATTTTTGTTCTATGCTTTCCCATTCATTCAGCGGATAAAGCAATAAACAGGGCTGGCGGATATCCACCGTACAAACCATTCTTCCCTGATTATGTTCCATAATTTCCGGGCGATAGCGGGTAGGGATAGCCAGCCTCCCTTTTGAATCCAGATTCACCGCCGATGCGCCACGAAACATAAGATGTCCTTTTATTTCTTCGCAACTGAAGATTTATACGACTCATTTCGGCATTTTTTACCACAAAATACCACTTTCCACCACTTTGCCTAAGTTTATTATTAGTTAAATCAAGTTGCAAGCGTTTAATTTCTGAATAACGTAAAGTTTTGTATAACGCCATAAAAAAACAAAACCGCTCACGGTTTCCCGTAAGCGGTCAGTTCAAATTAATTAAGCGAAAAACTAATTTTCGTTTCCGTCGTCATTAGCCAGCGGTTTTAACATTCCGAAGAACATCAGCACGGACAATACGCCGCAAGCCAGACCGAGCCACACGGACAAATCATAGTTCAGCCCTAATCCGATCGGCGCATTCAGAATAAAGGTGGAACACACGATAGTCATAAAGATAGCCGGAACGGTTGCAATCCAATGGAACTTGCCGTTGCGGTATAAAAATGCCGCCCCCACCCATAATGTCACCATAGCAGTGGTTTGATTCGCCCAACCGAAATAGCGCCATAACATAGAAAAGTCCATTTTAGACACCAAGAAACCGATCGCAAACAACGGCAACGCGATAGTCAAACGTTTAACGATATTACGCTGATCGAATTTGAAGAAATCGGCAATCAGTAAACGTGCGGCACGGAATGCGGTATCGCCGGAAGTAATCGGCAAAATCACCACGCCTAACACAGCTAAAATACCGCCGAACAGTCCGAGCATGCCGATAGCGGAATCATACACCACTTTCGCTGGCGTACCGATCTTAATCGCTTCGGCCAACGATGCCTGATCATTATAGAAACTCAAGCCGACCATACACCAGATTAATGCAATCACCCCTTCGCCGATCATCGCACCATAGAAAATAAAGCGACCTTCTTTTTCATTTTCAGTACAACGTGCCATTAACGGAGATTGAGTGGCATGGAAACCGGAAATCGCACCGCAAGCAATGGTGATAAACAGCAACGGCCAAATCGGCGTATCTGCAGGATGCATATTTTTAAAGAAGTCAACAAAACTGACGTCCGCACCGATCGTTCTGAAAAACGGAATACCTTCAAAGAATAAACCGAACAGCATACCGCAAGTCATAAACATTAATAATGCGCCGAAGAACGGATAAATGCGACCGATAATCTTATCAATCGGCACTAAGGTGGCAAGAATGTAATAAATAAAAATAACGGCAGTCCAGATAGTTAAGATGTGCGTGGTCGATGCGCCCGCTTCATCATTTACCGCTGCTGCACTGACGGAACCGGAGCTGAGCAAATCATTAGTAATATTGGTCAACAAGGACGCTGGGCTGGCGACAAACACCACACCGACCAACAACAACAGCAAAATCGCCAATATATTCATAAAATGTTTGGCTGGGCGTCCTAAATATTTACCGGCTAAATAGGGAATATTCGCCCCGCCGTTACGGATACTCAGCATACCGGTCAAATAATCGTGCACCGCACCGGCGAAAATACAACCCAGTACAATCCACAACATTGCGACCGGTCCGTACAACGCCCCCAGAATCGGACCAAAAATCGGTCCCGTGCCGGCAATATTCAGCAACTGAATCAACCAGATTTTCTTTTTCGAAATAGGAACATAATCAACGCCGTCTTTTTTCGCAAACGCCGGCGTTTCACGTTTCGGATTAATAACAAAAACTTTTTCGACAAACTTACTGTAAATAAAATATCCAGCAAGCAACACAGCAACACAGAAAAGGAACCACAACATAAAAATCACCTTTAATAAATTAAAAAATATGCCCGCCTTATTTATTTTTATAAAGCGAGCATATTTTATGTAGTCACTGCAATGAAGTAAACGTTACTCCAGTTATTTGCTGGGAAAATATTTATAAAAAGTGAGGTCTATCACAGTTTATCTTTATGTTCGTCTGTTTTTTCACCTGTTTTTTTCTCACCACTTTCATCAAATCGCACCACCGGAATGCAACTGCGGCATGCGCCCTGATCAACGCCGACCTCCTCACAAAATGCATTATATTTATCCAATGCTCTGCGCAACCAGCTTTTCTTTGTCTCGCTCATATGCTCTCTCCTTTAATCCATAAACAGCTGTAATCATAAAAGGCTTTGATATTTTTGCAACATTTCTTTTACTTCCGCCCGGCACGCCTCCAGCCAACGTTTTTTGCTCGCGGCAGGGACGGGGGTGTTCTTCTGTCGCAAGCAATATTGCGTTAACAACGGGCAATATCGCTCGCTTAATGACGCCCCCACCGCCCTTATCAAACGCCGAATTGCCGGCAATGCTGCGGCTAAAGTGCGGTGAAAATCAGCAAAGTTTCGCAGACTTTGCCAATCTTCTCGCCGCAGCGCCCAATCAAGCGGTTCAAACGAAAAACTGCTTGCCAACGGGTGAAAAGATAACCCGATATTACGCCGAAACTGCGCCTGTGCACGCTGGCATAAATCCTCTCCCGCCGCAGTTAACGGGCGCACCGCAAGTGCCGAATAGCAACCGCTGCTGGCTTCCCGATGTTCACCGATATGCACCAACACAAAACCGCACTGCCGCCAAAATGCAGCCAACCACGGCGTATAGCCGAAGCTGACAGAAAGAAAATCCGCATCGCCTTGTTGTGCCAGTGCCTCAATCAACTGCTGTCCGATACCCTGCCGCTGCAAATGCGGCAGCACGGCAATACGGGAAATGCGCACGGATTTTAGACTACAAGCCGCCGTCAATCCGGTTTGCTGACACAGCATCTGCGCCGCCAGATTGCCTTTCGGACGCCGCACGCCGCACCGAATATCGACAATTAATGCCGCATCGCACATTTCACCTTCTTCCACGCCCCACACGCACCCAAGTAGCCCCTGTTCGGATTCCGCCTGCATAAACCGTTGCCGCGGCGCATCGAACAAACGGCGTAAATCCGAGGGTGAGGTTTTATAATGTGCCAAGGTCAACAAGCCGTAAAAAGCACGGTAACGCTGCCGTTCAATAAGCTGCCATCGGGTTAATCGGCAAATTGTGTAAGGATGCTCGGGCTGCAGTAACGGTTGTGCCACAGCATCTTCCGCGTCCAGCAGCAACAGCGCATCCATAAAGGGCTCGACACGATCATCTGTGCGCCAGCGCAACGGCTTATGTAAAGTAAAATGGCACCAAGTGCGGTCTATTTTTTGCATAAATTTCAGCAAAAATCCACGCCCGGTGCCTTCATAACTCTGCACCGTCGTGGTGCATAAAATATGCTTAAAGGCGCCAGTCAACACTTGCAGCAACGGCAGCGGGATCATCGCCGCCTCATCAATAATCAGCCACTGTTTAGCAAACCGCTGCGGCGCCTGTGTAATTTGCCGGCATAATTCATCGGGGGCGAGAAAAGGTAACGACGACCCCGCAAATTCGCGCAAAATATTGACCGCACTTTTATTCGGCGCCGTCACTATCACATCCGTTAACCGAGCCGCCAGCATGCCTGCCAAGGCGGATTTACCGCGTCCGCGTTTTGCTGTTAGCACGAAAATATCCGCCTGGGCGCTCAAAATGCGCGTCATTGCCGCCTGTTGTTCGTCCGTCGGCATAGGATTCTCTACGCACCGGCATATGCGTGGCACGCTTAAATTAATGCATGGGTTGTCTTGCTGCCGATAAATCGGAAAACCGAAATCAACAATATGGCGCTGGAAAAAACGGATAAAATGCGGGGTGCAAATGCCACCTGCCTCGCCACTCCAACGTAGGCTGTCAAAATCAATCTGTTTTTCCAGCGCCTGCCAGCAATTAAAAATCAGCAACAACAATCCGCCGGCTGTTAGTCCGCCGCCAGCAATCGCCAGCGCATCCAGATTAATGCCATGACGCGCATCGTAAATGATCAGAGCCGCTTCCTGCCCTAAACGGTTTCGCGCCTGCGCAAAGGGTACCGTCAGATGCGGGCAATTGAGTTGTAAGTGCGGTCGGTTTTCGGCATAAAAAATCACCGCACTTTCGTCGCTTCGCCGGCAAAACGCAGTGAGTTCCTGCGTTAACCATTCATCTTCGCCCACAAGCAGCGCAATCTGTCGTGTCAGCAAGTTAAATTTTTTCCGCTAAATAAGGATCCGCAAAGCCCAGACTGCGCATAATTTCCGTTTCCAGTCTTTCCATTTCTTCCGCTTCAGCGTCATCAATATGATCATAACCGAGCAAATGCAAACTGCCGTGCACCACCATATGCGCCCAGTGTGCGATTAACGGTTTGCCCTGTTCTTGCGCCTCGCGCTCCACCACCTGACGGCAAATCACTAAATCGCCCAGCAACGGCAACGCCACTTCCGGCGGACACTCGAAAGGAAAAGACAACACATTGGTGGGGCGATCTTTACCGCGATAGGTTAAATTCAACTCGTGGCTTTCCGCCTCATCCACAATCCGCACAGTGATTTCAGGTTCCGTTTTTTCTGCCCGTACCGCCGCACTCGCCCATTGTTGAATCTGAGCGGCGCTCGGCAAATCGTGCGGATTTTCACTGGCAATTTGTAAATCAATCATCACATTTTTCATGGCATTTCTCTGCTTACTCAAAATTGGCTTAGCATACCATTCAAATCCAATGAAGAATATTGATTTTTCCATTGCCTCATATAACGCGCCGAATGAGAAATAATGCCTTATAAATCTGGAAATTAGATCACATTTTAGGAAAAAACGCAGGCTTTTCAGCAAAAAAAGATTTATTATTACCGCACTTTTTCGATTTTCTGAGGAAAATGGATTTTTACACCAGAATTAGAATCAGGAGCAATTTCAATGTTTAAACAATTACAACAAATAGGCAAAGCCTTTATGCTGCCTATCGCTATTCTGCCCGCTGCGGGGTTATTGCTGGGGATCGGCGGAGCGTTGTCCAATCAGGCAACCGTTCAGGCTTATCCGCTATTGGATCAAAATATACTGCAAAGCGTTTTTCAGTTAATGTCCGCCGCCGGCAGTGTGGTATTCGGTAATCTGGCCCTGCTGCTGTGCATCGGGCTTGGTATCGGGCTGGCGAAACGGGATAAAGGTGTCGCCGCCCTTGCCGCAGTGGTCGGTTATTTGATTATGAGCGGTACTATTTCGGCGCTGATTCCGCTATTCGCGCCCGATAGCAAAGGTATTGATACCGGTGTTATCGGCGCGCTGGTGATGGGATTAATCACCGTAAAGCTGCACAACCAATATCATAATATTCAATTGCCGCAAGTGCTCGGCTTTTTTGGCGGTTCGCGATTCGTACCGATTATCACTGCATTCTGTGCAATTTTCGTCGGTGTGCTGTTTTTCCTGATTTGGCCGACATTTCAGGGCTGGTTGCTTGCCGCCGGTGAACACATTGCCGCCATGGGCGAAATCGGTACCTTTTTCTACGGTTTTTTAATGCGGCTGAGCGGTGCCGTGGGCTTGCATCATATGATTTATCCGCTGTTTTGGTACACCGAACTGGGCGGCACTGAAATCGTAAACGGTGAAACCATTGTCGGCGCACAAAAAATCTTTTTCGCCCAACTGGCGGATCCGACACATCAGGGCTTATTCACCGAGGGTACTCGCTTCTTTGCCGGGCGTTTCGATACCATGATGTTCGGTTTACCCGCCGCTTGTCTTGCCATGTATCATGCAGTGCCGAAACCGCGTCGCAGCCAGATCGGCGGGCTATTTCTCGGTGCCGCGCTGACCTCTTTTATCACCGGCATTACCGAGCCTATCGAATTCATGTTTTTATTTGTCGCGCCTTGGCTTTATGTGTTCCACGCCTTTTTGGACGGACTGTCTTTCTATATTGCCGATTTTCTGAATATCGCCATCGGCAATACGTTCTCCGGCGGCTTTATTGATTTTCTATTGTTCGGCATTCTACAGGGCAATGAAAACACACACTGGATTCGGGTTATTCTGGTCGGTATTCCTTGGGCATTGCTGTATTATTTTTCGTTCTTGTTTTTAATCAAAACATGCAACGTAATGACGCCAGGCCGTGACGATGCGCAGGAAAAACAAGAACGCACACCACAACAGACCACCTCGCTGACTGAAAACGCGCATAAAATCATTGCGGCATTAGGTTCGGCAAGCAATATCGAACAAGTCGATGCCTGTATTACCCGCTTACGGGTTGCGGTGAAAGATATTAAAGCAGTGGACAAAGCCCGTTTAAAAGCGCTGGGGGCGATTGATGTGCTTGACGTGGGCGGCGGCGTACAAGCGGTGTTCGGTGCTAAAGCGGTGCTATATAAAAGCGAAATCAATCAGATATTGGGCAACGAGGATTGATATGATAAACCGAGGGAAGCCCGCGCTTCCCTTGTCTTTTTTGTATTATTCCGTCTCCGCCGATTGCGTCCGTCGCTGCTGCGCCAGTGCCTGACGGCGGACTTCTTCCTGCGCCTCCCAAGCATCATAAGCTTGTACCACTTTGGCAACCACCGGATGACGCACAATATCTTGACTATCGAAATAATTAAAACTGAGTTCCGACACGTTTTCCAGCACGTCAATGGCATGACGCAAACCGGATCTCTGACTGCGCGGCAAATCAATTTGCGTAATATCACCGGTGATCACCGCTTTAGAATTAAAACCGATACGGGTCAGAAACATTTTCATCTGTTCTACCGTAGTATTCTGGCTTTCGTCCAGAATAATAAAGCTATCGTTCAGTGTGCGCCCGCGCATATAAGCCAACGGCGCGATTTCAATCACATTGCGCTCCATCAATTTCTGCACTTTTTCAAAACCGAGCATTTCAAACAGCGCATCATATAACGGACGCAGATAGGGTTCAATTTTTTGTCCCAGATCACCGGGCAAAAAGCCTAGCTTTTCCCCCGCTTCCACCGCCGGGCGGGTGAGCAATATACGGCGGATTTCCTGCCGTTCCAGCGCCTCCACTGCGGCGGCAACGGCTAAAAAGGTTTTTCCGGTGCCGGCCGGACCGATGCCGAAGCTGATGTCATACCGCAGAATATTATGCAGATACCGAATCTGATTCGGCCCACGCGGTTTAATAACGCCGCGTTTGGTTTTGATCGTTGTGCCGTATACCCGACTCTCATCGTGTACCGCTTGCAACAGCATGCGGCTTTCCTGAATCGCTATATGCACATCGGACAAATCAATTTCTTTCACTTTGCCGCGGATCGGCGCAGTTTCCAAATATAGACGCTGAATTAATTTCGCCGCACCAGCAATTATCTCGGCATGATGCAGTTTCTCCTCATTGTCCTGCGATTGTACGGTAAAAGTAAAATTACGACGGGAAATAGTCAGATTAAACGCTTTCTCAATCAATTGGATATTTTCATCGAACGCACCGCAAAGTGCTTGCAAACGCAGATTATCCTGCGGCTCTAGGGTAAATTCCTGACTTTCTGTTTGTGTCAAATCGTTATTCCTTTCTTCATTTCCAACGCCTGACCGGCGGCGTTTCACCGTTCTTATTGTAAAAAAGTGCGGTGCAATTTGCTACTGTTTTAAACTCGAAAAAAATTCACCGCACTTCTCCAATATCGACTGACTCATGCCTGTTTTAAGCGACCGGCAAAACTTTGCACGAAATGTAGCATCAAATGCCGATCCGACTCGGCCAGATCCGTTATCAGGCGGTGAATATGATGTGTCTGGTCGGACAAGCGAGGGCTGCTTTCTCCAATCAGATCGGCAACAGTACAGTTAAAAATTTCCGCTAGTTCAATCAACCTGACAGCATTGGGAATAATAATTCCGCGTTCCATGCGTGACACAGCTTCATTGCCAATCTCCAGTATTTCTGCCACTTGTTCCTGGGTAAATCCACTTTGCTGACGGTATTTTGCAATAGTTTTTCCGATGCGTTTATTGACTTCATTATGATTAAAATTAAGTTTCATACAGTCCTCCATTCAACGTTAATAGTGGAGCAATCAACTTATTTTATTAAGGGCTTTTAAATACTATCAAACAACCTTTTAGGTTGTTTTTAATGCAATATGCTATATACTGACCTGTAACGATTCAGTATAAATCATTGCAAAAATTGTATGATTGAGATAGTTTCGTATTTATCTTACCACAACCCCAAGGAGCTCATCATGGCAAAAACTCTTGATATCATCAACAACCCGCTGACCAACAAAGGTACGGCCTTTACGCTGGAAGAACGCGCCCAATTAGGTTTGACCGGGCGCCTTCCGGCAGCAGTGGAAACGCTTGACCAGCAAGTGACCAGAGCTTACAAACAACTATCAAGCTATGAAAAAGATATTGAAAAATATATCTTTTTAGATCAGCTGCATAACCGTAATGAAGTACTGTATTATCGTTTGATTACTGATCATCTGGCGGAAATGTTGCCTATTGTCTATGATCCAACCGTCGGAGAAGCAATCAAAAAATGGAGCCGCGATTATCGCCGTTCGCGGGCGGTGTATTTGAACATAAATCGTCCTGAAGATATCAAAGCATCCTTTGAAACATTAGGTCTTGGCCCAGACGATGTGGATTTAATCGTTGTATCCGATGCGGAAGAAATTCTCGGTATTGGCGATTGGGGAGTTAACGGTACGGATATTTCTGTCGGTAAACTGGCGGTTTATACCGCAGCGGCGGGAATTGATCCTTCACGCGTCATCGCCGTCAACCTGGATGTAGGCACCGATAACGAGGCCTTATTAAATGATCCCGCCTATCTTGGCAACCGACACGCTCGTATTCGTGGTGAACGCTACGATCATTTGATTAATGAATATCTTAAAGTCGCTTCCGCTATGTTCCCGAATGCATTGTTGCATTTTGAAGATTTCGGTCCGTCTAACGCACGCCGTATCCTACAGCAAAACCGCGACAAATACCGTATTTTTAACGATGATATGCAAGGTACGGGAGCAATCGTCATGGCTGCGGTAATTTCTGGTCTGAAAGTGACAAAACAGACTTTTGCCGATCAGCGTTTAGTGGTATATGGCGCAGGCACGGCGGGAACAGGAATGGCAGATCAAATCAGCGCAGCAATGGAACGCAACGGATTGTCGCGTGAAGAAGCCAAAAAACGTGTCTGGTTAATTGATATCAATGGTCTGATCACCGATGATATGCCGCATCTGCCTGACTATCAGCAAGAATATGCTCGTCCGGCTGCCGAGGTCGCCGCTTGGCAAAAAGAAGACGGTAAAATTCGTCTGCTGGAAGTTGTTAAACAAGTAAAACCGACTATTCTGATTGGAACCTCCACCGATCATGGCGCCTTTAATGAGCAAGTCATCAAAGCTCTATGTGCCGGTGTAGCACGTCCGATTTTGTTACCGCTGTCTAATCCGACCGAAAAGATCGAAGTGATGCCGGAAGATGCTATACCATGGTCAAACGGCAACGCGCTGATTGCCACCGGTATTCCAGTTGCACCGGTAAATTATCAGGGCACGCAATTTCATATCGGACAAGGCAATAATGCCTTGCTTTATCCGGGATTGGGATTAGGCGTGATCGTATCCGGTGCCAGACAAGTCACCGATGCCATGCTACTGGCAGCAGCCGAAGCGGTAGCAAGTCAAGTGAACCCACAGGATTTAGGTGCCTCATTGCTGCCGCCGGTAGATAATTTGCGAGCATCTTCCGCTACGGTTGCCGTTGCGGTAGCCAAACAGGCAACTGCCGACGGTGTGGCAACTAGACAGTCAGCAAACTGGGTACAAACCGTACAGGATGCTATGTGGCAACCACTGTACCGCTGATAAATCCGAACCGTCCGTAATATTCGCGGACGGTTAATTTTTACGCTCAAATGTAATAGGAGATATAAAATGAAAAACTCTAGTTTATTTATCGCGGGGTTGCTGTCTCTGATCGGCGGTCTATTTGCCTGGTTCAATCCTTTCGCCGCCAGCTTAACGGTTGATCTGTTGGCAGGCTGGTTTTTTATTATTTCAGGCATCATTCTGCTTTATTTCGCTTTCTCCACTCTCAGTGGACAAGCAAAGTGGAGTGAAATTTTTATTGGTGTGGCTTATTTGCTGTTGGGATACTTTCTGGTTGCCCACCCGCTACAGGGCATTACGTCACTCACTCTATTATTCGCTATACTCCTGCTGCTGACCGGCTTTTTTCGTCTTATCATAGCGCTTCGACGGCTAAGCGGTATAGTTCGGTGGATAATGATCACCTCCGGTGCACTATCGCTACTGTTGGCCTGCATTATTTTTGCCAACTTTCCGGAATCAGCGGCTGTCACGCTGGGATTGTTGTTTGCAATTGAGTTGTTTTCCAACGGAATTTCGCTGTTGTGTTGGTCATCTTCTCATAAAATCTAAGAAAAAAGTGCGGTCGTTTTTTAAGGAATTTTTACGCAATAATCGCTATAATCCGCGCACTATTTTTATTACCTGGGAATACGTACCAAACGCGTAATCCCAATAAGTACAGGAGTAAAACCAGATTGAGTGCGTATGCAAATAAATTAAAAAATTTCTGTGGTGAAATTTACTGGCGCGAAACGGTGCTGTGTGCACCGGCAATCATTATTGTACTGGCGTTTAGCCTGGATTTGGATCCTACTTCTGCAGTGGTGGTTGTCGGCGCCGCGTTTTCCGTCGGATTCGGCGCCTCCAGAACATTTGCTGGCTATCGTTGGGGAGCCGTTATTGCCGCTACACTGGGCATGGCATTGGCAGCCTTTGCCGGTTCACTGGCAAGTGAACACTCAATCTGGCTTCTGCCTATAACTGCCCTGTTAACTGCAGTTTGCGCATTTCTCACGGGTTACGACAATAATCTATGGTGGATCAGTTTACAGATCGTCGTCGCTTTTTTGGTTGCCAGCTATTATCCGCAATCATTAGATCCGGCATTATTACGCGCCGAGCTGGTTCTACTGGGTGGTGGAATACAGTTAATCGGTATGATGCTACTGTCGGCCTTAATACCGAAAAGTGCGCAACCTTTACCGGTTGCTGCTGCGACATCGCTATCAAACGGTTTACTGTTCCGTTTTGTGTTTTGCGTTGTGATTGCAGTAATCAGTGCGTTGTTAATGGCCAAAGCAGCGGGAATTGCAAACGATTATTGGGCACCAATGACTGCCTTGCTAATTTTACGTCCTGCAGGGAACGTTACTCTGAATCGAGCCATTAACCGTTTGGTCGGCACGTTATTCGGCTGTGGGCTGGCTACAGTGATTATCTATCTGTTTCATGATGCGCTATTTATACTGTTAATCTGCTTGACCTTAACGGCTGCAGCCGCCTTTTCTATGCAAAAAGCGCATTACGCCTTATTAAGCAGTATGATTTCCGCAACGATTGTCTTTCTTATCGCACTCGGTTTCGGTGATCCGATTCAAACCACCGAACATCGTTTGATCGCCACCTTGCTCGGTGGTGCAACTGCCCTTGTAATGGGACGAATTTTCCGTTTATGACGAAATAGGCGGACAGCGAGCAAATCCGCCAAACCGAGTTAAACCATCATATTACTAAAGAGGCTAACTTATGGCATTCTTAACCGCATTAGAAAGTGTACTTTCTATTATTCTCATTATCGCTCTGGGTTTTTATCTGCGACAACAAGGTTGGTTCGCAAATACCTTTGCTGCCAATCTTTCCCGACTAATTATGAATATCGCAATGCCGGCATCAATTTTCATCTCGGTATTAACATATCTGAACCGCGATAAATTATTGGCCTTATCGGACGGTCTATTTTACGGCATTATTTCTGTTGTGATCGGGTATTTGATTTCGTGGCTAATGGTAAAAATTCTCCGTATCCGTCCCGGTCGCCGCGGAATTTTTATCAATACCATTGTAAATGCCAATACAATTTTTATCGGTTTACCGTTGAATATAGCGCTGTTCGGAGATATCAGTATGCCGTATTTTCTCGTGTATTATGTACTCAATACGGTTTCTACCTGGGCATTTGGAGCATTGTTGATCGCACACGACAGCAGCGAAACACAACTAGCAAGTCAGACGCAGGCATTTAACTGGAAAAAATTATTTCCAGCGCCACTAATCGGTTTTCTTATTTCTCTGCTATTTCTGCTAAGTAATATTCCAGTTCCGGCGTTTATCCATTCCTCACTGCAATATATCGGTGCAACGGTCACGCCATTATCGCTAATTTATATCGGGATTACTCTATGCGATGCCGGTCTGAAAAGCATCCGTTTTGACAAAGACACCGTCGCCGCACTACTGGGTAAATTTATTCTCGCACCGCTAATCATGTTTGTATTAATCGTGTTTGGCCAGCATTGGCTACCATTGCCGCCGATAGAAGCTAAAACCCTTATCCTACAGTCATCCGTCTCTACGCTGGCAGTCTTACCAATTCTTGCCAACGAAGCAAAAGGTGATGTGCAGTTTGCCACCAATGTGGTTACCACTAGCACTATTTTATTTATGATTGTAGTACCGATTGTTGATGCATTGTTGCAATTTATGTAATACCTGACAACTTTACATGGCATCATAGCAGTTGGAGACCAGCTAAGAATTGATGTCTATAAACCATAAAAAACCGCATAAACAATATGCGGTTTTTACAATTATTTCAGTTCCGGAAATAACATCGCAATGACATCTTGGGTTACCCGTCTGGACTGTCCGGCATAAGGGAAAATGTGCATCATCATCATCGGATTGAAATTCGCCTCAATCACGCCCCATGAGGCGAGATTCGGTTCGGCAGGTCGCGTCAGATCGGGAATAATGAGATCCACGCCGCACACCGCCGCTCCCATAGCCTTGGTGATGCCCACGGCAAGCTGTTTGTAGCTGTCATGCATTGCGTCGGTCATATCGATACTGTCACCGCCGGTGCTGATATTGGAATTGGCCCGCAGTTGTACCAATTGATCTTTTGCCGGAATGCTGTCTATCGTCAGCCCCTGTTCCTTCAACTGTAAGCGCTCAATATCGCCCAAGGCGATTTTTTTCAGCGGAGTACGGCTGCCATCGCCGCGCAACGGATGATCGTTTTTCGTCGCCACCAACTCCGCCACTGTGTGTACGCCGTCGCCGATAACATTGGCGGGAACACGCAACAACACTGCCAGCGTTTTATCACCGAGCACAAAAAAGCGATATTCGGTGCCGACCAGATAATCTTCCACCATAATTTCTTTGTCTTCACGGAACGCGATTTCTACCGCTTGGGCAAAATCCTCGCGGTGCTGCACGCCTTGCTGGAAAATAGTAATGCCTAAACCGTAATTGGTGGATTTCGGTTTAATCACTACCGCACGTCGTTCAAACAGACTGTAGCTCGCCAGCGCCTGTTCCACCGAGGTAAATTCTAGACTCTGCGGCACGTTGAACCCGGCTTTAGCCAGCACTTTTTTAGTTACCACTTTATTTTCCATAATCAGCGGCGAGATATAGCTGTCATGAGAGGTCATATTGCCGTTTTTTACATACTCAATATGATCGCCGAATTGCAAGCAAAGGAATTGGTCATGCTCATCCAGAATCTCGGTTTTAATCCCTTTTTGAATCAAATCAAACAACAATGCCTGCGTGGACAATTCCATATTATCAAAGGCGGAAAGCGCATAAAACCGCTTAAACGCCGCGGCTTTATAGCGTTTTGCCAACGCCGCACCGAGCTGCTGGTAGCCGCCGTTTTGTTCCAGTGCCTGCACTACGCGTCCGCACAGGGTTTTATCCGGCGCGGCAAACTGCGCCAATTTTTCTTGCACGATTTCGACCGCACTTTGCTCTGCACCGATATCGTTCAACATAGCGATTAAGCGCTCAAGTAGCGCCTCACCTTCTTCACGGTAGGCAGTTTCAGACAGCGGATTTTCCCAAGCGACTTGCGCCAAACGTGCCTTGCCTAATTCCACTCCGGCTTGATCTGCGGTGTCATCCAGCCAGATCATCAGCAGCACAAAATAATGAATAAATTGCGCATCACGCAGACCGATGCCATAAGGTTCGAAAGGATTCAAATCAAACAGGCGGAATTCCAGATACTGAATGCCGTTTTGCAGCAAATCGCGGGCTTTCTTCGCGCCACGCAGTCGCACATTGGAATAAAATTCTTTTTCGGCAATCAGTTTTCCGCTTTTCACCCAATGTTCTAAGGTTTCGACATATTTTTCCACGCTGTCAAACGAAACGACGATCTCCGGCGCATTCACATAACCGTAACGACTGGAACGCAAGCTGCGCACATATTGTCCTGGTTGTAGCGGCGAACCCTGTTTAAAATAATCGGCGTCCACCGTCGGCGTGGCAGACAGCAAATAAAGCAGTACCCATTGATAGCGCAGAAAATTCTTCGCCATTTTCAGATATAAATCGTTCTGAAAATCCACCGCACTTTGATAGCGATGTTGCAGCGCAAATAAAGTGCTAATCAGTTCTGGCGCAAGCTGAAAGTTATAATGAATACCGCTGACCATTTGTTTATTCTTGCCGTAAGACTGCACCAAATGTTCCCGATACGCCACATCTTCAGCGTTATCCAGCTGCGCCACCTTGATTTGCTCCGCTGGCGGCAAGCCTGCTGGCATACTGAACGGAAAAATATATTCATCTTCCGGCAAGGAACGTAGCACTACTTCATGAATGGCGGACAGCCAGCGTAAACTGTCCTCAATATTGTTATTCGGCGGGGTTATCAATTCAAGCTGACTTTCGGCAAAATCAGTCTGAATATAAGGGTGATAGGAACGGTTGCCGAACACTTTCGGATGCGCCGTAGTAACAATCGAACCGTCGCCGTGCACACGCTGACTTTCTTTTTCTATGCCGAACGAACCTTGCCGAAATAATAAGCCGAGGCGATGTTGCTTAATTGCTTGTTGAATGTTCATAAGTATCCTTTTAATACTCATCATATCATAAGGGGACTGCCCATCTATTATTCGGGGCAATCCGTAAAAAGACAAGTCGTAAATACATATTAATAATATGGCTATCAATGATTACGACTGCATGACGGGCAATTAATGTTCTTCCCGGGCGTGATTGATGCTGTATTTCGGAATTTCGACCACCAAATCTTCCTTACCGATTTGGCATTGACAGCTTAAACGGCTATCCACTTCCAGCCCCCACGCTTTATCCAGCATATCGTCTTCCTGATCGCTGCTTTCGTTTAAACTATCGAAGCCTTCGCGGATAATCACATGGCAGGTAGTGCAGGCGCAGGATTTATCGCAGGCATGTTCAATTTCAACGCCTGCATCCAGCGCTACATCCAGTAAGTTATCCCCTTCCGCCGCATCCACAACCATACCGTCCGGACACAGGGTTTCATGGGGTAAAAAAACAACTTTAACCATAGTTTATTCCTTCAATTTCTCAATATCATCAATCGAATGACCGGATAAGGCGGCGCGAATCGATTTATCCATACGACGCGCGGCAAACTCTTGTGTCGCCAGATCCAGGGCTTTAATACCTTGTTTGATCACCAAGCTGTCATCCTGCTGCTGTATTTGTTGTAACGAAACTAACGCATTTTTAACCGCACTTAATTCCTCATCGTTGAGTAAATCTTCATCCTGTTGCAGCGCCGCATACACGCTTTCAATAACCCGTGCCGCTTCCACCTGCTGTTCCGCCAGCTGACGCGCCTGAATATCCTGTTTGGCATTTTCCATTGAGGTTTTCAGCATATCGGTAATCTCGTCATCCGTTAAACCGTAAGAAGGTTTAACCTGAATGGAGGATTGTACGCCGGTGGATTTTTCCATTGCCGTTACGCTTAATAAACCGTCCGCATCCACCTGATAGGTTACCCTAATATGCGCCGCGCCTGCCGCCATCGGCGGAATGCCGCGCAAGGTAAAACGCGCCAGCGAACGGCAATCGTCCACCATTTCGCGCTCACCCTGCACAATATGCATCGACATTGCAGTCTGGCCGTCTTTAAACGTGGTAAATTCCTGAGCGCGAGCAACGGGAATGGTGGTATTGCGCGGAATAATTTTCTCCACCAGTCCGCCCATGGTTTCAATTCCCAGTGATAGCGGAATCACATCCAGTAGCAGCATTTCCGCTTCCGGCTTATTCCCCACCAGAATATCTGCTTGAATCGCAGCACCTAGCGCCACCACTTTATCGGGGTCAATGGATGTCAGGGGCGGTCGTTGGAAAAACGCCTGCACCTGTTCACGTACATAAGGTACGCGGGTCGAACCGCCGACCATCACCACTTCACGCACCTCTGCCGCGCTGACACCAGCATCTTTCAAGGCACGGCGACAAGCTATTAAAGAACGTTTAACCAACGGCTCAATCAGCTGATTAAACTGCGCGACAGACAGCTCCCCCGACCAGCCTTTAAACTGAATCGCCGTTTTCTGTGCCGAACTTAATCGCACTTTGGCCTGATTAGCAATTTCAATTAACTGGCGCCGTTGCTGTGCATCTTCAAGGCTGACGCCGGATTGCTGCATAATCCAGTCGGCAATGAGATGATCAAAATCATCACCGCCTAAAGCCGTATCTCCACCGGTCGCCAACACTTCAAACACGCCCTTGGACAAACGCAACACGGAAATATCAAAGGTGCCGCCGCCCAAATCGTAAACCGCAATCACGCCTTCCTGTCCGCTGTCCAGCCCATAAGCAATCGCCGCTGCCGTCGGTTCGTTCAGCAAGCGCAGGACATTTAATCCGACCAATTTTGCCGCATCTTTGGTGCTTTGCCGCTGTGCGTCATCAAAATAGGCGGGTACAGTAATCACCGCACCGGCTAATTCACCGCCCAACCGCTGTTCGGCAAGTGCGGTCAGTTTTTTTAGAATTTCTGCCGAAACTTCAACCGGGCTAATCAATCCCAGCGCGGTGTGAAACAGCGGTAATCCGTTTTCTGTCTGCGCAAACGTATAAGGCAGATTCGGATAACGGTGCTGCACATCCGCCAACGAACGACCGATTAAACGTTTAACCGAAATAATCGTATTGCGCGGGTCTTGGCTTGCCAACACGGCAGCATCATACCCCACGCTGACAACTTGATTCGGTTGGAAATTAACGATTGAGGGGGTCAACGGGCGTTCCTGTTCATCGAGTAAAATTTCCGTCATCCCGTTACGTACCGTCGCAACCAGTGAATTGGTAGTGCCTAAATCAATGCCGACCGCGCGATTTTGTTGATGCGGAGCTGCGCTCTGACCGGGTTCGGCAATTTGCAGTAATGCCATGAATATTGTCTCTATATAATTCTTGTATATTAATCTGTGTTAATCAACGTATGATAATGACTTTTGTCGCTAAGGCGTCAAATCAGTCCTGAGCCTTCCAGCAGTTTCTCTTCGATCCGCTCAATTTCTGCCGTCAGCTTCCGAATAAAACGCAGTCGGTCGGTCAATACGCGCCCCTGTTGCCAGTTTTTTGCAGTAAGTGCGCCGGAAAGTTCACTTAAAATAACCTCTCCTGCCTGCGCGATCTGTTGTGAAAATGCCGCCAGCTGCACGCTATCCTGTTGCTGCTCAATGCTTTCCAGCTGTTCACGCCATTCCATTTGTTGCATCAGAAACGCCATATCGTGATTGGTCTGCTGCTCGTTTCGCACTTCGCCAAGTGCCAAGGTAATTATGCTGTCGGCGCGCGAAACGGGATCTTTCAAAATCTGTAGCGCATCATTGACTTCCGCTGATTTCTGCATTGCCAGACGCTGTTCCTGCGCGCTGCGGTTAGCGAAATTATCCGGATGCAGCGATTTTTGCAGCGTCAGATAACGCTGTGAAAGGAGATTGCGGTCAAGTTCAAAATCAACCGGCAGATCAAATAACGTGAATGGATTTGTCATGCCTCTTACCTGCCTATACGTTAAAACTTTCACCGCAGCCGCACTGATCTTTTACATTCGGATTAGCGAACTTAAACCCCTCATTCAACCCTTCTTTCACAAAATCAAGCTGGGTGCCGTCCAAATAAACCAGGCTTTTGCTATCCACAATCACTTTAACGCCATTATTGTCAAATACGTGATCATCCTCATTCAGACTATCGACGAACTCCAGCACATACGCCAGCCCCGAGCAGCCGGAAGTTTTAATACCTAAACGCAATCCGATCCCCTTGCCGCGATTAGTCAAAAAGGTTTTTACCCGATTCGCTGCACTGTCGGTTAATGTGATCGCCATAATATTCTCCAAATAGAAGGTAAAAATGATGACGCGCGTCGTTATGCGCGCGTATCAGAATAATCAATTACTCGCCTTTTTTCGCTTTATAGTCTGCGATTGCCGCTTTAATGGCGTCTTCCGCTAAAATAGAACAGTGAATTTTAACCGGCGGTAATTCCAGTTCTTCTGCAATCTGGCTGTTTTTAATACCTTGCGCCTCATCCAGTGATTTGCCTTTCACCCATTCGGTGATCAGGGAACTGGAGGCGATGGCGGAACCGCAGCCATAGGTTTTGAATTTCGCATCTTCAATAATGCCGCTGTCATTCACTTTAATCTGTAACTGCATGACATCTCCACAAGCCGGTGCACCGACCATACCGGTGCCGATATCCGCCGCTTTTTTATCAAACGAACCGACATTACGCGGATTTTCATAATGGTCGATCACTTTATCACTGTATGCCATATTTTCTTCCTTTCCTACATTTAAAATAGTTGTCTGTTTATCAAAAACAATAAGCCGAGTAACAATGCTCGTATGCCGCGAATATAAGGCGGCATGGGAGGATAAAATACTAATGGTGCGTCCACTCGATTGAGCTTAAATCGACGCCTTCTTTATACATATCCCACAACGGCGATAATTCACGTAATTTTTGCACCGCACTTTTAACCAGATTAATAGTGTAATCAATTTCTTCCTGGGTAGTATAACGCCCAAGTGTAAAGCGGATCGAACTGTGTGCCAGTTCGTCGTTCAGCCCGAGCGCACGCAGCACATAAGAAGGTTCCAGACTTGCCGAGGTACAGGCTGAGCCGGAAGAAACGGCGATATCGCGCAGCGCCATCATCAGACTTTCGCCTTCCACATAGTTAAAACTGATGTTTAGATTATTGTCCACTCGATGTTCCATTGAACCGTTAACATAGGTTTCTTCAATGTCTTTCAATCCTTGATACAAGCGGTCACGCAATGCTTTCAGCCGCGGCATTTCGGTCGCCATTTCTTCCTTACAGATACGATAAGCCTCGCCCATACCGACAATTTGATGCACCGGTAAAGTACCCGAACGCATGCCGCGTTCATGACCGCCGCCGTGAATAATCGCTTCCAGACGAATGCGCGGTTTGCGACGCACATATAACGCGCCAATCCCTTTCGGCCCGTACAGTTTATGGCTGGACATGGACATTAAATCCACTTTCAGCTGCGCTAAATTAATCGGCAATTTCCCTACGCTCTGAGTGGCATCCACATGAAAAACCACGCGCCGCTCGCGACAGATTTCACCGATACGTTCAATATCCTGAATTACGCCGATTTCATTATTCACGTGCATAATGGAAACTAAAATGGTGTCATCACGAATCGCCGCACGTAATTCGTCCAAATCAATCAAACCGTCCGACTGGGGACTTAAATAGGTTACTTCGAATCCTTCGCGTTCCAGCTGACGACAGGTATCCAGCACCGCTTTATGTTCGGTTTTGCAGGTAATGATATGTTTACCCTTGGTCTGGTAAAAATGCGCCGCGCCTTTCAGCGCTAAATTATCCGCTTCCGTCGCACCGGAAGTAAATACGATTTCCCGGCTGTCCGCACCAATCAGATCGGCAATATGATTACGCGCCACATCCACGGCTTCTTCCGCCTGCCAACCGAATTTATGCGAACGTGACGCTGGATTGCCGAAGGTGCCATCAATGGTTAAATAGTCCATCATCTTTTTCGCCACACGTTCATCCACCGGGCAAGTCGCCGCATAATCTAAATAAATGGGTAATTTCATCATCAACTCCTAAAAACGCTTTATTTTTTACCGCTCTTTTTATAAGGCTATTCGTTAATCATCACTAAATTGTCAAAATCCCGATGCGATTGTACATGCTTACCATGATGCTGATTCACCAGCTCCGCCAGGGTAATATCATTGAGAAAATCTTCAATGCGGCGGCTTAACTGATCCCACAAGGAATGTGTCAAACATTGCTGCCCGCCCTGACAATCGCCCTGCCCCAAACAACGGGTCACCGAAATATTTTCATTAACCGCGGCAATGATCATACCGATGGAAACTTCGTCGGCGGACAGTCCCAATTGATAGCCGCCGCCCGGGCCGCGCACACTTTTGACCAGACCGTGACGACGCAATTTAGCAAATAGCTGTTCCAAATAAGAAAGGGAAATATGCTGTCTCTCCGAAATATCGGCCAGACTGACAGGACCGTTTTCAGCGTTCAAAGCAATATCTAAAATTGCGGTTACAGCATAACGACCTTTGGATGTTAATTTCATCTTCTATTTTCCTTCTTATAAATCAATGGCGATATCTTACATAACCAACTAAATTAGTCAACTATTATACCGCCTTATTTAAGCCTTTTTTCCACCGCACTTAGCATACCATGCACAATATTCAGCTCGCTTTTTTCAATTTCCGCCCGCTGATATAAACGCCGTAATTTTTGCATAACACCTTGATTTTGAATAAAACCCAACCGACGATAAAGCTGCTCGGTATGAGTAAAAAAATGTTCCAACTCCCGTGTATCCGGATAGGTATTCTCTATTGCTGAAAGTGGGGCCGGCTGTCGTGGATTACAAGCAACGCGCCATGCCATTCTCAGTTCATAAGCAACCAACTGCACCGCCATAGCCAAATTCAGCGATGAATAATCGGGATTAGCCGGAATCGTTAAATGATAGCGACATTTCAGCAGCTCATCGTTGGTCAACCCGCTTCGCTCACGCCCGAACACAATTGCGGTTTTCCCTTGTCGCGCATGCGAAATCGCTTTTTCGGCACATTCACGCGGTTCAATCAACGGATTTTGCACATGACGCAATCGCGCACTGGTGCCGATGACTAAAGAACAGTCCGCGATGGCGTCGTCAAAATGCCGTACGATCACCGCATGATTAACCACATCTTCCGCACCGGCAGCCAAGGCAAGCGCCTGCTCATCGACGGGCTGTTTCGGCGCTACCAAAAACAAATGCGCCAAGCCCATAGTTTTCATTGCCCGCGCCGCAGAACCGATATTACCGCTGTGCGAGGTTTCCACCAGCACGATCCTGATATTTTCCAGCATAATTAATTATTATATTATCTGACTTCAACTTGTGGATATTCTATCACAATACCCTTTAGATTTAGTCAGGAATTTTAAAATTTTCTGTAAGTTCTCGCTTTTCGGCGAAAAAATCACTATAATCTGCGCTCCCAATTGTTCTTTAAAATCTGGTGGAAATCTATGAATCCAATGTTAAATATCGCTATTCGTGCGGCACGAAGAGCGGGCAATATTATTGCTAAAGGTTATGAACGCCGCGATGACATCCAAACCGTGAGCAAAGGCAAAAACGACTTTGTCACGAATATTGATAAAGCTTCCGAAACGGCTATTATTGAAGTCATTAAAAAATCCTATCCCGAGCACACTATCATTACCGAAGAAAGCGGTGCGCTGGAAGGCAAAGACGGCGATATACAATGGATTATCGACCCACTGGATGGCACCACAAACTTTATTAAAGGTTTACCGCACTTTTCCGTTTCTATCGCAATCCGCGTAAAAGGCCGCACCGAAGTGGGCGTGGTTTATGATCCGATGCGCAACGAATTATTCACCGCAGTGCGCGGCGAAGGGGCGAAACTCAATGAACTACGTCTGCGTGTTGACAACAAACGAGAATTACAAGGCACTGTATTAGCCACCGGCTTTCCGTTTAAAAAATCGACACTAATGCCACTGCACTTTGCCATGATGAATAGCCTTATCAGCGAAGTCGCCGATTTCCGCCGCACCGGTTCCGCCGCGCTGGATTTATGCTACGTTGCCGCAGGTCGGGTGGACGGCTATTTTGAAGTGGGCGTGAAAGCGTGGGATATTGCCGCCGGTGATTTAATTGCGCGCGAAGCCGGCAGCCTAGTATGCGATTTCCACGGCGGACACAACTACCTGACCGCCGGTCACATTGTCGCTGCACCACCACGTTTACTGAAAGAAATCCTCACCAAAATCCAGCCTTGCCTTGGCACGGATTTTAAAGGATAAAATTGCTCAATTGTAAAAACATGCTTTTTAAATGCTGAGTAATGTATGTTATTCAGCATTTTTTCTATCACATTCAAAAAGATATTCCTGCCTAAATCTGCACAATAGAAAGCACAACAACGTATAAAATGCAGAGGCTATACACTACCACTTTCTAAGTAACCTTTTTTATCCAGATCAAAAAAACATTAAATTAATAAAAATGTTAATTGTGTTCTTGATGAAAAGCTTTACTATTTTCACGTTTTCAATAGCCTACTTTTTTGGTCAATTATTTATCTGTTAGGAGTGATTTTTATGTATTGCATTCAATGTGAACAAACCATGCGTACCCCGGTTGGTAATGGTTGTAGTTATGCGCAGGGCATGTGTGGGAAAACAGCGGAAACATCCGACTTGCAGGATCTGTTGGTTGCCGCATTGCAGAGTCTGTCTGCTTGGGCATTGCAGGGACGGGATTTAGGTATTATTGATAATCAAATTGATGCCTTCAGCGCACAAGCCTTTTTCGCCACCTTAACCAATGTAAACTTTGATTCGCGGCGGATCATTCAATATGCGCAACAAGCAGAACAGTACCGCGACGATCTTATCCGTCGCTGTCGGGCAATTAATCCGAGTATTGATGTCAATCATCCGCTGGCACATTTAAAACTACAAGGAAATTCCATTGCACAGCTGAGCGCACAGGCGGCGGATTTTGCTCTGAATAGCGACCGGGCGGAAATCGGTGAGGAAGCGCACGGCGTGCGTATGCTGTGCCTGTACGGCTTGAAAGGGGCTGCGGCCTATATGGAGCATGCACATGTATTAGGAAAATCCGACAATGAAGTGTATCGTCAGTTCCATGAATTCATGGCTTGGCTGGGTACTCAACCGAGTGATCTTAATGAATTGCTGGAAAAAGCACTGGCTATCGGTAACATGAATTTCCGAGTTATGCAGCTGTTGGATGAAGGAGAAACCGAAGCGTTCGGCAACCCGCTTCCCGCCACTGTTAATGTTAAGCCGGTCGCAGGTAAATGTATTCTCATCTCCGGACACGATCTGAAAGATTTAAAAGCTCTGCTTGAACAAACCGAAGGCACCGGCATTAACATTTATACCCACGGCGAAATGCTGCCAGCACACGGTTATCCGGAGCTGAAAAAATATTCGCATTTAGCGGGCAATTACGGCAGCGGCTGGCAGAATCAACAAAAAGAATTCGCCAAATTCCCGGGGCCAATTATCATGACCTCAAACTGCATTATTGATCCGAACGTGGGCAATTATGCAGACCGCATTTTTACCCGTAGTATCGTCGGCTGGCCGGGTGTTACTCATCTTGAAGATCGCAATTTTGCTCAGGTTATCGCCAAAGCGCAGGCGATGCCCGGTTTTCCTTACAGCGAACTGGAACATCAAATCACGGTCGGTTTTGGGCGTCAAACTCTGCTGAATGCGGCGGACAGCGTGATTAACATGGTGGCGGAGAAAAAATTGCGTCATGTATTTTTAGTCGGTGGCTGCGACGGCAGCAAAGGCGAACGCAGCTACTATACCGATTTTGCCCGTCAGGTGCCGCCGGATTGCGCCATTCTCACCCTCGGCTGCGGCAAATACCGTTTCAACAAGCTGGATTTCGGCACCATCGACGGCTTACCGCGCCTGTTGGATGTGGGTCAATGTAACGATGCTTATTCCGCCATTATGCTGGCAGTGAATCTGGCACAAAAACTGAATATCGGTGTAAACGAACTGCCGTTGACCTTGGTGCTTTCTTGGTTTGAGCAAAAGGCCATTGTCATTTTGCTGACACTGCTGGCGCTCGGAGTCAAAAATATTTATACCGGTCCGACTGCACCGGCGTTTTTAAACGACAACGTAATGGCACTGCTAAACCAGCAATTCGGGTTACGCGGTTTAACCACACCGGAACAGGATATGGCTGAGGCGTTGGCAAAATAATCAATTAAGTGCGGTGGTTTTTTATCGTGTTTTACGGATTGCACTCCGTTAAAACTGCTCCAAAAATCACCGCACTTTGTACAGGAAATTGTTATGTCGGAAAATCAAAACCCGTTATGTTACAACCAAATGCAAGTCCATTCAGTGCTCAAAGAAACCGATGACGTTTATACGCTTGAACTGATTGCGCAGGATTTTTATCCATATCAGCCCGGTCAGTATGCACTGGTCAGTATCAAAAATACGCCCGATATCGCCCGCGCCTACACCTTATCCTCTTCACCGGGATTGAGCCGCTTTGTCACCCTGACTGTGCGCCGCATTGAAAATGGCGTCGGTTCTAACTGGCTGACCTCAGAGGTCAAACCCGGCGATCAGATTTGGCTGTCTGATCCGATGGGTGAATTTACCTGTACCAAAATCGTCAGCAACCACTACCTGTTGGCTGCCGGCGGTTGTGGCGTAACACCGATTATGTCAATGACCCGCTGGCTGCTGAATAATCGTCCTGAGGTGAATATCACGGTGCTGTACAGCGTACATGCGCCGAAAGATGTGATCTTCAAACGCGAATGGGAGCAACTGCGCCATCAATTTCCGCAGCTGAAATTGTTCATCAATGCTTCGGTGGATGCCGAAGAGGGTTTTCTGAGCGGTCGGGTCAACCGGGATATGCTGGCGCGACTGGTACCGAATATCGCCGATTACACCGTGTTGACCTGCGGACCGCAAAGTTATATGAACGATTTGCAGGTAATGACAGAAGCGCTCGGCGTTCCACCGCAACGGTTCTTTTTGGAACAATTCCACGCTGCGGCAGAAAACTGTCTGGTGGATAACAGCAAACAGGTAAGCTTAACTATTACCAATCCGGTGCCGCAAACCTTCTCGGTGCCGGTGGGCATGAGCTTACTGGCGGCATTGGAAGAACACAAAGCGCCGGTAATTGCCGCTTGTCGTTCCGGGATCTGCGGTTCCTGCAAAACCTTGGTGCGCAGCGGTGACTATGAGGTATCCACGCAAGGGCCACTGACGGAAGATGAAATCAAACGCGGTTATGTGCTGGCGTGTAGCTGCCGGCTGAAAGGAAATATAACGGTGGATCTACTGCCGGATTAATGCGATTTTACGTAACCAAAAGCCGAATATTGTCATTCGGCTTTTATATTAAAAACGGTTAACGCCAATAAAAAACCCGGCATAACCGGGCTGTAGTGAAGCATTGATGAGATATGAATCAATTATCATTTTGCGCCATGACAATCAGCGGATTTCTTCTCAAAACGTTCCGCCGCGTAATCCCAGTTAACGACATTCCAGAATTCTTTAATATAATCAGGACGACGGTTTTGGAATTTCAGATAGTAGGCGTGCTCCCAAACATCTAAGGCGATAATCGGAAAACCTTCGCAGCCGGCGATCTCTTTCCCCATTAGCGGGCTGTCCTGATTTGCTGTGGAAACCACTTCCAATTTGCCCTGATTTAATACCAACCATGCCCAGCCGGAACCGAAGCGGGTCGCCGCCGCTTTTTCAAATTCCGCCTGAAACGCTTCTACAGAACCGAAATCGCGGATAATTGCATCTTTTAATGCGCCTTGCAAGGTCGTACCTTTTTTCAGACCTTTCCAGAACAAGCTGTGATTGGCGTGGCCGCCGACATTGTTGCGCACCGCGGTACGTTTATCCGCCGGTACTGTCGCCAATTTGGCACTCAGCTCGCCCGGACATAAATCAGCGAATTCAGGTAAGGTTTCCAATACCGCATTGGCGTTATTCACATAAGTTTGATGATGTTTAGAATGGTGAATTTCCATAGTTTGGGCGTCAAAATGCGGTTCTAAGGCATCATAGGCATAGCCTAATTCAGGTAGAGTATAAGACATACAAATTTCCTTCTATAAAATAATCGTGAGTAATAAAGCCGATAAAATCTTAACAAAAAAATTGATTAAGATCATTAAAAGTTTAAATTTTTGTTAAAAAAACAGGGCGATTGCAACATCGCCCTAGCTATCTAATCACGCTAACCGTTTAATCTTGCTGTGCTTTTACCGCAGCCACCGCAACCATATTAATAATACGGCGTACGGATGAGGCGGAGGTTAAAATATGCGCAGTTTTGTCCATACCCATTAAAATCGGTCCAATCGTAATCGGAGTTGCCGTTCCCTGCAACAGATTCAGACTGATACGCGCAGCTTCCATATTCGGCATGATCAATAAATTCGCCGCGCCTTTAATCGGGCTGTCCGGCATAATGTCTTTGCGCAGTGTTTCCGATAATGCCACATCGCAGTGCATTTCACCGTCAATAATCAATTCCGGCGCACGCGCCTTGACTAAACGTAAAACTTCCCGCATTTTCACCGCACTTGGATCATCAAAGCTGCCGTAATTGGAATGAGAAACCAACGCGACCTGCGGTTCAATACCGAAACGGCGAACTTCGGCGGCGGACATCAGGGTGATTTCCGCCAGTTCTTCCGCCGTCGGATCGCGATTTACAAAAGTATCCGCAATAAACAGGTTGCCGGTCGGCAGCACCAATCCGTTTACCGTCGCAGGAATCGCGCCAGCTTTCACACCGATAATATCTTTAATCGCGCTTAAATGAGACGCATAAGGCCCCACCAAACCGCACAGCATGGCATCCGCCTTGCCTAACTCCAGCAGCATGGTGCCAAGTGCGGTCGGATTATGCAGCATTTTTCGCTTTGCTCCCGCCGGCGCCATACCGTGACGTTTCAGTTTATTGTAATACGCGGTCCAGCATTCTTCATAATAAGGGTTATTTTCAATATCAATAATGGCAAAATCGCGCCCTTGTTCGAGATGCAGCCCCAGTTTTTTGACAGTCTGTTCAATTACCGCGGTACGCCCCAACAAAATCGGCGTCGCAATGCCCAATGTGGCGATTTCCTGTACCGCATGCAGCACCCGAGTTTCTTCGCCGTCGGTCAGTAATACCCGCTTTTTGTCCTGTTTTGCCTGTGCAAACACCGGCTTCATAAACAGATTGGTTTTATACACAAACTGGGTCAGCTTCTCAATATAGGCATCAAAGTCTTCAATCGGGCGAGTTGCTACGCCGCTGTCCATGGCAGCTTTCGCCACCGCTGGTGCGATTTTAACAATTAAGCGCGGATCAAAAGGTTTCGGAATAAGATAATCAGGTCCGAACGACACTTCGCTGTCGCCATAAGCGGAAGTCACCACATCGCTTTGTTCTGCCAACGCAAGATCGGCAATGGCATACACTGCCGCCAGCTTCATTTCTTCGTTAATTGTCGTGGCGCTGACATCCAACGCACCGCGGAAAATAAACGGGAAACACAGTACGTTGTTGACCTGATTCGGATAATCGGAACGACCGGTGCACACAATCGCATCAGGGCGCACTGCTTTTGCCAGCGGCGGTAGAATTTCCGGTTCCGGATTCGCCAATGCCAAAATCAGCGGGCTTGGTCCCATGGTTTTCACCATTTCTTGCGTCAATGCGCCGGCGGCGGAACAACCGAGGAAAATATCTGCATCGGGAATGGCGTCTGCCAGCGTTCTGGTGCCGTTATCCTCAATCGCATATTGTTTTTTGGTCTCGTCCATGCGGGCATCGCGACCTTTGTAAATCACCCCTTTGGAATCGCAGACCGTAATATTCTCCCGTTTCATCCCTAGAGAAACCAGCAGATTCAAACAAGCAATCGATGCTGCACCGGCGCCGGAAGCCACCAATCTGACCTCTTCAATATTTTTATTAACGATGCGCAACCCGTTGATTACCGCTGCGGCGGAAATAATCGCAGTGCCGTGCTGATCATCGTGGAAGACCGGAATATTCATGCGTTCGCGCAGTTTCTGTTCAATATAAAAACATTCCGGCGCTTTAATATCTTCAAGGTTAATTCCCCCGAAAGTCGGTTCGAGGGCGGCAATAATTTCTACCAGCTTTTCCGGATCTTTCTCATTGATTTCAATATCGAACACATCTACACCGGCAAATTTTTTAAACAAAACCCCTTTGCCTTCCATCACCGGTTTTCCCGCCAGCGCGCCGATATTCCCCAATCCTAGCACCGCTGTACCGTTTGAGATAACCGCCACAAGATTTCCGCGCGAAGTATAGCGATAAGCCGCCGCCGGATCCGCCTGAATTTCCAGACAAGGCATTGCCACGCCCGGCGAATAGGCCAGCGCCAGATCGCGCTGAGTAGCCAGCGATTTGGTCGGCGTGACTTCAATTTTGCCCGGTTGCGGAAATTCGTGAAAATCCAATGCGGCTTGACGTAGTTGTGCATCCATAAAACGATCCTTCTAAAATTAACATGACATCTAAAAATAAGCTGAACACAGCCTGTTTATTATAGGCAAAAAAATCAGAAAATCTGTGACTCAAAACACATTATTTATTATTCTCCGTGAAAAACCACCGCACTTTAACAGCACTATTTCGTTTGCCACAGGATTTAGAGGTTTGGATGAATATGTAGTAGAATACTCGACAATTTAATGTTAACAAACGGTCAGATAATGCGATTAGATAAATTTATTGCCGAACATACCGGACTTACCCGCTCACAAGCAGGCAAAGCGCTACGCCAAAGTGCGGTCACAATTAACAGTAAAATCGAAAAAAACGGCGCCGCCAAAATCGGGCCGCAAGATGAAGTCCGCTTCGACGGCGAATTATTGCACTGGGTGGAAAGCGGTCAATATATTATGCTGTACAAACCGCAGGATTATATCTGCACTCATGATGATGACGGCGCTTACCCGAACATTTACTCATTATTCGATTATCCGCTGGCAGGAAAACTGCACAGCGTCGGGCGCTTGGATGCCGACACCACCGGCTTGGTGCTGCTGACCGATGACGGTCAGTGGTCACATCGCATTACATCACCGAGACATCATTGCCCTAAAACCTATTTGGTTACGCTTGCCGATCCGGTGGAAAATCATTATCAGCACAGCTGCGCTCAAGGTATGATGCTGCGCGGTGAAAAGTCGCTAACCAAACCTGCCCAGCTGGAAATCATTGACGATTACCATGTCAATCTGACTCTCAGCGAAGGGCGCTATCATCAGGTAAAGCGCATGTTTGCCGCGCTAGGAAATAAAGTGGTCGCCTTACACCGCTGGAAAATCGGCGAGGTAATATTGGATGCGCGCTTACAGACGGGCGAACATCGCCCCTTGAGCGCCGAAGAAATCACATTGTTAACAAAAGGATAAGTTTTGCATCACGACAAACCGTACAAAGCCGGCTTTATTTTTATTCTTACGCTGGGCATTCTGTCAATGCTGCCGCCCTTGGGCGTGGATATGTACCTGCCGGCGTTTTTGAATATCGCCCGTGATCTTCAGGTCAGCCCCGAACAGGTGCAACATACGCTGACTTTTTTTGCTTACGGCATGGCGGCAGGACAACTGTTCTGGGGACCGGTGGGCGACAGTTTCGGGCGCAAGCCGATTATTCTGCTCGGCGTGATTGTCAGCGCGCTGACCGCGTTGACCCTGACGCGCGTGGAATATATCGGTAATTTTACCCTGCTGCGCTTTATTCAAGGCTTTTTCGGCGCCGCACCGGTGGTACTGGCCGGTGCGCTGCTGCGTGATCTGTTCAGTAAAAACGAATTGTCCAGCACCATGTCCACCGTTACGCTGGTCTTTATGATGGCGCCGTTGGTCGCGCCGATTATCGGCGGCTATCTGGTGTCTTACTTCCATTGGCATTCGATTTTTTATGTGATTTCCGCAATGGGATGGTTAAGCGTGCTGCTGGTTTATTTTATCGTGCCGGAAACCCATAAAAAAGAAAACCGAATTCCACTGCGGTTAAGCATTATCGCACGCAATTTTGTCAATTTATGGAAGAAAAAAGAAGTGCTCGGCTATATGTTTACCGGCGCGTTCGGATTTGGCGGTTTATTTGCCTTTATCACTGCCGGTTCCATTGTTTATATCGGTATTTACGGCGTCGCGGTACAGCATTTCGGTTATTTCTTTATGCTGAATATCAGCGTAATGACTCTCGGTTCCTTTCTAAACGGACGGCTGGTAACCAAGATCGGCGCGGAAAGAATGCTACAGGCGGGACTCACCGTGCAATTTCTTGCCGGGCTTTGGTTATTGCTGGTGGTGCTGTTTGATCTCGGCTTCTGGCCGATGGCTATCGGCGTCGCGTTTTTCGTCGGANCACCGCACTTTAACAGCACTATTTCGTTTGCCACAGGATTTAGAGGTTTGGATGAATATGTAGTAGAATACTCGACAATTTAATGTTAACAAACGGTCAGATAATGCGATTAGATAAATTTATTGCCGAACATACCGGACTTACCCGCTCACAAGCAGGCAAAGCGCTACGCCAAAGTGCGGTCACAATTAACAGTAAAATCGAAAAAAACGGCGCCGCCAAAATCGGGCCGCAAGATGAAGTCCGCTTCGACGGCGAATTATTGCACTGGGTGGAAAGCGGTCAATATATTATGCTGTACAAACCGCAGGATTATATCTGCACTCATGATGATGACGGCGCTTACCCGAACATTTACTCATTATTCGATTATCCGCTGGCAGGAAAACTGCACAGCGTCGGGCGCTTGGATGCCGACACCACCGGCTTGGTGCTGCTGACCGATGACGGTCAGTGGTCACATCGCATTACATCACCGAGACATCATTGCCCTAAAACCTATTTGGTTACGCTTGCCGATCCGGTGGAAAATCATTATCAGCACAGCTGCGCTCAAGGTATGATGCTGCGCGGTGAAAAGTCGCTAACCAAACCTGCCCAGCTGGAAATCATTGACGATTACCATGTCAATCTGACTCTCAGCGAAGGGCGCTATCATCAGGTAAAGCGCATGTTTGCCGCGCTAGGAAATAAAGTGGTCGCCTTACACCGCTGGAAAATCGGCGAGGTAATATTGGATGCGCGCTTACAGACGGGCGAACATCGCCCCTTGAGCGCCGAAGAAATCACATTGTTAACAAAAGGATAAGTTTTGCATCACGACAAACCGTACAAAGCCGGCTTTATTTTTATTCTTACGCTGGGCATTCTGTCAATGCTGCCGCCCTTGGGCGTGGATATGTACCTGCCGGCGTTTTTGAATATCGCCCGTGATCTTCAGGTCAGCCCCGAACAGGTGCAACATACGCTGACTTTTTTTGCTTACGGCATGGCGGCAGGACAACTGTTCTGGGGACCGGTGGGCGACAGTTTCGGGCGCAAGCCGATTATTCTGCTCGGCGTGATTGTCAGCGCGCTGACCGCGTTGACCCTGACGCGCGTGGAATATATCGGTAATTTTACCCTGCTGCGCTTTATTCAAGGCTTTTTCGGCGCCGCACCGGTGGTACTGGCCGGTGCGCTGCTGCGTGATCTGTTCAGTAAAAACGAATTGTCCAGCACCATGTCCACCGTTACGCTGGTCTTTATGATGGCGCCGTTGGTCGCGCCGATTATCGGCGGCTATCTGGTGTCTTACTTCCATTGGCATTCGATTTTTTATGTGATTTCCGCAATGGGATGGTTAAGCGTGCTGCTGGTTTATTTTATCGTGCCGGAAACCCATAAAAAAGAAAACCGAATTCCACTGCGGTTAAGCATTATCGCACGCAATTTTGTCAATTTATGGAAGAAAAAAGAAGTGCTCGGCTATATGTTTACCGGCGCGTTCGGATTTGGCGGTTTATTTGCCTTTATCACTGCCGGTTCCATTGTTTATATCGGTATTTACGGCGTCGCGGTACAGCATTTCGGTTATTTCTTTATGCTGAATATCAGCGTAATGACTCTCGGTTCCTTTCTAAACGGACGGCTGGTAACCAAGATCGGCGCGGAAAGAATGCTACAGGCGGGACTCACCGTGCAATTTCTTGCCGGGCTTTGGTTATTGCTGGTGGTGCTGTTTGATCTCGGCTTCTGGCCGATGGCTATCGGCGTCGCGTTTTTCGTCGGACAAAATTCCGTTATCGGTTCCAATGCGATGGCATCCATTTTGGAAAAATTTCCGTCCATGGCGGGTACCGCCAATTCCATGGTCGGCAGTGTCCGCTTCGGTACCGGCGCGACAATCGGCTCGTTGGTTGCCTTAATGGAAATGAAAACCGCCACACCAATGTTGCTGACCATGACGATTTGCTCGCTGATCGCCGTCAGCTTTTATTATTTTTTAACCTATAAGAATCTGCAATAAGCATGGCAAAACTGACGATTAAGGATATTGCCCGCCTCTGCGGCGTCGGCAAATCCACCGTTTCCCGCGTGCTGAATCATGATCCTAAAGTCAGCGCACAAACCCGTCAACGAGTAGAAGAAATGATTCAGCGCCACCAGTTTCATCCCTCAAAATCCGCTCGTTCTATGCGTGGCGTAAGCAGTCGCACTATTGGCATTATCGTTTCCCGCTTGTCTTCCGCTTCGGAGAATCAGGCGCTTGCCGCTATGCTGCCGCTACTGTATGCCAATCAGTGCGAACCGATTATCGTTGAAAGTCGCTTTAACCCCGCTATGGTGCAGGAGCATTTAAACTTTTTCACGCAGCGCGCCGTTGACGGTGTGATTTTATTTGCGTTCAGCGAACTGAATGAAGACAGCTTAACCGGCTGGAAAGAGAAAATGGTAGTTATCGCCCGCCATTATCCCGCCATTTCCAGTGTTTATTACGACGATGAAAAGGCAATTCACTTACTGATGCAGCATCTTTATGCACAAGGCCATCGACATATTGCCTATCTCGGCGTACAAGACCGCGATCTGACAACCGGCTATCAGCGCCACCAAAGCTACCGGCAATTTTGCCAAACATACCGGCTTACGCCACATTCGGTGCAGGGCGAACTCGGTTATCTCTGGGCATATCAACACATCAGTGCGGTCATTTCGCCGCAAATTTCTGCCTTAGTCTGCGCCACCGACAGTCAGGCGCTCGGTGCGATAAAATATTTGCAGGAAAACCGCTTGCAGCATATTCAGGTGTGCTGCGTCGGCAACAACCCTCTCTTACAGTTTCTGTTTCCGAATATCCTAATGGCGGAACCGGGGTTTACGCAAGCCGGCGAAATCGCCGTCACCCAATTATTAGCGCTCTTGGAAGACGCTCCCATCAAACATTATTGTGTGGATTGTCGACTTGCCGAATAACCGCACAATAAGAGAAACCGCTGTGAGCGAAAAAATGCGGCAAAAAATCACCGCACTTTTTCTTGACGAAAAATGATCTGCACCGCAACAAACTGATTATTAGCCCATCGCGATGCCGATTCCCATGATTACGCACTTAGGCGATTGCGTTTTTTCTGCAATACAAAGACTAACACTAACAACAACGCGCAGATCAGTGAAATCATAAATAAAGTGCCGAAAAATCCGTTCCACTTGAACTGCTCAATGATCAACGAAAGCGGTAAACCGGCAATTGCCGCGCCGATATAAGCGAACAGGCTGACAAAACCGGTTGAAGCGCCGGACGCATATTTATGCGAATTTTCCGCTGCCGCCATCGCGATTAAAAATTGCGGTCCGAAAATAAAAAAGCCCATAAGAAAAAACAGCGCCGACATAATCACACTGTTATCGCTCGGAATAAACCATAACCCCAGCGCAACGGCAATGATCCCGACAACATAAATAATATTCATTTGAGTGCGGTTACCATGGAAAAATTTATCCGAGCCCCAACCGGCAAATAACGCGCCGAGAAAGCCGCCGACTTCAAAAAATGCGATCACCGTATTGGCCTGTAGCAGGTTATAACCATGGGTTTCGGTTAAATACAAATTCCCCCAGTCATTAATGCCGGTGCGGACAATATAAACTAGCCCATACGAAACCGCCAACGCCCAGATAATGTTATTTTTAAAGACATATTGGGTTAAAATTTCCCAAGTAGATAACCCGACACCTTCGCTTTCATGTTTCTGTTCGGCAATATCATTGCGCCATTCGCCGACGGTCGGCAGCCCCATTGAACTCGGGCGATCGCGCAACAGTACACATAAACCGATGCCGATCAGCACGGCAATCACACCGGGAATGATCATGCCATAACGCCATCCCCAAGCCAGCGCCACCGCACCGGCGATAAGCGGAATAAGTGCACCGCCGAGATTATGCGAGGTGTTCCAAATCGCCCACCATAATCCCCTTTCGTTGCGCGAATACCATGTATTCAGAATTTTTGAACAAGGCGGCCAGCCCCACCCCTGAAAAAAGGCGTTAATCATCCACAGCGTTACAAACATAAAAATCGATGAACTCATGCCGAATACAATATTCACAATGCCGGTCGCCATTAAACCCAATCCCATAAAATAGCGCGGGTTGGAACGGTCGCCGATAACGCCGGATAAAAATTTAGATACACCGTAAGTCAAATAAAACGCCGTCCCCATGATACCGATGTCGGCTTTTTGTAAACCCAAATCCGCCAGCATTTCCGGCATAACAAAATTAAACCCTTTGCGGGTAAAATAAAACACCGCATAACCGATATAACTGACAATCATTAAATGCAACCGCCAGTAACGATAAGTACGATCAATTTCTTCCTTGCTTTTTGTCACCGGAAGATCTTCCGCCTGCTTAAAAATAAACATAATGCATCTCCTTAACATCATTCGTCACAAAATTAACAAATCTATTTTTTAATAGTCTATAATAATAAAAATGTGAAAAAAGTTACATTGATCACAGTTTTTATCTTTTTTTCCGGTATGATAGAAAAAGATCTTATTTTCTTTTCCACTAACAAGAGGTTATCAACATGCACGCACATGACATTGCAAAATATATCGATCACACCGCACTTACCGCTGAAAAAACACAGCAGGACATTATTCGGCTCTGTGACGAAGCCATTGAACACGGTTTTTTCTCGGTATGTATTAATTCGGCTTATATTCCGTTGGCAAAACGCCAACTTGCCAATACAAATGTGAAAATCTGCACAGTGGTCGGTTTTCCGCTGGGCGCGAATCTGAGTTCGGTCAAAGCCTTTGAGGCGAAAGAGGCGATTCATGCTGGCGCCAATGAAATTGACATGGTGATTAATGTGGGGCTGATAAAATCCAATCAGTGGCAGGCGGTCGAAGAAGATATTCAAGCGGTGCTGAACGCCTGTGCCGGCACGCCGTTAAAGGTGATTTTGGAAACCTGTCTGCTAACTAAGGAAGAAATCGTGCATGCCTGCGAAATCTGTAAAGGGTTAAACGTGGCGTTTGTCAAAACCTCCACCGGGTTTAATAAAGGCGGTGCAACGGTTGAGGATGTGGCGTTAATGAAACAAACCGTCGGTGACATCGGCGTTAAAGCCTCCGGCGGTATCCGTGATACCCAAACCGCGCTGGCGGTGATTAAAGCCGGCGCTACCCGTATCGGTGCCAGCGCGGGGATTGCGATTATCCACGGATTAGGCGATACTGATAGCCAATATTAATTCGCTCAAGAGCCTGTTTATATGGATAACAAACTCAGCCCGCGCGTACAGAAACTGGCGTTTTTGCTGAAACAAATGGATAAAATTCACCTGCGTGACGCGGCGGAAATTCTAAATGTGTCGGAGATGACCATCCGACGCGATTTAACCCATAATACAGGCCCGGTGGTGCTGTTGGGCGGTTATATTGTCAGCAATCCCAGTCAAAATACTGATAAACGGTATTTTATCGCCGAACAGCAAACCCGCAATATCGCGCAGAAAATGCACATTGGTTCACTGGCTGCCCCGCTGGTACAGGAAGGCGATGTGGTTTTTTTCGATTGCGGCTCCACCATTCCGTTTATCGCTTCGCAGATAGATAACGGGATAAAATTCACCGCACTTTGCTATTCGTTGAATGTATTTATGGCGTTGCAGGATAAGCCGAATTGTGAGGTGATTCTGTGCGGCGGGCATTATACGCGCCATAATTCCTGCTTTGCGCCGGTGCGTTTGTCCGCCGAGCTGGAGGCGGTTTGTACTGGCAAAGCCTTTATTTCCGCCGCCGGCGTAGATGCCCGACAAGGCGTAACCTGCTTTAATTTCGATGAAGCGCGCATCAAAACGCATGCTATGGCGAAAACGCAGCAAGCGATTTTGGTGTTCGACCACTCCAAGCTGCATAAAGTGCGGCAAGCATATATCGGCAAGTTGAAGCAATTTGATTTGGTGGTGTCGGATCAGCCGTTACCAACGGAATTCGCCGCCGAATCTATGGATGTTATGTACTGACATTCGCTTCTTCCCGTCAATAATTTTGCCCCAAAACCACCGCACCGCAATGCCCGATTTGACCGATTTACTCCAAACGGAATAAATATCAATATGGTTTCTTCTTAATGTAAAACCGATTAGCTCAATGAATCACAATTATATTTCCATAAGTATTGCTGGCTATTTCGGCTCATCAATTATATGCCACTCAACCGCCCGAAATGACCGATTTATAAAATAAATCCCTAAAATCGGGCATTTTTCGGATAAAATTTGCTTATTTTTTGTGAGCCGTTTCACAAAAAACACACAAATTCTAAAAAAGACTGTTTTGCCTCTTTCTTTTCGTCAAGAATAATTTTGTCTGTAGCGCATAATTTCACTACCAATTAAGAGGAGATAACATGAATCAATGTAAAGCAAATCCGGTCAAAATCGGTATTCGTCCAACCATTGACGGACGTCGTCTTGGTGTACGTGAATCCCTTGAAACTCAAACCATGAATATGGCGCAATCTGTCGCCCGTTTGTTGGAAAGTCAATTAAGACATACCGACGGCAGCTTTGTCGAATGCGTTATCGCCGACAGCTGTATCGGTGGCGTGGCGGAAGCGGCGGCTTGTGCGGAAAAATTCAAATTAAATAATGTCGGCTTAACCATTACGGTTACGCCATGCTGGTGCTACGGTTCGGAAACCATCGACATGGATCCGCATATGCCGAAAGCTATTTGGGGCTTTAACGGTACCGAACGACCGGGTGCAGTTTATCTGGCGGCGGCACTGGCAGGACATTCGCAAATGGGTTTACCAGCATTTTCCATTTACGGCACCGAAGTACAGGAAGCGGACGACAGCTCAATTCCGCAAGACGTGCAGGAAAAACTGCTGCGTTTTGCCCGTGCCGGTCTGGTCGTCGCCACAATTCGCGGCAAAGCCTATTTGTCCATCGGCTCGGTGTCCATGGGCATTGCAGGATCTATTGTCAATCAACCATTCTTCCAAGAATATCTGGGCATGCGTAACGAATATGTGGATATGAGTGAAATCAAACGCCGTCTGGATCGTGAAATCTATGATCAAGAAGAGGTGGATCTCGCTTTATCTTGGGTCAAACAATATTGCCAAGAGGGCGTGGACGTTAACAGTCCGGAACACCAACGTGATGCCGAAGGACGCGCGCAGGTGTGGGAAACCGTGGTGAAAATGGCAATCATCACCCGAGATTTAATGGTGGGTAATCCGAAACTCGCTGCGCTGAACTACGGTGAAGAAACGCTGGGTCACCACGCCATTGCCGCGGGCTTCCAAGGACAACGTCATTGGACCGATCATTTACCGAACGGTGATTTTATGGAAGCGATACTGAACTCCACCTACGACTGGAACGGTGTGCGCCCGCCGTATATTCTCGCCACGGAAAACGACTCACTGAACGGAGTAAACATGCTATTCGGTCATCAACTGACCGGTCAGGCACAAATTTTTGCCGACGTGCGTACTTATTGGAGCGAAGATGCCGTCGAACGAGTCACCGGCTTTCGCCCGCAAAGCGGATTCATTCATCTGATCAATTCCGGGTCGGCGGCATTGGACGGCACCGGTCAGCATCAGGATAAAGATGGCAACCCGATCATTAAACCGGCGTGGGAAGTCAGCGAAGAAGACGGCAAACGCTGTTTGAAAAACACCCGTTGGTGCCCGGCGGTACATGAATATTTCCGTGGCGGCGGTTACTCCTCACAGTATCTTACCCGCGGCGGTATGCCGTTTACTATGCACCGCCTGAATTTGATTAAAGGACTTGGTCCGGTTCTGCAAATTGCCGAAGGCTGGTCGATTGAATTACCGCAAAACGTGCACGACACCTTAATGAAGCGGACAAATGAAACCTGGCCTTGTACTTGGTTTGTGCCGCGCTTAACCGGAAACGGTGCCTTCACCGACGTTTATTCGGTGATGGCCAACTGGGGCGCTAACCACTGCGTCGCCACTTACGGTCATATCGGGGCAGATTTGATTACATTGGCATCAATGCTGCGTATTCCGGTTTGCATGCACAATGTGGCGGAACAGGACGTATTCCGTCCAAGCGCGTGGAACGGTTTTGGTCAGGACAAAGAGGGGCAAGATTACCGCGCATGCGCTAATTTCGGTCCGCTGTACAAATAATGCGACCGTAATCGTTCATCAAGCGATTGTATCCATCTTTTTTCTTTTGATTATTTTTAAAAAAGTGCGGTTATTTTGACCGCACTTTTAGAGGGATTTTATGGCTATTGCACTGATTTTTGACTGCGGTGCCACCAATTTACGCACCATCGCAATAAATGAGAAAGGCGATATTCTCGCCGCTCATCATCTCGCCAACAATACCCGACCGGATGCGGATAATCCTGCTTTTCATATTTGGGATTTTGAGGAAATCTGGCAAAAACTGATGCATTGCGCCCAACAAACCCTCGCCGAACTAAAAGCCAAACGTATCGATACCGCACAAATCGCCGGTATCGGTGTCACCACTTTCGGCGTGGACGGCGCACCTTTTGATAAACAGGGAAAACAGCTTTACCCGATTATCTCGTGGAAATGTCCGCGTACTTTGCCGATGATGGCGAATTTGTCGGATTATCTTGATGTCGAGGCGCTGTATCGGCGCAACGGTATCGGTCAATACAGTTTTAATACCTTATTCAAGTTGTTATGGCTGAAAAATCACCAACCTGAGATTTATCGGCGTATGGATAAATGGGTATTTATTTCTTCCATGTTAAGTCAGCGACTGACCGGTATTTTCACCACCGACCGCACCATGGCGGGCACATCCATGATGACCGCTCTTGCCAGCAGCGATTGGGATGACGAAGTGCTATCGGTCTTGGGGCTGACGACAGCACATTTTCCACCGTTGGTCAATGCCGGCGAACCCATCGGTTTGCTGTCGGAAACACTGGCGGCACAGCTCGGCTTAAATCCGATTCCGGTCATATCTTGCGGGCATGACACTCAATTTGCTGTTTTCGGTTCGGGTGCCGGCTTACACCAGCCGGTGCTCAGCTCGGGCACTTGGGAAATACTGATGGCGCGTACCGAACAGGCTCAACCGAATATGGCATTTGTAGCGCAGGGGTTAACTACAGAATTTGACGCCTGTCCTAACCGATTTAATCCCGCCGTACAGTGGGTCGGTTCCGGGGTCATGGAATGGATCGGCAAATTGTTGTTCGCCGATGTAGCAGGAACGGCGCAGTATTATCCGACCATGATCGCAGCAGGCGAACAGGTGCCGCCCGGCGCCGACGGCATACGTTTACAAGGCAATTTCGCCGCCGCAGAAGATTTGCTCGGCAACGGGCGGATTATCGGTCTGTCAATGCACCACAGTCGCGCCCAGATCTATCGTGCTGCACTGGAATATATGGCGCTGCAACTGAAAAACGGCTTAAACGTGTTACAGCAAGTCAGCCGTTTTAACGCAAACAGTCTAATTTGCGTCGGTGGCGGATCGAAAAATCGCTTGTGGAATCAAATCCGCGCCGATGTGCTCAATCTTCCGCTGGATATTGTCGATGTCGCGGAAAGCACCGTGCTGGGAGCGGCGATGTTCACCTTCGCTGGCATCGGCGTTTATGCTTCCGCCGAACAGGCACAGCGCGCCATGCGACCGCGCACACAGCGGATTTATCCGTCGCCGCAAGCTGCCGACTATCGGCAATGGTTAACTCAAATAAAATAATAAGAGGTTTAAACATGAATAAAAAAGCACTTTCCCGCAAAATTATCGATACTTGTCTGGAGATGACAAGACTGGGATTAAATCAGGGCACCGCCGGTAACGTCAGCGTGCGTTACCAAGACGGTATGCTGATCACGCCGACCGGCACACCTTATGAATTAATGACTGAAGACAGCATCGTATATGTGGATAAAAATGGTCAACACGAAGCCGGCAAATTGCCGTCGAGTGAATGGCATTTTCATTTAGCGGTGTATGAAGCGCGCGCAGATGCTCAGGCCGTGGTGCATAATCACTCCATCAACTGTGCCGCCGTATCTATTCTGGAAAAACCGATTCCGCCGATTCACTACATGATTGCCGTTGGCGGCACTGATCACATTCCTTGCGTACCTTATGCTACATTCGGCACCCACAAATTAGCGGAATATGTGAAAGAAGGCATCAAACAAAGCAAAGCCATTTTACTGGCGCATCACGGGCTAATCGCGGCAGAAAAAAATCTGGATAAAGCCTTATGGCTGGCACATGAAGTGGAAGTGCTGGCGGCGTGGTATATCAAACTGCTTTCCACCAACCAGCCGATTCCTTTGCTGTCAACGGAAGAAATGCAGGTGGTGCTGGAAAAATTTAAATCCTACGGACTAAGAATTGAGGAAAAATAATGTCATGCTAAACATGATTTCCGATCACTTTATTTAAGAAGGAACATTTTATGACCGTCAAAGTGCTTGAAAAGAAGTTTGTCATCCCTTTTATTTTAATTACCAGTTTGTTCGCCCTGTGGGGATTTGCAAACGATATCACCAACCCAATGGTTGCGGTGTTTCAGACTGTTATGGAAATTCCCGCCTCCGAAGCCGCACTCGTTCAGTTTGCATTCTACGGCGGATACGGAACCATGGCAATTCCCGCCGCACTTTTTGTCAGCCGTTACAGTTATAAATCGGGCGTGCTACTCGGTCTTGCGTTGTATGCGGTAGGCGCGTTTTTATTTTACCCCGCCGCATTATATGAAGAATTCACCTATTTCCTGCTCTCTTTATATATCCTGACTTTCGGATTGGCTTTTCTGGAAACCACCGCCAATCCATACATTCTTTCCATGGGCGATCCGCAAACTGCCACCCGCCGCCTGAATCTGGCACAATCATTTAACCCGCTCGGTTCGATCACCGGAATGTTTGTCGCCTCTCAAATTGTGCTGACCAGTCTGGAATCCGACAAACGCGATGCGGCAGGTAATTTGATCTTCCCCACCCTATCCGCAGCGGAAAAAGCCGTTGTGCGCACGCATGATCTGGAAATCATCCGTAATCCTTATTTGGTCGCCGGTGTCGTGGTGCTGCTCGTCATGCTGATCATCGCTTTATATAAAATGCCGAAAACCAAAGTGGAAGAAAGTACGCCAATCGCCTTCAAAGAATCTTTCCGCCGTTTATACGCCAACGCCAAATACCGTGAAGGCGTCATTGCACAGGTATTCTATGTAGGTGTGCAGATTATGTGCTGGACATTTATCATTCAGTATGCAGAACGCCTGGGCTTCACCAAAGCGGAAGCGCAAAATTACAATATCATCGCCATGGCGATCTTCATTGTCAGCCGTTTTATCAGCACCAGCATCATGAAATTCCTCAAAGCGGAACTGATGCTTTATTTATTCGCATTGGGCGGTTTTTGCAGTATTCTGGGCGTCATTTTTATCGACGGTATCGGCGGATTATATTGCCTGATTTTAACTTCCGGCTTTATGTCGCTGATGTTCCCGACCATTTACGGCATTGCACTGTACGGTTTAAAAGAAGAATCCACGCTAGGCGCGGCGGGATTGGTAATGGCGATTGTCGGCGGCGCCTTAATGCCACCGCTGCAAGGCATCATCATTGATCAAGGCGAAGTGCTGGGCATGCCGGCGGTTAACTTCTCTTTCATCCTCCCGCTAATCTGTTTCGTCGTCATCGCCGCCTACGGCTACAGAGCATGGAAAGTATTGAAATAATTAAGAAACTATCTTATCGACACAAATATACCGCACGCTTAAAGTGCGGTATATTTTTTGGAAGTTTTATACACTGTCCCTGTCGATCAACACCGTCGGCAGCTCAATTACTGATTCCATTTCACCGAAATTATCCTGCTGTAATGACTCTACCAGTTTTTGACCGGCAATAGCGCCCAATTTTTCATAAGGGATCGCTATTGTTGTTAAACGAGGATAAGAGACGGCACTGACATTCAATCCGCCCAAACCGACAATAGAAAGATCATTCGGCACGGATAAATGCTTGCGCATGGCTTCAAACAAAGCACCGCATGCCAGCTCGTCAGATAAAAAAACCAGCACATCCACCTTCCCCCATACCAGCAACGCATCATTTAATAATTTCGCACCGGTTGAAAAAGAAATAGGCTCAGCGTGATGCAAAATCAAATGCGGATCCATATAATGTGCCAGCAACGTAGTATGCCAACTTTCCAGATACTGTTGAAAAATAGCCAATTCCTGATTGGCACATAACAACCCGATTTCTCGATGCCCTCGCTGAATTAAAAAACGCAGCATATTTTGCACCGCACTTTTACTGTCTACACACACATTTATACCCAGCGGCTTTTTTTGTTTGGCACCGATTTCAACGCAAACAATTCCGCTGTGTCTGATCCACTCCGCTTCCGACGGCGGACAGTTAAAATTTAATAAAATAATGGCTGCCGGCGAATGGTTAATCAATTCTTTCAGCCAATCCTTATGCGATGCCAGCAGAATAATAAGCTGCATATCCAAGCATTGTAGCTCATAACGGCTTGGGTTCTGCCGTTGCAGAAGTGCTGGTTGAACATTACCCGCGACCAATGCGCCGAATCGGTATCAAAGAACGCTACGGTCAAGTGGGAACGCTGGATTTTCTGATGAAAGAGTATGAACTCCGCGCAGAAGATATCGTTAAACAGGCTCTTGAGTTATGCCAATAAAATCATTGCACTAACAAAATCACTGAACAACACAAAAACGGGTGTTTCTGTCTTTGCAAATAAATGCAAAAGCCATTTCGGCAAAACACCACGCCCGTTTTTATTCCGTCTCGCGATCGCCCAGTCCCGTTAGAATGGAACAATCCGGGCTGTCGTTGCCTTTGCAGGAGCAATGCCAGCGTTGTAATAATGCAAGCATGCCTTGTAAATCGGCGATTTTTTCTTTAAGTTCAAGAATATGCTGCTCGGTGAGTGCTTTTACCTCACGACTGGTGCGGTGCGGATCATCATTAAGTTTCAGCAATTGTGCAATTTGATTTAAGGAAAAACCGACTTTGCGGGCATTGCTGATAAAGGATAACCGCGCGAGATCCTGTTTCGAATAAGCGCGATAGCCCGTTGCCGTACGCTGGGTGTTCGGCAATAAGCCGGCTTTTTCATAATCGCGGATTTGTTTTGCCGATAAGCCGGTTTTTTCCCCTGCCTGACTGATATTCATATTCATTCCTTTGTGATTGATTGATGTTAAGTCTAACCAAACCGTCATGCTTAAACAACCATTAAACCGGATAAAAAACGACCGCACTTTAATCGCCACAACCTTAGCTGACTTCTTACCCTAACTACAAAGATATTTTAAAGAAATGTGATCAACATCACATTAAATAACGATAAACTGGGAACGTTCCCATTGATAAAAAATCAGAACCTTTTATAATTTGACTAATTTTTATCATCCAGCACCGAGGCTCCTCCATGGCTAAACAACCAATCAATCCGCAAAATGTGGATAAACTCATTGAATATATCGGCGGACGCGAAAATATTGCGACCGTCACTCATTGTATCACTCGTCTACGCTTTGTGCTCAATGATGAAAGCAAAATCGACACCAAGGCAATCGAAACCCTGCCAATGGTAAAAGCGAATTTTTCCACCGGCGGGCAATATCAGGTGGTTATCGGTCAGGAAGTGGGCGATTACTACAACATTCTGCTGCAAAAAACCGGTTTGGCAAGTGTTGATAAAGAACAGGTTAAAGCCGCCGCCCGTCGTAATCAGAAATGGTATGAAAGTCTGATTTCTCACATGGCGGATATTTTTATTCCGCTGTTACCGGCGCTGATTAGCGGCGGTCTGATTTTAGGCTTTCGCAATGTTATCGGTGATATTGCGCTGATCGACGGCAAAACACTGACTGAAGTCAATCCCTTCTGGGCCAGTATGCACAGTTTTCTGTGGCTTATCGGTGAGGCCATTTTCCACTTTCTGCCGGTAGGCATTTGTTGGTCTATCGCACGCAAAATGGGAACGTCGCCAATTCTCGGTATTGTACTGGGTATCACGCTGGTTTCACCGCAATTAATGAATTCCTATGCCTTGGGCTTGCAGCTACCGGAAAGCTGGAACTTCGGCTGGTTCGCCATTGAGAAAGTCGGCTATCAGGCGCAAGTGATCCCGGCAATTATGGCGGGCTTGGCGCTGTCTTACATCGAGCGTTTTATGAATAAAATCATACCGGATTTCCTGAATCTGATTATTGTGCCGGTAACCTCTATTATTCTTGCGGTGTTTCTGGCGCACACCATTATCGGCCCAATCGGTCGTGAAATCGGGAATGGTGTCGCCTTTGTGGTGCGACACGCAATGACCGGTAGCTTTGCGCCAATCGGCGCCGCCTTATTTGGTTTCCTGTATGCACCGTTAGTCGTTACCGGTGTACATCAGACTTCTTTAGCCATTGATATGCAGATGATTCAGAATATGGGCGGCACGCCGGTCTGGCCGCTAATCGCGCTGTCCAATATCGCGCAGGCTTCAGCCGTTGCAGCGGTGCTGATTGTGACAAAAAAAGCCAACGTGCGCGAAATCGCTTTGCCTGCCGCATTGTCTGCATACCTTGGCGTAACCGAACCGGCAATGTATGGGATCAACTTAAAATACCGTTTTCCGATGTTGTGTGCGATGACAGGTTCCGCCTGCGCGGCACTGGTGTGCGGGTTGGCGGGCGTTCTAGCAGGTAGTATCGGTGTCGGTGGATTACCCGGCATTCTGTCTATCCAGCATCAATACTGGAGCGTTTTCGCTATAGCAATGCTGATCGCCATTATTGTTCCACTGATTCTGACTATGGCGGTATATAAACGTAAAGCGCTGAAAGGCGAAATCGAATAAGCGGCGTATTTCCGCCAAGTGCGGTGCAAAAACGCGAGAAAAAATCACCGCACTTTTTACTGACAATCAACTTTTTAAGGAACACAATATGCACACAGATTGGTGGAAAAACGGGGTCATCTATCAGATTTATCCGAAATCTTTTCAAGACAGCAACGGCACAGGAACCGGTGATATTCAGGGTATCATTCGGCGTCTGGATTATCTGCAACAGCTCGGCGTTGACGGCATCTGGCTGACACCGATGTATGTTTCCCCGCAAATTGATAACGGCTATGACATTGCCGATTATCGCAATATTGACCCGAGTTACGGCAGCATGACGGATTTTGAACAGCTTATTGCCGCCGCCCATCAACGCAATATTCGCATCATCATGGATATGGTGTTTAATCACAGTTCAACCTCACATCAGTGGTTTAAGCAAGGCGAAGACCCGTGCAGCGAATATCATGATTATTATCTCTGGCGCGAACAGCCTACAAACTGGCGCTCTAAGTTCGGCGGCAGCGCTTGGCAATGGTCGGACAAAGCTCAACAATATTACCTGCATTTATTTGCGCCGGAACAGGCAGATCTCAACTGGGAAAATCCGAAACTACGTCAGGAACTGTATGACATTTGCCATTTTTGGGCGAAAAAAGGTGTGGACGGTTTACGTTTAGATGTAATCAACCTCATTTCTAAACCGGCAGTGTATAAAGACGATTGCGATGGCGACGGTCGTCGTTTTTATACGGACGGCCCGAACATTCATCAATATTTACAGGAACTGAATAAAAACGCACTGAAACCTTATGGCTTAATGTCGGTGGGTGAAATGTCCTCCACCAAACTGGCAGATTGTCAACAATATGCCAATCTGGCGGGCACGGAACTGTCCATGACTTTTAATTTTCATCACCTGAAAGTGGATTACCCAAACGGAGAAAAATGGACGTACGCCAAACCCGATTACATACAACTAAAAGCTATTTTCAATTATTGGCAGCAAGGTATGCACAACCGTGCGTGGAATGCGCTGTTTTGGTGCAACCACGATCAACCGCGCATTGTCTCCCGCTTCGGCGATGAAGGCGCGCTGCGCAATCCGTCCGCCAAAATGTTGGCAATGCTGCTACACGGTATGCAAGGCACGCCTTATATTTATCAGGGCGAAGAAATCGGCATGACTAATCCGAACTTTACGGCTATCGAGCAATACCGCGATGTAGAAAGTCTGAATGCTTACCATGAATTAAAGGAAAAAGGCTTTGATGAAGCCGATATTTTGAACATTCTGGCGCAGAAATCGCGCGATAACAGCCGCACCCCGATGCAATGGTCGGCCGCAGCTCAAGCCGGTTTCAGCACGACAACACCGTGGATCAATGTAGCGGAAAATTACCTGCACATTAATGCCGAAAACGCCTTAAACGATCCCGATTCCATTTTCTATTGCTATCAAAAACTCATTCGTCTACGTAAAGAATACGCTATTTTCACCGACGGCGATTATCAGGATCTGGATCCGGCCCACCCGTCCCGCTGGTGTTATTTGCGGCAGACAAAAGGGCATAAATTATTGGTATTGGCAAACTTAAGCGCACAGCAAAACGCTTTTACCTTGCCTGAAAATTTGCGCCAGGAAAACTGGCAAACGCTAATGAATAATTACGACGACCAAGGTCAGCTCAACAGGACAATCACCTTAAAGCCTTATCAGGCGTTGTATTTGTATTGTTAAAAACTGACGAAAAAACGACCGCACTTTATATTGCATAAGTCTTGTATCTATAGGTTGAGCCAAGCTGTTCGACCTTTTCTTCATTCACATCGTTAAAATCCATTTTATTTCAATAAATTAAACTATCAACAAACCCATTATCTTCTTGTCAAACACCGCTATTACCACGGTGGATAAAAATTTTTTATTTTTCGCTTGCATTTTTATTTTAGAACGATATCATTTCAATTGTATGATACAACTTAAACAACCCATATCATAAAGAGGCCGCTATGAAAACTAACACATTATATCTATTTGACATCAATGCTATTATCCAGCATAACGACATCAACAGTACAACTAATCCATTCGTTATCGGCTTTCCGGAATTTCTGGCTAAAATCGGGCGTGACAACATCAAAATACTTGTACCACCGAATAATATTGCGCAACTGCCTGCCATTGAAGCCCGCCTGGCCGAATTGAATATCAGCGACAAAATCGCGGTATTGCATACAGATCGCGATCTTGAACACTATATCAACCATTCCTATGCAGCCAATCGTTATTTGTTTACTTATCACTTCACAATAGACGAACCGCACTTTAAAAAACCGACAGCACTGATTGTAATCGATAAAAATAACGATCTGCTGCCGCCGAAAAATGCGGTCAGCGTGCAAAACTATAAACAAATAAGCTATTTATTTTAAGCATTGCGGATGATTTATTTGGGATAACGGGATAGAATAACTGTTATCCTTCAACATCCTGAACGCAAAAAATGAACCATGACGGATATTTATCAACATTTTAAACATCATTTTATTCTGAACTATACGAGCGACGTACCGCTGTATAAACAGCTTGAAAATTACATTGTGGCGCAGATCAGAATCGGCACCTTTAAAGAAGGCGACAAAATGATTTCCGAAAATGAGATTTGTCAGCTATTCGACATCAGCCGGACTACGGTGCGTCAGGCAATGAACGGATTATACGAAAAAGGTGTGATTGTACGCATTCGGGGCAAAGGCACATTTGTAGCAAAAGAAAAAATTCAATTTAATATCAACAATTTGTTCTATTTTACCCCAAGCATTATGGCACTGGGTTTAGAACCGTCTTCTGCGGTTATCGGCTGTGAGGTTATCGAACCGACGGAAGAGATTATGGATAAACTGAAATTGAGCGATCACACGCAAAAGGTGTTCAAGCTCACACGGGTCAGAAAAGCCGATAATATCCCGGTGTCGCTGGATATTGCCTATATGCCTTATTATCTCTGTCAAGGTATTGAAAAAATTAATTTTGAACACCGCTCTTTATTCAATGTGCAGGAAAAGATCTATCAATTGACACCGAAATACGCCAATTCCACCATTAACGCCATTTTAATCGATCATCCGCAAACCGCTAAACTTTTGGAATCTAAAAAAGGCGCGGCAGGATTTAATATCCAGCTTACCTACCATTTAGAAGACGGCACCATTATGGAATTTACCGATTCCATCACTCGCGCCGACAAATGTTCTTTCCAACTGACCATCACCAATGGTAAGAAAGAAGATCTGTCATTCTCACAATCATTTCATATTTAAGGGAAATTTATGGCTTTACAGCGCTGCCCCGAATGCCGCCGCAAAATCAGCGAAAGCGCCGTCCTCTGCCCGCACTGTGGCTTTTCATTTAAAGAAGAGGACTTAGCGCTTTACCGCCAAAAATTAGAACAGCGCCGCCTGCACAATCAGGAAATCAACCGCAAAAGCGTAAAACTCCACCTTTTCTGGCTGATTGTCTTCTCACTGGTCATCGGTATAGCCGTTTGGTGGCAGCACTAGTCTAAATCTAAAAGCGAAGCCGTGTTTAATAATCGATGGTTACGGATGAGCGCCTGTCAACAATCATTCCAGATAAAATACTTGCTCCAATTCGACAGAAATCGGGCTATTATCGGGATTAGACGGCATAATATCACACATAAACGCCCACCATCGCTGACAGGCCGTCGTTTTGGCAATGGCGTTCCAGCGGGCTTCATCCTCAAGTTCCACATAGGCAAAAAGTAAATTACGTGCTTTATCTAAAAAAATAGAATAATGATGCGCACCATGCGCTTTTAATTCAGCCACTAATTCGGGAAAAATTGCGTCGTGGCGTTTTTTATATTCATCATAACAATCAGGGTTAATCTGCATAACAAAACCTTTCTTCAACATAATGATATTCCTTAATAAAATAGAAGTGATTAACTAGCCATTCCTAAACCTACAATATTCGCCGCCAGTACAATAATTAAACACCCGATACATAACACACGCATCGGTTTCACGCCGGTATTCTTCCATTCATGTAAAATTAAACCGACAATACCGCCGCACAGAACATAGAAACTCATGTGCAACATCCAGCTCATAAAACCATATTCCAGCGGAATATTGGCATGTCCCCAAGCGTAGAAGAAAAACTGGAAGTACCACATAATGCCGCCTAATGCGGAGAATAAAAGATTGCCGATTAATAATCTTTTCGCTACGTGCATATCCTTTTTAAAGGATAACTCAGGTTTAATCGCCAAACGGATAACACAATAGCCCAAATTAATAAGCGCACCACCACCCATAATGACGACATAACTCGGTAACGCTACGTATAATGGGTCAACACCTAATGTAGCCGCTGTTTCATGCATTGGTGTAGCGGCACTCATGGCAAAAGACATACCGGCAGAAAAAATACCGCACATCACTGCAAGCAATAAGCCTTTTTTCAGGTTAAATTCTTCTGCGGTAATTCCTATCGCTTTCTCTTTCAATAGACCGGCATAAGAGACTACGGCAACACCAATAACCGCGACAATAACGCCTAAAAGAGTCATTCTTCCACCCGTTGAAGCAATAAGTTCGCCGAAGCGACCTTGAATAATCGGTGTCATCAACGTGCCGACAATTAAGGTAATGCCAATAGCAATACCGATCCCCATTGACATCCCGAGATAACGCATGGTTAAACCGTAGCCGATATTACCAATCCCCCACATAGCACCAAATAAGAACACCGGAATTAATACACTACTGCTAAAAGACGCGTAGTAAGTATAAAAATCAGGCAATAGGAAATAGCTAATCGACCAAGGTAATAAAATCCAAGAAAATACCCCTGCAATCGCCCACATAGTTTCCCATGACCAATCAGTGACTTTTTTAATGGCGCATAAAAACAGGCTGCTGATGTAGCGCCAATAAAATGCCAGAAAATCCCTAATACAATAGAGCTACTCATAATATTTCTCCTACAATACCATTATTAAATTCAGTTCAATCTCACTGCAAAAATTGAGTTGTCCGAGCGTTTATAACGTACCGTTCAACGGCACTACTCCGAAGCGTTGTGCCAGTAATTTAAATTGTTCGTTACTAATGGTTTGCCGTTTGCCGCCCATTGAAAGCACTTTTACCGAAATTTCCGCTGATTTTTCTGCGGTATCAATTAATCCGAATGCCTCATCTAACGTTGGCCCCGCACCGAATACCCCATGAAACGCCCACAATACCAGGGAATGTTTTGCCATTTCCTTCGCAGTGGCATAACCGATTTCATCTTTTCCTGGTACCATCCAAGGCAACACCCCAACACCGTCGGGAAAAACCACTAAACATTCGGTACTCATTTCCCACAATTCTTTCGTGATAACCTCGCTTTTTAATTCCAGTACATAAGTCAGTGCAATCAGATTGGTCGCGTGACAGTGCATCACTACTCGGTCATGTTTGTTAGTTACCTGCATACGCACGATATGCGACTGTAAATGGGCGGCAAGCTCGGAAGTCGGTACGCCACCATTTACCAAGCCCCACATAATGTAATAACCTTTGCCCTGTTCATCGATTTTAATAACAGCCAATGCATCTGCCGGATCTAATTCAATATTACGAAAGAATTTGCCGGAACCGGTAACAATAAAGTAATGATTAGCCAGCATAGAAACATCCTGAGTTAAACATTCGTGACGAGGTGCGGTGTAAAAATCCGATGTAAAGGGCGCTATGTCATCATTCAATAAACGTAAACTAATATTTCCACCATTACGTTCATCCCAGCCTTTCAGCCACATGTCACAGGTTACTTTTACCATCCCATGAACAAACCAAGAATTTAAAATACTTTGCATTTGAACCACCTTAGCTTAACGTTGACTCAATACATCTGTTTCATACTGGCGAACAACATCTAACCAATGACGGCCTACGGGCACATTATGGCGTTCGCAATACATATCCCACACAGCCTGCCAAGATAGTGATTTTTGCTCTTCCAGTAATGCTAGTTTGGTTGTAAAATCTCGTGCATTTTCAGCCTCAGTCAGTGTCGAGATCGGTTCAAGCAAGGCTCGCAACAATGCTTTTTTCATATTGCGCGTACCGATAACCCAAGCAGCAATACGATTAATAGAAGCATCAAAGAAATCCAGACCGACATGTACACGATCAAATAATTTCTGGCGAACAATTTCATTTGCGATCGCCTGAGTTTCATCATCCAGCAACACTACATGATCGCTGTCCCAGCGAACAGGACGGCTAACATGTAGTAACAGGTGTCGAATAAACGGTAGTACTGCCGAAATTTTGTCTGAAATCACCTCTGTCGGATGATAATGTCCGGCATCCAGACACAACGCGGTGTGGCGAGAAGTGGCATAGGCGACGTAAAACTCATTAGAACCGGCAGTATAAGATTCAACACCGATGCCAAACAATTTACTTTCTACCGCATCCAAATGGTATTTAGGATCAATGTGTTCACGCATAATTTCATCCAGAGACTCCACTAAACGCAATCGCGGTGAAAGTTTATCCACAACTAGATCCTTGCTGCCGTCAGGTAACCAAATATTCATAACGGAAGGAGTACCTAAAGCTTTACCAAAATATTCTGAAACCTTACGACAAGCTTTGCCGTGTTCGATCCAGAAATCACGAATCTCTTTGTTTTGATGTGTCAATGTCGCCTCTGCGCTCAGCGGATGTGAAAAATACGTCGGGTTAAAATCCAAACCTAAATGTTGTTTTTTCGCCCAATTCACCCAATTGGCAAAATGTTCAGGTTTGATTTCATTACGTTCGACCCTCGTATCGGACTCAAGGTAAGATGCGTGAAGATTTAAACGTTTCGGTCCCGGAATCAAAGAAAAAGCCTGCTCTAAATCCGCACGCAATTCTTGCGGAGTACGAGCCTTACCGGGATAATTACCGGTCGCCTGAATTCCGCCAGTTAAACTAGCACTTATAGCTTCGAAACCGCCGACATCATCCCCCTGCCAACAATGCATTGAAACTGGCAGCATATCCAGCAATGTGATCGCATTTTCAGTATCTACACCGACATCGGCGAACTGTTGTTTGGCGAGTTGATAAGCTTGATGTACAGTTGTCATGATATTTGTTCTCCTTGATTAGTTGAATTGATTAAATGCTTGCCACTGCCGATTAAAATCGGTATTTTCAAGCGTCTGAGGATTTGCATAGAAATGTTTAAGCGGAAATTTTTTGCTTACGATATCTCTGAATGCACGAACATGTTGAATTTGATCTAATGCCATTAATTGGCAGCCTATATTTCCCAATACAGAGGCTTCGACAGGGCCACTGATGACATCAACATTGCATACGTCCGCACAAAGTTGGTTTAAAAATTCATTCTGACTGCCACCTCCAACAATATGTAAGCGACTAATCGGTTTTTGTTGCAACGAAGCAAGCTGTTCAAAAACCTGTCGGTATAACATGGCAAGGCTGTCGAAAATACAACGCGCCAGTTGCGCTGTCGTAATAGGAACAGGTTGATGCTGCCGTTGGCAATATTGTTGGATACTTTCTATCATTGAAGGGGGGTTCAAAAAACACTCGGCATTAGGATTGATCACACTGCGAAATGCCGTTTGTCTCTGGGCCTGACGAACCAGCTCAGCAATATCTTTTACCCTATGCTCATCACATAGCCGATTAAACAGCCAAAGCCCCATAATATTTTTTAATACACGATAGTGCCCGTCGATACCGCCTTCATTGGTAATGTTCATATTCATGGCAAATTCATGATTACAAACCTGTTTGGTATCTAAACCCATTAAAGACCAAGTTCCGGAACAAAGATAAGCGGCACAATCATCAAATAACGGCGTAGAAATAACCGCACTTGCCGTATCATGGCTGGCTACCGATATAACCGGTACCTCTAGCGTCCGATAACTCCACTTACCAACTTGATGACCGGGGTGACGAATCTCTCCAAACCAGCTGTGCGGTAAACCGAGATAATTCAATAACGTTGTATCCCAACTATCAGTATTGACATTAACTAATTGCGTAGTCGTAGCATTGGTATATTCCCAATTGAGTTTGCCGGTTAGACGATAGTTCAGATAATCAGGAAGCAAGACAAAATGCCGCACTCGCGACAACCATTCTGGTTTTTCATTTACCATTGCTTTAAGCTGGTACAAGGTATTAAAAGTTAAAAACTGAATGCCGGTTTTCTGATAAATGACGGTTTTTCCCAAGTCTCGTATCACAGCAGGCATCACACCCTCAGTACGAGCATCACGATACGCATAAGTCGGTCCGACTACACAGCCCTGTTCATCCAGTAATACATAATCCACGCCCCAAGTATCAATACCAATACTGTGTAACGTCGTACCAGCATTCAGAATCTTCCGTAATCCGGTAACAATTTCTTGCTCCAGATACGCCAAATCCCAACAACTATGTCCGTCCTTCCACCGTAATTGATTTTTAAAACGATGAATTTCCTGAAGGCTAATGCCATGATCACCCGATTGATAAGATGCAAGCATCACACGACCGCTTGATGCGCCGAGATCTACCGCTGCAATATTAAATACGCTCATATTCCATGCCTCTTTAACGATAAGATAGGCATAGTTTAGATAGCTTGCTGGCGTGAAACCTTAGAATGGCTGCCACACTTTTACTGCAAGTGGCAGTAACTTAAATCCGGATGTGATCCCTATCACAAATTTGAATATTAGTGCGCTTTCCTTAAAAATTTGACTAAGTTTTGTATTTTACTGAGCAAAAACTCAAGATCCTATAATGCGAAATTCAATAAAATAACCTCATTAATTTGTTGCATAGGAGACAAACAATGATTCCAACTCTACTGGCATCGGAATTTTTTGTAGCGAAAGAACAACCTCTTACCGTTGAACCCCGCACTCCGCAACAAAACTTTCCCGAACATACCCATAATTTTGATGAAATCGTTATCGTTAGCCAAGGCAAGGGCAGACATATTATCAACGGTTACCCGCAGTAATTACGGCAAGGAATGATTTTATACATTGATGCAAGAGATCATCATCTGTATGAAAATGTAGATAATTTGTATCTCACCAATATTCTGTTCCAATCTTACGACTTCCGCTACATCACCAATATTGCTCAAGTGATAAAAACCATTAAAACTCAAGACAATAACTGTCAATTCATTAACCCAAAAGCATTTCAGGTGCTAAAAAATTTACTGGCGCGATTAGAAAAAGAAACGGATAATCCATTACAAAAAGAATGTTTATTGCTTCGAATGCTTTCTTTTTTACAGAAAAATCAAGATGCCGTCGAAGGCTATGGTGATACGGACAGAAAAATTCAACAGCTGTTGCGCTGGCTGAGACATAACTTTACGGAAGAAATAAACTGGGAGTCACTGGCACAACAATTTGATCTGCCGCTAAGAACGTTGCACCGCTATATCAAAAATAATACCGGCCGCACACCACAGCAGTACGTCACAAAATTAAAACTTGCCGAAGCCTATTATCAATTACGTTATACGGATAAAAACATTACCGAGATTGCTTATGAATGCGGCTTTAATGACAGCAGTTATTTTGCTACCTGCTTCAAAAATGAATTTATGATCAATCCAAAAGCCTTAAGAACGATATAAAATGAAAATACCGATAACCTTATGTTACAGCAATTATTTTATTGCCGAAGAAAATCCGATTACGATAGAACGACGCCATAATCAGGATTATTTTCCTCCGCATAACCACAACTTCGACGAAGTCGTTATTGTCTGTGCCGGAAATGGTATTCATGTCTGGAATAACCAAGTTTCCCCAATTACCGCTGGCGATGTGCTGTATATTAATCATAATGACGTACACGCCTACGAAAGCGTCGATCAATTAAAACTGGACAATATTCTCTATCGTCGGGAGAAACTCACGCCAAACAATATTTTATTCCGCTATCTGCCTAACACGCAGCTCACCGAACAACGACGCCACACCAGAATTAACTTATCCTGTTTGCAGGAGCTGCAAGCGTTAGTGACACAATTGGAGGCCGAATCGAAAAAAACCAACGCCTCCTCCATTTATCTGGCCGAAATCCTGTTCACTCAACTGATTTTACTGCTGGACAGATACAGTTATACAGAAACGGTGCAGGATTCGGACGAACAAAAAATGGACAAATTATTCACCGCACTTTCCCAACATATAGATATGGCATTTAATTTGCAGGATTTCTGTCGCCGGAATAATCTTTCCGCCAGCTCATTACGCAGATTATTTAAACAACAAACACATATGACTATCGGGCAATATTTACAACGCCTGCGCTTATGTCAAACCATGACCTTACTCAGAAACACACAGCTGTCTATTACGGAAATCGCAATAAAATGCGGTTATGAAGACAGCAATTATTTTTCTACGGTCTTTCGTAAAGAAACCGCCTGCTCTCCTTCCGAATACAGAGCGCAATTTATTCAGAAGCGCTAAACGCCGCCCACATAAAAAAGTGCGGTAAAATTTTAACGATTTTTCACCGCACTTTTGTGTGCCTTATTTTTGCATATCTTCCGTTTTATGCAGTTTCTGTTTATAGGCGTAACTGCCCCATAACGCATAGGCTAAGGCTTCTTTCTTGATTTGTGCGGAAATATTAGCGCTGCTCAATTCACCGCTGCGATTATCGTAAGTAAAGCCTTGCGCCGGTTGTTCCTGTTGTAAAATCGCGACTTGATTGCCGCGCATGTAAGCTAAGGTTTTATCAAACTGCATTAACGCACGATTCGGATCGGCAGGTCGGGTGAGATCATAGCCGATCATCGGATAATCGGCGCTGATACCGATTAAAGACAGCAGCGTAGTCGGCATATCAATTTGGCTGACCAAGCGCGGATCGCGTTTTGCCTCAATGCCCGCGCCCAAAATCAGCGCCGGGATATGAAAATGTGAAATCGGCACAAGACTGTTGCCGTAAACCCGCGAATCATGGTCGGCAATCACCAAAAAGACGGTGTCTTTCCAATAATCGGCCTGTTTAGCTTGATTGAAAAAATAGCCTAACGCATGATCCGCGTATTTCGCCGCATTATTGCGAGTGGCTTTCGGCTGTTCATACAGCTCAATTTTGCCGTCGGGAAATTCAAACGGATCGTGATTGCTGGAAGTAAACACCAGACTGAAAAACGGCTTGCCCTCCTGATACAACCGATTAAATGTCATATTGGCTTTATCAAACAGATCTTCATCGCTTACGCCCCAAGTTGCGACGAATTTCGGGTTCGTATAATCTTTTTCATCAATAATCTGCTGAAAGCCGTTGCCGTAGAAAAAGCTCGCCATATTATCGAAATGTTTTTCACCACCGTAAATAAACGAAGTATGATAACCGCGTTTTGTCAATAAATCGGCAATGGTAAAAAAGCCGTTCTGACTGCCAGACAATTTCACCACAGAGCGTGCCGGTGTAGGTGTAAAGCCGGCGGTAACCGCTTCAATACCGCGTACCGAGCGAGTACCGGTGGCATACAGATTTTCAAACAGCCAACCTTGTTTTGCCAATTCATCGAAATTAGGCGATAACGGTAAACCGCCCAGCGTGCCGACAAACTGCGCGCCCAGACTTTCTTCCAGAATAATGACCAAATTTTTCGGTTTGCCCTGATAAGTCGCCTTGTTCCGAGTTAAGGTCGGCAACGTATCGGAAAGATAATCGCTTTGCGGACGTCCGCGTGCCTGCTTTAAGGTATCCACCACCTCGGATAACGCCATTTTGCCGTAAATTTCCGATGATTTATCTTCGTCTTTCATTTGCTGAAGCGCAAAAATCACTGAATAACCGGAATTCAACACCAGCGAATTCACCAGCGGATCAGAAGAAAATGCCACCATGGCAGGGTTAATGCCACGATGTTGAAAACTTGAACGCGCGCCGATAAAAGTCAATGCCGCCGCCACAACAAACAACAGCGGACGCCAGCGCCATTTCGGATAAACCAGATTTTGAGTGACTTTGCCTGACAATTTCCAGCACAGCAACGCAAAAAGTGCGGTCAGAATCGGGGTTAAAATTAACGCGGTCGGATGACCGTTCGCCAGCATGGTGAACACTTCTTTCGGACTGACCAGATATTCTATGAACAATCGGTTCGGGCGGAAATCATACGTGTCGATAAACGCCGGCGTGGAAAGTTCCATAAACAGAATAAACACGCTGCATAGCGTCAGCCAAAGACGGATGAAAAAGGTGGCAATGCGCCCGGTTTTTCCCGTCCCAGAAAACAGGCAAGCAACGATAATTGCGACCGAGAACAGCCAGCATAGACCGGCAACATCAATCCGCACGCCCTGTAAAAACAACTGTGCCCAGCCGTTTACTGCATCAACTCGAGCCGACTGCCAGAGCGATAAAGCAAGCCGGCTGAAAGAAAGAATAATCAGATTAAAGAAGAAAAAAACAAGAATCGGATACAGCGGTCCGAAAGATTTTTTAAACGAATGCATGAAGGTGTCCTGTATAATTGTTATTAGGCACCGGCTTAGACGAATAAACGGAATAAAAGTTCTGAAATCAGCAATAATATTTTGAGTCATAAAAAAAGATTTCCACTAAAATCAGAGGAAATCTTTTCGTCACTCGGCACAGATAAGCGCTTAATTTTTATCCACTTCCGGCCGTTCAAACGTCAATACTCGGCGCTCCAACTTACGCAGCAACAACGTCGCAATGCCGGTAATCAGTAAATAAATCGCACCGGCGATACCATAAATGGTCAGCGCATCATATTCCGTGCCGTATAACTGTCTGGCGTACCCCATAATATCCAAAATGGTAATGGTCGATGCCAGCGACGTGCCTTTAAACACCAGAATAATTTCATTACTGTATGAAGGCAGCGCGCGTTTTAAGGCATAAGGAATAAGGATTTTCAAGGTTTGCCAGCGGCTCAATCCCAATGCCGCACAACTTTCCCACTGCCCTTTAGCGATGGCTTTCACCGCGCCGTGAAATAATTGCGTCGAATAAGCCGCGCTGTTTAACGCCAGCGTCAGCATAGCGCAAAACCAAGCGTTAGATAACAAGGCCCAAAACGGACTGGCGACAATCCACTGAAACTGACCCGGGCCGTAATAAATTAGAAAAAACTGCACCAATAACGGTGTACCGGTAAATAAAGTCAGGTAAATATTGACCGCACTTTTCACCACGCGGTTTTCCATGGACAGCAAAAACGTCAAGCCGACCGCCAGTACAAACGCAATCGCCAGTGCCACCAAGGTTAACAATAAACTGGTCGGAATCCCTTGTGCGATGGTAACGAAATAATCGTGAATCATGATGCTTATCCTCGCTCAAAACGGGTAAAACGCAATTCCAGTTTACGGATAATAAATTGGCTGACCAGCGTAACCACTAAGTAAATCAGTGCGGTAACACCATACCAAGTAAAGGGTTGGTGCGTGTTGGTATTGATTAATTCCGCCTGACGCATTAAATCCTGTACGCCAATCAACGAAACCAGCGCAGTATCTTTCAGAAGCACCAACCATTGATTGCTCAAACCGGGCAAGGCATGACGCCATACCTGCGGCATGATGATATTGATGAAAGTATAACCGCGGCTAAGCCCCAGCGCTGCGCCGGATTCCCACTGCCCCAGCGGAATTGCCTGAATCGCGCCGCGCAAGGTTTGTGAAGCATAGGCGGCAAAGATAATCGATAATGCCACTACCCCGCACCCAAAGGCACCGAATTCCATATAGCTGCCGGTGATAAGCTCGACCACTTCCGGCGCACCGAAATAAATTAAAAAGACCACCAGAATTTCCGGCAGCCCGCGCAATAAGGTCACCAGCACGGCTGTCGGCTTACGCACACAGGCCCATTTGCCGGTTTCCAGCACCACAAACAGCACAGACAGCAGCAGTCCCAATAATAACGAACACACCGCTAACCCTAGCGTCATCAGGGTTGCGGTGTACATTAAAGGCAGATAATCAAAAAACATACTGATTATTTCGTCATCCATTTATCATAAATTTTTTGATATTCGCCGTTGGCTTTAATGGCGGAAATCCCTTTATTCAGGCTCTCCAGCAACACCGTGTTGGATTTATTGACCGCAATACCAAAACCGTTATTGAAATAGCGTTTATCTGTTACCCGTTCGCCGACAAAAGCCAGCTCTTCATTCTTATCAAGCATATCTCTTAATACATCGGTATCGCCGAACAGCAAATCAATGCGCCCGTTTTTCAGGTCAAGAATAGCATCCTGCACGCTGGCATAAGATTTTGTATTATATTGTTTGGCTTGGGCATTCACATATTGCTGGTAGGTTGTTCCGTTCTGCACACCGACAGTTTTCGCACTGGCTAAATCGCCCCTGCCTTTTACCGCAATAAAGCTGGCGGAACTTTCATAATAAGGCGCGGAAAACGCCACTTGTTTAGCGCGCGCTTCGGTAATGTCGATGGCGGAAATCGCCGCATCAAAACCGCGTCCTTTAATAAGGCTTGGAATCAGGGCGTCAAAAGCTTGCGCTTTAAACTGACAGTTCGCTTCAATGGCTTGACAAATTGCATTGGCAATATCCACATCAAAGCCGACAATATCGCCTTTTTCATCTGTTGACTCAAACGGCGGGTAGCTGGGTTCCATCGCAAAAGTAATGTTCTGCGCACCGGCACTCAACGCCGAACCGGCTAATATGACTGCTAATAATAATTTCTTCATAATCAATTCCTTAATTTGAATGAGACAAATACTGTTTAAACCGTTCCGTTTGCGGACGATCAAAACAACCGGCATCGCCGATTTCCACAATATGACCGCGTTCCATATAAACCACCTTAGTAGCTACTTTTTTTGCCACCGCCACTTCGTGAGTGACAATAACCTGCGTAATACCCGTTTCCTGCAACTCCCGGATAATCGACACGATCTGTGCCGTAATTTCCGGATCCAGCGCCGCGGTCGGTTCATCAAACAGCAGTACTTGCGGTTTCATCATCAAGGCTCGGGCAATCGCCACACGTTGCTGCTGTCCGCCGGACAAATGCAGCGGGAAACGCGCGCCGAATTCGTCCAGACGCAAACGTCGCAGCAATTCCATCGCCTGTTGTTGCGCCGCCTCTTTGTCCAGCCCCAGCACTTTAACCGGCGCCTCGATCAGATTTTCTATTACGTTTAAATGCGGCCACAGATTATACTGCTGAAACACCATGCCCACATCCTGCCGCAAATGGCGGATTTGCTTTGGATTTGCCGTGGCGGCGGATAAATCAAATTTATTGTTGGCGATACTCAATTCGCCCGATTTCGGCACTTCCAGTAAATTTAAGGTGCGGATCAACGTGCTTTTGCCCGCCCCGCTGGGACCTAACAATACCACGGTATCACCGTCTTCGGCGGTCAAATTAATATCGAATAACGCCTGCGAAGCGCCATAGAAAAAGTTCAAATTCTTAACACTGATTGTCATTTTTATACGCTATCTCTGTCTTTTGCAAAACTGAAAGAATATTAATGTTTTTTGCATAAATATGCAATAAGATTTTATCCGCCAATAAAAAAGTGCGGTAGAAATTTTCTTTTTTTCCACCGCACTTTCGAGCTAAAAATAATGTTTGATAGGAAAAGAATTATTCGGCTTTCGCCATTTCGAATTCAATAATCATCATTAAAATATGAATAACCTTAATATGAATTTCCTGAATGCGGTCGGCATAACGGAAATGTGGCACGCGAATTTCCACATCCGCCAACCCTGCCATTTGCCCGCCGTCTTTGCCGGTCATGGCGATGACTTTCATGCCTTTTTCTTTTGCCGCTTTAATCGCATTCAGCACGTTTTTCGAATTGCCCGACGTGGATAATCCAAACAGCACGTCGCCTTGTTTACCGACCGCTTCAACATAGCGGGAAAACACATACTCATACCCGAAGTCATTGCTCACACAGCTTAAATGGCTGACATCGGAAATGGCGATAGCCGGATAACCCGGGCGGTTTTCACGGTAGCGACCGGTTAACTCTTCGGCAAAGTGCATTGCATCGCAATGCGAACCGCCGTTACCGCAAGAAAGCACTTTACCACCCTGTTTGAAACTGTCCGCAATCAGTAATGCAGCTTGTTTTATCAGTCGAATATTGTTTTCGTCCGCAATAAACTGATCCAGCACATCACGCGCTTCCACCAGTTCGGCTTTAATTTGCTCTAAATACATTTTTGTCTCCTTAATTTACTGTATTTTTCAGGTTGGAAATGCGAATAATTCTAAACTATTCCGCTTGCTTAAGCCATTAAAGATTGCACCAGATCCGTCAAAAATGTTAACCGCACTTTATTGTCGCTCAGATCCACAGTGAACCGAAATCGAGTCGGTCCGTCAAAGCGATAAACCGTCGGTTGCGCTTTAATCAGCGTTAAGAATTTGACCGGATCAATGTCTGCCGTCGGGAAAAATTCAATAAAGCCGCCTTGTGATGTTGCCTCCATCCGGCTGATTTTCAGCGCTTTTGCCTGTTGGCGCAATACCGCGATGTGCAGCAGGTTTTTCGTCGCTTCGGGCAGTAAGCCGAAACGGTCAATCAGTTCGACTTTCAGCTCGTCAAGTTCCTGTGTGTTGTGTGCACCGGCAATGCGCTTATAAAACGATAGACGCATATTCACATCGCCGAGATAGTCCTCCGGCAGCAGTGCCGGCAGACGCAAATCAATATCTACCTGTTGCTGGGTCAGTTCGTCCAGCGACGGTTCGCGCCCTTCTTTTAACGCCTTTACCGCACTCTCCAGCAATTCCATATACAATGAAAAACCGATACTTTCGATTTGTCCGCTTTGTTCATCACCCAGCAATTCACCGGCGCCGCGAATTTCCAGATCGTGTGTCGCCAGTACAAAACCGGCGCCAAGGTTATCCAGACTTTCCAGCGCTTCCAGACGTTTTACCGCGTCTTTAGTCATCATTTTCGGATGTGGCGTCAGCAAATACGCATACGCCTGATGATGAGAACGCCCGACTCGTCCGCGCAGCTGATGCAGTTGCGCTAAGCCGAAATGATCCGCCCGTTCAATAATAATGGTATTTGCCGTCGGCACATCAATGCCGGTTTCGATAATGGTAGAACAAACCAGTACATTAAAACGTTGATGATAAAAATCCGCCATCACGCGTTCCAGCTCGCGCTCACGCATTTGTCCATGCCCGATCACAATTCGCGCCTCCGGCACAAGTGCGGTCAGTTTTTGCGCACAATTTTCAATGCTCGCCACATCGTTATGCAGGTAATAAACCTGTCCGCCGCGCAAAATTTCACGCAGAATCGCTTCGCGGATAATCGTATCATCCGCCTGACGCACAAAGGTGCGAATACTCAAACGGCGCGCCGGCGGAGTCGAAATAATTGAAAGATCACGAATGCCGTTCATCGCCATATTCAGGGTGCGCGGAATCGGTGTCGCCGTCAGCGTCAGAATATCCACATTGGCGCGCAACTGCTTGATTTTCTCTTTCTGGCGTACGCCGAAGCGGTGTTCTTCGTCAATAATCAATAATCCCAGATCATGGAATTTCACTTCGGACTGAATCAGTTTATGCGTACCGATCAGAATATCCACCTTGCCCTGCGCCAGATTGTCCAAAATCTGCTTTTGCTCTTTCGCACTGCGGAAACGCGACAGCATTTCCACATTAACCGGCAGATTGGCAAAACGATCCTTAAAATTGTCATAATGCTGCTGCGCCAGCAAGGTGGTCGGCACCAATACAGCAACCTGCTTGTGATTCATCACCGCCAAAAACGCCGCGCGCATTGCCACTTCGGTTTTACCGAAGCCCACATCGCCGCATACCAAGCGATCCATGGCTTTCGCTTGGCACATATCGGCAATTACTGCGTTAATCGCGGTTTTCTGATCAAAGGTTTCCTCAAAAGGAAAGGTAGCGGCAAACTGCATAAATTCGTCACGATCATAATGAAAGGCAAAGCCTTTCTGTGCTTCACGCTGGGCATAAACATCCAGTAACTCCGCCGCCACGTCGCGGATTTTCTCCGCCGCTTTTTGGCGTGCACGCCCCCACGCCTCACCGCCCAATTTGTGCAGTGGCGCAGTTTCATCGCTACCGCCCACATAACGGCTGATTAAATGCAGCGACGTTACCGGCACATAAAGTTTGGACTCACCAGCATATTCCAATAATAAAAACTCCGCCTTAATACCGCCATTTTCCAACGTGACCAAACCGGTATAACGCCCAACGCCATGTTCCAGATGCACCACCGGCTGCCCGATTTTCAGCTCCGCCAGATTACGGATTAACGCATCCGGATTGACAGATTTCCGTTTTTCGCGACTGCGCTGCTGTACCCGTTCACCAAGCAAATCCGCCTCGCAGATAATCGCCAGTTCGCCCTGTTCATGCTGAATAATAAAGCCGTGTTGCAAACTGCTGTTCAACAGGCTTTGCGCTGTTTTATGAGCATCCAAGTGCTTGATTTGCTGCGGTTTTAGCTTCAGTGGCGCAAGCAAATCCAGCAACGTTTCCCGTCGCCCCTCGCTTTCTACCGCAAAAATAATTTGCCCGTTAAACTGTTCGGTAAAGCGGCGCAACGCCTGCAACGGCTCTTTTTGTTGAGCTTGAACAGTAAGCGGCGGCAACGCTCGTATTGGCAGATTTTTCTGTCTGACAGATGCGCGGGCAACCTTGTCGTTTTTCAGGCTGATGCGCGGATAGGATTTTATCTGTCGGTTGATTTCATCAATCGGCATCCACAGTTGCTCTGGCGGCAACAACGGGCGCATGGGATCGACTCGACGGCTTTCATAACGGTTTTGAATATCCTGATAAAAACGTTCCGCTTGCACCTGATTATGTTCCATATCCACAAACAAAGTACCAGCCGGCAAATAATCAAACAGCGTCGACATGGCGCTGAAAAACAACGGCTGCCAGTATTCAATACCCGAAACCATGGTGCCTTTGCTGACTTGCTGATAAATATGCTCGGGATCGCGACGAATTTCACTGAACGTTTCGCGAAAACGACTGCGAAAAAGTTCAATACCCTGACTGTCGCTCGAAAATTCATGCGCCGGCAGCAAATTCACCGCGTCAATTTCCTGTGCGGTGCGTTGAGTATCCACATCAAAGGTACGGATACTGTCGATTTCATCATCAAAAAAATCCAGCCGAAACGGCACCGCACTTCCCATTGGGAATAAATCCAACAAGGCGCCGCGCACCGCATATTCACCGTGTTCCAGTACCTGTTCCACCGCGCGATAGCCCGTATTTTCCAACTGTAAGCGCAGCTGATCGATCACCAGTCGGTCGCCTTTTTTAATCAATAATACGTTGTGCTGCAAAAATTCCGGCGGACACAACCGCTGCATAAGTGTTGCGACCGGCAGAATAAAAATTCCCCGGTTGCCGTTTTGCAAACGGAACAACGCACTTAAGCGGGCGGAAATAATTTCCTGATGCGGCGAGAAATTGTCATAAGGCAAGGTTTCCCAGTCAGGGAAAAAAGTGACCTGCTGTGCACTGAATTCACGTAAAATTTTCTCTAAACGCACCGCACTTCGGGTATCCGGCGTCACCACCATGGTAATGCCGTTATACTGCTGCGCAATTTGTGCAATCACAAGGGCGTCGCTGTCGGCAAGAACGTTGGCAAGAATTTTGTGATCATTGGGACGAGTCGGAATATCAAGATTAAAATACGTCATAAAAGTGCGGTCGTTTTTTTCAGCATTTCTGCAAATTCAAATGAGTAATAGTGTAACGGAAATTAAAAAACTTGCAAAGAAATACCTGTGTATAAAAACAGGTATTTCGATTTTTTGTCATTCGCTATTGTGCTTCAAATGCGCGGATCTTGCGGTAGGTCACATCCAGATTGGCACTAAAAATAATTTTTTTGATTTCTTTCACACCGGTGGATTTGACAATCATACGCAGCGGCTGAAACTGCATATTGCACATATAAAGCTGCTGATGCGGCAACATATTCTGTACGAAACGGGTCAGCGCGTGGATACCGCCTGCATCCAGCACTGTCACTGCATCGCATTGCAGGACAATATGTTTGATTTCGTGATCCGTATGCACGGTTTTATCATGCAAATCGGCAAATAAATTATCCGCTGCGGCGAAAAATAACGGACCGCTGATACGATAAACCAGAATATCGTCCAGATCCTCCGGATGCGCCATTTCTACCGATTTCGTCATTTCCGCTACAGTGCGGATAAACAGTAGACTTGCCAGCAAGACGCCAACGGTAATGGCAATCACCATATCGAAAATAACGGTTAAGATTAAGCAGGTCAGCAATACGGCGATCTCATTGCGTCCGGAACGGCGCACCAGCTGAATAATCTGTGATACGTTGGCCATATTCCAAGCCACCATCAGCAATAACGCCGCCATTGACGACAACGGCAAATAGGACAAGGCTTTGGCAAAAAACAACAGGGCGAATAAAACCAATAACGCATGTACCATGGCGGCTATCGGCGACACTGCACCGGCCTTGACATTGGCAGCGGAACGGGCGATTGCCGCAGTTGCCGTAATCCCGCCTAAAAACGGTGAAGCGATATTACCCAGCCCCTGTGCCAGCAATTCATTATTGGAATGGTGTTTGGTGCCAGTCATATTATCCAGCACTACCGCACATAATAAGGATTCAATTGCACCCAACACCGCCATGGAAAACGCAGCGGGCAATAATGCCTGTAAGGTGTCAAAATTCCAGTCAAGCAACACGCCCTGTGCATTAGGAATGTTCCACGGTAACACCAGCTCCGGCAGCACGTTGGGAATACCATATCCGGTCGTGCCGTCAGATAAAGTATAAGTAAATGCCGAACCGATAGTGGCGACATGAACGTCAAAATGCAGCAGAACCAGCGACAATAATGTACCGATAATTACCGCCGGTAGATGTCCCGGCACCGGCAAACGCAGTTTATGCCATTGCGTCAGCGTCAATAACGTTACCACGCCAACCAAGGTATCCGCCCACTGAATACTCGGCAGCGCGGCAAAAATCGTCTGTACTTTACCGATATAATGTGCCGGCATGTCGGTAATCGTCAAACCGAAGAAATCTTTAATTTGCAATGTGGCAATAACAATACCGATACCGCACGTGAAACCGAGCGTTACCGGCAGAGGAATATATTCGATCAAACGCCCCAGACGAAATAGCGCCATCAGTACCAAAATAACGCCCGACAGCAACGTCGCCATTAGCAACCCGCTTAAGCCAAACTGCTGTGTGATCGGATATAGGATCACTACAAAAGCTGCCGTCGGACCGGAAATATTAAAACGCGAGCCGCCAGTTAACGCAATTAGCGCTCCGGCAATAATCGCAGTGTACAAACCGTGCTGCGGCGGTACACCACTGGCAATCGCCAACGCCATAGATAACGGAATGGCTATTACACCGACGGTTAACCCGGCGATAATGTCTCTGATTAAATATTGTTTGCCGTAACCGGCGCGAAAACTATCTTGTAGCGCACTGAAGGGTTTTACTGCAAGAAACACATTTTTTGTTAAAAACCATTTTTTTAACATAACTATCCTAACAGCCTGAGCAGAAAAAAAGAGTGCATATTTTAGCTTAAAATTAATCAAAAAATGATGTTTTAGCGCAATAAAAACAAAAAATACTTGACGAAAGGTCACGAAATCTTTATATTTTCGCCCTGTCCGGAACCGGTGAGATGTCCGAGTGGTTGAAGGAGCACGCCTGGAAAGCGTGTATGTGCGAAAGTGCATCAGGGGTTCGAATCCCCTTCTCACCGCCATTCATTTTATAAACAATTCTGTTACTTTGCTGAAGTTCACTTTCAAATAATCTTAAAATTATTTTATTTTTTGTATTTATTATCGTATGTTTCATTCGGCTGGCTATCAGTCAGTTTCAAGATCAAAATAAAGTGCTTCTTACCGCACTTTATATCATTTCGTTTTTATCTAATGAAGAAAGGAGCATGCCAATATAGCGATATGTTACTGTACCACGATTACGCCGAGGCAGCCTTTGTCTGCCAGCATTAAATCTGACGCGCCGAAAATAAACGGATAATTATTCGACGATAGATTGTCAAATTTAATCAAGATCTGCATTTTTCCTTCAATCCGAATGGTATCTTTCCAGCCGATTTCGTGCTGTGCCAACGACTGTCCGTCAATACTTTCAATAATAAATTTAGCGCCCTGCACTTTAAATCCCACCGGCGACGACGCCGTCAGTGTCCAGCGTTCGGTAGAACCCAGCACAGCGTTGACATCCACTCTACGCGGGTCAAAACGCTGCTGATTAAGCAGGGCATTAGCGGCATCAATATGAAATGCTCGTTCATTGGCAATGTTATCATTCAGCAGTGCCGGCGCATCGGTATTAAATTGTGTCGTCGGTTTGCCGTTAAAGGCCGCAGCCAGTCCTTCCGCTCGCAGTTCAAGTATCGTGTTATCAATCAATTCGTCATCGGCACTGAAGAACCGGCTGATTTTATTAATAAAATTCCGTTTTTTGCCGGTGATCAGCGTGGCGTTGCCGCCCTCATTCAAATCCACCAGCAATTCAATGCGTTCACCCGGCACCAACATTACCGTATTCACGGTTTTAGCCTGCGGTAGGAAGCCCTGCTCTTGCGCGATAATCTGAAAGTCCCGTTCATCATCGAAACGTAAATCATACACTCTCGATAAGGAGGCATTCACTAAACGCAACCGAACCCAGCCGCGCGTTACCGTAATATAAGGCGCTTCCTGCCCATTGACAAACAGACGATCTCCCAAAAAGTGCGGTTGATTTTGGTGAAATAATTGAATACCTTCAGCGTTAAGCCGCATATCTTGTAAAATTAACGGAATATCATCTATCCCGTATTTGTGCGGCAAAGACAGCTTGCGACTTTCCTCATCTTCAATAATCCACAGCCCTGCCAACCCGCGATAAGTCTGATAAGCCGAACTTGCCAGCGTACAGGCATGATACCAGCAAGTTGCGGCAGGTTGATTGATCGGCACAATCGGCGCCCAGATTTCATTCGGTTTAAAGGTTCGCGCCACCCCGCCGAATAACTCGGCACTTGCCTGCAACCCCTGAATATTGAGCGCCACGATCTGCGACAGATTATTACGATAATTTAATTTAGCAAAATCGCCGCGACGAATCTTTACCGTCGGTCCCAGATAAGCACCGTTAAATCCCCACACTTCGGTATATTTTCCGGGAATAAGCTGGGTTTGTGTGCTTTCCATACCGAGAAACAGCGGTTTGCCGCGGCGGATTTCGATTAGCCCCGGAATACGCAAAGGCTGGCGCTCCGCCGCTAATAGCGATGTTGGAATAGCCGAAAACGCACCGGCTAACAGCGCGGTTTTTAATAGCTGACGACGGGAATAATGCTTCATGCGCTACACCTGTGAGAATTAAACCTGCGGCTTGGACTGCGCCAGTTCCGCATCCAGTTCGGCGATGCGGCGCTGCATAATCTGATAACAATGTTCCGCCAGCTCGCGCACATTTTCTTTGGTATAACCCGAGGTATCAACTGGCGCTAAAATTTCACAAATCACTTTGCCGTTGTGTAGTCGATTAAGATCCACCTGATTATGGGTAGTAGAACACACGACCGGCACAATCGGCACGCCAGCGGCGATGGCGGCATAAAAGGCGCCGGTTTTAAACGGCAGCAATCCGCGCCCGCGGCTACGGGTGCCTTCCGGAAACATCCAAATGGACAAATTGTCGGCATGAATGCGACGCGCCAGCTCAGTCATTGTGCTGTGTGCTTTGGTGCGGTTATCGCGATCCAGAAAAATATTGCCCGTCGCCCAATATAAAATGCCGAAAAACGGCACCCAAATCAGGCTCTTTTTCCCGACGCTCACGGTGCGCGGCATTACCATATAGGAAATCGTCACCATATCATAGTTATTCTGATGATTACCGATATAAATGCAGGGACCGACATTGCCGGCATCTGACGGGAAACGATGTTCCACTTCCAGTCCGAACAACGGGTATAAACGCCCGAACCAGCGAGCCACTGCCCCAACATTGCTCGGATTTTTAAAGCGGATAAAAGAATAAATCGTACCTAACAGGCAAATCAAAATACAACAAAAAGTAATGACAATAATTCTGAGAATTTTTAGCATAATTCAGCACTCGAAAAAAATTTGCTCAAGTATAGCGAAAATAGCTAAATATGTGTAGAAATCAGGAGAAAAAATGATACTCTACGGAAAAAAATCAGATCACCGATATTTATGAAAAAAACCTATTTTATTGCGGATTTACATCTCAGCGAAAACCGACCGCACTTAACTCGCCTGTTTACCGATTTTATGCAGCAAAAAGCGCCGCAGGCGGAAAAACTGTATATTTTAGGCGACTTATTCGATTTCTGGATCGGAGATGACGAACAATCGACACTGATCGAACTGGTCAAACATCATATCAAACAACTGACGGATAGCGGCGTTGCATGCTATTTTATTCATGGCAATCGAGATTTTCTGCTCGGCGAACGCTTTGCCCGCAGCTGCGGTTTACAACTGCTGCCGACCTATCAGCTCATTGATTTATACGGCACGCCGACATTGCTTTGTCATGGCGACACACTTTGTACGGAAGATACCGCCTATCAACAATATCGTAAGAAAGTGCAGCAAAAATGGCGTCAGTGGCTGTTTTTGCACCTACCGTTAAAAGTGCGGTTGAAAATCGCGCAGAAAATTCGTGCCAAAAGCCAGGCGGATAAAAAACAAAAAGCCGAGCAGATTATGGATGTCAGCGCGGATTTTGTGCTACACATTTTCCGACAGTTTAATGTCCGCCAAATAATCCACGGGCATACGCACCGGCAAAATATCCATAAAATCGAACCGCACTTTACCCGTATCGTACTGGGCGATTGGGGCGAAACCAACTCCGTTTTGGAGGTTTGCGCGCACGATTTGCACTTTATCAACGAACATTAAATTAAAAAGGAGAACATAATGGCAGATCCACATATTAAATCCCCGATGGATTTCTGGGATTATCTTACCGTGATGTTATACCGCAGCGGCTTCGTTTTAGCTGCGATTAGCACCGCACTTTTGCCCTATTACACCGAATTCGCCTATCCGGGGCTGTTAATCGCCGCCATGCTATGCGCCTCATCCCTACATATTTATCTGAAACACTTTCGTTTATTGTTACAATTCGCCACTTGGAGCGCCCTGTTGTGCCACTTATTCGGTTTGCATGAACTGGCGCTGGGCGCGGCATTCGTGACGCTGGGCGGGCTGGCATACAAAGAATATTTTTGTTTTAAGGTATTCTGCCTGAACCTGCAACCGGTGTTTCTGGCATTACTGTGGTTTTGTGCGGTCTTTGAATTTACCTTGGCTACGCAGCTGTTGGCTTTAATCAGCGCCGTTTTATTCTTACTACTGGCGATACAAAAATGGCGCATGCCGCTGCATTTTGACATTGGTGATAAGACGAAATATCAGGTTTAACCGAAAGCGATAATCGCCTCCCTCGCCCTTGCCTCTGCGCAATGCTTCGTTGATAAACGCGCCGCCGGGCGATAGCGACGATTTTGTGTTCAGAAGAAATAAAGGCAAAAAAGTGCGGTCGTTTTTTGTAATGTTTTTGTCCGCTATCCGCATTAACCGAACAAAACCGGCGCGAAATCCACCGCACTTTTTCTATCGGCTTCTATCGGCGATTTGCCGAATTAATATTTTACGATATGGCCGTAACCTTCCAGAATTTGTTTGATATGTTCAAGGGATTCTTTTGTCGGCGGTTTGACATCTTCCAGCTCATATTTTTCGCCCATGGCTTCCCATTTATGCGCCCCCAGACGATGATAAGGCAGCAATTCGACTTTTTCGATATTTGTCATGCCTTGAATAAATTGCCCCAGCATATTAACATCGTGATCGTTGTCCGTCCAACCGGGCACCACAACATAGCGGATCCAAACTTTTTGATTGCGTTTTTGCAGATATTTGGCGAATTCCAAAGTGCGTTTATTCGGTACGCCGATTAGATTTTGGTGAATTTTATCGTTTAATTCTTTTAAATCCAGCAAAACCAGATCGGTCACATCCAGTAATTCATCAATAATATGATCATAATGGCGCACAAACCCGTTGGTATCCAGACAGGTATGAATTCCGTTCGCTTTACAGGCTCTGAACCAGTCACGTACAAATTCCGCCTGCAAAATCGCCTCGCCGCCGGAGGCGGTAACACCACCGCCCGACGCATTCATAAAATGGCGATAGGTTACCACTTCTTTCATCAGTTCTTCGACGGTAATTTCTTTGCCGCCATGTAAATCCCAAGTGTCGCGATTATGGCAATATTTACAACGCATCAGACAGCCTTGTAAAAACAGGATAAAACGAATTCCCGGGCCATCAACGGTTCCGCAGGATTCATAAGAATGATAACGAGCCACAACAGACATAATGTTCCTTATTAATAAATAGCTGAGTAGAAAATAAAGTAAAAATCGATAGCATAATACGGGAAAATTCCCCTCTGTTGGAATAAAGGGGAATTTTCAAGGTAATGCGAGCTAAAACTTGGCGATATTATTTACCGTCCCACGCTTTAATAGCATCATGACGAATTTTAACACGGCCTTGCGCGTCGTTTTTATAATAATCTTTTGCCAGTCCGCCTTCCCAGTCGCCATAATTCGGATTCGGCAGCACAATAAATCTTTTCCCGAACGCTTTGCTGTTTTCATCAACGAAAGCGCGGCGTTCCGCATTGGATTTGCGATAAGTCGCATCACCGAAATCGTTTAAGTTATCACCAATATATAAGACGATTTCATAGCCTTGCCGTTCGATTTCAGCAAAACGTGCAGATTTATTGGATTTATCTTTTTTCAGATATAGGGTTTCATCACTCACACCGGTAAACCCTAATTTTTTCATGTCATCCACGGTGCCGGCTTTTTCGCTTGCATCTTTGCGGTTAGAAACATAGAACATTTTGCCGCCGTGCGCATTGACATAATTATTGAATTCGACCGCACCGGCAATGGCTCCGGTTTGACGTGCCTCGACCCAGCGAGTCCAATCAGCGCCGTCAAAGGCTTTGCCGTTTTTAACCTGCCAACCGGCATAAGCGCTGTTATCCACCATGGTTTCATCAAGATCGACGACAACCGCTTTTTTCTTTCCTTTGCTGACTTTGGCATTATCAAAAGCAACTTTTGCAATATTGAATGCCTGGTACGCCAATGCCTGATATTCACCGGACTGCTGGACCCAGTTCAGTCCCAATACAGCCTGCTCCTGCAATTGCGCATCGCCTTCAATCTTATTGCTACAGGCGGTTAATGCAAACGCGGATGCCAAAGCCAGTACAGTGAGTTTAATCTTGATGTTTTTCATTCGATGTCTCCTTACATTGAGTGGGATATTAGTGTGATGAATAATAAATAGACAACTGAATACAACGTTTACAACTTGCATAAATCTAAGGGAACAATATATTTCATATATGTTCCCTTAGCAATGAATTATCTTATTCGGTGATGAGCGGTGCCGAATATACCGCCTCAGCACAAGTCATTATGATAAAACCGCTTTACATAATTAACACTCACCACCTTATCATCAACCGATTACATTGACTGAGTAAATGTACGGGTAATGACGTCTTGCTGTTGCTCTCTGGTTAACGAATTGAAACGCACAGCATAACCGGAAACACGGATTGTCAACTGAGGATATTTCTCAGGATGATCAATCGCATCCAGTAGAGTTTCACGATTTAATACGTTTACGTTCAGATGCTGACCGCCTTCCACTGTCGCTTCGTGGTGGAAGTAACCGTCCATTAAGCCGGCAAGGTTGCGTTTTTGCGCATCAATGTCTTTACCTAATGCGTTCGGAACGATAGAGAAGGTATAAGAAATACCATCTTTCGCATAAGCAAACGGTAGTTTGGCCACAGAGGTCAGGGAGGCTACCGCACCTTTCTGGTCACGTCCGTGCATTGGGTTTGCGCCAGGTCCGAATGGTGCGCCAGCACGACGACCGTCCGGAGTATTACCGGTTTTCTTACCGTATACCACGTTAGAGGTGATAGTCAGCACAGATTGTGTCGGAGTCGCATTGCGGTATGTTTTGTGAGTCTGAATTTTCTTCATGAAACGTTCAACCAAATCAACCGCTAAATCATCCACACGGCTGTCGTTGTTACCGAATTGCGGATATTCGCCTTCAATTTCAAAATCAATCGCCACATTGGACGCGACAATATTACCGTCTTTATCTTTAATATCGCCACGAACCGGTTTAACTTTAGCGTATTTGATTGCCGCCAGTGAGTCGGCCGCTACGGAAAGTCCGGCAATACCACAAGCCATGGTACGGAATACATCACGATCATGGAACGCCATTAACGCCGCTTCATAGGCATATTTATCGTGCATAAAGTGAATGATGTTCAGTGCGGTCACATACTGAGTTGCCAACCAATCCATAAAGTGATCCATCCGATCCATAACGGTATCGAAATTCAGCACTTCATCAGTGATAGGAGCTGTTTTCGGACCGACCTGTACGCCGGATTTTTCATCAATACCGCCGTTGATTGCATATAGCAGAGTTTTCGCCAAGTTTGCACGGGCACCGAAGAACTGCATTTGTTTACCCACAACCATCGGGCTTACACAACAAGCAATCGCATAGTCGTCGTTATTGAAATCAGGACGCATTAAATCGTCGTTTTCATATTGTACGGATGAAGTATCAATAGAAACTTTAGCGCAGAAACGTTTGAACGCTTCAGGCAGTTGTTCCGACCACAGAATAGTTAAGTTCGGTTCAGGTGACGGTCCCATTGTGTATAGTGTGTGCAACATACGGAAACTGTTCTTAGTCACCAGCGTACGACCGTCTAAGCCCATACCGGCTAAGGTTTCAGTTGCCCACATTGGGTCGCCGGAGAATAATTGATCGTATTCAGGTGTACGCAAGAAACGTACCATACGTAGTTTCATGACTAAATGGTCGATTAATTCCTGCGCTTGTTGTTCAGTAATTTTGCCTGCTTTTAAGTCACGTTCGATATAAATATCCAGGAAGCTGGATACGCGACCGAATGACATTGCCGCACCGTTTTGCGATTTAACCGCCGCAAGATAAGCAAAATAAGTCCATTGTACCGCTTCCTGCGCATTAGTTGCCGGGTTGGAAATATCACAACCATAAGAAGCCGCCATTTCTTTGATTTTGCCTAATGCACGATGCTGTTCGGCAATTTCTTCACGCAGCTGAATAGTTGCTTGAATATCTTCACCGCTTTCCAGACGAGACTGTAATGAAGTAAATTGTTTGAATTTATCTTTCATTAAGAAATCCACGCCATATACCGCCAAACGACGATAGTCACCGATAATACGACCACGGCCGTAAGCATCAGGAAGACCGGTAATCACGCCGGATTTACGGCAGCGCAGAATATCCGGCGTATAAACATCAAATACCCCTTGGTTATGAGTTTTGCGGTATTCGGTAAAGATATGTTCAATTTCAGGTTTCAGCTCGCGACGATAAACCTGACATGAACCTTTCACCATTTTAATACCGCCGAACGGCATAATTGCACGTTTTAACGGTGCATCAGTCTGCAAACCGACAATTTTTTCCAATGCTTTATTGATATAACCAGGTTTGTGTGAAGTAATGGTTGACGGTGTATCGGTATCAATGTCATATGGTTCGTGTGTTTGGTTCTCAACTTTAATTTTTTCCATAACATCATTCCATAACGCAGTGGTCGCTTCGGTCGCGTCTGCAAGGAATGATTCATCACCCTCATAAGGTGTATAGTTTTTCTGGATAAAATCACGTACGTTTACTTCGGTTTGCCAGTCTCCCGGAACAAAACCTTCCCACGCTTTCTGTTGAGCTTCTGTTAATTGAGTCATTGCTATAACTTCCTTCTCTAGTAGATAAATTTCAACAATGTAAAAACGGCGCAAAAATCAACCGCTCTTACCCCTAAACTAATGTGCATGCGGTCTATTAGTAAACCACTGCAACAATGCGATACAAACTCCGCCACCGACGATATTGCCCAAGGTAACGGGAATGAGATTTTTTACAACAAAATGATAAACGTCCAGATCCGCAAATTGCGCCGGATCCATGTCAATCGCCTGCCAAAATTCCGCCGGACTGAAATGTGCAGTAAGTATTCCCATAGGAATCATAAACATATTTGCCACGCTATGTTCAAAGCCGGATGCCACAAACAATCCAATCGGCAGAATCATAATAAAGGCTTTATCGGTTAAAGTTTTGCCTGCATACGCCATCCAAATAGCAATACAGACCATAATATTACACAGAATGCCTAAACAAAAGGCTTCAAGCCAAGTATGATGAATTTTATGCTGCGCGGTGTTTAAAATGGTCAGTCCCCATTGACCGTCAGCCGCCATCGTTTGTGCAGCAAACCACACCAGCAGGACAATCACCGTAGCCCCTACAAAGTTACCGCAATACACAACGACCCAATTGCGCAGCATCTGAAAGGTATTAATTCGTCCGCCGGCACGCGCCACCAATGTCATGGTTGATGAAGTAAATAATTCGGAACCGCATACCACAACCATGATAACACCGACAGAGAAAACCAAACCGCCGACCAGCTTGGTTAATCCCCAAGGTGCGCCAGCACTGCCGGTTTGAGTTGTAGTATAGAAAATAAATGCGAGGGCGATAAAGGCGCCAGCTGAAATGGCAGATAAGAAAGAGTAGAATTGGTTTTTACTGGCTTTATAAACACCGACATCTTCGCCGATTTGAGCCATTTCCGTTGGGGTTGCCATCAGGCTGATTGAGTTTTCTGTTTTCATTATGTATCCCACAAGAATTAACTATGCCTATTCTAAGGCATTCAGGTAAAACTTTAAACCAAAAAAATTTTTATTTTTTATAAATTTTTTTAAAAATTGCTTTATTTAACATTTATTTAACACAAAAAACTAAGACAGAACTTTTACTTAACATCAAGTTAACAGATTTTTTTCTTAAATTGCTATTTTACTGATTTTCTGCTAAAAATATTGTCCACGACTCCCGCTATAAACAAAGGAAATCACCATGGTAGAAGAAACGATTTTCAGTAAAATCATCCGTAAAGAAATTCCGGCCGACATTGTGTATCAGGATGACCGGGTTACAGCCTTTCGCGACATATCACCACAAGCGAAAACCCACATACTGATTATCCCAAACAAACTGATCCCTACCGTTAATGACGTCACTGAACAGGATGAAATCAGCTTGGGACGTCTGTTTACCGTTGCAGCCAAGCTGGCAGAACGCGAAGGAATCGCCCAAGACGGTTATCGCTTAATCGTTAACTGCAACGAACACGGCGGACAAGAAGTATTCCATCTGCATATGCACTTGGTCGGCGGTGAACCCCTAGGTAAAATGCTGGCAAAATAATGAAAAAACGACTTTCCTGTATCGCTCTCGGTTTATTGCTAACCGCCTGTGGTTCGACTCCGGTACCGAATCTAGTGAATAGCACCAAACCGATTCTGAATATGGAATCCGAGCTAGTGGAGTTAATTGACGCTGCTGCCGAGCCGGATTCCGCTTGGATAAAAAACAAATCCGCTCAACCGGTTACCGTCGCTTATAATTTTTTCTGGTATGACAAAAATGGCGTCACCCAAAATACGGACAACTCAGTAGCTAACCCGCCTTTTGTCACGTTACAGAAAAAACAACGGACGGAACTTGAATTAATCCGTCCAACCGCCGAAAGTGTCAACTATCGTCTGTATTTACGCTTAAAATAAGGTCTATCATGTCCGCACTGCTTATTGACTTAACAGGTCACGAACTGACCCAAGAAGAAGTGGAATTATTATCGCACCCGTTGGTTGCCGGAGTTATTTTATTCAGCCGTAACTTTTATGATCGTCCACAAATTCAGGCATTAGTTGATTCGATTCGTCACAACGTTAAACAAGAATTACTTATCACTGTCGATCAGGAAGGCGGACGCGTCCAGCGTTTTCGGCACGGTTTCACCCAACTGCCCGCCATGCAGGCATTCGCGGAACTGATTGACGATCCAGCGGTACAAAATGACGCGGCATTACAGGCGGGTTGGCAAATGGCGGCGGAAATGACCGCACTTGGCATTGATTTAAGTTTTGCGCCGGTATTGGATCTCGGACATCAATGCAAAGCCATCGGCGATCGCAGCTTTCATGCCGAATGTGAACCGACAATTCGCCTAGCCGCACAATTTATCGCCGGTATGCATCAGGCGGGCATGGCGGCAACCGGCAAACATTTTCCCGGGCACGGCCATGTGCTGGCAGATTCTCATCTGGAAACCCCTTATGACAATCGCACTCGGGAGGAGATTTTTAACTGTGATATACAACCGTTCCGCCAATTGATTGCAAACGGTTGTTTAGATGCAATAATGCCGGCGCATGTGATCTACACGCAATGCGATACTCAACCTGCCAGCGGATCGAGTTACTGGCTGAAACAAGTGCTACGTGAGCAACTAGATTTCCGCGGCACGATTTTTTCCGATGATTTGGGCATGCAAGGTGCCGGTTTTATGGGCAATTTTGTCAGCCGCTGCGACCAAGCGTTGCACGCCGGCTGCGATTTACTGTTGCTGTGCAATGAACGGGAAGGCGTAATTCAGGTGTTGGATCATTTCAAACCGCAAGAATCGGCACAACAAACGGTATTACGTCGGGCACGACAACAAAACCTGTTCAAACAAAAGACGTTTCGTTGGGATGAACTGCAACATTCCGCCCGTTGGCAGGAAAATCATAAAAAACTGACCGCACTTCAGCAAGACTGGTTGGCAACGAAGGGATAATATGCAGCTTACAATTCCCTGTTATCATTATCAACAACAGGATTGCCGTTCCTGTCAATGGTTGGAAAAATCCTATGCACAACAATTGGCAGACAAAACCGCCCACCTGCAACAGCAGATCGCCGCATTGGATCAATCCGCGCTGATTTGGCATACACCTTACTCATCGCCGTTAAGTCGATTTCGCAACAAAGCTAAGATGGCGGTTAGCGGTACGGTCGAGCGTCCCGTGCTAGGCATTCTGCCGGATTCAACAAATCCGCAAAGTGCGATAGATTTATGCGATTGCCCGCTTTACCCTGCCGCTTTCGATGCGGTTTTTCCGGTTTTAAAGGATTTCATCGCCCGTGCCGGACTGGTTCCTTACAATACGGCGAAACAAAAGGGCGAGCTGAAATATATACTGCTCAGCGAAAGCAAAAGCAGCGGTGATCTGATGCTGCGCTTTGTCCTGCGTTCGCAAAACAAACTACCCTTAATCCGACGAGAACTGCCCGCCTTGCAGGCAAAACTGCCGCAGCTGAACGTGATCAGTGTGAACATTCAGCCTCAGCATGCCGCCATTTTGGAAGGCGAAACGGAAATTTTTCTCACCGAGCAACAAAATCTGCCCGAATTTTTTAACCATATTCCGCTATTTATGCGCCCGCAAGGTTTTTTCCAGACCAATCCGAGTGTAGCACAGGGATTATACGGCAGCGCACAGCAGTGGATTAAAGATTTGCCTATTCGTTCGATTTGGGATTTGTTTTGCGGCGTCGGCGGCTTTGGTCTGCATTGCGCCCATATATTGCAACGGCAAGGTAAAGGGGTCGAACTGGTAGGTATTGAAATCGCGCCTTCCGCAATTTTTGCCGCCGGTTTATCCGCTCGCAGGTTGAACCTGAAAAACGTCAGCTTTCAGTCGTTGGATGCGGCACAGTTCACCCTCGCCCAAAAACAAACCCCAGATCTACTTATCGTCAACCCGCCCAGACGCGGCCTCGGCACACAATTAGTACAATTTCTTAATCAATTACAACCGCACTTTATCCTTTATTCCAGCTGTAACGCGGTTTCAATGGCAAAAGTTCTGACTCACCTGACAAATTACCGCATGCAAAAAATACAGCTGTTCGACATGTTCCCGCATACGGCGCATTATGAAGTGTTAACCTTACTGACGCACAAACAATAAGCGACAAGTTTGCCGTGAGCAGAAACAAACAGGGCATCCAACTCGGATGCCCTGATATACAGATGAGACAAATCAGAATAAGCGTTTCGACATCGCCATTAAATCCGCTTTAAATTCACGGCGCATGTTATTAATAGCATCAATAATATCGTGGTGAACCAGCTGTTCATTTTGGATGCCGACACAATAACCGCCTTTGCCCTGCAACAGTAAATCCACTGCATACACGCCCATACGGGAAGCCAGAATACGGTCAAAAGCACAAGGCGTACCGCCACGCTGAATGTGTCCCAGCACAGTGGCACGGGTTTCATGATGTACGCGCGATTCAATTTCTTTCGCCAGTGCATTCACATCACAAATTAATTCAGTAATTACAATTAAGGCATGACGTTTGCCGTTTGCAATGCTGCGCTCAATCTGTTGGATCAATTCCTCGCGATTAAATTCCACTTCGGAGGCGACAATATATTCACAGCCTCCGGCAATGCCAGCGGAAATGGTTAAATCGCTACAATGTCTGCCCATGATTTCTACAATGGATATACGCTGGTGGGAACTTGAGGTATCGCGCAAACGGTCGATTGCTTCCACTGCGGTCTGTAATGCCGTTTGATAACCGATAGTATAATCCGTCCCCGCAACATCATTATCAATGGTGCCCGGAATACCCACACAAGGAAAGCCATGTTCTTCAGTTAACAATTTGGCGCCCATATAAGAACCGTCACCGCCGATCACCACTAACGCGTCAATACCGTGTGAACGCAACACTTCCGCACATTTGGCACGTACTGCGGGATCTTTAAATTCAGGAAAACGCGCCGAACCTAAGAAGGTGCCGCCGCGATTAATCACATCGGACACGCTATAACGGCTCAATTGTTTGATTTTATTGTGATATAAACCATGATAGCCGTCATAAATTCCATACACTTCCAGCCCTTCCGCTAAGGCAGAACGGACCACCCCACGAATGGCGGCATTCATGCCGGGCGCATCGCCGCCGCTTGTCAATACAGCAATTTTTTTTATCATAAATATACCTTATTTAAAGTTGCAATATAAAAACTGTCGCTAAGATTACACTATTCACCAGACCGTCTCTAGCAAAATTTTGGTGAATTATCACATATTTTGATTTAAGTCTAATTATTCCATATGCGGTTCAACACCGCGAATTTGACGCTGTTCAGTTTGCACCACGCTGGTCGGTTCGTGATGAATCACAATATCCACCTGCGGGAACAATTCTCTTAAACGACTTTCAAGATGATCGGTAATGGCATGCGCCTGCACAAAAGAAAGATTATCCGCCAGTTCCAGATGAAACTGGATAAAACGCACAGCACCGGAACGTCGCGTACGCAAATCATGGAAACCGAGGATTTGCGGCGTGGATAAAATCACCGCTTCAATCCGCTTGATTTCCGCCTCCGGCAATGCCTGATCAAGCAGTAACTGCGCTGCATCGAACAACATTTTACCAGCGTTAAACAGAATATAAACGGCGATAAGAATGGCAAACAGCGCATCCGCTGCGACAAAGCCGTACGCCGTCAGCCCCAGAGAAATAAGAATGGCAACATTCATCAACAAATCGGTTTGATAATGCAAGCGATCCGCTTTAATTGCCGGGCTGTCCGTCTGCCGAATAACCCGAGTCTGATAAAAAACCAGCCCGAATGTCACGGCGATAGAAAAGAGCGTCACCGCAATACCCAGCGAGGTATCGGTTAAAGGCTGGGGCGCGTTCAGACGGTGAATGCCCTGCAATAATAAAAAAATGGCAGAACCGGAAATAAACGCACTTTGCGCTAAGGCAGCAAGAGATTCCGCTTTACCGTGACCGAAGGAATGATTATCATCGGCGGGCATTAAGGCAAAGCGTAAAATCAGCATATTCATAAAAGAAGCTAATAAATCCAACATGGAATCCGTAATAGACGCCAACATACTGACCGAACCGGTCCGCCACCACGCGGCACCTTTGCTCAACATCAGCACCAACGCAGTAAACACCGCCAGATTGGCAGCTTTTTTTACCTGTAATGAATAATCACGCACTATTTTTCACAACTCCACGGCCAGTTTGCCTGCTTCAGCTGCGTCATTTCTTTATCGGCGACATATTTTTTCAAATAATTGATGATTTTACTTTTATTCATATTCATCAATTTTTTATTCTTCGCAATCTTTACGGAATATTGATACTGAATAAATCCACACAGCGGAATATCTTTCCCTTTCGACACATCGACCCGCCAGTCCTTATTCTGCGCACTAGGCTGATAAATCACAAAAGAATACAGCACATCATTCTGTCGATAAATATCAAAACGCGGCACAGCCGTATTTTTATATACTCGCTGACGCAATTGGATACGATCATCCAGCGTGCGCTGCTGGCGGTTGCGATCTAATAATAATTCCACCGCACTTTTCCACTCTTGCGGCGAGTCCTCTTTCGTCACATAAAAATAACGCGCCATACTGCCTAAGTCCTGCTGTGCGGCAAGGTAGTAAGTGTGATTGTTATGGCTGACAAACTGTGGCGCCGATAATTCGGGCTGCGAGGCACAGGCGACAAGAAAAAGTGCGGTGCTAAAAAGCACTATTTTTTTTAATCGTGCCGTCAAATTCGGCAATCCGTCACGCTTGAATAGATCGTTCATGTTATTCACTCAAATCCCGTTTAAATATCAGCTCACTATCAGTTGATGCAGCACTGTCAAACCAATAACCGCCCAAATCAAATTCTTTCAGCTGCTCGATTTCCGTCAACCGATTTCGAATGATATAACGGCACATTAAACCGCGGGCTTTTTTCGCATAAAAGCTGATCACTTTATATTTCCCGCCTTTGTTATCCAGAAAAACCGGCTTCAGAATTCTGGCTTTCAGCCCGCTCGTTTGCACGGATTTATAATATTCATCGGAGGCCAAATTAAGCAGAATATCGTCGCCCTGCTCATCCAGCGCGGTCTGCACGCTGCGGGTAATTGTATCGCCCCAGAACGCGTACAAATCCTTACCTTGTTGATTGGCAAGCCGCGTGCCCATTTCCAAACGGTAAGGCTGCATAAAATCTATCGGACGCAACACCCCGTACAGACCGGATAAAATGCGTAAGTGTCGCTGAGCAAACAGCACATCTTCCCGCGTTAAGCTGTCCACATCCAGCCCAGTATATACATCGCCCTTAAAGGCATAAATCGCCGCGCGGGCATTTTGTTCATCATGCTGTGGCTGCCACTCGGCGAAACGGGCGGCATTCAGTCCGGCCAATTTATCACTGATTGACATCAAAGAACCGAGTTGTGCGGGAGAAAGTTTACGGCAAATATCAATCAGCCGAGTACTGTAATCAATTAAGTGCGGTTGAGAAAATTCAAATTTCGGCACCGCACTTTTAAAATCAAGGGTTTTCGCCGGAGAAATAATCGCGAGCATACATCTTCCTTTTTATATGTGTTATTCAACGGTTAACGGCAACTGCCAGTCGATCACCGGTAGATTATGTTGTTGCAAATACTGATTAGTCTTTGAAAAATGCCGACAGCCCAAAAAACCGCGGTGAGCGGAAAGCGGTGAAGGATGTGGCGCCGATAATACGCAATGTTTCGCGCGATCAATAAACTGTCCTTTGCGCTGCGCATGGCTGCCCCATAACAGAAACACCAAATGTTCCCGCTGTGCATTCAGCACGCTAATCACATGATCTGTGAAAGTTTCCCAGCCGAAATTGGCATGAGAATGCGCCCGCCCGCGTTCCACCGTTAATACGGTATTGAGCAATAACACGCCCTGCTGTGCCCATGCCGTCAGATAGCCGTGCTGCGGAATCTGAAAATCCGCGATGTCGGCGGCAAGCTCTTTATACATATTAACCAGCGAAGGCGGCGGCACAATGCCCGGCTTTACCGAAAATGCCAGCCCGTGCGCCTGATTCGGCCCATGATACGGATCCTGCCCCAAAATGACGACCTTAACTTGCTCGAATTCTGTCAGTTTAAAGGCATTAAACACATCGGCAGCCGGCGGATAAATCACCTTGCCTATGGCTCTTTCACGATGTACCTGTTGTAAAATGTGCTGAAAATAAGGTTGTTCCTTTTCTTTGCCGATCGCGTCTTTCCAGGTTTTCATATTGCGCCTTGTCCATTTATAATTGTGGAAAGATTATAAATAACCTGAGCTTAAATTAACAGGCTGAATTTAGACTAAATTGTTAATCAAAAGCAAAATAAAGGTTAATAAAAATAGAAAAAAAAAGAATACACGCCACCAATCACTTGATATAAATCAAAATAGCCATTTTTCTTTCACTCAGCAAACCTGATTCATATCAAAATAATTGAAAAGATAAAATTTCTTGATAAAATTTATCCCAACTTAGTTTAATTAACACACAGCCAATCAGGAGGCACTTTATGATTAAAGGTATTCAAATTACTCAAGCCGCTAACGACAATTTATTGAATTCATTCTGGTTATTGGACAGCGAAAAAGGTGAAGCCCGTTGTCTGGCAGCAAAAGCACAATATGCCGAAGACCAAGTCGTCGCAGTCAGCGAGTTAGGTCAGATCGAATATCGCGAATTACCGGTTGATGTCGCAGCGACCGTTAAAGTCGAAGGCGGTCAGCACTTAAATGTTAACGTATTACGCCGCGAAACCTTAGAAGACGCCGTGAAACACCCGGAAAAATATCCGCAGCTCACCATCCGCGTTTCCGGTTATGCCGTGCGTTTCAACTCATTAACTCCGGAACAACAACGCGATGTGATTACCCGTACTTTCACTGAAAGTTTGTAATTTTATCAACTTCACCTTTTTAGATAGAAATGACACCCTAAGGTATTTGCTTTAGGGTGTTTTTCGTTCGCTTAAAAACGCGTGATTTTCGTACCGCACTTTTACGCAATTTTATTGCCCGATATGGCATATCCGTACATATTCAGGTACAATCCACCAGTTAAACTTTAGGGAAATCATTCTAACTGAAATATGAAGAACATACGTAACTTTTCTATTATTGCACATATTGACCACGGAAAATCAACTTTGTCGGATCGTCTGATTCAAACCTGTGGCGGGCTGTCCGATCGCGAAATGGCGGAACAAGTGCTGGATTCCATGGATTTGGAACGCGAACGCGGGATTACCATTAAAGCCCAAAGCGTTACTTTAAATTATCGGGCGCACGATGGGGAAACTTATCAACTGAATTTTATCGACACACCGGGACATGTGGATTTTTCCTATGAAGTTTCCCGTTCACTGGCAGCCTGTGAAGGCGCGCTGCTGGTGGTTGACGCCGGTCAGGGAGTGGAGGCACAAACTCTGGCAAACTGCTATACTGCCATTGAAATGGATCTGGAAGTGGTGCCAATTTTAAATAAAATCGACCTGCCTGCCGCCGATCCGGAACGGGTGGCGGAAGAAATTGAAGATATTGTAGGGATCGATGCGCTGGATGCGGTGCGCTGCTCCGCCAAAACCGGCGTCGGGATTGAAGATGTGCTGGAAGAAATCGTGCGCAAAATTCCCGCCCCGCAAGGCGATCCCGCCGCACCGCTGCAAGCACTGATTATCGACTCTTGGTTTGACAATTATCTCGGCGTGGTCTCATTAGTGCGGATCAAAAACGGTACATTACGCAAAGGCGACAAAATCAAAGTGATGTCCACCGGTCAATCCTATAATGTGGATCGCCTCGGTATTTTCACGCCGAAACAAGTGGATACTGAACAATTGAACTGTGGCGAAGTCGGCTGGGTGGTGTGCGCGATTAAAGATATTTTAGGCGCGCCGGTAGGCGATACGCTCACCTTGCACAACAACCCGGCAAACTCGGTTTTACCGGGCTTTAAAAAAGTCAAACCGCAGGTGTATGCCGGTTTATTCCCGATCAGTTCCGATGATTATGAAGCCTTCCGTGATGCGCTGGGCAAATTAAGCCTGAACGATGCCTCGTTATTCTATGAACCGGAAAATTCCAGTGCGCTCGGCTTCGGTTTCCGCTGCGGCTTCCTCGGCTTACTGCATATGGAAATCATCCAGGAACGTCTGGAGCGTGAATACGACTTAGATTTAATCACCACCGCGCCAACCGTTGTTTATGAAGTGGAACTGACCAACGGCGATGTGGTTTATGTGGACAGTCCAGCAAAATTGCCGCCATTAAACAATATCGCGGAAATCCGTGAGCCGATTGCCGAATGTAATATGCTGCTGCCGCAAAGCTATCTCGGCAACGTCATTACGCTTTGCGTGGAAAAGCGCGGCGTGCAGACCAACATGGTGTATCACGGCAATCAGGTGGCGCTCACATACGAAATTCCAATGGGCGAAGTGGTGCTGGATTTCTTTGATCGACTGAAATCCACATCGCGCGGTTACGCTTCGCTGGATTACGGCTTTAAACGTTTTCAGGCGGCGGACATGGTGCGCGTAGATATTATGATTAACGGCGAACGAGTGGATGCGCTGGCACTTATCGTACATAAAGACAATGCGCCATACCGCGGTCGTGAGTTGGTGGAAAAAATGCGCGAGCTGATCCCCCGCCAGCAATTCGATATTGCCATTCAGGCGGCAATCGGCAACCATATTATCGCCCGTTCAACCGTCAAACAGCTGCGCAAAAACGTCTTAGCAAAATGTTACGGCGGCGATGTCAGCCGTAAGAAAAAGCTGCTGCAAAAACAAAAAGAAGGCAAAAAACGCATGAAATCCCTCGGCAATGTGGAAGTGCCGCAGGAAGCGTTTCTGGCTATCTTACATGTGGGCAAGGATAAGTAAGGAACAACAATGTCTAAATCAAATCTCGCTTTTATCATTTTGATTGCAGTCGGTTACGCTGTCTGGAAACTGCTTGATCATCTGGCGTTACCGAACACTTTCACCATTTTGTTGATTTTATTGACCGCACTTTGCGGCATATTATGGTGTTATCACCGCTTTGCGGTATTGCCGAAACGCGCCCGACAAATCGCACGCGCAGAACAACGCAGTGGAAAGACCTTAACAGAAGAAGAAAAAAATCAAATCGAACCCATTTCCGAAGGCGCGGAATTTTTAGCTTCACTGTTCCCGGTGCTGGCATTCGTGCTGATTCTGCGCTCCTTTCTGTTTGAACCGTTCCAAATTCCCTCCGGGTCGATGGAACCGACCTTACGCGTCGGCGATTTCCTGCTGGTGGAAAAATATGCTTACGGGATCAAAGATCCGGTATTCCAAAATACCATCATTGAAACCGGCAAACCGCAACGCGGCGATATTATCGTATTCAAAGCGCCGCCGGAACCAAATGTGGATTATATTAAACGCATCGTCGGCATTCCCGGCGACCGTATTCAATACAACGAAGTGGATCGCCATATCACACTGACCTACGGAAAAGACGGTAAAGAATGCACTGCCGACTGCACTACCAAAGAATTTGATTACAGCACCGCACAAGAAGATCCGGATTTCAACATTATCGTCGGACAAGACAGCGCCGGGCTACCGATTTACAGTAATCTGCACCCGTTGAAATTAACCGAAAGCGGTGATGTGGAACATCAGATTCATTGGGATCCGCAACCGCCGAATGCCACCTATATGTATCGTGATTACGATGCGCAGCAAAATTACATTACCGAATGGGTTGTGCCGGAAGGACAATATTTCGTCATGGGCGACAACCGCAATCACAGCGCAGACAGCCGTTTCTGGGGCTTTGTACCGGAAAAAAACATCGTCGGTAAAGCCTCATATATTTGGTTAAGTCTGGACAAAAAGCAGAACGAATGGCCGACGGGCATTCGAACCGAACGTATGTTCAGCAAAATTCGCTAATATTTATGAAAAATTTAGAACCACTACAACGTAAAATCGGTTACCAATTTAACCGTGCCGCACTGTTAAAACAGGCACTGACGCACCGCAGCGCGGCGAAAAATCACAACGAACGGCTGGAATTTTTGGGAGATGCCATCCTCAATTACACCATTGCCGATGCCTTATATCACCAGTTTCCGCACTGTAATGAAGGCGAACTCAGCCGTATGCGCGCCACTTTAGTGCGCGAACCGACCCTTGCCGAACTGGCACGGGAATTTGAACTGGGCAATTATATGTTGCTTGGCCCCGGCGAGCTGAAAAGTGGCGGTTTTCGTCGCGAATCCATTCTTGCCGACTGTGTGGAAGCGATCATCGGCGCCATTTCGCAAGATAGCGATCTTAATACCGCCACCGTGACGGTTCGCGGCTGGTTCCGATTGCTACTGCGAGAAATCAAACCAGGCGATAACCAAAAAGACGCCAAAACTCGTTTGCAAGAGTATTTACAGGGCAACCGACTGCCGCTGCCGACCTACAACGTAGTCAATATTCAGGGCGAGGCCCATTGCCAAACCTTTACTGTGCAATGTAACGTACAAAATATCGACCGCACTTTCAGCGCAACCGGTTCAAGCCGGCGGAAAGCAGAACAGGCCGTAGCAGAACAAATATTGAAACAACTGGACATCAAATGACACACACAAATCCAACTGATACCACACCAGCGCTCGAGACCTACTGCGGTTTTATCGCTATTATCGGGCGCCCGAATGTGGGCAAATCCACATTATTGAACAAAATTCTGGGACAAAAAATCTCGATTACCTCACGTAAAGCCCAAACTACCCGTCACCGCATTGTCGGCATTCATACCGAGGGCGCCTATCAGGCGGTTTACGTGGATACGCCGGGGCTGCATATTGAAGAAAAACGCGCCATTAACCGCCTGATGAACCGTGCGGCAAGCAGCGCTATCGGTGATGTGGATCTGATCATTTTTGTGGTGGACGGCACCCACTGGAACGACGACGATGAAATGGTACTCAACAAACTGCGTCAGGCAAAAGCGCCGGTGGTATTGGCGATTAATAAAATTGACAATATTAAAAATAAAGACGAATTGCTGCCGTTTATTACTCAAATCAGCGCAAAATTCGACTTTAAAGACATCGTGCCGATTTCTGCCCAGCGCGGCAACAACGTGCAGAATCTGCAACAAATCGTGCGCAATTCCCTGCACAAAGGCGTGCATCATTTTCCGGAAGATTACGTGACCGATCGTTCACAGCGCTTTATGGCATCGGAAATTATCCGCGAAAAGCTGATGCGTTTTATGGGTGAAGAATTGCCTTACGCCATCACTGTAGAAATTGAGCAGTTTAAAACCAACGAACACGGCACTTATGAGATCAACGGCCTGATTTTAGTCGAACGGGAAGGACAGAAAAAAATGGTTATCGGCAATAAAGGGCAGAAAATCAAACTGATCGGCACCGAAGCGCGTGCGGACATGGAACGTTTGTTTGACAACAAAGTGCATCTGGAACTGTGGGTGAAAGTCAAATCCGGCTGGGCGGACGACGAACGCGCGCTGCGCAGTCTGGGTTATGTGGATGAATAAACGGTTTTTTGACTTTCAACGGCGGGGGATTCCCCGCCTTTTTAATCGGTAACCGCGCGCAACACGGCGGTTAATTCAGCGGCAAATGCTGGCGGGTTTTCTTTATGTGCATTATGCCCGGCATTTGCAATCAGCGTTAGCGGTAAACCGCTGTCTTCCGCTATTTGACGGAATTTCTGATCCTTTTCACCAAAAAAATAAAAAAACGGCAATAAATTCGACCGCACTTTAGGGCGAAAATCCGGCTGTTTAGCCAGCGAGGTGGCGCGCAGCATATGCCCGATATTGGCGCCGCAGTGCGGCGTCCGTTCAGCAATTAATGCGGCGCGTTGTTGTTCATCCAAATGCGCAAACACGTCTTGCCGATACCAATCTTGCAGCACCTGCTGCGGCGCTTGTGTAGCAAAACGCTGCGCCCAGCGACAATCATGCTGCCAGCGCGCCCGCTTTTCCGCTGCCGATTGCAATCCCAAATTTGCGCCTTCTAAAATCAGCCCTTGTAAATTGCCTTTTTCGCATTGCGCCTGTAGCGCATAATAAAGGGCTATTCGCCCGCCCAGTGAATAGCCTATCAAAAAATAAGGACGCTGCCCGATTGACCGTCGAATGTAATCTGCCACAAAACCTGCAGTTTGTTCAAAATCTGCGACGACAGTATTTTTCTGTCTACCATGGCCAGGCAAATCGGGCGCAAAACAGTCAAAGTGCGGTAGTTTTTCAATCAGTTTCTGCCAATCGGCACCGCTGCCGAGCAAGCCGTGCAGAAAGACCAGACAGGGCATATCAGGCTCCGATAACGGCATAACTAATCTGTTCAATCAAGCGTTTATAAATATTACTGCCGTCGCTGGAAGCCACTTTAATTTCAATTAAGGTGGTTTCTCGGCGCGAATAGGCATGTTTCAGCACTGAGCTCAAATCCGCCCATGTATAAGGACGGGCATATTTCAGATCAAACATCGACGCCGCCTGTGAAAACTCAAGATTGTGCGGCATACGGTAAAAGCGGTCTTTGACTTCGGCGTCCACCGGCAACATATCGAAAATCGCTCCACCGTTATTATTAATAATAAAAATAATCGTCGGCTGATTGACGTTTTTAAATAATGCCAGCGAATTCAAATCATACAGCGCCGAGGTGTCGCCGATCATCGCCACTAACGGCTGATTGGCGCCGACACCGATGCCGGCGGCGGTCGCCAGCAAGCCGTCAATACCGCTGGCACCGCGGTTAGTATAAACAGGATAGCCTTCCGGCAATTTGGTCAGCGCATCAACCAGACGCACAAATAAACTGTTGCCCAGAAACAAAATACCGTTATTCGGCAGTATTCGCTCAATATGATGTGCCAACGACGCCTCATTCAAATTGCCGCCCACCTGCTGTTCCACAAAAGTGGCGCAGAATTTTGCTAGCGCCAGCGGCTCAAGCAACCAAGGTTTTTGCCGCAGCGGCGGATGCGCGCGTAACCAATGGTGAATTTTGGCGTTAAAACGGGTGTGAGCGTGATGATAAGGATCCACCGCGTTGTGGCTGTCTTCAACAATCCAATATTCACCGTGGAACTCGCTTAAAAATTGGTTAATCCGTTTACTGATAAAACGCGAACCCAGTTGGATCACAATATCCGCTTCCAGCAATTTTTTTCTCACTGTTTGATTGGCAAGCCAAATATCCGCATAAGGCAGACTCGGCTCCACCCCGGACTGAACATCCGTCAGCAAAATCCAACCCATCGTATTCGCCCAAGCGCTGATCCCCATGGATTGCGCTAAGGGCATTTTACCCGCCACAATCACACCGCGTTTAGTACGCCAATGATCCCAGTGCTCGTGCATCAAAACTTCCTGTTGCAAAGGCGAATGCACGGTGCGAGTCTTATGCTGAGTCAGCCAGCGCTGCACCTTAGTCAACCAAGGGTGAGTATCAATCTCATCGGTTTGCGCAGCATACAACGGCTCGGCAAACGGCACGTTGATATGCACCACACCCGGCTGCTGCTGTTGCCGGTAACATGCCTGCTCCAGTATGGAAATCAGCCAGTCCGCCGCATAATCCTCACTCGGTCGCGGCAAATCCAGCGCGGAAACCGGATAATCGGCAAACAGACGTTGCTGAACGATCGCCTGATTCGCACCGCATTCCAGCAGCTCCGGCGGGCGATCGGCGGTCAGCACGATTAAATTCACCGCACTTTGGCGCGCCTCCACAATAGCGGGATACAAATTTGCTGCAGCGGTGCCGGAGGTAACAATCACCGCGACCGGCGTATTGACGGCTTTTGCCAGTCCCAGCGCGAAAAAGCCCAGTCCGCGCTCATCAAAATGCGTGTGGCAAACCGCACGGCGCCCGTCTTGTAAACGCGCAGCCTCAAGCGTTAACGGGGTGGAACGGGAACCCGGTGCGATACAGAAGTGAGTAACGCCCTGTCGTACAAGCGTTTCTAAAATCACTTTTGACCAACAACGATTAAATACACTCACAGACATAGTTGTTCTCCGTTTTTCATTCTTGTAATAATGAGACTAATCCTAACGCTTTACGTTCGATCTCCTGCCATTCTAGCAAGGGAACCGAACCCTCAACAATACCCGCACCGGCAAATACACGAATTTTATCTCCCTCCACAAAAGCGGAGCGAATCGCAACACAAAATTCCGCCCGCGTCGTTTCCATGACCCCCAAAGTGCCGGCATACCAATCGCGATTAAAACATTCCGTGCGGCGTAAAAAATCCAGCGCCGCCTGCTGTGGCAGACCGGCGACCGCGGCGGTCGGATGCATTGCCTGTAGGCAAGTCTCATCGCCATAACCACAACGCAGCTCGGCAATAATACAGCGTCTTAAATGCTGTACCTGACGCAATTGTTTCAAACTCAGCTCAGACACCGTCAACTGTCGAATATAAGGTTGCAGTTTGTGCCGAATATCATCCACCACCAGCTGGTTTTCATAAATATTTTTTTGATCCTGCAATAACCATTGCGCCTGCTGACGATTAAACTGCGCATCTTCTGTCATCAGCGCCGTTCCCGCTAGCGCTTCGGTCTGCAACTGCGTGCCCTCACGCCGGTATAAACGTTCCGGCGGCGAACCGACAAACGCACATTCGGCATTCCACGCCCATAAAAAATGATAACAACCTAAATTTCGGCGTTCGCTTTCGGCAAGAAAATCCTTGGCGTTTAGCGCACTTGCAGTCTGAAAACAGGTTTCGTTAGCCAGTACGCTCTTACCTAACTCGCCGCGGCGAATTGCCGCTAGCGCCTGTTCCACCCATTGGCACCAATCGGTCTGCGTCGCTTTTTGTCCACACAAATGAATCAGCTGGCGAATGGAACAAAGTGCGGTCGTTTTATCAAAAGTTTCCAGACAGCGTAATGCCGCATCACATTCCTGCCGTAACGGTTTGCAGTTATCAAGAAACAGGCTGACGGTCAACTGCGCTTCATGCTGGCGCAACAACAGGCGCGGCAGAAAAAACTCGCCCTCACCATAAAATTTCAACCCGCCGAGTAACGGCAGCGCCAGACGGCGGACAAAATCCTGCGCCTGATTCGCGGCAGAAAATGACCGCACTTTGCCTAACGCCGCAAGCTGTCGGCCGCTGTCGCGAAAATTAAAATAGAATTGAGGATAAGTCTGCTGTGCTTTCAACCAACTCAGCATTGCCACTGTCATCACGGTTTCTATCCGAAACTCGCTGATTTCCTGCGTCTGCGGCTGATGAAGGCGAATCCGTTCAATTAACCGGTTTTTGATTGATTGCAAATTATCCATTGAGAAAAGCGTTGTTTTTAGCGATAAAATAAGTTAAAAATAAGCGTTAATTCTACCGCACTTTATCGGAATTTTTTACAAAATCTTTTCATCTTCAAAAAATAAGCGTAAAGTGCGGTGGCAAAAGCGCCATTCCCGCGCGCGGAGTACGTCAGCCGTTGTATAACACGTCATCGATTCCGATTCCGTTTTCTCAATCACAGCAAGATATTAAGGGTTATCACTATGAATATATTTCCTAAATCAGATAAATTGGAACATGTCTGTTATGACATCCGCGGGCCGGTGCATAAAGAAGCGCTACGGCTGGAAGAGGAAGGAAATAAAATTTTAAAACTGAATATCGGCAACCCCGCGCCCTTCGGTTTTGAGGCGCCTGATGAAATTTTGGTGGATATTTTACGCAACCTGCCTGCCGCGCAGGGATACTGCGATTCTAAAGGGCTGTATTCGGCGCGTAAAGCTATCGTGCAATATTACCAGTCCAAAGGCATTCACGGCGCCACCGTCAATGATGTATATATCGGCAACGGCGTTTCCGAGCTGATTATGATGGCTATGCAGGCCTTGTTGAATAACGGCGATGAGGTGTTGATTCCGATGCCGGATTATCCTTTATGGACTGCGGCGGCAACGCTGGCGGGTGGTAAGGCGGTGCATTATCTGTGTGACGAACAGGCGGATTGGTTCCCGGATATTGACGACATAAACGCTAAAATCACCGCTCGCACGAAAGCCATTGTGATTATTAATCCGAATAATCCAACCGGTGCAGTGTACAGCAAAACGCTGTTGGAACAGATTGTCGCCACTGCTCGTCGGCACAATCTGATTATTTTTGCCGATGAAATTTACGATAAAATTCTCTATGACGACGCGCAGCATCATCACATTGCCGCACTGGCACCGGATCTACTCACCATTACCTTAAACGGTCTGTCAAAAGCTTATCGGGTCGCCGGTTTCCGACAAGGCTGGATGATTCTCAACGGGCCGAAAAAACAGGCCAAAGGTTATATTGAAGGGCTGGATATGCTGGCTTCCATGCGTTTGTGCGCCAACCACCCGATGCAGCATGCCATTCAGACGGCGTTGGGCGGCTATCAAAGTATTAACGAATTTATTTTACCCGGCGGGCGTTTGCTGGAACAACGCAACAAGGCATTTGAACTGATTAATCAAATTCCGGGGGTTAGCTGTGTAAAACCGATGGGCGCGTTGTATATGTTCCCGAAAATCGACACGAAAAAATTCAATATTTACGATGATGAAAAAATGGTGCTGGATTTGCTGCGTCAGGAGAAAGTGCTATTGGTACACGGACGCGGCTTTAACTGGCACGAGCCCGATCACTTCCGCATCGTCACGTTGCCTTATGTACACCAGATTGACGCTGCACTAACCAAATTTGCCCGTTTTTTACAACATTATCATCAATAAACAGGCAAATCCCTTCGTCGATAACCGCCGCGTTAAAATAAAACCGGCGGTTTTTATTCACCGAAATCCGGCGGTAGATGATGCAACATGGATTTCCAGATCCCGCTACTGCGCTCGCGGTTTTCCATTAAGCACACCGCCGCCCGCTCGATATCGCCGAGGCGGCAGCTTTCCTGCAATTCCTGATAAAAACGCAATGTAAACGTTCTGGATTGAGCGTCGGAGAAAAATAACGAGGCAACTTGGTGATATAACGCCTTAAAGCTGTTTAGAATCAATCCGTACACCGGTTTATTCGCCACAAAAGTAAAACTACGATATAGATTATAATCGAATTCAGCATAGGCTTGCGGCGTATCCGCCAAGTGCGGTAGATTTTCAAACAGTTTCAATGATGCTGCGGCATCCAGTTGAATGGCTTCCGGAATATAATGTTCGCCCATACGGGTGCGCAATGACACAACGTTGGTAATAATCACCGGAATCACAGATTTGTCCAGTTGGATCAGGGTGTGGATAATATTCGGCCCGGCGGTTTCCCACACATTATTAACCCGTGTCGGTTTGCCGTGCTGAATCAACAGCCAGCCATCACGCGCCAAACGCTGCAAAACTTCGCGCAGCGTCGTTCTGGTCACGCCGATTTTATCTGCCAGTTCCCGCTCTGCCGGCAAATCCGAGCCCGGCGGAAAATGATTATTCCAAATGCTTTTAACAATATATTCTTCCGCCAAACCGGCAGGGCTCTGCGCTTTAAGCAGAGGTTGACTATTATTCATGCGTTTCTTCTGTATAATATTGAAAAAATTGTGATATAGATAACAAAATAAAGATTTCTTATTATCCTTGAAAGCAGTATATATTACAATTACATGGATGCATTTTTTTATATTAAGGTTGTAAATATTATGAGTTATACACAAGCATTTTTTAAAAATTTTTTAGGTCCCAGCCCTGATTGGTATAAATTATCTATTGTGGGGTTTCTTATTTTAAATCCGTTGTTATTTTTTTTCGTCAGTCCCTTTCTCGCCGGCTGGGTACTGGTAGCGGAATTCATTTTCACCCTCGCCATGGCATTAAAATGTTATCCGTTGCAACCGGGCGGACTGCTGGCACTGGAAGCCGTAATCATCGGTATGACCAAGCCAGAGCACGTGAAAGCCGAAATTATGGCTAATTTTGAAGTGATCCTGTTGCTGATGTTTATGGTCGCCGGTATTTACTTCATGAAGCAGTTGCTTTTATTCGTCTTTACCAAACTGTTACTCAGCATTCGCTCCAAACTGGTTCTCTCGCTTTCTTTCTGTCTCAGTGCCGCTTTCCTCTCCGCCTTTCTTGATGCGCTGACTGTCGTTGCAGTCATTATCAGCGTCGGCATGGGCTTTTACGGGGTGTATCATAAAGTGGCGTCAGGAAAAAATTTCGATGATTCCGATGATATTAACGACGATAAACATATCGGTAACCGAAAAGACACGCTGGAGCAATTCCGAGCGTTTCTGCGCAGCTTAATGATGCACGCGGCGGTCGGTACCGCACTGGGCGGCGTAATGACTATGGTGGGCGAACCGCAGAATCTGATTATTGCGGAACAGGCAAAATGGGCGTTCAGTGAATTTTTCTTGCGGATGAGTCCGGTTACCGTACCGGTGCTGGTATGCGGCGTGCTGACCTGCGCATTGGTAGAAAAACTACATCTCTTCGGCTACGGTGCCAAACTGCCGCGCAAAGTCTGGGGTGTTTTAGCCAAATTCGATCGTAATCGCGAACTCAAAATGAACAAACAGGAACGGATCAAACTGGTTATTCAAGCGCTCGTCGGTATTTGGTTGGTTATCGGTCTGGCGTTTCATTTAGCCGCAGTCGGTCTTATCGGTTTAAGCATTATCATTTTGTGCACCTCGCTGTGCGGCGTAACCAGCGAACATGCCTTAGGTAAAGCATTTCAGGAATCGCTGCCGTTTACCGCGTTGTTGGTGGTTTTTTTCTCCGTAGTAGCGGTCATTATCGATCAGCAATTATTCGCGCCGATCATCCATTTCGTCTTATCCGCCAGCGAAAGCGCACAATTAATTCTGTTCTATATTTTCAATGGTGTCCTTTCTGCGATTTCAGATAACGTGTTCGTCGCAACGGTTTACATCAACGAAGCGAAAGCCGCGCTGGAACAGGGCGTGATTTCTCTCGGCCAGTTCGAACTGATCGCCGTGGCAATCAATACCGGCACGAATTTGCCGTCTGTTGCCACCCCGAACGGACAAGCGGCATTTTTGTTCTTGCTCACCTCATCACTGGCACCGCTTATCCGTTTGTCGTACGGCAAAATGGTTTACATGGCGCTGCCATATACTATTGTGCTGTCTTTAATCGGTTTACTTGCGGTAGAATATGTGCTGCCGGCGGCAACCCAAGTATTCACTCAGTTGGGGCTTATCCTGCCGGTATAATAAACATATAAAGGAAAAATAATGCTGGACTACTTAAAAGACTTATCAATACACCGTGCCGGCTGGCTGCTGCTGTTGCTGTCCGCACTGGCACTGGAAGGCAGTGCGCTTTACTTCCAGCACGGTATGGATTTAGCGCCCTGTGTCATGTGTATTTACGAACGTGTGGCATTATTCGGTATCGCCATTGCAGGTCTAATCGGGCTTATCGCGCCCCGCCTGCTTATATTGCGCCTGCTCGCGTTATTGGTCGGCTTGGGTAGCGCGCTGAAAGGACTGCTGTTGGCGTTTAAACATGTGGATTATCAGCTGCATCCCGCCCCTTGGAATCAATGCTCCTACATGGCGGAGTTTCCGCAAACGCTGCCGCTGGATAAATGGTTTCCTGCGGTATTCAGCCCTTACGGTTCCTGTTCGGATGTGGTTTGGGAACTCTGGGGGCTGTCAATGGCACAATGGATTGCGGTTATCTTTGCCTTCTACAGTCTGCTCTTTGTGCTGTTGCTTATTAGCCAGCTGAAAACGACCAAAAAGCGTCGTTTGCTTTTTAAATAGAAGTAAAAAAGTGCGGTGTCTTTATAAAAAGTTTATAAAAAAGCACCGCACTTTTTCTTGATTTGAGAAATCAACAACAAATATCCTGCACTACAAATTGTAAGGAATGTCTTGCCCATAATCGTGCTTTCCGCTGTTTCAGACGTTTCAGGCGCAACGCGCGTCCCTGTGATAGACTGAACAGTTTACGGTTATTCTTTTTTAAAAACGTTTTTCTTTTTACTGCCATAACAACCTCTTGTTTTATTTATTTTCTATCTGTTTATTGCTGATTTCAGCCTTTGTCGCCGACAGCGACGTTGGCGACACATTCGTCGCTTTATACGGTCCTGTCGGTTGTGCCTCATTCTGCTCAGTTTGGCTCTGCCGGACACGATGATAATTAACGATACTGTTCATATAACGGCGTATATTTTCCACATATTGAAAGGCTTCGTATCCCCGCGCATAGCCATATTTCAGCTGAGTATAATGCCGCTTTTCCGCCAATAGCGGGAGATTTTTTTTCACATCCAGCCAATTATCCGGATCACCGCCCAGATTTTTGGTCAGTCGGCGGGCATCCAGCAAATGACCCAATCCCATATTATAGGCAGCCAATGCGAACCAAATGCGATCTTCCGGCAAAATACTGTCCGGCATTTGCCCCAACAGCAAATGTAAATATTCGGAACCGGCTTTAATACTCTGTTCCGGATCGCGCCGGTTGCCGATTTTCATTCGGTCGGCGGTCGCTTTAGTCAACATCATCATGCCGCGCACTCCGGTTGGCGAGGTGGCATCAGGATTCCAGTGGGATTCCTGATATGCCACTGCCGCCAGCAAGCGCCAATCCAGATCGCCTTTATATTTTTCAAATAACGGCACAAATTTAGGCAACGTGGTTTCTATCGCCGCCAAATATGAACGGGTATCCACATAATCAAATTGCCCTAAATGATTAAAATATTTTTCTTCAATGCGGGCAATCAAACCAGTTTCAATCGCACCGTTCATAAAATCCAACAACGCCGCCTGCAATTCGCTGTAAGAATTATTCGGTAAATACCAATGTACGGTGGACTCATCGGTAACATCAAAGGCTACCGCAAGCTGCGGTTTAATCTGCTGAGTAATGGAAACATCAATGGAATTTGCCACCGTATAATCAATTCTACCCTCCGCAACCTGCAACAATAATTCTTCCTGTGTGTTATCTGCCACTGTCCAGCTCAGTTGCGGGTATTGTTCCTTAAATGTGGTTAACAGCGCATCAAGCTCTGAACCGGCTGCGATAACCAATTTGCCATTCAGCTGTTGAAGCGAAAGCGGACGGTTCTCGCCCTTGCGATAAACCAACTGCCAAGAGGCGGAATAATAAGCGGGACCGATTTGAAAATTTTCCAGCCGGCTCGGCTGATACAGTAAATTCGCCGCAGCAATATCGATCTGATGTTTGGCCAAGGCAGAAAATAACTCTTCGCCGGTCGCCATCGGGCGCACTTCCAATTCCACATTTAAATAATCGGCGAACGCCTTGCTTAATTCGTATTCCAACCCGGACTGCCCTTCAATCCCAATAAAATATGAAATCGGGTTATTGATCGTACCGACAATCAGCTTGCCGCGCGACTGAATTGCAGCATAGCGGTTTTCTTCCGACAGCATAATTTTCTGCCACGGAAACACCATGTCGATCGCCCACAGCAACAGCGCAACAGCACCGATAATGCGTAGAAATAACCCTTTCACATGACACCTGCCAGATTAAAAACCGTTAAAAATTTTACCGCACTTTTTAGGCGTCTTCAGACGGCCACGCGTGTACCACGGCTTTCACCAGCGTCGCTAACGGAATGGCAAAAAACACGCCCCAAAAACCCCATAATCCGCCGAAAATCAGCACTGCAACAATAATCGTCAAAGGATGTAAATTGACCGCTTCGGAAAACAAAAACGGCACTAGCAAATTGCCGTCCAATATTTGAGTGACCAAATAGGCCGCCATCAGCCACCAAAATGTCGGCGTCGCGCCGAACTGAAATATCGCCACCAGCACCACCGGAATTGTCACCAGCACCGCGCCGATGTAAGGAATCAGCACCGAAAGCCCGACCGCCACCGCCAGCAACAATGGATAATTTAACCCGAAAAACAGGAAGATCACATAAGTGATGACCGCCACAATCAGAATTTCGACAATTTTACCACGAATATAATTGGCAATTTGCAGTTGCATTTCCTGCCACACTTTATATGCCAGCGTGCGGTTGCGCGGTAAAAAACCGCTGATATAAGTCATCAGTTCCTGCTTGTCTTTTAACAGAAAAAACACCATGAGCGGCACTAAAAACGCGTAAATGCCGAGCGTCACCAAACTCAAAATAGAGGTGACGGAAAATTTCAACGCGGACTCACCAAACCCCAGAATTTTGCTTTTAATACTGCTGAAAATCGCATCAACCATTTGATAATCCACCACTTCGGGATAATCTTCCGGCAAAGAAAGCAGCCATTCATTCAGTCGATTGAACATATGCGGTAAATCGCTGAACAAATTCACCGTTTGATTCACCAGCGTCGGAATTAATACCAGACTGGTCACCAGCACCAGCCCAGTAAAGCTGCCCAATACCATAATCGTTGCCAACAAACGCGGACATTTCAGCTTTTCATTAAAAATGCGAATCGGCCATTCCAGTAAATAAGCCAGCACAATTGCAATCAACAGCGGCGCCAGTAAATCACTGAAAAAATAAATCGCCACGAATCCGAACAGCAGGATGGCAAGTAACGCCATTGCCTGCGGATCGCTAAAGCGGCGGTTATACCAATTTCTTAACATTTCCAGCATAAAATATCCTTATTACAAGCATTTCTGCTGATTATAAGGTAAAATCCCAAGGATTTGTATCTGCAAAGGAATTTTTCTATGAGTGTTAAAATCTATCATAATCCCCGCTGTTCAAAAAGCCGTCAGACCTTAGCCTTGCTGGAACAGCATCATGTTAAACCGGAAGTGGAACTCTACTTGCAGCAACACTACAGCGTGGAAGAGTTACAAACTCTCGCGAGAAAACTACAAATAGGCAGCGTGCGTGAAATGATGCGAACCAAAGACGAACTGTACCGCACACTGGAACTGGATAATCCGGCGCTCAGCGAACCTCAGCTACTGGCCGCCATCGCAGAACACCCGGCTTTATTGGAACGCCCGATCGTGGTCAATGGTGATAAAGCAAAAATCGGCCGCCCACCAGAAAGTGTTTTAGCAATTTTATAATTTCGTTTATAATAGCGCCCGCCCGAAACCGGGCGTTTATTTTATCAGGAGAGCCCTATGAGCAAGAAAAAACCGTCGGTTGTATCGGTTTGTGCCGAAGCCAAACAACAGCCCGCAGTCTATCGGCATCACAAAGGCACGATTCGCGATAACGCCATTCAGGCGTTGCTGCATGATCGCCTGTTCCGCCAACGCATTGAGAAAAAACGCAAAGGAAAAGGTAGCTATCAGCGTAAAGCGAAACACGCCGGGAAATTTATCGAAAGCCCGATTATCAGATTTTTGGCAACAAAGATTTTATAATCGGGCTTTTTTTCATTATGCAAACCACAGAGGTCATTATTATGTCGATTAAAACGGAAGTCTTATTCAGCAACAACTGGAATGTACGTATCAGTGATCCGGGCGAAGAAGGCGCACGCAGCCACTTTTTTGAAAAAGTCTATCTGACCTTAGAAGCCCATATCGACGGCAGCGCGATTACTTACGAGTTCACCCGCAAAGTGGAAGATCAAGTAAAAATCAACCGCACTTTCACCGATTTGCATGAATTATTTAAATTTTTAGGCGATTATCTGGATCCGGTATCTCTCGGCTTTTTAGGGGTAAAAATCGGAAAACTACGGCGTTAGGGCGCAATCTGCCCCGAATATTTTTAAAGATATATTCATTATCTAATCGCTAACCGTTGGTTCACATAAAATCCTTCTAGGTTAGCGAATTCTATGTTTCTTTAACAAATCAGATACTTAACTTATTGATATAACATAAATACAACTATGTTATACTTGCTATCTGCCTTTTTGTTGCAGATCAGCGAATTCTTGCATTTCAAGCCAGAACCCTCGCCTTTTGCCAACAAGGCTCCGGCTATCTACGCATAGTCGTGTGTTGAAACTTTTGGCGTTGCGGGTTTCTTAACGTTCTTGAGGTCCGGCTATCTACGCATAGTCGTGTGTTGAAACATTCATAAAGCCGACAATATCACGAACGCCTGTCCCGGCTATCTACGCATAGTCGTGTGTTGAAACGCTTAATACCTTTCTTATCCAAAATAAATTGAACCGGCTATCTACGCATAGTCGTGTGTTGAAACGCTACGTCTTGGCACATGGCATGAAATTTCGCGTTCCCGGCTATCTACGCATAGTCGTGTGTTGAAACCTGCATTGTGTTGCTCCTGCATTTTTACTGTTTCGCCGGCTATCTACGCATAGTCGTGTGTTGAAACACCTCTTTTTGCAAAAGCAAACAATAACGGGTTTCCCGGCTATCTACGCATAGTCGTGTGTTGAAACAGCATGATCGCCGGATTGTCTGTCCAGTCTAATTTCCGGCTATCTACGCATAGTCGTGTGTTGAAACCGATTGCATATGAACACCTATTCAAAGATGCCTTGCCGGCTATCTACGCATAGTCGTGTGTTGAAACGATGTGGAGCAGACGCCCGCGCGGACAATTGGCGCCGGCTATCTACGCATAGTCGTGTGTTGAAACTGGATTCTGCAACCTGGTAGAAGTGTTGTTGCTTCCGGCTATCTACGCATAGTCGTGTGTTGAAACAAGATCTTTAACCTGCTTATTCAGCGCTACGGCGGCCGGCTATCTACGCATAGTCGTGTGTTGAAACCTGCCCCGGCTGATATGTTGCATCAGCTAATTGCGCCGGCTATCTACGCATAGTCGTGTGTTGAAACGGTGTGGTCGGCGCATAAAATTCGTAGTCGCTTAACCGGCTATCTACGCATAGTCGTGTGTTGAAACCACCAAGTCACCGGGATTGGGTAAATCACCCGTTCCGGCTATCTACGCATAGTCGTGTGTTGAAACAGCTTGTGCTAAAGCATGTTTTAGATTACGTCCGCCGGCTATCTACGCATAGTCGTGTGTTGAAACCGCTGATTTTGCTAAAAACTCGTCAACCGTTCCGCCGGCTATCTACGCATAGTCGTGTGTTGAAACAGAAATTGCCGCATAAGATTTAATCCGAGCGTTGCCGGCTATCTACGCATAGCCGTGTGTTGAAACATCCGATTGCCCCTCTAAATAATCAGTATAGGTCCCGGCTATCTACGCATAGCCGTGTGTTGAAACTACGACAAACCGTTTTGGTGGGTATTTTTATTGCCCGGCTATCTACGCATAGCCGTGTGTTGAAACATAAAGGCGATGTGGCATTTGTTGATACAACTTGCCGGCTACCTACGCGTAGCCGCGTGTTGAAACAGTTCGTAGCAGGTGCCGTATTGGCAGTTGTTGGCCGGCTACCTACGCGTAGCCGCGTGTTGAAACAGCAGGTGGCGCACGCCTTTTATGGCGATTATACCCGGCTACCTACGCGTAGCCGCGTGTTGAAACGACAGCTCGACTAGGCAATTTATTAACTGATTTTCCGGCTACCTACGCGTAGCCGTGTGTTGAAACTACATTATCGCTGACGGCGGTAATACCCGTTTACCCGGCTACCTACGCATAACCGTGTGTTGAAATAATGTGGATGCCTAACAAGCCAATAACGCGCTCAGAATTGAACAATGGAAGAAAAATTCCATTATTTCAAAAAGTGCGGTAAAAATTACCGCACTTTTACTATATTCTTGAAATTACTGATTAAATTCCAGCTTTGGCGAGGTATTCTCGGTTACGGTTTGTTCTTCTACCACAACTTTATGCAGCTGTTCCAATGATGGTAGATCATACATGGTGTCCAGTAACAAACCTTCTACAATAGAGCGTAATCCGCGCGCACCGGTTTTACGTTCAAGAGCTTTTTTCGCCATTGCCCGTAGCGCCTGCGGGGTAAATTCCAGCGCTACATTTTCCAAGCCAAAGAGTACCTGATATTGCTTAGTCAACGCATTTTTCGGTTCGGTCAGAATTTTAACCAGCGCCTCTTCGTCCAGTTCACTTAACGGTGCAATCACCGGTAAACGACCGATAAATTCGGGAATTAAACCGAATTTCATTAAATCATCCGGTTCGACCTGACTGAATAGTTCAGTTAAACTCGCTTTATCCGATTCGCCTTTTACTTCCGCGCCGAAACCGATTCCGCTGCCGATATGGGTACGTTTTTCCACGATTTTATCCAGACCGGCAAAGGCGCCACCGCAAATAAACAGAATTTTCGAGGTATCCAAACGCAGCATTTCCTGTTGCGGATGTTTACGCCCCCCCTGCGGCGGAATTGATGCGATCGTGCCTTCCACCAGCTTCAGCAATGCCTGTTGCACCCCTTCACCGGACACGTCACGGGTAATCGACGGATTTTCCGACTTGCGCGTAATTTTGTCGATTTCGTCAATATAGATAATGCCCTGCTCAGCACGCTCAATATCATAATCGCAGTTCTGTAGTAGCTTCTGCAACACGTTTTCCACATCTTCGCCCACATAGCCAGCTTCGGTTAGGGTCGTGGCATCGGCCATAGCAAACGGTACATTGAGCATACGGGCAAGGGTTTCCGCCAGCAGAGTTTTACCGCTGCCGGTCGGGCCAATGAGCAAAATATTGCTTTTGCCCAGTTCCACATCGTTATTCTGCTGCTGGCTGCGCTGGCGTTTGTAATGATTATACACCGCCACCGCCAGTACTTTCTTGGCATAATCCTGCCCGATGACATAATCGTCCAGGTGGGCACGGATTTCGTGCGGTGTCGGCAATTTCATCTCATCGTCATTTTGCCGCTCATCATCGGGATGCGGCGTCTCATGTAGCATATCGTGGCACAATTCAATACATTCATTGCAAATATATCCCGATGTGCCAGCAATTAATTTTTCCACTTCTTTTTGTTCTTTACCGCAAAAAGAGCAATGTAATTCGGTATCTTTTGTCATCTCTTCGTCCAGTTATCGTTGTAGCAAAACATCATCGACCAAGCCATAGGCTTTGGCTTCTTCGGCAGACATAAAATTATCACGATCGGTATCGTGCTCGATTTTTTCAAGCGGTTGCCCGGTGTGCAATGCCAGACACTGATTTAAGGTATGACGAATTTTCAAAATTTCCTGCGCATGGATCTGAATATCGGACGCCTGTCCACGGAAACCGCCTAACGGCTGGTGAATCATCACACGCGCATGCGGCAATGCCGCACGTTTACCAGCAGCACCGCCCGCCAGCAAAAATGCGCCCATGGAACAAGCCTGACCGATACACAAAGTGCGCACATCCGGCTTAATAAACTGCATGGTGTCGTAAATCGCCATGCCCGCCGTTACCGAACCGCCCGGCGAATTAATATAAATATTAATGTCTTTTTCCGGATTTTCCGATTCTAAAAAAAGCAGCTGCGCGACAATCAGATTCGCCATATTATCTTCCACTTCACCGCTGAGAAAAATTACGCGTTCTTTCAATAGGCGCGAATAAATATCATAAGAACGCTCGCCGCGTGCGGTTTGCTCCACCACCATAGGAATTAAACTCATATCCACCTCGTTCGTTAGGTAAGCGATTTTGCTTACGATTTAGTTGTAAGCGATATTATATAACAAAAGTGCGGTCATTTTTTTAATAAAAACGACCGCACTTTAAAGTAAATTCAAGCGAACGAAATTACGCTTGCGGATTCATGATGTCATCGAATGAAGCCGCTTTTTCCGTTACCTGCGCTTTTGTCAAAACGGCGTCAACGGCTTGTTCTTCCAACACTACATTACGAATATTATTCATCAACTCTTTGTTTTTGCTGTAATATTCGATAACTTCTGCCGGTTGTTCATAGGCTGAGGCAATATCCTGAATCATTGCTTTAGCACGTTCTTCATCCGCTTTCAGTTGGTTGGAGGCAATCACTTCCGCTAACAATAAGCCCACTTGAACACGGCGTTTCGCCTGTTCTTCAAACAATTCACGTGGTAACTGTGCCGCTTGTTGAGTATTACCGCCGAAACGTTGCGCCGCCTGACCGCGTAATACTTCAATTTCCTGCTCGACCGCCGCTGCCGGTACTTCAATCGGATTCTGTGCAATTAAGCCGTCGATCACCTGATTTTTGATCCGCGCAGTCAGCGCATTTTTCAATTCACGCTGCATATTTTTTGCAATTTCAGCGCGTAAATCCGCAACAGTTTTGGTGTTCGGACCGAACTTCGCAACAAATTCGTCTGTTAATTCAGGCAACACCATGACTTCGACTTTTTTCAGCGTAATGCTGAATTTTGCCGCTTTGCCTCTCAGATTTTCTGCGTGATATTCTTGCGGGAAAGTAACGTCAATATCAAAGGTTTCACCCGCTTTATGCCCGACGATGCCGTCTTCAAATCCTGGAATCATGCGTCCTTGTCCCATCGCCAGCACGAAATCATTGGCTTTGCCGCCTTCAAATTCTTCACCGTCAACCGAACCGATAAAATCGATCACGACGCGATCATCGGCTTTTGCCGCATCCTGCGATTCCGTCCAAGTCGCCTGCTGCTTGCGCAATACATCAACCATTTTATCAATATCGCTTTCGGCAATATCAACCACCGGTTTTTCCACTTTGATTTGCTCCAATCCTTGCAGTTGCACGTCCGGATATACTTCAAACGTAGCGCTGAATTTCAGCTCTTTACCGGCTTCAAACTGCTCAACATTAAATGTCGGGCGACCCGCCAGATTAACTTTGTTTTCAAACATCACATTGAAGAAATGTTTTTGCAGCAAATCACCTAATACATCCTGACGAACAGACGCACCAAAGCGTTTTTCAATAATTTGTGCCGGTACTTTACCTTTACGGAAACCGTCCACACGTGCATTTTTTGATACGCGTTTTAATTCTTCACGCACAGCCTGTTCGACGGTTTCGGACGGAACGGTGATGCTGACACGACGCTCAAGACCTTGAGTTGTTTCAATATTAAATGACATTATGTTACCTCAAAATGAATTTGCACTCGGCGAATACCCGCACCGAACACGTTAACCAAAATTTAATTAAAAAGACGATGAATTATAGCGGTACAAAGGCCGTCAGTCGAGAAAATGGCGTATAAAAAACCGCATTTGATTATTTTTTAATCTAAACAAAACAAAAGCCTTATTTTATATCAATAAGGCTTTTGCGGTATTCACTGATTACAGCGATTTCGGTAAACGGATTTTTTGGCCAGGAAAAATTTTATCCGCGTCTTTGATGACTTCTTTGTTTGCCGCAACAATCGCGGTATATTTCGCACCGTTGCCGTAAGTTTTTTCCGCGATTTTCCATAAAGTATCGCCTTTCTGAATAACGTAGAATTCATCGTCACCGGCTAAACTTTCACCGTTTTGAATGGCAACATTATCCACATTTACGCTATTAATGCCTACCACGTTGCCCGCCATTAGAATGGCTTTTTCCAGCGCTTCCGCCGACGCGGCTTTGCCTTCCAGTTTTGCTACGCCGTCCTCCACCGTGACCGCTACATCTTCCACGCCCGGATTATCTTCTGCGATATGTGCGGTAACCGCCTGTGAGGCGTCTTCTTTTTTAGAGAAAATCTTTTTACCGATCTCGCCGACAAAATCAAATAAACCCATATGATGCTCCTTATATCAATACCCGTTGAGTTCGGCTGTAACATTAACCAATTCGTCCTCATAAGTCCATATCAAGTTAACGGATTAAGACAATCTTTACATTAATTGAAAAAACTCTGCGAAAAATCACCGCACTTTTATCCCGTTTTATACTAAAATAGACGCTTTAGTAAAAGACAAAAGGATGCAAATTATGCGCTGGCAAGGTCGCAGAGAAAGCACGAATGTGGAAGATCGCCGTTCGTCGGGCGGTGCGTTTAAAGGCGGTAAAAGCACCGGAATTTTCGGTATCATTATCCTATTAATCGGCGCCTATTACGGCGTGGATCTTTCCGGTCTGGTGGGCACGCCGGATTTCAGCGAACAAAACGGCGCCTCACTCAATACACAGGAAGAACAGGAGCTCAACAGCTTATCGCGCGTGGTGCTGGCCGATACGGAAACGGTTTGGGGCAATTATTTTGCGCAACACAACCGCACTTACAACGCGCCGGTGATGGTGCTTTACAGCGGCGCGACTTCAACTGCATGCGGAACCGGACAATCGGCGATGGGACCGTTTTACTGCCCGAATGATCAGCGGGTTTATCTGGATTTGTCTTTTTACAGCGACATGAAAAATCAGCTGGGTGCCGACGGCGAATCCGCCTTTGCCTATGTGATCGCTCACGAAGTGGGGCATCATGTGCAAAACCTGCTCGGCATTTTGCCGAAAGTGAATCAGGCTCGACAAAAACTCAACAGCACGCAGGCCAATCAGTTATCCGTCAAATTGGAGCTACAGGCGGACTGTTTTGCCGGAGTGTGGGGATATCAGGCATCCAAAAGCGGATTATTCGAAAGCAGTGATATCGAAAAAGCTTTCAACGCCGCAGAAGCGGTCGGCGACGATCGCCTGCAAAAACGCAGTCAGGGTTACGCCGTTCCCGACAGCTTTACACACGGCACCTCGGCACAGCGTTTGGCTTGGTTTAAACGCGGTCTGCAAAGCGGCGATCCAAGTCAGTGCGATACCTTTAACGCCAATTAAATCGAAAAAGTGCGGTTAGTTATAATCGCATTTTTTATATGATAAAAAAGTAAAATCAGGCTGACTTATTGCGATGACAATCGGGATAAAATGGCACGCCCTATTGGATTCGAACCAATGACCTACGGCTTAGAAGGCCGTTGCTCTATCCAGCTGAGCTAAGGGCGCATTTCAAATGGATATAAGATAAATTGAAGTGGTCGGCGAGATAGGATTTGAACCTACGACCCACTGGTCCCAAACCAGTTGCGCTACCAAGCTGCGCTACTCGCCGACGAATGTGAGCATTATAGTTTTCTTTTATTTGCAGTCAACGAATTTTTTCTATTTTTCATCCAATCGCTCAAATTTATTTCAATCGGACTTACATTAAAAAGGGTTTTCTGCCAAAATAGCAACCGTTTACGTTTTATCTTTCACAAGGAACAATCCATGGTCGCACAAGTTATTTCCGGTACCGAATTAGCTAAAAAAATAAAATCCGAGGTCGCACAACAGATTCAGCAATATCGTAATCAAGACAAACGCGCGCCCGGACTGGCGGTGATTCTGGTCGGCGCTGATCCTGCCTCTCAAGTGTATGTGGGAAGCAAACGTAAAAGCTGTGAAGAAATCGGCATTTATTCCGAATCCTATGATCTGCCGGAAAACACTTCACAGCAGGAACTGCTTGAGTTGATCGAGCGCTTGAATCATAATCCGAAAATCGATGGAATTTTGGTGCAATTACCGCTGCCGAAACATATCGACAGCACCTCGGTAATCGAACGTATTGCGCCGGAAAAAGATGTAGACGGTTTTCATCCGTATAATGTCGGACGCCTGTGTCAGCGCATTCCGACATTACGCGCCTGTACGCCATACGGCATTATGAAACTGCTGGAAACCACCGGCATAGATTTATATGGTCAGCACGCCGTTGTTGTCGGTGCATCGAATATCGTCGGGCGTCCCATGGCGCTGGAATTGCTGCTTGCCGGCTGTACCGTAACCGTCACCCACCGTTTTACCAAAGATTTGGAAAGCCACGTGAGACAAGCGGATATCTTGGTAGTTGCTGTCGGTAAAGCACAATTTATACCCGGCGATTGGATTAAGCAAGGCGCCGTTGTGATCGATGTCGGCATTAACCGAATAAACGGCAAGCTGTTGGGCGATGTGCAATATGACGCCGCAAGCCAAAAAGCCGCATTTATTACTCCGGTGCCCGGCGGCGTCGGCCCGATGACCGTGGCAATGCTGATGTTCAATACGTTGTTCGCTTATGAGCGTCAGCAAGCCGATGCGGCACAAAATCAATAACAATATTCCTGCGGATACCGCCACGATGTATGACGATGCAGGCTTTCCGCATTTTCAACTGATTATCTATTGGGGGTTATATGGCTGAAATTAAAGCATTAATTGCAATTATCGGGATTATTGCAACCATTTATCTGTTAATTAAAAAATATGAAACCCGCACCGTGCTTATCGGTGTTGGGCTGGTCATGGCAATTTTAACGCTAAATCCCATGGAAGCGCTGAACGCCTTTGCCAAGTCCATGACATCCGGCGGATTGATTATGGCAATCTGTTCCAGCATGGGATTCGCCTATGTGATGAAATTCACCGAATGTGACACTCATCTGGTGAATCTGTTGACCAAACCGCTCAGCGGGCTGAAGTTTCTGCTGATTCCTATCGCCACCATGCTGACCTTTTTTATTAATATCGCGATTCCTTCGGCGGCAGGCTGCGCGGCCGCGGTTGGTGCCACGTTGATTCCGGTATTGCGTTCGGCGGGTGTTCATCCTGCTATGGCGGGTGCATCGATCTTAGCCGGCACTTTCGGTTCGATGATGAGCCCGGGCTCATCCCATTCCGCCATGATCAGCGAAATGTCAGGATTAACCATCACCGAAGTCAACTTATCACACGCGCCGTACACCACCATTGCAGGATTAATCGGCGCACTCACGCTCACTATCATTGCGATTATTCTGAAAGATTACGGACAAACACACCGCGACGTATATTTACGGGAAAAAGCCGATTCCGCCACGCAATCCGCCGGAGGCGTTAACATATTTTATGCGCTGGCACCTTTGATTCCATTGATTATTTTGATTATTGGCGGCACCTCGCTACAGCAAACGCCGGGACTGGAATGGACGCAAATGGGCGTACCGCAAGCCATGTTAATCGGAGCGATTTATGGGCTTATCGTCACCCGCACCGCACCGGCGAAAATCACCAACGAATTTTTTAACGGCATGGGCAATTCCTATGCCAACGTATTAGGTATTATTATCGCAGCCAGCGTTTTCGTCGCCGGACTGAAATCAACCGGAGCGATAGACGGCGCTATCGATTTTCTAAAACATTCCAATGAATTCGTACGCTGGGGGGCAACTATCGGACCGTTTCTCATGGGTGTGATCACCGGTTCCGGCGATGCCGCCGCAATTGCCTTTAATACTGCGGTCACCCCGCATGCGGCGGAACTGGGTTATACCCATCTGAATCTGGGCATGGCGGCGGCGATTGCTGGCGCTATCGGACGTACCGCCTCACCGATTGCGGGCGTAACTATCGTGTGCGCCGGACTTGCCATGGTCAGCCCGGTGGAAATGGTGAAACGCACCGCCCTCGGTATGATACTGGCGACCTTATTTTTGGCGCTATTTATGCTGTAAAACACACTAAAAACGCACCGCACTTTCAGTTCGACAGAAAAAGTGCGGTGCGTTTTCTGAGAGTTTTCTTCTTTCTTCACACCTGAACGGGAGGCGATAATGAACGACTTGGCACAACAATTAATTCGCTGGCGACGGGAATTTCACCGTTTTCCGGAAATCGGTTGGGCAGAATTCTATACCACCGCCAAAATCGCCGATTATCTGGAAAATCTGGGGTTTGAGGTTCTGCTCGGCAAGCAAATTATTAACCAACAATTTGTTCGCGGCCGACAAAAAGCCGTAGTCGAACAAGGATTGGAAAACGCTCTTGCGCATAATGTGACGCGTAAATGGCTGGACAAAATGGACGGCTATACCGGCTGCGTCGGGGTACTGGATACCGGCAAAGCGGGAAAAACCGTGGCGCTGCGTTTTGATATTGATTGCGTCAATGTAACCGAAACTCATAATGCGGAACATATTCCAAACCGTCTGAATTTCCGTTCCATCAACGACGGTTTTATGCACGCCTGCGGCCACGACGGGCATATCGCTATCGGTCTGGGCACCGCACTGTGGCTGAGTCAACATAAAGCGCAGTTGAGCGGCAAAATCAAATTGGTGTTTCAACCGGCGGAAGAAGGCGTGCGCGGCGCCGCTGCGATAGCCGCCAGTGGCGTGCTCGACGATGCCGATTATTTTGCCGCCTCGCATTTAAGTTTCTGTGCCGACAGCGGCTGTGTGATTTGCAATCCGAAAAATTTTCTTTCCACCACCAAAATCGACATTCGCTATATCGGCAAACCGGCACATGCCGGTGCACAACCGCACGTGGGCAAAAATGCACTGCTCGCTGCCGCCCATGCCGTCACCCAATTGCATGGTATCGCCCGCCACGGCGAGGGCATGACACGCATTAATGTCGGTGTACTAAAAGCCGGCGAAGGGCGCAATGTAATTCCGTCAGGCGCTACCATACAGCTGGAAGTACGCGGCGAGAATAAGGCGATCAATCAATATATGGTCGATCAAGTGATGCATATCGCCAAAGGGGTTGCCATTAGCTTTGATCTGGCTTATGAAACGGAAATTATGGGCGAAGCGGTTGATATGAACAACGACGCCGAACTGGTAACGCTGTTGGAAGAAATTGCACGCGCCCAGCCACAGGTGAAAACAACCGATGCCGATTATGCGTTCAACGCCAGTGAAGACGCCACGATCTTGGGGCGTCGGGTACAGGAAAAAGGCGGCAAAGCCATTTATTTTATTATCGGCGCCGACCGCACCGCCGGTCATCATCAGGCGGAATTTGATTTCGATGAAAATCAGCTTTTAACCGGTGTTAACATTTATACCCAGCTTATCCAACGTTTATTAGCCGTCTAAACATTTCCAACAAATCCCCGTATCCTGTACGGGGATTTTTGATAAAGACCATTGATCATTGCACTTCATCGGTTTCTCTTACTGATAGACAATCTTAATGCTATAAGCATTCAGTTTTTTTATCCCTTTCCGACGCTAAAGTGCGGTCATTATTTTCTTACTTTTTGTAATAATCTCAAATTACTATTCAAATAGATCCAATTTAAAAAACCTTGCCTTTGAATTAAATGATAATTAGAATAATTATCATTTTTGCATAAAAATGATTAAAATTTAACCGTTTTTTTTATTTAAAGAGGCAACATGAATTATTTGATAACACTCGGCATCGCAACCCTTGCAGTGGGCTGTTCACTGCAAGCCTATGCCGACACAGAACAATTAGAACAAATCAATGTGGAAGGCAAGGTAGGGACGTCTTCCGGGGAAACGGCAAAGAGAACCTTTACACAGGCAAAAGCCGTCAGCGTAAAAGAAGATCTGTATAATTCCACACAAACACTCGATACGGTAATACGCAGCATGCCGGGTGCCTTTACTCAACAGGATAAAAGTTCCGGTGTGCTGTCTGTAAATATTCGCGGCGAATCAGGTTTCGGGCGGGCCAATGCGCTTATTGACGGCGTACCACAAACCTTTTATTCCGCGGCGGCAGACAGCAAAGGGCGCGCCGGCGGCACCTCGCAATTCGGCGCGAATATCGATCCGAATTTTATCGCCGATGTGGAACTGTCGCGCGGCAGTTTCAGCGGTAAAAGCGGAATCAACAGTTTATTTGGCGCAGCGGATTTTCGGACATTGGGTGTGAATGATGTGGTTAAAGACGGCGATCGATTCGGTATATTACTCAAAGGTCTGACCGGCACTAATGCGACCGAACCGAATTATGCTGCCACCGCCGCATTCCGCCAGCCTTTAGATAACGGCGGTTATTTTGGGATATTGTACGGCTACAGTCATCGTAAAATTTCACAAGATTATCGCTACGGCGGCGGTGAATTGATCCGCAACGCGGGAGAAAAATTCCTTGAAGATAGAAAAAAATTCTATTTTCGGGAATTAAGCGGATTAGAGTTTATCAATGGCAAATGGGAGGATATCAACGGCTGGTATATGCCAAAAGTGAAATGTTTAAGAGGGGTAAGATGCCTAACCGTCGAAGAAGCGGTTGCCGAGACGGAAAAAAGCTGGCAGGAAGATTTAGTGCATCAATTTGATGTGAAACCTATTGATCCCGATTCATTACGACAAAAATCACACAGTCATCTGGCAAAATTGGAATATATGGACGATCTGCATGCCCTCACGCTGCAATTTCGTAGCCTACATAACTATGTTGCCGGGCGTACCATTGATACCAAAAACTATCAGTTAAATTATGGCATCAACAAAGGAGACTATTTAGATCTGCACTTATTGCTCGCCCATAATGTCGGTATACAAAAATATGCAGCAGGCTCTCTGTTCGCCGGTAAAACCGTTCGCTCACCACTGGAAACAAAAAATAATGCGGATCTGCTGGATATCAATAATAGCTTCAATATAGAATTGCCACAGGAAGTGCGGTTAAAAACTACCGTAGGTTTCAATGTGTTGAAAAATAAATACAGTAAAAGCCGTTATCCTTATGAATTAGGATTGTTTTATGGCATGTATAACCGAGGAAATAAAGCCTTATTGCCACAAAAATCCATTACCATGCAGCCTTCCGGTAAACAGCAGTTTTACAGCTGGTACCTCGACAACAGCCTAGATTTCGGGCGCTTCAATCTCGCTTACAATACCAATTTCACTCGTTATAAATTTACCGGAGAACATGCCGAATATTATTTAGGTTCAGATTTACGCGATACACTAGATAAAAACTCTCCGCTTTGGAAACAGCTTTGCTACACACCAAGCGAGGGCGTTGACGTATGTGAAAACTATGAACCGCTGGTGCATAAAAGCGGTAAGAAAAATGCGTTGAATCATTCTGTGACCTTAAGCGCTGATTTTCATCCGCTGTTTATGCCGTTTATCAACTATTCCCGAACTCACCGTATGCCGAATATTCAGGAAATGTTTTTCTCACACTTAAGTGATCTCGGGGTAAAAACTGATCTGAAACCGGAACGTGCCAATACCTACCAATTGGGAATCAACGGCTTCAAAGAGGGGGTATTCCGGGATGATGATCTGCTGGGCTTTAAAATCGTCGGCTACCGCAGCAAAATCAAAAATTATATTCATAATACATTTGGATTCTGGGGTGATTCGAAAATATATAACCAACACAATTATCATCCTGATTGGGCAAGAATGGTCGGTTTCAGCAAAATTATCCACTATCAGAATTATGCTAAAACAGTAACGAAAAAAGGGTTGGAGCTGGAATTTAGCTACGATATGGGGCGGGCTTATATCAACCTTGCCTACGCCTATCAAAAAACCAACCAGCCCACCAATTTCAGCGACGCCAGCCCGGCTGCTACGCCGAAGTTGAACTCCGGCAAACTGGAACTGGGTTACGGGTTAAGCAAAATCACCATGCTACCGCGCGATTACGGTCGAGTGGACATTGGTACAAGATGGTTTGATCAAAAACTCACGCTCGGCACCACCATGCGTTACTACGGCAAAAGCAAACGCGCCACCATTAATAAAGTCAATATCGGTGAACAAAATACCTATGACAACTATTTGAAAAAACAGGAAATTCGAGCAACAGAAACGATCGAGCGTCAGCCGCTAATTTGGGATTTCTACATTACCTACGAACCCATCGCGGATCTCACACTGAAAGTCGAATTACAAAATGCGTTTGACAGAAAATATATCGATCCGCTGGATTCCAATAACGACTCTGCCAACCAACGCTACTACACCATGTTTGCAGAAGACGGCGACGGCAATAAATCCGTTCTCAACAACTGGGCTCGCGGACGCACATTCGTGCTAAGCCTAAGCTACAAATTCTAAGGCAATAACTACATGTAACCGAGGCGACGTTAATATGTCGCCTTTATTCTACCAGCATCAACGTGCACTCAAGCCCACAATCGCCTTGCACTCTTCTGCCCGATGCTGCTTACCGTTTACCAGCGCCTGCAAGAAGGTTCTGATTTCCGTCAACTGCGCAATTTTTTCATCCACACGCTGCAAATGAGCCATAATCATCGCATCAGCGGTGCAATGCTGCTGCGGATTATGTTTCAATCCGTTCAGTTGTTTGATTTCATCAATAGAAAACCCGAGCGAACGGCAGGATTTAATGAAATTCAGCCGAGCCAGACTGTGCACATCATAGTCACGATAACCGTTCGCCGCCCGTTGCGGCATCGGCAATAAACCGATTTTTTCATAATAGCGGATGGTTTCCGAATGAATTCCGCTTTGTTTACTTAATTGATTGATTTTCATAATTTTCTTCCGAGTGATAGCGGCATATGATTGCCTTTAACGAATTTTTTCTTGAGTCCGTAGTAACTACAGAGTTTATAGTGATGCTCAGCGTAATACAAGTTCGGCATTACTCGCTTATCTAAGGAGGAATCACCATGTTAAATCGCCAATCCGACTGCGGACAACAAGGGCATCATCATACCCATATACCGAACAATAAAGCCGTTTTAACGCTGAGTTTGGCGCTGATCAGCGGTTATATGCTGATCGAGCTACTCGGTGGTTATTATTTTAACAGCCTCACCCTGATAGCCGATGCGGGACATATGGCAAATGACAGCCTGTCACTTTTTCTGGCGTTGCTCTCCCTGTTTCTCAGCGCGCCGATGCAAAAATGGTTCGCGCTGCTAAACGGCACATCACTGATCGCGGTTGCCGTCATCATTTTATTGGAAGCTGTCGAACGCTGGCAAAATCCGCCGACAATGGCGGCGCTGCCGATGCTGACCGTCGCATTTATCGGCTTGTTGATCAATATACTGGTGGCACGGATTATGTTACGAAGCGATCAGCATAATCTCAACATTAAGGCGGCTTATCTGCATGTATTAGCCGATCTCTTTGGTTCCGTCGTGGCGATTGTCGCCGGCTTAAGCGCTTGGCTACTGCACTGGCTATGGGTTGATATCATCGCCAGCGCACTACTGAGCCTGTTAGTTCTGAAAAGCGGATGCAGCGTCGTACGGCAAGCCATCACCGCATTGCGCGATAAAAACCGCGTAGAGTCGGACAGCCATTCCTGTGACTAACTGAACGGCGCAAAAGTGCGGTCGGATTTTACTGATTTTCAGTTATGCGACCGCCATAATAATATGCCGTGAAACACGCAAAAAAATCACCGCACTTTTTACCAGCAAAATACCTGTCATCTTGCGCGCATTTTATGTCGTAACCGCGTACAATATACCGATTCCAGCGCAAACTATAAGGGAGAAAATAATGAAACTCGGTATTGTCGGTACAGGAATGATCGTACAGGAATTGCTACAGGTTATTCCCGCCATCACACTTGAACACCTCGCTCTTTTCGGGCGGGATCAGGCAAAAACTCAAGCGCTTGCCCGCCAACACGGCATTAAACAGTATTTCTTTGATTATCAGGAAATGCTGGCAAGCGATTTGGATACGATCTATATCGCCCTGCCTAATCACTTGCATTTTGAGTTCGCTCATCGCGCGTTAGCGGCGGATAAACATGTGGTTTTGGAAAAACCGATCACCTCGAATTATGCTCAATTCCAGCAATTACGCGAACTGGCGACGGCGCGCCGAAAAATTCTGCTGGAGGCGGTCACGGTGCATTATCTGCCCGCATACCGAGAAATCAAACAAAAAATCGACGCTCTCGGTGCGCTGAAAATCGTCAGTTTAAATTACAGTCAGTATTCCTCACGCTACGACCGCTTTAAAGCCGGCGAGATTCTACCCGCTTTCGATCCACAAAAATCCGGCGGGGCGTTAATGGATCTGAACGTCTATAACCTGCATTTCGCGGTGGGGCTGTTCGGCACGCCGCAATCCTGCACTTATGCGGCGAATATTGAACGCGGGATCGACACCAGCGGCATTTTGCTGCTTGATTACGGCACATTTAAAGCGGTATGTATCGGCGCTAAAGACTGTAGCGCGCCGGTTTTGTTGTCCATTCAGGGAGACAAAGGCAATATCAGCGTACCGATGCCCGCCAATGCTATGAACCGATTCAGCCTGCGCGATAATCAGGGCGAAACGACAGAATATCATTTTGACGCACAACATCGCATGCTATATGAATTTCAGCATTTTGTACGCATTATCGACCAACAAGACAGCGCTTTCGCCGAACACATGCTGAACATCAGCGCCACCGTGTGCCAACTGCTGGAACAAGCACGCAAACAACAAGGCATCTTATTTGCCGACGAACAGTAAAATTAACCGACAGCCAAAAAGTGCGGTGATTTTTTTATTCTTTTTGAGAAAAAAGCCTTATCTTAACAAGGCTTTTTATCACATATTATCCGGCAAAACCGCAATTATTTCTTTGGCGTGATGATCACTTTAATATCCTCCGGCATCGCATAATAAGGCGCAGATGTGATAAATAAATGAATACCTAAGGCGGCATAGTGTTCGATATTATGCTTGTTGACTCCGCCGGCAACCGACAAGACGACCGGACTCTGAGCCGCATCAACAATGCGCACCGCCTCCTGCACATCAGTAACGCTGAATTTATCCAGCTGAATAATATCTGGCCGAGCCGCAAGCATGGTTTTAAATTGTGCAAGGTTATCCGCTTCCAGCGTCACTTTATTTTCCGGCGCCGATAAACGCAGCTGCTGCACAAGGGCGCAGTAATCGTCCGGTTGCGCCAGCAAACGACGATGATTGGTAAACACCAGTAGGGTTTCGCTCACGCCCTGACGATGAATATGTCCGCCCCCCGCCAGCACGGCTGCGGTTGCCAGTTTACGAGTATTCGGAATGCTTTTACGGGTGCAGGCGATCACGGCACAAGGATTGACAGCTTTTGCCCGATTAATCATTTCTGCCGTATATTGTGCTACACCGCAAGACCATTCCAGCACCAACTGTACGACTTTCCAAGCCTGATGCAATTTATCAGCACTTGCTTCAGCGCTAATTAGCGTTTCACCCGCTTGTGCCTGCGCGCCGTCTCGAATATGTACATTATAGGCAATCCCCAGTTTCGCCAGCAGCTTCTCTGCCACATCAATACCCGCTACCACGCCGGCATTTTTACGCTTAAATATCATGTGGGCAGGCACCGCAGCAATATTTAATGCCTGAGTGGTTAAATCACCGCGGTAAATATCTTCCAGCAGCAGATCATCAAGTTCTTTGTCAGAAAAGTAAATCATATTGTCTCCCGATGCAAAATAACACGCCCCTGATGCAGCCGAATCGTGCGCTCGGCAAAGTATTCCGCTTCCTTCGGTTCGTGAGTAACAAATAGCAAGGTCAGCTGCAATTCTTCACGCAGCGTTTTCACCATATCCCATATTTCCCGTCGAATTTCCCAATCCAGAGAAGAAAAAGGTTCATCCAAAAGCAGCAGTTGAGAACGAGCAATCAACGCTCGGGCAAGTGCCGCTCGCTGTCGCTCTCCCCCAGAAATCTGAGCGGGATAACGATCAATCAAATGCGCAATTTTCAGTTTATCGAGCCATTGCAGCTGAACTTGTCGATTCGCACAGTTTCCCTGTGCCAACGCCAGATTGCCGCCTATCGTTTTATGTGGAAAAAGATAAAGTTGCTGGTTCAAATAGCGGCATGATCGTTTCCATGCCGGTACGGCATTTAAATTTTGCCCGGCAAGAAAAATGGTTCCCCGATAGGGAATATAACCGGCGATTGCATTCAGCAATGTTGTTTTTCCGCTTCCTGAACGCCCCAGAACGGCTACCGATTCGCCTTGCCGAAGATGTAGATTAACCCGGTTTAAAATGCCCGCAGATAACGCCTCGATCACCAACATTCAAATATTCCGATTAATGACACGTAATAACAGCAGCAAAAGCGCCGAAATCAGCAAAAGCCAGATCGCCGCACCGATTGCCAGTTCAAAATCACCGCTGGCAATATTTAAATAAATTGCCATTGGCAAGGTTTCGGTTTTAAAACGGGTTGCTCCCGCCAGCATTAACGTTGCGCCGAATTCCCCAATCGCTCGCGACCAAGCCAGAATCGCACCGCACAATAATGGTTTCAAACACATGGGTAATTCAATGCGACATAAGGTGTTAAACGGCGAAAGCCCCAAATTATACGCCGCCAGACAATAGCCCGGATCAATTGAAGAAAACGCACCGCGCGCATTGCGTAGCAAAATGGAGGCGGCAATATAGGTCTGTGCGACGATAATACCGAGCGGGCTAAAAATCAGTTCACGGATAAAAGGAAACCATTGCCCCACATAACCTTGCGCATTGAACAGCAATAACAGACTCAGCCCGATAACCAAAGGCGGCAGCACCATAGGTAAGTCCAAAAGCGTATCGATCATGCGCTGAAACGGCAGTGTTATCCGGCTCATTACCCAAGCGGACGGCAATGCAATCAATACTGCAAAGCACAGAGATAACAATGAGGTACCAAGCGACATCGCCAGCGCAAAATAAAGCTCTTTATCCGCAAACGTTTGACGAAAAAAATGCCCGTCCAATTGATTGATTAATGCCAATACCGCACCGCCGATCACCGCCAAAAACAAGCATAGCGGGAGCAGAGATAAACGTTGTCCGAGACTGCTAGTTAATCGGTAAGAATCCTTCATCGGTGAAATATTTTATACCTTCTGCGGATTTAAATAGTTCCAATAAAGCTTTAGCTTGAGTCGGATTTTCTGAGGTTGTCAACAGCGCAATGGTAACCTGTTCTTCCGGCGTACCGGCAGGATTTTGCAGTAACACAAGTTTTTCCCGCTGTTTCCATGCGCCGGCGCGACCAATCACCGCTGCATCCACATCACCGTTTAGCAAATACAGCATCAACTGCTGAACGGTGCCGGCACGCACCACAATTTTTTCATTTAAAGCCTCACCGTAACCCGACAATGCCAGCATTTTTTCCGCACCTTTGCCGAGTGCCATCGCTTTGCTATCCCCGATCCCTAGCCGAAGATCGCTTTGTGCAAGCGCCTTGAACGAATCAATACCCGCGCTTTTTTCTTTTCTAATCGCCATCACCGGAATATGCCGCACAATAGGTGCAAATTCTTTCACCTCACCGGCTTTCACCAGTTTATCCACATATTCTTCAGAACCGGGTAAATACAGATCGCCTTTTTTAACCGCCTGATAACGCGCCAATAATTGCCCCGAACCGCCGTATTCCACCGTTACCTGATTACCGGTTTGCCGTTCAAATTGCTTCACGATTTTTTCTACCGGCGATTTCAATCCCGCACCGGCGTAAAGATGTAATTCTGCAGCCCAAAGCGAAAAAGTGGCAGAAAGTGCGGTTAAAAATATGATTGTTTTTTTCATAATAGAACCTTTTAGTTATTCAAAGATGCCTTATATAACGAATAATATAATGAAGTCTAAAAAGCTGCAATTAAAAAATCAAACCATCACTTTCCGCGCCGTCTTTCAGCGATTTGTTTTGATTGCCTTGGCTTATGACATTATCAGACCGTTATCCACTCAACGTAAAAATCCCGCAAATCTGGGCTTGGTGACGAACGCTAGCGAAAAAACCAACTCACACAACCGACACGATTTTATCGGTTCAGTTCCCTTGGAATTCTTTCCGCCATGCCTGCGGGCTAATCTGATGTTTTAATTTAAATTGTTGACGAAATGCGGTTGCACTGCGATAACCGATTCGCTCGGCAATTTGTTCAATGCTTAAATCACTGCTTTCCAATAAATCCCGCCCTTTTTGCAGCCGCACTTCCGTCAACCAGTGGTTAAACGCCATGCCGGTGGCCTTACGAAAGTGACGAGTAAAAGTACTGCGGCTCATGGCAAGCTGTTTGGCAAGGGTATCAATATGATAAAGTGCGGTCGGATTTTCCTGAATTTCGGCCAGCAGCTGATTAATCGAACGGTGAGATGTCATCTGCGCGACCGGTTGTTCTATAAATTGTGCCTGACCGCCTTCCCGATGAGGTGCGACAACCAGCAAGCGCGCAATTCGGTTGGCGATTTTCACCCCATAGCGCGCCCGCACAATCGCCAGACAACAATCCAATCCCGCGGCGACACCGGCGGAAGTAATCAGCCGCGCCTGTTCCACATAAAGGGCATTGGAATCAAGCCGCACGGCAGGAAAACGTCGCTTGAAATCCTCCGCACCCGCCCAATGAGTTGTGGCTTTTTTATCATTTAACAAGCCGGTATAAGCCAACGCATACGCGCCGTAACATAAACCAACTAAGGTTGCTCCACGCGCATACGCCCGCCGTAGCGCAGCAATCAGTGACGGGCAGGGCGGCTGGTGAATATCGTGCCAACCGGGAATAATAATCACATCGGCCTGTTCCAATAATTCCAAGCCGCCGTCGGGTCGCACCGAAACCGCACCGGAACAAAAGGTTTGCCCGTCTATCGCAATATGGCGTAAAGCGAACAATGGCTTTCCCTCCGGCGCCGTGGAAAACACCGCCTGCGGAATGGTATAAATCAGCGGTTGAAAATCAGGATATAAAATCAATGCGACTTGAGGCAATTTAGCGTTACACATATAAATATTCCATGCATGAAAACTGACCCGATTCTTTCGCTTATTGATAAAAAAGTCAATATCACAAACACTATACTTCACTCATAATATGCCTATCGACAGACACAAGTGCGGTCTGTTTTTTAACAATTTTTAACGAGGTACATAATGAAATTAACTAAACTGGCTTTAGCCGCATTACTCGGTACAAGTATCATCGGCAACACCGCGGCAGCAATGCAGTATCAGCATATTCGCAATGCCACCGCCAAAATCCAGTACGGCGATAAAACTTTTTTGCTCGATCCGTACTTAGCGCCGAAAGGCAGTTACGCCGGTTTCGCCGGCACGGTAAACAGCACTGCGCGCAATCCGTTAATTGATATGACTCAACCGGTCGAAACCGTACTCTCAGGCGTGGATGCGATAATCCTGACCCATACTCACGCCGATCACTGGGATGAAGCGGCGCAGAAGCTGATCACCAAAGACACGCCGATTTTCGTTCAGAATGCCGGCGATGCTGCCATTGTGCGCAAACAGGGTTTCACTGACGTACGCGTAGTCGGCAAAAACACGGCATTCGGCACCGTAAAACTCAGCAAAACCGGCGGTCAACACGGCACCGATGGGATGTACTCCAATCCGCAAATGGCAGAGCTGTTAGGCGACGCCATGGGCGTGGTTTTCCAAGCACCGAATGAACAAACCCTGTATGTGGTCGGCGATACAATCTGGAATTCGGCAGTTGAGCAAGCATTAACAGATTATCAACCCAAAGTGATCGTGATGAACACCGGATATGCCAAACTGGCAAACATGGACGGCGGTATTATTATGGGCACCGCCGATGTAAGCAGGGTCTATCAGCGTGCCCCGCAGGCGAATATTATTACGGTACACATGGATGCGGTAAACCACACGACAGTTTCCAGTCAGGACATGCGCCAATATGTGCAAAAAAATAACATGACGGATCGGGTCAGCGTACCGAAAGAAGGTGAAACGCTGAGATTCTGACGTACTGTTACCAACGCGGTGGTTATACCATCAAGGTATAACCGTCCTCTAAAGTGCGGTGAAAAAAACAGAAAATTCGCATTCTACTCGCGTGCCGGTATAACGCAATGCAGTTGTGCATTTTGCTTTCAATGTGCGCTATCGCCATTCTGGTTCAAAATATACTCTTTAATATAGTTTGCCGACGCCGATAATCGTTTATTTTTATTCCAGACGAGATAAATATCATTACTTGGGGCAAGCGCCTGCGGTATAAGATTAACTAACCTGCCGTCAATCAACTCCTGACGGCAATGATAATCAGACAATACTGTCCAGCCGGCACCTTGTATGACGAGCGCTTTAATGATGCGAAGATCAGGCACAATAAGGTTCGCCTGCACAGTCGGTGCAGTCCGGAATAACGCTATCCACAGATTGCGTACCAGTGGCAAATTTTCATCAAAGGCAATCAACGGTGTTTGTGCCAGCAATGCCGGATCAAGCCGATCTTGTAATTTAATCAGCTGTGGCGAACAGACTAAATAGAATTTTTCCTGCATAAAATGGGCAAAATTGTAACGTTCGGGCGAAGGTGCACTGGCAGTAAACGCCAAATCTACCCCATCATTTTCCAGCGTTTGATAGACAAAATCCCGATTACCGAGTTGAAAGCGCAAATTAATATGATGATCAAGCAGTGGTGCGATAATATTCAACAACCGATGGTGTAGAAAATCGGGCGAACAAGCAATATGCACCGTGCCACCGTTGGGAGAACCAAGCTTGATGCTGAGCAGCTTACTCTCAAGGCTATCAATATGTGGCGCAATGGCACGCGCCAGTTCATCTGCTACCGGAGTTGCTAGCACGCCACGCGCCTGTCGCACAAATAATGGTTTGCCCATCAGGCTTTCCAACGATTGAATATGCAGTGATACCGTAGGCTGAGTAATGTGTAGATTCGCTGCGGTCTGCGACATGGATCTGACCCGATAAACTTCAAGAAAAGTTTTCAGTTGTGAAAGATAAGACATAGCAATAGATTTTTTATCGGATTAACGGAGTAATATAGAAATATTAATAGAGTGCAGCGTAAAATAAAAGAAACAGTGATAAAAAACTGCCCAACGAAATCTTTCAGGCAACTTATAAGTTCGATATTAACACGCAACAATTAGTTTTTATCGTCGTGAATTCAACACATTTGAACATTGACGAATTTTTTGCTTTGCCAAAGCATCAGACTCAAACCGATAAGCGATAACACAACGGCGGCAAGATGAGTATAAGCAAAACCACCGTGAGCAATCACTACACCGCCAGTAAATGAACCAAACGCAACGCCCAGATTAAAACCCGCAATATTCAGACCGGCTGCGATGCCCTGAGCATTGGAAGAAAAACCGATTGCCAATTTCAGTAAACGGGCCTGTAATGACGGCACAACGGCAAAAGTGAAAAAACCCAGGCTAGCCACCAGCACACCCATTGCGACGATGGAAGACAGTGCAAACCACATTAGAAGTGCGGTAAGAATAATCCCTGAAATAATCAGAATATTGGCTTTATATTCGCCTAATCGGTCAGTAAGATGACCTCCCCAAATATTGCCAATCGCAGCTGATATACCGTAAATCAGCATAAAAATACCGATGTGCTGCACTGCAACGCCTGTAATCTGGTTCAACATTGGAGCGATATAAGTATAGGCGGTGAAGGTACCCGCATAGGCAAACACTGTCACCAACGCTGCTGACAATAAGAACGGATTGAACAGTATATGCAAATTCTCTGCCACAGATTGCCGCTCAGCGGTTGGTAAGCAGTCTTTCATACCACACAATAACCCAACTCCACCAATAATGCCGAACAGTGCCACCAGACTCATTACCCAGCGCCAGGAAATTATACCGCCCAACCACGTACTGAGCGGCACACCTACTGCCATAGCCAGTGTAAAACCGCTAAACACCACGGCAACAGCACGTCCAGCCCTTGCTTTGCCCGCCAGATCGGCTGCCGTGCTGGATGCGACCGCTAAAAATAAACCGTGTCCCACCCCCGCCAGAAAACGACTGGCCGTCATCACAGCTAAATTCCCAGCCAATACTGCCAATAGACTACCGACACTAAACAGCCCTGCCGTAGTTAGCATGACTGTTTTACGCGACCAGTTTGTGGTTAAAGCGGTCAAAATCGGTGCCGAAATTGTCGCGCCCAGCGCATACGCTGTAACATTCTTGCCCACTTGCTCCACACTCACACCCAAATCAACCGCAATCACATCAGATAAACCAATCGGCAAAAACTCCGCCAATCCTAGCGCAAACGCGCTAATTGCAAAAATATAAATAACAATGGGCATTTTCTACTCCTTTCATTCTGTATTTTGTGTTACGGAGCCTAAGTATAGAGAAACGCCTAAAATAAATATAATTATTAAATTTATCTAACTTATAAATATATTTATATTAGAAAAAGAAGAATAAATTTATTCAATAGCAAGAATGGTAAAATCACAGAAAAAACCACCGCACTTTTGTTGCGCCCGTTTTATTCCTAACAACGTTATTCTCTTATTGTCATTTGCTCATTCGTCATCATGCCGTGCTAACGCCACATCATATAAAGGGACAAAGTGTCGGAAAATGCTCCGGCGGTAATCAATCCGCCGTTGTAACATCGTAATATTAAACAATTCGCTGAGATTTTCGCTATTCAGAATCTGACTGGTCTCACCGAATAAAAAGCCGTCTTTTTTCAGCAGTAAGGTTTTATTCGCCAGTAACGCGGCATGATTAGGCTGATGGGTTGTGAAAATAATGGTCAATTTTCTTTGTTCGGCAAGTCGGCGCAGCAAAGATAACAACTGGTTTTGGTTATACAAATCCAGCGCCGATGCGGGTTCGTCCAACAGCATAATCGGCGCCTCACTGGCAAGCGCTCTGGCAATTAATACCATCTGCCGTTGCCCGCCGGACAATAATCTGAAATCCTTATCCGCAATAGCGAGCAACCCCAAACTGTTTAACGCGTCCCGGGCAATTTCCCGATCTGCCGCTTTAGGGGCGGAAAACATTCCGATATGTGTGGAACGCCCCATCAAAACAATATCCAACACGCTATATGCAAAAGGCGGCATAAAAAACTGAGGCACAAAGCAGCACGGCTTGCCAGCAACCACTTCGCCGGTTAGCGGCTGACGAACCTTCAGCAGAATATCCAACAACGTACTTTTGCCGCAGCCATTCGGCCCTAAAACCGCCAGAACATCGCCTTGGGCAAGCGCAAAAGAAAGCGCGCGGAACAACCACGGCTGTGCAGTATAAGCAAAGCTTAAATCTCGGCAAAAAATCACCGCACTTTTATTCATTCCAGCCGTCCCGTTTCAGTTTATACAGTAAAAAACCGAATAACGGCGCACCGATCAGCGAAGTTAAAATACTGATCGGAATTTCCGCATCAGTCGCGGCGCGCGCAAAACAATCGATAACGATCATATAAACCGCGCCGATTAACATGGAACAAGGTAATAAACTCTGATGATTAGCGCCGACCAGCATACGACCGATATGCGGAATGATCAACCCCACCCAGCCGATACTGCCGCTGACCGCAACCTGACAGGCAACAATCACCCCGCTGCAAAACAGAACACACCAGCGCAGCGGTGTCACTTTGACGCCCAACGCCTTGGCTTCCTTATCCCCCAAAGACAACAAATTCAGGCGCCAGCGCACCCCTAACAACACAGCGCTGCAACAGATAAAAGGCAGAAAGAAGAAGTACAGTTTTTCGCCGTTGGCGGTGGCGAAACTGCCCATTAACCAGAACACAATACTCGGCAGTTTTTCTTCAACGTCGGAAATATACTGTAACAGGCTGACCAACGCGGAAAAAAATCCGCTTAACATCATGCCGGTAAGGATAAGCATCAGCAGACTTTGTTTCGTCAATTTATAACTGAGCAGAAAAACCGCGAGCAAGGTGCCTACCCCGAATATAACGGTATTAAAAAATAACCCTTGGATACCGAATCCCAGAAAAATCGCTAACGTACCGCCAAAGGCCGCACCGGAAGTTACTCCGATAATGTGCGGATCGACCAACGGGTTGCGAAAAATGCCCTGCAATACACAACCGCTTAATGCCAACCCGGCGCCCACCAGCGCAGCAAGCAGAATCCGCGGCAGGCGGACTTGAAAAATTATCTGCTGTTGAATCGGCGCCAAAGGGAGACCGCTGAGTTTTGCCAACAGAATATGAATGACTTCCGGCACAGAAAGAGAATACCGCCCGATCCCCAACGCAACCAGAACGGTAATAATCAGTAATATGAACAGCGGATATATCCGTTTATTACGATGCGACATACCGCCTCAGTCAGTCTTTGTAGTGAGTGCGGTAGAATGTAACATAATAATCGTCAACCAGTTTATCCAGATCGATATCCCTAAACCGCTGCGGATACAGTTTCTTCGCCATCCACAATTCGCCCAAAGCCAGCGCTTCCGGCATCGGATACCCCCAAGCTTTGGCATATTCCGGCATCAAATAGACCCGTTCGTTTTTCACCGCGTCTATATTTGCCCATTCGGCAGAAGTGCGAATTTGGTTGACGACATCGGGATACCTATTCTGCACGAAAATAACTTGCGGATTCCAGCTCAACACATTTTCCAGCGAAACCTGTTTATAGCCTCTAATTGTCGCGGCAGCCACATTATAAGCGCCAGCATGTTCCATCATTAAGCCGGTATATTTGCCTGAGCCGTAGGTGGTTAAATCCGGATTTGCCAAATAAACTTTTATTCTGTCGGCAGGTTTGATATCGCCCAGCCGCTGTGCCAGTAACTGACGGTTGGCAAAGGCTGCTCGGATTAACGCCTCACCCTGCGCCTGCTTTTCAAACACTTCGGCAATTAAACGAATTCCTTGTTTTAACCCGTCATTATAGACTTCATCTTCATTTTCCAAAGTGGGATTTAATTTTGCTTGCTCGCGTTCATCACCGCTACGTAGAGAAATCACAATAACCGGCAGCCCCGCATTAGAAATTTGTTCAATCATTTGCGGCGACGCATAATTAGTAACGAACACCACATCCGGTTGTAACCGCAACAGACTTTCGATATTGACTTCGTTAAGATCACCGGGCGTCGCCATCTTTTCCAGCTCCGGCGCCAACCGAACATAGTCCGCCCCCAATTGTTTTTTCCATTTGGATAATACGCCCACCACTTGCTTGAGCGCATCCAACTGTACCGCAATATTCAGCGTTTGATGTTGCAAAATAACCGCTCGCTGTACGTGATCGGGAATCACAATCTCGCGGTTTAACTGATCGGTTACGGTACGTTCGGCAAAGGAAGACAATGCGATACAACAGGTAAATATTACCAATAGAAAACGTTTAAATTTCATAAGATCACCTCAATTAAAAATAGGCTATATAATAATATGCATAACGTTTTTATAAAAGAGGTAGATTTATTCTGCAAAGATCAAATTCAATGATAGCCGCCAATAGAAGCTGCCGGCGGCGAAATGCACAATGTAATCATATTCACTTGCCAAAACCGGCTATTGCGAATCACTGCTAAAGAAGGAATATAAAAATAAAAAGAACTGAGCCCAATATAATATCGGTATCAGTCCTTCAATTACATCTCTAACGCGATGAGGTTAAACCTCAGCTTCTTTTTTCCAACCGTTTTAAAGTCTGCGGCCGAAAAGTAGAGACAATACCGCCAAAACCAAAAATGCGATAAACAGGATTTTGGCAATACCTGCCGCGCTGCCGGCGATGCCACCAAAGCCCAATGCCGCAGCAATAATGGCAATCACGAAAAAGATAACGGAATAACGTAGCATAATAATCTCCTTTGCTTTCATCGTTAAATCAGGTTGAACGGCTGCCAGAGCAGGCTCGGTTTTAAACATACCACAAAAATGGCTTACCATGCAAAATAACTCAATACAAAATTTCACCGGCCCCTCTTTCAGCGCCATACAAAAGAGTATCAGCTATCAAGATAATAAAAATACGGTGAGACTAGCCAAAAGTGCGGTCGATTTTCAATCCGTTTTTTAGCGTATTAAAAACATCGTTAAAACCCACCGCACTTTTACATGGTGAGATTATATGGCGCGATGGCTTAAATAAATTTTTTCCAATAATTCATACACCACCAGTACCCGTCTAGCGGTAATGGTTTGTCTGGGACGATATAAATAATACGCCCATTTTTGTGATTCGCTGTAAGGAAACACTTTTACCAATTCACCCGTTTCCAAGTAATGCTGGCAATCCATATAGGGAATCGGGGCAAATATTCTGCCTGCCAGAACGGCTTGCAACAAGGCTTTCGCATCATCAGTCACTACATTGGCCTGATAAATGGGGATCAGTTCATCATTGACATACCAATGCCAAGGTCGATTGGTTTTGTTATTCAGCAGACTTCCGAGCGGAAAGTGCGCCACCAGATCTGCGATATTCTCGGGCTGTCCGACCCGTTCAAGCAGTTTAGGTGAAGCCACAATCGGTTCGTTCAACATACGAATTTTTTTCGCAATCCAGTTTTGTTCCGGCGATTGCGTAATTCTTAAGCCGATATCTATTTGATCTTCCACCGTTTTTAGTACATCAAACCCGGTGCGCCAATCAATGCGAATATCAGGATAGGGCGTTAAGGCAATTAACAGTTGCTTCAGCACCCAGTCGCTATAGGCTGACGGCGGCGCGGTAATCCGCACGATACCGGACAATTCGTTATCATTCACCCTAGGCGAACCGAATAAAGCGTGTTCCTGCTGCAAAAACTGTTCCGCTTTGGGCAACCATTGCGCGCCAAAATCCGATAAACGAATAGAACGGGTATTGCGTTTAAATAATTGTTCGCCCAATTCATTTTCCAATTCACCTATCACGCGGGTAATCACTTGCGGCGAAACGGAAAATCGCTCTGCCGTTGCCCGAAAACTCAACGTTTCAGTAGCAACGACAAAATATTTTAAAGCATCTAATCGGTTCATAATCTCATTTTTCGGAATTGTGTTTTCTATATTTATTCATTTTAGTGAGATCAAAACGGAATTACAATTCAGTCATTCGCTCATTCGTGTTTCACATAATAGAAACAGCCAAAACAGCGGTGATTTTAACCGCACTTTTGGCATTCGCAACACCTGAAACCATGGTGCGAAATATCGTGCAAACGCTGACCACAAATCAACAGGGAGTCAGACAAATGATACTTTCCGACAAACAATACAGTTTCGCACAGATCGGCGCATTTAGCGCAAACGGCGATATCCCCCGCCTTAATGCCGCCATCGATCAGGCATTGGATAATGATTTAACCGTAAATGAAATTCAGGCTGCGATAACGCAACTTTATGCTTATGCAGGTTTTCCGCGCAGTTTAAACGCCTTATCCGCTTTATCAGAACGCGTCGCAGCCCGACGTGCGCAAGGGTTGAAAACTGAACAAGGGCGTTCTGCCCGCCTGTTGCCAGGAAATACCGATTTATTAGCGCTCGGCACGCAAACACAAACCCGTTTAGTCGGACAAACCGTCGATCTCTCCGCACTTTCACCGGAGATCGACCGCTATCTGAAAGCCCATTTATTCGGCGATATTTTTGCCAACGATTTGCTTAACTGGCAGGAACGGGAGATCATTACCGTTGCGGCATTAAGTACAATGCAAGGGGTAGAAAATCAATTACATGCTCATATTAACATCAGCAAGCAAAACGGTCTGAGCGATGAACAACTCGCAGAGATTCGCCAAATATCAAGACCGGCGATGAGCCCATTTCCGATCGGGGAAGAAAATACCGCTTATGCGCAATATTTTGTCGGCAAAAGCTATCTGAATATGCTGTCGATGGAACAACTGCCTATCGGCAATGTCACCTTTGAACCGGGCGCACGTAATAACTGGCACATTCATCACGCCGGCAAAGGTGGCGGACAGATGCTGATTGTCACCGCTGGACACGGCTATTATCAAGAATGGGGCAAACCGGCTCAAGCCCTAAAAGCCGGTGATGTGGTGCATATTCCAGCCGGAGTGAAACATTGGCACGGCGCGGCGCCAACTGCATGGTTTCAGCACCTTGCCATCGAAATGCCGGGTGAAAATACCCGTAATGAATGGCTGGAACCGGTTTCCGATGCCGATTACGCTAAGTTAAAATAATTTTTCATTGTTAAAGAGGAACATACCATGTATTCATTCTGTTTTCGTAATCCGACCCGCATAGAGTTCGGTGTAGATAAAGAAAAAAATATCGGCGCTTATATGCACCAATTCGGTGTCAAAAAAACGTTGCTGGTGTACGGCAGCGAGCGGATTAAACAATCGGGGTTATTTAATGATGTCGCCGCCAGTTTGAACGCCAACGGCATTGAATTCGTCGCATTCGGCGGCATTAAAAGCAATCCGATTTTAAGCAAAGTAAACGAAGGGATTGAACTTGTTCGTCAACAAGGGATAGACAGTATTTTAAGTGTCGGCGGCGGTTCCTGTTTAGACAGTGCCAAAGCCATCGCCGCGGGCGCATTGTATGCTGGCGATGTATGGGATTTCTTTATTGACAAAGCGGTGGTTGAGAAAAACCTGCCGATTTTCGACATCATGACCCTTGCGGCAACGGGTAGCGAAATGAATAACGGCGGCGTGGTGATGAATGAACAAACTCAACAAAAATATGCCATTAACGGTGAGGATTTGTATCCGAAAGTCTCGGTCATCAATCCTAAATTACAGGCGACTGTCAGCCGGGATTATTTAGTGTATTCGGCAGCGGATATTATTGCCCATTCCATTGAGGGCTATTTTACCGCCAGCGTACAGCCTGAGCTCATCAACATGCAGGTAGAAGCCAATATCAAAACCGTCATCCGCACTACGGAAATCCTGCTCAACAACCCAAACGATTTGGATGCCCGCGGTGAATTCGCTTGGGCGGCGACCATGGCGCTGAACGGTTTAACTTACGTGGGAACTACCGGCTTCAGCTATCCTAATCACATGATTGAACATGCGTTAAGTGCTATTTGCGATGTACCGCACGGTGCCGGACTATCTGTGGTTATGCCGGCATGGATGACATGGTGGAAAGAACGAAATCGACCGCAGTTTGAACGTTTCGCCCGCGAAATTTTCGGCTTGCAGACTGCCGAAGAAGGCATTGCCGCGCTCAAATCTTGGTTCACCAAAATCGGTACACCGACTACACTGGCACAACTCGGTGTCAACGACAAACAACTGAGCGCCGTAATTGATAATGCGGTTCAAAATGCGAAAGATTGGCAAATGAGCGACATTTATACCAAAGCGGCTATTACGGAAGTGTTTGATTTAGCGAAATAATCACTTTATTTTGAGTAAAAACTAAAAGGTTGGATTTGCCAAAATGCCAACAAATCCGACCGCACTTTTGTAGCATTGATTAAGATCCGAAATGGAGCATCGGTCAATCAGCATCAGCGCATATTTTGCTTCATCTGCACGCACAGTTGAGACCATAATCTCATATCACACGGTTGCTTGTCGAAGCATGGTATTTCGATATCAATACGGTTCAACATAAAATACACCAAAACACATGTAAAAAAGAGAAGCGTTCTAAACAACGCTTCTCTTAATCATTCTCTGGTTNCAATGCAAGGGGTAGAAAATCAATTACATGCTCATATTAACATCAGCAAGCAAAACGGTCTGAGCGATGAACAACTCGCAGAGATTCGCCAAATATCAAGACCGGCGATGAGCCCATTTCCGATCGGGGAAGAAAATACCGCTTATGCGCAATATTTTGTCGGCAAAAGCTATCTGAATATGCTGTCGATGGAACAACTGCCTATCGGCAATGTCACCTTTGAACCGGGCGCACGTAATAACTGGCACATTCATCACGCCGGCAAAGGTGGCGGACAGATGCTGATTGTCACCGCTGGACACGGCTATTATCAAGAATGGGGCAAACCGGCTCAAGCCCTAAAAGCCGGTGATGTGGTGCATATTCCAGCCGGAGTGAAACATTGGCACGGCGCGGCGCCAACTGCATGGTTTCAGCACCTTGCCATCGAAATGCCGGGTGAAAATACCCGTAATGAATGGCTGGAACCGGTTTCCGATGCCGATTACGCTAAGTTAAAATAATTTTTCATTGTTAAAGAGGAACATACCATGTATTCATTCTGTTTTCGTAATCCGACCCGCATAGAGTTCGGTGTAGATAAAGAAAAAAATATCGGCGCTTATATGCACCAATTCGGTGTCAAAAAAACGTTGCTGGTGTACGGCAGCGAGCGGATTAAACAATCGGGGTTATTTAATGATGTCGCCGCCAGTTTGAACGCCAACGGCATTGAATTCGTCGCATTCGGCGGCATTAAAAGCAATCCGATTTTAAGCAAAGTAAACGAAGGGATTGAACTTGTTCGTCAACAAGGGATAGACAGTATTTTAAGTGTCGGCGGCGGTTCCTGTTTAGACAGTGCCAAAGCCATCGCCGCGGGCGCATTGTATGCTGGCGATGTATGGGATTTCTTTATTGACAAAGCGGTGGTTGAGAAAAACCTGCCGATTTTCGACATCATGACCCTTGCGGCAACGGGTAGCGAAATGAATAACGGCGGCGTGGTGATGAATGAACAAACTCAACAAAAATATGCCATTAACGGTGAGGATTTGTATCCGAAAGTCTCGGTCATCAATCCTAAATTACAGGCGACTGTCAGCCGGGATTATTTAGTGTATTCGGCAGCGGATATTATTGCCCATTCCATTGAGGGCTATTTTACCGCCAGCGTACAGCCTGAGCTCATCAACATGCAGGTAGAAGCCAATATCAAAACCGTCATCCGCACTACGGAAATCCTGCTCAACAACCCAAACGATTTGGATGCCCGCGGTGAATTCGCTTGGGCGGCGACCATGGCGCTGAACGGTTTAACTTACGTGGGAACTACCGGCTTCAGCTATCCTAATCACATGATTGAACATGCGTTAAGTGCTATTTGCGATGTACCGCACGGTGCCGGACTATCTGTGGTTATGCCGGCATGGATGACATGGTGGAAAGAACGAAATCGACCGCAGTTTGAACGTTTCGCCCGCGAAATTTTCGGCTTGCAGACTGCCGAAGAAGGCATTGCCGCGCTCAAATCTTGGTTCACCAAAATCGGTACACCGACTACACTGGCACAACTCGGTGTCAACGACAAACAACTGAGCGCCGTAATTGATAATGCGGTTCAAAATGCGAAAGATTGGCAAATGAGCGACATTTATACCAAAGCGGCTATTACGGAAGTGTTTGATTTAGCGAAATAATCACTTTATTTTGAGTAAAAACTAAAAGGTTGGATTTGCCAAAATGCCAACAAATCCGACCGCACTTTTGTAGCATTGATTAAGATCCGAAATGGAGCATCGGTCAATCAGCATCAGCGCATATTTTGCTTCATCTGCACGCACAGTTGAGACCATAATCTCATATCACACGGTTGCTTGTCGAAGCATGGTATTTCGATATCAATACGGTTCAACATAAAATACACCAAAACACATGTAAAAAAGAGAAGCGTTCTAAACAACGCTTCTCTTAATCATTCTCTGGTTTATCGTTTTGCAGTCAGTTAAAACGGAATATCATCGTCAAAGCTGTCGTTTGCCATCGGCGGTTCTGCGGTCGGGGCAGGTTTTGCGGTTTGGCGCGGTGCCTGATAGCTTGGCTGAGGCGCTGCGTTTTGGGCTGGGGCATAACCGCCGCTCTGGCTGCGTTCTGCGCGGCTGTCGAGCATTTGCAAGACGTCACCCTGAATTTCCGTGGTATAACGATCCTGACCGTTTTGATCCTGCCATTTACGGGTTCTTAAACGCCCTTCCACATACACTTTAGAACCTTTACGCAGGTACTCGCCTGCCACTTCCGCCTGACGGCGATAAAATACAATACGGTGCCATTCAGTCACTTCACGGCGTTCATTGGTGTTTTTATCCAGCCAGCTTTCGCTGGTCGCTACGCTGATATTGGCGACTGCTTCGCCGTTCGGCATGGTGCGCACTTCCGGGTCGTTACCCAGGTTCCCTACAATAATAACTTTATTTACTCCGGCCATACTGTCCTCTGCTCAATACTGTGTGATGTAAAAAATTCCGCTTATTTTGCCTTAAAATGACAAAAAGATCTATCTCTTAACACAATTTTTACTGGATATTTGCACAGTTATTTAAGAATATGCGATAATGATCGCAATTTTAACCCGGTTTCATCCGAATTCACCTATCTGCTATATCATGGAAAAAATCGACATTCGTGGGGCAAGAACCCATAATTTAAAAAATATCAACCTCACTATTCCGCGCGACAAATTAATTGTGATCACCGGACTATCCGGTTCAGGGAAGTCTTCTCTTGCCTTTGACACGCTGTATGCGGAAGGACAGCGCCGTTATGTGGAATCACTGTCCGCTTATGCTCGCCAATTCTTATCCTTAATGGAAAAACCGGATGTGGATCATATTGAAGGGCTGTCGCCAGCGATTTCTATTGAGCAGAAATCCACCTCCCATAACCCGCGCTCCACCGTTGGGACAATTACCGAGATTCACGATTATCTGCGTCTGTTATTCGCCCGGGTCGGTGAGCCGCGTTGCCCGCATCACAATGTACCGCTGGCTGCACAAACCATCAGTCAAATGGTGGATAAGGTGCTGTCGCAGCCGCAAGACAGCAAAATGATGCTGCTTGCGCCGGTAGTCAAAGAGCGCAAAGGCGAACATATCAAAATGTTACAGCATATTGCGGCGCAGGGTTATATCCGCGCACGAATTGACGGCGAAATCTGCGATTTATCCGATCCGCCGAAACTGGAATTGCAGAAAAAACATACTATCGAGGTGGTGGTGGATCGTTTCAAAGTGCGGTCGGATCTCGCCACGCGATTGGCGGAATCCTTTGAAACCGCATTGGAGCTCTCCGGCGGTACCGCGGTTGTGGCAGATATGGAAAATCCACAGGCGGAAGAACTGGTGTTCTCTGCCAATTTTGCTTGTCCGCACTGCGGTTATTCCGTACCGGAACTGGAACCGCGCTTATTTTCTTTTAATAATCCGGCAGGCGCCTGTCCGACCTGCGACGGCCTCGGCGTGCAGCAATATTTTGATGAAAAGCGGGTGGTACAAAATCCGTCGATTTCTCTTGCCGGCGGCGCAATCAAAGGTTGGGATCGGCGCAATTTCTATTATTACCAAATGCTGACATCGCTCGCCAAACACTACGGCTTTGATATTGAAAGCCCGTTTGAAGCCTTACCGAAAAAAATTCAGCATATTATTCTGCATGGTTCGGGCAAGGAGGAAATTGAATTTCAGTACATGAACGATCGCGGCGATGTGGTGGTGCGTCATCATCCGTTTGAGGGCATTTTGAACAATATGGCGCGCCGTTATAAAGAAACCGAATCTCTGTCCGTGCGTGAAGAACTGGCGAAAAACATCAGCACTCGTCCCTGTGCCGATTGCGGCGGTTCACGTTTGCGTCCGGAAGCCCGCCACGTATATATCGGCGAAACCAATCTGCCGGAAGTATCGGAAAAAAGCATCGGTGATACGTTACAGTTTATGGACACCCTGACGCTCAGCGGGCAAAAAGCGCAGATCGCAGATAAAATTCTAAAAGAAATCAAAGAACGTCTGCAATTTTTAGTGAATGTCGGATTAAATTATCTGTCGCTTTCTCGTTCCGCCGAAACCTTATCCGGCGGCGAAGCGCAACGTATTCGTCTCGCCAGCCAAATCGGCGCCGGGTTGGTCGGTGTGATGTATGTGCTGGACGAACCCTCGATCGGTCTGCATCAACGCGATAATGAACGTCTGCTGAATACACTGATTCACCTGCGCAATCTCGGTAATACGGTAATTGTGGTGGAACATGACGAAGATGCGATTATGGCGGCGGATCATATTATCGATATCGGTCCCGGCGCGGGCGTACACGGCGGCTATGTGGTGGCGCAAGGCACGGCGCAAGAGATTATGGCAAATCCCGACTCGCTGACCGGCAGATTTCTGTCGGGCAAAGAAAAGATCGAAATTCCGCCAAAACGCACCGCACTTGATAAGCAAAAAATCCTGAAACTAAACGGTGCGGCGGGCAATAATCTGCAACGGGTTAATCTGGAAATTCCGGTGGGATTGTTTACCTGTATCACCGGCGTATCCGGCTCGGGCAAATCCACCCTAATCAACGATACCTTGTTCCCGCTGGCACAAAATGCGTTGAACCGCGCCGACAACATTGATTTTGCGCCGTATCAATCCATTGAAGGGCTGGAGTTTTTCGACAAAGTGATCGATATCGATCAAAGTCCGATTGGGCGCACGCCACGTTCCAATCCCGCCACCTATACCGGGTTGTTCACGCCAATCCGTGAGCTGTTCGCCGGCGTGCCGGAATCACGCGCGCGCGGTTATAATCCGGGACGTTTCAGCTTTAATGTGCGCGGCGGGCGCTGTGAAGCCTGTCAGGGTGACGGTGTGATCAAAGTGGAAATGCACTTCCTGCCCGATGTGTATGTGCCTTGCGACCAATGTAAAGGCAAACGCTACAACCGTGAAACGCTGGAAATCCGCTACAAAGGCAAAACCATCCATCAGGTGCTGGATATGACGGTGGAAGAAGCGCGCGAATTTTTCGACGCCATTCCGATGATCGCACGCCGCCTGCAAACCCTAATGGATGTGGGCTTATCCTATATCCGTTTGGGTCAATCCTCCACCACACTGTCGGGCGGTGAGGCGCAACGGGTGAAACTGGCAACGGAGCTGTCGAAACGGGATACCGGCAAAACCCTGTATATCTTGGACGAACCCACCACCGGTCTGCATTTCGCGGATATCAAACAATTGCTTGAAGTCCTGCACCGCCTGCGCGATCAGGGCAACACCATCGTGGTCATCGAGCATAATTTGGATGTGATCAAAACCGCCGACTGGATTGTGGATCTCGGTCCGGAAGGTGGCAGCGGCGGCGGTCGGATTATCGCAACCGGTACGCCGGAGCAGGTCTGTCGCGTGAAAGGCTCACACACCGCACGCTTCCTGAAACCGATTTTGGCGAAAGGCTAAGCGACAACGGCGCAGTTTCGGGCTGTGGTTCATTTCCCGCCGCAGCCCTGAACATTCTACCTAGTTCCGCTTAAAGTGCGGTCGGATTTCATGCGGTTTATGTAAAAATTTCTGTCCTAACCCCCGATTTTTTGGTACATTTAGCACAATTTTTTCAACACTCTGGATTGAGTATTTCTTATACAATTTATTTTACGGAATTCCTATGTTATTCAAAAAAATTCGTGGTCTGTTTTCAAACGATCTCTCCATCGATCTCGGTACAGCAAACACTCTTATCTATGTTAAAGGTCAAGGCATCGTATTGGATGAACCTTCCGTAGTAGCGATTCGCCAAGACCGTTCCGGGTCGCTGAAAAGCATCGCGGCGGTCGGTAAAGAAGCGAAACTGATGCTGGGTCGAACCCCCAAAAGCATTCTGGCGATTCGCCCCATGAAAGACGGGGTGATCGCCGACTTTTTCGTCACGGAAAAAATGCTGCAATATTTTATTAAACAAGTGCACAGCGGCAATTTTATGCGCCCGAGTCCGCGCGTGTTGGTGTGCGTACCGGCCGGCGCCACTCAAGTGGAACGCCGTGCCATTAAAGAGTCCGCTATCGGTGCCGGTGCGCGCGAAGTGTATTTGATTGAAGAACCTATGGCGGCGGCAATCGGTGCCAAACTGCCGGTGTCCACCGCAACCGGATCGATGGTGATTGATATCGGTGGCGGTACTACGGAAGTGGCGGTGATTTCGTTAAACGGTATCGTTTATTCTTCATCCGTACGGATTGGCGGCGACCGTTTCGACGAAGCCATTATCGCTTATGTTCGCCGCACATTCGGCTCCATTATCGGCGAACCGACTGCCGAGCGAATTAAACAGGAAATCGGCAGCGCCTATATTCAGGAAGGCGACGAAATCAAAGAAATGGAAGTACACGGGCATAATCTCGCCGAAGGCGCGCCGCGTACCTTCAAACTGACCTCGCGCGATGTGTTGGAGGCTATTCAACAACCGCTCAACGGCATTGTCACCGCAGTGCGTACCGCCTTGGAAGAATGCCAACCGGAACATGCTGCGGATATTTTCGAACGGGGCATGGTGCTGACCGGCGGCGGCGCCTTATTGCGTAATATTGATATTCTGCTGTCGCAGGAAACCGGCGTACCGGTGATCGTTGCCGAAGATCCGTTAACCTGCGTGGCGCGCGGCGGCGGCGAAGCGCTGGAAATGATCGATATGCACGGCGGCGATATTTTCAGCGACGAAATTTAATTGCGTGACATCATAGAAAAAGTGCGGTTATTTTCACCGCACTTTTTGTCCCGGATAACGATATGAAACCCATTTTCGGCAAATCGCCCCCCCTCGGTTTACGGCTTATTATGGCGGTTATCGCCTCCATTGCGCTGATTTTATCCGACGGTCAAACCAATACCATGATTAAAGCCCGCAGTGTAATGGAAACCGCGGTAGGCGGGCTATATTATCTCGCCAACACGCCACGTACCGTGCTCGACGGCGTATCGGACAATCTGGTCGATACCAATAAACTGCAAATTGAAAATAAAGTGCTGCGCGAACAACTGCGGGAAAAAAATGCCGACTTACTGTTACTCGACCAGCTGAAAGTGGAAAATCAGCGGCTGCGTCTATTGTTGAATTCCCCGTTACGCACCGATGAATACAAAAAAATCGCGGAAGTATTAACCGCTGAAACCGATATTTATCGCCAACTGGTCGTGATCAATCAAGGAGAAAAAGACGGCGCTTATGTCGGTCAACCGGTGATTGACGAAAAAGGCGTAGTCGGACAGATTATTTCCGTCGGTAGCGATACCAGTAGAGTATTGTTGCTAACCGATGTGACTCATTCCATTCCGGTTCAGGTACTGCGCAATGACGTGCGGGTAATCGCCAGCGGCACAGGACGCAGCGACGAGCTGACGCTGGACAACGTACCGCGTTCCGTAGATATAGTAAAAGGCGATTTGTTGGTTACCTCCGGATTGGGTGGACGCTTTCTGGAAGGCTATCCGGTTGCGGTGGTGGAAAACGTCTCACGCGACGGCAAAAACTATTTCGCCACAATTACGGCAAAACCGCTGGCTTCTATGGAACGCTTACGCTATGTGCTGCTGCTGTGGCCAACGAACGAAGATATGCATAAAGCGCAATCCATTACGCCGGAAGAAGTAAGAAAAGCCGTACAGCAACGGTTGGAAAATCAAGGCGCGGAAGCCAACAAAGTGAATAAAACGCCGGTAACGGAAGAAACGGATAATCCAGCAACGTCACTGCCAACGGAAGAACCGCATGCCGAACCGCCGACGGAAATCGCGCCGGAACCAGTAACGCCGGACTTACCGCAATACCGGGAGGAAGACTGATGCGAAGCCATTTTTTACTGCAATGTCTAATTATCGTCTGCATTTTTATTGTGGCAATGGTGTTGGAAATTGCTCCTTGGCCGGCCGGAATGCAGAGTTTCAAACCGGCATGGGTTGTGCTGGTCTTGTTGTATTGGATACTGGCGATTCCGACGAAAGTCAGCATTGGCTCGGCATTTCTGCTTGGTGTAGTGTGGGATTTGGTACTAGGCTCAATTTTGGGTGTGCATGCGCTGGTACTGTCCGTATTCGCTTATTTAATCGCGCTGAATTATTTGATTTTGCGCAATCTGTCCTTATGGATGCAGAGCCTATTAGTGATTCTGTTTGTGTTTGCCGTGCGATTAGGTATTTTTTTCATCGAATTGTTATTGCACAATGCCAATTTCAACTCGCAGGAAATTTTTGGTGCCATTGCCAGCGGTATTCTGTGGCCGTGGGTATTTTTGCTGTTGCGTAAAATCCGGCGCCAGCTAAATTTACGCTGAAAAACGGGCTAACCAAATGGTTAGCCTTGTTTATTGCAATTAACGTAAAAATGTCGGGATCTTACTTTCGTATGCGGCAATGTCCTGCTCATGCTGTAATGTCAGCCCGATATTATCCAGCCCGTTCAACAGACAATGACGGCGAAACGGATCAATGTCAAAATGATAGATTTTATCCCCCACCGTCACCGTTTGGGTTTCCAGATCCACATCAATCCGCTGTCCCTGATGCGCCCATACCCACTGGAAAATATCTTCCACTTCCTCCTCGCTTAAACGAATCGGCAGTATATGATTATTTAAGCTGTTGTTGTAGAAAATATCGGCGAAACTCGGTGCAATCATCACTTTAAAACCATAGTCCGCCAATGCCCAAGGCGCATGTTCACGGGAAGAACCGCAACCCAGATTTTTACGCGCCAGTAAAATGCTGGCGCCCTGATATTGCGGATAATTCAACACGAACTGAGGGTTAGGCTGCGTGCCTGCCGCATCCAGATAACGCCACTCATGGAATAAATGTTTGCCGAAGCCTACACGGGTGATCGCCTGCAAAAACTGTTTCGGGATAATCGCATCAGTATCCACATTCGCCGCATCCAGCGGCACTACTAAACCTGAAAGTTGTTTAAAACCTGCCATTGCGTGCTCCTTAATGTAATTCCACATGACGAATATCGACGAATTTTCCGAATACCGCCGCCGCAGCCGCCATTGCAGGGCTAACCAAATGAGTACGTCCGTTACGCCCCTGACGCCCTTCAAAATTGCGGTTACTGGTTGAAGCGCAGCGTTCCCATTCCCCCAGACGATCATCATTCATGCCCAAGCACATGGAACAGCCCGGATTACGCCACTCGGCGCCAGCGGCAATAAAAATTTTATCCAGCCCTTCTTTCTCCGCCTGTTCTTTCACTAAGCCCGATCCCGGCACCACCAACACACGCTTAACATTATCCGCTTTTCGGCGCCCTTTCATTACAGCCGCTGCGGCGCGCAAATCTTCAATGCGCGAATTGGTGCAGGAACCGATAAACACCTGATCCACCGGCACTTGAGTTAAATCAGTATCCGGCGCCAGACCGATATAAGCCAGCGCTTTTTCCGCCGAGGCTCGCGCAACCGGATCGTGCATATCCGCCGGATTAGGCACATGCTGATCAATACCGATCACCTGACCGAGATTAGTTCCCCAGGTTACCTGCGGAGCAATTTCACCGGCATCCAGAACCACCACACTGTCAAATTGCGCATCGTCATCGGATTTCAAGGTTTTCCAATACGCCACCGCATCATCCCAATCTTTACCTGTCGGGGCATACGGACGATCTTTCAAATACGCGAACGTCGTTTCATCCGGCGCAATTAAACCGGCTTTCGCGCCCAACTCAATCGCCATATTGCACACCGTCATCCGCCCTTCCATAGATAAATCGCGAATCGCCTCGCCGCAGAATTCCACCACATGTCCGGTGCCGCCGGCCATGGTTGTCTTACCGATAATCGCCAGCACAATATCTTTCGCCGTAATGCCCGGTGCAACTTTACCTCGCACTTCAATCTTCATATTTTTTGCCCGCGCCTGTTTCAGCGTTTGGGTCGCCAGCACATGTTCCACTTCAGAGGTGCCGATTCCGAATGCCAATGCGCCGAATGCACCGTGGGTGGCGGTATGTGAATCGCCGCATACAATGGTCATGCCCGGTAACGTTAGCCCCTGCTCCGGGCCGACTACATGCACAATGCCCTGCTGTTTGGTATTCATATCGAATAAGGTAATGCCCGTTTGCCGGCAGTTTTTTTCCAATTCCTGCACCTGAATTTTGGCTTGCCCTTCCAGTTTATTCACATCACGGATTTGGGTCGAAATGCTGTGATCCATCGTACCGAAAGTTTTACCGATCTGACGCACCTGACGATGGGCCGCGCGCAACCCGTCAAAGGCTTGCGGGCTGGTTACTTCGTGAATCAGATGCCGATTAATATACAAAATCGGCGTTTCGCCTTCCGCTTCATAAACGACGTGTGCATCGAACAATTTTTGGTAGAGTGTTTTTTTCATGCTGTTCTCGTAGGGTAATCAAATTATGTTTAATCTCGCTCAAAAGTGCGGTTAAAAATCGGCAAAAATTGACCGCACTTTTATGTCATCGCTAAATTGCCTGCGCAATCAATGTGCCCATTTCGGCGGTAGAAACCGGCTTGCTTTCGTCCGCCAGATCCGCGGTACGATAGCCGTCGGCAAGCACTTTTTTCACTGCCTGTTCAATGGCGTCCGCCGCTTCATTTAAATTAAAGCTGTAACGCAACATCATGGCGGCGGACAAAATCTGCGCAATCGGGTTGGCAATTCCTTTGCCGGCAATATCCGGCGCGCTGCCGCCCGCCGGTTCATATAAGCCGAAACCGTTTTCATTTAGGCTTGCGGACGGTAACATCCCCATGGAACCGGTAATCATCGCGCATTCATCGGAAATAATATCGCCGAACATATTGGAACACAGCAACACATCAAAAAACTCGGGCTGTTTAATCAGCTGCATGGTGGCGTTATCAATATAAATATGATCCAGTCGCACCTGCGGATACTGTTTCGCCACCTCAATCACCGTTTCGCGCCATAGCACCGAACTCATCAGCACATTGGCTTTATCCACAGAAGTCACGTGTTTATTACGTTTCATCGCGGTTTCAAAGGCAACTTTTGCGATTCGTTCGATTTCATCACGCTGATACACCTCGGTATCGTAAGCTTTTTCCTGCCCGCCACTGCCCTCACGCCCTTTCGGCTGGCCGAAATAAATCCCGCCGGTCAGCTCGCGCACCGTCACCATATCAAACCCTTTTGCCGCGATATCGGCACGCAACGGACAAAATTTTTCCAAGCCTTTGTAAAGCGTCGCCGGACGTAAATTGCAAAATAATTTAAAATGTTTGCGCAATGGCAATAAGGCCCCGCGTTCCGGTTGTTGCTCCGGTGGCAAATGCGCCCATTTAGGCCCGCCCACCGAACCGAATAAAACCGCATCAGCCTCTTCACAGCCTTGCACCGTTACCGCCGGCAGCGGTGTTCCCTGATGATCAATGGCAATACCGCCGACTTCAAAAGTGCGGTAATGTAATTTAAAATGATATTTTTGCTGCACCGCATCCAGCACTTTAATAGCTTCCGCCATAATTTCCGGCCCGATACCGTCGCCGCTTAAAACCGCTACGTTATAATTTTGCATTTGCATTATTCCTTATTTAATGTGAAATTTTATGAGACTTTAAATCTGCCACTTTATGCGCCCGATAAATGGCATTGATCGCATGAATCAACGCGCGTGCCGAGGATTCGACAATATCTGTCGCCAAACCGACACCATGAAAACGACGGCTTTCATGTTCTACTACAATATCCACCTGCCCCAGTGCTTCGGCGCCCTCTCCTTTGGCGGTTAAGTTATAGCTCAGCATCTTCAGCTCAATGCCGGTAATTTTCAAGATCGCGTTAAACACCGCATCCACCGGCCCATTACCGCCGCTGGAAACCTGACTGATCCGCTGACCGTCCAGTTCCACCTGCACAAACGCGGAAGCCGGCAAATGGCTGATCATCTGCGAAGTAATCACATCCAGCGTTAACCGATCTTCATCGCCCTGCTGCATATCGATAAAGGCCAGCGCTTCCAGATCATAATCAAAAACTTGGCCTTTTTTGTCCGCCAGTTTCAGGAAAGCGTTATACAATTTATCTAAATCGTATTCGTTTTCCTGATAGCCCATGGCTTCCATGTGATTTTTCACCGCAGCGCGTCCGGAACGCGCAGTAAGATTCAGTTTTTCTTTTTTCAGCCCGATGGTTTCCGGCGCCATAATTTCATAGGTATTTTTGTTTTTTACCATGCCGTCCTGATGAATGCCGGAAGAATGAGCGAAGGCATTGGCGCCGACAATCGCCTTATTCGGCTGAATCGGCATGTTGCAAAGCTGGCTCACCATTTGGCTGACACGATGAATTTCCTGCGTATTGATGCGGCTATCCGCGCTGAACAACGGCTGACGGGTTTTAAGCGCCATCACCACTTCTTCCAGTGCGGTGTTGCCCGCACGTTCGCCGATACCATTGACGGTACATTCGACTTGACGCGCGCCCTTTTGCACCGCAGTTAGAGAATTTGCCGTCGCCATGCCTAAATCATTATGGCAATGCACGGAAATGACCGCTTTATCCACATTCGGCACGCGATTCATGACGTTGGCGATAATCTCGCCGTATTCCAACGGCAGGCAATATCCCACGGTGTCGGGAATATTCACCGTGGTCGCACCCGCCTTAATCGCCGCTTCCACCACCCGACAGATATTGTCGATACCGGTACGACCGGCGTCTTCACAGGAAAACTCAACATCGTCGGTGTAACGGCGG
>LM994634.1:339920-371634 GCA_000752995.2 Haemophilus massiliensis | reverse complement strand
CGATACCGGTACGACCGGCGTCTTCACAGGAAAACTCAACATCGTCGGTGTAACGGCGGGCGCGTTTAACCGCACTAACCGCCATTGCCAGCACATCTTCAAAAGTGCGGCGCAGTTTGGCTTCCACATGCAGCGCCGAGGTAGCGATAAAGGTATGAATACGGAACGCCTCCGCCACATTTAACGCTTGCGCCGCGACATCGATATCTTTTTCTATAGCGCGCGACAACGCGCACACTCGGCTGTTTTTAATATTACGCGCAATGGTCTGCACCGATTCGAAATCGCCGGCGGAAGATACCGGAAAACCGACTTCCATGACATCCACACCCAAACGTTCCAGCGCAAAGGCGATCTGGAGTTTTTCTTTTACAGTTAAACTGGCCTTTAACGCCTGTTCGCCATCACGCAATGTGGTATCAAAAATAATTACCTGGTCTGTCATATCGTTATCCTTACATAGATTGAGTCGGTTTAAAGTGCGGTGCTTTTTCGCTCGATTTATAACAAAAAAACCCGCCTCTTTTTTAAGTGCGGGTTTTTATTCCGGTTTTGTCGTTAATTTCTTTTATCCACAACCTATCCGCACAACATCTGTGAGAGGAGGAGAAGGTCGAGGGATAAAATCATATTCAACATCACATGCTGTCCTGTCGGTCAAAAACGTTTTCAATCTTACGCTTTAGAATTTATCTGTCAAATAGTTTTTCAGCATTTTATCTCAACTCAAACGATTGACATAATTACAAAACAAAATAATACTTCAATAAATAAACATAAATTAAGATTAAATCCTAATTTAATAAAAAACTTTATTTTTTTATACCGCACTTTTCCGCAAACACCCGTTATAAAAATATTTACGGCACCACTATGTCGCGAAGGGAATTTTGCGCTAAATCAATAAGGCGCCGATTTACAACTAAAGAGGTAGGAATTTCCGCCTATGATGCCTACGCCATTGCATAACCTTATGATAGAATTCGATAAGTTTATTTCAGCTGGGACAACGATGACGGCATGTCGAAAATCAATCAATTACAAACGGAGCAACTTGCCTGCCGACGCGGCGATAAAACCCTGTTTACGGCGTTGGATCTGCACTGGCAAAGCGGGGATTTCGTTCAGATTGAAGGGCACAACGGCATCGGCAAAACCAGTCTGCTGCGTATTCTGGCGGGACTGGCACAGCCGTTACAGGGTAAAGTGCGGTGGAATAATTGCGAGATTAGCAAAAACCGCGAGGAATATCAGTATAATTTGTTGTATCTGGGGCATCAGGCAGGCATTAAGCCGGAACTGACCGCGTGGGAAAATCTGCGTTTTTATCAGCACACCGGACATTGCCTTCAAGGCGAGGAAATCCTATGGGAAGTGCTGCACACCGTCGGGCTGCTCGGGCGCGAAGATATTGCCGCCGCACATCTGTCCGCCGGCCAGCAAAAACGGATTGCGCTGGCACGCCTTTGGCTGTCACAGGCGCCGCTGTGGATTCTGGACGAACCTTTTACCGCCATTGATCAACACGGTGTACAGGTATTGACCTGCTTATTCGAGCGCCACAGTCGAGCCGGCGGCATAGTGATTTTAACCAGCCATCAGGAAGTGCCGAGCGAGTTACTGCAAAAAGTGCGGTTGGAACAGTATCGGTTTGCAGGAGAAACAGAATGATATTTACCCGAATTATTGCACGGGAAATGCAGATTGCGCGGCGCAAACAGGCAGAAATATTGAATCCGCTGTGGTTTTTTCTTATCGTGCTGACGCTGTTTCCGTTGGTTATCGGGCCGGAACCGAAACTGCTGGCAAAAATTGCGCCCGGTATTGTGTGGGTGGCGGCACTGTTATCCGCCTTGCTTTCTTTTGAACGCCTGTTTCGTGATGATTTTACCGACGGCTCACTGGAACAATTAATGCTGACCGCCCAACCGCTGCCGTTGACCGCATTGGCGAAAGTGATTGCGCATTGGCTGCTGACCGGGCTGCCGCTGATTTTATTATCGCCGATTGCGGCATTATTGTTATCACTGGAGATACATATCTGGTGGGCGCTGGTACTGACTTTATTAATCGGCACGCCGATTTTAAGCTGTATTGGGGCGATTGGCGTGGCACTGACGGTAGGGTTGCGCAAAGGCGGCGTACTGCTGAGTTTATTGGTGCTGCCGCTGTTTATCCCGGTATTAATTTTCGCCGCTTCAGTACTGGATGCCGCCGGGTTAAATTTGCCCTACAACGGACAGCTTGCTATTTTAGGTGCGATGTTGGCGGGTGCATTAACGTTATCACCGTTTGCCATTGCCGCGGCATTGCGGATCAGTGTGGGGCAATAGCGCGTTTGCTACACCGTGCAGACAGCAACGGCACTACGTGGGTATATTTTCCCAGGCCCTAAGTGTCTGGAATATCATGCAGCGTCATATGATAATACATCAAAGAAGGAACAAACAATGTGGAAATGGCTTCACCCTTATGCCAAAGCGGAAACCCAATATCGCCTATGTGGAAAATTCATCCCTTGGTTTGCACTGTTGACCGCGCTGTTGCTGATTGTCGGCATCGTGTGGGGACTAGCCTACGCCCCGGCGGATTATCAGCAGGGTAACAGTTTCCGTATTATGTACGTGCATGTTCCCAGCGCAATCTGGTCAATGGGAGTTTACGGGTCGATGGCGCTTGCTGCGCTGATTGCCTTAGTGTGGCAAATCAAGCAGGCACATTTGGCGATGATTGCCATGGCACCGATCGGTGCGGTATTCACCTTTCTGGCGCTGGTCACCGGCGCAATCTGGGGCAAACCGATGTGGGGGACATGGTGGGTATGGGACGCTCGGCTTACCGCAGAATTAATTCTGTTTTTCCTGTATTTGGGCGTACTGGCACTATACTCCGCCTTTCAGGATCGCACAATCGGCGCCAAAGCCGCGGGCATATTGTGTCTGGTGGGTGTGGTGAATCTGCCGATTATCCATTTTTCCGTAGAATGGTGGAATACACTGCATCAAGGCGCCAGTATCACTAAACTGGAAAAACCGTCTATCGCCACGCCAATGTTGATTCCGCTGGTTCTGTGCATTTTCGGCTTTATGGCGCTGTTTATCTGGCTGACACTGGTGCGCTATCGCACGGAACTGCTGAAAGAAGAGCAAAAACGGGCATGGGTTAAGGAACTGGTCGGCTAATAAATACGGAAACAGGTCAAAAACGCACCGCACTTTTTTCAGTTTTATCTGCGATTACCGCTAACGAATTTATCATTTTTTACTTTTAAAGGATAATATATGTTTTTTCAATCATTTAACGATTTTATCCAGATGGGGGGATACGGCTTCTACGTGTGGCTGGCTTACGGTATTTCCTTTTTTGTTATTCTGGCGCTGATTATACAAAGCGCCGCGGGAAAAAATGCGCTGTTTAAAGACATTAAACGTCAGCAACAGCGGGAACAACGCCGACAGACGGCAAACACCGGAGGCACATTATGAATCCGCGACGCAAATCACGATTATCTATTCTTGTTTTTGTGCTGCTCGGCGTTGCCGTGGCAGCGACACTGGTGCTGTATGCTCTGCGCCAGAACATTGATTTATTCTATACGCCATCGGAAGTTATCCACGGCAAAAATAATGACGCCTCAACCAAACCGCAAGTCGGGCAACGCATCCGCATCGGCGGTATGGTTGTGGCAGGCACCGTGCGGCGTGATGCTGACAGCTTGAAAGTCAAATTCGATCTCAATGACATCGGGCCGTCCGTCAGCGTGGAATATGAGGGCATTCTGCCTGATTTATTCCGTGAAGGACAAGGTATCGTGGCGCAAGGCGTGCTGGTACAGCCGACCTTATTGCAGGCCAGTGAAGTGTTGGCGAAACACGATGAAAACTATGTACCGCCGGAGCTGGATGCACAAATGCAAAAAGTCCATAAGCCGATGGGCGTTTCGGATCTGAAAGGCGAAAGTGAACGCGATCGTCAGCAAATACATACACAAGAAGGTCAGCAATGATTGCCGAACTGGGAAACTACGCTTTAGCCTTAAGTCTGGCAATTTCATTACTGCTTGCCATTCTGCCCTTATGGGGCGCGGAAAAAGGCAATGCGCAGCTGATGTCGCTTGCCCGCCCGATGACTTACGGACTGTTTGTCAGCCTGAGTATTGCCTTTGCGGCACTGTTCTATTTATTTGCCGTCAATGATTTTTCCGTGCAGTATGTGGTGAATAACTCCAATACCAGCTTGCCGATAGTATATCGACTGTCCGCCGTGTGGGGATCTCATGAAGGTTCGTTGCTGTTATGGATTTGGCTGCTCACGCTGTGGAGTGCCGCGGTTGCGTTATTCAGCAAGCGCCTGCCGCAGGAAGCGGTAGCGCGGGTATTGGGCATCATGGGCATCATTACCATCGGTTTTCTGATTTTTGTCTTGTTTACCTCCAATCCTTTTGCGCGGACATTCCCTGATTTTCCGGTGGACGGACGCGAATTAAATCCGCTGTTGCAAGATGTGGGGCTGATCTTCCACCCGCCGCTGCTGTATATGGGCTATGTCGGCTTTTCCGTTGCGTTCGCGTTTTCTATCGCCACCCTCATGACAGGCAAACTGGATACCGCTTGGGCGCGTTGGTCGCGACCGTGGACAATGGCTGCGTGGATCTTCTTGACACTGGGTATCGTACTGGGCTCTTGGTGGGCCTATTATGAACTGGGCTGGGGCGGTTGGTGGTTCTGGGATCCGGTGGAAAATGCGTCTCTAATGCCATGGCTGGCGGGTACTGCCTTACTTCATTCCCTTGCGGTCACCGAAAAGCGCGCCGCATTCAAAGCGTGGACGGTATTGCTGGCAATTCTAGCATTTTCACTGTGTTTACTCGGCACCTTTCTGGTGCGTTCCGGCATTCTGGTTTCGGTACACGCATTCGCCTCGGATCCGACCCGCGGCTTGTATATTCTGGCTTATCTGGTGGTGGTTATCGGCGGATCGCTGGCGCTGTACGCTTATAAAGGCAACCAGATTCGAGCACGCGATAATTATGAACGCTATTCGCGCGAAAGCCTGTTACTGCTGAATAATATCTTATTAATGACCGCACTTGCCGTGGTCTTACTGGGTACCTTGCTGCCGCTGGTACACAAACAGCTGGGGTTGGGAACTATTTCCGTCGGCGCACCGTTTTTCAACCAAATGTTTATGTTGATTATGATCCCTTTCGCTTTTCTGCTTGGGGTCGGTCCGCTGGTCAAGTGGCGGCGTGATCAAGTCTCGGCAATCCGTAAACCGGTGATTGTCAGTTTAGTTATCACACTGCTTGCCGGCTGCGTGCTGCCTTATATTTTGCAGGATAAGGTTACGGTCAGCGCAGTACTCGGCGTAATGATGACAGTATTTATTCTGTTGCTGTCGCTCTATGAATCCTACTTGCGTGCCACTCACCGCAACAGTTTTTTCAGTGGTATCCGTAAGCTGCCGCGTTCTCACTGGGGCATGCTGCTAGCCCATCTGGGCGTGGCGATGACTGTATGGGGCATTGCATTCAGTCAAAATTACAGTATCGAACGGGATGTGCGCATGAATGTGGGCGACAGCGTACAGATCGCCGGTTATGAATTTAAATTCCAAGGCATCACTGATGCCAACGGCCCGAATTATCTGGGCGGCAAAGCGCAGGTCGAGGTACTCAAAAACGGCAAACTGGAAACGACTCTCTATGCAGAAAAACGCTTTTACACCGTCAGCAAAATGTCAATGACGGAAGCGGCAATTGACTGGGGATTCGGACGCGATCTCTATGTGGCATTGGGCGAAAGTTTAGGCAATGGCGCTTGGGCGCTGCGGTTATACTATAAACCTTTTATCCGCTGGATCTGGCTGGGCGGGCTGTTTATGGCATGCGGCGGACTGCTTTGTATGCTTGATCGCCGCTACCGTTTCACCGCATTGTTAAACGAAGGCACTAAGGCCCGTAATAAACCGGACACATCCCATGAATAAAAAACGTTATCTTCCTCTCATTATTTTTTTACTGTTAATCGTCGCATTTTTCGTGCAGCTGCAACGCAATTCCCAAGGCGATGATCCGAAAGCGCTGGAAAGCGCCTTAATCGGCAAGCCGGTACCGGATAAAATGTTAACGGATCTGTTAGACAACAAACAACATGACGGCAATCTGTTTAAACAGGGCAAACCGCTGCTGGTTAACGTATGGGCGACTTGGTGCCCGACCTGCTATGCCGAACATCAGTATCTGAATGAACTGAAACGGCAGGGAATCGACATTATCGGCATCAACTATAAAGACGACAGTACAAAAGCGCTCAAATGGCTGAAAGATCTGGGAAATCCTTACCAAACCGTGATTAAGGATGAAAAAGGCGCGTTCGGCCTTGATTTGGGGGTTTACGGCGCGCCGGAAACCTTCATTATTGATGCCGGCGGCATTATTCATTACCGCCATGCCGGCGATGTTAATCCACGGGTTTGGCAGGAAAAACTGGAGCCGGTTTACCGTAAATTGGCGGAGCAGAAAAAATGACAAAAACTTTTTATTTTTTAACCGCACTTTTAACCTTCGGTATCAGCTTTGCCGCCTCAGCGGCAATTGATGCGCTGGATTTCAGCTCAGCCCAACAGGAAAAAGATTATCAGATTCTGACGCAGGAATTACGTTGCCCGCAATGTCAGAACAACAATATCGCCGATTCCAACGCTACCATTGCGGTGGACATGCGCGCCAAAGTGTTTGAATTGCTACAAGAAGGTAAAAGCAAACAGGATATTGTGGAATATATGGTTGCCCGCTATGGCAACTTCGTGACCTATGATCCGCCGCTGACTGCCGCCACCGTGATTTTGTGGGCTGCACCCGCCGCACTGATTGTATTCGGTATTTTCTTTATCGTGCGCCGCAGACCGCAACGTACGGCGACGCAATCCGATCGCAGAACGGAACCCCCGGCGCTAGACGCAGACCAACAGCGTCGCTTGCAGGCATTACTCAATGGCAAGGAACAATAAATGAATTTCTGGTTAATCGCATTATTGCTGACATTACTTATCGCACTGCTCTGTTTTTATCCGCTGTTGCGCCATTCTGCCGTAAGATATGGCGCAGCCAAACGGGATGAATTAAATAAAGCCTTTTATTTCAATAGATTGCATGAAATTGAAGACGAAGCGCAGCTGGGTTTATCTGAAAACGCCGAACAGCTGAAAACTGAATTGCAGCAATCTTTGCTGGAAGATATTCCGATCGAACACGAGGATACGACGACTGATAAAAAACACTACGGCAAAGTCTGGTTCGTATCCGCCTTCCTGACACTTACCATTATCTCCGCACTGGCTTATATGCGGGTCGGTGCTTGGCAGGCGGAAACTATGCTGGAAAAAACCTACGAAAAACTACCGCACTTTTATCAGCGTCTGAAAGAAGAGCAGACCAACCCTTTAAATGAAAGCGAATTGCAGCAATTCGCCACCGCCCTGCGCGTAAAACTACAGAAAGAACCCGATGACGCGGAAAGCTGGTGGCTGCTCGGACAAACCGCCATGGCGGCCGATAAAGCGCAGCTTGCCTTGGACAGTTACGCCCGCGCCAACCAACTGGCGCCGGATAACATCGAATATAAACTGGCTTATGCCCGCGTTTTAATGTTTTCCGATGACCAGACCGACAAATCGAAAGGCATGGAACTGCTCAAAGCTGTATTACGACAGGATCATACCAATATGCAGGCGCTCAGCCTCCTGGCGTTTCAGTATTTTGAAACGGAAGATTATAAAATGGCGGCGGTAACCTGGGCGATGATGCTGCGTCTCATGCCGAAAGATGACCCGCGCGTGCCGCTAATCGAAAAAAGCATTCGCGCCGCCCGTGACGCTATTGCCGAGCAGTCGGATAAAACACAGAACTAACTTATTGAAAATAATCCTTATTCAAGATCAAACGAATTGCCCATTTGCCCTTTTTTTAATCAAAAAGGGGGCAAATTTCACTCAACTAAATGAATAAAAGATGCTATAGATGCTATATTGAGTACAAATATTCAGCGCAGCGGAGTAGAAAAATGGATTCGTTCGTTTCAGGATTTCACCACGTCGCGATTATCGTTTCGGATTATAAAAGGTCAAAGGCATTTTACACCGAAACCTTAGGTGCAGAGGTTATCGAAGAAACTTATCGCGTCTCAAGAAACAGCTATAAACTTGATTTACGTTTTCCCGATAACAGCCGTATTGAGCTGTTTTCTTTTCCTGCTCCGCCGCCTAGGTTGACTGCACCGGAGGCTTGTGGGCTACGCCATTTGGCGTTTAAAACCGATAATATTGAAAATGCCGTTGCCAGTTTGCTGGCAAAAGGTATTTCGTGCGAGCCGATTAGAGTCGATGAATTGACAGGGAGACGTTTTACTTTTTTCCGCGATCCCGATGATTTGCCTCTAGAGCTTTATGAATTTGAATAATCTTATTGAAAAATGAGTCAAAATGAATAGAAACTATCTAATTACTGCTATCACCTCAACCCTAATAGCGAGCAATTGCATAGCGCAGCCGCCTGTGTCCATTCATATTTCCGAATCCGGTACGGTCATTAAAAATAACGAACAACGCAAAACAGACTACCCTAACGGCTTTTTCAGCTTTGCCGAAAACAATAAGCCACAATCAAAAACCTATCTCAGTAAAGCCGAAAAACATCAGCTAGATCCGGACAATATCAGCGATGTCAAGAAGCTGGCGAACAGCATTGAGTTTGAAATCTATGAGCTCAGTGAAAATCAAACCGCACATACTGTGTTTGAATCCGGCGCCGGTATCTGCCGCGGGTTCAGATCAAACACCGGTGTTGAAGTAACGGATTCCCGCACTTATTACATCAATCAAGAAAATAACGATTATTACGCCAGCATTGCCGGTGCCACGGTATATTCGGAGCAACTACCGAATAATATTCAGTATGCGCCGGTATTTAACATTCAGGATCTCGGACTGGCTAAACGGGTTCAGGAAGAAGAACATAAATACGGTAAGAAAATTGCCACACAAAATATTCAGAAAAATTCTGACATTCTTTCCAGCACTATTTGTAAATAAGCGAGAAACACATGACGTATAAAATCTCTTGGATTATCAGCTGTGTACTGGCGCTAACAGCCTGCCAGTCCGCACAACAGCAAACGTCCAACGCACCGTTGGATATGCAAGCCGTCGCGCAGTATAATGCCAAAGTCTATCACGGCGACACGGTTCCAGCGGCACAGAAAAATCAGCCTCAGGCACCGGTCAACATGCCGCTTAACGCCAGCGATTACCAACCGAAAACCGTGCTAATCAGCCAGCCGCCGCACCTGATTCTGGCGCCGAGTATCGGCTACTATCGCGGCTACCGCCACTGGCACCACTGGTAAACGACATACCGCACCGGTAAAAGTGCGGTATTTTTTTCACCAATTTATAGTGCTAAAATTTCTTTCACAAAAGGAATGGTGAGGTTGCGTTGTGCCTGCAAAGATGCCTTATCCAGCTTAGCCAGTGCGTCGAACAGGGTTTTCATATCACGATCTAGCCGCTTTAACAGAAAATTCGCCGTTTCTTCCGGCAGCTCAATGCCGCGCGCACGGGCGTTTTGCTGCAACACTTTGATTTTCTGTGCATCATCCAACGGGTGTAACTGGTAAATTTCGCCCCACGACAGGCGAGAGGCGAGATCCGGCAGATTCACCGCCAGCGCGCTCGGCGATTGATCGGCGCTGATCAGCAGCAGACATTTGCCATGCTCACGAATACGGTTGATCAGATCAAAAATCGCCAGCTCCCATTCCGGCTCGCCGATCACCGCTTGAATATCGTCCAGACAGACCAACGCCTGTTGCTCAAGATTATCCAGAACGGCGGGAGAAAAATATTGCGATTTGCTCAGTGGAACATAAATAGACGGGCGCTCATTGAGCAGAAAATGATTGGAACAGGCTTTCAGCAAATGGCTTTTTCCACTGCTTTTTGCCCCCCAGAGATAAAAAAGCGGTTGTTGCAGAAACTCGAAATTTTTATACAATGAATTCAACAACAATAAGTTATTGTCTGTATAAAAATTCTCTAAAGTATCGTCCTCAATCTGATGAATCGGCAACGGCAGCTGAAAATTTGACAACCCATTTTTCCCTGAAAAAGCTAAAAGTGCAGTAAGAATATACAAAAAAAACAGGGATAAATAAAGATTATCCCTGTTCTTCGGTTAAATATTAATCTTCAATCTGATCTTTCGCTTTCGGCAAAATCAGGTTCAGCACAATCGCCACCACTGCACACAAGCTAATGCCTTTCAAAGACACTTCGCCGAAATTCACAAACATACCGCCGATACCGAATGTCATCACCACGGAAATGATGCACAGATTACGCGCCTCGGTGACATCTACCTTACCGCGAATTAACGTGCTCATGCCCACCACGGCGATAGAACCGAACACCAGCATCATAATGCCACCCATTACAATCGTCGGAATGGTGGATAAAAATGCACCGACTTTGCCGCAGAAAGAAATAACAATCGCCCATACCGCTGCCCAAGTCATGATTGTCGGGTTAAAGTTACGGGTCAGCATCACCGCACCGGTCACTTCCGCATAAGTGGTATTCGGTGGGCCGCCCAGCAATGAGGCGGCAGACGTTGCAATACCGTCACCCAGTAAAGTGCGGTGCAGCCCCGGTTTTTTCAGGAAATCTTTCCCCGTCACCGAGCTGATCGCCATAATGCCGCCCACATGTTCCACGGCCGGTGCAATAGCAATTGGTAATAGATATAAAATCGCTTCCAGTTTAAATTCCGGCGTCGTGATATGCGGCAGACTGAACCAAGGCGCCGCCAGCACCGGTTTAAAATCAATCAATCCTAAAAACAAACACAGCACATAACCGACTGCAATACCGAACATAATCGGGATTAACTTCATGATACCTTTGGAAAAAACCGCAACCACCAGCGTCGTCAGTAAGGTCGCCATGGAAACCAACACTGCGTCGTTATACTGATAATTGCTGCCCTTGCCTAATGCCATATCCACCGCAACCGGCGCCAATCCCATACCGATAATAATAATCACCGGCCCGACCACGACCGGCGGGAAAATACGTTGCAATGCACCGGCGCCTTTCAGTTTAACCAGCGTACTCAGTGCCAGATATACCAAACCGGTACAAGCCAGACCGCCCATGGTAACGGCAATGCCCCAAGTCGCCACGCCATATTGGATCGGTGCAATAAAAGCAAAGGAAGAGGCAAGAAAAATAGGTACCTGCTTACCGGTACACAGCTGGAACAACAGCGTGCCGATACCGGCGGTTAATAAGGCGGTATTAGCATCCAGCCCGGTAATTAACGGCACCAAAACCAACGCACCGAAGGCGACGAACAACATTTGCAAACCGACAAAAGCCTGCTTGACTTTACTTTGCACCTCGACAGGCGCATGCTGATGAATTTCTGTCATGTAAGTTTCAACTCTCTGTCTGAATTAACTTAAAAGTGCGGTCACTTTTTAACATGAAACGCACGGAAAAAAACGGCATTGAATGCCGTTTGAATCGGGGTTATTTCGTCCCGAAAATCTTATCGCCCGCATCGCCCAGCCCCGGGATAATATAGCCGTGTTCATTTAAATGGCTGTCGATAGACGCGGTATATAATTCAATATCGGGATGCGCTTTTTCCAGCGCGGCAATGCCTTCCGGCGCCGCAACCAGCACTAGCACTTTAATCTGCTGACAGCCTTTCTGCTTTAACAAATCAATGGTAGCAATCATAGAACCGCCGGTTGCCAACATCGGATCCACTACAATCGCCAGACGTTCTTCCAAATCGCTCGCCAGTTTCTGAAAATAAGGTACCGGCTCGAGGGTTTCTTCATTACGATACATGCCCACCACACTGATGCGTGCGCTTGGAATATGCTCCAGTACACCGTCCATCATGCCCAGTCCGGCGCGTAAAATCGGTACCACGGTCACTTTTTTGCCTTTAATCCGATCAATTTCCACCGGGCCGCACCAACCGTCAATAATCACTTTTTCCGTTTCCAGATCTTCCGTTGCTTCATAAGTTAGCAGGCTGCCGACTTCCGTCGCCAATTCACGAAAATGCTTGGTACTGATATCAGCGGCACGCATAAGCCCTAATTTATGCTTAACCAACGGATGTTTGACTTCGACAATCTTCATCTTATACCCCTTATTTTTGAGAAAAAATTACAAATCGGCAAATTCTAAATCAAAATCCGTAAAATTGACAGTGATTTACCTGAAATTTGTGATACGGAACAAAAATCGAACGGCATTCAGTAGGTTGCGCGGGGAAAATCAAAACCACTCACAACGACATCCCCAATATCGCAGCCGTTCTCATGTTCGCATCGTCGGCATTAAATATGCCTCATGTCAGTGTTAGCCAGACAATATGACGCGGTAGCGATCAATTGTCATCGGATCAACAGTGATACGCATCTTCTACTTATTCGACCCTTCGGGATGTAAGCCGATTCCGCGGTGGCGCGCTTTGAGTTTTGCCTGAACATCCGCCCAAGATAATCCCGCGTTATGCAGCAATACGGTTAAATGATACGCCAGATCCGCCGCTTCGCCGACTATTTCATCTTTATCGCCGCCCAAAGCGGCAAGTGCGGTCTCAACCCCTTCTTCACCGACTTTCTGCGCAATTTTCTTGGTGCCTTTGGCATATAAAGTCGCGGTATAGGAACTTGCCGGATCCGCACCTTTACGCGCGGCGATCAGGGTTTCCAGCTTACTGAAAAACGTCCAGCCCGGCAGCGTATCGCGCTCAAAGTGATGAAAGCAGCTTTCTGCGCCGGTGTGACAGGTCGGACCGACCGGATCAACCAAAATCAGCAACGTATCGTTATCACAATCCAGACTCATATCCACCACGTGCAAAAAATGCCCCGAGGTTTCGCCTTTGGTCCATAACCGCTGCTTAGTGCGGGAAAAAAACGTTACTTTATGCTGTGCTAAGGTTTTTTCCAGCGCCTCTCGGTTCATATAACCGAGCATCAGCACTTCGCAGGTTTGATAATGTTGCACGATCACCGGCAGCAGATCAGCGACTTTTTGCCAGTCGATAGTTTGTATATTGATTTGCATATTTTTCCTCATTTTTTACTGCGCGAAAATCGACAATCTACCGACGGACCGCCACACCTTCGTTGCTAAGATATTCTTTCAACTCGCCGATATGAATGATCTGCTTATGGAACACGCTTGCTGCCAACGCGCCGTCTACGTTCGCCGCAATAAAAGCATCACGGAAATGTACCATTTCCCCGGCACCGCCCGAAGCAATAAGCGGCACGTTGCACACTTCGCGCACCATTTTCAACTGCGTTAAATCATAACCTTGGCGCACACCGTCTTGGTTCATCATATTCAGCACGATTTCGCCCGCACCGCGTTTTTGTACTTCACTCACCCAATCAAGCAGCTGCCAATTGGTTTGGCGGGTACGTTTTTCATCGCCGGTGTATTGATTTACCCAGTATTTGCCTGTTTCCAGCTCAAACCAGCTATCAATTCCAACAACCACGGCCTGTACACCGAACCGATCCGCAAGGCGCGCAATTAAATCCGGATCCGCAAGTGCGGGTGAATTAATGGAAATTTTATCCGCACCAAACGCAAAAATTTGCTCGGCATCGGCAACCGTTTTTATCCCGCCCGCCACACAAAACGGAATATCAATCACTTCCGCCACACGTGCCACCCAGCTTTTATCTACGATACGACCGTCTGCTGATGCGGTAATATCATAAAACACCAACTCATCGGCGCTTTCCTGTGCATAACGCCGGGCAAGGGGAACAATATCGCCGATAATTTCATGGTTGCGGAACCGCACACCTTTCACCACTTGCCCGTCACGCACATCTAAACAAGGAATTATCCGTTTTGCCAACATTTGATTGCCTCCGCCACATTAAATTTACCTTCCAACAACGCACGTCCGATAATCACGCCGCCAACGCCCGTTCCTTTTAAGGCTTTTACATCATCCAGCGAACCGATACCGCCTGACGAAATAAAGCTCACTTCGGGAAACGCTGCGCATATTTCCCGATACAAATTCACATTCGAACCGGCTAATGTGCCGTCGCGCGAAATATCGGTACAAAGCACATGCTGCAAGCCAACTGTGCGGAAATCCTGAATCAGCGCTTCCAGCGATACTCCGCTGTTTTCCTGCCAGCCGCTGACGGCGATTTGTTTCTCACCTTGTGCGTTGATATTCACATCTAACGCCAACACAAATTTTTCCGCGCCAAATCGATTAAACCAGCTTTTCACCCGCTCAGGCTCTTTTACCGCCGTCGAACCAATCACTACGCGATTCGCCCCGACCGCCAGCAAATCCGCTACATCCTGTTCGCCACGGATACCGCCGCCCACCTGAATCGGGCAGTTTACCTGCGCAATAATCTCACCAATCAGCTTGGTTTGGCGCTTGGCCGGGTCTTTTGCCCCGGTCAAATCCACCAAATGTAGCTGCTGCGCGCCCTGTTCTGCATAATGTTGAAATTGCGCGACAGGATTATCGCTGTACAGCGTTCTCTGCGCATAATCGCCCTGATACAGACGGACGACATGTCCGTCGATTAAATCCAACGCCGGGATGATAATTGATGTTTTTTTCATAATATTTTCCTGTATTACTTACCGTATTTTATTTATCCCATTCCCCTCGCCCGCCTGCGGGGAAAGCTTTGGAAAATGTTGTTCGATACGCACACCTTCGCTCACGTCAGATAAGGATCAGACACCGCAAAAATTTCATGTCAAATAACATGAATATTCATTATATTTCCCTAAAATTCCGGAGTATTGAAAAAAGCACTTTCACTGGAGTGAGACTCCATTTTTTCCGCCTGTTTATGCAGAGTTTTCTTATAACCTTCCGCCAGCGGAGAGCAACTAAGCGCCTGCCTTAATACCGCCTTATCCAGTGTTTTCGCCGGTTGAGAAAGCAGCCGATGCACCACCGCCACCGTCATTGTCGGATAAGGACGCGCCAACAGTTGCAGTAAATCGCCCTGCCGAACTCGCCCTGTTTGCAGCACGCGCCCATACCAGCCAACCAGCCCCTGCTCCACCACCACTTTACGAGTTTGAACCAATTCAGTGTTCTTCGATAACATATTGCACGGCTTACGCGGCTGGCAAACTTCTACGATAATGCTGCCAATTTGAAATTGATCACCGATACAAACCGTCTGCTCATCCAACTCGGATACCACAAAATTTTCGCCGAAACGGGAATCCAGCCGATAATCATAATCCAGCCCCAAAAGTGCGGTCAGTTTTTCCAGCGTTTTTTGCCCATTGAAAAACACGGCTTTATCCACGCCGCCGTGGTGTTTTTTATCGCCCACAGCATCGCCAATCGCGCCAAGTTGATTAACCGCCACTTCCTGTACAGCTTTTTTGCGGATCGCGGTTTCAACCACCGAACCGTCCGCTAGGCTTAACCGCTCAACCTGTGAGATTTTAACAGCTAAAATTTGACTCATTTCACATTCTCTACACTAATTCCTCAACAGCCCGCATATCTGTCACATAACGTTAAAACTTAATTTACCTATTTTATCTGCCCCATTCCCCTCGCCCGTACACGAGAGAGGATAGAAAAACCCCGTTAAGGATTTTCGCAGGGAGAGGGGCTATATATTTTCCACAAAATTTTTCAGCAGTCGTGCGCCGTTTTTGCCTGAGCGTTCGGGGTGGAACTGCACGCCGTAGAAGTTTTTGTGCGCTAGCGCGGCGCTAAACGGTGCGCCGTAATCGCAGGTGGCAATGGTATTATCATTCGGCATCACCGCATAGCTGTGTACAAAATAAAAGTGGCTGTCCTGCTCAATATCGGCGAACAGCGGATGATCCGCTGCATAACGCACCTTATTCCAGCCCATGTGCGGCAACGGCAAGCCCGTATTCGGGATTAAATCCGTATGTCCATCCATCAAGTTTAAGGTCGATACATTGCCTTCGCTGGAATATTTCGTCATCAGTTGCATGCCCAAACAAATGCCGAGCATCGGTTGGGCTGCGTTTTGAATGGTATCAATCAACTTACGTTCTTGCAGATTTCGCATTGCAGCAATCGCCGTACCGACGCCGGGCAACAGCAATTTATCGGCAGATTGAATTTTATTGAGATCGCGGCTGATCTCGGCGCAATAACCTAATCGGTCAAATGCAAATTTGACCGAAGACAGGTTGGCGCAGCCGGTGTCGATGATGATGATAGTTTGCATGATGTATTCCTATTAACAATGTCCATTTTTATTATTGAAACCGCACGTAGCTCAGTGATGATTAATGTGTATCGCTCGGTACCAAAATGACGCACAAATGAAGATTTTGGGGTATGTGGCATTAATCAAAAAACCTCGGAACCGACCTTCAAAGCCATTGCATGTCGGTAAAAACATTACTGAAACAGACCGCACTTTTGAACAACTCGCGTTGATTGCTGCGTTTATAACACGCCTTTACTGCTCGGCAGCTCATTTCCTTCAATCCGAATCGCTTGTCTGAGCGTTCTGCCAAACACTTTAAACAGACTTTCGATTTTGTGGTGATCGTTGTCGCCCTTGGCTTTGATATGCAAGGTTGCAAACAACGTAAATGCAACGGACTGAAAGAAATGCTCGGTCAGTTCGGTGCTGAAATCGCCGACTTTATCGCGTTTAAAATCCGCTTTAAATTTGATAAACGGACGACCGGAAAGATCCATCGCACATTCGGCTTTGCATTCATCCATCGGCAGTACAAAGCCGAAGCGAGCGATACCGCGTTTGTCGCCGATAGCTTGTTTGAGTGCGCTGCCGAGGGCAAGCGCGGTGTCTTCCACGGTATGATGTTCGTCGATCCATAAATCGCCTTTGCAGCGAATGTTCATTCGGAACCCTCCATGAGTGGCGATTTGGTCGAGCATGTGGTCGAAAAAGCCGACGCCGGTATTAATTTGATTGATACCGGTTTCATCTAACCAGACCTGCACGCTAATGTCGGTTTCTTTGGTTTTGCGCACCACTTCGGCATAACGCGGTGTGCGCTCACCGATATTCGTGACAGGTTCGCCAAGCAGCTTTTCGGCAATTAAATCCCAGTTTAATTTATCAGGGTGATACTGTAAGGCGCGAATCCCCAAATTGTCCGCCAGCTGTACGTCCGTTGCACGATCACCGATGACAAAGCTGGTCGCCGGATCGAACAGTTCGTGTCGAATATATTTTTCCAAGAGTTTCACCTTTGGCTTGCGGCAATCGCACTGTTCTTCCGGTTTATGCGGACAAATCAGGACATCATCAAACTCAATTCCTTGCGAGCGGAACAGTTTCATCATCGCATGATGCGGTTTGTCAAAATTTTCTTGCGGGAACGAATCCGTGCCCAAACCGTCTTGATTGCTCACCATCACGAAACGGTATTTTTGCTTCAGTTTAAGCAAGGCGGGAATGACATTCGGTTCAAAGCTCAGCTTTTCCAGACTATCGATCTGAAAATCGGTTTTCGGTTCGTCAATTAACGTGCCGTCGCGGTCAATAAATAGGATAGATTGTGCTGTCATTTCGGTATTTCCTACGGTTTAATCCAATACATCATATACTAAGCAAGCTCGCGGAGCGCTGCAATCACTTTACGGTTTTCGTTTTCGGTGCCGATCGTAATTCGAATACAGTTCGCCAAGCCCAGCGCTTTGTGTTGATCGCGCAGGATAATGCCTTGCTCCCACAATGTGTTAAAGACCTTCTCGCCGTCCCAGAAGCGTACCAGCACATAATTGGAGGCAGTCTCAAAAATCGTCTCCACACAAGCCAGTTGAGTAAGGGCATCAATCAACCAAGTGCGGTTAGTCAGTACACTGTTCACGCGCGCTTTCATTTGCACAATACCCTGTTCGGTCAGCGCCTGCGCCGCAATATCGGAAACGGGTACGGGCAGCGGATAAGGCGCGATCACTTTTTGCAACACGTTAATAAGTTCAGCATTCGCTAACGTGAAACCGCAACGCAATCCCGCCAGCGCAAAAGCTTTGGACAGAGTGCGGATAATGGCTAAATGCGGGAAATTCGCCAATTCATTAACCATTGTTGCTTGCGGGCAAAATTCGATATAGGCTTCATCCACCACCACCATCGCACGACCGGCGGTAAGCTGCAACAGCTTAAGCAAATCCGACCGCTTGACAAGATTGCCCGTCGGGTTATTCGGGCTACACACGAACAGCACTTTCACACCGTCCAGATTTTTCTCAATTTCAGCCAGATTCAGTTGAAAATCTGCGCGAAGCGGCACGGTTTTCAGCGCAATGCCGCAGGTTTCGGCGCTGACCGAATACATGCCATAAGTTGGCGGGCAATACAGCACCTTGTCCGTCGTCTCGCAAAAAGCGCGGATAATCAGCTCAATGCTTTCATCACCGCCGCGGGTGACAATCACATTTTCCGGTCGCACTCCAGCATAAGCCGCATAACCGTTAATCACATCCGCGGGCTGGGCTTGCGGATAGCGGTTAAAAGTGCGGTCGGTTAAATCAAAATTCGGTGAAATCGGGTATTCGTTGGCATTCAGCCATACATCGCCGCTACCGCCCAAACGACGCGCGGATTGATAAGGCGTCAGCGCCTGTACATTTTTTCTGGAAAGTTGTGAAATTGTCATGTTGTGTTTTCCTTACATTAGACTTGTGTATCTTTTCATAAGACGAGCGTCTTTCCGCCGAACTATCCGAAATTTCCGGATAGTTGAGCACGGTGCTAATTCGCCTGTGCTAAAAACCTTTCCGAGGTGTTCATTAATCGTTCTAACATCCTTCCCCAACAAGGCAGCCATTTGCACTTGTGACAGCCACGCAGTTTCCTGTTCAAACCGCACTTCGACCTGCGTTTGCCCGTCTTGGATTTGGTAAATTTCAATCAGATTATTCATGATTTTCACCTTAATTAAACGGTCAAAATCGCTATTTGATTTTCGCCAGTCGAATGCTTACTGCCTGTTTATGCGCCTCCAACTGCTCCGCACTTGCCATTAATTCAACGGTGTTAGCCAGCGCTTTAAAGCCTTGCGGGGTGAGCTCCTGCACGGTCATGCGTTTGCTGAAATCCGCCAAACCAAGGCTGGAATAAGTGCAGGTGTAACCATAAGTCGGCAGCACATGATTGGTGCCGCTGGCGTAGTCGCCCATGCTTTCCGGCGAATAAGCACCGAGGAAAATGGACCCTGCGTTATCTAACGACGGCAGTAAATCACGGGCATTTTCTACTTGTACCACCAAATGTTCCGGTGCGTATCGGTTGCTGATCGCAACGCATTGTGACAAATCTTCAGCGATAAAAGTACGGCTGTGAGACAGCGCTTTACGCGCGGTTTCGGCACGCGGCAGCAAAGCCAGCTGGCGTTCGATCGCCCGTTCGGTTTGCGCGGCTAATTCTCGACTCGACGTAACTAACATCACTTGGCTATCGACGCCGTGTTCCGCTTGCGAAAGCAGATCACTGGCGACAAACTCCGGATCGGCATTGCCGTCCGCCAGCACCAAGACTTCCGACGGTCCTGCCGGCATATCAATATTCGCGCCGTTAATTAACTGGCTGACCTGCCGTTTTGCTTCAGTGACAAAGGCGTTGCCCGGTCCGAAAATTTTATCCACTTTAGCGACAGTTTCAGTGCCGAGCGCCATTGCCGCAATCGCCTGCGCACCGCCAATCGCATAAATGGTTTCCACACCGCACAGTTTAGCGGTGTAAAGAATTTCATCGGCAATCGGTGGCGGTGAGCAAAGTATGACTGTTTTACAGCCGGCGATGTTTGCTGGAATCGACAACATTAATACGGTGGAAAACAGCGGCGCCGAACCGCCCGGAATATACAGTCCAACCCGATTTATCGGGCGGGTGACCACCTGACAGCGCACGCCCGGCTGCGTTTCCACATCAACGGTTTGCGGTTTTTGCGCTTGGTGGAAGGCGGTGATATTACGTTTAGCATTTTGAATCGCTTGTTTCAACGCCTCAGGAACACGCACGCTTGCCTGTGCAATTTGCCGTTCCGACACAATCAAGCCGTCGAGCTTGATATTATCGAACTTTTCGGTCAGCTCAAACAGCGCGCGGTCTCCCTCGGCGTTAACCAAATTTATAATATTTTCCACCGCACTTTTTATATCGCCGGAGGCGGAAATTGCCGGGCGGGTCAGCGCTTGTTGTCTTTCGGTTTCGGTAAGGTTGTTCCAGATTAAGGTTTGCATATTATTATCTCTTATGTTGCGGGCGGATTACGCCATCATTTTTTCAATCGGCAACACCAAAATCGAGCTGGCGCCGGCTTCTTTCAAACGTTCCATGGTTTCCCAGAACAGGTTTTCCTGACTGACTACGTGCATAGCGACTCTGGCATTATCATGCGCCAGCGGAAGAATGGTTGGATTTTCCACCCCCGGCAACAGTGCAGTAATTTGTTCCAGCTTATCTTTTGGGGCATGCAGCATAATATATTTGGATTCACGCGCCTGCGAAACGCCTTGAATGCGGGTCAACAGTCGGTCTACCAGAAGCTGTTTATCCGCGTTTAACGGTTCTGCACGCTGAATCAAACAGGCCTTGGACTGATAAATCACTTCCACTTCTTTCAAGCCGTTCGCTTCCAGCGTCGCCCCGGACGACACCAAATCGCAAATCGCATCGGCAAGCCCGGCGCTTGGCGCCACTTCCACCGAACCGTTCAGCAAGGTGCTTTTAAACGGAACTTGTTGCGCTTTCATATAACGTTTGAGCAAATTCGGGTAAGAGGTGGCAATGCGCGCATTAGCAAAATCCTGTACATTTCGATACTGATGATCGCGATCCACCGCCAGCGACAAACGGCAGCCGCCGAAATCCAGCTGGCGCAGTTTCTTATAGATGACACGTTCACCCGCGGCAAGGCGTCCCAGTTCTTCCTCTTCCAGCACGTTTTCGCCGATAATGCCGAGATCCACCACACCGTCGAACACCAAGCCCGGAATATCATCATCGCGCACGCGCAGAATTTCAATCGGCATATTTTCCGAATAGGCAATCAGGCGCTGTTCGTTCCAGTTGATTTTTACCCCGCACTGACTAAGCAGTTCGGCGCAGTCTTTACTTAAACGGCCTTTTTTCTGTAGTGCGATTCTTAAGCGTTTGTTGTCTGCCATATTTTTTCCTTATCTGCAAATTTAACAATAAAAAAACCTCTCGAAAGTTGTCTTCCGAGAGGTTTAAATGGGTTTCTACTGCACTGGCTCGGAAGGTTATCTTCCAAGCATCACAACACGCCTGAAAGATTAATCAGGGGAATGATGGTGATGATGAGAAGTGCGGTTGAAATTCATGTTGTTTGCTCCAAAATTGCTTGACATTTAATCTACTCGGAAAATTGTCGCCAAGCAAGACTTTTTTTACAGTTTTTTTGCTTTGACAAAAAATAATAGCGGACGATGCTGTAAATCCTTAAATTCTACCTGCCATTGCGGCTGCTGCACCAGCATCGGTTCGGCAATATGTTCAATGCGAAAACCGGCCGCAATCAGATTATTAAGGATGGTCGCCACAGTGCGGTGATAAGTTTTAAAAGGCTGATGAAACCAGCTGCGTTCGCGCGCGCCTTCCTCGCGATAATAATTCAAGCGATAAGCAATCTGCCGTTTGTTTTCATCCTTTTCCCAACGTTCTCCTACACGATGGCAAGTAACTATAGGATGCTCCTGAGAAAACACCAGCTCGCCGCCCGGTTTGAGTTTGGCATGAATCTGAGCTAACAGTGCAGGAAAATCCTCAACATAATGAAAGGCAAACGAGCTGGTGACCAGATCAAACTCCGCCTGCGGCAATGCCGAAAGATTTTCCATCGGCAAATGATAAAGCGCGAAGTGCGGTCGATTTTCGGTCTGTTTTTCCAGTTCGGTCTGCGCCTGTTTGAGCATCGCTTGCGATAAATCCATACCCGCCGCAAAGGTGGCACCCCGTTGTAAATAAAGGCACAAATGCTCGCCGGTGCCGCAGCCCATATCCAGCACTTTTTTGCCGTTTAAATCGGGCAGTAACGCCAACATGGTCGGTTTCTCGACCATTTCGTTTACGCTGTACGGATTGCTGCGTAATTTTTGATATAGCGCGAAGAAATCCGCGCGATCATAAACGGATTGCTGCAATATCTTATCCTTTAAACACCGGCAACCCGCCGAACTGCATCGCCAGCTGCGCAAAAATATTCAATACGCCGAACAGAATAATGAAATAAATCATCGTATTACCGCCGTACACAGTATAACTGCGCTGCGGAAATTTGCGTCGGCAGGCTTTTGCCAACAACGCCGGCACAATTGCCGCCCAAATGGTCGCCGCCAGGCCGGCATAACCGATTGCGATCACAAAACCATAAGGAAATAACAGGCTGAGAATCAGCGGCGGTAAAAAAGTCAACAATGCAGTTTTTGTTCTGCCTGCGGCGCTGTCGTCAAGTTTGAATAAATCGGCAATGTAATCGAACAGCCCGAGCGTTACCCCGAGAAACGAACTGGCAATTGCCATATAGGCGAAAAAGCGCAACACAAAACCGATATAATCCGTTTGTACATAACTGCTCAGCGCATCCAGCAATACCGCAATATCACCACCCTTTTCGATTACCGGTGCAAATTCGGCGCGCGGCAGATTGCCCTGAATCGCCAGCTGCCATAATATATAAATAATCAATGCAATCAGCGTGCCGACAAATATCGATTTCATCACCCGATTGCCATCGCGATGATAATATTTCACCAGACTCGGGACGTTCTGATGAAACCCGAAAGACACCAGACACACCGGCAATGCAACCAGTACATAAGACAGATAATGCGGCTCGCCCTGTGCGATGCCGTTGAATAGCACCTCAGGTTTCACCGAAGACACCAGACCGGCAATAGACAACACAAAAGAAATCACCATGCCGGCAATCAGCAAGGTACTTACTCGATCCACCGCTTTTGTGGACAGCCACACAAACGCCGCCAGAATAATGCAGAAAATCAGCGAACCGGAAGTACGTCCGATTTCCACCGCACTTTGTTCGGTACTGAACAATTGATTAAGAAAACTTTCCGTAATCCCGCCGCCTGAAGTGATATAGGCATAGGTCAGAATGTACAGCACAAAGGCCACTGATAAGCCGTTGATCAGATTCCAACCTTTACCGAGCAGATCTTTCACAATGGTATCAAAACTAGCACCGGAGGGATAATGTAGATTGGCTTCCAGCAGCATCAGTCCTGACGTGGTCATACAAAACCAAGTATAAATCAACACTATTATCGAGCCGATGAACCAAACGCCAGCAGTGGAAGTCGGATTAGCCAACATGCCCGCCCCAATCGTGCCGCCGGCGATGATCATGGCGCCGCCGAACAGCGACGGTATTTTTTTATTAGTCATATTTTATTTCCGTTACAAACTAAAAAGTTGAACTATTATAATAGTACAAAATCAAAAGAACAATGGTATTCGGCGGAAAATATCGGGCAGACTTTTTTGCCTACGCGTACCAGCGCAACTCGACAACGCCTGACGAATAAAGCTATAATTGAACCGTTTTATTCACACTTAACTCTTTTAAGAAGGAACACACAATGGGTTTAGAAAACGTACCGGCAGGTAAAGCATTACCGGATGATATTTATGTCGTAATTGAGATTCCGGCGAATTCGGATCCGATTAAATACGAAGTCGATAAAGAAACCGGCACCTTATTTGTTGACCGTTTTATGGCAACGGCTATGTTCTATCCGGCGAATTACGGTTATGTCAATCATACGCTTTCTTCCGACGGTGATCCGGTCGATGTACTGGTGCCGACACCGTATCCGTTACAGCCGGGTTCAGTGATTCGCTGCCGTCCGGTAGGCGTATTAAAAATGACCGACGAATCCGGCGGCGATGCCAAAGTCGTGGCGGTGCCGCACAGCAAATTAAGCAAAGAATATGATCACATCAAAGATGTGAATGATTTACCGGCATTATTGAAAGCACAGATTCAGCATTTCTTTGAAAACTATAAAGCCCTTGAAGCCGGGAAATGGGTGAAAGTCGAAGGCTGGGGCGATGTGAACGAAGCCCGTAAAGAAATTGTGGACTCTTTCGAACGCGCCAAAAAATAATCGCATTGTTAACATACCGTTCTGTATGGGACGGTATTTTTTTGTCTGAATCAGCAAAAGAAACGAATAGGAAAACCATCATGCGCAATACGGTAACAACATTGACTTTCGTCTCAGTGCTTGCGTTGCTGACTGCCTGCGTCGATTCTGCCAGCATCAATCAACAAGCGGCGTTAAGTTATACCCAAACCGTCAATCAAGCCAAAACGCAGGGCATCGTGGACACCACCTCACCAACTGCAAAACGTATCCGTAATGTCTTCAACACCATACGTCCTTATGCCGACAAAGAAAATCAGACCGGGCAAGTATTCAACTGGCAGTTAACGGTCATCAAATCGAAAGAACTTAATGCTTGGGCGATGCCGGGCGGCAAAATGGCGTTTTATACCGGTCTGGTGGACAGTCTGAAACTAACCGATGATGAAATTGCCACAGTTATGGCGCATGAAATGGCGCACTCGTTAAAAGAACACGGCAGAAAACAGGCGAATATGGGGCAGTTTACCAACGTACTGGCGCAGGTCGCTCATGTTGCGTTATCGACTCAAATCGGCTCCGACAGCAGTGCTATGGTAGTCGGGCTGACTAAAGACTGGGCGCTGGATAAGCCTTATTCGCGCAGCGCAGAAACCGAAGCCGATGAAGTGGGCTTATTTCTAATGGCAGAAGCCGGCTATAATCCTCAAGCGGCGCCGGGATTATGGGACAAAATGCAAAAAGCCTCCTCCGGCTCAAAAAGCGTACTGGCCGCCTTATCTTCAACCCATCCGAGCGATGCCGAGCGACAAGCCAATTTGCTGCGCTTAATGCCGCAAGCCACGGCAATTTACCGCGCCCGAAAATAAGTCAAATAATAAAATAAATCAGATAAAAAGTGCGGTCGGTTTTTAAACAGTTTTAAATCCGACCGCACTTTTTCATTTAAACCGTGAGTTTATTGCAGTTTAAAACTAATCGGCACCGACAGTGACGCCCCCATTCCGGCAGGACGCGGGCCGATTGAGCGGGCGCTTTGTACCGCAGCCATCGCCGCTTTATCCAAATCATCGGCGCCGGAGGTTTTGGTCACACCTACGTTAGTCAGTGAACCGTCCGCACCAATATTAAACTGTACCGTCACAATGCCTTGTTTACGCATCATTTTTGCCCGTTGAGGATACCGTTTGTGCCGTTCGATTTCCCGCCGCAACGCCGTGCGGTAAGCACTTAATTCATCGGCACTAGCACCGTTACCGACTAAATTCGGGTTATTGGTTGTCACCGCGCCCGGTCCGGTTGCCACCGAATTGACTTTCGCCTCGGAATTTACCGTGCGATCACCTCGCGGCAAATCCTGTCGAAGTGGTTCTTTCGGTTTGTGTTTCGGCTTTTGTTTCGGTTTTTCCTTTTTCTTTTCCGGCTCTTTCGGTTTTTCCGGTTTCGGTGGTTCCGGTTTCAGTGTCGGATCGGCAACAATCTCTTTTGCAACAGGTTCCGGTTCGACAACCGGCGCAGGTTCCGGCTCCGGTTCCGCTTCCACCATTCCCATAATCATTTCCATAGAAATATTGGTATCCACTAGCTGAGCCTGATGTCCATTCGCGCTGTCATCACTTTTCAGTGCGTAACATAAGGCGCCGATCAGCGCGGCATGGAACAATAAAGAAAGGCAAAAACCCAGCCCGGAATAATATCGATTTGCCATTTATTCGCCTTTTTCTTTCATGGTGACAATGGCAACATTTTTGATCTCATTTTTCGCCATTAAATCGGTTAACGTCACGAAATGCTGAAACGTTGATTGGGCGTCTACTTTTAAGGTTACTTTTTGATCTTTCGGCCAGCCGGCGATTTCTTTTTCCAGTGCGTCCGGCGAAATCGGTTTATCGTTAAAATAAATTTCACCGGTTTCCGTTACCGTCAGCAGTTTAGCCAGATCATCGGATTTAAACGCTACCGTACTGCTGGCTTTCGGCACGTTTACCTGAATTTTGCCTTGCGAAATAAAAGACGCGGTAATCAACACGATTGCCAACAATACCAACATAATGTCGATAAAGGGAATAATATTGATTTCATCAAACTTTTTCACATTACGCCCCTACATTTTTTTGCCCGTTCAAGGCTTTCCATTTCAGACGGTTTACTTCCACCTTGCGCAATAAACCGTTATAAAACACCATAGACGGAATCGCCACCAAAATCCCTACGGCGGTTGCTTTCAGCGCCAGAGAGAGGTTCAACATAATCGCCGCAGCATCAATATCGCCACCGGAATTTCCCAACTCATAAAAGGTCAGCAAAATCCCGATAACGGTCCCGAGCAGCCCCACATAAGGCGCATTCGATCCGATGGTGGAGATAATGGTTAAATTGCGGTTTAAATCAATATCAAGTTCATGAATATTGGTATAACTGGCGACTTTAACCCGGCTTAAAAAAATAAAACGTTCGATCACGAACCATAACATGAGAAAACTCATCAGACCCAATAAGCCGAGAATAATGTAATCGACATAGCTTTGTAAAAATGCAAATAATTGCGGCATTTGATATATCCTTTCCAAGGTGACTTGCAATAAAGTTAATAATAATGTTGATAGCATTAATTGCTATTGAGAATTAATCTCAATTAGGCTCGAAATTGTAGCAAATTTGCGATAAGAGGTCAAAAGCTAGTTAACGAAAAAAGAGCGGTATTTTTTACCGCTCTTTTATCATCTGAAAATATTAGAATGTATAGTTTACATTAACACGGAAATCACGTCCTGCCGCCGGTAAGCTTGTGTTGCCCGCGCGTTGACTGTGAGGTCTGTAATATTTATTAAAGGCATTATCTATTGCAAAATTAATCGTCAGATTATCGTTTGCATTCCAGCTTGCATAAAAATCACTTACCCCGTAACCCGCTTTTCTTGTTGAATCACCGCCGCCACGGTTGCTTTCGCTGCTTGAAACGTATTCTTTACCTTCCACAAAGCGACCTTTCCAACCGATTTCCAGATTCGGCGATTCAAATTTATAAGAAACCCCGGCTGTCCAAGTACGTCCCATAGGCACTGCCGTCACAATCGCATCGTAAGTCGTACCGTTTAATTTAGGCTTACTATAAGCAACGCCAGCACGCACTGTAAAGCCAGAATATTTATAAGCTGCCCCTAATTCATAACCTTCATTTTTCAATTTGCCGGAATTAAAGTAACGATAAGTATGCGTAGAACAGTTTCTGCCTTGCATTACCCCTGTACAGGAATAATTCTGTAAATCCTTAATATTCTGCCAGAAATAACTCCCTTCTAATGCAAACAAATCATTAAAATCATAGTTAAAGCCAACTTCAATATTACGCGCTTTTTCAGCATCTAAATTATCATCAACACTACTGATGCTTCCACCTGACAACGCCACTTCATACAAACGCGGGCTGCGGGTAGCATAGTTTAGGCTAGTATTAAAGCGTAAATCTTTTGTCGCCTCCCAAATTAAACCGACACTCGGATTAAAATAACCTTTACTGACCTCCGTACCATTACCGGCTTTAAATTTAAAATAATCGTAACGGGCGCCGGTTGTTAATGTAATAGGACCAAATCCCCAGATGCCTTCGGCATACAAACCAAGATCGTCTTTTTCCTGATTACGTGCGCCGGCGACAGTAATTGAATTCGGCTTGCCTTCTTGTGTGCGATAATTTAAACCATACTTAATCAAATGACTATGCCCAATAGCCGAGTCAAAATCAAGATTAGCGCCTGATGTAATCACTTTGGTTTCGGAGTCCGTATCAGTTTCTTTACGGGATACCTGCATACGATATAAATTCGCTTTTACTTGTGAGATAAAACCGAGGTTTTTGCCTATCCATTCCAAATTTGTCGTATCGCTGGTAGTAATACGGTAACGCGGATCATTTCTGGATTCATCGCCACTCTGAGTGAAATCAAATTCTTCGCGCAAATTACGCACGCCATGATAACGTTCCTGACGATGACTTAATACCAAACGATGATTCTCATTCAGATCCACTCCTAATTTTGCAAGTAATCCCCGTTCACCCAACGCACTGCCTCGCACTTTTGTACCGTTACCGTCTTTATACATTTCCTCAGTAGTCCAATTGCCACTTAATAACGCGTCAACCGCACCTGATTTACCATAAACGGTTGCACCCTGTGAATGCCCCTTATTGCTGCTTACGCCCGCATTCAGTTTAAAGCCAACATCCTGCCCTTCTCTCAACAAATCTTTAGCATCGACCGTTGTCGCAATAATCGCGCCGCTGGTTGCGCCAATCCCCGCACTTGCAGATCCCGAACCTTTCTGAACATCTATCCGTTTAATTAATGAAGGATCCAACATAAAACGGCTCTGGTGGTGAAAAATCTGTGAATCGGAATAGGTGTTGTCCACTTTAAAATCAATCTGATCCTGTCCCATGCCGCGAATTGTCACCCATTGTGATGTGCCACCATTACCGCCACCGAAATTAATTGAAGGTTCAGACGACAATAAACCTCGCAAATCAGTTTCTGTACTTTTCTTCGTATCGGCTAATGTAACAATATTAGTCTTGCTCTTAGCACCGGTATTTTCAGATACGACATTGATCACATCCAGCGTTTCAGCCTGCACAGCTGTAGCGACAAATGCGGCTAACGGTAATAATATAAAGTGTGTTTTTTTCATGATCCTTCCTATAAATAACTACCTCAACAAAAACGGAAACAATTATCATTTATATGGCATTTTATTGTCAAGGCTAAGCGGGAAAGAAAATCATTCTTTTTAGCAAAAAATCTAATATCCTGAAATTCGCTCATAAAAAAAGCGAGGCATCAACGCCTCGCTTCATCCTGTGCAAAAGGTAAATTCAATCCGTCGTCTCTAAATGGGTTATCTTTTCCACTTTAGCCTGTTTAATCATATTGTCCGCCACTTCCAGAATGGTAATGCGCAAACCGTCGATCTCACAGACTTCACCGACATCAGGAATTTCTTCCAAATGTTCCAAAATCAAACCGTTAAAGGTACGCGCATCTTCCGTATCCAAATGCCAATCAAACAGTTTGTTCAGATCGCGAATATTTGCCGAACCCTCAATAATCATTGAACCGTCCGATTGCCGAGTAACTTCCTTATCAATGGAAGGCGCGGTGGAAGTGGTAAACTCACCGACAATTTCTTCCAAAATATCTTCCAGCGTCACCAGCCCTTTAATATCGCCGTATTCGTCCACCACCAGACCAACGCGCTCTTTCTTATTGCGGAAATTAAGCAATTGGGCGTTCAGCGGTGTGCCTTCTGGAATAAAATACGCTTCGTCCACCGCGCGGATCAGCGTTTCTTTGGTGAACTCGTTTTTATCCATCATCAACCGATAAGCCTCGCGTACCCGCAAAATGCCCAGAATATTTTCGTCCATGCTCTCTTTATACAGCACGACTTTACTGTGCGCCGCATGATTGAGCTGGCGCATAATCGCTTTCCAGTCGTCTTCAATATCAATACCGCCGATATCATTGCGCGGCACCATAATGTCGTCTACCGTGACTTTTTCCAGATCCAAAATAGACAGCAACATTTCGTGGTGAGCGGAAGGAATAAATTTACTCGACTGATTGACAATGGCGCGCAGTTCTTCGGTATTCAGCGAATTTACCTTCACTTCGCTTTTTACCCGGAAAATCTTCATTAACCCGCGAATAATCAGATTCATCAAATACACAATCGGGCTGAAAAGTTTAAGCAGAATCGTCAGTAAATGGCTAGAAATAAAAGCAATCCGTTCAGGGTAAAGCGCCGCAATGGTCTTCGGGAAAATTTCGGAAAAAACCAGCATCACAAAAGTCAACACGCCTGTGGCAATCGCCACGCCTACATCGCCATATAATCGCATCCCGATAATCGTCGCAATGGCCGAGGCGGAAATATTCACCAGATTGTTACAAATTAAGATCAGACTTAGCAGAATATCGGTTTTTTTCAGCAATTTTTCCGCTTTCTGCGCACCTTTATTGCCTTTTTCGGCAAGTGCGCGCATCCGATAGCGGTTGGCTGACAGCAGCCCGGTTTCGGAACCGGAAAAATAGGCGGACAAAATAAGCAGGATAATTAAAGTAATGAATAAACTGCTAAGGGGGATACTATCCAAAATAACATGATCCTTATATTGATTAAACGTAAAAGTGCGGTAATTTTGACCGCACTTTTTTAGGGCTGAAGTGGTTTGTATTACCGACAGCACCTGAACTAGATGTCAAACATGACTCGACTGCCGAAATACGCCACAGTCAGCAGAATCATACCTGAAATTGTATAAATTATCATCCTTTTTCCGCGCCAGTGCAGCTTCCAATGACCAAGCAGCGACAGCCCGAACACGATCCACGCCAAAAACGAAAATATCGCCTTCTGAATATTCTGGGCGGCAAAAAAATCCGCCAAATAAAACGCGCCGGAAATCAGCGTTAAGGTCAGCAGCAATTCACCACTGAACATTAAACGGAAGAAATGCCGTTCCACAGTCATCAGCGGCGGGATAATCGGCGAAAGAGGCAAGGTTTTATTTTTCAGATTGCGATCCAGCCACAACAGCTGAATGGCATATAATGCGGCGATAAAGCAGACCGCATACGCCAACAACGCCAGCGCAATATGAATTAATAAACCGATATTCTGCACCAAATGCTGCACAATCGCGCTAGGCAACAAGGTTTGCAAAATCAGGCTAATCACCGAAAAACAATAGACAATCGGCAACAAAAACCACAATGTATTCACGCGCAGCAGCATCGCCGCCGTCGCCAGCGCGGCAATCATTGCGCTGATCAGCGAGCCGATTTCAATCAGCGTAAAACTCTGCCCTGTCAGCAAATGTGCAAAAAAGGCGGATAACGCCGCGAAATGACAAACAATAGCAAAAAGTGCGGTCAAAAAAAACAACGTTTTATTCAGTTTTCCCGTCTGCCGTTGTTCGCCGGTCTGCGCTTTCAGCAGCAATGGCGTTATCAACAGAACACTGACTAAATACAGCAACATTGAAATGATTGCAACCCACATAACATTTATCCTTTAACGAACAAGAATGGTTTTATTCTAGCCTTGGCACCGCAAAATCGCTATAAATTTCTTGCAAATGATGAAAATCATCCAGATTTCAGTATAATTGAAAAAATTTTTGCAATGAAAATCGATTAGGAAAAAGCATGTTTGAAAACTTATCGGATCGCCTGTCCAAAACCTTACGCAACATTACCGGAAAAGGTCGTTTAACCGAAGACAATATCAAAGACACGCTGCGCGAAGTGCGTATGGCGCTGCTGGAAGCCGATGTGGCGCTGCCGGTAGTGCGGGAATTTATCAGCAAAGTTAAAGAACGCGCAATCGGTGAAGAAGTCAATAAAAGCCTGACGCCCGGTCAGGAGTTTCTCAAGATCGTGCAGTCTGAGCTGGAAGCGGCAATGGGCGAGGCGAACGAAAGCCTCAACCTCGCCGCACAACCGCCGGCAGTGATTTTAA
>LM994634.1:318895-339060 GCA_000752995.2 Haemophilus massiliensis | reverse complement strand
CGCCCGGTCAGGAGTTTCTCAAGATCGTGCAGTCTGAGCTGGAAGCGGCAATGGGCGAGGCGAACGAAAGCCTCAACCTCGCCGCACAACCGCCGGCAGTGATTTTAATGGCGGGTCTGCAAGGGGCGGGTAAAACGACCAGCGTCGGAAAACTGGCGAAATTCCTGCGTGAGCGACAGAAGAAAAAAGTCTTGGTGGTTTCCGCCGACGTATATCGCCCGGCTGCGATCAAACAGTTGGAAACACTGGCACAGGCTGTCGGCGCAGACTGTTTTCCATCCAACACCGGACAGAAACCGGTCGCTATCGTACAAGCTGCGTTGGCGGAAGCGAAATTAAAATTTTACGACGTGTTAATTGTGGATACCGCCGGTCGCTTGCATGTGGACGGTGAAATGATGGAAGAAATCCAACAAATTCACACCGCACTTAATCCGATCGAAACCCTGTTTACGGTAGATGCCATGACCGGGCAGGATGCCGCCAACACGGCAAAAGCCTTCGACCAAGCCCTGCCGCTGACCGGCGTAATTCTGACCAAAGTGGACGGCGATGCGCGCGGCGGTGCGGCGCTGTCTATCCGCCAGATTACCGGCAAACCGATTAAATTTTTAGGGGTCGGCGAAAAGACTGATGCGCTGGAGCCGTTCCACCCAGATCGCGTCGCTTCGCGCATCCTCGGCATGGGCGATGTGCTGTCGCTGATTGAAGATTTACAGCGTTCGGTGGATCAGGAAAAAGCGGAAAAAATGGCGAAAAAATTCAAGAAAGGTGATGAATTCACTCTTGAAGATTTCCGCGAACAGCTGATCGAAATGAAAAAAATGGGCGGCATGATGAGCATGCTGGAAAAACTGCCTGGCGCCAAAAATCTGCCGGATCATGTGAAAAATCAGGTGGACGATAAAATGTTCAATAAAATGGAAGCAATGATTAACTCCATGACATTGAAAGAACGTGCCCACCCCGATATTATCAAAGGATCGCGCCGGCGCCGTATTGCACTGGGATCAGGAACGCAGGTACAAGATGTCAATAAACTGCTCAAGCAATTTGATGAAATGCAGCGTATGATGAAAAAAATGCGCAAAGGCGGCATGGCAAAAATGATGCGCGGCATGAAAAGCATGATGGGTGGCATGGGCGGTTTAAGCGGCCTCGGCGGAATGTTCAAACGCTGATTAATGAGCGAAAAAGTGCGGTTGAATTTCACCGCATTTTTTGTGCCGCAATATTCCGTTTCCCGTGACAATCAACAATTATTAAGCGCAGCTCTGCGACTGCGCTTTGCCAATCAATTATTCTTCCCCTTTTTCCACCGCACTTTTGATGGTAAGACAAATCTCGGTTGAAATCATATGCGCTAAAATGGTGCTGAGTTCGCCCAATTTTTCAATATCCGCATGATTGTCCTCGGTGAAATAGCCGTTTTGTTTTAAGCTGGCGATAAATGCCGAGAATACCGCTTTATCAAAAAACTCCGGCGCATTAATGCCATGCAGCACCGATAAACGCTGCGCCACCGACTGACTTTCTTTTTCCAACACGGCGCGCGGAATATCGGGATCTTTTTGCAAAATGCTGACGGTGATGTAATAGCGCTGTAAGATCTCACGCACACCGGCAGACCAAAGCTGTAAGGTTCTGACATGCGCTTTATTAATTGCCAGTACGTTTTCATTACATTTAATGATCTCCTGACGATGCAACTCGGCGATAACTTTTTCTATCTGCGCTTGCAGCTTATCTTGCGGGAAATGTAGAAACAATTCACCTTTCAGGAACGGATAAATTTTGCTGACCGCATCCAGCAGCAATCCTTTCTGAATCGCTTCATAATGCAGCACGACACTCGCCACCAATGACGGCAACACAAATAAATGCTGAATGTTATTGCGGTAATAAGTCATCAACACGGCATAATTGCGCTCCAGACGGATAATTTCTCCGAAACTGTCTTTTTCCACCAGCACACCGACACGATCCAGCCCCAGCACATGTTCCAGCATTTCTTGCGGTGTTTCCGTCGGAATAATAATGTCGTCGGAATAAGGCACGTTTTGCAAAAACTGCTGATAGCTAGTCAATTGTTCCAATAATTGCTCGCGGGACAGCGCACGTTGACGGGAAGAAAGCAACGCGGTGCCGGTTAAATTCATCGCATTGACCGCCGCCGCTTTGTTAATATTTACCATCACCTGCTGAGACACCGAATCCACCGCTTTGCTGAACCACAGCGAACGCTCTTCGTCATCATTGTCTTTCCATTGCGGGAAATACTGATTTAAATAGTTGCTCAACACGATAGGTTCGCCGAAATTCACATAGCCCTTGCCTAAATTGCGCAATTTTTTAATCACACGCAGCACCAAACCGGCATTTTCCTTTTCTTTCGCCGCACCACGCAGCTCTTTCGCATAAGTATCCACTTCCAATACATGTTCATATCCCACATAGACCGGCACAACAGAAATCGGGCGGGTTTGACGCTGCCGCAGCGCCTGTAGCGTCATCGACATCATGCCGGTTTTCGGCGCCAGCAAACGCCCGGTGCGCGAACGTCCGCCCTCAATAAAGTATTCGACGGAATAACCGCGATGGAACAATTCCGCCAAATATTCACGGAAAATGGTTGAATATAAGCGATTACCTTTGAACGTGCGGCGAATAAAAAACGCGCCGCCACGGCGAAACATGCCACCCACCGGCCAGAAGTTCAGGTTGATGCCGGCAGCAATATGCGGCGTGACCAACCCCTGGTGATATAAAACGTAAGACAGCAACAAATAATCAATATGGCTGCGATGACAAGGCACATAGACGATTTCATGCCCTTCAAGTGCCAGCTTACGCACGCGATCGGCATTTTGCACATCAATGCCCTGATACAGTTTATTCCACAGCCAGCGTAAAAAACGATCCGCCATGCGCAGCCCTTCATAGCTTACATTGGCGGCGATCTCATCCAGCATTTTATAGGCTTCTTGCTGCGCTTTCTCAGGACTGATTTTTTTATTTTTTGCTTCATCATCAATGGCGTCTAGAATGCTCGGCAATTGTAACAGTTTGTTAAACATTGCTTCTCGGTTCGGCAAACGTGGACCGGTGGCAGAAATTCGTTGCTTGGAAAAATGGATTTTCGCCACCCGCGCCAGTTTATTGGCGATTTTTTTGTCGGAGCCGTGTTCGTTCACCATGTAACGCAAAGACACCGCCTGTGAAAAACGCACAAAGGTGTCGCGTCCGAACCAAATCGCCGCGGCGGTTTTCTGAATGCCGTTCAGCAAACGTAAATTCGGCAAACCAGATTGATCCTCATGTCCCGGCGAACGCCCCCATAATACCGAGCCAGGAATCAGCTGCACATCAAGGCCGGCGCAAGTGCGGTGCAATTCCAGATATTTATTAAAAATCGTGGTGGTTTCCTGCTTGGCACCTTTGCTTTTGAAAATCCGGCGTCCTTCATCCAGAAACACGAAACGCGGTAATTCAATGCCGTTAATCCTATTATTTTCAAAAGGATCCGGCAAACCGACGCTCAAACAGTTTTTACGGAAAATCACCAAATCGGTCTGCGAAGTGTAAGGCAGCACATAAACAATAGGTTGTGCAATGTTCAGTTTTAGTTCTTCGATGGGATTATGGGGAATCGGATTGTCTTTCACCAGCAAAGACAACGGTAATTCAAGTAATTTTCTGTATAAATTAAGTACACCAGACATATAAATTCCATTAACTGATTAACTGGTTTAAAAATTTAACGCATTTTAGCATAAAAACAGCATATTTCTTTTATGTAGATCACAAAAGAAAGATTGCAACAATCCTTGTTCTGTATATAATACCAGTTATCATGTATATAAAAACAGGGGATAACTATGGCATTCATGAAAGCACTGACCGCACGCCAGCAAGAAGTTTACGATCTTCTTAAACGCCATTTGGAAACCACCGGTATGCCACCTACCCGCGCGGAAATTTCAAAAGAACTGGGCTTCCGCTCACCCAATGCCGCGGAAGAGCATTTAAAAGCGCTTGCCAGAAAAGGCGTGATTGAAATTATCTCCGGCGCATCGCGCGGTATCCGTTTACTCGCTAATGAAGATGAACATGACGAAGAAGGGTTGCCTCTGATTGGGCGCGTTGCTGCGGGCGAACCGATTCTCGCTGAACAGCATATTGAAGGCACTTATCGGGTGGATGCCAATATGTTTAAACCGCAAGCGGATTTTTTACTGAAAGTTTATGGCCAATCCATGAAAAACATTGGTATTCTGGATGGTGATTTACTTGCCGTACACAGCACCAAAGATGTACGCAACGGTCAGGTTATCGTTGCTCGCATTGAAGATGAAGTGACGGTAAAACGTCTGGAACGTAAAGGTTCAGTCATTTACTTACATGCGGAAAATGAAGAATTCGAACCGATTGTCGTTGATTTAAACCAGCAACCCAATTTCGAAATTGAGGGAATCGCAGTGGGTATTATCCGCAATAACGCGTGGATGTAACCGTTTAACGGGAGAGCACACAGATGCGAAAGCGTGCCGAACATTTTTACTTTTCAGCTTTATTCTTCCCGGCATGCAATAACAAGCTACAGCATGGCAATACAGGGAATATTCCCCTTGCCCTTTATCCGCGTTCTCTGTATAATCGCACGCCTTACAGTCATATTCAATTTTCGTTCCTTGCTTCCGCAAGATTGGTGACTGGTCTTATCGTCGGAGGCTGATTAACCCGTAAGGAGCAGTAATGCGTCACTACGAAATCGTGTTTATGGTTCACCCGGACCAAAGCGAACAAGTACCGGGCATGATTGAACGCTACACAGGTTCTGTAAAAGAAGCCGGCGGTCAAATTCATCGCCTAGAAGATTGGGGTCGCCGTCAATTAGCTTACCCAATCAACAAATTACATAAAGCACATTATGTGCTGATGAATGTAGAAGCGCCTCAAGAAGTCATCGACGAGCTAGAAACAACGTTCCGTTACAACGACGCCGTTCTTCGTAACGTAATTATTCGTACTAAGCACGCCGTAACCGAAGCGTCCCCAATGGTTAAAGCTCGTGATGAACGTAAAGCTTTAGCTGAAGTTGAAAACAACGATTTTGAGGATGCTGAAGAGTAATTTGAACATTAATAACCGTTTATCATTAGTCGGACAAGTCACCGATTTCCCTAAACGGACAATCAGCCCTAACGGCGTTGAACACTGCCGCTTTTATCTGGAACACCGTTCTGAACAACAGGAAGCAGGGTTGGCGCGTCGAGCATGGTGTAAAATGCCGGTTCAGGTTAGCGGCAAGCAATTAATGGAAAACACTCAAAGCATTACGGTCGGCAGTAAATTATTGGTTACGGGGTTTATTACCTCGCATAAATCGGTAAACGGTTTAAGCCAACTGGTATTACATGCCGAGCAAATCGAATTTATAGATTAGGAGACTAGCCAAATGGCACGTTATTTCCGTCGTCGTAAGTTCTGCCGTTTCACAGCGGAAAATGTTGTGGAAATCGATTACAAAGATATCGCGACATTAAAGAACTACATTACAGAGAGCGGCAAAATTGTTCCAAGCCGTATTACCGGTACTCGTGCGAAGTATCAACGTCAGTTAGCCCGCGCTATCAAACGCGCACGTTATTTAGCGTTGATTCCGTACACTGACAATCATCAGTAATCAAGAGAGGATACGGTAATGCAAGTAATTCTTTTAGATAAAATCGTTCACCTCGGTAACGTAGGTGATCAAGTTAACGTTAAACCAGGTTATGCTCGTAACTTCTTAATTCCTCAAGGAAAAGCGGTTATGGCAACCAAAGCTAACGTTGAACATTTTGAAGCGCGTCGCGCCGAATTAGAAGCCAAAGTTGCAGAAGAACTTGCTGCGGCACAGGCTCGTGCGGCTCAATTGACCGAACTGGCAAGTGTCACTATCGCGTCTAAAGCAGGTGAAGAAGGTCGTTTATTCGGTTCAATTACTACACGCGATGTGGCTGAAGCAGTGACTGCGGCAGGTGTTGAAGTCGCGAAAAGTGAAGTTCGTCTGTCAACCGGCCCGATCCGTACAACCGGTGATCACGAAGTACGCTTCCAGCTTCACGGTGAAGTATTCGCAACATTAAACATTGTTGTTGTCGGCGAATAATCCCCCGCGCTATTGATAAAACCCGGTATTGTACCGGGTTTTTTGTTTCTTAAATGAGACAAAATTCTTTCCTTGCTTTCCCCCGTCCGGGGTGTCAAACTTACACTACTCTATTCCGCATAAGAGAATTACTATGGCTCGCAAAACAACCAAAAAAACCACCGCACTTAATGATCCGAACTATCAGCAGGAACGGGAAAAATATACAAATCCGATCCCTAGCCGGGAATTTATCTTAAGCATTATCCGCGAACATAATGCCCCAATGTCGCGAGAAGAAATTCAAACAGCGTTGGATATCCAAAATGACGCGCAACAGGAAGGTATGCGCCGGCGCTTACGGGCGATGGAAAATGACGGTCAGCTGGTATTTACCAAGCGCAACCGTTATGCTCTGCCGGAAAAACTTGACCTGCTCAAAGGCGTGGTCATCGGTCATCGCGACGGCTATGGTTTTTTGCAAGTGGAAGGTGCGAAATCCGATTGGTTTATTCCCAACACACAAATGCAACGTGTGCTGCACGGCGATTATGTACTGGCACAACCGAACGGGTTTGATCGCAAAGGTCGGCCGGAAGTACGCATTGTGCGGGTGCTGGAAAATCGTAAGAAACAACTGGTCGGTCGCTTTTTTGTGGAAGAAGGAATCGGCTATGTGGTTCCCGACGACAGCCGCATCAACCGCGATATTTTAATTCCCGATGAGCACCGCAAAGGCGCCAGAATGGGGCAAGTTGTGGTTGTCGAACTGAAACCGCGCACCGCTTCGTTCAATCGACCGGTAGGCATGATTACGGAAGTATTGGGTGATAATATGGCAAAGGGAATGGAAACCGAAATTGCCATTCGCAATCATGATATTCCCCATGTATTCCCAAGTGCGGTCGAAAAACAGGCAAAAAAATTCAGTGAAGACGTGCCGCAGGAAGCCAAGCAGGATCGCGTAGATTTGCGCCATTTGCCATTGGTTACCATCGATGGCGAAGATGCGCGCGATTTTGACGATGCCGTGTACTGCGAGCCAAAACGCGACGGCGGTTGGACATTGTGGGTCGCCATTGCCGACGTCAGCTACTATGTCCGCCCGCGCACCGCGCTGGATACGGAGGCCTATAACCGCGGCAATTCGGTGTATTTTCCGAATCGCGTAGTGCCGATGCTGCCGGAAATTTTGTCGAACGGCTTATGTTCGCTGAATCCCCAGGTTGACCGCCTTTGTATGGTGTGCGAATTAACGCTGTCCGCTAAAGGGAAAATCACTGATTATCGCTTCTACGAAGCGGTAATGAATTCCCATGCCCGTCTTACTTATACTAAAGTGGCGCGCATTCTGGAAGGCGATGAAGCGCTGTGTCAGCGTTATCAAACGCTAGTGGCACATTTGCAGGCGCTACACGCTATGTATCAGGCATTGATTAATGCCCGCCATCAGCGCGGCGCCATTGATTTTGAAACCATTGAAAGCAAATTTGTGTTTAACGCCATGGGGCGTATTGAACGCATCGAACCGGTGGTACGCAACGACGCGCATAAAATCATTGAAGAATGTATGATTCTTGCCAATATCGCAGCGGCAAACTTTATGCAGCGCTACGACGAACCTGCGCTTTACCGCATCCATGCCGGCCCGAGCGAAGAAAAACTGCTCGCATTCCGAAGTTTCTTAAATGAATGCGGCTTAAGCTTGGGCGGTGATAAAAAACCGACAACCGCTGATTACGCTAAATTACTGGATACCGTGCGGGAACGTCCGGATCACGAACTGATTCAAACCATGCTGCTGCGTTCACTAAGTCAGGCGGTGTACGATCCCGACAATATCGGTCATTTTGGTTTGGCGCTGGAAGAATACGCCCACTTTACCTCGCCGATCCGTCGCTATCCGGATTTAACCCTGCATCGCGCAATCAAATATCTGCTTGCCAAACAGCAAGGCTCAAAGCGCAAAACCACCAACGGCGGCGGTTACCATTACTCCGTCGATGAAATGGATATTTTGGGTGAACATTGTTCAATGACCGAACGCCGCGCCGATGACGCTACCCGTGAAGTAGCGGATTGGCTGAAATGCGAATATATGCAAGATCATGTGGGCGAGGTCTTCGATGGCGTAATCTCCTCAGTTACCGGCTTCGGATTCTTTGTTCGGCTGGATGATTTATTTATTGACGGGCTGGTGCATATTTCCAGCTTAGATAATGATTATTATCAGTTTGATTTGGGAAAACAGCAGCTTATCGGCGAAAACAGCGGTATGCTTTATCGTTTGGGCGACCGCGTCAGTATTCGCGTCGAAGCAGTCAGCTTGGAACAGCGACAGGTGGATTTCTCACTGGTTGCCAGCGCGCGCAAACCGTTGCGTGCAGGTAAAACCGCAAGAGATAACGCCAAGAAAAATCTGCGTTATGCAGAAAGTATCAAAAAACAAAAAAGCAAGACAAAATCAGCGCGGAAAAGCATGAAAAAAAGTGCGGTGAAAAAATCAAGCGTTTCCGGTAGAAAATAATCGTTGCGAGCACCTAAAAACCGCGGGCGGCATTTATTACCGCCCATGGTATAACAATCAAATCATTGAATCTCAACTGACAGTCAAAGGAAAATATGTCTGAAAATATCTATGGCATTCATGCCGTCAACGCCTTTCTCGTCACGGCGCCCGAGCGTTTGATCGAGGTGTATGTTCTTAAAGGTAGAGCGGATAAACGCTTACAACCGGTACTTAACACACTTCAGCAGCTTGGTATCGCAGTGCAGTTTCTCAACCGCGATACACTGGATAAAAAAGCCGGTGGCGAAGTGCATCAGGGCATTATCGCCCGTGTACAGACCGCAAAAGAGCTGAATGAAACCGATCTTGACAGCCTGTTGCGGCACACCACGACACCGTTATTATTAGTGCTGGACGGCGTTACCGACCCGCATAATTTAGGCGCCTGTTTGCGCACCGCGGATGCAGCAGGCGTATGCGCCGTCATCGTACCGAAAGACAAATCGGCTCAGCTGACTGCCACCGCGCGCAAAGTTGCCTGCGGTGCAGCGGAAGTTGTGCCGCTGATTCGCGTCACCAACCTTGCCCGCACATTGCGGGATTTGCAGAAAAAACACAATATCTGGGTAGTCGGCACGGCAGGCGAGGCAAGCGAAACTCTTTATCAAACTAAACTGAACGGTCCACTGGCGCTGGTTATGGGAGCTGAGGGCGAGGGTATGCGCCGTTTAACTCGCGAAACCTGCGATCAGCTAATCAGCATTCCAATGGCAGGTTCGGTTTCATCGCTCAATGTTTCCGTCGCCACCGGTGTTTGCCTGTTTGAAATTGTCAGACAACGACTAAACCAATAATCCCTGTGCAGCCGGACGGTAAATACGTTACCGTCCGTTTTTCCCTCCCTGATTTTGGATAACCTCTTTATCAATCACCATGTTATTGTTAAAATTCACAGCAGTTTAATATCATCTTAGTTAGGATTCAGTATGTTAAAAAAATGTATATTATCCGTTATGCTCTGCTCTGTTATCGGCTGTTCGTGGCATACCCGACCGGATACGATGCCGGGCGAGTTCGCCAATGCCGATTATCTGCTTTCCGACAGCGACACGCAACGCTGGGTTGCCGCCAGTCATCAGGCGGAACAATGCGTTTACCCGAATTTAACCCGCATCCAGCAGGAACATTTTTCTAAAGAAGATGCCTATATTCACTCGCAATATGCATTCTTCTATCCATTAGAAAGTATCATCGGTGCCGATTACGTTAAGATGATTCAGGCAGATACAAAATCCATGGGTTATGCCCAATATCAATATAAAAAATTCAAAGATACCGAATTTGAACCGCTAACGGACGCGCAATGTACTGTACTGCGCCAGAAAGCCCGCGATGACCTTGCGGTGGTAAAAGGTCAGTACAAAAGCGGTATGGTGGAAGAAACCAACAGCGACGGCAGCAAAAATACTGACGGCGTCGCCACCAACCAGAATAAATTCTTCTTTGATATTATCAAATGGGGCTCGGCATTGTTGCTGTAATGATAGACAAGTTCTCTTTATCATAAAAAGTGCGGTTTATAATATGTAAGTTTTAGGGATATAAATTATTTTTAATCCGACCGCACTTTTTTCTTCCCCACCTCAGCCGATGTAAAGCTAAGTCTGCGTGCCTGCTGTGTCAATATATGTCAACTCCGCAGTTTGATATTCCCCGAGGATATGGATAAAACGGCATGCGCATTTAAAATAGGAACCGCTAAGCGGCTTAGCAGAAATAGGTTATAACTAGAATTCCTTATATACACACATACATAATGCATATAAAATGCGCATTAATCCAACGTCTATGCAAAAATTGAGGAATACAATGACCAAATACCAACTTGGCATGACCGCTCTAATTGCGGGGCTGTTTTGTTGCATCCTGCTGTCTTTATCATTCGGCCGCTTTCATATTCCGCTTACAGATGTTATTGATACTTTACTACTCAATGCACCGAAAGAAGTCGAACACAATATTATTTTTAATCTACGTTTACCTCGAATTATCGCTGCGTTGCTGGTCGGTTCGGCCTTAGCGGTGGCGGGTACCACGTTTCAGGGCGTATTTCGCAATCCGCTGGTATCACCCGATTTACTCGGTGTATCAAGCGGTGCCTGTGTCGGCGCATCAATAGCGATTTTGTTCGGCATTCAGGGACTGGCATTCGCCGGCGGTTTAACGGCGGTTTTTCTGACCATGTCGCTGCCCAAATTAATTCACCACGATACAGCGCTGATTTTGGTACTGTCGGGGATTATCGTAGGCGGTTTTATGCTGGCTTGTTTGGGACTGATTAAATATATCGCCGATCCAGAAACTCAGCTGGCAGATATCGTTTACTGGCAGTTGGGCAGTCTGACCAAGTCCAATTATGAAAATCTGCTAGCGTTTTCTCCGATCATTTTATTAACCTGTTCACTCCTATACCTCATGCGCTGGCGTATTAATCTGCTTTCGCTGGGCGAACGGGAGGCTCGCCTGAGCGGTTCGAATATTCGATTGGAACGCAATCTGATGATCGTCTGCTCAACCTTACTGACCGCCTCCGCCGTCTGCCTCAGCGGTACAATCGGCTGGCTCGGATTAGTCATTCCGCATCTGGCACGGTTGTTTATCGGTGATAACAATCTGCGCACTCTGCCGCTGGCGGCATTAATCGGCGCGATTTTTCTATTGGTTGTCGATACGCTGGCACGCAATCTGTATGTTCAAGAAATCCCGCTTGGCATTCTGACCGGTTTTATCGGCGCACCATTCTTCGCTTGGGTATTAATTAAACAGAGGGTGATGAACTGATGCTGACCGTTCAAAATCTGTATTTTCAACATACCGCGCTACCCTTGCTAAACGGTATTAATTTACATATAAAACAAGGCGATCTGGTAACAATCTTAGGCGCAAACGGTACGGGAAAATCGACTTTGCTAAACTGTATCGCCGGTATTCTAGCACCGCAGCGCGGACAAGTTCTGCTGCATGATCGGCCATTATCAGCGATGTCGAATAAAGAAATTGCCAGACACATCGCCTATGTTTCTCAACTGCCGCCCGATACTTACCAATATTGTGTGCGTGATTATGTGGTGCTCGGACGGGCGGGACATCTGGGTCTATTTGACCGACCCGGCGCACAGGACTACGCGCTGGTGGAAAATGCGCTGGCCAAACTCAGTATCGCCGAGCTTGCCGACAAGATCTATATGCAACTTAGCGGCGGTCAGAAACAACTGGTGAATATCGCCAAAATTCTGGTGCAACAACCGCAGTTGATTTTATTCGACGAACCCACTTCGGCGCTGGATTACGGCAACGTGTTTAAAACCCTCGGTTTAATCAAAGAACTGGCCGAACAGCAATTCGCCATTATCATGACAACCCACAATCCCGATCATCCGATGCTGCTAAGCCGCCATTTACCGTACAGCAAAGTGGCGCTGTTAAATCGTCGGGGTACCTTAGATGTAGGCGCAGCGGATGATATTCTTACACAAGAAAATCTGACCGCACTTTATCACACGGATCTACATGTGCTCGACGTTCCTCTGCTAGAACGGAAAATTTGCGCGCTTAAAAGTATTTAAATAAATATTAACTGAAAAAAGGATATTCCCATGAAAAAAATCGTTAAAATTTTGACCGCACTTTGTCTCGCCGGGGTGTTTGCCGCAGAACCGACAGCAGCACGCGAGGTGCAAGACATAAAAGGCAATCGCATCGAAATTACCGATAATGTGCAGCGTATCGCGGATTTATGGCACGCCAACAATCAAATCGTCCTTCTGCTGGGCGGGGCGTACAAATTGGTGGCGACCACCACGGTGATCAAGGCAAATTCTTGGTATAACGAAGTTTTCCCGAACATTAAAAACGTACCGGCGCTGACTAACGGGCAGGATGTTCAGTTGGAGGAATTACTGGCGGCGAATCCCGACGTCGTGCTGGCGTCCAATGCAACTATGATTCAAGAAGTGAATCAGGCCGGGTTAAAGGGTGTATTGGTCGGTTTCCAAGATTTTGACGGGCTGAAAAAAACGGTACGCATCACAGCAGAAGTGATCGGTGGCAGCGCTTTGCACATTGCACAGGAATATATTAACGAACTGGACGGCAATATTAACTTTGTCGCTGCACGCCTAAAGGCGATTGATAATGCGCAAAAACCACGGGTACTGCATATTTCCAATGCACATGATTTATTGAAAATCGACGGCGGAAAATCCATGATCGGCGATTGGATCGTCAACGCCGGCGGACGCAATGCATTGCCGGAGCAAGGCAATCTGGTTGATGTCAGTATGGAGGAAATCGTCAAAGCCAATCCGGATGTCATTATCGTCGGCAGCGCCAATGCCGCCGCAGGTATTGAAAAAATAAAGCAGGATCCCCTCTGGGCGAATATCAACGCGGTAAAACATGGACGGATTTATGCCAACCCGCTCGGCACGTTCCCGTGGGATCGCTACAGTGCGGAAGAAGCGCTACAAATTTTATGGGCAGCGAAATTATTTCACCCCGATTTATTTAAAGATGTGGATATGGTACAAAAAACCCAAGCATTCTATAAAAAATACTACCGTTATGATTTGAGCACAGAAAATGCCGAACAGATCTTACGGGGACTGAATCCGATCAAATAATATACTATTTTCGTATCAAGGGCTATGCCACGCTTAGCTCTTGATGCTTGTTATACCTGTTTATCCTCTTAGTAAAATTCCGTCGAAGCAAAAAAGATACTCATAGCCTTGTCACGGTTGCCAAAAAGTGCGGTCGTTTTTTTGGCAATTCGTTATAACTTATTCAAATTTTATCTAAGAACAGCCAAGAATTCATTCGACGCAACGGGCACAAGTTCATTATGATATTAGCACCATTACTCATTGACTTTTAAGGAAAGTGATTATGTCTAAATTTCAAATTCACACTATTGAAAGCGCGCCGGACGCGGCAAAAGAGACGTTAAAAGCAGTAAAACAAAACAATGGTTTTATTCCGAACCTAATTGGTGTATTGGCTAATGCACCTACGGCGTTGGAAACCTACCGCACTGTGGGCGCCATCAATCAACGCAACAGCCTAACTCCAACGGAACGCGAAGTGGTGCAAATCACCGCAGCGGTTACCAACGGCTGTGATTTTTGCGTCGCAGGACATACTGCGATTTCCATTAAACAAATTAAAATGCCTGATGACGTATTACAGGCGTTACGCAAAGCCACTCCGATTGAAAGTGATGCTAAATTAGATACGCTAGCACGCTTTACCTTAGCTGTAATAAAGACCAAAGGTAAAGTTGACGAACAAATTCTGAACGAGTTCTTGGCCGCCGGTTACACCACACAAAACGCACTGGACGTAGTCCTCGGCGTAAGTCTGGCAAGTTTATGCAACTATGCCAACAATCTGGCACAAACACCGATTAATCCGGAACTCAAACCATACGCACCTGAATGACAACATTGAAGCGGAACCAACAAAATAGCGGAAGAAAATCTCTTCCGCTATTGTCTTATAGCCAGATAAACTCTCATCATAAGAAAATGGATAATAAAATTTATTATCCATTCCATAATCTTATTTAAAAGCAACTCTCGCATTTCTAAACAAGCGCATCCAAGCACCGTCTTCGCCCCAATCTTCCGGGTGCCATGAGTTGCTGACGGTGCGGAATACACGTTCCGGGTGCGGCATCATGATAGTGATGCGACCGTCGACATTGGATAAGGCAGTAATCCCCTCGGCGGAACCGTTCGGGTTGGCGGGATAGGTTTCCGTCGGTTGCAAATTGTTGTCGATATATTGCGCGACAATCAGTCTCTGCTCGCGCAATTGTTGTAGCTGTTGTGCGTTTTTAAACTCCACCCGACCTTCACCGTGCGATACAGCAATCGGCATGTGAGAACCCGCCATTCCGTTAAACCACAGGGAATTGCTGTCATTAATGCGCACTAACGCAGCACGGGCTTCAAAGCGTTCGGACTGATTACGCACGAAACGCGGCCAAGCTTGTGTGCCCGGGATAATATCAGTGAGGTTGGAAAGCATTTGGCAACCGTTGCACACGCCCAGCGCTAGCGTATCTTGATTCTCGAAAAAGGCGGCGAACTGGTCGCGAAGTGCGGTGTTAAATAGGATAGATTTTGCCCATCCACCGCCGGCACCAAGAACATCACCGTAAGAGAAACCGCCGCAAGCAACAAGTGCATTAAACTCGTTCAAATTGCGACGGGCAGCATGTAAATCGCTCATATGGACGTCAACAGCTTCAAAACCGGCGCGGTCAAATGCCGCCGCCATTTCCACATGGCTGTTAACCCCTTGCTCGCGCAAAATAGCGATACGCGGTCTGGCTCCACCGGCGATATAAGGGGCGGCAATATCTTCGTTCACATCGTAACTCAGATGTGCAGAAAAGCCCTTATCGGACGCTTCTTTCTTGGCGGCAAATTCCTGATCGGCACACTCCGGATTATCGCGCAGGCGCTGCATTTGATGGGTAAGTTCCGCCCATACACCACGCAGTTCAGAGCGTTTTTCACTGATTAATACTTTATTACCGCGGCTAATTTCAAATTCGTCATCTTCGGTCACGCCGCCCAGTTCCTTCGTTAAATGAATCAAACCGTGCTGAGCCAACACTTCACGCACCGCTGCCAAATCGCTTTCCCGCACCTGAATCACGGCACCGAGTTCTTCGCTGAATAACACACTCAAATCGTTGTCGCCCAACGCACTAATATCCACAGAAACCCCGCAATGACCGGCAAATGCCATTTCTGCCAGCGTCACCACCAGCCCGCCGTCGGAGCGGTCATGGTAGGCCAACAGTTTTTCCTGCTGTACCAGCGTTTGCATGGCAGCGAAAAAGCCTTTCAAGGTAGCGGCGCTAACCACATCCGCCGGTTTGTCGCCCAGTTGTTTATATACCTGCGCAAGTGCGGTTGCACCCAAACGATTTTTGCCCTCGCCCAGATCAATCAGCAATAAACGGCTGCTGCCTTTATCGGTACGCAATTGCGCAGTGACGGTTTTGCGTACATCTTCCACCCGGGCAAAAGCGCTGATGATTAAAGACAACGGTGCGGTAACAGATTTCTGCTCACCATTTGCATGCCATGTGGTTTTCATGGACATGGAGTCTTTGCCCACCGGCACGGTTAAGCCAAGCTGCGGACATAGCTCTTCGCCTACCGCTTTCACCGCGGCATACAGTCCGGCGTCCTCACCGGCATGACCGGCCGCCGACATCCAGTTCGCGGATAATTTAATTCGTTTAATATCACCGATATCCGTTGCTGCAATATTGGTAATGCTTTCGGCGACAGCTAAACGGGCGGAGGCGGCGAAATCCAGCAACGCCACTGGGGCACGTTCGCCCATTGACATCGCTTCTCCGTAATAGCTGTCCAAACTGGCAGTTGTCACCGCACAGTCTGCCACCGGAATCTGCCACGGGCCGACCATTTGATCGCGTGCCACCATACCGGTGACCGAGCGGTCGCCGATCGTAATCAGGAAGGTTTTTTCCGCCACCACCGGTAGCCGTAATACGCGATATAACGCTTCTTTTAAGTTGATATCATCCTGCGAAATCGGCGGATTTTCCACCGCACTTGAGTGCACATCGCGGGTCATTTTCGGCGTTTTGCCTAATAATACGCCCATCGGTAAATCAATCGGATTATTGTCGAAGTGGTTATCGTGTAAAGTTAAATGCGCCTCTGCCGTAGCTTCACCGATGATGGCATAAGGCGCACGCTCGCGACGACACAGCTGCTCAAATAAGGCTAACTTATCGGCGGCAACCGCCAGTACATAACGCTCCTGCGATTCATTGCACCAAATTTCCAGCGGTGACATACCGCGCTCATCACATAAAATATTGCGTAATTCAAACTTACCGCCACGTCCGCCGTCGTGCACCAGTTCCGGCATGGCGTTGGACAAACCGCCCGCACCCACATCATGAATAAACGCGATAGGGTTATCCTCGCCCAGCTGCCAGCAACGGTCAATCACTTCTTGGCAGCGACGTTCCATTTCCGGGTTATCGCGCTGCACGGAGGCAAAATCCAAATCCTCTTTCGATTTGCCGGAAGCCATAGACGATGCCGCACCACCACCCAAACCTATATTCATCGCCGGGCCGCCGAGTACGATCAGTTTTGCGCCGACCGGAATCTCACCTTTTTGTACGTGTTCGGCGCGAATGTTGCCGATACCGCCCGCCAGCATAATCGGTTTATGGTAGCCGCGTACCTCTTTCCCATTGAAACTGTTCACTTTTTCTTCGTAGGTGCGGAAATACCCCAGCAATGCCGGACGACCGAATTCGTTGTTAAATGCGGCGCCACCCAACGGGCCTTCAAGCATAATATCCAGTGCGGAAGCAATGCGATTCGGTTTGCATAACGGCGCTTCCCAAGGCTGTTCAAATCCCGGGATCAACAAGTTAGAAACTGAAAAACCGACCAGCCCCGCTTTCGGTTTGGCACCGCGGCCGGTAGCGCCTTCATCACGAATTTCACCGCCGGAACCGGTCGCCGCGCCCGGAAACGGAGAAATGGCAGTCGGGTGATTATGAGTTTCCACTTTCATTAAAATATGTGCATCTTCATTATGATAGCGGTACTGACCGTCCTGATCCGGAAAAAAGCGACCGACTTTCGACCCTTCCATTACCGCGGCGTTGTCTTTATAGGCGGACAGTACATAATCCGGAGTCTTTTCAAAGGTATTTTTAATCATCTTAAACAGGGATTTTTCCTGTTTCTCGCCGTCAATCACCCAATCGGCGTTAAAAATCTTATGCCGGCAATGTTCCGAATTGGCTTGCGCGAACATGTACAATTCAATATCGTGCGGATTGCGCCCAAGTGCGGTGAAATTTTCCACTAAATAATCCATTTCATCTGCTGCCAGCGCCAGCCCTAAATCCACATTCGCCGCCTCCAGCGCCTGTCGCCCGCCATTTAAAATATCTACCGTGGTAAAGGGTTTCGGTTCCTGATGACGGAACAATACCTGCGCCTGTTGTGGCGTGCGGATCACAGTTTCCATCATGCGATCATAAATATGCGAGACCAGCTGCCGTTCTTCGCTATCACTTAATGCGCGCGTCATTTCAAAATAAAATGCTAAACCGCGTTCCAGCCGCAGCACTTTATCCAGACCGCAGTTATGGGCGATATCCGTCGCTTTCGATGACCAAGAAGAAATCGTGCCCACGCGCGGGATCACAATAAAACATTCGCCCGCCGGCTCGTGCTGTGCCAATGTCGGGCCGTAGTGTAGCAATTGTTCCAATTTCTGCGTTTCATCGGCATTCAGCGTGCCAGCAAGTTCGGCAAAGTGCAGATATTCCGCATAGCAGGATTTAACCGGCAAATCGGCTTTCTTAAAACGTTGTGCCAAGTGATTTAAACGGAATGAAGACAAAGCGGGCGAACCGCGGAAGACCTGTAACATAAACTTTTTACCATGGGTTAGAGTTAACAAAAAACGGGCATATTATAAAGGAATTTAGACAGAAACGAAAACGTTTGCGCCGGATAAAATAAAAAACGCCCTCATTACTCAACAAGGGCGTTTCAGCGTATCGGTCAGCAATTAACCCATACCATATTTTTTTAATTTTTTGCGTAAGGTACCACGGTTAATACCCAACATGGTCGCGGCACGAGTTTGATTGCCGCGAGTATATTGCATAACCATATCCAGCATAGGGTGTTCAACTTCGGCTAAAACTAATTCATAAAGATCGTTCACGTCCTGACCGTCTAACTGTGATAAATAGTTTCTTAATGCCTGTTTCACCGAATCACGAAGCGGTTTGTTGGTGACCTGAGATTGTGAATTTAAAACTGAAACCGTTAAGGCCTCAGCCGGATTACGTTGTTGTTCTAACATGTCTCTCTATCCAATTGAATCAAATTAAAATAATCTTCCAATGCAGCGAGCTGCCCTGTGGCGGTCGTAATTGCATTAAAAGTCTGTTTAAAACCGGAATTAGGTTGAATTCCCTGTAAATACCAAGCTACATGCTTGCGCGCTATGCGATATCCTTTTTCCTCACCGTAAAAGCGATGCAGTTCACGGATATGACGCAAAATTACACCGCACTTTTCCGCTAAGTCGGGCGCTGAAATGACCGAATTCGCTTCGACTAAAGCCGCCACCGATCGAAAAATCCATGGTTTGCCCAGTGCGCCGCGTCCGATCATTATTGCATCCGCATGGGTATAATTCAGCACATCAAGTGCCTTACGGGCAGATGTAATATCGCCGTTTGCGATAACCGGAATAGAAACCTGCCGCTTCACCGCGCTGATATTATCGTATTCGGCCTCCCCTTCAAATAAACATTCGCGGGTACGCCCGTGAACGGTTAAAGCCTGAATACCGGATTGCTCCGCTATTTTCGCGATTTCCACGCAATTTCTGTTGTTCCGATCCCAGCCTGTTCTGATTTTTAGAGTTACAGGCACGTCCACGGCATTGACTACCGCCTCAAGAATCCGTCGAACCAAATCGGGATACTGCAAAAGCGCCGAACCGGCCATTCTGCGGTTTACCTTCTTGGCGGGACAACCCATATTAATATCAATAATCTGTGCCCCGTATTCCACGTTGACTTGTGCCGCCTGTGCCATTTCAGCAGGATCGGAACCCGCTATCTGTACAGCGTTTATCCCTGCGTCCTGATGATGAGACAGACGCAGTTTCGACTTTTCGGTATGCCAGACTTGCGGATTGGCCGACATCATTTCAGAATAGGTTAAACCCGCGCCGTAATGGGCGCAGATCCGTCGAAATGGTTGGTCGGTAATGCCTGCCATCGGAGCGAGAAGAATACGGTTTTTCAGTTGATAAGACCCAATCCGCATTTTCACTTCCCCGTCACACATTAATCCAATCAAAGCCAAACATGCCGTCAGTCGCCTATCAATCGACAAGGCGTGCTATCATACGCACTTTTACCCCATTTGAAAAGCATATTTTTTATACAAATTATAAATTTTTTTCAATTGTTTAACCGATGTCTAAATTTCGATAAATTAATTGCTAAAAAATATACTTAAGCCTTGACAAGGTTAGCTTAATTTTCCCGTAATCCGGCACCATTCTTCCCTTACTTCGACAGGTGCGAGCATAAAACGTTCAGCATACGCCTCACAAACCGACGGCGCCTGTGTCTGCAAAATGCCGGATAAACAAAGCAATCCGTTCGGCTTCACCAATTGGCTGATCAGCGGATACAGCTCTTTCAGCGGCCCTGCCAGAATATTGGCGACCACCACATCCGCTTTTAAATCCGCTGGTTTATCGGCGGATAAAAACAACTGCAAACGCTCTGCCACGCCGTTATGTTGCGCATTATTGCCGCTGGCTAAAATCGCCTGCGGATCAATGTCAATGCCGACCGCACTTTTTGCGCCCAATTTCAGTGCCGCAATTGCCAGAATGCCGGAACCGCCA
>LM994634.1:149817-317123 GCA_000752995.2 Haemophilus massiliensis | reverse complement strand
CCGCTATTTTCGCGATTTCCACGCAATTTCTGTTGTTCCGATCCCAGCCTGTTCTGATTTTTAGAGTTACAGGCACGTCCACGGCATTGACTACCGCCTCAAGAATCCGTCGAACCAAATCGGGATACTGCAAAAGCGCCGAACCGGCCATTCTGCGGTTTACCTTCTTGGCGGGACAACCCATATTAATATCAATAATCTGTGCCCCGTATTCCACGTTGACTTGTGCCGCCTGTGCCATTTCAGCAGGATCGGAACCCGCTATCTGTACAGCGTTTATCCCTGCGTCCTGATGATGAGACAGACGCAGTTTCGACTTTTCGGTATGCCAGACTTGCGGATTGGCCGACATCATTTCAGAATAGGTTAAACCCGCGCCGTAATGGGCGCAGATCCGTCGAAATGGTTGGTCGGTAATGCCTGCCATCGGAGCGAGAAGAATACGGTTTTTCAGTTGATAAGACCCAATCCGCATTTTCACTTCCCCGTCACACATTAATCCAATCAAAGCCAAACATGCCGTCAGTCGCCTATCAATCGACAAGGCGTGCTATCATACGCACTTTTACCCCATTTGAAAAGCATATTTTTTATACAAATTATAAATTTTTTTCAATTGTTTAACCGATGTCTAAATTTCGATAAATTAATTGCTAAAAAATATACTTAAGCCTTGACAAGGTTAGCTTAATTTTCCCGTAATCCGGCACCATTCTTCCCTTACTTCGACAGGTGCGAGCATAAAACGTTCAGCATACGCCTCACAAACCGACGGCGCCTGTGTCTGCAAAATGCCGGATAAACAAAGCAATCCGTTCGGCTTCACCAATTGGCTGATCAGCGGATACAGCTCTTTCAGCGGCCCTGCCAGAATATTGGCGACCACCACATCCGCTTTTAAATCCGCTGGTTTATCGGCGGATAAAAACAACTGCAAACGCTCTGCCACGCCGTTATGTTGCGCATTATTGCCGCTGGCTAAAATCGCCTGCGGATCAATGTCAATGCCGACCGCACTTTTTGCGCCCAATTTCAGTGCCGCAATTGCCAGAATGCCGGAACCGCAACCGAAATCGATCACTGTTTTGCCGCTTAAATCCAAACCGTCCAGCCATTCCAGACACAACGCAGTGGTCGGATGTGTACCCGTGCCGAATGCCAGACCGGGATCCAGCATTACATTCACTGCCGTTTCATCCGGCACTTCGCGCCAACTCGGGCAAATCCACAGGCGCTTGCCGAAACGCATCGGATGGAAATTATCCATCCAGGCGCGTTCCCAGTCTTTATCTTCAATTTGCTCAATCTTGTAAGCAAAGTTTTCTTCCAGCAGTTGGCTATGCTCAAGTGCGGTCAGAATTTGCCGCATATCGGTTTCGGCATCAAACAGCGCCATAATATCCGTATTGCCCCATAATCGGGTTTCGCCCGGCAACGGTTCGAAAATTGGCGTATCCTGACTGTCCATAAAGGTCACGGACACCGCCCCGATTTCCTGTAAATAATCACTAATGCGTTCCGCCATTCGATCCGTACTGTTTAACCGGATTTGTACCCAAGCCATTGTTTATCCTATTTATTTACCAATTCTTTGATTAATTTCAATACCGGTGGAAATTCCGTGCAACCATCTCGATCCAAAAAATGCCCGCCGCGCGGCAGACGAATATACACTGCCTGCAAATGTTTTGCCAGTTCGTCGCTATAACGATGCGGCACGATAGGATCATCCAGCGCGCTGATCACATAAGACGGAAACGGCATACAAGGCGGAGCAATGGCATACAGATTGGAAAACGGCATTAATTCTTCCAATCCCTCAACCGGCTGATAAAAACCGGATACGAAAATCGCCGCCAGCGGTCGGGCATATTCAAAAGCCAGCAAATTCAATATCGCGATTGAACCCAAACTATGCCCGATAATAATAGTATTTTCATCAACCACCACATTGCCTTTCAAATAATCCAACCATTCCTGCGCGTTCGGCGTTTGCGCATTCGGCATAGCCAGAATATGACATTCAACCCCGATATCGCTCAGCTGCCGCGCCAGCCATGGAAACCAATGCTTTTCTGGAGCGGCCCGATAACCGTGTACAATATAAACTCTGTTCATGATTTCTCTCTTACAGTTATGATTTTTTCACCGATTTTATTTGCCGCCAGAAAAGCCAGCAAACCGAATGCCAAGGACGGCACGATAGCATGAAAATCAAACAATTTGACGCCCGCGGCGGTTAAGGCGATATAACTGCCAAGTCCAACCACCATTGAACTGATAGCGCCGTAGGCATTAGCTTTATCCCAGTACAACCCTAAGATAATCACCCATAAAAACGCCGCCTCTAAGCCGCCGAAAGCGAACAGATTCAGCCAGATGATCATATCCGGCGGATTCAGTGCTGCCAGAATCAACAGTGCGGTCAAACCCAGCGTAATCAATGAAGAAAAGCGACCGATTTTTTTCTGGTTATGCGCCATTTCCGGTTTGGCGGATAAATACAAGTCTTTGACGAAAATGGATGAGGATTGAATCAGTTGAGCATCAATGGTGGACATGATCGCCGACATCGGCGCCGCCAGAAAAATCCCGGCGACAATTGGCGGCAACACTTGTAGCATTAATGTCGGAATAACCTGATCCGGCACGTTCAGATTAGGAATGATCGCTCTACCCAACGCACCTGCCAAATGCATACCCAACATAATTATCGATAACACCAGCGTGCCGATCAACATGCCGCGATGCAATGCCCGACTGTCTTTAAACGCCATACAGCGCACTGCCGTGTGCGGCAAACCGACCACACCGAAACAGACTAAAACCCAAAACGATGCCATAAACTGAAAATCCAGCATCTCGTTCGGCCCATAAGGACTGACCAGTGCGGGATCAATTTCGGTTAATTTTTGCACCGCACTTTCCACTCCGCCGGTAGCATAAACTGTGCCGACCAGCAAAATAATCGTGCCCAGAATCATTACCGTGCCTTGAATCGTATCGGTCAGTACCACGGCACGAAATCCGCCGATAAAAGTATATAATCCGACGGTTAAAGCGAAAATCAACAGCGATTGCGTGTAAGGAATGCCGATCGCGGTTTCCAGCAAGCGTGCACCGCCGATAAATTGTACCGTCATGGCGGCAAAAAAAGCGATCAGTAGCGCCACCCCTGCAATCCAGACCAGATATTTATTTTTATAGCGATACAATAATAAATCGTTGATAGTTAACGCATTGGTTTCACGCGAAAGCAGCGCGAATTTTTTCCCCAGCGCGCCAAGCGCAAGCCAGACTGCCGGCACCTGAATCATCGCCAGCAAAACCCAGCCAAGCCCGAATTTATACGCCGCCCCCGGCCCGCCGATAAAGGAACTAGCGCTGGCATAGGTAGATGCCGTCGTCATCGCCAGCACAAAGCCGGTCATTGAGCGGTTGCCCACGTAATATTCGGTTAAAAAATCACCTCTCGTGCGTTTTACATAGGCATATATCGCCGCGCCGAAAATAAAGGTGAGATAGATAACCAGCGGAAGCACAATACCTAAATTCATTTGTCCTCCCGGTTTTGAATATCGCTTTCAAGGCTGATATCCTGATATACAATTTTAATCACCCAATAGGCGACTACAATAAATAATACGGGTAAATAAAAACAGGATAATTCAAACCAGAGCGGGAACCCGAGCGGACCTCGTGTTTCTTGCGGCAAGTAAGCACACAAACACCAGCCGATCACATATAGAATGGTTAACCCCAGCGCCCAGCGGGCTTCTTTGCCCGCCTGTCGATAACGTGGATCGCTTTTTATTTTCTCGTTTCGCATGATTGATACTTTTTTATCCATAAAAAATCCCTTCCTCCGTCGCCGGAAGAAGGGAAATCAGTCATTAATCGCGCATACCTAATTTCTTTTCAAGGTAATGAATATTCGTGCCGCCACGTTGGAAATTTTCATCGTCCAGAATCAATTCATGCAGCGGAATATTGGTTTTGATTCCGCTGATAATCGTTTCCGCCAACGCATTTTGCATGCGACGAATCGCCACTTCACGGGTATCGCCGTAAGTGATCAGTTTCGCAATCATAGAATCATAATGCGGCGGAACGGTATAACCGGCATACACATGGGAATCCCAGCGCACGCCTAAACCGCCCGGCGAATGCAAATGCGTCACTTTACCCGGCGACGGCAGGAAAGTGTTCGGATCTTCGGCGTTAATTCGACACTCGATCGCATGACCTTTTACTTTAATATCTTCCTGCTTAAAGGAAATCGGCAAACCGGCAGCAATGCGCAGCTGTTCTTTAACTAAATCCACGCCGGTGATCATTTCGGTCACCGGGTGTTCCACCTGAATACGGGTATTCATTTCGATAAAATAGAACTCACCGTTTTCATACAGGAACTCAAAGGTACCCGCACCGCGATAACCGATCTCTACACAAGCTTTGGCACAACGGGAACCGATATCGCGCCGTACTTGTTCGGAAATACCCGGCGCCGGCGCTTCTTCCACCACTTTCTGATGACGGCGCTGCATGGAACAGTCGCGTTCGGCCAGATACACCGCATTGCCGTGGGTATCCGCCAATATCTGAATTTCCACATGACGCGGATTTTCCAGATATTTTTCCATATACACCATATCATTATTAAATGCCGCTTTAGCTTCCGCTTTGGTCATCGCAATGGATTCTTCCAGCGCACTTTCGTTACGCACCACGCGCATACCGCGTCCACCGCCGCCGCCGGAAGCCTTAATAATAACCGGATAACCGATACGTTTGGCAATTTCTTTATTTTTCGCCATATCGGTTCCCACCGGACCGTCAGACCCCGGCACGCAAGGCACACCGGCTTTTTTCATAGCATGAATGGCAGACACTTTATCGCCCATTAGGCGGATCACATCAGCGGTCGGGCCGATAAAAATAAAACCGGAACGTTCCACCTGCTCGGCAAAATCCGCGTTTTCCGATAAAAAACCATAGCCCGGATGAATGGCATCGGCGCCGGTCACTTCGGCGGCAGCGATAATTGCAGGAATATTCAGATAGCTTTTGGCAGAGGGTGCGGGCCCGATACAAACCGTTTCGTCTGCAAGTAAAACGTGTTTCAGCTCGCGGTCTGCGGTAGAATGTACCGCAACGGTTTTAATGCCAAGCTCTTTGCAGGCGCGCAGAATACGTAATGCAATTTCGCCGCGGTTGGCAATAACAACTTTTTCTAACATAAGAATGTACTCTTAGCATATTATTGCGGGGCGACAAGCGCCCCACACAAGACAGGATTATTCGATTACGATTAGCGGTTCGTCAAATTCGACCGGCTCGCCGTCATTAACTAAAATGGCTTTCACCACACCCGCTTTGTCGGCTTCAATACGGTTCATCATTTTCATTGCTTCAACGATACAAAGCGCATCACCGATTTTGACGGTTTGACCAAGTTCAACAAACACTTTGGCGTCCGGGCTAGGGCTGCGATAGAAAGTGCCCACCATCGGCGAGCGCACGATATGTCCGGACAATTCATCCGCAGCCGGTGCCGGAGTTGGCGCGCTCGGTGCTACAGCCGCCGGAGTCGACGGTGCCACAACCGGTGCTGCCGGAACGGTGTATTGCAGTGCAGTTGCCGCCGGCGCACCGCGATTAATACGAACGGATTCTTCACCTTCGGAAATTTCAAGCTCCATAATGCCCGACTCTTCCACCAATTCAATCAGTTTTTTAATTTTACGAATGTCCATAATGATTTCCTGAAATACTAAAAAATTCGACCGCACTTTTTGCTCAAATAGGCAAATTGATAAAAGTGCGGAGGGTTAAAATGTGATTCCGCCCGAGAGATTACCTGAAAATCACGCTGTTGGCGACAAAATTCTGTTAAATTCGTTAAAATTCAGGCTAATTTCGCCTTTTTTGCCAAATAATCCAACGCATAGTGCAGCGCAAATTCATAGCCTCGCGCGCCCAGCCCGCAAATTACCCCTTCGGCGACATCACTGAAATAGGAATGATGGCGAAACGGCTCACGCTTATGAATATTGGATAAATGAATCTCTACAAACGGAATCGCAACCGCCAGCAACGCATCGCGCAATGCTACGCTGGTGTGCGTATAAGCTGCCGGGTTAATAAGAATAAAATCAATCTGACCGAAACTCTGGTGAATGCGCTCAATCAGTTTTTCTTCGCTATTTGCCTGAAAACACTGCAATTCCACCTGATTATGTGTAGCAATTTCCTGCATATGGCGTTCAATTGCCGCCAAGCTCATGCTGCCATAATAATTAGGTTCACGCTTGCCCAGCATGTTCAAATTCGGGCCGTTTAATAACAAAATACGTGCAGATTGCGACATAATCCTATCCTTTTATCTCAATAACCCGCATTATAGCGATTTTTCAAAAAACCGCAGTACGATAAACTGTGGTCAAACCAATGGGTTCTCTATCTTTTTACTGGTACCAAAAAGTGCGTCTCGCCTCTCAACGCGAAAGCGCAATCTCTGTAATAAACGCCGATTCAAGCCCCACCAACGGCAAATTTGATCCTTGCCATTCTCGCATTACCTGATAATCCATTAAACTTAACGTATCCAACCCCGGTGTTACATGCGGCGTATATTGCCGTGCGATTCGAGCCAATTGCGTTAACCCCAGACTGCTTTCAATTGATGAGCTGATCACCGCTTTCAGTCCTTGCCGTTGTGCCTGTTCAATTAACGCCACACAGCGCTCCAACGAACCGACTAATGTAGGTTTAATAATAATTGCCGCCACATTCGGTTCCGCCTCTATGCAAAAACCCGGTTCGCGCACGGATTCATCCCAAGCAATCGCAATACCGCTTTCGCGGGCAAATTGACGGCTTTCTTCACGGGTTTTACAAGGTTCTTCCAGAAACTGAATCCGACCGCGGTGTTCCGGTTTCACATATTTGGCAAATAACTGCGCTTTTGTCGGTGTCCAGCTGCGATTGGCATCTAGACGCAAACACAAATCGGGAATCGCCTCCAGCAACATATCTACAATCATGCCATCACGATTGGCTTCATACATGCCAACTTTAATTTTCGCCACTTTTTCGCCCTGCATTCGGTTAAGCGGTTCGTACAATTCGTCGGGATCACCATAACATAACGGCGCAACCTGATAATTACCTTCGTGGTTTAAAGTGCCTTTCAGTTCGGCGAAAGCACAGCTTAATCCGAATGCTACGGAAGGATACAGCCCGTCTAAAGACAGTTTTTCATTCTTGCTGCGCGTCGCATCCCAGTTTTTTAGCCAAAGTGCGGTCTGTTTTTGTGCCATTTCCAGCGTTTCTTGACTAAACTCCGGCAACGGCGCAATTTCGCCCCAACCTTCGTTTTCACCGCATTTTATCTGCACCAGCAGCCCCTCGCGTCGTTTTAAAAAACGGTTGCGCAAAATGAGTTGGCTGTCCACCGGAATTGAGTATTGATAAAGATGATATTCACGCACTGTCATCGTCTTACTTATCTTGGCTGTACTGAAATAAAGGGTGGAACCGCCACCCCGTTATACGATTAATCCGTTACGGATTACGTTTGAACTTGCTGAAATCCGGTGCCCGTTTTTCATTAAAGGCATTGCGTCCTTCCTGACCTTCTTCGGTCATATAGAACAACATTGTCGCATTGCCCGCCAATTCCTGCAAACCGGCCTGACCGTCGCAATCTGCATTTAATGCGGCTTTCAGGCAACGCAAGGCAATCGGACTGTTGCGCAGCATTTCACGACACCAGCGCACGGTTTCCTTTTCCAGCTGGGCATAAGGCACAACGGTATTGACCAAGCCCATATCCAACGCTTCCTGCGCATTATACTGACGACATAGGAACCAGATTTCGCGCGCTTTTTTCTGCCCGACAATGCGCGCCATGTAGCTGGCACCCCAACCGCCGTCGAAAGAACCCACCTTCGGTCCGGTCTGACCGAAAACGGCATTATCCGCGGCAATGGTCAAATCACACAACATGTGCAGCACGTGACCGCCGCCGATCGCATAGCCTGCGACCATCGCCACCACCGGTTTCGGGCAGCTGCGGATATCCCGCTGAAAATCCAGTACATTCAGGTGATGCACGCCGCTTTCGTCTTTATAACCGCCGTAATCGCCGCGCACTTTCTGATCTCCGCCGGAACAGAAGGCTTTTTCACCTTCTCCGGTTAATACGATTACGCCGATTTTTTCATCAAAGCGCGCATCAGCAAACGCTTTAATCATTTCTTTTACGGTTTGCGGACGAAACGCATTACGCACCTGCGGGCGGTTAATGGTGATTTTGGCAATACCGTCGGCGGATTTATGATAAAAAATATCCGTATAGCCGTGGCTGCAATCCTCCCACTCAATCGGTGCATACAGCACGTCGTCTTTTGGATTTTGCATAATAATTCCTTTGTTTTAATCGGTTACTGAAAACGGCTCATTATATCCCAATCTCTGCGTGACTAAAAGTGCGGTCGATTTTTCCGCCGTTTCAATAAAACGAAACGGGAACCGACCTTTGCCGATTCCCGTTAATTTATCATTCAACAGGCTTATTTCGCCAGTTTCGCCTTATAAGTCGGGTTCATCAGGTTTTCTACCGAAAGGATATCATCCAATTCCGCTTCGGTTAACAGCCCCATTTCCAGCACCACTTCACGCACGCTGCGACCGGTTTTAGCGCAGGTTTTACCGACAATATCGCCATTATGATGACCGATAAACGGATTCAGGTAAGTAACGATACCAATGGAATTAAACACATAGTTTTCGCATACTTCCTTGTTGACGGTAATGCCGTCGATACATTTTTCCCGCAGGTTCACACAGGCATTGGTTAAAATACTGATACTTTCAAACATTGCCTGCCCGATCACCGGTTCCATTACATTTAACTGTAATTGTCCCGCTTCCGCCGCAAAGGTGACGGTGGTGTCGTTACCGATCACTTTAAAGCAAACCTGATTAACCACTTCCGGAATAACCGGATTGACTTTCGCCGGCATAATAGAAGAACCTGCCTGCAATTCCGGCAGGTTGATTTCGTTCAGTCCGGCGCGCGGTCCGGAAGACAATAAACGCAAGTCGTTGCAGACTTTAGACAATTTCACCGCGGTACGTTTCAGCGCACCATGCACCATAACATAAGCGCCACAGTCGGAGGTGGCTTCAATTAGGTTACTGGCGTTCACACAAGGCAGACCGGTGACCTCGGATAAGCGTTTAACCACCAGTTCGGAATAACCTTGCGGGGTATTTAATCCGGTGCCGATAGCGGTCGCGCCCAGATTTACTTCCAGCAATAATTCTGCGGTACGTTTTAAATTGCGCACTTCTTCATCCAGCAATACGGAAAAGGCTTGAAATTCCTGTCCGACGGTCATCGGCACCGCATCCTGTAGCTGCGTACGTCCCATTTTCAGCACATTGGCAAATTCTTTTGCTTTATTTTCAAAACTTTGCTGCAAATACAACACTTCGCTGACCAGATTCATGATGCTGTTGTACACCGCAATGCGGAAACCGGTCGGATAGGCATCATTGGTGGATTGGCTGGCATTAACATGATCCATCGGATTCAGATACTGATATTCGCCTTTTTTATGCCCTAAAATTTCTAGCGCCAGATTGGCAACCACTTCATTGGTGTTCATATTCACTGAAGTTCCCGCTCCGCCTTGATATACATCGGACGGGAACTGATCCATACATCTGCCGTCAACCAAAATCGCATCGCAGGCATTCACAATCGCTTTGGCGATCTTTTCCGGAATTGCGCCTAATTCACCGTTAGCCAGTGCGGTGGCTTTTTTTACCATCACCATGCCGCGCACAAATTCCGGTATATCGGAAATCTTCATGCTAGAAATATTAAAATTTTCCACCGCTCTTAAGGTATGGATCCCCCAGTAAGCATCCGCCGGCACATCACGTTCGCCCAGCAAATCAACTTCTTTTCTTGTATTCATTGTTATATCCTCTCTTCATTAAAAATAGGGTAAGAAACCGTTCTAGCGAAGCCGTAAATAACACCAACGTCTTAATCCTCGCAACGCCCGAAAATTCCTGTAATTGTTAGTATTATAGGAAAGATAATCGGGAAAAAATGTGATCCAGATCATTCTTTACATTTTGTTCACACTCATATAACTAATTAAATTGATTAGTTTTCTTATTGCGAATCCGACTTGAAATCCACTGTTGCGCCCTTATACAACTACTATTTGGTATTACGGAGAATCATGATGCCGGCTATTTTGTTTATCTTGAGTATATTGTTGTTTATTTATGCGGAGTTATCCGTTTTAATCTGGCTTGGTACGCATATTGGCGTTATCGGCGTTCTACTCTTGTTGGTGCTTGCTTTTCTAGCGGGTATCTTTATGATCAGAATGCGCGGTTGGTACAGCTTAACTAGCGTACAGCGTCAACTGAGCCGTGGTGAAATTCCAACCCGCGCACTGATTTATTCGGGCATCTGGATTTTTGCCGGCGTGCTGCTGATGATACCGGGATTTATCAGCGATATACTGGCGCTCACATTATTGACTCCCTGGGGCGGTCGTTGCGTAGAAAATACCATTAAACATAAAATCAGCGTGTTTAGTAGTAGATTTTTCCGCAAAACCGACCGCACTTTTCACCGCTCTCCCGAGAGTGATATTTTCGAGGCGGAATATGAAAAACAAGTAGATGAGGACAAAAGAATAAAATAATTTTATTTTTCTCTTGAAAGAAAAAAATTGTTCCCCATATTGTTCCTGCGTTTAATTAATTAACACTCTAAGAAGGAAATGAAAATGAATATTCGTCCATTACATGATCGCGTGATCGTAAAACGTGAAGAAGTCGAAACCCTTTCCGCTGGCGGTATCGTGTTAACCGGTTCGGCTGCGACCAAATCCACCCGCGCCAAAGTGTTGGCTGTGGGCAAAGGTCGCATTCTGGAAAACGGTACCGTTCAGCCGTTAGACGTGAAAGTCGGCGATACCGTTATCTTTAATGACGGTTACGGCGTCAAAGCGGAAAAAATCGACGGCGAAGAAGTTTTAATCGTCTCTGAAAACGATATTTTAGCAATCGTTGACTAATCTTTTTTAATCAGTGAATTACAGAAGGAATACATAACATGGCAGCAAAAGACGTAAAATTTGGTAACGACGCACGTGTCAAAATGTTAGCGGGCGTAAACGTACTAGCCGATGCGGTAAAAGTCACACTGGGACCAAAAGGTCGCAATGTTATTTTAGATAAAGCGTTCGGCGCACCGACTATCACAAAGGACGGCGTATCCGTTGCGCGTGAAATTGAACTGGAAGATAAATTTGAAAACATGGGCGCACAAATGGTGAAAGAAGTCGCGTCCAAAGCTAATGATGCCGCAGGCGACGGTACCACAACCGCCACCGTGTTGGCTCAAGCTATCGTAAACGAAGGTCTGAAAGCCGTTGCCGCGGGTATGAATCCAATGGATTTAAAACGCGGTATCGATAAAGCGGTTAATGCGGTTGTCGCCGAGTTAAAAGTGTTGTCCAAACCGTGTGAAACCTCCAAAGAAATCGAGCAGGTAGGTACAATTTCCGCTAATGCCGATAACGTGGTCGGTCAGCTGATTGCGCAAGCGATGGAAAAAGTGGGCAAAGAAGGCGTGATCACCGTTGAAGACGGTACCGGCCTGGAGGACGAACTGGATGTGGTTGAAGGTATGCAGTTCGACCGCGGTTATTTATCTCCGTATTTCATCAACAAACCAGAAACCGCAACCGTTGAACTGGATAACCCTTACCTCTTATTAGTGGACAAAAAAATCTCCAATATCCGCGAACTGTTACCGGTATTGGAAGCCGTGGCAAAAGCTGGTAAACCATTGCTGATTATCGCTGAAGACGTGGAAGGTGAAGCGCTGGCGACATTGGTGGTAAACACCATGCGCGGTATCGTGAAAGTCGCTGCGGTGAAAGCGCCGGGCTTCGGTGATCGCCGTAAAGCGATGTTGCAGGATATCGCTATTCTGACCGCCGGTACCGTGATTTCCGAAGAAATCGGCATGGAACTGGAAAAAGCCACACTGGAAGACCTTGGTCAGGCTAAACGCGTGGTCATCAACAAAGATAATACGACAATTATCGACGGCGTGGGCGATGAAGCACAGATTAAAGGCCGTGTCGCGCAAATTCGTCAGCAAATTGAAGAATCCACTTCCGACTACGACAAAGAAAAACTGCAGGAACGCGTAGCCAAACTTGCCGGCGGTGTCGCCGTGATCAAAGTAGGTGCCGCGACCGAAGTAGAGATGAAAGAGAAAAAAGACCGCGTTGAAGACGCACTGCACGCAACTCGTGCCGCGGTGGAAGAAGGCGTAGTGGCCGGTGGCGGTGTAGCATTAATCCGCGCGGCAACAAAAGTGGCAACCAGCGTTAAAGGTGATAATGAAGAGCAAAACGTAGGTATCAAACTTGCCTTACGTGCAATGGAAGCGCCATTGCGTCAAATCGTCGCCAACGCGGGCGAAGAAGCCTCCGTTGTAGCCAGCGCGGTGAAAGCCGGTGACGGCAACTACGGTTATAACGCCGGTACCGAACAATATGGCGATATGATCGAAATGGGTATTTTGGATCCAACTAAAGTGACCCGCAGTGCATTACAATTCGCTGCATCTATCGCCGGCTTGATGATCACCACCGAAGCCATGGTGACCGAACTGCCGAAAGAAGAAAAAGCTGATTTAGGCGGCGCCGGAATGGGCGGTATGGGAGGCATGGGCGGCATGATGTAATGCCCCCGAGCGTGCTCGAAACGCTTCATAGGTAACAATAAGTGCGGTGGTTTTTTAAAACGTTTCAAAAAACCACCGCACTTTTTTGTGCTTGTGAAAAGCAAGAGATAGGAATTATTCATAAAGCCGAATATAATACGCGGACTTAATCAGCTAGCAGAGGACAGTATGGATTTTGCCGTTTATCTTCAATTTTTTATCGGACTTATTGCGTTGGTAAACCCTATCGGCGTCGTTCCGATTTTTTATTCAATGACCTCAGATCTTACCAAAGCGCAGCAAAACAGAACCGGATTAGTCACCAGTTTCTCCATTGCGGCGATTTTACTGGTGAGTTTCTACTTCGGTAACTTTATTTTAAATTCCTTCAATATTTCCATTGATTCTTTCCGCATTGCTGGCGGCACCGTGGTGGTGATGATCGCGCTGACTATGATTAACGGAAAAATTGGCGAGCATAAAATCAATAAAGAAGAAAAAAATGAAAATATCGAAGATTACAATAATATTGCGGTCGTACCGCTGGCAATGCCGATTATGGCGGGCCCCGGTTCAATCAGTGCGACCATCGTCTTCGGTTCCACCCAGCACAGTGCTATGGAATATCTCTATTCTTCCCTCACGATTATGCTGTTTGGTTTAGGCTGTTTCATGCTGTTTCGTTATTCCGAACCGGTTATTCAGAAACTGGGCAAAACCGGCTCAAATGTCATCACCCGTATTATGGGGCTGCTGTTGATGTCGCTGGGTGTGGAAATCATTACCGCCGGTCTGAAAAATTTAGGCGTATTTTAAATCTCATTTAATATTTTCTCTTAAAGTGCGGTGTTTTTTTAAAGAATTTTAAAAATTCCCGCACCTTTATCACATTTCTCCCCGAAATCGTAAAATAGCTGTTTTCGTTTGCTTGGCACCAAACAAAATTAAATAATATTTAATAAAATTACATTTTTTAATATAATATTTAATTAAATTTTATTTTTATAAAATTTAAACTTAAAAAAGTTTGCCTTTTGAGGATATTTTATTGCATATTAATGACGAACCGATTATCGGGATATATTTTTATAACAATTGCAAACTATCAATATCTAGCCAAGAAGGAAATTTATATGTCAACAGTCACATCCTTAGAAGCATTTTTAGCTAAAGTCCAGCAGCGTGATCCAAATCAACCTGAATTTCTACAAGCGGTTCGCGAAGTCTTAACTTCGCTATGGCCGTTTCTGGAAAAAAATCCACAATACCGTTCTGAGGCATTACTCGAACGTTTGGTCGAACCTGAACGCGCGATCCAATTCCGTGTCGCATGGCTTGACGATAATGGTCAAGTGCAGGTAAACCGGGCTTTCCGCGTACAATACAACAGCGCGATCGGGCCGTTCAAAGGCGGCATGCGTTTTCACCCGTCAGTCAATCTGTCCATTTTAAAATTCTTAGGATTTGAACAAACCTTCAAAAACGCCTTGACTACTTTACCGATGGGCGGCGGCAAAGGCGGTTCCGATTTTGATCCAAAAGGTAAATCCGATGCGGAAGTAATGCGTTTCTGTCAAGCCTTAATGCTCGAATTATATCGCCATGTCGGTCCTGATACCGACGTACCGGCCGGCGATATCGGTGTCGGAGGTCGTGAAGTGGGCTATTTGGCAGGAATGATGAAAAAACTCTCCAATCAAGCAGCCTGCGTATTTACCGGACGCGGTCTATCCTTCGGCGGCAGCCTGATTCGACCGGAAGCCACCGGTTACGGTTTGGTCTATTTTGCACAGGCCATGCTGGGCGAAAAAAATCAGTCTTTTAAAGGCAAAACTGTAGTCGTTTCCGGTTCCGGCAACGTGGCCCAATATGCTATTGAAAAAGCGCTGCAATTAGGTGCGAAAGTCGTTACTTGCTCCGACAGTGCCGGCTATGTGTATGACGAAGCGGGTTTCACCACAGAAAAATTAGCCGCTTTGATGGAAATCAAAAATGTAAAACGCGGTCGGGTGAAAGATTATGCCGAACAATTCGGCTTACACTATGTTGCCGGCGAACGGCCTTGGGGCGTAAAAGCGGATATTGCCTTACCTTGCGCAACACAGAATGAATTGGAACTGACCGATGCGAAAAAACTCATCGCCAACGGCGTTCAATTGGTAGCGGAAGGTGCTAATATGCCGACAACCATCGAGGCAACCGACGCATTCTTAGATGCCGGAGTGTTATTCGGTCCGGGTAAAGCGGCTAACGCCGGCGGTGTGGCGACATCTGGTTTAGAAATGGCACAAAGCTCACAGCGTTTATACTGGTCATCGGAAGAAGTGGATAACAAATTACACCAAATCATGCTGGATATTCATGCCAACTGTAAAAAATACGGTTCCCTCGAGGGTCAGGCGAATATTAACTATGTTGTCGGTGCAAATGTCGCAGGCTTCGTTAAAGTGGCTGATGCAATGTTAGCGCAGGGTGTGTATTAAAGCGCATCGCGACTCGGCATAAATCACAAAGGCATAACGGAACTGTCCGCTATGCCTTTTATTTGTGCTTAATATTAATAAAGATACTTAAAGAAATTTCGCTTTTAACTCTTTAGCAACCGCTAATTGTTTTTCCGTCGCTTTTGCAGTCATCGGCTCACGGCAGTAGCCAGCGTCAACCCCTTCAAGTTTCAATAACTCTTTAATGGTTANATTACCGCCGGTCTGAAAAATTTAGGCGTATTTTAAATCTCATTTAATATTTTCTCTTAAAGTGCGGTGTTTTTTTAAAGAATTTTAAAAATTCCCGCACCTTTATCACATTTCTCCCCGAAATCGTAAAATAGCTGTTTTCGTTTGCTTGGCACCAAACAAAATTAAATAATATTTAATAAAATTACATTTTTTAATATAATATTTAATTAAATTTTATTTTTATAAAATTTAAACTTAAAAAAGTTTGCCTTTTGAGGATATTTTATTGCATATTAATGACGAACCGATTATCGGGATATATTTTTATAACAATTGCAAACTATCAATATCTAGCCAAGAAGGAAATTTATATGTCAACAGTCACATCCTTAGAAGCATTTTTAGCTAAAGTCCAGCAGCGTGATCCAAATCAACCTGAATTTCTACAAGCGGTTCGCGAAGTCTTAACTTCGCTATGGCCGTTTCTGGAAAAAAATCCACAATACCGTTCTGAGGCATTACTCGAACGTTTGGTCGAACCTGAACGCGCGATCCAATTCCGTGTCGCATGGCTTGACGATAATGGTCAAGTGCAGGTAAACCGGGCTTTCCGCGTACAATACAACAGCGCGATCGGGCCGTTCAAAGGCGGCATGCGTTTTCACCCGTCAGTCAATCTGTCCATTTTAAAATTCTTAGGATTTGAACAAACCTTCAAAAACGCCTTGACTACTTTACCGATGGGCGGCGGCAAAGGCGGTTCCGATTTTGATCCAAAAGGTAAATCCGATGCGGAAGTAATGCGTTTCTGTCAAGCCTTAATGCTCGAATTATATCGCCATGTCGGTCCTGATACCGACGTACCGGCCGGCGATATCGGTGTCGGAGGTCGTGAAGTGGGCTATTTGGCAGGAATGATGAAAAAACTCTCCAATCAAGCAGCCTGCGTATTTACCGGACGCGGTCTATCCTTCGGCGGCAGCCTGATTCGACCGGAAGCCACCGGTTACGGTTTGGTCTATTTTGCACAGGCCATGCTGGGCGAAAAAAATCAGTCTTTTAAAGGCAAAACTGTAGTCGTTTCCGGTTCCGGCAACGTGGCCCAATATGCTATTGAAAAAGCGCTGCAATTAGGTGCGAAAGTCGTTACTTGCTCCGACAGTGCCGGCTATGTGTATGACGAAGCGGGTTTCACCACAGAAAAATTAGCCGCTTTGATGGAAATCAAAAATGTAAAACGCGGTCGGGTGAAAGATTATGCCGAACAATTCGGCTTACACTATGTTGCCGGCGAACGGCCTTGGGGCGTAAAAGCGGATATTGCCTTACCTTGCGCAACACAGAATGAATTGGAACTGACCGATGCGAAAAAACTCATCGCCAACGGCGTTCAATTGGTAGCGGAAGGTGCTAATATGCCGACAACCATCGAGGCAACCGACGCATTCTTAGATGCCGGAGTGTTATTCGGTCCGGGTAAAGCGGCTAACGCCGGCGGTGTGGCGACATCTGGTTTAGAAATGGCACAAAGCTCACAGCGTTTATACTGGTCATCGGAAGAAGTGGATAACAAATTACACCAAATCATGCTGGATATTCATGCCAACTGTAAAAAATACGGTTCCCTCGAGGGTCAGGCGAATATTAACTATGTTGTCGGTGCAAATGTCGCAGGCTTCGTTAAAGTGGCTGATGCAATGTTAGCGCAGGGTGTGTATTAAAGCGCATCGCGACTCGGCATAAATCACAAAGGCATAACGGAACTGTCCGCTATGCCTTTTATTTGTGCTTAATATTAATAAAGATACTTAAAGAAATTTCGCTTTTAACTCTTTAGCAACCGCTAATTGTTTTTCCGTCGCTTTTGCAGTCATCGGCTCACGGCAGTAGCCAGCGTCAACCCCTTCAAGTTTCAATAACTCTTTAATGGTTAAATATAAGCCATTGGCTAAAATACCTTCAATAAGATCGTTAGTTACATGCTGAACAGCTAACGCTTCTTTCAGTTTACCGGCTTTGGTCAGCTCAAAAATCTGTCGTGCACGGATCCCATTGACATTAAATGTGCTGCCGATTGCACCGTCAACCCCTAATGCCGCCGCCGGCAGCATCATTTCATCAAAACCGGCCCAAATCAGGTGATTCGGATAGGCTTTTTTCAGACGCTCTAGCAAATAGAAATCACCGGCGGTGAATTTAACCCCTAAGATTTTCGGATTTTTATACAGTTCGCCAAACTGCTCAACTCCGATGTTTACGCCGGTTAAAAACGGAATAGAATAAACGATCATATTGCTGCCGGTTTGCTCAATAATGGTATCGTAATATTGTTTGATTTCCGCAAAGCTGAATTTGTAGTAAAACGGTGTCACCGCAGACAAACAATCATATCCCAGTTCGGTGGCATATTTGCCCAGTTCAACCGCTTCGTGCAGATTTACACTCCCCACTTGTGCAATTAATGCCACTTCATCTTTGGCTTCGTCTTTTGCAATGCGGAAAATTTCTTTCTTCTCTGCGGTGGAAAGCATAAAGTTTTCGCCGGTACTACCGCCGACATACAAACCGTCCACTTTCATTTTATCAATATTATGACGAATAATCTGACGAACGCCTTTTTCGTTGATAGATCCGTCTTCGTTATAGGATATTAGCAAGGCACTGAAAATGCCTGTTAAATCTTTCATTGTTTGCTCCTGACAAGATAGGGCTATTTAACCCGTTGTTCCAAAATAACGTTTACTGTTTTTTGTTTCATTTCGACCGCATTTTCTTCTTCCGCCTGCACCAGCAGAGCGTAAATCAAATCCAGCACAAAAAGCTGCGCGATTTTAGTACCGATGGAATCCCCTTGCAGACGTCCCTGGCGATGTCCGTTAATCAGCACATAATCCGCTACCTGTGTTATCGGCGAACGCAGATTATGCGTTAACGCCACGGTAACTGCGCCGTTTTTTCTGGCGATGCTTAACGCCTGGGTGGTTTCTTTCGAATATCCCGAATGACTGACACCGATAACCACATCATCCGGATCCATTAATGCCGCCTGCATATACATAAAATGATTGTTGCTGGTAGCATCGACCTGCAAGCCGATTCGCATGAGTTTGTGTTTGGTATCTTCTGCGGTAATGCCGGAAGAGCCCGCACCGAAAATGAAAATTCGCTTAGCGCGCCGTAATGCGATTACTACTTCTTCTAGCTGATTGAAATCCAACAGATTAATGGTTTCGGTAATCACGTTATTAATCGAATTGTGCAGTTTTTCTGCGATACTTTGTGCATCGTCAGCTTTCGTGATATCGCTTTCCAGCAAGGAATTCGGCTGTTTTTCTCTGGTCGCCAACTCAATGGAAAGCTGTAATTTGAAATCGGTAAACCCTTTAAATCCCAAGGTGCGGCAAAACCGAATAAAGGTTGCCTCCCCGACATCAAACTGTTCGGCTATTTCAGCCAAAGAACACTGACTTAATGAATGCGGCGAAGAGAGAATCGTCGTCGCAATTTTTTTCTCCGTTTTCGTCAGGCTATTATATAAAGCACCAATTGTGTCTAAAATATTTCCGCTCGCCGCTGCCATAATATGCCCTCTTTACTATCAATTTATGTTTTATTGGTCAATCAACGCCACAGGAATCTTAACCACCAGTTTTTTAATGTTTACGCCGTCGCCTTCCACGTTACAGCAAGGTTTATGCGGTTCATAAGGGAAAAAGACGGCGAACATCTTCGATTTCAGCAATACGCTGCTTTTATTCGGAATATCCGGCGTCAGCTGATAATCGTCCTGTTCATTATAATCACTATAAGCGCAAAGATCAGGATAATTTACGCCGTATTCAATTCGCTCCGCGCCACAAATCAATAGCTGCACATCCACGTATTTACGGTGCAGTTCGGCCTGCTTGGTGTGTGGGTCGGCGGTGGCGGGTGTCATCACGTTCATATAAATTTCGTCGCGAATATCGTGTCGTCCGTTTTCCAGCGCCGCCAGATCCAAACCCTTCAGGTATTCACAAATATCCGCAATGAGCGGTGGCAATCCGCGTTTAAAATCCGCTCTGGTTAAATCCCCGAAAATCATCGTATCGTCCTCTTTAGTCTAGAATAAATTACCCTTCAGACAGTTTTCCATCCAGTATGCCGCACCGATCAATCCCGCATCGCCAGCGTATTTAGCCGCTTCCAGCGGACATTGATAAAATTGCGGCAGTTCACTTAAATACTGCCGAACCAAAGGCAAATAGCCCTCCGCCAAACCAACGCTGCCGCCGATAACGGTTTTCTGAATATCCAGACCGATTACCATATCTGCCACTAAATTCGCAATGGCGGAGGCTGAACGGCGCACAAGTGCGGTCGCTTTTTCATCATTTTTACGAAACAGCTCAAACACTTGTTTCGGCGTGCATGGTGTTTCCCAACCCGAGGCGGCAGCTTCAATCGCACGCCCAGCGGCAACGGCTTCAACACAACCCCGGCGACCGCAACCGCACAGCGGACCGTTCGGATCCGCCAGCGTATGTCCGATATGCCCGCTAACACCGTTCGGCCCGGTGGAAAGCTGTCCGTCCAAAATAACACCACCGCCGACACCGGTAGAAACAGTAATAAATACGAAATTTCGAACCGCACTTTTATCCTGTTCCCGGTATTCCGCACACACCGCCGCCTGTACGTCATTTAATAAACCGATAGGTTTGTCCGTATGCCGAGCAATGGCGGCTTGCAGCGGAAAATCTGCCAGCCCGCCTAAGTTCTTAGGGTTCAATGCGGTCAATACACCGTTATTGATAATGCCCGTCGAAGCTACTGCCACCACATCAAATTGTCCTTGATAAGTGTGGATAATGTCAGCCAGCGCACGCTGCAAGCCGTCGGCCGGTTCCTGTTGCGGCGTGGCTATTTGGCAACGCTGCGTAATCTGTCCGTCAATCACCAACGCCGAGGCGAGTTTTGTGCCGCCGAGATCAAGAGCTAAACAACGCATATTGCCGCCACCTTATGCTTTCGCCGATTTAACGGCATCCGCAAACCAGCTGACGATATGTTCCAAACGGGTCAGCGCAGATCCTACCGTAACCGCATCGGCACCATTTTCAATAGCTGTTTTAGCTAATTCCGGCGTGTTATAACGCCCTTCCGCCATCACATAACAACCGGCGGCTTTCAGATCTTTTACCAACTGATAATCCGGTTCCGGCGGAATGTCGCCACCGGTATACCCCGACATCGTACTGCCGACAATATCGAAACCGAGTTGATGACAATACAACCCCTCTTGTAGATTAGAACAATCTGCCATGGCAAGACAGCCGACCTGTTTGATTTTTTTCAGCGCGCTTTCAATATCCACCGGGCGCGGACGAGCCGTACCGTCAACCGCAATAATGTCGGCACCCGCCGCAGCAAGGTCTTCAATATCCTGCAAAAACGGGGTAATCCGCACCGGACTGTCGGGCAAATCACGCTTAACAATTGCGATAATCGGTATATCCACAAGCTGACGCGTCGCTTTTAAGTTCTCTACCCCCTCAATACGCAATCCTGAAGCGCCGCCGATCACCGAAGCCTGCGCCATTGCCGCGACGATTTCGGGTTTATCCATGGGACCGTCATCAACCGGCTGACAAGAAGCGATCAATCCATAGCGAATGCGGTTCAGAATTTCTTGATGTGATAGTTTTGACATACAAACTCCAATCTATAAATGACAAAAGAAGTTAATTTTCATAATTAGCATAGTCGGATAAAAATAAAAAACAAGCGAAATAATCAAAAATTGAGATCTTGATCATAAAATCGGAGTAAAACTTCACACAAATAGAAACATTGCAATTTTTTTCCAACTTTATTACTAACGTCAATTACATCAGCTTATCCAATGCCATTTAGCTGAATTTGTGATCCCTTTCGCAATAATGAAATATTACTTTATTTCTAATACAATAAACTGGAATTTACACTCCATAAATGCTTTAATAAATCCATTTGAAACCATGCCGATTAAAAAAGGAGACATCATGTCATCAGAAAACCCGCTTTCCACACGCCTTCAGTATATACAGCAGCAAGGGATGCTAAACGATCAGGATATGTTTAATCGCTATCAACAGAAAAAAGACGAGTTTGCAAAACATGCCGATATTTCCTTAATCGGTCATTCCTTATTCGATATGTGGTCAGGCATCGCGGATTATCCCCCCTTTGCACCGGAAAAAATCGTTGCCAATCTGGGTATTTCCGGCATCAGCGCCTATCAATATCTGGATATTATCATTAACCGTCATCTGATCACACGGCTTGGTAAAACAGTCTTTATCTTTCTCGGCGTCAACGATATTCTGAAGGAAATCGATTACAGCCCGCAGCAGGTTGCCGGCTGGATCAGCCAGATTTTCACCAAACTCCGCGAAATTTCACCGCACTCTGATTATTTTCTGCTGGAAGCCACACCGGTTTTAAACCAACAAAAAATCCACAGCGCTCAAATTCGCGAACTTAACGCCTATCTGAAAGCCCATTGTCCGACAGGACTTGGATTTATCGACACCTATCGCGCCTTTAGCGATCCCCATCAGGATTTACAGGCAACCTTAACTACCGACGGCGTACATTTTACCGCTGCCGGTTACGCGCTATTGACTCGGCTGCTCACGCCATGCTTACGTTAACCGCTTGATTTTTCTGGCGGGCGTCCCAATAAAATACCGTATCCTTAAAGTGCGGTATTTTTTCTTCTCATTTTTACCGGTTTCACGGTAAACTATGGGTCTTAAATCGATTAAATGATGAAAATAACTTTATAGTATGCGTTTACTTATTTTTACCCTTGCGGCGTTTCTACTGCTGTTCCAGTATGATTTCTGGTTCGGCAAAAACGGCTATTTCGATTACCAGGATACCGCCAAAGAAATTGCCGTGCGCCAACAGGAAAACGAAAAATTATCGCAACGCAATCAGATTATTGCCGCTGAAATCAAAGACCTGAAAGAAGGGGTTGACGCCATTGAGGAACGTGCCAGATTACAGCACGAAATGGTTAAACCGAATGAAACCTTCTACCGTATAGTAAAAGATCATAAATGATGAACACGCCATTACGTCAATTTATCGCCGTTGTACCCGCCGCCGGTATCGGCAGTCGTATGCAAACCGATAAACCGAAACAATATCTTGAGATACAAGGCAAAACCATACTGGAACACACCTTAAATGCCCTGCTGGTGCACCCTGCCATAACGAAAATTATCGTCGTAATCGCGCAGGAAGATCCTTATCCCGCACAGCTGGATTTTTTGCGACAGCCGAAAATTCAGCTGACCGCCGGCGGCAACACACGTGCACAATCGGTTTTCAACGGCTTATGCCAAATAGACGCCCCGGAAAACACTTGGGTCTTAGTGCATGATGCCGCACGACCGTGCTTAAGCCGACAAGATTTAAACCGACTGCTGGAAATAGACGATGAAAACGGCGCTATTCTAGCCGTTCCGGCAGTGGACACAGTGAAACGCGCAACTGCACAACAACAGATTCAGCATACGGAAGATCGCAGTCAGCTGTGGCTGGCGCAAACACCGCAGCTGTTTCGCGCGGATTTATTAAAAACCGCATTACAACAGGCTTTCGCACAGGGGCTTTCGGTCACTGATGAAGCATCAGCAATGGAACTGATGGGATTTCGACCGCACTTGGTAGCGGGTCGAGGCGATAATATCAAAATCACCCGACCGGAAGATCTGGCATTAGCCGAATTTTATTTAAGCCGAACACAATAAACTGAGGAAAGATTATGGCAGCAGAAGGTGCAAATCAACTTATCAGTGTCGTCACGTTACTTGCCGCGGCAGTGATTGCCGTACCGTTATTTAAACGTTTAGGATTAGGTGCGGTACTCGGTTATCTGGCGGCAGGTCTGGTTATCGGCCCTTTCGGTTTCGGATTATTTACCGATCCCGAAGGAATTATCCATATTGCCGAATTGGGCGTGGTCATGTTCCTGTTTATTATTGGTTTGGAAATGAAGCCGTCTCATATTTGGGGACTGCGTCACCACATTTTTTGTCTGGGAACCTTTCAAATCGGCGTCTGCACTACCGCGCTGACCGCGATAACTATCGCTTACGGTTTTGACTGGAAAGTGGCGTTTGTCAGCGCGTCAGGTTTCGTCTTAACCTCCACCGCCATTGTGATGCAGGAACTGAGCGAGCGCGGTGATATTGCCTCCCCGCGCGGTCAGAAAATCGTATCGATTTTATTATTTGAAGATTTGCTGATTGTGCCGCTGCTGGCATTCGTCACCTTTCTGGCGCCAACGGATCCGAATATGGTCAGTGACGAACCGTTATGGCAAAAAATCGCTATTGCCGGCGTATCAGTTGCGGTATTAGTTGCCGCCGGGCTATGGCTGCTTAATCCGCTGTTTAAAATACTGGCAAAAACCAAAATCCGCGAAGTGATGACAGCCGCCGCATTGCTGGTGGTGCTGGGTTCGGCGCTGTTAATGGAACAGGGCGGGCTGTCCATGGCAATGGGCGCTTTTGTCGCCGGTGTATTATTATCCGAGTCCAGTTTTCGCCACCAATTAGAAGCGGATATTGAACCGTTCCGCGGTCTGTTGCTCGGTCTGTTTTTCCTCGGTGTCGGTATGTCGCTGAATCTGTCGGTTGTCGCCCAGAACTGGTTTTTAATTATTTTCGGCGTATTAGCATTCATGCTGGTAAAAGGGCTTTGTATTTATCTCATTGCACTCATCACCAAAAATAGTAATGCCAATGCCATTGATCGCGCCATTATTATGGCGCAGGGCGGTGAGTTTGCGTTCGTCCTTTTTTCCGCCGCCGCAACGCAGGGTGTAATCAGTGCGGAAATACAGGCTAACATGACTGCAATTGTGGTGCTATCTATGGTGTTAACGCCACTGTTCATTATTCTACACAAAAAATATATTATCCCGCGCCTATCCCATAAATATGATAAGCAGGCGGCAGATCATATTGAAGAACAACATCCGATCATACTAATCGGTCTGGGACGGGCGGGGCAGATTATTAACCGCTTACTGGTGATGACCGGACATCATCCAACAATTATTGATAAAGATGCGGCATTAATCGCCGGCATGAAGAAGATGGGGATCAAAAGCTATTACGGCGATGCGACCAGACCGGAATTACTACACGCCGCCGGCATTGAAAATGCAGAATTGTTGATTGTCGCCATTGATGATAAAGCGCAGGCGACTCATATCGTAGAAACGGCACGCGCAATGAATCCGCAACTTAAAATCATTGCGCGCGCTTATGATAGAATTCATGTTTATGAACTGTACCGTGCCGGTGCCGATCTACAGGTGCGCGAAACCTTCGATTCTTCGGTCAGAATGGCGAAAAAAGCATTGCGAATCTTAGGCATGGATGAAGAAATGGCGGAAGAAATCGCCCGCACTTATTTCTATAAAGACCGTCATAGCTTAAAACGCACCGCCGAGGTATATGATCCGAAGATTGATCGCTTTGAAAACAAACAGCTCATTCAAACTGCGTTGGAAGTCAATCAGGAAATTATGGCGGAAATCCAACAAATTATGCACAAAGAGCGTTGAGATCATCTCTCAACGCATACGCTGCAACAGGCAGGATTTCCTAATGCCGATTACCGAACGGCGGTTTGGCAAACCAGACGATAATAAACAATAACATAAACATAACGGCGGACAGCCAGAAAATTTCATTCGCTCCAATAATAAATCCCTGCGCGGTAATTTTCTGCGCAACGGAAGCCGAAGTCTGCGTGTCACTCAAACCAAGTGCCGACATACGCTCATAATACGCCTGTGCATTGGGATTATAAGGGTTAATCACCTCGCTTAACTGCGTATGATGCACCGCTTCGCGGTCATACCATAAAAAAGTTGTCAGCGAGGTACCTACCGAGCCTGCCAGCGTACGCAAGAAATTGAACAGACTTGAGGCGGAAGCCATTTTTTGCGGCGGCAGACCGGATAAGGTAATTGTCGTTAACGGCATAAAGAAACAGGCGACCGCCAGCCCCTGCACTAATTGCGGCAGCGCAACGTCTCCAAACGCCATGCCGGGCTCAAACGTGACTGCGCGCCAGTGAAAAGTCAGCGCATATACGATAAAACTGACGGTCACTAAAATCCGCATATCAATTTTATAGCCGAAACGCCCGATAATCGGCGACAGCAGAATCGGAAACAGCCCCACCGGCGCGGCGGCAAGCCCCGCCCATGTGGCGGTATAGCCATATACCTGCTGCAATAACAGCGGAATCAGCACCACCGAACCAAGATAAATCAAAAATGCCAGACTGGTACACACACAACCGACACTGAAATTACGCGATTTAAACAGAGAAATATCCACCACCGGATTATCATCGGTGAGTTCCCAGATAATCAACGCGGTCAACGTGATAGCGGAAACTACGGTCAACACAACAATTTCGGTAGAATTAAACCAATCCTGCTCCCTGCCCTGATCGAGCATCAGCTGCAAGCAGCCGACACCGACTACCAGCAGCACTAATCCGACCATATCAATCGGCTGATTCTGGGTTTGCGTTTCCCGTTTACCAAGCACCTTCCAAGTTAGAAAAACCACCAGCAACCCGATAGGCACGTTAATAAAGAAAATCCAGCCCCAATGCAGATTGTCACTGATCCAACCGCCCAAAATCGGACCGAAAATCGGCGCCACCACCACGGTCATCGACCAAAATGCCAGCGCCATACTGCGGCGCTCCGGCGGGTAATTATTCAGTAATAAACTTTGCGACAGCGGGATCACCGGACCTGCCGCCAATCCCTGCAAGACGCGACAGACAATCAGCATTTCAAGGCTATGGGAAATGCCACACAGCCAAGAGGCAAACACGAACAACCCAGTTGCAATTAAAAACAACCGCACTTCGCCAAAACGCTTGGCAAGCCAGCCGGTAATCGGAATGGAAATCGCATTCGCCACCCCGAAGGAGGTAATAACCCAAGTACCCTGGCTGGACGAAGCGCCCAAATCACCGGCGATAGTCGGAATCGCAACATTAGCAATGGTCGAGTCCAACACCTGCATAAAGGTCGCCAACGACAGCGCTAATGTCATCAACACCAACGGCATTCCCTGCACAGATTTTTGCATATTGATAGCGACCTTAATTTCGGTTATCACGAATAATATTTTCGATCAATTTTTCCACCGCACTTTGATCATATCTCAGCACATCGGTGCTGTAGCGCACGGCGGCGTGCGGTTGTCGACGCAATACTTCGCCGCTGTTATCGGAAATATTCACTTCTGCGCTTGCCGACAAACCAATGCGCAGCGGATGCTGCGCCAGTTGCTCGGGATCCAGTTCAATTCGCACCGGTACGCGCTGCACCACTTTAATCCAGTTACCGGTGGCATTTTGCGCCGGCAGCAACGAAAAGGCGCTGCCGGTACCCATTTCAATACCGGCGACTTTACCGTTAAATTTCACTTTATCGCCGTATAAATCAAACACCAGCGCCACCGGCTGACCGAGCCGCATATTGCGCAGCTGGGTTTCCTTAAAATTGGCATCCACCCACATCTGGCGCGGCGATACCACCGCCATTAATGCACTACCGACAGCCGCTTTCTGTCCCACTTGCGCGCTGCGGCGGGCAACATAACCGTCAATCGGACTAACGATTTTCGTCCGTTGCAAATTCAGCCATGCCTGTTTTAACGCGCTCGCCGCTTTCCGCACTTCCGGCTGTTCGGTCAACGGCAGCGCTTTCAGCAACGCTTGATTTGCCGCCAATTGATTCTGTGCCGCATCCAGTTCCGCCTGTGCGCTTACAACCGCATCTCTGGCATGGTGCAGTGTTTCTCGGTCAATCGCACCGCTTTTATCCAGCTGTTCACGACGATTCAAATCGCCGCGCGCTTTGGATAACGCAATCGCTTTAGCTTTCACTGCCGCTTCAAGCTGTTTGACCGTATAACCTAATTGTTGGATTTGGCGCACCGCACTTGCCAGATTGTTCTGCGCCTGCGCAAAACTGAGCTGCGCGTCTTCATCGTCAAGTTCCAGCAGTACATCACCGGCGCGCACAACATCCATATTATCCACATGAATTTTTGCGATGTTGCCGCTCACCTGAGCAGAAATCATCACCTGATTACCGCCCACATAAGCATCTTCGGTTTGTTCGTAATCCTTAACGAAGAAAAACCAATACAACCCGACGCCAACGGCAATCAGCAATAAAATAAATACAAAATAGCCTAAGGCTTTCCGCCGTTTCTGCTTTTTGGCGGTGGAATTGCTGCCGCTTGCACGTGCCGCGCCCGCCGCACTGACTGCCGCGGTTGCCGCAGTCGTATTTTTTGATGGTTCGTTCATAAGCGTCCTTTTATGTTATGCTTTTTGCAGATGTTCCAAGCGGGTAGAAAGTTTTAGCAGCAGATGAGTCAGTTCCACATGCTCTTGCGGTTTCAAAACGGAAAAAATCTGATCCAGACGATGCCATTGATTAGGCAACAGCTGTTCAAAAAAACGGATGCCCTGCGCGGTTAATTGCAGCAAAAATGCCCGTCTGTCACTCTCCAGCGCCACACGTTCGACCCAACCGTTTTCGACCAACACATCCGCAACTCGGGTAATATTGGTGCGTGACAATCCTAACATTTCACTTAGCTGGGAAGGCTGTAATGCCTGTTCCNGAGTCCAACACCTGCATAAAGGTCGCCAACGACAGCGCTAATGTCATCAACACCAACGGCATTCCCTGCACAGATTTTTGCATATTGATAGCGACCTTAATTTCGGTTATCACGAATAATATTTTCGATCAATTTTTCCACCGCACTTTGATCATATCTCAGCACATCGGTGCTGTAGCGCACGGCGGCGTGCGGTTGTCGACGCAATACTTCGCCGCTGTTATCGGAAATATTCACTTCTGCGCTTGCCGACAAACCAATGCGCAGCGGATGCTGCGCCAGTTGCTCGGGATCCAGTTCAATTCGCACCGGTACGCGCTGCACCACTTTAATCCAGTTACCGGTGGCATTTTGCGCCGGCAGCAACGAAAAGGCGCTGCCGGTACCCATTTCAATACCGGCGACTTTACCGTTAAATTTCACTTTATCGCCGTATAAATCAAACACCAGCGCCACCGGCTGACCGAGCCGCATATTGCGCAGCTGGGTTTCCTTAAAATTGGCATCCACCCACATCTGGCGCGGCGATACCACCGCCATTAATGCACTACCGACAGCCGCTTTCTGTCCCACTTGCGCGCTGCGGCGGGCAACATAACCGTCAATCGGACTAACGATTTTCGTCCGTTGCAAATTCAGCCATGCCTGTTTTAACGCGCTCGCCGCTTTCCGCACTTCCGGCTGTTCGGTCAACGGCAGCGCTTTCAGCAACGCTTGATTTGCCGCCAATTGATTCTGTGCCGCATCCAGTTCCGCCTGTGCGCTTACAACCGCATCTCTGGCATGGTGCAGTGTTTCTCGGTCAATCGCACCGCTTTTATCCAGCTGTTCACGACGATTCAAATCGCCGCGCGCTTTGGATAACGCAATCGCTTTAGCTTTCACTGCCGCTTCAAGCTGTTTGACCGTATAACCTAATTGTTGGATTTGGCGCACCGCACTTGCCAGATTGTTCTGCGCCTGCGCAAAACTGAGCTGCGCGTCTTCATCGTCAAGTTCCAGCAGTACATCACCGGCGCGCACAACATCCATATTATCCACATGAATTTTTGCGATGTTGCCGCTCACCTGAGCAGAAATCATCACCTGATTACCGCCCACATAAGCATCTTCGGTTTGTTCGTAATCCTTAACGAAGAAAAACCAATACAACCCGACGCCAACGGCAATCAGCAATAAAATAAATACAAAATAGCCTAAGGCTTTCCGCCGTTTCTGCTTTTTGGCGGTGGAATTGCTGCCGCTTGCACGTGCCGCGCCCGCCGCACTGACTGCCGCGGTTGCCGCAGTCGTATTTTTTGATGGTTCGTTCATAAGCGTCCTTTTATGTTATGCTTTTTGCAGATGTTCCAAGCGGGTAGAAAGTTTTAGCAGCAGATGAGTCAGTTCCACATGCTCTTGCGGTTTCAAAACGGAAAAAATCTGATCCAGACGATGCCATTGATTAGGCAACAGCTGTTCAAAAAAACGGATGCCCTGCGCGGTTAATTGCAGCAAAAATGCCCGTCTGTCACTCTCCAGCGCCACACGTTCGACCCAACCGTTTTCGACCAACACATCCGCAACTCGGGTAATATTGGTGCGTGACAATCCTAACATTTCACTTAGCTGGGAAGGCTGTAATGCCTGTTCCGGCTGATAATACAATACGATTAGCGCCATAAACAGCGTATCGTTCAGCCCATGTTGTTTTAATAACCGGTTCCGGTGTTCCAAATATAACCCGTTCACATGTAGCAGCAGACGTACCAAGATAATGTTGTCCACCGGCATGGACGGATTATCCCGAGCGCAATCACGAATACATTGCTGCTGCTCAGAAAAAGAAATCGGCATAATATGCTCCTCCAGGCAAAAAGTAAGGTGCGTAATAGTAACGCTAGTGATTAATTAAGTCAAAAATAAAGCGCCAATTTTTCACTTTCATGTGCGAATAATTTATTTTTTCAGCATCATCCTGATGAATGATATAATCGGTGAAATTTCAGCTGAATACGGAAACAATATTATGATAAGAATAGGTCACGGTTTTGATGTACATGCCTTCGGTGGAGCAGGTCCACTTATCATCGGCGGCGTTACCGTTCCTTATGAACGGGGGTTGCTGGCACACAGCGACGGCGATGTGGCACTGCATGCGCTGACCGACGCGCTGTTAGGCGCCGCGGCTCTCGGCGATATCGGCAAACTGTTTCCCGATACGGACATGCGCTATAAAGGCGCCGACAGCCGCGCATTATTGCGTGAAGCCTATCGGCGCATTCAGGATAACGGCTATCGCGTCGGCAATGTGGATGTCACCATTATCGCCCAAGCGCCGAAAATGCGCCCGCATATTGATAACATGCGCGCAGCAATCGCACAGGATCTCGCCTGCGACATAACGCAAGTCAATGTGAAAGCGACCACCACGGAAAAACTCGGTTTTACCGGTCGTGCCGAGGGCATTGCCTGCGAGGCGGTAGCGCTTTTAGTGAAATCTTAAGGAATGCGCATGACGGAGCTCGCGTATTTACAAAAAACCGCACCGAAACAGACCGCACTTTTAAAAGCCCAACCCTCGGATTTTATCGTGCGAGAACAACTCGGCTACGACCTGTCCGGCAACGGAGAATTCGTCGCGCTGAAAGTCCGTAAAACCGGCTGCAACACGCTGTTCGTCAGCGAAAAGCTGGCGCAGTTTGCCGGTATTGCGCCGCGAAATATGAGTTATGCCGGCTTAAAGGATCGCAATGCCGTTACGGAACAATGGTTCTGTCTGCATATGCCCGGGCGAGCAACCCCGGATTTTGGCACCTTTCGGCTTGAGGGTGTAGAAATTCTACAGGTTACCCGCCATCATCGGAAAATCCGCATCGGTAGTCTGGATGGTAATGCGTTCGATATTCTGCTGCGCAATGCGGTCGTCAGCGATGAATTAATCCGGCGACTGAATGATGTACGCCTGCACGGTTTTCCCAACTATTTTACCGAGCAGCGTTTCGGTCGTGACGGAGACAATTTAACACAGGCGCGACGCTGGGCAAGCGGCGAAATCAATATAAAAGATCGCAAACGGCGCAGTTTTTATCTTTCCGCTGCCCGCAGCGAAGTCTTTAATCAGGTGGTCTCGGCACGGATCACACACAACACAATTGATCAAATATTGCCCGGCGATATTCTACAATTGGCGGGGTCGCACAGTCACTTCACGGCAGATCACGCTAAAGACTTGGCGGCATTAGAAGTGCGGTTAAAAAAGCGGGATATTTTACTCACTGCGCCGTTGATCGGTGATTCCATAACGCCTGCGACGACACTAGAACATGATATTGTGCAACAGCATCAGTCGCTCCTTGCGCTGATGCGACAAGCGCGCGTAAGTCCCGCCCGCCGTCCAATGATTATGCAGGCGCAGGATTTAAGCTGGGAATTTAATCCGGCGGGGCTGAAATTGCATTTTTATCTGCCGGCAGGCAGCTACGCCACCGCCTTAATCAGGGAACTGGTGCGAGTTGACGAACCGGCATAGCGCCATATCCGCCGGACGAAATCAGCGCACTGAAATAACAACAAACAATAAGGATAACCCCAATGCATATACTTCTTTCCAATGACGACGGTATTCATGCCGAAGGGATCAAAGCCCTCGCCTACGAACTGCGAAAAATCGCACAGGTTACGGTCGTGGCGCCGGATCGCAACCGCAGCGCCGCCTCCAGCTCGCTGACTTTGGTCGAACCGCTGCGCCCGTTAAAACTGGACAACGGCGATTACTGCATCAACGGCACGCCGGCAGATTGTGTTCATCTGGCATTGAACGGTTTTTTATCCGGGCGGGTGGATTTAGTGGTTTCTGGTATTAACGCCGGAGTCAATCTCGGGGACGATGTGATTTACTCAGGGACCGTCGCCGCCGCACTGGAAGGACGTCATCTTGGTTTGCCGGCAATTGCTGTATCGTTAGACGGTCGCCAACATTATGAAACTGCAGCGAGAGTTGTCTGCGAATTAGTACCGAAATTGCACAATCGACTGCTGAAAAACCGGGAAATCCTGAATATTAATGTACCCGACATCGCGTATGCTCAGTTAAAAGGCATTAAAGTCTGCCACTTGGGCTACCGCGCTTCCGCTGCGGAGGTGATCAAACAGCAAGATCCGCGCGGTGAACATATTTACTGGATCGGGCCGTCCGGTCTGGCGGAAAATGAACAGGAAGGCACCGATTTCCATGCGCTTAAAAACGGTTATGTGGCAATAACACCGATTCAAGCGGATATGACCGCCTATCACTCAATCGCCGCTTTACAAGATTGGTTAAAAAGTGAATAATGTTGCGCTTTCGCGAATAAATTAAGGAGAAATCCATTGAACATTTTTGGCGCAATGTATGATAAAACCATGCAATGGTCAACTCATCGCTATGCGACGTTCTGGCTAAGTTTTGTCAGTTTTGTCGAAGCAATATTTTTCCCGATTCCGCCGGATGTGATGCTTATTCCGATGTCCATGTCAAAACCGAAAAGTGCGATCAGATTCGCGTTATATACCGCCATTGCCTCGGCTGTCGGCGGTATGCTCGGTTATGCGTTGGGCTATTATGCTTTTGATTTCGTGCAGCATTATATTCAGCAATGGGGTTATCAGGAACATTGGAACACGGCAATCTCATGGTTTAAACAATGGGGCATTCTGGTGGTCTTTGTTGCCGGATTTTCTCCAATTCCCTATAAAGTATTCACTATTTGCGCCGGTGTAATGCAAATGGCGTTTTTCCCCTTTGTGATTACCGCATTTGTTTCCCGTGCCGCCAGATTCCTTATTGTGGCGAAACTGGCCGCTTGGGGTGGTGAAAAATTCGCCGCAAAACTGCGCAAATCCATTGAGATTATCGGCTGGTCGGTGGTTGCGCTGGCGGTTATCACTTATTTAATTTTAAGATAATGCAGGTGTGAAAATGAATAAATTGTGTTTATTGTTGTCTATAGTCTTAATGCTTATGGCTTGCGCATCTACCGATACGCCGCCCGATGAAAACAGCTTACCTCCGGGAATAATGGAACCGGTGCCTGAAACGGGCGCGGTGGCGAGTGCCGATTGGTCGCCCAACATTGAAAAACAACAAATGCCTGAAAATATGAATGAATAGAAGGAAGAAAAAGAAATGAACAAATCCTTTTTGCTTTTACCTGTCAGCCTCGCCGTGCTGGCGGCTTGTAGCTCGAATGCTCCCGCGCCGGTCGAAAACGCCGATAACACACTCACGCCCGGCATAATGCAGCCGGTCGATAGTAGCGGTGATAATAACACTTGGAATCCGCAGATTCAGCAGCAAAGCATGCCGGAAAGTATGACCGTTCAGCCCGTGATCTCAACGACCGCGCCGGCATTACAGACCCAAGCGGTATCGCAACCTCAAATACAACCAACGGTACAAACGCCGGCACAACCACAAGTACAGCAACCGGCGGCACAACCGATTCAAAACCAACAAACTGCCACTGTCAGCACGGCGGCGGTAAAACCGGCGACTCAGAATTTTGAAATTCCGCGTAACCCGCAAACTAACGCGCCGGATTACAGTAAAATTGATAAAGGTTTTTATAAAGGCGAAACCTACACTGTCAGAAAAGGCGATACGATGTTCCTGATCGCCTATATTTCCGGCATGGACGTCAAAGAGCTTGCTGCCCTAAATAATATGTCCGAACCCTATAATTTAAGTGTCGGACAAACCTTAAAAATCACCAATCACAGCAATACTGCGGCGGTTGCGGCACCGACCGTTACAACTGTCGCCACAACGCAGGCAGTCGCTAAACCGGTCGAACCGGCGGTCACTTACACGCCGGGACCGAACGGCACACAATACGGTTCCGACGGCTCAATTATCGGCCCGATTAAATCAGGCACTGGTACCAATCCGCCGCTAACTCAGACTGCCAGCGTACCGACAGGCAACACTGCACCGACGCAACCGGCCGCACAGGCAGTGCCGGTGCAAAGTACCGTAGTGGCACCTGCGGTCTCCAATGTGGTTTGGCGCTGGCCGACCAACGGCAGCATTGAACAAGGTTTCTCCAGCTCTGACGGCGGCAACAAAGGGATTGACATCAGCGGTTCGCGTGGACAAGCGGTCAATGCGGCGGCAGCCGGCCGCGTAGTTTATGCCGGCAACGCATTGCGCGGTTACGGCAACCTGATCATTATTAAACATAACGATGACTACCTGAGCGCCTACGCGCACAACGAAAGTATTTTGGTTAAAGACCAACAGGAAGTTAAGGCGGGTCAGCAAATTGCCAAAATGGGCAGCTCCGGCACTAACGGCGTGAAATTGCACTTTGAAATCCGCTACAAAGGCAAGTCCGTCGATCCTGTACGTTATTTACCAAGACGTTAATTGCGATGTACCTCAGATTTCTCGCGCTTATTGCAGGTATCATGCTTATCGGCGCCTGTTCGGCACAATCCGATAATCTGCCGTTAACCGGCGTCGATAGAGACGCGCACGGTTGTATCGGTTCCGCCGGTTACAGCTGGTCGGTGCTGAAACAGCAATGCGTACAACCTTTTTCTGTGGCGGACATCCGTTTAGCCGACCCGGATAATACCGGGCTGGCCGTTTATGTCATTGTATCGGCAGACAAATCCGAAGCGGAGCTATTCGCTGCCGAGCTGCCGCCGGGAACACGGCTTCAGGCGGTAAAAGGCGGTTATGGTTCTGATGACGGAAACATACGTCTGCTGAAAACCCGGCAGGGCTGGACGCTGAGAAAATCACAAAGTGCGGTCAAAAAATAAAATGTTTCTGAGTATCGGCGGCACTGAAATAATCGCGAAATTTCGACCGCACTTTCCTCGCTGATTATGGTGCGATTATTGTAACGCTTTTAAGGTCGCGCGGTATTCGGTCGAATTCCTTAGCAGCAATTGCGCAGCCTGTTTCAGTTTATTCACGTCCGAACGAGGCAAATAAAAGGAAGTGCTAATATTCAGTACTTCTTTTTTCAGCGGCGATTCAGGCAAATCTTTTAGCCCCAAACTGACAAAATGCAGCTCGACCCGTTTTTCCGCCGGCACTTTTTGCATAAACAGATTCCAGCTATCGGTAAATTCGCGAAAACGGCGCAGCGTAGTCTGCGTATTGCGATCAATCGGCACATTAATCACCGTATTAATCACATAAGCTGCGGTCGGCACATCGGCGGATTTGTCAATTTCATTGGATACTTCGTTCTGGGCGTTGACATTAATCACAACAATACGCTTTAACCCGGACGCTATCGCTTTGCGATACATCAACTCCTGGCCCGCTACATCATAAATATCAACCAATCCTGCCAGCCCCAGATTATCGGTTAAACCACCGTCCACCAAATGAATATAAGGTCGCTCACGGCTGTCGCCATACAACGATAAGGTCGCTTTCAGTTCATCGATATTCTTAGTACGCGCCAGCTCACCTTTATTGGCGGCGATAACCTGTTCCAATGCCTCGGAGGAGAAATGGCAATTGCCGGCATTATTATTTAAAGTCAACGGGCTAAACACTAACGGTACGGCGCTGGAAGCCGCCACCGCGCGGGCAATTTCCATATCGCTTAAATTCAGACACAGACCGTCAAAAAATTCCTGCGTAAAAGTTACTTTTTGCCCCACGTTCATATCCGTTGCACTGATAATGGCAAACGGCCCCTTGCGGTGGGTTGCCAGATCACCAAAAGTTTTCTTTTTATACAGTGCAAGATTGAACTGTTCCTGCAACAAATCGCTGCGACCGAACTGCGGCGAGGTCAAGCGCGGCAAATTGGACAGAGAGAAAATCTGGCTGATGATTTCGTGCTGAAAATCTTTTTTCAGAAAATTCTCTTCAAATTTCGGTACCACGTCACGCCCTTCCAGTGAAAAATAGGTCGCCAGCACCGAACCGCCGGACACACCGTACACCAAATCAATATTATCTAGCAACGTATCGCCTTGATTGCTGCGACGCACCGGCGTGCGTTTAAATTCTTCCAAAATACCGTATCCCAACGCAGCGGCACGGCTTCCGCCGCCGGAAAATACCAGCACGATCAGATTACCGTCATCTTTCTGTAGTGCGGTTTGGGTACGATAACCCGCTTGCGGATCAACCCGACTAATAGTTTCCACCGGCTGATAAGTTACCAGACTACAGGCGGATAACAGAACTGAACACAATAAAATTAAAGCATTTTTCATATTATTCTGGTATTAAATAGTGTTTTCATAAAGATTTTACCGATTGAAAGCCATAAAATCTCTATTAAAATTTTGACTCAATGGGGACTTATTATGGCAGAAAGCCGCTTGATTTCGCAACTTGTAAGACGCGCTCGAAAGGCACCACACAGAAAAAACGATACTGTTCAAAATAAACGAAATTAATTAAGCGATACGGCATGCCTGCATCATTGTATGATTGCCGCTACTGACAATCATCAACAGCACGATTTATTTGTTTGCAAAGTGCTAAACGCGTGGGCGGACATTGTTATGCCATTAGCGACGCGGTGGATTGGCATAATTCGCAAATTTTCCCTAAAAGCTGACCGTCTGTTTCATTTCATCAAAATTTTCACCCGCACTTTGTCTTTTGAAACAAAAGTGCGGTCGTTTTATAGGGACGTGTCCCTGTTGAGCTCGCAAAGCGTGCGAAACAATAAACCACCCGCTATGCGGGTGCGCGACAGATGTTATACAAAAAAATCACCATTCCATAGTATAATTGAATTGTTCAAGCTCAATAATACGAATAGGAAGGTGATTTTATGGCAAACAAAGCGAACAGCTTGTCTCATACAAAATGGATGTGTAAATATCACATTGTGTTTACTCCAAAATACAGGAGAAAAATAATATACAATCAATACAGAAATAGTATTGGTAAGATATTGAGACAACTATGTTCATACAGAGGTGTTGAAATACTCGAAGGTCATCTGATGCCTGACCATGTCCATATGTTGGTGAGTATACCACCTAAGTTAAGTGTATCACAGTTTATGGGATATCTCAAAGGAAAAAGTGCATTGATGATGTTCGATAAGCACGCAAATTTAAAGTACAAATTTGGAAATAGACACTTTTGGTCTGAAGGATATTATGTAAGTACTGTGGGATTAAATGAGGCAACAATAAGGAAATATATTCAGGAACAGGAAAGACACGATATAGCTTTGGATAAATTAAGTGTTAAGGAGTATGAAGATCCCTTTAGGGATGGCAAGTAATACAAATACCCTTTAAAGGGTAGCGACGAGTCAAAGGCCGAGCTTGAACAGAGTGAAAGCCAGCGCCTTTAGACGCTGGCCGGTAACCCTTGGGCTTATAGCCCGTGTGCAAACCACCCGTTGGACGGGTGGTCATGATTTTGTGTCGTTTTGAAAATATAAGCGGTCAAATTTTTTCTAATTTTATCCGCTCAACTCGCCATCAGTTTATCCAGAAATTGATGCAATTTTTCGTTCATTTCTCGATAATCGTAATGAGCGATTTCATCGGCGCTTTGCACAAATTTGTGTTGCCGGCTGAGCTGTTCCAGCTGTGGTTCGCTGGCAATCAATAAATTGGCGACATCAGGCGTAATTTCCATATGGCATTGAAAACCATACACTTTTGGCGTGTAACGGACAATTTGACGCGGACAGCCGGCACTGGTCGCAAGAATTTGACAATCCGCGGTTAAACCGGGCATATCATTGTGCCAATGCCCGACGGCAAGGAAGTCGCCAACATGGTTGATAAGCGGATCCTGCAAGCCTTGCGCCGTGAGCTGAATCGGAAATACGCCGATTTCTTTTTCGGGACTATGCCCGTATGTTGCCCCCAAGGCTTCGCCGATCAGCTGTGCCCCCAAACACACACCAACCACCGCTTTGCNACAGAAAAAACGATACTGTTCAAAATAAACGAAATTAATTAAGCGATACGGCATGCCTGCATCATTGTATGATTGCCGCTACTGACAATCATCAACAGCACGATTTATTTGTTTGCAAAGTGCTAAACGCGTGGGCGGACATTGTTATGCCATTAGCGACGCGGTGGATTGGCATAATTCGCAAATTTTCCCTAAAAGCTGACCGTCTGTTTCATTTCATCAAAATTTTCACCCGCACTTTGTCTTTTGAAACAAAAGTGCGGTCGTTTTATAGGGACGTGTCCCTGTTGAGCTCGCAAAGCGTGCGAAACAATAAACCACCCGCTATGCGGGTGCGCGACAGATGTTATACAAAAAAATCACCATTCCATAGTATAATTGAATTGTTCAAGCTCAATAATACGAATAGGAAGGTGATTTTATGGCAAACAAAGCGAACAGCTTGTCTCATACAAAATGGATGTGTAAATATCACATTGTGTTTACTCCAAAATACAGGAGAAAAATAATATACAATCAATACAGAAATAGTATTGGTAAGATATTGAGACAACTATGTTCATACAGAGGTGTTGAAATACTCGAAGGTCATCTGATGCCTGACCATGTCCATATGTTGGTGAGTATACCACCTAAGTTAAGTGTATCACAGTTTATGGGATATCTCAAAGGAAAAAGTGCATTGATGATGTTCGATAAGCACGCAAATTTAAAGTACAAATTTGGAAATAGACACTTTTGGTCTGAAGGATATTATGTAAGTACTGTGGGATTAAATGAGGCAACAATAAGGAAATATATTCAGGAACAGGAAAGACACGATATAGCTTTGGATAAATTAAGTGTTAAGGAGTATGAAGATCCCTTTAGGGATGGCAAGTAATACAAATACCCTTTAAAGGGTAGCGACGAGTCAAAGGCCGAGCTTGAACAGAGTGAAAGCCAGCGCCTTTAGACGCTGGCCGGTAACCCTTGGGCTTATAGCCCGTGTGCAAACCACCCGTTGGACGGGTGGTCATGATTTTGTGTCGTTTTGAAAATATAAGCGGTCAAATTTTTTCTAATTTTATCCGCTCAACTCGCCATCAGTTTATCCAGAAATTGATGCAATTTTTCGTTCATTTCTCGATAATCGTAATGAGCGATTTCATCGGCGCTTTGCACAAATTTGTGTTGCCGGCTGAGCTGTTCCAGCTGTGGTTCGCTGGCAATCAATAAATTGGCGACATCAGGCGTAATTTCCATATGGCATTGAAAACCATACACTTTTGGCGTGTAACGGACAATTTGACGCGGACAGCCGGCACTGGTCGCAAGAATTTGACAATCCGCGGTTAAACCGGGCATATCATTGTGCCAATGCCCGACGGCAAGGAAGTCGCCAACATGGTTGATAAGCGGATCCTGCAAGCCTTGCGCCGTGAGCTGAATCGGAAATACGCCGATTTCTTTTTCGGGACTATGCCCGTATGTTGCCCCCAAGGCTTCGCCGATCAGCTGTGCCCCCAAACACACACCAACCACCGCTTTGCCAGCGTCAATGCAACGGCGTATTAGCACTTGCTCGGCTTGGCTGTCAAAATGCGGAAATTCCGCTTTGGTGGAGTCCGGGCTTTGCGGTCCGCCCATAATCAGCAATAAATCAATATCCTCAATGTGTTCAGGCAACGGTTCGTTTTCATACACGTTGGAAAAGCTGACCGAATAGCCACGCGCCTGCACCCAATCTAAATACGCCCCCGGGGCTTCAAAACTTTCGTGTTGAATAAAATGAATGTGCATTTTGCTTTCCTTTTGTTTGTGAAATTGGAGCAAGTGTAATGGAATGCGAACGGTTTGTCGCTGAATTTCAATAAGTAGTCATTTTTTCTCAACATAATAGAATGGACTTTAGCCTATTAAAAACCACCGGCAAAATACAAAAAATGAGCTAAAGCGCATCCTATCTTTTCATCTTTTCATCTTTTCATCTTTTCATCTTTTCATCTTTTCATCTTTTCATCTTTTCATCTTTTCATCTTTTCATCTTTTCATCTTTTCATCTTTTCACAAGATATAAAAGCATAATGTTTAGCTAAATGTGGTTTTGCTTTAACAATTCCTTTCATTTTGAATGGCAATCACGATATTACGATCGTATTATTCACAATGATCGTGAATTTGGTTTCATTTATAATTATATCGATCATAATGTGATAAATTGGGAACCGGATAAATTATATGTCCCAACATAAATCAATATTTGTGCGCATTTCACGTTTACGGACGCACGCAGTGCGTCCCTACAAGATATCAATGATTTTAACTCAATCACATTAAATGCCCGATCTAATGTAGGGACGCACTGCGTGCGTCCGTCACGATTTCGTCATTCCACAAATCCCTATTTTGCACAAAAATGTGTATATTTTTGTGAAAATTTGACCGTTTAGATTTTAATTCGGTATTTGTGCGTATGCGATGTTTTCGGACGCATGCAGTGCGTCCCTACAAGATATCAATGATTTTAACTAAATCACATTAAATGCTCGAGCAAACGTAGGGGCGCACTGCGTGCGTCACGATTTCGTCATTCCACAAATCCTTATTTTGCACAAAAATGTGTATATTTTTGTGAAAATTTGACCGTTTAGATTTTAATTCGGTATTTGTGCGTATGCGATGTTTTCGGACGCACGCAGTGCGTCCCTACAAGATATCAATGATTTTAACTAAATCACATTAAATGCCCGATCTAATGTAGGGACGCACTGCGTGCGTCCGTCACGACTTCGTCATTCCACAAATCCTTATTTTGCACAAAAATGTGTATATTTTTGCGGGAATTTGACTGTCTAGGCAAGTAAAAACTCAAATAATGCTTCAATATCTTCATCGTGCTCGCCGTTATACCAAATCGGAAATATATTTGCTTCTTGTAAATATTTTCGTCTTTGGTTTATTTTTTCTTATGCCTAAATTCAACCGTCCAGCTTTCAACCAACTCATCGGCAATTTTTTCTGCTTGCATCAGTACAAACTCTATTGCTTCTTCTTGTTTATCAGGTGGATATTTGAATATTTTTAGTACACGACGCACTTCAAGGCGCATTTTGTAGCGTACGCTGTCTTTGCGTTGCCAGTCGATGGTTGCCGATTTGCGCAGTTTATCAGTGATCGTCTGCGCGATTTGTTTGAGGATTTCGTCGCCCATTTCGTGCAGCGCGCTTTCGTTTTTGGCGAGCGCGTCGTAAAAGGCGATTTCGGCTGGGCTTAGTCCTAATTCTTCGCCCCTTGCTCGGCGTGCTTCAAACTCTTTGGCGAGTTTGATCAGTTCGTCCAACACTTGCACGGTGGTTAAGCCTTGGTTGTGGTAGCGGTTGATCGCTTCTTTTAAACGTGCTTCAAAGTCTTTTTGCAAGGCGATGTTACCGCCTGATTTGCTGCGGATTTCTTGGGCTAAATAACGCTCCATTGCCGAAATCCAGAGGGATTGCTGGTCGCTTTTTTTAACTTTTTCCAAAAACTCGTCCGACAAAATGCTGATGTTCGGCTGGTTTAAATTTAACAGCTCAAACAGGTTAATCGCCCCGTCTGCTTGTACCGCTTGGTTAAGCAACGCCACCAGTTGCAACAATTTTTCGTGATTTTGCACGCTTTTTTCGGCGTTGGTTTGGCAATCACGGCACGCACCGCATCTAAAAACGCCAGTTCCCGATGATATTTCGCCATTTCCTTGTCCGCACCACAGAGCGAATAGCCCTTTTTCGCCAAGCGAACCGCCGATAAAAAGGCCTTTTGGCGTGGCGTTGGATTTTTCGGATCTTTCGGTTCAACTTGCTCATCAAGGGCTAAAATATGGTTCGCCGCCGTGAGAATGGCTTGGAACAGGACGTTTTGCTCAGTTAAAGTGAGTTTCTCAAAAATTGGGAAAATCTGACCGTTTACAGGGGTAGCAAACTGCCCACGCACGATGTCCAAACACTCTTGCACTTTGAGTTTGATTTCACTTAAATCCAGCGTCATCGCGCCCTTGCCGTTGGCGTTGGAGTATTCCTGTGTTGCCGCTTTCAACTCTTCCGCCAGCCCTACATAATCGACAATCAAGCCGCCATTTTCATGGCTTTTGTTGCGAAAAACACGGTTCACACGGGCAATCGCTTGCATTAAATTATGCCCTTTCATCGGCTTGTCGATATACATTGTGTTGCAGCAAGGCGCGTCAAAACCTGTCAGCCACATATCTCGCACAATCACGATTTTGAGCGGATCGGCGGGGTCTTTAAAGCGTTTTTCCAGCGTTTTTTTGTCCGTGTTGCTGTAAATATGCGGCTGGAAATGGGCTGGATCAGTCGCTGAACCCGTCATCACAATTTTGATTTCGCCCGAATGAATATCGCCACTGTGCCATTCGGGGCGAAGTGCGGTAATTTTTTCGTACATTTTTACGCAAATTTCTCGGCTCATCGTCACAATCATCGCCTTGCTCTCTTGCAATTCGCACCGTTTTTCAAAGTGATAAACAAAATCTTCCGCCAAACGGCTTAACCGTTCGTCTGTGCCCATCAGCTGTTCACGCAGGCGGAAATTCGGGTTTTCGTCATCGTTGCTTGTGCCGTAAACCGCGTCCATTTCTTTGACTTTGTTGATAAATTCGCCGCTTTCTTCAATTGGAATTTGGCGTGCTTCGTAAATAATCGGCACGGTCGCCCCGTCTTCCACCGCATCTTTGATGTCGTAAATGGAAACATACCGCCCGAACACTTCTTGCGTGTCTTTGTCGTCAAAGCTGATTGGTGTGCCTGTAAAGCCGATAAAAGAGGCGTTCGGCAACGCGTCTCGCAAATGTTTGGCGTAGCCCACACGGTAGCCGTGCGTGGCGTGATATTCGCCGTCTTTTTTGCTCAACGAAAGCCGCTCGTTAAAGCCATATTGCGAACGGTGGGCTTCATCGCTGATAACAATAATGTTCTTGCGGTCGTTTACAAGCGGGTGTTTTTGCTCGTCATTTTGCAAACCGAATTTTTGAATGGTGGTAAAAATAATACCGCCAGCTTGCCGTTTTGCCAGCTCCACTCGCAATTCTTCACGGCTATCCGCTTGTACAGGCGTTTGGCGGATTAAGGCTTGCCCAGCGGAAAAGGTGGCGAAAAGCTGACCGTCTAAATCGTTACGGTCGGTCACCACCACAATGGTTGGGTTGTTTAAGGCAGGTTCAGCCAACACTTTGGCGGCGTAAAACAGCATTGAAATCGACTTGCCCGAACCTTGCGTATGCCACATCACGCCGATTTTGCCGTTTTGGGCGTGCAGCGTGCATTCCACCGCTTCGTTCACGCCATAAAATTGATGATAAGCGGCGATTTTCTTAATCAGTTCGCCACGCTCGCTCCGCTCAAACAAAATAAAATTCTGAATATAGTTGAGCAGATTTTTTGTCGACATCAAACCGTTAACCAGCCCCGACAGCTCATTTTCAAAAGGAATACGGGTTTTCTGCTTCTCGTCCACCACACGCCAAGCGGTGAAGCGGTCAAAATTTGCCGTCAGCGAACCCAACCGTGTTGCCGTGCCGTCACTAATCACAAGGCATTGATTATAGACGAACAAATCGCTGATTTCGTCCTTATAGGTTTGCAGCTGCTGATAAGCGTCAGCAAGGGTCGCGTTTTCGGTAAGCGGATTTTTCAGCTCAAACAACACCAACGGCAAACCGTTCACAAAACCAATCATATCAGGGCGGCGATTGCCACGGTTGCCCGAAATCGTCAGTTGATTCACCACGCAAAAACGGTTGTTTTCAGGGCGTTGAAAATCCACCAAACGAGCCAGCTCCACCTTGCTTTCGCCCTCCGCATTGCGAAATTCCACTCGCACGCCAAAGCGTAAATACTGATAAAACTGCTGATTGCGCGCCGCCAAATCCACCAACTCCGCCCGCAACACAGTCGCCACCACTTCCTCCACCGCACTTTCAGGCAACTCAGGATTCAACCGCCCAACCGCTTGATACAGCTCATCACGAAACACCACCTCATCGGCTTTTTTACGAAAATTCAGCTCGCCAGCAGGGGCAATATCACGACCGCAAACATAATCCCACCCCAGCTGCCGCATTTCTTGCAGAGCAATTTGTTCTATGGTGTTTTCGTTGATGAGCATTTCGTTCTCCTGTTTTTGTTTGGTTTTTTATTTACGGACGCACGCAGTGCGTCCCTACAAGGATTTTGCGGTTTTTCATAGATCGAATTTAACCCTCGATCTAACGTAGGGACGCACTGCGTGCGTCCGCTATAATCGTGAATTTTCAACAAAATTTAATAAAACATCATTTTGCAAATTTTTGTGAAAATCAGACCGTTTGTTATATTACAAGCCCAGCGGACACACGCAGTGCGTCCCTACAAGGGTTTTGCGGTTTTTCATAGATCGAGTTTAGTCCTCGAGCTAATGTAGGGACGCACTGCGTGCGTCCGCTTCAATCGTGAATTTGAAGTAAAATTTTGCGATCTCTGCCGAAAATTCAAAATTTCTTGATTTACATATTTTCAAATTCATTTCATATTTCCTTTTATTTCAGTAAAGGAAATTTTATGTTACCTGATAGAAAACAAATCCGCGTTCAATGGAATAATTATCAAAACGGAGCATATTTCATTACCATTTGTACTAAAAATAAAGTGCATTATTTTGGAGAAATAAAAAATCAAAAAATGTATTCATCTGTTTTAGGTAAAAAATTACATTCTATTATGTTAGATACGATAACCATTCGACAAAATCAATATATAAAACTTCCAATTTTTACCATAATGCCAAATCATTTACATTTTATTATGGTATTAAATACACCAAATGATATTTCTCAACATTCATTTCAGCCACAATCACAAAATTTATCATCAATTATTCGTGGTATAAAATGTCAATTAACCAGTTTTGCAAAACAAAATCAAATCCCATTTGAATGGCAACCAAGATATTACGACCGCATTATTCGCAATGAACGTGAATTCAGTTTTATTTATGATTATATTGATCATAATGTAATAAATTGGGAGCAAGATAAATTATATTCCTCTGCATAATTTAACATTTTAGTATATTCTCGTTTGCGGACGCACGCAGTGCGTCCCTACAATGGTTTTGTGGTTTTTCGTAGATCGAGTTTAACGTTCGATCTGATGTATCGGACGCACGCAGTGCGTCCCTACAATGGTTTTGTGGTTTTTCATAGATCGAATTTAACGCTCGATCTAATGTAGGGACGCACTGCGTGCGTCCGCCACGGTTCTAACATTATTTAAACAGTAATGTTATTTTTCATTAAATATTCCCTTGTTAATTCAATAATTTCTAAGCTATCTTTTGATAACGCTTCCCAAAACTCTTTGCTTTCATCTGTTTTCATTTTTAAATCAGAATGAATAAATGCTTTATGAGCTTCCTCCACTTTTGGATCAGGGTATTTTAGGGCAGTGTACCAATTATCAATAGACATTGTTTTATCACCTAATTTTTCGTTGTTACTCTTAATAAAATGTCTCATAATAGAATATTCTGGTTTATCAGTAACATATTCTCTAATTTTTTGTATAAACTCTACGGGGATTATTGTATTTCTATTGGCTTTTTTAATAAGAGTTTTTAATTGGTGAATATTTCCTATATCTAAATGAGTTTGTATGACACTTTTGAGCATTAGTTCTATACCTTGATAGAAATTGAATAACACTGGTAACGCAACGTTTTCAACCGAGTACCCATTATTTTCATTCCAATTTTCAAGAATTTGGACGCTAGATAAATGTGACATTGTCAAGAAATTACGTCCAATTTCAAAAAATGATACAGCTCTTTCCTTATTACACATATTTAAATCTCCCCATTCAGTAATTTAGGTAACAAACAATCTCTTGTATTTGACAAGATTTCGTTTTCATTTTTTATTGCTAGGCTTTTATCAATGATATTTCCAGCAATTTTTTCAAAATGATTTAGTAGCTTATCACAAGGTATAAAAATCTTCATTCCTGTGAATGTAGATGAATTTAATGAATTTCTAGTTGAAGCAACGGAAGATGATGCTAAATACTCTGTTACGTTATCTTGTGAAAAATAAGAACGTAAATATTCTCTTAAATTAGCCTGCTTTGGTTCAATTTTTGCCAATGCAACATTGTAAGCCCCCGCAATACCAAATCGCACTCGTCCAGCTTCGCCATATTTATCCATTAAAATATCTTTTATTTCACAACGTTTATTCCGCTTGGAAATTGGAATATATGTCTTGTGATTATCATTAGAATAGTCCCGATTTTGAATAAATCGTTCATATCCTTCTTTTGGTTCATAAATATGTTCTGATTTTGGTGGTTGTGCTCCTCCTATAAATGTAAATAAACTAGATAGTTCTGTTAATCCCCACCCCCTCGGCACTTCCACTCCGTCCACCATTTCAAACCCACTCGGGAACGTTTCCGCCACTTCCCAAAGCTCATTGAATTTTTCGGGTTGTTCCGTTTGCAAGCGGTTTAATTCCTCTTCGGATTTACCACTTATCACGCTCATTGCGGCAAGGTTGGCTTGATCTTTTGTTTTGCCGTTTGCCAGTGCGTTTGCTTTGGCGTGTACGGGGTCGAAATCAATAAACCAGCTTTTGAAAATCGCTTGGGCGATTTGTTCTAGGGTTTGGTTGATTTGGGTGTTGAGTTGGATTTTGTCGTCTAAATTACCCAAAATTTCAGCTACTTCTTTTTGTTTATTTATATCTTCAATAAAATAAATAGGAATATCACTCAAAATTTTAGTGTTAATTGATGGCATTGTTGCTCCAACAGCAATCCCTCTAATATAATTTTTAAATGAATTTAAACCAAAAAAGTATGAAAGGTACTTTGCATCAATCAATTCAGGTTTAACCCTTATTCTTAAACACCGTCCCGAAAATAACCACCCACTTTCTTTTGTGGATACATAAGCTCTTCTATCCACAGATCCAACTCGAGAAAAAACTATATCTCCTTCTTGTAATAAATATTTAGATAATCGTTTTTTATCTTTATTTGATACAAAAGGTGTATTATCGTGAGAAATAAAATTGTTACCTAAATGCTCAACAGTAATTATAGGTGTTCCATATTCTACATAATCAGAATTGTGTAATTGGCTACCAAAAGGACCTGTTTGAATGCCTATTTTTTCAACACATAGATCACTTAGTTTAGAAAATTTTAATTTATTTTGGCTGAAACCATATTCTGTTATGATTTTACTCATACCCCAATCCCCCTAAATTTGCTTTAATTTTTGCTTCTAATTCCGCACTTTGTTTAAATTGTTCCTTTAATAAAACGGTCAGATTTTGCATTTTTTCTGCAAAAGGAATGCCGTCATCTTCTTGTTCGGGGGTGCCGACATATCGTCCTGGGGTGAGAACAAAATCGTTTTCGGCAATTTCGGGGAGCTTGGCGGAATAGCAGAATGCTGGCAAGTTTTCGTAGCCTTGGTTTTGCTGCCAGTTGTGGTAGCAGGTGGCGATTTTTTGGATCTCATCAACCGTAAAATCTCGTTGCTTACGTGATTTCATAAAGCCTAATTGGCGTGCGTCAATAAATAACACTTCGCCTTTGCGTGCTTTGGCTTTATTTAAAATCCAAATACAGGCAGGAATTTGGGTGTTGGTAAAGAGTTGGCTTGGTAGGGCGATCATTGCTTCTACAAGGTCGGCTTGTACAATATTTTGGCGGATTTTTCCCTCTCCGCTAGATTGTGATGACATTGAGCCATTTGCCAATACTAATCCCATTCTGCCTTTTGGTGAAAGCTGGTAGAGCATATGTTGCATCCAAGCAAAGTTGGCATTTCCCTCGGGTGGCGTGCCAAATTGCCAACGTGGATCTGCTTCAAATTTTGCATTCCACCATTCGTCCATATTAAACGGCGGATTTGCCATTACGAAATCCATTTTGGTGTCGATATGTTGCGGCTCACTGAATGTGTCGGCATTTTGGCTGCCGAAATTGAAGCCCACGCCACGAATTGCCATATTCATCGCCGCCAGCTTCCAAGTGGTGAGATTGGATTCTTGTCCGTAAATAGAAATGTGTTCACGGTTGCCTTGATGTTCTCGGATAAAGCGTTCCGTTTGCACAAAAAAGCCGCCCGACCCCTCTCATGTCAAGCAACTGACACAAAATACATTGTCTATTTTTAGACNTGTCGTCTAAATTACCCAAAATTTCAGCTACTTCTTTTTGTTTATTTATATCTTCAATAAAATAAATAGGAATATCACTCAAAATTTTAGTGTTAATTGATGGCATTGTTGCTCCAACAGCAATCCCTCTAATATAATTTTTAAATGAATTTAAACCAAAAAAGTATGAAAGGTACTTTGCATCAATCAATTCAGGTTTAACCCTTATTCTTAAACACCGTCCCGAAAATAACCACCCACTTTCTTTTGTGGATACATAAGCTCTTCTATCCACAGATCCAACTCGAGAAAAAACTATATCTCCTTCTTGTAATAAATATTTAGATAATCGTTTTTTATCTTTATTTGATACAAAAGGTGTATTATCGTGAGAAATAAAATTGTTACCTAAATGCTCAACAGTAATTATAGGTGTTCCATATTCTACATAATCAGAATTGTGTAATTGGCTACCAAAAGGACCTGTTTGAATGCCTATTTTTTCAACACATAGATCACTTAGTTTAGAAAATTTTAATTTATTTTGGCTGAAACCATATTCTGTTATGATTTTACTCATACCCCAATCCCCCTAAATTTGCTTTAATTTTTGCTTCTAATTCCGCACTTTGTTTAAATTGTTCCTTTAATAAAACGGTCAGATTTTGCATTTTTTCTGCAAAAGGAATGCCGTCATCTTCTTGTTCGGGGGTGCCGACATATCGTCCTGGGGTGAGAACAAAATCGTTTTCGGCAATTTCGGGGAGCTTGGCGGAATAGCAGAATGCTGGCAAGTTTTCGTAGCCTTGGTTTTGCTGCCAGTTGTGGTAGCAGGTGGCGATTTTTTGGATCTCATCAACCGTAAAATCTCGTTGCTTACGTGATTTCATAAAGCCTAATTGGCGTGCGTCAATAAATAACACTTCGCCTTTGCGTGCTTTGGCTTTATTTAAAATCCAAATACAGGCAGGAATTTGGGTGTTGGTAAAGAGTTGGCTTGGTAGGGCGATCATTGCTTCTACAAGGTCGGCTTGTACAATATTTTGGCGGATTTTTCCCTCTCCGCTAGATTGTGATGACATTGAGCCATTTGCCAATACTAATCCCATTCTGCCTTTTGGTGAAAGCTGGTAGAGCATATGTTGCATCCAAGCAAAGTTGGCATTTCCCTCGGGTGGCGTGCCAAATTGCCAACGTGGATCTGCTTCAAATTTTGCATTCCACCATTCGTCCATATTAAACGGCGGATTTGCCATTACGAAATCCATTTTGGTGTCGATATGTTGCGGCTCACTGAATGTGTCGGCATTTTGGCTGCCGAAATTGAAGCCCACGCCACGAATTGCCATATTCATCGCCGCCAGCTTCCAAGTGGTGAGATTGGATTCTTGTCCGTAAATAGAAATGTGTTCACGGTTGCCTTGATGTTCTCGGATAAAGCGTTCCGTTTGCACAAAAAAGCCGCCCGACCCCTCTCATGTCAAGCAACTGACACAAAATACATTGTCTATTTTTAGACAATCATGACCACCCGTCCAACGGGTGGTTTGCACACGGGCTATAAGCCCAAGGGTTACCGGCCAGCGTCTAAAGGCGCTGGCTTTCACTCTGTTCAAGCTCGGCCTTTGACTCGTCGCTACCCTTTAAAGGGTATTTGTATTACTTGCCATCCCTAAAGGGATCTTCATACTCCTTAACACTTAATTTATCCAAAGCTATATCGTGTCTTTCCTGTTCCTGAATATATTTCCTTATTGTTGCCTCATTTAATCCCACAGTACTTACATAATATCCTTCAGACCAAAAGTGTCTATTTCCAAATTTGTACTTTAAATTTGCGTGCTTATCGAACATCATCAATGCACTTTTTCCTTTGAGATATCCCATAAACTGTGATACACTTAACTTAGGTGGTATACTCACCAACATATGGACATGGTCAGGCATCAGATGACCTTCGAGTATTTCAACACCTCTGTATGAACATAGTTGTCTCAATATCTTACCAATACTATTTCTGTATTGATTGTATATTATTTTTCTCCTGTATTTTGGAGTAAACACAATGTGATATTTACACATCCATTTTGTATGAGACAAGCTGTTCGCTTTGTTTGCCATAAAATCACCTTCCTATTCGTATTATTGAGCTTGAACAATTCAATTATACTATGGAATGGTGATTTTTTTGTATAACATCTGTCGCGCACCCGCATAGCGGGTGGTTTATTGTTTCGCACGCTTTGCGAGCTCAACAGGGACACGTCCCTATAACAAAAAGAGAGCGATTTCTCACTCTCTCTTGCATCTATTTCCATATGATCTTTTGAACGATACTACCTTCACAGATAACTGACTCAACATACTTTTCCATAAGTTCTCGTGTAAGCTCATTATCTGTTACTACTTCTGTTTCGTTAGAAGATAGTTTTATCTTTTCTTCCAGCCTGTCAATTTCCTTGTCTATCTGTTTTTTACTTTCTACAAACTTAACTTTCGTCATTTTACCAAGTTTATATTTTTCAAAATAAGACATCTTCTTTGCCCGAAGATTTTCTATCTTCTTCTCTAAGTCTTTAATACTTATCTTCTCTTTAGGCTCTACTTCAAGTTCACCATATTTCTCTTTAATAAGTGCAAGGACTTGTTCTTCAAGGTCATTTACTCTTGAATTTTTATGTTCTACATTGTTGCATTTACATATCCTGCAAGAAAAATACTTATGCACCCTTATGCTTCCATCAAGTCTTTTATGTTTCGTTTGGGTAAATCCTAAAATATGATTACAAGTAGGACACCTTACAAAGCCTTGTAATGGTGAATGCTTTCTCCATGGATAGTCAGTGTTTTTCCCTTTTAAGAAACTATTATTTCCTCTGATAGCTTGAACCCTTTCAAACTCTTCTCTTGAAACGATAGCTTCATGGTGGTCATAAACTCTACCCCATTCTTCTTTAGGATTAAATTTAAAACTACCAGGAGTCAACACCGACTTTTCTTGCATATTGAAGACATAAGTGCCTGTGTAATTTTCATTGGATAAAATATCTACCACTGTACCATTTGTCCATGTTGGTGCATCTCTTGTATCTGATGATACTATGTTATATTCATAATCCATATTTGTAAGTTCTTTTTTACGTTCGTTTGGTGTTGGTATATTCTCTTCATTCATAACTGCTGCAATCTTTCTTGATGCAAGTCCTGTAAGTGCTAAGTCATATACCTTCCTCACAATCCAAGCTGTCTTTTCATCGATAATGATGTTGTGCTTATCATCCGGATCTTTCATATAACCAAATGGTGGACTCCAAGCAAGAAACTTTCCTTGCTTTTTAAGTTCAGTAGTAACTGTCTTTACTTTCTGCGAAATATCTTTTGTATAAAAGTCATATAGCAAACCTTTAAACTGGATATCAAGGTCTGTTCCGTTCCCTTTTTCCTTGGCACTATCATAGCCATCATTAATCGCAATAAACCTAATACCAAGAAAAGGGAATATATTCTCTAGATAATCACCAAGTGAAATGTAATCTCTCATAAACCTTGACAAGTCTTTTACAATTATGGCATTGATTTTACCACTCTTAACTTCCTCAAGCATTCTTTGAAAAGATGGTCTTTTCTCATTTGTTCCTGTGTATCCATCGTCAACATATTCTTCTCTTTTGAAGCTTTTAAATTCGTCATTTCTATCAAGAAAATCATTCAGGAAATACCTTTGATTTATAATACTTTCGCTCTCATCTTTCTTCATCTGATCTTCTACAGATAATCTGATATAGAGTGCAATCTTACTCATACTTTACACCTCCCATCAAACTATCCATATTAAATTTAAAGATTATTTCAAAGTTATGATTGCCATAGACAATTATCTTTTCCACTAAGCTATGAATTAAATCAGCTGGTAATTTTTCAACCTTTTTTGCCGAAAACACATCCTTAATCCACTTAATAGATGTTTTATTATCCCTTTCAAGGTCTTTTACAACCTTTTCAATAGCAATAACTTCATTATTGATTGTTGCAATATGGCTAAGAGCAATCTCTCTTTTAAGGCTATATACTTCCCTATCAATCTTGCCTAAGCTATATTCTTCATAAGCTTTTTGAATTAGGAATTCTTCCTTCTCCGTCTTAATTTTAAGCTTTGAAATATCTTTGTTTAGCTTACCAATACTTTCAGAAAATCTTTTAGAAACTCTTTCTATTAGCTTTGTCTTGCTTGTAGCCTTAGTAATAAATTCTGCTACCTTTTCTGACATTGCTTTATCTAAGTCTCTTTCCATAATAAATACTCTTACTTCGTTATCTATCTTGCCTGTACAAGTATCATTTTGAAAAGAGTAGTGAAGCCTATCATGGTTTATCCCATAAATTCTGGTTCTTCGATAAAGCTCCTTACCTGTTGCATTATTGAAAATCAGTCCTTTATATCTATTCTCATAATCTCTTTCAAAGTTATGCATTTCTGCACCAAAAGCATTATTCTTTAATCTATCTGCTCGCCTTTGCAGCACTTTTTCAAAGTCCTCTTTTGAGATAATAGGTTCATGAGCATTTTCATATATAATATGCTGACTTTTATCTACATATTGTTGCTTCATTCCTTTTGCAAGATTTTGTTGCTTAACACCCTGCACTAAAGTTCCTGTATATGCTCTGTTAGTAAGCATTTTGGAAATAGTACCTTTATTCCACTGTGGATCACCATCCTGTCTATAAATTCTACCTGTTTTGTAATATACCATTCCTGTCGCATAACCCTTGGTATTAAAGTGTTTTGCAACCTCATACTGGCTTTTACCCTCAAGTGTCAATTGGAACATTTCTTCAACAATGAATCTAACATTCTCATCAACTTCTAACTTCTGTCCCTCTTTTAATTTAACTACCTTATATCCATAAGGTGGAACAGAACCAATAAAATATCCATTTCTTGCCCTATTGTGCTTACTTGTCTTTATCTTTACAGAAATGTCTTTAGCATACATATCATTGACGATATTCTTAAGAGTTACTTCAAATGACTTCTTTGAGTCTAAATCCTTAACGGTATCAACCTTATCATTAACAGAAATAAACCTTACTCCCAAGAACGGAAATACCTTGTCTATGAGTCTTCCCATCTCAAGATATTCTCTTCCAAGTCTTGATAAGTCCCTTATGATAATACAATTAATTCTTCTTTCACGAATATGTTGCATCATCTCCTGAAACTGTGGTCTTTCAAAATTTGTCCCACTATATTCATAGTCTGTGTAAATATTTACGACTTTAATATTTTCCTTTAAAGCATACTCTTTACAACAAAGCACCTGTGTTTCGATAGATGATGATTTCTCACGCCACTCTTCTTTTCTTTCACTGGATAATCTTGTATAGATACCAGCTTTATAAAATGCTTTTTGTGCTTGTTCTTCGTTTTTTCTTATATATCTTTTGGAAGTCCTTGCCATTAACAAACACCTCCAACTGCAAGCTTAGGTTGAGCTCTTTCTAGATGCTCACCAAATAACTTGCCCATTGATATTAGTCTAGCCTTATGCGTGTCCTTATCTTTAACCTTATCACTATCCACAATCACTTGAAGCAGATTTACTGTTTCAATATTGTTGAAGACAAAATTAATTGCATTATTCTCTCCAATCTCAATACGATCTATAAAAGACACTAAAGACAATCTATTCAATTCATCACTTTCAGGATTAGGAACTATCTCAGAAACGAAACTACCTTTATCGTTTATCTTCATCTTTAATTCTTCTACGATATTTTGCTTTGTAATAATTTGTTTCTCGATTTCTCTAATCTTGATAAGATAATTTTTTCTAAATCGTTCAAATTCCTCAGTCGTAATAAGTTCTTCTTCCAAATCCATGTAAAGAGATTGTCTAAGTCTTTCATACTTTCTTTTTTCTACATTTAATGACTCAAAATCAACCTTTAATGTAAACTTTGAAACATCTATTTCGCTAACTTTTTTAAGTAGCTCATTGTACTTAGATAGATAGTCATTTAATGCATGAATAGTTGCATGAATAACATAGTCTTCTTTTACACTATGTCTTGAACACTCTCCAGCATTATTATATTCAGAGCAAATGTAGAAAATCTTATCTCTTACTTTTCTCCTGATCATAGAACTTCCACAGTCTTTACAATAAAGCATACCTGATAGTATATAAGGCTTATCTTTAGATTGTTTCACATCACGAAGTAGCATTTTGTTTGCAAGTGCAAAGATAGATTTTGATACTATACTTTCATGAGCATTTTCTATTGCAATCCAGTCTTCTTTTGAAACATCTACTTCATGCTTTGATTTATAATTTAACTTTGTGGTTTTTCCTTGTTCTAGGACACCAATATAAACCTTATTTGAAATAATACGGTTTACCATCTTAGCATCCCATTTTGCTTTTTTCACAACAAAACCAGTATTGAAGTTATCACCATTATTTTCTTTGTGCTTTGATGGTGTAACTGTTCCAATACTGTTTAGAAAGTCGGCAATAGCCTTTGAGGAATAACCCTCTATTTTCATATTAAATATTCGCTCAATAATATGAGCTACTTCTGTATCAACTACAAGCTGATGTTTGTTCTTATCATCTTTCTTGTATCCAAAAGGAGCAAATGAACCAATAAACTCGCCATTTTTCCTTTTCACTTCTTTTGATGATTTCACCTTCATAGAAATATCTCAACAATAACTGTCATTGATAAAATTTCTAATTGGAAGTATTAAATGTGTATCACTAACATCTGCATTATCACTATCATAGTTATCATTTACAGATATGAAGCGAATACCTTTTTCAGGAAATATCTTTTGCAGATACTTCCCAGACTCAATATAATCTCTGCCGAAACGAGATAAGTCTTTTACCATAATGATAGAAAACTTTCCTTTATTCAGGTCATCAATCATATTCTTGAAATTTGGACGCTCAAAATTAGAACCACTATATCCATCATCTACATATTCATAGGATAATTCAATGTCCTTTTCTTTAGCGTAAGATTTGATTATTTGTCTTTGATTTGAAATAGAGTTGCTTTCATTACTATCTCCATCTTCTCTTGAAAGACGAAGATACATACACGCAGTATTTCTCATAACAATCCTCCTAAAATGATATTTTGGCAAATAGTCATTTCGGAAGATTACTTCTACCACCTATATTTTACCGCACCCTATTTCTCTTTGTCAGCCCCTCAAATCCTGACACAGGATTTACATAGATACATCTCAACAATATCCAGTAAATCAAGCTTTTCACTTTCGCTCGTAGAGTAGGTTATTTTCTTAGAATAATCATCGTCTATTTGCTTCTTATCCTTATCTTTTTTAACTTCTTTTTTCTTATTCATAGTCTTAACCTCACTATTTTTATAATAAGTTTTTTGACATTGGTAGGTGCATTGGCTGCTACATTGGAATCTCACCACCGCCCCTTATTAAGACGAGCCGGCTTAAACTATTGAAGTATCATTATCACCATTTGTATCACAGAGATAGATTGCCACACCTATCCTTTATGTATTCCTATTTATCGCTCTTTTTCTTTTATCCTTGGCACTCACCAGTATTCATTTAAACCAATTTCTCAGCAGAAAAGTCTTGGCGTAGGTCATAATTCTCCACAAATGGATAACGTCCCACCTTGGTCTATTCAGTTGTCAAAGAACGATTGCCTAATGGCTGTAAGAGAGAGAATTTCTTTTAAATATCTTGAATTTTATTTCCTATCTTCTAAAAAATTAAAGAGGACAGATCTCCCTTCACTTTATAAAGGAAAATCTGCCCCCTGCTACAAGGTACTTAATCCAATAATTCTTCCAAAAGTTTCTTTAACTTCTTCAATATATTGTTTTTTCTCCACTGTATGGCTTGATAGCTCACTTTCTTTTCAGTTGCAACACTTGATAGAGTTTCATCATTGAAATACAAGCGTTCAATAACGTCTCTTTCTTCTGCATTGAGCCTTGATATAGCATTTCTGACTGCTTCAATCATCATCTGTGCTTCAACAATCTTTTCTACATCAACACTTTCATCAACAATATTATTCACAAAGTGTCCGTCATGATCCAATGATGAAAAAAAGAGCAAGTGGTTTTTCTTGTCCACCTGCTCTAAATACTTTTCGTGTTCTTTTTCTCGCCAGTAGACTTTATATATCTGCTCGCTGACTTTAACCCTTTGTCCATTGACATAAAGGTAATATTCTTTTGGCATTTTATTTCCTCCATTTCTTTTTTTGTCTGCGTTTTTAGACAAAAAAGGAGGACTTCTGCACATAGGCATAATAAGTCCTCTAAAATGAAAGAAACTTGCTCTTTCTCTATATTTTAAATTTGTTTTTTTACGATAATTACCAGTATCAAAAAGGTCTATTGTTTTTTTCTATATGAATAACAGACCCTAAATAATACATAGCAATTACCTCCATTATTTAATCCATTTTTCCCCTCATAAACAAAGATTGATTAAATCACTCCTGCTTTTTCAAAATGTTTTTTAAGTATCCTTGTTGCAACTAATGCTCCTATGCAAGCAAGAACAAAAGTTATCAAGCCAAATCCTACTGCCCATGAAACTTTGAAATAAGATAATGCTTCATTTATTTGTGCTTCACTCATTTTCCATTTTGATGCTCTTTCCACAAAAGAAGCTGTTCCGAATAAAATCACAGGAATTACTGTCCCTAAAAAATCCGCTAATGCAAATATCCCATATCCAATAATCATTCGTCCCTTGCTCTCATAATTTCCTATAATCAAATCACATATAATTCCACCGATTACAGCAAAGACTGCATGAGGCAAATGTCCTCCTGACAATGCAATTAAACCAAGAAGCGTTCCTGATATTGTAAATACGCCCTTCTTTTTAACTTTCAAAGCCATAAGGATATAAACGGTAGCAGCTACCATAAAGCTAACTCCTGAAGCAATAAATCCTCCAATCACTGTTGTTGCCATAGCAAATGCAACCGCCATGTATATGACAATTCCAATTGCATTAAAGATTCCGATTGTAATAAAATCACGACCATTTAATTTGTTTTTCATAAAAGTCCTCCTAATAAATTTTCTGTATTACTATCACAAGAGCAATCATCAAAGCTCCTAATAGTCCAATCAACAAATCCGTTGTTCTAAACCTCAATTTTGTTAATGTAACCCTGTTCTCATCACTATCAAGTCCTCTAATGAGTGCTGAAGCTGACAGTTCATCTGAAATCTTAATCATTCTCATTAAAAGCGGAACAAGCGTATATTCAATATATTTAATTGGATGTAGCAAGGGGAAAAATCTACTTGTTACGATTCCTCGAATCTTCATATTCTCTTTTAATGCCTTGAGTTCTATTTTTATAGTTGGTACAAACCTAAGCAAAACACTAAAAGGTATACCAATGCTTCTTGGTACTTTCATTCTATTTAATGCTTCAAGCATTTCACTTACACTTGTAGTCTTTGTTATATATCCACCAAACATAGCAATTAAGGTCATCCTTGATGCAAAGTAAATAAACATATATATTGCAAATACGATACTTGCTTCACAAAACTTTCCAAGCCATAACTCTATGCAGTATAAAATCACAAAAAACAAAATAAAGCGTAATGCTCTTTTCCACATACTGCTGTATACATACAGAAAAAAGGCAAAGAGAATCAGTCCGAAAAGTAGAATTGTATCGCTTATAAAAAAGCTCGTAAATCCAACAATTGGAAGTAGAGTAAGTTTTATTCTCGGATCGACTGTTTTTCTATCCATCAAGTTATCTACCTCCTCTCATCTTGTCCAATATGAGAATTTTATTACTTTCACTCATATTCAAAACACTTTCTATTTTTCCATCTCCCATTACCCAGAGCTTACTCACTGTGTTCGCTAAAAACTCAAAATCATGACTTATCACCAAAACTGTTGTTCCATTTTTTAATTGTTCTTCAATTAATTTTGCCACTGAAAGCATTGAGTCTTTATCACAACCTGATGTTGGTTCATCATAGATAAAAACTTTTGCCTGTTTCATCATTCCACAAGCTATTGTGAGTCTTTGTTTTTCTCCTCTTGATAAAGCAAACGGATGCTTATCAATGTATTTATCTAAGCCAAGTACATTCAAAATAGACTTTGCCTTTTGAGTATTTTCTTTTTTATCTTTACTTGAAATACCAAGCAGCATTTCATCAAGTACACTTTCCGAAAACAACTGATAGTCTGAATCTTGAAAGACAAAATATGACATATCCATTAAATCTTTATGATTAAGCGAATTATCTTTCCCCGTCCATATCTTCCCCTCTTTTATCTTCTCAAGTCCTGAAATCACTCTTGCAAAGGTAGTTTTTCCGGTACCATTTAAGCCGATAAGACCAATGGCTATTCCGCACTCCATATTAAAATCAAGATGATTTAAAATGTACTGTTTTTGCTTCTTTCCATCCTTAGCTACATTCGGATAGCAAAATCTCAAGCCTTTTCCGTTTATACTTTCATCATTTAATTGATATGAGTCTTTCTTCTCACTTATCCTATATTCTTCTAATTCAAGAGTTCTTAGTCCATTCTCATCCCAAAACTCCCCTTCAAGATGAATAACTTCTTCCCGACTCAAGTCCAGTGCAATTTCTCCATCTTTCACCAAAAGAAAACGGTCAAATAAAGATTTTACATAGTACAAACGATGCTCAATTAGAACAACTGTTGTTCCTTTTTTCTTTAATTTCTCCAAAATTAAAAACAGGTCAAATGTTGCTTTCATATCCAAATTTGCTGAAGGTTCATCCAAAATTAAAACTTTCGGATTCATCGCATAGATGCTTGCAATAGCTATCTTTTGTTTCTGTCCGCTTGATAATTCAAAAACAGATTTTCCTTTCAGTTCCTCAATATCCAGTTCTGCATATACTTCTTCTACTCTCTGTTTGATTTCCTCTCTTGATTTGCAGATCGTTTGAAGCCCAAAAGCTATTTCTTCATCTGTAGTTGTTGTAAAAAACTGACTTCTTGGATCTTGAAATACAGTCCCTACAATATGCCCTATTTCATGAAGTAATAATTTGCTTATATCTTTTCCGGACACAAAGGCTTCTCCTTTCATTTTGCCTTTGTAATAATGTGGTATAAGACCATTTATTACACTTCCAAGAGTGCTTTTACCACTTCCACTTTTCCCTGAAATTAAAACAAATTCACCTTTTTTAATTTCAAGATTGATATTTTTTAAAGCAGTTCGCCCATCTTCCCATTCATAAGAAACATTTTTTAACAAAATCATGATTATACCTCGTACTGAGCTTTCCATAATTTTGTGTAGTAACCATCTTTCTCAAGAAGTTCGCCATGCTTTCCTTTTTCAAGTAAATTTCCTTTTTGAAATACGAGAATTTGGTCAGCTTTTTGAATTGTTTTTAAATGATGAGCCACTACAAGTACAGTTCTATTCTTTGCAAGTTCTGTAATAGCATCCTGTATCAAAGATTCGTTTACAGGATCAACATTACTTGTCATTTCATCAAGAATTAAAATCGGTGCATCTTTTAGAAAAGCTCTTGCAATAGATATTCTTTGTCTTTGTCCACCTGATAAAATTCCTCCATTTTCGCCAATATCAGTTTCATAACCTTTTGGTAAGCTCATAATGAAATCATGTATCCTTGCCTTCTTTGCAGCTTTAATGATTTCCTCTTTTGTAGCTCCTTTTTTACCTACTCTAATATTTTCTTCAATCGTGTTATCGAATAGTTGAACATTTTGCATGACAATACTGATACGATCCAAAAGCTCATCATAAGGAATATCCCTTATATCAGTTCCTCCGAGTGTAATTTTCCCTTTATGCACATCATAAAATCTTAGAAGTAAGTTTGTTATAGTAGTCTTTCCACTACCTGATTCTCCAACTAAGGCTGTCATTGTTTTTTCAGCAATAGAAAAACTCAATTTTTCCATTTTAAATTCATCTTTTTCATAGGAAAAATCTATGTTTTCAAAAGCTATATCATTATCTTTCGGAACAATTCCATTCACTTTATCCGGGATTACATCTGCATATAAAATTCTTGAAAGTCTTTCGTAACTATCTACCGCCGAAACATAGTACATATAGTGTTGTTCCATAGAAGCGAACGGCTTATAAAACTCTTTTGAAATTACCGCAAAGATAATAAAATTAAGCACATCGAGATTTCCCTTTATAACAAGTATTGCTCCTGCAATTAAAAGAACTAAATATCCAATATCCAGTAAAAAACCAAATATAGATAACTGTTTTGCCTTGAATCTTGAAGCTGCTTTACTTGTTTCTCCGAACTTTTTCGTTTTGTTCATAAGCTCATTATCTAAGCTCTTATTGTTTGAAAAACTCTTTAGTACAGGTATTCCTCTAACATATTCAACAAATAAGCTAACCATATCAAGAAGTGCTGAGTTGTTCTGATTTTCTATTTTTTCAGATTGCTTAATTGTCAGATATAGAAAGATAAGTGCAATCGGAACAGATACAGCCATAATAATAGCAAGTTTGAAATCAATACTTGCAAGACCAACAAATACGACTGCACCTATCAAAAAATCACCAAACATTCTTGACCACATGTGTCCTACAACAAGGGACATATTATCAACATCTTTGTGTAAAATTGTATTGATCTCGCCCAGTCTTTCGTTGGTATAAAATCCTAAGCTGAATTTTTTTAATTTGATAATCATGCGTTCTCTGATTTGCTGAACAATATCAAAACCTGCACTATGCTTTTTCATATCTGCAACCATATTACAAATACCTTTGAACACTACAAGTAATCCAATCGCAATAAAATATTTATATAGACTTGCTAAGCTCGTTCCATCGAATATTTGGAACAGTATAGAAAATACGATCACAATCATAGCTATGGAGCTTAGTCCATAAAGGGCAAAGAATACACTCGATATAATCAAATCTCTCTTGCCAGTTTTTGTAAGTAGTTTTAACATTTCTCTAAACATTTTCTGTTACCACCTCTTTCAAATTCCATCTATCTACCTTGTTCTGTGCTTCAACCATATCCTTATAAAAATCACATCTTTTCATCAGCTCTTCATGGCTTCCTGCATCAAGAACAACACCCTTATCCATAACAATAATTTGGTCTGAATCTCTAATCGTATTTAGATGATGAGCAATTGTAATGATGGTTTTATCCTTGCTTAAATCGTCAATTGCTTCGCCGATAAGTCTTTCATTTTCACTATCAACAGCCGCCATTGCTTCATCTAATATTAAAATCGGTGCATTTTTCAGTATCATTCTTGCTATAGAGATTCTTTGTTTTTCTCCACCGGATAACTTAACTCCCATTTCACCCACTCGTGTTTCATATCCATTTGGCAATGCTGAAATAAAATTATGGCATCTTGCTTTTTTAGCAGCTTCTATGACTTCTTCTTTTGTTGCATTTAGTTTTCCAATTGCTATATTTTCAAAAATACTTAAGTCAAAAAGGATAACTTCTTGTTGCACACTACCAATCAGCATTGAGATATTTTCTTGACTATATTCTTTTATATCTTTTCCATTTATCAGTATTTGTCCTTCATCTGCATCCCAAAATCCCATAAGCAAATTAGATACCGTACTCTTTCCACAACCGCTTGCTCCTACAAAGGCGTTCAAACTATTTTTCTTAAAATTCAAATTGATATTTTTAAGCTCAAAGCTATCTTTTCCGTATGCAAAATTCACATCTTTAAATTCTATGTTTCCAAATTCTAAACCTTGTTCTGTCTTTTTGTTTGGAAGTGGAACTGTTAATACTTTCCCTATCGCCTTTAACGCTTCCTTAAACACAATAGAAAAATGTTGCAATGTAGCTGTCTTACTTATAGAAGCAGTAAAAGCAGACGATAAAATAATGGCAAGGATAAAATTAGGCGTTGTAATATTTCCATGATAAAGAAATATGCTTCCCAAAATCATGACAATAACCACTCCAATTTCCATAAATATGTCAATGAGTCCCATTGGAATTGTAACCATCCCCATGCTCTTTTTAACCCAGTAAATATATTCTCTTGCCGTTTTTAATGTTCTTTCACTAATTTCCTCTTCTTTAGCAAAAGCCTTAATCACAGAAATATTTTTTACATATTCCATTAGCTCTTCTCTCATTCTGTTTTCATGATTGAAGTAAATCGCAAAGTTTTTATCCATTGTTTTCTGTGAAAGAACTTTTACCAAATACATGAGTGGAACTCCGGCAATCATCCCAAGAGCAAGACGCCAATCCACAAAAATCATAGCTACAAAAATAATGGTAGGCAGAAGTGTAACTGACATTATTTCAGGGAGACCATGAGCAAGATATACTTCCACTTGTTCTACATCATGTTGGACAATGTTGGTAAGCTCTCCTGTATTATGTTCTTTAAAGAATCCCAAACTTAGTTTTTTCAGATGACCGATAATATCTAACCTAAGTTCTGTTAATTTTTCGTATGCTTTCTCATGGGCAACCTTTGTTGCAAAATAATAAAACACTCCTTTTAATACAAACGATATAAAGATTCCCAAAAATATATACTTTAAATTACCTTCGTTAATATTGTTTGTAATTAAAGAACTAATCAAATATACGAGTAAGATTTGTGGTATCAAATCAAATACTATTTTTAAAGCAAGAAGTGAATTGGATAAACCGTTTTTCCCAATCACTTTTTTTCTTAATTCTTTTTCCGGCATGAACAACTCTCCTTTCAAAATTGAATAATATTGAATTTTAATTCAGTATTAAGGTTTAAAGTAAGACTTTGCTGATTACGCAAAGTCTATTTTATCCGATCACTATATTTTTTTAAATTACTGTATCAGCAAATCAAAAATTATAGCACAATCTTTTTCCATTTTCTAATCTTAGTTCTAAACGTTCCAAAAGGGGCAACCGTATTAACATGAATAAACTTATAAACTTCCCATGTCGCTGTTTTAGTAGCTTCATCAGCCCATTTTCTCATATGCGGTTGAAATAATTCTTCTTCACTTAGTGTATCAATCATTGTATAGATAGATATAATATTTTCTTTCAATCGTTTCTTTAATTCTTCTATCGATAAATGAGCATAAGTATCGGTAAACCACTGATATAATTCTCCAAGTTGATTCCATTTAAACATATCCGACGGTGTCTTTACTTCAAAACCGTTTTTCTCATCTTTTTCCCATTTCAAAACTAATGTTGTCCATCCGAGTTGATAAGCAAGATTTTCTGCTGGTGTTCTGTCAACTTCAGGGACTCTCTTATCTTTGAGAGATTCAGGAATAATATCAAATTCAGAAATATACTTTTCAAAACTTTTATTTATCTCAGATTTCAGTTCTTCTTTATCTTTATATATCTTCAAAATATCTCCTCCAAAAATTTAAATTTATCGCATTTAAATATCAAATCAACTTACAATGATTCCACTCCCTTGTAATAACACTTTGCAATAAGTTTTAGCATATCTTTTGCCCACTTTTCACTTTGATAATGCCTTGCTATTTCAAGAAGTCCTTCTGTAAAGTTACTGGCTAAAATATGGGCAAGCATTGGATCATATTCCTGTTTCGATTGTCTTTTTAAACTTACTTCAATATGAACCTGCATTTGCGATATGAGTTTTTGTTTTGCTTCTGTATGCTTTGTACCTGAGCTTTTATCCATTAAAATAATTAACTTCTTACGATCTTTTAAAAGTTCATGAATATAATTTTCTCCAACTTCATCAAACCTTTCAGAAGCAGAACCTTTTTCCAAAGATTCTTCCTCATTAAAAGCTGACTCGAAGTTTATATAAACAGAACTTACTACTGCATCAAACAAAACTGCCTTATTTTTGAAATAGGTATAAATTAGTGCCACAGGAATATCTGCTTCTTTTGCAATTTCTGTTAATTTGGCACCTCTATAATCCTTTTTATAAAATACTTTTTCTGCTGCTTCGAGTATTCTATTTCTAACTTCTTCTTTTAATACTTGTGCCATAGCACACCTCTTTCTATTCCAATACTGAATATATATTTAATAATAAATCAAAATTCAATATTTGTCAAGATACATGTGGAAATTATGGCGTCCTTATGGTATAATTTAATAACAAATTCAAAACTTGCTTAACGCTTGCTATCTAATTTATTCTTATGTAGCAAGCACAGTAAGTGTGTACCCACTTACGAAAAATCGATGAAGCAGCCCCTCGTGGAGTTGCTTCTTTTTTTATCAATTTTAACTTGTTAGGGAGAACCCTAAGACCCCAAATACTTTAAGAAAGGAAGTTATATGAATGGCAAATAGACTTAGAAATGTACAGATGAAAATAAACTTAACAGAAGATGAAAAAGCTCTTTTTGAAAAGAAAATGAAGATGGCAAAGTGTAAAACTATGAACCATTTTCTAAGAAAAGTGGTATCTGAATCAGATATTTATGTTGTCGATTTACAACCCTTTAGGGAAATACAAGGATTACTTTTTCGATACGCAAGTAGTGTAAACCAAATTGCTAAACGAGTTAATTCGACTGGTGTTATCTATAGCGATGACATCAAAGATATGCAATCCCAAATTGAACATCTATCAAAAGAAATATGGCAAATACATTCCCTACTACTTTATAAAACTACTAACAAAGGAGATGGCATATAAGTGGCAATTACAAAAATTCATCCTATAAAATCTACACTTAATCTTGCTATTGATTATATTACCAACGAAGATAAAACCGATGAAAAGATTTTAGTAAGCACTCACAACTGCTTTGCTTCTACTGCTCATACATCTTTTTTAAAGACAAGAGAAGATAACAAAGTAAGTGGTTCTGTACTTGCAAGACACCTTATTCAATCTTTTCTACCCGGTGAAGCGACGCCCGAAATGGCACATCAAATCGGTCTTGAACTGTGTAAAAAGATATTAAAGGACGAATACGAATTTGTACTATCTACTCATATAGATAAAGGGCATATCCACAATCACATCATATTCAATAATGTAAATATGGTTACAGGCAAGTGCTACCAGTCCAACAAGAGAAGCTATCATCAAATTAGGTATCAAAGCGATAAACTATGCAAAGAAAATAATCTATCTGTTATTGATGAGTTCTATGAAACTTATAGAAAGAAATATAAAACAAATGGTAAGTCTTGGTATGAAAATGACCAATTTAAGAAAGGTACTTCTTGGAAAAGTAGACTTCAATTTGACATTGATAGAATGATAAAACAGTCTAAGTCTTGGAAAGAATTTCTAAAGAAGATGGTTGAACTTGGTTATGAAATAAAGTATGGCAAACACATCGCATTTAAGCATAAAGACAAAGAAAGATTTACAAGAGCTAAGACGATTGGTGAAGATTATATAGAAGATAGACTAAAAGAACGCATTGTAGAAAATGCTACTCAAAGAATCTATACAGTGAAAAAGCGTGTTGGAAATATCATTGATATTACAAATAATGAAAAGGCTCAGGCAAGCAAAGGTTATGAATACTGGGCTACGAAACACAATCTGAAAGTCGCAACTGATATGGTTGTTTTAATGCGTGATAAAGGCTTTAATTCTCTTGCTCAGCTTGATAATTTTATTAAAGAAAGTACCGATAAAAGACAAGAATTACAAGACAAAATCAAAGTGGTTGATGGGAAAATTTCTACCCTATCTGCCACTATGGAACAGGTTCATACTGTTACGAAGTATCGTCAAATTTATCTAGCTTATAAGAAAGATACGACAGATAAAGCATTCTATGATGAATATAAATCACAGATTATCTTGTATCAGAACTCCCTTGCAGAACTCAAAAAATCTTACACAAAGCTCCCTAATTCTAAGAATATTTTAAAAGAGCTTGATTCACTGCACGAAAAAAAGAATACCCTAATGCAAGAGTATTCTTCATCAAAGTCTGATATGAAAGAACTGTATCAGATCAGAAAAAATTATGAGAAATATATGGGTAAGGAGATGGAGAGGTAATTTATTCTCCTTTTTCTCCTCTCAAAAAATCTATAACGGCCATTGCAATTTTTTTAGATAAAATTGGTGGAACAGCATTGCCTATCTGTTTAAATGCCGCTGTTCGTGAATGTTCAAAATAAAAATCATCTGGAAATCCTTGTATTCTAGCTGCTTCTCTTACTGTAATTGAACGATTCTGTCTTAAATCTGGATGAATATAGTAATGTCCATCTTTCGCTATATGAGCAACAACTGTATGACTAACAGAGCCATAATCCAAAGCTTTATATCTATCTAAAAAAGATGTTGTATTAGAATGCGTTTGTAGTTCTTCAGGTATATCGATATACCTTAAATTCTTACCTTTTTTCTTAGCTCTTAGTACCAATTTATATATCTTCAAATCATTTTCATTATGAGGTCTTGCAGCATGCTGTGTTAAAATATCATCTTTTTTACGAATATATTTTTCAACGAACTGACTCGAAACATCACAACGATACTTATGAGAACTTCCTCCAGACTTTATACTTGGCAAGTCCTCAAACAATTCTTTTATAGTTGGAGCAGCCTCAACATATTCAGCCAAACATTCAAAAAATGAGTTATCGAACACTAAATCTTTTCGATGTCCGACAAGTATTAAACGTTCTCTTTTTTGTACTACACCATAATTACTTGCATCTACTATTTGATAATCTACCTCATATCCGCACTTATCAAATTCGCAAATTATTTTTGGCAAGAGTAACTCTCCTGATAAATCTTTAAAAGAAAGCAACCCTTTAACATTTTCAAAAACAAAAAACTTTGGTTTATATTTATCCAGAAAATCCAAATAATGTTTATATAGATAAATTCTTTTATCAGTAGATTTTTTCGACTTGTTATTTGCTCTACCGATTGTAGAATATGCTTGACATGGTGGCCCGCCAATAATACCATCTAACTCATTATCCCCTAATCTTTGGTCAATAAATTCAAAAATCGAAGGTATGGTATCTTTACTGATTTCCTTGTTCAATATATCTTTAGTTAGATCTCTTGGTATAATTGAATATAAATCATCTCTCAAGATTTTACCTTGAATATATTCAAAATATGGAGATAGGTTATTTTCTTTTTTTAAATAGTAATATATATTTCTTAATTCTAAAGAAGAGCAAGCATCTTTGTCCATCTCTATATGACAAATAAAATTATAATAGTCTTTATACCTAAATCCTTCGGTTAATCCACCTGCTCCTGAAAACACATCTACTATATTTAGCATAACCACACCTCCTTTCTAAAAATTCAAATTATAAATATTTTTTTAATATACTGTCAGTATTAAATGTCGGTTGTCCTTGTCTTTGATAATATGAACTAAATCTTGCAATAATATCTCTTTTAAACGAATCTGTAATCGTTCCAATTTTAACTAAATTTCGTTCTGCAAATTCATTTTTTTCTCTATCATATTTTAAACATGTCAACAAACTAAAATCTATAAAACCTCCATCGAAAAACCCTACTTTAGGTAAAAAATGATATCTCATAGATTTTTCATGAGAATTTCTAGACCATGAAGCTATCTTGTTTCTATTTCCATTTGAAATCTTTTCTTCAGTTTTTTGTTGTTCAGAACACTTTTGTATGGTTTTACTGAATTCATCAACACTTTCATAACTTTGAATTTTAGCAAACAAGATATTTTCAGCTTTATCATTAGCTAGATCACAAGCCGGTGTTAATACTATAAATTTTTCATTACTATCATCATCTTTGTAAATATCACAATTACATATCCTGTCAATTGGGTTTGGGAACATATACATTTCGATAGGCTCAACATCTAAATAACCATCATTAAACATATATTTATTATTCAACCAACTAGATACATAACGTATTATCACTTTTTCTTGAATCCCCTTATCTAAACCATTAATTTCCTCTTTCTTATTTATAAAACACTCTGGTAATATATTCCAGAAAAAATCTTTAATATGCTCATCTACTTTTCCTCTTGAACCAAATATACTAAAAATAGAAGTATTGTAGTAATCGATTAACTCTTCAACAACTTCTTCTAATGTTGGAGTCTCTTTAGAACAAGATTTAATAATATTTCGATTTATCTCTTGAGTCATCTTATTAGGAAAACCAGTTCTAACAATTATTGGTATAATTTCTTTACTAATAATATTTTTCAATAAAACATTCCCAGAATAATTTTCATCTTCTTTATTATTATCATCAGTTTCTAATTTTAAATCTACAATCAAGGCATGAAAGTTCTCTTTATACAATAAAACCATTGCTTTCTCTGGTGTATTAGCAGCTTTATATGTTACTGAAAAATTAAATATTTCATCAATTTCGCTACTTAAGCTAAAATCTTCTTTTAACTTATTATAAACTGCTTCTTTATTATCTAGTATAGATAGCTTTGCAATCTGCTTTCCCTCAGTAATTCCAAGAATCTTGCTTGTTTTATTTATGAAATATTTTTTATTAAAGTTCTCAATCGCTTCTTTTAATTGTTGTTCTTGCTCTACATCATCATCTATCAATAAAATTTTAAATTCACTCATACAGCTAACTCCTTAATAAAGTTATTCTAAAACAAGCTCCTTTAATAGACTCTATAACTTCTAACTTTCCATTATTTCTTTGGATAGCTTCTCCTGCTATAGCTAAGCCCAAGCCTGTACCATTATCATCTGACACTCTTTTTTTGCCAGAATATCCAGGAGTGAAAAGAATATCATCCTCCAAATCTTCTTTAGATATGCCTGGACCATTATCCAAAATTTCTATGTAGATTTTATCATCATCTCCATAAGACATTATCTCAATTGATTTTAATGGTTCAGAAGAAAATTCCACCCAAAACATTGCATTCTCAACAATATTAGTCAACGCCATATACAAATCTTCTTCAATGATATTTGTATAAAGCTCTTCTACACTATTATACTGAATTTCAACATCTTTATCTTTAGCAATTTCTTCAAACAATTCAATAACTCCGTTTATTTGTTTCTGCACACTTGTTTTTTTGCACTTACCCCTTTTATTCGAGGATAATGGATCTAAGCGTTTAAAAAAATTACTCATTCTCATAGCTTCATCACTCAGCTTTTTCATTTGATCTGACAATTTATTGTAACTAGATGCTCCAAGTTCTTCACACTTATATAAATTATCTAAATATTCTTTAATTGTAGGAATTCTGTTAGTATACCAAGAGAGAGGTTTTCTCCCTTCATGTAATACAACACTTATCACATTCCCAAGAGTTGTATGCTTCTGATAAATTGCAATAGTCTCTTTAACTTCTAAAAATTCTGTTTCCTTTTCTTTCTCTAAATTCTTTATTTCTTTAGTTAACTCTTGATTTAATATCGTAATGTGTTCATCAGTCTTCTCAGGCGATTTCATTAAATTTTTATAAGCTTTTTCAACCGCTTTTTCCATTTTTTGATTAATATGGCTAAAATCAAAAAGTTTATCTATTGCCTCAGGCTTCTTTTTGGTTGCTTTTTGTCTATACTTAAATCTTTCTTTTTCTAATAAGCTAAGACTCAAATCAGCAATTCTCTGCAATGTATAAAAATTAGAGTTTTCGTACAATCCGTCTCTAGCACTTTTTTCTTTTAATCCAGATATCTCTTCGGACTCTATACTTATTTTACCGTTTATCTGTTCCGAACCTATTGCCATACTAGGGTTTTGCACACGTTTAGAATCCAAATTTAGCCAATCAAATCCTTTATCTCCATACGGTCTTATTCTAAAATCATTTCTAAAAATACTAATTCCAGATTTGTCAATTAACATATTTTTGATTTCTGTCTTAGAAAGATTCGTATTTTGATTTCCATTTATAAAATTCATTATTACTTCTATTCCCGATGGATCTTTATCGTAAACTCTATAGTCAATGCTAATTCCACCACATGGGACAGAATTTTTGGGTAATTCCTTTATAAAACTACCCTTGAATTCTTTTTCTTCCTTGGTATAAAAATTCGAATATTTTAATTCATAATTAAAATCAGCATGTATCTCACCTGATAATTTATAGTGCCAAGCTTCATTAAATTCTAATTGCGAGATTTCCTTACAAATATTCTTTTTATCATCACTATAAAAATTTTCATAACTAACTATTATCTTAAAATCTTTTATATTGGATAATAATTTAGATAATTCTTTTTCAACCTTTTGTGAATCAATTTCATTTATTTCATCTGCTAAGTCATTTCCATATTCATTTGTAATAATAAGTTTAGTGCCGCTATTGTTTGTAGTTTCAGATGTTGTAATAAAAATTGGAATATCACTCAACTTTTTTTCAGAATTAAACTCATCCCAATCAAAACAAGCCGTGGTTTCCATTCCATCTCTTGTTGTAATTAGTTTTAGTTTATTACCAAGCAAAGAAACTGCATACCTACCAATACCTTTTCTTCCTTGATAAACTCTTCCTTTTGGACTATTTTTCTTTTTCAATTTATAGTCTGTTGATGGAACCATCCAAGCATTCAAAACTGTCTCTTGACTCATTCCATGTCCATCATCTTCAACAATAATATTTAATCCATCTTCATTTTTTATATATGTGATTTTTACATAACTTGCATCTGCATCATATGAATTTTTCACAAGTTCTACTAGTGCAGCCGGCAGATCTTTAATTAAATCTTTACCAATAGACATTATAAGTCTGCCAGTAGGTTCAAAATAACTTTTCATACTACACTTACCTCCATCTACAATCTATCGATATGATTGTTGTAGGCATACCTATGATTTGTATATCAAACTTCAAACTTGATTCAACCTTAGTCGAAGCATTATGAATTCTGAAACTAAATTGCCAACCACCATCAAGGTATAGTTCTAATGTATTCTTACTGTCTGGTTTATATTCCAAGCTAACAATCCTTGTTGGAAGTGTTGATATTGGCAATTCAACGCTTCTTTTACGCTTTTTACCCTGTCTATTCAATGTTCCTCTCAAATTGTAGCTTTGAATTTGAGTTATCTTTTTATTATCAATCCCAATTACTTTATAAAAATCAAATTCTCCAAGCAAATACTCAACCATCAATCTAGGAATATCTTTACCAAACAAGCAATTTTGTCTCTCCAGTTCCCCTTTAAATGCATTTAATAAAGGAACATATACATCGTCTTCTTTGTTAGGTAATTCACTCCACTTAGAACCCTTTTGTTTTTCAGAATCAAGATATTCAAATATTGGTTTAATATCTTTCCAATATTGTTCAGAACAATCTATTCCATACCACTTTTTTCCAAAATCTAAATTCTTAGACAATCTACTATGTTTTACAGCAAAATGGTTGTGTTTTACGCTAAGACCAATTTCCCACTCAATACCTCGTCTAATAATCAGTACATCTCTTACATCGCCTTCTTTACCTTTGTCATCTGATTGAATTTTCAATTCCAACTCATCTAATCCATCATCTAAAATCAAAGGTTCAAGTTCGAATATAGTATTTACTCCAGCTAATGCACTAATCTTGTATATAGCTTTTTCAGAATCGGTTAAAGTATTCCATGCACGTTCTGCAGCATAAAAACTACTGTTTTTTTCTATCTTTGCCGGACGAACTTTTGATATTTCTTCAAACAATGTAGTTAAATAAGAAAATTCATATGCCCTTCCTTGATTATTACTTTTTTCACTCATAGATTACCTCCACCTAATTATCTGTGCCTGTTTTTAGGAGACTCAAATTTGAACTAGAATTACGCAAAGCTTCTAAAATGGACTCAGCCATAACATATGCTAAGTTCACAGGAACAGCATTGCCAATCATTTTATATGCATCGTTCAAATTCGTATAATAAAATTTAAAATCGTCTGGAAACCCTTGTATTCTTGCACACTCTCTCACACTTAATCTTCTATATAGTGCTTCCTTACCAGGTTCAAATATATTTTTATTTTTTTCTACTTTAGGCATAACTGGTGCTTGCGGATGTAGTTGACACTGTCTACCAGATGCCTGAACCGTAAATGCCTGTTCATCCCATTGTCTAACTCTATTTCTACTCATAAATATTGGCGAATAGGCACCAATAAAGTATTCATGATTCAAAACTTTACAGTTATGACCATTTGTCTTATTTTTTTCTAATGCTGGAATTGCCGAATCTTTTAAATCAAATATCGCATCTTTAAAAGTCAACTTTGACTCGTATGGTTTAGGTGGTTCAAATTTGATGTTTAAATCCTTTCTAAATCCAACATAGAAAACTCTTTTTCTATCCTGAGGAACACCATAATCACTAGCATTTAACAAATGAATGAAAACATCGTAACCAGCTTCCTCAAATTGAGAAACAATATTTTCAACAGCACTATTATGCCTTTTCGCCATCATGCCCTTAACATTTTCTGCTAAGAAGAACTTCGGCTTTTTATCTTTCAAAATGCGTATGTACTGATAAAATAATTGTCCTCTAGGATCATCAATGCCCTTCAATGACCCTGCCTCACTCCAAGACTGGCATGGCGGCCCTCCTATAATACCATCACATTCGGGAAACATCTCTGAAGGAATACCACAAATATCTCCCTTAATAAGTTTTGTATCATGATTTTTTTCATATGTTTCCCAAATTGTTTTATCGTATTCATTAGCAGCTACCACATTAAACCCTGCTTTTTCAAAGCCTAAGTCTAATCCTCCCGCTCCTGAAAACAAGCTAATCAAATTCATTTTATATTTCCTCCGAAGAATCATTAACACATTCTACAATCTCTGATATATCACATTCCAATACATTACATATCCTTAGCAATACATCAGTAGTAACATTTTCGCCATTTTTTATTTTGTAGAATGTACTTTTACTTACTTTTGCTTTTTCCATAAGCTCAGTATTTTTCATTTCTATATCTATTAATTTCTTAAATAATTTTTTATAGCTTAGTTTCGACATGATTATCCTCCAGTCTTATCCATCCTAATATCATATCGTTTCTATTATAGCATAATAATAGAACTTTTAATAGTATTATCTTCTTTTTTCTCGAACTAATTTTGCAATAAAAAAAATCGGTGCAGTCCGAAGACCACACCGACATATTCTATCTCTCAGATTCCTTTGAAGCTTCTTTCTTCTCCACAGGTTTTGCTTTTTCTTCAGCCTTATATTTTTTTATTGCCCCAAGTACAGATTCTTTCTTTTCTCCTTGGTTCTTCATCTGTTCCTTTGCTTTTAATAGCTTAGACGATAGGATTCTAACATTAGTATGTTCCTTTCCGTTATCGTCAATGGATGTTCTTACCTGACCAAAAAGCTTTACAAAGTCTCCTTGTTTAAAGTCTTTAGGTATATCGCCTTTTTCTCCATAAGCCGAACAATTTGTATAAGTCTTATTGCCCTCGTCATCTTTTGATACGACTGAGAAATTAACTACTTTAAAATCTTCTCCATTTTTATTTTCTCTTTCAATGTTTTCGACTTCACCTAAGATATTCCCAACAATATTCACCAGATTATTGTCTTCTTTTTCAATTGTTGCACTATCTTTAATCTGTCCATTTTCTCTAAGTTCATCAATCAAGTAATCAAATTCATCATTAAGTAAGCTCATACTGTCATTATCCATATACTCCTGGTACAACCTATCCAAGGCATCTTTATCATTGATACCTTTTTCAAAACTAATTAGTACCTTTGCAAAATCTTCGTGATTTTCGTTTGCCATTTGTTCTAGTGTATTTCTCATTTCTTTGTAGTTCATAATATACCTCCATTTTTCTACTAAAAATGAAAAGGAGCTTGTAATAAGCCCCTTAACGTTCATCGTGTTCTTTTGATTTATTTTCTCGTGTTTCTGCTTGTTTTTCTTGTGACTGATATGACTTAATTTGCCCTAAAATAGATGGTTTTTTAGATACCTTTTCTTTGCTTTCTACCCTTGCATTAAGATTATCCTCTACGTCATAAGTAGTTTCAAAATAGTCACTATCTCTAAAGTCATTATCGTATCTATCTGGCACACCATCATTGTCCAAATCTTTTGCAAGTGGATCATAGATATTACCATCGTCATCTCTTTCAAGATCTAATGCTTTTTTAAGGTCATTATCATCAATAGATACAAACTCTCCAAAGTCTCCATATTCCATTTCTTGTTTTAGAAATTCCAATGCCTTTTCTTTACTACCAAGGTCTTTGAGATAATCAATCTTTGTAATTGGTTCTCCATTGATATATTGAGTAGCTGAAAAGTCTTCTAAGCTAATTTCATATTGAATTTCATGCTTTTCATCTGGTGTAGTCGTATAAGCAATTCCGATATGAGCAAGGTCAGGAAATAGATTATTAAAGTTTTCGTAGGTATAACTATCATCTTCATATTCCCTTTTGCAAAAATCTACAATAGCCCTTTTTACATCTTCAAATAATGGATTAGGATTTTCTTTTTCTTCTACTTCTCCCATATCAAGTAGCTTGTTTAATTCTGCAAGTCTTAATACTTTTGTCTTTAGCTCATCTGCTTTTTCAAAAGGCTTTTTCAATTCCTCTTTGGCATTTTCCAGTTGTTCCTTTGTGCTAACAAGTTTTTCTTCAAGACGATTTAACTTTTCTGGCATTTTATCAATAGCATTATCTAGCCTTGTAATATTACCATCTGCACTTGTACCAAGCTCTCCCGAATGCTTTGCAACACCATTTAAGCTAAAGTTATGCTCATTGGTAAAGAAATTGTAGCTGACTTCTAAATCCATATTTCGGTACTGTCCTATAACCTTACTTTCATTAATTTTTACGTTTTTAATAGCTTCTAAGAGCTTTTCTCCAGCTATCTTTTTATCTCGAATTATCTCGCCATTAATCGTGATAGAAGTGAATTTATTTTCACCACTTCCTTGGGGTTCAACATTTTCAATATCTTTTTTCACTGCTTCAATTAGCTTTTCAGTCCTTGCTATTTCTTCAGGATATTTCTTTGCAACCTTATCCTCTAATCTATAACGGTTGGACTTGTAGTTTGCCTCAAGCATTTTAAGTTTCGTAACTTCATTATCCAAATCCATCTTTTCTTTTATCTTTGGATCACCTGTAGCAAGTGCTTTAATTTCCGCATAGTTAAGGGAGCTTTCGTCTACATCTTCTGCCACACGAACAGGAGTCTTTGAAGTCATAATCTGTGAAATAAATTTCTGCTTATTCTCTATCGTCTGCCACAAGTAGCTGTCAAATGTATTCTCTGTAACATAACGATAGATACTAACTTCCTTGTTTTCATTACCTTGACGAACAATTCTACCACTTCTCTGTTCAAGGTCAGCAGGTCTCCACGGCACATCCAAATCATGCATTGCAATTAGTTTATTTTGCACATTTGTACCAGCACCCATCTTCTGTGTTGAACCCATTAAAATGCGAATTTCGCCTTTTCTTACCTTTGCAAATAGTTCATCCTTTTGCTTATCAGAATTAGCTTCATGGATAAAGGCAATCTCTTCTTTGGGAATACCAAGTTTTACAAACTTATCTCTAATATCATCATAAATATTGAAACTGCCATCTCCTTTTGGTGTAGACATATCAGAAAACAGTAGCTGAGTTGATTTATTTTCTTTAGTCTTATCCCAAATAGAAAATACATTTTTTACGCATACATTGACCTTTGAGTTTTCATCATCAGGAAGTAGAGGATTTATTAAACGCTGATCCAATGCAAGTTTCTTACCATCATTAGTGATTTTAAGCATATTATCTTCTTCAGGCTCTACGGACTTATTACGCACCTTATCAGCCCTTTCAGACAAGCTCTTTAGTATTTCTTTTTGCTCTTCACTTGGTTCAGTCTTAATGACCTTAAAATGAGCTTCTGGAACAGGAAGATTGAGCATATCTGCGGTTTGAATATCGGATACTTCCTTAAACATACTCATAAGCTCAGGTAGGTTATAAAACTTTGAAAAACGAGTCTTAACTCGGTAACCTGTTCCCTCTGGAGATAATTCAAAAGCAGATTGTGTTTCTCCAAAGGTTGAAGCCCATGAATCAAAATGCTCTAGTCCATTCTTTTTTAAAGTGTCGTACTGTAAATATCTTTGCATAGTATAAAGCTCTGTCATTGAGTTTGATACTGGAGTGCCTGTCGCAAATACAATTCCTTTTCCACCAGTCATTTCATCCATGTATCGGCATTTCATAAACATATCTGATGACTTAAAAGCTTCAGATTGTCCGATACCTGCAACATTTCTCATTTTTGTATAAAGATATAGGTTCTTATAGTTATGTGCTTCATCAACAATCAGCTTATCTACGCCAAGCTCTTCGAAAGTAATAACATCATCCTTTTTGAAATCATCATTTAACTTTTCAAGCCTTGTTTCTAATTTCTTTCTGGTTTTTTGAAGCTCTTTTACTGTGAAATTTTGATTTCTGTCATGCTTGTACTCTTCTACATAATTGATAATCTCATCAATCTGGTCTTGAATGTGCTTTTGTTGATATTCCTTAGACATTGGAATTTTTTCAAACTGACTATGACCAATAATGACAGCATCGTATTCGCCTGTTGCAATCTTTCCAATAAATCTCTTTCTGTTTTTCGGTTCAAAGTCTTTTTTATCAGCAACCATAATATTTGCTGACGGATATAGCTGCATAAACTCTCTACCAATTTGTCCTGTTAGGTGATTAGGAACTACAAATAAAGACTTAGTACACATTCCTAGTTTCTTTGCTTCCATAGAGCTTGCTACCATTTCAAAGGTTTTGCCAGCTCCTACTACATGGGCAAGTAAGCTGTTGCCACCATATAAAATTCTTGCAATAGCATTTTTTTGATGATTGCGAAGTGTAATATCCGTACTCATTCCATCAAAGCTTAAGTTAGAACCGTCATATTCACGATTACGAATAGAATTAAATCTCTCGTTATATGCTTTAACAAGTCTTGTTCTTCTATCTACATCGTTAAATATCCAGTTCTTAAACTCTTCCTTGATAAGCTCTTGTTTCTGTCCTGCAAGCATGGTTTCTTTTTTATTTAGTACCGAAGTCTTTGAACCATCTGGATTTAATAATTGGTCAAAGACTTTTGTTTCTTTAAGGTTTAGGGCATCTTCAATTAGCTTATAGGCACTTACTCTACTTGTACCATAAGTCATTTCTGCAAGGTCATTTCCCCTGTCTTTACTCTTACCTTCAACATTCCATTCACTGGTTAAATGTGAAAATTTGACTTTAATATCCCATCTTGCATATCCTGGAGTCTTTAATGTTTCAAATATGAATCTTTCAATATCTTTAGGTGGAATCCATGTTGCACCAAGCCTTACATTGATTTCACTGGCTTCAAGTTCTTTTGGCATTACTCTTTGAAGTTCTGCTTTTTGATATTCCAGTCTGCTTAGTTCGTTTACAAGTGTTTTTCTTTCATTTTCACTTTCTTCTGGAAGCATTCGTTCTGCTTGTAGTAACCTATTGATATAACTATCTACAATTTCAATCTTTTCTCTAATGTTGCCACTTAAATACTCATCTTTTGTTACATAGGCATACTTGAAAGAATTGCTTTCATCACTGCAAGCAAATGGCAAATCTCCATCTTCCAAGTCAAAAGAAATCTTCTGATTAAAACCAACATTCTCTTCCCTAATATTTAGAAAGATTTCTCCTCTAAGTTCTTCTATAAGAGTGTTTCTATCCTTATCCGTAAGATTTGTCATGTAATCAAAATCTACATAACCTTTTTGTGAAATAGATAGTACCAATGCTTCAAGTGAAGTATCTACATGGTCGATTACTTTCGCTTTTGTGATAGTTCGTTTAGAAAAAATATCTCCTTTTTCCTTGAAGTTTTCTTCTTCATCAAGTATCTCGATAGAAGATACCAGTGGGAAGTTACTATCTTCTCTTAAAGCTCTGGTGTTACTTAAATTATTAACAAAGCCATGCTTCTTAGAAAAACTATCATAGACTACGTTTAATTTATCCTGAGATTCTTTGATTTCAGCTTCACTAAAATCTTCTTTTTGCTTGTATATCACATCCTTTAATGCCTCATTTAATTCGAGATAATCCTTAATCTTTTCCTTGTTTTTGTCTGATACTTCTCTCTTAATGAAAAGTGAATTTTCTCTGTAATATACCTCATCATCAATCAAGGTATAAGAGAAGTTTTTTACATCATCAGTTGCGGGTATTGAGGTTACTTCATCATCTAGTAGCTCTATCTCTTCATACTTCGCATCTTTTGATATTCTTTCACCTGCTATTTCAATACGGTCTTTAAGAGACTCCATATTATTCTCTTGTCCTAAAAAGGCTATCGGCTCACAAGTTAAAGTCTTTCCAAATCTACCACTAACTTCACGCATAGAACCTAATACTTGTTCAGGATGGTCTACAAAGTATTTATTGTAAGTTAAGCCATTTTCATCTTCTGCTAAATGAACCCAGTCATCGTCACGCTCAAGTACACTATCTCTTTTCTTCAGGAAAATAATATCGCTTGTCACCTCAGTTCCGGCAACACCCTTAAAGGTATCGTTAGGAAGTCTTATTGCACCTAAAAACTCTGCTCTTGCATTTATATATTTACGGATACTTTCGTCTTTCTTGTCCATTGTTCCAGATGATGTGATGAAGGCTATAACACCACCATTTCTCACCTTATCAATAGATTTAGCAAAGAAATAGTCATGAATTAGAAAGTTATTACGATTGTATTCCCTATCATTAACCTTAAATTCGCCAAACGGAACATTACCAATTGCCACATCAAAGAAGTTATTTGAAAAACTTGTCTCTTCAAAGCCTTTCACTTGCACATCACTTTCAGGATAAAGAAGTTTTGCAATTCTACCACTAACAGAATCAAGCTCAACTCCATAAAACTTTGACTTGCTCATTTCATCTGGAAGATTACCGATAAAATTACCTACGCCCATCGATGGTTCTAAAATATTTCCATTCTTAAATCCCATTTCTGAAAGCGTACTATATACTCCATCAATTACAATTTTAGGCGTATAAAAAGCTGTTAAGGTAGATTCCTTAGCAGCCTCATATTCTGATGAGGATAAATTTTCTTTTAAGAAAGCTCTTGCTTCTTTCCATTGACCGTCTTTACTTTCATCAAAGACATCAGCAAGTCCACCCCACCCAACATATTTAGCCAAAGTTTCCTGTGCTGTAACATCTAAATCCCTTTCACCTTTTTCTATCCTGTTGAGCATTGCAATGGCTTCAAGATTATTATTTAACCTTTCACTTGGAGCAAGTTTATCAGGGAGAATATCTTCTTTAATTCTAAAGTTTGATACTTTCTCTTGTTTCTTTTCCTCAAGTCCGAAAAGTCTTTCTAAATCACTTTCTAATCTATACGGAATAACTTCTGAACCCGTAATCATTCCTCCAAGATACTCAACATTATCTTTTATTGTAACAGTCTTAAGACCACCACCCATCTCGTCAAAGCGAGTTATAGTGTAGTCTTTATCTTTATAGTGAACTTCGTCTCCAACAAGTAGCTTAGGTCTATCAAAGCTAATCTTTTCTAATAACTCTTTATCATCTGCAAAACTTACTATAGGCATCATATGATTACCATTTCTTAGAGGAGCAAGTCTTAAATCATTCTTTTTTAGAATCTCATTAAAGCTCACTTCATCATCAATCTTATATGCCTCATGATCCATGTAGACCATTTTCCCAACAGATAAGTCTAATGATTTTTCTTTATCTTCTTCTGGATTAAGGTAATCAAAAAGTGTCTCTTGTTTTGCTTCAACTTGAGTAGCTTCCACAACATAATCAGCAATCTTATATGCTTCATATTTTCCACTATCAATCAAAGTATCAACCTTTGTGCTTTCTTCAAAATCTACTCCTCGATTAAGTGAATATTCTACTCCATCAACTACTACTTTTCTTCCAGTATCCTCAAGGCTAATCTCTAAGCTATCTTGTTTACTTGCAAGGATAAATTCGTTACCCACCTTAATTGCCACTTTTTCATTTTGATTGTTATATGAATATTCTTTAAGGCTATCAACAAACTCGCTCATCGTAACAAAGTCGATATTGTCCTTAAATTCTTCAATTTGACTTATGCTTACATCGTCATTTATTAGATAACCTTTTAGTACATTGAATTTTGCAAGTTTAATATCTAGGTCTTTTAGATACTTTATCTTTTCTGATGTAACACCGTTTGTATCTTTGTTCCAGTCATCAATCAGCCATTTTAACTGTTCCATCTTCCAAACAGGAAGCTTTGGATCTGCAATTTCTGTAATCTCATTTCCATAAAAGTCATATTCTTTAATGGCACTCATAATCTCTTCTAACTGTTCAGAATTAAAATCGCTTAGCTTAATATTTGTGCCTTGAAGTGCTTCTTCTAATTTGCTTGTGGTAAGTCTACTGATTGCAATATCTCTTGATACCTCGTACTCTTCCATTATAGATCCGACTTCTTCGGCAAAATTAGGGCTTAATTCTTCTTCAAATTCCTCTATAACTTCGTTGTTAATTTCTTTATGAATTACATCATCTTCAAAGCTAAGTTCACCATTAAAAACCATCTGAAGCTCTTGTTCATCCATCTGTTTTTTAAGTTCTGTGTATTTAAGTTCTCTAAAAGTTTTTGGAAAATCCTCTAAAATTAGTCTTTGAGCATTTAGCTCTTTAAGCTCATTGATATTAAAATATCCCCATTCAGGCTCTATTCCTAAAACAAGCCCAAAGGCATCGCCACTTTCTCTATCATACTCTGTCATATACCAAGTCCAGTTACTTCTAAATGGAATAATATATGCTGCATGAACTTCTTTTTCGGCAAGGCTTATTTTTTCCTGTTCATAAAGTTCAGGAACACGCTCAAGCATTTCATCAGTCATTAGATTATATGGATCTTCCTTAGAATAGAAAAAGGAAGCATTTTCTGCTTCCTCATTCATATCTTCTATGCTGTTTTCTATGCTTCTACTATTTCCTTTATCACCATCTCTTTTAGGGCTGAAATCATCGCCTTGTACTCTGGATGATTCTCGTCCGTTATCTTCCAAGCTTCCATCATCTTCGGTTTTTCCTCTCTCATAAAGTGGATTGCTCTTTTCTGTACTTCCATTAGATGCATTAGTAATTTCTTCTCTTTGTAAAGGTCTATTAGCATTTGATAGTGTTTCTCCTCGCTCGTTTCTGTAAGAAAGTCCAGTCTCATCACTGCGTAAGTCGGATTTGGAAATTTTTCCATGAAGCTCTTCTCGTTTTCCAGATTGTTCAAGGTCTTCTCCTTGATTTTTGAAATTATCTCGTCCGTATTTTCCATTTCCAAGAACTCGGTTTCTTGTATCATCATCTCTTTGGTCATTTGATCGAATAGCATTTTTTATACCTCCTAATTCATTATTATTTTCGTTAATCTTATTATAATCGGCACCTATACTCTTTGTCAGGTCTTGATTGACAGATAAATTTCTTGTTCTTACCATTGTAGCTTCAATAATATTACTACAAGCATTGGAAATACAGTTACCAACACTCATTAAAGAAATTCTATCTAAGTACTTAAAATTTTCTTGTAAGTTATCCATTGGAATAGGATAATCCAGGTTAAATCTATTTGAAATTGCAAAGCTAATAGAATTTCTCATAAAGTTTACAAATGAGTTTCTATCTTCATCAGAAATTCTCAAGTTATTACAAAGCTCATAGATGCTGTCATCTGCATAAACTCTGCTAAGTGAGTAGATATTTTCAGATAACTTATCACTTGCTTCAAAGCCACGAAGAGTAAGCATATCTTTTAGTGCTTCTTCATGTTTTTCTCTATCAAACGCCCATAGTTTTACCTCATTTACGCCTCTATCCATAGATACTGTCTGACTAATATCAAAGATATATCCAACCTTTTGAAATGGATAGGTTTCACTTAGGATTGGAATACCCTTTTGTCCTCGCATAACGGTGCGATTAAATCTTTCCCTCCACATATCAAAGCTTGCACAAGCAGTTGCATTGGGATTTTTATCATAGATACTAAGTTGACTTAAAAAGTCGTATCTTTGGTTATTTCCAATGACTTTTAAGAGTTTCAGATACTCATTTTCACTATCTAAAACATCTCTTTTTACAAGCTCGATAATATTGTAAAAATCATTTGTTCTCATCTTTACCTCCTAGTTCTTCAAAATTTCTTTTAATATTGCTTCTAACACATTTACGACAATGCTATTTCCAGCTTGTTTATAAAGTATTGACGATAATTTACCTTTTCTTCCTGGATATATAGCTTTGAGTTTATTAAAGTCTTCATCATCAAAACCCATAAGTCTAAAGCATTCTCGCTCAGTTAAATATCTATATTTGCCATTACTTAAATCAATAATTCCTGAATTAGGAATACGCACTTGCTTGGTGGAAATTGTGTAGGCAAACTTATCTATCACTTTAAGTCTTCCTCTAAAATTATTATTCTTAGGCTCTCCTCTTATATATCGAAGCATTGACTCTTGCCTTACTTCATAAAGATTTGAAGCGTCTTTCTCAAGAAATTCAGATATATCCCTTGTTTGTGTTTTTTCGAGCTTGGCAAAATCAAAAGAATTATTCCCCAAGATGCTTACAACAAAGATACGCTCTCTTTTCTGTGGTATTCCAAACTCTATAGCATTTAGAATTTCATATTTGTTCTCATATCCAAGTCTCTCCATTTCTTTTAGGTAATGAAAAAAGGAAGCTCTCATATTCTTATCGAGAACTCCCTTTACATTTTCCCAAAGCACTATCTTTGGTCGTATTTTCATTTCTTCTATAATTCGTATAGTTTCAAAAAGAAGACTACTTCTTGTACCGCTACCTTTTGTGCCACCCTTCTTTAAGCCACTTCGACTAAAATCTTGACAAGGACTTCCATGCATTAGTAAATCTATTTTTTCATCTGGTGGATGAAAATACAAAATACTTTTCGGCTTAAAATTAGTATTGTATAAAGCATTGTAGCTTTTAACACAGTTTTTATCTATCTCTACATAATCAATTACTTGGTGAGGTATCTTTTGTCTGATGAAAGCCTTTCTAATTGCTCCGATACCACCAAATAGTTCTATAATTTTTATCGTTTCAATCTCAACCACCTCCAACAAAAAAAGGAACAAGATTTCTCTCATTCCCTTTGGTTTATATTCAATTTCTATTTTTTGTGTGTGTTTATCGTATTTTTAATTTCTTCTTCAATGCTGTTTAAAAACTTTTCCTTATCTTCTTTACCACTTGCAATATCAGAAAGCTGCATTTCCCAATCAGCTGTTGTTTTAGCTGATTTAAAGGTGTCAGCTACAATCGTTACAAGACTAATTCCTTTATGCGTAGCGATTAAATTTTTCTTATCTCTTTCGATAAAACCTTTGAAAATCAAGTTTTCAATAATACCTGCACGAGTTGCTGGTGTACCAAGTCCTTTTCTTTCTACCTCAATGCCTTTTTCTAAGGCGTCATTACCCGCTACTTCCATAGCCTTTAAAAGTGTATCTTCCGTAAAATGTTTAGGTGGTGTTGTATATTTCTCTTTTATTTCTTTATTTTTTATTTCAAATACATCTCCAACCTTTATATCCGGGAGTAGTATATCTTCCGTTTTCTTCGTTTTATATTCTTTTAGATACTTAGTGAATCCCTCATCAATTATCACTTTGCCACTACTTGTAAATTCAAATCCATCAAACTCAGCAACAATTTTTGTAGTATTTTCTACTAATGGGTATCCAACACTTGCGTGAAGTTTATTTGTTATAAGTCTATATACTTTTGCTTCACTTGCTGGAAGAGTTGAAATATCTTCTTTTAATGAGCTGATTGTTGGTATAATCGCATGGTGATCCGTAACTTTTTTGGAGTTAAACACTATCTTAATTCTTTCAGTATCAAAGTCATTCTTGCCTAAGATATTATTAATGACGCTTGTAATCATATCTTCAGTCAGGCATCTGCTATCCGTTCTTGGATAAGTGATAAACTTCTTTTCATATAGGCTCTGTGCATAATCAAGTGTTTGCTTAGCACTATATCCAAAATATTTGTTGCACTCTCTTTGGAGCGTTGTAAGGTCAAATGGCAAATCAGGCTTTGTTATCTTTTCTTTTTGAATAACATCGGTAATTTCTATCTTATCGCCTACTAAGTTTAAGAGCTGCTCTGCTGTTATTTCATCATCAATTCTATCTGTTGAAAGTGTAAAGTCATTAAGACTTAACTCTACTGTAAAATATTTTTCTTTTTTGAAATTGGTTATTTCCTCATCTCTATTTACAATCATTGAGAGGGTAGGTGTCTGCACTCTTCCTACACTGTAATTTTGCTTATATAGGCACGAATAAAATCTACTGATATTCATTCCAACAAGCCAATCTGCAATCGCTCTTGCCTGTGCAGACTCAAAGAGATTATCGTAGAACTTTCCCTCTTTTAGATTATCAAAACCATCTTTTATGGCACTATCCTCCATCGATGAAATCCAAAGGCGTTCCATCTTCTTTTTACAATTTGCTTGATTGTAAACAAGTCTAAAAATACTTTCCCCCTCACGACCTGCATCACAAGCATTTACTACATTCTCTACTTCTTTATCATTCAATAGTTTCTTCAAGATACTAAATTGTTTCTTAGTGGATTTTGAAACCTCATACTTATATTCACTCGGAATAATCGGTAAATCTTCCATATTCCACTTAGCATACTTTTCATCGTAGCTATCGGGATTTGCCATCTGAATTAGGTGTCCAATGCACCAACTTACCTTATAGCCATTTCCCTCATAGTATCCATCTTTTTTATTTGTTGCTCCTATTACTTTTGATATGGATAGGGCAACACTTGGTTTTTCTGCAATTACAAGTTTCATATATTTTTATCCTCCCTGTAAAAAATAGGGCGAAAGATTTTACTCTCTCGCCCTATATCTTGCACCCAAAATTGTATAGTTTTAGGTGCAAATTTACTCTAACTCATCATCTTCTTTATCTTCTGTTTCAACTTCATCTACTTCATTTTCACTTTCCTCGGCTTCTGAAAAGAAACTATCGTCATCTTCTTCTAATGCTTCAAGTTCTTCATTCTCTTTCTTTTTAACAACCTTAAAGTAATAACCTGCACCTAATGCTCCACCTACTGCAAGAAGTAAGATAATGTAAGTTCCCATACTACTTTTTTCTTCTTTCTTAACCGGCTTTACTTCTTCTTTCTTTGGCTCTTCTTTTGTAATTTCCTGTTTTGGAGCTTCTTTCTTTTCAACCATATTAAGTAGATCATCTTCTGAAACTTCTGTTAAAAGCATTACATTCTCGCTATCTTCATCATGGTTAATGATTAGATGAAAAGTCTTTCCATTTTTAGTTGTAAAAGTTACAAACTGTCTTGCGTCTGCTGAATACATATCCGTAGACTTATTATCTTTACCATCGTTGTGGTGAATTGGATAATCTTTGTTTGCATTATCCTTATTCTCTGTAACAGATCCTCTTGCCTTTGATGGTGCTGACGCTACTCCTTTATTTGTATTTACAGGCTTGCTTGTTCCATCCATAGAAGACGTATCTCCATTACTTGAAGTCTGTTTAGGTGTTAGCTTATTCGGATAGCGAATTTCTTGCTTTTCTTCTTTTTTACCAGTGTTTTCAGATGTAGTGTTTCCCTTTTTTGTCGCAGAATTTGAAGCAATTTGTTTTTCGCTACCTGTTTGTGTTCCTTTTCCGCTTGTAAAAGGAATTGGACTAGATGTAACTGTCTTTGATGGAGCTTTTCCTGTACTTGATGATGTATTTTTTAGAGTATAAATTTTACTTTCTAAGCCTTTAATTCTATCTTCAAGCTTTGAAATATCCTTATCCGATATACCTTTTATCTTTTCATTTTTTCTATTTTCAAACTTTTCTTCTAAGGATTTGATTTTATCATTAAGCTTATTGATTTCTTCTTTCTTATCATTAGAAATGTCCGCTTTATCTTTTAGCTCCTTGTTTAGTTTATCCATTTCTTTTTCATAGACTTTTAGGTCTTTTTCTAACTTTTCAATGTCTTTTCCTGTTAAAACAGTTTGCACAGAAACATCTTTTTTCTTCTTTTCCTCAGTTTGAGTAGCACTATCCTTTATATCTTTCTCGGTTTGAGTATTTTCATCTTTCTTTAGATAAGATACCTTTCTTATAATTTCATCATCTTTTCCCTTTACCTTATATGTGGCAAAATCATCAAGAAATTTCATATTATCAGGTAACATATCAAGTTCTGAAGCATCAAGAACATAGCCTACATCAAAAGTTTTAGTAAATTCTTTATATACCTTTCCATCTTCGAAAAAGTATTTTACCTTAACTTCTGCTTTAGTTTGTGTTGCTGAATCTTTTTTACTTTTATCATCTGTTTGTACTGAACTATCCTTTTTTTCAGTTTTATCAGTTTGCGTATCAACACTTGCCACTCTTGTAATTAAGTCATCTACATTAAAAGTTATATATGGAAGACCTGTATGGTATCTATTCCAAGTTTCAATGATGAGCTTATCTTTCTCAATCTTTATTTCTTTAAGATTGTTGATATTAGGATTGGCTTCTTTAACTTTCTTTATAATTTCTTTTTTGGACTCTTCTTTTATTTCTCCATCATAATCAATCTTAGTTTTTACAATATCTCGATTCAGCTTATATACAGGTGTATCTAAGATATGGTAAATCTTATTATCGCTATATGTTCTAATATGCTCCTCAATAGAACCAACATAGTAGTCTTGATTGTTTTCTGTAAAATCTAAGAATATGCCGCTGCCAATATTTACACCTGTAGCTTTATAATAATTAAATTCTTTTTTGCTTGTAAATCTTGTATGTCCCGTTCTTTCGGTATCAAAATCAGCTTCTGTAAACATTTCATCATATCTATCAAATGATGTTAAATTACCCTCAAGTTTAAATTCCTTTAAAATATTTATCTTAAATTTCAGCTTATCCTCATAATATGACTTACTTATATTCTGATCACTTGTATTGTCAATCATATTCACAATAAATTTTGTTTTATACTGCCCATGATTATTATCGGCTCCCATAGCATATACAATATTTGATTTGTTTAGGTACACTGTTGCCACTAAGCCTACTAACACCAGTAAAGCAAGTATACTTGCTAAAATCTTTTTGTTACTCAACAATTTTTTCATCATTAAACTCCTTTTCTTGTTTTTGTTTTTTCTCTTCTTTTACTTTTCTCATTAAGTCCTCAAGCGTGATGTTGTTTTCTCTACAAATCACGATGATTTCTTCGTTTTCAAGTTCTTCTTCTCGAATAAATAAAGGCTCTAATTCTTTATCAATCAGAGCCTTTTTATCAAGAAGTTTTTTTATTTTATTTTTCGTTAGTTTTAATTCTTTTCTCACATTCTGCCCTCCTTATCTGTTTACATTTGGTGGAAAGCCAAAGCCTACTGGATGATGTTTACAGAATGTTGCTATCCAATCATCTAAGGTTGTTACCCTAACTACTCCGATATTATCCATTACCTTACCATCACCAATATAAATTCCGACATGACCATAAGTAAGTCCGGCTTGACCACCACTGCTACTACTTTCAACTGCTACAAGCATTCCTACTTTTAACTTTGATCTATCAGAAGTAAATGTATGGTTTCGATACATATCATTAGCATTTCCTCCGATATATCCAAGACCTGCATTTTGATAAACTTGTGAAACCCACATGGCACACCAACCTGCTCCAGGTGATGGAGTAATATATGCTGCATTTACAATTTTCTTTTGAACATCAGACGATGCTTCATATTCTTTTCCTCCACCAACACCACCATTTGCTGTAATCAAATCGGTATTTCCAAATATCTCACCCATATTACCTTGAGCAAGAAATAGAGCTTCATAGTGTTTTAAATTATCTGGATAATCTCTAAAAACTTCTCTAATGACGCTATCCATTTCCCTTTTATTTAGGGTAACAATGAGCTTTCTATACTCGTAAGGCTCTTCGTGACTTTCTGTATATTCGTTTCCATCCTCATCAGTATAGGTTTCTGTTACAGTCCTGTATCTTGTTTCAACTTTTTCTTCATAATCAACCTGATACATGGAATCAAAGAGTTCATCTAAAATACCGCTAACTTTTGAAAGTTTTTTTACATCACCACATCTTGATGTGATATAGGCTAAAAGTTCGTGGACATTATGACCAATATCTCCATTTTTATTTATGATGTACTCATCATATCCGGGATAGTTTTCTTCTACATTCTCAAGCTCTTTATACAGTTCATCTTCTTTTTTTGAAAAACTTTGGTTAATTTCTTTTAGTATATTTGGAGCAGATAGGTATGAAGTTGTAAGAATACCACTTGTAAAATTAGAAAGCCCGCCCATTGAAATACTTGCAAAATCAAGGATAAATGTTCCAAAAACAATAATAGCAACTATTAAAATAGCTGCTACTTTCGTTTTTCTTATGATAAAGTCCTTAGATACCTTTAAGGTATTTACAAAGGCTTCTTTTACTCTATCCCTTATCCTCGTCTTATTTTGCTTATAGATAACCGACTTCATCTGTTTCTTCTTTTGAAACTTCTTATAAGCATTTGCTTTTTATATTGGTCGGTCTTCTTAATCTCGTCCATGCTCTTTCTAAACTCAAGCTTGGATTTTCTACTTTGGATTTTCCTATCGCTCTTTTCTAAATCATATAGCTTCTTACTTTTTCTCTTGTCCGAATAATTCTTTACACCATGAATAAGTTTAGAGGAACTTCCTAAGCCTTTTTCAGCAGCTTCAACCGATGCATTTTCATCACTACCAGATGATAGATAAGCACTTGTAACCTCACCAAGTTTTGCAGCTCCAATCACACTTCCACCGACTATGGTTTCTTTGTTATACCTTTTATAAAGCTGATTTTTCTTTTCCCTATCTTTGATGGCTTCTTTACCAGTTTTAGAAGCTTTAGTATTATCTTCTTTTTTCTTATCTGTCCCTTTTCTTGTAAAGAGCTTATCAGAATAGTTCTTTCTTTTAAGTGACGTTTTCTGCTTTTCATAAAGTTTGGATTTTTTATTACCTAAAGGCTCATAGGATACATCGCTATCTCTAAAATCATTATCGTATCTATCAATGACACCATCACCATCTTGGTCTTTTGCCAAAGGATCATAGATACGATTTTCTTTAACCTCTGTTTGATAATCTGACTTAGCTACTTCCGTTTCAGCAAAATCACTCACAAGTTTTTTAGAATGTTTTCGCTGATTAACATTTACGCTCTGACTATTCAAACCATTATTAGTATTACCTACTTCTCTATTCCTATGAGTTTCTTTAGAAGCAGTATTTTCAAAAACTCTATAAGCATCTGAATTAACTTCTATCCTTTGGTTTTTCTCTGCAGACTCTACAATAGGCTTCATTCCACTATCAGTTTCAAAACTGTTACTTTGAAAATTTCTTTTTATAGCATTTTTGCTCTTGTTACTTGTGTCTATTTCACTAGTAATATCTGTTCTTTTACTTATCTTCTCGTGAAGCTTATCTTGAAACCTATTTTCTTCTTTAACAACCTTATCCCTGTAATCATCTCCAGTTTTTCTTTTGTAATCTAGGACATCATCTGTTTCAGCCTTTGTGATGATTTTTTCTTCTCTTGCCCTTAACTTTTCATTCAAATCTCGCTTTCTTTTTTTACTCATAAGACGCTACCTCACTTCTTCAGGTTTTGTAGTCATCTTTTGATATAGGATTGTGTCTTTAGGGAAATTATCTACAAATGGAACAATGGTATTCCCAAAGAAAATCAGACCTTCACCAGCTCTCGAATTAGTAACGAATTTTTCCTGATCCTTTGAGATTTTAAGCTTTACAACAAGCCAATCTCTATCACCTGTTGCTTGATTAAGCATTAGAATAAAATCCGTATTGTCGAAAATATTTTCAATTTCTTTACTTGCAAGTAGATCTTTGACATTTTGTGTAATTCCTGTTGGAATACCTCCCCATTTTCTAAATCTCTTCCAGATTTCCACCGAATACTGTGAAGTCTGTTCATCCTTTAAAAGCAAGTGAAACTCGTCAATGTAATACCTTGTACTTTTGCCGGTATTTCTATTTTGAGAAACCTTATTCCAAACCTGGTCTTGAATAACAAGCATACCTATCTTCTTAAGCTGCGTTCCAAGTTCTTTAATATCAAAGCAAATAAGCTGTTTATTTAAATCTACATTTGACTGATGATTGAAGACATTAAGACTTCCTGAAACATAGATTTCCATTTCTGTTGCAAGTTTCTTTCCCACCTTTTCTTCTTGCCCTCTTAACATATTGTAAAGGTCTTGAAGTATAGGCATATTCTCTGGAATTGGATTTTCAAAATACTTTTCATAAATTCTAGGTAAACACCTATCTATAACAGACTTTTCTTCTGCTGTAAGTCCACTACCACCAACCACAAGTTCAAGCATAGACATAATAAAGTTTGCCTTATCCTTAAGTGGTGCATCACCATCTCCATAATTCATATTTATATCTAGTGGATTGAGATAGTCTTTACTCTTTGCACTAACCTTAATGACTTCTCCCTTAAACTGTTTAACAAGATTGCCATATTCTCCCTCTGGATCACAAATAATCACATCATCATCTGTTGTAAGAATAGCATTTGCCATTTCACGCTTTGCAGAAAAGGACTTACCAGAACCAGGCGTACCTAGAATCAATCCATTTGGATTTTTAAGCATTTTTCTATCTGCCATAATAAGATTATGGCTTAAGGCATTTAATCCGTAGTACAAGCTATTTGATGAGTTTATGAAAAGCTCCTCTGTTGTAAATGGTAAAAATACTGCTGTAGATGATGAGGTTAGTCCTCTATCTATTTCAATCTTATTTACTCCAAGTGGTAATACACTTACAAAGCCTTGTTCTTGACTATGATCTAAGCGTTTAATTTTACAATTATGTTTACTTGCAATAGATGAAATCTGAGAAATAGTCGTATCTAGCTTTTGTACTGTCCTTGCAAAATTCATAAAGACAATCGTTACGATAAACATACGCTCATCTCTTGTCTGGAGATCTTTTAAAAGCATCTTGATATTATCTCCATAGGTAATTAAATCACTTGGCAATATGTCCATATCATAGCCACTTCTAACTGCCTTTTTATTTTCCTCAATCTTCATCTTATCAATATCTGTATTTTTTCTTTTCACCATTTTAATAGCTTCTGTCTGCTCAACTGCCTTGATATGAAAAGAAATATTGATGTTGTCATCTATATCTAAAAATTCTGCAAGCATTCTATCAGATAGCTCACTTGCAAGTATTTGAAGATGACTTACAGCTCCAATATATTTTCCAAACTTAAAATACTTACTTGGCACGAAGTTAAAAGAATCTGGTGCAATAACAGTCTTTGTACTTTCTCTTGGTTTTAAGTCTTTATAGGAAAAAGAAAAGAGCTTATCTGGATTTAAAATATCATGTAAGACTTTTAATCTTTCTTCTCCAGTTAAGCCCTCAGCACGAACTCCCATGCTCTTTAGATTTGATAATATATCAATCTCAAGTCGCTCAAGTTTTGCAGTCGCTTGCTCCAAACTATCCGCTTCAACTCCAAAGGTGATATACTTCGATTTCTTTAAACCATTATTTCCCTTTGCAAGCTGACTTTTTAACATCTCACGAAACTCTAATCGAATATCATCATAACCATCATTTTTATCCGGTATCTGAATAGCTGCTTTTAATTCATTATTTCTTCCAAGTTGATTTATATATGAAAACTCAATATCTACACTTGGATCAAAAGAGTTTAAGACATTCGCAAATTGATTGAAAATCAAATCCTTATCTTCTTCTAAGGCAAGCTGATAGTTTATATCCTGAAATGCAATACACTTATTATAGTGCTTTTCATCAAGCTGGCATATTCCACTTTTTAGCATTCTCAGATAAGGTATTGTATCTTCAACAGTATATCTCTTAGGCTCTTTCTTAAATATTAAGTCGATTAGAGAAGCTTTTTTCTTCTGCTTAGTCAGCTTTTCTTTTTTCAGGTTTCTTTTGTTTTCCTTTAATACCTTTTGATTTTTTTCTAACTGAATTTGCTGTATTTTTCTTTTCTTGTTCAAGGTAAACCTCCTTTCTCACTCTCTTCTGTGGTTGATAAAACTTGTGTAGATATATGTGCTTAAAATATTTCTCAAAGGTAAGTCCATCTTTTTCAAATAGTGTTACAAAGAAGATTGGAAGAGTTGATACAATTAAAAACAGTATCGCTATATCATTAGGCATAAACTTTCTCATAAATAAATAGACTGGTATACCAACCAGTCCAGCAAGTGTAAATCCAATTAATTGTCTTCTTGTAAGGTTAAAGGCTACCTTTGTTTTTACCTTTTTTAAATCTTTGGGAATTGGTACATAGCCCATAGCTTACCTCCCATCTTCTTTTTCCTTTGAAAATGCTTCAAAATGTTCATAGCATGAAGCAACTTCATTTCTCATCTCTTCTAATTCTGACTCAATGAATGCATTTTTCTGCTCTTGATAACAAAGAATAGATTTCACATCATCTCTTGTACTTTTTACTTCATCTTCTAAATTCTTTAATTTGTTCCTGTTAAAAATCGAGATAGCAAATGCTCCAATTCCTACTGCAATAATTGAAACTGGAAACAACTTTTTCTTTACTTCTATCATTAAAAATCCTCCTTAATGTGCGTTTAATACACTCTTTGCAAGCGTTCCACTCTTTAGCATCATTAGACCAAGAAGTAATGCATAGCCTAATATCATAAAGGTACTTGCATGAATGTCCGTTATCTTTATCGTCTTTACTAAAACTGCGTAAATACCCAAGCATATAATCAAGAATAAGCCTTGAAGTCCAATAGCAAATAGACCTTTGATATAGTTTGTTCCAATTTGTCCCCACTCCTTATTTCCCATAGTGGCAAATGGAATTGCTGAAACTGAACAATAAACATATATCTCAAACATTCTGCCATAGACAACTAGCATTATGACTACCGACATAACCTGTATTGCAACTTTAACAAGCGAGGTTTCAAAGAGTATCATCACCAGTTCCCCAAGTCCTTTGTCTTTTAATCCCTCAACCATCTGAACAATTTGATCACCTGAAACGGTGGCAGAAGTATTGATTACTCCTGCCGCCTGATTTACAAGGTGTTGTGCAACATCAAAGACTGCCATTGAGAATGTAAAGGCATGAGATACTAGCCATACTGCTATCCACATCTTTATCATGTATTTAAAAAACTCAAAAGTATCTGTATCGTGCATATTGTTCTTTTGCATAACCATATTTATCAGCTCAATACATAAAACTGCTGTAATGATTAAACCCGCAATTGGAATAATGACACTATCATTGATACTCTTAATAAAGTTAAATACCTCTGAGTTCCATCCCATTGGTGTCTTTCCTATATCAGTTGCAACTGCTCCGACTTTATCATTAATGTCGATAAACATTGACTCAAGATTTGCTTGGATACCTCCGAGAAGAAGCTCTTTAAAAAATTCCTCTATCTTATCGAAAATACCAAACATAGGCTACTCTCCTTACTTCAATACATTTGAAAGTAATGGAATTAGTTTTAAGCCGATTAGAACGATACCTCCCCCAGCCATTAGCTGCTTAATACCCTGAGATTTTGCTCCAGGGTTATCATTACCATATCCCTCCATAAGGTTGATAACACCCCATGCTCCAAGACCAGCACCTACTGCCATTACCAAAATCTTTAATACATTAACTGCTTGTACGAAAAAATCCATTATTTATTCCTCCTCGTTTTCTTCTTTCTTTTCAATTTTGTTCATAGACATAACTACAAAATTCTTATATGTCTTTCCATTTTTAGTTCGTTTGTTGAAGTAACCATACACATGAATGAAATCACCTTCTGAAAATTCCTTAGCCACGTCAGATTTATTGCCATAGGCTGCACAGTTGATATACTCTCTACCTTTTCCATATCCTTTCGAAAGAGCGAAATTTACAACTTGAACCTCTTCATCACCTCTTGTAAAAGTTCCAAAAGTAGGTTCTTTTAGCAGGTTGGCATTGATATTAATCATTTCTTTATCCATTTTTTCCTCCAATTAAAAAAGCGACTGGAAAATTAATTTCAATCGCCAAGTATTTGTATATTTAATTGTCTATTAGGTAGGGCTTCTTATCCTTATCATCTTTTCTCCTTTACTTTCTGTAACATATTTAGTGGAACTAGCATTTTGTCGTGTATATATTAGTGAGAGGCATTTGAAATACTAGTTAACAACTCTTGCGAGTTTTCCCTATTTATTGATCGCAATATAAATTGAAAATAGGGATTAAAAAAGACGATAGATTTTTTCTTTCTATCGTCACTTTATTGCAATTATTTTAATATCTATTGGAGATCATTTTATTGTATTTGCTTTCCATTTTTTTATATGCTTTTGAAAATTCATTTACTAGCTCTTCGTCATTTTGCATAGCTTCTACTACCCAGGGATTTAACATAAATGGAAAAACTGCATTATTTAAATCAGAAACCATGTACTGATTTGTTGTTTCTGTTATCACCATATTTTGTTTAAGCCATCTTACAGCCCCATCGTGTATAGGTAATTCTTCAGTATGATTATCTTCTTTATATAAAACATAAACTATGGTCTTTTGATAATCATCTAATTTCAACAATCTTTCTTTTGCAGTATCCTTAAATTTTTTCCAAAAATGTTTATTACTAAAATACTTATATAGTGATACTACAATTGTTATTGTAACAATAGAAATAGAAATCAAAAAAATCAAACCTATTGTAAATCCATATTTATTTCTAAAATCAATCATATACATTTTTTGAATGAAACTATCTGGCAAAAATAAAACAAGTCCAGTAGCTATGCTAATAGCACACATAATTTTAGTAGGCAATTTAAAAAAATCCACAATCTTAAAATCAAAATTCACACATACATCTCCTCTATCTCTAATATGACTTTTATTATACCAAATATACCCATGCCACATAAAGCTATAACAGAAAATATTACAATCTTGTAATTACTGTATTTCTATTCATCTTAACTTTGCCTTTTCTTCTGATGTATTCTTCAATATCAAACACATTCTTCTTATCATAGTCCTCCAAGAGCTTGTAGTTCTTATGCTTTGTAATATCGAATTTATCTGACAAAAATGGTCTTACACCTCGAAGCTGAAAAATACATTTACTGCCATCCATAACAGTTATCTCATCTTGGCTCATCAGCTCCTTACCTGTCTTTTGGTAATTGAGTCCATAGCTATTAGCATTGGAGCGTGTTTCCGATGTGTTATATAGGTCTATGGTTTCTTTACCCAGTGTTTCAGACAGCTCTTTAAGTGTTGTCTTTTCCTTTCCACCAAGAAATAAAGTGCTATCGCAGTTGCCTACAATCGTATCTGCATTATCCTTGTAGATTGCCTTTAACTGAGATTGTGCTTGCAAAATAATGCTTGCCGAAATCTCTCTTGAACGAATTGTCGCAATCAATTTCTCAAATTTGGGAATTAAGCCTATATTTGCAAACTCATCAAGAAGGCATCTTACATGAACAGGTAATCTTCCCCCGTACTCGTCATCTGCCTTATCGCAAAGTAAGTTAAATAACTGCGAGTACATGATAGACACCACAAAATTAAAGGTATCATCTGTATCAGAGATAATAACAAAGAGTGCTGTCTTTCTATCTCCAAGTGTATCAAGCTCAAGTTCATCTTCTTTCATCAAGTCCCTAAGTTCCTGAATATCAAAGGGGGCAAGCCTTGCACCACATGAAATAAGAATAGATTTAGCTGTTTTTCCTGCTGCAAGCTTATATTTCTTATATTGCTTGACTGCAAAGTGCGTAGGCTCTTTCTTTTCCAATGCTTCAAATAGTCTATCAATAGGATTCATGTATGTTTCGTCATCTTCCCTTACTTCCGAAGCGTCTATCATATCAAGAAGCGTTGCAAAGTTCTTTTCTTCTCTTGGAGCTTCATAAAAAATATAACCTATCAAAGCCGTATAGTAGAGCTTTTCGGCTTTCACCCAAAAATCTTCTCCTGCTTTTTCACCCTCTCCCTTTGTGTTTGCAATGATTGTCTGCACTAATTTGAGTATATCTTTTTCACTTCTAAGGTAAGCAAAGGGATTGTATTTCATACTCTTTTTGAAGTTGATGGTATTTAAAATTTTTATCTCATAACCGTTATCTTCAAGCATCTTACCACATTCAATGACTATCGTTCCCTTAGGATCTGTTACACAATATGACGAGTGCATTTGCATTAGATTCGGTTTTACATAAAATCTTGTTTTTCCAGACCCTGAACCACCTATAACAAGTACGTTCTTATTTCTTGCATACTTTGGATTTGCCGGTCTGCCATTCATGGTTAATCGCTCAGTTTGAGTAAGCAAGATATTGTTTTGGAATTTTTCATCCATATACGGCTCTATATCTTTTCTTGTTCCCCATCTTGCTGAGCCATACTCTTTACCTTGTCTAAATTTTTTTGCATTTTTTCCTTTGGTATAGACGATAAATTTAATTAAAGCTGCCACGCCCACACCCATTAAAACATCTATTGGATGAACGCTTGGAATAAAACTCATGGTATTAAGTTCTAATATCCCTTGAAAGATTTTGTCTATCACATCACCGCCAGTATAGGCTCTTACATGGTGAGAAAAGATATTGCCAACATAGAAAAATGCAAGATAGGGAATATTCTGCTTTAGAAACTTTGCCTTATCCTGCACCTTAAATAAGCCTTTGATGTCCTTTAGTATCTTATCTATCATAGGCTCTGCTCCTTTTGTTTGTTCTTGACTTTATCTTTAGAAATAGTATTCTTTGCCATCTCCTTGAATTTTTCTATGCTTTTATGAATGGACTCCTTATTTTTCTCTTTTTTCTCAATTTTAGAAAGAACATTTTGAAAAGCTTTGTTTAAAACCTTAGTATCTTTGGCTTGAAAAAATACTGAATGTATTCCTGTCTCCTTATCTTTCATCACTGAGAATTTAACACCATGTTTATTTAGTTCTTTTTTGAGTTCTTTTAGCTCACCATCTTTAACATTGATTTCTTCAAGCTGACCTTTCTTAACCATATCTTTTAGTTTGATTTCATTTCCCTCAGCCTTGATAAGTTTATCTAAGCCACCATGTTGTTTAGATCTCTGTTGTAACTTCTTTACCTGGCTTAAGATTTCTTGGTAGGTTGCCTTTAAGACATTCACTTCAATATTAACTACTCTATTAGAAATTTCTTCATTTATCATTAGTAACCTCCTTCCCTCATATCATAACTAACAAGTGCTGTATAATAGGCATCCATATTGCTTGGTGCATTATATGCTGCCGTTAAGATAAATGCTCTTACATTTCTTATTTTTGATTCATTCTCTGATAAAGCATTTACAAGATACTCCATATGTGAAGAATCTAATTTTCTAAATCTCTCTTGAACAACATATGCTGGTAATTTTGTTTGATTTATTGTGACTGTATCATCTCCATTTAACACCATAACATCAGCTAAAACTTTAATTATTTCATCAAAGGTTTTAGCGATCATCTTATTACCCAGCTTCATGTGTTCGTTATATCCTGTACTTTCTCTTAATTCTTCTAAACAAGATTTATATGATTTTATTTTTTTACATCTTTCCTCCATTCCGTCCCTTAAATAAAATGTGTCTTTTTCATAGATGGGTAGGTGGGAGGAATTCTCTGTAGAAATATATGAAGTAATCTTTGATGAATTATTTGTAGTAATCTCTGGTAATGGTTCATGCAAGTTGCCATAATGCACTGGTAGATTTTCATCAAATGCATCGGTGCTAAATACCTCATTGCATTGGTTGATTTTGCCCTCTTCCATTGGTGCATTTTACCCTAATGCATTAGGCATATCTCTTTTACTTACTTGTTCTAATATTTCTCTTTCTTTCTCTTGTTTTCTTTGATTTAATTCGAGATAAAGTTCTTCTAATTTCTTGTCATTTATTGTGTACCACTTTGTTTTGTCTCTAGGATCTTTATTATAGTTTCCAACTAAAAGATATCCCGCTTTTTCAAGCTTAGAAAAAGTTCGTTTCACTGTATCGACACTTAAATAGTCGAAATCTTTTTCTTGCCATGCTCTTATTGAGTTATATGTCCAATATTTACCATCATGGTAATTATTGCCATACTTCTTATTTATCTCAATCCAGTAATTTATTTGTTGAAGCACAAGGGCTTCATTTAAGCCTAATTCTCTGGCTAATGCTTTATTTGCCAGTATAGGTTGTTCATCAAATAAATACATACTCATTTCATCGTCTCCTTTCTCTTAAATTTAGGCATAGAAAAAGACGATAGATTTATGTTCCATCGTCTTAGATCCCTTATATTTCCTTTAATGTATCCTTCGCTACTTCAAGGTATGCTGTAATCCACAGTGCAATTTTAGGTAGTCCATAAGGACTGATTAAGAAAGATAGTAGTAATGCTACCATTCCTGTTGCCATATCTTTTTGTATGAAGCAAGCTACTGCTCCAATAAATACTAGGAAAGATATTATACCTAAAATCATTCCACTAACTTTTATAATAAATTTTAGAAAAGCAATTAGTATCGACAAGAGCAATATTATTGGAAATAAGATAATTTTCAATGCCCATCTCATAACAGACCTCTCTATTTCTTTGATTTATCCTCTAAACTCTTAATACCTGTATTGTTCAACTTTTCAATTGACATCAGCTGAGTTCTGGCAAGCTTTCTAAGTTCTATCATTCTTTCTTTTTGATCCATACCTTTACCAATAAGAATTGCATTATAGCTTTCCATATTTGCAAGAACAAGTAATTCATTCAGACTTGCATAGTCTCTCATGTTACCCTTTAAGTCAGGATTTTCTTCACGCCACTGTTTAGCTCTTTTATTAAATAAAGCAACATTTAGCATATCTGCTTCACTTGCGTATTTATAGGATAGCTGTTCGTTGGTAAGATCCTTTAAGAGATACTCTTTGATTGCATCTGTATGGATTTTATAGTTAATCTTAGAAATTTCTCTATTCAAATTCCATCCCAGTGACAATCTTGAATTTTCATCTGATTTAAGTCTCTTATAATCTTGAATAATGTAAAGCTTAAATTCTGGTGAAATCCATGAAGCAAATTCCATTGCTATATCACTATGAGCAAATGTGCCTCCATATCGTCCTGACTTAGAAACAATGCCTATCGCATTTGTCTTTTCAATCCATTTTTGTGGTGATAGTGTGAATGCATTACTACCTGCTTCATTTCTAAACCTATCGAATTCGATAGGTTTAAAATCAGGATTATGCATTGATTCCCATAAACCTAAAAATTGAATATTATCTTTGCTTCTCAACCAGTTATTAATAACTATAAATGGTTCATCACTTTTATATCTAGCAATATCCGTTAGACTTATATAGTCGTTTTTAAAGTCTTCAGTATAAATTTGAATAGCAAAACCTTTTGCTTCAATCGTCTCTTTTTTTGCCTTAGACATGTGAGTTCCTCCTTTATGCTGATGTACTGTTTACAACATTTATTTTCGTAATAACTGCTCTAAACAGCACACCAACAATTCATCTTTTTGATTTTAAACTTTGGTAGAAGCTCTAAAACCCTTGTATTTACTTGACTATTTGCCTGTGTCATTATTATGACACGAAACCCCATTGCTGGGTCGTAAACCCTGCCTTGGAAAGGTTCGAGCATTTCCACAATCAGGGTAACAATGGATTTAGGCGTGAAATATTGACCGCCTTTTTTGCCTTCGGCGAGGGCGAATTGCCCTAAGAAATATTCGTAAACGTGCCCTAAAATATCTTTAGCGGCAAGGGAAATCGGCTTGCCGTCTAGGGTTGGGCGTGTGAAGTCGGTGTCGGAGAAGATTTCAATTAAGCCGATCACGGTTTCTTCTTTCACTTCATATTTGGCAAGGCGTTCTAGCACGCCTTTGAGTTTGGCGTTTTCTTTTTCGAGCAAGTCGAAGCCTTCGTCAATTAAATTGACCACGCCTTTGAAGATTTTATCGCCCCAAATGGTTTGCCCGAGTTGAACGTTAGCGACGTTTTTGATTTCGTCCCAACGGGCTTGTTTGGGAACGTAGAAGATGTTGTCTTGGCTGTAATAATCTCGCACTTCGAGTTCGTCTTGGATTTCTTCTTCGGACAGATCGGGCAGGTAGAAGTCAGACGTTGGGTCGGCTAAAAGCGTGCGGATTTTTTGTTGTTGGGCAAGAAAGCTGTCGGAGACGTATTTGAGGAAGATTAAGCCGAGAACGATGTGTTTGTAGTTGGCAGCGTCCAATTCTTTGCGAAGTTGGTCGGCGGCTTTCCAGAGTTTGGCATCTAATTGATTTAAAAAGGCTTGCTGTGCGGCAAGAATTGACGCATCATTTTGCTGTGCTGTTTGGCATTGTGTGTTCCTTTTGTTGAGTTGTCAATTATTGCGGATGCATTTAATGCGTCTCTACAATGTTTTTTGCTGTTTGGTTGAAGCGGTTAAATTGGTATATTTTATGGCATTTTAGCCATTGTATCAGGCTTTAAAATGGACTTAAATATGAAGCTGTATTCTTCCGAAAAATAGCGGCTGTGCGCTTTTTCGCCTTGTACGATTAAAGCTGACGTATGCTTTGAGAATTGATTATCTGCCTGAAGATTTGGCGATAGATGAACTCGCCAGCGTTACAGTGATTGAGACATTGAAAGTATAATGCAGCAAAAAACAACCGCACTTTTTATTTGACGCCAAAAGTGCGGTCAAATTTTCTACCGTTTCGGTAAGTCTGAAAATTCAACCGCAATCATCATATAACGATTCCCCCATGAATTAAGCGCGATTACGGCTGCCAGCCGCCACCCAGCGCTTTATATAAATTAATCAGATTCTGTGCACTGTTTAATTGGGATTCAATAATCTGCGCACGATAATTCAATGCTGAGATCTGCGCACGCAATGCCACATCCAGCGTTTTTTCACCATGGCGGAACAGGGCCTGCGCATCGCGCGCTTGTTTTTCCGCCTGCTGATAAGCAGTTTGTAACAATCGGGTCTGATTGGTCAGGCTATATTGCATCTGGTAGGCACTGTCTACTTCGCTCAACGCCGTCAGCAGCGTTTTATCGTACTGAATTAACGCACTTTTCAGCCGTGCATCGGCAGCATCAATATTCGCTTGAATCCGTCCATTGGTAAAAATCGGCAACTGTATGCCGAGACTCAGCAGGCTGCCCAGCCCGGAAACATGCGATAAATCGTTATTCAACTCAATGCGTCCGCCGTGCCCGGCGAAGGTAATATCAAAACGCGGATACAAATCCGCTTTGGCGCTGGCAACCTTTGCCATCGCTGACTGAATTTGTTGTGCATTTGCGCGAATATCCGGACGGCGTTCCACTAAATTGCCCGGCTGCTGCCCGGACGGTGCGGCGGGAATACGCGCCAGTGGATCACCCTGTTTCACAATGCGAAATCCCTGCGCCGGTTGTCCCAACAGCACGGCGATATTGCGCTGATAGCTGTCCGCCTGCGCCTGCAATGTCGCTTGTTTTGCCTGTAAGGCGGAAATCTGACTATTGATTTCATTCACTTCATACGCGGTAGCGTCACCTGCGGCAAAACGTCCCTTGATATAACGTTGTAACTGCTGCAATGAAGAAATATTCTGTTTTAGCACCGCACTTTGCTGATCGGTGGCATAGATTTTAAAATAATTTTCCGCAATCTGAGCGGCAACCAATAACTGTGCCGCATAAACTTGTTCCTGATAACTTAACGCAATATGCCGTGCGGCATCAGCATCGCTGCGCTTTTGCCCGAAAAAATCCGGCTCCCAAGAAGCAACCAGTGCGCCGAAGCCGGAATAACTTCTTGATGACGGGGGATTACCGCGCCCGGTATCCAAATCCGCCACGCTCCAGCCCCCCGAAGCCACCGCACCAACCGAAGGCCCACGGTCTGCCTCTGCGGCACGGCTGTTCGCCTGCGCCTCGTTTAAACGGGACTGCGCCAGTGCAACATCCAGATTATTTGCCAATCCCTGTTCAATCAACTGGGTCAGCTGTGGATCCCGCCAGTTTCGCCACCATTGCAATATTTCGCCGGCCTCTGTTGCCGTCTGCCCGTATTCAAACTGGGTCGGCAGCCGCACCGCAGATTGCGCGCTTATGTCTGTATTTTGGCAGGCAGTAAGTACACTAACAAGTAAGCTGATGGTTGTAACACTCAATTTTTTCATATTTAAATCCCGATTAACCCTGTCTTGACAGCATTGATTTAAACTGCATCAACGCTAAACTTAAAAAGATAATACCTAAGCCAATCATTTTGACTAACTTATCCCATACCAGCTCAAAACCTGCGCCGCGGAATAACACATCCTGCGCATACGCGCCCAATATGGTGGTCGGCGAAAACTGGGTGATTTGCTGCGCCAATTCCGGCATATTTTCCAGCGGTGAGTTAGTACCCGACAGCAGATACATCACCACATACACCGGAATACACAGCAGCCCGAACTGCGGCATCGTCGGTGCGATAATCGCCAGTAAAATCCCCAGCGCCGAAATGGAAAACAAAAAAGTAATCACGCCTAAGGCAAACAGCGGGATAGAACCTAATGCAATCGGCACCTCCAACACACCTCTGACAATTAAGGTCAGAGAAAGCATGGCGACACACAACAGCACTATGCCGTTGGCCAGAATCTTGGATACCGCAATTTCGCTGGAACCAACCGGCATCACTAATAAGTGTTCGATAGTTCCCCGTTCCCGCTCACGAATAACCGCAGCGCCGACCAGCAGCAACACCAGCAAATTCAGGTTGCCCACAATCTGCATGGTGCCCATTAACCATTTACTGGAATAATTCGGGTTATACAGTACGTTAATGGCGGCATCAATCGGTACGGACTGAACGGATGCAGTTTTCAAAAACTGCTGAATTTCCGCACTCAGCGTCTGACTAATATAGGAGCTGCCGATACTGGCTTGTGTCATTGCCGTGGCATCCACCAACAGCTGAATTTTCGGTGCCTGCCCTTTCAACATATCGCGTTGGTAATTGGGTGGAATATCCAGCACAAATGTATATTTTCCGGTATCCATTGCCCGATCGATGTCGGCATAATTGATTTCTTCCACTTGTTTGAAATTCGGCAGAATCAGGCTATCGCGCAAACGATATGACAGCACCGAATGATCATTATCCACCACCGCAACCGCCGCATTTTTCACTTCGGTTGTCGGCATATTGGCAATGGTAATCAAAGCTACGGAAAACATATACACAATTAACACCATTAAAATGGGATCGGTAAATAAGCTACGAAATTCTTTTCCAGATAAATAAGCCACATTTTTTAACCAACGCATGTTATTTCTCCTGTTTCTTTAGAAAACGAGCGGCCAGCATCAGATAAGCGGAGTAAATAATCAGCAGCGCGGCATAATTCGGCAGAAAATCGGTAAACCCCAGCCCTTTGGTAAAACCGCCCAAACTGATAATCTGGAACCATGCGCCCGGGAAAATGTGAGCCAGTAAATACACATTCGGTGACAGCGTTGCGGTCGGGTACATCATGCCGGAGAAATTCATGGTCGGAACCATAATCAGAATCGCCGTGGCAAACAATGCCGCTACTTGTGAACTGACAAAGCTGGATACCAGCAGCCCGAAACCTGTGGAGGCACAAATAACAAATACCGCACCTAAAAACATCGCCCATGCGGAACCTTTAATCGGTACATCAAACAAAACAATGGCAATCCAAACCAGCAACAAATAACTGAAAAAAGACAACATAATATAAGGCAGTTGTTTACCCAGTAAAAACTGTAGCGGTGTTGTCGGCGAACCGTACAGATTCATAATGGAACCTATTTCTTTTTCACGCACCACGCCAAGTGCGGTCATCATGGAGGGTACCATCATCATCGCCAACATAATAATGCCCGGTGTCATCGCAAATACGCTGCGGAAATCCTGATTATAAACAAAACGAGTTTCCAAAATAGTATTCTCCGGCGTGCTGATTCCCTGCGCACGCAAATAATCGCGACTATATTGCGCAATAACACCGGTTGTGGAGCCTTTCAGATTTTCCGCCATGGACGGAAATGCGCCGTCGATAAAAAATCCGACTTCCGGTTTTTGTCCGTTTAACATATCGCGACCAAAGCCGGAGGGTATCTCAATTACCATTTTTACTTGCGCACTTTGCAGTACTTCATTTATCTCACTCACATGATAAATAGAGGGCTGACGAATAAAATAATGCGAGCCGTTGAAATATTCCACCAGTTTACGGCTCTCCGAAGTATTATCATGGTCCAACACGGTAAATTTAAGCGGATTAATATCAAAGGATATGCTTGACGCCATGGCAATCAGCATAACCGTCGGCCCGCCCAGTGCAAAGAACAGACGGATTTTATCGCGTAGTAATTCTTTGCTTTCCCGCACCGCAAATGTCCATACCATTGCAAACCATGCCATAAAACCGCTCGAATACGCGGTTCGTGCTTGAGTTTGCTCGGTTTCAAGCGATTTTTCATGTTGTGGAGCCGTTACCTCATCTTCCTGCTCTTCTAGATAAATAATAAATGCTTGCTCCAGCGTCTCTGCATTTTTACCCTTGCGCAACTCTTCCGGTGTGCCGACTCCGAGTACTTTACCGCGGTGCATAAACGAAATCCGATCACAGCGTTGCGCTTCATTCATAAAGTGAGTGGTCACAAAAATGGTGATCTTATCTTGGCGCGACAGTTTGATCAGATATTCCCAGAACATATCACGCGCGGCAGGATCCACGCCCGAGGTCGGTTCGTCCAGAATTAACACCTCCGGTTTATGCAAACAGGCTGCGGCAAGCTGCAAACGCTGACGAATCCCCAACGGTAGCGCTTCCGGTTTTTGATCGGCGAATTCGGTTAAATGAAACTGTTCCATTGCCGTATTCACATAGTTATCCCATTGGCTTTTCTCAATCTGATACAGCTTGGCATGCAGCTCCAGATTCTGACGTACGCTGAGTTCTTCATACAGTGAAAAAGCCTGCGACATATAACCGACTCTTTTGCGCGTGTTAATATCTCCAGCATCCACTGGTTTACCCAATAATCGTGCCGAACCTTCCGTTGCATCCAGCAAGCCGGTTAGCATCTTCATAGTGGTGGATTTGCCACAGCCGTTGGAACCTAAAAAACCGAAGATCTCACCTTTCGGAATGGTAAAGCTGACATGATCGACAGAAACGAAATCGCCGAATTTCTTGGTCAGCCCTTCCGCTTCAATGGCAGGCGGCTCATCTTTATCCGGCTGAAAAGGCGGGATATCCAAACCGTTTTCCGCACCGCGTTTTTCCGGCGGCAACAACTTAATATAAGCCTGTTCCAGCGTGCTGCTTTCCGTCTCTTCCATTACCTGTTTAGTCGGTGCATTGGCAATTAATTTACCGTCATCCATTGCCAGCAGATGTTCAAATTTCTCCGCCTCCTCAATATAGGCGGTCGCAACAACTACGGTCATTTGCGGCGATTCCTGTCGCAGATCCGCCACCAATTCCCAGAACTGGCGACGAGAAAGGGGATCCACGCCGGTCGTCGGTTCATCCAGAATCAATAGATCCGGGTTATGCACCAAAGCACAACACAGGCTTAATTTCTGTTTCATCCCGCCCGATAATTTGCCTGCCGCACGCTCGGCAAAGGGTAACAAGCCGGTTGCATTGAGCAGGCGCTGAATCCGTGCGTTACGATAATCTTTAGCCAAACCGAACAAACGAGCATGAAACTCAATATTTTCATAAATAGACAAGGTAGGATATAAATTTTTTCCTAATCCCTGCGGCATAAATGCCACCTGATAAGACAGGCTGTCACGCTGGGTTTTATCGCCGACATCTTTATCAAAGACCTTTATCGTGCCCTGTTGCAGCACTTTCACACCGGCAATCAGAGAAAGCAGTGTCGATTTTCCCACCCCGTCAGGACCAATTAAACCGACGCTGACTCCTCTGGGAATCTGCAAAGACACCCTATTTAAAGCCTGCGTCTTACCGTAACTGTGGCTGAGCTCCGTAACGGAAACCGCGATATCATTTACTTCCGCCATAACGCCTTATCCTATTGCTGTGCCTGTGGTAATTTTACCTGCAAATTCTCCGGCCATTGCGCCTGTCGATCATATTTCACATAACCCAATGCCGTCATACCGCCTTTTAACAACGCCTGTTGCTGTCGCGCAATATCCTGCGGCACTTGTAGTTTCACCTTAAACATTAATTTCGCTCGCTCCTCCGTGGTTTCTACGGATTTCGGCGTGAACTGTGCTTCAGATGCCACATAGGTAATTGTCGCTGGAAACACCGCATCGACGCCGTCCACAACGATACGCGCTTCATCATTGATACTGACTTGGTTAGATTGATAAGAAGGCAAAAACACATTGATATACACATCATTCAGATCTAAAACACTGACCACTTTTCCACCCACGCCGAGCACATTGCCGACATCGGCGATTTTATACTCCACTCGCCCACCAATCGGAGATTTGATCACCATATCGGTATCCATATCGGCAATACGTTCAATATCCGCTTCAGCTTGTTCTACAGCAGCCTGCGCTTCCGCCTCTGCCGCTTTTGCGGCGTTTACCCTGGCAACCGCCGCCTGATAAGAGGATTCGCGACGTGCGACTTCAGTCGTGGAAACCAGATTATCTCGTTTTAATTTTCTTGCGTTATCCAGATCCAGTTTCGCTACATTGGCCTGCTGCTGATAAGAATCAATTTCCGCCTGACTGCGCACAACCGCTTCTAATGCCCGTGCTTTCTGCGCCTTTGCCGCATTCAGCTGCGCCGTAACCTGAGTTGAGGAAAGTCGAGCCAGTGGTTGATCCTTTTCCACCAAGTCGCCTTCCTGCACATAAATGTCTTCTACACGCCCTGCATATAAGCTCGCCACATCAATGCGATCCAACTCCAGACGCCCGTTAACCACCGCAACGCCCTCCGGCGTGCCGGAGTCCGCACGGAAGATTTTCCAATAGGCAATTCCTGCCAATACCACCACGACCAATATAATCACCAACAATTTTTTCATAGATTACTCCAAGATACCTCAATTAAACTGATTCAGTTTAGATAATGTACCGACAACCTGCAATCATCAAAGAACGATAAAATGTTGCTTAAACGGACAAATTAGATTATTTTGTTGCTTATCTTCACTAGAAATAATAAAAAAGCGGTAGCATGTTAAACAGAAAAGATATTCGGGTTATAAAAACCTCAAAAAATATTTGCGATGCGTTTTTGGAACTGCTGAAAACCATGGACTTTGATGACATTACCGTGCAGCATATTTTGGATCAGGCGCAGATCAACCGAACTACATTTTATAAACATTACGCCAATAAAAATGCACTCGCCAAGCACCTTATTGACGAATTCAAACAAACGGTCTTTCTGCCGGCGCTGGAAAAACGCTTTGCATACAGTTCATTAAAATTCAGTCGCGAAGTCTCGCCGCTATTACTGCAAAACCGGGAAAAAGTGCGCTCATTATGGAAAATCGAAACGCCTAAAATTCATTTACGGCAGGACATGTATCAGCTGATAAAACAAAAATATATTGAAAATTTACATCCGCAACACGCTGACGAATCAATCAATATCGAATTTCAGGGGCATATGTATGCTTCTTTTGCACTGGCTGCCATGACGTTTTCGGTAAACAGCGAACAACCGTTAGAACCGATACAGATTTTGGCCAATATGAAAATGTTGTTTGAAAAAGCTATTTTGTAAATAAAAATACATAGAAAAAGTGCGGTGAAAAATTCAATCGTTTTTTTCACCGCACTTTTTATCTCACCCTTATTTCAGTCGAGCTTTCGTTTCTGTAATCGCTTCTGCAACGCGCAGCGGCGAAACACCGCCTTTCGCACAACGTTTATCCAGACAGGATTGTAAGGATAGGATCGCATATACGTCCTCATCAACCACCGCACTAAAACGACGAAACTCCTCCAGGCTGAGATCTTCCAACCCTTTGTGCGCCTTAATCGCATACACCACGGTTTCGCCCACAATATGATGAGAATCTCGGAACGGCACACCTTTCGCCACCAGATAATCCGCCAGTTCGGTGGCATTGGAATAACCTTTCAGCGCCGCTTCTTTGCTGCGTTCCGTATTCACTTTAATATCTTCCAACACGAACGCTGCCATATCCAGACAATCCTGCCAGCTGTCCAATGCGTCAAAAATACCTTCTTTGTCTTCCTGCATATCCTTGTTATAAGCCAGCGGCAGCCCTTTTAGCGTCATCAGCATGGCACTCAGCGCGCCGGCAACCCGACCGGTTTTACCGCGGATTAATTCGCAGGCGTCCGGATTTTTCTTTTGCGGCATCAGAGAAGAGCCGGAAGTCACGCGATCGGACAATTCGACGAAATCCGCTTCACCGCTGTTAAAAATAATCATATCTTCGGCAAAACGAGAAAGGTGCACCATGCTTAACGCCGCGGCAGATAATAATTCGATAATATGATCGCGATCAGACACGCTGTCTAAGCTGTTGCGCGTTGCCGCCGCAAAGCCTAAGCCGTGCGCCAACTGCTCGCGATCCACTGCATAGGCGGTTCCCGCCAACGCGCCGCTGCCCAACGGGCAAGTGTTCATGCGCTGATAAGCATCGGTTAACCGGGAATAATCACGTTCCAGCATTTCCACATAAGCCATGCACCAGTGCGCAAAGGTAATCGGTTGGGCGCGCTGTAAATGGGTATAACCCGGCATTACCGCCTGTTGATTACGTTCTGCGGTTTCCACCAGTTTACGCTGCAAAGCGCGTACCGAATGCTGTAACTCGGTAACTCGCTGTTTGCACCACATTTTGATATCCAGCGCCACCTGATCATTGCGGCTGCGACCGGTATGTAGCTTTTTGCCCAGATTACCGACTTTATCAATCAGTTTGCTTTCCACCCAGCTGTGAATATCTTCCGCATCATCCTGCAAAATTGCCTGCGGATTCGACCGCACTTCCAGCAATAACTGTCGCAACGCGTTTTCTAGCTGCTGTTGTTCCCGCTCGCTTAATACGCCGACACCCACCAGCGCTTTCGACCAGCCGATCGAACCTTCAATATCCTGTTCCGCCAAACGATAATCAAAACGCAGCGAATCGTTGAAATCCTTAAACCGCTTGTCTGCCGCCTGTGTAAAACGTCCACCCCAAAGTGCCATATTGTTTCCCTTATCCTTGCTTTTTAATCTAATACCCGCGTCTGTCCGTCGCCTTACGGGTTAATGCGGGTGCCGATGATCTCGCCGCCAAAAAGTGCGGTCAGTTTTTCCGCATATTTCCAGTTTGCAATATCGACACCGCGGTTGAGAATCTTCGCCGCATCCAGCGCCGCATTAACTTTTACACTCATTCCGTCGGTAATAATACCGTCTTCAATCAAGCGATCAATTTGCGCACCGTTCAGCTGGGCGATCAGGCGCTTATCGCCGTCCAACACGCCATCCACATCGGACAACATCACTAAATCCGCGTCAATCAGCGCCGCAATCGCCGTCGCCGCCTGATCGGCATTAACATTCATCAACAGCCCGTTATCATCCACCGCAATCGAGCTGATAATCGGCAGAAATGCTTCACCCAAAAGTGTATTCAACAGTGCCGGATTGCGCGCCACGACCGTCGCCACATGCCCCAGTTCGGGATCAAACTGTGCGGCACGGGTCAGATTACCGTCCGCCAAACACAGCCCGACCGGGTTTAGTTTAAATTTAGTCGCCTGCGCAATTAGCGTTTTATTGGCAATGCCCGCCAGTGCGCCGACAATCACATCGATTTGATCATGCGGTGTAACACGCAGCCCGTTTTTCTTTTTCACCGGCAAATGTAAACGCCCCATTAATTCGTCCACCACACAACCGCCACCGTGTACAATCAATAAAGGGCGGTCAAAATTACGCTGATAATCCGCCAGCGCGGTAAACAGATTTTCCATTGCCGCCGGCGTATCCAGCAGCACACCGCCCAATTTAATGACTAAAGGTCTCATTCCATTTCCCTATATCAAGCCTAATGTTTCTTCAAAACCATAACGAATATTGGCACATTGCACCGCCTGTGCCGCCGCGCCTTTGAGCAGGTTATCTTCCGCTCCGGCAATAACGATATAACCGCCTTTGCCGACAAAACCGATATCACAGTAAGGAGTAAATTCCACCGCTTTAATGCTCGGCAAACCTTCCTCGTAAACACGCACCAACGGCTTGAACTGGTAAGCGTCACGGTAAGCGGCGCGAATATGTTCATTATATACATTGGGTTGTAATTTCGCCGTAATCGTCGCCAGAATGCCGCGTTTAAAATTCCCCAGATGCGGCGTAAAAATCACTTCTGTTCCCAAGTGCGTAGCGATTTCCGGCTGATGACGGTGATTAAACACACCGTAAGGATTTAAGCTGACTTCACAGAAACTGGATGTTAAAGACGCTTTTCGTCCCGCACCGCTGACGCCGCTGACCGCATTAATTACCGGCAGATAGGTTAAATCCAACAGGTTGCGTTCAATCAACGGTTTTAGGCACAGCTGCGAAACGGTCGGATAACAGCCGGGCAGCGCCACTAAATCCGCGTTTCTGACGGCATCCGCATTCCATTCCGCCAAACCGTAAACCGCATTTTCCAACAATTCCGGGTACTGATGTGTAAAACCATAATAGTGCGGATAAAAATCGGCATTATTTACCCGAAACGCGCCGGATAAATCAAACACTTTGCAGTTATTCTGTAAAAAGATCGGCGCCAGATTATGACTGATCTCATGCGCCGTCGCCAGAAAAACCAGATCATTGGCCTGCGCCAGCAGCGCTAAATCCTCTTCCAACGGGCGCAGGGGTAAATCGGCAATGTGTTTCAAACGCGGATAAAGAGAAGAAATGGGTTTGTTCGCATCCTGACTGGCGGCGGAAACATATAAGCCGTTCAACTCAAATTCGGGGTGAAAGGCAAGAATACGCGCAAGTTCAGCTCCGGTATAACCGCTTGCGCCGATAATAATCGCTTTCTGCATAGTACATAGTGCCTTATAATTAACGATAGATCTGTCTCATTTGATTAATTATGCTATTATTATGCATAATTAATCACAGATCAATGTTTATTTGGCTATAGGATAACACAAATGAAAAAGCTGCCGCCATTCCTTGAGATGTATTCTCGCTTAATCGCCCTACCTACGATCAGTAGCGTCGATGCAACATCCGATCAATCCAATCAAGTACTGATTGAGCTGCTTGCCGACTGGCTGCATAATTTGGGATTTAATACCGACATCATACCGGTTGCAGGCAGCCGTAACAAATTCAATTTACTCGCCACTTACGGTACGGGTGAAGGTGGGCTGCTGCTGGCGGGACATACGGATACCGTGCCTTTCGATCAAGAGCGCTGGAATTATGATCCGTTCAAGTTGACAGAAAAAAACGGCAGATTTTACGGGCTGGGCAGCGCCGATATGAAAGGCTTTTTCGCCTTTGTGCTGGACGCAATCCGCAATATTGAGCTGAACCAATTGAGCAAACCGCTGCGAATTCTGGCGACCGCTGATGAAGAAACCACATTGATCGGCGCCAGAACTTTCAGTAAGCATAGCAAAATCCGTCCCGACTGCGCCATTATCGGCGAACCCACTTCCCTCAAACCGGTACGCGCCCATAAAGGACATATTGGTCAAGCACTGCGGATTACCGGCAAAAGCGGGCATTCCAGCGACCCGGACAAAGGCATCAACGCCATTGAATTAATGCATGAGGCCACCGGTTATTTAATGCAGATGCGCAATGAGCTGAAAGCGAAATATCATCACGCCGCCTTTAACATTCCTTATCCAAGCATGAATTTCGGTGCGATTCACGGCGGCGATGCGGTCAATCGGATTTGCGCCTGCTGCGAACTGCATTTTGATATTCGCCCGCTGCCGCATATGCGCTTAGAAGATCTTGATGAGATGCTGCGCGAAAAACTCACACCGATGTTTGAACGCTGGGGGGATTTAATCAGTCTACGAGCCTTACACGAACCGACGCCGGGTTATGAATGCGAACATTCGGCGCAGATAGTGCAAGTGGTGGAAAAACTGCTGGGAGAAAAATGTGAGGCGGTCAATTACTGTACCGAGGCACCTTTTATTCAGCGTCTCTGCCCCACATTGGTATTAGGTCCCGGTTCAATTGAACAGGCACACCAACCGGACGAATACCTTTCCGCCGAATTTATTCAGCCGACCAACACCTTGTTGACGAAGCTGATTACCCATTTTTGCGGATAATGAGACCAAAAGTGCGGTAAAAATTTTTGACGTTTTTTTCTTATAACATCAATACAATTCGTTAAATTTCAAAAAATAGGCGGACATCACAGTCCGCTTGGTAAACTAAATTTATCGCCGTTAATTTGTCGGCTGAAAATCCGCCTGTTTTCGACCGCACTTTAGCACGCTATTTCAACAAATCTTCATTTTTGGCGTGGTTCCACTTACCGCGTTTTTTATCCATATACTGAAAATATTCGTTGGTAAACGTTCCCTGTGAGCAAGTCAATTTATCCCGTCTGGCATTGACCTGCTTGCCCGCCAGCGCCTGATTTAAGGTATCCGGCCCGGTCAGACAGAACACACCGCCGTCAATGCGACGCTGCTCAATATTATCAATAATAATATCCAACGTATCTTTCAGAAACGAACTACCCTTTGCTGCGGCCAAAAAGAAATTAGTGTACTTATCGCGGCGGGTAATTACCACTTCGGTATCTGCCGGATCAATAATTGAAGACAGACACCAAACCAGATGCCCGTCAATATCCATATATACACCGCCTTCATGATACAGGGTAAAAATCCGCCAGAAATCCGCCTGGGCCGCGCCGTCGGTCAACTTGCCGTATGCCTCGAAAGTACGCGTATCCGCATTGGCTTTGATATACTCGGCGCGCGCTTCAGTACTGACATAACGATAATCATAACTCAGCGCCAGCACACGGTTAAGCAGATAATTGCAATACACCGGCAAGGTCACTTTATCGCTGTAATTGGTTTGCCAGATAGTGCGGTTGATCTTGCCGATTTGTGCAGATTTTCGTTTCGCCGGGCTGAATTCTGGAATGGTAAACCGCGTTTTCGGAAAAAGCAGATGAAACGGATAGCTAAGCATTTTGACAATATTGCCGGTTAAACGCAGCAAGCCGTTACTAAGCAGAATCAGATTTTCATATTTGACAGGTTTATTCATTGATATACCCAAACATAACAAACAACTGTGCGTACTTTACCAGTTTATTGATAAATAACAAGATTATTCTGAAACAAGATTGAAGTGAGTGGTGGGCGATACCGGTCTCGAACCAGTGACCCCCTCCTTGTAAGGGAGGTGCTCTCCCAACTGAGCTAATCGCCCGACAGCGGTCTTCAGACGAATGTCTTTCGACTATCGGTTTTGATGTTCGACACATCAAATGGGAATTTAAACTGAGAGTGGTGGGCGATACCGGTCTCGAACCAGTGACCCCCTCCTTGTAAGGGAGGTGCTCTCCCAACTGAGCTAATCGCCCTCGCCAGTTTAAGCATCACAACATAAGGCACCAGAAAAAGTGGTGGGCGATACCGGTCTCGAACCAGTGACCCCCTCCTTGTAAGGGAGGTGCTCTCCCAACTGAGCTAATCGCCCTTATGCTGTGGAGTGGCATTATAAGTGTTATGACATGACAGTCAACAGATTTTTACATAATTTTGCCCAATCGACGTAAAAATAGGCATAAATTTTGATTTTCTATCGTGCGACGGGTAAAGTCATAGTACAATATTGTTCATTTATTTTCAGGCAAAACAAAGGCAATATAATGAAATCAGAATCCCTATTTGAATTAGATCCGAACGTCAAAGTGCGCACCCGCTTCGCACCGAGTCCAACCGGCTATTTACACGTCGGCGGCGCAAGAACCGCGCTGTATTCTTGGCTCTATGCCAAACATAATCAGGGCGAATTTGTGCTGCGTATCGAAGATACGGATTTGGAACGCTCAACCCCGCAAGCCACACAGGCGATTTTAGAAGGCATGGCATGGCTGAATCTGGGTTGGGAACACGGTCCTTATTATCAGACCAAACGGTTTGAGCGCTATAATCAGGTAATTGATCAAATGCTGGAGCAGGGGCTCGCCTACCGCTGTTATTGCTCGAAAGAACGTCTGGAACAATTACGCCATACGCAAGAACAACATAAAGAAAAACCGCGCTATGACCGTCATTGCCTCAATGATCACAGCCATTCGGCGGACGAACCGCATGTAGTACGCTTCAAAAACCCGACGGAAGGTTCCGTCGTATTTGAAGATGCCGTGCGCGGTCGAATTGAAATCAGCAACAGCGAACTGGATGATCTGATTATCCGCCGCACTGACGGTTCACCGACTTATAATTTCTGCGTCGTCGTCGATGACTGGGATATGGGCATTACGCATGTGGTGCGTGGCGAAGATCACATTAACAATACACCGCGCCAGATTAACATTTTGCAGGCATTGGGCGCACCAATTCCGACTTACGCTCACGTGTCCATGATCCTCGGTGATGACGGTCAAAAACTGTCCAAACGCCACGGTGCGGTCAGCGTCATGCAATACCGTGATGACGGCTATCTGCCGGAAGCGCTGGTCAATTATTTAGTGCGTCTGGGTTGGGGGCACGGCGATCAGGAAATTTTCAGCCGCGCAGAAATGATCGAATTGTTTGATTTACATTCCGTCAGCAAATCCGCCAGCGCCTTCAATACGGAAAAACTGCAATGGTTGAACCAGCATTATCTGCGCACGCTGGATCCCGCCTATGTGGCGCAGCACCTCGCTTGGCATTATCAAAATCAAGGCATCGATACAACAAATGGTCCGGCCCTGACAGAGATTGTCAGCATGCTGGCGGAACGCTGCAAAACCTTAAAAGAGATGGCTGCGGCAAGCCGTTATTTCTTTGAAGATTTTGACCGTTTTGATGAAAGTGCGGTGAAAAAACACTTTAAATCCGCTGCAATCGCACCGTTGGAAAAAGTACAAGAAAAACTGACCGCACTTGAGCACTGGGATTTGCACGGCACTCACCAAGCCATTGAACAAACCGCCGCCGAACTGGGTGTCGGTATGGGGAAAGTCGGCATGCCGCTGCGAGTAGCCGTTACCGGTGCCGGACAATCGCCATCTATGGACGCGACACTGGTGGCAATCGGACGCGAACGCGCGCTGGCACGGATTCAGCGAGCCATTGACTTTATCAAACAACAAAACGCTTAATATTTCGGCTGCCGAACGAATATTTGCGATTTAATATTGACAGCTTGAGTAGCGGAATTTATCATAGCGCCACAAACAGCATTTCGGGGATATAGCTCAGTTGGGAGAGCGCTTGAATGGCATTCAAGAGGTCGTCGGTTCGATCCCGATTATCTCCACCAAATCACTAAAGCAAGGTAAATCACCTTGCTTTTTTCGTTCTTATTGCTTACCTGTAGCAGCACTATCTCAACCGTATAAATAATTCCCGCCGGTTATTTTATGTAACATTTTAATCTAACGGTAAACTTGAATTTCCGCACATTATCGTGTTAAATCACATCCAGTCAGATAGATTTTACACAGGTCAAAAATATTATGTGCCAGCTACTCGGAATGAACTGTAATACCCCGACAGATATCGTTTTCTCCTTTGAGGGTTTTCGCCGTCGCGCGGGGTTGACGGACTGCCACTCGGACGGTTTCGGCATTGCTTTTTTCGAAGGCAAAGGAGTGCGAATTTTTCGCGATAATCATCCCGGTCATTCCTCACCGATTGCCGATTGCGTTAAGCAGTACAACATTAAATCCTTAAACGTCATCGCTCATATTCGCAAAGCGACGCAGGGTGAAGTCAATATTGAAAATACGCATCCGTTTATCCGCGAGATTTGGGGAGAAAACTGGGTATTCGCACATAACGGCAATCTCACCAGCCTGCCGGATATGTCGGAAAGTTTCTGTCAGCCAATCGGTTCCACCGATTCGGAAACCGCATTTTGTTATATGGCGGAACAGCTGAAAAACCGCTTCCGCAAAAAACCGACCGAAAAAGAAATCTTCGCCGCGATCCGTGAAATTACTGAAGAGCTATCTGCACGCGGTACCTTTAACTTTATTTTATCCAACGGCGAATGGATGATCGCCCATTGCTCGACCAATTTGCATTACCTTACACGCAAAGCACCTTTCGGCACAGCGCAACGGATTGATGACGACAGTATCATTGATTTTCGAGATTATGCTAAAGACGGCGATCAGATCACGATTATCGCAACCTCGCCGATTACCAAAAATGAAGTCTGGACCAAAATGGAACACGGCGGTTTCGTCTTTTTTAAAGACGGTGAAAAAGTCTATGAAATACTGGGAACACCGAAAGAAGCCATTGACGACGGCACCTTAGGCAACCGTAAAGCGGCATAAAACGGCAGCATACAGCGTAATTCATGGCGCTGTTATGCAATATTTATTCCTTTTCCTTATATCACGTTATTAAGGCCGTTTAGCCGCATAATGTTAAAATTCGGTAAATAACAAACCATTCTTTAATCAACTTTAAAATAAAAATGCGATCGCTTTCACAAATCAAGCATCTTTATTTGAAATATTTCTCCAATCAACATATTATTCCGCACCGAAAATCGGCATATTTGTCAATATGTCATTTTAGACTGAAAATAAAACATAAAAAACCAAAATAAATACAAAAAATGGGGATGTATATGGCTAACAATTCTTCCGTTAAATGGAACAAGTTTGATTTGCTTTGGGCGCTAAATTTATTCGGTACCGCCGTCGGCGCCGGGGTGCTATTTTTACCGATTAACGCCGGAATGGGCGGCTTCTGGCCATTAATCGTAATGGCAATATTGGTCGGACCGATGACCTATTTTGCGCACCGGGCGCTGTCACGTTTCGTCTTATCCTCTTCGGTCGAAGGTAGCGACATTACCGAAGTGGTTGAAGAGCATTTCGGTAAAAACGCCGGTAAACTAATTACGCTACTGTATTTCTTTGCCATTTTCCCTATTTTGCTGATTTACGGCAACGGCATCACCAATACGGTGGATTCTTTTATCGTGAACCAAATGGGCTTAGCATCACCGAACCGCGTGATCTTGTCTTTTGTGCTTATCGCATCATTAATTTCGGTGATGTTGATGGGCGAGAAAATCATGCTGAAAATTACCGAATTTCTGGTATATCCGCTGGTGCTGATTTTATTCGTGCTGTCCATTTATCTGATTCCCGAATGGAATACCTCAATGCTGCACGAAATGCCAACTGCACAGGGATTTATAACTACATTATGGATCACCATTCCGGTGTTGGTTTTCTCTTTTAACCATTCACCGGCAATTTCTTCATTTTCGCAATCGCAGCAGCGCCAATACCAGGACAGAGCGTTAACCGAAAAACATGCGGCTCACACGCTAAAAGGCACCGCAACAATTCTGTTATTTTTCGTAATGTTCTTTGTGTTCAGCTGCGTACTGACCCTGACCCCGGAAGAGCTGGCACTCGCGAAACAGCAAAATATCAGTATTTTGTCTTTTCTGGCTAACAAATTTGAAAATCCTTATATTTCTTATTTAGGACCGTTGGTGGCGTTTTTAGCAATTACCAGTTCTTTCTTCGGACATTATTTGGGGGCTAAAGAAGGATTGGAAGGTTTGTTCGTTAAAATGACTGACAATCACAGCATTAATCGCAAAAAACTCAATTATATGACCGCACTTTTCTTCCTGCTAACCCTGTGGGGCGTGGCGATCATGAATCCGAGCATTTTGGGATTAATCGAGTCGTTCGGCGGCCCGATTATTGCGGCAATCCTGTTTATTATGCCGATGTATGCCATCCGTAAAATTCCAGCAATGCAGCGCTATCAAGGGCAGCTCAGCAACGTTTTTGTAACGGTCATGGGTATTATCGCTATTTCCGCGGTAATATATGGCTTATTCTAGAAATTAATGTAAAATAACGCGCTTTTTTATCATAATAAAATAACCGGCCCTTGATCACAAAGGGCCCTTACATTAGTAGGCACAAAATGATTAGCGTTTTTGACATCTTTAAAATAGGTATCGGTCCTTCCAGTTCTCACACTGTCGGGCCGATGAAAGCCGGCAAACAGTTTATCGACGATCTGCTCGAACAAGGTTTGCTTGACCGTGTCAGTCAAATCAAAGTTGATGTTTACGGTTCGCTATCAATGACCGGTCTGGGACATAACACGGATATTGCGATTATTATGGGGCTGGCGGGCTATCTGCCGCATGATGTGGATATTGATCTGATTCCATCATTCATTTCTGAGGTAAAACGCACCGCACTTTTACCGCTGGCGCAAGGCAAAAAAACTGCGCAATTTAATTATGAACAGGATATGACATTCCACCAAACCTTTTTATCGCTGCACGAAAACGGTATGACGCTGACGGCGTTAGCCGGAACGGAGTTGCTCTACAAACAGACATATTATTCTATCGGTGGCGGTTTTATTGTTGATGAAGCACATTTTAATCAACAAAGCGAGGATCAGGCTGAAGTGCCTTATCCTTATCACAGCGCCGCGGATATCCTGCGCCATTGCAGCGAAAACGGACTGACCTTATCTAGCGTTATGCTGCAAAACGAAATCGCACTGCACGGCAAACCCGCCCTAAGCGAGCACCTGCAATCGGTCTGGGCAACCATGCGCGCCTGTATCGAACATGGTATCAACACGGAAGGCATTTTGCCGGGACCGTTAAAAGTCGCGCGCCGTGCAGCTACGTTGTATCGCATTCTGCAAGCCAATAACGGGTTATCCAATGATCCGATGAAAATCATTGATTGGGTAAATATGTTCGCTTTGGCGGTAAACGAAGAAAATGCCGCTGGTGGACGAGTTGTCACCGCGCCAACAAACGGTGCCTGCGGCATTGTTCCTGCCGTATTGGCCTATTATGAGAAATTTATCTCGCCGCTAACACCGGAAATTATCGAACGTTATTTACTGGCCTGCGGCATGATCGGTTCGCTGTATAAAATGAACGCATCCATTTCCGGTGCTGAAGTCGGTTGTCAGGGTGAAGTGGGCGTCGCCTGTTCCATGGCGGCGGCAGGATTAGCCGAAATCATGGGCGGTAGCCCGGAACAGGTGTGCACCGCGGCGGAAATCGCCATGGAGCACAATCTTGGGCTAACCTGCGATCCGGTCGGCGGGCAGGTACAGGTACCCTGTATTGAGCGCAACGCTATCGCCTCGGTGAAAGCGATTAACGCCAGTCGCATGGCGCTGCGCCGCACCACCATTCCGCGCGTTACATTGGATAAAGTGATCGAAACTATGTACGAAACCGGTAAGGATATGAACGCTAAATACCGTGAAACCTCTCAAGGCGGACTCGCCATTAAAGTGGTCTGCTCATAAACGTATGTAGCCCCATATCAACTATGGGGCTACATTTTACAATGATTAGCAAACGCCTATTCAAACTCTAATTCCACCGCACTTTCCCCCAGCATTTCCACCAATTCAGCCAACAATTCATCAGTGGGATTAATCGACCATTGCACGCCGAAACGCAGCAACGCTCTGCCCTGCTGACTCTGATAATAAATATGAATCGGCAACGTGCCGCCGCTGTAAGGCGTAATCAACTGCTTGAATTTTTTGATAAACGACGCGCTAATTTGTTCCTGCGACAGGCTCAGCGCTAAGCTCTTAGCATAACGACTGCGGGCTTCATCCAGTGTCATCAGCTCACGAACCGACATTTTCAGCCCTTGTGAAAAATCATCAAAACTCACCTGCCCAGAAACAATCACCACCGTATCTTTCTGCAATTTATCGCCGAAGCGTTCCAATGCCTCGGCAAACAAGGTAATGTCTAAACGCCCTGAACGGTCGTCCAGTGTTGCAATTCCCAAACGGTTGCCCTTTTTGGTCACAGCAAAGCGCGAATTGACAATCAAACCGCTGGCGGTACTAATCTGTCCGCGATAATTCGGCACCAGATCTTTCAGACGGGTTGAACTGTAATGGGACAATTCTTTTAAATAACGACTAATCGGATGACTACTCAAATACAAGCCGAGCGTTTCCCGTTCGCCGTCCAGAATTTGCTTTTCGCTCCAGCGCGGCGTATTGGCATACGCGGTTTCCACATCTTCCGGACTTTCGGTCAATACACCGAACATATCCGCCTGTCCGATTGCTTCATCTTTGGCATGCTGATCGGAGGCTCGTAAGGCATCTTCCAAATTTTTGGACAATGCGGCACGATGCGGTCCCAGTTTATCGAAAGCTCCCGACATAATCAGACTTTCAAAGGTACGGCGGTTGATTTTCTTCAAATCCACCCGTGCACAGAGATCGAACAAATCCTTAAAAATGCCGCCTTTGTTGCGGGCTTCCACTAACGCTTCAATCGGGCCTTCGCCCACGCCTTTGATCGCGCCGATACCGTACACGATTTCACCGTGATCGTTCACACTGAAATGATGTTTGCCGGTATTAATATCCGGCGGTACCACCGTCAGCCCCATACGCAGGCATTCATCATAAAAACCAACGATTTTATCGGTGTTATCCATTTCCGAGGTCATTACCGCCGCCATAAATTCCGCCGGATAATGAGCTTTCAACCACAGTGTTTGATAAGACACCAGCGCATACGCGGCGGAATGGGATTTATTAAAGCCGTAGCCGGCAAATTTTTCCACCAAATCGAAAATTTTCATTGCCAGCTCGCCGTCAACTCCGTTTTTGATTGCCCCCTCTTTAAAAACGGAACGCTGCTTGGCCATTTCCTCCGGTTTTTTCTTCCCCATGGCACGACGCAGCAAATCCGCGCCGCCCAGCGTATAACCCGCCAACACCTGTGCAATCTGCATGACCTGCTCTTGATACAGAATAATGCCGTAGGTCGGTTCCAAAATCGGTTGCAAAGAAATATGCTGATATTCCGCATCGGGATAGGAAATCTCTTCTTCGCCGTGTTTGCGTCGAATAAAATTATCCACCATACCCGATTGCAACGGACCGGGACGGAATAATGCCACCAAGGCGATAATATCTTCAAAACAGTCCGGTTTCAGACGTTTAATCAAATCTTTCATACCGCGCGATTCAAGCTGGAATACCGCGGTAGTTTCCGAATTCAGCAACAGATTAAACGAGGCGGGATCATCCAGCGGAATACGGTTAATATCCACCGGCGGTTTGCCCTCTTTCGCTTGCCGTGCATTGATCATATCCAGCGCCCATTTAATAATGGTCAGGGTGCGCAACCCGAGAAAGTCAAATTTTACCAACCCGGCATATTCCACATCGTTTTTATCAAAATGAGTAACCGGATGTTTGCCTTCACTGTCACAATATAAAGGTGAAAAATCGGTAATCAGGGTCGGCGAAATCACCACGCCGCCCGCATGCTTGCCGGCATTGCGTGTAACGCCCTCAAGTTTGCGCGCCATATCGATCAGCGCCTTAACTTCCTCATCCGCCTCATAAATTTCCGGCAGCCGCGGTTCCGCTTCAAACGCTTTTGCCAACGTCATTCCGGGATCCGGCGGCACCAGTTTGGAAATTCTGTCCACAAAGCCGTACGGATGCCCGAGCACCCGTCCCACATCGCGGATCACCGCTTTTGCCGCCATGGTACCGAAAGTGATAATCTGTGATACCGCGCCGCGCCCATAAGTGTCCGCCACATGTTCAATGACGCGATCACGCCCGTCCATGCAGAAATCCACATCAAAGTCCGGCATGGAAACCCGCTCCGGATTCAGGAAACGCTCGAACAGCAAATCAAATTCCAGCGGATCCAAATCGGTGATTTTTAACGCATAAGCCACCAGCGACCCCGCCCCCGAACCACGCCCCGGCCCGACCGGAATGCCATTATCCTTCGACCATTGGATAAACTCCATCACGATCAAAAAATAACCGGGAAAGCCCATTTGGTTGATAACATCCAGCTCAATCTGTAAACGCTGGTCATATTCCGCCCGTCGCTGCGCGCGCACTTGCTCGTCGGGGAACAAAAATTTCAGTCGTTCTTCCAGCCCGTCGCGGGATTTTTTAATCAGATATTCTTCGGTGCTTAACTCACCGGTCGGAAATTGCGGTAAAAAATATTCGCCCAGACGAATAGTAACGTTACAGCGTTGTGCAATCAGCACGCTGTTTTCCAATGCGGAGGGAATATCGGCAAACAACTCGCACATTTCCTGTTCCGAACGAAAATACTGTTGTTCGCTGTACAATTGCGGCCGTTTCGGATCATCAAGGGTGAAGCTGTCATGAATAGCCACTCGGATTTCATGGGCTTCGAAATCCTCCCGCGCCAAAAAACATACGTCATTGGTTGCCACCACCGGCAAATTCATCCGTTCCGCCAGCGCCACCGCCGCCTGAATATAGCGTTCTTCCTCGGCTCGTCCGGTACGGGTCAGGGCTAAATAAAAATGCTCGGGGAAATATTGTTGATAAAAACCGACCGCACTTGCTAACTCATCGGCGGCTTCTTTCAGCAGCTTTTTGCCTACATCGCCGTTGCGTCCGCCGGAAAGAATAATAATGCCCTCTCGGTGTTCAATCAGCCATTGCTGATCAATATAAGGCAAATCGGTGTAACCGCGTTCGTAGGCTTTAGACAGCAGCAAGGTGATATTGTGATAGCCGGTATTATTTTTCGCCAGCAGCGTCAGCTCGAAATGATCGTCGCCCATTAATTCGCTTTTTACCAGCACATCGGCACCCACAATAGGTTTGACACCGCCGGATAAGGCTTCACCGTAAAACCGAACCAGTCCGCAGAAATTGGTGAAATCCGTCAGCGCCATCGCCACCATTTGATGCTGCACACAGGCTTTGACCAACGGCTTGACTTTGGCAATGCCGTTAATCATGGAAAAATCACTGTGAACACGCAAGTGCACAAAACGGGGTTGCGACATAAAAAATCCTTAATTCAATGCGGAAAGTGCGGTCTATTTTAGCGGGATTTTACGCTCAGTCAAAGGGATAAAAAACGCGCTCGTGCCTGTGCTCATCCGCATTGTGCGGCAATAGCCTGCGCACAAACATAGGCGGAACTCCACGCCCACTGGAAATTATACCCGCCCAGCCAGCCGGCAACATCCAGCACTTCACCGATAAAATACAATCCGCCAATTTTGCCGCTTTCCATGGTTTTCGACGAAATCTCTGCACAATCCACGCCGCCCATGGTCACCTCCGCGGTACGATACCCCTCGGTGCCGTTGGGCTGTAATTGCCAACGGTGGATCAAATTCACCAGATTTTCCGACCGCACTTTGCTTAACTGCGCGACTGCTTCATCCTGAAACATGCCGTGTTGCAACCAGAGTTCCACCAGCTTAGTCGGCAGCAGACGGGATAACGCGGTTTTCAGCTGCATTTTTGCCGAAGTCGTGCGCAATGTTTGCAAATATTGCGCAATATCCTGGGTCGGCAGCAAATCAATAAGCAGGCGCTGTCCCGGCTGCCAGTAGTTAGAAATTTGCAGAATGGCCGGACCGGAAACGCCGCGATGGGTAAACAATAAATTATTGCTGAAAGACTGACCGGATTCGGCGGTTACCGTCACCGGCAACGCAATGCCAGCAAGTGCGGTGTAAAATTTATCAGTTTCTCGCCAGGTAAACGGCACCAGGGAGGCGCGCGGTGCGATGACGTTTAAGCCGAACTGTTCGGCAATCCGATAACCGAACGGTGTAGCGCCCAGCCCCGGCATCGACAGTCCACCGCTGGCAATCACTAACTGACGACAACGCCATTGTTGTCCGTTAGCTTGCAGACTGAAACGCGCCGAACAATCATCTTCAAGTACGGCAACCTCTTCAATTTGCTGACGCAGCCGAATATCCGCGCCATATTTCGCACATTCTTGCGCCAGCATGCTGACAATATCCTGCGCCCCGTTATCGCAAAACAGCTGCCCCAATTCTTTTTCGTGATAAGGAATACCGTAATCCTGTAGCATGGCGATAAAATCCCACTGGGTAAAACGCGCCAGCGCTGATTTGACGAAATGCGGATTGCGCGACAGGTAATGCTGCGGTGTTACCTCAAGATTGGTGAAATTACAAAAGCCGCCGCCGGACATTAAAATCTTGCGCCCGATTTTCTTACCGTTATCAAGCAGCGTCACCTGTTTTCCCCGTTTTGCCAGCTGCCCGGCACAAAACAACCCGGCAGCGCCGGCGCCGATAATCAGCGTGTCGGAAAAATATGTGCTCATAAATTCGTCCGTATAACAAAAAAATGCGGCAAGATTGTAACAAGAACCGCAGACTTTGCCTACCGGGAATATCGCGCACAGAATGATAAAAAAGCGTACGCCGACTGCCTTCCGCCGTTATACAAAGGGAAAAGTGCGGTGCTTTTTTGGTTTTTTTCGTCACACGAATTCTAACTTTCCACCTTACGGTATTTATCCAGCAAGCGGATGTTCACTTTTGCCAGCAAATCGCCGTACAGCCGATAATAACGGAAATACACGAATAATTTAACGGCATAAAAGACTATCGGCAAACCGATCATGATCACTTTCATGTAAAAAATCGTGTCATCGGTTTGTTCTACATTCGGCACATAATGAATCGCCGTCAACAGCACGCCGATTAAAAATGCGGAAACTGCCGAGCCGGCTTTCACTACCATGGTTTGCACCGCATAGGCGATACTTTCCGAACGCACGCCCAGTTTGTATTCGCCGTAATCCACCGTATCCGCCACCATAATCACCTGCAACGTCCAAAACAGCGCGGTGCCGATATTCATCAACACACCGGCGCCGATAATCAGCAGGCTGTTTTTGGCATCAAAAATGCCGGCATAAGCCAGCACCAGACAGCTTAACGCCGGCGCAATCGACGCGGTCGCCCACAACACTCGGCGGGAAAACAGTCTTGCCAGCTTCGAGAACAGCACGATCACGGTCAAATTGGCAATGCCTGCATAGGACATATAATAGGGGAACAAATCCTTATCGCCCACCACGTAGGTAAAATAATAAATCGCAAAAGTGGAAATAATATTACTTGCAATGTTATAGCACAGCGCCATTACCAGCAAACTGGCAAGTTGATCATTGCGCGGGATCAGCATAATCAGTTGTTTTAACGGTAATTTGACGGCGGATTCATTGCAGCTGACGTTATCGGAAGAATATTTTTCTTTTACATTGACCAATGTAATAACGGTCGAGGCGACAAAAAACGCAATAATCACCAGCGTAAACATGCGAAAGCCGAAACCTTTATCCTCGCCGCCCACCGCATCAACAAAAGGTAAGCAAATACCGGCAGTAACAAATCCCGCCAGACTGGCGAAAAAGCGCGGATACGGCACCAGCTGTTCCCGTTCGCGTTGGTCTAAGGTCAAGGTCGGGGTCAGCGACCAGAACGGAATATCCATTAAGGTATAGGTCATGCCCCATAAAATATAGGTGACGGCAATATAAACAATTAATGCCGTGCCGCTGAAATAATCGGCGCAAAACAGGGAAAATAGAACGATCGAATTCAGCACAGTACCGATCAGAATCCAAGGTTTGAATTTCCCCCAGCGGGTGCGGGTATTATTGACAATCCAGCCCATAATAGGATCGTTAACAGCATCCCAGATACGCGCCACCATAAAAATCGTTCCGACCGCCGCCGCGGAAACGCCGATCACATCGGTGTAATAGTACATCAAATACATATATACGATGCCGATGGCAAAATCCTTGCCATAAGCGCCCAACCCGAAACTGATTTTTGTTTTCATCGACAAACTCATACAGCCTCCTTTCTAATATGCGAAAAAGCACGGCGGCATGCTTGCCGCCATGGGTTCAAATTAGCAATTAATCCATTGCGGCAACCAGTCTTTATGGGCGATCAGCAGCTCGTCCACCAACGCATAGATTTCCTCCAAACTTAAAGCGGCGGCAGTATGTGGATCCAGCATCGCGGCATGATAAATACGCTCGCGGTTTTCCGTTAACAGTGCCTCGACGGTTAAACGCTGCACATTAATATTGGTCTGCATCAATGCCGCCAGATGATTCGGAATCGCTCCCACTTTGGTCGGCGTAATACCATTAGCATCCACCAGACAGGCGACCTCGACACAGCAATCTTGCGGCAAATTATCAACCAGCCCGGCATTTTTCACATTGCCGTAAACCACGCTCGGCGTCCCCGTCCAGATTGAGTTAATAATAATACTCGCATATTCCCGCGATTCAGGCACGGTCAGACTTTCCGCCCGTTTATAATCATCCAGATCCTGTTTCCATCTGGCGATTTGCTCCACACAACGTTTAGGGTATTCATCCAGCGGCACCTGATAACGTTCGATCAGCTCAGGACGGTTCGGTTTAATAAAATACGGCGTATATTCGGCAAAATGTTCCGACGATTCGGTCACAAAATAGCCGAGTTTTTTCAGCATTTCATAGCGAATAATATTATTACAGCGCGGATTATCGGCTCTCGGCTTCGGCGCCCGCCCCTCCGCGTAAGCCCGCAGCAAATCGGGATAAATGCTGGCATAACCGCCGTCCGGCAGTTTTTTCTCCAGATGCAGATAAAACGCCATGTGGTTAATGCCGGCACACACATAACGCAGATCATAATGATCCAAATCCAGATCGCGCGCCAGCTCTTCCGCCGTGCCTTGCACCGAATGACACAATCCCACTTGCTTAATCTGCGGATATTTTTCAAACATCGCCCAGCTGTTCATCGCCATCGGATTAACATAATTCAGCATAGTGGCATTAGGGCAAACTTCCAGCATATCATCACAGATTTTCCATAAATGCGGCACCGTACGCAGCGCCCGCATAATGCCGCCAACCCCTAGCGTATCGGCGATGGTTTGCTCCAAACCGTATTTTTTACAGATCTCGAAATCTGTCACGGTGCAAGGTTCATAACCGCCAATCTGAAACGCCACAATCACGAAATCGGCATCACGCAGCGCTGCTTTCTGGTCCGTATAACAGTCGATGGTGCCGTTTGCCCCAACCGACTTCATTAATTTTTCGATCACAAAGTGTGATTCTGCTAGACGGGTTTCATCAATATCCATCAATGCAATCCGTGCCTGTTTTAACGCGGGTTTATGAAAAACATCGCCTAAAATATTTTTTACGAATACGGTGGAACCTGCGCCGATAAAGGTAATTTTCGGGGAATTCATAGCATTGCTCCTCTCAATATGCAATAAACCGATAAAAAAACGAATATCATTGTCAGCAATCATCATGACACAGTAACACGCCGAATTGCATTTCGGATTTAACGGTAAAATTCCCGAAAACTCATTTTTATGGATCGAACAAATATAATCTGAGGTTTCAGGAATTTTTAGATAAAAAATGCTATTTTTCCTCTCCTGTCGGTGTTAATCTTAAGGTGCTAAATCACAAATGTTCAATTGCACGGTTATTTAACCGATAACGATATGTACAAAAGTGCGGTGGAATTTATGTCTGAAATCAAACCGGAAACGGCGCATACCAATAATACGCGATACGGCAAGCAAACCGTCAGCCCGTTATCACTATACTCCGATCAACAATCACTCAATGTGGACTTGCAACAACCGCCCAATATCATGGACAACTACCACTGGCACGGGCATATGGAAATCAATATTCCGTTCGACGATGATGTGGAATATATTTTTAACGAACGACATGTGACCTTAACAGCCGGGCATATTGCCTTGTTCTGGGCGTCGGTGCCGCATCGGGTCATAGATTGCAAAAATTGCCGTACCATGGCGGTGCTGGATATTCCGGTGCATTTGCTGCTGTCATGGCCGTTGCCGCACGCACTGATCAATCAGCTGACGCACGGCATTGTAATTCAGTCGACACAACCTGATTTAGTGAGCGAGTTTGAAGTGCGGCGCTGGGAAAACGAACTAAAATCCACCAATCTGAACCGTCAGCAACTGGTTTATGATGAAATTCAGTTAATGATTAAACGCCTCAGTTTGGACGGCTGGACGCTCCTGCTGGAAAACGTTTATCATTCAAATCAACATGTTAAATCTTCCCGTCACGGACAGCATTATGTTAGTTTGATGCTGGATCATATCGCCAACCATCACAGCACGCCGCTTACCGTCGCCGATGTGGCAAACGCCGTCGGACTGAACACCAACTATGCGATGGGTCTGTTTCAAAGCGTAATGCAACTAACCATCAAGCAATATATCACGATGATGAAAATCAACCATGCGAAAGCGCTGTTAAGCGAGACGGATAAAACCATGTTGGATATTTCGCTGACTGCCGGTTTTAATGCAATCAGCCGTTTTTATGATAATTTTCAGAAACATACCGGCACGTCGCCGCAAAATTACCGCAAACAGGTTCGCGCCAACGACAGTGTTATCGGTAAAAACAACCGTTAAGCGCGTATGGAAAAGTGCGGTGTAATTTAAGACGTTATTGTCTGCTCTGTTGCAGCATTTCCGCCATTTGCATACTCTGAATAATCGCACGCCGATCCACATCGGGTTTGCCGCTGTCCAACAGCCGTTGCCATAAGTCCAGTGCTTCGGCATAATCCGCATGCAAAAACGCCTCACCAGCCAGCAAAGATAGGCTGGCGGTTTCCTGCGGATCCTGCTGTAACGCGCTGTCCAGCAAACGCCGAACCTGCGCGGTGATCCGCTGCCCGGACTGATAATAGCGTGCCGTTGCCGCCAAGCCCAGAATCGACGCCTTGCTGCCGCTTAATTTTTCCGCATTGCCATAGGCGATCAGCGCGTTATCAAATTGATTATTCAGCATATACGCCTGTCCCAGTTCAAGCCATTGCTGTGCGTCATTCGGATTACGCCGCAATCGATTTTGGATCGTGCCGATATAATCATCATTTCTTTCCGCCGTATCGGCATCCGCCAGCCGCTGCCGCGCGGCGGTTAGCGCCTGTTCGCCGCGCAAAACGATATCAAAACGGTCAAGCGCAAAATACCCGCTCACAGGCAAAACAATCATCAGTAGCAACAACAGCAATTTAACCGAAAAACCGACCGCACTTTTCGCCCCATCAGCAAACGCCTCAAAGTGCGGTTGATTTTCCAACAGTTTTTCATCCGCCAGCAAACGCTGGGCAAACTCATCGGCAAGTTCGGCATCCGCACAGCCGGTCACCTGTCGCTGATAAAGGATGATATTCTGCCGGCGGCGGTAATTTTCCCGCCAATTGATTTCTGCCTTCAGCGGGGCAAAAATCAGCAGCACCAGCAGAATAAAAATCAGGATACCGATAAAAAATACTGTCATTCGTTATTCCGTTGTTGCAATAAACGTTGTAATGCCTGCCGCTGAGCTTCGTCTAACGGCGCTTGTCGGGCTTTCATGCCGCGCCGCGCGGTATAACGCCAGATGGCGACAACCCCAGCCAACAGCAGCACAAAAGGCAATCCCCATAACAGCGCCGTGGTCCATTTAAACGGCGGATTATAACGGACAAAATCGCCGAAACGCTCGGTCATCTGTGCAACGATCTGTTGATTGGAACGTCCTTCATCCACCATGCGATAAACTTCAAGGCGCAAATCGTAGGCAATCGGCGAATTGGACTCCACCAGATTCTGATTCTGACATTGTGGGCAGCGCAACGATTTTGCCAGTGCCACTGCACGCTGGCGATCTTCATTGTTTTTAAACTGATAAGTGTCCACCATTTCGGCACGCAGACTTACACTCAGCACGAATAATATCAACAGGATGTATCGTTGCACGGTTTGCTCTCCGTTAATGTGGTAATAAGCGGTACAAATTCCTGCTGCCAGACTTGTTCGTTCAGTTCACCGGAATAGCGATAACGAATAATCCCGCCTCTATCTATCAGATAGGTTTCCGGTGCACCGTCCACACCGAGCTTCAGCGCCAACGCACCTTTGCTGTCGTCAAGCGACAAAATAAAAGGATTGCCGCTTCTAGCCAGCATATCTACCGCACTTTGCCGATTGTCGCGGTAATTCAAACCGACGATTTTCACGCCCTGTTGCGCCAGCCGCATTAAAAACGGGTGTTCCTGTTTGCAATATACGCACCAGCTGCCCCACACATTGAGCAAAAATAGACCCTGCGGCAAATTTCGGTTATTCAACATTTTTCCCGTCTCAAACAGATCCGCCTGATAAAACTCCGGTATCGGTTTGCCGATTAACGCCGAAGCGATTTTTTTCGGATCCTGCTGTAACCCGGAAAGCAGTAAGCCGCACAGAGCGAGAATCAGCAATAACGGTACGGACAAAAGAATTTTTTTATACATCACCTTGCTTCCTTAATCCCAATGCGCCACACAACGCCCCCAGCGCCATCAATATGCCGCCCAGCCACAGCCAACGCACAAAGGGTTTGTAATGCAAGCGGAAAGTAAACTCGCCATTGCCGAGTTTATCGCCCATAACAATGTACAGATCGCCCAGCCAGCCCGATGCCAGCCCTACTTCCGACATCGTCATGGCGCGCGCATCATAATAGCGCCGTTCGGGATAAAGTGCGGTGATTTTTTTGCCGTTTTTTATAATATCGAAATGCGCTTTCTCGCTGGTATAGTTAGGTCCGAGCTCATTGCTGAAACCGAGGTAACGAAATTCGTAACCGCCAAGCTGCCGGCTTTGCTGCGGCGCCAGACGAACGCCTATCTCACTGCCGAAATAACTTGACATCACCGCGCCGATCATCGTCACCGCAACCCCGCCGTGAGCAAGCAGCATCGCACAGCCTCTCAGACTCAGTCTATAACGCAAGGCATAGCAACCGCTCAGCAGCAGCCAGAACGCCAAACTGAGCAAGCACCACGCCAATACATTAAAATGCAGACTGCCTTCCTGCCGCAGGGTAAACTCAATCAGCAAATACGCCAAGATCAATGCCGGCAGCGCAAGCAGCGCATATTTCAGCAGCACAGGGCGGCGGATATGTTTCCAACCTGTTGCCGGCACCAGCAACATGATCACCAGCAGAACAATAAACAACGGTAGAAATACCGTATTAAAATAAGGCGGGCCGACGGAAATAGAACCCCAGCCCATGGTGCTGAATAGCAGCGGGTAAAAGGTGCCGAGAAACACACTGGCGGTAGCGACGCTGAAAATAATGTTTGCCGCCAGCATTGCACTTTCGCGCGAAAATAAGGAAAAACGCACCGCACTTGGCGGGGCTTTCGCCTTCAGGGCAAATACGCTCAACGCGCCAACACTCAGCAGGAAAAACAGAATCAGCAATGCCGCGCCGCGCTGATTATCCATGGCAAAAGCATGTACCGAAGTCAGCACGCCGGAGCGAATAATAAATGTACCTAACAGGCTGAATGCAAAACTGAACAGGGAAAATAAAATCGTCCAGTAGGAAAAAATCCCGCGCTGTTGTGTTACCGACAGACTGTGCAACAAAGCCAGCCCCAGCAACCAAGGCATTAAGGAAGCGTTTTCTGCCGGATCCCAAAACCACCAACCGCCCCAGCCGAGTTCGTAATATGCCCACCATGCACCCAGCACAATGCCTAAGGTCAAAAACAGCCATGCCGTTAATACCCACGGACGCATCCAACGGGCAATTGCCGCATCTAAATGACCGCTCACCAATGCCGACAAGGTTAACGCGAAATTGACTGCAAAGCCCACATAACCGAAATATAGCAACGGCGGATGAAAGATCAAGCCGATATCCTGTAGCATCGGATTTAAATCACGCCCTTCCGGCGGTGGCGGGAATAAACGCAAAAAAGGATCGGAAAAAAACAAGATAAATATCGCCAAACCGGCACAAATCAGCCCCAGCAACGATAAAGTACGAGCGACAATCAGCGGGTCAATTTTACGGCTGAACAAAGCAAACGCGCACATCCACAGGCTTAAAGAAAACAGCCAAAACAGCATTGAGCCTTCATGTCCGCCCCATGTAGCGGCAAGTTTAAACAACAGCGGCAGGTGCGAATTGGAATGTGCCGCCACATACTGCACGGAAAAATCGTCCGTGGCAAAAGCATATGCCAGCAGTGCAATGGAAAGTGCGGTGAAAATGGCGAATAAATAACTGAAATGCCAAGCCAGCCGGATTAAATCCGGGCGGCGACGCATGATCCCGATATGCGGTATAACGACCAGTAATACCGAACAGGTTAAAGCGATAAGTAAAGCGATAAAGCCAAGTTCCGGCAGCATAATGTTCCGTAATATTCAAATCAAAGCGGATAACCGACACACTACGATAATGCAACGGACGGTTTTTATTCGCGGAGTTCACCGATGACATATCGGGCGGACACATTGGTCCGCCCGATTCTCGTTGATTGCGCAGATAACGGTTTTAGGCCAGCGTCATCTGTCCCGCATACAGGACAAAATAGCGCAGACAGAGTACGCCGATTAATCCCAGTACCGCAACCAGTATCATAAACCCTTTACGGTGTTTCAGATTGTCCGTTGCTACGGCATTGAGCAGTAATGGTAACACAATACCGATGCCGACGACACCAATCCAGAACACATTTGCCCAGAAACCGCCTAAAAGTGCGGTCTCAAATGCCACAGTTTTCTGACCGCCGCCGAGATACAAACCGACAAAAAACGCAAACAATAAAAAGGCTTCGATTAGCACCACCGGCAATTCGAATTTATGCAAAAAAGCGATGGATGCCGAATGCGTGCTTTCTTTTGTAAACAACAGCGTACATAAAATCAGTGCGGCAATCCCCGAGGAGGTGCCGGATGCCAAAAAGAGTGCCGGCAACACCGGGTTATTTAGCATCGGGTAGCTGACCAGCGCGGACAGCAGAAAACCGGTATAAGCACCAAGTGCGATACTTAACAGCAGCGTAATGATTTCAATCGGACCGGTGAATTTAGCGATAATATCAATAGTTTTGTCCGCAAAATCGGTCAATTTCGGGATAAAACGCTTAATCAGATTTAATACCTGATATTTAAAAATCACCGCCAGCCATAAAATCAAAAACAGCATGTACACTTGGAATAACATCACCCCCATCGACATAATCGAAGTGTGGTGATAATTAAACATCAGATACCAGAATGTCCACGGTTTAGTTAAATGGAAAATCAACAGCAACAAACCGGCAATAATGCTGACTGGCGCCAGCCACGCATTACAGCACAGCACATTGCTTTCTTCCGGGCGCTCACCGACAATACCGCTGCGTTTCAGCAGCACTGACAGCATGGTGGCACCGGCGGAAATGCCCAACAGAAAGAGATAAATGGCGATAGGACCGTCCCATACCAGAGACGGAAAATGAAACGGACTATTCATCGTCTTATCTCCCCTGGTCGTGCCGGCACATGGTAGAGGTTCGGATCAGTACCGAGTTCTACTTTTGTGCGGTAAACTTGTTTTTCTTTCAATTTCAAAGAAATTGCGCTGTGCGGATCATTAGTGTCGCCAAAGGTCAATGCCTTAGTCGGACAGGCTTCCACACAAGCCGGTTGTTTTCCTTTCGCCAGATTGGTATCACGGCAGAAGTTACACTTATCGGCGGATTTATACACTGGGTGAATAAAACGCACTCGATACGGACACACCGCAATACAATACTGGCAACCGACACACAGGTCTTTATTGACATCAACAATTCCGGTCGAGGCATCAATATAAGAGGCCCCCGTCGGACAGACCGCAACGCAAGGCGCATTGGTACAATGCTGACAAGAATGGCGGAAAAATTCATATTTCACATCGGGAAATTCACCGTAAGGCTTGCTGCGAATAATTTCCAGACGCGAAACCCCTTGCGGCACCTGATTAGTTTCACGACAAGCATCCATACAGGCCGTACAACCGATACACGCGCTTTCATCGTGTAACATTGCATAGCGAATAGGCTGTTTTTCCGTTCCGCTTTGTGCCGCCGATTTCATTGTTGTTCCCGTCATCAGGATTAACGCTCCCATGCCGGAAACAAAACTACGGCGTGAGCAAGCTGTCATTTTTTATCCTTTTGTTCGGTGGCTGGGTCTTCAGTTTTCAACTGTTGCGCTTTACGTTTCTGTTGTTCGCCGTGGCAATCCACACACAGTTTCACCTGAGCTTTCGGCGCAATACCTTTCATTTTATCTTTTTCCGGATGCAGAGTATGGCAGCTGGCACAAGGCAGTTTCATTGCGTGTACATCATGCGCCCAGAGTTTTTCGCGCAGTTTTTCCGGCTGATGGCAAGAAAAACAGACTTTATTTTGTTCCTGAACCGAATACATCGGCGGCTCATCGCTGAAAATATCGCCGTCAAAACGCATAACGTCTTTGGCGCCGCGCCGGTGATCTTCGGAAATATTACCGTGACAGCTGACGCAGGTAATCGGTTTTCCGGTACTCGGATTGGTTTTTGATAAATGCAACCCGTGGAATTTGCCGAAATGCAATTCGCCGCCGGATTGTTCGTCATTCGCGTCCAATTTATGACATTTGGCGCAATATTCGTTCGGATTACGCTGATTTTCCAGCGTAGGCTCGTAGGTGAGCTGATCGGTCGGCGCGACGGTTTGCGCCGTCGCAGGCAGCGCCAATAACATCGCGCCCGCCAACGCTGCCGTCTTCACCATTTTTATCAATACAGAGTTCATGTTTATTACCTCAATTCGTTGCTCGGCTGAACCGCACTTCGGTTAAAAGTGCGGTCATATTTTTGATTATTTTGCAGGAGGCGCTTCAAAAATTAAGCCTTTGTCAATGGCTTCTTTGTTCCATTGCGGCACAATTTCTTTGAGGAATTTTTCTTTATCTGCACGTTCTTTCTCAATATCGATACCCATTGCTTTCCAAGCATTTTCTGCGTTAGAAATATCAGGCACTTTAACCGGCGTCTGAACGCCGTGTTTAACCAGAATCACTGCCAGTTTGGCACGGGCATCCGCGGCACGATCCAAACCGGAGGCAATCACTTTCAACAGCACATCCGGTGCGTGCATGTGACCACCATGGCCGGCTGCCGAGAAATCCCAGCGCCATTGCGCATGACGAATCGCCTGTAATGCGTCTTTCATTTCGGCTTCGGTTGCTCCCGCATCCCATGCGGCTTTGGCTTCAAAGTGAGCGCGAACCAGATGATCTTCCAGTTTCAACATCACATCTTTAATATCATGTTTACGGGAATCAACGATAGCGCGTAATTTTTCTTTACTTTGATCGTGACAGTTGGCGCAGGTATTTTCAAAGGCATCAAACGGATTACCGATTTTATGATCAGTATATACCTTACCGTCGGCACCCTGTACTTTCGGCATATGGCAGTCGATACAGGTTACGCCGTTTTTACCGTGAATCCCCAACGACCAAGTTTCATAATCCGGATGCTGCGCTTTCAGCATCGGTGCTTTAGAAATGGAGTGAACCCAGTCTTTAAATTCAATGTCGTCGTAATATTTCTCGATACTGTCCACATCCACGCCGTTAAACCACGGGAATACCACGTTATTGGTGACGTTTTTGTCAAAATAATATTCAACGTGACAGTTTGCACATACCGCCGCGCGCTGATCGGTTCTGTCCAAACCGGCGAAATCTTTGTTAATTGCATCCAAGGCACGCAGCACATGCGGACGTGCAATACGCAACGCCGGTTTACCCTCGGCAAAATCTTTCGATGTAGTATCGTGACAGTCGGCACAGCCAATAGAATTCACCACTTCTGGCCCGCCTTTCGCCCATTTTCCGTTAAAATAGCCCTCTTCGCCCCATTCAGCGATTAAACGCGGCACATCCGGCCCTTTACACGTCCAGCACGCCATCGGCTGCGGACCGCTGTTGGCATCCATCGGCGCACCGGTTCGCAGAATGTTGCGCACATCGGTGACGGCATAAAAATGTCCGCGCGGCTTATTATATTCCTTGGAGAACGCATAACCACCCCACAACACGATCATCCGCGGATCAACCTCAATGGCCGGCACTATTTCTGTTGATTCCGCCGTGCCTTTCCAGCTGCTGTATTGGCGCGGATACTTCTCGGCAAAGCTATCATTATTTGATTGAATCTTCACATCGGTTGGTTTTGTCAACTCTTGTAAGCTCGGGGCATGCTTACCACTTTCGGTCGTCACTGTTTTCGTTTCGGCAACCGCACTTTGGGTCATTGCCAAACTTAATCCGGCAAGCGCCAGAGAAGCCAGCGTTTTTCTGAAAATGTTCACGATAATTACTCCACTAAAAAAATTAACCGGGTCTGTCCGTCGATAAAAAATGAATGCTCGTTATCAATCCACCACAATAATAAGCTAATGATAATTTTTATCATTAAAGTCTATTAACTGATTGATAAAAAGGGGGTTCTTCAAGGCTAAAAATAGCAAATAACTGCAATATTTTCATGGTTATTTAATGATTTTTTGCGTTTGATCAAGATTCTGGCAAAAAGTTAAACATTAAATTTATTTTGCTACATGAAAATAATTAGAAAGGGGTACAAAAATATGGTAAAACAGGCTATTTTTCAGTATGTTATATGAAAAAATTGCATCATCACATAACAAGATTATGCAATACCTATAAAGAGGTATATCAAAATTTATGCTACATTTTGAGCAAAATAATATCGCGCAAAAGTGCGGTCGATTCCAACCGCACTTTCTCAAATGTCAGCTATTTCACCAAGCCGCCGCTTGCCTGTAAATCCGCATGATATGAAGAACGCACGAAAGGACCACAGGCGGCGTGTTCAAATCCCATGTGCTGCGCTTTGTGGCGGAATTCATCAAATTCTTCCGGCGGAACATAACGCGCCACCGGCAGATGATGACGGCTCGGCTGTAAATATTGTCCCAATGTCAGCATGGTTACGCCGTTAGTGCGCAAATCCTGCATCACCTGTAAAATTTCTTCATTGGTTTCGCCCAAGCCGACCATTAAGCCGGATTTAGTCGGAATATGCGGAAACATGGCTTTAAATTCGCGCAATAATTTCAGCGACCACGCATAGTCAGCGCCCGGACGGATTTCTCGATACAAGCGCGGCACGTTTTCCAAATTATGATTAAACACATCCGGCGGGTTGTCTTTCAACTTATCCAGCGCCTGTTCAATGCGCCCGCGAAAATCCGGTACTAAAATTTCAATTTTAATTCCCGGATTTAAGGCACGAATTTCTTTCACGCATTCGGCAAAATGCCCGGCACCGCGATCCGGCAAATCGTCGCGATCCACTGAGGTGATCACCACATAACGCAATTTCATATCCTGAATGGTTTCCGCCAATTTACGTGGCTCCTGCGGGTCCGGCGGTAACGGTTTACCGTGTGCCACATCACAGAACGGGCAGCGGCGGGTACAAATGGCGCCCAAAATCATAAAGGTTGCGGTACCGTGATTAAAACATTCGTGCAGATTCGGACAAGACGCCTCTTCGCAGACGGAATGTAATCCATGGCGGCGCATGCCGTTTTTAATATGATCAATCTTCGCTGAATTTGCCGGTAATTTGATCTTCATCCATTCAGGCTTTTTCAATAATACCTGATTGGGATCAATATTTTTTACCGGAATAATGGAGGTTTTCGCCGCGTCGCGATATTTAACGCCACGTTCCATTTTAAAGGGAGTAGCCATCAACAAATCCTATACTTGTTAAAAATTTGTTACATTATACTCTAATAATTGGCTAAAGTATGTAACTAATTTCGGTGCTACTTTATCGCACTGCGCCTGTTCGGCGCTGACAAAGTCGGCCAGCTGGCACATTTCCAGTCCGGCATAGCCGCAAGGGTTGATATTCAGAAACGGGGCAAGATCCATATTGATATTTAACGCAAGACCGTGGAAAGAACAGCCTTTACGAATCCGCAACCCCAGCGAACAGATTTTTTTACCGTCCACATACACGCCCGGCGCATCGGCTTTCGGGTAAGCCTCGATGCCGTAATCCGCCAGCGTTTTGACCACCGCTTGTTCAAGTGCGGTCACCAGCTGACGCACATTCAGCTCGTGCCCCTGCGCTTTACGCCGTTTNATGCTCGTTATCAATCCACCACAATAATAAGCTAATGATAATTTTTATCATTAAAGTCTATTAACTGATTGATAAAAAGGGGGTTCTTCAAGGCTAAAAATAGCAAATAACTGCAATATTTTCATGGTTATTTAATGATTTTTTGCGTTTGATCAAGATTCTGGCAAAAAGTTAAACATTAAATTTATTTTGCTACATGAAAATAATTAGAAAGGGGTACAAAAATATGGTAAAACAGGCTATTTTTCAGTATGTTATATGAAAAAATTGCATCATCACATAACAAGATTATGCAATACCTATAAAGAGGTATATCAAAATTTATGCTACATTTTGAGCAAAATAATATCGCGCAAAAGTGCGGTCGATTCCAACCGCACTTTCTCAAATGTCAGCTATTTCACCAAGCCGCCGCTTGCCTGTAAATCCGCATGATATGAAGAACGCACGAAAGGACCACAGGCGGCGTGTTCAAATCCCATGTGCTGCGCTTTGTGGCGGAATTCATCAAATTCTTCCGGCGGAACATAACGCGCCACCGGCAGATGATGACGGCTCGGCTGTAAATATTGTCCCAATGTCAGCATGGTTACGCCGTTAGTGCGCAAATCCTGCATCACCTGTAAAATTTCTTCATTGGTTTCGCCCAAGCCGACCATTAAGCCGGATTTAGTCGGAATATGCGGAAACATGGCTTTAAATTCGCGCAATAATTTCAGCGACCACGCATAGTCAGCGCCCGGACGGATTTCTCGATACAAGCGCGGCACGTTTTCCAAATTATGATTAAACACATCCGGCGGGTTGTCTTTCAACTTATCCAGCGCCTGTTCAATGCGCCCGCGAAAATCCGGTACTAAAATTTCAATTTTAATTCCCGGATTTAAGGCACGAATTTCTTTCACGCATTCGGCAAAATGCCCGGCACCGCGATCCGGCAAATCGTCGCGATCCACTGAGGTGATCACCACATAACGCAATTTCATATCCTGAATGGTTTCCGCCAATTTACGTGGCTCCTGCGGGTCCGGCGGTAACGGTTTACCGTGTGCCACATCACAGAACGGGCAGCGGCGGGTACAAATGGCGCCCAAAATCATAAAGGTTGCGGTACCGTGATTAAAACATTCGTGCAGATTCGGACAAGACGCCTCTTCGCAGACGGAATGTAATCCATGGCGGCGCATGCCGTTTTTAATATGATCAATCTTCGCTGAATTTGCCGGTAATTTGATCTTCATCCATTCAGGCTTTTTCAATAATACCTGATTGGGATCAATATTTTTTACCGGAATAATGGAGGTTTTCGCCGCGTCGCGATATTTAACGCCACGTTCCATTTTAAAGGGAGTAGCCATCAACAAATCCTATACTTGTTAAAAATTTGTTACATTATACTCTAATAATTGGCTAAAGTATGTAACTAATTTCGGTGCTACTTTATCGCACTGCGCCTGTTCGGCGCTGACAAAGTCGGCCAGCTGGCACATTTCCAGTCCGGCATAGCCGCAAGGGTTGATATTCAGAAACGGGGCAAGATCCATATTGATATTTAACGCAAGACCGTGGAAAGAACAGCCTTTACGAATCCGCAACCCCAGCGAACAGATTTTTTTACCGTCCACATACACGCCCGGCGCATCGGCTTTCGGGTAAGCCTCGATGCCGTAATCCGCCAGCGTTTTGACCACCGCTTGTTCAAGTGCGGTCACCAGCTGACGCACATTCAGCTCGTGCCCCTGCGCTTTACGCCGTTTAATGTCGATGAGCACATACATTACCTGCTGACCCGGTCCGTGATAGGTAATTTGCCCGCCACGATCGGACTGTACCACTGGAATGCGGGTAGCGTGCAGTAGATGTTCTGGCTTGCCAGCCGATCCTTGCGTAAAAACGGCGGGATGCTGCACCAGCCAAATTTCATCGGCGGTATGTTCATCACGAGTGTCGGTAAAATGCTGCATCGCATGCCAGATTTCTTGATAATCGCGCACGCCAAGCTGACGAATAATTATGTCTGAATTGGTTGTCATTGACATTAAAGTACCATTCTTACGCCGTCGATTTTAGCCAGTTCGACGTACAATGTTTCCACCTGTTCGATATTTTCCGCAATAATATCCACGGAAACGGAATTATAGGTGCCTTTTGAACTGATATGTTCACGCGGGATGTAATCGCCCGGCGCGTATTGTTGGATCACCGCCAGCGTATCGTCCGCCAAGTCGGCACGATTTTTGCCCACCACTTTGAAAGTAAAAGAACAAGGGAATTCCAGCAGATCTTTGAGTTGCTTTTGCGGAATATCTTCCAGTTTTACGACTTTTTCCGTCATGTCATCTCCTGATAAAATCAATTCGGACGCCAAAAGGGCGTCCTTGGTAGGTTAAAGTGCGGTTGATTTTCGCTTAATTCAAGGTTAGTTGAAGAAACTCTTCACGGTCAGCACCAGCCAATCCCAGATTTTACCGAAAAATCCGCCCTCTTTAACCTCTTCCATAACTTGCAAATTCACCTTTGCCACATCTTTGCCGTCTAACTGATAAATCACCTGACCGACAACCTGCCCTTTCGCCAGCGGCGCGTCCAGATATTTTTTCTCCAGTTCGTAACGCGCTTTCACTTCTGCCTGACGACCTTTCGGCAACGTAATAAATTGATCCTGCAACACGCCTAACTGCACTTTGCCCGCATCACCGTAATAAACGCTTTGTTCGGACACGCTTTTGCCCGCTTCCAGCGTTTTAAAGGTTTCGAAGTTCGCAAAGCCCCACTGCAACAATTTTTTGCTTTCCACTTCACGACCTTTATATGTCGGCACGCCCATGACTACGGAAATTAAACGCATACTGCCGTTACCGGTGGCAGACGCTACCAGATTATAACCGGCTTTATCGGTGTGACCGGTTTTCATGCCGTCCACATTCATGCTTTTATCCCACAACAGACCGTTGCGGTTAGGCTGTTTAATATTGTTGAAAGTAAAATCTTTTTCGGCATAGATTTTATATTCCTCCGGCAAATCGCGAATCAGATGGGAACCGATAATTGCCATATCGCGAGCAGAAGAATACTGATTTTCATCGTCCAAACCGTGTACCGTGGTGAAGTGAGTATTTTTTAAGCCGAATTGCGAGACAAATTTATTCATTGCCTCAATAAAATTGCGTTCCGAACCGGCGACATGCTCCGCCATTGCCACGCAGGCGTCATTGCCGGAAACGATAATAATGCCACGGTTTAAATCCGACACTGAAACCTGCTGATTCAGGTTTAAGAACATTTTCGACGATCCCGGAAAATTCTTGCCCCATGCGCTCTCACCGATAGTAACCAGATCTGTATTATGGATTTTGCCCTGCTTGATGGCATCACCTACCACATAGCTGGTCATCATTTTCGTTAAGGATGCAGGATATTGACGCTGATCTGGATTCAGTGCGGCAAGTACCGTACCGGAATTATAATCCATCAGAATATAAGTCTGAGCATTGAGTTCCGGTGCGGTGATGCCGAATTGGCTATCTTCCGCCATAGCCGGCGCAGCCGACAGCGCAAGCATACCGGCAATCAGCGTTAATTTTGTGTTCTGAAAAACTTTGTTAAGCATACCTCTACATCCTAAAATCAGTTTATGGTTTATTTGTTATAACTATACACGATGAGTTGTTTCGCACCGTTGAGTTTTTGCAACTGTGCTTTCAATTGATTCACTTCGTTCTTTGTGGTTAAAGGCCCGAAGTGAATATCGTATCGTTTACCGTTGCGCGCGATTTCTGTTTTCACATTATCCAACGCCAGTCGCTCAATGACTTTTTCCGCCTGCTGCTTGCTGTTGACATTCAGCATACGAAGTTTATAAGCCGCCGAATCGGGCGAATTTTTCACCGCACTTTTTGCGTTTACCTGTGCCGTCAGTGCCGGTTCAAGACGTCGTACGGCTTCCGGCGTTTTCGCGATTTTTGCCAACGAACTCACCGCCGCACCGGAAAGTTTGCCCTCCGAGCTGACGTGCAATGCTTCTACCCGCACAGTACCGGTGCCGCGCCCGATAATGCCGATCTCTTTTGCCGCCGCACTGGACAGATCAATCAGGCGCCCTTTGGTGAAAGGGCCGCGGTCATTAATCCGCACAATCACCTTTCTGTTGGTACGTAAATTCGTCACCAAAGCATAAGAGTTTATCGGCAAAGTTTTATGCGCAGCAGTATAAAGCAACGGACTATATGCCTCACCGCTGGAGGTGCGGCGTCCGGTGAATTTTTTATGGTAATAGCTGGCGACCCCTTCATGAGAATAATGCTTGGCATTATGATGCGCCCTGGTGGTATAGGTTACCCCTTTTACCACATAAGAACCGGATTGTGTACTCGGCTGCCGATAGGTTAGCTTGGGGCCTTGTACGCCATATAGCTTTTTAGTTTCCGCATGTACCGATATGCTGCCTGCGACAGCCAGCAATGCCAACGCTAATTTCAATACTTGAGTTAATTTCATCTTCAATATGCTCGATTTTTTACAAAGTACTGTGTTTAAGATTCACAAAATCTTATTTAGTTCCCTTGAAAAAATGCTCTTTGTGGGTATGTATTGACATAATCAGCCCGAAACCCGCCATTAATGTGACGAAAGACGTACCGCCGTAACTGACCAACGGCAACGGCACGCCGACTACCGGCAAAATGCCGCTCACCATACCGATATTAACAAAGACATATACAAAAAATATCAGGGTCAGTGCACCGACCAGAATTCGCCCGAAAGCTGTTTGCGCATTCACCCCGATCATCAACCCTCTTGCCACAATAAACAAATAAATCGCCATTAGCACGGTAAAGCCGATCATACCGTGCTCTTCACTTAATACAGCGAAAATAAAATCCGTATGCGGTTCCGGCAAAAACTCCAGCTGCGATTGAGTTCCCTGCATCCAGCCTTTTCCCCACATACCGCCTGAACCGATAGCAATTTTCGATTGCAGAATATGATAACCTGCACCAAGCGGGTCTTTTTCCGGATCAAGCAAGGTCAGTACACGAGTGCGCTGATAATCGTGCATTAAATAAAACCACATTATAGGAATAAAACCGGCTAACGCAACAATCGCGATCAAAATCAACCACCAGCTCATTCCCGCCAGAAAGACCACAAACAGGCCGGAAGCGCTGACTAATATCGCAGTGCCTAAATCCGGCTGAATCGCCACCAGCAGAGTTGGCACGATAATCAGCAGTAACGCAATAAAAGTATCGGTTAATTTCGGCGGTAACGACCGTTTGCCCAAATACACCGCCACCATTAAAGGCACCGCAAGTTTAACGATCTCCGACGGTTGAAAACGGAACAAGCCCAAATCCAGCCAACGTTGTGCGCCTTTACTGGTGGTACCGACCAAATCCACCAGAATCAACAAAATAATACCGATGCCGAATAAATAAGGTGCAATGCGCTGATAAAACTTCGGTGAGAATTGCGCCATAACCAACATGACGGCAAAGCCCAGCGCAACCTGAATAATGCGGCTGCGAAACATCGCCTCATTGGCGCCGGAAGCGCTGTACAGCACCAGCAAACCGTAACCGGAAATCACCAACAGCCCAATAAACAGCCAGAGGTCAATATGTAAACGGCGCCATAACAACAGCCAGATATTTTTTTCGCCCATTATTCTGTTACCTCATTATTGTGCGGTAAGGATTCCGGCAAATCGGACCGACTACGCTCACCGTTTTGCTGAGGTAGGCGAATATTCAAATAATAATCCATAATACTTCTAACTACAGGTCCAGCATTGCTTCCGCCGCCGCCCGCATTTTCCAGAATGACCGCCACCACGAGTTTCGGATCTTCATAGGGCGCATAACCGATAAACCACGCATGGTCATGTAATTCTTTCACCAAAGAACCCGCATTATAGGTTTGATTTTCTTTCAAACTGAATACCTGCGCCGTGCCTGATTTTCCCGCTACATGATAATTGGTTCCAGCAAATGCCTTGCGCGCCGTCCCGTTTGCCGCATTCACCACATTATACATGCCCCGTTTTGCCAAATCCCAGTAAAGCGGCTTAGGTTCGCTAATATCCTCATATAACAGCGGATCCTGATAAGGCTCAACGCTTGAACCTTCGACCGACTTCATTAAATGCGGAGTATTCACTTTACCGTTATTAATCAGAATTGCCAGTGCTTTGGCAAGCTGTAGCGGTGTCGCAGTCCAATAGCCCTGCCCGATCCCGACCGAAATGGTATCGCCCTGTACCCAAGGTTTCTTGTAACGTTTCTGTTTCCATTCCCGGCTTGGCATAATCGCCGCTGTTTCTTCGCGAATATCAATACCGGTCGGCATACCGAACCCGAAGCGTTTCATCCACTCGGACAGGCGATCAATACCCATATTATAAGCCAGCTGATAAAAATAAGTATCTGAGGATTCGGTAATCGCTTTATTCAAATCCGTATAACCGTGACCGCTGCGCTTCCAGTCACGAAAACGCTTCGTGCTGTTCGGCAGCACCCAATAGCCCGGATCAAACACCGTGGTGCCGGGAGTAATTACATTTTCCTGCAACCCGGCAACCGCGATAAACGGTTTCACCGTTGACGCCGGCGGGTAAGCGCCCTGAGTGACGCGGCTGTACAACGGGCGACTCGGATCGTCTAACAAACGTTTATAATCGTCGCCGGAAATGCCGCCGACAAATAGATTATTATCATAACTCGGCGTCGAAACCATCGCCAGAATGCTGCTGTCCTGCGGGTCCAGCACCACGACAGCACCCTTGTGTCCGCCCAACAAATCCAGAATATAACGCTGCAATGCCAAATCAATGGTCAAATGAATACTTTTGCCCGCAATAGCCGGCTGTTCGCGCAGTTTTCGGATCACCTTGCCGCGGTTGTTGATTTCCACCTCTTCAAAACCCACCGTGCCGTGCAGCTGATCTTCATAATAACGTTCAATGCCGAGCTTACCGATATCGCTTGAACCGGCATAATTGGCGATTTTTTCTTCTTTTTTCAGCCGTTCCACATCTTTATCGTTGATTTTCGCCACATACCCCAAAATATGGGTCAGCGGTTCACCATACAAATAATGACGCTTAAAATAAGGTTTAATTTCCAGACTCGGGAATTTATACTGATTTACCGCAAAACGCGCAATTTGCTCTTCGGTTAAATCCGCTTTCAGTAAAATTGAAGTATAGCGGGAAGCGCGGCGGCGTTCTTTGTTAAAACTCTCAACATCCTCATCGCTCAGCCCCACAATTTCGCGCAATTGGGCAAAAGTGCGGTCTAAATTTTCCACTTTTTCCGGCACAATATATAAACCGAAGAAGGTTAAATTTTCCGCCAACAACTGCCCGTTACGATCATAAATCAGACCGCGTGTCGGCGGCAGCGGCAGCAATTTGATTCGGTTGCCGTTGGAACGGGTCTGATAAGTGTCATAATTTACTACTTGTAGATGATATAAATTGGTAAATAAAATTGCCGACAACCCGAGCACTCCCAAAAAAGACACCAGCGCACGCCGGGCAAACAGATTACGCTCTGCTTTTTTATCCCGAATCGGCTCATGGGCGGGTTGGGAAAGCAATTTTTTCAGCTTCATGACTTACTCTCGATGATAAGGATGATTCACATTCAGCGACCAAGCACGATACAGACTTTCCGCCACCACAACCCGCACCAACGGATGTGGCAGCGTTAACGGCGACAGCGACCAGCTTTGTTCCGCCGCAGCCTTGCATTCCGGTGATAATCCTTCCGGACCGCCAACCAACAGGCAAACATCGCGTCCGTCGTTTTTCCAAACCTCCAGTTGCTGCGCCAGTTGCGCGGTCGTCCAAGGTTTACCGGGAATATCCAGCGTCACCACCCGGCCTTTCGCGCAGGCCGCCAGCATCGCCCTGCCTTCCTGTTCCAAAATGCGTTTGATATCGGCATTTTTGCCCCGCTTACCGGCGGCGATTTCTACCAGTTCAAAGGGCATCTCTTTCGGAAAGCGGCGCTGATATTCCTCAAACCCGGTTTTCACCCAATCAGGCATTTTCGTGCCGACGGCAATCAATTGAATCTTCATAAAGTGCGGTCTGTTTTTCTTACGCCCACAGTTTTTCCAGCTGATACATCTCACGACTTTCACGCTGCATAATATGCACAATCGCCTGCCCGAAATCGACCACCACCCAATCAGCGGTAGTTTTCCCTTCTTGCCCGAAGGTTGCAAAGCCGGCCTGCTTGCTTTCATCAATCAACTTCTGCGCCACCGCAGACACATGCCGCCCCGATGTCCCGGTACAAATAATCATATCCTCGGTAATCGACGATTTTCCTCGCACATCAATCGCTAAAATATCCGTTACCTTTAAATCGTCCAATTTATTAATCAGAAAATCCACTAAATTCATAACTACCGTTATCGCTGGTTAAACTAAAAGTGTGTGATTTTAGCATGAGATAAGACAGATAGAAACAATCATAAAAACCACCGCACTTTAAAAAGTGCGGTAAAAATCAGTAGCGTTTTTTAAATGTGCGTTGGTTGTTGCGCTTTTGTGGTGTGGTGGCGCGTTTGATGCGATAGGGTTTGGGCAGGTCGGTCAGCAGGGAATCAGCGCTATATTGGCTGACGGGGATGCTGTGCCCGATATAGTCTTCTATCGCAGGCAAATTCATGGCGTATTCTTCACAGGCGAAACTGATGGAAACGCCGCTTTCGCCCGCGCGTCCGGTACGCCCGATGCGGTGAACGTAATCTTCGCAATCATCCGGCAAATCATAATTGAACACGTGAGTGACATCCGGAATATGCAGACCGCGCGCCGCCACGTCGGTTGCCACCAAAATATCCAGTGCGCCGTCGGTAAACTGTTTCAATAGCGCCAGCCGTTTTTTCTGCGCCACATCGCCGGTCAGCAAGCCGACGCGGTGTCCATCTGCCGCCAGATAGCCCCAGATTTCCTCGCAGCGGTGTTTAGTGTTGGCAAACACAATGCAGCGCTCCGGCCACTCTTCTTCCAGCAATGTCATTAACAACGCCATTTTATCGCGGTTGGACGGATAAAATAATTCTTCCTTAATACGGTGTCCGGTTTTCTGGAGCGGTTCGACCTCGATGTATTCCGGTTCATTCATATCTTCAAACGCCAGTTCGCGCACTTTGTAGGATAAAGTAGCGGAAAACAACATCGTTAGACGCTGCTTTGGTGACGGGCATTTGCGCAGCAAGTAACGGATATCCTTGATAAAACCCAAATCAAACATGCGATCCGCTTCATCCAATACCACAACCTGCACCTGCTCCAGACGGATAATACCCTGTTTCACATAATCAATCACCCGACCGGTGGTGCCGATCAGAATATCCACGCCCTGTTCGATGGCTTTAATCTGTTTATCATAGCCGTCACCGCCGTAGGCCAGACCGGTTTTCAGCCCGGTCGCTTGCACCAGCAGCTCGGCGTCATTGCTGATTTGCACCGCCAGTTCACGGGTCGGCGCCAAGATCAGCGCTTTCAAATAATGAGGAGCGGTTTCGACACATGGATTCTGTAATAAATGGTGGAAAGTTGCGGTTAAAAATGCCATGGTTTTGCCGGTACCGGTCTGTGCTTGACCGGCGACATCTCGTCCGCTTAATGTTACAGGTAAAGATAAAGCTTGAATCGGGGTACAGTAATCAAACCCTTTTTTTTGCAGCGCCGCCAAAACTTTCGGATGTAATGCCAAATCGACAAACCGCTGCTGACTTAAATGATTATTTTGCATAAAAATTAATTGACTCGGTAAAAATTGGGCTAAGCATAGCACGAAGTCAAAAAATCCCCAAAAAACAACCGCACTTTTTTGCAATTTTTTCGCTCGCCGTCACGAGCGGTGGGATTTTCTTGTGAATGTGCGGCTGTCGGTTCGCCCCACATCTCCGCACAATCCCTATTCTGCGGCGCAAATGAAAATAAATTCGCAATAGCCCCTAGACAGTCTGCGGATTTAGTGATAACGTTACGCCCATTTACGGGATCTTAAAATCATATCCAACTAACTCACAATCCAACTCTAATAAACATTATTTTCAATTATGCACTTAACAGAACTTAAAAATACGCCGGTGTCCGATTTAGTGGCGCTGGGCGAAGAAAAAATGGGTCTGGAAAATCTGGCCCGCTTACGCAAACAAGATATTGTCTTTGCCATTTTGAAACAACACGCCAAAAGCGGTGAAGATATTTTCGGCGGCGGCGTGCTGGAAATTCTGCCGGACGGTTTCGGCTTTCTGCGTTCGGCGGACAGTTCCTATTTAGCGGGGCCGGACGATATTTATGTGTCGCCGAGCCAAATCCGTCGCTTTAACCTACAAACGGGGGATAAAATTGAGGGTAAAATTCGACCGCCTAAAGAAGGCGAACGCTATTTTGCTCTCCTCAAGGTCGATCAGGTCAATGACGACAAACCCGAAGTCTCCCGCAGTAAAATCCTTTTTGAAAACTTAACTCCGCTACATGCCAATTCGCGTTTAAGAATGGAACGCGGCAACGGTTCCACCGAAGATTTAACCGCCCGTATTTTGGATCTTGCCTCGCCTATCGGTAAAGGTCAGCGCGGGCTGATTGTGGCGCCGCCAAAAGCGGGGAAAACCATGTTGCTGCAAAACATTGCACAGAGCATCACGCATAACTATCCGGAATGCGAACTGATTGTACTGCTGATTGACGAACGTCCGGAAGAGGTTACGGAAATGCAGCGTTCAGTAAAAGGCGAAGTGATTGCGTCCACTTTCGACGAACCGGCGGCACGCCATGTTCAGGTGGCGGAAATGGTTATTGAAAAAGCCAAACGCTCGGTTGAACACAAAAAAGACGTAGTAATTCTGCTCGACAGTATTACGCGTCTGGCACGTGCCTATAATACGGTCACCCCGGCTTCCGGCAAAATTTTATCCGGTGGTGTGGACGCCAACGCCCTACATCGTCCGAAACGTTTCTTCGGTGCGGCCCGTAATGTGGAAGAAGGCGGCAGTCTAACCATTATCGCCACCGCGTTGGTGGATACCGGTTCAAAAATGGATGAAGTGATTTTTGAAGAATTTAAAGGAACCGGGAATATGGAATTGCATCTTTCGCGCAAAATTGCGGAAAAACGCGTCTTCCCTGCTATTGACTTTAACCGCTCCGGTACCCGTAAAGAAGACTTGCTTACCACCGCTGACGAATTACAGAAAATGTGGATCCTACGCAAGATTCTTAATCCTATGGGTGAAGTGGAAGCCATGGAATTCTTGATTGATAAACTGATGGTGGCAAAAACCAACGAAGAATTCTTCGAAATAATGAAACGTTCATAATCCGTTCAAATGCCCTGATAAACATCAGGGCATTCATTATGTTATTCAATATTACAGCCAGAAACTGCTTTCCTCTTCGCCTTTCACCACTTCTGAGAACAGTTCGTCTAATCTGGCGGCGGATTCTTCCAGATTTCGCTGCAAGTTCAAATGCCATACGTCATCTTCCTGCACCCATTCCTGTGCACGTTTTATCAAGCGTTCCACTTCAACCGGATGAGAACCGCCGACTCCGACATAGCTGTTGATCATCCGATTCGGATCAAGCAGACTGAAAAACGCCTCTTCCGTCAGCTCCAGCTCAGACTCAACGCCATTCATTTCCTGCGAAACCAGTTTAAAAATTCGTACAGCTTCAGTAAAAGGCAGTTCCGCCGGTTTTAAACGGTGTTCACGTCCGTAGTTTACCAAACGGGAAGAAAACTCATGGGTGACTTTAAACGGAATACCCAATTTTCGCTGTAATGCACCGGCAAGCTCACTGGTGACGGAATAATCGGCGTTGACCTGATCCAGCGCAGCTTCTTTATCGACCCGAATACCGCCCAACACGGCATTTAATTCATTCAGCATTCTGCATGCACGTTCCAGCGTTTCAGCGGCATTTTCGCGTTTATAATCGGTTAACCCCGAATTGACATTATGTGCCGCCATGGTCGCCTTCACAGCATCGCCGATAACTTCACTGGCAAGCAAACGGGTGCGGTTTAACGCCACCGGATTTCGCTTTTGCGGCATTAAAGTACTCGGACTTTTCAGTGCCTCATCATCAAGCAACAGCCAAGGTCGCACATGATGAAACTGTATATGCAGATCCTGCACCAGCGTACCGACGGATAACGCCAGCAATGCGGCAATATTGGCAGCTTCCGCCCCGACATCAATCACTGCCAATTGTGCCGCATCGAACGCATTTTCCACAATACCGTGAAATCCCAACAGCTCCGCCAACAGAATTCGATCAATAGAAAAACTGGACGTCGCCAACGCCGCCGAGCCTAACGGCGATTTATTTAGGCGCGGAAAAAATTCTTTTAACCGTTTTGCTGAACGGGCAATCGTCGCCTCATAGCCAAGTAAAAGATGCGCCAAGGTCACAGGTTGCGCCTGCACACCGTTGGTGTAAGAAGGCAGCACCGTGTCAATATTTCGTTCAGCAAGTTTAAGCAATAATTTTCTTGTCTTTAAGGACAGAAAATACACATAAATAAACCGATCACGAAGAAACAGACGGTGCAAGGTTGCCAATATATCCTGACGACTTCTGCCCACATGGATCATGGAACCGATATGCCCGACCCGTTTCAGTAACATCGGTTGAATATCAATATAATCCGTCGGGCGCAGCTCACTTTCCGTCAATTCGGCAATTGCCTGTGCGATGTCTTTGGCGGCGCTCTCGTCGATAAATCCCTGCTTCAACGCCGCAACGGTCGAGGCTTTATCCATTCGATTTATCCAATAAAACGCATCATGTTTAAACATAGCTCTTCTCCTTCTGTTTTCTCCAACCAATCAATGCCAAGATACAACTGAGTAAGATCATAATCATCAACAAATACACGCATTCCGCCCAGCCGGAAAGATAATAAACCTTACCCGGAATAATGCCGCCCAGACAGCCGCCCAAATAATACGAGAATAAATACACGCCGACCGACGTCGCCCGTGCATAAGTACTGTTTTTCGCAATAAACGACGTGCCGCACGCCTGACCGAAAAACACCGAGACACAAGACAGCGTTAAGCCGGCAATCACCAGTGAGAGCGTATCGGATAGGGTCAGATAAAGTCCGCACAAACCTAACGCGCCGGACAATAAAAACGCATAAACATAGCCAAACCGATTGATAATCATCGCCGTCATCGGCGTAAGCAGCGACGGAATTAAAAACACCACAAAAATCAAACCGACTTGTATGGAACTTAAATAAAACGGCGCGCCGGCAAGATACAGGCTGCCGAACGTAAACGAACCGACCTGTTGAAACAATAAAGAAAAAGCGATAACACAGCTGATCAGCATTTTGTGGTCGGTCAGAATCTGTTTCAGATCCGTCACAAAATGGCTTGTTTTTCCCGTATATTGCTGTTTTTCCTGCGGTAAATATTTTATTGTCAGCCAGAAAGTTAATAATAAAAACAGCGTCAGCGTAATAAAGGTCAGCTTCCATTCATGAAAAAAATCCACCGTAATCCCCGCCAACAAACGCCCGGAAAATCCGCCGAATGCTGTGCCAGCGATATACAGGCTATTGAATCGTACCGCTTCGCGTTTTTCCCACTGTTCGGCAATATACGACACCGTGTTGGAAAAAATAAACGGAATGCATATTCCCTGTATAAAGCGGAAAAACAGCAAGGAAAGGAAATTCCAAGACAGCACGGAAAACAATGTGGTCAGGCATAAGGCACCGACAGCAATGATAATCGTTTTTCGCCGCCCGAACGCGCCCGACAACATACCGGAAAACGGCGCAAACAGTGCCACGCCCAAGGTCGTCGCACTAATGGTTAACGCCGCACTCTCCACCCCGACGCCACCCCAATCGGCGATATTTTGCAAAATCGGCTGGGTCGAATACAAACACACCAGCGCACAGGCACCCAACAGAAAAATCGTAAGGTAACATTGATATGGTTTGAGCATAAATTTTCTCGATTTAATAGGCTAAAATTGTATCGTTTTTCTGAATAAAATATATCATTGCTGACTAGTCAATATAGCTCAATCAAAAATATAACATTTTCTTAACAATTCTATCAGAGCATAAGGTAAAAAGATGTGATCGATCTAACAGATAAACAAAAAATACGATGGAAATCTCCCCTAACCCCTCTTTAAAAAAGAGAGGGATCCAGAACAATTGGTATTTCTAATTAAGTTGCTTTTATTAACAAAAAGTGCGGTAAAAATAACCGCACTTTTGGCTATCAAACACAGGGAAGTGAAACTAAACCTAACGCCCCTCTTTAGCAAAGAGGGGCTGGGGAGATTTGGCAGAAGTCATTTACCTGAATATCAGTTAAAAACTGAACAAATCAGCGAATGACAATCTGTGCTACGATATAACCGACGATACAGGCGGTGGTAACGCCGATTAAGCCGGGAACCATAAAGCTGTGGTTAAAATAATATTTACCGATTTTGGTGGTGCCAGTTACATCGAAGTTGACGGTAGCAATATCCGACGGATAGTTAGGAATAAAGAAATAGGCGTAAGTTGCCGGGATTAAACCCACCAATAACGGCGCCGGTAATCCCAAACTAATCCCGACCGGTAGCATCATAACTGCGGTTGCCGCCTGACTATTAATCACGACCGATACAGCAAACAATGCAAATGCAAATGTCCAAGGATAGTTTTCCACCATTGAGGTTACGGCGGCTTTAAATTCCGGCATAGCATATTGGAAATATGTATCGCTCATCCAAGCAATACCAAAGATGGCTATCGCCGCCACCATGCCGGATTTAAACACCACGCCATTCGGTACTAGCTGAGGATTAGTTTTGGTGGCGAGTAAAATAACTCCGCCGAAACACAACATCATCATCTGAATCACCAACGACATGGAAATCGGTTTAGCGTTACCGATAGTACGAATTTCCGGGAACATGGCGATAAAGACCACGGTCAGCAAAGAAAGCAGGAAAAGATAAACGGAAATTTTAGCAGAACGCGGCAGTTCATCATTTAAAGCAGTAGTTGTGGTGTTCAAAATACGTTCACGCCATACCGGATCTTGCAAACGGCGTTGATATTCCGGATCATCTTCCAGCTCTTTACCGCGACGCAAGCTGTACAGAGACAATGCCAGTGTGCCAATGAATGTTGCCGGTATGGTGACGGAAATAATATTTAATAAAGAGATATGTTCATAGCCCGGAATTTGTGAAATCTGGGTCAAATAAAACGCAATGGCGGCAGCCAGCGGGCTGGAAGTAATGGCTAATTGCGAAGCAACGGAGGCGGCAGCCATCGGGCGTTCGGGACGGATTTTATTTTTCAGCGCTACATCGCCAATAATCGGCATAATGGAATAAACGGAATGTCCGGTACCCAGCATAAAAGTCATAATATAGGTTACCAACGGCCCTAATAATGTGACCCGTTTCGGGTTGCTGCGCAGTATTCTTTCCGCAATTTGCAGCATAAATTTCAGACCGCCGGCAGCCTCAAGCACGGAGGCACAGGTTACCACCGCAAGAATAATCAGCATCACATCAATCGGCGCCTTACCGACCGGCATGCGTAAAACGAAAACTTCAATCACCAGACCGATACCGGATACCACCCCCAAACCGATACCGCCGAAACGGCTTCCGATATAAAGCATTAACAACAGAAATAAAAATTCTAAGTAAAGCATAAATGATTCCTAAAGCAGAGTTAAAAAACAAAAACGCGGGCTATGATACTTTATTTAGAAATTAGCACAATCGTTTCAATAGGAAATCGGCAAGTTTCTGATGAAAAGCTAATTTAAATCAATTTTTAACCGGAAATAAAAAAGTGCGGTGGTTTTTAGGTGGGAATCGGACAAAGGACAAAATTAAAGCGGTGATTTCACCGCCTTAATACTGATTATTGGTTGTTCTGAACGTAATCAATTGCTGATTGAACGGTAGTAATTTTTTCAGCTTCTTCATCAGGGATTTCAATATCGAATTCTTCTTCCAAAGCCATTACCAATTCAACGGTATCCAGAGAGTCCGCACCCAAATCTTCTACAAAAGAAGCTTCAGGTTTTACATCTTCCTCTTTAACACCTAATTGCTCAACAATGATTTTTTTTACGCGTTCTTCAATGCTCATCTTGCTTTTCCTATTTATAGTTAGCCATAAAATAATGGTGTCATAGTGTATGTATTTTTGGCGAAGTTGCAACCTGTTTTTGCAAGGTCAAACCACAAACGGAGACAATTCAAATACATACCATAAAGTGAGTTACGTTACTCTGCTAACGCAACAGGCAACGTAATCCGATTACATCGCTGGGTAAATTTTAACATTATCACTCTGCTTTGGCTATGACTTTGTCGCATAATTCCCCTAACAGGTTAGGGATATAACCTATACAGAACCCAGCGCTTTAAACAGATTCCGTTTGCTCAAATCCGGCATTTGCTGCTTTATCGGCAAAGACAACATCATCTGCAAACAATCCTGCGCCAGACGGATCGCATGCGCCGGCATTAGGGATTTATCCAGCGGTGACAACAGTGAACAGGTCAGATACTGCGCAACGGCATCCAAATGACCGACGGTAAACACCAGATCTTTATAGGGCAAACGCAGCACCCGCTTCTCGCCGATAACCCGATTTTCCCAATATTGGTCAGGCCCGGGCAAAATCACCGCGCTTAACATCCAAGGCGTTAACACCGTGCCCAGCCACTGTCCTTCGAATAATACGAAATTCGGGCAAAAACAAGGAATATCTTCACGAAAAAACGGCAAATCGCGCATCTGCGGGACAATGGTTTCCATAGACTGTTGTAATAATGCACATGGATTTTGCGTAAATCCCATACAGGATAAATCAAGTGCGGTGTCTTTTGCACCAGTTTGCATAATTGCTGATTTCCTTTATTGATAATGCGTTTGAAAGCCGTATTGTTGCAACTGGTCGGCAACACAGCGACAAACCTGCGGCAAGACTGCGCGCAAGCTGTCGCTTAGTCCGATCTGCGCCGCCAGACTTTGCGGTTGAACGCCGATTAAGCACAGATGCCGCGGGAATTCTTCGGTTAATTGCAGCGCCGATAACACGTCGCAAAGACCAAGCTGGTGCGGTGAAATTTTACGCGCAAAGAAAACCGGCACTTGATCGTCATGCAAAACGATAATCTCACCGGCAGACTTGCCCGCCAGCACGGCATCCACCACAATAATATGTTCACGCTTCGCCATCACATCCAGCAGTTCCATTCCGCAGGTGCCGCCGTCAACCAGATCAAAGTGCGGTGCAAAACACGGATCTTTTTCCAACGCCTGCACCGTGTAAACCCCGATACCTTCATCGCCCAGCAGAATATTGCCGATACCTAAAATTAACGGTTTCATTATAAAATTTTCACCTGCGTGACTTCGCCGTTTTCCAGATTCACCACATGCACCGCACAGGACATGCATGGGTCGAACGAATGAATGGTGCGCACCACTTCCAGCGGTTTGCTCGGATCCGCTATCGGCGTGCCGATAATGGAGAGCTCATAAGGTCCCATTTCGTCATGCTGGTTGCGCGGACCGGAATTCCATGTGGACGGCACTACCGCCTGATAATTGGCGATTTTGCCGTCTTTAATCACCACCCAGTGCGATAACATACCACGCGGCACTTCACCGAAACCGACACCTTTAAATTCGCCCTGTGGCGGAATCTCCGCTTTCAGATATGCCACGCTATCGCCTTTGCCGATATTTTCCACCAACTTATGCCACTGCTCACTCAGAATATCGTTCAACACACAACAATGGGTAGTACGCCCGATAATCCGTCCCAGCGTTGAATGCAGGTCATCGGTTTCCATATTCTGCCCGCTAAGTGCGGTGTAAATTTCTTTAATTTCGGTAAAATGCTTCAGCGTGCGTTGATCCTTCGCCGCCAGTCCACACATTAGATAAGCCAACGGACCGACTTCGACCACTTTGTCATAAAAGGTCGGCGCCTTCACCCAAGAATATTTGCCATCATCCTGCCAACCGGTGTAATTCGGTCGGGTCAAGCCCGCCCATGGCGCCAGCGCCTCATCATCTTCATACCAAGCATGTTTGCCGCTTTCTTTAATGCCCTGAATCACATAATCATCTTTGTGATTTTTAATCGGGCGGAAGCCGGAGAGATCACCATTTTCAATATAACCGCCGTACAGCTCAAAGACCGTATTTTGCTCGTCAATCGGATATTCCGGCACAGACAGATAATTGCGTGATGTGCCGCCCAGCGCCAACCATTCCGGATAAAACGCCGCAATCACCGCGGTATCCACTTTGTATACCTGATTGACAAAATCGTTCAGTTTATCAATACAGGCTTTGACAAACATCAACCGTTCCAAATTCAATACCGCCTGCGAATCAAGATTAATCGGATTGGCAACCCCGCCGATGGCCAGATTCTGAATATGCGGCGATTTACCGCCGAGCAGCGCTACCACGCGGTTGGCATCTCGCTGACATTCCAGCGCCTGCAAATAATGCGCCACGGCGATTAAATTCACTTCCGGCGGCAGTTTCATTGCCGCATGTCCGAAATAACCGTTAGCAAAAATACCGAGTTGCCCGCTGTCCACCAGCGCCCGAATTTTTTTCTGTACATTGCGAAATTCATTGGCGCTGTTTAACGACCAACTGGAAATATCCTTCAGCATGGCAGCGGCTTTTTCCGGATCGGCATTCAGCGCGGCGGTAATATCCACCCAGTCCATCGCGGAAAGCTGATAAAAATGCACAATATGATCGTGCATGCTGTGCGCCGCCAGAATCATATTACGGATATATTGCGCATTGACCGGCACTTTTGCTCCAACCGCATCTTCCACCGCCCGCACGCTGATAATGGCATGCACGGTGGTACAAACGCCGCAAATACGCTGCATAATCATCCACGCATCACGCGGGTCGCTGCCCTTCACAATATTTTCCATGCCCCGCCACATGGTGCCGGATGACCACGCGTTGGTTACTTTGCCGTCCTCAATTTCACAATCAATGCGCAAATGCCCTTCAATGCGCGTAATCGGATCGATTGTGATGCGTTTTTTTTCTGTCATGCTTTTTCTCCACTAAATTTTTCACTGCGCGCGGCTTTTTCGGCAATAATATGCTGCGATTCTTCACTGGACGCTTCTTTCAAGACCGGCAATACCGGGAACAGGCGGATAATCAGAATGTAAGCGCAGACTTCAATCGAGACGAAACCGATTGAAATCAATAACTCTTCCGCCGACGGAAAATATCGGTAGCCATTGCCCGGATCATACATAATCAACGAATAATTCATCCGCCACAACGCGGCGCCGAGCAGCATACTTAACGCCGACACAAACAGCCAGCGACCGTCGGAACGTTTTTCCCCGAGAAACAAGGTCAACAGTGGCAACATCATCAGCCAGACTTCCAACCAGAACATCCACGCCTCAAATTTGTTCAGTTTATCGAGTCCGAACACATAATGCAGTTTATTGTTATAAATCAGTTCGCCGAAACGACAAAGCAGGAAAAGTGCGATTAATCCTGCGGTAACCTTAATCAATTGCGTGAACAGCTGACGTTCGTCCGGCGTTTTGCCCGCCAGCCCGGCTTTAACCAATGAACCTTCAAAAATCACAATGGAAAATCCCATAATAAAGGCGGTAAATAATGAGAAGATCGGCAGCATTTCATAACTTTGCCACACCGGATGAATTTTCTGTCCGGCAACAATCATCAACGATCCCATTGAAGATTGGTGCATCATCGGCAACAGGGCGCCGAGTGCAATCACGAAAAACATAATTTTATTGAGTTTTTCAAATAATTTTTTAAAGCCGAAATACCCCAACCAGACCGGCGCAAATTCAAGAGTGACGACAAAAATATAGATGGTCATGCACACTGCGGTTTCAAATAATACCGAATTGGTATTGAACTGACCGGGCAGGAAGAAATACGGCAAGTGCCAGTAGCGCCCCATATCAATGGTAATCGACAACCCACCGAGGGAATAACCGAACAGGCTTGCCAACAGCGCCGGGCGCACCAGCGGGTGATATTTCCCTTTGTTAAACACATAAACCGTCCATGCCAGCGCCCAACCGCCACAAGCAAAGCCAGTGCCGACCAACAGATCAAAAGCGATCCATAACCCCCAAGGATAGCCGCCGTTTAACGCAGTGACCGAACCGATACCGAAAAACAGGCGTTTGACGATCAGCAATATACAAATCACCGCCAACGGAGCAAAAAACAAAATAGGCGTAGAAATTAATTTTCCGCCCACCGGACGTATCTTACCCATGATGTTTTTCCTCCTCTTTATCCAGCTCTTCCTGCATTTGCTGACGGGCGATTTTCATTTCGCGCAGTTTGGCTTCAATTTTATCGCGGTGCATATTCCGGAAAGTCATTGCGGTCAGACCTGCCAAAGCGACCAATGGCAACGCCATGCCGCGGTAGAGGAAATGTTGTAAATGCGCCGCACGGGTACCGGTCGAATGTTCGTCAAGAATCGGCAATCCGAGATTTTCCTGCGGTACGCCGCTTAATACCAGTACTTGCGTGCCGCCGGCTTCCTGTTCGCCATAAATATGCTGATAATAACGCGGCACTGTCGCGCGATAGCGATCTTGGCTGTCAACCCGTTGGCGCGGATAATCATAATCCGTACCGCGTAATAAACCCAGTCGATGTTTGGCTTCTTGCAACAAATCCTGCCGACGACCGAAAATTACCGCGCCTGTCGGGCAAACATGGCAACAGCCCGGCAGTTCGCCTTTATCAATACGGGAAACACCTTTCTGATTGCACAGTTCGCATTTGCTGATTTCGCCGACCGGGTTATCATAATCGTATTTCGGCACATCAAACGGGCAGGCTATCATACAGTAGCGGCAGCCGGTACAAATATCCGGATCATAGCCCACAATGCCGGTGTTGGGATCTTTTGTCAACGCCTGCACCGGACAAACGGTCACACAGTTGGGATCCACACAGTGCATACATTGTTTTTTGATATAGGCATAACCGTTTTCGCTTTGATCTTTATTGTTGCCCTCGCCGTCAGACCACACCTGAATAATATTTCGCGTAAACGGTGATAATTTATCGTTATTCGACCATGTTTGTTCGCCCGCCGGGTTCAGTGCGGTACGGTTGATCTGCTGGCACTCCGCCACACAAGCCTGACAGCCGACACAGAGCGTAGAATCGTACAGCATACCCAGCGCCTCAGGTGCCGCCTCCCGCACCGGCGAGGCCGCGCTGACTTCACTCACAGGCAGCGCAGATACCGCACCGCCCAGCAGCCCGGCTTTGATGAATTGACGTCTATCCATTATGATTATCCCGTGTCATTATTTATCCGAGTGAATGTCTGTTGCCGTCGGCGCATCCTTCGCTTTATTCGCCTTACGCTGACTGGTCAGCTCGCGCAACGTTTCCACCGTCACCCCTGCCAATACCGCTGCCGCCCCGCCCAGCAAGCCGATTGCAGTCAGCGACGCACCGCTGCCTTCCGTATTATTCACATCGGGTTTATCCACCCGCGGCGTTGGATTTTCTACCGATGCCAACTGGAAAATGCCTTTAGTAAAGCCGACGCCTTTCTCATTACAGCCATAGCAAGGATGACCGATTCCCACCGGCCAGTTATTACCGCCCACATCGCAAAATTCCAAGGTCGAACAATTGCCATAGGTTTCCGGCCCTTTACAGCCGAGGTGATATAAACACCAACCGTGGCGATGACCATAATCACCGTATTCGCGCGCAAAACGCCCTGCATCAAAGTGCGGTCGACGATAGCAGTTTTCATGAATTAAACGATCATAGGCAAACAGCGGACGGTTCTGTTTGTCCATTGCCGGTAAGGTTTTATAGGTAATAATATGTGCGACCGTAGCCAGAAAATTATGCGGATTCGGCGGACAACCCGGAATATTAATAACCTGAGCGCCCGGCAAAACCTCTGCCAAACTGACCGCACCGGTAGGATTGCCGCCGCTTGACGGCACCCCGCCCCAGGCTGCACAGGAACCAATAGCGATAATCGCTGCAGCATCTTTCGCCGCCATTTTGATATGTTCGACAATCGGCTTGCCCGCCACCATACAATACACGCCACCGTCTTTCAGCGGAATAGAACCGTCCACCACTAAAACATATTTGCCTTTATATTTATGAATTGCATTGTGTTTGTTTTCTTCCGCCTGCTCGCCAAACGCCGCGGATAACACCTCATGATATTCCAGCGAGATCACATCCAGCACCAAATTTTCCAGCGTCGGATGGGTTGCCCGCAATAAGGATTCTGTACAGCCGGTACATTCCTGCGCACCAATCCAAATAACCGGCGGCCGCTGCGGATCGGTCAGCGCCGCACCGATTTCCGCGCCGGCCTTTGCACTCAACCCCATGGTCGCCGCCATCGCGGTACATAATTTCATAAAATCGCGACGGCTCACATTGTTAAGTGAGAACAGTCCGTCCAATGTATTGTTCATAGCACGCTCCATATTCACCCATAATTTATATGACTATTTTGATTGTGGCATATTACTCTTGTTTGGCGGGAAATAAATTGATCTTCATCATAAACAACAATATATTTACAAAATACTTACAAATAGGTAGATTTATTAACAATTTTGAGAATTGTTCTCATTAACAAATAAAACCCAAGAAAGAAGAAAGGAAAAAGAGGCGAAAAGAAAAAGCAATATACCGACCGCCAACCCCGGCGGCTTAAAAGTGCGGTACAAAAACACACAAAATCTCGGCGCGGTGATAAAAAACGCAGTAAAAAAGCGGGATAACTCCCGCTTAAACGCACATAATAAATTTGCCGTTTGCAGGCGTTATTCCATATACAGCCCGCCATTGACATGCAGCGTCGTGCCGGTAATATAGGCGGCGTCATCCGATGCCAGAAAGGCAACGGCGTTAGCAATATCTTTAGGCGAGCCCAAACGTCCAGCGGGCACATTGGCTAAAATACCAGCCTTTTGTTCTTCACTCAGCACTTCCGTCATATCCGTCGCAATAAAACCGGGCGCCACCACATTCACTGTAATGCCGCGCGCTGCCACTTCTTTTGCCAGTGCTTTACTGAAACCGACCAAGCCGGCTTTCGCCGCACAATAGTTGGTTTGCCCCGGATTGCCCATCGAACCGACCACGGAACCGATAGTGATAATGCGTCCGCAGCGTTTTTTCATCATACTGCGCAACATGGCTTTTGACAGACGATACACCGAAGTCAGATTGGTCTGCAAAATATCCAGCCATTCCTCGTCTTTCATGCGCATTAACAGATTATCGCGGGTAATACCGGCGTTATTCACCAAAATATCAATATCACCGAACTCGGCTTTGATCTGCGCTAGCACTTCATCAATGGACGCCTGCTCCGCCACATCCAATACCAGCCCTTTGCCCTTGTCGGCTAAATAAGCACTGATACTTGCAGCGCCGTTTTCCGAGGTTGCGGTGCCGATAACGAATGCACCCTTCGCTGCCAGTTGTTCTGCAATGGCACGCCCGATACCGCGGGTCGCGCCTGTCACTAATGCAATTTTTCCCTGCATTGAAATTCTCCTTTATGTCAGTCAATAATTTTTATGCTAATAATTCCTGTGCGCCGATCAGTGATTTCACATCGTTCACGGCAAGCGCCTGTAATGTTTTTACGATACGCGGGGTTAAACCGGTCAACACTTTGTTCGGACCTATTTCGATCAGCACCTCAATACCACTTTGTGCCATTTTTTCCACCGTTTCCGTCCAGCGCACCGGGCTGTAAAGCTGGCGCACAAGTGCGGTGCGAATTTCCTTCGTTTCACTTTCGGTTTTCACATCCACATTGTTAATCACCGGAATTGTCGGTACTTTAACCGCGACGCTTTCCAGCGACACCGCCAGTTGATCTGCCGCCGGTTTCATTAATGCGCAATGGGAAGGCACGCTGACCGCCAACGGCAGTGCCCGTTTCGCGCCGGCGGCTTTACAAGCTGCAGCGGCACGCTCCACCGCCGCTTTCGCACCGGCGATCACCACCTGTCCCGGCGAATTGAAATTCACCGCGGACACCACTTCGCCTTGTTCCGCTTCTTTACAAGCGGTAATAATACTTTCATTATCCAGACCGATAATCGCATACATTGCGCCGCTGCCTTCCGGCACAGCCTGCTGCATCAATTTGCCGCGCAGTTCCACCAATTTTACCGCATCCTGAAAATCCATTGCGCCGGCGCAAACCAAAGCGGAGTATTCGCCCAAGCTATGCCCTGCCAACACGGCAGGTTTTAAGTCGGGATATTGCTGCTGCCAAACCCGAAAAATCGCTACCGATGCAGTCAATAGCGCCGGTTGGGTTTGCCAAGTTTTATTCAGCGCTTCAGCCGGCCCATGCTGCACAAGTTGCCATAAGTCATAGCCCAGCACCTCTGATGCCTGTTGAAAAGTTTCTTCCACGATTGGAAATTCGGCCGCCAGTTCCGCCAGCATGCCGACGCTCTGTGAGCCTTGTCCCGGAAAAACCATTGCGAATTTTTTCATTGTCATTTCCTTTATTTCTACTGTCTTCCGAGCATTATGCGATGTTCGGTATCATCATTCATTACATTTATTAAGAACAAAAGTGCGGTCTTTTTTACCGCACTTTTTTACCTATCGGCGATTATAGCAGATCCATTAAAATCTCACTAACGCCGAACCCCAAGTCCAACCACCGCCGAACGCCTCCAGCAGCAATAATTGCCCGCGCCGGATGCGCCCGTCACGTACCGCTTCATCCAGTGCAATCGGCACGCTGGCGGCACTGGTGTTGCCGTGACGATCCAGCGTAACCACCACCTGCGACATTGGCATATCCAGTTTTTTCGCGGTAGCGGCAATAATACGCAAATTAGCCTGATGCGGCACCAACCAGTCGATGTCGCCTTTTGCCAAATGATTTGCCGACAGGGTTTCTTCCACAATCTGTGACAGCTCACGCACAGCAACCTTAAAGGTGTCGTTACCTTGCATCTGAATAAAGCCTGATTGCACCTCTCCGCGCCGCGGATAAGTTAAGGTCAGCATATTTTTGGTATCCGGCGAAGAATGCAGATGAGTGGAAATAATCCCCGCCTGTTCGGCGGCTTCCAATATTACCGCACCGGCACCGTCACCGAATAACACCAGCGTGCTGCGATCCGTTTCATCCAGATTGCGGGAATTCAGATCCGCACCGATAACCAGCGATTTTTTCACCCGTCCCGTGCGAATAAACTGGTCGGCAACGCTTAAGGCATACACAAAACCGGTGCAGGCGGCCGCCAGATCAAAAGCGATCGCGTCCGCAATATTCAGCATGCCCTGAATCTGACAGGCGGCGCTTGGATAACCATGGCTGTTGCTGGTTGTCGCAACCAGAATTAAATCAATATCATCCGGCGCAATGCCTGCGGCTTCAATGCAGTTTTTGGCAGCAGCAAATCCCATACTGGCGACGGTTTCATCAGCCGCCGCAATACGACGTTCTTTGATCCCGGAACGGGTTGTGATCCATTCGTCTGAAGTATCCACCATCTTTTCCAGATCGGCATTGGTTCTGATCTGTGCCGGTAAATAACTCCCGGAGGCTAAAATTTTACTATACATAACAATCTCGGATTATTTTCTAAAATCGGGTTATTAATATTTTTCTAAGCCGGCTAAAATTTTCGCCGGAATACGGTGACGCACCTGTAATGCGGCATCGGCGATCGCATAAGCGAAACCGTCAATATTGGCGCTGCCGTGGCTTTTCACGACGACGGAGGTCAGCCCCAGCAAAGAGGCACCATTATATTGATCTGGGTTAATCTGTTGTAAACGCTGATAACTGCCTTTTAAAAAGAGTTTTTTCATCAGCCAAGTAAAAATCGGTTTTAACATATGATTGGTTTTATTTAAGGTTGCATTCCCCTTAAATAAAGCAATGACATTTTTTGCCGCGCCTTCCAGCGTTTTTAACGCCACATTGCCGACAAAACCGTCATGCACGATCACATCCGCCTTGCCGTTAAGCAGCAAATCCCCTTCAATAAAGCCGATATAATTTATGCTGGTGTTGCGGCTTAACATATCGGCGGCGTCACGTATTGATTTATATCCCTTAATTTCTTCAATACCGATATTCAGCAAAGCAACGCGCGGAAATACCAGCCCTAGACTGTTTTCGGCAAAGATCGAGCCCATCACGGCGAATTGATACAGATTTTCCGCACTGCATTCGATATTGGCCCCCAAATCCAGCATCACGCTGCGTTCGCCGGTCATGGTGGGAATCACAGAAATCAATGCCGGACGCTCAATTCCCGCTAACGGTTGCAGAATAATTTTAGACAGCCCCATCAGCGCCGCGGTATTGCCCGCGCTGACACAACCCTGCGCATCACCTTTTTGCACAGCTTCAATCGCCAGGCGCATAGAGGTTCCCTTACTGTGACGCAACGCATACGCAAGCCCTTGCGTGTTTTCGATCTCGCGCGCGCAATGACAAAGGGTGAGGCGTTGTTGCAAATTATCGGGTACGTGTTTAAGTAAAGGAGTGATTTGCCGGCTGTCACCGAACAATAATAAAGAGAGCATTGGGTCTTTTTCCAACGCTTTCAGTGATGCGGGGATAGTAATACGGGGACCAATGTCCCCGCCCATCGCATCTAACGCCAGGGTTAGACGACTCAAGTGATTACCTTTAAGTAACGGATTACTTATTGATCACTTTACGACCGCGATAGTAACCGTCAGCAGTTACGTGGTGACGTAAATGAGTTTCACCGCTTGCTTTATCAACGGATAATGCAGCAGTAGTTAAGGCATCATGTGAACGGCGCATATCACGACGTGAACGGGATTTTTTATTTTGTTGAACAGCCATTGGCTATACTCCTGAATTTACTTTTTCTTTAAACTAGCTAATACAGCGAACGGGTTCGGTTTGTTTGCCAATTCCTCAGGCAATGCGCCAAAAACCTGTTCAGCCACGGACACTTCACAGTGTTCAGATGAATGCATCGGTACAATCGGAAGACTCAACATCAATTCATCCTCCACCGCACCGATTAAATCTATTTCCCCGAATTCGTTAAATTCGATCGGTTCATAAATTTCCGGTAATTCATCGGCCTGATCCGAATTAGCCACAGGGCTATAACAGAAATCACAGCTCAGTGTTTGTACAAAAGGATTGCCGCAACGCTGACATTCCAATTCGACTTCAACCGTTGCCCGACCTTTCATCACCACTAATTTTTGCGGATCAATGAAAAACGATAATGTAACCTGTGCATCGCTGAGCACTTTACTTACCGATTCTGTAAGACGTGCAAGCTGGGCGGCGGCATAATAACCGTCATAATCCAATCTACGCTGCGCATCTTTTACCGGATCAGTAGTTAGGGGTAGTTTTACCTTTTGCATAGGGCGTGAATATTACCTTTTGATCGTCGATTAGTCAAAGGAAATTATCATTTTTTACGCGCAAACCCGGCGGATAGTCGACCATACGGATTTGGTCTGCCGGATTTGGTCACTTACGCTGAAAAAAATAAAATACCGACCGCACTTTAGGTTTTATTTTACTTCAGTCACAAATTCATTTTTTGCGCCTTTACAGCTTAAAGATTTTGCTTTATTAATAGAATGCAAACCTTATTTTTGTCACTTAAAAAGGAAAACAAACATGGCAAACACAACCCCAAAAACCTTTCTTCACCTCGCACTCAGCGCCGCTTTCGGCGCCCTGGTCAGCCAAAGCGTAAACGCAGCCGAAATTCCGGCCGGAACCGAATTGGCAGAACAACAAGTTCTGCGCATCAATAATGGTTCCGATCCGGCGTCTTTGGATCCGAATAAAATCGACGGTTCGCCCGAAGGCATGATCGCCCGCCAACTGTTCGAAACACTGGTCATCTCCGATGAAAACGGTCATATTCTGCCGGGCGCGGCGGAAAAATGGGAACACAGCCCGGATTTTAAAATCTGGACATTCCATTTACGCCAAGACGGCAAATGGTCAAACGGTGATCCAGTTACGGCAGATGATTTCGTCTTTTCTTTCCGCCGCTTAGCCGATCCCAAAACCGCCTCGCCATATTCCAGCTACCTGAACTACTTGAAACTGCTCAATGCCGCTGACGTCGCCGAAGGCAAAAAACCCGCCGCTGAGTTAGGCGTGAAAGCCCTTGATGCACACACCTTGGAATTAACCCTCTCTGAAGGCGTGCCTTATGCAGATAAACTGGTTGAACACTATGTATTGGCGCCGGTAAACCGAAAAGTCGTGGAACAATTCGGCGATAAATGGACGGACGTTAACAATATCGTGGGTAACGGTGCGTTCAAACTGACTAACTGGATTATCAACGAAAAACTGGAAATGGTGCCGAATCCTCATTACTGGAATCATGCCAAAACCGCCCTGACTCAGCTCACGTTCTATCCAATCGTATCATCAAACACCGACGTATCGCGCTATCGTGCCGGCGATTTAGATATCACCAATCATGAGCTGCCGGTCGAACTGTTTGCCAAACTAAAAGCAGAACAACCAAACGAAGTTTACACGCCGCCGGTGCTCTGTACTTATCAATATGAAATCAATCAGACTAAAGCGCCGTTTACCGATGTACGGGTAAGGAAAGCGCTTTCCATGGCGGTGGATCGCGATATTATTACCGATAAAGTCACCGCACAAGGGCAGGTGCCCGCCTATAGCTTCACACCGCCTT
>LM994634.1:126641-147808 GCA_000752995.2 Haemophilus massiliensis | reverse complement strand
GCCTTACATTAACGGCGGTAAAAAAACCCCCCCGCCGCAATGGGCGAAATTATCACAAGCCGAGCGCAACCAACAGGCTGTCGAATTGCTGAAAGAAGCAGGCTTTGATAACACCAATCCGCTGAATCTGAGCCTGTTATACAACACCTCGGATAATCACAAAAAAATCGCCATCGCCGTAGCCTCGCTGTGGAAGAAAAACTTAGCCGGCGTAGTCAACGTGAAGCTGGAAAATCAGGAATGGAAAACCTATTTGGATTCACGCCGTCAAGGCAATTATGACATTGCCCGTGCAGGCTGGTGCGCCGATTATAATGAAGCCACCACGTTCTTAAACTATTATCTGTCCACCAGCAGCAACAATACCGCATTCTACAAAAGTCAGACCTATGACGATTTACTCGCCTCGTCATACCGGCAGGAAAGCGATGAAAAACGCGCGGAAATTTATGCCGCACTTGAACGGCAATTGGATCAGGACACTGCATTAATTCCGCTCTATTACTACGTTGCACCGCGTATGGTAAAACCTTACGTGAAAGGCTTTGCGGTCGGTCATCCGAGCGAAACCTATTATTTAAAAGACGTATATATTGTTAAGCCGTAAGGCTGAATGCGATTTCAGTGCGGTCAAAGCAAAACCGTGATAAAACCGACCGCACTTTTTTTATTTTTTTGCGCTTTTGTTGTTTGGATTGACGATTACTATGTTGAAATTAATTCTCCGCCGTCTGCTGCAAGCGATTCCGACGCTGTTTATTCTAATCACTATTTCGTTTTTTATGATGCGTTTGGCACCGGGCAGCCCGTTTACTGGCGAAAAAAACTACCCGCCCGAAGTCATTGCCAATATCGAGGCGAAATATCATTTAAACGAACCGCTGTATAAGCAATATCTGATTTACCTCAAGAATCTGGCACACGGTGATTTCGGACCGTCTTTTAAATACAAAGATTATACGGTAAATCAGTTAGTCGCCGCCGCCTTTCCAGTTTCGCTGAAACTGGGCGTATCTGCCTTTATCGTGGCGCTGATATTGGGGATCAGCGCCGGCACCGTTGCCGCGTTAAAGCAAAATAAATGGTTGGATTATCTGATTATGGCGTTCGCCATGACCGGCGTGGTCATTCCCAGCTTTGTGGTGGCGCCGCTGCTAATTTTATTGTTCTCCATTACGTTGAAATGGTTGCCTTCGGGCGGTTGGGAAGGCGGCGCGGCGCAATTTATGCTGATGCCGATGTGCGCCTTATGTTTGTCTTATATCGCCAGTATCGCGCGCATTACCCGCGGTTCGATGATCGAAGTGCTGCATTCCAACTTTATCCGCACCGCCAAAGCCAAAGGTCTGCCGATGCGCCGAATTCTGCTGAAACACGCATTGCGCCCTGCGCTATTGCCGGTTATTTCCTATATGGGGCCGGCATTTGTAGGTATTATTACCGGTTCCATGGTAATCGAAAGTATTTTCGGATTACCGGGCATCGGGCAGCTTTTTGTCAACGGTGCGCTGAACCGGGATTATTCTTTGGTGCTTAGTCTCACGATTCTGGTTGGCGCGCTTACTATTATTTTTAATGCGATAGTCGACATTTTATATGCGGTGATTGATCCGAAAATCCGTTATTAACCGCACAATAAGCAAATTAAAGGAATGATTATGTTAACCAAGCAAAAAGATAGCGCATTGTTGGAAAATATCACGGCACAGCCACAAGCCATTGAAGGACGCAGCCTGTGGCAGGATGCGCGTCGCCGTTTTCTGCATAATAAAGCCGCACTTACCAGCCTGTGCGTACTGTTTGTTATCGGACTATTTGTGATTTTTGCCCCAATGCTGATGCCTTATCCTTATGATGAACTGGATTTCAGCGCCATTGCCATCGCACCGGAATGGGAAAGTATGCACTATTTCGGGACCGACTCTTCCGGTCGCGATTTATTGGTACGCGTGGCTATCGGCGGGCGCATTTCGCTGCTGGTCGGCATTGCCGGGGCGTTAATGGCGGTATTGATTGGCACCTTGTATGGTGCTACTTCGGGCTATATCGGCGGTAAAACAGATACCGTGATGATGCGTTTTCTGGAAATTCTGAATTCCTTTCCTTTTATGTTTTTCGTTATCCTGCTAGTAACCTTTTTCGGGCGCAATATTTTCTTAATCTTTGTGGCTATCGGCATGGTGTCTTGGCTGGATATGGCAAGAATTGTGCGCGGTCAAACTCTGAGTCTGAAACAAAAGGAATTTATTGAGGCCGCCATCGTATGCGGTGTGCCTGCGCGCCAAATCGTCTGGCGACATATCGTGCCCAACGTATTGGGCGTCGTGGTGGTATATGCCTCGCTGCTTGTTCCCGGCATGATTTTATTCGAATCCTTTTTAAGTTTTCTCGGACTAGGCACACAAGAACCGTTAAGCAGTTGGGGCGGATTGCTGAACGACGGCGCAAAATCAATGGAAGCCGCGCCTTGGTTACTGATTTTTCCGGCGCTCTTTTTAGTTATTACCCTGTTTTGCTTTAATTTTATCGGCGACGGATTACGCGATGCGCTTGATCCGAAAGACCGCTGATCAAACGCCGTTGGAGTGAATTATGACAACATCACCTTTATTATTAGACGTACAAAACTTGCGCGTCACCTTTCAAACCCCTGACGGTGAAGTCACGGCAGTCAACAATTTGACCTTTTCCCTTAACGCGGGCGAAACGCTGGGTATTGTAGGCGAATCCGGCTCGGGCAAATCACAGACCGCCTTCGCTTTAATGGGTTTATTGGCGGATAACGGACGCATCAGCGGTTCAGCAACATTTAACGGGCGGGAAATTCTCAATCTGCCCGAAGCGCAACTGAATCGTCTGCGTGCGGAGCAAATCGCCATGATCTTTCAAGATCCGATGACCTCTCTGAATCCTTACATGAAAATCGGCGAACAGCTGATGGAAGTGCTGATTTTACATAAAGGCATGGATCACAAAACCGCCTTTGAGGAATCAGTGCGTATGCTGGATGCGGTGAAAATGCCCGAATCGCGCAAACGCATGACGATGTACCCACATGAGTTTTCCGGCGGAATGCGCCAGCGCGTGATGATTGCCATGGCGCTGCTCTGCCGCCCCAAATTACTGATTGCCGACGAACCGACTACCGCATTGGATGTTACCGTACAGGCACAGATTATGACGTTGCTGAACGAACTGAAACGTGAATTTAACACCGCCATTATTATGATCACCCATGATCTCGGCGTGGTCGCCGGCATTTGCGACAATGTGCTGGTCATGTATGCCGGCCGCACTATGGAATACGGCAGTGCGGAACAGATTTTCTACAAACCTGCTCACCCTTATTCAATCGGCTTAATCGGTGCCGTGCCGCGTGTCGACAATCAAGCGGACAGTCTGATTACCATTCCCGGCAATCCGCCGAATTTACTGCATTTACCCGGTGGCTGTCCGTTTCAGCCGCGCTGCACCTATGCCTCGGAAAAATGCCGCAAAGCACCGGATTTAGTACAACAGCCCGATCAACGGCTACGCGCTTGTTTTATTCCCGCCGAACAATTACTCCGAGGTCATGCCGTATGAACACCGAACAAAAAGCCATTTTAGAAGTCAATGAATTAAGCGTTCACTTCAGCATCAAGCCCAATAAATCTGTATGGTTCGCTAAACCGCAAACCTTGACTGCAGTCAACAACGTGTCATTTAAACTCTACCAAGGCGAAACGCTGGGCGTGGTCGGCGAATCGGGTTGCGGTAAGTCCACACTGGCGCGAGCAATTATCGGCTTGGTGAAAAGCAGCGCTGGCAATATTCTCTGGCTGGGTAATGATCTTACTCGGCAATCAGAAAAAGACTGGAAAAAAGTGCGCAGCGATATTCAGATGATCTTTCAGGATCCGCTCGCCTCGCTTAATCCGCGCATGACTATCGGCAGTATCATTGCCGAACCGTTACAGATTTACCAGCCGCACCTCAGCCATGCGCAGGTAAAAGAAAAAGTGCGTACAATGATGATGAAAGTCGGTTTACTGCCGAATCTGATTAACCGTTATCCGCACGAATTTTCCGGCGGACAATGTCAGCGCATCGGCATTGCGCGGGCATTGATTGTCGAGCCGAAATTAATTATCTGTGACGAACCGGTCTCTGCCTTAGACGTTTCAATTCAGGCGCAAGTGGTAAATTTACTGAAATCTCTACAACGTGAAATGGGGCTATCTTTGATTTTTATCGCTCACGATCTCGCCGTCGTCAAGCATATCTCTGATCGCGTGCTGGTGATGTATCTGGGTAATGCCGTGGAACTGGGCGATTATCGGCAGGTTTATCACCACACTCGACATCCTTATACCAAAGCGCTGATGTCAGCGGTACCGATTCCCGACCCGAAACTGGCGCGCAGCAAACAGATCCAATTGCTTGAAGGCGAACTGCCGTCACCGATTAATCCGCCGTCAGGCTGCGTGTTTCGCACCCGTTGCCCGCTAGCGGATCAGCATTGCATCGCCGAAAAACCGCGGCTAAAAGGACAAAACGACCATTTCGTCGCCTGTTTTAAAGCGGATTAAAAAAAGCCGCTCCCAAAAGTGCGGTCGGTTTTTTAACAGATTTTAAGCCTTAATTTTTCCGACCGTTTCAAATAAAGTAGCGGAATGACGGCAGCGCAGATCATGTTATAAAAAAACCGGGATTCCAAATCCGATAACGCCGTCTGCCGACGGCATCAAGGCAAGGTATACGGCTTGCCGTTGCACAAGTGAAATAAGTTGTTATAATCCCAACTCGAATTTCATTGAGGGACTGTTTATGTACAACGCTGAAAACAAACAACCTAACTATTGGCAGCGCGTTAAAATCGCCTTTCAATATGTTATGCCGCAACTGTATTTAACCCGTTTGGCAGGCTGGTTTGCCAAACAAAAATGGGGTGCAGTAACGCATTTTGTGATTAAACTTTTCGCCAAAAAATATCATGTCAACATGGCGGAAGCGGCAAAAACCGAATTTAGCGATTATGCCAGCTTTAACGAATTTTTCATCCGCCCGCTGGCAGATGATGCGCGTAAAATCGATCAAAACCCGACCGCACTTTGCCTGCCCGCCGACGGGCGTATCAGCCAGCTTGGGCATATTGATGATAATCTGCTGTTGCAAGCCAAAGGTCATTATTTTCGGCTGGAAGATTTACTGGCGGGTGATCAGGAATTGGTCGAGGCCTTTAAAAACGGGGAATTCGTCACCACATATCTTTCACCGCGCGATTATCACCGCGTGCATATACCTTGCGATGCCACATTGCGCAAGATGATTTATGTGCCGGGGGATTTATTTTCGGTCAATCCGTTTTTAGCGCAACACGTACCTAATTTGTTCGCTCGCAACGAACGGGTGATTTGCCTGTTCGATACCGCTTTCGGCAGTATGGTTCAGATTCTGGTCGGCGCCACCATTACCGCCAGCATCAGCACCGCCTGGGCGGGGGTGATTAACCTGCCGCGCACAGGCGAAGTAAAAACTTGGACTTATACCGGCGACAATGCGGTCAGTTTGTACAAAGGGCAGGAAATGGGCGCATTCCAGCTGGGTTCAACAGTAATCAATCTGTTCCAGCGCGATCAAGTCGTGCTGGCGGACAGTCTGGAAATCGATGTGCCGGTACGCGTGGGTGAAGTGTTGGCATATAAAAAATAACATTCAATCAACAAGGAAAAACAATGACAAAACAATTTTTTGATCAGGTGACATTGGACGATGTGTCTGCCAAAGGCAGCTACGGTATCGGCTTACAAATCGGTCAACAACTGACGGAAAGCAAACTTGCCGTCAAAGCGGAAGCGGTCGCCAAAGGCATTTACGATTCGCTGAACAACAACGCGCCGGCGCTGGATCTCAACGAAGTCAGCCAAGCGTTACAACAATTGCAGCAACAGGCGGCGGAAGCCACACAAGCGGAATTTAAACAGGTTGAAGAAGCCGGCAAGCAATTCCTTGCAGAAAATGCGAAAAAAGACGGCGTGAACGTCACCGACAGCGGTTTGCAATATGAAGTGCTGACCGAAGGTAAAGGTGCGGTGCCGGGCCGTCAGGATCAGGTGCGCGTACATTACACCGGTACATTAATCGACGGTACGATATTTGACAGCTCGGTTAAACGCGGCCAACCGGCTGAATTTCCGGTCAGCGGGGTTATCGCCGGTTGGGTTGAAGCATTACAATTAATGCCCGTCGGCTCTAAATGGCGTTTAGCCATTCCTCATCACTTAGCTTATGGCGAACGCGGTGCCGGCGCCTCAATCCCGCCGTTCAGCACGTTAATCTTTGAAGTGGAATTGCTGGATATTCTGTAAACTAAACCCAACCGACAAAAAAGCAGCCTCAAGCTGCTTTTTTTTTACGTTTCCGGCATCTCAAACAATGCCGGCTGCCGATGCGGCGGTATTTTAGTTAACAAGTACTCAAATTCATCCGGACATCATACGCCGTACAATATACGGTGCCGATAAGTGCGGTGAGATTTGCAACAATATTCTAGAATACGATCATATCGTCACGATGAACTGCAACCGAGCCGTATTCGTAGCCGAGAATCCGTTCTATTTCCTGCGATTTTCGCCCCTTGATCAAGGATAACGCATCGCTGTTATAACGCGGCATGCCCAGTGCCATATCCTGACCGTTACAGCTGCGGATCTTCACCACTTCACCGCGAGAAAAACGCCCTTCCACTGCGACAATGCCCGCCGGCAATAAGGATTTGTGCTGATCCAGCACCGCACTTTTAGCGCCCTCATCAATAATCACGACGCCGGCCGCCGGTGCGGCAAACAACCATTGTTTACGGCTCTCCAGCCGATCGGTCTGAGCGCAGAAACGGGTGCCGATAGATTTGCCGTAAGCCAAATCCGCAATGACATTCGGGCGATTGCCCGGCGCGATGATGGTTTCCACACCGGAGCGCGTCGCCACATCGGCGGCGGTAATTTTGGTCAACATACCGCCGGTTCCTAAATTCGTTCCGCTGCCACCGGCAATTGAGCGAATATGCGGAGTGATTTTTTCCACCAGCGGAATTAATTTCGCCTGCGGATTGCTGCGCGGGTCGCTGTCGAACAATCCTTGCTGATCGGTCAGCAGATACAACTGTTCCGCCTGTACCAAAATTGCCACCAGCGCCGACAGATTATCGTTATCACCGACTTTAATTTCCGCTGTCGCCACCGCATCGTTTTCATTAATCACCGGAATAATACGGTTATCCAGCAACGCGTGCAGAGTATCGCGGGCGTTTAAAAACCGTTCGCGATCCTCAATATCCGCACGGGTCAACAGAATCTGTCCGATATGAATATCATAAATAGCAAATAACTGTTCCCAAGTTTGAATCAGCTGGCTTTGCCCCACGGCGGCAAGCAACTGTTTTGAGGCGATGGTCGGCGGCAGCGACGGATGATTCAGATAATCTCGCCCCGCCGCCATGGCACCTGAGGTCACGATAATCACGCGAAAGCCGGCCTGATGTAGCTGCGTAATCTGACGCACAATTTCCATCATATGCGGGCGGTTCAGTTTCGGCGTCCCTTGCGTTAAAGTGCTGGTACCGAATTTCACGACGATAGTTTTGCGGCTGTGTGTATTTTCCATAATGCAACTGTCTGTTAATTGAAATCGTCATAAATTAGCATTAAACCGTTAAAAAATCATCCGATTTCCACCGCACTTTGCCGATTTAATCGGATAAAAATAGCGCAAACGGCATAGCTTGAGTACGACTTTTAGCAAAATAAAAGCCGTTACAGACGACATCAAATTATCGACATAGCCCATGATTTAGAACAAATTTTATTTTTATTAAGCGCAATATAATATGGCGCAGGTTTATTATGAGAAGGTTTGACTATGGAAACACAATGCGAACAAAGTGCGGAACACCAGCGCGAAGTCACTCGGCTGTGTGTTCAGGTCGCTTTAATGCTGCTACAACACGGCGCGGAAAGCACGGTAGTGGTACAAATGGCACATCGCTTGGGGTTGGCGCTGGGCATGGACAGCGTAGAATGTGCGCTGACACCGAATGCGGTTATTTTGACCACATTATATCAGGGACATTGCATTACGACCGCACGCAAAAATACGGACAAAGGCATTAATATGCAGGTGGTGACCGAGGTGCAGCGTATCGTGATTATCGCTGAACACAAAGTTTACGGCATTGATCAGGTGCGGGAACGCCTGGCGCGCATTAAACCGCTGAAATATCAGCGTTATTTCGTAGTGCTGATGATAGGTCTGTCTTGCGCCAGCTTCGCCCATTTGTCCGGCGGCGACGCCGTGATTGCGCTGATTACCTTTTTCGCTTCGGCCACCGCCATGTACGTGCGCCAAAGCCTTGCCCAGCGCCATTATAACCCTTTAATCGTATTCTCGCTTACTGCGTTCGTCGCCTCAATTATCGCCGGTATGGCGCTAAAATACGATCTCGGCAATGATCCGCAAATCGCACTGGCATCCAGTGTATTGCTGCTGGTGCCCGGATTTCCGCTGATCAATTCGCTGGCGGATATTCTAAAAGGACACGTCAATATGGGACTGGGGCGCTGGACCATCGCCACGATCCTGACTTTCGGCGCCTGCTTAGGTATTGTGTTCGCCCTAAGTCTGCTGAATATCACAAGCTGGGGGGCGTTAAAATGATTGAGCTATTGTTGCGCTTAGCAGACGATATGTTTTTCGCCGCCATTCCGGCGGTCGGTTTCGCGTTGGTGTTTAACGTGCCGCCGAAAGCCTTGAAATACTGCGCCGTTCTGGGTGCTTTAGGTCACGGATTGCGCACGCTGCTGGTGCATTTCGATATGCCGCCGGTATTCGCCACCTTTGCCGGTGCCAGTTTAATCGGTTTTATCGGCGTACAGCTGTCGCACCGTTATCTGGCACATCCTAAAGTGTTCACCGTCGCGGCAATTATTCCGATGATCCCCGGAGTTTACGCCTATAAAGCGATGATTGCGATCGTACAAATTCACCACTATGGCTTTTCCGATCAACTGTTCACACAAATGATCGATTATTTTATTAAAACCGGATTTATTCTAGGCGCAATTGTTTTCGGTTTGGCATTACCGGGATTATTATTCTATCGTCAGAAACCTGTGGTATAGTAACGGTTCATTATTGCAGACAGAGAAACATCATGACGTTAAGCCTAATTGTCGCCATGACCCGCAACCGCGTTATCGGCAAAGAAAACCGAATGCCTTGGCACCTACCGGCGGATCTTGCCTGGTTCCGCCGCCATACCACGGACAAACCGATCATTATGGGGCGCAAAACCTTTGAAAGCATCGGGCGCCCGTTGCCAAAGCGTATTAATATCGTACTGTCCCGCACGCCTTATCAGAAAGAGGGCGTCATCTGGAAAAACAGCCTCGAAAGTGCGGTGGATTTTGTTCAAGATTCACCGGAAATTATGCTTATCGGCGGCGGCGAACTGTTTCGGCAATATTTACCTCATGCCGATAAATTGTATCTGACCGAAATTCAAGCCGAACTGGAAGGCGATACTTACTTCCCCGCGCTGCACTGGCAAGACTGGCACATAGAATCACAAGAATACCGCCAAGCCGATCAAGACAACCCTTACGCTTGTCGATTTCTGGTGCTGACACGCAAGAAATAGTTTTGCGGACGTCTGCCCGCAGTATCAAAAACGCTTTTCCAGCGTAATAAAGATGGATTTATTGGTACGCGAATAAAAATCCGGAATATTACTGTCAATATGTTGCCATTTTAAATTCAGCTTCGGCAAAATGCCTTTCCAGCTGATTTTTTCATGCCATAGGGAGGCAATCGCCTGATGTTCCTTATCCCGCCGCTTATAACCGTACAGATAATGTTTGCCTTCAAATTATTAAAATGCTGAACGAATTTCAAAAATAACGAATTCAGTGAAATGATAGCGTTAATAAATATCATTTTACTCTTGTTTGATTTTTTATTTCTTTTGACATTTCGGACAGAAAAAGCTGTTGCGCTGTCCGATAATTAAACTTTCGATTTTTGTACCGCACTTTGGACAAGGCTGATCTTTATGCCCGTAAACCAGCAATTTCTGCGCAAAATATCCCGGGCGACCGTCGGGCTGTAAGAAATCTTTTAACGTGGTGCCGCCTTGTGCAATGGCGGTAGTCAGAACCTGTTTGATGGTATCCGCCAGTAATCCGCATTGGGCTTTGGTTAATTTTCCGGCGGGCTTTTGCGGATGTATGCCGCACAAAAATAGGGTTTCATTGGCATAAATATTGCCGACGCCGACAACCACGGCGTTATCCATTAAAAAGGTCTTAACTGCGGTCGTTTTTTTGCGAGATTTTTTAAACAGATAATCCCCATTAAATTCTTCACTGAGCGGTTCGGGGCCGAGTTTTAAGAATAAATGAAATTCGTCTAAATTATCTGTCCATAACCAAGCGCCGAAACGGCGCGGATCGTTATAACGCAGCAGCTTGCCGTTATTCATGACAATATCCAGATGATCATGTTTATCTACCGGGCTGTTATGCGGCACAATTCGCACCGAACCGGACATACCGAGATGTCCGATAATATAGCCTTGCGCGGTATGAATAATCAGATATTTGGCACGACGTGAAAGAGCAGTGACTTTTTGCCCGGCAAGCGTCAACAGTTGCGGGCTGACCGCCCAACGCAGCTTTGCTTGGCGTACAACAATTTTTTCAATAACAAAACCGTCGAGATAAGGACGCACGCCGTTAAGCGCGGTTTCAACTTCTGGAAGTTCGGGCATAGTTTCTCTAATCAATTCAACAAAAGTGAGCGCATTATAACGCATCCGAAGATGCTTGTTCAGCGATTTTCAGGCAATAAAAAACCCGAACGCGTCGGGTTTTTTAAATTGCTGAAAGCTAAATTATTTGATTTTAGCTTCTTTATACACAACGTGTTTACGCACCACCGGATCAAATTTTTTGATTTCCATTTTTTCCGGCATGTTGCGTTTGTTTTTTGTTGTTGTATAGAAATGACCGGTTTCAGCAGTTGAAACTAAACGGATTTTTTCACGAGCACCTTTAGCTGCCATATTTTAGCTCCTTAGATTTTCTCGCCACGAGCACGGATTTCAGCTAACACTGCATCAATGCCTTTTTTATCAATAATACGCATCCCTTTCGCCGTTAAGCGCAAAGTTACGAAACGGTTTTCACTCTCAACCCAGAAACGGTGAGTGTGTAAGTTAGGTAGAAAACGACGACGTGTCGCGTTCAACGCGTGTGAGCGGTTATTACCGACTGCCGGACGCTTGCCTGTGACTTGACAGACTCTAGACATACTAATCTCCAATAAATCAAATATAAGCTCGAGCTTAGGGTTCGGATTACCTCGAAATCATGGGACTTCGACAGCTACCTCGTCAGGTCGCTATAACCGACCCGTACTATATTAAAGGTGGCAAATTATACTCACTTTATTCATGATTCTCAAGTTAAAATACGTTGTTCCGCCAAATAAATGGCAAAAATTTGCCCAAAAGCGTTATAAGATCGGGGGTAGATCTCAGATCCAGCCGTTTTCGGAAAAGGAAAAATAACCGCCTTTGCCAATCACAAAATGATCCAGCACCCGAATCTCCACCAATTCTGCCGCCTGTTTGATAGTTTCGGTAATTTTACGATCCGAGGCACTGGGTTCCGCCACACCGGAAGGATGATTATGCGCCAGAATCAGCGCCGCCGCATTGCAAGCCAATGCAGTCTTTATAATTTCACGCGGGTAAACCGCAGCACTATTAATTGTGCCCAGAAACATTTCTTCTTTTTTCAGCAAACGATGCTGATTATCTAGAAACAATACAACGAAAACTTCCCGTTCTCTATGCTCCAGTTCCGCCTGTAAGTAAGTGCGCACCAAAGCCGGTGCGGTGAAAGCATGCTGACTTTCCAGTTGCTGGCGTAAATAACGCTTAGTCATTTCGGTGCAAGCGCGCAACTGAATAAACTGCGTAATCCCCAACCCTTTTACCGCACAAAAATGCGGCTGCTCAGCACTGATTAACTCACGCAAAGATCCGAAATGCGCCAATACATTGTGTGACAATTGCATCACCGGGCAGTTTTTAATTCCGGTTCGCAGGAAAATCGCCAGCAATTCGGCATCGTCCAATGCCTCGGCGCCGAAACGCAGCAGCTTTTCGCGCGGCATTAATTCCTTCATTACCATTCCCTCAAATGTAGCAAACGCTTTACTGTGGCGGAAAGCCTGCTCCTCGGATAGGTTATCGGTTTAATTTTGCGCAACGGATCGCAAAATAAATTTTTTCTTAATAAAAATTACAGTAAAATGAACCGCACTTTTTTATTGTGATTAAGGGCTAACAATGCAACATATTCAGGGAAAACGGATTGTAGTCGGCATTACCGGCGGTATTGCCGCCTATAAAACCATTGAACTGATCCGTCTGCTGCGCAAAAACGATGCCGAAGTCCGTGTAGTGCTGACCCCCGCTGCGGCGCAGTTCGTTACGCCGCTGACTTTGCAGGCGATTTCCGGTAACGCGGTAGCGCAATCGCTATTGGATCCACAGGCAGAACTGGCAATGGGGCACATTGAGCTGGCAAAATGGGCGGATTTGGTAGTAATTGCGCCGGCAAGCGCAGATTTTATCGCTCGCCTCAATGCGGGAATGGCTAATGATTTGCTTGCTGCCCTCTGCCTTGCTACCGCCGCGCCGATTCTGCTGGCGCCCGCCATGAATCAGCAAATGTTCCGCCAGCCGGTCACCCAGCAAAATTTACGTCACCTGACCGAACGCGGCGTGCATACCGTAGGACCGAACAGCGGCGAACAAGCCTGCGGCGATGTAGGATTCGGGCGCATGTCGGAACCGGCGGAAATTTACACCGCACTTTGCGAACAGCTCGTCGCCCGACAGGATTTAGCCGGTCTGAATGTCGCCGTTACCGCCGGACCGACCCGCGAAGCTATTGATCCGGTACGCTATATCAGCAATCACAGTTCCGGCAAAATGGGCTTTGCAATTGCCGAAGCTTTTGCAGCGCGCGGGGCTAATGTCACCCTGATTGCCGGCCCGGTCAATCTGGCAACGCCAGCAAACGTTAGACGCATTGACGTTACTTCCGCACAGGAAATGTGGCAAGTTGCGCTGGAAAGTGCGGTCAAAAATCACATTTTTATCGGTTGTGCAGCAGTCGCTGATTATCGCGTCGCCGAAATTGCCACACAGAAAATTAAAAAATCCGCCAACGAAATATCGCTGACGCTGATTAAAAATCCCGATATTATTGCTGATGTCGGGCATTTGGCACAACACCGCCCGTTTGTGGTCGGTTTTGCCGCAGAAACTCAAAACATCGCACAATATGCTAAAGACAAGCTGTTGCGCAAAAATCTGGATTTGATCTGTGCCAACGATGTGTCTAACGGACAAGGGTTCAATGCCGATCAAAATGCGTTGCATTTATACTGGCGCCAAGGCGACGGCGCACTTCCTTTTACCGACAAGAAAACGCTGGCGCGGCTGCTGGCAGACAATATACTCAAACATTTTAACGCCTCGGCACAACATAACTTGAAGGAACACTATGAAAAAAATTGATGTCAAAATTCTCGATCCGCGCCTAGGAACGGACTTCCCCTTGCCGACTTACGCCACCCAAGGCTCTGCCGGTTTGGATTTACGCGCATTGATGCCAGAACCCCGCACGATTCAACCGGGCGAAACGCAACTCATTCCGACCGGATTGTCGATTTATATTGCCGATCCGAATTTAGCGGCAGTCATTCTGCCCCGTTCCGGCTTGGGCCACAAACACGGCATTGTGCTGGGCAATTTGGTGGGATTGATTGACTCCGATTATCAAGGTCCGTTGATGGTTTCCGTCTGGAATCGCAGCACTCAGCCGTTTAATATTGAAGTAGGCGATCGCATCGCGCAATTGGTCTTTGTTCCGGTGGTGCAAGCGGAATTTAATATTGTCAATGAATTTACACAGACCGAACGCGGTGCAGGCGGCTTCGGGCATTCAGGTAAACAATAATGGACAAACCGGTCAAACGCAGCGTTAAAGAACGCCGCCAGCAGGTTCTCACCGTTTTGACCCACATGCTGCATTCGGAACGGGGTATGGAGCGGATGACCACTGCGCGGCTGGCACAGGAAATCGGGGTATCCGAGGCGGCGCTGTACCGCTATTTTCCGAGTAAAACCAAAATGTTCGAGGCGTTAATCGACAATATTGAAAATAACTTGCTCAGCCGCATTACACATTCAATTAAACACGAAACCAACACCATGCAGCGCATACGTGATATTATGCAAATGATTTTGGATTTTGCGCGCAAAAATCCGGGCTTAACGCGAGTGCTGACCGGGCACGCCCTGATGTTCGAGGACGCGCATCTGCAAGCACGGGTGGCGCAGTTTTTTGACCGTTTGGAGTTGCAGTTTGTCAATATCCTGCAAATGCGCAAACTGCGTGAAGGCCGAGCTTTTGCCACCGACGAACGCACGATCGCCGCATATTTGGTGACGTTCTGCGAAGGACAATTTATGCGCTATGTGCGTTCCAACTTTCGGCATAGCCCGAACCAGAGCTTTGATCAGCAATGGAAACTGATCGAAGTGCTATTTGCATAATCCGAATTTTTAGGTAACATTATGATTATTCCCTGGCAGACACTAGAAGAACAAACTTTACGCAATATCGTGGAAAGTTTTGTGCTGCGCGAAGGTACCGATTACGGCGCCGAAGAACTGTCTCTGGCACAGAAAACGCAGAATCTGCTCACGGCGATCCGTCAGGGCGAAGTGGTGATTGTCTGGTCAGAATTACATAAATCCATTGATATTAAAAATAAAATGGAATTTCTTAAGTAATGAAAACATAATATTTACGGGGGCTTCAGTGCAAGAACAGCAAGGTCAAACGACACAATCAATGGATCCAACCTTAGAATGGTTTCTTTCACATTGTCATATTCATAAATATCCGTCGAAAAGCACCTTAATTCACGCCGGCGAAAAAGCGGAAACCCTTTATTATTTAATTAAAGGTTCCGTTGCCGTGCTGGTTAAAGATGAGGACGGTAAAGAAATGATCCTGACTTATCTGAGCCAAGGCGATTTCTTCGGTGAAGCCGGTCTGTTTGAAGAAGGTCAGTCGCGCTCCGCTTGGGTAAAAGCGAAAAGCTCCTGTGAAATTGCGGAAATTTCTTATAAAAAATTCCGTCAACTAATTCAGGTAAATCCTGAAATTTTGATGTATCTGTCCGCCCAGCTTGCCCGTCGTCTGCAAAACACTTCTAGACAGGTCAGCAATCTGGCATTTTTAGACGTGACCGGGCGGATTGCACAAACCTTGTTAAATCTCGCCAAAATGCCGGAAGCCATGACGCACCCTGACGGCATGCAGATTAAAATTACCCGTCAGGAAATCGGGCAAATGGTTGGCTGTTCGCGGGAAACCGTCGGTCGTATTTTGAAAATGCTGGAAGACCAGCACCTGATTTCTGCTCACGGTAAAACCATTGTGGTGTACGGCACTCGATAAATCGGTCGGCGATAAACGTAAAAAGTGCGGTAATTTTTACCGCACTTTTGTCGTTTTAATCCCCGTTCGGCTGTTCGGTCAGCGCCACAAACGCCTCTTCTGTAAGCACCTGCACACCCAGTTCCAATGCTTTGGTTAATTTCGATCCCGCGCTGTCGCCAGCAATCACAAAATCGGTTTTTGCCGACACACTGCCGCTAACTTTGGCGCCCAGTTGCTGTAGCATAGCTTTCGCCTCATTGCGCCCCATTCGGCTTAACGTACCGGTCAGCACTACAGTTTTGCCTTTCAGCGGATTTTCCGTAATCGTGCCATGTTCCACCTCGTCCCAATGCACGCCCTGTGCAATCAAGGCATTTACCACATCCACATTATGCGCTTCGCGCCAGAACACATAAATCCGGTTCGCCACCACCTCGCCCACATCGGCGACTTCGCGCAACTGCGCAATCTCCGCCGCTTTCAACGCATCAAGCCGCTTAAAATGATTCGCCAGATTAAGCGCCGTCGCCTCACCTACATCGCGGATACCCAACGCGAAAATAAAACGCGCTAACGTGGTTTTCTTCGCTTTTTGCAAACTGTTAAGCGCATTTTCAGCGGATTTCGGTCCCATACGGTCAAGCCGCATTAAGACGGTCGAATCCAGTTTAAATAAATCCGCCGGTGTGTGAATCAGTTCGCGGTCAACCAACTGTTCAATTAATTTTGCACCGACACCGTCAATGTCCATCGCCCGGCGCGAAACAAAATGCTTTAACGCCTCTTTGCGCTGCGCAGCGCAAATCAGCCCGCCGGTACAACGCGCCACCGCTTCGCCTTCAATACGTACAATCTGCGACCCGCACACCGGGCATGCGGTCGGAAACACAATCGGTTCGGCATCGGGCGGGCGGCGTTCATGTAAAACGCCGATAATTTGCGGAATCACATCGCCAGCACGGCGAATCACAACGGTATCACCGATAGCAATATCCAGCCGAGCAATCTCATCGCCGTTATGCAACGTTGCATTACTGACCGTTACGCCGGCAACAAACACCGGTTTCAGCTTCGCCACTGGGGTAATCGCGCCGGTGCGCCCCACTTGAAAATCCACCGCATTTAATACGGTCAGCTCTTCTTGCGCCGGAAACTTATAGGCAATCGCCCAACGTGGCGCTTTTGAGATAAAGCCCAATTCCTGCTGTAGCGCGATGTCATTGATTTTCAGCACCGTACCGTCAATATCATAGCCCAATGTAGTGCGCTTTGCGGCGATAGTGCGGTAGAAATTCAGCGCATTTTCCGCACCGTTACACAGGCGGATTTCAGCGTTGATCGGCATTCCGATCGATTTCAGCCATTGCAAACGCTCAAAATGCGTACCCGGCAGTTCGACGCCCTCGGCAATGCCGATACCGTAAGCATTGAGTACCAGCGGGCGACGGCTGGTGATTTTCGGATCCAACTGGCGCAACGAACCGGCAGCGGCATTACGCGGGTTGGCAAAAGTTTTCTCGCCCTTTGCCAATGCCTCTTCGTTCAGTTTTTCAAATCCGGCCTGCGGCATAAATACCTCGCCGCGTACTTCCAAACGGGCCGGCGGCGTATCCGTTAACAAACGCAGCGGAATATTGCGCACCGTGCGAATGTTTGCGGTAATATCTTCTCCCGTGGTGCCGTCGCCGCGTGTCGCTGCCTGCACCAGTTGCCCGTTAACATACAAAATACTCACCGCCAGTCCATCCAGTTTCGGTTCACAGCAAAATGTCAGCGCTTCAGGCAATAGGCTCAAACGTTCTTCAATCCGCTTGACGAAAGCATAAAATTCCGCATCGGAAAAAGCATTATCCAGCGACAGCATGGGAATTTCATGGGTAATTTGGGCGAACCCGGACAAGGGTTTGGCACCGACTCGCTGAGTTGGCGAATTGGCGTCGGCAAATTCGGGATGCGCCTGTTCCAGCGCTTTCAGTTGATGAAATAAACGGTCATATTCCGCATCGGGAATCACCGGATTATCCAGCACGTGATACTGATATTCGTGATAACGTAAGCTGTTTCGCAAGGCTTCGATTTGTTGTAAAACCGACTCGGGCATAATACATTCCTTATAAAAAACTGCCGCTATTCGCACCGCACTTTGGGATTGTCGGCGGCGCGCATAACGGATTGCGGCACAAACAGGCAAGGGCTTATTATAGCAATTGAATGGGCGAAGACCTATCGCAGTTTGCGGCAAATAATAATCCGCACCTAAGGCTGCGCCTCAACATGCGGATTATGCGAATTAAAAGTGCGGTGGAAATTTTAACGGTTTTCAGTCTCAAGCGGAAACTCGGTTTAAATACGCTTTTTCCGCTTGTTCGTTGAAAATTTCCTGCTGATCCGTTAATACGAATCCGCCCAATTCTTCAGCAATGGTTTTTGCCGCGCGGATCATCATACGCAGGTTGGCAAGATCATTACCGTGCGACGGCAGCTGCATAAACAGAGCAATCCCGACGGTATAAAAATCCGCCATATTATCCGCATCAAAGGTTCCCGGCTGCTGAATATTCGCCGCACTGAATAAAACCGGGCTGGCGACACTGAGATCCAAATGGCGGTGATAAATCTGCTGCCGACCGAAAATAAAACCGAGATCATCCAATACCTGCGCAAGATTGGAACCGTTAAACTCACGATTTTCCGGCGCCACCACATATAACATGATAAAAGCATTGCTGTCCTGACTGTTTTGCACCGGCCCACTGTTTTGTACCGGCTCAGGCGCGCGCGCTGACGGCACTGTCGCGGTTTCGCTCGGCTGGGCGGCAAACGGCTGTTGTGCAGCTTCGGCTAATTGTTCGCGCAACAATGCCGACGACGAATTAATCCCTTCATTTTCATCTACGGACGATTCGATATCCGCAATAGTGCGGTTGCCGAAATTGGTATTTTGTGCATAAACCGGCGGTTCGACGCTCGCATTGACGGGCTCGGGCGAATCCGGCAGGCTGATTTTAATCCGGCTGACAGCCTGTTCCACATTGCGATTTTCCTGCACGGCGGAATACTGCGCTTGCTCAAAATCCAGATTCTGCTGGGTCGGCTGAGGCGGGCGGGATTCGGCTTGAGAATAATCCGGAACGGACGTTTGCAGATTCGGGGTCGGATTCAGNCAGCCCGCCGGTACAACGCGCCACCGCTTCGCCTTCAATACGTACAATCTGCGACCCGCACACCGGGCATGCGGTCGGAAACACAATCGGTTCGGCATCGGGCGGGCGGCGTTCATGTAAAACGCCGATAATTTGCGGAATCACATCGCCAGCACGGCGAATCACAACGGTATCACCGATAGCAATATCCAGCCGAGCAATCTCATCGCCGTTATGCAACGTTGCATTACTGACCGTTACGCCGGCAACAAACACCGGTTTCAGCTTCGCCACTGGGGTAATCGCGCCGGTGCGCCCCACTTGAAAATCCACCGCATTTAATACGGTCAGCTCTTCTTGCGCCGGAAACTTATAGGCAATCGCCCAACGTGGCGCTTTTGAGATAAAGCCCAATTCCTGCTGTAGCGCGATGTCATTGATTTTCAGCACCGTACCGTCAATATCATAGCCCAATGTAGTGCGCTTTGCGGCGATAGTGCGGTAGAAATTCAGCGCATTTTCCGCACCGTTACACAGGCGGATTTCAGCGTTGATCGGCATTCCGATCGATTTCAGCCATTGCAAACGCTCAAAATGCGTACCCGGCAGTTCGACGCCCTCGGCAATGCCGATACCGTAAGCATTGAGTACCAGCGGGCGACGGCTGGTGATTTTCGGATCCAACTGGCGCAACGAACCGGCAGCGGCATTACGCGGGTTGGCAAAAGTTTTCTCGCCCTTTGCCAATGCCTCTTCGTTCAGTTTTTCAAATCCGGCCTGCGGCATAAATACCTCGCCGCGTACTTCCAAACGGGCCGGCGGCGTATCCGTTAACAAACGCAGCGGAATATTGCGCACCGTGCGAATGTTTGCGGTAATATCTTCTCCCGTGGTGCCGTCGCCGCGTGTCGCTGCCTGCACCAGTTGCCCGTTAACATACAAAATACTCACCGCCAGTCCATCCAGTTTCGGTTCACAGCAAAATGTCAGCGCTTCAGGCAATAGGCTCAAACGTTCTTCAATCCGCTTGACGAAAGCATAAAATTCCGCATCGGAAAAAGCATTATCCAGCGACAGCATGGGAATTTCATGGGTAATTTGGGCGAACCCGGACAAGGGTTTGGCACCGACTCGCTGAGTTGGCGAATTGGCGTCGGCAAATTCGGGATGCGCCTGTTCCAGCGCTTTCAGTTGATGAAATAAACGGTCATATTCCGCATCGGGAATCACCGGATTATCCAGCACGTGATACTGATATTCGTGATAACGTAAGCTGTTTCGCAAGGCTTCGATTTGTTGTAAAACCGACTCGGGCATAATACATTCCTTATAAAAAACTGCCGCTATTCGCACCGCACTTTGGGATTGTCGGCGGCGCGCATAACGGATTGCGGCACAAACAGGCAAGGGCTTATTATAGCAATTGAATGGGCGAAGACCTATCGCAGTTTGCGGCAAATAATAATCCGCACCTAAGGCTGCGCCTCAACATGCGGATTATGCGAATTAAAAGTGCGGTGGAAATTTTAACGGTTTTCAGTCTCAAGCGGAAACTCGGTTTAAATACGCTTTTTCCGCTTGTTCGTTGAAAATTTCCTGCTGATCCGTTAATACGAATCCGCCCAATTCTTCAGCAATGGTTTTTGCCGCGCGGATCATCATACGCAGGTTGGCAAGATCATTACCGTGCGACGGCAGCTGCATAAACAGAGCAATCCCGACGGTATAAAAATCCGCCATATTATCCGCATCAAAGGTTCCCGGCTGCTGAATATTCGCCGCACTGAATAAAACCGGGCTGGCGACACTGAGATCCAAATGGCGGTGATAAATCTGCTGCCGACCGAAAATAAAACCGAGATCATCCAATACCTGCGCAAGATTGGAACCGTTAAACTCACGATTTTCCGGCGCCACCACATATAACATGATAAAAGCATTGCTGTCCTGACTGTTTTGCACCGGCCCACTGTTTTGTACCGGCTCAGGCGCGCGCGCTGACGGCACTGTCGCGGTTTCGCTCGGCTGGGCGGCAAACGGCTGTTGTGCAGCTTCGGCTAATTGTTCGCGCAACAATGCCGACGACGAATTAATCCCTTCATTTTCATCTACGGACGATTCGATATCCGCAATAGTGCGGTTGCCGAAATTGGTATTTTGTGCATAAACCGGCGGTTCGACGCTCGCATTGACGGGCTCGGGCGAATCCGGCAGGCTGATTTTAATCCGGCTGACAGCCTGTTCCACATTGCGATTTTCCTGCACGGCGGAATACTGCGCTTGCTCAAAATCCAGATTCTGCTGGGTCGGCTGAGGCGGGCGGGATTCGGCTTGAGAATAATCCGGAACGGACGTTTGCAGATTCGGGGTCGGATTCAGATTTTCCTGCGCCTGACGAATACGGGAATCTTTAGTAAAGGTATTGGCATTTTGGAAATAGCGGGATTTTTCACGGCGG
>LM994634.1:113279-125793 GCA_000752995.2 Haemophilus massiliensis | reverse complement strand
TTAACATACAAAATCCTCACCGCCAGTCCATCCAGTTTCGGTTCACAGCAAAATGTCAGCGCTTCAGGCAATAGGCTCAAACGTTCTTCAATCCGCTTGACGAAAGCATAAAATTCCGCATCGGAAAAAGCATTATCCAGCGACAGCATGGGAATTTCATGGGTAATTTGGGCGAACCCGGACAAGGGTTTGGCACCGACTCGCTGAGTTGGCGAATTGGCGTCGGCAAATTCGGGATGCGCCTGTTCCAGCGCTTTCAGTTGATGAAATAAACGGTCATATTCCGCATCGGGAATCACCGGATTATCCAGCACGTGATACTGATATTCGTGATAACGTAAGCTGTTTCGCAAGGCTTCGATTTGTTGTAAAACCGACTCGGGCATAATACATTCCTTATAAAAAACTGCCGCTATTCGCACCGCACTTTGGGATTGTCGGCGGCGCGCATAACGGATTGCGGCACAAACAGGCAAGGGCTTATTATAGCAATTGAATGGGCGAAGACCTATCGCAGTTTGCGGCAAATAATAATCCGCACCTAAGGCTGCGCCTCAACATGCGGATTATGCGAATTAAAAGTGCGGTGGAAATTTTAACGGTTTTCAGTCTCAAGCGGAAACTCGGTTTAAATACGCTTTTTCCGCTTGTTCGTTGAAAATTTCCTGCTGATCCGTTAATACGAATCCGCCCAATTCTTCAGCAATGGTTTTTGCCGCGCGGATCATCATACGCAGGTTGGCAAGATCATTACCGTGCGACGGCAGCTGCATAAACAGAGCAATCCCGACGGTATAAAAATCCGCCATATTATCCGCATCAAAGGTTCCCGGCTGCTGAATATTCGCCGCACTGAATAAAACCGGGCTGGCGACACTGAGATCCAAATGGCGGTGATAAATCTGCTGCCGACCGAAAATAAAACCGAGATCATCCAATACCTGCGCAAGATTGGAACCGTTAAACTCACGATTTTCCGGCGCCACCACATATAACATGATAAAAGCATTGCTGTCCTGACTGTTTTGCACCGGCCCACTGTTTTGTACCGGCTCAGGCGCGCGCGCTGACGGCACTGTCGCGGTTTCGCTCGGCTGGGCGGCAAACGGCTGTTGTGCAGCTTCGGCTAATTGTTCGCGCAACAATGCCGACGACGAATTAATCCCTTCATTTTCATCTACGGACGATTCGATATCCGCAATAGTGCGGTTGCCGAAATTGGTATTTTGTGCATAAACCGGCGGTTCGACGCTCGCATTGACGGGCTCGGGCGAATCCGGCAGGCTGATTTTAATCCGGCTGACAGCCTGTTCCACATTGCGATTTTCCTGCACGGCGGAATACTGCGCTTGCTCAAAATCCAGATTCTGCTGGGTCGGCTGAGGCGGGCGGGATTCGGCTTGAGAATAATCCGGAACGGACGTTTGCAGATTCGGGGTCGGATTCAGATTTTCCTGCGCCTGACGAATACGGGAATCTTTAGTAAAGGTATTGGCATTTTGGAAATAGCGGGATTTTTCACGGCGGTTTGCCCATAAACCGTGAGCGACTAAAATAATTAACGCGATTACACCTAAAATAATTAAAATCGTATTTAAATCCATTATCTCTTCTCCCATTGCTGCTGGCGGGCGAAACATTGTAAATTGCGGTTAGCTTACCATATTTTCTCAATCCGATGATATGCAAAAATTGATTTTTTTCACCGCACTTTGGTATTCTTAAACGCCGAATTTACGCAGGAAACTTATTATGTTACAAACAACCGAATTCAAGCAGGGGTTCCATTATTTTGTGCTAGGCTGGCACCTAATCACGCAAAGAGGACTCCGGCGTTTTGTGATTATGCCGATTTTACTCAATATTCTACTGTTAGGCGGATTATTCTGGCTTTTTCTGACACAAATGGAAACGCTGATCGACGGCATTATCGGCTATATTCCGGACTGGCTGAGCTGGCTTGGCGCGGTTTTACTGGCGTTATCCGTCTTTATGGTGCTGATTTTGTTTTATTTCATTTTTACTACCTTGTCGGGTTTTATCGCTGCGCCGTTTAACGGTCTGCTGGCGGAGAAAGTCGAAAAAATGCTGACCGGGGAAAGTCTGATAGAAATGAATACGTTGGATTTTATCAAAGACATTCCGCGTATGCTGGGACGCGAATGGCAGAAACTGATTTACAGCCTGCCTAAATTAATCGTGCTGTTTTTGCTCGGTTTTATCCCGTTCGTCGGACAAACGCTGATTCCGCTGCTGACCTTTTTATTCAGCGCGTGGATGATGGCGATTCAATACTGCGATTATCCTTTTGATAACCACAAAATTCCGTTTTCCGTTATGCGCGACGCACTGAGCGGCAAGCAGACGTTGAGCATTACATTCGGCACTTTCATCACGCTCTGTACGTTAGTGCCGGGCATTAATCTGGTGATTATTCCGGTGGCGGTATGTGGCGCGACCGCCATGTGGACGGAACAATACCGTGCACAATTACTGCACACCACTAAGAACGGTAAAGACGGCAGCAGTTTACCAACCGAATTTGGCGCATCCGATTCAGTGTCGGTTAAATAGCATTTGGTTATAAAATATAGCGAATAACTATTTTTTGATTATTAAACCTTATGCTAAAAATAACATCCACCTAATACAAAAAACCAAAAAGGGGAGAAAACATGACAATCTATGCAGACAATTCCTATACTATCGGTAACACGCCGTTAGTCCGTTTAAAACATTTCGGTCACAACGGCAATGTCGTAGCGAAAATTGAAGGTCGCAACCCGAGTTTTAGCGTGAAATGCCGTATCGGCGCCAACATGATCTGGCAGGCGGAAAAAGACGGCACACTCACTAAAAATAAAGAAATCGTCGATGCCACCAGTGGTAACACCGGTATTGCACTCGCTTACGTCGCCGCCGCTCGTGGTTACAAAATCACCCTGACTATGCCGGAAACCATGAGTCTTGAGCGTAAACGCTTGCTGCGCGGTTTAGGTGTGAATCTTGTGCTGACCGAAGGAGCAAAAGGCATGAAAGGCGCCATTGCCAAAGCGGAAGAAATCGTAGCCTCCGATCCGAACCGTTATATTATGCTGAAACAGTTTGAAAACCCGGCCAACCCGGCAATTCATCAGGAAACCACCGGTCCGGAAATCTGGCAAGGTACCGACGGTAAAGTGGATGTCGTTGTCGCCGGCGTAGGTACCGGCGGTACCATTACCGGAATCAGCCGCTACCTCAAACAGGATCAAGGCAAAAAAATTATCTCTGTTGCAGTGGAACCGGAAGAATCACCGGTTATCACGCAAACCTTGGCAGGTGAAGAAGTGAAACCGGGTCCGCACAAAATTCAGGGTATCGGCGCCGGTTTTATTCCTAAAAATCTGGATTTATCGTTAATCGACCGAGTCGAACGCGTCAACAGCGACACAGCCATTGCCACAGCCCGTCGTTTAATGGCGGAAGAAGGCATTCTGGCGGGAATTTCCTCCGGTGCAGCGGTGGCTGCGGCCGATCGCCTGGCGAAACAGCCTGAATTTGCGGATAAATTAATTGTCGTTATTTTGCCTTCCGCAGCGGAACGCTACTTAAGTACCGCCTTATTTGAAGGTATTGAGGGCTAATGATTTTCCCCTTTACGGTTAGCTTTCCGAGGTGGAACTAACCGTCTTTTTATTCCGTCATAAAGTGCGGTATGTTTTGTTAACATTTTTGGGAAACCAAAAATGCAGCCGAAAAACACCGCACTTTTTATCTTCCTTCGTTAATCGAAAACAATGGCAAACATCACAGCCTTGATCTTGATGTAACCTTGCCGCGCTCGCTTCTTATTATCATAATGGACATTGTGCCGTGATAAAGTCATTTTATCGGAGAAAGGAAAAATTTTAGGCCCTGGAGTGACGGAAAAGGTATTAACACAGCAAAGTTTAGGCAAGACCTTCGGTATTTCCGCCCCAATTAATGTAAAAGAAAAAGAAATTTGCCCAATTGAAAAGTTAGAAAAATAATGCCCCAGTTGAGGTATTTTGTAAAATAAAAAACTCAATTGATTGTAATAAATTAAGCCTCTCGACATTCCAACCAAGGTACTTTAACACCGTTATAATTTTTATAATAAATCGAACGATTTTCCCGTGCGATTAAATCAATATAATTGCCTTCAATTGGATTATAAGAGCGATAAATTACTTCAAATTTTGAACCGCGCGCATTTAACGCTTTATTTTCAATATGATCAAACGGCTGAACTTTACCGCCATCTAACTGAAAATAAAAGCCGAAGTTATCTTTTAAACGACTTTCCCGAGAAAGCGGGAAATAACTAATCAATGAAGCATATAATCCCGTTTCTGCGTTATAACACGAATAAAAATAACGTTTATAGTCGACAGGATTATATAATTCCGTTTGGCTGATATTTTCTTTTAAATAACCTTTCTTGGCTTCTACTTTTTTAGTTGAAGGATTGGTGCAAGAAAATAATGCCATGAGAGATAAAGTAAGTGAAATAAATTTAAATTTGTTCATATAAAATACCGAGTAAGTAATTGTAAAAACGTTAGGTTGTGCATCATAGCTTAATTATTTAGTCAGTTCTAGAGATACTCGTTGAGAGTATAATATTTTGTACTGTCATTAAATTTTTTCCAATTAGACCATTTAATCTAAAATAAATTCTGCTGTCCAATTAAAAATTCAGGCGTTGCTTTCACCTTAAATCCGTATTCTTTCAAATAGCCTTTCAGACTTTCAATATTATAGAAGGAATGACTTTTTGTGGTGTTCTGAAAATAGAGATAAAGACCGTCAAATTCGTTTCTTTGTTGATTGAGCAAAGCTGCCAGTTGTTGTAATTCCGTTTCACTGTATCGATAATCATGCCGTTCTTTGGCGGATTGCGCTTTCCACCAGTGCGGATTGCGCCCGTGTAATCGCATATAAACCGTGCGTTGACTTGCATAAAATTGAAAAGTAGGCAAGCCGATATTTTGCGGATAATCCGCATTGCACCAAATCATCTTTTCCTTGTTGTGGAAATAATCAAACACCGGCGACGTATGCCAACTTGAATGGCGAAATTCAATGGCAAGGGGATAACCATTAAACCACGATACTAACTCCGCAAGATAGTAACGGTTGGCATAAGTGCGTTCAAAACTGCTGGGGAATTGAACAAATAAATTAGCTAAACAACTCTTTTCCAGCAAGGGCTGCAATGCGTGCAGAAAGGCTTCAGCTTGTGTTTGGGTGGCGATGCGTTGATGACTAAAATCTTGATGAAGTTTTATCGAAAATTGCAACCGCCCTTCCGCTTTTTCCAGCATTCCCTGCAACGCTTTCACACCAATCGGTGCATGAAAGGTACTATTAATTTCAATGGTGTCGTAATACTGGCTATAAATCGACAAAAAATCGGCTTTATCCGTGCCGAACGGATAAAGCGTACCGACTAAATCGGTATCGCTATAACCGCCCGTACCGATGTAAATGTGAGGAGTGTGCATTTTTTGTTTTGGTGAAAGTGAGAAAATAGATAGTTTAGGAGGAATGGAGAGAAATGCAAGCCGATTCATTGCCATCAACCACTCGTAAACTATTTCAAAATGACAACCGTGAACACCGCTACTGATTAAAAGCATAAAAAATGCTAGAAATTTTGACCGCACTTTTCGTACTAAACACCGATGCTGATATTAGTGCCATCAGAGGTTCACAACCGATTAATTTTCATCCAACTTTCCTCTTGACAGGAGTGCTATACTCAAAGCGTTTTTAATTTTTCAGGAGAATATATGAATATAAACAAACCGTTTCCATTGCCAACAGGATATTTTGGTATCCCCCTTGGTTTGGCGGCACTTTCACTCGCTTGGACACGGCTTAACTGCTTTTCTATTTCAACGCTTATCAGTAATGCCTTGGGTGTCACTACTATTTTGGTGTGGTTGATTTTTATTGGTATGTATCTGTATAAAATCCGCTATTACCGCCATGAAGTGTTGGAAGAGTACCATTGCCCTGTACGTTTTTCATTTTTGGCGTTAATCCCGATTACGACGATGCTGGTTGCGGATATTTTATACCGTTGGCAACCTTTTATTGCTGAAATCATGATTTGGATCGGCACAGTCGGACAACTGCTTTTTTCATCCATCCGCATTAGCGAATTATGGAAAGGCGGTGTGTTCGAACAAAAATCCACGCGTCCACCGTTTTATTTGCCTGCGGTCGCGGCAAACTTTACCAGTGCCAGCTCACTTGCGTTACTTGGCTATAACGATTTGGGGAGCTTATTCTTTGGTGCGGGTCTCATTGCATGGATTATTTTTGAACCTGTGTTACTGCAACATTTGCGCATTCTATCCATCGAACCGCCATTTCGACCGACCATGGGCATCATTCTCGCCCCAGCATTTGTGGGAGCCTCGGCCTATTTGGCGGTGAATCATGGCGAAGTGGATAGTTTTGTGAAAATCCTCTGGGGCTATGGCTTCTTGCAACTCTTTTTCTTAATCCGTTTGCTACCTTGGATTACAAAAAACGGCTTGAATATCGGCCTCTGGAGTTTCTCATTCGGGCTTGCCTCAATGGCAAACAGCGCTGTCGCGTTCTATCACGCAAACATACTCACAGACATTGCGATAACTGCCTTCATATTTGCTAATTTAATGATTTTAGGTCTAATCGGCTTAACGCTTTATAAACTTGCCAAAGGACAATTCTGGCTGAAAAAATAGACCTTCATTAAAGCTCAAAACATTTATTCACAACAAGGCTGAGCATAAAAAGTTCAGCCTTGTTTATTTTAAAACAGCGGAAATTTTAACCGCACTTTTAGGTAATAGGCGCTTACAATTATGTTGGCGAGTGCTTCCTAACGCGCGCCTAGGCATCAAAGTGCGGTTGGTTTTTGAATTGTTTTTATAATTTCACTATATGAAATTTCTTATTTTTAGTTATAGTTTACTTCATTATTTTCCTGGAATTAGTAACCTCTCCCAACTTCACCGCTACACAATTTTCTAATCACCTCAGCATTCTCCATCACGTTTGGCATAATCGCCCGCCAGCGCTTGGTCGATTTTGTCCGGCGTAAAGTAATTTAAAGCAAGATGAGTAAAGCTAACCGCAGACACTCTTCACTGCTTGCATGACGTAGTTGTCTACGATGAAACCTTGGTTGTCTAGAGGGGCATTAGAGTTGCCTGTTTGCTCAATTTCATCCAATGCTTTTTATGCGTCGTTCCAACAGCATATGCCTTCGCCGTTTTCAATATGCTCGAACCCCTCAGAATAGCTGCCTTAATAAGCCAAGAAGACAATGAGGGCGACATTATTTCCTTTGCCAATAAAGAGCAAGTAAAAGCTATATTTTTTAAAGGATTTTGGCATAATACTTCCCATAACAAACGCTTATGGGAAGTTGTGCAATGTTTAGTCAAGCAGAAAAACGTCAAATGAATGAAGCGAATATTCGCTCAAAATTTATTACGCCTGCGATTAAAAACGCAGGTTGGGTGGATAATCAAATTGATGAAGAATATTCCGTTAAGCAAGACAAAAACTTTACCGACGGCAAAGTCCAATTTGATCCCAAAACCAAACAAACCACACGCTTGAGCCCAAAACGAGCCGATTATTTACTCTATCTTCACGCCAACAAAAAAATCGCTATTGTGGAAGCGAAAGACAATAAACATCGCCCGCGAGACGGTTTACAGCAAGCCAAAGATTATGCCTCATTGCTAGATGTACCATTTGTGTATAGTTCTAATGGTGATCAATTTATCGAATTTGATTTTTTCACCGGTGTGGAGCGCACGCTTTTAATGAATGAATTTCCTACGCCACAAGAATTAGAAGCACGTTTCAAAAAAGGCAAAAGTTACACGGCAGACGAATGGAAAATTATTCATCAGCCTTATCACACCGACGCACAAAAGCAAATCGAACCGCGTTATTACCAAGAAATTGCGATTAATCGCACCGTTGAAGCCGTGGCGCGTGGGCAGGATCGGATTTTGCTCGTAATGGCGACAGGCACAGGCAAAACCTACACCGCTTTTCAAATTATTCACCGTTTAAAAGCCGCTGGTGCAAAACGCAAGGTGTTATTTCTTGCCGACCGAAATATCTTGGTTGATCAACCAATGCGAGAAGATTTCAAGCCGTTTAAAAACACAATGATAAAAGTCAGTCAAGGCAAATTAGACAGCAGCTATGAAATTTATCTGGCTCTTTATCAGCAATTAGACGGTTCAGACGGCGATCCGCTTTTTACCCAATTCCAACGTTCATTTTTTGATTTAGTGGTGATTGACGAATGTCATCGTGGCAGTGCGAGAGAAGATTCCAACTGGCGAAAAATTTTGGATTATTTTAACCAAGCAACGCATATTGGTATGACGGCGACGCCAAAAGAAAGTGTAGATGCCAGTAATATCAGTTATTTCGGTGATCCGATTTATACATATAGCTTAAAGCAAGGTATTGAAGATGGTTTTCTTGCGCCGTACCGAGTGATGCGTGTGGATTTGGATTGCGACAAAGGTTGGCGACCGCAAAAAGGAATGCTTGATGCACAAGGTAATCCCGTTGAGGATCGCATTTACACCGTAAAAGATTTTGATTACAACATTATTTTGCACGACCGTACTCAGCTTGTGGCAGAGAAAATCAGCAACTATCTACGTAATACTGACCGTTTAGCGAAAACCATTGTATTTTGCGCCAATATCGATCACGCATCTCGAATGACTGAAGCCTTAAGCCGTCAAAATGCGGATATGCTCGCCATTAATCCACGTTATGTCACACAAATTACAGGCGATATGGCAGGTAAAAATGTGGATTTAGAAGATTTTTGCCGTATTCAAAATGAAGGCAATAGCTATCCTGTCATTGCGGTAACATCCAAACTGATGACCACAGGCGTAAACAGCCGAATGTGTAAGTTGGTCGTGCTAGATCAAAATCTGCAATCCATGACAGAATTTAAACAAATTATTGGTCGCGGCACACGTTTGGTCACTCACGCAGGCAAATCCATTTTCACCATTATGGATTTCCGCAATGTCACCAATTTATTTGCCGATCCAAGTTTTGATGGTGAACCTGAAGTGATACTCGATCCAACTGTAATTACTGAACCGCCTAAACCGAAAGAAAGTGATGATAATATCGTGGATGAACCAGAACCGATTTACGCACCTGAACCTCAAAAAGAGATTGTTATTATTCCGCTTGGGCAAGTTCAACTTCAAATTATTGATGAAAAAGTGCAGTATTTAAATGAACGGGGAGAATTAGTTTTAGAAGATATTAATGATTTCTCGAAACGACATATCCAAAATGCTTATCCAAATTTTGAAACCTTTAAAACACAGTGGCAAAATCCTGATGTACTTTCTCGCTTATTTATTAATGAACAATGGATAACCGCATTAAGAAAAAGCAATCAATTAGATAACCAATTTGATGATTTTGATTTAATCGGCAAAGTCGCTTTTAACAAAACACCACTGACAAAATCTGAACGCGTTAATAAATTGAAACAACGTGGCTATTTTGAAAATGCACCAGCACAGCAACGGCAAATTTTGGATTTATTGCTCGATCAATATGTGCAATCTAATGAACAAGATATTACCAATATCAAATTATTAGAAACGCCGAAATTTAAACAACTTTTTGGTGGTGCCGTTTCTGTAATTAAACAATTTGGTGGAAAAATTTTTTATGAACAAAGCGTACGTAAATTAAAACAATTTATTTATACAGAATAAATAAAGGGTTCGCTTTTATTAAAATATTACAAATAACTGACCGCACTTTTATAACAAGGAACAATAATGAGCTTAAATAATCTGATCAAAAGACTTCAAGATGTAATGCGAAATGATGCAGGGATTAACGGCGATGCACAACGTATTGAACAAATCGTATGGATTCTATTTTTAAAAATCTATGATACCAAAGAACAAAAATGGGAATTGGAGCAAGAGAATTATCAATCTATTATTCCAACACGTTTACGCTGGAATGAATGGGCAAAAGATAATAAAGATGGGCAGGCAATGACAGGTGAAGAATTATTAGATTTTGTAAATAACGATTTATTCCCAACGCTAAAAAAATTACCTATTTCGCCCCTGACACCAATGAAGCAACGTATTATTCGTTCGGCGTTTGAAGATAACAATAACTATATGAAAAATGGCACATTGCTTCGCCAAGTGATTAATATTATTGATGAAATTAACTTTGAGCAATATCAAGAACGCCACGCTTTCGGTGATATTTATGAAAATATCTTAAAAAGTCTGCAAAGTGCAGGAAATGCTGGGGAATTTTATACGCCACGAGCCGTAACGGATTTTATGGTGAAAATGATTTCACCTAAACTCGGCGAAACGGTAGCTGATTTTGCCTGCGGTACGGGCGGTTTCTTAACATCAGCTTTAAAAGCATTGTCGGAACAGGTTAAAACGGTAGAAGATAATGAAAACATGAGCAATGCCGTCTTTGGTATTGAGAAAAAAGCGCTGCCACATTTACTTTGCATTACCAACTTATTGTTGCACGATGTAGATAACCCCAATATTCATCACGACAATGCCTTAGAACGAGATGTGCTGGAATATCGTGCTCACGAGAAATTTGATGTCGTGTTGATGAATCCCCCTTACGGCGGTAGCGAAATTGAACAAATCAAACGCAACTTCCCCGCTGCATTGCAAAGCAGCGAAACCGCTGATCTCTTTATGTCGGTGATTATGTATCGCCTAAAAGCCACAGGGCGTGCAGCAGTGGTGTTACCCGATGGCTTTTTATTCGGCACAGATAACGCCAAAGTCGCGATTAAGCAAAAATTGATGAGCCAAATGAATTTGCACACCATTATTCGTTTGCCACACAGCGTGTTTGCGCCTTATACCTCCATTACAACCAATATTTTGTTTTTTGATAACGGCTCGCCGACTGAAGAAACTTGGTTCTATCGACTTGATATGCCAGCAGGTTATAAAAATTTCTCTAAAACAAAGCCGATGAAATTGGAACATTTTAATGATGTCGTTGAATGGTGGCATAATCGCCAAGCTATTGAGATTGACGGCTTCGATAAAGCCCGCAAATTTAGTTATCAAGAAATTGCGGCTCGCCAATTTAATCTGGATTTATGTGGCTTCCCACACGAAGAAGAAGAAATTTTACCGCCTGATGAACTGATTGCACAATATCAACAAAAACGCACGGCATTAAATCAAAACATTGATCGTATTTTAGGCGAAATTAGCGATATTTTGGGGATTAAGTTGTAGAGGGAGCAGATGTCAAATTTGATCATCTATAACACCGATGACGGTAAAGCTAAATTTTCACTTTTAGTGTAACAAAATGACGACAGAAGCTATTTGTAGGGTAAGGATTCTCCCTCCTGAAAACCGCGCCAAATTTTTACAAAATTTTAAGAGAAATCAAAAATGAAAGCCCAACAACTTAAAAATGCGATTTTACAACTTGCCATTTCAGGCAAACTTGTGCCACAAGACCCAAACGACGAACCTGCAAGTGTATTGTTAGAAAAAATCCGCCAAGAAAAAGAGCGTTTAATTGCCGAAGGGAAAATTAAAAAAGGCCAAAAAACTGCCGATAAATCTCCTAATACCAAGGACGACTTCCCTTTTGAGATTCCTGAGAATTGGGTATGGGTTCAGCTTGATGAAATTGGTAGCTATAAGAAAGGACCATTTGGAAGTAGTTTAACGAAAAGTATGTTTGTACCAAAAGGTAATAATACAATCAAAGTCTATGAACAGAAAAACGCTATTAGAAAAGATATATCATTAGGAGACTATTATATTTCAGAAGAATATTTTTTATCCCATATGCAATCTTTTGAAGTCTATCCAAATGATATTTTGGTTAGCTGTGCAGGAACAATAGGGGAGACATATATTGTTCCTAAAAATATGGAAAAAGGCATCATTAATCAAGCATTAATGAAAATGAATATTTCAAAATTTATTGATGTAAATTATTTTTTAGTTTATTTCGATTACATTTTGAAAAATTCTGCAAAACAAAATAGTATGGGCTCGGCAATAAAAAATATTCCTCCATTTAGTGTTTTTAAATCAATGTTTCTTGCTCTCCCCCCACTTGCCGAACAACACCGCATTGCGGAAAAACTGGAAGAATTATTACCGCTTGTCGAGCAATATGCAGAGCAAGAAGGAAAACTGACCGCGTTAAATGCAAAATTCCCCGAACAGCTCAAAAAAGCGGTGTTGCAAGCGGCAATTCAAGGCAAGCTAACAGAGCAACTGCCAACGGATGAGCCTGCTTGCGAGCTGATTAAGCGTATTGCCCAAGAAAAAGTGCGGTTAATTTCCGAGAAGAAATTAAAGAAACCGAAAAGCCAATCGGAAATCATAATGCGTGATAATCGCCCTTATGAGATCAAAGACGGTGTGGAGCATTGTATTGAAGATGAAGTGCCGTTTGA
>LM994634.1:107880-111064 GCA_000752995.2 Haemophilus massiliensis | reverse complement strand
GCGAGCTGATTAAGCGTATTGCCCAAGAAAAAGTGCGGTTAATTTCCGAGAAGAAATTAAAGAAACCGAAAAGCCAATCGGAAATCATAATGCGTGATAATCGCCCTTATGAGATCAAAGACGGTGTGGAGCATTGTATTGAAGATGAAGTGCCGTTTGAGATTCCTGAAAGGTGGGGTTGGGTTAGATTGGAAAATTTAGGAATATTATCAGCTGGGAAAACTCCTCAAATAAACCAACTTTCTGATACTGGAGAAATCCCATATTTTAAAGTATCTGATATGAATAATCCTAAAAATCAAATTTATTTACAGCATAGCAATAATTATTTGAATATTAATTACAATGGTACTATATATCCTAAAAACAGTATTGTTTTTCCCAAGAATGGGGGAGCTATATTTACCAATAAGAAAAGAATTCTAAATCAGGATTCTTTAGTTGATCTAAATACGGGTATTTTCATTCTATTTGATTATAACCTACTTAATTACATTTTCTTATTTTTTAAAATGATTGATTTTAAGCATTTCTACAAAGGAACGGCGTTGCCAACCTTAGATTATCAAAGTATGAATGAAATCTTTATTCCGTTACCGCCAATTCAAGAACAGCATAGAATCGTAGAAAAAATAGAACAATTGTTTTCTCAAGTTGATCATTTAAAAATCTAAATCGTGGCGGACACACGCAGTGCGTCCCTACAGGGCATTTGTTATTTTTTGTCAATTTGTGCCGGATTTGAAATCGCAATGTTGATGAAGAATGGTAATTTCGAAATTTTAGCCGATCAAATGTAGGGACGCACTGTGTGCGTCCGTTTTTGTATTTAAGTCAGTAATAACTTTATCATATTGATTTTCAACAACAACGGAGATCAATATGATTAAAAAATATCAAAAACACCTAACTCAATCAAATCTATCTGAAAATACTATTTCATCTTATTCATTTGCGGTAAAACAATTTTATCAACATTTTGATGAAATTAATAAATCCAATTTAAAACAGTATAAAGTTTTTTTAATTGAACATTATAAACCACAAACTGTTAATTTAAGATTACGTGCTATTAACTGTTATTTGGAATACTTAGGAAAGGAGAAATGGAAGCTCACTTTTGTAAAAGTGCAACAAAAGCCATTTTTAGAAAATGTGATCAGCGAAGCTGATTATCATTACTTTAAACAAAAATTAAAGGAAGATAATGAAATTTATTGGTATTTTGTGATCCGTTTTATGGCAGCAACTGGGGCAAGGGTAAGCGAATTAGTGCAAATTAAATGTGAACATATCAAAATTGGCTATATCGATCTTTATTCCAAAGGTGGAAAACTACGCCGAATTTATATTCCTTTATTATTGCAACAAGAATGTTTGGAATGGTTAAATTTATTAGGTAAACAATATGGATTTATTTTCTTAAATAAATATGGAGATAGAATTACTACAAGGGGAATTGCCAGTCAATTGAAAATTTTGGCTAAACGTTATCATCTTGATCCTAAATTAGTTTATCCACATTCTTTTCGGCATCGTTTTGCAAAAAGTTTTTTGGAGCGATTTAATGATATTGCATTTTTAGCCGATTTAATGGGACACGAAAGTATAGAAACAACAAGAATTTATTTGAGAAAAACCAGTACAGAACAACAGGCAATTGTGAATAAAATTATTGATTGGTAATATGTCAGGCGGACGCACTCAGTGCGTCCCTACATTAGCTCTTCGTAAAATTTCGATCTTTATTTTTCATCAAAATCCAGTAAGGATGTCACGTTGGCGCCCGCTACGATTTAGATTTGCAGATTATCAATTTGGGAAAATAGCTTTTCTATTTTTTCTACAATTCGGTGTTGTTCTTGGATTGGGGGTAATGGAATTAATGATTCCCTAACCGTATCAGATTTCAAATTCTTGAATGCAGAACCAGCGGCTCTTTGAGAAAATTGACTGAAAATAAATGGTGAACTTAATAAATAATATAAAAAATCAATATTAAATATATTTTTATCAAAACTTATTACTAACCAACCATCGTGAATGCAACCCGATATTTTTGTAATGTATGGTCTTCCAAAGCTCATAGAGTTGGTTAATAAAAAATCATTTACATCAACTTTTTTTGATTTAACTGCTGCTTCTTTTGTTATCTTTTCCTTAGTTTCATAAATATATTTACCACCAATTTCTGTATCACCAATTTTTATCCAAGGAATACCATCATTTTCTAATGTAATATATTGTTGAATAGGTCTAGGAGAAGCTCCCCGAGAAATATCAACAATTTCCCCCAACCTCACCCAACGCCAACTCTCAGGAATTTCAAACGGCACTTCATCTTCAATACAATGCTCCACACCGTCTTTGATCTCATAAGGGCGATTATCACGCATTATGATTTCCGATTGGCTTTTCGGTTTCTTTAATTTCTTCTCGGAAATTAACCGCACTTTTTCTTGGGCAATACGCTTAATCAGCTCGCTGGCAGGCTCATCCGTTGGCAGTTGCTCTGTTAGCTTGCCTTGAATTGCCGCTTGCAACACCGCTTTTTTGAGCTGTTCGGGGAATTTTGCATTTAACGCGGTCAGTTTTCCTTCTTGCTCTGCATATTGCTCGACAAGCGGTAATAATTCTTCCAGTTTTTCCGCAATGCGGTGTTGTTCGGCAAGTGGGGGGAGAGCAAGAAACATTGATTTAAAAACACTAAATGGAGGAATATTTTTTATTGCCGAGCCCATACTATTTTGTTTTGCAGAATTTTTCAAAATGTAATCGAAATAAACTAAAAAATAATTTACATCAATAAATTTTGAAATATTCATTTTCATTAATGCTTGATTAATGATGCCTTTTTCCATATTTTTAGGAACAATATATGTCTCCCCTATTGTTCCTGCACAGCTAACCAAAATATCATTTGGATAGACTTCAAAAGATTGCATATGGGATAAAAAATATTCTTCTGAAATATAATAGTCTCCTAATGATATATCTTTTCTAATAGCGTTTTTCTGTTCATAGACTTTGATTGTATTATTACCTTTTGGTACAAACATACTTTTCGTTAAACTACTTCCAAATGGTCCTTTCTTATAGCTACCAATTTCATCAAGCTGAACCCATACCCAATTCTCAGGAATCTCAAAAGGGAAGTCGTCCTTGGTATTAGGAGATTTATCGG
>LM994634.1:0-107595 GCA_000752995.2 Haemophilus massiliensis | reverse complement strand
GCAGGCTCATCCGTTGGCAGTTGCTCTGTTAGCTTGCCTTGAATTGCCGCTTGCAACACCGCTTTTTTGAGCTGTTCGGGGAATTTTGCATTTAACGCGGTCAGTTTTCCTTCTTGCTCTGCATATTGCTCGACAAGCGGTAATAATTCTTCCAGTTTTTCCGCAATGCGGTGTTGTTCGGCAAGTGGGGGGAGAGCAAGAAACATTGATTTAAAAACACTAAATGGAGGAATATTTTTTATTGCCGAGCCCATACTATTTTGTTTTGCAGAATTTTTCAAAATGTAATCGAAATAAACTAAAAAATAATTTACATCAATAAATTTTGAAATATTCATTTTCATTAATGCTTGATTAATGATGCCTTTTTCCATATTTTTAGGAACAATATATGTCTCCCCTATTGTTCCTGCACAGCTAACCAAAATATCATTTGGATAGACTTCAAAAGATTGCATATGGGATAAAAAATATTCTTCTGAAATATAATAGTCTCCTAATGATATATCTTTTCTAATAGCGTTTTTCTGTTCATAGACTTTGATTGTATTATTACCTTTTGGTACAAACATACTTTTCGTTAAACTACTTCCAAATGGTCCTTTCTTATAGCTACCAATTTCATCAAGCTGAACCCATACCCAATTCTCAGGAATCTCAAAAGGGAAGTCGTCTTTGGTATTAGGAGATTTATCGGAATAGAATAACTATTTTTCTGATCTTCGCCCCAAAAGTTGGGCTAAACAATCAACGGATTAACGTGCAGATTTTTTATGACTAAATATACTAAAAGTTTCAAACTGCAAGTCGTGGATTTTTTTACTTTAAATACCACAAAATCTTCCTAAAACCCTACATTATTTTAACTTGCCGAGGAAAACCATCCAGTACCGGATTACTAAGTTTAATCATGCGAGCGAGGCGGAGCCTTCCGTATTACACCGTAAAACAGCGTATTCGCTCGACTTTAAATTCAAAGTCGTAGCGCAGGTCAATAACGGACGATTAAAAACGGAATGTTTTAACAACAAATGCTTTAAAACGATAGATGAAATAGAACGAGCCGTAAAAAGCTATATTCACTATTACAATAACAAGCAGATAAAATTAAAAGGGCGGAGTCCGGTACAATATAGAATCCAGTGTAAATCTAACTTTTTGGGGGCAAATCAGAAAACGGGCGGTCAAACATTATCATCGCGCTCTCAACAGCTTATCCGCCATATTAAAATTGACAAGCATCGGCTTTTTTCGGGTTCAATACGAAACAAGCGTTTTCTGCCACCCGGCATCAATGCCGTTGTCTGGCAACAGAAAAGCGCCGGTATTGATAACCCAATGCCGGCGTTAGCGTTTATAAACGAATAATAAGCTTATCATAAGCTCGTTTGGCTTTTTCCAGCGCCTGTTGTACGGAAATATCACGTGCCAACACGACACCCATACGACGATGACCGTTCACTTCGCCTTTGCCGAACAAACGAAGGTCGGTATTCGGTTCCGCCAGTACCTCAACCAAATTGCTGAATTGTACTTGCGTGGATTGACCTTCCACCACAATCGCTTTGGATGCCGAAGGGCTGAGCAGTTCAATGTGCGGAATTGGCAGACCTAAAATCGCACGGGCATGTAAGGCGAATTCCGACAATTGTTGTGAAATCAAGGTAACCATGCCGGTATCATGCGGTCGCGGTGAAACTTCATTGAAGATCACTTCGTCGCCACATACAAACATTTCCACGCCGAAAATACCGCGTCCTCCCAACGCTGAGGTGATTTTCTCAGCAACATGTTGTGCATTTTTCAATGCCGCGTCCGACATCGCCTGCGGCTGCCACGATTCACGGTAATCACCGTCCTGCTGACGATGCCCAATCGGCGCAAGAAACGAAGTGCCGTTAATATGACGCACGGTCAGCAAGGTAATTTCATAGTCAAATTGCACAAATCCTTCGACAATCACGCGCCCGGCTCCGGCCCGTCCGCCTTGCTGAGCATAATCCCAAGCCGCCTGTATTTCATCCGCCGAGCGCACCACGCTTTGCCCGTGACCGGAAGAAGACATAATCGGTTTTACCACACAAGGAACGCCGATTTTTTCGACCGCACTTTTGAAGTCCGCAAAATTATCCACAAACTGATAAGGCGATGTTGGCAAACCGAGCTGTTCTGCCGCCAGACGACGAATGCCTTCACGATTCATGGTCAGTTGCGTGGCTTTCGCCGTCGGCACCACATTAAAACCGGCCTGTTCCAGTTCAAGCAATGTTGCCGTAGCAATGGCTTCCACCTCCGGTACAATATAATCCGGTTTTTCCTTTTCCACCAAGGCTTTCAGCGCCTCGCCGTCCAGCATGGAAAGGGTGTAGGCGCGGTGCGCCACTTGCTGTGCCGGCGCGTCGGCATAGCGATCCACCGCAATAACTTCCACCCCGAACCGCTGTAGCTCAATCGCCACTTCTTTGCCGAGTTCGCCAGAACCGAGTAGCATTACTTTGGTTGCCGTCGGCGTTAATGCCGTGCCTAATGTTGTCATTTGCCTTATCCTTATTAATTATGGGTTGAGTAAACGGTCATCTAATAATAAATCGGCATTTTTATTGATACCGACGCCACGCGCTAAAATATGTTCGGCGATCTCATGTGCTTCCGGCAACGAATGTTCCGTATAGGTGCCGCATTGATATTCGTTCAGCTCGGGAATGGCGTTCTGATCGGCAACGGACAGCACATCCCACATAGACGCCAACCACGCATCGGCAACCTGCTGTTCATTCGGCGCGCCGATCAGCGACATATAAAAACCGGTGCGACAGCCCATCGGTGAAATATCAATAATTTCCACCTTATCACTGTTTAAATGCTCGCGCATAAACCCGGCAAACAGATGTTCCAGCGTATGAATGCCTTTAGGCGGCAAAATCTCTTTATTCGGCATACAGAAACGCAAATCAAACACCGTAATATCATCCCCTTTCGGCGTACGCATCGTTTTCGCCACACGTACCGCCGGCGCATTCATTCTAGTGTGATCCACTTTAAAACTATCAAGTAACGGCATAATTTTTCCTCAACGATAACTTTTTACATTTTTTGCTGAACTTTTCTACTCATATCCTGTCCTAGAATACAGCAACTTGCAGTTGTTTTAATAAAATTGGTTCCTTAGGTTATTTAGCCATCCATTTTGGATGGCTTTTTATTGCACTCGTATGATGTAAATTTATGTAAACAACACGATATCAAGCTGACAAATAGCATACTCTAAAACGAAATTAACTATTTGATAAATTTTATTTTTTACCCTATCTTTAAAAAGAAAAAATCCACCTATGAATTTATTCCCATAAATTTGTAAATTTCTGTAAAGATTTTATAAATTTTATGCTAGACTACAGTCTCTGTAAAAATAGCAACTTGCAGTTGTTCAATAAAAATTGGTTCCTTAGGTTATTTGACCGTCTGTTTCAGACGGTCTTTTTTTCTTCTCGATTCCTACCATGAAACAAAAGTGCGGTAGAAAATAGGCAAGAATCCGCGCTTGCTTTCACCTTAATCCTGCATATATTGCCGTATGTATACATCGCGATCGCGCTGTGTAACGGTGCGCACCACTCGACAAGGATTGCCTAGCGCCAAACTGTCGGCGGGAATATCTTTCGCCACCACTGCGCCCGCGCCGATCACCGCATTATCACCGACCGTCACGCCGGGCAGTATCACGACATTACCGCCGACCCACACATTATTGCCAATCACAATCGGTTTTGCCTGCTCCCAGCCCTCATTGCGCAGTTGCGGGTGCAACGGATGCCCGACCGTATAAAGGCTGACATTCGGCGCAAACATCACATTATCGCCGATTTTGACCCCGCCGCTGTCCAATATGGTACAGTGATAATTAGCAAAAAAATTCTCGCCGACCTCAATAAAACAACCGTAATCGCAGAAAAACGGCGCATTAATGTGTGGCGTATTTTTAGCTTTGCCCAAAATCGCCGTGATCAAACGTGCTTTTGCCGCCAGATCCGACGGGCGAATTTGGGTATTATAGTCGAATAAGCGTTCTTTGTTTTCCCGGCGCAATTTCGCTAGTTCGTCCGAAGCAGGCTGATGCGCCATTCCCGCTAACATTTTTTCTTTTTCCGACAACATCTTATCCTTCCACGATCCGCCCGATGCGCACATCAAACACATCCATGCCTGCTGCCAACCCCGCCTGCACGCCGAGATCGGCATCTTCAAACACCAAACAATCCGCCGGCTGAACGACAATCAGCTCGGCGCAACGTAAAAACGTATCCGGCGCCGGCTTATGTTTTTGCACGTCTTCCGCCGTCACAACCGCACTGAAACACCTGTGCAGCTGAAACTTATCCAACAATATTTCCGTTATTTTACGGTGCGATCCGGTGCCCAGCGCCAACGGTTTTTTCCCCACAAACGTCTTCACCACCTCCGCCGCTGGCAGCAACGAAGAATGCTGCATAATCAATTCAACACCATACTCGCGTTTCAGGCTGATCACTTTATCAATCAGCTCTGCTGGCATATTGGCTGCGTTCATTATAGCTTGAGCAATGGTGCGTACCGGCGCACCGCCAAGCTGATACATAATCTGCCCGTCCAGCGGATAGCCCATTTGTTCGCCCACCATATCCCATGCTTTTTTATGGCTCGGCATGGTGTCGATCACCGTTCCGTCCATATCAAAGATTAATCCTTTATACCGCTCAAAAAGCCGTTTATCCAACATGCCGATACCTTACACAAAAAATTTTAGATATTTTGCTATAAAATTGTGATCTTCGCACTATTTCATTTGCAAATATTCGGTTAAAGTAAAATCTCATTAATTAATGGTAATCACGGACATGGATCTGCAACAACGCCTTATTTTTTTACAACAACGTCGGCTAATTGATGACAGCGTATGCCGGCTGGTGCTGGAAATTCGCACTTATTTGTTTGAACACTGGCATGCTGATGTTCAAACCAAACAGGCCGGAATGCTGTTTGTTCATCTGGCGATGGCGCTAGCCAGGATTAAGCGTGGTTACGCCGCCCAAAGTCTGCATCGGGATATGCTGGCGGAGATCAAAAGTGCGGTCAGTTTTCCCAAAGTTTTACAACGTCATCAGGAAATACTGGCACTGATTCCCTTTGCCGTGCCGGAAAGCGAACAAACCCATTTCATCGCCAATATTTACGCGCTGTCACTGGCACAGCCGAATATCCTGCCGGATTGACGAATAATATTCAGCATGACCTAATGCTGAAATTGCACGCGCCGGGCTACACATAACGCTTCAAATGAATACTGGTTTCAGTTGTGCGGATAGATTTATTCGCGCGTATTCTTTCAAGGGCTGAGCCCAGTTCTTCCAATGTCGGTGCATTGAGTTCGGCAAGAATATCCCAGCGCCCGTTGGTGTCGTAGATCGCTTTCACGCAAGGCTCGCCACGCAGGGCTTTCATGACATCCAAGGTGGTACCGCCCTCCACAAGAATGGAACACCACGCGCACACGCCGTTTAACGCCACCGTAGGGCGTATTTCCACCGAATAGCCTAAGATAATCCCTTCTTTTTCAAGGCGTGTAATGCGATTTGTGACCGTCGCGCGTGAAACCCGTAATTTTTGAGCCAAAAAAGCGATGGAATAGCGGGCGTTTTCACGCAATAAGCTAAGTAATGCCTGATCGGTTTTATCTAAAACTGACATAATGTCACTCCTTGCTTGCAAAATGCCTAAAAACTGACGAAATATTAGCAAATTTTAGTATTTTAATTAACAAGAAATCTTGTACACTAAACACGTTGCAACAATTCATTAACGTATCATTAACTTTAGTGGAGGAAGGCTATGTCATACTTATCACCTATTGCTGGAAGTTTACCAACTCTCATCATCAGCCCGCAAGACATTGCAAACGTAGTGCAACGCCAAGGCATAAAAGAAACGCTGGCGGGAATGATGCAATATATTCTCGAAGATTTCCTTACCTGGGACACATTCGATAAAACACCGCGCATCGGCAATTTGGTACCCGACGGCGTGTTGGAGTTGATGCCGATTGCCAACCAAAAACAGTACAGTTTTAAATATGTGAACTGCCACCCCAAAAACCCGAAGCTCGGGCTTTCCACCATTCTCGCTTTCGGTGCGTTAATCAGCAACGATACCGGACAACCTGAGGTGATCAGCGAATTTACCCTAACCACTGCGTTGCGCACGGCGGCAACTTCGGTGCTGGCGGCAAAATACCTTGCTCGTCCGAATAGCAAACGGATGGCAATTATCGGTAACGGCTGCCAAAGCGAGTTTCAAGCCTTAGCGTTCTATCATTTACTTGGTGTTGAAGAATTGGCGTTATACGACATCGACCGCGCCGCTAGTGAAAAATTGGCAAAAAATTTGGCGGACACCGAGCTAAAAATCGAGATTTTCGACAGCGTGGCGCAAGCGGTCAAAAATGCCGATATCATCACCACGGTTACGGCGGAATATTCGCGCGCCGATATTATTACGCCGGAAATGATTGAAGCAGGAATGCACATTAACGCCGTAGGCGGTGACAATATCAACAAAACCGAATTGCATATCGATGTGGTGAAAAATGCAACCACCTATGTAGAATTTGAACCGCAAACCCGCATTGAAGGCGAATTACAAAATATGCCGGCGGATTTTCCCGTATTCCCGCTGTTTGAGGTGTTCCAATCAGGCAAATCGGCACGCAAATCCGATGATGAAATCACCTTATTCGACTCCGTAGGCTTTGCGATTGAGGATTTCTCCGCCATTCGTTATATGCACGACACCGTGATAAAACTCGGCTTAGCGCGCCCGCTTTCGCTCACTCCGGACTTGACAGATCCGAAAGATTTATTTAGCTATCTCAGCGACTATGCAAACGCGTAGTCTATTCGAAGAAAAAGGAGATGTGCCGTTATGCGTTAACCATAACCACGTTCTAACTCAATGAAGTGCAGCGGACGTTGCACTTCGCCTAGGGAGGCTCTATGTCCACAGCAAAATCCGACAAATCGACTCAAAGCATCGATATCCCCTTTTTTTATGCCTTATTGCCTATTCTTGTGATGATTACGGCAATGGCAATTTCCATCATTAAATTTGAAGCCTCACCGCACGTTCCGCTGCTTATTGGCGCCATTACCGCCGCCCTGGTTGCGGTCAAATTCGGCTACTGCTGGGAGACAATTGAACAAGGCATTTACCGCGGTATTAAAATGGCGCTGCCTGCCATTGTAATCATTATTATGATTGGGCTAACCATTGGTGCATGGCTCGGCGGTGGCATTGTAGCGACAATGATTTACTATGGTTTGAAGCTCATCTCACCGTCACTTTTCTTGTTTACCATTTGTATCATTTGTGGCTTGGTTACCCTTGCCATAGGGAGTTCATGGTCAACCATGGGAACGATCGGCGTCGCGGCTATCGGGATTGGGTTGAGTATCGGCATTCCGACGCCAATGGTCGCAGGTGCGGTGATTTCCGGAGCATATTTCGGCGACAAAATGTCTCCGCTTTCCGACACCACCAACCTCGCCGCCGGCATTACCGGCACGGATTTGTTTGAACATATCAAACATATGTTCACGACCACCGTGCCCGCTTATATTATCGCTTTGTGCGTGTATTGGTATCTAGGCATGCAGTTCAACGCCGCCGATACGAATCTTTCCCATATTGAAAGCGTCATGGACAACATCAGCAAAAACTTTGTCATCAGTCCGTGGTTGCTGATTGTGCCGGTAGCCGTAGTGATCTTAGTGATGAAAAAAGTCCCTGCGATTCCTGCATTAACGGTCGGTATTTTGCTCGGTTCACTCTGCCATATTGTAGTGCAAGGGGCGGATGTTGGCGTGGCGGTCAAAACCTTACACGACGGCTTCCAAATCGAAAGCGGACACGAAATCATCGACACGCTCTTTAACCGCGGCGGTATCGAATCCATGATGTACACCATTTCGCTAACCATCGTTGCAATGAGTTTCGGCGGCATTGCCGAACAAACGGGGATGCTCAAATCGGTCGTGTCCACCATCTTACACTTTGCCCGTAACGCCGGTATGTTGATTATCGCCACAATTTTCTCTTCCGTAGTTACCAACTGCACCACCTCCGAACAATACATTTCCATCTTACTGCCGGGCAGAATGTACGTTACCGCCTACAAAGAACGCAAATTGCATTCTAAAAATCTCTCCCGCGCCTTGGAAGACGGCGGCACAGTAACTTCCGTCCTCGTGCCGTGGAACACCTGCGGCGTATATGCCTACTCAATGCTGCAAGTCAGTGCCTTTGAATACGCGCCTTACGCCGTATTCAACTATGCGGTACCAGTTTTGGCAATCTGCCTTGCGTTGTTCAATATCAAAATCGAACGAATTGAAGATGCTCATCAGCCTTCTTAACGTTGATAAAAGTCGGAGCGTGAGTTTGAAAAAACGCGCGCTCAGACGGTAAATTATTTGAATAAAAAATCGCCTCAAAGATTTACTCAACTTCGGTATTATGTAACAAATACACCAAACGGCTACTGAGACGCTCATTAAGCATATTGAAAACGGCAGAATATCTACAGCGTGGAATAAAAACAGTATGGAATGAGGAAGTTAAATAAATGGCGCACCCGAAAGGATTCGAACCTTTGACCGCTCGGTTCGTAGCCGAGTACTCTATCCAGCTGAGCTACGGGTGCGCATAATTGTAAATTTCAGACCTGTCATTTGACCATTTTAATCTTATTGTAGAGTTCAATAAGATGGCGCACCCGAGAGGATTCGAACCTCTGACCGCTCGGTTCGTAGCCGAGTACTCTATCCAGCTGAGCTACGGGTGCCCTGAGCAAATGGCGGTGAGAGAGGGATTCGAACCCTCGATGGAGTTTTTGACCCCATACTCCCTTAGCAGGGGAGCGCCTTCAGCCTACTCGGCCATCTCACCACAATCGGTTTGTGGGCGGTATGATACGAATAGACCTGTCATAAGTCAAATTATTTTTTCTAAATCCCGGCTTAGTTGCATGATTTATCTACAACCTAATCATAAAACCGATTTAGCCGCGCAAAATCGCCCGCAAATTAGCAATATGAGTTTTTGTCGCCGCCTGTTGATGCGCCTCGCTTAACGGCGGCTTATCCCGCTCCCATTGCACATCATNCATGGGAACGATCGGCGTCGCGGCTATCGGGATTGGGTTGAGTATCGGCATTCCGACGCCAATGGTCGCAGGTGCGGTGATTTCCGGAGCATATTTCGGCGACAAAATGTCTCCGCTTTCCGACACCACCAACCTCGCCGCCGGCATTACCGGCACGGATTTGTTTGAACATATCAAACATATGTTCACGACCACCGTGCCCGCTTATATTATCGCTTTGTGCGTGTATTGGTATCTAGGCATGCAGTTCAACGCCGCCGATACGAATCTTTCCCATATTGAAAGCGTCATGGACAACATCAGCAAAAACTTTGTCATCAGTCCGTGGTTGCTGATTGTGCCGGTAGCCGTAGTGATCTTAGTGATGAAAAAAGTCCCTGCGATTCCTGCATTAACGGTCGGTATTTTGCTCGGTTCACTCTGCCATATTGTAGTGCAAGGGGCGGATGTTGGCGTGGCGGTCAAAACCTTACACGACGGCTTCCAAATCGAAAGCGGACACGAAATCATCGACACGCTCTTTAACCGCGGCGGTATCGAATCCATGATGTACACCATTTCGCTAACCATCGTTGCAATGAGTTTCGGCGGCATTGCCGAACAAACGGGGATGCTCAAATCGGTCGTGTCCACCATCTTACACTTTGCCCGTAACGCCGGTATGTTGATTATCGCCACAATTTTCTCTTCCGTAGTTACCAACTGCACCACCTCCGAACAATACATTTCCATCTTACTGCCGGGCAGAATGTACGTTACCGCCTACAAAGAACGCAAATTGCATTCTAAAAATCTCTCCCGCGCCTTGGAAGACGGCGGCACAGTAACTTCCGTCCTCGTGCCGTGGAACACCTGCGGCGTATATGCCTACTCAATGCTGCAAGTCAGTGCCTTTGAATACGCGCCTTACGCCGTATTCAACTATGCGGTACCAGTTTTGGCAATCTGCCTTGCGTTGTTCAATATCAAAATCGAACGAATTGAAGATGCTCATCAGCCTTCTTAACGTTGATAAAAGTCGGAGCGTGAGTTTGAAAAAACGCGCGCTCAGACGGTAAATTATTTGAATAAAAAATCGCCTCAAAGATTTACTCAACTTCGGTATTATGTAACAAATACACCAAACGGCTACTGAGACGCTCATTAAGCATATTGAAAACGGCAGAATATCTACAGCGTGGAATAAAAACAGTATGGAATGAGGAAGTTAAATAAATGGCGCACCCGAAAGGATTCGAACCTTTGACCGCTCGGTTCGTAGCCGAGTACTCTATCCAGCTGAGCTACGGGTGCGCATAATTGTAAATTTCAGACCTGTCATTTGACCATTTTAATCTTATTGTAGAGTTCAATAAGATGGCGCACCCGAGAGGATTCGAACCTCTGACCGCTCGGTTCGTAGCCGAGTACTCTATCCAGCTGAGCTACGGGTGCCCTGAGCAAATGGCGGTGAGAGAGGGATTCGAACCCTCGATGGAGTTTTTGACCCCATACTCCCTTAGCAGGGGAGCGCCTTCAGCCTACTCGGCCATCTCACCACAATCGGTTTGTGGGCGGTATGATACGAATAGACCTGTCATAAGTCAAATTATTTTTTCTAAATCCCGGCTTAGTTGCATGATTTATCTACAACCTAATCATAAAACCGATTTAGCCGCGCAAAATCGCCCGCAAATTAGCAATATGAGTTTTTGTCGCCGCCTGTTGATGCGCCTCGCTTAACGGCGGCTTATCCCGCTCCCATTGCACATCATCGGCGGGCAGCTCGGATAAAAAACGGCTCGGTTCGGGTTTTATCAGTTCACCGAACTGGCGACGCGCTTTACACAGCGAAAAGGTCAGCGTTTGTTGCGCACGAGTAATGCCCACATAAGCCAACCGCCGTTCTTCCTCCACGTTATCTTCATCAATACTGGTTTGATGCGGCAGAATATTTTCTTCCATCCCCACCAGAAAAACATGCGGAAACTCCAGCCCTTTCGAGGCATGCAACGTCATTAACTGCACCTGATCGGCTTGTTCATCGTCTTCGCCGCGCTCTAACATATCGCGCAGAGTCAGACGGGTCACCACCTGATTTAAATTCATCGGCTCATTAAATTCATCGCCTTTCAGCATATCGCCGACCCACTCGAACAACGTCGCCACATTTTTACTCTGCATCTCCGCCATTTTCGGGCTGGCGGCATGTTCGTACAAATATTCTTCATAATTCAGCTGCGCCAGCATACGCCGCACCGCACTTTGCGGCTCCGCGCGCAGCAATTCGTCGTTCAATTCCACTACCCAACGGGCAAACCCTTGCAGCGCATTATAGGCTTTCGGCGTCACCCGCTGCATCAGTTCAAACTCAAATATCGCCGCAAATAAACTCACGCCTTTCTCCTGCGCCAACATACCAAGTTTTTCCAGCGTCGCCGTACCGATTTCCCGTTTCGGCGTGTTAATAATGCGCAGCAAGGCCGAATCGTCATCCTGATTAACCAGCAAACGCAAATAAGCCATCATATCTTTGATTTCCACCCGTGAAAAAAACGACGTACCGCCGGAAATTTTATACGGAATTCGGTTTTGCATCAGCACTTTTTCAAACAACCGGGATTGATGATTGCCACGGTATAAAATGGCATAATCACGATACCGAGTCTTACGCATAAAGCGATGCGCGATCAGCTCGCCGACCACGCGTTCCGCTTCATGTTCCTCATTTTTCGCTTCGATAACCTGTAGCTTTTCGCCCTCGCCCAGCGTAGAAAACAATTTCTTATCAAACACATGCTCATTATTGGCAATCAGAATATTGGCACAATGTAAAATTCGTTCGGTGGAACGGTAATTCTGCTCCAGCTTAATCACATTCAGACGCGGAAAATCGTTTTTCAGCCGCACCATATTTTGCGGACGCGCGCCGCGCCATGAATAAATGGACTGATCATCATCGCCGACCACCGTAAAACATGCCCGTTCACTGACTAATAATTTAATCAGCTCATATTGGCTGGTGTTGGTGTCTTGGTATTCATCAACCAGCAAATAGTGGATTTTCTCCTGCCATTTCGACCGCACTTCGGCATTGCGCTTAAACAATAACGTCGGCAGCATAATGAGATCATCAAAATCCAGTGCATTATACGCGCGCAGCTGATTGGCATAACGCTCATAACAGCGCGCGAAAATCTGTTGTTTCGCATCATGTGCCTGCGCCAGTGCCTGTTGCGGCAATAGCAAATCGTTTTTCCAATTGGAAATGGCCGTCGCCAACCCGCGCAGCATGTCTTTATCGTCCGACGGCAAAACATCCGTCGTCAACGCCTTTAACAACGCCATCTGATCATGTTCATCAAACAGCGTCATCCCCGATTTAAAGCCTAAATGCCGATACTCGCGCTTGATAATATCAAATCCCAATGTGTGGAAGGTAGAAACCAACAAGCCACGGCTTGCCGCCCTGCCGATAGAATGCGCCACCCGCTCTTTCATCTCACGCGCCGCCTTATTGGTAAAGGTCACCGCCGCGATTTGCTTCGGTAAATAACCGCACTTTTCCACCAAATACGCAATCTTATTAATAATGACGCGGGTTTTGCCCGAACCGGCACCGGCTAACACCAAGCAAGGACCGGACACATATTCCACCGCTTGCTGTTGCTGATTGTTCAATTTCATCCTTTATTCCTGTAGCCAAGTGTAAGGCAGCAACGCCGTATCCAATAAAAACGACAACGGCAAATCCAAAATCGGTAAGCCCCACTGCTGCGTCATCTGCCAGTCATATTTCGTCCCGGCATAAGCCGTATATTGCTCCGTCGGATCAATCAACTTAACCACCGTCCCGCAACCGGACAAACCGCAAAGTGCGGTGAAAATAATGAGTGTTTTTTTCATAGCGTTCTAAATGTTAAATTTTTTGAATTATAAACCGATTTTATGGATTTCTAAAAAAAGAAAAAATTGCATAAAAAACTACCGCACTTTGAACCGTGCCCGAAAGCCAAACATCACGACCGGCGGATTCTTGCTTAAGTTTCTACGCTTTGTTATTACCCGCATTATTTTCTGCATTTTCCGTATTAACATCAGTTTTCCCTTGTGCCTTGATTTCCGCAGCGGTTTTGCCTATTTTTCCTTTGTGCGTTTTCATCGCGGATGTCAATATTCGCCGTGTTAATCCCCGAGTTTGTTTGGCTGCGTTGATTATCGCTATCACTGCCGTCACCTGTTGTCAGTGACGCCCATGTTCCCGCACTAAAACGATTTTTTCTATCCACTTCCGCTTTAGCCGTTGAGGTGAGCAAGCCGCCGGTAAGTGCGGTGTGTTTTTGGACAGTTATGTCATATCCCGCATCACCTGCGAACATTCTGGCTTGTGTTTTTACGCTGGCATAGTCTGAATTAACTTTCGATTTGCTATAACATCCACCGGCGGAGAATTCATAGTCCCATAACTTTTATACTATCTCTTTCCCCAAGGCTTCGCATTTGGGCTACTATGCTTCGCTCGCCACTCAATGCATAAAGGTCTATTCCACATTAATTCATTTTCGCATACGGGTCCGCCTTCTAAATACCAACCTTTTTTTTCTAAACATAAATTCACTTCAGGATAGTCACTTCCACCACGTACAGGATCCATTCCACAAGCTCGCATATCAGTTTCTCTTTGAGCAAAAAAGTCAAATTTTTTTAGCTGTGTTGATGAATAGAATTGCTTACCTGGAAACCAAAGATAGTAGGGTTTTGGTGGTTTAAAACCTCCAAAAGAGCAACTGGCTAAAAAAAACACACCGCAAAGAATAGCTGGAACTTTCATAAATACTCTCCTATTGTTTATGATCCTAAAAGAGAAATCCCGTCATCATTACTTTTCGTTGTGTTTATATTCGCAATCCCTGTCGTAACCCTATCTTTTGGAACATGGCGTACCTTATATTAATTCTCATATTTTTCATTTTCATTACAAACTTTTTTTTCATATGAACTAAGAGTACACCAAAAAAAATCAGGCTTAAATTTATATCCTAAAGAATATAAACAATTACTTCGCTGTAGGCGCAATTTTTTTAATACGGTAGAGTAACTAGTCATTTCATGATCAGATATTGCGCCATCAGAAATTTTCTGCCAATTTTTATATAATATGCTTTCTGTATTTGAAAGTTTTTTTTCAGCATATTTATCACAGTAAATATAATCTATATCTGTTACTTTAACACCATTTTTCACCCAAAAATCTCTAGTGTTTTTATATTGGTAATCAAAGTGATAAACACATCCAATTAGTAGAAACACAATAAAAAAAATAGATTTTTTCATCTTAAATCCTCACGCTAATTTATGCTATTTGATATCAATACGTTTTAATGTCGGACTAGGTTTACCCCAAACAGAGTTTAATTTATCCCAAATCATTGCCTGCTCTCGGCTAGCATTTGATGCGCCAAAGACAGAGGGTAAATCAATACCTGCGCGTAAACGTCCAAAGATTGTAAATGTCATTTCTTCGGTTAAACCTGCATAAGGTTTACGAACAACAATACTTGCATTATTTAAAATGTCTTTAACTGGATATTGATTAGCATACTTACTTTTTAGACTTCTTTTTGACTAAAGTATATATCAAATCTAATACTGCTAAAGGAATATATAACGGCATAGTAACTAGAAATGCTTCGTAAAAAGCGATGTTATCCCAATAAAATTCTTTAAATCTAAGATAAGCATAACCCATAAAAAATATATCTCGAAATAATAATGCTGCGTATATAGCAAGAAATAGACGCAAAGTTCTAACTAGAAAACTATTTTGCATACTTTTCCTCCACCATTTTATGCCAATCTTTTAATCTGCTTGAGTCACCATAATATTCACTTGCACCGCCTGAAATAACAGAATTTATATTATGAATTACAGGTATATTTTTAGTATTACCTACAGACCTGCCTGCAAATGTCCCAGTTACACTCCAACCATAATCATCAGGATCTTTTGTACCTAATACATTTAATCCCACATTAACATAAACTTGTTACCATAACTTCTTGAGTTGCCGCTTCAATTGCGCCCCACACTCCGTGCGCAATGATATTCGCGCTATCATTGTCTTGAGTGGCTTTTTTAATTTCAGGATTGATGTAAGGGGAAAGTATTCCTGCTACAACGCCTTCCGATGGTGTGCCACCTAAGGCTAAACCGACACCATTTGTAACCGCACTTAAGTTTTCCGCATTTTTCGTATTTTAGTTACATTGTTTTGTATCTGATGAAGAATTTTTTAATCCACAATCTTGTATTCTTACGTACCCTTTATTTTTCATACATTGTCTGAATTTTTTTTGCATAGTTTCATCTATAGGTCCATTTTTATCTTTAGTAATCGCACTCCTTAGACTTTCATCTCCATATTTCCCTCCACAACTTACGACATCTTTCCAGCGTTGTTCAGAATTCGTATTACCTAAATGATGAAGTTTTTGATAATGAGCAATAGGTGGATATGATCTACCTTTATAGCAAGAACTTGCTGTAGTTTCTATAATAGGTCTAACACATCCTGCTTGAGGATCATATAAGCAACTACTTAATACAATAGATAGCATAATAAAAACATATTTTTTCATATTAATTACCCCCTAATTTAAATAAAACTTCCATCATATCTGAGCTGATTAAATCAGATAGGGCAAATGGTGCTGCAACAGGAATTGCTACTTCAGTTGTTCTATCTGCTAAAAATTGCTGGGTACTATTTTTCTGAGAAGTATTACCTTGTTTATCATACTACCCCCAAATTTACCCTCCGAGCATATCGTGAGTACCAGCAAGCGAATATAATTGTACTAGCTTTAAAAATATTAGAGATTACATTTTCCTTTATCCCATTTTCCTCCTTGATACCCACATTGTGCAGGAGATAAATATATATATCCCTTTTCAAGCATGCAATCATCAAGGCTCTTATAAAACTTACCATCCTTGCTGTAATTCTGAGGGTAATAACTTATATTTTCATCACCTTGTTTTCCTCCACATGAAACAAAATCTTTCCATCTTTGAGTAGAATTTGTTTTACCTAAAGTATGTTGTTTTTGATAACCAGAAATTAATGGATATAGTTTGCCTTTGCTTTTCTCACAAGATGATGAAACTGTTTGAATTACAGGTCTAAAACATTCATCTTCAAAAGAATATAAACATCCAGTTAATACTATTGAGAATATAATTAACACGATTTTTTTCATTTTATTGTCCACCTAATTTAAATAACACTTCCATAAACCCTGTAGACAATACATCATTAACTGCAAATAGAGTTGAAACAAGCATGGCTAGAACAACCATAATATTCTTTGGAATTATTTCTATATTTCATCTGGAGATATTAGATAGATTTTATAAGACAAATCTATCAATTGACGATTTTTAAGTTTCCATATTCCCAGTCAAAATAATATCTTAATTTATTTAGAACTTCATTCCAATTACTTCCTGATATGCTATTTACCTCATATGTAATTTCTTTCTCTATATCATCAATGTCATCTATATCATCACTGATAATAAAACTTTTAGAAGCTAATATTATTTTAGTAGTTTTGACTAATTTAATATTGAATACATCAACTGTAAAATAATCATCTCCATCCCTATTTTTTCACCTATAGTTAATAATAATTTTAAATGATATCCTGCAGGATCTAGCATTAGCAATTGCGCATCATTTTTTGATGATACACCACAGTAATGAATAGATTTCAAATCGGCAATAATCATAATCTATTATTTCTTAACATTAAGATGCAAATTACTTTCTGATTTTTGCACATCTCTATATTAGTTTTTATCATAAACTTGAATTATACACTCAAAATTTTCTTGAACACCTGTTGTCGCATAATTTGAATTACGCTTAACTTGAGGTTAACGATATTTTCTTGTTCCATATATACTTGCCAACTCAGTATTATCTATCATCAAGAATATTAAATTCATAAAATAAATTATCAAAATCATCCAAAGAATATCCTGTTCTAGTTTCACAATCGTTTATATCTAGAATATTTGAAATTTCTCCTAATGCACTAACAATTAATTGAATTTCTTTTTGAGATAACATAATAGCAATGCTTTCCTGTTTTTTTCTATAATCTTCATTGTAATCCTTATTTTAGTTTTTCATCAAAATACTTACGACTTTTTATTTAGTTTTGGGATTAAACCATCCTAGAAAGATTACAATTTTATATAAACTTATTGGTGTATTTATTGCTAGCCAAGCCTTGAAAGCACTATAAAAATCAATACATTTCCAACACAAAAAATCATATTTAGCCCAAGAATATAAGAATAAAAATAAATCTACACTTAATAGTCCGATATAAACACCTATAGATTGTACAAGCAAATGAATAATAAACTTACTTCTCATTGTAGACACCTTCTAATTCTTTTCTATATTTATTCCAATAGTTATGTAATCTATCACTGTCTGATATATATTTAGATAATATATTGGACATAATTGGCGTTGTAAGAGTATTAATATACTTATTACCAGTTTTCACATTTCCAAAATAATGCGAGGAAGTCGTTCCTACTAAAGATGAGATTGTATTAATTCCATACTCAGAATCAGAAGTTGTTGCAAGAAGATCAATTCCAAGATTTAAACTTAATTGTTTAGAAAGCGGCTGATCTCTAGTTAATACTGTTGACATCTCTGCTTTTAAAAGATCATATGGATCGTAAGTATCTTTATTTGTTAGCTGATATGCTGTATTAGTGATAGCAGTTACCCCCATTTCTGTTAATAATGGATATTTCTCTGCCGTAGCTAGCAATTTAGGCGCTACATTAATCGCCTTGCCTGCTATATTTATGCCTGCACCAAATACTGGAGCGGTAGCCCAAGCATCTTGAGATGAATACATAAATTGTGTTTGGAAATTATTACTTTGATTTAAATAATTAATAATATTCTTATCATCTCGTTTAATGGTATTTTTCAAATCCGTTTTAAATAAAACATCTGCACTTATACCGTAAGATGAAGCAATACGATGAATTTCATCTATTAAAGTTTTCTTTTGCTCATCAGATAATTTATTTGGTTCTTCTTGATAAGCTAACAGTAAATTATCAACAACGCTATCTCGCAATAATCTACTCGCTAAAAGATCTTGCTCAGCCTTAGTTAAAGAACCTACTTTTCGTAGTTTTTCAGATAAATGATAAACTAAGTCATCATCTTGTTTACTGAGCAGATTATTCTCCACCGCATTCTTCGCAATCCCCATTCCAACACTCGCATTTTGCGCTGTCGCAAGGCTATTTCCACCTATTGCGGTTGATATTGAACCACTGGCTACTGCTGCCAACATTTGGCTTAGCGCTGAAATCGTCTGTTTTTGTTCTGTGCTGAGGTTTTCAGGGTTGATGTAAGGGGAAAGTGTTCCTGCTACAACGCCTTCCGTTGGTACACCACCTAAGGTGAGATTTTCTCCTTAGGCATTCCATTATAAATTACATTTTCCCGTATCTTTTTTAGAATTCATAAAGCCACATTGTGCTGGAGTTAAAAGAATATATCCTTTCTCTCTCATACACTCGCCATGATGTTTGTAAAATTTTCCTTTAACTTTATAGTTCCTTGGGTAATATTCCATGTCCCAATCTTCATATTTACCGCCGCAAGCAACAATATCTTTCCATCGTTGTGCTGAATTAGTTTTACCTAAAGAAAATTCCTTTTGATACATAGCTATGTAAGGATAACTCTTGCCTTGATATCCTTTACAATGAGTTGCGGCGGTAGTTTCAATTATTGGGCGAAAACATTCACCTTCCGAATCGTAAACACAGCTAGCTAGTAAACTAGATAATAACAAAACGACTATTCGCTTCATTTTTAATTACCTCCTAATTTAAAAAGAACTTCCACTAAGTCAGATGACATCAAATCACTCAAAAGCAAAAGGTGCAGACACAGGAATTGCAACGCCCGCTGTTATACCTGATAAAATTTCTTGTGTTTTTGTTTTTTGTGCTGTATTTCCTTTATCGTCATACCACCCCCAAATTTGCCCGCCTAACAGCTCATGAGTTCTCAGCAAAAAGACTCAACTAAGCTATCCCCAAAATCACCTGGTGAATATTTTATTTTCGCTTCTAGCGTTTCATTACCCTGTGGGTCAATATAGATTTTCTCGCCTTTGTCGTTAGTGGCTTGCTTGTTACTTTGCACAATGCCGTTCTCTTTATTGTCTAGCGGGATATCAACGTTCATTGCCACTGAACCGTTTACACCAACACCCTTGCCGTTATAATCCTGGCTAAAAAAACACACCGCAAAGAATAGCTGGAACTTTCATAAATACTCTCCTATTGTTTATTTAAGGTTTTCTTGCGGCACAAGTGCGGTCACTTTTTTGCCGTTTTTTTAAGTTTGTTGTTGATAAGGCATCCCATACTAACGATATTTCTGATTTATTTTACAAGTATCCATATTACTCTCGGCAATACACCAATAGTATGGTGCGGTAAAACGATAACCTAAATCAAAATAACATTGACTAATCATGGGCTTCGCTCTACGAAGATAACGAGAATACTCTGAATACTCAGCGGGGGATAATTTATCACTCCAAAATAGATCATCTAAGTAATTAAACCTATTATTAAATGAACCATAAACTTTATCATGACAAAATTTTTGTTCATCGCTAGTTATTATTTTTCCTTGTTTCTCCCAATAATTTGTAGGCAATGGTGAGCCATTAGCTAAATAACATCCAACTAATAGCAATGGATATAACAAAATGAATTTTTTCATCACTTATCTCCTTTATCAAAGCTAATAGCTTTTGTTTTAGGTCCAATTTGCCCCCAAGTTTTCTGTTGATAACTTTTTATTTCATCTGTAATAGTTTGTTCGCTATTAGTTAGGAATTTAATTACCGAACCGTCACGATAATAAGCCTTAGTATGCTCCCCAGCAACAATCCCCCACAATGGAATGCCTGTTAAATGACTCCCTGTTGTATTCGTGTTACCAATACCAAAACTTAATGATCAAGGCTATTTTTTTGAGCCTTATCAATGTCGATATTTCATATTCTCCGTACATATTCTGGTATTATCTCCGTCTTGAGCTAAACACCAATATAATGGGGCTTTAAAACGATATCCTAAATTATAAAAACAATTACTTACTTGCTGTCTCGCTTTTATAAAATAAGCATAATACTCATTCCTTTCCTGTAAAGAAAGCATCCCATTATTTTTATCTTTTTCACGTAAGTATAAGAAACGCTTTCCTAATGATGAATATATTTTTGCCTCACACATTTTTACTTCTCCATGTGATATTTCCTTACCATCTTTCAGCCAATATGTTATTGATGAAGGGGAACCATTCGCCAAATAACATCCCGATAAAAAAAATACGAAAGAAATTTTCAATAATTTCATTTAAACTCCTTTATCATTTCCTTGTTTTTAAATTCTATTATTTTTATTTCCGGCTCAGTTTTTTTCCAAGTTTTTTGTTGATAAATTTTTATTGCCTGATAATCCTCCTCAGATTTTGAAATAAATTTAACAATATCTTCATCCCGATAATAAGCCTTGGTATGATCCCCCTCTATCATCCCCCATAACGGAATACCTATAAAGCGATCCCCTGTTGTACCTGTGTTACCAATACCAAAACTTAATGCTCCTGATTGCCACGGTAAACCAAGCCCTGTTGCCACAATATCTCTTGGTGCAGCTGCATATTCAACCTGACCATCTTTAAATAGTCCCGCCGCTTTCTCTGCATAACCTTGATCTAACAAGCCCAAAGTCAATTTACCCAAAATTGTGTTATTTGTAATTGGATAAGAGGTCCCTGCTACATAACTTTTTAAGCTTGTCTGATCTAAGTTCATTCCTTGTGATTCTATCTGGTTCATTGCGTTTTTCGTGCTCGATGCGCCTAGGCTATGAGCAACGTGCTCTAAAGGCACTTCGGTATGTGAATTTTGTGCATTATAGCTATTTAATTTATCCCAAATCGTTGCTTGGTCTCGACTAGCATTTGATGCGCCAAAGACAGAGGGTAAATCAATACCTGCGCGTAAACGTTCAAAGATTGTAAATGTCATTTCTTCGGTTAAACCAGCATAAGGTTTACGAACAACAACACTGGCATTATTTAAAATGTCTTTACCTGAATATTGAATTGCACCATTAATTCTATCCATATCATTTTGGTTCAAGATACCATGGGCATACATACGTGAGAGTATTTCGGCTTCTTCTGGTTTTAAATCTCGATGTTTAAGTTCATCAAGATTGAGTTCAAAGGCTTTAACACAATTTTGCGCAGAAGTCTGACAATGCTCTAATTTATATTTCACTAATAAATTCTTCTCATTTTTCTCCACATCATAATGTAGTTTATCTCCAATTTGGTTGAGGTTTTCCATAAATTCTTTGGCTGTTGATAAATCTGATTCAAGCTCGGATTTAATTTCCTCAACATTCACTTTAGAAACCGTTTTATTGATATTTTCTTTGCTTAACGCGGCAATCTTCGCTTGGTTTTCAGCCATATCACCTTGGGTAATTTGAATATTTTTCGTATTAATATGGCTTGTTGTCACGCCTGTTTCATTGCTATCACGGTTTACAGAACCCAATACTGCGGTTGACAAGACTTTTGCAACACCCCAGTTTCCTTGGCTAAACGCACCGGCAAGTCCGTTTAGTTTTACCTCTGTACCAGACGTCTTATCTTTATCAGATTGATTCAAATCAGCTTGCGATAACTCCGTTCCGCCCATTCCTTTGATGGTCTCTATAATGGTTTTATCTTTAGCAGTTTCTTTTACGTTATCTCCGCTATTTTCATGGTTAGTTGACGCTTGTTTGCCTGAGTCAGCTCCTAACGGGATACGGGAATTACCCTCAAGAGAAAAACCACCATTTAATGAATAACCCTTAGCATCATAATTTGATGAATTTTTTAGTTCAGTATAATCAATGGTTCCTGTCGAAAATAGATTTTTGTTGCTATTTTCTGCTTCATCAGATGATTGAACTGTTCCGCCAATTAAATTGGTATGATTTGCTACATTAACTTGATAACCATCATCGCCAGCATAAATGCCTGCTTGCTCAACAACGCTCTTATAATGTACATTCATTTTTGATGTACTGTAACTTGCAGCTGCCGAAGCTCCCGCCCCAACAGTGACAGAACCTGACATATTTTTCTGTTTGCTTTTATAATCAAGCGTTTCTTGCAAACTTTCAATATCGAGATTATTTGCCGTAAGTGCTACGCCTTTACCCGTAACTTGTACACCTTTTAAAGTAACATTATTACCCGAATAAATATTGGTTTGGCTATTTTGACTTCCTATGTGGGAATAGGTATAAGTGGTTTCATCGCCGTTACCATAACCTTTTCCGTAATTACCACCAACAGTAAAACCAATGCCATCAGTTCCAATAGCAACGCCAGCATTAAACCCAATGGATTTATTATCGCTACGCTCTTGGTGATATTGTTTCGCCGCCTCAATATTAATGTCACTGTCAGCATTAAGATTTGTGCCTAGATTTCCAGCAATATTTGATCCTATAACATTAATAACTGAATTATCACCATTACCTCTCGCTGAAATGTTTACTTTACCGCCAGCATTAATTTCACTACTTATTGCATTTGAGCCTTCAGTATGGCTTGTCGAAATATTTTTTGTTGACCGTAAGTAAGAGAAATTCCTACGCCTGATTTTGCGATTTCTCCTTGCGACAGTTTACCTAAAGAATATATTGCAAAAAATAATAAATACTTTCATAAATTCACCTATTTTTCACCTGAATCATTATTTAAATCATAAGAGTTGTAACTGTTCGCCTTTGCCTGTGGCAGCAATATTAATGTGACCTCCCGCATTAACTTGGCTTTTCTTTACCCCCAAGGTTTAGCATCAGGTTTGCTATGCTTTGCACGCCATTTAATACATATTGGATCATTCCATACATACTTCTCTTCACATACTGGACCTTGCTTTAAATACCATCCTTTATTCTCTAAGCATAAATTCACTTTAAGCTCAACACTTTCACCACGCACAGGATCCATTCCACAAGCTCGCATGTCTTTTTCTCTTGCATCTACAAAATCAATTAACGATTCCAAATTTTTATTTTTGGAATACCATATGTAATAAGGTTTTGGTGGTTGAAAGCCTCCAAAAGAGCAACTGGCTAAAAAAAACACACCGCAAAGAATAGCTAGAACTTTCATAAATACTCTCCTATTGTTTATTTAAGGTTTTTGTTTAAATCATAAATGGTTTGTTCTTTATTCATCATTAAATCGCCTTCCTTACGATAGCCGTCAGTGATACATTGATCTTGCCCTAAACCATAACAATTATGCATCGACGAATTATCACCAAACATATCAACAATTCTTCTGATAAATCCTCTATCCTGTGTATTATCATTCATCGTTGATGGATTTCCGCCCAATATTACGGGAAGACTACCCACAGGATCCTGCTCATGATTTTCAATACGAATCGAACCTTCTCCATTTGTGCGCGCCTTGCCTGTTTGCAATCCACTTAATACATTATCAGCATGAGCAACATTTGTCGCCGGACCGACCATTTTTACTGCTGTGTCTGAAAGCAATTTGTTATTTCGATTCTCTGCTGTATTCAGAGAATTTAATGCATTACTTACCGTTAATGTCCCTCGACTGTGCGCCCCAATAAACAGATTATCTTTACCATATTGTTTCATCACGTCCCTTGCCTGTAAGCTTGAATTATCCATACCAAATACATTACCAAAGGATGTTTCAACCATTTTTTCATAACCTGCAGCCAATAATTCAGATACCGCATTATTGGCTTGTGGGTGATGGACAAAATATACATCTTTAATTCCTGAATAAAAAAATTACCTTTAACATCTAAATATTTAGTAGAGTGAAAGAGCAACACTAGCAAAGAAAATAAACTCCTATTTTCTGTATTCACTATATGCTTCACATTCTTCTTTTCTATGATAACAATAAAGCCAATTTGTAGTTTTAAAAATATACCCTTTTTCATACATACACTCACCGAAGTATTTGTAATATATTTCTCTATTTTTGTATGTAGGTTTAATTTTTAACTTTTCTTGCATGGTTTTTTCTGCTTTGTTACTACAATTTATATTCTCATGCATTGCCGAACCTAAATTTTTTTGACGTTTTTCCCAATGTGCCATTCTATCAATAGCATGACTCTCTCTATATAAAATAAGATCTAGGCATCCAGTAAGAAAAAAAGATAATATTAACAAATAAATTTTCATAATTACTCCTTGTTATCAATAGTGTTAAAATTACAAAGAATATTTTTCTATTACCTAGTTCTACACAATCAGGATGTCTAGGATTAATATCTGAAATTTATCTTCAAAGATAAAATATACTTTTTAAAAGTTGGCTATTTCATTCTATACATAGATATCAATAGTTCTTTTTATTATATTTTCAGGAATCACCCCCCTTATTTAGGGGAATAAAAAAATCATATAATTTTATTTGTTCATTGCTAAATAGTTTAGAAAGCACATACTTAAATCTATCAAATCTATCATAGATATTATTATCTTTTACTTTAAAAACCATCCAATCTGGAACTAATAACAACTCAATAATTCGCATAACGCCTACCAAGATATCTTTGGAAACACTTCCTTCTTTATTGTATATATCTGCTATTTTCAACAAAGATTTTTCAAGTTTCCAATATTCTTTATCATTCCACTCAGAATAATCAAGCCATCTACCTATAAATGAATTTTCATCATATTCCTCAAAATAAGTTACATTTCTGTAAAAATCATTTAGTTCTTTCATAATTAATCCCCTATTTTATTTAAATTAATGTCAAAGGTACCATTTCTCGTTTCTTTAGAATTTAATTTTTCAGGACTAGAAGCCTCTTTCCAAGCGCCCCCATTGTGTCCATCAACATCTCTCGTAATGTAACTATTACCTTTTTTAAATACTGCTGCACCAGATTTCGTTCGGTAATTAGTTTTTGAATATCCTAATTCATTAGCCACCTTAGCTGTATCACTATCCCTCTCAAATACAGGTTTTGTAATTTTTACTCTTTCTACATTACCTTGATTTTTTACCTTCTTAGCAAACTTGAATATTTTTCGTATTAATGCGACTTCTTTTATATCAAACTGTATTTATTTCCCTTACTTTCCAGTTGCTCCACATAAGCGCCTAAAATTATATTTTTGACCAAGCAACACCTCCTAAATCTTTTCTTGTAAGAGGATAAGATAATTCAACTCCAATGAAAGAACTATATAAATAGGAAGCTTTACTAGATAACTGAGCTACGGTGCTTACAAAGCTAAACACATTTACTTTTTCCTTGTGATTACTATAGAGAACAGGACTAAAGAAGACATTATTAAACATAAGTATAGTAAATATTTTGTTAATTCCTTAGCCTCTTTAAAGGAATATTCACCTAAGGCTAATAAATAAAAAATCATATTAAATAATAATACTGGTCCAAGAAAAAATATAATAAAGAGAGCTTTTAAGTAGAAAAATATCTTATTTTTTATTATCCAACCCACCAACTTTTATCTTTATATTTCTTCTTTATTTTTTTAAAATCTCTCAATCTCTTGACCATCACACTATCAAAAACACGTCCTAATTTTTTAGCAATTAAACATTCTGCTATTTTCAAGCGTTAAAAGTATTACTTAAATTAATCTATGCATGATTGAATTTCATATATAAATTTCGTTTTTACTTTTCCATTTTCTATATGTAAAATAAGTTTCCTCCAATCTCCACCAGTATGGAATTTCATTTTTTATGCAATTCATCGCATAGAGATTTGATTTTATCTTCAGATGCTTCACTCAAATTAATATTTTTGATAACACCATTCTCTGAAACAAATAACTCCGTACCGACCCACCCTTCATCAGGGTTAAATTTATAAATATATTCTAAAAAATCAAAACTATCTTGTAATAAATAAAATTCACAACATATTTTATCTAATAAATCTAATTGTTCTTTCATTTTATCACTCCTGATTCACTCTTAAATTCATTTGTAAATCTTCTACCATCTATATCAAATGATATTTTCAGTTTATCAGGTCTACTTGAGCTAGGGTCATTACGAATAAACTTAGTATTTATATTTACATTTTTACCTTCTTTTACTGCCTTAGCAATAATATTCTCAAAATACACCTTATATGCTGAATTGTTAAAATTAGCATCCTGTGGGAATAAATTATATCTATCACAAGTGCCTCCTTGACTACAAGCTTGTATATGACCGCCAACATCTGCTGGTAAACCCTCTTTACCTACTAATATTTGTGGTTTATCTCTAGGCATTTTCTGGTTAATTGGCGTATATGAAATTTCTTCAACATAACCATAATTATTTGTTTTAAATTTTGTTCCATTATTTAACTCATAATATGTATTCGATTCTAAATTATTCACTATATAGTTTTCATTACCTCCTTTTACTAGTGATTTATTAAAATCTACTCTGATTATTTTATAGCCAGACGTTTCTCCAATCACAGGCAATTTATACTTACCCGTTAAAAATGCTAAAAACTTCTCATTAGAAACAGTGTTAATGCCACCCAAGGCGGTGAGCGTATCACCCAATGTCATTGCATCATCAATGATACGGTAAGCTTCTTTAGATATCTTGTCCGATATTGACTTATCTTTTCTACTGTTTTTTTATACTTTCAACTAATGTGTCAAATTATAATCTTTCTCATTTATTTCATAAGATACAATTGAGAATTTATTTCTATCAATAAAGTTTGAAGTATCTACATAGATAACACCAATTATCATGATCTAAAAAAATAAGAAATTCAAAAAAAGAATTCTTCAAGTGATCTTGAGAAAAGAAAAATGATGAATAATCTAATTCTCTAATTTTTAAATATACTCTAATCTAAATTAATATCTATACCAAACAAAGGACTTTAATATACAGCTAAAAATTTCTATTTAATCTTTTCATAATATTTATTTACATTAGAATATTATTAAAGTTTATTATCAGGATAAGATGTATCTAAATATGTAAAGCAATATGATATTACCCATACCAATAAAAAACCTATGGCAGAATATTTTATATACTTAAAATTAAGTAGTGCATCTATTTGATTTATACTCCCAGTTTTTAAATATAAGTTTAACCACATAAAGAGTTGAACAATAAAAAATGCTTTAATTGTTGCAAGAAAGCTTGTTTTTATTCTAATCATTATCATTATTTTTATCCTCTTTTTGACTTATTTTCGGCGGCATAAAATATGAGCTTGTAAATTGATACAAAATCGGAGTGATATTTGTTCCTCCTATATAAACAGGTGCATAATTTTCAAAAACACCACCATAAACCTGATCTGTTATATTATTATATTGCCTGATGACAAATACTGCCCAGTTGAATCAGCAATAAACATAGTACTAGCCCCAAAAACATACTTTCTTGGTGTTATGTAGCTAATGCTATTTAGTTCTTTTCCTGTATTATAGAGAATATTATCTACCGTATTAATTGCTTGCCATTTGCTATTTATAGCTAATTGTTCAGCTTTTAATGCTGAATAAAAAACCTTATCGCTACTTTTACTTACGACATCAGCAATTGTTCTTACGGTCGATAATGTTCTAGTAGGTCCTAAACCATACATAGTTAAAGCATCAAGATTAGATCTTGCTAATTGCTGATCATAAGAATTATAAATTGTATTTTTTGTTTTTCTTTTGAAATAGGATTCACTTTAAATGTTTTAAAATTAACTTGGAGTTTTGTTGTTAAGCGCAGGTGAAAGTGCCTCAATCTTAACTTGACCTGCAGAACCTCCGCTTAATACTGCTCCCACAACCGCAGTCACTGTCTGGTTTTACAACCGTTACTTTAAGTAGTCGCTAGATATATAAATACCTTCATCTTTAGCCCAGTCAATTAATTCTGTTTTTGTCATTTCTTTAAGTTTTTTTACTTTTTTTTGATATACAAAATACATTTTTTTATTCCCAATCTCTGGACTTAAGCCATCAAGCCCAAAAGTAACTTCATGAGCAAAAATAATAAGATATCCATTATTTATCATAAAGTCATCTACTCCCCATATATTTTGTTCATTACAAGTAATTCTATTTAATAATGGATCATCTATAGATAAATATTGACATCCAGTAATAAATGGAAAATAAAATAAAGGTTCATATAAATATATAATCAATATAACCAAGAATAGAAATATTTTCTTCATTCCATGCTACCTACTGAGATATTTACTGGTTTTTCCCTATCAAATCTAAATCGGTATGGAACTCCACTACCATTAATACCTTTAGGCTCGCCTAACCAAGTCTCAATATTTCTAAATGGTTGAGATAGCCAACTCTGCATGTCAAAATCATATTTGTCATCCAATATATGATAAGTTCCATCTTGTCTCTGTTTTATATATACTTTACCAAATACAGACCAATTTGCTAAATCAGAATAAATGACTCTTCCTGACGCTTCTTTTATGTATCGATTGTCATTAGATTTTATCCATTCAGAAGAAGGAGATACCTCTAATTTTGATGGATCATAATCGATTTCTAACTTAGGGTTTTCATTTAATAAATATAAAATATCTGCAGATGATTTAGTTAATTTAACTTTTCCTGTAGAAATTGCGGCTGCTAATTTATTGGCTAGATTTTGATCAGGCTCTATTTTCCCTGAGGTATCAGGGAATAAATCTGATATATGGAATTCTGTCCATTTAGTATTACTTGCTGTATGATAATTAGATAATAAAATAGAATTAAATATTAGCGGTTCAGATATTTGTAACTTCGCATTTAATAAAGCAGTATTGCTTCCTTTCATTTCATTAACGATATCAATGCACTCAACAGGATCTACTTGGCAAGTTTCTGCTAGATTTTTATCATTATTTTCAGATTTTTCATAAAAATATTTAAGAACAGAGTTTCTCTCATCATCTGTTTTAGCTTCTCTGTATGCTTTGATAAAATCATTCGCGTCTTGAACCGTTAAATAGTTATTCTCCACCGCATTCTTCGCAATCCCCATTCCAACACTCGTATTTTGCACTGTCGCAAGACTATTTCCACCTGTTGCAGTTGATATTGAACCACTGGCTACTGCTGCCAACATTTGGCTTAGCGCTGAAATCGTCTGTTTTTGTTCTGAGCTGAGGTTTTCAGGGTTGCTTTGACCATAAAGTTTTTCAGCCAGTATTGCGGCACTCATTTCACTTGTCATCGCTGCGCTTGCACCGGCGAGAACATGGCTACCTTGAGTTGCCGCTTCAATCGCGCCCCACACTCCGTGCGCAATGATATTCGCGCTATCATTATCTTGAGTGGCTTTTTTAATTTCAGTATTGATGTAAGGGGAAAGTGTTCCTGCTACAACGCCTTCCGTTGGTACACCACCTAAGGCTAAACCGACACCATTTGTGACCGCACTTAAGACTTGGCGATAGCGACCGCCTTTTGCCCATTTTTCTGATTCGGCGGTTAAACGTTCTGCCTCTTGTATGTTGCCTTTCGCTTTTGCCTCTTTCGCTTCTTGCTTAAGTTCCTCCGCTTTGTTATTCGCTTTCTGCTCAATTTGCGCGACGGTAATTGATTGAAACTCGCTTGTCGCTTTGATTTGGCTATCCAGCTCTTTTTCTACTGCCGCTTTATCAAAGCGATTTTCTAATTTACCCGCACTATTTTCTGCATGTTCCGTATTAACCTCGGTTTTCACTTGTGCCTTGATTTCCGCAACAGTTTTTCCTGTTTTTTCCCGTTGCGCGTTTTCATCGCGGATGTCAATATTCGCCGTATTAATCCCCGAGTTTGTTTGGCTGCGTTGACTATCGCTATCACTGCCGTAACCAATATTGGTTTCAGCGGAGAGTGACGATAAACCGGTGGCAAGTTTGGCTTCGTTGGCTTGGTCACCTATTTTCGCTTCTAGCGTTTCATTACCCTGTGGGTCAATATAAATTTTCTCGCCTTTGTTGTTAGTGGCTTGCTTGTTACTTTGCGCAATGCCGTTCGCTTTATTGCCTAGCAGGATATCAACGTTCATTGCCACTGAACCGCTTACACCAACACCCTTGCCGTCATAATCAGCATGGTTTTCAATATCCGTCGCACTCAACGTGCCGGTGCTAAAACGGTTTTTATTTTCCACTTTCGCTTTAGCCGTTGAGGTAACCAAGCCGCCGGTAAGTGCGGTGTGTTTTTGGACAGTTATGTCATATCCCGCATCGCCTGCGAAAATCCCGGCTTGTGTTTTTACGCTGGCATAGTCTGAATTGACTTTCGATTTACTATAGCTGCCGCCGGCTGATACGCCATAACCTACGGTGACTTGTCCCGCGGCGCTTTCTTGTTTGCCTTTATATTTTGCAGTGTCTTGCAGGCTTTCGATATTCAGATTTTCTGCCAAAACCTCAATCCGTTTACCTGTCACTTGCGACCCTTTGATATTGCTGTCATGCCCGCTTTCTATCGTGGTTTGGCTGTGTTCACTGCCCAGCTGGCTTGCGACCCACGCTTGGCTTTCGCCATTGCCATAACCTTTGGCTACATTGCCTCCGGCGGTAATCCCCGCCGCAATGCCGTTACCAAACTGAATCGCGACCCCCACATTAAAGCCATTGGATTTGTTTTGGCTGCGTTCAAGGTGTGTTTCATCAACGGCGAAAAGATTCACATCACCCTCCGCTTTTAAGTGCGTGCCAGCTTGCCCTGAGACATCTGAACCGGCAATGGTGATATGAGAACGTTCGCCCTGACCCTGTGCGGTAATCGTCACCTTATCACCCGCATTAACTTGACTTTTCTCTGCAACGTTCCCTTTGCTATGTTGGGTTTCGACGGACTTTTGTTGTCCATAGGTAATACTGACGCCCACCGCGCCGCCTGTTGCCGAACCATTAGAAACCGCTTGCGCAACCCCTCGCAATTGTTCCGCCGCTCGCAACGCGGCAAAACCAGCATTCGCCGCTGCCATTGCATTAATTCGGTGATTTTTACTATCCTCCACCGTTTTTACCGATTTTGCCGTAGAATCCACCGCTTGAATAGCAGATACCACCGCACCGGTCAGCGCTATTGTCAGCCCTTTTTGTTCCGTCGTGTATTTATAGTTACTTGCATAATCCGAACGGGCTGCCGTGATATTCGCTGACTGCGCTAAAATATTAACATCGCCATTTACCGATGTTACCGTGCTTCCCGTTTGCTGATAGTGATTGCCTGCCTGAATAACGGTATTGCCAGTTAAACTGCCCACTTGGCTACTTGCGGCACTTTCTTGCGTGCGGTCTTGTTCAAGATGCTCTTTTTTCAACCCCATGGTAAAGCCAATACCGCCACTGCCCATGAGACCTGATTTGCGGCGAATCTCTTCATCGGCTTGGTAATGGGTATTCACGTCTGAAACAATTGAGATGTTCCCTTTGGCAGCAAGGGCTAAATCCTCTTCCGCCACCACATGCGCGCCTTTTGCGGTCAGGTTGCCTTGTCGGGAAAACAGCGTCACGGCTTGTCCATCCACATTACTCGCCACCGCATTGGTTGTATGATATTCACGACGGGATACCGTGGTGGTTTTGCTCAATAAGCCTTTTGAGGTCGATTTTATCGAAGTGGCTAACCGCTCTTCCGCACGACCGGCTTCAATCGTGATATCGCCGGCGTTTGAGCCCACCAATACTTGCCCTTTTTCACTGCTTATGCCAGCTTGACGAAGGGTGATGTCATGCTGCGCAAGCAGTGTCACGCCCGTTTTACCCACCAGTGCACTTCCCCCTTCCGCCTGTTGGTCTAAACGGTAGTAGTTATCCGCATCGCCATTGTAATGTTCTCGGTTTTGGGTCTGTAAGGTGGTGATTTGCAACGCATCGCCTGCCGTCGCACGCAACGAACCCTGGCTTTCAAGTTGTGCCGCTTTCACGCTCAGGTTGCCATCGCTGTGTAACGCTAATCGTCCACCCTCGCCCGTCACTTTTACCATGCTGATTTGATCTAATACGGTACGCGCAAAATTGCCGTCAGCATCTTGCGCGGAAGACACTGTACTTGCAATCGCTAGATTTTTGCCGGCAGAAAGCGACAAGGATTTCACCGCTTCAATGCGCCCGCCAAGATTAATGAGGTTTTGAGTTGCCGACAAATCGACATGCTCACCGAATATCGCACCGCGATTTTCCAGTTGCTCGCCCTTAAGGCGGGTTAAATCTCGCCCTGCTATCACACCGCTGTTATTTAACTCGCCCACATCAGCAATAATTTGGTTCGCGGAAATCACCACACCACGGGATGTAACATCTGTATCTCGCGCCACTAAGTACACTTGCGGCACAAGTGCGGTCACTTTTTTGCCGTTTTTTAAAGTGATTTCTTTGTTGACGAACCACACCATATCTGTCGTTAATTCCGACATTTGTTTTGCGGTTAAACCTATCCCCATAGCAAGATTAAATTGTCGAGCATATTTTACCCCGCTGTTCATTAAGGCTTTGTATTGCGCTAAATCGTTATGGTAACCCTCAATATAACGACGCCCGGTGAGTTGATTGATTTGTTCATTGATTAAACGCTGTTCGTAGAAACCGTCACCCAAGCGTTTGTGCATGTTATTGTGGTCGTAACGTAATGCGTTAAACAGGTAATCACTGCTGAGCCACTGTTTATTGTCGATAAATTGAGGATCGGTTTCGACCAGATAACCGTTCGGCGCCTCCGGGTTGATTTTATACAGACTGGCTTCAGGTAAACGTACATCGGCAAGATGCGTTTTTACTATCGGCATGCGCATATCGGCTAAATCAAGCGGCTCAGCGGTATTCGCTGCGGTATGTAGTTTGGTCATGACTTGACCGGTATTCACGATTTCATCACCGTTGATTGCTGGCGTAAGCGTAATTTCCGAGTATTGCTTATCGGCATTCAATTGCGCTTGAGGAGCACTCACATTACCCAACGGCGCTGCATGAGGTGTATTGATTGAAATGGTATTTAACTGAATATCCTTAACTTTAGGTTTATTGTCCATCGCGGCAGAGGATGCAAGCGGGACGCCAATAATGTTAGATACCGCTTTAAAAGATGAAGTTACGCTATAAGTCGGCTTAACATAATCTGAGATTTTTGCATGTTCATGCCCATTATGCCCATGTTTTTTATAATGCTTCAGAAATAATGCTTCGCCTTTTTCATCAATATTAATCACTTTTTCAATATCTTCATTTTTCAGCGTAATGCCAGCCGCACTTAAAGATTGACTCGCCTCATTACGAGAAAAAGAGTGATCACCAAGGAATAACTTACCGCCAACAGACAGTTGGCTGTATTTATTATGTAACTTGTCGCCGTTAAGATATAAATCGCCGCCGATATTTAAATGCGCTTTATCTTGCTGTTTAATATAAGGCGTATGGCTTGTTCGTTTATATCGCCAGACATAGAATTGTTTTTCTGAAATGGTCGGTTTATTTTTATCATAAAATGTAAACCATGCCGTTCTGCCTGACCAGCCGTAGTAGCCATCTACGCCGACTCTATAACGCTCGGTCGGTTTAGATTCTAACGCGATTTCTTCCACATCCTCGGTTGTCGAGTGAATGCCCAGTTGAAGATACATATCATGGTTGAGTAACGTTGAAGTCGTAATATGACCGTCACCTAATCCTTCTATCGTCGCACTACCGTTATCAACCAGGGTCGCTTTCCCCGTTGCTTGATGATTTGCATCTAAACGCCCACCGATAAACAATTTATCCAAGCTTAACACGAGCGCATGATCACGATTAACCAGCTTATCTACCCCGAAATCAAGTCGATTTCTCGCGGCGATTGTGCCGGCTTTGAGGTCGCCATCAACCAATTCTGATAAATTTTCAACCGTATTCGCACTAAACGCTAACTGATCACCATAAATGCGCCCCGTCCCGATATTGCTTACCTTAGTACTCTTGATTAAGGTTTTACCGCCGTCAATTAAACCTCGGTTGATTAAGTTATTTGAATTTAACAGGGTTTCATTTGCAAAGAGCGTCGCATTAACGGCGTTTGCAATGTCGTTTGCCGAAATCGTCATTTTATTGGCAACGTTTTGTTCAACGTTGTTAGTAAAATCTCCCTCTGTTTTCAACGTAAGATTGCTCGCTTCAAACAGATGATTTAACACAAAGCTATCTTTTAAGGTAATGTTTAAATCACCCTTTGTTTTAATATCGCCCTCAGATTCAAATCCTTTTGCATTTAAATTAATCGTTTTATTCGCTTGAACCAATCCTTTCTCGTTATTTATCATTAAACCGCCATTGTGCAATACATTCAGCGTATTGACGGCTAATAGCTCGCCTTGATGGTTATCTAAGCGACGACTCGCGATAATCGAGATATTATTCGTACTATAAATGCCACCTTGCCGATTATTCAGAGCAGCGGTTTGAATGGTAATGTGATTGCCTTGAACGCCTTGTGTTGGATTTGCGCCTTTCGCTTTTGTACCTTGGTTATCAACTTGCTGAGCGTTTAAAGTCAGAGATTCTGCGAAAATAAGCGACCCTTTTTCAGAGACGGCGCGGTTGTTAATACTATGTGCGGTCACACTGCCTGCATTTTTAGCGCTAATGCTGCCAGCTTGGTTATCGAGTTTTTGGCTAGAAAGGGTAAGCGTTCCGCCGGATTGTATCATCCCTTGGCGGTTATTAGTGGTAGTTTGAACACCAATATTTAGCGAATTTTCAGCATAGAGTTTACCTTGCTGGTTGAGCAAAGCCTGCACACCTCGTAAAACCGCATTCCCCAGCCCCACAATACCTTGCGCTTTACCTTGAGTATGGCGGTTATCAATTATATTTTTACCAGCGTCAATAGAAAGTTCGCTATCTGCACGAATAAGTCCTTGCTGATTATGTATTTCTCCAGATTCAATTTCTGTCCGATTATTAGCAAAAATTGTGCCGCCTTGGTTATTCAGTGTTTGTTGTGCCGTATTAATAATTAACCGATTGGATGCGGTGATATTACCTTGTTGATTATCCAACCCTTTTGCATTCAGTGTAAGTTTATTTAGCGCACTGATATTGCCTTGTTGGTTATTTAGAACAGTTTGTGTGGCAATGCTTAAACCGCCCGTGGTAGAAGCAATTATTCCCGCTTGGTTATTAATTTTATCCGAACGCAAAGTCCCGTCTTTTACAGTCAAGATTTCCCCTGCGCGGTTTTGAATATCCGCGGCGTTGAGCGTCGCCCGATTAAATGCGGTAATACGACCTTTTTGATTGTTAATGTGATGCGTATTTAAGTTCAGATCGGTAACAATAATGCCCTGCGTTTTATTCATCAGGGTATTACTGTTATCTATATGTTGGCGCACCGTAATATTGGCAATATGTGCACGAATCATGCCCTGTTGATTATCCAGCGTATTCGCCGCTAATTGCAGAGTGCCGTTTTGTGCAGCGATAATGCCGCCCGTATTATTCAATGCTGATTGATGCGCATTAATCAAAAGGCTTTTGTTCAGGCTTGCCAAGGTACCGTTTTGATTTTGAATACCATGTCGAACATCAATATTAGCGCGTTGACGTGCAAGCAATTTACTTTCTTGATTATCCAGCGTTTGAGCCGTGATGTTGACGAAAGAACCGCTGATTTCGCTCTTTTGATTTGATTGAATACGTTGAGAGACTAAATTAACCGCATTCGCCGTAACAAGTCCCGCATTCTGTAAAAGTGCGGTTACATTTAAATCAAGTTGTGATAGCGCACGAATTTCCCCATTATGATTAGTCAGCGAAGAGGCATTTATCGTGTTGCGATTATGCGAGAAAATATTGCCCTTGACGTTATTTAATACGCCGGTGGTAAGTATTAATGTATTTTGGGCAATAATTCCGGTATGTCGAGTGTCAGAGAAAGTATCTTGGTTGTTAATGGTTTGCCCATTACTGTTGAGAGTAATATGCTTTGCAGAAAATAATCCTTGTCGATTATCGATTGTTCCGCTTGCCAGTGCGATATGTTGTGCGGCGACAATATTTCCTTTTTTATTCACTAAACTGTGATGATGTGTATTAAGCGTTAAACTACCTTGTTGACTGCCAAGCGCGCTATTTTCATTATGTAGTGTATTGTCCGTCGCAATATTGCCATCAAACTTGGCAATAATACGGCTATCTTGATTGGTTAATTTACCTGAAGTCGTGATATTCAAATTATCCGCAACAATTAAACTTTGTGCTGTTGAGTCCAGTGTATTGACCGCTAAATTTAATTTTTTTGCGTCAATTATACCGTTCTGCTGATTTAAATTACCCGCAAGCGTAATGTCGGCTTGGTTAACCGAATTGATTTTACCTTGATCATTAGATAGATTTTTAGCGTTTAAGGTTAAATCGCGCCGAGCATAAATCACACCTTGTTGGTTATTAATATCAGCAACTTTTAAGTTTTGCTTACCTGCGCTTACAATACGACCTTGCTGATTAAATAAATTTGCTGACTGAATATCAAGCATACCCAGTGCCACAATTCCGTTATCTTGGCTATCAGTTGACGTGTGTTTATTGGATAAAGATTGCTTTTGGGTATTAATCATCACACTTTGGTCAGACCGAATCAAACCGCCATCATTGATAAGCTCACCGGAATTTATCGCAAGCGTTTGAGCCGCAATAAAAGTGCCATTTGTTGAATCAACTTTTCCTTTGTGCGCATTGACAGTAAGTTTTCCGTGAGTAATCAACCGTCCTTGTCGGTTATCCATGCCTTGCGCATTAACGGTTAAATCCCCTTGGGTTTTAAAAGTACCGCCGTTATTTGTTAATTTATCCGCCACATCTAGCTTTAATTCACCAGTGCCTGTTTGCTCCCAAGTGGCATGTTGAGTATTAAGAGAACGCTGTTGGGTTGTTAATTTTTCTGCTTTGAAGTAGCTATTTTGAGTTTCAAGTAAGGTGGGTGTCGTTAAGGTTAAATCCTTATTTGCAATCACAGTTGCGTTATGTGCTTGAATTTTTCCTTGCAAAGCCGTGATATTAATTGAATGGGAAGATGTATGGCTCTCGTCTAAATTTGCCTCGGCTGCGCTTACTTTAACTTTACCTGATGCAATATTTTTACCTTGTAAAGTCGTGTTACCCGTTGACTTAACCGTCACACTTTTACCTTGTGCAGACATATTTTCCAGTAAACGTACTTCGCCTTGCTTAGTATCTTGAACATTCACGCCCGCTGCGATAAGCGAATTCGTTAATGCCGTGACTTCTGGCGCTTGATAGCTAATATTCCCCTTAGCAAGAGTTTCACCTTTCTGAACAATGGCTTGATTTGCGGTGTTATAAATACTCCCTGCCCGCGCAACGATCACGCCGTCTTGTTGAATGTCTGACGCCGTTTTAAGGCTGATATCCCTCTGACGGTTTTCGATTTTACCGCGGTTTTCAATGCCTTTGGTACCTGTGAGTTGAACCGCGTTATGCGCATTTAATGTGCCGGTATTGACGATACGTCCTTGACTGTCGATTTGCAAAGTGTCCGCATTTGCCCCCAAATGCCCGGCATTACGTACCCCCACGCCCTGTTCCGTACCGATTAGATGAATTTTGCCCGAATACATTCCGCCCAACTCGCCCACATCTACCGCAAATTGTGGTCGATTTTCGGTTGCAAGCGGTTGAGTGGTGTGAATAATTTGCAAGTCTTTCGGGTTATCTGATCGCTTAACCGTATTTTTGCCCGTCACCACCCTAGTTTCTTTTTTCGACCAAATACCAGCGTTAATTTTCGTCTCTCGGGCAATAATGTCTGTATAATCAACACGGCTATTGTCTAAGCCTTTGCCTGAAACACTCACTCTGCCCTTTTCTACAACAAAACTGTCAAGATTGCCATGTTTAATTTGAGGCTTACCCGTAGTCAAAGTCGCTCTATCCGAATTTATCACCCCACAACCTTCGCAATGAATGCCTGATGGGTTAGCAATAATCACATCCGCTTTTTTACCTGCGACCTCAACATATCCTTTTAATACCGATGGGTCAGAAGAATTGATTTCATTTAAAATCACTTTAGCCTCACCCCGCACAAGATAAGGGTTGCCGGCAACTAAACCGGCTTGTTGAGTGAGCACGTTAGTACGACTGTTGTTTAAGATAGCGCCTTTGGTATCAACATCGAATTTAGTATATTTATTGTGAGAAAGCCCGTTATCATTCGGGGTTTGAATATTAACCTGAGGCACGCCTTTTGCCGTTTGTAATACAATAGGTTGTTGATTCTTCGGAGCAGATCTATCTGCTTGAATAATCAACGTTTCAGCAAGGGCTGCATCAGAAAATGTAATAAAACCTAACACACAAAATAGGCTAAACATAAGCGGTCGAATTCGAGCAACAAGTTGCGGAAAGGTAAACGGTGATTTTTCAGTTGATTTACCCTCTGCTTTGACCAACTCAGAAACAACCACTAAACGTTGTAAAGTTTTACTGAAAATAACACGGAAACTTTGTTTATTCATATACTAATCTCGTTTTATTTATTAACGGGAAATCTTGCCCCGTATTAGAAACGGTAACTTAAATTAAAGCCGGCTACGGCATTAGAAGTCTTAAAACCTTCCGGTTTACGAATAGGCTTACCGACAAAGACATCGTAAGACATATTTTTTACATTACCGCGTAAACCTAATGCCGACCCCATTAAATGATGCCCAAGCTGATATCGGGTGGACAACCCCATTACTCTGCCACCATCCAACGCGACATAGAACTGATGCCCTAAGCTATTCACATTCCAAGCCAATTCATTACGCCATAACCAACCGCGCTCGCCTAAAAGTGTTAATTCCCCATCAAATCCACGTACCGTATAACGTCCGCCTATACTAAATCTATCTTGAGGAATGAGCGGGGTTTTATTCCATTGACCGCTCCAAGTAGAATTAAATTGCCACGGCTGCTTGCCCAACATAAAAGATTGGCTAAAATCCATCATGGCGGTAATAATTTGCGGGCGTGAGGTACCTTCATTCCAATGTTCTTCGGGCGCTGATAATGCGCCTCTTGCTCCGGTACCTCGTTTATAGCTCGCTGATAATTCAAGTGTCGCATTACCAATATATTCTTTATGTGAAAAGCCTGCCTCCCAACCTGCCATGCGACGTTTTTGAATATCCACTTCCCTACCATCTACATAGTTTTGTGATTGACGAGACCAAAAACTACCGGATATAAAAGTTTTACGCTTATCATCCCGATAAAGTAAATAAGACAGTGTCGCCTTAGTGGTATTACTTTTACCGGCATAACGGTAGTTGTTATCAAGATTTCCAAAGACTTCTTGATGATAACGGTTATAAGTTTGGAAAGCAGATAAAGTCCAATAGCCGAAAGGAATAGAGTAATAGAAAGTTAAGTTTTTGCTGGCTCGCTTGCCTTTATCATCATTGTGTGTTTTTAGGCTGTGAGTGAAAGACGCGTAAAAAAGATCGTTTGCCGAAAGCATATTATCGAAGGAAAATGTACCGCTAACCTGATATTTTCCGGTTGAGGTTGAGCCGGCATCATCTAAGCCTAGATTTAAACGAAAAGGAATGCCTTGTGCATAGCTGATTTTTACATCGCTTTCCCCCACCGAAGCCGAATCGTCCTCACTCGGTAAAATCTCAATATTGGCTTCTGCCGTTGGCACACGTTTTAAATTTTCAAGAGACTGTTCAATATCACGCACATTTAAAAGATCACCTTTTGCGAAGGTAAAACCGGTCAGCGCATGCAGTTTAGTAAAGCGAGGCACTACACCGCTATCGACAACAATGGTGTTGCGAATTTTGCCTAAAATCACGGTTAAATTCAGTTTGCCACCACGTAAATCTTGCTCTTCAATTACAACCCGTGTCGTGATATAACCTTTCTCAATAATATTGTTTTGCACTTGTTTCATTAAAATACCTAAACCGTTACCACCGAAGCAATGCGGCAAGATTAATTTTAAGTCACGAACGGCTTTATCAAAGGCCCATTGAAATTGGCTTTTGGAAGAATGTGAACCGTAGTCGATAAGTGAAATTTGATGAATGGGATAACAGGAAGATTCGTGCTTGGAAAGTGATAAGGGTTGGTAAGAAGTATCTAATCTCACATCAGCTTGATGTTGAAGTTGTTTCTGCTGAGCTTGCCGATATTGCTGTTGGCGTTGCTGCTCCATTGCATCAAGTTGGTTTAACTCCGATAAACTTGGAAGTTGATTAGCAGAAACAGTAATTGAGATAGCAGTGAGTGGTATGCTAAGAAATTTTCGTCGAAAGCGCGTCATTTTTCATTTAGTTTATGTAATTTATAGTCCGGATTCTACATGATTATCCGAACCGTATCAAATTAGAATATGTAAATAACCGCATGTTTTCGTTATGTTAATCTTACTTAATCGGGGACATGATGGCAGCAAAGGGGGGCGAAAAGTTTTCTGGTGCCCCCAACAGGACTTGAACCTGTGACCAATCGATTATGAGTCGACTGCTCTGACCGACTGAGCTATGGGGGCGGGAAGAATGTGGGGAATTATATGTAAATACCAGGTTAAAGTCTAGGATTAGATAATTGTCCGCATGAAATTTAATCAGAAAAAAGCCCGATTGACTCGGGCTTTTTGGTGTTAATTATTCGTCAAGAAAACTTCTTAGGGTTTCCGAACGGCTTGGATGGCGCAGTTTGCGTAGCGCTTTTGCTTCAATCTGACGAATACGCTCGCGGGTAACGTCAAACTGTTTACCGACTTCTTCCAGCGTGTGATCGGTGTTCATGTCAATACCAAAGCGCATACGCAGCACTTTTGCTTCGCGCGGTGTCAATCCCTCCAGCACTTCGTGGGTCGCCGCTTTCAGACTCTGCGCCGTAGCGGAATCCAACGGCAACTCTAACGTGCTGTCTTCAATGAAATCACCTAAATGGGAATCGTCGTCATCACCGATCGGCGTTTCCATAGAAATCGGCTCTTTGGCAATTTTCAGCACCTTGCGGATTTTATCTTCCGGCATGCCCATACGTTCCGCCAGTTCTTCCGGTGAAGCCTCGCGCCCCATTTCTTGCAACATCTGACGAGAAATCCGATTCAGCTTATTGATTGTTTCGATCATGTGTACCGGAATACGGATAGTTCTTGCCTGATCGGCGATAGAGCGGGTAATCGCTTGACGAATCCACCATGTCGCATAGGTAGAAAACTTATAACCGCGACGATATTCAAATTTATCCACCGCCTTCATCAATCCGATGTTACCTTCCTGAATTAAATCCAAGAACTGCAAGCCGCGGTTGGTATATTTTTTCGCAATGGAAATCACCAGACGCAGGTTCGCCTCTACCATTTCTTTTTTCGCACGGCGGGCTTTCAATTCGCCTTGCGCAACCCGTTCGCAGATTTCACGAATCTGCGCTACGGTTAAGCCGGTATCCTGTTCAATCCGAATCAATTCTTCAATCGCCTGACGGATCGGCGCTTCATATTGCGCCAATTTTTCCGACCAGGATTTTCCTGCCGCTAAGGCTTTTTCCAACCACACATCAGTGGTTTCATGCCCGATAAAATCCTTCTGGAACATGCTTTTCGGCACTTTCGCATTATCCACCACCATTTTCTGAATACTGCGTTCCTGCTGGCGTACGCGTTTCATCATGCTGCGCATGGAAATAACCAGCGTATCAAATTGTTTAGGTACCAAGCGGAATTGGGTGAACACATCGGCCAGAATTTGAATCTGATCCTTCGCGGCTTTCCGCGCACGACCGTACTTATTGATGGTGTCTAAGGTTTTCTGATATTGCTGTTTGAGTTCGGCAAATTTCTCGCGGGCGACTTCAGGATCAATCGAATTATCCGAATCACTGTCATCGCTTGAAGAATCCTCTTCATTTTCTTCATCGTCTTCTTCGTCGTCAAGTTCCTCATCGGAAATATCGCTATCCTCGTCCTCATCGTCGGACAGAGATTCATCGATTTCATCAACTTCCGCACCTTCAACCGCATTCGGATCAACAAAACCGGTGATCAAATCAGCCAGTCGCATACCGCCTTCTTCAACCAACGCATACTGATCCAGCAAATAGGTAATGGATTCCGGATATGCGGCAACCGCGCTCTGCACTTCGTTAATGCCTTCCTCGATACGTTTGGCGATATCAATTTCGCCCTCACGTGTCAGCAGTTCCACGCTGCCCATCTCACGCATATACATACGCACAGGATCGGTCGTCCGTCCTAATTCGGCTTCTACGCTTGATAACACCTGCGTCGCTTCTTCAACGGCGTCTTCATCGGTGATATTTTCATTCAGTAACAGATCATCGGCGTCCGGCGCGGTTTCCAGCACCTGAATGCCCATATCATTAATCATCTGAATAATATCTTCGATCTGATCCGCATCAACAAGCTCTTCAGGAAGATGATCGTTAACTTCCGCATAGGTCAAGTAACCTTGTTCTTTGCCTTGCGCAATTAACAATTTCAACTGAGATTGTGGATTTTGCTCCATATTATATATCCGCCTCGATTCGTCATTATGGAAGATAAAATACGGCTGATTTTATCATTCTTATATGTGATTAACTATTTATTTTGTTGCTTTTTTATTAATAATTGCGCCAGCTCCAGCTTCTCATCGGCATTCAGTCCGCCGGCGCGCTCCTTGGCAATAAGAATCTCAATATTCTTATCCACCAGCTGAAGATAGAAATATTTCAGGGTTTCGCGAAACGTATCTTCAATTTTTTCCTCGTCAATTAAGTGGTTCCAAGCAGCCAGAATTTCAAGGGGACGACTGTATTCCGTATCGCGCCAATGTTCCAGAATCTGCCCGGTCGTCATTCCGATCCGTTCACGGCAAAGTGCGGTCAATTTTTCAAATAAATCGAAACCCGGTTCATCCAATATTTTCAACGCGCTTAAATTCGGCACCAATCGAATAAGCTCCGGATTTTGCAACAATAAAGCAATCAATATACGCATCGGCGTGCGTTTAACCGCCGGCGCGCGGTGTCCGGCTTTCTCACTGATGTCAGACTGCGCCGGGATCAAACGCGCCAATTGCGATTGGTCAAAAACCCCTAGTTTCTGTGCCAGCAGATTGCGTAATGACAAGCGCAGCATTTCACCTGGAATGCGTTTAATCAACGGCGCTGCCAATGCAGCGAGTTTGCCTTTTCCTTCTTTGGAGGAAAAATCCACCTGCGCGCTGAGAGTGGAGAACAGAAAATCGCTTAAAGACTGGGCTTTTCTTATGTAATCTTCAAAACCGTCTTTGCCGTATTGCCGAATAAATGTGTCCGGATCTTCGCCGTCGGGCAGAAAAATAAATTTCAGCTGCCGCCCGTCTTCCAAATAAGGCAGGGCATTTTCCAGCGCCCGCCATGCGGCATCGCGCCCTGCTCGGTCGGCATCGTAACAACAGACAATTTGCTCAGTGGCACGAAAAGCCAGCTGAATCTGCTCCGGCGTGGTTGCCGTACCCAATGAGGCCACCGCATAATTCACGCCGAACTGCGCCAGCGCAACCACATCCATATAACCTTCCACCACCAGCAACATCGACGGGCTGTCATCAACTTCCAGCGCCTCAAACAAGCCGTATAATTCATTACCTTTATGGTAGGTTACACTTTCCGGCGAATTCAAATACTTCGGTTTTTCATCGCTGATCACGCGTCCGCCGAAGGCAATAGTACGCCCGCGCCGATCGCGGATCGGAAACATAATTCGATTGCGAAAACGATCATAGGGTTCACGCCCGTCATTGCGCGACAACATACCGAGATCAAACAGCTTCCTGCGCTCTTCCTGAGTATGTCCGAACTGTTGCAGCAAACCGCCGAACTGATTGGGCGAAAAACCGATACCGAAACGCGCAATAATCTCCGCCGACAATCCGCGCTGTTGTAAATAACTCTGCGCCGGAATATTCAACGGCAATTGCTGTTGATAAAAACGCGCGATTTCCCCCATCAATTCATACAGATTGCGTTTGGTTTGATAAGAGGTCTGCGTTTTGCCATCAAAGTGCGGTGATTTTTCACGCGGAATTTCAAGCCCGTGCATCGCCGCCAACTCTTCCACCGCCTCGGTAAACTCCAGTTTATCGTACTCCATTAAAAAAGAAATGGCATTGCCGTGCGCATGGCAACCGAAACAATGATAAAACTGCTTTTTCTGACTGACCGTAAAAGACGGCGTTTTCTCATGATGAAAAGGACAGCAGGCCTGATAATCCCGCCCGGCTTTTTTCAGTTTTACTCTCGAATTGATCAGCTCGACAATATCGGTTCTTGCCAGAAGATCATCAATAAATGAACGTGGAATCAAACCTGCCATCGAGTTTACCTCTATGCTTTGCGTTTATCCGTTAATTGAGAATAGATGAAAGATGATAAGAAAACAAAACCGTGATTCCAAAAAGGTTTCACGGTCCGCTTAACTCGAGTTTTTATAAAAATAGCTAATTAGTATAAACGTGTGTTACGTGCGTTTTCACGAGCTACGCGTTTTGCGTGACGTTTTGCACGGGTCGCGTTTTCACGTTTGCGAATAGTAGTCGGTTTTTCGTAGAATTCGCGGCTGCGAACTTCCGCCAAAATACCGGCTTTTTCACAAGAGCGTTTGAAACGACGTAATGCAACGTCAAAGGATTCGTTTTCACGTACTTTAATTACAGGCATAAGCCATCACCTCAATATGGATTAATATTTTGCAAAATTTAGTGACCGTTTCGATTTTGATAAACGGCTTATTCAAACTAATAAGGGTCGCAATTTTAATCTAAATCCATGCCAAAAGTAAAGGAAAGAATGATCTTTTGTGGCAAAATCCCCCGTCAAACTGGAGAAAACGACGTAAACGGGGTAAAATCATCAGCCATTTCATACATCAACAAAGAGAGAAGAGATGCGAGTTTTAGGCATTGAAACGTCCTGCGATGAAACCGGCGTCGCCATTTATGATGAGACGCGCGGTTTAATTGCCAATCAATTATACACTCAGATTGCGCTGCATGCCGGTTACGGTGGCGTCGTTCCTGAACTTGCCTCGCGCGATCATATCCGCAAAACCGCACCGTTGATTCAGGCGGCATTGCGTGAAGCTGAATTGACCGCCGCCGACATTGACGGTATCGCCTATACCTGCGGTCCGGGGTTAGTCGGTGCGCTGCTGGTGGGTTCCACAATCGCGCGCGCACTGGCTTACGCGTGGGGAGTGCCGGCGGTCGGTATTCATCATCTGGAAGGACATCTGCTCGCCCCAATGTTGGAAGAAAACGCACCGCACTTTCCGTTTATCGCGTTGCTGGTATCCGGCGGACATACTCAACTGATACAGGTTGACGGGGTCGGTCAATATCAGCTGCTCGGCGAAAGCATTGATGACGCTGCCGGCGAAGCCTTCGATAAAACCGCAAAACTGCTCGGTTTGGATTATCCGGGCGGCGCCGCGCTTTCCCGTTTAGCGGAGAAAGGCGCGCCCGCACGGTTCAGTTTCCCGCGTCCGATGACGGACCGACCGGGGCTGGATTTCAGTTTTTCCGGTTTGAAAACCTTTGCGGCGAATACGATTAATCAGGCTCTTAAAGAAGAAGGCGTACTGAGCGAACAAACTAAAGCGGACATTGCGCATGCGTTCCAACAGGCTGTGGTGGAGACGCTGGCGATAAAATGCCGCCGCGCACTGCAACAAAGCGGTTTAAAACGGCTGGTTATCGCCGGCGGCGTAAGCGCTAATCAGCAATTACGTCAAACGCTTGCCGCCCTTATGCAACAGCTCGGTGGCGAAGTGTTTTATCCGCAGCCGCAATTTTGCACCGACAACGGTGCAATGATTGCCTATACTGGTTTCCTGCGCCTAAAACAAGGTGAATCTTCACCGTTGGATATTGAAGTAAAACCGCGCTGGGCAATGACTGAACTGAAAGCAATCAAATAGAAGGATAAATCATATGGAATCGATTCAATTTCGCGCCATGCGTGCCGCCGGCATCGGCTGTATGTTAATGTTGATAATAATCGGCATCGTAATCTTCACCCTGCCCAGTCAGACCCTGATCGATTACCTGACCGCCGCCGGTCGGTTGGTCGGACAAAGCACTACTGTCGGTATTTTGATACTGGCGGCATTGCCACCGGTGACCGGCGCGCTGTGCTACTATTTCTGGAAATGGGCGTTAAAATAACCGCACTTCAATCACCAACACAATCATTATGGCAAAACTTTATTTTTATTATTCGACCATGAATGCAGGGAAATCCACCACCCTGCTACAATCTGCTTACAATTACCGTGAACGCAATATGAACACGCTGGTTTATACCGCCGCCATCGACGATCGTTTCGGTGTGGGTAAAGTCACCTCGCGTATCGGGATCAGTCAGAATGCCAAACTGTTCGGCAAAGAAACCGATCTGTTTGCCGAAATTGCGCTGCATTTGGGGCGGGAAAAATTGCATTGCATTTTAGTTGATGAAGCGCAGTTTCTGACCAAGCAGCAAGTTTACCAACTCAGCGATGTAGTGGATAAACTGAATATTCCCGTGCTTTGTTACGGTCTGCGCACCGATTTTCAGGCAGAACTGTTTGAAGGCAGTCAATATCTGTTGGCATGGGCGGATCAGCTGGAAGAACTGAAAACCATTTGTTACTGCGGACGCAAAGCCAATTTTGTTCTGCGCCTAAATGATCGGGGCGAGGTGGTGAAAGACGGTGAACAGATTCAGATCGGCGGCAATAATCATTATGTATCCGTGTGCCGCCGGCATTATAAAGAGAAGATCGAAAACTAAAAAAGGGGCGTTTGCCCCTTGATGATTAGCCGGCAGACAATGCGTCTGTGTGTCGCGTTTATCGATTACGATCGTAGCGTTCTCGGCGCGGGCGCTCATTAAAAGTGCGGTGACTTTTTTCTTTAAATCTGCGTTCATCACGACCGAAACCGCCATCCTGCGTAAAACCGCGTGTACCCCCCTGTCCGCCGTTTTTCCCGTTGCGCTTGTTGCGCTGACGCTCGCCGAATTCGGAGGCTTCACCGCCTTTTACCGCGCCAAGAAAAGACATGCGCATCTGCTTATTCATTACTCGGGTTTTATCGAACATTTGCAGCATTTCTTTCGGCATACCTTGCGGCAGTTCTACCGTCGAATATTCATCATACAATTTGATATGCCCGATATAACGACTATTAATATCCCCTTCATTGGCAATTGCGCCCACAATATGTCGCACTTCCACGCCATCGCCGCGTCCCACTTCAATGCGATACAAATCCATCGGCTGCGGATTACCGTAACCTCTGCGCTCGGCAGAACGTGAATTTTCCCGACGATCGCGACGATCGGTGCGTTCTGTGCGCTCACGGCGGGAACGTTTTTCAATAATCGGATCCGGCGGCAAAATCAGTTTCTGTTTGCCTTGCAGCAACATTAACATGGCTGCGGCAATATCTTCCTGATCCTGATCGGCGGTAAACAAATCCTCCAGCAAACTGCGATATTGCGACAAATCATGATGCTCAAGCTGCTTGGTAATCTGCGCCACGAATTTTTTACGTCGGCAAGCCTGTAATGCACTGTGATCCGGCACTTCCACTTCATCAATGGCTTTTTTAGTTAGCCGTTCAATATTTTTCAGCAAACGGTTCTCGCGCGGATCGACAAATAACAATGCACGACCAGCACGACCGGCACGGCCGGTACGACCGATACGGTGTACATAGCTTTCCGCATCCAACGGAATATCATAATTGACAACCAAACTGATGCGTTCGACATCCAGTCCGCGCGCCGCGACATCGGTGGCGACCAGAATATCCAGACTGCCGTTACGCAGACGATCCAGTGTTTGCTCGCGCAATTGCTGCGTCATATCGCCATTCAGCGCGGCGGCACGAAAACCGTGTTTTTCCAGTAATTCGGTAATATCCAGCGTACCGGTTTTGGTACGGGTAAAGATAATCGCGGCGTCAAAATCTTCCACTTCCAAAAAGCGTAGCAGCGCTTCGTTTTTGCGAAAACCGTGCACATACCAGCAACTCTGAGTAATATCCGGCGCCGTATTTTGGGTAGATTGAATCCGCACTTCCTGCGGTTCGTGCATGAAACGTTTAGTGATTCGACGAATCGGCTCCGGCATGGTAGCGGAAAATAATGCAGTCTGGTGCTGTTCCGGCAACTCCGCCATAACGGTTTCCACATCGTCGATAAAGCCCATACGCAGCATTTCATCGGCTTCATCCAATACAATGGATTGTAATTCCGATAAATCCAATGTGCCGCGGCGAATATGATCAAGAATACGCCCCGGCGTCCCAACCACAACCTGTGCGCCCTGTTTCAACGCACGCAACTGAATATCGTAACGCTGTCCGCCGTAAAGGGTGACAATTCGTATTCCTTTGGCATGTTTTACAAAATGTTCGCAGGCATCCGCTACCTGAATCGCCAGCTCACGGGTCGGCGCCATTACCAGCATTTGCGGATGTTTTTTCTCGCTGTCAATATGCGCCAGCAACGGCAGAGAAAAGGCGGCAGTTTTACCGCTGCCGGTTTGTGCCATACCCAGCACATCGCACCCCGCCAATAAATGCGGAATACAAGCTTGCTGAATCGGGGAAGGTGTCGTAAAGCCTAAATCGACAACAGCATTAAGAATAAATTCAGGCAAGCCTAAATCATTAAAAGTTAAGTTAGTTTCAGTCATTAAAAAATTCTCAAATAAAAAGAAAAGCGCAACGGCTTTCGGTTCGACAAAGCATAGGTGTCGCCAGGAGAATAACGGATTCGAATAAAGAAGCGAAAACCGTCCACTCAATCAGCTGCTCTGTTTATCACATTGTTGATCAGTAATACGTTTCACAACATGCACTATTGCGGGTAAGCTGCCGCTCCCGCTTTTATTGCGCCTGAGTGCGTTTTAATTTCGCCAGCTCAAGCACTGCAAAACGATACTCAACAAAGTTATACACCTGATTCGCTACGGCCAATTTAAACAGCGTTTCCGCTTCTTCCGTTTGGCCTTGATTGAGTTTTTGTTTTGCCAGATAGAAATAGGTTTCGGTCAGGATCTCCGCATATTGCGGCGAAGCCGGATCGGCGAAATACCGCGCTTTTTGCTGTAAATCCTCAACCGACAGTTTACCTAAATAATATTGAACGATATACGTTCCCCAGTATTGTTCCGACAAGCCGGCTGCACGGGTTGTCAGATTATGCAGAGCATCGTCCGGTTTAAATTTCAGTTCGTTAAGATATAACCACAGCACACGATACGGATCGGTTTTATCCGCCTGATAGAATTTGAGAAAATCCTGCTGCGCGAGGTTATAACGACTGACATAATAAAAATCCAGCCCGCGGTTTAAGAATGTATATTCATAGCCGGGATCAAGCTCCAACACCGCGTTGAAGGCTTCCAGCGCACCGTCATAATCCTCGTCCAACAGCAGATAAAGTCCCAGATAATTATATACCGCCGCCATTTTCGGCTGTAGTGCCAAGGCTTGAGTAAAATCATAACGCGCTAATGCCCAAAGTCCGAGGCTGTCATATAGCACACCCCGTTCAAAGTGCAGTGTCGCACGCTCTTCATTGCTCATGCGCCCGACCAGCAATACCTGACTGATCCGGACTATCATCACTTCCTGTTCAAAGTGGATATTCGGATTCTGCTCGGCTAAAACGATCTTATTCTTTGAGACAAAAGTTTGATTTGAACTTACACAGCCGGCAAGTAATAAAACAACGCATAAATTCGGTATATACCACACGAATCTTAACAACCGAGGAAGTTGTGTCATCAGATAAGCCTTAAAGCACGGATATTGCTTGTCACACCCCGCCATAGGCGGCGGGGATAAAATCATACGCCATCATATACCGGACAATCGATCTCCCGGCATTATGAGGCGTAAACCTGGTTACGCCTGTTCGCTGACTGCGGTATTTTCCTGTTCGGATACCGTATCTTGTTTCGGCGCAAGATCTTTCATAGTCAGACGAATACGCCCCTGACGGTCAATTTCTACCACTTTCACCGTCACATCCTGGCCAACGGCAAGATAATCGCTCACTTTCTCTACGCGTTCTTCTGCGATTTGAGAAATATGCACCAGACCTTCTTTGTTGCCCACAATCGCAACGAACGCACCGAAATCAGCCAAGCGGGTCACCTTACCTTTATAAGTCTGACCAGCTTCCACTTCTGCGGTAATATCTTCAATACGCGCCATCACATCTTTTACCGCATTATTATCCACCGCCGCGATTTTCACCGTGCCGTCGTCATCAATATCGATTGACGTACCGGTTTCTTCGGTTAAAGCACGGATAACCGCACCGCCTTTACCAATCACATCTTTAATTTTCTTCGGATCGATCTTCATGGTGTGAATCCGCGGAGCAAAATCGGAAATTTCCGCGCGCGGTGCGGCAATTGCCTGTTCCATCACGCCGAGAATGTGCATTCTTGCACCTTTCGCCTGATTTAAAGCGATTTGCATAATTTCCGGCGTAATGCCTTCGATTTTAATGTCCATTTGCAGCGCGGTCACGCCAGCACGGGTACCGGCAACTTTAAAGTCCATATCGCCCAAGTGGTCTTCATCACCCAGAATATCCGATAATACTACAAAGTTATCTTCTTCTTTTACCAACCCCATGGCGATACCCGCCACTGCCGATTTAATCGGCACACCGGCATCCATTAATGCCAGAGAAGCGCCGCACACGGAAGCCATTGAAGAAGAACCGTTGGATTCGGTAATTTCGGAAACCACACGCACCACATAAGGGAATTCCGCCAAGCTCGGCATTACCGCCGCCACACCGCGTTTTGCCAAACGACCGTGACCGATTTCACGACGTTTCGGTGAACCGATCATACCGGTTTCGCCTACAGAGTACGGCGGGAAATTATAATGGAACAGAAAATGATCGGAACGTTCGCCGGTCAGTTCATCAATAATCTGCGCATCACGTTCGGTACCTAAGGTGGCAACCGCCAACGCCTGCGTTTCACCGCGGGTGAAAATCGCCGAACCGTGCGTACGCGGCAGCACGCCGGTACAAATATCCAGCGCGCGCACAGTATCGACACTGCGCCCGTCAATACGCGGCTCGCCTTTTAAGATCCGGCTGCGTACGATTTGACTTTCAAGTGCGGTAATAATATCAATAATTTTACCTTCGCAGACCGTTTCGTCCTGTGCGCTTAACTGCGCAATCACATCGGCTTTAATTGCATCAATTTGTTCATAACGCGCTTGTTTTTCAGTGATGCGGTAAGCATCGCCCAAACGGCTTTCCGCCAGTGCTTTCACTTGTTCAATCAAGGCATTATCCGGCTGCGGTGCAACCCATTCCCAACGCGGTTTACCCACTTCTTTGGCGAATTCTTTGATCGCTTCCACAACCACCTGTTGTTGTTGATGACCGAATACGACCGCCGCCAACATTTGTTCTTCCGTCAGAATATCCGCTTCCGATTCCACCATCAGCACCGCTTTATCGGTACCGGCGACCACTAAATCCAAACGGCTTTGTTTTTGTTCGTTCATAGTCGGATTCAGCACAAACTGATCATTGATAAAGCCGACACGCGCCGCACCAATAGGTCCGTTAAACGGCACACCGGATAAAGAAAGCGCTGCCGAGGCACCAATCATTGCCACTAAATCAGGACTGATCTGCGGATTGACGGAAACTACGGTCGCCACGATTTGAATTTCGTTAAAAAACCCTTCCGGAAATAACGGACGAATTGGGCGATCGATTAAACGCGCGATCAGAGTTTCGCCCTCGGACGGACGACCTTCGCGTTTAAAGAAACCGCCCGGAATGCGTCCCGCCGCATAAGTGCGTTCCTGATAATTTACGGTTAACGGAAAGAAATCCTGCCCTTCTTTAACTTCTTTTTTCGCTACAACGCTGACAAATACCGTAGTATCGTCCATGCTCGCCATGACCGCCGCGGTTGCCTGACGGGCAATCGCACCGGTTTCTAACGTGACGGTATGCTGACCGTATTTAAATTGTTTTACAATTGGATTCACAATATTTTCCTTATAATGTAATAGGTTATATTTTAAGTAAAAAATAGGGCGGGATTTCCCCACCGCATTGATGCGTTATTTCCCCAATTGCGACTAGCAAAAACAATCTTAAAATCGACCGCACTTTTCTTCCATAAAAATCGTTTTTGATAGCCGCACGCCAACAGGAAAATTAAAGCCCCGTCATTATACAGGGCTTTTGCATTGATTGATACTATTTTAAACCGGCTATGCGTTTAATCATCGATAAAACCCGATTTTACGCCGCTCATATCCGGCAATTGATGGGCAATCCCCTTATGACAGTCAATACAGGTTTTGCCTTCTTTAATCGCCAACGCGTGCATTCTTTCCGCCACGGTTTTCTGTTGGCTGAAATCCATCGCATCAAAATTATGGCAATTACGGCATTCCTGCGAATTATTGGCTTTCATTCGCGCCCATTCGCGTTCCGCCATTTCCAGTCGATGCGCGTCAAATTTCTCTTTAGTATCCACATGTCCCATGACATAGGAATACACTTCGCCCGCCGCTTTGACTTTACGTGTCCATTTCGGAATAAACTCATGCGGTAAATGGCAGTTCGAACAAGTCGCTTTCACCCCGCTACGATTCATATAATGCACCGAATGACGGTATTCCGGCACCACATCGTTCATATGACAGCTGGAACAAAATTCTTCCGTATTGGTATATTCCAGCGCCGTATTGAAGCCCCCCCAAAACACGATACCGGCAATAAACGACAGCGTAATCAGCACACCCACCGCAATGCGGCTCGGCGTACGGAACCAATGCCAGAACCGTTTGATTAATTTCAGCATAAATCCCCCGATTATTTACCGTAGCCTTTCAGCGGTTTGAACTCATTCGGTACAATCGGCTCAACATCCGATTGTGATGTATGGCATTGCAAACAGAAATAACGGCGCGGCGAAGTGGACGAACCGACAATATTACCGTCGCGATCCATAAAATGCGTCGGACTGATACGGGTCGCGCCGGTTACTCTAGAAGCTTCGACGCTGTGACAATTCAGACATTGGTTGGTATTTTTTGTAATCTGATAATTTTTTACCGCATGGGGTATCATCGGCGGTTGATTCACATAATTCAACGCATACAGACCGCTTTCTTTCGGTTCATTATGAAACGCCGGAGCCACATATTCCGACGACCCTTGCAGATAATTATCCACATCATCTGCGCCCGCAGTTCCCGCCAAAAGTGCGGTCAAAATAAATAACGTTTTTTTAATCATTTTATTCCCCCGAATGATTAAATCTGGTAGTAAATGTAAATACGTTTTCAGCACAGACGTCAATACAACGCCCGCAACTGATACAATCTTTCGAAAGTACAAGCAAACTTTCATTATTCTTGCCGTGTAGCGGTGAACGCAATACCTGCGGTTCCGGACACACGTTATAGCAGTCCATGCAGTTATCACACCGACTGCGTTCAATCACTTTAACCCGCGCAATGCCGCGCGCGCCAATCAGCCCGTAAGCCGCACCAAGCGGACATAAATGTCCGCACCAACCATGCTCCGCAATTAGTAGATCAAACAAAAATACCGCCGCTATCAACCACAATGTCGCGCCGAAGCCGTAAATCAGCGCACGACCGAACGCCGCCACCGGGTTGATCCACTCCCATAACAGCATGCCGCTGACGGCGCTGCCGACAAGCACGGTCAGCAACAGACCGTAACGCAAACTGCGCGGTATTTGCATGTTCTGGCGAATGCCCAGTTTACGTCGCAGCCAAGCCGCGGCATCGGTGACGACGTTTAGCGGGCAAACCCAGCCGCAGAACACCCGACTGCCAAGCAGCGCATACAGCACAACCACAATAAGCGCGCCCAGTAACGTTGTCATATTCGGTAAATGCCCGGCAGCAAGGCTTTCCGCTGTAATCAACGGATCACTCATCGGAATCAGCTCCAAAAACAAGCTGCCGCTATAATTACCTCTTAAAATCCATACACCCAGCCAAGGGCCGCTTAAAAACATCGCCAGAATCATACACTGACTTAACCGGCGCCAGAATAAAAAGCGATTGGCGTGCCACCAGCCGAGTTTTTGCCGAGCCTCTTTGCCGGCATCTTGCGGTGAATTCGCCATCAGTATCCCTCCGGTCTGCGTATCGGTAATGTAATGATGTCATCCGGCGCAAGGGAATGTCCGGCTTTTTGTTTTTCTTCCCAGCCCAAGCGATAATGTTTGCCCAGCATGCCTTTTGCCAGACTTATCGGCAGCACTTTAATCGCCGCTTCCTCCAGCACGCAACTTTCTTCACATTTGCCGCAGCCGGTACAGGCATCGGAATGCACCGTCGGAATAAATACCGCATGCTTGCCGGTGCGCTCGTTGCGGTGCATATCCAGCGTGATTGCTTTATCGATCAGCGGGCATACACGATAGCATACGTCACAACGCAGTCCCTGCCAGTTCAGGCAGGTTTCGTGATCCAGCAAGACCGCCAATCCCATGCGCGCATCGTTAATATCGTCCTGTGTTGAATCCAGCGCACCGCTCGGGCAGGCTTTCGCACAAGGAATGTCCTCGCACATTTCGCAGGGCTTATCGCGCGCAATGAAATATGGCGTTCCCGCTTCCAACGGCGACAGCAACGACGCCAAATGCAGCATCTCGTAAGGACAGGCTTGCACACATTGCCCGCAGCGGATACAGGCGGCAGCGAAATGCGCCTCGTTCTCTTGCGCAAACGGCGGACGCAACGCCACCCCTTGACGGGCAAGGCTCTGTTTCTGCTGTAAACCGAGCAATATGCCGATCCCCGCCAGACCGGCGGCGGTACGGGCTGCCTGCTTAAAAAATTTACGACGTTCCGGCGTTACAATCGGTGTTTTCATCATTCCCTCACCGCACGTTCAAAAGTGCGGTCGTTTTTTTACGCTTTTTCCACTTTCACCGCACATTTTTTGAAGTCGGTTTCTTTGGAAATCGGATCAGTGGCGTCCAGCGTCAGTTTGTTGGTCAGCTGAGCCGCATCAAAGAAAGTGGTAAACACTAAGCCTTCCGGACATTTATTGCGCCCGCGAGTATCCAAAAACGAAATCATTTCGCCGCGACGGGATGAAATTTTGATTTTATCGCCATGGCGCAACCCGCGTTTTTTTGCATCGTTCGGGTGCATCCACACCAGATTGTTCGGGAACGAACGGTGCAGTTCAGGCACACGACGGGTCATAGTGCCGGTATGCCAGTGCTCCAGCACGCGACCGGTACAGAACCATAAATCGTATTCTTCATCCGGCGCTTCTGCTGGCGGTTCGTACGGTACTGCCAAAATAATTGCTTTTTTATCCGGATAACCGTAAAACGCCACTTCTTCACCCGCTTTCACATAAGGATCGAAGCCTTCGCGGTAGCGCCATAAGGTTTCTTTGCCGTCCACCACCGGCCAGCGTAATCCGCGTGCTTTGTGGTAGCTGTCAAAGGCGGCCAAATCATGGCCGTGTCCGCGCCCGAAACTGGCATATTCTTCAAACAATCCTTTATGCAGGTAAAAACCGAAATCGTAGGATTCATCGTTCAAACGCCCTTTCAGCTCATCGGTAGAGAATTTATCCACCTGCCCGTTACGATATAACACTTCATATAAGGTTTTGCCTTTGTATTCCGGGTTTGCGACTAAAATTTCTGCCGGCCACACTTCATCCGTAATAAAGTATTTGGAAAACTCGACCAGCTGCCACACATCGGATTTCGCCTCGCCCGGCGCTTTAACTTGTTGACGCCAGAACTGCGTGCGGCGTTCCGCATTACCGTAGGCGCCCTCTTTTTCCACCCACATCGCCGTCGGTAACATCAAATCGGCCGCCAACGCCGAAACCGTCGGGTAAGGATCGGAGACGACAATAAAGTTATCCGGGTTGCGCCAGCCGGGGAAGGTTTCTTCGTTAATATTCGGTCCGCCCTGCATATTGTTGGTACACATTTGCCACAATACGCGCATTTTGCCGTCTTTCAGCGCGCGGCTTTGTGCCACGGCATGGAAACCGAGGACATCGGAAATCACGCCTGCTGGCAGTTTCCAGATTTTTTCCGCTTTGGCACGGTGTTCCGGATTCGTCACTACCAAATCCGCCGGCAAACGGTGAATAAAGGTTCCCACTTCACGTGCGGTACCGCAGGCGGACGGCTGACCGGTCAATGAGAACGGACCGCAGCCCGGAATAGAGATCTTACCTGTCAGTAAATGAATATTATAAATCAGGTGGTTCGCCCACACGCCGCGGGTATGCTGGTTGAATCCCATAGTCCAGAAAGACACCACTTTCTTCTTCGGATCCGCATACAGTTTCGCCAGATTTTCCAGTACATCTTTCGGTACGCCGGACATTTCATGGGTTTTATCCAGCGTATATTCAGCCACCAAGGCTTTCAACTCGTCGAAATTACTGTCATACATCTTACCGCTGTTCGGGTTTTTGGCGGCTTTCTGCAACGGATGATCGTCACGCAGCCCATAACCGATATCGGTCTCGCCGCGTTTAAATTTGGTGTGTTTATTGACGAAATCCCAGTTGACGGCATCGTTTTGGATTAGATAGTTGATAATGTAATTTAAGATCACCAGATCGCTGTGCGGTTTGAAAATCAGGCTGTAATCCGCCAGCTCAAAACTGCGATGTTCAAAGGTGGACAACACTGCCACTTTGATCTCAGGATTGGATAAGCGGCGGTCAGAAATACGCGACCACAGAATTGGATGCATTTCCGCCATATTGGAACCCCACAGCACAAACGCTTCGGCTTCTTCAATGTCGTTATAACAGCCCATCGGTTCATCCATACCGAACGTACGCATAAAAGCAACCGCGGCAGATGCCATACAATGACGCGCATTCGGGTCGATATTGTTAGAACGAAAACCGGCTTTCCATAATTTCGATTTGGCATAGCCTTCAAAAATGGTCGTCTGACCGGAACTGAACATGCCCACGCCGTTCGGCCCCAATTCTTTCATTGCGCTTTTGAATTTATCTGCCATGGTAGTAAAGGCAACTTCCCAGCTGACCGGCGTAAAATCACCATTTTTATCGTATTTACCGTCTTTCATGCGCAGCATCGGCTGGGTTAGGCGGTCTTTACCGTACATGATTTTCGGTAAGAAATACCCTTTAATGCAGTTTAATCCGCGGTTAACCTCCGCATCGGGATCGCCCTGCGAAGCCACTACGCGGCCGTTCTGAGTACCGACAAGAACACCGCAACCGGTTCCGCAGAAACGGCATACGGCTTTGTCCCACTTAATTTCGGTGTCCACCGCTGCGACATTTTTTACCGGAATCATCAGTCCGGCGACTGTTGCCGCGGCCACTGCCGCATTGGCTTTCATAAAGTCTCGACGACTTAAATCCATAGTGTCCCCCCACTATTTATTCGTATCTGTTTGAGTAATTTTTTTCTGACGGGCACGCCCCGAAGGCGCAGCCGCAGTTATGCGACTTGCTCATCCTGCTGATGATATACCAGCGACACCGTAATCACCCCGTCGATATTGCGAGCCTTCTCCATGTTGTCCAGCAAAATACGCTGATCATGGGATTGCATCACCGCCACAATTTTGCCTTTTTCCGCATCTAAAGCGGGAATTTCCGTATGTGCAATCGCTAAAAGTGCGGTCTTAATTTGCTCGATTTTGTGCGGATTACATTGCACTACAAGCCCGCACACATGCCAGTTTTCCGCCTCGTTCATTGAAATAATGCTTTGTTCCGACATTTTTCGTTCCTGTAAACCACTTGCCTTCATCACCGTTTCCCGAACGTAGCACAACTCAGGCGACATCTTTTTTTAGGCTTGCCATTGTCCTGAACCGAACCGCGCTTTTTAATTACCCAAATTGAGTATTTCAGTGAAAAGATGAAGCTTTATTGTTATAAATCAAATTTCGCAGGAACAAAACTCTCGACAATTTTTGTTAGAATACAGTCGTTTCCGCATTCACTTTCAGGATACTGCCGTGCATTACAAAAAACATTCGGTGTCAACCAAGATCGCCAACTATCTGCTGCTGATCATCATTTTCGTCGCTGCAATCAGCGCATTAAGCCTCGGGATTATGTTGAGCAACAAATCCGATGCAGAGCTAATCAACGTGTCCGGTTCGCTGCGCATGCAAAGCTATCGCCTGCTGTATGAAATTGAACATGAGCCGGCAAAAGTCGAACATAATCTGCGTTTGTATCGCCTGAGCCTACATTCTTCCGCATTAACCGCCATCAACCACCAATTCTTCGTGCCTACGGAGGTGAAACTGGCGTACAAGAACCTGATAAAACGCTGGGAGCAAATGGAAACCTATGCGCGCCAACAACATTATCAGGCTTACCGGCAACAAGTGGAAAATTATGTGGATCAGGTCGATCAGTTCGTCGCAACGTTACAGCATTTTGCCGAAAAGAAACTGTATATCGCTCAACTCTGTATTTTATCCGCCATGTTGTTGATTGTCGGTATGGTCTCTTATGTAATCTGGTTTACCAACAAACGGGTGGTTAATCCGTTGGAGAAACTGGCACTCGCCAGCGCACAGGTGCAAATCGGACAATTTAACCATACTCCATTGGATATTCACAAAAATGACGAAATCGGTCGTTTGGCAACCGTCTTTACCCAAATGGCGAGCGATTTACAAAAACTGTATGCCCGTCTTGAAGACAAGGTCAACGAAAAAACCCAAAAGCTCAGTCAGGCAAACCGTTCGCTGACCATGCTGTATCAATGTTCGCAGCTGGTTACCACCAACAATATTAATCCGGACATTCTGCGCCAAGTGCTAAAACAGATTATGCGCAGCGAACATCTGCGTTATCTCAAACTGCGGGTGTACGGCGCCGAGCATTGGAATATCAGCCTTGGTGAGAAATCCAATCAACCTTGTCAGGAAACAGAATTGAGCATTGAAGGCGACAAATTCGGCGCCTTTTACTGGCAGGCGGGCTTACCCTGCCCGGATTTGCGCTCGCTACGCAATGTGGCGCAAATGTTAAGCCGTTCACTTTACTTTCATCAAATGCAACGCCGGCAACAGCAATTTTTACTGATGGAAGAACGTTCCATCATTGCGCGCGAACTGCACGATTCATTAGCGCAAGTGCTGTCTTATCTGCAAATTCAACTGACCTTGCTGAAACATAATTTAAAGCAAAAAGGTGCAGCCGCCGATGCCAAAAGCCTGATGATTATCAAAGACTTTGAGCGGGCGTTGAACGACGGATACATTCAACTGCGCGAACTGCTCGCCACATTCCGCTTGACGATTCAGGAAGCCGATTTACAATTGGCGCTGGAACAGGTAATCGACTCATTGCGTAACCAAACCGCCATGCAGCTTAGCGTAAACTGCACGTTGCCGGCACAAACCTTCAACGCTCAACAGCTAGTGCATGTGCTGCAAATCGTACGCGAGGCAGCGCTGAATGCCATAAAACATTCACAAGGCAGCAAAATTGAGGTCATCGCGCGTACCGCAGCAAACGGCGGATATGAGCTGCTGGTGCTTGACGACGGCGTCGGCATACCGAGTCTGGAAGAACCGATGGGACATTACGGACTGAATATCATGCAGGAACGCAGCCTACAGCTTAACGCCTCGCTCGACATCCGCAATCGCCCAAGCGGCGGGACGGAAGTTAGAATCACCTTACCCGATACGCTACAAAAACAAGGATAAACTATGGAAAATTTAGCCCCTTTTCACACTTTCGGTATTGCGGCAAAGGCAAAAAAAATCGAAAAAATCACCGCACTTGAACAACTGATGCCGATATGGCAGCAATGTCAACAAGCCGCTATTCCCGTCTTATTTTTAGGTCAAGGCAGCAATGTACTGTTTACCTGCGATTTTAACGGCGTGGTGCTGCTTAATCGGCTGCAAGGAATCAAACACCGCAGCGACGATGCCTTCCATTACCTGCATGTCGGCGGCGGTGAAAACTGGCACGAGTTAGTGTGCTGGACACTGGATCATCAGATCGGCGGGCTGGAAAATATGGCGTTGATTCCCGGTTGCGCAGGTTCCGCGCCGATTCAGAATATCGGCGCATACGGAGTGGAATTTAAAGATGTGTGTGATTATGTGGACGTGTTGGATCTCCATAGCGGCGAGCAATTTCGCCTGACTAACGCGCAATGCGGCTTTGGCTACCGTGAAAGCGTCTTTAAACACCAATATCTAAACGGTTACATGATTACGGCGGTGGGGCTGAAATTAAGCAAAAACTGGCACCCGGTATTAAAATACGGCAGTCTGGCCAATCTGGATGCCGATACGGTCAGCGCGCGCGATATTTTTACCGAAGTCTGCGCCGTACGCAACAGCAAATTACCTGCACCGACAGAATTCGGCAACGCTGGCAGCTTCTTTAAAAACCCGGTGGTTTCGCAGGCGGATTTCGAGGCGTTGCAGCAAGACTATCCAAACATACCGCACTTTCCGCAACCGGACGGCACCGTTAAACTTGCCGCCGGCTGGCTAATTGATCAATGTGGTCTGAAAGGTTATCAAATCGGCGGTGCCGCAGTACACCAACAGCAGGCGCTGGTATTAATCAACAAAGCTAACGCAACGGCATCGGATGTGATTGAACTGGCACACCATATTCGTCACTGCGTTGCGATTAAATTTAACGTTTACTTGCAGCCCGAAGTCCGTTTTATCGGCGCTGACGGCGAAATCGACAGCGAACAGGCAATTATGTGATCTGGGAGCACACATGGAATTTAACCGTATTTTAGATACATTACCACCTATCGATAGGTTAAGCGGTCTGAACATCCTTGACGGCACCGATGTCATTCACCATATTCCCGCCGTCGCAGGGAAATTGGGGGCGCTACGGGTTTACAATGCACTGGCACAGGAATTTCACGGAAAATTAGACCGCACTTGTGCGCAAAAAGGCCTGGTATTATTTGCCGAACACACGGCGGATGCCCGCCAGCATCCGGGCAGACATCCGAATATCGATTTATTGTTTAACGTGTTGACACAGGATTTATGCTACCGCTTGTTGCCCGTAAACAAATAATCAACTCAAACGAACTTTCAGATTAAAGTGCGGTCTAATTTTATCGAAAATCGGAAAGATTAATTGTCAAAATCAATTGATCTTATTTTCAGTTATGTTATAACTACAACTCGACAAAGGTTGTAACGGCAAGAAGGAATAAAATGAACAAAGATACACAGACTATGATGTTGGTTCCTCAAGGCAGCTTGGAAGGTTATATCCGAGCCGCAAACGAATATCCGATGCTCAGCGCGGAGGAAGAAAAGGAATTGGCGGAACGTTTGTATTATAAAGAAGATCTTGAGGCGGCGAAAACGTTGATTCTGTCTCATCTTCGCTTTGTGATTCACGTTGCGCGCGGCTATTCCGGTTACGGTCTGCCGCAAGCGGATTTAATTCAGGAAGGCAATATCGGTTTAATGAAAGCAGTAAAACGCTTTAACCCGGAAGTGGGCGTGCGGCTGGTATCTTTCGCCGTACACTGGATTAAAGCGGAAATCCACGAATATGTCCTGCGTAACTGGCGTATCGTAAAGGTTGCAACCACCAAAGCGCAGCGTAAACTTTTCTTTAATCTGCGCAAAACCAAACAGCGTCTGGGCTGGTTCAATGAAAATGAAGTGGATATGGTCGCCACCGAACTGGGCGTATCAAAAGAAGACGTGGTTGAAATGGAAAGCCGCATGACTGGCGCCGATGTCGGTTTCGATCTGCCGAACGACGATAGCGGCGAAGAAACCTATGCACCGGCATTATATCTGGAAGATAAAAACTCCGACTTCGCCGCCGAGCTTGAAAGTGAAAATTATGAAACACAGGCGGCGGATCAGGTCTCGGCAGCGCTGGAAAGTCTCGACCAACGCAGTCAGGATATTATCAAAGCCCGCTGGTTGGATGAAAACAAAGCGACCTTGCAAGAACTCGCCGCTAAATATAATATCTCTGCCGAACGAGTGCGCCAGCTTGAAAGCAATGCACTGAAAAAACTAAAAAGTGCGGTGAATTTTTAATCTGTTTCGACTAAAAAACCTGCCCAGTGGCAGGTTTTTTTATGCGGAATGTTACTGCCCATAATAAGCATTTTTACCGTGTTTGCGCAGGTAATGCTTATCCAGTAAGGCCTGTTGCATAGGTGGCAGGTGCGGGTTTAGCTGACGGGCAAACAGGTTCATATACGCGATTTCTTCCAACACCACCGCATTATGTACCGCGTTATCGCCGTCCGTTCCCCAAGCAAATGGGCCATGTGAATGCACCAGCACCGCCGGGATGTCTAACGGTGCAATGCCCCGCTGCAGGAAGGTCTCAATAATCACGTTTCCCGTTTCCAGCTCATAATCGCCCTTGATTTCCGCTTCCGTCATTTTCCGTGTACAGGGGATTTCACCGTAAAAATAATCCGCATGGGTGGTACCCGCGGCTATCAAGCCTTCCCCCGCCTGCGCCCAAACGGTGGCATGGCGCGAATGAGTATGGACGATGCCGCCGATTTCCTCAAACTGTCGATACAGTGCCAAATGGGTCGCAGTGTCCGACGACGGCTTTTTCTCGCCCCACACTTTATTGCCCGCTAAATCCACTATCACGATATCGTCCGCCGTCATGCTCTCATAGTCCACTCCCGACGGTTTAATCGCCACCAAGCCCGATTCCCGGTCGATTTCACTCACATTGCCCCAGGTAAAGGTGACCAGATGATGTGTCGGCAACGCCAAGTTCGCCTTTAACACGCGTTCACGTAATGCAGTTAACATGCCAATCCCCCTTGTTTCATCTTCTCTTCTATCCAACGACGGGCGTTGATTATTTCAACCAACGGCTCCGGCGCCTTTTCCGTCCACATTTCAATTAAAAACGCACCGCGGTAATTTAACTGCGACAGTACCTTAAAACAGTCGGCAAAATCCACACAGCCCTCGCCGAACGGCACATCGCGGAATTGACCGGCACAGCTTTCGGTCACCTTATAGGTGTCTTTTAAATGAATCGCTGAGATTTTATCGATGCCCAGTTTCAGCTCTTCCGCCACATTATCGTTCCAGGCCGATAAATTGCCCACATCCGGGTACACCGTAAACCATGGCGAGGCAATCAGTTTATCCCACGGCTTCCAGCGTGAAATCGAGCTCATAAACCGCGTGTCCATAATCTCCACCGCCAAGGTCACCTGATTATTCGCCGCCAGTTCAACCGCCCATTCCAGACCCTGCTGAAAACGGGCGATAGTGCCCTCGTCCTGCTCTTCATAATAGACATCATAACCCGCCAGCTGAATGGTGCGAATGCCAATATCTACCGCCAGTTGAATGGCTTTATCCATGATTTCATAGGCCTGCCGCCGAGTGGCTTCATCATGACTGCCGAACGGAAAACGACGATGTCCGGATAGGCACATGGACGGCACCGTGATGCCGGAGTCCAATACCGCACGCACAAAATCCAGCCGCTGCGCCTTGCTCCAGTTTAACCGCGCCAATCGCTCATCGGTTTCATCGATTGACATTTCCACGAAATCAAAGCCGCAGGCTTTGGCAACCGCCAGACGCGCCGGCCAGTCGAGCGCTTTCGGTAAGGCTTTTTCGTAAATCCCCAGTTTATGTTTTCTCACAAGGTTCTCCTGTATGATTATGCGGTAATCACTTGTAAGCCTTTTTCCCGCAAAGTTTTGATTATATCGGGATCGGCCTCTTTACCGGTGATTAACATATTGATATTTTTCAGTTCCGTAAACAGCATACCGACAGCGCTGCCGAGTTTGGAACTGTCCAGTAACACAACAAGTTTTGTACTTTTTGACAGAATCCGCTGCTCTGAATTAGCGATCAGCATATCGGTTTTGTAAAGCCCGTCAGTGGTTAATCCTTTGCCGCTGGTAAACACAATATTGGCGGCGAAGGTTTCATCCATGGCATTTAAAGACAGCATGATTGCCTGACTTTTATTATACTGCCCACCCATAATAACGACCTGTTCGTGATCATGTTCAATCAGATAATTGGCGAGTGGTAAGAAATTGGTAATAATTTGAATGCGACGATTACATAACGCTTCACCGAGCATCATCATAGTCGAACCGCAAGTCAGAATAACGCTTTCGCCGTCTTTACATAATGCGCAGGCAGCCTGCGCAATACGTTGTTTTTCCTCAAAATGATTGATATGTGTCAGGCGACCGGTCGGTTGAGACTGCGACAGGGATTCCACACCGTTTCTGATTTTTATCAAGCGTCCCTGTTGGTTTAATTTTGTAATGTCCCGTCGTGCAGTTGCTGGAGAAATATTAAGATATTCAATGATTTCCGGCACTGATAACATCTTTTTTTGTTCTAATAGCGCTAATAACTTTTTATGTCTGATTTGTTCATTCACTTTGTTATTCTCCTTAAACCACGTATCACGAACATTACAATATCCATTTGCTCAATTCAATATAAACGAACAAAAAACATACCGCACTTTTGAAAAGTGCGGTCGGATTTACTATAGAATTGATTTGAACGGTACATTCGGTTCTTGCTCAAAACAATCATCAAATCCTCTCGGATGATGATATTCAATCAAGTTCTTATCACGCGGATACACATATTTACCGCCGACTTCCCAAATAAACGGGTGGAATTGATATTGCAGACGATCTTTGCGCATACGATAAAGTTCAAGGATCTCGTTGGTACTTGCGGTAAAGTTAGTCCAAATATCATGGTGAACCGGAATCACGACTTTCGCGCGCAAACACTCAGCCATGCGCAGAATATCTACAGAGGTCATTTTATCCGCGATACCGACCGGATTTTCACCGTAGCTGCCTAATGCCACGTCAATATCGTAATCTTTACCGTGTTTAGCATAATAAATGGAATAGTGCGAATCACCGGAATGATAAATATTGCCGCCTGGTGTTTTGATCAGATAATTCACTGCTTTTAAGCCCATTTCCTCATCACTCGGGCAAATACCGTGCAGTTCGCCACCGTTTTCTTCCGCGCCGCGCGCCGGCAGAGTTACCAGACAAGTGCGGTCGAAAGAATCTAAGGCGATTAATTCCAAGTCTTTAATTTTTACCGTATCCCCCGGTTTGACGACAACACAACGTTCCGCCGGCACACCCCATTTTGTCCACATATCAACGCAATATTGTGGCCCGATAAATTTGACATGATCCAATGCCGGGTTCTGAATGACCGCCGCGGCAACATTTACATCAATATGGTCGTTGTGATAGTGGGTAGCAACGATGGCATCAACGTTGTTAATGGCAAACGGATCCAACACACCGACGGAATTACGCAGGTTCGGCTGTAATTTACGTACACCAGCCATATTCGCCATTTGGTGACCGCGCACCATATCTTTGACTTTTTTTGTTGCTTTACCGCGCCCGCACCATAAATCAATGCACAAATTGGCATCTCCTGGCGTTTTAACCCATAAACCAACGCAACCTAACCACCACATAGCAACATTATTTTCCGGTACTTGTTCCAACTCAATTTCTTCATTTAACCAAGTTCCCCACTCCGGAAAAGTAGAAAGAATCCAGCTTTCTCTGGTGATTTCATTAACTTTGCTCATAGGATCTCCTCACATGTATCCAATTAACTAAATAATCACAATAAATCATAAACAATCATTTTGATTTTGTAAATAGATTTAAACCTAAAATTCAAAAACTACGCATAATAGATTGTTTTTAATGAAAATAAATAAAATTTAAGTTGATTTGCTATCGAATGTTGCATGCTAAAAAGTGTGATAGTAATCACATATTATCAAAAATAATCTTTTCAATCATGTTTGAAATGCTATGATTAGTCCCGCTTGATTGTCGTTTGGAAGCGGTAAGCCGTTATGGGCTTATGAAAATCATCGTAAAAACTTTATATGAACGATTAAAAAGAGGTTGATTATGGAAACGCTCTATAACCTATTTCTGGGCTTTAACGCCCAGGTTTTGTCTAAAGCGCCTTTTTTATTGGGGATAGTCGCCTGTTTCGGCTATATCCTTCTGAAAAAAGATACCACCACAATCATTAAAGGCACAATTAAAACGATTGTGGGTTTTATGATGGTGCAGGTCGGTTCCGGCGTATTGACATCAAGTTTTAAACCTATTATTGAAAAATTGTCTGAATTCCACGGATTAACCGGTGCAGTGATCGACCCTTATACCAGTATGCAATCCACCATCGAAACCATGGGGGAAAATTATGGTTGGGTCGGCTATGCCGTGTTGCTAGCACTGGCATTAAACATTTTATTGGTTGTGTTCAGACGCATCACTGGCATCCGCACCATTATGCTTACCGGGCATATCATGTTCCAGCAAGCAGGATTAGTTGCGGTGTTTTATATGATCATCGGTGCATCTATGTGGGAAACGGTGATTTATACCGCAGTGCTGATGGCGCTCTATTGGGGCATCTCATCGAATATTATGTATAAACCGACCCAGGCGGTCACCGGCGGGGCGGGGTTTTCTATCGGGCATCAGCAGCAAATCGCCTCTTGGGTGGCAACCAAACTAGCGCCTAAGCTAGGTGATAAAAATGACAGCGTGGATAATATGAAATTGCCTAAATGGCTGCATATTTTCCATGACAGCATTTCTGCAACTGCGTTGGTGATGACCGTCTTTTTCGGCATTATTCTGCTTTCTTTCGGTCTGGATAACTTACAAACTATGGCGGGAAAAACGCACTGGTTTATGTATATTCTTGAAACTGGGTTAAAATTTGCGGTGGCGATTCAGGTTATCGTGACCGGTGTGCGTATGTTCGTGGCCGAATTATCGGAAGCGTTCAAAGGGATTTCTGAACGTGTAATTCCGAATTCTGTACTGGCTATCGACTGTGCCGCCATTTATGCTTTCTCACCAAATGCCATGGTGTTCGGTTTTATGTGGGGGGCAATCGGTCAGTTTGTTGCGGTCGGTATTTTACTCGCCGTTGGCGCACCGGTTTTAATCATCCCGGGCTTTATTCCGATGTTTTTCTCCAACGCTACTATCGGGGTATTTGCCAATCAGTTCGGCGGCTGGAAAGCCGTATTGAAAATCTGTTTTGTCATGGGCATTATTGAAGTGTTGGGCTCCGCTTGGGTTATTCACTTATTGGCGACACAGGGCACGGAATTCAATGGCTGGATGGGAATGGCCGACTGGGCGTTGTTCTTCCCGCCGGTATTACAGGGGATTGTCAGTATTCCGGGATTCTTCTTTGTAATTTTGGCATTATCCATGGTTTATATGTTCTTTGCTTCACGTCGTTTGCGTGCGGATGAAGCGGCGGCGGCACTTGCCGGAAAAACACTGGAACAAATGGACGGCTATGATTTGGATGATGAACCCGAAGTGGTGGGCAACCAACAGGCTGCGCAACAAAGCGCACCGGCGGGCTCCTCCGATAGAGCGATTCGCATTCTTGCGGTATGCGGTTCTGGGCAGGGGTCATCCATGATGATGAAAATGAAGATCAAAGGATATCTAGATAAAAAAGGGATTGCGAATGTAATGGACTCATGCGCCGTAACGGACTATAAAAGCAGATTGGACAGCGTGGATATTATTGTTTGCTCCAGACATTTACAGGACGAAATCGTGGTCAATGATAATATCTCGGTACTCGGCGTACAGAATATGCTGAATCCGAATTCATTCGGCGATGAATTGCAGGCATTGATCAATAAACATAGCACTCGCACCTGATAATCTTTACCTCACCGAATTAACGGTAAAACTCACTAAGGAGAAAAAATGTTAAAACAATCTCTTATTGACAACAACTCAATTAAATTACATCAATCCGCCGCAAGCTGGCAGGAAGCGATTAAAATTGCCATAGATATGCTGATTGATTCCGGTGCGGTGGAACCGCGTTACTATGATCGCATTATTGAAGGCATTACGGATATCGGCCCTTATATTATTCTGGCGCCAGGCCTGGCAATGCCGCATGCTCGACCGGAAGACGGCGTAATCAAGACGGCATTTTCACTGGTGACATTTGACACTCCGATACATTTTGACGGTGAAAACGATCCTGTATATATGATGATCGCACTGGCCGGCAGTGACGGCAATAAACATATGGAAGGGCTGATGGAGATCACTCAAGTGCTGGATGATCCAGATAGTGAAACTGGGGTGAATATCGATAAATTCCTGCGCTGCAACAGTGCGGCTGAAGTTTTAACGGTTATTGACACCGCACTTGAAGAATAATGCCTTGATTATGTCGGATAATTTAAATTCAGGAGATACTCATTATGACTAAACCATTACTACAAATCGCCCTTGATTCCCTAACTCTCGAAAAAGCGGTTGCCGATGCCAAACAGGCGGAAAGTCAGGTTGAAGTGATTGAAGTGGGCACCATTCTCGCTTGTGCCGAAGGCATGAAAGCCGTTTCCACGTTGCGCGCCTTGCATCCGAATCATATTATCGTGTGCGATTTAAAAACTACCGACGGCGGAGCGATTCTGGCTAAAATGGCGTTTGACGCCGGTGCCGACTGGCTGACCGTTTCCGCCGCTGCTCATCCGGCGACGAAAGCCGCCTGTAAAAAAGTGGCGGATGAATTTAATGCCGCTCATCCCGAATTAAAAGTGAAAAAAGAAATTCAAATCGAAATTTACGGCAACTGGACGCTGGAAGACGCCAAAGACTGGGTTGCTTTAGGGGTAAAACAGGCTATTTATCACCGTTCCCGTGATGCGGAACTGGCCGGTAAAGGCTGGACATCAGAAGATGTGACATTAATGCAACAGCTTTCCGAGTTAGGTCTTGAGCTTTCCATTACCGGCGGTATTGTGCCGGAAGATATTCATTTATTTAAACAGATTAAAAACGCTAAAGCTTTTATTGCCGGTCGCGCCTTAGTGGGCGACAAAGGTAGGGAAACTGCACAGGCTATTCGTGCGGAAATTGCAAAATACTGGTAAAAATAATAGCGAGAAAATTAATATAGCCTCTGCAATCGGAGGCTATTTTCGTACTGTTCGTTCAATGCATGTGATCATCGGCCGTATAACCCAGCTCAAGGGAAATATCACGGGCGGTCTGCGCAATTTCTCGGAAAAAAAACTGTATACCTAATTGCTGTAATTTATAAACTGACATCGACACCGATACCGAATAATCCACATTGCCGAAAAAATCGAATATCGGGCAAGCAAGGCATACTACGCCTAATTCATTTTCTTCCTTATCCATGGCAAACTGTTTTTTTCGAATATCGGCCAATTCTTTACGCATTTCTTCCAATTCTGTCACCGTATTATGGGTGAGTTTGCAAATAACATCCTGATGAGATGCCCAGTAATCCTCCAAATAGCCGCTATTTTTGTCATAGGCAAGATAAATTTTTCCCATCGCGGAACAATATAATTGGAGGTGCTGCCCGATATATGCCCGTGTTCTGAGCATACCTACCGTTGGTTCCAACTTATAAATCATTATCGCCCGTTCGCCTTCTCGTTTGGAAAAGTTTACAGTCTCGCCGAGCACCAGATTAAGCTTTTCTAAATGCGGTGCGGCGATATGAATAATATTCAGCGAAGAAAGTACCTTCTGACCGAGGCTCAAGCATTTCGTGGTTAAACGATAACTGCCGACCGAACCGGCGGTCTGCACATAATCTTCACTTTGCAAGCCCTGTAATAAACGGTGTACGGTACTTTTATTCAACTCTGCCATTTCGGCTAGTTTCGCCAGCGGACAGCCGTTAGGAAAGTTACTTAAAATATCAAGAATGCGTAATCCGCGAATTAAACTTTGATTACCGCCCTGTTTTTCATCCGCCATAGTAAACCTCTCTTAAAGCGAATTTTTCATCAATGCCGGAATTATAATATCAAAATATCATTTTACATATTGAAATCTAATATACACAAAATGCGATCGAGATCACAAATCCGGAAAATAATATATAACTATATGATTTTAATGAATTTATTATTCTCTTATTTAATTGACATTATAAAGGTTGAGTCTTAAATTATAAAATGTAATTCCACTATATGAAATTCAAAACCAAAGGGGTCTCTATGAAAGTTTCTTACGATGAATTAAAAGCCGAATTTAAACGTGTTCTGCTTGCACGTCATGTGCGTGAAGATATCGCTGAAGATTGTGCAAGCTTGTTTGCCGATACCACCCAAGCCGGCGCTTACTCACATGGTGTAAACCGCTTTCCGCGCTTTATTCAACAACTGGAAAAAGGCGATGTGATTCCTGAAGCCGAACCGACCAAAGTGCTTTCATTAGGCGCCATTGAACAGTGGGATGCACATCAGGCTATCGGTAATCTAACTGCCCGGAAGATGATGGACAGAGCAATGGAAATCGCCGATCAGTTCGGTATCGGCGTAGTAGCGCTGAAAAATGCCAATCACTGGATGCGCGGCGGCGGTTACGGCTGGCAGGCCGCTGAAAAAGGGTACATCGGTATTTGTTGGACGAACGCACTGGCGGTGATGCCGCCTTGGGGCGCAAAAGAATGCCGTATCGGCACCAATCCTCTAATTATTGCCGTGCCGAGTAACCCGATTACTATGGTTGATATGTCTTGCTCCATGTACTCTTACGGTATGCTAGAAGTCAATCGTTTAGCCGGCAGACAAACCTTTGTCGATGCGGGTTTTGATGATGACGGTAACCTGACGAAAGATCCGGCGACCGTAGAAAAAAACCGCCGTCTGCTGCCGATGGGGTTCTGGAAAGGTTCCGGTCTTTCTATCGTATTGGATATGATTGCAACATTGCTGTCCAACGGCTTATCCACTGCGGAGGTTACAGAAGAAAAAGATGACGAATATTGCGTATCGCAGGTGTTTATCGCCATTGAAGTGGATCGCCTGATCGACGGCAAAACCAAAGATGAAAAACTACAACGCATTATGGATTACGTTAAAACCGCAGAAAGAGCGGATCCGAACGTTGAAGTCCGTCTACCGGGACATGAATTTACCGCTATTCTTGCCGATAACAAAGCGAACGGCATTCCGGTGGATGATACCGTATGGGCTAAACTCAAATCATTATAGACAGGTGATGTGATGTTTTTCGGACATATCTCAAAAATAAATCTGAATGAGTATCCTAAGGCAATTCAAATGGCGCTTGAATACCTGAGAAATACGGATTTCGATACATTAGCAGCCGGACGCTATGTGCTTAAACAAGATGTGATGTATGTGCAGGTGCTGGATTTGGAAACCAAACCGAAAGCGGAAAACTTGCCGGAAATTCACCGCACTTTTTTAGATGTGCAATATTTGCATGCCGGTAAAGAACGAATCGGGGTCGCCCCCGATTTAGGAACCAATGAAATTGCGACGCCGTACAATGCCGAGCGCGACATTCTTTTCTATAAAAATGCGCAAGCCGAAAGCGAACTCATCATGCAGCCGGGCAGCTTCGCCGTATTTTTTCCGGAAGATATACACCGCCCGGCATGTATAGACGGAGAAAGCTGTAACATTCGTAAGGTGGTCGTCAAAGTTGCAATCAGTGAAATTCGAGGTGAGTTATGAAATCCCTTGCCATTTTTGTTGGCAAAGCACTGGAAGTGTTGGTAGTCGCTATCTTGGTGATTATGTCCACGCTGGTGTTTTTGAACGTAGTGTTGCGTTATGGCTTTAACAGCAGTATTAATGTTACGGAAGAAGTATCCCGTTATATGTTTGTCTGGCTGGTATTTCTGGCGGCGATTCTTGCCTTTAACGATAACCAACATGTCAATGTTACCATTCTAACCGACAAACTCTCTCCGCTAAAACAAAAAGTGCTGCGATTATTTACCGATGCAGCGATGCTTTTTTGCTGTTATCTCATTATTGACGGCAGCTGGATTCAATTCCAACTTAATCTTAACAATTTAGCGCCTATTTCAGGCTTACCGCAGGGACTGACTTATCTTGCCAGTGTGATCGCCGGTCTCGGCATCGGTATCTTAATCCTTATCCGAATTGTCACATCCATCGGCGAGTTTATTCAAGGAGCGAAACAATGACGGTTATCATCTTCCTTTCCGTATTATTAGGGGCAATCATTTTAGGCATTCCCGTTGCATTTTCGCTGTTAGTCTGCGGCATTGCATTAATGATACATCTGGATTTGTTCGACTCGCAGATTCTGGCTCAGCATATTGTTAGCGGCGCAGACAGTTTTTCGTTAATGGCGATTCCGTTTTTCATTCTTGCCGGCGAAATAATGAATGAAGGCGGCTTATCCAAACGCATTATTGATTTACCTATGAAATTGGTTGGACATAAACGGGGCGGTTTAGGTTTTGTTGCGATTTTGGCGGCTATGATTATGGCCAGCCTTTCTGGTTCCGCCGTTGCCGATACTGCCGCAGTCGCCGCAATGTTATTACCGATGATGAAAACCACCGGTTATCCGTTAAACAGCTCTGCGGGATTGATCGGTACCGCCGGTATTATCGCACCGATTATTCCGCCGTCAATTCCGTTTATCGTATTCGGCGTAGCAAGCGGTGTGTCGATTACCAAACTCTTTCTGGCCGGGATTTTCCCGGGTATTTTAATGGGTGTCTGTCTAGCACTGCTCTGGTGGTGGCAAGCCAAACACCTGAATTTAATGACATTTTCAAAAGCAACTAAAGCGGAATTATGTATTTCCTTTAAGAACAGTATCTGGGCGCTGCTGTTGCCGGTGATCATTATCGGCGGTTTCCGTACGGGGATGTTCACGCCGACTGAGGCCGGGGCCGTTGCGGCGTTTTATGCATTGATCATTTCTCTGTTCGTTTATCGCGAATTAAAAATTAAAGATCTGTATAAAGTGCTGTTGAATGCGGGAAAAACGACAGCTGTAGTCATGCTGCTGGTGGCGGCGGCAAACGTGACGGGGTGGTTAATTACGATTGCCGAATTACCGCAGATAATGACTGAGTTACTGGAGCCGCTTATTGATTCGCCGACCTTATTGCTGATTGTTATCATGTTAGCCGTATTTATTATCGGCATGGTGATGGATTTAACGCCGACCGTATTGATTCTGACACCGGTACTGATGCCGCTGGTAGAAGAAGCGGGCATTGATCCCGTGTACTTCGGGGTGCTGTTTATCCTGAATACCTCTATCGGTTTAATTACACCACCGGTAGGCAATGTATTGAATGTGATCACCGGCGTGTCGAAATTACCGTTTGATCAGGCAGTAAAAGGCATTCTGCCGTATATGTTAATGATGATCATATTACTGTTTGCGTTCATCTTCGTACCGTCATTAATTTTAACCCCACTTTCGTGGATGCAACCTTAACGTATGAGAGCAATCTCATACATAATATACCGACCCAATTAGGAGACCTGTATGAAACTTTTTAATCTCAAAACTCTGGCGATGATAGTAGCAAGTGTTGCAGTTTTCAGTGGTAGTGCCAGCGCGCAAACTACACTGCGTTTCGGTTATGAAGCGCCGCGCAGCGATACGCAACATATCGCGGCGAAAAAATTTAACGATTTATTAAAAGAAAAAACCGGTGGCGAATTAAAATTAAGCCTGTTCCCGGACAGTACGTTGGGCAATTCGCAGACGATGATCAGCGCCGTCCGCGGAGGGACGATTGATATCGAAATGTCCGGTTCACCGAATTTTTCAGGGTTGGAACCCAAATTAAATGTGATTGATATTCCGTTTATTTTCAAAAACCGCGAGCATGCCTATGCGGTGCTGGACGGTGAAATCGGTCAATCACTGTTGAAAGATCTGGAAACGCAAGGATTAAAAGGACTGGCGTTCTGGGAAGTAGGTTTCCGTTCATTTACCAATTCCAAACATCCGGTTAATACACCGGACGATATTAAAGGTCTAAAAGTCAGAACCAACCAGAATCCGATGTATATTCAAGCCTTTACCCTGCTTGGTGCTAATCCGGTACCGATGCCGTTGTCGGAACTTTATACCGCACTGGAAACTAAAGCTGTCGATGCGCAGGAACATCCGATCGGCATTCTCTGGTCGGCAAAACTGTATGAAGTACAAAAATATTTATCGCTAACCAACCATGGCTACACGCCATTAATCGTGGTGATGAATAAAGCCAAATTCGACGGTTTAAGCCCGGAATTGCAGAAAGCAATTCTTGAATCGGCACAGGAAGCGGGAAAATATCAACGTCAGCTGAACTTAGATAATGAAAAAGAGATTATCGGCAAACTGCAAAAAGCGGGCGTCGAAGTGGTGGAACAGGTGGATACCAAGCCGTTTAAAGACATCATTGAGGCGGATGTGCGCAAAGCATTTATCGAGAAAAACGGTGATGAGCTGGTTAAGCAAATTGATGCGTTAGCGGAATAATCTCAACACAGAGTCGGCTGATACTCGGTCTCGACTATCAACCGACTTTAACACAGCTCGGGAGACAATATGGATTATTATTTAGGCATTGACTGTGGCGGAACCTTTATTAAAGCGGCTCTTTTTGACCAACAGGGCAATATGCGCTTTTCCGTGCGGGAAAGTTTAGCGGTGATTAGTGAAAAAGCCGGTTATGCCGAACGGGATATGCGACAACTGTGGGCGGTCTGTGCGTCAGTGATTAAACGTGCCGTAACAGAAAGCGAGCTTACACCGGATAAGATCAAAGGCGTCGGTATTTCCGCTCAAGGAAAAGGCGCATTCTTGTTAGATCAGCACAAACAGCCCTTAGGGCGCGCGATTTTGTCTTCCGATCAACGCGCGTTAGATATTGTCAGACAATGGCAGCAACAGGGAATACCGGAAAAACTCTACCCGCTCACCAGACAAACTTTGTGGACAGGTCATCCGGTATCCATTTTACAGTGGATTAAGCGCCATGAACCGGAACGTTATTCCAATATCGGTTATATATTGATGTCGCATGATTATCTGCGGTTTTGTCTGACCGGCGAACTGCATTGTGAAGAAACCAATATTTCCGAATCCAATTTATATAATATGCAGCAAGGGAAATATGATCCTGAGTTGGCACAGTTGTTAGATTTAGCGGAAATAATCGAAAAACTTCCGCCGGTGATTAAGCCGGCTCAGATCGCCGGTTATATTACGCCACAGGCGGCGCAAGCCTGCGGACTAGCAGCCGGTACACCGGTGGTGGGCGGGTTATTTGATGTGATTTCCACCGCACTTTGTGCCGGATTGAATGATGAGAAAAAACTTAATGTGGTTTTAGGTACTTGGTCGGTGGTCAGCGGACTGACCGAGCATATTGATCAGACGCAAACCATTCCTTTTGTTTACGGGCGTTATGCACAACAAGGCAAATTTCTGGTTCATGAAGCCAGCCCTACCTCCGCCGGCAATCTAGAATGGTTCATCAAGCAGTGGAATTTAGATTATAACCAAATTAATCACGGCATTGCACAGCTGCCGGCGGCGGCAAGTTCGGTCTTATTTGTACCGTTCTTGTATGGTTCTAACGCCGGATTGGGTATGCAGGCGGGTTTTTACGGTATGCAATCCTATCATACCCAGATACACATGCTGCAAGCCATTTATGAAGGCGTGCTGTTCAGCCTGATGTATCATCTAAATCGGATGCTGCAACGCTTTCCGAATACCGAAATACTAAGAGTTACCGGTGGACCGGCCAAATCTGTTGTGTGGCTGCAAATGTTAGCGGATCTGACCGGAATTACGCTGGAGATTCCGTCGGTAGAAGAAACGGGGTGCTTGGGTGCCGCTCTTATGGCAATGCAAAGTGCGGGTGAAAATTCCGTTAAATTAACCGGTAATATGCAGAAAATTCACCCAAATCCCGATAATTTCGCGGCGTATCAAAGAAAATATAATAAATATGTTCAATTAGTCGAGGCGTTGAAAACCTTACATTAGCCCTATATACAGGAGAACCTTGTGAGAAAACATAAACTGGGGATTTACGAAAAAGCCTTACCGAAAGCGCTCGACTGGCCGGCGCGTCTGGCGGTTGCCAAAGCCTGTGGCTTTGATTTCGTGGAAATGTCAATCGATGAAACCGATGAGCGACTGGCGCGGTTAAACTGGAGCAAGGCGCAGCGGCTGGATTTTGTGCGTGCGGTATTGGACTCCGGCATCACGGTGCCGTCCATGTGCCTATCCGGACATCGTCGTTTTCCGTTCGGCAGTCATGATGAAGCCACTCGGCGGCAGGCCTATGAAATCATGGATAAAGCCATTCAACTGGCGGTAGATATTGGCATTCGCACCATTCAGCTGGCGGGTTATGATGTCTATTATGAAGAGCAGGACGAGGGCACTATCGCCCGTTTTCAGCAGGGTCTGGAATGGGCGGTTGAACTGGCGGCGAATAATCAGGTGACCTTGGCGGTGGAGATTATGGACACGCGGTTTATGAGCTCGATTTCACGCTGGAAGCCGTGGGATAAACTGATTGCCTCGCCATGGTTTACGGTGTACCCGGATGTGGGCAATTTATCGGCCTGGAACGATAATGTGGCGGAAGAGCTGAAACTGGGCATCGATAAAATCTCAGCGATTCATTTAAAAGACACCTATAAGGTGACCGAAAGCTGTGCCGGTCAATTCCGCGATGTGCCGTTCGGCGAGGGCTGTGTGGATTTTGCCGACTGTTTTAAGGTACTGTCGCAGTTAAATTACCGCGGTGCGTTTTTAATTGAAATGTGGACGGAAAAGGCGCCGGAGCCGTTGGTTGAAATAATCAACGCCCGTCGTTGGATAGAAGAGAAGATGAAACAAGGGGGATTGGCATGTTAACTGCATTACGTGAACGCGTGTTAAAGGCGAACTTGGCGTTGCCGACACATCATCTGGTCACCTTTACCTGGGGCAATGTGAGTGAAATCGACCGGGAATCGGGCTTGGTGGCGATTAAACCGTCGGGAGTGGACTATGAGAGCATGACGGCGGACGATATCGTGATAGTGGATTTAGCGGGCAATAAAGTGTGGGGCGAGAAAAAGCCGTCGTCGGACACTGCGACCCATTTGGCACTGTATCGACAGTTTGAGGAAATCGGCGGCATCGTCCATACTCATTCGCGCCATGCCACCGTTTGGGCGCAGGCGGGGGAAGGCTTGATAGCCGCGGGTACCACCCATGCGGATTATTTTTACGGTGAAATCCCCTGTACACGGAAAATGACGGAAGCGGAAATCAAGGGCGATTATGAGCTGGAAACGGGAAACGTGATTATTGAGACCTTCCTGCAGCGGGGCATTGCACCGTTAGACATCCCGGCGGTGCTGGTGCATTCACATGGCCCATTTGCTTGGGGAACGGACGGCGATAACGCGGTACATAATGCGGTGGTGTTGGAAGAAATCGCGTATATGAACCTGTTTGCCCGTCAGCTAAACCCGCACCTGCCACCTATGCAACAGGCCTTACTGGATAAGCATTATCTGCGCAAACACGGTAAAAATGCTTATTATGGGCAGTAAAAACAGGAATCTCTATGCCAAAACCATTACTACAAATCGCCTTTGATTCCCTAAGCCTCGAAAAAACGGTTGCCGACACCAAACGGAAAGTCAGGTTGAAGTGAACGCGAAAGCCTTTATCACCGCTCGCGCCTTAGTGGGCGACAACGCTAGGGAAACCGCACAGACTATTCGTGCGGAAATTGAGAAATACGGGGCATAATATTAAATACGGCGCATATTTTTATGCCTGTTCCACGACCGTTTTTTTAACATTGATCAAACGCTCCTATCAATCTATACCGAGAAGGAGTCGTTTTATTTTTGGTTTAATTGCCGATTAAATTAATTCCTCTTTTCTAACGAAAATAAGGTAAAATATGACCGCACTTTTATCGTTATTTTATAAATTTATTATTAATGTATCATAGGAGAATAACATGACAGCCCGAAAACAACTTGCTAACGCCATTCGTTTTTTGAGCATGGATGCCGTGCAAAAAGCCAAATCCGGTCACCCCGGAGCACCGATGGGCATGGCGGATATTGCCGAAGTGTTATGGCGCGATTTTCTAAAACACAACCCGAATAATCCTAAATGGGCCGACCGCGATCGTTTCGTGCTTTCCAACGGGCATGGTTCAATGTTGATTTACAGCCTTTTACATTTGACCGGCTACGATTTATCCATTGAAGATTTAAAACAGTTTCGTCAATTGCATTCCAAAACCCCGGGGCACCCGGAGTACGGTTACGCACCGGGCGTAGAAACCACCACCGGGCCGCTGGGGCAAGGTATTACTAACGCCGTCGGCATGGCGATTGCGGAAAAAACCTTAGCCGCACAATTTAATCGCCCCGGACATGACATCGTTGATCACCACACCTATGTATTCTTAGGCGACGGCTGCTTAATGGAAGGGATTTCTCATGAAGCCTGTTCTTTAGCAGGAACATTGGGGTTAGGTAAACTAATTGCCTTTTATGACGACAACAATATTTCTATCGACGGTCATGTGGACGGTTGGTTTACGGATAATACCCAACAGCGTTTTGAAGCCTACGGCTGGCAGGTGATTCCTGCGGTTGACGGTCATAATCCGACGCAAATCATTGAAGCGATCAAACAAGCACAGGCGGAAACTGACAAACCGACGTTAATTATTTGCAAAACCATCATCGGTTACGGCTCACCGAATAAATCCAATTCCCATGATTGCCACGGCGCACCGTTAGGCGATGAAGAAATTGCCTTAACACGTAAAGCCTTACATTGGGATTATGCGCCGTTTGAAATCCCGGCAGAAATTTATGCCGAATGGAATGCCAAAGACAAAGGCAGCCAAGCAGAAACCGCATGGAACGAAAAATTTGCCGCTTATGCCAAAGCCCATCCTCAACTGGCTGCGGAATTCAGCCGCCGTATTCAAGGCGAATTACCGACAAATTGGGCGCAAGAAAGCCAAGCGTTTATTGAAAAATTGCAAGCCAATCCGGCAACTATCGCCAGCCGCAAAGCCTCACAAAATGCGATTGAAGCCTATGCTCATATTCTGCCGGAGTTTTTAGGCGGTTCAGCAGATTTGGCCAGTTCCAACTTAACACTGTGGAGCGGTTCGAAACCAATTCGTGCCAACACCAACCAAGACGGCAACTATATTAACTACGGCGTGCGTGAATTCGGCATGTCGGCGATTATGAACGGCATCGCACTGCACGGCGGTTTTATTCCTTACGGTGCGACATTCCTAATGTTCTACGAATACGCCCACAACGCGGTACGCATGGCGGCATTAATGAAACAGCGCAGCTTGTTTGTCTATACCCATGATTCCATCGGATTGGGCGAAGACGGCCCGACTCACCAACCGGTAGAACAAACCGCCAGCCTACGCTTAATTCCAAATCTTGAAACATGGCGACCATGCGACCAAGTGGAATCCGCTATTGCGTGGAAAGCGGCGGTAGAACGTCAAGATGGCCCGAGCGCTTTGATCTTCACGCGCCAAAACCTCGCACAAATGAACCGCACTTCCGAACAATTGGCTAACGTCACGCGCGGTGGTTACATCTTAAAAGAATGTTGCGACAAAGGTGGCTGCCCGGATTTAATTTTAATCGCTACAGGTTCAGAAGTGGCATTGGCTATGCAAGCGGCGGAGGTGCTGGCAGCCGAAGGTGTCAAAGTGCGGGTAGTCTCCATGCCAAGCACCAACGTCTTCGACAAACAGGATGCGGCATATCGCGAAAGCGTCTTGCCACATGCCGTAACCAAACGGGTAGCGATCGAAGCTGGCATCGCAGATTTCTGGTATAAATACGTCGGCATTGACGGACGTATCGTCGGCATGCACCGCTTCGGCGAATCCGCCCCGGCGGAGCAACTATTTAAGCTGTTCGGCTTTACGGTAGAAAATGTCGTGGCGAAAGCGAAAGAAATTTTATAAATTTTAACCGCACTTTGCCCTGCCCCTCAACACTTGGGTAGATAAACAAATCGAAGTGAAATATTGAGCTCGGTATTATACCGGGCTCAAATTGTTTAGCCCGAATTTCATGCGCGCCTCGTTATAATAACGAATATAAATATCGTATTGCCCGTTTCCATTCATTAATATCGTTAAACTGACTGAAACAAAAACATTCCGATTTCAGCGTACTGAAAGCGCTTTATTACCGCATTGTCATAGCAGTTCCCCTGTCGCTTCACACCCCGCATGAGCTAAAAACCATTGATAGCGTATTTTTCCAAGCTTGTAGCCGCAAGGATGGAATACCACGCGAAATCATTGTACGACTTTACGAATACTTTAATGTTTTTAAGATAAGTTCGATGAGATGCTATAAAGGCGATTAATAATGTTTACCCATAAAATTCGCACGTTAATTCGTTGACTGTGGTATCTGACTTTTAGGATGCAGATTAAAGTGCGGTCGGTTTTAAATCTGTTTTAGTTCTAACCGCACATTGAGATTACAAATAACCCGTTACTGGTTACAGATTATTTTGTAATCGATAATTGATTAGATCTTCGATAGTCACTACCGGATAGCCAAATTGCTGAGCAAATGCAACGATCTGCGGCGCTCTTGCCATGCTACCGTCATCATTGGTAATTTCGCAAATTACGCCGGCTTGTTTATAGCCGGCCAAACGCGCTAAATCCACGGCGGCTTCGGTATGACCGTTTCGAGTCAATACGCCATTTTCCGCCGCTCTCAACGGGAAAATATGACCCGGTCGGTGTAAATCCTGCGGTTTGGCGCCTTCGGCAATGGCGGCTTTGATTGTTGTTACGCGATCGGCGGCGGAAACACCGGTGGTGACGCCCTTAGCGGCTTCAATGGTTACGGTGAATGCGGTTTTATTCACGCTGGTGTTGTGTTGCACCATCGGCGGTAAATCAAGCTGCCGGCACAGTTCATCCGTGATACACAAACAAACAATGCCGCTACCGTAGCGAATAAGCACCGCCATTTGTGCGGTGGTGATGGTTTCGGCAGGAAAAATTAAATCGCCTTCATTTTCACGATTTTCATCGTCAAGAACTAATACGCCGTTACCTTGTTTAAATGCTTCAATGGCGGCTTTAACGCGTCCTTCCGCGGTGCCGAATGGAGATAATAATGACTGATTCATAGTAAAATCCTTAATAAATTAACAGTTACCAGAATCAGGGCTGATGAGGAAAGATTATTTTTCTCGTTAAGGGTTAGCAAAACAATAGCAAATAAAAAGGCAGGTTTTGCACACAAAACCTGTTTATTCTCTTCCATCCAGACTGTGACTGTCGGCTTTGGATTCACACCAAATCTGCTGACTTTGACTACATGCTATCGCGATAATCAAACGCTCGTGGGCTTGTAAGATACTTACCACCGGTAGGGAATTTCACCCTGCCCTGAGAATGCGCGCTTAGTATAACGCAAACCGAACAGAGAAAAAATATTTTTATTTGTAGCGGCTGGCAGCAAAGTTGCATACAATAGACAAAATTCGCAAAAATGTGAGGTCATTATGCTTAATCCGCAAAAAATAGAGCAAATCATACAACAAATTCAAGACGCCCTGCCACAAGGCATTAAAGACCTCGGTCAAGATGCCGAAGCAAAGCTGAAACAGACGTTACAAGCCCGGCTGGCAAAGCTGGATCTGGTTACACGGGAAGAATTTGATTTGCAGACTCAAGTACTTATGCGCACGCGCGAAAAGTTAAGTGAATTGGAAAAACGTCTCGATCAACTCCAGCCTCAGCAAAAAACCGAATAAATTTCGACCGCACTTTTATTTCAAAGTTGCGGTATAACGCCCTTTAATGCCGTGCAACAGAAAGGAATTCATCATGTCAACTTTCGCCTATTTGCAACAAAAACGCAAACAACTGAATCTTAAAGTCAATGATATTTGCGAGCAAGCCAACATTACCCGCGCCTACTTTAACCAGCTGGTTAGCGGGAAAATTAAAAATCCGAGCGCAACAAAACTGAGTGCGCTGCATAAAGTCTTGCAGATCACCGAACGGAACGATAAGAAAGTGGGGGTGATTTTCGGTAAGTTCTATCCGGTACACACCGGTCATATTAATATGATTTATGAAGCGTTCAGTAAAGTGGATGAGGTACATGTTATCGTATGCAGCGATACGGAACGTGATTTGAAGCTATTTTATGACAGTAAAATGAAGCGAATGCCGACCGTACAAGATCGCCTACGCTGGATGCAGCAAATTTTTAAATATCAGAAAAATCAAATCTTTATTCATCATTTGGTTGAGGACGGTCTGCCCAGCTATCCGAACGGCTGGGAAGCTTGGGCGCAGGAAGTAAAAAAATTGTTTCAGGAAAAACACGTCAATCCGAGTGTCGTATTCAGCAGTGAAGTGCAGGATAAAGCGCCTTATGAGAAATATCTCGATCTACAGGTGGAATTAGTGGATCCACAGCGGCGCTTTTTCAATGTATCGGCAACCAAGATTCGCAATAATCCGTTCCATTACTGGAAATTTATTCCAAAAGAAGTGCGTCCGTTTTTTGCGAAAACCATTGCGATTTTAGGCGGGGAAAGCAGCGGCAAAACCGTGTTGGTCAGCAAACTTGCCACGGTATTTAACACCACTTCCGCTTGGGAATACGGACGGGAATTCGTGTTTGAACAGCTGGGCGGCGATGAGCAGGCAATGCAGTACTCCGATTATCCGCAAATGGCGCTGGGTCATCAGCGTTATATCGATTATGCGGTACGGCATGCGCATAAAGTGGCGATCGTGGATACTGACTTCATTACAACTCAAGCTTTTTGTATTCAATACGAAGGCAAGGCACATCCATTTTTAGATTCGATGATCAAAGAATATCCGTTTGATGTCACCATTTTGTTGAATAATAACACTAAATGGGTGAGCGACGGTCTGCGCAGTTTAGGCAACCACAAACAGCGTCAGCGTTTCCAGCAATTACTAAAAAAATTGCTGGATAAATATAATGTGCCTTATATTGAAATCGAGTCGCCAAGCTATCTGGAACGCTATAATCAAGTGAAATCCATTGTGGAGAAAATTCTCAACGAAGAGGAACTACCGGAATTATGCCCGGAACCCCATTCCGATACGATTTTTGCGGAGTAAAAATCTTATGATTTTATTTGCGGGCGATCCGCACGGCAGTTTTAATCATCTTTATCCGTTTATTCAGCAAAGAAAAGATATCGCGCTGGTAATACTCGGTGACTTGCAATTAACTTCAACCGATGAACTGGATAAACTCGCCCAATATTGCGACTTGTGGTTTATCCACGGTAATCATGACAGCAAAACCGTGGCGGCATTTGAGGCTTTATGGGGAAGCACATGGAAACAGCGCAATCTGCATGGACGGGTCGTGACAATTCAAAATCGACGTATTGCCGGTTTAGGCGGCGTATTTCGCGGACAAATCTGGATGCCGCCGAATAAAGCGCTGTTTTTTGATCCGATTCACTATTGCCAATATTGTCCGCAAGAAAAAATCTGGCGCGGCGGCGTTCCACTGCGTCATCGTACCTCTATTTTTCCTTCCGACATCGAGATACTGGAAACCCAACAAGCGGATATTTTAATTTGCCATGAGGCGCCGAAACCACATTCCGGCGGATTTCGAGTAATCAATCAATTAGCGGAAAAAATGAAGGTCAAACATATTTTTCATGGTCATCATCATGAAAATTTTGACTATCGTAATATATCCGCCAATATTCCTTATCACATCACAAATGTTGGCTTCCGTAGCCTATGCGATGAAGAAGGACATTATTTACTGCGCGGCGTTGACGATCGATAAACTTGCCGGCAAACGAAAGTGCGGTCAGAAAAATAATAAGTTTTTCAGATAGAAAACGATTGTACCATACCTCATATTTGCCTGTGTTGATGAAATTTGTCCGCGCCCGAAACACAATAGATATTATTGATACGGAGATAATATCCTACTTACTAAGAATTTTTACATTTACTGAAAAATCTCAAATTTTTTGACCGCACTTTTTTATTTCGTTGAAAATCAAATATCGCGCATACATCTACGTTATTGCCAGTACATTCTATTATTAATACCCAATTCAGCATTGCGCTATAGAAGAATGGTTAATAATGGCAATAAAAAAGCCCACATTGCTGTGAGCTTTTCCAATTAACTAATTAATAAATTATTCCGCTGCTGCGACTTCTTCAACAGCAACTTCAGGACGATCAACCAGCTCAATATATGCCATTGGTGCGTTGTCGCCTGCACGGAAACCACATTTTAAGATACGGGTGTAACCGCCTGCACGCTGTGCAAAACGTGGACCTAATTCATTGAATAATTTTGCAACGGTTTCAATGTTGCGTGTACGAGCAAAAGCTAAACGACGATTTGCAACGCTATCTTCTTTTGCTAATGTAATTAACGGCTCAACTACACGACGTAATTCTTTTGCTTTAGGCAATGTAGTCTTGATGATTTCATGACTAACCAATGCACTTGCCATATTACGGAACATCGCTTGGCGATGACTGCTATTACGGTTTAGTTGACGACCACTCTTACGATGGCGCATGACCTTATCCTTCTCAGAAAAATCTTTAACCTATGACCAAACTAGTCTTCAGCAATACTTGCTGGTGGCCAATTCTCAAGGCGCATACCCAGTGACAAGCCGCGCGAAGCCAAAACATCCTTGATTTCAGTAAGTGATTTTTTACCAAGATTAGGCGTTTTTAATAACTCGACTTCAGTACGCTGCACTAAATCACCGATATAATGAATTGTTTCTGCTTTCAAACAGTTAGCAGAACGAACTGTCAACTCTAAGTCATCAACAGGACGTAACAAAATCGGATCGAATTCCGGTTTTTCTTCCTTGACTTCTGGTTGACGAACATCTCGCAAATCAACGAATGCATCCAGTTGCTCTGCTAAAATCGTTGCCGCACGGCGAATCGCCTCTTCCGGATCAATAGTGCCGTTTGTTTCCAGCTCAATCACCAACTTATCTAAGTCAGTGCGTTGTTCAACACGTGCTGCTTCAACATTGTAAGCAATACGGTCAACCGGACTATAACAAGCATCTACTAATAAACGACCAATAGGGCGTTCTTCATCCTGAGCGTGAACTCGAGCTGATGCCGGAACATATCCTCTGCCACGCTGAACACGAATCCGCATATTGATTGATGCGTTCTCATCAGTTAAGTGACAAATGACATGATCAGGATTCACAATCTCAACATCGCCATCATGAACGATGTCTGCTGCAACAACAGGGCCAATTCCAGACTTGCTTAGTGTCAGAAAAACATTATCTTTGTTCTGTACTTTAACCGCTAGGCCTTTTAAGTTTAGAAGAACCTCAATAATATCTTCTTGAACACCTTCTTTACTACTATATTCATGCAATACGCCATCAATTTCGACTTCAGTAACGGCACAACCCGGCATTGAAGACAGAAGAATACGACGCAATGCATTACCTAGAGTATGACCGAAGCCACGCTCTAACGGTTCTAAGATCACTTTAGCATGAGTTGAGCTGATTTGCTCAATATCAACTAAACGTGGTTTTAAAAATTCTGTAACAGAACCCTGCATTTTATCCTCTCTTTGCTACGAAGCTTTAACTATTATTTAGAATAAAGCTCAACGATCAGATGTTCGTTAATGTCTGCTGATAAATCAGAACGTTCAGGAACACGTTTGAACACACCTTCCATTTTAGCAGCATCAACTTCTAACCAAGTCGGTTTTTCTCTCTGTTCTGCTAACTCCAATGATGCTTTAATACGTGCTTGTTTTTTCGATTTTTCACGAACAGCGACAACATCATCAACTGAAACTTGGAAAGATGGGATATTAACTACACGACCATTTACAACAATCGCTTTGTGACTTACCAACTGGCGAGCCTCAGCACGAGTTGCAGCAAAGCCCATGCGATAAACAACGTTATCCAATCGACCTTCCAATAACACTAGTAGATTTTCACCAGTGTTACCTTTTAAGCGGTTTGCTTCCTTATAGTAGTTACGGAATTGACGTTCTAAAATACCATAGATACGACGAACTTTTTGTTTTTCACGTAATTGACTACCATAGTCTGACAAACGCGGTTTACGAGCACCGTGTTGACCGGGTGCTGTATCAATTTTACATTTTGAATCAATCGCGCGCACACCTGACTTAAGGAATAAGTCAGTGCCTTCACGACGGCTTAGCTTGAGCTTAGGACCCAAATATCTTGCCATTTTCTTTCTCCAACTATCCTATGACGCCATTAAACACGACGTTTTTTCGGTGGACGACAACCGTTATGAGGAATCGGAGTCACATCTGTAATGTTCGTGATACGGAAACCCGCAGCATTTAATGCTCGGATTGTAGATTCACGACCCGGACCCGGACCTTTAACCATAACTTCCAAGTTCTTTAAGCCGAATTCTTTTACAATTTCGGCACAACGTTCAGCTGCAACCTGTGCAGCAAACGGAGTAGATTTACGAGAACCGCGGAAACCGGAACCACCGGCAGTTGCCCATGCTAGGGCATTGCCTTGACGGTCGGTAATGGTAACGATAGTATTATTGAAAGATGCGTGAATGTGAGCTACGCCATCTACAACTTGTTTTTTTACACGTTTACGTGCACGAACTGGTGTTTTTGCCATTTAAATTTACCCCGACTATTTCTTGATCGGCTTACGAGGACCCTTGCGGGTACGCGCATTAGTTTTAGTACGTTGACCACGTACCGGTAAACTACGACGATGACGTAAACCACGATAACAGCCTAAATCAAGTAGGCGTTTAATGTTAAGTGTTACTTCACGGCGTAAGTCACCTTCAACGGTAAATTTACCAACTTCGTCACGCAGTTTATCAATCTGCTCTTCAGACAATTCGCTGATCTTAACATCTTCAGCAATTCCCGCCGCAGCACAAATGGCCTTTGAACGGGTCTTACCGATACCGTAAATTGCAGTTAAAGCGATTACAGCGTGTTTGTGATCAGGAATGTTAATGCCTGCAATACGGGCCACTATGCACTCCTATATTTTAACTGATTTGATATACTGATCTTGAAAAGCCCGTTTTCAGGATACTCAAACAGTATATCAAGGACATAAATGAGCTGAGCATTATATATGCCCAGCCGGTTCTTTGCAAGAAAAATGTCAATTAACCTTGGCGTTGCTTATGTTTAGGATCACTGCACAAAACGCGTACAATCCCTTCACGTTTAACAATTTTACAGTTACGACATAATTTCTTAACGGAAGCACGAACTTTCATTGCTTATCCCTTCATTTATACGGACTATTGTCCGAAACCTTTAAGGTTTGCTTTTTTCAGCGCAGATTCATATTTTGTCGACATTAAGTGACTTTGAACCTGAACGATGAAATCCATAATTACCACTACAACAATCAGTAAGGATGTCCCACCGAAGTAGAACTGCACATTCCAAGCTGATGTCATAATATAAGGAACTAAACACACGAATGTAATATATAAACCACCGATTAAAGTCAAGTGGGTCATAATTTTATCAATATACCGTGATGTCTGTTCACCGGGTCTAATTCCGGGTATAAATGCACCCGATTTTTTCAGATTATCTGCTGTATCGCGCGGATTATATTGCATTGCAGTATAGAAAAAACTGAAGAAGATAATCGCCACCGCATAAACGATCAAATATAAAGGCTGTCCTGGATGTAATAACATCGACAAGTCAGTTAACCACTCTAAACTTGAACCCTGCCCAAACCATGATGTAATGGTCGCCGGAAACAAGATAATACTTGAAGCAAAGATTGCCGGAATAACACCGGCCATATTAACTTTCAATGGCAAATGAGTGGTATGCCCACCTAAAATCTGACGGCCTTGCTGGCGCTTAGCATACTCAACTTTAATTCTACGCTGTCCTCTTTCAACAAAGACGACAAAATAGGTAACTGCGAAAACAATAACGGCGATTAACAAGAGAACTAATAGATGCATTTGCCCTTGACGAGCCTGCTCAATAGTTTGACCTATTGCTGAAGGAAGACCTGCAACAATCCCCGCAAAGATAATTAAAGAAATACCGTTACCAATACCACGTTCGGTGATCTGCTCTCCCAACCACATCAGAAACATTGTTCCGGTGACGAGACTGATAACAGCAGTAAAATAAAAACCGAAACCGAGATTAGGCACTAAGCCTGGTAACATATTAGGCAACCCGGTAGAAATACCGATTGCCTGAATGGTGGCAAGAACTAAAGTCGAATAACGCGTATATTTACTGATTTTACGACGCCCGCTCTCACCTTCTTTCTTTAACTCAGCTAATGCCGGGTGAACCGTTGTCAATAATTGAATAATAATCGATGCCGAAATATACGGCATGATACCTAATGCAAAAATCGACGCTCGGCTCAAAGCACCACCGGAAAACATGTTAAACATATCAATAATGGTGCCCTTTTGCTGTTCAAGCAATTGAGCTAACACGGCCGCATCAATACCAGGAACCGGAATGAAAGAACCAATACGGAATACGATCAGTGCACCTAGCACAAACAATAATCTGCTTTTCAGTTCACCCGTACCGCTTTGAGTACTTCTACTTTGATAACCTGGTTGCTTAGCCATTTGTTAATTATTCCTCAACTGAACCGCCAGCAGCTTCAATTGCTGCTCTTGCACCTTTAGTAACACGTAAACCACGAACAACTACAGCACCCTTGACTTCGCCTGCAAGAATAACTTTTGCAAATTGAATATCTTTAGTTAAGATGTTTGCCGCTTTCAATGTTTCTAAAGTGACGACATTACCTTCAACTTTGGCTAAATCATTCAAACGAACTTCAGCAGTAACTGCCGCTTTCATTGAAGTAAAACCAAATTTCGGTAAACGACGGTATAAAGGCATTTGACCCCCTTCGAAACCACGACGAACGCCGCCGCCGGTACGAGATTTCTGACCTTTATGACCACGGCCGCCGGTTTTTCCTAAACCGGAACCGATACCACGACCTAGGCGCTTCGCACTATGTTTCGCACCTTCAGCCGGAGACAGAGTATTTAAACGCATTCTCTTACTCCTCCACTTTAACCATATATGAAACTTGGTTAATCATACCGCGTACTGCCGGAGTATCGATTAACTCAACGGTATGGTGCATATGGCGAAGACCAAGACCACGCAGTGTCGCTTTATGCTTCGGTAAACGAGCAATTGAGCTACGCACTTGTGTTACTTTAATAGTTTTAGCCATTATCAATTACCCCAAAATTTCATCAACGGTTTTACCGCGTTTAGCAGCAACCATTTCTGGTGATTTCATATTTGCCAGCGCATCAATTGTTGCGCGAACAACGTTAATTGGGTTGGTTGAACCGTAAGCCTTAGAAAGAACGTTACGCACACCCGCAACTTCCAGCACGGCACGCATAGCACCGCCTGCAATGATCCCGGTACCTTCGCTAGCCGGTTGCATAAATACGCGTGAACCGGTATGAGTACCTTTAATCGGATGTTGTAATGTGCCTTCGTTTAAAGCCACAGTAATCATGTTGCGACGTGCTTTTTCCATCGCTTTTTGGATCGCTGCCGGAACTTCGCGCGCTTTACCATAACCAAAACCTACGCGACCGTTACCATCGCCTACTACGGTTAACGCAGTAAAGCTCATAATACGACCACCTTTTACAGTTTTTGATACACGGTTTACCGCGATTAGCTTCTCTTGCAGTTCACCAGCCTGTTTTTCGATGTTTGCCATCTAAAATTACCTCTATTAGAACTGTAGACCAGCTTCACGGGCAGCGTCCGCTAAAGATTGGACACGACCATGATATTTAAAACCGGAACGGTCAAACGCAACTTCTTTAATGCCTTTTGCCAATGCTCTTTCAGCAACCAGTTTACCAACTACTGCTGCGGCATCTTTATTTCCGGTATATTTCACTTGCTCACTAATTGCTTTTTCAACTGTAGAAGCAGCGGCAAGCACTTCTGAACCGTTCGGTGCAATTACCTGTGCGTAAATATGACGCGGGGTACGGTGAACCACTAAGCGGGTTACACCTTGCTCTCTCATCATATGGCGTGCACGAGTTGCACGACGGATACGAGCTGATTTCTTATCCATAGTGTTACCTTAATTATTTCTTCTTAGCCTCTTTTGTACGCACCACTTCATCAGCATAGCGTACACCTTTACCTTTATAAGGCTCAGGACGGCGATAAGCACGAATATCTGCAGCAACTTGACCGATTAACTGTTTGTCTGCACCTCTCAACACGATTTCGGTCTGAGATGGACATTCAGCAGTAATACCTGCAGGTAATGTGTGTTCAACAGGGTGTGAAAAACCTAAACTTAATGCAACTACGTTGCCTTTAATTTGAGCTCTGTAACCAACACCCACTAATTGTAACTTCTTAGTGAAGCCTTCAGTAACACCGATAACCATTGCATTAACTAATGCACGAGCTGTACCCGCTTGCGCGTTAGCACCGACAATTCCCTCACGAGGAGCGAATGTCAATTCACCATTATCTTGTTTAACTTCAACTGAGTTATGAATGTTACGAGATAACTCGCCATTCTTACCTTTCACTGTTAGTAGCTGACCGTTAAGTTTTACCTCAACACCGGCAGGAATACCAACAGGTGCCTTTGCAACACGAGACATTTTCCTACCTCTCTTTAAGCTACATAACAGATGATTTCGCCACCCAGCCCCGCTTGACGGGCTGCGCGGTCAGTCATCACACCTTTTGATGTAGAAACCACAGCAACACCTAAACCGCCCATGACTTTTGGTAATTCGTCTTTACGTTTATAAATACGTAAACCCGGGCGACTTACACGCTGGATACTTTCTACAACCGGTTTACCTTGGAAATACTTTAAGGTTACTTCCAATTCAGGCTTAGTGCCTTCTAAAACTTTAACGCTTTCAATATAACCTTCTTCAGCTAATACATTGGCGATTGCCACTTTTAGCTTGGATGAAGGCATAGTGACCGCAACTTTGTTCGCAGCCTGACCGTTACGAATACGGGTCAACATATCTGCGATTGGATCTTGCATACTCATGTGCTTTTACTCCGATTCCAATAAGTGGTAATTACCAACTTGCTTTCTTAAGACCCGGGATTTCGCCGCGCATTGCAGCTTCACGAACCTTAATACGGCTAAGACCAAACTTACGTAAAACGCCGTGAGGGCGACCAGTTTGGCGGCAACGGTTACGTTGGCGACTTGGGCTTGAATCACGTGGTAAAGTTTGTAACTTCAACACGGCATTCCAACGGTCTTCATCAGAAGCATTCACGTCAGAAATGATTTTTTTCAACTCTACACGTTTTGCGTAGAATTTCTCAGCCAATTTAACGCGTTTTACATCGCGTGCTTTCATTGATTGTTTAGCCATGTGTAACCTGCCTTACTTACGGAATGGGAAATTAAAGGCAGCGAGAAGTGCTTGACCTTCTTCATCACTTTTCGCGCTGGTTGTGATAGTAATATCCAAACCACGAACGCGATCCACTTTATCATAATCGATTTCAGGGAAGATGATTTGCTCACGCACACCCATGCTGTAATTACCACGACCATCAAATGATTTCGCACTTAAACCGCGAAAGTCACGAATACGTGGAACAGCAATTGTAATTAAGCGTTCAAAGAACTCCCACATACGCTCACCGCGCAGTGTTACTTTACAACCGATTGGATATCCCTGACGGATTTTAAAGCCTGCAACAGATTTGCGTGCTTTAGTAATTAAAGGTTTCTGACCGCTGATTGCCGTTAAATCCGCGACTGCGTTATCCAGCAATTTTTTGTCGGTCAATGCTTCACCCACACCCATATTCAGGGTAATCTTTTCGATTCGTGGGACTTGCATGACAGATGCGTAGTTGAATTTGCTTTTCAATTCATTAACTACTTGATCTCTGTAGTAATCATGCAGTTTCGCCATCGCATTACTCCAGTTTACTATTAAATAATTTCATTATTAGATTTAAAGAAACGGACTTTTTTGCCTTCTTCAAATCTAAAACCTACACGGTCGGCTTTGTTTGTTTTTGGATTGAAAATCGCCACATTCGACGCATCAATCGGCGCTTCTTTTTTCACTAAACCACCTTCTTTGCCTAAGGCAGGAACTGGTTTTTCATGTTTAGTGATGATATTTACACCTTCAACAATCACTTTACCGTTCGGCAACACTTGAGTTACCTTACCACGTTTGCCCTTGCTTTTACCGGCAAGAACAATCACTTCATCATTTTGACGAATTTTTGCAGCCATTTCTCACTTCTCCTTACAGTACTTCTGGTGCCAAAGAAATGATCTTCATGAATTTCTCAGAACGAAGTTCACGAGTCACCGGTCCAAAAATACGAGTACCGATTGGTTGCTCAGTGTTATTATTTAAAATTACACAAGCGTTACCATCGAAGCGAATGACTGATCCATCTGGGCGACGAACACCCTTCTTGGTGCGCACGACAACTGCTTTTAATACATCACCTTTTTTCACTTTACCGCGAGGAATTGCTTCTTTCACAGTAATTTTGATGATATCACCAATAGCAGCGTAACGACGGTGCGATCCACCTAGAACCTTGATACACATTACACTGCGAGCGCCTGAGTTATCAGCAACGTCCAGCATAGTCTGTTCTTGGATCATCTTAGTACTCCGCTAAAATTAAAAAAACCCTTTCGGGACGTGCCTATTTCCACCATGCGAAATAGGTTGGCGGATTATACAAAAACTCAAATAAAAAGACAACTGATTTATAGGATAACAAAGGCTGAAACACGCGAAAAAACGACCGCACTTTTTGCTGGACTTGGTGGATGTAAGCTGTAAAAGGTGGATTGGAAATAAATAAGGTAGCAAAGCCTTAGTGTGCTCAACAAAGCGATATTAAGCTTCTGCTATCCGGTTTACATTAAAATAGCATACGACGGATTGTGTGCTTATCAGGCTTGCCAGACAAGCCGCCAGAGATATCATCTATCCATCGTGCTTTCGGCAAACGAAATTTACCGCCGCCGAGTATATCAATTAAGGGTTTAAAGCGGCCACAGGGTAACAATTCAACTTTGGCGCCCACCGCATCGCACCAAAAATAACATCCCACCTTCATAGATCATAGAGAAGCATGGTGTAAAAGTGCGGTCATTTTTAGAAAAGTTTTAAAAAAGCCTCGACTTTCACCGAGGCTTTTTTGGATAAATGTAAATTAAGCAATTACTGCTTTCTCTACAACACGAACCAGTGTCCAGGATTTTGTTTTAGAGATTGGACGACATTGACGAATCTCTACCACATCACCCAACTGGGCTTCGTTATTTTCATCGTGTACATGAAGTTTGGTTGTGCGACGGATAAACTTACCGTAAAGCGGATGTTTAACCTTGCGTTCAATAGCAACAACAAAGGATTTCTCCATTTTGTCACTGACAACTTTACCTTGCACTGAACGAATTTTATCAGTCATTACTCACCCGCCTTTTCGGTTAATACAGTTTTTACCTGTGCAATACTGCGACGCACTTGTTTTAACTGATGGGTTTGTTGAAGCTGACCGGTGGCTGCTTGCATACGCAATTTGAATTGCTCACCTAACAAGTTAGCCAATTCAGCATTCAGCTCTTCAACAGTTTTTGTACGTAGTTCTTGAGCTTTCATTACATCACCGTTTTAGTTACGAATGTGGTCTTAATCGGCAATTTGGCAGCTGCTAATGCAAATGCATTTCTTGCAATCTCTTCAGACACTCCATCCATTTCATAAAGTACTTTACCCGGCTGGATTAAAGCGACCCAGTACTCAACGTTACCTTTACCTTTACCCATACGGACTTCTAGTGGTTTTTCAGTAATTGGTTTATCCGGGAATACACGAATCCAGATTTTACCTTGACGTTTTACTGCACGTGTCATAGCACGACGCGCCGCTTCAATTTGACGAGCGGTTAAACGACCACGACCAATTGCTTTTAAACCGAAAGTACCGAAGCTCACGTCTGTACCGTTGGCAATACCACGGTTACGACCTTTGTGGACTTTACGGAATTTTGTACGTTTTGGTTGCAACATTTAGCAATTCTCCTTACTTACGACCTTTACCGCGAGGTGCCTTTTTAGGCGCGGCAGGTTGTTGTTCCGGTTGTTGTGCAATTGCAGCCATTCCACCAAGAATTTCACCTTTGAAAATCCATACTTTAACGCCGATAACGCCGTATGTAGTATGAGCTTCAGCAGTGTTATAATCGATGTCCGCACGTAGTGTATGTAATGGTACGCGACCTTCACGATACCATTCAGAACGTGCAATTTCTGCACCACCCAAACGACCGCTTACTTCAACTTTGATGCCCTTCGCACCTAAACGCATTGCGTTTTGTACAGCGCGTTTCATCGCACGACGGAACATAACACGACGTTCCAATTGAGAAGCGATACTATCTGCAACTAATTTTGCATCTAATTCAGGTTTTTTCACTTCAGCAATATTGATTTGCGCTGGCACACCTGCGATTGTCGCAACAGCATGACGCAATTTCTCAACATCTTCACCCTTTTTACCGATAACGATACCCGGGCGAGCCGTGTGAATTGTGACACGAATACTTTTAGCTGGACGTTCAATAGTGATACGTGATACTGAAGCATTCGCTAATTCTTTATTTAAGAATTTACGTACTTTGAAATCGCCGTCTAAGTTAGACGCGAAATCTTGTGTATTCGCAAACCAAGTAGAGCTCCAAGGCTTAACGATGCCTAAGCGAATACCATGTGGATGTACTTTTTGACCCATTGTTATTCCTCTACGATTAACGATCTGACACAACCACTGTAATGTGGCTTGTACGTTTTAAAATACGATCTGCACGACCTTTGGCACGTGGCATTACACGTTTCATGCTCGGACCTTCATCGACAAAGATCTTTGCAACTTTAAGATCATCGATATCCGCACCGTCATTGTGCTCCGCATTTGCAATTGCAGACTCAAGCACATCTTTAACCAATGCCGCAGCTTTTTTGTTGGTATAGGTTAAAATTTCTAAAGCCTGAGCTACTTTTTTGCCACGGATCAAATCCGCAACTAAGCGAGCTTTTTGCGCTGAAGTGCGAGCGTAACGATGTTTTGCAATAGTTTCCATCTTTTACCCCTTACTTCTTAGCTTTCTTATCCGCAGCGTGACCGCGGTAAGTACGAGTCGGTGCAAATTCACCTAATTTATGACCGATCATTTCATCGGAAACATAAACCGGAACATGCTGACGACCATTATGGACTGCGATGGTCAATCCGATCATTGAAGGAATGATCATTGAACGACGGGACCAAGTTTTAATTGGTTTTTTATCCCCGCTTTCCACCGCCTTCTCTACCTTCTTCAACAAGTGTAGGTCAAGGAAAGGACCTTTCTTGAGAGAACGTGGCATGGCATTACCTCTTTATTAATAACAATTATTTACCACGACGACGTACGATGTATTTATCAGTACGTTTGTTATGGCGAGTTTTCTTACCTTTGGTTTGAACGCCCCAAGGTGTAACCGGATGTTTACCGAAGTTACGACCTTCACCACCACCATGTGGGTGGTCAACTGGGTTCATTGCTGTACCGCGAACAGTCGGACGAATACCTCTCCAACGGCTTGCGCCCGCTTTACCAAGAACACGAAGCATATGTTCTGAGTTACCTACTTCACCGATGGTTGCAGTACACTCAGCAAGTACTTTACGCATTTCGCCGGAACGAAGACGTAAAGTCACATAATTACCTTCGCGGGCAATAATCTGTACATAGCTGCCCGCAGAACGCGCGATTTGACCGCCTTTGCCGGGTTTTAATTCAACATTATGCACAGTTGAACCAACTGGAATATTACGCATAGGTAACGCATTACCCACTTTAATCGGCGCATTCACACCAGCTTGGATTTGATCACCTGCGCTTAATCCTTTAGGCGCCAGAATATAGCGACGTTCACCGTCTTTATATAACACTAAAGCAATATTCGCAGAACGATTTGGGTCATATTCAAGACGCTCAACAACCGCCGGAATATCTAATTTGTTACGTTTGAAATCGATTAGACGGTAATGTTGTTTATGCCCACCACCGATATGACGGGTAGTGATACGTCCTAAATTATTACGACCACCGGTTTTAGATTTAGTATCTAATAACGGTGCGTAAGGTTTACCCTTATGTAATTCAGGGTTTACGATTTTAACAACGTGACGACGACCAGCGGAGGTCGGCTTACATTTAACGATAGCCATTGTTATCTACTCCTCCGTAATTACTCTGCACCTTCAACAAAGTCAAGAGACTGACCTTCCTGAAGAGTGACATAAGCTTTTTTCCAGTCACTGCGACGACCCAGTTTAGCTCCACGGCGTTTAGTTTTGCCTTTCACTACTACGGTACGTACAGAATCCACTTTCACTTCAAACAGCTGTGCGACTGCATTGGCAATCTCAACTTTATTTGCGTCTAACGCAACTTTGAAAACGATAGTGTTTGACTTCTCAGCGTTATTGGTTGCTTTCTCAGAGACGTGAGGTGCTTTTAACACTTTTAGCAAACGTTCTTGTTGGCTCATGCTAACATCTCCTCAATCTGTTTCACAGCATCCACAGTAACGACCACTTTATCGAAAGCGATTAAACTTACCGGATCGATTCCCTGTACATCACGCACATCAACTTTATAAAGATTACGTGCGGCTAAGAATAGGTTCTCATCTAAACCTGCTGTGATAATTAACACGTCTTCCAGTGCCAATTTTTTTAATTTTTGTACTAAAACTTTAGTTTTTGGTGCTTCAACTTCGAATTTTTCCACCACAACCAAACGATCTTGGCGAACTAATTCAGAAAGAATGCTTTTAATTGCACCACGGTACATTTTCTTGTTCACTTTTTGGCTGTGATCTTGTGGCTTAGCTGCGAAAGTCACACCACCTGAACGCCAAATTGGAGATTTAATATCACCAGAACGTGCGCGACCAGTACCTTTTTGACGCCAAGGTTTTTTACCTGAACCAGACACTTCAGCACGAGTTTTTTGTGCACGAGAACCTTGACGAGCACCTGCTGCATAAGCAACAACAACCTGGTGAATCAATGCTTCGTTAAACTCACGTCCGAAGGTAGTTTCAGAAACAGTTAATGCACTCTGTGCATCTTTAACTTGTAATTCCATCATCTATCTCCCAGACTTATGCTTTGACTGCCGGTTTTACGATAAGATCACTACCCGTAGCACCCGGAACGGCACCTTTAACAAGCAGCAATTTACGCTCGGCATCTACACGAACAACTTCCAGGGATTGAACGGTTACACGTTCATTACCCAAATGTCCTGCCATTTTTTTACCTTTAAACACACGACCCGGTGTTTGGTTTTGACCAATAGAACCAAGTACACGATGTGATAAAGAGTTACCATGAGTTGCATCTTGAGTGCGGAAATTCCAACGCTTAACACCACCTTGGAAACCTTTACCTTTAGATGTACCAGTAACATCGACTTTTTTAACATCAGTAAAGATGTCAACATTAATTTCCTGACCTAAAGTGAATTCTTCACCTTCGGTACGAAATTCCCATAAACCGCGACCAGCTTCAACACCTGCTTTCACGAAATGGCCTGCTTCAGGCTTAGTTACACGACTTGCTTTTTTAGAGCCAGTAGTAACTTGAACTGCAGTATAGCCATCGTTTTCAAGAGTTTTAACTTGAGTCACACGGTTGGCTTCGATTTCGATAACGGTAACTGGAATCGACACACCGTCTTCAGTGAAGACGCGGGTCATACCAACTTTACGACCGATTAAACCAATCATTGTAATAACCTCTTAATTAACCTAGGCTGATCTGCACGTCAACGCCGGCAGCCAAATCTAAACGCATTAATGCATCAACAGTTTTTTCTGTTGGCTCAACGATATCCACTAAACGTTTGTGGGTGCGAATTTCGTATTGGTCACGTGCGTCTTTATTCACGTGTGGAGAAATCAACACGGTGAAACGTTCTTTACGGGTAGGTAAAGGAATCGGACCACGAACTTGCGCGCCGGTACGTTTAGCTGTTTCTACGATCTCCGCGGTAGATTGATCAATCAAACGATGATCAAACGCTTTTAAGCGGATACGGATTCTTTGGTTCTGCATTAGACCAGAGCTCCAATAAATTTAGCTAATAATAAAACTGACACCGTCGCCTTTCATACATCTTATTGAAAGGGAAGTGCAGTTAACCTGTATATAGTTCCCAGATCGGGAACATTTTACGTATTGCATAATTACAATACACGTTTGATAAATGATTACATCAAACGACTCTCATATCGAAAGCTTGTGGATTATACTGGTAATCACCAAGCATTGCAAGCCGATTGTTTAATATTCCCATTTATCCGGATCGATCCCCAACTCGCGCATAATCTGCTTTGCCTGTTCAGGAATTTCATCATGCCGGTCTTTCAACAAATCGGCATCACTCGGTAACGGCTGCCCGGTAAACGCATGCAGAAACGCCTCACACAGTAGTTCGCTATTGGTTGCATGACGCAGATTCCGAATCTGACGTCGCGTCCTTTCATTAGTTAAAATCTCTAATACCTTGATCGGGATTGAAACCGTGATTTTTTTGACTTGCTCGCTTTTCTTGCCGTGCTCTGCATAAGGGCTAATATATTTGCCGTCCCATTCCGCCATCTTACCAACCTTCATAAAATAACCTTACTATTTATCGCACATTCTAATGAAAAACAACCCGAATAACAATCCGGACATCGAGACTTCCGGATTTCCGACAAGATTTACAGAAATTTACGCAACTTCCTAAGCAAAACCCACTCTAATTGGAGGAAAAAATAGCAACATAGTATGCTACATAGCATTCCGTGATGTATTTTCTTTTATCTAACAACATTTATAGAGGTTTATTATGGTTAAAAAATTATCAGCTGAATTTTTCGGGACTTTCTGGCTTGTGTTCGGCGGCTGCGGAAGTGCGGTATTAGCGGCAGCTTATCCGCAATTAGGTATCGGTTTTGCTGGCGTAGCATTGGCATTCGGTTTGACCGTATTAACGATGGCTTATGCCGTCGGACATATTTCCGGCGGTCATTTCAATCCAGCAGTGACTTTAGGTTTAGTTGCCGGTGGTCGTTTTAATGCAAAAGACGCATTGCCTTATATTATTGCACAGGTTGTTGGCGGTATTATTGGTGCAGCCGTTTTATACGCTATCGCCTCCGGTAAAACCGGCTTTGATGCGAACGCCGGCTTCGCTTCAAATGGCTACGGCGAACATTCGCCAAACGGCTTTTCACTCAATGCAGTCATTATTGCAGAAATTGTATTAACCGCATTCTTCCTGATTATTATTCATGGCGCAACAGATAAAGACGCCCCGGCAGGATTCGCACCAATCGCTATCGGTTTAGGACTAACATTAATTCATTTAATCAGTATTCCGGTTTCCAATACCTCGGTAAACCCAGCACGCAGCACTGCGGTCGCCATCTTCCAAGGCAGTTGGGCAATTGAACAGCTGTGGGTATTCTGGGTCGCACCAATTATCGGCGGCATTCTCGGTGGTATTATTTACCGCGTATTCTTACAAAAACAAGCATAAATAACCACGCCACAGCAAAATGCGGCTTTATCAAAATGTGAAAACGGCAGAGTCAACTGCCGTTTTATTGATAAGTCATCAAGACAACGATTTAGTCAGTTTTTTCAAATAGGCTATAAATTTCTCGCTCAGCTGCGGATGATGTAAGCCGTATTCAACAAAAGCCTGCATATAACCCAGCTTATCACCGCAATCAAAATTTTCCCCAGTCTGATGAAATGCTTCGACCGTTTCTTTGTCAATCAGCATATCAATGGCATCGGTTAACTGAATTTCATCACCAACACCGACCGGTGTTTTTTCCAATAAAGGCCAAATGGAAGCAGAAAAAACATAACGCCCGACAACCGCCAGATTAGACGGCGCATTCTCAACGCTCGGTTTTTCCACAATACTGTTAATCTTTGCACTTTCCCCCGCGCTTAATTCAACGCCACCACAATCAACAATACCGTAACTGTTCACATTATTCTTATCAACCGGCGCGACCATAATCTGACTGGCTTGCGTTGCATGAAAACGTGCCAGCATAGCGCTCAGATTCTCTTTTTTCTGATCCGCACTGAAATCTGCCAACAACACATCCGGCAAAATTACAGCAAAAGGTTCATCCCCTACAAGCGGATGTCCGCATAACACTGCATGCCCCAATCCTTTAGCATTTCCTTGCCGAACGTGCATAATTGTCACGTCTTTCGGGCAAATAGACCGAACTTCTTCTAATAGTTGGCGCTTCACCCGTTTTTCCAACATCGTTTCCAATTCAAATGAGGTATCAAAATGGTTTTCAATGGCATTTTTTGAAGAATGAGTAACCAGCACGATTTCTTTAATGCCAGCCGCAATACATTCGTTCACAACATATTGGATCAGCGGTTTATCCACTAAGGTCAGCATTTCTTTCGGAATTGCTTTAGTTGCTGGTAGCATGCGCGTACCTAGTCCGGCGACCGGAATAATTGCTTTCATTGATTTTCCTTATTCTAAATAATAAATAACCGCACTTTTACCAATCAAATCAGTAAAGTGCGGTACATTTTAGCTTAATTACTGACGTAATAACGCCAAAATTTCTTCGGTTTTTTCCGTCATTAATTGTTTATCCCCACGAGTTTCAAGGTTTAAACGCACGACCGGTTCGGTGTTGGAACTGCGTAAATTGAAACGCCATTCAGGGTATTCAATACTAATGCCGTCGATTTCATCGACTCGGACGGCATCTTTCTCATAAGCGGCACGCACGCGTGCAATGGCAGATTTGGCATCCGCCAGTTTACTGTTGATTTCGCCCGGTGAGGGGTAAGTATCAATACTGTCACCAACAAGTTGACCCAGAGTTTGGCCGGTGGTGCAGACTAACTCCATCACCAACAGCCAAGGGATCATGCCGCTGTCACAGTAGAAGAAATCACGGAAATAATGATGCGCGCTCATTTCGCCGCCATAAATCGCATCGACCGCACGCATTTTCTCTTTAATGAACGAATGCCCGGACTTTGACATCACTGCTTCGCCACCGTTTTCTTCCACCAGTTTAATCGTGTTCCAAATCAGGCGCGGATCATAAATGATTTTCGCCCCTTTATTTTTCTGTAAAAACGCCCGTCCAAGCAATCCGACGATATAATAACCTTCAATAAACCCGCCGTTTTCATCAAACAGGAAACAACGGTCAAAATCGCCGTCAAAAGCAATCCCCATATCAGCCTTGTTGGCAAGTACCGCATCAATGGTATCCTGACGGTTTTCATGCAGTAACGGATTAGGAATACCGTTCGGGAACGTGCCGTCCGGATTATTATGCACCTTAACAAATTCCACCGGTACGCGTTTTGCTCTAAATTGTGCTTCAATCGCATCAATGACATGACCAGCAGCGCCATTGCCAGAATTGATCACCAGTTTCATTGGTTTCAGGTTAGCTAAATTAATATACGATAACAGATGTTCGACATAATCGCCCAATACGGAAAGCTGTTTATACTCGCCGCGCGCTGTTACCGGCGGAAAATGATTTTCTTCCGCTAAACGCTGAATATCCGCCAGACCGGTATCCGCGCTAATCGGACGCGAGCCCTCGCGGACTAATTTCAGTCCGTTATAATCCATCGGGTTATGACTTGCCGTCACCTCAATCCCGCCATCGGCCTTTAAGAATGAGGTAGCAAAATACACTTCTTCCGTACCGGTTTCGCCGAGGTCAATCACATTGACACCGGAATCCAGCAAGCCGTTTGTCACCGCACTTTTCAACTCCTTACTGGTCAACCGGACATCGCCGCCGACCACAATAGTTTTCGGTTTTAGAAACTGCCCGAATGCACGCCCTATCCGATAAACAATATCCGCATTCAGTTCGTCGCCTAAACGACCACGGATATCATAAGCTTTAAAGCAAGTCAATTTACTCATAACTTCTCCATTTCTTACCAATTACAAAGCTCGTTAAGATTGCTGTTCATCCTGCGCTTCTTTAATGCGTTGGTAAATTTCTTCCCTATGAACAGAAACATCTTTTGGCGCTTTCACACCAATTTTCACTTGGTTACCACGAATATTCAGTATCGTGATGGAAACGTCATCACCAATGAGCAAGCTCTCGCCAACTTTTCTGGTTAAGATCAGCATATAACCTCCTCATTTGATCATTTGATGCGATATCCTATCGTTCACCCAACATCCTTATTCTAAACTCATCGTGCAACTCACGTTATCGTAACGCATTTAACCTCCGAACGTTATCAATAAAACTCAAAGTTGTGAGTTATGGCACAAAATTTCCGTCTATAAATTCAGCTGCAACCAATTGGTACACACTGACAATGCTTGTGCGACATGCTCAGGCTGCGAGCCGCCTGCCATCGCCATATCAGGTCGACCGCCGCCTTTCCCGCCGACATGCTGAGCCATTAAATTCACCAGCTCGCCGGCTTTCACTTTGGCGGTTAAATCAGCGGTAACGCCAACGATCAAATTCACTTTTCCTTCAATAACCGAAGCAAACACAATAACCGCCGAACCCAACTGATTTTTCAGATCGTCCACCATTACGCGCAATGATTTACTTTCGATGCCGTCAAGCTGCTGTAAAACGACAGAAACGCCGTTAATTTTCACCGCACTTTTAGCGAAATCGGAACCGGCTTGCATGGCTGCTTTTTCTTTTAGCTGCTGCAATTCTTTTTCCGTTTTCTTGGCTTTATCCTGCAATTGCTGAATTTTCTCCGCAATAGAATTCACATCCGATTTCAACAATTCGGCACTCTGAGTTAATATAGCCTGTTGTTCATGCAACCAATTAATCGCATTTTCACCGGTCAGCGCCTCGATACGGCGTACGCCGGCGGCAATTGCCGCTTCGCTGATAATTTTAAACAAGCCGATATCGCCGGTACGTTTGGCATGAATACCGCCGCAAAGCTCAATGGAAAAATCGCCCATGGTCAATACACGCACTTTCTCAGCATATTTTTCCCCAAACAATGCCATGGCACCTTGCGCTTTCGCCGCCTCTAAATCCATTATCGCAGTCCGTATCGCGCAATTGGCGCGAATTTCCCGATTCACAATACGTTCAACCTCAAACAACTGTGCTTTGCTGATCGCTTCAGAGTGGGTAAAGTCAAAACGTAATGCACTATCGGAAACCAACGAACCGCGCTGTGCGACATGCTCGCCCAGCACCTGACGTAAGGCGGCATGCAGTAAGTGTGTTGCCGAGTGATTTAACGCGATTCGGCGCCGGCGCGCAATATCCACCACGGCATTAACTGATTGCCCTACCGATAACGATCCTTGGGTTAATGTGCCAATATGCCCGAAAACCTGACCATATTTTTGCGTATCGTTAACAGTGAAAGTAAAGTTTTGCCCTTCCAGACGACCGCGATCACCGATCTGCCCGCCGGACTCCGCATAAAAAGGCGTATTTTCTAAAATAACGACCGCACTTTGACCTGCATCAATGCGTTCTACTGATTTACCATCGTGGAAAAGTGCGGTGATTTTTGCAAGACTTTCCGAATCCTCGTAGCCTTCAAACTTCGTCAAGCCATCTACACGAATGATATTATTATAATCCACCCCGAACTGGCTTGCCGATTGAGCACGGATGCGTTGCGCTTCCATTTCGCGCTCAAATCCGGCTTCATCAATAGCAATATTGCGCTCACGGCAGACATCTGCGGTTAAATCCAGCGGAAAACCGTAGGTATCGTATAACTTAAACGCAACCTCGCCGGATAACATATTGTTCTCTACCTTAGCTAAAGCGTCGTCCAACAATGTCAGCCCGCGTTCCAACGTACGCGCGAACTGCTCTTCTTCCTGACGCAGCAGTCTTTCAACATTCGCTTGTTTATCTTTCACATCCTGACCGGCCTCCGCCATTACATCAATTAATGTCGGCACCAATTTATAAAAGAAGGTTTCTTTCGCGCCCAATAAATGACCATGACGCACTGCACGGCGAATAATCCGGCGTAATACATAGCCGCGCCCCTCATTAGACGGAATCACACCATCAGCAATCAAATAGGCACATGAACGGATATGATCGGCAATCACGCGCAGCGATTTATTCGCCAGATCCGTTTCGCCGGTCAGTTCTGCCACTTTAGCGATTAATTTACGGAAAATATCAATATCATAATTTGAATTAACATGCTGCAACACGGCGGCAATGCGCTCTAATCCCATTCCCGTATCGACCGACGGTTTCGGCAATTTTTCCATCGTGCCGTCAGCCTGGCGGTTAAACTGCATGAAAACAATGTTCCAAATCTCAATATAGCGGTCGCCGTCTTCCTCCGCAGATCCCGGCGGTCCGCCCCAGATATGCTCGCCATGATCATAAAAAATTTCAGTACAAGGACCGCAAGGGCCGGTATCGCCCATTTGCCAGAAATTATCCGATGCGTAAGGTGCACCTTTATTATCACCGATGCGAATAATTCGCTCGGCCGGAACGCCGACCTGGTTATGCCAAATATCATAGGCTTCATCGTCTGCCTGATATACAGTCACCCACAGTTTTTCTTTCGGCAACCCTAACCACTCAGATGAGGTCAAAAATTCCCAGCCGAATGTAATCGCATCCTGTTTAAAATAATCACCAAAGCTGAAATTACCTAGCATTTCAAAAAATGTATGGTGACGCGCGGTATAACCCACATTTTCCAAATCGTTATGCTTTCCGCCGGCTCGAACGCAGCGCTGTGCCGTCGTTGCACGCGAATATGGGCGCTTATCCATGCCGAGGAAAACATCCTTAAACTGATTCATCCCCGCATTTGTAAATAATAAGGTCGGATCATTTTCCGGCACAAGCGAGCTGCTTGGCACGATCTGATGTCCTTTACTGTGAAAAAAATCCAGGAAAGATTTTCTGATTTCTGCCGTTGTTTTCATTAAATAAGCCTTGTATTATCTGATCAATCTGCTACATAAATTTGCTTATTGTTACATATTTTTGAAATTTAGAAAAAGTATTTTTATGCGCTCGCCATGCCGCAAGAGGGGATCTATTATTCATACGGCCGCCAAAAGAAAAAGGCCAAATTCTTTTTTATCATGAATTTAGCCCTTAATAAAACAACGTAGACAGTCGAAAGCTATTCTTCCCGCAACGGCACAACCAGCATATCGACCGTAATATTATTCATTACCTGACGAGTAGACGACATCAGCTTGCTCCAAAAATCCTGATGATGTCCGGTAACCAGCAGATCCACATCATATTGCTCAATCGCATCGGATAACACCTGCCCCAAATCTCCGCTGCCGCTTAATTTTTCTGACACCGGATAACTGCAATGTTCGGCAAGTTGTACTAATGCTTGCTGCGTTTCGGTAGAAATCCGATCCTGCATGGAAGACATATTAACGTCAATTAATCCGGTATAAAGATCAGAGAAATTCACGTCAACATGAATAATGGACAACTTAGCGTCGTGTCTTTTCGCGACACCGGCAGCTTTTTCTAATAAAAACGGGCTTTCGTCAGAAAGATCTATTGCCACTAGTATGTGTTTGTACATAATTGACTCCTTGTCTGATCCAGGATTAATTAATTTATTTTGGAGTTATAGTAGCACCAGTAAAACAAAAAAAATATGCTCCTGATCACGTTTTAGAAAAAACTTTTATTTTTTATCGCTCATGACAACTCAAAGATTATGTTATGATTAATTCCGTCATTCAGGTTATTTACAGGATAAAAAATGCACTATTCTATTCAAGATTTTGTTAGCTTAATTGCCAAATTGCGCGATCCAAATGGAGGATGCCCTTGGGATCTTAAGCAAAATTACCAAACTATGATTCCCTGCTTAATTGAAGAAAGCTGTGAAGTTATTGATGCTATTGAGCAGAATAACCCGCACGATTTAAAGGAAGAACTCGGAGATCTGTTATTACAAGTCGTTTTCCTTAGCCAACTGGCAGCGGAAGAAAAATGGTTTACATTTGAAGATGTTGTGCAAGACGTAGCAAAGAAAATTATTCGCCGGCATCCCCACGTATTCGGTAACAGCAGTGCAGCGAATGAACAAGAGGCGCTGTTTAATTGGAACCAAATCAAAGCTGAAGAAAATAAACAAAAAGGTCGGCATTCCGTTCTGGATAACATTCCGGCTTCATTTCCGGCATTAATGCGAGCAGAAAAATTGCAAAAACGCTGTGCAAAGGTTGGTTTTGATTGGACGGATGTCGCGCAAGTTTTCGCAAAAGTGGAAGAAGAATTGGAAGAAACTCGCCAAGAATGGAAACAAACGGAGCAAAACCACACTAAAATTAACGAAGAAATCGGTGATCTGCTATTTGCTGTGGTGAATTTGAGCCGCCACTTACATTGCTCTGCCGAAGAGAGTTTGCGTCAGGCAAATTTAAAATTTGAACGCCGCTTTCGAACAGTCGAAGAAAAACTCCGTCACCAAGAAAAAGAGATAGAAAACGCCTCCCTCATGGAAATGGACTTATTATGGGATGAAGTTAAAAACGAAGAAAACGCAGATCAATAACTAGCGATTAACATACTGGTTAAAAATTTAAACTCAAATAAATCAATAAAGTGCGGTCAAAAATTCCAAAGTTTTATCTTCAGAATTTCTGAAATTACAATTAATTTGGTACAAATGGTTATTTTACTAAAAAAGTGATGTCATAAAATATTATTCCAAATCAATTAAAAATTGATACGGCGATAATAATTTAAGCAGTAATATGGGATTTTCCTAAAAATAAATTTAATAAATATAAATAAAAAAATATCGCCAAAACACACCGCACTTTTCAATCAGTATAAAAGTGCGGTGTGTTTTTTAATTGTTTTGAGCCTGTTCGGGATTGTGCGGTGTGTGATGGTTTCCGACTTAATATTGAGCTGAATGATTGAACATTGAAATAAGATTTAAGCCTAAAATCCGTCTATCCGCCGTATCCGCCGCGCTGGCGCTGATTATCCGCTATAAAAATAAAAAAACCACAAGCATCAGCTTGTGGCTCTTCTCTTATCCCTAATTAAAAAACCCGGCGGTGTCCTACTCTCACATGGG